>CAVSMH010000007.1:0-293553 GCA_963728965.1 Bryobacterales bacterium
TCGGCGGGGGCCTTGAGCGCGAACTTGTACTCCTTCTGTGCAGCGTCAAACTGGGCTTTCGAAGGCTTAAACAGGATTGGAAGCACGACCGGTTTCGAGGGTGCCGTCTGCAACTCTCGGGTGATTCCACCCAGGTCCGCGAAGTCGGCGAGCACCACATCCACGTTCCCCGATCTCAACGCTGCGGCGAACTGCGATGCGCCCTCGGCCGTTTGCAGTTTGTGGCCCGCGTACTTCAGCGTGTTCTGCAGCTTGATGCTGAGCATCGCGCCACTCTGGGCTCCAGCGGAGTAGATCACCAGGTTTCCTCGATGTGACGCGTACGCGCGTTGAAACCGCACTCCGCGACCGATCATCAGGAGTTTGTCGCCACAGGCGAACCCAGTCGTTCCTAACAGCGCCGCCGCCCCCAATAGGGCACCCGCGATCTTCAACATTCGCATGTCGCCCTCCAGTTCTTTCGCTTGAGGATAGACCGCCGTCACTACTGTGTCAAGTTGTGGCGAAGTTGTGGCGAACCTTGTGGCGAACCTTGTGCCGGGCGTTCGCAACAATTCCACTATTTCAGGTTGTCTACCAAATACAACTCCGTAAGGACCTTCCAGTACGAGTACACGTACGACCTCCCATCCGGAGTCATACGGACCGCTGCGGGCTGAATGCCTATCAGTCCGACTGGGTCGGCTGCATCGAGCTTCTTCCATAGCTCCCGGCGGCCCGTGGCAAGGTCCAATCGAAAGAACTCGACTGTAGAGTCAGCCGGCCCTCGTACATATAGGAACCGGCCATCGGAGTCGACTGGACGAGTTCGTCCCCAGGCAGGTGCCCCGAATCGGCCTGGGTTTCCCCGTGGCCGACGGGACGCAGTTCGTAGCCACCTGCGTCGCGAACAGCGGCCAGTGTGTTTCCGTTTGGGGAAACTAAGACAGCTTGCACTGTCCCGTCGGTGATCGCGCGGGCTTCACCGCCGTCCACATCCTGCACGTAGGAGCGCGGCTGCCCCTCGGGACCCGCGGCGACAAAGAGTATTCGCTTCCCATCAGGGAACCATGCGGCCGAGTAGTACTCTGTCAGGCCGGACGACGGCAAGTGCTTTTCCTCGCCGGGACCTGTGGGCAAAAGGGCGAGTCTGGGTGGCGGCCCGGTTTGGAGCGCCAGTGCCCACTCGCCGTCGGGGGATAACGCCATGGCCCTGCCCTCCCCAAGACGGACGGCATCGCCCCCGCCAGTATCACGGAGGTAGACAGTCGAGCTTCCTGCCACTCCTTCTCCCCATTCGTAGAAGAGGAGTTTCTTGCCATCTGCCGAAAGGTCAGCGGCAGTTGACCAGTCGAACCAGGAGAGGTCGCGTTCTCCCGGCGTGTCGGGCGCCCGGCAGACGATGCGGCCGCGGGGAGTCGCCTGGAGCAGCAATACACGGCCATCTCGCGAGATTTCTTGCAGACGCATCCAGCCGGGAGCCTGCAGGACCAGCCGTTCCTTACCGGCAAGGGTTACCGCATAAACGAACTCCGATCGTGTCATGCGGTTAGCAGAGAACCACACTTCATCACCGGCCGGGGACCACGCCAGTCCCTTCAACTGCTTCCACCCGCTCGAGAGAGTGGTCTTGTGCCCACTGAGGTCCACCACCGAAACGGAACCGTTGTTTTCGCCCAGAGTTGGGTGGTCCAGGAACGCAATCCGGTCGCCTTTGGGTGAGAAACGTGGGTATGTGATCCAGCCGCCGGTCTCATAGAGAACCTTGCCGATCGGGTATTCCAGGCGAAATCGTCCCTCGACGGGTCGGACCACCGCCAGGTTCTTTCCGTCCGGCCCCCAATCGGCATAGTAGACATCCTCGAGAACCTCGCGAGGCGCGCCCCCGGCCAGCGGCATACGGGCTAGCGTGCCGCTGCACTCCGCCCAATTCAACTCGCAACCGAGCGAAAGGGCCAACTCCCCGGCAGACGAAACCGCCAACAAGCCGGTTAAAGGTAAACCGAGGGGCCGCGATTCGGGGCCTCCAATGCGCGTGCTGAAGACCTCCACTGGCTTGCCGTCCCATGCTGCCGAATAAATGATGCTCTGGCCGCCGGGCGCAAATCTTGCCCCGGTGATCACTCCCGCCCGGTAGGTCAGCCGATGAAAAGTGGGAGTGGGATGCGGCTGTGCTCTCTCTAACGTGCGGCCGGCGAAGAAAGCGACGAGCGCCCACGCTGCCAGGGCTAGCGCAATCCCGGACCCTGGTTTTTTCCACCTGGGTCGTGGTGCCGGGTCAGTGGGGAGTAAGAGGGCTTCCAGGTCAAAGGCAAGGTCCAGAGCGGATTGGATCCGCTCGTTAGGGTTCTTCTCCAGACAGCGGCGCAGCAGCCGAGCCAGGGCCGGATCGAACGGAACGCCGGCCTCCAGCATCTCGATGGGGTCGTCGTTCAGGATTGCATTCCGCACCTGGCTGGTGGATTCACCTGGAAACGGCCGCCGAGCCACGAGCATTTCATACAGAATCGCACCTAAATTGAAGAGGTCGGAACGGTGGTCCACCGCTTCGCCGCGGAGTTGTTCGGGCGCCATGTAACCCGGTGTACCGATCATGCTCACCGTTTCGCGGTGAGGTGAAGAGGGCGCGGCGGTCGCTTCTCCGGCGGTGACTGCACGCTGGTCGGTGAGCTTGGCCAGACCGAAGTCGAGGATTTTGATTCTGCCGTCGCGAGTCAGGAACAGGTTTTCGGGTTTGAGATCGTGATGCGTAATACCCTTCTCGTGTGCGGCCGCCAAGCCAATCGCGACCTGAAGTGCGTATTCGAGGGACTTGCGCCGGGGCAGTGCACCCTTACGCAGGCGATCGCGCAGTGTTTCGCCTTCGAGTAACTCGTACACCACATAAGGCGCACCATCCTCGATGCCGACATCATAGATCGCCAGAATGTTAGGGTGATTCAGTGCGCCGGTGGCCCGGGCCTCCTGCTCGAAGCGCAGCAACCGCTCGGGATGCACGGCGATTCCGGGCGGCATCAATTTCAATGCGACGTCCCGTCCGATGCGGGAATCCCGCGCCCGGTAGACCTCGCCCATGCCGCCGGCGCCGAGGAAAGCCACGACATCGTAGCGCCCGATCCTCGTCCGAACATCGATCGGGCGCGCCCTTCCGCAAGCGCCTCGGCCGTTACTTCGAGCGCGGGCGCTTCCAGGAAGCCCTCACTCTCCGCCTCACATACGAGCAATGATTCCACTTCACCACGCAACTGCTCATCGGCACAAGCTTCGTGGAGGAAACGCTCCCGCTCGCCGGGTTCCCGTTCGCGCGCGGCATGATACAGTTGCTCGATTTGACGCCAGCGTTCAATCTTCATCCGCGTTACCAAGCTGCCGCAGAAGCCACACCTTCGCCAGCCTCCAATCGCGCAGGACCGTGTCCTGAGAGACTCCGAGAACTTCGGCCGTCTCGGGAATACTCATGCCGCCGAAAAAGCGCAACTCTACAACCCGGGCTTTCCTAGGGTCGATCTCAGCGAGCGTTTGCAGGGCATCGTCCAGGGCGATGATGTCCGTCCTTCGATCTCGAAACACGGCCACGGCTTCGTTCAGTGGGACTTGACGCCATTCGCCTCCGCGTTTGGTGAAGCGCCTCGACCTGGCGTAATCCACCAGGATACGGCGCATCAATTGAGCCGAAACGGCAAAGAAATGAGCGCGATTCTGCCAGTCACGACGTTCAAATTGATCAGCCGCCCGTAAGCTTCGTGAACCAACGCAGTGGACTGCAGCGTGTGCCAACGGCGTTCCCGCTCCATATACCTGTGAGCCAGCCGGTGCAATTCGTTATAAACCAGCGGAATCAGCTGTTCTAATGCTTCCTGTTGCCCGTTGCTCCAAGCCTTAAGCAACTCGGTGACGCCCTGGTGCGCGGGAGCCGCCATGAGTCATTCCTCCACGCCTCGGTTAACTGTGCGCTCCTGGGTCTGGATTATACTCCAAACCCGTTCCGGCGCAATGAGATTCGAGCCCCCCAAAAAAGTGTTCCACTCAGTTACAGTTTTTGTCCAGCTTTCGCGCTTTAGTTGGTACACCGGCGAATCGAGTGTGCGGTTCGACAATCCCGAGAACAGCAGCTACGGGGCCGGAATAGCAAATCAAGGAGGGGGAAAAATGAAACATCTGCCGGAAGGTATCTCCAAACGGCTGGCTTTGCCCATGGCGTCAGCCATTCTGATGATCGCAGCTTCCATAAAGACCGTTCAGGCGGCGGATTGGAAAGCGCTAGTGGGCGCGGAGAGCCCCCATGGGGGCAGCCAGGCTCTGGCCTTTTTGACGAATGAACTTTGGATTCATCCGGGCGATAGCATCCAGCTGGACGTTTCCTACGCATGAGCGACACACGCTTACGTTCCTGAAACCCGGCCAGACACGCCCGCCCGGGTTCGGTCCCGTCTTCGGCGTCCCGGTCGGGTGCCCCGGGCTGACACCCGATGGATCCAGCTTTGATGGTTCCGCCTGCGTGACTCGGACGTCTTGCTGCTAGTTGGATCGGGGCCGACCAAATCGCGCCAACCTATTCCGTAACTTTCCCCGCTACCGGCAATTTCAAGTTCGTTTGCCTGATTCACGCGGACATGACCGGAGTGGTTCATGTTGTCGATCCGTCCCGGCGCTTCCCCACGATCAGAGCCTTCTATGATCAGCAAGCCCAGAGGCGCGCAAGCGCTGCTGCTCGGGGACGCCTCTCGGCTGAAGGGCCGCGGGACTCGGGAACCGATAGACGAAGGGCAAGGAGCATCCGCCGCCGGTATCGGCGAAATGGTGACACATACTGGTGCGGGTTCCCAGACCGCGTCTCTGATGCGGTTTGTGCGGGGCACGATCGTCGTGGGAGTCGGGGACACAGTCGAGTGGACAAGTCTGGATCCATCGATCAACCATACCGTTACCTTTGGAACGGAGCCTGTGGATCCTCGCCCGCCTTCGGCAAACGTAACGCCGACGTTAGACGGCGCAAGGCAGGCGAGTCATAGCCTTACCGGCGGACAGCGTGAATTCCGGGTTCCTGTCTCCGGCGCAGCAGGATCGGGCCGGGCTCGCACAGTCGTCCCGGGGGTAACCCGTTTCCGGGTGACCTTCACATCCCCGGGAATTTTCAACTACATCTGCGCGGTTCATGACCAACTCGGCATGAAAGGCACTGTGATTGTTCACCCGTAGGTGGCTCAGATGAAGCCGCGCCTTCTCTTGTGCAGCATCCTTGCATGGAGCAATGCTCAGCGTTGTCGGGGCAAGCGCGAAACGTCTCCGGAGAAGGGGGCGTCACGGAAGCAACATACCGGGGCGGCATGGTCGCACCGCCCCTGCCGAAACCGAGGTTCGTTCTCACGGACACATCCGGCGTTGCGTTTGATTTCTGGAAGAGAACCCAAGGGTCGGTGACGCTGCTATTTTTCGGCTATACGTATTGTCCCAACGAGTGTCCGATGCACATGGCAAATCTCGGGGCGGCGTTAAAGAAATTGCCTCCTGGTATAGCCGCGAAGGTAAGCTTGTTTTTGTGACGACGGATCCAGCACGGGACACCCCAATGGAATTGCGCCGGTGGCTGGACAATTTCGATAAACATTTCGTTGGCCTTACCGGAACCCATGCGGCTCTCGAGGCAGTCCAGAGGGCGGCGGGCGTCCCGCCGGCGCAAAAGACGGATCCGGCAACGGCAACTACGGAGTCACCCATGCCAATTTTGTTCTCGCTTACACCAAGGACAACCTGGCTCATGTGATCTATCCAGGCGGGGTAAGCAAAGCCGATTGGATCCACGACCTTCCGCTCCTGATTCAGAAACCTGGTCGAAACCCTAAGAGCGGTGACCGCGGCACGCCGGTTGTTTGGGTTGCCGTTCAGTGCCTGGCGCCGCCTAACCGGAACGGCACGCTGAAACCGATCGTCAGGGCTCTTCCGGCATGCGTATCGGTGCCTCTGACGAATGCAGTATAGGCCACGAAGAGATCCGCCCGGGCGAACGACCAGCCGAGACCTCCGCCGGCGTGCCAGTAGTTGTCCCGAAGAAGACGATCGTGCTGGTACAACAGGTCCGGGGTATTGACTTCACCCGGGAAAACCAGGTCGGCGGGTGGAGGAGATCCGAAGCGCAGCCCGCCATGGGTATGCTGCCAGAACGCCTGGCCACGGACAGACAGTCTTCTTTTCACGAGATAAGCGACTTCGGCGCCGGCATTACTGCGGTTCGTGGAGATGCCCATTACTTTCTCGACAAAGGCGTAGGAATATCGGCCCTGCACCGCGAGCTTCGGGGAAATCGCGTTCAATCGCCGGCCAGCATCCACCCCGATGCGCGCCTCTCGCAGGTCGCGCCCCAACGTGCTCTCACCCCGGAAATCGTAGTGGTGGCTGGGTACGCCGAGCGAGACGAACGGCGTCAGCCCAAGGGCGCCGCTGGCGAGGTTATAGTGCGCGGTAAGACCAAAGTCCTGAAAACCCGATTGCCAGCAGTGGCATTGGTCCACGGGAAGATAGGGGATTGGTGGCGCAGTCGGATTCGGATCCGTGTATTTCGCGAATACATACGGCAGGCCGGCGGTCAACGACAGACGGCCGGTGAAGGCGTATTCGGCTTCGAGGTACAGCGACATGTCGCGGCTGGTCCCGCGCGGAACGAGATAACCGTTGGTGCGGCGGTGACCTGTGTTGTCGATTGTCTGATAGGTGAAGGCGATGGTGCCCTCTCCGCGAGGCGGCAGCCAGGCTTGAGCATTTGCGAGATTCGTGGTTATCAGCAGGAGTGCGATCGCTATGCAGATGACAAGGATGTTGGGTTGGTAGAGGCAGGAAGTAACGCAAGCTTCGTCGGGCTGCGGAACATATTTCGGATCGCCGCTAGTAGCCTCGCTCGCAAGCGCCTTGAACGCCGCGTCGCGTTCCAGTTGACCATACCGGGTTTGATAAACGCCTCCCATGCCGCCCTTGCCGGCTCTGGCGATTAACTCGAAATGGGCGATTGAGGAGGGTGGCCTCATTGGATCGTCACAGTGCGACTCGGCGGCTCAGCCAATCTGACCTTATTTTCGATGTCCCCTGATGCGGATCAGGCGCGCTGCCTCGCCGCGCAGGCAACCGCCCATGACGGTTGAACCCGCGGCAAGATCGACCAATGCCAACTGCGGACCGGGCCGCGCCCCTCAAAACAGTATCATGGCCTAGCATTACAGAACAAATGGCCGAGGGTGTTTTGTCGATCCGCGTAAGGGCAATAAGCCGTTGATTAGTGAGACGGTTATCGGTCCACTTCACGCCTACTTCACGTTGTATGAAATGGTACGAATATTAAGCTGAAACAATGGAGGGTTAAGTTGTTGAAAACAAATGGCGGGGACGACGGGGCTCGAACCCGCGACCTCCGACGTGACAGGCCGGGGCTCCCGCACCCGGCGCCGCTCTTCCTAAGAAATCTTAATCGCTATGGCCCCGATTTCGGTGCCTGGAGTAGCCCACGCAGGCTATCGTGTTTCCATGCGAAATGCCCGACCATGGAACTGTAAGCGGGCGCGATGATAGCCCGCCGGGAGAAAAAAAACGAAATGAAGAACAGCTTACTCGCACTCGCACTGGCCGCCGCCAGCATGCCGCTGACTTTCGCGCAGACGCCCCAGGCGCCGCCCGCGGCTCCAACGGCCAGCCATAGCGTTAAGACCAAGAAGACCAAGAAGCCGAAGGTGAAGAAGTCGCACGTGAAGAAAACCAAGACCAGCAGCGCCACCACCGGCAGCAGCGGCCGTTAATCTTCGCCGCTTTCGGCATTGGAAGGCCCCGCCACCTCGCGTGAGGCGCGCGGGGCTTTTGCTTTTTCGGGGGGGCTCACTCCATGCGCGCGGCCCAGCGCTGATACCGCAGCAACTCGCGGCGATGGCGCCACACGAAGCTCCAGAACCGGGAGAAGTCGATCCCCTCCGCCGGCGTTCCGGAATAGGTCTCGATGCGCCAGCGGAGATAAGGGCTGCGCCACGGGCAGACGCGGTATCCGCGCGTAAGGCGCCACCACGTGCGCACCATGGCTATTTGAACGAAGTGGCAGCCTTGGTGGGGGGCAGGCCCTGGTCGGGAGTCGCGTAGTAGCCGCTTCGCGTCCGCACGGTGGGCTTTCCGGGCGCGCTCACCGCGATCTTGATCTGCCGGTACGAGCCATCCATGGTGTCGTTGGTAGGGGTGTAGGCGATGGTGTACTGGTTGCGAATGTCGTGGGCCACCTGTTTGGCGATCCGGTCCACTTCCGACAGTTCCTTGGGAAAAAACGCCTCGCCGCCGGTCGCCGTACCGAGGTCGTTGAGGGCGTGTTCGGCGCGCTTCGCCTCGCGGCGCTCCTCTTCGCTCAACAGCCCGACCGAGTAGATCAGGACGCCGCTTTGCTGGGCGGACTTCACCAGATTCTCCAGGCTGATCACGCTCGAGTTATCGTTGCCGTCGGTGACCACCACCAGCACCTTCTTGTCCTTGTGGGCCTTCTCTTTCAGGTGGTCGATGGACATGCGGATCGCGTCGCGCATGGCGGTGCCGCCGCGCGAATCGATGCGCGTGAGGGCCTCCTCCATCTCTTTGACGTTGTTGGTGAAGTCCTTGCCGTGAGGCAGATCCAGAAACGCTTCGTCGTTGAAGTTCACGACGAACACTTCATCCTGGGGGTTGGAGGCCTTCACCAGCCCCAGGGCCGCCGCTTCCACTTTGGTGCGCTTGTCGCGCATACTGCCGCTGTTATCGACGATCAGGCCCATGGACACCGGAACATCCTCGCGTTTGAAGATGGCGATGGGCTGCTGCGTGCCGTTTTCGTACACGGTGAACGCGGTTTTCGGCAGGTCCGTCACCAGGTGGCCGTTTTTGTCCACCACCGTCGTTGGGCACACGATCAGGCGGGTTCCGACCTTAAATATGGTGCCGGTGTCCTGCTGCGGGACAGCCGGAGTTCTGGCCGGCTGCTGGCTATAGCCGGCAAGCACCGCGGACGAAACGAGAATCGGTAAGGTAAGGAAAACTCTTTTGTTATTGCGCCGGAGCATAGTAACCCTGTTTCCAGAATGGTCGCAGAGGGGGCATGTTTCGAGGTTGGATCAGCTTTACCTGGACGTGGCGGTACTTGCCGTCGCGTTCCTGGTTTTGCGGCGAATACCCAATTACGTATTGGTTGCGCAGCTCCACTCCGATCTTGGCGGCAATATCGGGCAATTCATTTAGATTATCCACCGGATATTGGCGGCCACCGGTCTGTTCGGCCACCTCGGTGAGCATCCCCTGGCCGCTGGCTTCCTCCGGAGTTCGCCCGCGCGCCGCCATCGGCTCGTAGATTCCGATCGCATAAATCTGTACGTCCGCCTCCTTCACCAGGTTGCGGATTTCTCCCTCGGTGTAACGGCTGTTGTTGTCTCCGCCATCGGAGATCACCAGCAGCGCCTTGCGCGGATTTCTGGCCTTCTTCATCTGTGCCAGGGCCAGGTAGATCGCGTCCAGCAGCGCGGTGCGTCCCTTGGATTGCGAAAACGTGAGGCGGTTCTGGATTTCCTCCAGGTTTCGCGTGAAGGGCTGCACCAGTTCCGCGGCGTCGTTGAACTGCACCAGGAAAAACTCGTCCTCGGGGTTGGCTGTTTTGAAAAATTGCGCTACCGCGAGGCGCGATTTCTCCAGCTTGTGTCCCATGCTGCCGCTGCAATCGAATACCACGCCCACCGACAACGGAGCGTCTTCGCTCGAGAACTGGGTGATGGACTGTTCCTTTTTGTCCTCGAAAATCTTGAAGCTTTCTTTTTCCAGGCCGGTCACGATCCGGTTCATCGGGTCGGTGACCGTGACCGGAATGAGCACCAGGTTCGAGTCCACCCGAATATTGGTTTTGGGCAGGACCTCGGATTTAGGCACGTTCGTGGGACGGGGGGTGATCGACACCGGCGATTGAGCGAACGCTCCAACCGGCAGAGCCAACAACATGGCGCTATACACAAACAGCGATCGGGAGGACGGCAGCATCGCTGGCCAGCCTTTCTTTCCCAAGTCTAGCATAGGGGGTTTTGTGGTATCATCGCCTGTGCCGCGTAAAATTTTGGGCGTGATTCCTGCACGCTTTTCTTCCTCCCGTTTTCCCGGCAAGGTTCTGGCACAAATTTCCTCCAAGCCCATGGTGCAACATGTGTACGAGCGCGCCTCCCAGGCGCGGTACCTCTCTGGAACGATCATCGCCACCGATGACGAGAGAGTGTACGAGATCGCCAGGAGCTTCGGAGCGCGGGTGCAGTTGACCCGCGCCGATCACCTCTCCGGGACCGACCGCGTGGCCGAGGTAGCCTCCGCGGACGATGCCGAAATCGTCGTCAACATTCAGGGAGATGAGCCGCTCATCGATCCGGCGGCCATCGATGCCGCGATCCTGCCCATGGTCCACGACCGCCACCTGGTGATGGCGACCTTGAAAAAACGCATCGAGGATCCGCGGGAGATTGACAATCCGAACGTGGTGAAGGTGGTGACCGGCGCCCACGGAGACGCCATCTACTTCTCGCGCTGCCCCATCCCGTTCGTGCGCGAACCGCGGCCCGGCGTGCCGTCCTACAAACACATCGGGCTGTACGTGTATCGGCGCGATTTTCTGCTGGGATACTCGTCGCTCCCGGTCGGCCCGCTCGAGCGCGCCGAGCGGCTGGAGCAGTTGCGGGCGCTCGAAAACGGATACTCCATCCGGGTGGTGGAAACCGAGTACGAGTCATTAGGAGTGGATACGCCGGACGATCTCGAAAAAGTGGCGAGGTGGTTCGAAATAACGACCTGTGGGGGGTGAGAGGGGAATGGCGAAATATATTTTCGTAACCGGCGGGGTGGTTTCCTCGCTGGGAAAAGGCATCGCGGCGGCTTCTATCGGATGCCTGCTCGAAAGCCGCGGGCTGCGCGTGACCTGTCAGAAGTTCGATCCGTACCTGAATGTGGATCCAGGCACGATGAGCCCGTTTCAGCACGGCGAGGTCTTCGTCACGGATGACGGCGCCGAGACCGACCTCGATCTCGGCCACTACGAGCGCTTCACCCACGCCCGCCTGACCCAGAGCAACAACCTGACCTCCGGACGTGTCTACGAACAGATCATCGCGCGCGAGCGGCGCGGCGATTACCTGGGCAAGACTGTCCAGGTGATTCCGCACGTCACCAACGAAATCAAGGCGGCGTTGAAACGGGTGGCGCAGGATGTGGACGTGGTCATCGTCGAAATCGGCGGCACGGTCGGCGATATCGAATCGCTGCCGTTCCTGGAGGCCATCCGGCAGATGCGCCACGAACAGGGCCGCGGCAACTGCATCTTCGTCCACGTCACCCTGGTGCCATGGATCGCCGCCGCCCAGGAGCTCAAGACCAAGCCCACCCAGCACAGCGTGAAGGAACTGCGCGCCATCGGGATTCAGCCGGACATTCTGATCTGCCGCTCGGAGCGATTCATCGCCCAGGAGATGAAGGAGAAAATCGCGCTTTTCTGCGATGTGGATATCGAGGCGGTGGTCACCGCCCGCGACGTGAAATCGGTCTACGAAGTGCCGCTCATGTTCGCCGGTGAAAGCGTGGACGAGATCGTGCTGCGGCTGCTGCGCATCGAGGCCCGGCCCCGCGACCTGGAGAAATGGAAGGCCATGCTCGAGCGCCTGGAGAATCCGCGCGACGAGGTCTCGATCGGCATCGTGGGCAAGTATGTCGAATACGAGGATTCTTACAAGAGCCTCAAGGAAGCGCTGCTGCACGGAGGACTGGCGCACCAGTTGAAAGTCAACATCCACTGGGTGGAGGCCGAAGGCATCGCCGGCGAGCGCTGGGACCGGCAACTGGAGGGCTACGACGGCATGCTGGTGCCCGGCGGTTTCGGCAAACGCGGCATCGATGGCATGATCAACGCCATCCGCTTCGCTCGCGAGCGCAAGGTGCCGTACTTCGGCATCTGCCTGGGCATGCAGACGATGGTGATCGAATACGCGCGCCACGTGTGCGGCCTGGAGGATGCCGATTCCACCGAATTCAATCCCGGCACGCCGCACCGGGTGATCTTCAAATTGCGCGAGCTGAAGGGCGTGGAAGAACTGGGCGGGACCATGCGGCTGGGCGCGTGGCCGTGCCGCCTGATCCCCGACAGCTTCGCCTGCCGGGCGTACGGGCAGGAGGAGATCAGCGAGCGCCATCGGCACCGCTACGAATTCAACCGCGAATACGAAGAACAGCTGACCGCCGCCGGGCTGCGCATCACCGGGGAGACGCCCGACAACACCTACGTCGAGATCTGCGAAATCGGCGACCACCCGTGGTTCCTCGGCTGCCAGTTTCATCCCGAGTTCAAGTCCAAGCCGCTCGAGCCGCATCCGCTGTTCAAGGCCTTCATCGGCGCTTCCTACCAGCACCGCCGCCGCCGTCTGGCGCCGCTGGTCCGCGTGGAAGAGCCGCAGTACTCGCGTGCCGATTGAGTTCAGCGCGTTCGGCCGGCCGAAGCCGCTGGTACTGATTGCCGGGCCGTGCGTGATCGAAAGCGAAGAGCACGTCCACCGCATGGCGAGTGGGATCCGCGAGGCGGTGGGCGAGTTCGTATTCAAAGCATCCTTCGACAAGGCCAACCGTACCAGCGCCGCGTCCTACCGCGGGCCGGGCCTGAGGGAAGGCTTGCGGATCCTCGCGGGTGTCCGGCGCGCCGGCTACGCGGTCCTCACCGATATCCACGAACCCGCCCAGGCCGAGTGCGCCGCCGAGGCGGCCGATATCCTGCAGATTCCCGCGTTCCTCTGCCGCCAGACCGACCTGCTGGTGGCCGCCGCCCGCACCGGACGCATCGTGAACATCAAGAAGGGACAGTTCGTGGCGCCGCACGACATCCACCATGCCGCCGAGAAGGTGGCGGCGGCCGGCAATCGCCAGGTGCTATTGACGGAGCGCGGCTCGAGCTTCGGATACAACAACCTGGTAGTGGACATGCGCGGACTCGGCATCATGCGGGAGTCGGGCTGGCCGGTGATCTACGATGCCACGCACAGCGTGCAGTTGCCGGGCGGAGCGGGCGCCGTCTCCGGCGGCCAGCCGCAGTTCATCGAGCCGCTGGCCCGGGCCGCGGTCGCCGTGGGGGTCGATGGCATTTTCGTGGAGGTGCACGACAACCCCGAGCGGGCGCTCTCCGATGGCGCCAATGCGCTGCGCCTCAGCCTGCTGGCCGGGTTCTGGCGCCGTTTGCAGTCGATCCACGCGCTGGCCGGCGAATGGGAGTAGGGCTGCTACAGCTTCGGCATGGCAACCACTTTCGGCTGCAACCCCGCCTTGGCCAGGGCCATGTACACGACAAACCCCACCACGAAGCTGTAGAGCGGCGCCGGTTCCACGTAGGGCTTCGACCCCGGGCGGCACCAGGAAGGGCAGGATGCCCACGATAAAGCCCAGCAGCCAGGCGCCATACCCGGCGAAGTTGATTCCTTCCCGCGGTCCGGCCCAGCGCCGGCCGCTCATCAGGTAATCCGCGGCAATGGCGCCGCAGATGGGGCCGAACGACGCGCCGATGAAGGTGAAGAACGAAATCAGGTTGGCGGCCACTCCGGTCACGGCGAGGATGATGCCGACGGAGGCGCCGGCCATGGTCGAAGCTACTCGCGGGACGCTCGGGATCATGGTGTTGAAGCTGTTCCCGGCGATGAAGGCGCAGAAGCAACTGGGCGGCACCGAAGCCGCCGCAAACAGCAGGAACATGATCGAAGCCAGCCAGCCGCCAACGCCGCGGATCACGTCATCGTAATTCCAGCCGAGCGCGGCATTGGTGCCGTGCGCCCCGGCCACGGAGATGAGCGGCAAGCCGGCGGCAACCAGCGCGGCGAGGGTAATCCCCACCAGGCCGCCCCATTTCACGTCGCGTTCATTGCGCGAATTCATGCCGAAATCGGCACCCGCGGCGCCGGCGGTAGCGAAAAATCCGATGACGATCGAAATGACCATGGTGAACGCCACGAAGGTGTTCTCCTGTCCCGCGGGCACGTGGTAGCTGCCCACTCCGCCCGCCGCCTGGACCGCTACGATGAGCAGCATCAGCAGGGGGATGAAATTCAGGAAGGTGGCGATTTTGGCGACATACTGAATACCCTTGGCGCCCACGAACGACATCACCAGGCCCCACACGACCCCGACGATGATGAACGGCGCGCTCCCCGGCAACGACGCCGAGCCCACGCCCTTGAGGATGAAATCGGTGGCCACAAAGGTGGCGACGGCAAACCAGCCGACTTGCAGCAGCCCCATCAACAGCCCCGGCATGACGTAGCCGCCCAGCGTGCCGAACGTGGAGCTGCCCACCACGTAGAGCGGATACCCGGTCTGCATGCCCAGCATGGCGGGCGCGCGATAGTACAGGAGGTAACACAGCAGTCCGGCGATGAGCAGGGCCAGCAGGCAGATCGCCAGGCTGCCGTGCGCCAGAGTGCCGCCCGCCATCTGGTTATAGAATGCGACCCATAAGAAGATGCCGGCGTAGCTGGGCGCGGTATTGGCATACCACGGAGCTCGTTTTCCCGCCGGGTTTGGCACGGCTTTTGCGAGATAGTCTGGCAGCATGGCCACTCCTTTTGAAATCCGGACTGCAATTTAGTAGTGCTTTGTCTGAAGCGGCCAGTATACTACAGCGCAGTTGGCAACTCCCGGGCCGCGGCAAACTGGTAAAATTCAGATTCATCGCCGTTGGGCAGACCTCCCGGTCTGCCCCCGATCGCCACCGTGCTGCGCCGGGTTTTCAAAGCATTTCAATACCGCGATTTCCGCCTGATGTGGATCGGCGCCTGTACCTCCACGATTGGTACGTGGATGCAGATTGTGGCGCAGGGCTGGCTGATCTACCGTCTGAGCCACTCCGCACGCCTGCTGGCGCTCGACCAGTTTCTGGGCAGTATTCCGATCTTTCTATTCACCCTGGTAGGCGGCGTGATCGCCGACCGCATCGACCGCCGCCACGTGCTGATCGGGTCTCAGTGGTTGCAGATGTTGTGCGCCGGAGTGTTGACGCTGGTGGTGGGCCTCGACATTGTCGAGATATGGCAAATCCTCACGCTGTCGTTTGTAGCGGGGCTGGCCCAGGCGTTCGGGGGGCCGGCCTACCAGGCGCTCATCCCGACCCTGGTGGACAAGGAGGACATGCCCAACGCCATCGCCCTGAACTCGATTCAGTTCAACGTGGCGGTCACCGTGGGGCCGGCGTTGGGCGGGATTGCGCTCGCCCGGCTGGGCGAGAAATGGTGCTTCGGCCTGAACGCGTTCTCCTTCCTCGCGCCCATCATCGCCCTCAGCCTGCTGCGGGTGCGATTCCTGCCGCAGAAGACCGGGGAGAGCATTCTCGCCAGCATGAAGCAGGGGATCCGGTTCGTGCGCCGGCAGGGGTCGATGGAGGCGCTGATGCTGCTCGCGTTCTGTATGACCGCGCTCGGCATGCCGGTGCGCACCTTCTTCCCCGTGTTCGCCAAGGACATTTTCCATCGCGGTCCCGAAACGCTGGCCATGTTTCTTTCGGTGATGGGCGTGGGCTCCATCGCCGGCTCGCTCACCATGGCCGCCATGGGAAACATGCGGCACAAGGGCCGGGTGGCGCTGAGCATGCTGGTCTGCCTGGGCGCCGGAATCGCCGGCTTCTCGCTCTCCACCCGGCTGTCCCTGAGTTACACCCTGCTGTTCCTCACCGGGGTGGCGATGATCTCGGTGTTTACCACGGTAAACTCGCTGGTGCAGTTGATCACCACCAACGAGATGCGCGGCCGGGTGATGAGCGTGTACAACTTTTCGTTCCGCGGCGGCATGCCTATGGGGAACCTCCTGGCCGGGTGGCTGGTCCCGATCTTTACGGCGCCGATCGTGCTGGGGGTGAACGGAATGGTGCTGGCCGCGCTGGGAGTCTACTATCTTTTGGCGCAGCGGCGGGTCGCCGCGCTGTGATGCAATAGAAAACAGAACGATGATGATCACCCTGATACTGGCCGGATTCCTGGCGGCCGCGCCCTCCCAGCCGCTCGAGCGGGCGCGGGACCGCCAGGATGTTCCGGCACTCGAGAAGGCGGTGGAAGAGTACTCCGCGGCGGCGGCCAAAGCGACGGGGGATGCCGGCGCGCAGTTCCGTTTTGCGGAAGCCTGCTCCTACCTGGCCGAGGTGGCCATCGAGCAGCACGATAAGAAGAAGGCGCGCGCGGCGGCGGAACGGGGCATCCCGGCGGCTGAAAAAGCGGTCGCGCTCAAGCCCGCGGTGGCCGACTACGACCGGGTTCTGGGCACGCTCTACGGCCAGGCCATCACCGATATCATGACCGGCCTGCGCTATGGGCCGCGCGCCAAAGACGCCATCGGCAAGGCCGTGGCGAACGCGCCCAATTCATCGGCCGTGTACGTGGCGCGCGGTGTCGGCAACTACTACCTGCCGGCGCAGGTGGGGGGCGGGCCGGCGGTGGCGATACCGGACTTCCGCAAGGCCATCCAACTCGACCCGAAGAACTCCGAAGCGTACCTGTGGCTGGGAATCGCGTTGCGCCAGAGCGGCCAGAACGCGGAGGCGCGGCAGGCTCTAAGCAAGTCGCTGGAGTTGAATCCGAACCGCGTCTGGACCCGGCAGCAGTTGGACAAGACTCCGACGAAATGAAGCCCCTGGCGCTCGCCGCGGCGGCCGTCGGGCTGGCACTTCTCAGCTACCTTCAGTTTCCCGGGCACACCTGGCTCCAGCAGGACACCCAGATCTACGTGCCCATCCTGGAGCATTTGAGCGACCCATCGCTGCTGCGCAACGAAATTCTGGCCCAGCAGCCGCACGTGGCATTCACGCTGTACGACGAGATTGCGCGGGGCCTGCGCCACGCGACGGGGCTGGGGTTCCAGGAGGTGCTCGCATTCCAGCAGATCGCCGCGCGGGCGGTCGGCATCTGGGGGCTGTTCCTGATGGCGACGGCGCTCGGTCTGCCGGGTTATCCGGCGCTGGCGGTGGCGGCCATCGGGTCGCTGGGCGCCATCATCGCCGGGCCAACCGTGCTGACCGTCGAATACGAACCCACGCCGCGGGCCTTCGCCGTTCCCCTGCTGCTCTGTGCCATGGGGTTGACGGCGCACCGGCGCTACCTGCCGGCGGGAATCGCGGCGGCGGCGGCCTTTCTGTATCATCCGCCCACGGCGATCGCGTTCTGGGCGATCTTTCTGGTGGTGCTCGCCATCCGGCGGAAGCCCGCGGGCGCGGTTCCCCTGGCCGTGGCCGTCATCATCCTGGCGGTGGCCGCCCCGGCGCAGGCCGGCGGCGAAGGGCAGACCCTGCTGGCCCGCCTCACCCCTTTGCAGGAATATCTGCAACGCATGCGCGCCTCCTACGTGTGGATTTCGCTGTGGCCCGCCGCGCAGGTGCTCCAGCACATCCTCCTGGCGGGAGTGCTGCTGGCGGCGTGCTGGCGAATCCGCAAGGCGGTCTCTTTCGAGTTCGGATCGTTCCTGCTCGGCCTGCCGCTACTGGGCCTGGCGAGCATTCCGGTCTCCTGGCTGCTGCTGGAACATTTCAAGTGGGCGCTGATTCCGCAAGTGCAGCCGCTGCGCATGGTGCTTTTCGTGACCGTGTCGATGCAGGTGATGGCCGCCGCGGCGGGCGCGTACGCGGCGCGCCGCAGGAAGCTGTGGGAGGCCGTGCTGTGGTTTTCGCTGGCCTATCTTCCCGCCGTACAGCCGGTGATTCTCGGTTCGTTCCCGCTGCGCCGCGCCCTGGTGGTGGTGGGCCTGGGGGCGGTCACGGGGCTGGCCGCGATGCCCGCGCCGGGGATGGCCGTGGTGGTGGCCCTGGGGGCGTTCTTTGTAGTGCCCACGCTGGGCGGCGTAGTGAATTACCCCGAGCTGCGAACGCCCGAAGTGGAGCAGCTTGCCGATTGGGCGCGCACCTCCACGCCGCGCGACGCGGTGTTTCATTTTCCGCAGGCGCGCCGGCAGTTGGACCCCGGCATTTTCCGGTCCGAGGCCCTCCGCGCGGTGTACGTCGATTGGAAGGGTGGCGGTCAGGTGAACTACCTCAAGGATTTCGCCGAGCTGTGGTGGTCGCGATGGCAGATCATGCTGGCGCCGTTCCGGCCCGCGGACCTGCCGAAGTACGCGGCACTGCACATCGATTACATCGTGCTGCCGCCGAAGTCGCGGCTGCCGCGGCCGGCGTTGTTTGAAAACCCGAAATACGTGGTCTACCGCGTGCCGTAGCCGAGGCGCGGCGGGGGTTCGCGCGGGCCCTATTGCACCTGGAAGTCCACCGTCCGCGTGGCCGTGCGGCCGGCCGAATCCATCGCCTTCATCTCCAGCTTGTACGCTCCCGCGGTGAGTTGCTCCACGGGAAGCCGCAAGGCCACCGGGATCACCGGGCTGCCTTTCTGGAAGAAGGTGGCGATATCGTTGCCGCCCGAATCCATCTTCGGCGCGCCGCTGCTGTCCAGCACGCGAAGCTGCACCGCGGCGCGCGGCGGTGTCTCCTCCAGCATCAGCGGCTCGTACACTTCTACGTAGATGGCCACCTTATCGGTGGTCTTGAACGTGTTCGTGCCGGTAGGAATAAATTGCAGGCTCTTGGCGCGCAGCGGGGACTTGCCCTCCAGCATGTCGAGGTCGAGCCGCGCTTCCACATCGGCCAGGTTGTGGTAGCTGGTGCTCAACGCGATGCCGCTGATGGCGAACTGCTTGCCGTCGTACGGTTCGATTTTGAGGGGAGTTTCCATTTTGCCGAAGCTTTCAGCAGCGGAGCTGAAGGCGAGCTTGAAGATATAGTCGCCCGACGCCACGTCGAACTGGTTCTCGTAGTGATACGGCTTTTCGGCGAACTTCTGCACGTCCTTTTTGTCGTCGAAATCGAGCTTCACGGTGTCGCTGAATTTCGCCGCCACCTCGCCGTCCTTGCGGGCCACCAGCCCGAGCACGTTGATCTCGGCGTGCTGCTTCCCCTTTACCTTCTCGAACTTGATGTCCTGGGAAGGAAGCTCGATGGCGAGGTTGACGCGGGCGGTGTCGGCCGACGTGTAAAAGAACGGCACCTGCATGGGCGCGGCGACGCTGCCCGCCGCGGCCGGGGCGGTGGCGCGCGTCTCGAGTTCTTTTTCGATGGGCTTGCCGGCGAGCACCGTGGCCGTTTTGACGTTGCAGTAGCTGGGGCGGGCGCGGACGTTGAGACCGCCGCGGCCGAGCTTGACCTTGAGCGCGTGGCAGGTGCCCTCCTCGGATTCCGGAGGGGTGTAACCCAGGATGTAATACGACTCCTGCTCTCTGGCGATGCGCGCCAGGCCGCCCACCATGTCGTTGGTGTTGGCGATGAGCCGGCCGCCGGTTCCTTCGGCGAGCTCATAGAGCACCATCTGGTTGGTCGTGACGCTGGGAGGAATCGGCGGGATGATGACCATGCGTTGTCCGTAGGGGGTTTCGCGATTGGGGTTGCGGTTGTTCATGTCGCCGCCGCCGCCGCCGCGGGTGCTGGTGGTTCCGGGCCCGCCGGGTCCGGGCGTGTTGCCTCCGCCGAAGCCGCCGCGGCTGCCGCCGGATCCACCAGATCCACCGCCATATCCGCCGCTGTTCCCTCCGGCGCCGGTGGACATGCCACCGCCGCCGCGTCCGCCGAACCCGCCACCGCCGCCACCGACGGAACCGCCACCGCCGCCAGCGGGAGCGCCGCCGCCGGTGGCACCGCCGCCACCGGTGGCACCGCCGCCACCGCCACCAGCGGGAGCGCCACCGCCGCCCGCGCCGCCACCGCCGCGCTGGGGTCCGGCATAGGCCATCAGGAAGGAGGCCATCTCCACCACCGGATATCCGGCCATCAACAATTGCCCATCACGCGCCAGCCACGGCAACAGCCCCGCCCACCGTTGCGCCGGTTGGCCGCGCAACGCCGCGCCGCGGCCCGGACGGACCTCGGGGGAGCCGAATGGCAGCGCCACCAGGCCGCGCACATCCACCGGGTAGATGGCCACGTTGGACTGGTTGCACGCATCGATGGCCGCGGTCACTTCGGGCCGGTTCTCGGGCGTCAACGGAAACCCCGAGGTGAACAGCACCAGGCTTTTGCGTCCGGACACGCTGCCCAGGTTGCGGGCCAGGCTGCGCAGAGCGAGCAACATCGTATGCACGCCAAAGTCGGCCGCGTGGTCGAACTGCGGGAAAGGACCGACCGAAGCCGTCTGCCGGGTGGAGGTCATCGCCATTTTCTGCGACACCACCACCTGCTTCAGCCGTTCCACATCGTCGGTGAAGTTCTGAGCGATCTGCAGCGTGCCGCCGAAATTCACGACGGCCATCAGCCGCTGCGGGCCGGCGTTGCTGTCGATGAACTTGGCCGCCTCCTGCCGCGCCCGCACCTGGTCGGCCATCTCCATCGACGAGTTGTCGAAGAAGAGCACCATGTAATGCCGGTGCTGATCGGGAGGCGCCGTCGGATCGCTGCCGAACGAGAACGTTTTCACGGTCTGTTGCTTGTTGTCCTCGTAGACCTTGAAGTCCTTCATCGCGAGGTCGCCGACATAGTTGCCCTTCTTGTCCGTGACCACCGCGTCCACCAGCACCAGGCGGGTCTCCGTCTTGATGGTGGTGTTGCTCGGCTGCACCGCTCCGGGGGGAGGCGTCTGGGCCGCGGCAAGGGCTGCCAGGACCACTCCGGCCGACCACATCACTCGGTGAAACTGCATGTACCAACCTCCCTTTACGGAATTTCGACGGCGCCGTTGGCGGCCGACATCTGCTGCCCTTCGGCGTCCCGGACCACCAGCCGGACCAGGTACGTTCCGGGTTTGACATCGAAGGCGGAACGCACCGTGAATCCGGTGTCGGCGCGCTTGTCGAGGGTCTCATCCCTGAGACGCATTTCCAGGATCTTCTGGTTTCCCACCACGTAGTTTCCGTTGCGGTCGAACAGCGCCGCAGTGATGGTCAGGTCGTTGCTGTTGCGCGCCTCCGTCTTGCGGAAGTGCAGGTTCTTCAGATCCACGTGCATCAGCACCGTGATGCGGGCGTTCTGCTGGCTCGATTTGAAGAACTGGGTGTGGAGATCGACGGGAAGCTCGTGCAGCTCCTCTTTGGAGAAGAGCGCCTCGCGGATCTCCTCACTGGCCTGTTCGGCGGCATCGTTGAGGTGCCGGGGTGCGTAGTAGCCGCGGCGTCCCAGGGCGCTCAGGCCGCCGGGGTCCCGCAAGCTGACTTTGAGGGCGTGATAGCGGCCGTCGAGCTTCAGGTTTTGGGGCGAAAAGCCGAGCACGTAGATGTATTCGGGCGCGGTGGCAACGCGGTGGAAGCCGCCTTCGAGATCGTTGGTGTTCTGGATGAACGTGCCCCCCGTGCCCAGCGCCAGCTCGGCCAACACGTCCGCATCCATGCTGGCGGCCTGCCGTTCGTACTGATTCTTGACGATGCCGACCTCGAAGGTGGCGGCACCGGGGCGGCTGGCGTCGAAGGTCGAGTCGGTATAGAGGCCGCGCGCGTCAATCGAGTTGATGATGACGTTGTAGCGGATGGCGCGGTCCATGAGGTCGGTTTTTTCCTGGGTCTGTTCGCGGGCGAAGAAGCCGGGGGATGCCAGGATGACGGAACGCTGTCCCGGCATGCCAGACATGCGGCGGAGGACGTCGCGCAGGGTGGCAAGCGTGACCCGGGTTTCCTGGTCGCCCGTGGACAGCGCCCGGTAGGCGGCCGACCTGACGATCTGGTCCACTCCCTGGGTTTGGGAAGCATCCATGTGCATGCAGACGATGGTTTCCTGGATGGCCGCGCCGAGGGCCATCGGGTCGTTGCGGTTGATGATGAGGTCGGCCATGAAATAGCTGATGTCCGGACAATCGGTGAAATTGCGGGAGTTGATCGGGCTCGGCATCAGGCGGACGAGCGTCCGGTGGAGCGCATCGCGGTCGTCGGTGAATTCCTCAGTGACCCGGCCGGAGGTGGTGTAGATGGCCGCGCGATCGGTAGCGGCCAGGGTGTCCATGTGGCGCCCGGCGGCGTCGCGCACGCGCATCAGGTCGCCGGCCGTGGTGTGGATGTCGTCGAACAGGTAGGCCACGAATCGTTCCGGCATGCTCGCGGGCACACCGGCGTCGGCGGCCTTCTCACCGCCCTTGGGCGCGATGGGCTGGCCCGTCTTGACGGGCATTCCGGACTTCTCCACGGTGAAGCGGGTGATCACCTGCGGCTTCCCCATGTCGAAGACCTGGAAGTCCTCCTGGTGCAGGCCCCCTACGGCACGGCCCTGCTTGTCGCGGACCACCACGGGGACCATGACCAGGTTGGTCCCGGTACGAAAGGTCGTAGCCTGTTCGCGAGTGGTGGTTTCGGGGACGTTGGCATTGGCCGGCGGCGCGGCGGGCGGGGGCTCCCGGGTCTGAGCGGCGGTAAAGCCCACGAAGGCGAACAAGACCAGCGCAATGGGGCGAGTTTCGGACATTCCGTGTCCGTTTCATCATAGGTCATCGCCTGTCCGGGCACAACGGCGAGACGGCCGGCGAAGCGTCCAAGCGCCGGGGCCAATTCCGCCGCGCACGGTGAGGCGCGGGAAGTCGATTTCCGGGCTAAATGTGCAGCCCGATTCCCATGGTTTGATGACCGGCCGTGGCGGCCGCGCCCGCCGCACGCCGGGCGGATGGAACTTTTTCCCGCCGCTGGAGGTATTGGAGTATATGCTGGATTCCGTGCTGAAGGATGTGCGATTCGCGGTGCGACAGTTGGTGGCCAGCAAAGGGTTCACGATTACGGCGGTGGCCACGCTGGCGCTCGGCATCGGCGCCAATACCGCCATCTTTACCCTGGTGCACGCCGTGATGCTGAAGTCGTTGCCGGTGGCCGATCCGGAAACGCTGGTTCGGGTGGGCGACGGAGACAACTGCTGCGTGCTCGGCGGGTACCAGGGGAGCTATTCGGTTTACTCCGACGACTTGTACCGGTATCTGCGCGATCACACGCCGGAATTCGAGGAGATGGCGGGGTTCCAGGCGGGCCTGGCGCAGGTGGGCGTGCGGCGGGTTGGCAGCGGAGTCGGCTCGGAACCGTTCGTCAGCCAGTTCGTATCGGGGAATTACTTCACCACGTTCGGGCTGCGGCCGTACACCGGGCGCCTGCTTTCCAAGGCCGACGACGTGCGCGGCGCGGCGCCGGCCGCGGTGATGAGCTATCGGGCGTGGCAGCAGCAGTACGGCGCCGACCCGTCGGTGGTCGGTTCGACCTTTATCATCGACGGCGCACCCTACACCATCGCCGGTATCGCGCCGCCGGGTTTTTTCGGCGCCCAACTGCGGGCCGATCCGCCGGACTTCTGGATGCCCCTGGCGGTCGAGCCGGCGGCGCGCAAACAAAACTCGCTGCTCGACCGCAAGGACAACCATTGGCTGTACGTGATCGGGCGCATCAAGCCGCGAACCAACCTGGCGCGCGTGCAATCGGAACTCAACGTCGAGTTGCGGCAGTGGCTGCTGGCCAACGAGCCGCCGCGAACCGAGGCCGATCGCCAGAATTTCGACCGCCAGCGGCTGGGCCTGGCGCCGGCGGGAGCGGGCCTGGCGCAGATGCGCGACACCTTCAGGAACGATTTGCGGCTGCTCATGGGGATCACCGGGCTGGTGCTGCTGATCGCGTGCGCCAACCTTGCCAACCTGCAACTGGCGCGGGGCGCGGCCAACCGCGCGCAGACGGCCATCCGCGTGGCGCTGGGCGCGCCCCGGCAGCGGCTGGTGCGGCAGATGCTGACCGAGAGCGTGCTGCTGGCCGTGGCCGGCGGAGCGGCGGGCCTGCTGGTGGCGATGCAACTGGCGAAGCTGCTGATGCGAATGGCGTTCGGCTTTGCCCGCTATATTCCGATCGATGCCACGCCGTCGTTGCCGGTGCTCGGGTTCGCCTTTCTGCTTTCGGTGGTGACGGGCGTGGTGTTCGGCGTGGCACCGGCGTGGTCGGCGTCGCGCGCCGATCCGGCGGCGGCGCTCCACGGCGCGGGGCGGTCGGCCAGCGGGCGCAGCACCCTGCCGCAGAGGTCGCTGGTGGTGACCCAGGCGGCGTTGTCGCTGGTGCTCCTGGCCGCCGCGGGCCTGATGGTCGAGACCATGCGGAACCTGGAGAATCAGCCCTTCGGGATGCGCCTGGATGGCACCCTGGTGGTGGACGTCAACGCCGGCTTGAGCGGCTATTCGCCGGAGAAACTGGCGGCCGTCTATGGCGACATCGAGCGGCAGATGCGGCAGATTCCGGGTGTGCGCAACGCCGCGCTGGTGCTGTACAGCCCGATGTCGGGGAATAACTGGCAATCGGGCGTAACTCTGGAAGAGCGGCCGGGGCAGATGATCTCGCCATCGTGGGACCGAGTCAGCCCGGGCTTTTTCGACAGCATCGGCGCGCGCGTGCTGCGCGGGCGTGTGTTTGACGAGCGCGACACGGCAAACGCCACGCACGTGGCGGTGGTGAACCAGGCCTTCGTGGACCAGTACCTGCCCAACGAAGATGCGGTGGGCAAGCGGTTCGGGCTCGGAGGCGCGGAGCACAGCACGGATTATCAGATCGTGGGAGTGGTGAACACCGTGGTATTCCGCAACCCGCGGCAGCCGGGACGGCCCATGTTCTTCCTGCCGATGCTGCAGATGTGGAAGACCGAATGGGAGAACAGCGGGAAAGCGCGATCGAACCTGATCCAGAGCATCACCCTGCGGGTGGAGGGCAACCCGCCGGAGTTGGCGGCGCGCGTCCAGCGGGCGCTGGGGTCGGTCGATCCGAACCTCACCATGCTGAGGGTGACTCCCATGCAGGGCCTGCTGGGCTACCAGTTGACGCACGAGCGCCTCATCGGGCGGCTGGCTGAGCTGTTCGGGGGGCTGGCCCTGCTGCTGGCTTCCATCGGGCTGTACGGCATCACCGCGTACTCGGTGGCGCGGCGCACCGGGGAGATCGGCGTGCGAACGGCGCTGGGGGCCACACGCGGGCGGGTGGTGCGGATGATCCTGGGCGGGGCGATGGCGCAGGTGGCGATCGGGCTGGCCCTGGGCATTCCGGCGTCCCTGGCGGCGGGGCGTCTGCTGGCCGACCAGGTCTTCGGCGTGAAGACCTGGGAGCCGGCGATCTTAGCTGCGGCGGCGGCGGTGCTGGCGGTCTGCGCCACGGCGGCGGGCCTGATTCCGGCGCTGCGCGCGAGCAGCATCGATCCGGTGCGGGCGCTGCGGGTGGACAATTGAGCGCCGCAATGATCGCCCGAATTTGCGTTCCGGATGATGCACCGCCGGTGCTGGCAGGGAGCGATGCCTGGCGGGAGCTGAGCCGCTTCACGGAAACCGATTACTACGATTCGCTGCCCGCGTCGGAGGCCGCCCTGATCGAGCGGATCGGCGCGGCCGAGGCAGTGCTGAATATCCGGGCTACGACGAAATTCACGGCAGGCGTGTTCGCGGCCTGCCCGACGCTCGGAATCCTTTCCGTTTGGGGCACGGGCACGGACCACGTGGACCTTCGGGCGGCGGCGGAGCATGGCGTGGTGGTAACCAATACGCCGGGCGTCTCGGCGGTCTCGATTGCGGAACACGCGCTGGCGTTGCTGTTCGCCGTGGCGCGGAAGATTCCGCTGATGGATGGCGCTACGCGGCGCGGCGAATGGCCGCGCGGACGTTCCATGGAGCTGCGCGGGAAAACCTGCGGCGTAGTCGGATTGGGCGCCATAGGCAAGGTGTTCGCGCGGCTGGCAGGGGCGATCGGCATGCGCGTGCTGGGTTGGACGATGCATCCGGCGCCGATCGCAGGCGTAGAACTGGTGGACCTGGAGGAGCTTTACCGCACGAGCGATGTGGTGAGCATCCACCTGCGGCTTTCAGCGGAGACCACGGGTTTCGTGGGCGCGCCGCAGTTCGCTTTGATGAAGCCCGGCGCCATCCTCATCAACACGGCGCGCGGCGCCATTGTGGAGGAAGGGGCGATGCTTCAGGCGCTGGGCGCCAGGCAAATCGCCGGCGCGGGGCTCGACGTGTTCACGACCGAGCCGTTACCGAGCGAACATCCACTGCTGGCGCTCGACAACGTGGTGCTCACCCCGCACTGCGCGGGAATTACTCCGGAAGCGCTGGCGGCGGGCCTGCGCATGGCGGTCGAGAACCTCCGCGCCTTCCGGGAAGGGCGGCCGCAACACGTCGTCACCACTTCCGCTCCCAACCGCGCCACCAGCTTGTATTCTCCAGGTTGAGGGCATCCCAGCAACGGTCGATCATGCGGCCGTCTTTGCGAAGCACGGCCTCGCGCGAGACGTCCGCCGGCAGAGTGACAAGCTGGGCGAAGCGGTCGAAGACCACGCCGCGGCGGCCGTCCGGGACTCGGGTGAGGAGATGCCAGAGGGTGAGGGCGTCGCGCGGGCGGGCACTGGCGAGAATGGCGTCGAGCGCTCCGCCATCGCCCAGTTCGTAGCGGGAGACGGCGCGGCGCAAGGCCTCGGGCGCGTCCTCGTAATAGGGAACCCCGGGGCCGCCGCGCTTGCGGGTGACGCACTGAGCGCCAGCGGGGATGAACGACTCGTGGTCTCCCACCTGGAACGCCACCCAGCCCAGCGCGACGCGGAGCAGCCCGTCGCCTGAAGAATCCACGTCGAGCGTGTATTCGCAGCCCAGGTCTACCGCGCGCGCCGACGGCGTATCCACCACGAACTGGCGCGGCGGCGCCCAGATGAAGGCGTGGAGACGGCCGCGCCGCAGCGACAGGCGGCGATCCGTGGCGGCGCGCATTTCCGAATCCGGCCCGAGATCGAGCCGGCCGAGGGCGTCGGCCTGGAGCGTGACCTGGGCGGCATCGCCGGTACGCAGCACCTGCCCGACGCCGACGGCCATGGCGACAACCGCCGCGCGGCCGCCGAGGTGCGCCGCGCCTTCCAGGCTGGCGATTTGCCAGGCGGTGGGGGACGTGGGGGTCGCACGGAATTGCCACAGCGCAATGGCGATCAGCACGGCGGCGGCCATCGCGCCATAGACCCGGTAGGAGGTGCGCCGCGGCCCGGGCCGTTGCAGCCGGTAGCGCAGCGGGGCCAGGGTGCGCTCCAGGCGCTCGATTTCCGGATCGGGGGGGCCGGAGCGGTCCCATAGATATTCGTCGTTCATTTGCTTTCCACTCCTGCCAACAACTCGCGCAGCATCTTCATGCCGCGGCACAGATTGACGCGCACCGACTCGGGCGTGAGTCCGGTCCGATCCGCAATTTCGGGCCCGGTCATGCCTTCCACCAGGCGCAGGATGAGCGTCTCACGATAGGCTACGGGAAGGGTGCGGACCAAGTCGAGCACCATGAAGGCGTCCGGCGCGGCGGGCGGCGCGGCCTGCTCGCGTTCGGTAGTGTCATCGAGCGGCGTGCGGCGCCGGGCATCGCGGAAATAGTCGATGGCGCGGTTGCGGGCGATCGAGCCCAGCCATCCGCGAAAAGCCGCCGCGGTGCGCAGGCCGCGAAGCTGCCGCATGGCAGACATAAAAACATCCTGCACCAGGTCCTCGGCATCGCCGGCGGGCACGCGCGCGAGCAGGATGCCGTGCACCATGCGGGCGTACCGCACGTAGAGCTCGCCGAAGGCGCCGCGGTCGCCCTCAGCGGCTCGGGAGACCAGGCCGTCGTCTGCTTCCACCGCGGTTGCCACCAGAGTCATCATAGCGGGACGGCTCAGTTCAGCATGGATTCGATCGTGCCGGAGCTGAACTTCTTCATGTCCGATTGGGCGTGCAGGCGGTCCACACCTTCCGGACCGGCAATGACGAGCGTGTTGGTGAACTGTTCGCCGTTGGTGCCCACCAGTTGAATGACCCAGCGGCCGGTATTGGGCCACTGTTGGGTCAGGGCGAACATCCCCGGGCCGGGAAGCTGCGTGAGGGTGAGCGGAATGGTCTGGCGGTGGCCGTCCACCACGCCGATGGCGGTGGCCATGACCTTGGCCGTGGCCGGGTCGTGGCAGCCGGTGGCCTTGATGGTGACTATGGCATTGGCTTTGCGGGCCTCGGGACTGGCCTCGGGGTTACCCAGTTGCAGCCAGAAACCGCCGGCCAGGAGCTGCCCGGCGAGCGCAAACAGCGCTACGGGCGCTGCCGTTCGGATTACGTTTCGCATCGTTTCGTCCTCCTTCTGAGGTGAATCTGCAGGGAAGACGGCCGGGTGGGGCGGACCGTTAACGCGCCCCTGTTTTCGCGGGGAATGCCGGCGCGGTTATCGATCGAGCCGGTAGATGGTCAGTCCGGAAAGCAGCTTGGGGTAGAAGTCGGTGGACTTCTGCGGCATCACACCGCCGGCGAAGGACGTGTCCGCCACCTGCTGCACCGAGGTCGGCTTCAGCAGGAAGGCGATCTGGGCAGCGCCTTTGCGGGCTTCCTCCATGGCGGCATCGATGCCTCGTATGTAGCGCAGGTGCTTTTCGTCGCGCACGGCTTCTTCGCCGATGCCCAGCACCTTGTCCAGGATGCTCTCGTGCAGGATGCGCACGTCCAGCTCGCCGCGGGCGTCGCGCTCTTTCATGCGGTAGAGGCGGTTGCCGATGGCCGCCCCGATCACGGTCCGGTCGCCGCACTCGGCCCAGGCTCGCTTGAGCGTGTCCAGCGACTCGATCTCCTCCACCTGAAAATCGTCGGCGGAGGTGCGCAGGAATTCGTCAGGGAAGCCCTCCGCCGGGATGCCGCTCACCAGGCGGTGCGTGGCCAAGATCCGGAGGCCCGGCGAATGGGTGTTGACCAGGGTCACCATGACACGATCGGCGCCCGCGAGCCCGGGGTTCTCGTCGCGAAACGCAAGCGCGGTTTCATAGCGGTGATGTCCATCGGCGATGAGCAGCCGGCGGTCGCTCATGAGTTGCTGGATGGGCGCTGCGTCGCGGATTTTCCAGAAGCGATGAATGGCCCCGTACTCATCGGCGACCTCGGCCAGCGGTGGCGCGGCGGCGGCCTGGTCGAGCAGTGCGTCCACGGCGCGGGCGGGATCGGCGTACAGCAGGAAGAGCTGGCCGAAATGGGCGTGGGTGTGCCGCAACAGTTCCAGGCGATCCTGTTTCGGGCCGCGCAGCGTCTGTTCGTGGCGGTAGACCACTCCGGCGGCGTAGTCCTCCAGCGTCAGCAGGGCGATGAGGCCTTTGCGCGTGAGCCGGTCGCCCGTGTCGGGGTCGGTGAATTCCTGAAAGTACGGAAAAACACCAGGTTCGCCGTCGCGCTCCAGGACGCCCGCGGCAATCCAGTCGTCCAGGTGGCGGGCGGCGCGGGTGTACACGCTGTCGGCAGCGGAATCGTCGGGCCGCCGTTCGCCCAGAAGCACGCGAACCAGGTTATGCGGGCTGAGCGTGAGGTAACGCTGCCTCATGGCCTGCGAGATCTTGTCGTAAGGCTGGGTAACCAGGTTCTCGAGGGGGCCGGCTTTGGCCGTGTAGCGAAAGGGTTGGAAGGGGTGTATGCGAGCCAAGCTCCAGGATACCAGCCGCGGCGCGCCGGGCAGCGCAGCGGGAGAGACCAGGCGCCAGTGTGGTATATCAAAGGTCGTGGACCGTTCTTCCCTTTCGCGCCGCGCGGTATTGGCCGCGGCGCCCGTGCTCCTCAGCCCGCGCGCGCGGGCCTCCGCCCGCAAGCTCAAAGTCGCTATTTTCTCCAAGCATCTCCAGTTTGTTGGCGGCGAAGAGCTGGCGCGCACCGCATCCGACCTGGGGTTCGACGCCATCGACCTCACCGTCCGCAAAGGCGGTCACGTGGAACCCGAACGCGTCGCCGAGGACCTTCCGCGGCTCGTCAAGATCATTCGCGAGCATCGCCTGGAACTGCCCATGGTCACCACCGATATCGTGGATGCCGAAACGCCCCACGCGGAAAATATCTTGAAAGCCATGGCTGGTCTCGGCATCCGCAACTATCGCTGGGGCGGAATGCGATGGGTGGCCGGGCAGCCGTACGCGGCGCAGCTCGACCGCATGAAGCCGCGCATCGCCAAGCTCGCCGCGCTCAACGCCCGCTACCAGGCGCGCGCCATGTATCACACCCACTCCGGCGTCGGCCAGGTGGGCGCGAACATCTGGGACCTGTACATCCTGCTGAAGGACTTCGATCCCAGCCGCGTCAGTGTCAACTACGACGTGGGGCACGCCACCGTGGAAGGCGGCTTCGGCGGCTGGATCAACAGCTTCCGCATCAGCACACCTTATCTGGGCGGCATCGCCGTGAAAGACTTCCTGTGGGGCAAGGATGCCAAGGGCAACTGGCAGCCGCAGTGGAAACCCCTGGGCGAAGGCATGGTGCGGTTTCCGCAGTTCTTCGCGATGGTCGCCGAGACCGATTTCGCCGGCCCTCTCCAGCTTCACATCGAGTACCCGCTGGGCGGCGCCAACGACGGCAAAACCACCCTCACCATCCCCCGCGAAGAGGTCTTCGCCGCCATGAAGCGCGATCTCTCCCGCCTGCGCGGGTGGCTGGCACAGGCAAACCTGTGACCGTCCGACGGCGCGAGTTCCTGGCCATGCCTGCATTCCTGGCGGCGCGAGCCACCGACGCGCGCATCGAGGAGATCCGCACCGGCTTTCAGGACTACCGCTACCGCGCCCCATACAAGTTCGGCGGCAAGGAAGTGGACCGGGTCACCATGCTCAGCGTGCGCTGCCGGTTGCGGTCGAAGGGGGGCAAAACGGCCGAAGGGTATGCCGAGATGCCGCTGGGCAACGTCTGGTCGTTCCCTTCGCCGGATATCCCGTACGAAACCACGCTGTTCGCCATGCGGTCGCTGGCGCTCAAGATCGCCCGCCGGGCGCGCGACTACACCGCCTTCGCCCACCCGCTCGACATGAATCACGAGCTGCTGCCCGAGTATCTCAAAGCGGCCGCCGAAACGTCCACCGAGATGCGCCTGCCGCAGCCGATTCCCAAGCTGTGCACCCTGGTCACCGCCAGCCCCGTGGATGCCGCGCTGCACGACGCCTACGGCCGCCTGCACGGCCGCAACAGCTTTACCGCCTGCGGCCGGGAGTTCGTCCGCTACGACCTCGCGCATTACCTGAACGAGGAGTTCCGCGGCGAGTATCTCGACCGCTACATTCAGGCGAAGCCGACGCCGCGCATCCAGATGTTCCATTCGGTGGGTGCGTCCGATGCCCTCACCGCGGCCGAGGTCACCCGCCCCATCGGCGACGGGCTCCCCGAAACCCTGGCCGCGTGGATCCCCTACAACGGCGTCACCGCCATCAAGATCAAGCTCAACGGCGCCGATCTGGCCTGGGATGTGGATCGCGTCGCGGCCATCCACCGCGTCGCCACGGAAGCGCAGGCCAAGCGCGGGGTGCGTGAGTGGATCTATTCACTCGACTTCAACGAGCGGTGCCCCAACGTGCAGTACCTGCTCGATTTCGAGCACCACCTGAAACAGAAGGCGCCCGCTGCCTTCGACCTGGTGCAGTACATCGAGCAGCCCACCGCGCGCGACCTGGCCCGCGACCGCGGCAACACTATGTTCGAGGCCGCGAAACTGCGGCCGGTGGTGATCGACGAGTCGCTGACCGGCCTGGATGCCCTGCTCATCGCGCGTGAGATGGGCTACACCGGCGCCGCTCTCAAGGCCTGCAAGGGCCAGTCGGAATCGCTGCTGATGGCCGCCGCCACGCAGAAGTACAAGATGTTCCGCTGCGTGCAGGACCTGACCTGTCCGGGAGCGGCCCTGGTGCACTCGGTAGGCATCGCGGCGCACGTGCCCGGCGTGACCGGGCTGGAGGCCAACGCGCGCGAATATGTCCCGGCGGCCAATCGCGGATGGGAGAAGCGCTTCCCCGGCATCTTCGAGGTGAAGGACGGCTACCTCTACACCAAGGGCCTGGACGGCCCGGGGTTGTGTACGTCGTAGAGCGAGGCAGGGAACGATGGCGCCGCGCCGGTGAGCCCCTGTTAGAATGAGGGCGATGGCGGAGAACCAAACCGACGCCCAGCCGGTCGAGTCTTTCGAGGCCTGCCTGGACGAGCTGGAAAAAGTGGTCAAGGAACTCGAGAACGGCGACCTGTCGCTCGAACGCTCGCTCGAACTTTTCGAACGCGGCATGGGTCTGAGCGATACCTGCCGCAAGCAGCTCGAGGCCGCCGAAACCCGCGTCGAGGTGCTCCTCCGCAAGGATGGCAAGCTCACCGCCGAGCCGTTTCGCGTCGAAAAATAGCCAGCGATGGACCTGCGCGAATATCTTGTTCAGCAACAGCGGGCGGTGGATGCCGAGCTCGACCGCCTCGTGCCCCCGGAAACGGCGCCACCGGAAACCATTCACCGCGCCATGCGCTACAGCCTGTTCGCGGGCGGAAAACGCATCCGGCCGATTCTGTGCATGGAAGCCGCGCTGGCCGTCGCCGACGAAGCGGATGGGGTCATCACCGCGGCCTGCTCGCTCGAGCTCATCCACACCTATTCGCTGATCCACGACGACCTGCCGGCGCTCGACAACGACGACTACCGCCGCGGCAAGCTCACCAACCACAAAGTGTTCGGCGAGGCCATGGCGATCCTGGCGGGCGATGCGCTGCTCACGTTTGCGTTTCAGGTACTGGCCCAGTTGCCGGTTCCCGAGGAGCGCCGCACGCGGCTCATCGGCGAGCTGGCCGTGGCCGCGGGGACGGTCGGCGGCATGATCGGCGGACAGGTGGCCGATCTGGAAGGCGAAGGCAAGCCGCCGAATCCGGAGCTGCTCGAAACCATCCATCGCGCCAAGACCGGCGCCCTGCTCCGCGCCAGCCTGCGGATGGGCGCGATTTTCGGCGGCGCCGATGCCGGGCAATACCAGGCGCTGTCCTGCTACGGCGAACACATCGGACTTGCGTTCCAGATCGTGGACGACATCCTGGATGTCGAGGAGTCTTCCGAATCACTGGGGAAGACCGCGGGCAAGGATGCCGAGCAGGGCAAGATCACCTTCCCGGCGGTCTATGGGCTGGAAGCGTCGCGCCGGATGGCGGAAGCGGAATGCGGCCGCGCGCACCGGGTTCTGGAGCGGTTCGGATCGCGCTCCGCGCGTCTGGACGAGCTGGCCGACCTGATCGTGCATCGCAAATCATGAAGGTCCGGCTCGACCGGCTGATCGTGGAACGCGGTCTGGCCGAATCGCGGGAGAAAGCGCAGGCGCTCATCATGGCGGGCGAAGTGCGCGTCGAGGGACAGAGGGCCGGCAAGGCGGGACAGCTCGTGGCCGAGGATGCGGCCATCGAGGTGCTGCAACGGCCGCCCTACGCCAGCCGCGGCGGATGGAAGCTGGCGGCCGCGCTCCAACAGTTCGCCGTTCCGGTGGCGGGCAAGGTCTGCCTCGATATCGGCTCGTCCACCGGCGGCTTCACCGACGCCCTGTTGCAGGCCGGCGCGCAAAAAGTGCATGCGGTGGACGTCGGGGCCGGACAGCTTGCCTGGAAGCTGCGCAATGATGCGCGAGTGGTTGTACACGAAGGCATCAACGCCCGGGGCCTGGCCTTCGACGACATTGGCGAGCCGGTGGACCTGGTCACCTGCGACGTGAGCTTCATCTCCGTCACGCTGATTCTGCCCGCGGCGGCGCGGCTGCTCCGCCATGACGGGCAACTGGTTATACTGATCAAACCGCAGTTCGAAGTTGGTAAGGGCCTGGTGGGTAAGGGCGGCATCGTGCGCCAACCCGAGTTGCACCGCGCCGCTTGCGAAAAGGTAGACCTGGCGGTGCGCGGGATGGGGTTCGTCACCAGCATCATGGAGAGCCCGATCCTGGGCGCCGAAGGAAACAAGGAGTTTCTCCTGTATGCCCGTCATTAAGACCGTCGGTATCGTTTCGAAGCCGCACGCCGATGCCGCCGGCGGGGTAGTGCCGAAGCTGATCGAGTGGCTGTGGCGCCGGGGCCTCGAGCTGCGGATGGACGAGGTGACGGCGGATTACGCCAACGGGGCGGCGCCGGGGCTGCCGCGCGCCGACGTGCCCGAAGGGTGCGATCTAATCGTGGTGCTGGGCGGCGATGGGACGCTGCTTTCGGCGGCGCGCGCCATCGGGCGGCGGGAGATTCCGCTGCTCCCGGTCAACCTGGGCGGCCTGGGATTCCTCACCGCCATCAGCATCGACGAGTTGTTCCCCGAGCTCGAGCGCGCCTTCCGCGGCGAGCACCGCGTGGCCAAACGCAAGCTGTTGAATACCGAAGTGGTGCGCGAGGGAGGGGTGGTCGCATCGTGGGACGCGCTCAACGACGCCGTGCTCACCAAGGTAGCCATCGCCCGCATGATCGATCTGGACACCTATGTGGACGATCAATTCGTGTGCGCCTACAAGGCCGACGGCCTGATCATCTCGACGCCCACCGGGTCCACAGCCTATTCGCTTTCGGCCGGCGGGCCGATCATCTTTCCTTCGGTGCCGGCGATCTGCCTGACGCCCATTTGCCCGCACATGCTCACCAACCGCCCCGTGCTGGTGCCGGAAACGAGCGTGATTCGGGCCATCTCGCACGGGCCCGACGAAAGCGTGTATCTCACCATCGACGGGCAGGTGGGCATGCCGATTCGTGAGAACGACGCCGTGGTGTGCCGCAGCTCGCGCTTCTGCCTGCTGCTGGTTCGCCCGCCGCATATGATGTTCTTCGACGTGCTGCGCCAGAAGCTGAAATGGGGCGAACGATGAAGCGGATCTCGCTCACCGCGTGGATCTTCATTGGAATGGCCGCGGGAGTCCTGCTGGGAGTGGCGGCGCCGGCGTTCGCCGCGCAGTTGGCGCCGGTCAGCAATGTTTTCCTGCGGCTGATCCGCTCCATCGTTTCGCCGCTGATTTTCGCCACCCTGGTATACGGCATCGCGGGGGGCGGCGAGCTGAAGCACATGGGCCGCATCGGGCTGAAGGCCATCGTCTACTTCGAGCTGGTCACCACGGCGGCGCTGTTTCTGGGACTGGGCGCGGTGAACCTGGTGCGGCCGGGCATGGGGGTTCCGATTCAGCAGACCGCGGCCGAGGCGGCGCTGCCGGTGGCCGCCACGACACTCGGCAGCGTGCTGGAGCATATCTTCCCGGCGAGCATCATCGACGCCATGGCGCGCAACGACGTGTTGCAGGTGGTGGTGTTCGCGTTCCTGTTCGGCGCCGCCTGCGCGACCATCGGCGCGAAGGCCGAGCCGGTGGTGAAGGTGTGCGGCTCGCTGGCGGAAGTGATGTTCCGCTACACGCGGTACGTGATGTACCTGGCCCCGCTGGGGGTGGGGGCGGCCATCGGCGTGACGGTGGGCGCCAAAGGGATCCACGTGCTGTTCGGCCTTGGCAAGCTGATCGCCACGTTGTACCTCAGCCTGGTGGTGTTCGTGGTGGTGGTGCTGGGGACGGTGGTGGTGCTGGCGCGGATTCCGCCGGCCGGGTTCTACCGCGCCGTGCGCCAGCCGTTTCTGATCGCCTTTTCCACCGCTTCGAGCGAAGCCGCGCTGCCGCTGGCGCTCGAAAACATGGAGCGCTTCGGCGTGCCCAAGCACATCGTGGGATTTGTCATTCCGGCGGGCTACAGCTTCAACCTGGATGGCACCACGCTGTATCTCTCGGTGGCTTCGGTTTTCGTGGCGCAGGCGGCCGGGGTGAGCCTGTCGTTCGGCGAGCAGCTATTCATGATGGTGACGCTGATGCTCACCAGCAAAGGCGTCGCGGGCGTGCCGCGCGCGGCGCTGGTGATTCTGGCGGGCACGATCGCCACGTTTCATCTGCCCATGGAAGGGGTGGCGGTGCTGCTCGGCGTGGACGCGCTGCTGGACATGGCGCGCACCTCCATCAATGTGCTCGGCAACTGCCTGGCCAGTGCCGTCGTGGCGCGGTGGGAAGGGTTAAAGGTGGGCTGAGCCTTGCTCCAGTGGCTGTTGATTTTCGTTCCGGTGACCATCGGGCTGGAGTTCTTTTCGCCCGAATCGCACACGCTGATCTTCCTTGTGGCGTGCTTGGCCATCGTGCCGCTGGCGGGGTGGCTCGGCGAAGCCACCGAGAACCTGTGCGCGTATACGGGCGCCGGGCTCAGCGCGCTGTTGAACGTGACCTTCGGGAATGCCGCCGAGCTGATCCTGGCGGGGATGGCCCTGCACAAAGGGCTGCACACAGTGGTGAAGGCCTCGCTCACCGGATCGATTCTGGGCAATATTCTGCTGGTGCTGGGGGGGGCGGTGCTGGCGGGCGGCCTGCGGCATCGCGAGCAGTCGTTCAACGTCACCGCGGCGCGGGAGCAGTCCACGTTGCTGACGCTGTCGTCGATCGCGCTGATCATGCCCGCGGCGTTTCACTTGCTGGCCGGGCCGAGCGGGCGGCCGGGCGAGGACAACCTGAACGTGATCATCGCGGTAGTTCTGCTGGTGGCGTATGGCGCGCACCTGGTGTTTTCGCTCTACACCCACAAGCAGCTTTTCGCGGGCGACCCGGGCGACCTCGGGCAGAACCACTGGAGCCTCAAGAAGGCGCTGGCGGTGCTGGCTGGCGCTACGGCGCTGATCGCGTGGACGAGCGAGATCCTGACGGGATCGGTGGAGCCCGCGGCGGCGTCGTTCGGCATGAGCCGGGTTTTTCTCGGCGTGATCATCGTGGCGGTGGTGGGCAACGCCGCCGAACACAGCACGGCCATCATGCTGGCGCTCCGCAACCGCATGGAGGTGTCGCTGGGAATCGCCATCGGGAGCAGTTTGCAGATCGCGTTGTTCGTGGCGCCGGTGCTGGTGATCGCCAGCCACTTCGTAGGGCCGCGTCCGATGGACCTGGTGTTTTCGCCCGCCGAAGTGCTGGCGGTGTTCGTGGCGGTGCTGATCACCGGGCAGGTCGCTTCCGATGGCAAGACCAACTGGCTGGAGGGTGTGCAACTGCTGGTGGTGTACCTCATCCTGGCCATGGTGTTTTACTTCCTGCCGGACGCGCAAAGCGCGGGGCATTGAGCGTAACATCACGCGATGGACGAGGCCCGTCACGGCGCATTGTACATTGAAGGTGGGGGGTCTCGCTTGCTGAAGATCGCGCTGGTTTCCACTCTCTGGATGGCGGCGGCGTTTGCCCAGTCCACCGCCAATCTCCGATTCGACGTGCAAAACATGGACCGCACCGCCAATCCTTGTGAAAATTTTTATCAATACGCGTGCGGCACCTGGCTCAAGAACAACCCCATTCCGCCGGACCAGGCGATCTGGGGGCGCTTCAGCGAGCTCGAGGAGCGCAATCGCGTCATCCTGCACGACATCCTGGAGGAGGCTTCCAAACCCGATCCGGGACGGGACGCGGTGGCGCAGAAGATTGGCGACTACTATGCCGCCTGCATGGATGGGAAGACCATCGATGCGCAGGGGCTGAAGCCGGTGGAACCGGACCTCGCGCGCATCCGCGGCCTTCAGGACAAGGCGCAGCTTGCCGGGGAAATCGCGCATCTGCACAGCGTAGGCGTTCCAGCGCTGTTCGATTTCTATTCGGCGCCGGACGCCAAGGACTCGAAGATGGAGATTGCGCAGTCGGACCAGGGCGGGATCGGCCTGCCGGACCGCGACTACTATCTGAAGGACGATCCTCAGTCGGTGGCGCTGCGCGAGAAATACGTGGCGCACGTGGCGCGCATGCTGGAACTGGCGGGGGTGCGGGCGGAGCAGGCCAGGCGGGACGCCGCCGCGGTGATGCGCATCGAGACGGCGCTGGCAAGGGGCTCGCTCGACAACGTGGCGCGCCGCGATCCGGAGAAGGTCTACCACAAGCTCGGCGTTGGGGAACTGGAGTCGCTTGCGCCGGCCTTCCGCTGGCCCCAATACTTCGCCGGGACCGGCGCGCCCGCATTCCAGAGCCTCAACGTGGCCTGGCCGGATTTCTTCCAAGCCATGAGCGCCGAGATTCAGAGCGCCAGCCTGGACGATTGGAAGACCTACCTGATCTGGCACACGCTCCACTCCCATGCCCGGATTCTGCCGGCTGCGTTCGTGGAGGAGAATTTCAATTTCTACGGCAAGGTGCTGACCGGCACTACCGAGATGCGGGTGCGCTGGAAGCGCTGCGTGGATTACACCGACCAGGAACTGGGCGAGGCGCTGGGAAAGAAATACGTGGAGCGGACCTTTGGCGCCGAGGGCAAAGCGCGCACCCTGAAGCTGGTGGATGCGCTCGAAAAGGCGCTGGGCGACGACATCCAGCAACTGGACTGGATGAGCCCGGCCACCAAGAAACAGGCCCTGGTGAAGCTCCACGGGATCACCAACAAGATCGGCTATCCCGACCATTGGCGGGACTATTCGAGCGTGGTGATCCGCCGCGACGAAGCGCTGGCCAACGACTACCGCGCCAATACCTTCGAGTTTCACCGCATCCTGAACAAGATCGGCAAGCCGGTGGACCGCCAGGAATGGGAGATGACGCCGCCCACCGTGAATGCCTACTACGAGCCGCAGATGAACGACATCAACTTTCCGGCGGGCATCCTGCAGCCGCCGTTTTACGACAACCGGATGGACGATGCGGTGAACTTCGGCGGCATCGGCATGGTGATCGGCCACGAGCTGACGCACGGGTTCGACGATGAAGGGCGGCAGTTCGACGCCGAGGGAAACCTGCGCGACTGGTGGACGCCGGAAGACGCGAAGAACTTCGGGGAGCGCGAGGCGTGCATGGCCGACGAATACTCCAGTTTCGAAGTGGCGCCGGGGCTGCACATCAACGGCAAGCTCACCCTGGGCGAGAACACGGCCGATAACGGCGGGCTGCGCATTGCGCTGATGGCCCTGATGGATACCATCGGCAATCGCACGCAGAAGATCGACGGATTCACGCCGGAGCAGCGCTTCTTCCTCTCCTTCGGGCAGGTGTGGTGCCAGAACGCGCGGGCCGAGGCGCTGCGGCTTCAGGTGCTGACCAATCCGCATTCGCCGGCGAAGTTTCGTGTGTTCGGCGCGGTGGAAAACATGTCCGAGTTCCAGAAGGCCTTTTCCTGCAGGCCGGCGCAGAAGATGGTCCGGGCGAACCGGTGCCACGTATGGTGATGAAGGTGTGAGGACGCGCACGGTCGCGGGCCGCCGCGGCACTCGATGTGCAGCGCCACCAGCGCCATGTACCGAGTGTTCGTGTTGGGGGCGCTGCTCGCGGGAGGGCTGTGGTGTGGCCCGGGTTCCGACGGCTGGACGGTGGCCGCCGAAGAGCAGTTTCTGCTGAACGCGCGCATCATCGCGGACGCCCCCGCGGGCCACGGCATTACCGGGTCGCGCAAGGTCACGCTGAGCGATGGGCGCCGAACACACGCGGCCCACGCCCAGACCGTGAACATCTACATGCCTCTGTTCAAGGGCAAGGACGGATCGCGGGAGAAGGAGTTCAAGGACAGTTGGAAGTTCAATGTGGCGGCCTTCCGGCTGGCCCGGTTGTTGAACCTGACGGACATGGTTCCGGTATCGGTGGCGCGCCCGATCGGCGGCAAGCCGGCATCGTTCGACTGGTGGGTGGACGACGTGTTGATGAATGAGCGCGAGCGGGTGACGCGCCACATCGAACCGCCCGATCTCGGCCGATGGAACCGCCAGATGGATACCATACGGATTTTCGACCAACTGATCTACAACATGGACCGGAGCCAGGAGAACCTGCTGATCGGGCGGAACTGGAACGTATGGATGATCGACCACACCCGCGCCTTCCGTAAGTGGACCCACCTGCGCGACCCGGCGGCGATCACGCACGTGACGCCCGCGCTGCTCGGCGCGCTGCGCGGCCTGAAACGTTCGGACGTGGCACGCGAGTTGGGCGAGTTTCTCACTACCGGGGAGATCGACGGGCTGATGGCGCGGCGCGACTTGATCGTGGCGCGCCTGGCGGGCCACTTCGGGAGCGCGGCCGGACTGCCGCACTTCGCAGCGACAGGATCGCGGTAGGGGCCGCTTGCCGCCGCTCCTCTCCGGGGTGCTGCCGGCGTTGCCACGCGGCGTGCGTGCCCTGCTTTGGTCCACCGGCGGTCTGGGATTTCGCGAGAAGATAGATCATGCCCAGAAGACCTCTTTCGGCGGCAGGTGCGGGCAGCGGTCCGCCAATTGATCTGTTCGAGGCGATGGGAGGGGCGGCAAAATGCCGCGAACTTGCGACCGCATTCTATGCCCGTGTGGCCAAGGATCCGGTCCTGCGGCCGCTGTTTCCGGGAAAGACGTTCAGGTGCGCCATTGAGGAGTTTGCGGCGTTCCTGGTTCAGTTCCTGGGTGGCCCCCCGGAGGACTCCCAACGACGGTGGTGGTTGAGCTTGCGTGAATCGCATCGCCGTTTTCCGATCGGGCCGAAGGAGCGGGACGCGTGGATGGGGCACATAACGAGGGTATTGGGCGAGGTTGCGATGAGCGAGCCCATGCGCGGCGCCTTGCTCGAGCTTTTCACGGAGGCGTCCGCGTATGTCGTCAATACCGGCCCCGCCTCTACGGAGATGAGGCGATCGGAGCATTCCGACATCCACGTTCAGATCGCCCGGCGATGGGAGGAGCAGCGTGCATTGGACGATGCCGTGGCGGCAGTCCGCGATGGTGACCTCGATCGAATCATCGCGATGGTGGCGAGCCCCCCGTTGCGATCCTGCTTCGAACGGAACCGCGCGGTGTTCGCGAACTTTGCGGGTGTGCTGATCGGAAGCGGCATTGCCGCCATGGCGGATTACGCACACCGCATTTTGCTGGAGAATGCGGATCTCGCGCGGGAACGCTACGCCGGCCGCACCCTGCTGCACGCGGCGTCCGCCGCCGGCAACCTGGCGATCGTCGCGGCGCTTTTAACGCTGGGGGTCGATGCCAACATCCGGGACGGGGGCGGTCATACTCCGCTCTATTCCGTGGGGAACGAATGTCCCGGCGGCGGCCCTGTGGTGAAAGCGTTGGTGCAAGGGGGCGCGACGGTCCATGCTTGCGATGGAGTGAAGCATTGCACAGCGCTGCACATGGCGGCTCGCCGGGGTAACGTCGAGGCGTGCGAAGCCTTGCTTGCGTGCGGGGCTAACATCGAGGCGCGCGACAGCCTGGGCGAAACGCCGCTGCGGCGCGCCGTCAATTGCGGACAGGCGGGTGTTGCCGCGTTGCTCCTGGCAAAGGGCGCCGATCCGCACTCGATGGGAAGCAAGGGACTGACTCCGTTATCGGCGGCGCGGACCGACGCCATGCGCGGCCTCCTGGTAGCCTGGGCGGCGCAATAGATCGGCGGAGCCGGGTCCAGGAGCCCGTTGCGGGCCCCAGGCGATGTTCAGTTGTCTTCGCGCATGATTGCGTACGGGCTGACCAACAACGCGCCGCGCGCGAGGTCCGGCCGAGGCGCTGTTCGAGCGTCGTTACCACGAGGGGAGCACGCGCCACGCCCCGGTACGGATTCGATTTTACGGCGCAGGTCCACCAGCATGGCGGGCTTCACGTCCCGCGCGCGCCGAGAATCAGTGGCATGCTGCGGCGACAGTCCTGCGCCATCGGAAAATAGATGGCGGGTTCCGCACGCCGCTGGAAGATTCCCAGCGGCGCCGACGCCACCGGCGCGCGAAAGCCGGCGGAGTAGTTGACCTCGCGCGATGGCAATTGCCGTGGCTCGCTGCGGAAGGACTGCCAGACGGCATTGCCGCCCGGCGGCTGCCCGGTCCAAGCCACTCCCGAAACACCGGCTACCAACTGCGCCGCACGCTCGACATCGCGGAAGTACTGGAGATTGACATAGGGATCGGCGGTCTCGACCGTGGCGAGGACCGGGTGGCCAAGGCGACGGCCGGTGTTGGTCTGTAGCGCGCTTCGAAAGCCGGCGAGGAGGAACGCCGTCGCCACCACGAGCATGCAGCACGTCGTCATCTGGGCCACCACCAGAAGCATGCGCAGACGCCGGACCGGCTTGGACGGCCCCGCGCTGTCGCGGCGCAGGATCGCCGCCGGGCGATCGTGTGGAGTCAGGCAGACCGGCAGAAGACCGCACACCATGGTGATTGCGAAACACGCGGCGGATGACAGGGCGATGCCGATACGATCGGGCGTGAATCCCATACGCTCGGCATCCTGTTCAAACAAGAGCGCCGGGAGAAGATGCGCCGTCCACGCGGCCAACACCATGCCGGCCGCACCGCCGATTGCGGAGATGACAATGGTATCCGCGAGCAGAGCTCGCGCCAGTTGCCAGCGGCCGGCGCCGAGCGCGACCCGAAGGGAGGTCTCCCGCGAGCGTGCGAAGGCGCGTCCGAGCAGGAACAGCGCGACATTGCCGGAAGCCACAAAAAAGACGATCCCCGCGGCGATAGCGAGCAGCGTGCCCACGCGGGACATGCCTTCCGCTAATTCGGGTGGCACGCCCGTATACGGGAGGACGATGAACTCACGGGAGCCCGCGCGAATCCGCTGCGGCGCCTGATCGGCCGGCACGTCACGGCGCAATCGGCCGGCAACCCAGAAATTCGGGCTGGCGCGGTCCACAGCGGTGAGGGCGTTCTCGTGCAACGGCGTCCAGAGATCGACGGCACGATCGCGATACAGGCCTTCCAGCCAGGCGGGCGCCACGCCGCCCACGGGGACGTTGACCCCGTCAATGAGAACCGGCTCGCCGCGGATTTCGGCCTTGCCGGGGAATTCACTCTGCCGCAGGTGGTGACTGACGACGATGCCTCGCTCGAGCGACAGGTGAAGCAGAGCGGCGAGATGGGGCGTGACGGCGGCCACCGAAACGACGTCCGAGCGATCCGCGAATTGAACGGCGACCGGCGAGATGCGCGCCGCACCCACCCATTCGAACGCGGAAGCGCCCTTTTCGAGCGACAGATAGTCCTGGTAGGAGAGGGGCCGGATTCACCATGCGCGCCCCGCACGAATACCGCAACGACCCGGTCGAGAGAGATGCCCGGGAAGGCATGCGGGACCAGCCCCGGTACGAATGCGCGGACCGATGCATTGCTGCCAGTCCCAAGCGCAATGGTGAGCAACAGCAGCAGCGACAGACCCGGCGTCCGCAGAAAACTCCTCATCGAGTACCGGATGTCGCGCAGGATGGGAAACAAGCTCAGTCTGACCTGCAACTGGAAGCCCGCCGACGAGCGACGTGTTTTCTTCGCGTTTGCCGGACGGTTCGGCGGCCACGGGTTACGATTCCGCGCAGACGTTGTCCGCGAGCGGACACACCGGCCGTGGCTCTCCCGATGAGTCTGGCAGAATACAGGGATGCCGATTGCCATGCTTTCCACGGACCCCGGCATTTCCACGGCCCTCCGACCCCGTTAGCGGAACGGCGGTGGAACCGGCGACTGCACTTTGCATTGCCGCAGCAGCCGCGACTTGGCGGTACTCGCGCTGGAAAATGTGGCGCGTGGCCGGCCCGCTCAACCGCTCGTGCGCCCGATCTGCTTCCGCCAGCAGCGCGATGTCCTCGGGTGTGTACCGCACCCTTGAAGCGGTGTCGTTGGTAGGGCGCAGCCCGGCCGCGCCACGCCTACCCCATCCTTCCCTTTTTCATGCTCATCTTGCATTGGACAATTCTGACCGCCGGCTCCCACTTTGTTTCTTTCCGCGTTTCTGATAACCTGCTTAACCGTCTGGGTAGGGATGCCGCACATGAAACGAAAAATCACTCTCACCATCAATGGAAAACCGTATTCCGACGAAGTCGAGCCACGGCTCCTTCTGATCCACTACTTGCGCGAAGTGGTGGGCCTCACCGGCCCCCATATCGGATGTGAAACCTCCATTTGCGGCGCGTGCACCGTGATGCTCAACGGCAAGACAGTGAAATCGTGTACCATGTTCGCGGTCCAGGCCGACGGGCGGGAGATCCTCACCATCGAAGGACTCGCCGCCGACGGCCGACTGGACCCGGTGCAGGAAGCCTTCTGGGACGAGCACGCACTGCAATGCGGGTACTGCACGCCGGGCATGATTCTCAGCGCCAAACAACTGCTGGCCGATAATCCCAGCCCCACAGACCAGGAAATCCGGCACGGCCTCGAAGGCAACCTGTGCCGCTGCACGGGGTATCAACATATCGTCAACGCGGTGCGGACCGCGGCGGCGGGAAAGGCGGGTTCATAGCCATGGCAACGACAACCACGCGGCCGGAAACGCTGGTCGGCAAGAAGATTCGCCGCCGCGAAGACCCGCGGCTGATCACCGGCACGGCCGTCTACCTCGACGATTTGAAAGTGCCCGGCATGCAGCACGCCTGCATCGTGCGCAGTCCCCATGCGGCGGCCGCCATCAAGAGCATCAACGTCAAGCCTGCGCTCGCCACACCGGGCGTGCGGGCCGTCTTCACCGGCGCGGATATCAAGGACCTCGGCCTCGTGCCGTGCGCTTCGTCCCTGCCCGGCCTTCGTGTGCCGCAGCATCACCTGCTGGCGCAGGATCGGGTGTACTACGTGGGGCACCCGGTAGCGGTGGTGGTGGCCGGCGACCGCTACATCGCCCGCGATGCCGCCGACCTCGTCGAAGTGGAGTACGAGCCTACTCAGGCCGTGTGCGATCCGGAGAAAGCGCTGGCCGCCGGCGCGCCCGCCGTGCACCCCGCCTGGCCGGACAACGTCTCCTTCACCTTTCACCAGGAGGGCGGGGATGTGGAGCAGTCCTTCCGCGACGCCGAAGTGGTGGTAAAACAGCGCATCACCAGCCAGCGCCTGATTCCGACCGCCATCGAAACCCGCGGCGTCCTCGCCGAGTGGCGGCAGGGCGAAAAATCGGTGACCATGTACTCGTCCACGCAGATTCCACACCTGCTGCGCACGCTCGTCGCCGGCATCCTGGGAATGCCGGAAAACAAGCTGCGCGTCATTACCCCGGAAGTGGGCGGCGGGTTCGGCTCCAAGCTGAACGTCTACGCCGAAGAGGCGCTCATGTGCTTCATCGGCATGCGCCTGAACCAGCCCGTGAAATGGGTGGAATCGCGGCGCGAGAATTTCCAGGCGACCATTCACGGGCGCGGCCACGTGGACTACTACGAAGTGGCGGCCCGGCGCGACGGCACCATGCTCGGCTTGAAACTCAAGCTCATTCAGGACCTGGGCGCCTATCATCAATTGCTCACGCCGGCCATTCCCACTCTCTCCGTGCTGATGATGCCCGGCTTGTACAAATTCAAGAGCATTTCGGCGGATATCGTGGGCGTGTTTACCAACTGCGTCCCCACCGATGCGTACCGCGGCGCGGGACGGCCGGAGGCCACCCACGGCATTGAACGCATGGTGGACATTCTGGCCGCGGAATTGAATATGGACCCGGTGGAGATTCGGCTGAAGAACTTCGTCGGCGCGGATGAATTCCCGTACCATACCGCCACCGGGCTGACCTACGACAGCGGCAACTACGCGGCGCCCCTGCACAAGGCGCTCGAGCAGGTGGATTATTCCAATCTGCGGCAGCAGCAGGCCAAGGCGCGCGCCGAAGGCCGGCTGATGGGGATCGGCATTTCGACCTATGGCGAGATCTGCGCCATCGGCCCCTCGGCGGCCATGCCCGCCGGCGGTTGGGAGAGTGCCACCGTGAAGATCGAGCCCTCCGCCAAGGTCACCGTGCTGACCGGCGCTTCGCCGCACGGGCAGGGCGAAGAGACCACCTTCGCGCAGATCGTGGCCGATGAGTTGGGCGTGGATATCGACGATGTGCTGGTTGTGCACGGCGACACTTCGGTGGTGCAGTACGGTATCGGCACTTTCGGCAGCCGCGGCACGGCGGTGGGCGGGGCGGCGCTGTACTACGCGCTCCAGGAGTTGAAGGCCAAGATCAAAAAGTTCGGCGCCATGCTTTTGAAATCCGAGCAGGTGACGCTGGTGGGCGGTATGTGCGTGGATGAAGCCAGCGGCCGCACGGTTTCCTTTGCCGAGGTGGCCGTGGCGGCGCACCATGCCAAGCAACTGCCGCCCAACACGCAGCCGGGCCTGGTGGCCACGCACTTCTGGGAACCGCCCAACTTCACCTTTCCGTTCGGCGCGCACATCGTGGTGACGGAGGTGGATCGCGACACCGGGCAAATCGAAATCCGCCGCTATGTGGCGGTGGACGATTGCGGCAAGATGATCAACCCGCTGCTGGTGGCTGGACAGGTGCACGGCGGCGTGGCTCAGGGTCTGGGACAGGCGCTGTGGGAAGAGGCGGTGTACGACGAAAACGGCCAGCTCGTCACCGGCGAACTCACCGATTACGCGTTGCCCAAGGCGATGAGCATGCCGCTCATCGAGAGCAGCCACACCGAGACGCCCTCGCCCGTGAATCCGCTGGGCGTGAAAGGCGTTGGCGAGGCGGGAACTATTGGCTGCTCGCCCGCCGTGGTGAACTCGGTCGTGGATGCGTTGCGGCCGTTTGGCGTGCGGCATATCGACATGCCGCTCACGCCCGAGAAAATCTGGAAGCTCATTCCACAAGGAGGTCAGGCATGATTCCGCAACCGTTCGATTATTCCGCTCCGCAGACTTTGCAGGAGGCGCTGGCGTTGATGGAAGGGGGTGAGCGCAAACTGCTGGCCGGCGGTATGAGCCTGATCCCGCTCATGAAGCTGCGCCTGGCGGCTCCCGCCGAAGTGGTGGATCTGAGTCGAGTGCCGGGGCTGAGCGTCATTAAAGAGGCCGGGGGCGCGGTACATATCGGCGCCATGGCCACCCACCGCGAGATCGAAATGTCGCCGGCACTGCGCGCCAATTGCCCGCTCCTGGTGGAAACGGCAGCCCACATCGGCGACGTGCAGGTGCGCAACATGGGCACCATCGGGGGAAGCATCGCTCACGCCGACCCGGCGGCCGACTACCCGGCCGCCCTGTGCGCGCTCGATGCCGGGGTGCGGCTGGTATCGGCGCACGCGGACCGCACCGTCTCCGCCGTAGAGTTTTTCCAGGATGCCTTCACCACCGCCATCGAGCCCGGCGAAATCGTCCTGGAAGTGGTGGTGCCCATCGAAAACCAGCGCGAGGGCTCGCGCTACCAAAAGGTGGCGCATCCGGCGTCGGGATTCGCCGTGGTGGGAGTGGCCGCGCGCATTCGCAAGAACGGCGACCACATCACGATGGCGCGCATCGCCGTCACCGGGATGGGGTCGCACGCGTTTCGCGCCCACCATACCGAACAACTGCTGGAGCAGGGGGCCACCATCGCCCAGGCCAGCGCCGCCATCGACGAGGGGCAGGATGCCAATTCCGACCTGTACGCCTCGGCCGACTACCGGCGGCACCTGGCACGCGTTCACGGCTCGCGGGCCATTACGATTGCGCTTTCGAGGGCATCGTGAAAGTCGCCGGACTCTACCTGGTGCCGGCGGTGCAGGAGCACGCCTATGCGCTCCTGCAGGATCCCGACATTCTCGCCAAGTGCATGCCCGGATGCGAGCGGCTGGACCGCGTCGCCGAAAACGAATACGCCATGCAACTCAAGATGGTGCTGGCCAGCATCAAGGGGCTCTTCGAAGGAAAAGTGCGGGTGTCGGAGCTCAACCCGCCCGCCAGTTTTCGCCTCGTCGTGGAAGGCGCCGGGAAGATCGGGTTCATGCGCGGCGATGGACTGCTGAAACTATCGGCGGCGGAGACTGGCACGACGGTGCAGTTTGAGGGCGACGTGCAGGTGGGCGGAACCATCGCCGGCGTCGGACAGCGGCTGCTCGACACCACCGCGCGCATGCTGATCCGGCGCTTCTTCGACAGGCTGTCCAGTGAGGCAGCGCTTGCCGACGGCGGGCAAGTGCGGCGGGCCGCCGACTGATACGCGGTGCGCGAACCCTCACTCCGAGGGCGCGTAATATCCCATCCGCCAGTGTGCCCGTAGCGGCGGCAGTCCGCGCGGCGGCACCACCCGCACGCGGACCTGGTGATAGTGTCCGTCGCGCGCCTGGTTGGTCGGCGAGTAGCCCAGCACGTAGCGATTGCGCAGGTCGACGCCGATGTGGTGGGCGATATCCGGCAGGTCCACCGCTCGCGCTTCGTACATGCGGCCGCCGGTCTGCTCCGCCAGCCGGTTCAACAGGCCCGGGCCGCTGTACTCCTCGGGCGAGCCGTAGCCGCCGCCGAACACCCCCACGGCGTAGATCAGGACGTCGCTTTCCACCACCACGTTGTGCACTTCCGAAGGCGTATAGCGGCTATGGTTGTCGCCGCCATCGGAGATGATCAGCAGCGCCTTCTTGTTTCTCTGCGACCTCCGCATTTCGTGCAGCGCCAGATAGATTGCGTCCAGCAGCGAGGTGGATCCCCGCGACCGCGAAAAGGTGAGTTGCGTCTCGATGGTGCCCACGTCCTTCGTGAGCGGCACTTCCAGGCGGGGGTTGCTGTCGAATTCCACCAGAAAAAACTCGTCTTCGGGATTGCTGGTCCGGAAGAACTCCCGGGCCGCCATGCGGGACCGGTCGAGCTTGTTTCCCATGCTGCCGCTGGTGTCGAAAACCAGGCCCACCGCCACCGGCGAATCGTCCATGGCAAACTGGGTGATGGTTTGCTCCGCGCGGTCATCGGTGAGCCGGAAGTTCTCTCGCTCCAGTCCGGTGACGGGGCGGTTGAGCGGGTCGGTGACGGTCACCGGAATCAGCACCAGGCTGGTATCGACGCGCAGGGTGGGCTGGCCCGCGCGCGAGTCGTCCGGCGGGGCGGGTCTCGGGCGGGGCTCGACCGTCACCCTTTGGCCGCGCAGGGCCGAGGCCGCGAAGGGGCCCAGACCGAGTGCCAGGATGGCGCGCCGCGAGGTCATCTTCGAACCGTTTTCACTCCAAGCCCAACAGCGCAGACGCGCCGGTCCGCCGGCAGGTTGCGCGGAATCGTGCGCTTACGCCCCGGCCGACCGGGCGCGGACGCGCTTGCCCAGGCGGGCGAGCTCGGCCATCATTCCCCGGCGCGCCCCGGCAAACCCCGCCACCTGAGGCGAGCCCGCCTTGAGATAGTCCAGCACAATCGCTTCGGCTGCCACGAACTCGGCCGCGGCATCGGCAACGTTGGCCGCAATGCTCATCGGAATCGTGGTCACCCCGTTGGCGTCGGCATGCATCAGGTCACCCGGGTGGATGGTGATGCCCCCCACCCGCACGGCCCTGTGCAGGTCCACGATATGGCTGTAGCCGTGCGAGCAGATGGCGCCGCTGCTGAAGGCTGGGAAGCCGAGCCGCCGGACCTGGTCGAGGTCGCGCGCGGCCCCGCTGGTGATCAGGCCGGCCGCGCCGAACGATTGGTACGTGGTGCACATGATTTCGCCGAACGTGGCGGCCACCGCCGGATCGTCCAGGTCCTGGAAAACAACCACCGCCGGTCCGGGCAGTTCCGCGAAGCGCGCCACCTGCTCGTCGAGCGAGCCGTACACGTCGCCATCCCGGCGGGGGAAGGCGCAACGCATGGTCGCCGTCGCGGCATAGCCCACCATGGGGGGCATCTCCGGGAAGCAGGCGCGGATCCGCGCGTCCATGTAACCTTCATGGCGCGGGCGAATCTCGAAAAGCTCGATGGTGTTGGAAATGGTCGGCGTATCGTACCGGGCCAGCAGATTGAGATCGATCGGCATGGAAGCTCTATTTTAGCGGCTCCCACCACCCGATAGCGTTTCCGGCCGGGCCGCCATGCCGCTCTGTCATAATGGGATTTGATGCCGCTCGACGATCGCGCGATCGCCATTAGCGCCACCTTCACCGCCGAAGCGATTCACCCCGGATTGGCATTCTGGGCGGGAGAACTGGGTCTGGATCACGAGATCCGCTTCGCGGGCTACAACCAGCTTTTTCAAGAACTGCTCGACCCGGCGGGGCTGTTTGCGCGCAATCGCAGCGGGTTTAACGTGGCCCTGGTGCGGTTCGAGGACTGGCGCCGCGCCGGGATCGAGGAGAATGCCCGCCGGCTGGCCGATGCCGTGCGGCAGGCCGCGGTGAAGGCCTCCGCCCCGCTCATCCTGGTGATCTGTCCTCCCGCGGTGGAGGCCGCCGAATGCATCGTTCGCGACGCGGTGGCCGACCTGCCGGCGGTCCACATCATTACCCCTGCGCGCATGCAGGCGCTCTACCCGGTGGATGAAATCTACGACCCGCACAGCGACGAGCTGGGCCACCTGCCGTACACACCCGCCTTTTTCGTGGCCATGGCCACTGCCATCGCGCGCACGATTCATGCCATCGCCACGCCGCCTTTCAAAGCGATCGCGCTCGATTGCGATGACACCCTGTGGGCCGGCATCTGCGGCGAGGACGGGCCCCAGGGGGTGGTCGTCGATGCGCCACGCCGCGCGCTCCAGGAGTTCGTGGCCGGGCGGCGGAGTGCCGGGATGCTGCTGGCCCTGTGCAGCAAGAATAACGAGGAGGACGTGGTCGAGACGTTTCGCGGCCACCCGGACATGCCCCTGCGCCTCGAAGACTTTGTCGCGCGGCGGCTGAACTGGGAACCGAAGGGCGCCAACCTGGCGGCCCTCGCGGAGGAGCTCGAACTGGGGCTGGACACGTTCATCCTGGTGGACGACAATCCCAAGGAATGTACCGAGGCGCAGGCCGGCGCGCCGGATGTGCTGGCCCTGCCGCTGCCGGCCCGCGCGGATGACATTCCCGAATTCCTGAAACATGTTTGGGCCTTCGACCGCGTGCGCGTCACCGCCGAAGACCGCCGCCGTCCGGAACTCTACGCCCAGCGCGCCGAGCGGCTGCGCGCCGAGCGCGCCGCGGCCAGCCTGGAGGAGTTCCTGGCCTCGCTGGCGCTCGACATCCGCATCGCGCCGATGCAGCCCGGGCAGGTGGCCCGGGTGGCGCAACTCACCCAGCGCACCAACCAGATGAATGCCACCTCCGTGCGGCGCAGCGAGGCGGAGGTGCAATCGCTCCAGGACGCCGAATGCCTCATCGTCGATGTGAGGGATCGGTTCGGCAGTTACGGCCTTACCGGGGCCATCATCTTTCGCGTGCGCGGGAGCGCGGTGGCGGTCGATACATTTCTGTTGAGCTGCCGGGCGCTGGGCCGCGGCGTCGAGCACCGCATGCTGGCGCGGCTGGGCGAAATCGCGCGGGAACGCGGGCTCGCGCGTGTGGAGATTCCCTTTGTGGCCAGCCAGCGCAACCGCCCCGCCGCCCTGTTTCTGGAGTCGCTCGGTGCGCCCGATGCCGACGGCGTGTTCCGCTTTCCGGCCGAAGCAGCCGCCGCCGTCCGATACCGCGTGGGAACGGCCCCGGTCGTCCCCGCGGAGCCGCGGCCGCCGGGGAGCGGGGTCCACCGCCGCATCGACTATGTCAAGGTCGCCGCCGAACTTCGCCATCCCGCCGATGTTCTCGAACGAATTCGCCAGGCCTCCCGGCGCACGCTGCCCCATGCCGGCCATCCGCCGCGCACGCCGCTCGAGCGCGAATTGGCGGAGTTGTGGGCGGGGTTGCTGAACGTGCCTTCGGTTGGAGTGCACGATAATTTCTTCGAACTCGGCGGCCACTCGCTGCTCGCGGTCCGGCTGCTTTCGCGCGTCCGCCAGATGCATGGCGTGGACATTTCGCTGGAGGTGGTCTACAGCGGCGACTTCACCGTGGCCGAACTGGCCAAGGCCGTGGAGCTCAAGGAAATCGAACAGTCCGGCGCCGACTACCAGGACCTCCTCCAGGAACTCGAAGGCCTCTCCGATGGGGAGGTGCGCGCGCTGCTGGCCGAAGAGCAGGAAGCCGAATAGCCGATGCGGATCCTGCTGACCGCCAACGCCTCCTACGCTCCGCCCCGGGGAGGCGCGACGCGCAGCAACCTGGTCTGGTTGAATCACTTGGCGAGCCACGGTCACGAGTGCCGCGTGGTAGGCGGCGCGGCCGGGGAAGGCGCCGAATTCCAGCACCATGAAACCATCGGCATCCTGGCCGTGGAGGAACCCTCGCGGCGGGTGCAGGTGCTGCGCCAGCAGATCGGCCAGTTTCAGCCGGATTGGGTGTTGGTCTCCTCGGAGGACCTGGGGCACGGGCTGCTGCGCGAAGCGCATCACTCGGCCGATGGGCGCGTGGTCTACCTGGCGCACACGCCGCAGTTCTTTCCGTTTGGTCGGGCAAGCTGGAATCCCGATCGCGCCGCGGCGGAACTGGTGTCGCGAGCGGCGGGCATCGTGGCCATCGGCCGCCACATGGCCGATTACATCGAGCGCGAGCTGGGCCGCTCCCCGGTGGTGATCCATCCGCCGATTTACGGCGCCGCCCCGTTCGCCCGCTACGGCCATTTCGAACGCGGGCTGATCGTCATGATCAATCCCTGCGCCGTGAAGGGGGTCTCTCTCTTTCTGGCGCTGGCGGAGCGGCTGCCGGCGCGGCCGTTCGGTGTGGTTCCGGGCTGGGGCACCACATCCGAAGACCGCCGCGCACTGGCCCGGCTGGCGAACGTGCGCTTCCTCCCCAATGCGCGGAACATCGATGAGGTGCTGGCGCAGACGCGGCTCCTGGTGATGCCCTCGCTGTGGTACGAGGGTTTCGGCCTCATCGTTATGGAGAGCATGCTGCGCGGCATCCCGGTGGTGGCCAGCGATGCCGGTGGGCTGAAGGAGGCCAAGCGCGGCACGGGCTACATCATCCCGGTGCACACCATCGAGCGGTACCAGCCGGTGTTCGATGAGCACGCCATGCCCAAGCCCGTAGTGGTGGAAAACGATCCGGCCCCCTGGGTGGGCGCGGTCGAAGAGCTGCTCGGCGACCAGGCGGCCTACGAGCGCGAATCCGCGGCCTCACGGGAGGCGGCCGCGCGTTTCACCGCGACGCTCGACGCCGGCGAACTGGAGCGCTTTTTGGCCGCGCTTCATCCCGGCGCTGCCACGGTTGCCGCCCGCCCCACCATCGAGACCCTTTCGCCTGAAAAACGTGCTCTGCTGTTGCAGCGGCTGCACCATCGCAAGGTGACGCGCTGAATGCGGATTCTGCTGGCGCAGAACGCGCTCTACTATCCTTCCCATGGCGGCGGCGACAAATCGAACCGCCTGCTGATGGAAGCCCTGGCCGCGCGGGGGCACGAGTGCCGGGTGGTGGCGCGCTTCGCCGAAGCCGTCCCTTACCTGCGCGAGCTGGCCTCGCGCGGTGTCGAGGCATCGGTTTCCGGCGGGGGCGCGGTGAAGTTCGCGCGGGCGGGCGTGGATGTGCGGGCCGCTTCGGACGAAATGCTGCGCTCGTACTTCGCGACGCAGGTGGAGGCCTACCGGCCGGAGGTCATTCTTACCTCCACGGACGATCCCGCGCAGCGCCTGCTCGACGTCGCGCTGCGCGCCGCGAATGCCCGCGTGGTTTACCTTGCGCGGGCCACCCTGGCGGTGCCCTTCGGACCCGATTGCGCCTTTCCGAGCGAGGCCAAAACCGTCCGCATCCGTGCAGCCGACCGAGTGGTCGGGGTGAGCCGCTACGTGGCCGATTATTTCCGCCGGTATGCCGCCATCGACGCCGTCCATGTACCCATTTCGCTGCTCGAACCCGGCCCCGCGCCTCCCGATCTGGGCGGCTTCGACAATGAATTCGTGGTCATGGGAAACCCCTGCGCGGTGAAAGGCATCGCGATCTTTCTGGCGCTGGCCGATGCGTTTTGTGAAACGGCGTTCGCCGCCGTGCCCACCTGGGGAACCAACGAGCAGGATCGCGCCACGCTGCTGGCGCGCGCCAATGTCCGGCTGCTCGATCCGGTGGACGACATGGACCAGCTGTTCCGGCGCGCGCGCGTGTGGCTGGTGCCTTCGCTGTGGGCGGAAGCGCGGTCGCGCATCGTGCTGGAGGCGATGCTGCGCGGCGTGCCAGTGATGGCCGCGGAGGTGGGCGGAATTCCCGAAGCCAAAATGGGCGTGCCGTACCTGCTTCCGGTGAACCCCATCCGCCATTATGCCTCGCGGCTGGATGAGCAGATGGTCCCGGTCGCCGAGGTTCCGGAGCAGGATGTGGCGCCATGGCGGGAAGCCCTGCATCGCCTGCTGACGGAGCGCGGCCACTACGGGGAACTCGCGCGGGCTTCGCGCGCGGCGGCGCTGGCGTATGCCGATGGTTTGAGCGTGGAGCCGTTCGAAGCGCTGCTCGGCGACACTCCAGTGCGTATGCGGACCGCGAGCGCGGTTCCCACGCCCCAGCCGGCCGATACGCTTTCACCCGACAGGCGGCGGCTGCTGGCGCTCCGTTTGCGAAAGCGCGCTCCGGCGTCGGCTTGGTTTCCCGGAGCGGATGCCGCGGCCGCGCCGCGCCTGTTCTGGTTTCCGCACGCCGGCGGCGGCACCGCCAGTTCCGCTACGCTGCGCCGTTATACCCTCTGTCCAGTGCGCCTGCCCGGCCGCGAGTCGCGCCTCGCCGAAGCGCCGTTTGAAAGCATGAGCGGGCTGGTGACGGCGCTGGCGGAGGTTATCGAGCCCTACCTGGAGCAGCCGTTCGCCTTTTTCGGTCACAGCATGGGCGGCGTGGTGGCCTTTGAACTGGCGCGCGAGCTGCGGCGCCGCGGCCGCCCGCTCCCCGCGATGCTGATCGCTTCGGCCGCGCGTGCGCCGCAGTATCGGCGCGATCATGTGCCACCGCCGCCGCCCGCGGACGAGCAGTTTCTCGCCGAGCTGCGGCGTCTTCAGGGCATACCCGCCGAAGTGCTGGACAGTCCGGGGCTGATGCGGGCGATTCTGCCGGCGCTCAAGGCCGATACTGCGGTGTATCGCCGCTACGTTTACGCCGAAGGAGCCCCCCTCGACTGCCCGCTTCGCGCCTACGGCGGCTGCGACGATCCTCACGTGCGCCGCGAGCATCTGGAAGCCTGGGCGGCCCAGACCACCGCCTCCTTTGCCGCGCGCCAGTTTTCCGGCGGACATTTCTATATACACTCCAGCCGCGTAGCACTTTGGGAGGCGCTGGACGAGGATTTGAGCTGAATGAAAATCGTAGTCCTGGATGGATACTGTGCGAACCCGGGCGACCTCTCCTGGGACGGCTTGCGGAGCTTGGGCGAAGTGCAGGTTTTCGACCGCACACGCGTCGATGAGGTGGTGCCGCGCGCCGCCGGGGCCGCGATTGCGTTGCTCAACAAAACCCCGATGCCGGCCTACATTCTGTCGCAACTTCCGGAGCTGCGCTACATCGGCGTCCTGGCCACGGGCTATAACACCGTCGATATGGATGCCGCCAAAGAGCGCGGCATCGTGGTCAGCAACGTTCCCACCTACGGGACCGCGTCGGTGGCGCAGTTCGTTTTTGCTCTTCTCCTGGAATTGTGCCATCACGTGCAGCGGCACGCCGACGCGGTGAGCGCGGGCGAATGGTCGCAGAATCCCGACTGGAGCTTCTGGAAGACACCGCTGGTGGAGCTCGCCGGCAAGACCATGGGCATTGTCGGATTTGGCCGCATCGGGCGGCAGACCGGCCGGATAGCCGACGCCATGGGCATGCGCGTCCTGGCCAACGACACCTATCGCGGCGAGGCGCCCGACTGGCCCGGATTCGCCTGGGCAGGTGTGGAGGAACTGCTGGCGGAAGCCGACGTGGTGAGCCTCCATTCGCCGCTGCTGCCGGAGACCCGCGGCATGATGGACGCTCGCAGGCTGGCCCTCATGAAGCCCACGGCGTTCCTCATCAACACCTCGCGCGGCGCCCTGGTGGTGGACCGCGACCTGGCCGGCGCGCTCAACCAAGGGCGCCTGGCGGGCGCCGGCCTCGACGTGCTCTCGGTGGAACCGCCCGCCGAGCACAATCCGCTGCTCTCGGCGCGCAACTGCCTGATCACCCCGCATATCGCATGGGCCACGCGGGAAGCGCGCGCCCGGCTGCTCGGCGCGGTGGTGGCGAACGTCGCCTGCTTCTTGAATGGCAGCCCCCGGAACGTCGTAGAATAGCGGTAAAGAACGTACTGTTCCGGACGCGTGAATCTGGTACTCTGACCTGAAAGGACAGCTTCTATGGATCGACGAAATTTTCTGATGAGTTCCGCCGCGGCCCTGGGCGCCGCATCCTCGGTATTCGGGGCGGCGAGCGACAAGGTGCGCGTGGCGTGCGTCGGGATTGGAGGGCGCGGCCGGGACCACCTCAACGGGTACAGCCGCCTCGAGAACGCGGAGGTCGTTGCCATCTGCGATGTGGACGATTCGCACATCGCCAATGGCCTGGCCCAACTCGACAAGCTCGGCAAGCCCAAGCCGCAAACCTATAAAGATATCCGGAAGCTGCTCGAGAACAAGGATATCGATGCCGTCTCCATCTCCACTCCGAATCACTGGCACACTCTGATCGCCGTTTGGGCGTGCCAGGCGGGGAAAGACGTGTACGTTGAGAAGCCGTGCTCGCACAATATCTTCGAGGCCAAACAGATTGTAGCGGCGGCGCGCAAATACGACCGGATGGTGCAGCAGGGCAGCCAGATCCGTTCCTCCAAGGCGGTGCAGGAAGCCGTTCAGAAAATGCGCGAGGGGCTGATCGGCGATGTCTATCTGGCCCGGGGCCTCTGTTATAAGTGGCGCGATACGATCGGCCACAAGCCCGTGGAACCGGTCCCCGCCGGAGTGGACTACGACCTGTGGACCGGACCCTCACCCATGCATCAGTTCACCCGCAACCGCTTCCACTACAACTGGCACTGGTTCTGGGACACGGGCAATGGCGACCTGGGCAACCAGGGCATTCATCAGGTGGATATCGCGCGTTGGGGACTGGGCGTGAAATATCCCGTGAAGGTGAGCGCCATCGGCGGCCATTTCATGTTCGACGACGACCAGGAGACGCCCAACACACTGAACTGCTCCTACGAATTCGACAACAACGGCAAGCGCCGCATGATGGAGTTCGAGGTCCGGCACTGGATGACTAACGGCGAAGCCACGGTGCACGAACGCGGCAACAACGCCATCGGCGACCTGTTCTACGGCTCGAAGGGGTACCTGGCGGTGGACAGCTATTCTTCCTACAAGTCGTGGCTGGGCAGGAATCAGGAGGAGGGACCCAAGGCGCAGGGCGGCGGAGACCACTACCTGAACTTCATTGAAGCGGTGAAGAGCCGGAAACGGGAAACGTTGAACGCGGAGATCGAAGAGGGCGCCGCGTCGACCGTGCTGGTCCACCTGGCCAATATTTCCTATCGACTGGGCCGCACCATTCATTTCGATCCGCAGTCCATGACCGCGGTAGGTGATGCCGAAGCGAACCGGATGTTCACGCGGAATTATCGCAAGCCGTTCGTAGTTCCGGAGAAGGTGTAAGGTCTGGCGGCTTAGCCATCAAGGCTCCCGGGCGGCGCGTCCGACGGCTTCCACAATCGGCAGGGCGCGCTGCTTAATCTCGGGCCGCGATGAGAAATTGAGAAAATCGGCGGCATCTCCCCACCAATAAGAGACTACAAACTCTTGTTCTGGCGAGGTGTCCTACGCGACGTTTCTCGTTGTGCCTGCTCGTGCCTGTTGTGGCAGCGTGGGGAACAACTCCACTGCCCACTGCCATCACCGCCCCCGCGCTCGCGGCCGGCAGCACGCCGGTGTATGGAGCGCCGCTGACGTTCTCTACCACCGTCACGCCGACACAGGGCAGCCCCGCGCCGACCGGGACGGTGACTTTCACCGTGGACGGTTTGGCAGGGACGCCCCAAATCGTGGTCTCCGGCGCTGGCAGTATCACACTCAAGCTCACGGCCGGCTCGCACACCATCAGCGCCCACTACAGCGGCGATGCCAACAATGAGGCCTCCACCTCCACCGAGCTGACCCAGCTAGTCGATAAAGCCGACACGCTGCTCACCATGTCCTCCAACCCGGCGCAACTCAAGCAGGCAGTAGGCATCCGAGCGGCTCCCACACTGGTCACTCCGGCCGCCGGCTACCTTTCGGGAACGGTGGACTTCACCATCTACGGCGGCAGCATTCCGGGTTGTGGCAGCGTTGTCGTGCAGAATGGGGTCGCGATCTGCAACACCAGTTTCTCGCTGCTGGGCACCCTAACGGTGGTCGCCAACTATAGCGGCGATGCCAACACCAAGGCCGCCAGCGCAACTCTGCCGCTGACCATCGGCATGTTGTCCGCCGGAACCTGGGCGGCGTTCTCACCGAGCGCGCCGGTATTCGGCGCCCCAGTGACACTCAACACGCTGCTCATCGGGGCGACGGGAGTGCCCGCGCCCACCGGAACGGTAACCTATTCCGAAGGCAGCGTCACACTGGGCACTGCCCCGGTCGATGCCGACGAGCGCGCGACAGTGGTAGTTTCCGCCGCTTCCGCGGCACCGCTGGGCGCCGGCACCCACACCATCAACGTGGTCTACAGCGGAGATGCGAACTATCAGGGCTCGACCGCCGAACCGCTCAAGATCGTGGTGGCCAAAGCGGCTACCGCGCTGACGTTGGGCTCGGCGACGGCACAGGTCGGACAGGCGGTAACGCTGAAAGCCACCGCCAAAGTGGTGAGCCCCGGGGCCGGGATTCCCACCGGCAAGGTGAGCTTCAGTAACGGCGAAACCGCCATTCCGGGCTGCACTGCGTTGACCCCGGCGGATGGAGTCGTCTCCTGCACCACGACGTTTACGCAGCTTGGCGCGCTCACCCTCAATGCCGCCTATGCCGGCGACGCCAACACCGAGGCGAGCACCGCCACTGCACCGCTTACGGTGGGCAAGGTGGTGGCGGGGATCTATTCGGCTTTCACGCCCTCGGCGCCGGTGTTCGGGACGCCGGTCACGGTGAACGTGCTGCTCATGGGTGCATCGGGGGTGGCGGCTCCCACCGGGACGGTCGCGTTTTCCGATGGATCGACATCGCTGGGCTCGGTCAATGTCAGCTCCGAAGGCAAAGCCTCGCTGGTGCTTCCGTCGGGTTCGGGCGCACCCCTGGCGGTGGGTACGCACAGCATCGTGGCGGTGTATGGCGGAGACGCGAATTACCAGACCGCGACGGCAACGGCCTTGAGTGTGGCGGTGGGCAAGGCGGCCACCTCGATCGCGTTGACGTCCAGCACGGCGCGGGTCGGCCAGCCGGTCACCCTGACGGCGGCGCTCGCGGTGGTGAGCCCGGGGAGCGCGACCCCGGCGGGAACGCTGGATTTCACCGCGGGCGGTAAAGCCATCGGCGGGTGCACGGGTGTGGCGTTACAGAGCGGGGCGGCCACCTGCAATACCAGTTTTGCGCAGTTGGGCGACTACACCATCGCCGCCACCTATAGCGGCGATGACAATACCGCGGCCAGCACCGCCACGCTCCAGTTGAGTATCGGTAAGGCGGGGGCGACCGTGCAGACGGTCGTGGTGCCTGCCGCGCCGCTCTACGGGACCCCGCTGACCATCACCGCGGCGGTGGCGGGAGTAACCGGCATGGCGGCGCCCACCGGGACGGTCACTTTCACGTGGGACGGCGGAACCGGAATTGTCGTCCCCCTGGGGGGCGACGGCCGGGCCTCGCTGGCGCTTCCCCTGCCTGGTGCGGCGTTGCCCGGCGCGGGCGCGCATACGGTGACGGCGACCTATAGCGGCGACGCCAATTACGGCGCGCCCAGTGCCGCGCCGTTCACCGTGACGGTCGGCAAGGCCGCCACGAGTACTGCGCTGACGGTGAGCGCCGGCGCTCCGATGGCCGCCGCGGTGACGCTGCTCGCGCCCGCCTCCGGTACGCCCAGCGGCGCGGTGCAGTTCTTCCAGAACGGCGCCCCGGTGGGCACGGCTCCGCTTGCGGCGGTGGGCACCAGCTTTGTGGCCACCCTGCTGGCGCCCGCCCAAAGCGGGAACTTCTGGGCCGTCTACCAGGGCGACGCCAACTGCGCGGGCAGCGCGTCGCAACTGGTGACACTGACCAACGGCGTGCAGGTGTCGCTTTCGAGCGACACCAATCCTTCCCCGGCGGGTCAGCCGGTGGTCTTCACGATCAAAGTGAGCGGAACCACGGGAACCACCGTGCCGGGCGGCACGGTGCAGTTGACCGCGGACGGCGTGTCGTTGGGGAGCGCTGCGCTTACCGGCGGGTTGGCGACGCTGGTCGCCACCTCGCTCGAAGTGGGCTCACACACCATCGTGGCCAGCTACTCGGGCGACTCGGTCTATTCCGGGGCTACGGCGAACCTGGTGCAGGTCGTCAACAAAGCGGCTCCCTCGCTGACCCTTACGGCGGATCCGGCCGCCTCGGTATTCGGGCAGACGGTGACGCTGACCGCGCAATTGGGTCTGGCCTCGGGCACGGTACAGTTCCTGGATGGCACGGCCTCGCTCGGTTCGGCCCAGGCAGCGAGCGGCACGGCCACGCTGACGGTATCGAACCTGGCCGCCGGCACGCATTCGCTCACTGCCAGTTGGGCGGGCGATGCCGCCTCCTCCACAGCGGTCTCGACTGCGGTGCCGTTGACGGTGAACAAGGCGCAGACCACGACCAGGCTGGAGATCTCCGGATCGACAGTTCGCGCCACCGTAACGGTGGTCGCACCGGGGGTCGGCCAGCCCACCGGCACGGTGAAATTTCTGGACGGCACGACCAACCTGGTGCTGGCCGCGGCCGCTCTCGATGCCGGGGTCGCCGCCGCCGCCATGCCTTCCTCCGCCGGGTCGATGGTGGCGGTATATGCCGGGGACGCCAACTTTCTCACCAGCAACTCCGCCTCGGTGGCGCCGCTCACCGCGCTCAATGCGGCGTCCTATGGGCGATCGAGCTTCGCCCCGGATGAAATTGTGACGCTGTTCGGACCGAATCTGTCGCCCAGCACCCAGTCGGCGTCCTCCGGCACGGCCAAATCACTGGGCGGAACTACGGTGAGCCTCACCGATTTCAGCGGGACCAAATACGATGCGGACCTGCTGTTCGTCTCGCCGGAGCAGGCGAGCTTTCTCATGCCGGCGGCGATCGCCCCGGGTCCTGCCACCGTGATGGTCAACAATCCCAACCGGCCGTCGGTTTCAGTCACGATCACGGTGACACCCGTGGCCCCGGGCCTGTTTACGTTGAACAGCACGGGCGAAGGCGTGGCGGCCGCGCAAGCGCTCCGGGTGCGCCCCAGCGGAGTGCAGGACGCCCCTCAGGATGTCGCTGTCTACGATAAGACGCAGGAGCAATGGATCCCCATGCCGATCGATCTCGGCGATCCGGACGATACGGTCTATCTAATGCTTTACGCCACGGGGCTGCGGCACTACAAACAGCCGCCGGTGTGCACGATCGCCGGCCAACGGGTGACGGTGGCCTACGCCGGCGAGCAGGGGAGCTACCCGGGAGTGGATCAGATCAACCTGGTGCTGCCGCGCTCGCTGCGCGGAGTGGGGGTAGTGGATGTGACATTCACCGTGGATGGTGCTACGTCCAACAAAGTCACGCTTGCGTTTCAGTAAGCTCGGCGGCGCTCCACAGGGTTCCGCGCCCGAGGATATTGTGCGGGTCCAGGCGCCGCTTGACGGCGCGCATGGCGGCGAGTTGCGCGGCGGAGTATTGCAGGCGCAGCAGGTGGGCTTTGCGCTTGCCCAGTCCATGCTCGGCCGAGACGGTGCCGCCGAGCGCGACCGCCGCCTGCGCGAACTCCACCAGCAGCCCGGCGGCGTGTTCCGGCCGGGCCGGATCGGAGAAGATGTTGATGTGCACGTGGGCGTCTCCGATATGGCCGAACAGCACGTATCGGCCGGGAAACTCCTCCTCCAGGCGGCGGCGGTAGCAGGCCAGCATCTCGCGATTGCGGTCCGGCGGCACGGCGTAGTCGCTGTTCATCTTGAGGGCGCCCGACAGGCGCACGGTGTCGTTCACCAGTTCCGGAAGAGCGTGCCGTAATTTGCGAAAGCGCTCGCGATCGGCGGCGGAGAGCGCCATCCAGCTATCGTCGGCCAGGGCGGCGGACGCTTCGATGCGGGAGAGCCAGCGGTCGAGCTCGGGATCGTCGTCGGACTCGAGTTCCTGGTCAAAGAGGATGGCGGCGCGAGCCGCGGCGGGAATCTCGACGAAGCGGCGCCGCAGCAGGGCCAGCGAAGGCGCATCCATATACTCCAGCATGCGAGGCGCGGCCGACACGCGCCAGTCTTCCACGGCATCCAGCGCCGCCTCGTCGGAAGGAAAGAAGATTACGCCGGCGACTACGGCGCACGGCGCGGGGATCAGTTTCAAGCGCGCTTCGGTGACTACGCCTAGGGTGCCTTCGGAGCCGACGAAGAGGTCCACCCAGTCCATGCCGGGGCGCAGCAGGTAGCCGGCCGTGTTCTTGGTGACCGCGGGGAGGGGAATCGACCCGGGGTCGAAATCGATGGGCTCGCCGCGGGTGACGTCGCGCACGCTGCCATCGGCCAGGACTACCCGGAGGCGCTCCACCCACCGCCGGGTGGCGCCATAGCGGAAGCTGCGCGACCCGCTGGCGTTGGTGGCGATGTTGCCGCCGATGGAGGCGGACGTTTCGGTGGGGTCGGGCGGGTAAAGCTGTGCCGCAGCCTGGGCCGCGGCGTGAAGCTCGCCCAGCAGCACACCGGGTCCGGCGATGGCATAGCCGCGGCCGATTTCGAGGCGTTTCAGCTTCTCGAGGGAGAGTGCCCAGCCGCACGCCGGCACACTGCCGCCGGTGACACCGGTGCCCGCGCCGATGACCGTTACCGGGATGCCCTCGGCGGACGCCGCGCGCAATGCCTCCACCACGCCGGCTTCCTCGGCGGGAACGATCAAACGGTCCGCGCTGCCGCGCAATCCGGAAGCGTCTTCGATGGTCACTCTTCCAGGATCACACGATCAGCGAATCGGCAAAGTCTTCTCGGCGGGGACGGCAGCACGGACCAGCGCTGTCGACGGATCCATGGCCGGCAGCACCGTCAGATTGGGTGACAATTCCTCCAACGGGCAGCCGGGCGAGAGTTGACCGGACGCCTTGAGCTGCGCGTAACGAATTCGGTACGAATCGCTGATGTCCATGTGATCCGAGCGGAAATCCGCGTCGATGCGGTGATGGAGGCCCGCCGGAAGCTGGATGAACTCGTTAGTTTCGACGGTGAGGATCTTCCCGGTGATCCAGAATCCGGTAATCGTGTTATACGGATCGAATTGCCGGCTCAGACACGAGCGCGGGAGAAACACGCGCCGCCGCTCCCGGCCGGGTTCGAACCCGAGGAGTTGGTGATCGGGCACTTCGGTTTCCTGCGACGCACCCCCGAAACGATCGGGATCGAGCACGACGATGGTGGCGACCTTGCGTGCATTATTGACGCCGGCGAGGTAGATTTCATTGGCGCCGTCGCCATCCAGGTCGGCCAGTTCGATATACCGCAGGTGGCCGCTGTGCCAGTACTCGCGCAGCACTTTTCCACTGGTGGACAGGAGGGTAACCTGGGTGGGGTAGAAGAGGTGGTGCGAGCTCACGGCGACGATCCGGGTGCGACCATCCTTGCCGAGGGGCCCTACCCGGAAATTAGGGCCGCCAAAGAGCGGGTCGAACTCCTCGGCAGAGCTGCGGACGTCACGGCCGGGTGTGAACCGCCAGCGCTCTTCACCTCGGGCCGAGTAACAGATCAGCGGGAATGACTCGCGCGGGCTGCCGGCCGCAATGGGCGTGACCAGCAGGCTGGGGCGGCCTTCGAGCTCGCCGAACCAAATGAACTGCCAGGGCGGACCCATTTGGAGGTCCTGCGCCAGGGCGTACGGAAAGACCTTGCTCCACAGCTCACGGCCGTGCGCATCCAAGACAATGAGGGTGTTGCCTTGGATCCGGTAGGAAACCGGGCGGCCAGCCAGGACTCCGGGAAGGAAGACCGCAGCGGAAACCAGGACCGGCACCAGGATGCCGGCCACCAGGAGGAGACGCGAACGCGAGGCGAGACGCGGGGGAGGCTCTCCCAGGACCGGTTTCCGCTCGCTGGCGGAGCGCTTCCAGTCCTCCAGTTCGGACACGGTCACGGAGACGCGGCCTCGGCCGCCGGGAAGCCGGTGCACAGGCAGTCCCCGCTCAGTCTCCCAACTCTGCGCCGCCCGGATGCTGATATCCAGGTAAGCCGCGATTTCCTTCCAGGACGAAAGCTCTCGATCCGGCGACACCAAAACCCTCGCTGTGCCGATTTTCAGATAAATGGAACTTAACATACTATAGTCCGGTCCTGGAAGAACCGGTAGTACCCGGTACTGTTGTGAAAACGCGCATGGCTGCGTTTCGTTGCGCGTCGATTCGCGTTTCTGCTCTTGCCCTGCCGCGTGTTCCCTGATAAACATGTTGCTTCGCAGCCGGACTGCCGCGCAGGAACGGCATTTACCGGAGCGGACCCGCACGGCGGCAGCGCAGACGGAAGGCGCTCCCCGCCAAGTAGGCGGGACGCCGGCAGACTATCGGGGGCTGCCATCGGAGGCACGGTCTGCCGGGTGGCGGCAGAAGTGTCATGGCAGCCAAATGGGGCGGAGGACCAACAAGATCCCCAACAGCGCCAGCAGCCCCCATAGAGAAACCGCCGGGGTCGATCGCGGCACGCCGGGCGACAGGATCCTGGCCGGGCCGGCGCCGGGCCACGCCGCACGAATCACACTTCCAGGATCACGGGCATGATCAGGGGACGGCGCGAGGTCTGTTTCACGATGTAACGCTTGAGATCCGCGCGAATTTTTTCCTTCATTACGCCCCAATCGGTCTTTTCCTCCTGATTGGAGCCCTCCAGGGTTTTGACCACGATCTGCCGCGCCGACTGCATGAAGGTGGAGCCGTCCTCGGCCAGGGCGAAGCCGCGGCTGACGATTTCGGGCAGGCTCTCGATGCGCCCGGTGTGGCGGTTGATGGCGATGATGGGCAGCACGATGCCGTCTTCGGAGAGATGGCGGCGGTCGCGGATCACCACTTCCTGGACCACTTCATCCACCGAGCCGGAATCGATGCACACCCGGCCCACCGTCACCTTGCCCGACTTGCGCGCGCCGCGCTGGTCGAGTTCGAGGACGTCGCCCGACTCCATGACGAAGACCTCTTCGAGGCCGGCGAAGCGGAGGTGGTCGGCCAGGTGGGCGTGTTTGGAAAGCTGGCGGAACTCGCCGTGAATGGGCATGAAGTAACGGGGCCGCACCAGGTTCAGAATCAGCTTCATTTCCTCGACGCTGGCGTGCCCGGAGACGTGCAGCGGCGGGTTCATGGAGCCGTACATCACGTCGGCGCCGCGGCGGGCCATATGGTCGATCATGCGGAAAATGGCCTTCTCGTTGCCGGGGATGATACGGGAGCTGAGAACGACCGTGTCACCCTGTTCGACCGAGATGTGCTTGTGGTTGTCCACCGCCACACGCGACAGGGCCGACATGGGCTCGCCCTGAGTGCCCGAGATCAGGATGGCCAACTTGTCGGGCGGGGTCTCCATGGCATCCTGGGGGCGCAGCAGGATGCCATCGGGGATATCGAGCAGACCCAGAGAGTGGGCGATCTCGGTCACGGTCACCATGCTGCGGCCCACCACCGCGACGCGGCGCCCGAACTCCCGCGCCAAGTCGAGCACCAGTTGAATGCGATGGATGGAGGAGCTGAAGCAGGCCACTACGACGCGGCGTTCGGACCGATTGAAGATCTCTTCCATACGCGGGCGGACGGCGCGTTCCGACTCGGTATAGCCCGCGCGGTCGGCGTTGGTGGAATCGGAGAGCAGCAGCAGCACGCCGCGCTTGCCATATTCGGCCAGGGTGTGGAGGTCGAACAGCTCGTTATCGGTGGGCGTGGGGTCGACCTTGAAATCGCCCGTGTGGATGACGACGCCCAGGGGGGTGGTAATCGCCAGGGCCACACAGCTCACGATGGAGTGGGTGACGTGGATGAACTCGATTTTGAACGGCCCGATTTCGACGATCTGTTTGGGCTTCACCCGGATGAAACGCGGCTCGTCTTCGAGCTCGTACTCTTCGAGGCGCCGATCGACCAGGGCGAGCGTGAAGTCGGTGCCATAGACCGGGACATCGATCTCGGTGAGAAAGTAGGGGACGGCGCCGATGTGGTCTTCGTGGCCGTGGGTAAGGACGAGCGCGCGGATGTGCTGCTGGTTTTCCTTGAGGAACGTGAGGTCCGGCATCACCAGGTCGACGCCCAGCAGTTCGGCTTCGGGGAACATCATGCCGCAATCGACGACGAGGATGTCATCGCCGTAGCGGATGGCGGTCATATTCATGCCGAATTCGCCGAGGCCGCCGAGGGGGATTACCTGTAACTTGGAATCATTCATTTCACAAATCTTTATTTACTTAGTAGATACGGCTGGAATGTTAATTGAGTTCTCGAACTTCTAACGGGTAGCGGCGCAAAGCCGGACACTTCGGGCAGGCGGTGGTTTCCAGAATGCCGATTGCGGGGGAAAGCAGCCCCACCAGGCCTTCCGGCAGCGGGTTCCCGGGTTCTGGAAGGTAGAGGCCGAGCGGAGGGCCTGGCCCGCCTTATGAGCATCGCCAAGGTGCATGAACTAGTATAAACGCAACAGTTGCATGAAAATACAAATGCTCACCCCGAAGGGTGAGCATTTTTCCCTGTTCTACCAGGGTGATGTTCGATGGGAGAATCAGTTTCGACGGAATCGCAACCGCCAAAACTTTGTAGTTGGATCATATTTCCCCACGGCTCTCAAGTCAAGAAAAAATCCCGGCCAAAACTCTTGGTCGTAAACCTCTCGTAACGGGTGACTTGCGGTGGCCACCGTTTCCAGGGGGAAGGGGCAGGGTACCGAGAAAAGTACTGATTTCGCTTCAGGATTTCAGTCTAACACGAACAAAACCAGCAGCTTATATAATTCGGTCAGCGACGCTCCAGGTGCAGAAGGATCATCGGTTCGGCCTCTGCGCCGGTCCTACGTCCGTAGATCCAGGTTCGCACGATTCCCACGGCAAGGCCCGACACCAACGAGAAAGCCAGTAATATCCCGATGAGAACAAAGATACTTAGGACTAGCCAGCCGATATTGTCGCGGTGCGTCGGGACATATTCGTCGCGCGTGATGGCGGCCTGATAGCGAACGTCGGCGAGGAGACGCTCGGCGAAATCGGGATCGGGCGGGGCAAGGATCACGGCCACGAAAGGACCGCTCCTCTTGACCATGGCGCCGGGGAGTTTTTCGAACTCCGTGGTCCGCTCCATCGCGATCTGGTGGGTCGGGTAGTTGAAGATGGCGAGCGAGAGATTGCCCTTGGGGCTGTGGAAAACGCCCAACTGGGCCTCCGTGCCGTAACGGAACGCCGCCAGAGAAGGGGGGATGGCCGGGTCGAACCGTTCGAGCGCCGCCGGGCCCAGGATGTAGCGTTCGCTGTTGGGCACCAGGCCGCTAGTCGGCAAATAGCTGGGCAGCACCGGCAGGACGGTGATATCGACATTGGGCAGTTGACTGTACAGGGCGTCCAGCTCGGTGGCCGCTGGTTTGTGGCCGGAGAAGGAGAGCAGGTAGTTGCCGCGAACAAGCAGCAGCGAGTCGGGCGTTTCGGCGGCGAGCGGGGCCGCCTGGGAGGGGGTGGCGGCGGCCGGGCGTTGCCAATCGAAAGCGGCCATACCTGAGGTGCTGTCCTGCAGCTGGTAGGCGGTGAGGGTGAAGCGATCGGCGCCGCCAGTGTAGACGGCGGTTTCCGCCGCTTTGAGCCCATATTCCTCCCAGAGCGCCCGATCGGTCAAGGCAGGGCGCGAGGAGGAAGCCCGCGAATACGGTCCGATGGTATCGGGGAGCAGGGCGGCCATGGCGAAGCATGGCACAATGAGGGCGGCGAAAAGCTTCATCTACTCATTAGACGCCACAATCGGGTGGGCGGAGTCAACGGAGTTGGAGGGTGAGGCGTATGGGCCGCTGCCGCCGGGCAACCGGGACTGGTGGAACACGCCGCCGCGGAGGTCGAACGGCCCGCGGCGCGGCCAAAGTGTACTACACTCCGAGTGAGGGAAGCCGCCGTACGGCAGAGCTTTCCGCGCGGAGACCTTGTCCAAGAAACCGCTGAAATCAGCCTCTCGACCAGAGCCCGCGCCGGCACCCGCGGCCCATGCCGACGAGCGCCTGGACTCCTGGAAGGAGATCGCTTCCTATCTCAAGCGGGGCGCGCGCACCGTGCAGCGTTGGGAGCGCGAAGAGGGGCTGCCGATCCACCGCCTGGTGCACGAAAAGCTCGGGTCGATTTACGCCTATCGCTCGGAGCTGGATCAGTGGTGGGCGCGGCGGGGCGCCCAGCCATCCACGGAAACGGCGGTGACGCCCGGCGAAGAGGACAGTCCTTCGGTAGCCGTACTCCCCTTCGTGGACCTGAGCCAGGAAAAGGACCAAAGCTACTTTTGCGAGGGAGTGGCCGAGGAGATCATCAGCGCGTTGAGCCGCCTGCGGGAGCTGCGAGTGGCGTCGCGCACGTCTTCGTTCGAGTTGCGGACGTCGGGCACGGACATCCGCGAGATCGGGGTGCGGCTGGGCGTGCGTACGGTGCTCGAGGGCAGCGTCCGGAAATCGGGCGACCGGCTGCGCATCGCCGTGCAGCTCACCGACGCGCGCAGCGGATTCCAACTGTGGTCGGACCGCTATGAGCGGGAGATGCGCGACATCTTCGCCATCCAGGACGAGATCGCCGAAAATGTCGTCCGTTCGCTGGAGGTGACGCTCACGTCGGCGGAGAAAACCGCCCTCCAGAAGGCGCCCACCCGCGACATCCAGGCGTACGATGCGTATCTGCGGGGACGGAAATATTACTACCTATACAGCCCGCAGGCGATGGAGTTCGCGCTGAAGATGTTTCTGCGCGCGATCGAGATCGACCCCGACTACGCGCAGGCCTACGCCGGACTGGCCGACTGCTGGTCCTATGTATACCTGTATTCGGGGCGTAGCGAAGCGGTGCGCGAGCAGGCGGATTGGGCCAGCGCCAAGGCCCTGGAGATGAATGCCGAGTCGGCTGAAGCGCAGGCATCGCGCGGATTTTCCCTGTCGCTCGGGGGGCGTAACGAGGAGGCGGAGCGGGCGTTTGAGTCAGCTCTGCGGCTGGATCCCGGTCTGTTCGAGGCTTCTTACTTTTACGCCCGCCATGCATTTGCCCTGGGGCAGTTGGAGAAGGCCGCCGGGCACTATCAAGGCGCCATGCGGGTGCGACCCGACGATTACCAAACTCCGTTGCTCGTGGCCCAGATTTATGACGACCTGGGCCGTACGGCCGACGCCGCCGAAGCCCGCCGGCGCGGCATCGAGCTGGCGGGAAAGCACCTGGAAATGAACCCGGATGATGCTCGCGCGCTGTATATGTCGGCGAACGGCCTGGTCGCGCTCGGTGAACGTGGACGGGGCCGCCACGCCGCCCAACGCGCCCTAGCCATCCGCCCGGAGGATCCCATGCTGCTCTACAATGTCGGCTGCGTTTTTTCGATGCTCGGCATGGTCGAGGAGGCCATGGATTGTCTGGAACGAGCGGTGCGCGGCGGCCTCACCCAAAGGGCCTGGTATGAGCGCGACAGCAACCTCGACCCGCTCCGCGGCGAAACGCGGTTTCGGGAGCTGGTGCGAGAGCTGTAGCGCGGGGCCACCGCGGCAGCGATTCGTCACTTATACGACTGGATCGTGGAGATCTCGCCGGCTACGCCGGTGTTCGCCAGCTCACTCTCGGCCTTGGTCTTATTGAAGATGAACCCTTCGGTCCGCCAGGAGTTAAACACCGCGCGCAGCACCATGTGGTCGCCATACTTCTGGAACTGGAGGACGCCCCGGTCAGCCTGGCTGGGTTTTCGCTCGACCCTCCCGGTGGTGAGCAGGACGCGATGTATGCGCGTCTCGCTGGTGGAGCGGAAATCGGCATAGTTGTTGCTGTTGCTGACATTCACATCGTACATGCCGGCGGGGAGCACCTGGTCCCCCGCGAGAAATGCGAACGGGATATCGATCCGCATGAACGTGGTGTCGGCGAAGGCCGGAACGGCCACAGTCAATAGAGCGAGTCCGGCAGCAACCAGGATGCCTCTGCGTGAGTTCAACGTTGTCATAACTTTGCAAATCCTTTCTGCCAGTAAGGACGAAATCGAGGTTACACCGTAAGCTCGCCAAGGTTCGCCGCGGGACGGGTGGCGTACTTTGGCGTAGTTGGAACTGCTCTGGTGGCGTGCGTTCGCCTGAAACGGTCCGACCCCACGCCGGATTGCCGGCGATAGGTAAGTCGCAGATAGAAGGGAAAGTAAGTAGCCGTCAGGGCAAGTGTCGATACGCCCCTGCGCAGGCGGCTCAGCCGGGAGTCGAGTAATTGGTTGTCAGTGGATCCGCTCCAGCCCAGTTAGACGTCGTAAGTGCCGGCTCCGTCGGTCGTTTCCGATTGCACGGCGGGGAACGCGAATGCGGCAAGACAGGTCAGGGATTCGGGTTTCGCTAACCTGCTATAATCAATACCGGCATTTCCCACCAAGAGCCGAGCGGTATTTCGGCGCGCCGAACCGTCCGTCCCCTGATGTCTCTTGCCAGAAAGGACGGCATTGCTCCGGGATCGCACTGGCGCCGTATGCCGGAGCTTAGCTCCAGATCGAAGGAAACGTCATGAATAACATTCTCGTAGGCAATCTGAGCCCCGGCATCTCCGGGCAAGAGCTGAAGTCGATGTTCGAGAAACACGGCAAGGTGGCCCATTTCAAAATGATGACCGACCGGTGGACGGGCCTGAGCCGCGGATTCGGTTTTGTGGAAATGGCAACGGATGCGGAAGCGGAAAAGGCGATTGCGGCGCTCAACGGCACGGACCTGAACGGCAAGGTATTGCAGGTGAACTCCGCCCGCCCACAGCTCCATCGCCGGACTCGCAAGAAGGAGTAAGCGGCACTCCACGAAGGTGAAGACGACGAGATGGGCGTGGCACCTTGGTCCGGCTGCGTTTACGATCGGACCTCTGGCTGGTACGTCACATGGCCGCGAGAGCAGCTTTGCCGCTTTCGAGCGCCATGGATTGATCCCGGCGACGGATGGCGCTCACCATGGCCTTGATGTGAGGCAAGGCGCGATTGAGTTTGGCCGAATCCGGCACGTGGGTGGGCCATTTGGAATCGGAGCTTTCGATTCGGTAGGCCCGAAATGCCGGCCGGGTCATCTGGTGCATTTCGTAGAGGCACTCGTTGCCGAATTCGATCTGATCGTCCCAGGCGACTTCTTTGGTGGTTTCCAGCGACTGGACAATCTTGATTAAAAGGCTCTTCGTGCTTTCATGCAACATAGGCACACCTCATGTTTCTCCGGCGTCGCGGGACGCAACCACGTTTTCTTCTGGGCGGGATGGAACTATTTGATTGTACCATGCTGCGGGCTGTGTTAGACTATTGTCGGTTTGATGTACCTGCTAATTCAGGGCTGACTTCCTTAGCATCTGCTATTTGAGTCCACCTTCCCAATTCGCCGCCTTCAAATCAGTAAAGGAAACCAAGACTTTGAAGAATATCTACGTAGGAAACCTCAGCTATGGGGCTTCGGAAGATTCTCTCCGTGCGCTGTTCGAGGCGTACGGCGCTGTCAGCCGGGTGAACATCGTCACCGACCGCGATACGGGGCAGCCGAGAGGCTTCGGGTTTGTGGAAATGGTCAACGACGGCGAAGGCGACAAGGCGATTGCCGCCATCAACGGGACTGATCTCGACGGCAGGACGCTGAGCGTTAATGAGGCGCGTCCGAAGGCGGAACGGTCGGGCGGCGGGGGATACGGGCGGAAGCGCTGGTAAATCCGCGGTAGGTTTTGTCACGAGGGGCGGCAGCGCCTGGATCGTTTCGGCGCGCCAGACGAGTGTCTGCATGGCAAGGCTGAGCTAACCGAGTGTGGCTTGGCCGGATTATGGGGTTAGCAGCACTTTCAGTGTGCCGCGGCCGGCGGCACGCGCAAATGCTTGTGTCGCTTCGGGTAAGGGGAAGCGCGCGGCGATCATTTCGGTCACGGGGATCAGGCGGTGATCGAGGAGCGGCAGCGCGGTTTCAAAGCGGCCGCAGCGCGATCCGACCAGCGTGATCTCGTTGACGATGACTGGGGCAGTGTCGACGGCGACCGCTCCATGCAGGGTCGATTTCAGAATCACGGTACCTCGCGGACGAGCCATCTCCACAGCCAGACGAAGGCCTGCGGGGCTCCCTGTGGCATCTACCACCCAATCGTAACGGGCCGCGGGAACGCGATCGCCGGCCAAGGCGGTGGTCACGCCTGCCTTTCCGGCAATCTCCAATTTGGATCCGTGTCTCCCAAACTGGTGCACCGGGACTGGTGCACCGGGTATCCGTGCGCGTTCAAGACGAGTGCCACGAGCAGGCCGAGTTTTCCGTCGCCTAAGACCGCCACGGTTTCGCCCGGAGGAATCGAGACCTGGTCCAGAATCTCGCAGGCGGCCGCCAGCGGCTCGGTGAAAACGGCGCGCTCCACCGGGATGCCTTCGGGAATCACGTGCAGGTTACGCTCGGGCAGGGTCAGAAATTCGGCAAACGCTCCGGGATGTTTGACGATCCCTAACACGGTTCGATTGGGGCAGTGGCGGCCCAGGCCTTTGCGGCACCAGTGGCAGGCGGTGCAGGCAAGGTTGATCTCACCGGTCACCCGGCGGCCCACCAGAGTCGGCTGATCGGCCTCCACCACTTCAGCTACGAACTCATGTCCCGGCGTTCCGGCGAAGCCGTAATAGCCGCGCTGCAGCTCAAGATCGGTATTGCAGATGCCGGCCACCAGCAAACGCAGGAGGGCGAACCCGGGCGGGCGCGCGGGCAGCGGAACCTGGCGCGTGGTGACCGCGCCGTTTTCCAGGTGAACAGCGAGCATCCCCTTATAATAGGAGCTTCATGCCCGCCGAACTGGTCTGTTTCGAAGAGCGTTGCCGGGCCCGCTTTTCGATTACCGAGGTGCTTTACAATTGCCCGCACTGCGGAGGCCTGCTGGAGGCCGAGTACGGGAAGCCGGCGGAATCCGCTCAGGAGTGGAAGTCGCTGTGGCGCCGGCGGCGCACGTCCAATGCGGCGCTCGATCAGAGCGGAGTGTGGCGCTACCGCGAGTTCCTGCCGTTTCTCTCCGACTACCGGTGCGTCGTTACCCTCAGGGAAGGGAACACGCCCCTGCTCGAGGCTCCGCGAGCGGCACAGTATGGCGGACTGGACCGGCTGGTATTCAAGCACCAGGGATTCAATCCGACCGGTTCGTTCAAAGACAATGGCATGACCTGCGGCACGGCGCAAGCGCTGCGCCTGGGCCTGACGCGAGTGGCGTGCGTTTCCACGGGCAACACTTCGGCCTCCATGGCGGCGTACGCCAGCGCAGCGGGCTTGCAGCCAGTGATCTTTTTGCCGCACGGCAACATCTCGTTCGGCAAACTCGCGCAGGCGCTGGAATATGGCGCCCGCACGCTTCAGGTGGAAGCTAATTTCGACGAGATTCTGGCCGTGGTGCGCGAACTGGCAGGGCAAATCGGGATCTACCTGCTCAACTCCATCAACCCGTTCCGCATCGAGGGTCAGAAGACGATCATGCTCGAGATGATGGACCAGCGGGACTGGCTGGTGCCCGATTGGGTAGTGCTGCCGGGAGGCAACCTCGGCAACACCTCGGCCTTTGGCAAGGCGTTTCGCGAGATGCTGGCGCTGGGGTTGATCGACCGCTTGCCGCGCCTGGCGGTGATCCAGGCGGAGGGCTCGGCGCCGTTCTATGAATTGATGCGCGCGTCTGACCGCTCGCATCTGAAGCCCGTGAAGCGGCCGGAAACGCTGGCTACAGCGATCCGTATCGGCGATCCCGTTTCCTGGCCGAAGGCGCTCCGGGAAGTCACGGCTTCGGGCGGCGTGGTAGAGAAGGTCAGCGAGCAGGAGATCGCGGACGCGAAGGCGGTGATCGGGCGATGCGGTATCGGCTGCGAACCGGCCTCGGCGGCCACGCTGGCGGGAATCCGCAAGCTCACGGCGTCCGGCACCATGGCGGCGGATGCGGATGTGGTCGCGGTACTTACGGGAAACGTCCTGAAAGACCAAGACTATATCTATCGGTACCACCACAACGAACTGAGGGCGCCGGACGGGACACCACTGGTTTCGAAGTTTGCCAACCAGCCCGAGGTGGTGGCGTGTACAACGGACAAAATAAGGAAGTTGCTGGATAAACAGGCTTCAATATCACCCGAATGAGGGTACCGTATGCCCACTTTTTCCCACCAGGAAACCCCTTGGTTTTCTATTGAAAACCGCTGACCCTTTTGGTACATCTGTACTATGCCGGTTGCAAAGAAGGCCGCATTGACTTTGGTACTTCCGCGAAGGATCAGAAGAGAACTGGAAATCCTGTATGCACGTCGCTCAGCGGTAGACGCTGTGATCGAGTCCCTGGAGGATTACCACCGCACACGTCTCCGGCAAGGGGACACGTCGAAGCGCAGAACTGCCTGAGCGGCCGTTACCTGGCCAGCAGCCTGCGAACCTGCGCAGTCAGCTCGGGTCCGGTAACCGCTCCCGGATGGTAATAGCGCACGATGCCGGTGCGGTCCACCAGCACGACGGTGGGGGTTGTGCTGGCGCCGTATTCCAGGAAGCTGCCGGGGCCGAGGGGAATGGGGACGCCAGCCAGCATGGGGTAGAACTCCTGGCGGACGCGATCGATGTACGCCTTTTCGACCGTGGGGGAGGCCTCCACGCCACCTGCGACGTAGCCATACCGTTGGGTGGGAGCGATGAGCTTCAGGCCTTGTGAAGCAAAAGCGCTGGCCACGGCGCCGATCACAGGGCCATCGGCTTTGCAATCGCCGCACCAGTGGGCCCAAAAGAACAGCAGGACCGGGTGGCCCCGCAAGGAGATCCAGCCGGGCGGCCGGGCGCCCAGCCATTCCCGCGCATCGAGCGCGGGGGCGGGCTTGCCGATCAGGTCCAGCAGGTTCAGGTTCTTGCGGATCCGTGCGCCGATGGAAGACGCTCCATAAGCGGCAAGTTGCTGCCGCAGGAAGGTCACCGCCTCGGTGCGTTCGCCACGCGCCGCCAGCACCTGGGCGCGCACTTCAATGGAACTGCCCAGCGCGGTAGGCAGCCACGGGTCGGCATCGAGCATGCGGCCCCGCATCAGCAGCAGCGTCATTTTGCGGGTTTCGGCGGCATAGGCATCGGCCTGGTCGAGCCGTTTGGCGTTGAGCGCCCCGCGCGCCAGCCAGGACAGCGCCGCGGCGAGTTCCGGAGTGGCGCCCGCCTGCGTCTGGTAGTTGCGCACGACGCGCTCGGCGGCCGCCAAATCCTGATGGGCGAGGATGCTCCGGACATCATTCACCAGGGAGACATAGAGAAGCAGAGGCAGCAGCATGAATCTACATTGTATTCCGGGGTTCGCTGTTGAATTCCGCATCACCCGGCAGGAAAACGCTTGACGCAGAATACGACAGATATTAAGATGCCTTTGTACAAAATTGCATCAGGGCTTCTATTTGTAGCGTCGCGCTTCAAGCCGGAAAGCGCCGGTGGGTGCGCCCGTGGTGGCAGAGGAGCCGGGAGTCGTCCCGGCGCTCCAGGCACGATTGCCTGCGCCACCAGGGTGGGCGACAGCAGGCGGGAGTCGGGCGCGGCAGGACAATAGATTCTCTCGAGGGAGGTTCAGATGCCGGTCCGCCGGGTTGGCGCGGTTCTCCTCGCAGCTTCGTTTTGGGTCTGGATTCCCGCCGCCCTTGGGCAGGCTGACTGTGTCTCGTGTCACGAGCAGGGGCAGAAGCTGACGTCCTCGGTGCATGCTCCACTCGGCTGCACGGGTTGCCACGCCGGACAGACGGCATACCCGCACAGCGGGAAGGCCGCCAAACCGAGTTGCGGCCAGTGCCACGAACGGATCGCCGCCGATCACGCGCGGAGCGTCCACGGGCAGGAATGGAAGAAAGGGAATGAAGGGGCGCCCACCTGTGCCACCTGCCATGGCGGCGCCCACGAAATCGCGCCTGCGCGTTCGGCGGAGTTCCGTAAGGCGGTACCCGACACCTGCGGGATGTGTCACCCGGATATCGCGCAGCAGTTCAAGGACAGCATTCACGGCAAGGCACTGGCGAGCGGCGTGGTGCAGGCCCCGGTGTGCACCGATTGTCACGGCGAGCATGCTATCCAGGCGCCGGGCAACGCCGCTTCGAGCGTGCACCGCAGTCATATTCGGGAGACCTGCGGGAACTGCCACGGCAACGTCCGGCTGTCGCGCAAATTCGGCCTGCCGACGGATCGGGTGTTGAGCTTCGATGCTTCGTTCCACGGCCTGGCCGCGAAATCGGGCTCGCAGACGGTAGCCAACTGCGCCAGTTGCCACGGAGTGCACAACATTCTGCCTTCTTCGGATCCGCAGTCCACCGTCTCGGCCCGGAACCTGCCGGCGACCTGCGGCAAGTGCCACCAGGGCGCGGGAGCGCGGTTTGCGCTGGGGCCGGTGCACCTCTGGGAAGGGCGCACCGAGCCAGCCTCGGTAACCTGGGCGCGGCGGTCCTACCTGGCGCTGATTCCGTTGTGTGTGGGGTTGATGTTCCTCTACAACTTCGGCGACTGGATGCGCAAGCTGCGGGCGCTGCGCGGAGGCGCACCGCAGGAGGCATCGCCGGCGCCGCAGTTTCCGTCGATGCGCATGTACCGGGCGGAGCGTTTCCTGCACGCCGGGCTGGCCACGTCGTTTATCGTGCTGGCGTGTACCGGCTTCCAGCTCAAGTTCCCGGACCAATGGTGGGCCCGTCAGGCGGTGCTGCTCGAGGGTGGTGTGAGCGCGCGCGGCATCGTACACCGTGCCGCCGCGGCGGTTTTCGTCGCCACCGCCCTGGCGCACCTGTTGTCGCTGCTTTACAGCCGGAAGCTGCGGTGGCATTGGAAGAACCTGTGGCCGCGTTACAGCGACCTATCCGAAGCCGTGGGCGCGTTCACCTACAATCTGGGTCTGACATCGAAGCGGCCGAAGATCTCACCGTACAGTTTCGTTGAGAAAGCCGAATACTGGGCGGTGCTCTGGGGCGGGGTGGTGATGACCGCCACGGGCGTGCTGCTGTGGGCCAACACGCTGGCGCTGCGATGGTTCCCCAAACAGGTGCTGGACTTCGCCACGGCGGTGCACTTCTACGAGGCGCTGCTGGCGTGCCTCTCCATCCTGGTGTGGCATCTCTACGTGGTGATCTTCGATCCCGAAGTGTACCCGATGGACACGGCCTGGCTTCACGGCTACGGTGTGCGGCGGCACGACGACCACGATCCGGCAGCGCCGCGGAGCGCACCCGCGGTGCGAGGGCGCTGGTGAGAGGGCCGATCTGCCTACTCGCGCTGCTGCTGGGGGCCTGCGCGCTGGCGCAGGAAAGCAATCCGCTGCCCGGCTCGAAGGAGTGCCTCGACTGTCACGACGCGGGCCGGCCGACCGGTCGCCGCGAGACGGGCGTGCCGCCGCCGTTCGATGCCGCCGCGCTGCGCGCGTCGCCGCATGCCGAACAGGAGTGCAGCGGCTGCCACACCGAGGTGGCCGGCAAGCCGCTGCCGCATGCGGAGAAGCTGAAACCGGTCGAGTGCGGGTCGTGCCATCCGGATGAGCAGGAGAAATACACGGCCAGCCTGCACGGCCGTGCGGTCGCCAAGGGCGACCGGCTGGCGCCTACGTGCAAAGAGTGTCACGGCACCCATACGGTGAAACGGCCGTCCACACCGGGCTCGCCCACCTCCACCGTGGAGGTCCCCAAGCTCTGCGGCGGCTGTCATCGCGAAGGCACGCCGGTTTCGCAGACGCGCCACATCCCGCAGGAGAACATCCTTGGCAATTACCGGGACAGCATCCACGGGCAGGGGCTGTTCGACAAGGGCCTCACGGTGACGGCCGTTTGCACCAGTTGCCACACCTCGCACCTGGTCTTGCCCCATACCGACCCACGCTCCTCCATCGCCAAGCAGAACATCGCTAAAACCTGCATGCATTGCCACGGGCAGATCGAGGCCGTGCATCGCAAGGTGATCCGCGGGGAGCTGTGGGAGAAGCAACCGCACCTGATCCCAGCCTGCGTGGATTGCCACGAGCCGCACAAGATAAGGCGGGTCTATTACACGCAGGGGATGTCGGACCGGGATTGCCAACGCTGCCACGGCGACACCCAGTTGAAGGCCGCAGCCGCGGGCCAGGTCCGGTCGCTCTACATCAACCAGGACGAGTTGCAGCATTCGCGCCACAGCCGGTTCGCCTGCGTCCAGTGCCACACCGGTGGTACTCCTTCCGAAGTCCGGCCCTGCCGCACCATGCCCAGCAAGGTGGACTGCTCCATCTGCCATAACGACCAGGTCACGCAATACCGCGAGAGCCGGCATGGACAGTTGCTCGCGGCCGGCAGTCCGGATGCGCCGGATTGCCGCGATTGCCACGGTACGCATGGCGTCAAGGGCCGCAACGAATCCAACTCGCCCACTTTCTCCCGCAACGTGCCTGCCCTCTGCGCCGGTTGCCACCGCTCCGGACAAAAGGCCGCGGTCCGCTACACCGGCAAGCAGGATCACATCGTGGAGCACTACAATGAGAGCATCCATGGAAAGGGACTGCTCGAAGCCGGACTGACGGTGACGGCGGACTGCGCCGATTGTCACGGCGCCCACAGCGAGCTGCCGGCGAGCGACCCGCGTTCGAGCGTAAACCGCGCCAACATCGCCAAGACCTGCGCGAAGTGCCACCGCGGGATCTATGAGGTATTCGTCACCAGCGTGCACGCGCCCGAGTCGAACCACACCTCCAAGCAACAGCCGGTGTGCAGCGACTGTCACTCGGCGCATAACATCCAGCGGACGGACCTTTCCGACTTTCGGCTGCATATCATGGACCAGTGCGGCCGCTGCCATCAAGCGATCACTGAGAGCTACTTCGAGACCTACCACGGCAAAGTCTCGAAGCTGGGTTATCTCAAGACCGCCAAGTGCTACGACTGCCACGGCTCGCACGATGTGCGTAAGGTGACCGACCCCAGGTCGCGGCTGAGCCGCAATCACATCGTGCAGACCTGCGCCAAGTGCCACACCGGCGCGCACCGGCAGTTCGCGGGGTACCTGACGCATGCCACCCATCACGATCCCGTGCGCTATCCGCTACTCTTCTACACCTTCTGGGGCATGACCAGCCTGTTGGTGGGCACGCTCTGCATTTCTGGCGTGCACACCGCTCTCTGGCTGCCGCGCTCGTTCGAGTACCGCAAAGCGCTAAAGAAGATGCACACCGGGGCACCGGAGCAGTACGTGCGCCGCTTCGACACCTTCCAACGCAACCTGCACCTCATGGTGATCACCAGTTTCCTGGGACTGGCTTCGACCGGGATGATCCTGAAGTTCTCGTACGCCGCCTGGGCCCGCGTGATGGCCCGGCTGCTGGGTGGATTCGAAGTGGCCGGGTACATTCATCGCCTGTGCGCCCTGCTCACCTTCACCTATTTTGCCTTGCATATCTGGGACCTTGTCCGGAAGCGCCGGCGGAGCGGCTTGAGCTGGCGGCGATACATCATCGGGCCGGAGAGTATGCTGCTCAACGGCCACGACTGGCACGAGTTCATCGCTTCGGTGAAGTGGTTCGTACGGAAGGGCCCGCGCCCCGAATACGGCCGCTGGACCTATTGGGAGAAGTTCGACTATCTGGCGGTGTTCTGGGGCGTCGCGGTGATCGGCGGCACCGGCCTGCTGCTATGGTTTCCGACCATCTTCACGCACGTAGTACCGGGGTGGATGGTGAACGTGGCGACCACCATCCACAGCGACGAGGCGCTGCTGGCGGTGGCGTTCATCTTCAGCGTGCACTTCTTCAACACGCACTTCCGCCCCGAGAAGTTCCCCATCGACACGGTGATTTTCACCGGCGGAGTGCCGCTCGAGGAGTTCAGGAAAGATCGCCCGAGGGAGTACCAGGAGATCATCGAGAAGGGCGAACTCGAAAAGTACCTGATGCCCGCACCGGTTCCCCTGGCCGCCAAGATCTGGCGCAGGCTGGGGTTCACCGCGCTGGGGATCGGGCTGTCGCTGATCGCGTTGATCATCTACGCGGCGGTGTTCGCATACCGCTAACGTGGCCGGCACTCCGCGGGGAATTCCGACCTCAGCCTTTCGTTACCGACGGCAGATCGATGCGGAAGACGCAACCGCTTCCGGGCCGGCTTTCCAGGCCGATACGGCCGCCGCGAGCTCCGCCCTGGAACCGAAGGAGTAGGTGCGGCGAAGCGTTCTTTCCTGCATGGTTGGGTCCACTCACCCTCAGCCGGAGGGGAATCCGTTCTGACGAGCACCGCGATTCGCGGCGAGGGGTCTACGATGGAGGGCGGAATCGTCACGAAGGGGCACCCGGCGTCGCGGCGCCTCGCGGATCCTCCCGTGGACTCGCTGCGGCAGGAGTAGTACAGTTACCCTGATGCTGTCACGAAGATCCCTGTTGCAATCGGCTGCCGCCGTTCCGGCGGGGCTGCTCCTCGGTGCGAAGCCGGCCGGCCTACGGATCGGCGTCATGGACACGGTATTCAAAATGGCCGGCAAGCCCGAAGCCGTCGCCCTCGCCAGACAGTTGGGACTGGCGGCGGTCCAAGTCACTCTGGGCCGGTCCGCGGATGGCCAGACCCTGCCGCTCGAAGATCCGGCCCGCCAGCGTGCGTGGCTCCAGGCTTCCGAAGAGCAGCGCCTCCCACTCGATTCCACCTATCTCGACATGCTCCACGCGGATTGCCTGAAAGATAATCCAAAGGCCCCAATGTGGGTGCGAAAAGGTATCGAGATCACCCGAAACCTGAAGGCCCCGGTGCTGATGCTGGTCTTTTTCGGAAAGTGCCAGGTACGGGAACGGCCGGAACTCGATCGCGTCATCGGCCTCGCCCGCGAACTCGCGCCCGAAGCGGAGCGTGCCGGCGTGGTTCTCGGTTTCGAAAATACCAGCTCCGGCGCGGACAATCTCTACGCGGTCGATAAGGTCAATTCGAAGGCGTTCAAGATGTGGTACGACGTCGGCAACTCGACATTTAACGGTTACGACGTGCCCGCCGAGATCCGCGCCCTGGGCCGCGACCGTATCTGCATGTTTCACTTCAAGGATCGCGGTTACCTGGGGGAAGGAAAGGTCAATATGCCGGAGATTCTGCGCGCCATCGAGGCCATCCGCTTTGAAGGATATGCCAACCTCGAGACGACTTCACCCTCGGGCGACCCCGCGGCCGACACGCGGCGGAATCTGGAGTACCTCAAGAACCTGATCAACGGTTGAACATCGCTACCTGACGCGATTGCGCAGCATTCCCAGCCCGCCCATTTCGAGCTCGATCACATCGCCCGATGCGACCTGGACCACCAATTCGCTCTCCTCTACGACTTCGCCCGGCATGCCCTGCGCTTTGCGGTCCCCGCGGAAATCGGCGCGCCCGCGCTCCTGCCCGTTGACGCGCACCACCATGGGGCTGCACACGGTCAGATCGTGCGGTCGTCCCAGGTAGGGACCCAGGGCGCGAACGCCATCGCACCGGTTCGCCAGGGTGAATCCGACCAGCCCGATCGCCCCCATCACCGCCGCGATTTTCGGGCGGCATTCACCGGCCGGGAGTTCGCCTTCGGGCGGAACCGTGCGCCTGCCGGGGAGCAGGGCGCACAACCGCACCTGGTCCGGCGCATAGACCAGGGTTTCGTCGTTGGGCCCTCGCGGCGCGTCCCCGCCCGCCAGCCACCATCGAGCGGGATGCGGTCCCGCGCCCGAGAAAAGGTCCTCGGTCGTGTGGATCGCCCGCTGCCCCGCCCGCAGAAAGTCACGCAGGTTCGGTGGCACCAGCGCATCGGCCAGCCGTTGCGGATCGGATTCACCCGTCTGCGCCATGTACCAGGCCGTGGCGAAATTCAGGTCCACGATGCGCTCGTCAATCGCCATTCCCAAGCGCCGGCAGCGCCCCACGTGCGTGGAGACTTCGAACGTGCAGAGTTTGACCGCCGGTTGTTTTTCCATTACAGGTTGCCGCGCCGGGCCTGTTCGCGCTCGATGGCCTCGAAGAGCGCTTTGAAATTTCCCTTGCCGAAACTCCGGCTGCCCTTACGCTGGATGATTTCGTAGAACAGTGTGGGGCGGTCCTCCACCGGACGCGTGAAGATCTGGAGCATGTAGCCTTCGTCGTCGCGGTCCACCAGGATGCCCAGCTCCTGCAATTGGCTGAGCGGCTCGTCGATGGGCCCCGTACGCGCCAGCAGGTCCTCGTAATACGTCGAAGGCACCCGCAGAAAATCCACACCCTGGTTGTGCAGCGCCCGCACGGTTTCGATGATGTGGTCGGTGGCCATGGCGATGTGCTGCACGCCCGGCCCATGATAGAACTCCAGGTATTCTTCGATCTGCGATTTCCGCTTGCCCTCGGCGGGCTCGTTGATGGGGAACTTCACGCGCTCGTTGCCGTTGGACATCACCTTGGACATGAGGGCCGAATACTCCGTCGAAATGTCCTTGTCGTCGAAGTGCTTGAACATACGGAAGCCCATCACGTCGCGGTAGAAATCCACCCACCGATTCATCTCGCCCCAGCCCACGTTGCCTACCATGTGGTCGATGTACTTCAGGCCTACCGGCCGCGAGAGGGCGTCCGGGCCGGCGGTGGGCTCGAAACCGGGCAGGAAAATGCCGGCGTAATTCCGGCGCTCGACGAAGGTGTGAATGGTATTGCCATAGGCCGCAATGGCGGCCAGGCGCACTTCTCCGTATGCGTCCCGGGCGGTCTCCGGCTGGCGCACGCTTTGCGCGCCGCGCTGGGTGGTTTCGCGCCAGGCGGCTTCGGCATCGTCCACCCACAGGGCGATATCGCGGACGCCATCGCCGTGCAGGCGGACGTGGTCGCTCACCGGATGATCGGGAGCCAGCGCCGTGGTCAGCACGAACCGGATTTTGTCCTGGACCAGCACGTAGGACGCGCGGTCGCGCGTCCCCGTCTCGGGGCCGCGGTACGCAGCCAGTCGAAAACCGAAGGCGGTGCGGTAGAAATGCGCCGCCTGGCGCGCGTTGCCTACATAAAATTCCACGTAGTCGGTGCCGTTGAGTGGAAGAAAATCTTTCTCAACCCCGGCCGGGTGCTCCAATATTTGCGGCATAAACCCTCCTCATGGCGTCCACCGCGAAGCGGTTGTCCTCGTCGGTACCGGTCGAAATCCGGATGCAATTCGGCAACCCGAAGGCGCTTAGCGGACGCACCACCACTCCCAGCGACAGCAACTCCTCAGAAATACGGTTCGCCTCCTGCTCGGTTGGCAGAACGGTCATAATGAAATTGGCCTCCGAGGGAACCACCTGTATTCCCAGTTCCGACAGCCCCTTGGAAAGATCCCGCAGGCCGCGCGCGTTCACCTCGAGCGAGCGGTGCAGAAACTCTTTGTCGGAAAGCGCGGCGATGCCGGCGGCCTGGGCCGGCGTGGACGGCTCGAACGGCAGTTTCACCTTCAGCAGATTGCGAATCAGCTCCTCGTGAGCAAAGCCGTACCCGATCCGCACCCCGGCCAGGCCGTAGATCTTCGAAAAGGTGCGCAGCGTGATTACGTTGTCGTAGCGGTAGTGCATCGAATCCGGGTACCGCGGGTTATCGGCGGCGTACTCGAAATAGGCTTCGTCCAAAATGATCAGTACCCGTTCGGGCACGTGCCGGTAGAACTCGTCGAACTGGTGCTTTGTAAAGATGGTGCCGGTGGGATTGTTCGGATTCGCCAGGTAGATGATCTTGGTGTTGGCGTTGATATCGGCGGCGAGCGCCGCCAGGTCGTAGTGCCACTCGCGGTACGGCACGGTGCGGTATTTGACACCCCGGGACCGCGCCAGCACCTGGAAACCGATGAAGGCGGCTTCGGTGGTGAGCACCTCGTCCTCGTCGCACAGAAACGTGCGAATGATGTTGGACATGATGCCTTCCGAACCGCTGCCGGCGATCACGTTGTCCACCTTCAGGTCATACTTCGCCGCCAGAACTTCCCGCAGGCCGAGCCCGCCGTTGGGATAGAGATTGAGCCCCCCCAGCGCGGCTTGCATGGCTTCTATGGCCTTGGGCGACGGGCCGAGCGGATTCTCATTTGAGGCGAGCTTGGCGATGCGCTTCAGCCCGTACTGCCGGCGCACGGATTCGATGGTACGGCCCGCCTCATACGGCCGCAGTGATTCGATATAGGAAGGCACCAGGGGCACTGCTTTTATTTTAACGTCCGTCTGCGGAACGGTCCGGCGTTCGGGTTTTCCCCGGCCGGGCAGCGGGCACAACCGGACGTTTTGCGCCTGGTCCGCGAGCGCTTAAAACTGGAAATAAATGAAAGGAATCGACGCGTCGATCACACCGAAAATCTCAATGCAGAAAAACATCGCCGCCATGGCCGCCGCATAACCCCAGGCCGGAGCGCGCATCATCCGTTCGAACCAGGCGCGTTTCTCCTCTGCGATGGCAACGATGAGCGCCACCGCCACCAGGCCGTAGTGCCAGTATTCCAGCAGTCCGTGACCGCGCACCCCGCTGAACATGTGCCCGATGATATGTATGCTCTGCGGCAGATCCACCGCGCGGAAGAATACCCACCCGATGCACTCCAGGGAGAAGGTGAGAATCATTTGGCCGGGGTACAGCCAGGTCCACTTGTCGCTCACCGGCCGGTCGCCGCGCCACATCTTCTCAATGCTGAGCAGCGCTCCCTGGTATCCGCCCCAGATCACGAAATTCCAGCTCGCGCCGTGCCAGAATCCGCCCAGCAGCATGGTGAGCATCAGGTTGCGATAAGTCTTCCAGCGCCCTTTGCGGTTGCCTCCCAACGAAATATACAGGTAGTCGCGCAGCCAGGAGGACAGCGAAATGTGCCATCGCCGCCAGAAATCGGTAACGCTGGCGGCCAGGTACGGACGCCGGAAGTTCACCGGGAAGTGGAAGCCGAACAGCTTTGCCATGCCGATGGCCATATCGGTGTAGCCTGAAAAATCGAAGTAGATCTGCATGGCGAACGCAAACACGCCGGACCACGCTGCCGCCCACCCCGGGTACGCCGACGGGTTGGCGAAGTAGGTGTTGGCCACCTTGGCAAACTGGTCTGCGAATGCCATCTTCTTGGTCAGCCCCAGGGTCACCAGGAACAGCCCGCGCGATACGTCTTCGACCGAAGGCGGATGCCAGTTCCACAGGTCGCGAAAGAAATCGCGCGCCCGCACGATCGGCCCGGCCACCAGTTGCGGAAAGAAGCAGATGAACAGGGCGTAGTCGATGGGATTCCGCACCGCCTTCTGCTGACCGCGATAGACGTCGACCACGTACGACATGCTTTGGAACGTGTGGAAACTGATGCCGAGCGGCAGCACGATATCCAGCCAGAACGAATTCCCCGGCCTGCCGAGCGCGTAGGCCGCATTGGACGCCAGGAAATTGTAGTACTTGAAGAATCCCAGAAATCCCAGGTTGGCGCACAGGCTCATGACCAGCATCAGCCGCTTCCGTGGCCCCGCGTCGAGACGCTCCAGCCAGATGCCCGCGGTATAGTCGATTGCCGTGAGCGTCAACAGCAGCAGGATGAACTTGTAATTCCAACTCCCGTAGAAGAAGTAGCTGGCCGCCAGGAGAATGTACTTCCGCAATCCGCGCGGGCTCAGATAGAACAGCAGCAGCACGGTCGCCAGGAAAATGAAGAAGCCTGTGGTGTTAAAGAGCATGCGCGTCTTTCAATACCCGCTGGATCTCCACCGCGAGCATCCGGGAAAACCACGCGACGCCGACGCGATTCAGGTGCAGGGCGTCTTTGAATAAGGGCGGCTGTTCGAGCGGCTCGAAGGCGTGCTCGTTGGCCAGCAGCACGTTGGGTCGCGAGCGAAACTCGCGGATGGAACTGCTGGTCGGGTGCTCCAGCCAGGGGGGCCGCAGAATCGGCCCGCGCGGCAGCCGGAGAATGATCACCTTGGTGCGCGACCCGCGATAGCGGTCGATAATCCGCCCGAACCATTCCCGCCGGAACCTCGCCACGCGCCCATCATGCGGATCGTCGTGGGCCATCAGAGTGTGCTCCACCGTGTCCCGCACATTCTGATCGACACTGGGGGGATACTTGGCCGTCCAGTGGTGCCAGTCGATGTCGAGGCCCGCCACGCTCTTGTCCGTCTCCACGTAATCATACGTCCACCCTTCGTATCCCCGGCGGGTAAGCTTCACGTAGCGAATCCGGTCCAGCGGGTGCGCCAGAAACTGGTACAGATCGTTCTGCAGAACGATACCTTTCAGCAGCGCGCCGCGAAAGGCTTCCCACTTCAACTGCGGGTCTTGAAACGAGAAAGCGAAACCCGGAATATCGGACCACCGCAGCCGCACCGCCACGTAGTGCAAGGCGCGAATGTCGTTCAAGGGGTTAAAGGCCTCGTCCTGGTCGTCATAGTCCGTGACTCCCAGGACCACGGCGCGGTATCGGTTGGCATCGGGATCCAGGTCGCGCAGCATGTAATACCAGGTGCGCGCATCGGTGCCGCCGATTCCACCGTGCCGAAACACCAGACCGGTTTGGGGCGTGATTTCGTTGGCGAGCCGAGGCGCGTACGCGAACCGCGAATCGCCGAAGGTGAGCACCAGGTTGTCGCCGGGATGAGTTTTCAAAAACTCCCGCTCGCGAAAGAGCACCATTTCGAAGGTGCCGGTGGTAGAGTCGGGCTCCAGAATCGACGGGTAAAGGCGGGTGCGAAAGAGAACCGCATCGGTTGCCACGAGGCAGAGACACGCCAGGCCAAACAGCAAGGCAACACGGCGAAAGGTTGGCGGCGCAATCGCCCCGGGCGCTGGTATCGTTCGGGCAGCGGACATGTAGGATTTGTGGACGCCTGTTCGAAAGACTCGGAATCAACCATTTTCCCCTACACGCGTGTCAAAAATCCAATTAAAAAACCGGGGCGATCTTCCCTGGCTCGGAAGCCAGCTCGCCCCGGAGTTTGTCAGTCAGCGCTGTGCAATGTCAATTCATACGTTCAACAGCCGGTGGAAGAACGACCGGTACTTTTGCAGCGCCAGCCGGAGGTCTTCGGTGGAGACGTTGTCGCCGCGGTCCCACTGGCCTTCCAGGTTGCTGCGCTCGCCGGCGAAGGTCTCCGCCAGTCGTTTGATGGCTTGGGCAACCAGTTCGTCCGCCTGTTGGACCGCTTTGCGCGGCTCATCCACAAATCCCGTCTGAATGCGATCCCATCGGGAACGCAGTTCTCCGGTAAAATCTTCCGGGAGCAGGTGCTGCGGCGTCGCAGCCTCCTCCCCAGTGGCCTGTCTGGCTAGCTCGGCCGTTGTCAGTTGCGATTCGTGTTCTTCGATTACCCGGTTCATTTCCTTACCTCCTTGGGGCCCACGGTCGCGTGCGCCCCTAGTAGTTCCTCAAAAAGGTCCCTATAGTAGACCAGCGCTTTCCGCAGGTCTTCCGTACTCGCCTCGCCTTTTTCATGGCGTAGCGCGATGGCATGCGCCGCGCGGTAGTTACGTACAACGTGGGGATACTCTACCGATAAGTCCTCGGCCCGCCGGTCGAATTCAGTCATGGGATAGCCTCTCGCCCGCATGACCTGATTCACCAGGCGGTCGGCCTGCTGGATCGAACCCGGAGGGTCGTCCACAAAGCGCGACTGCACGCCGTGCCACTCCTCCGCGAACCGGTCCCGATCGTCGTTGGAAAGGGAATGGATACGGATTCGTTCCATCCGCTTCTGACGGGCCAGCAGGGCGTCTTCGGCCTTACTCCGCCCGCCGAATTCGCGGATGGCGTGCTCGTATTCCGGCCCGAAACGCCTGCGCAGAGTCAGGCTGCGTCGCTGCCGCAATAGGAACCACGCCAGAATGGCAACGACGACTACGGCGACGATGATCACTACAGCGGTTGTCGTGTCCATGCTTGTGCACTCCTCGCAGTCCCACAGTGCAGTTCTGATCCCGATGTGAAAACCGGCGCAAAGCCCGCGAACGCGCGCTGCGGCTCAAGTGATCAATCGCCACGGATGCGGACCCGGTGGAGTGGGCGGATGTCTCGTTCCTCACCTTCGGCGACTCCGTGAGGACCTCACCCCTCCGCAACTGCTCCGGGAAGCCGGGTGTAGAATTGGAGATTACAAGGAACATCGGATGAGGAAAACGGAAACCACCCGCCGTCATTTTATGGGCGCCTCCGCTGGTATCGCGGGATTGAGCGCCATGGGAGTCGACACTGCTTCCGCTCGCATTGAACCCGAGCCGTGGGGTATCAAACTCGGCGTTGCCACCTACTCGCTGCGCCAGTTCCCGCGCGCGAAAGCGATCGAAATGATCAAGGCGATCCAGACGCCCTGGATCAGCATCAAAGACGTTCACCTGAAGCAGAACATTCCTCCCGCCGAGATTCAGGCGGGCGCGAAGGAGTTCACCGACGCCGGTCTGAAGATCATGAGCGGCGGCAACGTCGACATGAAGGAGACGACGCTCGAAGGGCTGCGCACGCATTTCGAGTATGCCAAGAACGCGGGGATTCCGATGATGGTGTGCGCCCCCACGCACGACAATATCAAGCTGGTGGAAGCGCTGGTGAAGGAGTACAACATCCGCATCGCGATTCACAATCACGGGCCCGAGGACAAGCACTTCCCTACGCCGCAATCGGTGTTGGAGGTGGTGCGCAACCTGGACCCGCGTTGCGGGCTGTGCATGGACGTCGGACATTCCTACCGCGCTGGTGTGGATGTAGTGAAGGTCATCCCCGAGGCGGGCAGCCGCCTGCTCGACATGCACGTGAAGGATCTCGCCGATCTGAAGGTGGCGCGGAGCCAATGCGACGTGGGCGAGGGGGCCATTCCGTTCCCGCAGATTTTCAAAGACCTGAGGAAGATGAACTACCAGGGCTGCGTGAACCTGGAGTACGAAATCAACGCCAACGATCCGCTGCCCGGCATGCTGCGCTCATTCAGTTACATGCGCGGCGTGCTGGCGGGCCTGGCGGCCGCCTGATTCATGCCGGAGATTCCGATTGGCGCCCGGAGCGAACGCACGCTCCTGGTGACCACCGAAAATGCCATAACGTTCCTGGGCGCGGACGGCCCGCGGGTGCTCTCGACGCCGCACATGATCGGCTACATGGAGCACACCTGCCGCGATGCGGTGCTTCCTTATCTGTCACCGGGCTATGACACGGTCGGCACGCAGGTCAACGTCAGCCACCTGGCCGCAGCACCGTTGGGCATGTCGGTGCGCTTCGTGGCGGAGGTCACCGGTGTAGTTGACCGGAGAGTTCAGTTTCGCGTGGAAGCCTGGGACGAGAAGGAAAAAATCGGCGAAGGCACGCATGAGCGCACCGTCATCAACGTGGTGAAGTTCGCCACTCGAATGGCGGCAAAGAAGGGCTAGCCGTTCGTGCTGGAACTCCGGCGCCAGTCAGCGTGACCGAATTTGGCGCCACTCATTCGTTCAGAATGAATCAGTTGCCAAACGCAGCCCGCTAATACTAGTGGTTTGCGGCCTTTCATGAGGGCTTGACGCGGGTCGTTTTTTCCAGGGTGGACCGTTACCGGTTTTGCTATGTCGGAGAGAATCGCCGCGGACGGTCCGGCAAACGCGGAGACTCACGAACGCCGGGTGACGGCGCCGAAAGAGGGGAAAAGGCAGAGGGCCGACAGCGACCCCCGTAAGTGTGGATACCCGTTACAAACCCAGAATGCTGGAGACCGGCCGGAAACCCAGGCCGCCCTTGCGGTTCTCTTTGGTGGGCACCTCTTGGGTGTCCGCCATTTCCTGATGGTAGATTCTCAACAGAATCGTTTCATCATAATCGATTGCCCGGGCGTATTGGCGAATATAACTGGTATTGTAGATTCCGCCAGGCAACTTGCCGAATTCCCCTCGCTCGATTGCTTCTAACGAGCGAACGCTGATTTTTGTGGACTCCGCAATCTGCGCCAAGGAAATGCCCCGGTTTCTGCGTATTGTGGAAAGCCCAAGGACGCTTGTTTCGTCTTTCATCTAGTACCACCCGTGATTGGGCCGGGGGGTAGCCCATTTATGAATCCGAACTGCCGTATTAAAAAACACACTATAACACGACTTCCGCCTCTGATAAACTCTTCTTTCGTGGGCATTTCCCGTCGTCAGTTCGGTGCCATCCTGGGCGGTGGCATGGCCAGTCGTCTGCTGGCTCTGCCGTCACGCCCTAAGTTGTTGGTACTGGTACTATTAGAACAATTAAGGGGAGATTCCCTGATTGCGGCCCTGCCGCAGTGCTCGGCGGGAGGATTTCGTCGGCTACTCGAAAAAGGTGCGTTTTTTCGCGATTGCCGCCACCTCGCAAGCACTTTTCCCGCTTCGACGATCACCACCCTGGCCACCGGAACATGGCCCGCGGAACACGGAATCGTGGCCGGGGCGTGGTACGACCGCGATTCCGGCAAGGCGGTACCCGCTTCGGTTGAGGCTCTGTTGGCTAGTACGCTTGCGGCAGAAGTGGCGGAGAGCGAGCAGACGCGGGTCTTTGTGGTCTCGCTCGACTCACAGCAGGGCAGCCTCTTCGCGGGCACCGCGGCCGCGAAGCGATATTGGGTCGACAACAGCGGCGAGTTCGCCACGCTGGGCGAGCCGCCCGACTGGCTTGCGACGTACAATGCCGACCATCCGCTCGACAGCCTTCACGATGCCAAATGGCAGGCGCTGGGCACCAAGGCCGATGCCCCCGCCCTGCGTGTTCTGAACTATTCGCCCGACCGGCTGCCTGAGTTTGTCTCCTTGTACCGTTCGTCGTATTTCGCTCAGAAAGCCCAGTTTGAATTCGCCGGCGAACTCATCACGCGGGAGCGCCTGGGCCAGGACACAAGCCTGGATGTTCTGTGTCTGCTGCTGGGGTCTTCCGAACTGTTGGGCTACGAAACCGGCGCCGATTCGCCGCTCATGGAGCAGATGGTTCTGCAGGCCGACCGGCAGATGGAAGTTCTGTTGAACCAACTCGGCAAAGTTCCGGGAGAGAACGGCTTTACGCTGGTCTTTGCCGGTGCGCACGGCGTGCCGCCCACGCCTTCGGCCGAGGCGCGGCGCCGCATGGTAGTCGGCGGCGAGGGCCTGGCGGAGACGGTGGAGCGCGCACTGGCTGCCACCGGCAACGGACATGTGGAGAAGTACCTATATCCCTTCCTGTACCTCGACACCAGGGGGTTCCGCGACCCGGAGCCGCTGCGTATGGCGGCGGGGCGCGCGGCGATGCAGCATCCGGCGGTGGCGGGCTTTTACACCGTCGGCGGCGGCTGCTCCACGCGCGACGAATGGGAGCGGCGCTATCGCAACAGTTTTCATGTGACCCGATCGGGCGACGTGATGCTGTCGTATCGTCCCGGCTACGTCGAGGACTATGGCAACGGAAGGGGCATTTCCTACGGCTCGCTATACAACTACGACGTATGCGTGCCGCTGTGTTTTTACGGTCCTCAATTCCGCGCGATTACGGTCGAAGACCAGGTGCATTCGGTGGACATCGCGGCCACCCTGGCACGGGTCATGGATGTCCCGACGCCATCCTCTTCGGTGGGCCGCGTACTGAACGAGGCGCTCGTGCGATGAGCGGTGAGCCGTCGCTGGCCACCACCTTGTGCGGCATTTCGCTGCGCAATCCCGTGCTGGCGGCGTCGGGCACGTTTGGCTACGGGCTGGAATTCGAAAAGCTGGTAGACCTCAGCGCGCTCGGCGGCCTGGTCGTGAAGGGGCTCTCGCGCGAGCCCATCGAAGGCAATCCCGCACCCCGTCTATGGGAAACCGAGGCCGGCATGCTCAATTCCGTCGGGCTTCAGAATGTCGGAGTGCGCGCTTTCGTGGAGAAGAAACTGCCAGCGCTGGCGCGGCTGAAGACGGCGGTATTCGCCAACGTGTTCGGCTACCAGACCGGGGACTATGTCGAAGTGGTGCGTGTGCTGGAGGACCATCCCGGGCTGGCGGGTTACGAACTGAATGTGTCCTGTCCCAACACAGCGCACGGCGGCATCTACTTTTCGTCGGATCCGGGGTTACTGGGCGGCGTTGTGGACGCAGTGAAGCGCGTGGCGCGGCGTCCGGTGGTGGTCAAGCTGTCCCCCAATGTGGCGGCCATCGAGCCCCTCGCGCGCGCCGCCGAATCGTCGGGAGCCGACGCCCTGTCGCTGGTGAACACGTTCGTGGCGCTGGCCATCGATGCCCGCACCCGTCGTCCGCGACTGGGCGCGGGAATGGGCGGGCTCTCGGGCCCCGCGATCAAGCCCATCGCGCTGCGGCTCGTATTCCAGGCGGCCCGTGCGGTGCGGATTCCCGTGGTGGGGCTGGGCGGGATTGCGACCGGCGAGGACGCCGCGGAATTCCTGATTGCCGGCGCCACGGCGGTCGAGGTGGGAACGGCGACATTCTGGGATCCGCGCTCGCCGCTGCGCATTGCCCGAGAACTGCACGAGTTTTTGAAAGGCGAGAAGATCGCGAACGTTTCCGAGCTGACCGGCTCGCTGAAGCTCTGACTACTTCTTCTCTTCCAGCATCGCGCGCAGGTTGGCGATCTCGCGCTTGAGTTTCTTCTCGCGGCCGACCATCATCAGCACGTACACGATCATGATCAGCCAGGCGGCCATCAGGCCGTAGCTCAGGAATTGATAATCGTGCTGCAGGCGCAGGGCCTCGCGCTGCAGGTCATCGGCGGTAACTTGGGCAAGCAGCATCAGGTGCATAGAGCTTCCTTAGATGGCATGCGCCTCGCGGCGCAGCGAATCGATCTCCCTCTGGCCTTGCTCCTGGCTATAGCGGACGGACACCATGACCGCACCCAACAGGGCCATCGCCAGCACGTTCCAGAGCCAGTGAATGGTCCAGTCGTGCGGGAAGCTGCCGCCGGCCCAGAATACGGGCGCAGGGTGCTGGGTGCGCCACCACTTGATGGAGAAAATCACGATGGGCACGTCGATGAAGGCGAAGATCGAGAAGATCGCGGCGAAGGTGGCGCGCTGCGTCGGCTCTTCCACTGCCTTCCGCAGCATCAGGTACCCGGCATACAGGAGCCAGCAGACCAGCGCCGAAGTCAGCCTCGCATCCCACGCCCACCAGATACCCCAAATCTGGCGACCCCAGATCGACCCGGTCACCAGGTTGCCGGCCAGAAAGGCGAGGCCGACTTCGGTCACCGATACCGCCAGCGCGTCGTATTTGAAGTTCCGAGTGATGAGGAACATGACGCTGCCCACCAGGGCGATAAAGGAGCAGAACATGGCGGTGAAGGCCATCGGCACGTGGAAAAAGATGATCTTGAAGACCACGCCTTGCCGGGTTTCCTCGGGCAGGTCCACGATGGTGTAAATGTTCCAGAGCAAAATGACCAGAGCGATGGCGCCCAGGCCGTAAACGATCTTCTCACGCATATTTCACCTTCCTGCAATCCTATCCCACCAGAACGGTGTCCACCAGAATGAGCGAAGTAGCGGTATACATGACGTCGAACCCGATCAGCATTTTGAGCCACGACATGTTTTCGGCGCCGATGGGCTCACCCAAGACCAAGCCTTTCGTCAGGATCATGGCGCCGAGCAGGGCCGGTATCAGAATCGGAAACGTCAACATCGGCAGCATGACTTCGCGCAGTCGTATGTTGACGGTGAGCGCACTGAAGATGGTGCCGATCACGGTGAGGGCCCATCCGCCCAGGGCGATCACCAGCATGAGCGGCCAGAACTGGGCGGTCAGGTGAACGCTGTTGAAGATGCTGAACACGGGCAGCGCGATCAGTTGCACGGCCAGCACCAGCACATAGTTCGCCAGGGCCTTGCCAAGGAACAGGGCCGCGCCCGGGACCGGCGCCGCGATCAGAGCGTCCAGGCAATCGTTGGGCAACTCGCGCGCAAAGCTGCGGTTCAGAATCAGCGTGGCGGCGAAGGCGAACACAATCCATAAGAGGCCTCCGGCCATGTCGCGCGTGGTTTCAGCGTCGGGATCGAAGGCAAAACTGAACAGCAACAGAATGACGATGGCGAACGCGAGCGAGGCATTGACCGCCTCCTTGGTGCGAAGCTCGGCGCGGAGATCTTTGACGGTGACGACCCATACCTGCCGGATAAACGTCATCCACCATCACCGTATCGCGCGTAGACATAGCCCGGATCGGCTACCATTTCCGGCGTGCACGGGCCGTGAAAGGCCACCTTCCCGCGGTTCAACAGCGCGACATGCGAGGCGAGCTCGAGGGCTTCGCGCAACTGGTGGGTGGACATCACAATGGTCTTGCCCGCTGCCAGGGCTTCGCGCAGCAGGCGTTGCAGCACCGCAATAGCACGGTCGTCGAGCGCCGTAAACGGCTCGTCCATCAGGAGCACCGAAGGTTGGTGCATGAAGGCGCGGGCCAAGGCCAGCCGCTGCCGCATGCCTCGGGAAAACTCGCGCACCAGGCCGTCGCGCACGCGTTCGAGCCCGGTCTGCGCCAGCCATTCCAGTGCCGCACGGCGGGGATCGGGCAGGCCATACAGCTGGGCGAACAGCCGAAGGTTCTCGTAGGCCGACAGTTCGTCATAGACCGAGATACCGTGTCCGATAAAGCCCATCCGGCGCCGCGCCGCGGTATCGCGCGGCGGCTTTCCGAAAATGCGGATCTGGCCGCGGCCCGGACGCGAAAACCCGGCGATGGTGCGCAGCAGCGTGGTTTTCCCGGCGCCGTTGCGCCCGATCAGCGCCAGGCAGGCCCCCGGTTCTGTTTCGAGGCTGATGTTTTTGAGGGCGGGGTAGTCGCCGTAGAACTTCCACACGCCGTCAACGGCGACCGCGCTCATTCGACTCCTTCGGTTCGGCGCGGTACAGCATCACGAAGCCCAGGGCCAGGATGCCCAGGGCCAGCCCCAGGATCAGCGGCGCCTTGGAATTCACGCGCGGCAGGATCTGCTCGATCTGGGGCCCGCTGTCCTGCCCGCCGGCATCGGCCGAGGCTGCCGGGGCCTCGGCCGCTTCGCCCGACAAGGAAATCTTGAATCGGTCGGAAGCAAGCCCGAAGATGTGGGCCTGGGTGCGCGGCTCCTGCCCGAGGTCGCTGAGGTTGTCACCCGTGAGGGTGATGCCATTGGGCACGATCAGGTACGTGTTCTCGTCTTTGGTCGGGATCTTGCCGCTATAGGGCGCGCCGCGAACGTAGGGCAGGGTGTAGTTCACATCGAACCGCGTCTCACCGGGCTTGATGGGAAAATCCACCGAGAACACGTCCGGCTTGGAAGTCTTCAGCACCGGAGCGCCGATGGGCATTCCGCCGGGCGCCGTGGCATTCACCTGGGCCTTGCCCTCAGCGCCTTCCGGCAGGTAGAACCGCACGGTGCCGCGATCCGGATCGTTCCAGGCGGTGGTCCCCTCGTTGTTGAAGAGGAACGTTTCGCTCACCGTCATTTTCCCCCCGCCGGGCTCGAACAACAGCATGTGTTTGGAGACCTTGGCGGCGGGAGGCTGCTCTTTGGACGTGTTGTATACATCCAGGGTGATGTTGCTGGTGGGAGACCCGGGCGGCAGCATATGGTTGTAGCTGACGCCTTCGTACACCGTGCGGATCAGGTGCGGTCCCTGAATGTTCTGATTGATGGTGAACTTGCCTTCCGCGTCCGATTTCGCCTGGTCGATGAGCTCGAGCCCGTTGCCGCCCAGCTTGTTCAGACCCACCGTGGCGCCGGGCTGGGGCTTGCCGGTGCTGCGGTTGACTACGGTTCCCGTGACCGCCCCCATCGCCGGCGCGCACAGCAGCAACGCGACGGTGAAAGAGTGGAGCAATGCTTCGCTCTGTCCCCTCATTTCGCCACCTTCATCGGCTTGCCGCATTCGCCGCAGAACTTAAGATCTTTTTCAAATGTCGCGCCGCAGGCGTCGCAGGTAAATCCGGCATTCGATGGTGCCTTGGCCGCTACCTGCCGGGCCGCCGCGGAAGGCTTCGACGGCGGTGCCGCGGCTGCCTTTGAAGGGGGCGAGGCCCCATTCACGTTCACGCCCAGTTTCAGACGCAGCTTGTCGACTTCCGCCAGCACGTTCGCCAGCTCTTTTTGCAGGTCTTTCTTGGTGGTCTGGTAGTCTTCGTCGGAAAGCTTGCCGACGCGATATTCGAACTGGAGGTCCCGCAGGTTTTCGTAAATGGCCGCTTTGCGCTCGTCGAGGTGGGCAAACGGAGATTCCACCTCCGGCTCGGGCAGGTCCTTCGGACGGATTCCGAGAATGAACGCGATTACGGCGATCGCGATGACACAGGTTATTGCAATGATCACCAATTCACCAAATACTCAGACGATTCACCCGGCGGGAAACTTCACTCCATGTTGGCCAGATCCCGCTCGATCTGGTCTTTGTACTTCGCCAACTCCGGGTCGTCCAGTTCCATGGGCCCGACTTCGGGCAGGGGCTTGGGTTTCCGATACTTCCTCACGAACATCCAGATCACTACCAGGCCGAAGCCCACCGAGGCGTAGGGCACGATCCAGCCCCAGGCGTTGGGAGGCGCCAGGTAGATGGCGGCGCCGTAATCGCGGACGAAGGCCTGAATGATCTGGTCGTCGGACATGCCGACGGACAGCATCTGCGCGATGCGTTCTTTAGCGGGTTTGGAAAAGTGGCATTCGAGCATGCTGCACGTGGCCACCGAATCTTTGCACCCGCATTGGCAGGCGAGCCGCGCCCCTACGCGCCGGACGTCCATGCTGGGCTTTTCGGACGCGGTTTGCGCGATGGCCGCAACTGCCAGGATTGCGGCCATCAGGCTGTTTCTTACCAGCGGACTATTTCTCAACCGTTGCATGTTTCCTGGTTACACCCACCACCTGGGTGCGAGCGTACTGCATCTTGATCTTACTCGGCACCATGCAGATCAGCGTGCCGCCGATCAGCACGAGGCCACCTATCCATATCCATGTTACCAGCGGAAAAACGTAAGCCTGAATGACGGCGCGCTGGTTGTCGTCCGACATGCCCCCGAAGTTCAAGTAGAGATCCTCGTTGAGCCGCGGACGGAGGCCGATCTCCGACGTGCCCTGTTTGCTCGCTTTGTAAAAGCGCTTTTCGGGCTCGAGCTTGCCCAGGTAGGCGCCGTTCTTGTAGATCTGGATGACGGCGTGATTCCACGCGTAGTTCTCCGTTTCGCCCTCGCGCAAGTCGGACATTTTCAAATCGTAGTGCCCGATGCGGAAGGTATCGCCGATGTTCATTTCTTTCACGTCGCTGATCTTGAATGCGGCTCCCGTGAACCCGATGAACATCAGCACGATCCCCATATGCACCAGGTAGCCGCCGTAGCGCCGCGTGTTGCGGTGGGTCAACTCTACCATTGCGCGTAGCAGGTTGGTGTGGTTCTTGGCAGCGATGGAGCGGCCGCCCTTGAAAAACTCGAGCATCACCGTCAGCCCCACGAACAGGCAGAAGCCGAACGAGATCAGGGCGTAGAAATGGCGGACGCCGGCGGCGATCAGGGCGCCCACCAGCACCACTGCCGCGATTCCCGGGTACATGAAGTTGCGGCGCAGGCTTTCTACGGACGTTCGCCGCCATGAGAACAGCGGACCCACACCCGTAAGGAACAGCAGGAACAGTCCGATCGGCACCATCAGGCGGTTGAACCATTCCGCGTCCAGAGAGATCTTGTCGCCGGTCACGGCTTCCGAGATAACCGGGAACAGCGTCCCCCAAAGCACAGCGAAGCAACTGGCCAGCAAAATGAGGTTATTAAACAGGAAGCTCGACTCGCGCGAAACTACGCTTTCCAATTGCGACTCGCTCTTGAGGTAGTCGAGCCGGTCCAGGATCAGGTAAATCGTGGCGGCGATTCCCAGCACCAGGAAGCTGACGAAGTACTTGCCAATTTCGGAGCGGGCGAACGCGTGCACCGATTGCACGACGCCGGAGCGCGTCAGGAAAGTACCGAGAATACAGAGGAAGAAGGTAGAAGAAACCAGCACGATGTTCCAGACCTTCATCATGCCCTTCTTCTCCTGCATCATCACCGAGTGCAGAAAGGCAGTGCCGCTTAGCCAGGGGAGCAGGGAAGCGTTCTCCACCGGATCCCACGCCCAGTAGCCGCCCCAGCCGAGCACATGGTAGGCCCAGGCAGCCCCCAGCATGATACCGGTGCTCTGGAACAGCCAGGTGACCAGCGTCCAGCGTCGGGTGGTGTGGATCCAGCCATCGCCGGGCTGCCGGGTGATGAGCGAACCGATAGCGAACGCGAAGGGCACGGCGAAGCCGACGTAGCCCAGGTACAGCATGGGCGGATGGATTGCCATAGCCGGATATTGCAGGAGCGGGTTGAGCCCGTTGCCATCCGGCAGCGACACGATGAGCTTGTCGGTCGCCAGCATCTTGAACGGGTTGGCGACGAAGTTGTTCACCAGCAGGAAAAAGACCTGCACCCCGCTGAGCACCGCCAGAACCCAGGGCATCATGTCGCGGTGTTTGCGGCGGTTGGTGAAGGTGACGACCGCGGCGTAGCAGGAAAGCAGCCAGCTCCAGAAAAGCAGCGATCCTTCCTGGCCGCCCCACCATGCCGCGAATTTGTACAGCACGGGCTGGGTGCGGTTGCTATGCTCCGCCACGTAGGAAAAGCGGAAGTCGCTGGTCAGCAAGGCGTAGACCAGCACGACCGCGGCCGTGGTAATCAGCGCCCAGACGGAATAAACCGCTCGCGCTCCGCTGACGGTGAGGAAAGGCTTCTTCTTGAGGCGGCCGACTACCGACGCGGTGACGGCATAGATCGCCGCCGCGAAGGCCAGCAGGATGGCCAGCGAACCCAGATTCTCCATGTTTCCCCTCTAAATGCTCGTGCGTTTCCCGTTATTGATATTGGGGGCGGGCTGCCCGGGCGCCAGTTGTCCCGGCTTGGCTTCGTATTTCGAGGCGCACTTGGCCTGGATTTTGGTGGCCCGGAAGGTTCCATCGCGCTCCAGCTTGCCGTCAGCTAACGCCTGAGCGCCGTCCTTGAAGGTGTCCGGCAGAGGGTCGGTTCCCACATAGTTGACCTTGAGCCTCGTTTTCTCCTGCGCCAGGACGAATTGAGTCGCGTTGCCAGCATGCTGAATGGAGCCGCTCTCCACGTCGCCCCCCACGCGGAGCCGTTTGCCGTAGGCCTGATCCCCCATCTGCCCCAATTCCGCAATCGTCTTATAGTACGTCTTCGTCTCCACTCCGTTGAACCCCAGCCAGAGCAGGGTGCCGAGGACGACTGCAATCAGGGCGGCGAACTTGCCGTATTTTGTCATACCTTCCCTCTGAAGCCACCAGTATAACCCGAAAGGATTTCGGACATGGCGGTGCATTTTGTGGATATCTTCAACATACCCCCTTTTGGGGGTGACGGAAATGTGAACTTGAACAATCAAACTCTTGATGCGAAAGGGCTGGTGCAGGTTTCGGGAATCTGGACGGGCTGTAAGGCGCCACACAGGTAAACGGGAGCCGACTCTGTCGCCGGTGGCAACTCCAGCCGCGGCAGGGAGCCGCCGGTTCGCGCTCGACCCGGGGGGCAGATGCCCCTTTATCATCCTCCGGGACGACTCATTTTCGGACCGGTACCCATGTTATAGTGTTGCCATGCCGAGCGGCTATTACCCGATTCTGATCTTCATGGTAGTCGCGCTCCTGTTTCCGATTGTGGCGATTGTCGCCGCCAAGCTGATTCGGCCCGCAGCGCCGTTCGTCACGAAACTCGAAGCCTACGAGTGCGGAATCAAGTCCGCATCGGATTCCCGCGGGCGGTATACGGTTCGGTTCTATATCGTCGCCATCCTATTTGTCATTTTTGACGTGGAGACCATCTTCTTGTTCCCATGGGCGGTGCGGTACCGGGCGCTCGGCTGGTTTGGCGTGGCGGAAGTCGCGGTGTTCCTGGCCATCCTGATCGTGGGTTACATCTGGGCATACAAGAAGGGTGCGTTTGAGTGGGTCTGAAGAACCGTCTTTTTCCTTTCCTTTTCCTTATTTCTTCTTTGGGTGTGATGCAGGCGGCGCCGACGTTGCGCCTGGTTGCCAGCACCGTGGGGCCGATCGCGGTGGCGACCGGCGGCACGGCTCCGCCTCAAACCGTAGAAGCGTACAACATCGGTGATGGTGCGCTGTCGCTGACGGTGGCTTCCTCGGTCTCCTGGATGACCGCCGCCATTGGCACGCCGCGGGCGTGCCAGAGCACCCTTGCAAGCGCCAACTGCACTCCCCTGCAGCTTACTCTGAATACCGCATCCCTGGCCGCCGGGACCTATACCGGGGTGGTCACGGTGACCGCTGCGACCGGCACGGTGGACGCGCCCCAGACCATCACGGTGACGGTTAGGGCGGCCGGCGTGGACGTCTACGTCGCACCCGGCACCACGCGCGACGTGCCGATCACCACCAACCACATGGTGACCATGCGTGCCACTACCCAGGACAACGGCACCTGGTTGAGCCTGGCGCTCGAGGGCACGGGCAGCTTCCGCTTCGTCTTTCCGTACAACATTCACTTCGCCCCGGGGGCGAACATGGCCCCGGGCACTTACAACGGCACGGTGACGACCAGCGGCTCCAGCGTTGCGGGTGAAAACGTCAGTATTCCGGTGACGATGCGGGTCACCACCCAGCCGATTGCCAAACCCGTGCCGGAGCGAATCGATCTCCGGCTGGCGGAGGGCGCGCCGCCGATGATCTATCCATTTTCGATTCCGATCGCATTGACCAACCTGGGCCTGGGGACGCTCACGACGGGTGCTATAACGACCAGCGGCGGAACGTGGCTGAAACCCGATCCGGCCATCAATACCTTCATGGCGATCGATCCCGCCGGGCTGGCCGTGGGATCCTACACGGGTACGGTCACGGTCGCCTCGACGGCGGTCAACGCTCCCACGACGATTCCGGTGACGCTCGAGATTGTGGCCAAGGGCGCGCCTCTTATCGATTACCAGGGTGTGCTGGATAACGGCACGTTCATCCCGGGCGATACCGTGGCGCAGGGCGACGTGATGGTGGTGAAGGGCGGACAGTTCTCCGCGGCTCCGTTTACGGCGGGCCCGGCGCCTCCGCTGGCCGGTACCCTCGGTGGCGCCACCGTCCTGGTGAACGGCATCCAGGCTCCGCAGTACTATTCCTCGTACGGCCAACTCGCATTCCAGTTGCCCGTGAACACGCCGCTGGGTACCGCCCAGGTACAGGTCCAACGCGACGACGGCCAAATCAGCAATACTGTGACGGTGAGCGTGGCCGCCCGCGCGCCGCGCCTGCTCGCAGCGGTGAATCCCGATGGCAGCGTGAATACCGGCGATCCGGCCCACCCCGCCAAAGCGGGCGATGTCCTGACCATCTACGCCATAGGGCTCGGGCCTACCAGTCCCAGCGTCGCCACCGGGCTTCCCGCTCCGTCCGCCGAACCCCTGTCGCGCGTTTCGGGCGACCTCCTGGTGAATTTCGGCGGCAGCGTGGTAGGTCCGCTGGTGGTACCGGCCTTCGCCGGGCTCACCCCCACTTATGCCGGGCTGTACCAGATCAACGTGGTGGTGCCCGACGACTCGCCGCGCGGCGTGGTCGATGTCAGCGCCGGTTTTCCCGATGCACGCAGCAATTCGCTGCATCTGGCCATTCAATAGCCGGCCCCAGGCGGGTTCGCCCGCGCTGTTACCATAGGAGTTGAATTCCGTGAAAACCTCTCCGACCCATTGGTCCCAGGTTTACCTGTGCGTATTCCTGACCACCCTCGCGACCCTGCTGCTGGAGCTCTCCCTTACCCGCATTTTCTCGGTGGTCTTCTATTACCACTTTGCCTTCCTGGCTATCTCTATCGCGCTGTTTGGTCTCGGGCTGGGGGGCGTCTTCTCTTACATTGTGGCTGGGTGGAAGGCGCCCGTGTTCACGCGGCTGGGACGGCTCAGTGCGCTGAACAGCTTCGCCATCGGCGCGGCGCTCGCCGTGATCCTGCTGCAGGGCGATCGTCTCTCCAATTGGGACTATGCCATCGTTTACTTCACCACCGCCCTGCCGTTCTTCTTTGCCGGCGCTATCGTCTCCCTGGCCATCTCCGAAACCATCGACCGGGTGAACCGCGTGTATTTCTTCGACCTGCTGGGAGCCGCCGCCGGATGTCTCCTGCTGATCCCCCTGCTACGGGGATTCGGCGGGCCCAACACGGTGATAGCTGCCGCCATCTTTTTCGCCGTGGCCGCCGCCATCTGGCACAGCATGGCCGGTTCGGTCAAAGGCCGGGCGGGATGCGTGGCGCTGGCGCTGGCCCTGGTGGCATTCCTGACATACAACGTGCGCCACCCCATAGCCGACGTCCACCACGCTAAAGGACAAACTCTTGATAACGAAATCTGGGTGAAGTGGAACCCGATCTCGCGGATCGCGGTAGTGAACGAAAAAGACGGATCGAAATCGATCATCATCGACGGGGATGCCGCCACCGGAATTTTTCGTTACGACCTCAACAACCTTACCCCCAGCGAGCATCGCGATCTTACCGCGCAGGGACCCGCCCTGCCCTATGCCGTGCGTCCCGGCGCCAAGAGCCTCATTATCGGGCCGGGCGGCGGATGGGACGTGGCACGCGCGCTCGCCTCTGGCAGCCACGACATCACCGCCGTCGAAATCAATCCGCTGATCGCCGATACCGTGATGCGGGAGCAGTTCGTCGATCTCAGCCACGGGCTCTACCTGCGCCCCGATGTGCACGTACATGTGGAAGACGGCCGCAGCTTCGTGCGCCGCAGCAGTGACAAGTACCAGGTGATTCAGGCCACCCTGGTGGACACCTGGGCCTCCACGGCGGCCGGCGCGTTTGCCCTCTCCGAGAACAACTTGTACACCACGGATGCCTTCCGCGACTACCTTTCGCACCTCACCGACGACGGACTGGTGGCATTCACGCGCTGGGGGCTGGATCCGCCGCGCGAATCATTGCGGCTGATTTCGCTTGCTATCGAGGCACTCGGTCAGCTTGGCGAGACGGACCCCGCGCGCCATGTAATCGTGGGGCGCGCCGGTACCGTCCAGGGCTGGGGCGCGCAGGATACCGTGCTGGTCTCGCGCAAGCCGTTCAGCGCGACCGACGTGGAGCGTGCTAACGCGCTCTTCGCCGCCGCCCACATGGAGACCATCTATCTGCCCGACGGCTCCACACGCAATCCGTTCTACGACCTCCTCCACGCCGCAAATCCCGCCGACTACGAACGCACCTACGCCTTCGATATCACTCCGGTCAGCGACAACCGGCCGTTCTTCTTTTATACTGTGCAGCCGCGCGAGCTGTGGACGTTCCTCACCAGCGCTTCGCACGACACGGCCGATTACAAGATCAACAAAGCCGTTCCGCTGCTATTCGAACTGGTGGCCATCAGCCTGCTGGCGACAGTGCTGATTCTGCTGGCTCCCCCGATTGTGCTTAGGACCCGCTTGCCGAGGCAACCCGGGGTGCGCGGCTTTCTGCTGTATTTTCTCTTTATCGGCGCGGGGTATATTCTGATCGAGGTGGCGTTGATTCAAAAGTTCGTGCTGTTCCTGGGCCATCCCACGTACGCGCTGACGGTGGTGATCTTTTCGCTGCTGGTATCGAGCGGGCTGGGGAGCGCTGCCAGCCGGCGCATTCTGGGCAAGCATGAAAGCCGGTTGATCAAAGCGCTGGGCTGTATCGCCCTGCTGGGAGCCGTGCTGGCGCTGGCGACGTCGTCCCTCCTGTCGGCGCTGGTGTGGCTGCCCCTGCCGCTGAAGGCAGCCATGACGATCGCCCTGATCGCCCCCCTGGGATTCGTGATGGGGATGCCGTTTCCCACCGCGCTCGAGCGCCTGGAGCACTGGCACGCGCCTTCGGTGCGATGGGCCTGGTCGCTCAACGCCGCCTCGAGCGTGCTCGGATCGGTGGGCGCGCTGGTCTGCGCCATTTACTTCGGGCTTCTCCAGACGCTGTTGATCGGTGGGCTGTTCTACCTGGCGGCGCTGGTGGTGGTAGCTCGCGGACGCGCCAGTCAAGCGACCGCGCCCCTGCCGGGCCCCGGACGCGTCGTGCTGGCCAAATAGTCAGCGAACCGTCGGAGGGGCAGCGCGAGGCGCCCGCAATCTACGTAGTGAGCTTGAGATAGGCGTAAAGCACGGGTAGTGCGAAGAGCGTGCTATCGACGCGATCGAGGAAGCCGCCGTGGCCGGGGAGGATCGTGCCGCTGTCCTTGACTCCGGCGCCGCGTTTGATGGCCGACTCGGCGAGGTCGCCCACCTGGCCGGCGGCATTGGCGACGGCGGTGAGGATTAGAACCGCGGTGAGCGGTACCTCGGGAAGAAATCGCCACGCATAGGTTCCCGCAAGGAGCACTGAAGTGGCGACGGAGGCTGCTGCGCCTTCCCAGGACTTGTTGGGGCTCACGCGCGGGGCGAGCTTGTGCCGGCCGAATCGGCGGCCGATGTAGTAGGCTCCGATATCGCCGGTCCAACTCAGCAGCAGACCGTACATCAGCCAGTGGGGATTGTGCTCGCGCAGCGGGACTGCGCACTTCCAGGTGCCGAAAATGTAAACCACGCCGGCGATCAGCAGCGCGGCACGCGGCAGCGTAACGGCGAGGTTTTCGGCGTACATGGTGAGGGTGAAGGCGAGCAGAGCGAGGGCTACCAGCAGCAGCCACGCCTCCCCCTCCCACACCAGCAGAAGGAGGCCTGCGCCATAGCCGACAGGGCCGGGCGCGCCGAAGCCGTAGGCGGCAGAGATGGCGTCGTACTCGCGATAGCAAAGGACCGCGACGGTGGCGAGCACGGCAAAGAACAGCCAGAAGTTCCCCCACAGCACCACATAGACGACGATCGGCACGAGCAGTGCCGCGGTGAGGACGCGCCTCATGACGGGCGGAGCGCTTCGAACAAGGACTCATCGGCGGCTTTGGACGCGCCATTGACAGGCACGTTTCCACTCAAGCCGCCGTAACGGCGATCGCGCTTCTGGTACTCGAGGACCGCCCGCAGGAGGTCGCTGCGGGTGAAGTCGGGCCACAGGGTCTCGGTCACGTAGAGTTCGGCGTAGGCGATTTGCCAGAGCAGGAAATTGCTGATCCGCATTTCGCCGGAGGTGCGGATGAGGAGGTCGGGATCGGGGCAGGAGGCGGTGTAGAGGCTGGTGGCGATCAGTTCCTCGTCGAGCTTGAGGGCGGAGATGCTGCCATCGAGGCGGGCCATTTCGAGAATGGCGTTGACGGCATCGACAATTTCCGCGCGGCCGCCATAATTGATGGCGAGATTCACCAGGAGGCCACGGTTGGCTGAGGTGGCGTCGACGACGGATTCAAGCTCGCGGCGGACCTGGTGGGGCAAGGCGTCGAGGCGACCGATGGCCTGGAGGCGGATATCGTTTTTCTGAAGCTCGGGGAGTTCCTGGCGGAGATAGTAGCGCAGCAGACGCCACAGGGTTTCGACTTCGGTGCGCGGGCGCTTCCAGTTTTCGATGGAGAATGCGTAGAGGGTGAGAACCTTGATGCCGAGGCGAGCACACGTTTCCACGCAGGCGCGGACCGGGCCGATGCCAGCCTGGTGCCCTGCCACCCGGGGCAGTCGCCGGCGGCTCGCCCAGCGCCCGTTGCCGTCCATAATAATAGCGATGTGCGCTGGCAGCCGGTTGGGATCGATCGCCTGGGCCAACGCCCAGTCCTTATCGCCAGGCCGGAGCGCTTCCAGTAAGGCCTTCATGAAGTAAATACCTATAGTACAACACGGTGCGGCAGGGTTCGGCCGAGGGGCAGTGTTCGACAACGGCCGGGGGACCGGGTTTCCGCAGAGGGAAGGCTGGACGGAAAACCGGCCCTGGCAAAGCTACACCTACCTCGTCGATTCGGGTTCTGCGAAGCGCTTGAAGAAGCTTTCGGGATACCAGTGGGGGCGTGCGTGCGCGTCGGCCACGCGGAGAAGCAGCCCCAGGATGATGCGGTTGAATCGGGCGGCGGCAGCGGCATCCACGGGTTGACTCAGGTCGTCGGAAGGCTTGTGGTAGCGGTCGCGCACCCAATCCCTGCGAATCTTTTCGGCGGGGGAGCCCGGGGCATACCCGAACTTGAATGCCAGCGCGGGAATACCGCGGCGAATGAAGCTGTACTGATCGCTGCGAATGAAGCGGTTCTGTTCCGGTTCGTTGTCGGGCTGGACGTCTACTCCGAGCGCTTCGGCCGCCGCTCGAACGGTTTCGCCGAGCGTCGATTCCGCCAGGCCCTGCACCTCCAGGAATTTCAGGGGATACAGCGGCAGAAACATATCCAGGTTGATATCGGCCACAATCGCGCCGGAGGGAACCGTGGGATGGGCCGCGAAGTAGCGGGAGCCGAGCTCGCCGTTTTCCTCGGCGGTGACGGCGAGAAACAGGATAGAGCGTTTGGGCCGGGCGGAGGACTGCTTCAGCAGGCGTGCCACTTCGAGAACCGTGGCGATGCCGGAAGCATCGTCCATAGCGCCGTTGTAGATGGAGTCGCCGTTCACCGGCCGGCCGACGCCGACGTGGTCTATATGGGCCGAGAGGATCACGTACTCCTGGTTCAGTTTGCGGTTGGTGCCAGGCAGCACAGCGGCGACATTGGAGGCCTCGAGAGGGGTTGTTCTCACGGTCGCCTGCATGCGCAGTGACGCGGCGAGGGGAAACCTCGGCAGGGGCTCGTTGGCGCGGGCCAGTTTCTCGATCTCCGCGAAGGTATGGCCGCTGCCCTCGAAGAATTTTTCGGCGCCGCGGCCGGTGATGGACACCGCGATACTCTGGCCGGCGGTCTCCTGCAACGCCGGGTCGGCCAGGACCACCACGGGTTGGGCCGGGGCGCGCCCTCCACGCGCCCCGCGGGCGTGCCTTTCGGCTGCTGGCTCGCGGTTAGTTCCGGCTGACGACGTCCGCGGATTCTGCAAAGTGGCGATGCCGATGGCGCCGGCCCGCCGCAATGCCGCCCAACGTTCCACTCCAGACGAGTAGTGCGATTTTAGCGGCCCCGGCGCAGGCGTGGGTCCGGGCGCGTTCAGGTAGACGACGATTTTGCCGCGGAGATCGAGACCCGCCAGGTCGTCGTAGCGGGTCTCCGGAATCACCATGCCATAGCCGGCGAACACCATGGGCGCTTCGAGAGAATGCGAAAGGCCGGGGCGGGGGCTGAGGCTGGCTTCGGTTCCGAGTGCCAGCGGCTCGGCCTTGCCGTCGCGCACCAGCCAGAGGCCGGATTCCGCTTCGTTCAACTGCCGCGACTCGAACGGCACGGGTTGCAGGTAGCCCCTGGTACCCGCCGGACGGAGGCCCTGGCGTTCGAATTCGGCGGTGACGTACTCGACCGCGGTGCGCAGCCCCTCGGAACCGACGTTCCGTCCAGCGAGCTTGTCATCGGCCAGAAAGCGTACGTGGGCCCACCAGCGACCGCCTTCGACGACGTAGTCGATGTGGGCCGCCAGAAGGCTCGATACCACCAGGCCCAAAGACCCGGCGGCGGCCAGCAGGTGGCGCCGGTGGGTGCTGCCCGGAAAGTCGTGAACCTTCCCCGTGCGGACCCTCCTTGCGGCGGACAGGGGTGTCCGTGCCACGGATGGCGGAACTGGTGTTTTCATAGCGAGCCGGTAATATTAGATTATGCGCATCCTCCTGTTCAGTGGGAAAGGCGGGGTCGGAAAAACCAGCCTGGCGGCGGCAACGGGTTTGCACCTCTCGCGCCTGGGCCACCGGACACTGGTGATGAGCGTGGACCCGGCGCACAGCTTAGCGGACGCCTTCAATCTCGAAACCGGTCTTTTCCACGGCAAGACGGGCGACCCCTACGCCATCGACGGGCGCCTCGCGATCCACGAGGTCAACATCCAGAAAGAGATCAAGCGGCACTGGCGGGAGATCTCGTCGTACGTCATTTCGGTGCTGCGTACCACCGGGATCAGCGACGTGGAAGCCGAAGAACTGGCGATCCTTCCAGGGATGGAAGAGCTCAGCGCGATGATGTACGTCAACCAGTTCCGGCGCGAACAGCGCTACGACGTCATCGTGCTGGATTGTGCGCCGACGGCGGAATCGATGCGCTTCGTCAGCATGCCGACGACGCTCGAGTGGTACATGAAGCATATCTTTCCGTTCCAGCGCGGGATTCTCAAAGCGGTGCGGCCGCTTGCCAACCGGGTGTCTCCGGTCGAATTGCCCACGGACAACTACTTCGCGAATATCCAGGATCTGTTCGGAAAGCTCGATGGCATCGGGGACCTGCTCGAGAATCCGCGGATCACCAGCGTGCGGCTGGTGACCAATCCCGAACGGATGGTGTTGCGCGAGACGCAGCGGGCATTCGTGTACTTCTCACTGCACGGGCTGACCGTGGATGGAATCGTGGTCAACCGCGTGTTGCCGGAAGAGGTGAAAGACGCTTACTTCCAGGAATGGCGGTCGTCCCAGGCCAGGATTCTGGAGGAGATCGATGCTTATTTCGCGCCGGTTCCGGTGAAGCGGCTGCCCCTGTTCACGCACGAGGTGCTGGGGCGTGAACGCCTGGAAGAGCTGGCGCGGGCGCTGTATGCGGAGCGCGAGGACCCTTCGGTGGTGACTCGCACCGAGACGCCATACACCTTCGCGAAAAGCAACACGGGATACGAGATCCGGCTGCAACTGCCGTTCGCCGCCAAGGGCGAAGTGAGCCTGTTCAAGAAGGGCGACGAGCTGGTGGTCGAGATCGGAACGCTGCGGCGCCACATCGGGCTGCCAACCTCGATGGCGGCGCTTTCGCCCAGCCGCGCCAAGTTGGAGAATAGAGTTCTAACCGTGGAGATGAAGGAGGTCTGAGATGGAAGAGAAGTCCGAGGCCGCCGGTGCGGCGCAGGGGAGCGGGTGTTTCTTTTGTACGACGGCCAAGCCGCTGATGGAACATCTGTGGACCGAGGTCACACGCGATCATTTCCGCGAAGCCCGACTGGAGTTTCTACGGGGCCTCCGTTCGCTGCTGGATGAGCGCATCGCCTATCTGGCGCGGCAAGAGGAAGAACACAAAGGGACGCACGTCCCGGTGGATTGACCCACCCGCGTTGCGCCACCGCATTCTGCTGTTGACGGCCGCGCTGTTGTTTTCGACAGGCGGCGCCGCGATCAAGTCGGCCACCCTCACGGGATGGCAGATCGCCTGCCTACGTTCCGGAGTCGCGGCGGTGGTGCTGCTGCTGGCGATGCCGGACGCGCGGCGGCGGTGGTCGCGGCGCACTCTTCCGGTGGCGGCGGCCTATGCGGCGACGCTGATCACGTTCGTGATCGCGAACCGCTTGACTACCGCGGCCAACGCGATCTTCCTTCAGTCCACGGCTCCGCTTTACATGCTGCTGCTCAGTCCATTGGTGCTGCGGGAGCGGATCGGAAAAGCAGACGTTCTGTACATGATGGCGGTGCTGGCGGGAATGGCCGTGTTCTTCGTCGGCAACGAGTCCGCGGTGGCCACCGCCCCCGATCCGCGCACCGGGAACATCATTGGCGCAGCGAGCGGGCTGGCATTCGCTTGTACGCTGGTGGGATTGCGCTGGCTTTCGCGATCGAAAGGCGCGGAGGCGGCGGTCGGTACGGTGGCGTTGGGCAACGTCCTGGCTTGCGCCGCGGCGCTTCCCATGGCGGCGCCGTTTGGCGCGGCCACAGCCCATAACGTTTTGGTGATTCTGTACCTGGGGGTGGTGCAGATCGGCCTGGCGTACGTGTGCCTGACGCGCGCCATCGGGCACGTGCCGGCGGTGGAGGCCAGCACACTGTTGATGGCCGAGCCGGCAATGAACCCAGTGTGGACCTGGCTGGTGCACGGCGAGAAGCCGGGAGCGTGGGCGTTGGCGGGCGGTGCGTTGATTCTCTGTGCGACCCTGGCGAACACGTGGCGGCAGAGCCGGACTTCGCGGTGACGCGCACCGCCCTTTAGGTCAGGTTCCCGCGCGTGGTGTAGAATCGCTGCATCCATGAAACCGCTATTCGTTCTTCTGGCCGTATCCTTCGGCGCGGCGGCAGCGGAGTATCAACTCAAGGCGACGCCTTCAACGGTGGTGTGGGGCTACTACTGGGCGCAGGCGAAGCCGGTGCTGCGCATCCGCTCCGGCGACATTGTGGAAATGCAGACGATGACTACAAGCAGCCCGACCTCGCTGGCCGGCGCCGGTGTGAAGGAAGAAGACATCCAGCCCGAACTGAAGGCGATCTATGCGGAAGTCAAGGATCGGGGTCCGGGTGGACACATTCTGACGGGTCCGATCTACATCGAGGGGGCCGCTCCGGGAGACGTGCTGGAGGTACGGATTCTCAAGGTCCGGTTTTCGACGCCGTATGCATCCAACGGGTTCAGCCCGACCCGCGGGGTGCTGCCAAAGGAAGACGTCGAACGCGGGCGGACGAAGATCATCCCGCTCGACCTGGAGCGCAACCTGGCGCGATTTTCGGACCACATCGAGATTCCGCTGCGCCCCTTCTTCGGCAGCCTGGGTGTGGCGCCGGAGGAATCGAAGGGACGCATCAACAGCGGTCCGCCGGGCGACCACGCGGGCAACCTGGATAACCGAGAACTGGTGGCGGGCACCAGGCTGTTCATCCCGGTACACGTGGCGGGCGCGCTTTTCGAGGCGGGCGACGGGCACGCGGGGCAGGGTAACGGCGAGGTGGACATCACTGCCATGGAAACGTCCTTGTCGGGGACGTTCCAGTTTGTCGTGCGCAAGGACCTGCACTTGAGATGGCCGCGCGCAGAGACGCCCACGCACTGGATTGTGATGGGGCTCGACCCGGACCTGGACCAGGCGACGATCCTTGCCACGCGCGAGGCGATCGATTTCCTGGTGACCGAGAAGCACCTCTCACGGGAGGACGCCTACGCACTCGCGAGCGTAGCGGTGGATTTCGAGATTACGCAGGCGGTGGACGGCACCAAGGGAGTCCACGCGATGATTCCGAAGAGCATCTTCAAGTAAGGCGGAGTGGTTGCGGCGGCTGCTGCAGAAAGCCCGGGAACGGGCCCCCAGGCAGCGAACCGTGGAGAGTTTTCACCGCTGTGCTTCAGGAGGAACCGATAGACGTACTGTCGGGTCCAACGCACGATGCCCGACCAAGTTTCTTGATGGATGGAACTGGCAGAGATGACTAACCTGTGCTCCCCGCAGACCGCTTCAGGGGAGACGGCTCCTCAAATCGAGGATCATGTTCTTCAGCACGTGGCTTCCAGTTGCACGAGCACGACGCTTCAGACGAATGGAGCAAGCTCGCACTGTACCGGAGCGGCAGTGGGATCATGGCGTCGGATGAGCGTCCGTCACGCTGGGCGCAACGGCCCAGAGAAGCGAATCCGATGTGATGGTATTCCCAAGGGAATCGTCTCTGTGCTTTAATGAGAACAGCGGCGTGGGCCACCCTAGCTCAATTGGCAGAGCGACGCATTCGTAATGCGTAGGTTGTCGGTTCAATTCCGACGGGTGGCTCCATCCGGCTGTAGGCTGTACGCCAACAACGGGGGCACAAACAGGCTTTTGCACTCTGAAATAGGAAGGAGTGCCCTCCTATAATTGACGTTGGCGAGCCGTTCCTTGGCGGAGCCTCGCCACACGCTGCCCACAGGAGGGCAATCCAATCGTACAAGTCGCAAGCTTGTTCAATCTACTGCTCCACCACTTCCCGCGGACGGAGTTTGCCGCGCTGGTGAAGAAGCACGCCGCCGAGCGTCACGCCAAGGGCTTTACCTGCTGGACGCAGTTCGTTTCCATGCTGTTCTGTCAACTGGGACGCGCCGGAGATTCTCGCAGAGCACCCCATCGTCTAACCGGAAAAGGCACAGGTTTCCTAAACCTGGAATCCCCGTTCGAGTCGGGGTGAGCGGCTTACACCGCTGCGGTTCGATCCACCTAATGCCGTTTGCGCATGTTCCCTCCTGTTTCAGCGTGAAATGGAGAGCGGGCGTTCCTTGTTAGCGAGTATACAGCCATTTCGAGGCCAGTTTGGGCGGACACCGCCCGATGTAGTGGCGGGGCAAGCCTCCCTGCTAAACCTGCAACTGGTTTCAAAAGAAATCAGGTTGCCTGATGTTCGACGTCAATAGCGGAGGCGCCATTCATTCACGGCCAAGCGTTGGTCCAGACCGCCGCACGTTGATTGCGGTGGGCTGCACTCGGAGGAGCATTGGCGTTCCTACGGCCGAGGCGCCTTCGGCCGGCGAGTGGGCCACTTCGGAAATGCACTGCTGCAAGTAGTTTTGGGGCGGAACTCAACAGTCCTCCCGCCCCGAACTCTGGCTGGTCGAACGCCTTAACCAATTCAGATATTTCTTCCCGGGAACATCCTGCGGCCGATTCGGGTGACGACGACGCCCGGTAGTGTCTCGATCGCCTGAAACTCGTTCAAGTTGTCAGCGATCGCGAAGAAAAGCGTGACGGTTGGATTGGGAGCAGGCGTCAGCAGGGTCATCGTGCCAGTGCAATCGGAATTCACGGTATAGGTGCCTGAAAAACTTATCTGGAAGAGGTTTCCGTTTGCGCTCGCGGTAAACGTGGTGGTTGTCGCGCCCGCCCCATCGAAGGTCTGGGTACCGACCTCAGCGAACGGCGTCGCGGCGCCGTTCGCGGACACATTGTATCCCGTACCTGTGTAAGCAAAGGTCCCCTTCAGGCTGGCGACAGAGCATCCCTTGTCGTAGGCCCTTGCTGCGGGCGCAATGATTAGAGCAAGCGCGGCGACAGCGCCGAGCGTGAACGTTTTTGCGATGGGACTGCAGTTCATGGCGAATCTCCTTTATCCTTCTTTGACCGGGGGCCGGCTCGAATCCGTCCCGCCTGCCATGAATAAGGATTCCCGCAGGCGAAGGTTACAGGGCTCTTCGCGAAAGTCGTAAAATCGTCCCTGAGACCGGTGGGCCTCATGACAACCTGCCCCCAATGCGGCGAGCCAATGAATTCCGGTGATCCCGGTGGACTCTGCCCGCAGTGTCTGATCTTGGGCGCTTTAGACAGCTCCCTTGATGTGGACGAATCCACCCGGACCATCGAAACGACGGAACCGGCAGTTGGTAACGACGACTTCGGCCGCTACCGCCTCCTTCGACCTTTGGGCGAAGGGGGTATGGGTTCCGTGTACCTGGCTGATCAGCTCGAGCCCATGCGCCGGTGTGTGGCCCTGAAGGTAGTGAAACTCGGCATGGATACCGGCCAAGTGCTGGCCCGCTTTCATAATGAGCGCCAAGCGCTCGCCATGATGGACCACCCGAACATTGCCCAAATCTTCGACGCAGGCACGACCAGCAAAGGACGCCCCTACTTCGTAATGGAGTACATCGACGGGGCGCCGATCACCCAGTATTGCGATCAGAAGCGGCTGTCCACCAAGGATCGGCTCGCGTTATTCCTTGTAGTCTGCCGTGCGGTCCAACACGCGCACCAGAAGGGCGTGATCCACCGTGACTTGAAGCCGTCCAATGTGCTGGTCGCAGAGCAGGACGGGGCGCCCGTCCCTAAAGTAATCGATTTCGGCATCGCGAAGGCCACGGACAAGTGGGCCACGGAGAACTCGCTGGTCACGCAGTTCGGCCAGATCGTGGGAACCCCGGAGTACGCCAGCCCCGAGCAGGCCGACACGATGACGGGAGTCATCGATGAGGCCTCGGACGTATATTCTCTCGGCGTCCTGTTGTACGAGTTGCTCATTGGAGCTGTGCCGTTCGACAGCGCCACATTGCGCAACGCCGGATTGGCGGAAATGCTGCGAATGATCCGCGAAGACGAGGCGCCGTCACTCCCGCGAAAGCTCACGGCCATGGGCGGTGAAGCGAGCCAGATTGCCGCGCGCCGCCAGACCGACCCGGTTTCGCTGCGCCGGCTCGTGGACGGCGACTTGAACTCGATTACGATGAAGGCGCTAGATAAGGCGCGCGCGCGACGGTATGCTTCCGTGTCTGACCTAGCCGCGGATATCCGGAGGCACATGCAGCACCGGCCGGTGTTGGCGTCGCCGCCGAGCCACCTATACCGAACGCGCAAGTTTCTTCGCAGACACAGGTTGGCCGCCCTCTGTGGGGCGGCTAGCCTCGGGTTTATTGCTTTAAGCGGAGCGGCTGTTTGGTCGTTCGCGCGACGCGATTCTCCGCCCAGACTCGGGCTTACGGATAACCGAACCATTGTTCTGGCAGATTTCGCGAATGCCACCGGCGACCCCGGCTTCGACGGGGCGTTGCGCCAGATCCTGGCAGCACAATTGGCAAATTCACCCGGCTTGGCTCTGCTTCCCGACACGCGCGTTAGCCAGACGCTCCGCTTGATGACCCGCCCCGTGGATGCGAAGCTCACGCCCGAGATCGCCGCAGAAATCTGCGAGCGGACGGCCAGCGCGGCAGTCGTGGAGGGCTCGATCGCCAGCCTCGGAAGCGAGTACGTGTTGAACCTGCGCGCTCGGAACTGCCAGACCGGAGAAATTTTTGACGAAGAGCAAGCTCCGCCGGCCAAAAAAGAGGACGTGTTCAAGGCGCTCGGGCAAGTGGCAAACAGGTTCCGCACCCGGGCCGGCGAATCGCTTCCAGCCGTAAGAAAGGAACCTAGCCTACGGGTCGAGGTAACTACGCCTTCACTGGAGGCATGGCGGTCCTACAGCGCAGCAATGAAGGCCGCCCAAACCAGATCACTGGGACCGGAAACCCGCTCACTTTTGCATCGCGCTATCGAGGTCGACCCGAGTTTTGCAATGGCTTATGCCCAGCTCGGCCTCAGCGACATCGAAACGGCAGCGCAGAATGTCTCAAAGGCTTATGTATTACGGGATCGAGTCAGCGACTGGGAAAACTATTACATCACCTTCAACTACCACAGGCAGGTGACCGGCAATCTCGAACTGGCGCGGCAAACCCTTGAATCGTGGGCCCAGAAGTATCCCAGTACTGTAGAGCCTCACGGGCTCCTGTCCGCCTTTACGTCCCAGGCCTGCGGACGTTATCAGAAGGCGGTAGAAGAGGGTCAAAAGGCGCTCGAGCTCGATCCGGATTTCACCATCGGATACATAAACGTCGCTTGGGCCTACGTCTACCAGAACCGCCTCGCAGACGGGGAGTCAGTGCTTCGGAAGGCATCGGAACTCAAGAAGGACGTTATTGATCTCTCGCGCTGCCGTTACTCTATAGCTTTTCTGAGGAGAGACGAGGTCGCAATGGAGCGGGAAATAACCTACCGCAGGGCAAGATTCGAGGCCCAAGGGCGGTTCGAGCACCAGGAGGCTGTGACCTTGGCCTATCATGGGCGCCTGAAAGAAGCAGCCCGGCTGTCCGACCAGGCGCTGACGTTGGCTCGTGACGGGAATTTTCTGGAGCAGGCTGCGCTGTTTCAGGGCGCTCGCGCCGTGTGGAATGCACTGTTCGGGCTTCGCGCGGAGGCGCAAACCCACGCGACGGCGGCGTTATCTTTTTATCGAAGCCGCGATGCCGATTATGGGCCTGCGCTTGCGCTCGCGCTCCTGAACGACTCAGAAGAAGCTCACAAGATCGAGGCGGATCTCGAAAAGCGCCATCCGGACTACACCTGCGCTAAATTCAGTTACGTGCCTGTGCTGCGCGGGCTCCAAGCTCTCACCCACGGCGACCCGGTGAAGGCGATCGAAATCACCCAGGCCGCTGCTCCGTACGAACTTGCCGTTCCGGGGACAGCGTACTACAGCGGCGTCTTCTTCGGAGCTCTCTATCCAGTCTACGTGCGTGGCCTCGCCTATTCCCGAATGGGCCATCATCGCGAGGCCGCCAAGGAGTTTCAAACGATTCTGGATCACCCGGGAATCACGCTGAACGACCCCATTGGACCAATGGCGCGTCTCCAATTGGCGCGAGCACTGTTCGCTTCCGGAGATCGCGCCAAATCGGAAGCGGTCTACAAAGACCTTCTCGTGCTCTGGAAGGATGCCGATCCCGATATTCCGGTTGTCCAGCAAGCCAGGGCGGAATCTGCCAAACAACGGATAGATCGCCCGTAACCACGGATCTCCGGATTCCTTATCTTGTTTAGCGGAGAGTCCGCGAGGATAAAACGATGACGAACGGCCAGACCATGCGCACCCTGTCCGGACCATCCCAGTTCCCGACCACACGATGGAGCCAGGTTATCGCCGCCGGCGATCCGCGTCGAAAGGAAGCCCGGGTTGCCCTGGTCTCTCTATGTGAGAACTACTGGTACCCGTTGTATGCCTATCTGCGCCGGCGTGGTTATCCTTCTGACCAGGCCCAAGATCTCACACAGGAGTTCTTTATCCGCGTGCTCGAGGGTCGTTATCTCGATCGGGCGGAACCAGAAAAGGGCAGGTTCCGGGCGTTTCTTTTGACGTCATTGAAGTTTTTCGTGGCCGACGAGAAAGACCGCCAGCGCGCACACAAACGCGGGGGCGGCGTGGTTGTGCCGCTTGAGTTCCGGTCGGGCGAAGAGCGCTACAGACGCGAGCCCGCCCATGATGAAACGCCAGAGCGGATCTTCGAACGGGGGTGGGCGCTTTCAGTGCTCGATCGAGTGGTTGAGAACCTGCGGAACGAATTCGTCCAACACGGCCGCCCCGAGCATTACGAGCGTTTGAAGGTCTTTCTTCTCGGGCAATCCGACGCGCCGTATGCCGCGCTGGCGCAGGAACTGAACACGTCAGAGGGGGCGTTGAAGGTGGCCATTCACAGACTACGTAAAAGGTATCGCGAACTCTTTCGGCAAGAGATCGCGGATACCGTGGCCGATCAGCGCGACGTGGAATCTGAGCTCCGGTATCTGGCGGCCGTGCTCACGAGGAAGTAGCTACCTCGGCATACGAGTGCGCCCGAGCGATGCATGTCTGCACCTAAGCTCTCCGGACGCATCTTGCGCCAATGGGAAGTTGCGCGCGCCACTTTACGTATTACGCCCGACGATGAGAAGTGGACGACGCCGGATTGATCCACTGTAACGGCGTAGATGGAATGAGAAAGCCGGCCCCCGGCGGGATGCGTTAAGCTCCCAATACGCACTCGAAGTGCAAAAGGAGACCGGCCATGAAGAAGAATAGCAGTGGGTGCAAGAGTCCGAAAGCCAGCATGAAGGCGACCAAGGCAACAAACGTAACCGTTGGAATGGACTTGGGGGACAAGACGAGCCGGTATTGCATGTTGGACGAGAACGGGGAGGTATTGCGGGAAGCCAGCGTGGGGACCACCAAGAAGGCTATGACGCAGGTCTTCGCAACCATGAAGCCATGTCGTGTGGCAATCGAAGTGGGGACCCATTCTCCGTGGGTAAGCCGGCTGTTGAAGAGCTTCGGACACGAGGTGATTGTGGCCAACGCACGGCAGGTGCAGTTGATCAGCAAAAGCAGCCGGAAGAACGATCGGATGGACGCGCAAATGCTGGCCCGCCTGGTGCGAGTGGACCCGCGGTTACTACGACCGATCCAGCACCGCAGTGAGCAGGCACAGGAGCACCTGCGGGTCATCCGGGTGCGCGCAGCCCTGGTGGAGGCGCGAACCATGCTGGTGAATGCGGCACGCGGTCTGACGAAGGCGACAGGGGAGCGGCTGGCGAGCTGCGACGCCGATCAGATGGTCGTAGACCGGATGGAGTCGCTGCCGGCAGGGCTGCAGAACTCGCTGCGGCCACTGCTGGAAGAAGTAGAATCGTTGACGGAAAAGATCCAAGCATTGGATCAACAAGTCGAGCAGATCGCCCGGACTGACTATCCGGAAACCGACCTCTTACGGCAGGTGAGCGGAGTCGGGCCTTTGATCGCTCTGACGTTCGTACTGACCGTGGAAGATCGGGAACGATTCCAAAAGAGCCGGGAGACGTGGGCTGTTATGTGGGTTTGCGGCCGAGGCAGAGCGACTCGGGGGAGAGCGAACCACAACTGCGGATCACCAAGGAAGGGGATCCCTATCTGCGGAAGCTGCTGGTGCAGGGGGCGCACTGCATTATGGGGCGGCGCGGACCGGATACGGATCTAAAGCGTTGGGGGTTGAAGTTAAGCGCACGTGGTGGCAAGAACGCCAAGAAGCGGGCCGTGGTGGCAGTGGCTCGGAAGCTGGCGATTCTGCTGCATCGGTTGTGGGTAACTGGGGAAGTGTACGAACCGTTGCGGAACAACCAGGCTGGACCACCGGTGAAGGAGACCGGGGAGGCAGCAGCGTAAAAGGAATAGGATTTTGACCAGCAGAAGCCAATCGCCGAGTTCGGGTGACTGCGAGTAAATGCCAGAGCGAAGGTTTCCTAACCGAGACGTTCAGCTCGAGGCGTAGATGGCAGCACCCGTTTATAGATTGAGGACGCCAACAGGCACCGGAGCGGAAATGCTCCAATTCAAGAGTGCGAATGGAAGCAGGGCGAGTCGGCGGTGGGCGAAGTCAGGAAAGGCCAAAAACATTTCCAAGAGGAAGGAGTTTGAAAGTGTATCGCGCCACCCGTTGGTCGGCGATCGGCCTCATCGGTGACGCGGGCCCAAAAAACAGTACTTGACGAGGGCCGGCTTTCTCATGGAAGCGTTTACTAGAGTCCGACAAGACCGAAAATTGCCGTGCAGGCCCTTCTTTACGCGGCCTGCTGCCGACGAATCCGACGCTGTTTTCGTGCCTCCTCCAGCTTCCGATCTCGCTCAGCATGGATCTCGTGCTGACGTCCGGCGAGCATGTCTTTCGGTGTGATGTAGCCGATGGCGCTGCTTAATCGGACATCGTTGTAATGTTTCACGCAGCTTTCCACCAGCCGCCGCGCATCCTCCAGCGACAGTGGCGCACCCGGCCGGATGCACTCTCCTTTTAGCGATTTGTGCCAACGTTCGATTTTTCCGTTCGATTGGGGATAGTAGGGCGAAGTTCTGACGTGGGTCATGCCCGAGACCCGAATGAATTCCTTGAAGTCTTTAGCGATGAACTGCGGCCCGTTGTCGGAGATGATCCGGGGCCGCGCCTCCGGGTGAAGTTCCTTTGCGCGCTCCAAGATGATCTCGATCTCCGCCTCGGTCATCGACTCCCGCAGATCCCAGTTCACGATGTAGCGGCTGCAGCCGTCCAGAATGCTGCACAGGTAGTAGAACGTCCCGCTGATGTTGATGTACGAAACGTCGATATGCCAGTGCTGATGCGCGGCTAGCGGCTGCTCAAAGCCCGCGCCCTTCTTCGACGGTTTCCCGTTCCACTTCGATAACAGGCCCGCCTGCCCCAACACGCGCCATACGCTCGTCGGACTCACTGCCACGATGTCTGCGTCGAGCATGATGAACGTCAGCCGGCGGTAGCCCTCCAGCGGGTTCTTTAGATGAAAGCCGATGATGGCCTGCTTCTCCCAATCCTCCAGCCAAAAATCACGGGGAACCCAGCCGTTGTGCTCGTTCACCTTCCCGTAACGCTCCCGCCAGTCGTAGAACTTGCTGGCAGTGATGTCGAGCCACCCAATGAACCGCCCGGCGCTGATCTCGGTCTTCTCCGACCAGCGCCGGATGAAATCCACGATCTGATCCCGCGTATCGTGCGGGACCCAGTTCCCGGTCAGAGTTCCCCAATGTCTTTTTTCTAACGCGACGTGCTCCGCCATCAGCTCGCCAGAACCTCGTCCTTCGTCTGGATCTTCTTCTGCAGGTAGGCAATCCGCTCTTGGTCAGCGGAATGGTTCGTTGGCCGTTTCTGCTCGAAGGCAGCAGCCCCATTCTCGAAGAATTCCTTCTGCCAGCGGTAGAAGACCGTCGGCTGGAGTCCCACTTCATCGCACAACTTCGAGATGGGCTCCTTCTCCAGCAAATGCCGCCTCAGGATGGCGACCTTCTCCTCCGGCGCGCATTGCTTCCGTTGCTTCTTCATGCGTTCTCTCCATTAGCTTAATGGGGGAACGCTCTCTCCATTTCCAACTGAACCGGAACAGGGTGTGGTGGTTCAGTCAAGGAGATGACAATGTCCCGCCTCAATGTGCCTGCACCGCCGCCGGTGACCCACGAACTGGGCCGGCGCACGCGACCGAGTGGTGTTTGCGACCTTCTCGAATAAAGAACATCATTAAAGGAAGTCAAGCGCCACGCTTTCTATCTGAAACCGAACCAGAAGAAGCGTCTCAAGTCCGCGCTGCCGGGCAAAACGAAGCCGCAAGAGCGCAACCGCGACAGCGCAGTAGAGCAAACGCGGTACAGTGCTTGGTTTCGGCTGAATTCTGCTTGCGGCGTTCCGCCACTGATACCGTCACGGAACCGAGGGGGTGTCTACCACATCGCTTACAAATCGCGACCGTCCGGACGTCTCGGTGCGACAGCAGCCAAAGTCTTCCGCAACGTCCGGACTCGCTCCCGCCGAGCAAGCTTGGTCTTTCGTTGGCGGTGAAAGCGGGCTTTATCTCCATTGAGTGATGACATAGTAACCCAACGATAGCAGAATCCCGACAGTGCCGCTTCCCAGCCACGAGCGGTTGGGGGCGGCCACACCCGTTACGCCCCTTCCTCATGAAGCATGACGGACGCCCGGCCGTCTCGCTCCGATTTCAGATATGCCTTTGGATCGTGATCCAGCGCCCCTTTCGGCAGCCACTCCCATAGTGGCCCCAAGTCCGTTCGCAGAACGTCAAGGTAAACTTGGGGAAGTGCGGTTGTCTCCTGTTCAAAATAAGGGAGAAATTGCGGGTCCTGATCGAGCCGCCGACGAACGTCCCTATGGTGCCTGAGCCTCCCTAACCCTTCCGTCGAAACAGCCCGTAACAGGTTTATGGCTCGCGAAGTCAGTCCCCGTGTCGAACGGAACCGGCAGAGAATCGCCTTCCGGGAGAACGAATACGCCGTCAAATCAATAACGTGGTCATAGAAGTCATTCCAGGAATAATTTCGCGGCCTGACATTGATGGCCTGGTTGTTATTCAGGAAATGGAAAGGAAAGGACAGCACCCGGTTTGCACGCTGGTAATCCAGGTTGAGGGGTGCGGCGCGGCCAAACGCCGTCAGCAGCGAATAGCCGGGAAACACGCCCGGCGCCAGGTCCAGAAATCGTTTCGTGAACTCGAATGGTTCCTCCCCGAAATCGGTATCAAGTCCGAGGACGAAGTTGGCTTGTACATACGGTATGTAGCTCAGAATCAAATTGACGTGCTCGGCTACCTGGCGGACTTTGTCCATCCCCATTTGTGCGCCGGTCTTCGACTTGTTTCCCAAATCGAACCACGACTCAATGCCGGGCAAAAGGGCTTTGAATCCATTGTGCCTGAGCCGCTTCAGGTGCGGTTCGGAAAGAAGCGACAGGCTGCTCTCGGCGATGAAGTCGATCCGGCCCGGAGGCACGGCTCGCTCAATCACGTTCAGGCAATCATCGAATCGAACGCCGAAATTGGGATCGTGCCAGCCGACCATAGGCCGCCTGAACTTTTGCAGCAGGAATCTGAGGTCTTCTTGAATCCCGTCGAAGTCCATAGGCTGAAAAGGCACGGCTGCATCGATGCAGAAACTGCAGGTATACGGACACCCCAAGCTCGCGAGCATGGGAACGATCTTGATGTAGGGTGCCTTCTTGAGGGTGGGCTCGATGAACTGCCAGCGCTCGCGAACGCCGGGAAGGGTTTTCGGCTGCTGCCCGGCTGCGATGTGCATGCCAACCGGCCGGTGCGGCGAGCAGTCCCGTAAGATGTCGCGTAGTGTTTCTCTGTCGGTAAATCCCAAAACGTAATCGAAGTACTGCTGCGCGTCTTCCGGGTAGCAGCGGGCATGCGGCCCCCCAATCGCGGTGATCGCCCCCTTCGCGCGGAACAGGTTACTCAGCGAGTACGCGGTATGAGCCGCCTCTGTGAACGCTCCGATGAAGACCAGATCGACCGTGTCGGGTAACTCCGCCAGCAGATCTTCAAATCCGGTGTAGCAGACAAAGGTTACGTCATGGCCCGCCTGCTTGCACCACACACCGATTACCTGGGGCATGATGCTGGCAAGATTCGGATTCATGGCGCGCGCATACAGCGCTCGTGTGGGGCCCTTGGAAACGAGATCTATAATTCCGATTTGGAGCTTTCTCATGTGGAAACCGATTCAACTGGTCCAGTTGGTGCTACATCCGATTCTAGTCGATTTGAGGTACCGAAAAACTTGAATTTACGCAGGACCGGTACACATCAGTGTCACCGGAATGCTTGCGCGATGTCATTTCAACTTGCTCAGGGATACCCAAACGGCGAGTTTCGCGGTCCGAGCCCGATGGCTGTCGCGAAACCCCTTCGCGGTAGTGACGGGATGAGCGTCGCGTCAGGCCCGCCTGGCCGCAAAGGGGAGTCGATCGTTTACCGCCCGGGCCAGATCCTGCTTGCACCCGATGTATCGTTCGGCGGTCCAACCGCACGCGCGCGTGTCCCAACAGGAATTGAATCTGCTCCAATTCGCCGCCTGCAGCATGGCACAGGCGCGCGCAGGTCCGGCGGAGATTGTGGGGCGCCAACGCGGGACTGAGCCAATTTCCGGCGCGCCGGCCGAGTTGCGGTATTCCCTTCACCCGACGGATGCCAGCGACCAGTTCCGGGCTTAGCAACCCGGTATCGGCCGCCTCGTAGGCCAGGCGGCGGACTGCAGCGAGCGGCACGTTCATCGTCGAGGCGGCGAGTTTCTTGCCTCCAGTTGCAGCCGATATCGCAGCACGATGGCGCGGTTCAATTTGAGCCGCGGTGCCGAGCAATACCATTCAATGAATTCGTCCATGGCATGCTGGTACGATCGGCGCGACTGCAGCAATGTGAGGCTGTCAAGGACGGATCGTTCGTCTGGTCGAGTTCGGGTAAAGTCGGCCGGTCTGTGCGGGATTTCTTGCGGTTCGCACGCTTCATGAGAGGCGGCCTCCGTGCCGCCGCCTCGTTGTTTTACCCCTCCACGTGACCGCTGGCGATATGGGCTGTTCTCGACAGATATGGCACGTCTGTAAGCCGCAGGGCGGCAGTTTGAGCTGTTTCACGGTACCCAGCGACCGGACCGGCTTTCGCGCGACGCGGCGGGATCCATTTAATTTGGAAATGCCTATTATGCGCGGAAAGGATGATTGGCATGTCTGGGGAACCGGCCCATCTGCGCGGCAAATTGGTTCGCGCTTCGGTAGCGGCAGTTTCGCAAGTGCTCCGCGGCGATCTCGACATACTCGGAGACCGCGGAGTGCCCTCCATCAACCGGGCGCAAACGCTCGGCATTGTTTATTCTTATGGATGATGAATAGAGTCGTGGCGCTGTTGCTCTGCCTCGGTGCGGCGGCAATCGCACAGGAGGACCCGGCACAGGTTCGGGACCAGGCAGCCTCCCTGGTGGCCATGGGCAAGTACGCCGAGGCCGAAACCCTCCTCGCCCGCGTCCTCGGCGCGCGCGCCAAAGAGACCGGCGCCGCCCGCGAGAGCGTCCTTCCGCTCATCGGAGAACTGGCCGCGGTCTTCCGCGCCCAGGGCCGCAATAACGACGCCGAAAAGATGTACCTGCATTCCATCGAGCTCAAAACCCAGGTGCTCGGCGCCGACAGCCTCGAGCTCATTCCCGACCTGAAGCTCCTCGCCAGCCTCTACACCAGCATGGGCCGCCCCGCCGACGCCGAAAAACAGTACCTCCGCGTCATCTCCATCCGTATCAACGCCAAAGGCACCGAAGATCCCGACCTCGCCAAAGACTGCACTGAACTTGCCGCCTATTACATCAGCCAGAAGCGTTTCGCCCTCGCCGAACCCAACCTCCGCCGCGCCCTCAATATCCTGCAAACCAAGCTCGGCCCCGAAGACCCCGCCCTGGTGCCCGTGCTCGACTCGCTTGCCACCGTCTTCATCGAGCAGAAAGATTATCCCCCCGCCGAAGCTCCGCTGCGCCGCGCCATCTCCATCCAGGAGGGCATCCACGGCCCCAGGCACGTCAAAGTCGCGCCTTACCTCGACCGCCTGGCCATGCTCTTTTACCTCGAAAAGCGCTACGCCGAGGCCGAACCGCTCTACTTGCGCTCCCTTGCCATTTGGGAATCGTCGCTGGGCGTCGACAACCCCGACCTGGCTACCACGCTCGATAACCTGGCCGTCGTTTATGCCTCCCAGGAGAAGTTCGAGGAGGCCGAACCGCTCTACCGCCGCTCCCTGGCCTTGCGCGAGAAGGTGGCCATCGCCAGCCTCAACAACCTTGCCATGGTGCTCGAAGGCAAACAGCAGGATGCCGCCGCCGAACGCCAGTACAAGCTGGCCGTGTACCTCGCCGACCGTCTGCCGGCCGTGCCCAATACCGAAACCGGCCTGGTGGCCAAAATGCTCCAGAACTATGCCGAACTGCTCCGCAAAATGAAACGCGAGGCGGAGGCCAAAAAGATGGACACCCGCGCCAGGGCGCTCACCCATTAGGACCCGGCGGCCGCTGGATATTGCGCAGCAGCCGTCGCGCCGACCACGTCACGATCCCAAAAAACACCGCGAAGCTGATCACGATTACCGCAAGCTGCCGGTCGCGCGACAGCCGCGTCACGTCGGACCCGCGCGGCACCTCGAAATCCAGCGACACGTACAGGTGCACTGCCGCCGTCACATCCGCCTGGTTGTCCACTACCAGCACGTAATCGCCCGGCCCCCGCACCCGCGTCACCAGGCTGCCCGCGGCGCCGGTGCCCGACTCGTCGATCACCCCGTGCGGCAGCCCTTCCCGCAGCCGGTCGAGATCTTCGTGCCGCATCAGCGCCACCCGCACTTCGTGCGAGCCCGCCTCCACGCTGTACCGCGCGAACACCCGCGCGGGTTTCTGATTCAGCGCCAGCTCCACGTAGCGCCATTCGCGGGGTGGGATTTGGTAGACCTCGTTGACCAGGTCCACCCGTGTGGCGGCCGCCAGTATCCAGATCCAGGCAAAGGCTAACATGGCAAGGGAGTACGCCGGCCGCCCGGCCCTGCGCCGCGCGGCAACGGGCTACAATATCACCATGAACGACAGTATGGCACAGCCGCGGGGGGGGCTCCTTCCACTGGAACTCCCCGGCTGGAAAACCGCGCTGAATTGGGTCGCCGCCGTCGTAATCGCCCTGCTGTTCCTCGTCTCCGGCATCTGGAAGATTACCGATGTTCAGGCAGCCGCCGTCCGCATGGCACAGGCCAGGATTCCCGAATCCCTCAGCACCGCCGCCGCCATCCTCTTCGGCGTTGCCGAAACCGTCGGCGGCGTTTTGATCCTCGTGCCCCGCTTCCGCCGCTGGGGTGCCATTCTCACCGGCCTGCTGCTGGTCGCCTTCCTTGTCTACGCCGGCGTCAACTACAATGCCCTGCGCGGCGAGGATTGCAGTTGCTTTCCCTGGCTGAAGCGCGTCGTGGGCCCCGGATTTTTCATCGGTGACGGACTGATGCTGTTGGCCGCCATCGCCGCCGGCGTCTGGTCAAAACGGCCCGAGAGTATGCGCAGCGCCCTGCTCGTGCTCGGCGCGGTCACCGTGTTCGCCGGCGTCTCCTTTGGCGTGGTCAGCGTCTACCATACCGGCGTCCAGGCTCCCCCTGCCATTACCGTGGAATCGCGCCCCTATTCGCTGGAACACGGCCGGATCTTTCTCTACTTCTTCAATCCCGGCTGCATGCATTGCTTCGAAGCGGCCCAACGCATGGCCGCCCTGAAGTGGGGCGATACCAAAGTGGTCGCCGTCCCGGTCGAGCAGCCCCAGTGGGCCGCTCAGTTCCTCCAAAGGACCGGATTGAAGGCGGTGGTCACCACCGACTTCGCCAAGCTTGCGCCGGTGTTCTCGTATACCGCCTACCCCTTCGGCGTCGCCCTCGAAAACGGCCGGCAGAAAGCCCCGGTCACCAAATTCGAAGGCGATGAACCGGCCGCCACCCTCCGCCAACTCGGCCTCGTGCACTGATCCGGAGCCTCCCCCCTTGAACCTGCTCATTCCCAACCTGGGCTCTACGTCGCTGAAGTACCAGGTGCTCGAGATGCCCTCCGAGACCGTCGTGGCGAAGGGCCGCCTCGAGCGCGTCGCGAACTACTCCGAAGCCATCCGGCGCATCGACACCGCCGGCGCCTCCATCCATGCCGTCGCCCTCAAAGCCGTGCATGCCGGGCCCGCTTACCGCGGCACGTTCCTGGTGGACGACGCCGTGGTCGCGGCGCTCCGCCGCTATCTGCCCGCCGCTCCCGCCCACAATGCCATCTATCTCACCGCCATTCAGGCCTTCCGCGAAGCCCTGCCGGCCGTGCCCATTGTGGCCGCGTTCGAACCCGAATTCCACGCCACCATGCCCGAACACGCCCGTCTCTACGGAGTGCCCGCCGCGTGGCTTGAAGACGGCGTCGCCCGTTACGGCTTTCATGGCGCTTCGCACCAGTACGTCAGTGAGCGTGTCGCGGCCCTCCTGGGGCGCCAGGCAAAGCTGGTGAGCTGCCACCTCGGCGGCAGTTCCTCCATGTGCGCCGTCGATGGCGGCCGTTCGGTCGACACTACCATGGGCTTCTCGCCGCAGTCCGGACTCGAAAACGCCACCCGGCACGGCGACCTCGATGCGTTCGCCGTGCTCTATATGATGGAGCGCCACGGTTGGACCGTGGAAGAGGTCGGGCGCCAGCTTGCCACCGGCGGCGGACTGGCGGGGCTCTCCGGTGTGGCCGGCGGCGACCTGCGCGATATCGAAACGGCCGCCGCCCGAGGCAGTCGCTGCGCCCAGTTGGCCATCGCCGTCTTTGTCTACCAGGTCCGGAAGACCATCGGAGCTTACGCCGCTGCAATGGGCGGATTGGAGGCTATCGCCTTCACCGGCGGGATCGGCGAAAACTCCCCGCGGCTCCGCGCCGGCTGCCTCGCCGGGCTGGAGTTCCTGGGCGTCCACTTGGATCCGGAAAGCAACCAGCGCGGCCAGGGCGACCGCCGGGTGTCGTCCGAAGCCTCGCCCGTGGCGGTTTTCGCGCTGGCCACCAACGAGGAGCTGATTGTAGCCCGCCGTGCCTACCGGTGCCTTGCCACCGGGAACTCGGTCACTCCCTCCTAAACTATCGCTAAGTCTTGTCCCTGCCGTCCGTTCTGGGGTCAATTCCGGAATCCCGATTTCCCTCCCGCCGGGCCGGCCTGTCCGCAAGTGGCCCCGCCCGCCGCGGGAGTTCGCAAGCGCACATCCGGCCGCCCCGGTACCACCTGTGCGCCGTGGCAAATCACGCCGCCGCCGTGCGTCTGCATACATCGCTCGGGCGGCACTCCCGAAATAAAGCGCACCGGGTGGGACTTCCCGCACATCCGTTCCCGTTTCAGACTGTAAGCTTTCCGCGCCCCACTGAGTGATTTTGGCGCGCAATGGCACCGACTCCCGCAATAGGCTATTATGTTTCAATGGGTTGCAAAGCTATACGGTGTGGTCCTAAAATTGCAAAATTTCGAACTGGAGAGGTGGGACCTTGCCAGTACCCGATGTTCGCCCGAAGCTCCGCCCGGCCGTTAAAGTCTCGCCCGTGACGATACCTCTCGACCTTCTTCCGTTTCCCGCGGCGCTGGTCGATAGCGCTGCCATCATCGTAGCCACCAACCCCCTGTGGTCCACAACCCACCCCGTGTTGTCCCCCGGCCAAGCTGCCTTCCTCTGGTGCGACCAGGTGCACGCAGCTGCCCCCGTGCTCCGTGACGAGTTGCGCGAGGGCATCCGCCAGGTGCTCCGCGGCGAGCGCTCCCTGGTAGTGCAGACCTGCTCGGTCGATGAAAAGCCGTATCGCATCGCCGTCTCGCCCTGTCCTCCCGGTGCCCTCATGGTGCGCCAGGATCTGGATCCTGCCCTCGCCGGCGATGGCGATTTTCAGGCCCGCCGTATGGAAACCGTCGGCCGCCTGGTGGGCGGTGTGGCCCACGATTTCGCCAACCTCCTCACCCTGATCGCCGGATACAGCGATATCCTGCTCAACCGCATCGGCGATCAAGATCCCCTACGCCCTGAAATTGACGAGATCCGCAAGGCCGCCAACCGCGGCGCCCGCCTCACCGGTCAGTTGCTCGGCTTCACCCGCGGCCGCACCGGCGAACCCCGGCCGCTCGATCTCAACGTCCTCATCGTCGATATGCAGAGCATGCTGCGCCCTATCATCGGCGAGCACGTCGACCTCCAGACTTCGCTCTCGCCCGGGCTCGCCAACGTCATGGCCGATCCCGGCCAGATGGAACAGGTCATCATGAACCTGATCCTCAACGCCCGCGATGCCATGCCCACAGGCGGTCAGATCCATATCGAGAGCGCCAATAGCGATCTCGCCGAAGCCACCGCCGGCATCCACGGGCTCCCCGCGGGCAAATACATCCTCCTCTCCATCAGCGATACCGGTCACGGCATGGATAGTGAAACCGCCGGCCGCGTGTTCCAGCCGTTTTTCACCACCAAAGATCATGACAAGGGAACCGGCCTCGGCCTCAGCACCGCCATGGGGATCGTCAAACGGTGCGGCGGCGATATCTGGGTGCGCACCGCCCCCGGCCAGGGCGCGTCTTTCACGGTGTGCCTTCCCCAGGCGCAAACCCCCCTCAGCGCCGCTCCCGCCGCCGACCCCCGCATTGACGTCGCCGGCTGCGAAACCGTCCTCCTGGTTGAAGATGAGGAGAACGTCCGCCGCCTCCTGAATCACGTCCTCCAGAAACGCGGCTATCAGGTGCTCGAAGCCTCCGACGGCATGGAAGCCCTGCGGATTTTCGAAGAGCGCGCCGAGGAGATCCACCTCGTGATCACCGATATGGTGATGCCGCGGATGAACGGCCGCGAGCTCGGCGAACGGCTGCTGCAGGTGCGGGCCGATACCCGTATCATCTATATGTCGGGCTATACCGATGACGTGCTCATGCGCACCGGCGCCATTGGGCCCGGCATTTCGTTCCTTCAGAAACCGTTGCGTCCCGACGTGCTCGCCGCCAAGGTGCGGGAAGCGCTGGATTCGCCTCCGCGACCGTTTAACCCGCGCTAGCGCCCCCTCGCTTGCCGCCGCTCGGCGAAGTGCCTGGAGTGTGCTGTAATAGAACCACTTACTGGGTTATGCCGGATGCCGTCAAAACGCTGAAAAGAGCCTGGAAACGGCTCCACCTGCGCGCCCGCGAAATCCGCATGATCGCCCGCGGGCTCGCCTCCACCGATCACCCCATCCTGGCCCACGTCATCCCCATGCGGCGCTGCAATCTCGCCTGTGCCTACTGCAACGAGTATGACGATCACTCCAGGCCGGTGCCCCTCGATACCATGCTGGCGCGCCTCGACCGGCTGGCCGCTCTGGGTACCACTATCATCACCATCTCCGGCGGCGAGCCGCTCCTTCACCCCGATCTCGACGCCATCATCGCCCGCATTCGAGCCAACGGCATGCTCGCCGGCATGATCACCAACGGCTACCTGCTTACCGCCGACCGCGTCAAACGCCTCAACCGCGCCGGCCTCGACCACCTCCAGATCTCCATCGACAACGTCCTCCCCGACGAGGTCTCCAAGAAGAGCCTCAAGGTGCTCGACCGCAAACTCCAGGTGCTCGCGGAACATGCCATCTTTCACGTCAATATCAACTCGGTGGTGGGCGGCGGCATCCGGAATCCGCAGGATGCCCTGGTCATCGGCCGCCGCGCCATCCAGCTCGGCTTCACCTCCACAATCGGCATCATCCACGATGGCGGCGGGCAGTTGCAGCCGCTGCGCGAAGACGAGCGGGAAGTCTACGCCACCATGAAAGCCATGGGAAAGCGCAGCTACGCGCGCGTAAACTATTTTCAGGACAATATCGCCCACGGGCGCGAAAACCGCTGGCGATGCCGCGCCGGCGCCCGCTACCTGTATATCTGCGAAGACGGCCTGGTGCATTACTGTTCGCAGCAGCGCGGCTACCCCGCCAAGCCCCTGGTCGAGTACACCGTGGAAGACATCCGCCGCGAATACCGCACCGCCAAAGCCTGCGCCCCGCGCTGCACCGTGGCGTGCGTCCACCAGATCTCGTACATGGATTTCTGGCGAGACCCCCAGGACCTGGCGCCTTCGCCCGTAGAATCGCAGCCGGGCGAGCGGCTGGTGCAGTTGCAGTAGCGGCCGGCACGGCCGCTGTAGGATGCCAGAATAGCTGAAAACCGCATGATCCTACGCTGGCCGGGAAGCAGAAGGAGCAACGGCGCTACCGGGTGATCCCATCCGCCGATCCGGTTACGGCGGTGGGAAGCGCAGACGTACCATCGGCGAACGAGGGCCCAGGACGCCTGGGTTCTGTCCGGATGGCGTCATACAGGAGCAGCCCGGCTATTTCCGTGAGTCATAGGGGTCCTGGACTGGTTTACGCCGGGTTAGCGTGGGGTCATGGGAGCGGTGGACCAGCGTAATACTCTGCCCGCATTTCGGAGATGAGGGCGGAGACGGCCGCGGCGTCCGAAGCATATTTCAGTAAGGCCTGGCGGACCATCTCGGCACCACCTTCGAACTCGGGCTGGACGGCGCCTGCCACACCGAGGCGGCGGAAGTCGATCAAGTCCTCGCGGCGAACGGCGCGGGCGATGACAGAGACGTTGGGGTTGAAGCTGCGGGCTCGGCCGATGGATAGGCGGACTGTGGCTTGGTCGGGGACTGTGAGGAGGAGGACGCGCGCGGCGTCGATGCGTGCGGCCTTGAGGATTTCGTCGCCGGTAACGTCGCCCCAGATCCCGGAGAAGCCGTCGCGTGCGAGTCCGCCGTAAACGGCATGGTTGATCTCGACGACCACGAACGGAATTCCGGCGCGGTGGAGCACTCGCGCGGCGGCGCTTCCGCTGCGGCCGTAGCCGGCGATGATCACATGATCGCGCAGAGATCCGGCGAGCGGTTCGACCGGCGCAGACGGCGCCGCGGAGGCGTGTCGGCGGCGCCACGCGCGTCCAAGCGGCAGCGCCAGCCGTGAGACGAGCGGCGAGAGGGCCATCGTGAGCACGGTGCAGGTGAGGGCAAGATCGTAGGTGGGCTTCGAGAGCATGCCGGAGGTGACGCCGGCGCGCGCGAGGACGAAGGAGAACTCGCCGATTTGGGAGAGGCCGAGTCCGATGATCCAGGGCGCCGTGTGGACATAGCCGAAGGCGCGGACGAGGAGGCCGATGAGAAGCGACTTGCCGAGAAAGGTGAGGAGAACGACGGCGGCGATGCGGCCGGCGTGGTTGATGGTGAAGGCGGGGTCGAGCAGCATCCCGACGCTGACGAAGAAGAGGAGGCCGAAGAGGTCGCGAATGGGGACCACGTCGCTTAGGGCTTGGTGGCTGAACTCCGATTCGCTGAGGACTAGGCCAGCGACGAACGCACCGAGGGCGAAGGAGAGACCGGACAGCCACGTCGCGTAGCCGACGCCGACCCCGATGGCGACAACGGAGACCAGGAAGAGTTCTCGCGAGCCCCAGGAGAGGACGAAGCGGAGGAGTTTGGGAAGGAGGCGGGTGCCCAGGAAGACGATTGCTCCAAGGAGGAGGACGGCGATTCCGATGGCCCGGCCGAGGCTGGCGAGAAGGCTGCCGGAGGCGCCGAACTGCGGGAGGATAACGAGCATCGGGACGACGGCGAGGTCCTGGACTACGAGGAGGCCGATCATAACGCGGCTGGCTAGGGTGTGGGTAACGCCGCCCGCGGAGAGCATCTTGAGGACGACGGCGGTACTGGAGACGGAGACCATCGCGCCGAACCAGATCGCCTCGCGGGCCGGCATGCCGAACGCGGGGGCGGCGGCCGCGGCAACGAGAGAGCAGGTCAGCAGGATCTGGATCGGGCCGCCGATCAGGGCGACGCGGCGGACGGGCTGGAGGTCGCGGAAGGAGAGCTCGAGGCCCAAGGAAAATAGGAGGAGCGCGACGCCGATCTCGGCGAAAAGCTCGATATCGTGGACCTGAACGACAGTCGGGCCGGCGGTGTGGGGGCCGACGAGAACGCCGGCGGCGACGTAGCCGACCATGAGCGGGAGGCGAAGGGCGCGGGCGGCGAGTCCGCCGATCAGGCCCGCGAGGACGATCAGGATGAAATCAGCTGCGATGCCCAAGGTCTTTAGCGTAGCTCCAGAAGTGGCGTCGGCGAGGCGTCCGCGGTCGGAGGCACCGCCATCAAGCGGAACGGGTGTGAAGAGGGACGGCGCAGACCCGCGCTGGTGAGCATGGTCGGGGCGGTCGCCAGCGCGGCTCAGCAGAACGGTCGAAGATGGCACCGCGATGGTGCGGACCTCGATCGCGCGGTCGCCGTCGGTAACGGGCGCGGCGATCGCGACTATCGGCGTACAAAGGGACAGGACGAGCAGGACGCACTCGAGCCGCAAATGAAGGCTATCCTTGACGACTACCCATGATGAATGACGACCTACAGCCGCCGGCCCGTGATACCGTGAAACTCATGCCTCTTACCCCCATGGCGGACCGCTCTCCCTGGACGCCGGATTCCTGGCGCTCCCGCCCCGCCGAGCAGCAGCCCGAATATCCCGACCCGGCGGCGCTCGAACGCGCCCTCGCCGAGTTGCGCCGGCTGCCGCCCCTGGTCACCAGTTGGGAAATCGTCCATCTTCACGAGCAGCTCGCCGAGGCCGCCCGCGGAGCGCGCTTCGTTCTGCAAGGCGGCGCCTGCGCCGAACGCCTCGCCGATTGCGCCCCCGCGCGCATCGCCAACACCCTCAAGGTCCTCTTGCAGATGAGCCTGGTGCTGGTGGTCGGCGCCCAGCGCCCGGTCACCCGCATCGGCCGCTTCGCCGGCCAGTACGCCAAGCCGAGGTCCTCCCCACAGGAGGTCCGCAACGGCGTCCGCCTGCCGTCCTACCGCGGCGACCTGATCAACTCGCCCGAATTCACGCCCCAGGCCCGCACGCCCGATGCCCAACTGCTGCTCCGCGCCTACGAGCGCGCCTCCCTCACCCTCAACTTCATCCGCGCCCTGGTGAAAGGCGGTTTCGCCGACCTGCACCACCCCGAGTACTTTGACCTGGATTGGGTCGAGCATTCCGCCTCCGCCGACGACTACCACCACATGGCCGAAACCATCACCGACGCGCTCAGCTTCATGGAGCATGTCCTCGGCGTCCGCGCGGGTGAGACGGACCGCATCGACTTCTTCACGGCCCACGAAGCGCTGCACCTGGGGTACGAATCGGCCCAGACCCGCCGCGTGCCGCGCCGACCCGGCTTCTTCAACCTCACCACCCATTTCCCATGGGCCGGCCTGCGCACCAACCATCCCGAGGGCGCCCATATCGAATACCTGCGCGGCATCGAAAACCCGGTGGGGGTGAAGGTCGGGCCCGGCACCACCCCGGAGACCATCGCCCGCTGGATCGAGCTCCTCGACCCGGCGCGCCAGCCCGGCCGCCTCACCCTGATTCACCGCTTCGGCGCCTCCTGCATCGCCGACGCGCTCCCGCCCCTGATTGAAGCGGCGCGTGCCGAGGGCGCCCGCCTCGTCTGGATCTGCGACCCCATGCACGGCAATACCCGCACCACCGCCGCCGGCGTCAAGACCCGCTACTTTAAGGATATTTGCAGCGAGGTGGACCAGGCGTTCGAAATCCACCATGCCCTGGGCCAGCGGCTGGGCGGCGTTCATATCGAACTGACCGGCGAAAACGTCACCGAGTGCATCGGCGGCGCGCGTGGACCGGCCGAGGCCGACCTTGGCCGCGCGTACGAATCCGAAGTCGATCCGCGGCTGAATTACGAGCAGTCGCTCGAGCTGGGATTCCTCATCGCCCGCCGCATGAAGAACGAATCGCGCGACATCCCGCCGGCCGTCAACCCCTGAGCCGGCGATGGCCGGTTGGGGCGGGTGCTGCGCCGCGGGCTTGCGGCTACCATAGAGGATCACACTATGTCCCAACTTTCCGTTGAGCCCCGGTTCCGCCCCGTCCTCGATCCCGGCTTTCTGCCCGCTTCTCTCTGGAACCGGGCCTATGCGGCCGCCGCCCGCGCCGCCGGCGGCCGCCCGCTCGCCATCGCGCTCGAGCGCAGCGATGGCTCGGTCTCGGTGTACCGCACGCGCGTCCTGCCCCACGAAGGCGCGCACGCCGCCCTCAACGAGCGCTACGTCGAACGCCTCGTCAAGTTCTTGCTCTGGCAGAAAGGCGGCTACAAAGTCACCATCGCGGGCGACCCGCGGATTGCCGATTCCGTGCGCCGAGTCTACGCCCCCACCGGAGAGCGCGCCTTCGACTACCGCTTCATGGGCGAACTCGTCTACGGCCGCACTATGGCCGTCGAGCACGCCGCCTTCGAGGACGCGCCGGCCGAGCGCGAAACCGCCGCTCCGCTCGGCCGCCATCTCGACGGTTTCCGCATCGGCTTCGATCTCGGCGCCAGCGACCGCAAGTGCGCCGCCATCGCCGAAGGCCAGGTGGTCTTCAGCGAAGAGATCGCGTGGAATCCCAGCGCCCAGTCCAACCCGCAATACCATTTCGACGGCATCCACGATTCGCTCACCCGCGCCGCCGCCCACCTGCCGCGCGTCGATGCCATCGGGGGAAGCGCCGCCGGCGTCTACGTGGCTAACGAAGTGCGTGTCGGCTCGCTCTACCGCTCGGTGCCCCGCGACGTGTTCCAAACCCGTATTCGCCGCCTCTTCTTCGATCTGCAGGCGGCCTGGGGCGGCATCCCTTTCGAGGTCGTCAACGACGGCGAAGTCACCGCCCTGGCCGGCTCCATGGCGCTCCATGACAACGCCGTGCTCGGCGTTGCCATGGGCAGCAGCCTCGCCGCCGGGTTCGTCACCCCCCAGGGCAACATCACCTCCTGGCTGAACGAGCTCGCCTTCGTGCCGGTGGACTATCGCGACCACGCCCCCGTGGACGAATGGTCGGGCGATCCCGGGGTCGGCGCCCAATATTTTTCGCAGCAGGCCGTGGGGCGCCTGCTGGCCGCCGCCGGCATCGAGCTTCCGCCCCAGATGCCCCTGCCCGCCAAACTCGAACAGGTGCAGAAACTCATGGCCGCGGGCGACCCGCGCGCCCGCGGCATCTACGAGACCATCGGCGTCTATTTCGGCTACAACATCGCCACCTACGCCGACTTCTACGAGCTTCGCAACCTGCTGGTGCTGGGGCGTGTGCTCAGCGGCGAGGGAGGCAACCTGATCCTGGAGACGGCCGGGCGCGTCCTCCAGGAAGAATTTCCGGAGATCCGCGAGCGCATCCGCTTTCACATTCCGGACGAAAAAGAAAAACGGCACGGGCAGGCCATTGCCGCCGCGAGCCTCCCCGCCATCCCTTCCAAGGAGAATCAGACGCATGCAGTTTCATAAAACAGGCGCCGATTTATTTGTACCAGACGGCCTCGACCCCGCCGCCGCCCTCGCGCGCACCACCCATCTTTGCGTCACGGCGCACCAGGACGATATCGAGATCATGGCCTACCATGGCATCGCCGAATGCTTCGGGCGCCCTGACAGGTGGTTCACCGGCGTGGTGGTGACCAACGGCGCGGGCAGCCCCCGCGCCGGCATCTACGGCGCCTACACCGATGACGAAATGCAGAAGGTGCGGCTCCGCGAGCAGCGCAAGGCCGCCTATGTGGGCGAGTACGCCTGCCAGGTGCAACTGGGCTTTTCGAGCGCGGAAGTGAAGAACCCCAGGTCGCCCGACGTGGTCGAGGACCTGGAGAAGGTCCTGCGCGCCGCCACCCCGGAGGTCGTCTACCTGCACAACCTGGCCGATAAGCACGATACCCATGTGGCGGTCACGGCGCGCGCCATCGCCGCGCTGCGCGCGGCGCGGGACGCGGTCAAGCCCGCCAAAGTCTACGGCTGCGAAGTGTGGCGCGATTTGGACTGGCTGGTGGATGAAGACAAGCACCCCCTGCCGGTATCGACCCGCTCTAACATCGCGGCCGCCCTGGTCGGGGTATTCGATTCGCAGGTGAGCGGAGGCAAACGCTACGACCTCGCCACCGCCGGCCGCCGCCTCGCCCATGCCACCTATTACGCCTCCCACGGCACCGATGAAGAGAGCGCCCTCACCTTCGCCATGGACCTGACGCCGCTGGTGGAAGACCCGAATCAGAACGTGGCCGATTACGTCCTCGCCTATATCGACCGCCTGCGGGCCGACGTCGCCCGGCGGATTGCCGCCGCCGGGATTTGAAGCGTGATTTCGAAATCGGCCCGGCGCCGGCCGCCCGCCCGGTCCTCCCAGCCCGCCGCCCCGAACAGGTGAACCGAATGGACGGACCCGACGCGGCGGACACGCCCCTTTTTCTGGCAGAATGAAGAGCATCGCCGGCGGTGTCGATTTAGGGGACCTTGGTTCGACATACCGGTGGAGGGGGAAAAATGACCGTAAGCCGCACGCCACTGGCCGACGCCGGCACCACGTTTCTGCACGATCTGAAATTCGGCCTTCGTTCGCTGGCCCGCGCCAAAGGGCTCACCGTTACCGTGGTCGTCACGCTGGCGCTCGGCATCGGCGCGAATGCCGCCATCTTCAGTGTCGTTCGCGGCGTGCTGTTGCGTCCACTGGTCAATCGCGACGAGGACCGGCTGATCTATATCCGGCAGAGCGCTCGCGGCATCGGGGCGGAGAACGCGGCGTTTTCGGTGCCCGAAATCCAGGACCTCCGCGCGCGCGTCAAGACCCTGAGCGCCTTCGGTGACTTTTCGACCATTAACTTCACCATGGTGGGCCTCGGCGAGCCGCGCGAGGTGCGTGCCGGCGTGGTCGGCGGATCGTACTTCGATGTGATGGGCCTGCACCCGGTTCTCGGCCGCCTGCTCGATATGCGCGACGACGGTCCCAGTGCCGCTGGCGCGGCGGTGCTCACCTGGCGGTTCTGGACCACCGCCCTCAAGAGCGACCCCGCCGTGCTCGGTAAAACCATCCGCCTCGGTACGCGCTCGGCGACGGTGGTGGGCGTGCTGGAGCCGTGCGTGCCGTATCCGGCGGAAACCGAAATCATCGCCAATGTCGTCACCAGCCCCCATCACCTGTCGGCCACCATGGTGACCGGGCGCGTCCACCGCATGACCGAACTGTTTGCCCGCCTGGCGCCGGGAGCCGACCTCGCCAGTGCGCGCGCGGAGCTGCGCACAGTCCACGCCACGATGATGAAGGAACACCCGGAGGCCTACTCGCCCAAAGCCGATTTCCGCATCGACGCGGTCCGGCTGCGCGACCAGATCACCGCGCGGGCGCGCACCGTGCTGCTGGTGCTGCTGGCCGCATCGGTGCTGATCTTCGTGATCGCCTGCTCCAATGTCGCCAACCTGATCCTGGCGCGCACCGTGCGGCGGGAAGCCGAGTTGTCCATCCGCGCGGCGCTGGGGGCGGGCACGGCGGCGCTGCGCCGGACCCTGCTGGCGGAGAGCCTCCTGCTTTGCGGCGCGGGCGCCGCGCTGGGCGTCCTCATCGCCCGGCCGATGGTGGCCATCCTGGCGCGCTACGCCTCGCGCTTTTCGGTGCGGGCGCTGGACCTGCAGATCGATTCCAGCATGCTGTGGGTGGGCGCCGTACTGGCCCTCATCGCGGCCGTTCTGCTGGCCTTTGTTCCGCGCCTGCCCTCGCCTGAATCGTCGCACGGTTTCGCGCGATCCTCCAGCAGTCTGCGCATCGCCGGCGGCACCAACCGGCGGCTGCGGATTTTCGCCATGACGCAGATTGCCGCCTCCTTCGTGCTGCTGGCCGGCGCCGGCATGCTGATCCGCACCCTGCTCTCGCTCGAGGCCACCCAGACCGGCCTCGACATGCGGCGCGTGCTGGCGGTGAACCTGCCCGTGATGTCGTACGGACGGACCGACGACCAGGTGGTCGATTTCTACCGGGAAGCCATCCGCCGCGTTTCGCAGTTGCCTGGCGTCGATCACGTCGGGTTCGGCATGTTGACTCCCTGGCGTGACGCCGGCACCTTCGGGCCCGGATTCGATTTCTCCGCCGACGGGCATGTGCGGGCTCCCGGCGAAGAGGATCCGCGGGCGCGCCTCCGCACGATCTCCGGCGGGTATTTCGCCTCGCTGGGCGTACGCCTGATCGCCGGCCGCGACTTCAACGAGTCCGACCGGCACGGTTCGGAGCGCGTGGTCATCGTAAGCCAGAGCCTGGCCCAGCGCATGTTTCCGAACCAGGATGCCGTCAACCGGCACCTCTGGTGGACCGATCCGGTGATGAAGTTCGTGGACATCAGCCCCGAGCCGCGGCGCATCGTCGGGGTGGCCGCCGATATCGACGATGAGAACCTGGTGCCGGCCCCCGTGATGACCGTCTACCACCCCTACGGCCAGGAACCGGTGTGGAGCGGCCGGCTCTTTGTCCACTCGCGCGGCAACCCCTACTCGCTGGTCGCGCCGGTGCGCCGGATCATCCGGGACCTGTCGGCGGACCAGCCGGTGGAACACGCCGCGACGCTGGCCGATATCCGCGCCGAGGTGCTCACTCCGGAACGGCTGAATGCGCTGGTGTTCGGCGTGTTCGCGGGGGTGGCGCTGGCCATTGCGGTGGTGGGGGTGGCCGGCGTCCTGGCCTTCTCGGTGAGCGGACGTACGCGGGAGTTCGGCATCCGCCTGGCGGTCGGCTCCGAGCCGCGGCACCTGCTGGTGCGGGTGATCTTCGAAGGCGCGGCCATGGCGGGATTGGGTGTGGGCGCCGGCGCCGCCTGCGGCTACGGCCTGGCCGCGCTGGCCGCCGCCTGGTTCCCGGACACGCAACTCCCCGGGCCTCTGCCGCTGATCGGCTCGGCGGTGGTGTTGATCGCCGCCGCGGTAATCGCCTCCGCCCTGCCCGCCGCCCGCGCCGCCCGCGTGGACGTGATTCAGGCGCTGCGCGCGGACTGACCCCCGGGGCAACCGCCGGTCTTCCGGCCCCCCGGTAATGCCATAATGGCTGCACAACCACTCAGAAGGATGACTATGAAAATCACGATCGCCGTAATTCTCTTCTCGGCCGCGCTTTCCGCTCAGGACAAGCCGGCCAACCCGCTCATCGCCACATCGAAAGCCGTGTATGGCATTTCAAAGGGCGATGTCCTCGGCTCGGTCGATAAGATTCCCGACAACCTGTGGTCCTACCAGCCGACGAAGGAAGTCCGCACGGTGGCGCAACTGTTCGCCCACATAGCCGATGGCCAGTACGAGTTTTGCGGCGTGGCGACCGAAGGCAAGCCGGTTTCGAAGAATATCGAGAAGACCGCCACGACCAAGACGGAGATCGTGGCGGCGCTCAAGGACGCGTTTGCCTATTGCGATTCCGCCTACTCCCAACTGGACGACGCCAAGGCGGCCGAGACGGTCAAGTTCTTCGGCATGACGGTCACCCGGCTGGGCGCGATGGACTTCAACACGGCCCACAATATGGAGCATTACGGAAATCTGGTGACGTACATGCGGATCAACCACATCGTGCCGCCGTCGAGCACGCCGCGGACGCCGCCGCCGTCGCAAACGACCCACAAATAGGGATGGCCCAAGCGGGAATTGGGCCGCGCCGGTTAACGGAGCCCCCGGCGGATGCGTCTCCCCTCCATGCTGGCTGATCTTCAGTTTGCGCTCCGTATGGCGCGGAAAGCTCCGGGCGCGACCCTTGCCGCGGCGGGAATGCTGGCGGTGGGAATCGGGGCGAACGGCGTCATTTTCAGCGTGGTGAGCGGGGTGATGCTGCGGCCCCTTCCCTTGGCGGAGCCGCAGCGGGTGGTGGAAGCCCCGGGTCCGGTCCACTACCGGGATATCGAGCGCTGGCGCGCTCGCGGGCGGCCGTTCGAATCGGTGGCCGCGTTCGGAAACATCGGCCGCAACCTGGAAGAGGGTTCCGAGCCCGAGCGGATTCAGGCCGCCTGGGGAGAACGCGGCCTCTTCCGCACGTTGGGAGCGGAGGCTGTGCTGGGCCGCACGTTCCGCGAAGATGATCCGCTCACGGTGGCGGTAATCGGCGCGGGGTTGTGGCGGCGCCGCTTTGGCGGGGACCCGGCCATGATCGGACGGAAGATTTTGCTCGACCGGGAGCCCTACACCGTGATCGGGGTGATGCCCGACTCGTTTCGGTTTCCCTACCATGGCAGGGGGACGGAACTGTGGATTCCATGGGAACGGCCGCCAGGCTCCGGCGCGTCGCCGGATTTCCGGGTGGATTTCGTGGCGGCGCGGTTAAGCCCGGGCGTGAACCTCGAAACGGCGCAACGGGAAATCGGCACCGCCGCCCGGATCCGGCCGGTATCGGAAGGGCGGGCCGGGAAAAGCCGGCCGGCGTTGCTGGCGCTTTCCGGTGCGGTGGCGCTGGTGTTGCTGATTGCGTGCGCCAACGTGGCCAACCTGCTGCTGGCGCGGGCGGTGGACCGGCGCCACGAAATCGCGATTCGCGCCGCGCTGGGCGCCGGCCGGGCGCGCCTGTTCCGGCAGTTGCTCACCGAAAGCCTGCTGCTCGGTCTGACGGGCGGGCTCGCGGGGTTGGCGATCGCCGGCGCCGGCACGAGTCTGTTGCGGAAACTGGCCGCGGCGGAGATTCCGCCCTTTTGGGAAATCGGCATCGACTGGCGGGTGGCGGCATTTCTGGCCGTGCTCAGTGCCGGCACGGCAATCGTCTTCGGCCTGGTGCCGGCGCTGCTGGTGTCGCGGACGGCCGTGCAGCCGCACCTTCAGGCGGGCGCCCGGCACCCGTCCGCCGGGCGCGGCGGGATGGTGCGCGACGGCCTGGTGGTGGCGGAGGTCGCCTTGGCCCTGGTGCTTTTGATCGGCGCGGGCAGCCTGTTGCGGGCCTTCCTGGGTCTGATGGCCGCGCCCACGGGGATGTCGCCCGACCGGGTGCTGACGATGCACCTGACGGTGAAGCTGGAAGACTACTCCGCCCCCGGTTCGTACGGCCGCTATCTGCAGCGCATTCGCGAGCGGGTCCGCCAGGTTCCGGGGGTGCGCGGCGCCGGTTTGATTCAGTACCTGCCGCTTCAGAACTTCGGCTGGTGGGCGCGGTTCTCCATCGAGGGGCGGCCGCCGGTCCCGGTGGAGCAGTTGCCCACGGCGGAGCTTCGTTACGTCACTCCTGGCTACTTCGAAGCCATGGGGATCCCGCTGCAAAAGGGACGGCTCCTGACCGATAGCGACACGAGCGACATGCCCACCGCGATCCTGGTAAACCACGCGCTGGCGCGCCAGTATTTTGCCGGGGAAGACGCCGTGGGCCGGCGCACCGACCGCGGCACCATCGTGGGAGTGGTCGGAGACGTGAAAGGGGCGGCACTCGAGCTGCCGCCGACACCCGAGATCTACTACACCTTCGCGCAGAACACCGCGGCGACGTCGGATGCGGGGGTTACGCTGGTGGCCGCCGCGGCAGCCGGGCCGGAGGCGCTCGACGGCATTGTGGCGGCCATCCATGAAGTCAATCCGCGCCAGGTGGTATTCCAGATCCGGAGCATGCGCGGGGTGATGAGCGATTCGCTCTCCCATCTGGACCTTTCCCTGCGGCTGCTGGGGCTGTTCGCGGGAATCGCGGTTTTGCTGGCGATGGCCGGGGTGTACGGCGTGGTTTCGCGGGCGGTGGCGGCGCGTACGCGGGAGTTCGGGATCCGCATGGCCCTGGGCGCCGACGGAGGGCGGATCTTCCGGCTGGTGCTGGGCCGCGGCTCGCTGGTCGTGGGCCTCGGGTTGGGAATCGGCGTGGGCGGGGCGGTGGCGCTGACCCGGGTGCTGCGGAGCGTTCTCCATGGGGTGGAACCGGCCGACTCCGCGACGTTGGCCGCCGCCGGGGTGCTGCTGGGCGTGGCGGCGCTGGCGGCCTGCGCCATCCCGGCGCGGCGGGCGGTGCGGATCGATCCGAACGTGGCGCTGAAATACGAGTAACCCACCCGGTACCGGCCCCGTTCAACGGCCGTAGATGCGCTGGACGTGCCCGGCAATCGAGGCGGGAACCAGGTGGTTCCACGGCTGGCCGCGCGCGGCACGCTCGCGCACTTCGGTGGCGGAGACGTGTTCGATGCCGCCCGGTACCGGCAGAAAACGAACCGCCGCGGCCAGCGCCGGCTCCGGTTCAAACGCCCCGCCGCGGGCGGCGACGAGCAGGTCGAAGCCGCGCAGCATCTCCTGAATCGCGCCGGGACGGCCATAGTCCCAGCGGGTGATCCGTTCGGCGGCATCCCGTCCGCACAAGAAGGAAAGGTGGACGGCGTCGCCGTAGACGGCGCGGCACTCCTGGCCGATTTCGCAGAACAGCCCGCGATCGGCCACCGCGATGGAGCAGCCGGGTCGATCGGCCACGGCGGCACGCAGCATCTCTACCCGCTGTTCCAGGGACGCACCCGTATATTTCTTATGCGGGAACGCCCGCGGCAGTGCAAAAAGCACCTCGTCCACGGACGACAGCGCGGCTTGAGCTAATGCCACGTGCGCGACCGTGGGAGGATTGAACGTCCCCGGCAGAATCCCCAGCCAGGCCGGAGTACCGGACGCGCGGCGAATAAACTCCACTCCCCGAGTATGCCACCGGATAACCCGGTCCGATTGCGCGAAAACCCCCATGCCGAGTGAGGCTCCGCACGGCCGGCAACCGGCATAGCCCGGAAACACGAAGGGCGCGGGTGGCCGCCCGCGCCCTGAATTCGCGCCGCCGGTGATCAGGCGGCCAGGAGCTCGTCGATGCTCTCGCCGGTCTCGGTCTCAAACTCGTGGCGATCGGCGGCTTCCTGGCAGCGGATACAGTATTTCGTCCAGGGAACCGCGTCCAGGCGCTTGGGTTTGATGTCCTCTTCACAGTGGAGGCAGACCCCATAGCTGCCGTCGGCGACACGCGCCAGGGCTCCCTTGACATTCCGCAACAGGTTGGACTCACGGTCCAGATTGCGGATGGCCAGTTCCCTCTCACCGGCAAGCTGCACTTCGTCCAAGGCGTCCGGGGTCTTCTCGATGGCGATGTCTTCACGGTTGCGCAGGCCGGCGGAAAGTTCCGCCTGCTTGGTTTCCAGCATCGCTTTATATTTGTTCAGGTCGGTCTGGTTCATTGGTCCATCTCCTTACTTCGACTTCTTAAGGCTTTTTTCTTTTTATTTCTTCTTTTTAGCGTCTTCGCTAACCGCAACAGTATAGACGACAGAATCCGCCAAAGGTTTCACGTTCCCAACCCCCCAAAAAGGGCTGATTGCGCGTCGTGTTTTCACCCAGCGACGCCATCACAGCGACCATACCTAGCACTTTGGCTGCCAATGCCGGAGAGACCCGCGAACGCCGGCAACGGAACGCACCAGACGGGCCTTCCACCGTGTTTTTCGTCAGATGCTACCATCTCTTCTTGGACCAGCCCAGTGGATTCGGTGATCCCCCACACTTATAGACTGCGTAGTACGTGCGCTGCTTTAGCCGCATGTATCATTTTCTTTTTAGCCGGGCTCACTTTCGTTCCCCTGCTGGGAATCGAAGACGACGAATCGCTCTTCGCCCAAGCCATATACCCGCCGAGAGGGGAACTCTATTCGCTACATATCGGGCATTCGCGACTTCCCTTGATGCTGATGAGCTACCTGGGGACGCTGAAAGCCTACCTCTATAAACCGATATTCCGACTGTTTGATACGGGAATTTTTGCGTTCCGGGCGCCGGCGCTGCTGGCCGGGGCGGGCAGTGTGTTTCTCTTTTACCTTCTGCTGCGGAGGGTCTCCGGGGAGCGCGCCGCCTTGATTGGATGCGCAATCCTCGCGGTGGATTCAACCTACCTGCTGACCACCTGTTTCGACTGGGGACCGGTGGCGCTGCAACACCTGCTGCTGACCGGCGGGATGTTCCTGCTCGTGCGCTTTTACCAGACCCGCGAGCCGGCTTCGCTGGCCGGAGGGTTCTTTCTGTTCGGCCTGGCGATGTGGGACAAAGCACTGGCGGTGTGGTTCCTGAGCGGGTTGGGAGTGGCCGGGCTGGTGACGTTCCCGCGACAGATCGTGTCGGTAATCACGCGCCGGCGGGTGGCGGTGGCGGGGCTGGCGTTCGCGCTGGGCGCGCTGCCCCTGCTGATTTACAACGTGGACAGCCACTGGGTGACGTTCCGCGGAAACTTCAAGCGCGATACCGGCGTGCTGGGCGCCAAGGCGCGATTTCTGGCCAACACGGCGGGAGGCGCGGGGCTGTTCGGCTGGATGACGTCGGAAGAACAACTGACGCCCAAACCGCACCAGCCGGTGACTGCCATGGAGCGGGCATCTGCCCGCATTTCGGCACTGGCCGGGCATCCGCGGCATCACCTGTTGCTCTATGGATTCATGTTGGCCCTGCTGCTGGCGCCGCTGGCGGGCGGCAACGAACGGAGGGCCGCTGTGTTCGGCTTGATTGCCATGGCGGTGGCATGGTTTCAAATGGCGATCACGGTCAACGCCGGGGCGAGCGTGCACCACACGATCCTGCTCTGGCCGCTGCCGGAGATGGTGGTGGCGGTGGCGTTCGCGGGAGCCTCGCGGCGGCTGGGGCGTGCCGGTATACCGGCAGTTGCGACGGTGACGGCAGCGATGGTGCTTTCGGGCGCGCTGGTGATGAACGAGTATTACCAGATGGCGTTCCGGTATGGCGGCGGCCAGGGCTGGAACGACGCGATTTTCGCGCTGTCGGACTATCTGAAGACGGCGCCGGCGAAGACGGTTTTCTGCCTGGACTGGGGCATCCTCGACCCGCTGCGCCTGTTGCAGGCGGGCAAACTGCCGGTGGCGATCGGGAGCAACGAGGTCATGCAGCCCCAGATGGGAGCCGCCGAACGGGACATGGTGCTGCGGATGGTTTCGGAGCCGGAGAACCTCTTCGTGGCGCATACCAAAGACTTCGAGTTTTTTCCGGGAGCGAGCCCGCGTCTGACCCAGTTGGCGGGGGAAGCGGGATTCGAGCGGGAGCCGGTGACCGCCGTTTGGGACCGGTACGGGCGGGAGGTGTTCGAGGTGTACCGGTTTGTCCGGAGATAGGCGAGGCGCTCGGCCTGTGCGGCGTAGTGACGTAGCTGCGCCAGGAAATGACGCCCGAAAGCCGTCCCCTGCCCACCTTCCTCTATTCCTCCCGCAGCGCGGACATCGGATCCGTGCGGGTGGCCCGCCGCGCGGGAATCCAGCACGCGATTGCCGCGGCGGCGGTCACCAGGGCGGCCGCAAGCCAGACCGAAGCGGGATCGGGCGCGAGGCCGGGAAGCAGGCTCCGCAGGAATCGCAGGCTGGCCCATGCCGCGCCCAGCCCGAGCGCGAGTCCCACGGCTACGGTCAGGAAGCTCTGCCGGAAGATCAGCGAAACGACCCTTCCCGGCGTCGCTCCCACGGCCATCCGAATCCCGATTTCCTGCGTTCGACGGGAAGTGGTATACGCAATCACGCCATAGACGCCGGCCGCCGACATCAGCAGCGCCAGCCAGGCCGTTGCGGCAAGCAGGAGCATGAGGAAGCGCCGGCCGGCAGTCGAGTCGGCGATCAGCTCGCGCATCGACGCGCTCAGCAGCACGGGCTGGTTGGGATCGATGGCGGCAATCGCGCGGCGAAGGGCTCGCTCCATTGCGGCCATGTTGCGCCGGGTTCGGACCACGAGAAACACCGCCCTTTGCATGGCTCCCGCGGCCAGGTACACGTTGCCCTTCTCGGGTTCGTCCAGAGCAGCATGACTGGCGCTGGTCACCACGCCGATCACCCGCTTCCAGTTGTGGGGGCTTTCCGGGGTGCAGAAGACGCACACCCGCTGCCCGATGGCGCTCGCTGCCGGCCACAGGCGGCGCGCCACGAACGGATTCACGATGGCGGCATCGCTCGCGGTATCCATCTCTTCTTCACGGAACCAGCGGCCGTCGATCAGCCGGACCCCCATGGTCTGCAGATACGCACCGCCGGTGACGTCGATCTCCGCCATCAACGGCGCAGCGTCCGCCGCGCCGCGGGCGCTGACCGGTCCGCCGTGATTCTCCCCGCTGAACGGCAGGGCGTCCACTGTCCCGGCGCTGTCCACGCCGGGGAGCGCGCGAACGGCGTCTAGCATCCGCCGGTAGAACCGCCCGCGGCGTTCCCCATCCGGGTACCGTTCCGGAGCGGGGAGCACGACCGAGGCGAGAACCCGGTCCGCCGCGAAACCGGGGTCGGTATTGACCAGCCGGACGAAGTCGGCCAGCACCTGCCCGCCGGTGACGACGAGTAGCACCGACACGGCGACTTCGGCCGTTACCAGGGCAGAGCGCACCAGGTCGCGCCGGCCGGCGGCGGCGCCCCGCGAGCCGAAGCCGCTCCCGCCGGGCGTGCCATTCCACCCGGCCATGCGCAGCGCGGGCGCGATTCCGAAGAGCACCCCGTTTGCGATCGCCAGGGCCAGAGCGAATCCGAAGATGCTGCCATCGGCGCGGGCGGCGGCCAGCCGGGGAATGCTCACGGGGGCTAAACCGGGCAAGAGACGCCAGGCCGCCGCCGTGAGGACATATCCACCCAGGCCGCCCAGTACGGCCAGCAGGCAGCTCTCGGTAAGCAGCTGCCGGACGATGCGCGAGTGTTGTGCTCCAACCGCCAGGCGCACGGCGATCTCGCGCCGGCGCGCCATTCCGCGGGCGAGCAGCATGTTGGCGACGTTGGCGCAGCCGATCAGCATGAACAGCACCGCCGCCGCCATCAGCAGCAGCAGGCCCTTTTCTCCGCCGCCCACCACCGCATCGCGCAAGCGGTGGAGCCCCAGGATGCGGTCGCGATTGGTGGCGGGAAACTGGTCGGCCAGGGTACGGCTGATGGCGGCAAGATCCTGCCGTGCCTGCTCGAGCGAAACGTCCGGCCGCAGGCGGGCCACCGCGCCGAGTCCGGCGTTGGGGTTGGCGGGCGCAACCAGGGGCGCGGCCCAAAACTCCACGTAGGGGGCGGGCGTGTGGGCGGCCTGCCGGCACAGGGGGAAGTTGAATGCGGGCGCCATCACACCGATCACCAGGCACCCGTGCCCATTGATGGAGACGGCGCGGCCCACGATGGACCGGTCGGCGTGGAACCGGCGCACCCAAAGCCCGTAGCTGAGGATCATGACGTCGGGCTGTCCGGGGTGGTCCTCTTCGGGACGCACGTTGCGGCCGAGCATGGGCGAAACGCCGAGAACGGGGAAGAGGCTGGCGCTCATCCGGATTCCGTACAGAGCTTCGGGAGGGGTATGGGCGTCACCGGCGAGATCGAACACGGCGTTGCCGTACACGCCCACGGACTCCAGCGTGCGTGTTCTTCGCGCCAGCTCGCGAGTATCGTTCCAGACCACCCAATCGCCGTGGGATTGCTGTGCGAGTCGGGGATACTCGCTGCGAAACTGCACCAGTTCGGCTGGGCGCCGATAGGGCAGCGGATCGATCAGCACGGACTTCACGGCGGCGAACACCACGGCCGTGGCGCCGACGCTCAGGGCGATCGACAGCAGCGCGATTGCGGTGGGGACGGGGGCACGACGAAGCAGCCGGCCGGCGAGCCGAACGTCTTGCAGGATCGACATGCGCTCTTCATTCTATCGGGGCGGGGTTCTCCTGTGCGCCGCCAGGATATGTGACCGATGTGCCTTCCACCCTCGCAAACGACGTCATGGTGTGTGGGTCCGACTTGGTCGCGCTCATGATATGCTCCACCCGATGGCCGCGCGCCGTCAGGGCATCGGCAATCAGCGAGCGGTGGCAACGCCACGGCACAGCCTCGGCGCACATCATCACGATCGCTTCGTGAGCCGCGGTCCCAACCAACGCGGCCAGCGCAGACTCGAACTCCGGCGTCTGCATGTAGTCGGCATAGCCTCGAAACGACGCGTTGTGCCAACCCGCATTGGGTGAATCCTGGCGAGGGCGTCTCAACCCCCCAAGCGCCTTGATATGCTCGTACCCGATGCCGGCGTCACGGAGTGACTGCTCCAGCGCCTCGCGATTGTACTGGGGGTTGTATCGCGACTTGGGAATCGTGCGAACGTCGATGAGCCGCTTGATGCCGCGCGCCTTCAGCATTCCGATCAGAGCATCCACCGGTCGCGTGGAATGCCCGATCGTCCGGATGAGCAGCCTGTCCATGTGTTCATTTTCGGCTACGTACCGCAGGCGGGCCGCCGCGCCGAGTCGGGCGTTGGGGTTGGCCGGGCGAATCGGTGGTAAAGGCGGGCGTGATCGTCCGAACGCGCAGGCCCGCAAATTGGAGGCTGAAGACGACCTGGAGAGCCGCATTCAGACAATTCAGCTTCCCTGCCCGTGGAGAGTTCCCGGCGTGGAGCCAACTTCGGAATGGATCCGCCAACTTTTCGGGAGTGGCGGTAAGAACCAGATCGCCCGACACGTCATTGCGGAAATCAAAGGCACCGATCTTCGAGATACTCCACTCAGCCGCCTCGAGGCCGTCGATTTTCGACTGGATCAGAAAGATCATCCCCACCACTGGTCCGCAATCAGAAGGTAGCCGAATGTGGGAAGGGGATCAGCCGGCATAACGGGCAGCACCTCCAGCTCGCGCGGTCCAGTGGAAGAACGGAGCCAGGAATCGTAGCCATGAACCCTGCGTGGCGTGCAGCCAGTTCCGCGACATTTGCGAGAGTGTAACACAATCGGGCGCCTGGGCCGATCGGGGCGGAGGCGGGATGCCGGAGTTCGTGCCATGGTCGCGGCTCGGTCTGATGGAGATGTCGCCTGCGCCGCTGGCAACCGCCACCTGAAGCACTGGTCACGATTCCAGCGTGGCACTTTCCAAAAGGATATGCTGATGAATGGAAAAGCGATGGACAATCCAGAGGCGGACGCCGCAGGACTCGGCCTTTCGAATTCTTCCGAAGGCGAGACGAAGGTCAACGACCGTTTGATGGTTGTTGGCATCGGAACGTCGGCGGGTGGCCTGGAGGCGCTCACCGAACTCCTGCAGCATTTACCTTCGGCTGCGACCATGGCTCTTGTGGTGATTCAACACCTGGACCCGCGACACGAAAGCGCTCTCCCAGACCTGCTTTCCGGAAAAACGGGCATGCTCGTGATCCCGATCAAGGGGGAGATTCAGATTCACCCCGGCAACGTGTACGTGATCTCACCGAACACGGTGCTGCGGGTTCACGCGGGGCGATTGATCCCGGAAAAGCGACCTTCGGAAAGCTTCAAACCGATTGACACTTTCCTGAATTCTCTGGCCGAGGAGTACGGTGGGCGTGCGGTCGGGGTCGTGCTCTCGGGCACGGCAACGGATGGGACCTTGGGCCTGAAGCGCGTCAAGGCGGAGGGCGGAATCACCTTTGCACAAGACCAAAGCGCCAAATTCGACAGCATGCCGCGAAGCGCGATTGCCGCCGGCGCCGTCGACTTTGTCTTGTCACCTCGACGGATTGCCGAGGAGTTGGCCGCCATCGCCCGGCGCCTGTCGCCGCGAAACGGCGGCGAGCTTCCCGCGCCCGCCGATGGCGCAACGATGCAGCGTTTGCTGCGCCTGCTGCGCAACGGCAGCGGCGTCGACTTCACCCAATACAAGCAGCCCACAATCGCGCGCCGGTTGAACCGGCGCATGGTGGTGCGAAAATCCGAGTCGCTCGAAGATTACCTTCACCTCGTCGAAAACGAACCCGGCGAACTCGAGGCGCTCTTCGATGATTGCCTCATCAATGTAACCGACTTCTTTCGCGATCCCGATGTTTTCGACGCCGTGAAACGGCTCGCTTTCCCGGCGATCGTTCAACACCAGAAGCAACTTCATACGATTCGCGCCTGGATTCCGGGGTGCTCTACCGGCGAAGAAGTGTATTCATTGGCAATCGCCCTGACTGAGTTTCTGGAATCGCAGGACCTTGCCTGCGCGATCCAGATGTTCGGCACCGACGTCAGCGATCGAACGATTGATACGGCGCGAAAGGGGATCTATAGCGAGGGCGCCGTCGTAAACGTCTCGCCGGAACGGCTCCGGCGCTTCTTCGTGCGCACCGATTCGGGATACCAGGTCAGCCGTGCCATCCGGGAGATGTGTATCTTCTCGCGGCATAATGTCGCCAAGGATCCTCCGCTCTCCCGCATGGACGTGATCAGTTGCCGCAACCTTCTGATCTATTTCACGCCTTCCCTGCAGCGTAAGGTAATCGGCACGTTCAGCTACGCGCTGCAACCGGCAGGGTGTCTCATACTGGGACCCTCTGAAACGCTGGGCGGTCTGGCCGATCATTATTCGGTACTGGACGAATCGCGCAAGCTGTATTGCCGGAAGACAACCGTCGCTGCCCAACCGTTGGAGTTCACCGAGGTGCGGCCGTACCTGTTGCCGCAGCGTGGTGTTCGTCCTTCGCAGTCCGCCGCTCCCCCCCGCCAGGCCGGACCGGTTCACCGCTACGCCGATCAGGTAGTCCTGTCCCGATACGGGCCCGCGGGTATGGTGGTGGACGAGGCCCTGCGAATCAAGAGCTACCGCGGAGATGTGAGGGAATATCTGGTCGCCCCGGACATGCAGGAAGATGCCGAGTTGATGACGACCGTCCGCAGCGATCTGCGCGCCGTTCTTAGTGCGACCATTGAACAGGCAAAGCGGACCGACGCCGTGGTAATCGGAGAAAGCCCCGCCGCCGCGGAGTCGGATAGAAACCATCCGGTCGCGATTACGGTAATCCCGATCTCTCTGGCCGGGAATCCCAAGCACTTCTTAATTGTGATCGGCCGGAGCGATGACACTCTGGAGGAAAGCCGGCCAACCAGTTCTCCTGAGGGCCCGGCCCCTGTCCCCGCACTCTCCATCGAGGAAGAGAACGCCAGGCTGAATCAGGAACTGACGTCGACGCGCGAGTATCTCCAGTCAGTCATTGAAGAGCTCCGTTCCACGAACGAAGAAGCCGAGTCTGCTAACGAAGAACTGCAAAGTACAAACGAGGAAATGCAGACTTCGAAGGAGGAACTGCAGTCATCGAACGAGGAATTGCATACCATCAACGCCGAATTGCAGGGCCGCAATACGGAACTGGCTCAGCTCAACGACGACCTGATCAACTTGCTGGGTTCGATGAATATGCCGATCGTGATGACGGGACGGGACCTCCGCATCCGCCGCTTCACGCCCGTCGCGGAGAGGGTGCTGCGTCTTATTCCGACAGATATTGGCCGGCCGATCGCCGATCTGAAGCCACGGATCAATGTCCCGGACCTCGAAGAGGTCCTGCATCACGTCCTGGATACGCTTCAGCCGTATGAGCGGGAAGTCGAGGACCATGAGGGACGCTGCTACTTGATGCGGGTGCGCCCCTACCGCACCGGTGACGACCGGATCGACGGGACCGTCCTCCAAATCCTCGATGTGAGCGAGATCAAGCGCAGCCTCGAGAGAGCGAAACATGCCCGCGAATACGCTGAGACGATCGTAAACACCATTCGCGAGCCGCTGGTGGTGCTCGACGAACGGCTCACCATCCGGGATGCCAATCGAGCCTTCTATGATGCGATGGGACTGCCCAAAGGGTCGGCGACTGGAAAGGCGATCGTAGAGGCATCGCTCGACCAATTCGACACCCCGCCCATTCGTGCCTTGTTCGACCGGCTCAAGCGCGGCGCTACGGAACTGAGGGATGAGGAGATTGAACCCAAAATGAAGGGTGATGGGGCCAAGACGCTGGTGATGGACGCCCGGCGCCTGCGTTCGCCGGATGGAGAACACCTCATCCTGCTGGCCTTTCACGACATCACGGCGCGCAAGCGCGAAGCCGAGGCCCGCTACCGGCGTCTGTTTGAATCCGCGCGAGACGGCATTGTGATCGTGGATGCCGTTTCGGGCGACATTCTCGACCTGAATCCTTTTACAGAGCAGTTGTTGGGCTACCGGCGGGAACAGCTCGTCGGCCGAAAACTGTGGGAAATCGAATCGATGGAGAATATCCCCAACGTGCGTGGCGCAACGGACCAGATCCGTGAGCGCGGATTCGTGCGGTTTGACAGCCTCCACGTGCGCACACGGGACGATCACTTAATCGAAGTGGAAGTCATTGCTTCGCTATATTACGAAGGCGATCGTGCGGCTATCCAACTCAACATGCGGGATGTCGGCGAGCGCAAGAAGTTCGAACGCGAGTTGCAGGAATCCCAGAAGCTGGAGAGCCTCGGGTTACTGGCAGGCGGCATCGCGCATGACTTCAATAACCTGCTGACCGGCATCCTCGGGAATGCCAGCCTGGTCCTGTCCGAGATCGTTCCCGGTCATCCGATTCGACACCGTTTGCGAGAGATTGTGGAAGCGAGCGAACGTGCGGCATTCCTGACACGGCAGATGCTCGCGTACGCCGGCAGGGGCCAGTTTGTGACCGCGGTCATCGACATGAGCGACCTCGTCCGCGAGATCTCGGCGCTGGTGCGGACCTCCATATCGAAGGGCGTTGATTTGAAGCTCGACCTGACACCGAACCTGCCGCCCCTCGAAGCTGATCCGGCGCAAATGCAGCAGGTCCTGATGAACCTCATGATTAATGGGGCCGAAGCGATCGGGGAAGACGCCACCGGGACTGTCACCGTCCGGACCTCGCTCAGGGAGGTCAGTTCTCGCGAGGCATCCGCGCTCTTCAAGTCTGAACCAGCGCAACCCGGGACTTATCTGCAGTTGGAGGTGATCGATAGCGGAGCAGGTATGGACGAAGTTACCAAGGCTCGGATATTCGATCCGTTCTTCACTACAAAATTCACAGGCCGGGGGCTGGGGCTGGCCGCTGTTCAGGGTATTGTGAGGCGCCACCGGGGAGTCATCTTCGTCCATAGCACGCCTGGCGAGGGCACAACCTTTCGAATTCTGCTCCCCGCCGGCGATCGAAATGCCGCCACTGTCGCACGTGGTTCGGCGGCAAAGGTCGATTCCATCCCCGCTGGATCAGTGGCTCTGGTCATCGACGACGAGAGAGCCGTGCTGAACGTCGTGGAGGGCGTGCTCTCGCGGAGCGGCGTAAGAGTTTTGACTGCCGAGGACGGAAGAAGAGGGGTCGAGATCTTTCGCGAGCACGCGGATGTGATCTCGGTGGTGATTCTGGACCTGCAGATGCCGGTCATGGGAGGCGAGCAGGCTCTCCCGCTCTTGCACGAAATCAACCCTGAGGTCCCCGTGATCCTCTCGAGCGGTTTTGACCAGAGCGAAGTTACGCGAAAATTCTCCCGTGTGAAACCGGCCAGCTTTCTGCAGAAGCCATTCACCGCACAGCGGCTCATTGCAGCTGTGGCTGCGGTTCTACAACAGCGATGATGCATTAGGCAGTGGAATTTACGATGAGCGACTTGGAAAACGAGATTCGAGACCTGCGGGAAAGAACGAAGCATAATCGCCACCAGTTTCTGAAAGCCGACACGCAAACGTGCTTCATCGCGATCGAGAGGGCGCATTTAGAGCTCTCCCTCGGTAATACCGATGAAGCCCGGAAGGAGTTCGAGTTGGTGAACCACGGGGTCCAAGTCATCCAGCGATTCCTCAGCGAGGCCCCGGGGCAGATGCCCGAGATCGAGGCGAAGGCGGCAGAGTTGAAGGAAGCTCTAGAGTCGCTTCGCCTGGAGATTAATTCGTTTTCCCGGTAGAGTGCTGGAATCGCGCGAGCCTGCCGGCCGCTGTGACACTCCGGTCGAGAAATACAGGACCCCCGAATCGGGCAAAACGAGGCGCGCGCGCCGATCTGCGCGATTTGAAGACGACAACCCCTTTGTTTTCAATGAATGTTAATCCCGGCTTTTCGGCGCGAATCGGCCCGAATCGCCCCCCCTCACGGCCCGCCTCTACCCCCATCGGCGATTTGAATTCCGATGTGTATATCTCTTATACTGAATGGTACGTTCCAGGCTCCGGCCGGCTTCTGCTCGCCCGGTCTCGGGCCATTCCTTAGGAGGATCTCCACCGATGCTGTTCCCCAAGGACACACTATGTGTCGGGCGGCTTGCCTGCCGCCGAATCGTAATCGCGCTCCTCGTGCTGCTCGCCCTCGCCGTTCCCATGATGGCCCAGGAGCATGCCGGCGGGGAGGCCAATCTCAAGCTCCCCAATCTCAACTCCGCCCCACCGTTCCTCGGCGGTATCAGCGGTCCCACCCTGTTGATGGGCGGTCTCGTCGTCAGCGCGTTCGGCCTGATGTTCGGCCTGATGATTTTTTTCCGGCTCCGCAATATGCCGGTCCATGGTTCCATGCGGGAAGTTTCCGAATTGATCTATGAAACCTGTAAGACCTACCTCGCCACGCAGGGCAAGTTCCTCATGCTCCTCTGGGTCTTCATCGCGATCATTATCCTATTTTATTTCGGATTCCTGCTGGGCTTCGAGGCCTACAAGGTCGGCGTCATTCTGGTATTCAGCGTAGTAGGTATCTCCGGCAGCTTTGCCGTGGCGGCGTTCGGCATGCGCGTCAACACCTTTGCCAACTCCCGCACCGCCTTCGCCAGCCTCACCGGAAGGGCTTATCCCTGTTACGACATCCCGCTCCAGGCCGGCATGAGCATCGGTATGCTGCTCGTCTCGGTCGAGCTGATGATCATGCTCTTCATCCTCCTGTTCGTTCCCGGCGATCTCGCCGGACCCTGCTTCATCGGCTTTGCCATCGGTGAATCGCTCGGCGCCGCCGCGCTCCGCGTGGCCGGCGGTATCTTCACCAAAATCGCCGATATCGGCTCCGATCTCATGAAGATCGTTTTCAAGATCAAAGAAGACGACGCCCGCAATCCCGGCGTGATCGCCGATTGCACCGGCGACAACGCGGGCGATTCGGTCGGACCCTCGGCCGACGGTTTCGAAACGTACGGTGTCACCGGCGTCGCGCTCATCACCTTCATCCTCCTCGCCATACCCGATCCGGTCGTCCAGGTCCAGCTTCTCGTGTGGATCTTCTCCATGCGCGTGATGATGGTGATCTCCTCCGGCATCGGCTACTTCGTCAACGGCATCATTGCCAAAGGACGCTATGCCAACGCGGCCAAGATGAATTTCGAAAGCCCTCTCACCACCCTGGTCTGGCTCACCTCCATCCTCTCCATCGTCCTCACCTACATCGTCAGCTCGATGATGATCCCCACCCTCGGCGGCGATAGCAGCCTCTGGTGGAAGCTGGCGACCGTGATCAGTTGCGGTACTCTTGCGGGCGCGCTGATCCCCGAATTCGTCAAGGTCTTCACCTCCACCAAATCGCGCCACGTCCTCGAAATCGTCACCAGCTCCCGCGAAGGTGGAGCCTCGCTCAACATTCTGTCCGGCTTCGTCGCCGGCAACTTCAGCGCCTACTGGCTCGGCTTCGCCATGCTGTTCCTCATGAGTATCGGCTACTACATGAGCACCATGGGGCTCGGCACCATCATGCTCGCCCCGGCGGTATTCGCCTTCGGTCTGGTCGCCTTCGGATTCCTCGGCATGGGCCCCGTCACCATCGCGGTCGACAGCTACGGCCCGGTCACCGACAACGCCCAGTCCATTTATGAGCTCTCCACCATCGAGACGCTGCCCGGTATCGAGCAGGACATCCAGAAGACGTTCGGCTTCAAACCGGACTTCGAAAAGGCCAAGGAAAACCTGGAAGAAAACGATGGCGCCGGCAACACCTTCAAGGCGACCTCCAAGCCCGTGCTGATCGGCACCGCCGTCGTGGGCGCCACTACCATGATCTTCTCCACCATCGTGGCCCTCACCAGCGGCCTCAAGGAGAATCTCGACAAGCTCTCGCTCCTCCACGCTCCCTTCCTGCTTGGCCTCATCGCCGGCGGCGCCGTGATCTACTGGTTCACCGGCGCCAGCGCCCAGGCGGTCACCACCGGCGCCTACCGCGCGGTCGAGTTCATCAAACGCAACATCAAGCTGGAAAGCGCCGAGAAAGCCTCCGTGGCCGATTCCAAGAAGGTCGTGGCCATCTGCACCCAGTACGCGCAGAAGGGCATGCTCAACATCTTCCTGGTGGTCTTCTTTACCACGCTCGCCTTCGCCTTCCTCGAGCCGTTCTTCTTCGTCGGCTACCTGATCTCCATCGCGCTGTTCGGCCTGTATCAGGCCATCTTCATGGCCAACGCCGGCGGCGCCTGGGACAATGCCAAGAAAGTGGTCGAGACCGAACTGCGCGCCAAGGGCACCCCGTTGCACGATGCCTGCGTGGTCGGCGACACCGTGGGCGATCCCTTCAAGGACACCAGTTCGGTGGCCCTGAACCCGATCATCAAGTTCACCACCCTGTTCGGACTGCTGGCCGTTTCGCTCGCCGTCGATCTCACCAACAAGCAGGGCAGCAGCTTCACCACCATCCTCGCCGCGCTGTTCTTCGCCGTCTCGGTGGTCTTCGTCTACCGCAGCTTCTACAGCATGCGCATCGAAACCGGCAAGGACTGACTCCGCGCCGGTATCTCCTCCCGTGGGCCGATCCTCCCATCGGCCCACACCCCCAGTACTATCCCCCGTCCACAGGCGTGTCTTTCCGCAAACAAAACCGATATAATCCCGCAGATGAAGGAACGCATCCGTATTCGATTCACCCGCGATGGTGCTGCCTTGCCGGTCTCCCACCTGGACCAGAATGCGGGACTCGTGTTTGCCTATGAAACCTCGGCCCAGCCGCTGGGCTTTGGGCTTGGGCTTCAGCCTGCCAACCCGATCGTCGAACACGCCTTGACGCGGGTCCGCCAGATCGAGGACTGGCGCGATGGCCAGTTCCTCCTCACCGTCACGCGCGACGGCGACTCGCTGCTGATTTCCGGCGCCGGCAAGCGCAAACCCGACGCCTCGCTCCCGCCGGGCGAGTACCACCTCCGTTCGCTGGTCAGCGAGACACCTCTCGAGAACGGAATCACCACCATCGACATCCCCGAGGGCGGCGAGGTCGTGGTGGAACTGAAAATCGTCTCGCCGAATTTTCGCTTCACCCTGGCGGAGTTATCCCAGTGGGACGCCGAAACCCGCGCCGTCTGCGAGCATCCGGATTCCCGCATCGACTCCATGGACCCGGCAAGCTGGTTGACCCAGCGCTTGCCGCGTCTGGCGCGCAAGGCCTGTCTGCTGAACCTGCTTGCCAAGGCCCGCTCGCTGCCTTCGGCCCGCCCGGGCGAATCGTTGTGTCCGCACATCGAATCCATCCGCTGGGCCGATGTCGATCGCATCGATGTCAAGGCGGGGCCCGGGCTCCTTGCGAAATTACGCGCCATGACGGACTGGAAGGACAACGGGCCCATCCATCCCTCGCACGCCCAAACCATATCCTCCATCTTCGGCGGATCTCCGGGCGACTACGCCATCGAGAGCTTCCGCGAGCCGGCGCCGGAGCGGTCCATGCAGGTGGTGGTGGGCACCCATAAGTCCTCGGGCAAGGTGTACGCCGAACTGGATGTGGACCTGGGAAATCCGGACGTGGATGCCAGGGGCCTGTTCATCCACATCGGCGAGCTGCTCGATCCCGGCCGCACCAATCACCTCCAGCTCTATTCCCACTTCCTCGGAGGAGCCGCCGCGGATTTCATCTACTACCGTCTCGATCAGGCAACGGCCCAGGTCGCGGGCCGGTCGACAAGCTGAGACGCGCCGCCCCGCGTTCACCGGGTTTCCGGGCAGCCCCCTGCCCCCCTCGTAGAATCGAGGTGTAGCATGATCGCCCCCGCCCGCACGGTCGCCTTCGACATCCTGCTCCAGGTCGAAGCCGGCGGCTATGCGTCCGACCTCCTGCTGGCTCGCACCGCCCCGCTCGATGCCCGCGATGCCGCGCTTGCCCACGAGATCGTCTTCGGCATCCTCCGCTACCGCGCGCAGCTCGATTACCTCGTCGGCTTGTATTCCGGGCGCGCCCGCAAGCTCGATCGCGAAGTCAGCGCGGCCCTCCGCATGGGGATCTATCAGCTTCGCTACCTGGAACGGGTGCCCGCCCACGCCGCGGTGGGCGCCGCCGTCGAACTCGTCAAACGCGCCCGCAAACACTCCGCCGCCGGCTTCGTCAACGCAGTGCTCCGCCGGGTGAACCGCGACTCTGTCGCCTGGCCCACCCGCGAGATTGCGCTCTCCTGTCCGGAGTGGCTGCTGGCCCGCTGGGAGATCCGCTACGGCACGGAGCGCGCCGAAGCCATCGCCCGCGCCGCCCTCGAGGAGCCGGAAAAATACCAGCGCGGAGGCCGCTTCCATGACATCGGCTCCCAATCCATCGTCCCCCTGCTGCAGCTTCAGCCGGGCCAGACCTTCCTCGACCTCTGCGCCGCCCCCGGCAACAAGACCGCCCAGGCGCTCGAATCGGGTGTGCGGGCTATCGCCGGCGATCTCCACTTCCGCCGCATCGCCCGCATGAAAGACCTGCCCGCGAGCCTGCTCGTGCTCGATGGCACGCGTCCCCTGCCGTTCCGCCGCCCGTTCGAGCGCATCCTGGTCGATGCGCCCTGCTCCGGCACGGGCACGCTCGCGCGCAATCCCGAGATCAAGTGGCGGCTCCGCCCCGCCGACTTAGCCGCGCTTCACCGCCGCCAGGCCGCGCTCCTGGCCAACGCCCGCGCCGCCCTCGCGCCCGGCGGTCTTCTGGTCTATTCCACCTGCTCGCTCGAACCCGAAGAAAACGACGCCGTGGTCGCCGCCATTCCCGCGGAGCAGGTGATCGAAACCATGCACCGCCTTCCCGGCCGCGACCCCGGCGACGGCTTCTTCGCCGCGGTCATCACCCCCGCGCCGACCCTCTGATCAGAAGATCAGCCTCGCGCTGAATTCGATCTGGCGGGCGTCCACGCCGCCATCGCGGCCCGTGTTCGCCAGCCCGTTCACCAGCCCGAAGCTCGAGCTGTTGAGGTCCCCGTTGGGATTGCTGAAGTGCGGCGTGTTGGTGAAGTTGATCGATTGCGCCCGAAACTGGAGATTGAACCGCTCCGTCAGCCGGAAGGTGCGCGCCAGCGCCAGGTCCAGGTTGACCAACCCGGGCCCGTGCAGGAAGTAGAAGGGCGAGGTGCCGAACCGATTCAGGTCCTCCACCACGGCGAACGCCGACGTGTCGAACCACGTGGTGCCGGGGCCGACCGCGCCCGAAATCGGCACCGAAGAACGGACCAGGTCCGGCCGCTGCGTATTGCCAGACGCATTCAGGTTGCTGCTCGAAGTTCCGCCCGCATGCAACTCGAATACGCTCCCCGATACTTTTCGGAAAACTCCGCTCAACTGCCAGCCGCCCACGATGTGCGACGCGAATCCCGAGTTCAACCAGCGCTTGCCCCGGCCGAACGGAGGCTCCGCCACGAACAGCGCCTCGAAATTCTGCGGACGGTCCTGCGGCGCCAGACCCCGGTTGAGATTGTAGAATGCCGGCGTCTGGATATAGGCGTGACCTTTCTCGTTGGACACACCGGCGATCCCGATGGCCTTCGACCAGGTGTAGGCAAGCTCCACCTGGTAACCGCCGCGGAACCGGTGCGTGAGCTTGGTCTGCAGCGAATCGTAGTGATTGTTGGCGACCGGAGTGATCAACGAGGTTGCCGCCGTGCGGAAATCGTTGGTCGCGTCATAGAACGGCCGGCTCACGTTGCCTCCGCACTCCGCCGCCTTGCTGCCCGGAACGCAGCCCGCCGGGGCGATCGGACTCTCCACGTTCAAATCGAGGAAGCCGAGTTGGCGAATCGACCGCGTGGCCACATAGCCGGCCTGCGCCACCCACTGGTGGGGAAACTCTTTCTCCAGGGTGACGTTCCACGATTGGATATAGCCCCGCTGCAGATCGGGCGGCGTACTCGCCAGGGCCACGTTCGGCAGCGCCGGAATCTCGCCGCTCGACTGGTCCGGCACCACCGGAAGGGGAATGCCCACTGGCAGGCTCGAGCCCGCCGGCGAGTTCTGCAGGCTGGTGCTGTCCAGCGCACCCGCGGCCTGGTAGGAATCCGCGCTCACATAAAGCGGAATCAGCACGGGATAGTTGGTGCGTAAATCGTCCGCCAGGTTGTACGGCTCGTTGGTAATCCCGTAGCCGGCGCGCGCCACGAAGGTGGGCGTGAACCGGTACGCCAGTCCCACGCGCGGCACGAACATGGTCTTGCTGATCGATACGCCGCAATCGGTCGGCACGCTGCCCACGCCGCAGAGCATCATCAGGTTTCTGGTGAAATCGTAGCGCTCCAGGCCGCGGTCGCCGCCGCGCGTCGGCATGGGGTAATACTCCCAGCGCACGCCCAGATTCGCCGTCAGCTTGCTGGTGATCTGCCACTGGTCTCCGGCGTAGAGACTGTACTGGTGCGTGATCGTGTGGAAGTAATCGGGCACCAGGATGTTCTTGCCGTAGTTGGTATCCAGGCCCAGCAGGAACGTGGCGAAATTGTTGTACGCGTTCGTTTTCGATCCCTTGCCGGCATTGCAGTCGCGGCACGAGGTCGGACCGCTGCCGAAACTGAATCCGCCCGCGCCGGGTTGGGTCGAGCCTCCCGCATTCCATTCCGGCTGCTGGTGGTTCAGGTGGAGTATAAATACCGACCCGCCGAAGCGCAGCGTGTGATTGTTGTGGATCCACGTGGCGTTGCCGCTCCAGTAGAACTGCGGATCGTTGCGCAGGTACGGCATGTACGTGTTATGCGTTCCCAGATCGGTGAAATTGCTGATCGCGAAGCGGGGCCAGCTTCCTTCGAATATCCGCGTGCCGTTCGTCCCGGGGATGCCCAGCACGTCCAGGCCCTGGTTCTTGGCCAGGTCAAGCTGGCGCGAATCCGTCACCATGCGCGTCAATCCGAAATTGCCGTCCAGCACCAGCGTGGGGCTGGCGACGTAGTTGCCTGTCACCGAAAGAGTAATGGTGTGCCCGTTGCCCCGGCCCTCGTTCCCGCCGTAGTTGCTGATGGGCGGCCCGCCCACCTCGCCGAACATCTGCGGGTCCAGATCGTTGTAGCGCAGGAACCCGATATGACCGAACATGGTGAACTTATCCGTCGCGTTCCAATCGATCTTTCCGTCCGTGGTCGTGCGGTTGAAGGCGAAATCGGTGGCGGCCAGGTAGTTGCTGCTCGGCGCGCTCTTGCTGGCACTGGTCAGGAACCGTCCCGGCGCCTGTTGCAGAAGCCCCATCAGCTGTTGCGCCACCGGGCTGATGCGGTTGTTGGGAATGATGTTGTTGGCGAAGGGATGCCGCCCGCTCCCATCGGGGTTGCCGCTGGTCGGATCGTAAATCACATCGGGATTGGCAGCCAGTCCATTGGCCGAGTCCGCCCCCTGTAAGTTGCCTCCCATCATGGCCAGCGTGGGCACCGTCGCGTTCTGTGTCGCAAACTGTCGTTGCCGCGTGAACTCGACATTCCCGAAGTAAAAGACTTTGTTCTTTTTGATCGGCCCGCCCACGCTCCCGCCGAACTGATTGAATATGTCCTTGGGAACCCTGGTGATCTTGTTGTTCGGATCGAAGAAGTTGTGGGCCTCCAGCTTATTATTGAAGTGGTATTCGTACAGATCCCCGTGGATGCGGTTGGTGCCGCTCTTGATCTGCACGTTGACCGTGGACCCGCCCGCCAGCCCCTGCTCGGGATTGAACGTGCCGGTGGCCACGTTCACCACCTGAATGGCGTCCGAAGACGGGATGTATGCCGCATTCTCCGGAACCCAGATGTTGAACTGGCTCACTCCGTCGATGCGCACGTCGTTACCGTACTCGCTGGTCCCGTTCACGTTGAACTGAAGCGCCCGCGACGGATTGGTGGGAATCGAGTGCGCCGTGGTCGGCGGATTGATGCCCGGCACCGTTGCGAACAGCGACTCGAAGTTGTTCCCCGGCGGCAGCGGCACGTTGCGAATGGTCTCCGCCGTGAGATCGTGGTGCACATCGGTTCGGTCGGTCTGCAACAGCGCCGAGGCTGCCGTCACCTCCACGGTCTGAGTTACTTCTCCTACGTCCATCGCGGCATCCACACGGCTCACGCTGTTGAGCGTCACCGGAACGTTACTTTTGGCGAATGTTTTGAAGCCCGGCGCCGAGACGCGGATGTCGTATTGGCCCGGCGAGAGTGTCGATAACGTATAATGCCCGCCCGCGTCGGCCACCGTCCGCCGGGTGAGTTGCGTCTCCTGCTGGATTGCCTCCACCACGGCCCCGGGAATCACCGCTCCCGTCGCGTCCCTCACGTTGCCTACCATCGACCCGTAGAGCACCTGTGCCCTCGCCGGTTGCGCGGCAAGACACCAAAGCGCGCACGTCGCCACCAGGATCCCGATTGGAGATCCTACTTTACGTTTGAACATTCCAATCCTCCCGTTATTCGACTTCGATCCGAACTGCCGGGTCACCGGCCGGAAGGCCGCGGCAGGGCGCGCTCCGCGCCCGGGAACGATCGCATGAGATGCAACTTTCCCCTTGTTCTGGAATCCAGGAGATGCCGAAACGAAAGTTGCGGCCGATGGCTCACTCCAACCCCGCACCATCGCACCCTGAAACACCCCGCTGTCCCCCAACCGACTGCTTGAAAGAACATGCAGGCCACGCTGTCTCCCCGCTGCCGGTGCGGGTCAGAACACTCGCACACCGGCGCGCGGATACCGTCACCCGTTACCGATTCCAGCAACCCCTTAGCAGTTCAGTCTCGCGGCCGGGACGCATAGCCCTCGGCCCAACCGTGATTGCATTCTATGCGCCGCCCTGCATACGGTCAATACAGCCATTGCACTACTTTTGGCGGCCGGCATGTTTGATTGAATACAGAGCGGCAGGCAGGCCGGTGCGGTGGGCGCCAGTTGTGGGCGCTCACAATTCCACGGCCTCCGCCTTCAGACTCCGCGGGCGCGACTCGCCGCTGCGGTTGATGGCGAGCCGTGCCGAGAGAGGTCCGATCATTTCATTCACGGCGACCGCTGAAAGCACCACCGTCACCACCGAAGGCGCCAGGTCCGGAAAGCGGCGCGTGATCGTCAAGGCCAGGCCCACTGCCAGCCCCGCCTGCGACATCAGCCCAAACCCCAACAGTCTCCTCACCTGTCCCGGCAATTGCGTGCGCCGCGCTCCCATCCGCGAGCCCAGGAATTTGCCGCCCGCGCGTCCCACTACGTAGATGACGCCCAGCAGTCCCATGGTCTTCAACAGCGACAGATTCAGGTCGGCGCCGGCGATCACAAAGAAGATGGCATAGAAGGGCGGATCGCTTTTCGCCAGGGCCTGAAACAGCCGGCGGCTGTTCTGCGACAGGTTGACCATGGTAGCCCCGACCGCCAGGCTGGTGACCAGCGACGACAATTCCAGCAGCGTCGACACTCCCACGCACAACAGCACGCAACCGGTCAGCAGGATGAGCATTTCCCCATGCTCCACCACCTTGGTGGCCCACGAAGCGATCAGCACACCCACCAGGTAGCCCAGCGCCACCGAGCCGACCAACTGCCAGACCAGCGGAAAGGCCGATTCGTAGAGCACCTGGAGCAGTGCGCCGCGGTGCAGGCGCGCACCGAAATCCACCGCCGCGGCCACTACATAGAAACCGGTCAGGCACAGCACATTGTTGATGCCGATGGTGCCGATCAGGCTTTCGCTCAGCGGCCCCTTGGCGTTGCACTCCCGAATCACCATCAGGGTGGAGGCCGCGGCGGTTTCCACTGCGATCGCTCCCAGCAACAGCGCCACCTGCCAGCTCCGCCCGAGCGCCAGCGCCCCCACCGTAACGAACGCCGCGGCCATGGCCGATTCCGACATGGTGATGCGCAGCACCGCCGGGCCGATGGCGCGAACGCGGTCCAATTCGAAAACCGACCCGATCGAAAACAGGATCAGTCCCAGCGCCACTTCGCTGAAGATGTTGAGTGCCGCGAGATTCTCGTGGCTCACCCAGCCCAACACGGAAGGCCCCACCGCCACACCCGCCAGAATGTAGCCGGTGACTTCCGGAATCCGCGCGAACTTCACCAGGTGCCCCGCCAACAGGGCAAACAGCAGAATCAGCCCCAGCGACGATAATTCGTTCATGGCAGCAGGATTCCGATTTGCCTCTCGCCGCGAGCCAGAACCAGGAACTGCGGCGCGTCCGCCGACGGCTTCAAAAGCCGCTTGAAATCGGCGAAGCGCTGGATCCGCGTCCCGTTCACCTCCAGCAGGCGATCGCCGGGCACGACCCCGGCGCGGGCTGCCGCGCTGCCGGGCGCCACTTCGCCCACGGGATAGCCTGCCGGCGGCGGCTCGATCTCGATACCGACGCCTTCCTCTTCCGCCGGGTTCGCCGCGTCTGGGGCTTTGGACGCGGTGAGCGAGAGAATCCGCTTCCGGCCGCGCCGTAGCACGATCGCCTTCGCTGGTTCTTCCCAGGGAGGCGAGGCCATCCGGTAGAAGTCCGCAACGGAACCGGGCGCCTCCCCCTTGAAGCTCAGCAGTACGTCTCCTGGAAGGAAACCGCTGTTCGCCGCCAGTCCCTTGTTGCGAACCTCGCGGACGAGCAGTCCCTCGCCGGCGCCAAAGTACTTCTTCGCGGCGTCGTCGAGCGCCGTCAGGCCCATGCCCCACTGCCGCTCCGCGAGACGCCCGGCATCGGGCTGATGGCTCAGTGCCCGCGTCACGTCGGCATTAGTCAGCACCACCGGCCGCCCGCCGCATGGCACCACCACTCCCAGGAGCACCGTATCGAGATCGAAGAGTCCCCCGCCCACCATCGCGGAAGTCAGCTCGATGCTCGTATCGATCTCGCGGTAGGTCGCTTCGCCGCAGGTCACCGGGCGGCTGCCCCGCTGGAGTCCCGGTGTGAAGAACAGCGATCCGTCGGCACGGCGGGCCACCTGAATGACCCAGGACGTGGACTCGCTCGGCGATCCGCTGGTGCCGCTTACCGGGCGAAGCGCCGCGCGTTCACCGATCTCGAGCGCCTGGACCGGGCCATTCGACGGCAGCCAGCGGGCCTCCGCCAGCGCGCCCGCCGCAAGCCGGACCCGGGTCGAGCCCTCGGCGGCCGGCTCCCTTCCCGCGGTAACGATCCCGCCGCGGTTGTTCCACACCACCCCGCTAGCCCCCGCCTCGGGCAGGTAGACGATCCGCCCCGACGCCTCTCCGGCTACCCTCGAAAAAAACGCCGTGATATCGTCCAGGCTCTTTTTCTGCGAGAGCTGCTCCAGCCGTACCGTCTCCGACTCCGATACCACGGACTCGGTGTTCGCCTTCTTCGGCTTGAGCAGCATGCCGACGACGAGAATCCCAATCGAAAGAAACGTCAGCACCGCCGGATACTTTTGACCCGAAAGAAAACTCTCCACTCTTTTTAGCTTACGCCGAGGCTGCTGCCCATGCTGCGGGATAATGGGTCGAACTCGGGAGGAATACCGTGCGCATTCTGCTGGCGGTGGACCGCTCTCCGTATTCCGAAGAAGCGGTAGGTTCGATCGCGGCCCGGCCCTGGCCGCAAGACACCCTGGTGCGGGTCCTGCATGTCATCCAGGTCTACGCGGCCCTGCCGCCGGTGGTCGATTTCGTCAGCGGGGTGGCCGCTCCTTCGGAGATGGAAGGCCAGTCACGCAAGGATGCCGAAGACCTGGTGTCGTCCATCGCCAAGCGGCTCCGCGCCGCCGGACTCCAGGCGGAGACCGCCGTGGTGCAGGGTGACCCGCGGGCGGCCATCCTGGACGATGCGGCAAGCTGGTCTGCCGACCTGATCGTGCTCGGCTCGCACGGCTACACCGGAATCACCCGCCTGCTGCTGGGGAGCGTAGCTCAATCGGTGGTGGCGCATGCTCCGTGTTCGGTGGAAGTCGTCCGGACGAAAGTCGCCGCTCCTTCCTGAGCACGAAGCCGGGCTGCCTGTCTGTCGCGGCAGCCCGGCGCGTTCTCAATTCGGGCTCAACTGCGTTGCCGGCCCGCCGCGGGCGCGGTCTCGCGGGCGCGGCCGCCCGGCGGCGTGTCTTCGAGGGACGCCTTCTGCAACAGGGGCTTGGCAATCTCCGTTAGCAGATAGTCGGTGCTCTCTTCTTCGCCCAGCGTCGTGCTGAGCAATCGCGCCACTTCGGGTGCATTCAGTTGGCGGGCCAGCGTGCGCGCCGTGCCGTATGCGGAAATCTCGTAGTGCTCCACCTTCTGCGCCGCCGTGATCAGGGCAAGGTCGGAAGCGATCTCCTCCTTCTTGCCGGATTCATCGATCTTTTCTTTGCCTTCCTCAATCAGCCCTTTCATGGCCTTGCACGATTTGGACCCGGGTTCCTGACCCAGCAGATCGAAGATTTGGTTCAAACGCGCCACCTGCTCTTTGGTCTGCGCCAGGTGCTTCTCGAAGGCCTGCTTCAAGTGATTGCTGTGGGACGCTTCCGCCATTTTCGGAAGTGCCGTTACCAGCTGGCCTTCCGCATTGAGCAGATCCTGTAATTCGTCGATGAGGAGTTCTTTGATTTGAGACATGAGTCTATCGGTCCTTTCGTTACCGGCTGGCGTACCAACCGCGATCTACTTCCTGTACGTGGATTTGCGGGAACCGGTGCGGCCTTCGTGCCCGCCGTTCCCCCCGCTCGAGCCGGGCGTTCGGGTGCCGGCGAGTTCCGAACGCAATTCCTGGAACGCCGGCGCCTCCACCAATTCCCAGTCGCCGCCCTCGTTCCATGGACCGCGCGCGTCCCGCTCCCCCTGGTCGCCGACGCCGGTCGAATCGTTGAAATACTGCGTTACCAGCTCGGGCGTGGGCGGGATTCTGCCGATCGAGAACGGCGGTTTGCCCATGCTCTCCAGCGCCAGTGAGAAGGCCTTCATGTGGGTGATCTCCCGCGTCATCAGAAACCGCAGCGCATCGATGCTGTCGGGGTCTTCGCAGAAATCGATCAGCCGTTCGTAGACGATTTTGGCCCGCGCTTCGGCGGCGATATTGCTGCGCAGGTCGACATCCAGCTCTCCGGTGATCTTCAGGTAGTTGGCGGTCCACGGGTTGCCCATCGAATTCTGCAGGCTCACTCCGCCCCCGCCGGCAATCGCGATCAACGGATCGGTATATGCCTTGTTCCGGTCGCTTTTGGTGGGCTTCAAATGCAGGCGTGCCAGTGCTCCCACCACCTCGAGATGGCTGAGTTCCTCGGTGCCGATGTCCATCAGAAGATCGCGCCGTTCCGGATCGTCGCAGTTGATGCCCTGGACGGAGTACTGCATGGCGGCAGCCAGTTCGCCGTTAGCGCCTCCGAATTGCTCCAGGAGCATGTTTCCAAATCGCGGGTCCGGTATGCCTACCCGGACGGTATACATCAGTTGTTTGACATGGTGGTACATGAATCCTCACGATCAAGGCCATGTTTTGCAGTTCGACTACCATCGAAGGCGCGCTGGAATGCTGCCGCCGGTGAAAGCGACGGCGGTCTAACAGAAAGCGGAAACCATGTTGTCGCGGCACCCCGGCCCGCGGGCGAGAGCGCCCATACAGGCCTCACCGGGCGCGAGGTGCCGCGCCCCAAAGAACAATTCGACGACACGGATGTTCCTTCGCACACCCCCCAAACGCGCGCAGTTTCGCTCACTCCGAGCCCGGGATGTATGCTTTCCGGCATCGCGTGTGCACACCCGAAGCCGCGTTCCACACCGCACCCCTCGCCGTCGCGACTTTGTTACGCACTCCGGACCGCGGACGGTAAATATTGCGAACCGGGCGCCGCCTCAGGCGTTCGCGCGAAGAACGCTGGAATCGGCCCACGCAATCAACCCCGGAATGAAACCGCTGGGCTCATCCCGATGGAAGGGCAGGACGCGCACAGTGTACCCGTGCAGGCCGCTCTTGCCGACCGCCACGTCGGCCGTTTCGAACACCAGCGGGCCGCCATCGCCGCCTGGTGCGGATAGGGACATCGGGGCGGCCACGGCATCCGTAATGTCGCCCGCCGCACTGACCCGTCCCATGTACAACTCCACGGCAACCTCATCCGGCGTGAGCGTTCCCAGCCGGATCCACGCCTTGACGCGAATGCTGCCGCCCACCGCCAGTTCGCCCTCCCGCAATGCCTCGACGCTCTCCACCCTCACCTGGCTCCAGGCGCCGCGCATCCGCGAGACCCAACCAGCCAGGGCGCGGCCGCGCGCCATTCCATCGGCCGACAGCGAAGCGTGGCGTTCGTGCGCCGTCATGTAGAAATCGGAGGCGTACTCGCGCACCACCCGCTGCATATTGAACACCGGACACAGATGCGCGATGGACGATTTCATGCCGTCGATCCACCGCCGCGGCATGCCATCGGCGCTCCGCTCATAGAAGGCCGGCACGATATCGCGCTCCAGCAGGTCGTAGAGCGCCGCCGATTCCACCTGGTCCTGATACTCGTGGTCCTCGTAGGTTTCTCCCCGCCCAATGGCCCAGCCGATGAAATAGTTGGCGGAAGTCGCCGCGCGCCAGGCCTCATCCCACCAGCCATCGAGCGTGCTGAGGTTGATGGCGCCGTTGGCCAGGGCCTTCATGCCGCTGGTGCCGCTGGCCTCCTGGGGACGCAGGGGCGTATTCAGCCACACGTCCGCGCCCTGCACCAGGTAGCGCGCCACGGCCATATCGTAGTCCTCCAGAAACACCATGCGCCGGCGGAATTGCTTGTTTCGCGCGAAACGCACCACCTGCTGGATGAATTGCTTGCCGGCATCGTCGCGCGGGTGTGCCTTGCCCGCGAACACGATTTGCACCGGCCGGGCGGGGTCGCTCAACAGGCGCTCCAGCCGTTCCGCGTCGCGCAGCAGCAGCGTGGCGCGCTTGTAGGTCGCGAACCGCCGCGCGAACCCGATGGTGAGCGCGTCCGGGTTGAGCACGTCCGCCGCCGCGTCGATTTCCGACCGCGATGCCCCGCGGTGCTGCAACTGCGCGTGCAACTGCCGGCGCGCGTACGTCACCATTCGGAGGCGGCGCCGCTCATGCGTGCGCCACAGTTCCGCGCCCGGGATGGTTTCCACCCGTTGCCAGATGCGCGGATCGCCGTGCTCCTCGCGCCACTTGGGTCCCAGGTAGCGGTCGTAGAGCTGGTTCATCTCCATCGAAATCCAGGAGCGGAAATGAACTCCGTTGGTGACGTGTCCGATGGGGATCTCGTCTTCGGGCACTCCCGGCCAGAGGTTCTTCCACATCTTGCGCGTGACCTTGCCGTGCAGATCGCTGACCCCGTTGCTGGCGGCCGCCATGCGAAGGGCCAGCACGGTCATGCAGAACTCTTCGGAATCGTTGCCGGGATTCTGCCGGCCGAGCGCCAGAAAATCCTCCCGCGAAAGCCTGAGCCGGGCCCGGTAGTCGCCGAAATATCGATCCATCAGCGGCGGCGGGAAATAATCGTGCCCGGCCGCCACCGGCGTGTGAGTGGTGAAGATCAGACCCGCCGAAGCCGCTTCCCGGGCCTCCGCAAACGTCAGCCCGTGTTTCTCCATCAGGCGGCGCACCCGCTCCAGCGACAGAAACGCCGAGTGCCCTTCGTTCATGTGACACACCGTGGGTTCGATGCGCAGCGCCTCCAGCGCGCGGAAGCCGCCGATGCCCAGCAGAATCTCCTGCTTCAGCCGCATCTCGCGGTCGCCGCCGTAAAGCTGGTCGGTGATATCGCGGTCCTCCGGCCGATTCGCCGGCAGATTGGTATCGAGCAGGAACAGCGAGACGCGGCCCACCCGCGCCCGCCACACTTGGGCCGTCACCGTGCGGCCGGGATAAGCCACTTCGATGGCCAGCGGGCTGCCATCGGCCTGCCGCTCGCGGCTCAACGGCAGGTTGTCGAAATCGTTGTCCCGGTACGATTCCTGCTGCCAGCCGGCGGCGTCCAGGTACTGGCTGAAGTAGCCTTGCTGGTAGAGCAGGCCCACGCCGACCAGCGGCAGTCCCAGGTCGCTGGCCGATTTCAGGTGGTCCCCGGCCAGCATGCCGAGCCCGCCGGCAAAAATGGACAGGCACTCGGTGAGGCCGAATTCCGCCGAGAAGTAGGCCACCAGCAGCCCGTCCACCGGACTGTACGTGCGTTTGTACCAGGTGGCGCTGGTCGAGAGATACCCGGCCAACTCGTGCGTGACCAGGTCCAACTGGGCGAGAAACGCTTCATCTCTGGCGGCCGATTCGAGTTGCTCCTGGTCGGTCGCTCCCAGCATGAGAACCGGATTATGGCCGGTGGATTCCCACAGGTCGCTATCCAACCGCCGGAACAGTTCGATCGTGGCATGGTCCCAGGCCCAACGCAGGTTGCGGGCGAGCGGGCGGAGTGGTTCGAGCGCGGGCGGAAGCCGAGGACTGACGTGGAACGTCTGGATGGGACGCATACCGAGAGTATAGGATCATCCGGCACGCCCCGCCGCGGGATTCCCGCCTCCGCCCATGGCCGCCGTATCGATCCGCCTCCCATGATATTTTGGTAAATACCCGACGCGGAGCCTGTCATGAGTTGGAGCGATTTCGAGCGCGCCCCCTTGCATTATCTGCGAACCCGCGGACGCCTGTTCCGCCGGATCCTGGCCATGCTCCGCCAAACCAGGGACCGCGTGCGTCCGCGCAGTTCCTGGCCCGAGCTGATCGATTTCGCGTTCGATGCGGCGGACGGGTTTCTGCGGCCGCTTCAGGTCCGCTCGGAAATCCAACAGGCGCTGGAGGAAATGGAAAAGCTGCGGCCGCGGGTCCTCATGGAGATCGGAACCGCCCTCGGCGGGACTTTCTTCCTGCTGTCGCGCGCCGCCGCCAGCGACGCCCGCCTGGTCAGCCTGGACTTGCCGCACGGCCGGTTTGGCGGCGGATATTCCAGTTGGAAAACCTGGATCTTCCGCCGGCTGCTGCTGCCCCATCAAACCGCCACCTTCATCCGCAGCGATTCCCACGCCCCGAGTTCGCTCGAGCGCGTCCGCGAGGTGCTCGGCGGCGTGCCGCTCGACATGCTGTTCATCGATGGCGATCATTCTTATGAAGGCGTGAAGGCCGATTTCGCCCTCTACGCCGGCCTCGTGCGCCCGGGCGGGCTGATCGTGATGCACGATATCGCCAAACACCAGACCCAGAGCACCTGCCATGTGGACCAGTTCTGGGCCGAGGTCAAACCGCGCTTCCGCTATCGCGAGATCATCGAGAACCGCGAGCAGGGCTGGGCCGGCGTCGGCCTGCTTTGGAATGAGCCCTCGGGCGAACTCGTCGAACCCAACCGCGAACCCGGGCCCACGCTCCGCGCTGCCCCCCGCTTCAATCTTCCAGGATGACGTGCGCCATGCCGTATTCGGCGGTGTGGGTCAACGACAGCGACACGTTGCGCACCAGCAGCCGCGCCGCTATCGCCGCGGCCACGCCGTGAAATCGCAGCGTCGGTTTCCCGGTGGGCAGGTTGGCCACTTCGAAGTCCTGCCACCGCACGCCGTGATGCCAGCCCGTGCCGATGGCCTTCATGCCGGCTTCCTTGGCGGCGAACCGCGCCGCGTACCGTTCGAAGCGGTTGGCCTTGCGCTCCACGTACGCAATTTCGCCGGCCGTGTAGATGCGGTCGATGAACTTCCGCCCGAACCGCTCGATGGCGGCGCGGATGCGCGGCACCTCCGCCAGGTCCACGCCCGTCCCCACGATCACGGCAGTTCCACTCCCGAAGTCGTAATCGTCAGGCGACCGTGTTTGACGCCCTTCGTGCTGATCAGCACGTCGGCCACTTTGCGCACGTCCGCCGCCCTTCCGCGCACGATCATCACCTCCAGGCAATGATCGTGATCCAGGTGCACGTGCAGCGTCGAAAGAATGGAGCGGTGGAAGTTGTGCTGGATGTCGGTCAGCTTGTCGGCGAGCATCCGTACGTGGTGGTCGTACACCAGGGTGACCGTCCCTACCACCTGGCTTTCGGGAGATTCCCAGGCCTTCTCCACCAGTTCGTCGCGAATCAGGTCCCGGAACGCCTCGGAGCGGTTGGTGTAGCCCCGCTGGGCGATCAGGGTGTCGAACTTGTCCAGGAGATCGGTGTCGATCGCGACGCCAATCCGGCTGAGGTCGCCCATTCGTACACATAGTAGCACCGGCTGATTCGGAGCAACCCGGTGGCACGAACCTGGCATTCGTGCTACTTTGAGGACACCACCGTGCATATTCCGGACGGATTTCTGAGCGCGCCCGTTTGGGCCACGTTGGATGTGGCGGCGGCTGCCGGTGTGGCTTACACCGTGCGCCGCGCGCAGCGCGAATTCGAGGAATCGAAGGTCCCGCTGCTGGGCGTCATGGGCGCGTTCGTGTTTGCCGCGCAGATGATCAACTTTCCGGTGGGTATTGGCACCACGGGCCACCTGGTGGGCGCCGCGCTGCTGGCCATGACCCTCGGACCGGCGGCGGCGGGCGTGGTGATGGCGGCCATCGTCGCTATTCAAGCGCTGGTTTTCCAGGATGGCGGCATTCTCTCGCTCGGCCCCAACCTCGTCAATATGGCGATGGCGGGCGTGCTGGCGGGCTATCTGCCGTTTCATCTCTGGGGGGCGGGGAAGTGGCGCAAGCCGGCGATCTTCGCGGGCGGTACCCTCTCGGTGCTGGTAAGTGCCGTTCTGGCCCTGGCCGAGCTATTGATATCCGGAGTGCGGATGCCGGGAGCCGTGCTGGGCGTTTCCCTGGGATTGTTCGTTGTCTCGGCGGTGCTCGAGGGCGCCATCACGCTGGCGGTGGTCCAAGCGCTCGAGGCCATTCGGCCGGGGTTCATTCGCAAGCCCGCGGCGGGCCGGTCGTTCGCCCTGGGAGCCATTGGGCTCACCGCGGTATTGCTGGCCACGGTCGGCGCGCTGTTCGCTTCCACCGCTCCGGACGGCATCGAAAAACTGGCGCGGCAGACCGGCATCGGGTCGCATGCCCGCACGCTGATCTCTACCCCGCTGAGCGATTACCGCGCCGTCTTCCTGCAATCGCCCAACGCGGGCAAAGCCGCCGCGGGACTCGCCGGGCTGGCGATGATTTACCTGGCCTGTACCCTCATCGGCCGCGCCGTCGCACGCAAGAGGAGCGCCTGAGTTGCATCACGTCGTGGTGGAGCGCTGGAGCCGCGGGGCGAGCGCCATCCACCGCCGCGATCCGCGCGCCAAGGTCGTGGCGCTGCTCGCCTTCCTGGTGGTCGTGGCCACCGCGCACCGCGGCCTGGCGGTGCTGGCAGTGGCCCTCGTGGCGATACTGGGGGTGGCGCTGGTTGCCGCGGGACTGCCCCTGGCCGGCGGCCTGCTGCGCGCCGCCATCGTGCTGCCGTTCGCCGTGGTGTTTGCCGCGGTCTGCTGGATCGCCGGAGATCCGGGCCGGGGCATTGCCCTGATGCTGAAGAGTTACCTCTCGGCGCTGGCCGTGCTGCTTACCGTCTCCACCACGCCGCTACCGCTGCTGCTGCGCGGGCTGGAGTCGATGCGTGTGCCCCGCTTCCTGCTCATGGTGGCGCAGTTTCTCTATCGATACCTGTTCGTCATCTCCGAAGAGGCGCAGCACATGGCTAAAGCCGCCCTCTCGCGCGGCGCCTCGGCCGGCCGCCTCACCCGCAGTCCCGGCCGCTTCCGGGCCGCGGCGGGCGCGTTGGCGGTGTTGTTCGCGCGCTCCTACGGGCGGGCCGAAGACATCCACCGGGCCATGCTCGCCCGCGGCTTCGCCGGACAGTTTCGCGCCGCCGCGGCGCTGCGCTTTAGCGCCGCCGATGCCGCCTTTGCGCTGGTGGCGTCGTTCGTCCCCCTGTTGCTGCGCCTGGCGCTGGAAAGGGCGGCCTGATGCCCGCCGTGATCGAGGTCTCCAACCTCCACTTCCATTACGACGACGGAACGCCCGCGCTCAGCGGGGTCGATTTCCGGCTGGAGGCCGGGGAGACGGTGGCCCTGCTCGGCGCCAACGGCAGCGGCAAGACCACCTTCGTGATGCACCTCAACGGTCTGTTGCGCGGACAAGGCGTCGTCAGAGTCTGCGGGCTCACTGTCGATAAGTCCTCCCTGCCAACCGTGCGCGATAAAGTCGGCATGGTGTTCCAGGACTCGGAAAGCCAGTTATTCATGCCCACCGTGCTCGCGGATGTGGCGTTCGGGCTGCTCAATCGCGGCATGGCGACGACCGAAGCCTTGGAACGCGCCCGCGCCGCGCTGAAGACCGTCGGAATGACCGCGGCGGAATCGAAAGCCCCCTATCACCTCAGCGCCGGTGAGAAAAAGAGAGTCGCCATCGCCGGAATCCTCGTGATGGAGCCCGAAATCCTCGTGCTCGATGAACCTACCACTTTCCTCGATCCACCCGGACAGCGGGCCCTCCTCGAATTGCTCACCCACTTACACCAGGCGAAGATTCTCGTAACCCACGATACCCGCTTCGCCCAGGCACTTTGTAAGCGGGCCGTGTTTTTTCACGAGGGAAGAGTTGCAGCCGACGGGCCCGTCGAGGATATGATCGTCCGCTTCGGGTGGGATTTCGCCCTGGAAGGCAGTAACTCGAACCGATAACTACGCGCCCTTCGCGCTCTGCGCCATCCGTTTGCGATGCTCCGCCCAGCGCTTCCTTTGCGCCGCCGCGATCCGCTTGCGTGCCGCCACGCTCAGGTTGCGTTTCCGGCCGCGTGCCTTCTTCGCTGCGGGAGCAGCCGCCGGTGTGGCCCGCTTTCCCTTCAGTTGCGCCTGCAGCTGCCGGATCTTATCGTCGATTTTCTGCTTTTCCAGTTCGTAGCCCACCAATGCCATCTGCAAAGTGGCTGCGTCTTCCATCTTGCCTCGTGCCATAGGTTCACCTTTGCCCCACAATATAACATAGTAGGTCCAAGATATGTATAGATAGGTATCATAAATGGCAGGAGTCTTTAGAAAGAATGAGTAGACGTTCTCTCCCCATGCGCGGTCTCCCGTTGATCGTCTCAAGGGCTTTTACTCCGCGGCATGCGCCGTTGTTTCTTCCCTTGCGACACCCATGAAACTTGTTGTTCAGCGTGTTAGCCGCGCGTGGGTCACTGTATCCGGCAGTACGGTAGGCTCCATTGATACCGGAATGTTGGTTCTCGTCGGCATCTCACGATCCGATACTACGGCGGATGCCGATTATCTTTTGGATAAGCTCCTTGGTTTAAGGATATTCCCCGACTCCGAAAGTAAGATGAATCGGAACGTGCAGGAGTCCGGCGGGTCGTTGCTCATTATCTCCCAATTCACGCTCTATGCCGACACTCGCAAGGGACGCCGCCCGAGTTTCGATCAGGCCGCCCCTCCCGCCCAGGCCCACGACTTATACAATTACTTTGTTGAATCCGCAAAGCGCGGTCCGGTTCCGGTCGCAACCGGCGTCTTCCAGGCCATGATGGAAGTTCACCTGGTGAACCAGGGCCCGGTGACGATCGTTATCGACTCCGCGGACCGAGGCAGAAAATGATCGAGACTTATGGATATGCGCGGGCCGGTTTTCTCGGCAATCCCAGCGACGGATACTTCGGAAAAACCATCTCTTTCGCATTCTCCAATTTCCGCGCGCGCGTGCTGATCTACCCCAGCGGCAGGCTCGAAATCAAACCGTCGAAGGTAGACCTTCCCGTCTTCGAGAACCTCGACGACCTGTATCGCACTACCCGCTGGAGAGGTTACTATGGCGGAATTCGCATTATTCAAGCCCTCCTGGTTCGATTCATCGATTACTGCCGGGAACGGGGCATCGTACTCGAGAACCGCAATTTCACCCTCGAATATGAATCCACCATTCCGCAGCGGCTCGGACTGGGCGGATCGAGCGCGATTATTACCGCCTCGCTCCGGGCGTTATGTGAGTACTACCACGTAGAGCTGCCGCTGCCGGTCCAGGCTAACCTCGCACTGGAGACCGAAACCAGGGAACTGAATATGCCGGCCGGTCTTCAGGACCGCGTCATTCAGGCTTATCATGGCCTGGTCTTCATGGATTTCTCCCGGGAACTGATGGAGTCCCGTGGCTACGGTGAGTACGAACGCCTGGACCCGTCTCTTCTGCCCAATGTGTTCGTCGCCTGTCGAACCTCGCTCAGTGAGGGCACGGAGGTATTTCACAGCGACCTCCGCGAACGGTGGCGCCGCGGCGACCCGGATGTCGTGGCCGCCATGCGGACTTGGGCGAGTTATGCCGAGGAGGGTCGGGATTGTCTCATCCATCACCGCTACGCCCGTCTGAACGAGTTGGTGGACGCCAATTTCGACCTGCGCTCCCGCATTTACCGCATCGATCCCGGGAATCGCGAGATGGTGGACACCGCGCGCAAAGCCGGGGCAACCTCCAACTTCGCCGGGTCGGGAGGAGCCATCGTCGGTACTTACACCGATGAAGCGATGTTCCAACGGCTCCAGGAATTCATGAAACCGCTCGGCGTGGATGTCATCAAGCCGAAGCTGGTAACATAAGCCCCGCGCCCCACCGCGCCCCCGGAAATAGCACGCTAATCCCGCGAGCCAGCTTACCGTTGGCGGGTGGCGCCGGATGGTACGCTGGGCAATTGCGCCGTCATCCTCTTTTCAAACCCTATCTGGCACTGGTGGCCGTGTGCTTTCTCTGGGGGACGACTTACCTCGCCATCCGTATGTCGCTCGAGTCGTTTCCTCCATTGATGCTGGTGTCGGTGCGTTACATTCTATCCGGATCCCTGTTGTTGTTGTTCGCGCTGGCGCGGCGTATTTACGTGCCCCGCGGCCGCGAACTGGCCATGGCGTGCTTCAGCGGGTTCCTGACGTTGGGCGTGGGCAACGGCGCGCTGGTGTTCTCCGAAGTCATTATTCCCAGCGGCATCGCCGGCCTCATCATCACCATCTCGCCGTTCTGGCTGGTCGGCGTCGAAGCCCTCATGCCCGGCGGCGAGCGGCTCCACGCCCCCACCATCGGCGGCATGGCCGTCGGGCTGGCGGGCGCCGCGCTCCTGTTCACGCCCGACCTGGGGCCGCATGCGGTTGACCGCAACCTGCTGCACGGCTTCCTCCTGTTGCAGCTCGGGATGGCCGGCTGGTCGTTCGGGTCCATCCTTCAGCGCCGCCAGACCGGCCAAGCGCACCCGGTGATTGCCGGCGGCGTGCAACAGTTGGCCGCCGGGTTGATCCTGGCGCCCTTCGCGGCGTGGATTCCGCCGCACCAGGTGAACTGGAGCACGCGCGGCGCATCGGCGCTGGTCTACCTGGTGGTGTTCGGCTCGCTGGCCGGTTACAGCGCCTACATCTACGCCATGGACCGCCTGCCGGTCGCGATTGTCTCCATCTATCCCTATGTGAACGCTATCGTGGCGGTTGGCTTGGGCTGGTTGTTCTATCGCGAGCCGTTCGGATGGCGCGAGGCCATGGCCATGGTCATTATCTTCGCCGGTGTCACCATCGTTAAACGCTGCGCCCGCCGCACCCCGGTCACTCGCGCCCGATCATCTTGGCTCCGATGGCGCCGCCCGCCATGCTGAGCCCGGTGATGAAGACGAATCCCAGCATCAGTGTCACCACCAGCAGCGCCGCGATCCCCGGCCCCGTCTGGAAAAACTGCACCATCTGCTGCACCATGGGATCCTGTGCGCGCGGGAAGTTCTTCACCTGCTCCTGAAAGATCGACCCCAACTTACCCGACAACGCCACCGGCACCTGCACCACCGCGAACAGCGCAAACATCAGGATGCCCGTAATCCAGCCCATGCGCACGCCCGCTCCCACATCCACCGAAGTGCCCGTCTTGCGCCGGTAGAAAAGCACCGCGAAGAACCCCGCCGCGATCCAGGTGAAGAACGGCAGAAACAGGTTCAGCAGCGTCGCCATGGCGGCCACACCGGTGGCAATCTTCACCGCAACCGGGTTATGGAAGTTCAGCGGAATCACCGACGCCACCGGTATCACAGCGGGCGCCGGCTCCGTCGCCTGCTCGAAGACCGGCTCGGGCGTAATGATGTCGCGCTGCGGTCTGCCGCATTTGTGGCAGAAGAGCGCGTCGGGCGGAAGTTCCGCGCCGCAGTTGCAGTAGTCCGGCATTGTGTGCCCAGGGGGCACCTTCAGTTTGACGCAGGCGCGGACGTTCCGGCAACTGCCGGTCTAGCGGAAGCGCACCTTCACATCCGGCTTATTCTCCAGGTGGGTCGTATCGACGAACCGCACGCGCGCGGGCAGCGACGTCATCACCACCGATTGTGTGTGCACCCCATCGCCGGTGAAACGAACCCCTTGCAGCAGGTTGCCGTCAGTCACTCCGCAGGCGACGAACACCAGGTGCCGTCCCGGAGCCAGGTCGGGAGTGGTGTAGATGCGGTTCACGTCCTGGATCCCCATCGATTGCATGCGTTCCTTCTGTGCCTCGTCCTTCACCACCAGCCGGCCCAGGATCTCCCCATTCAGGCAGCGCAGCGCGGCGGCGGTGAGCACCCCCTCGGGCGCGCCCCCCGAGCCCATCACCGCATGCACCCCGGTGCCGGCTACCGCCGCCGCGATGCCCGCCGAAAGGTCGCCGTCCGAGATCAGCCGGATGCGCGCCCCGGCTTCGCGAATATCGGCGATGAGTCCCTGGTGGCGCGGGCGGTCCAGCACCACCACTACCAGGTCGTCCACCCCGCGTTGCAGGCGGCGCGCGATGGCCTTGAGATTCTGCCGCACCGGTGCTTCCAGGTCCACTGCGCCCTTGGCCGCCGGACCCACCACGATCTTCTCCATGTAGCAGTCCGGCGCGTGCAGCAGGCCGCCCTTCTCGGACGCCGCCAGAACCGTGATCGCGCCCGCGCCGCCCGTGGAGCAGAGATTGGTGCCCTCCAGCGGATCTACCGCGATGTCCACCACGATCGGATCGGCATGATTCCGCGAGCCGACCTTTTCGCCAATGAACAGCATCGGCGCTTTGTCGCGTTCGCCTTCGCCGATCACGATCGTCCCGTCGATGGCCAGCGTGTCCAGGCAGCGGCGCATCGATTCCACCGCCGCCTGGTCGGAGGTGTGCGGGTCCCCCATCCCCATGGTGCGGGCCGACGCGATGGCGGCGTCTTCCGCTACACGAAGCATCTCGAGCGAGAGGTCGAACATGTGCTAGCTTTCTCCTGATGGATCATCACACGTTGCTGGTGCTGTCGAACCCCACCGAGCCCCAGCTTGCTATGCTGCAACAGTTGCCTGCCGAAACCGATATCGCGGTGGGGGATTCTCTGCAGGCATTCGGGCGCTCCGCTCCCCACGCGGATGTGATCTTCAACTGGTCCCTCACCGGAACCCTGCTGCACGAGGTCTTCCACCACTGTCCGCATGTGCGCTGGGTGCACTCCCGCTCCGCCGGAATCGATAACCTTCTGTTTCCCGAGCTCGTCCAAAGCCCCGTCCCGCTCACCAATGGCTCCGGCGTATTCAGTTCGTCGCTCGGCGAATTCGCCGTGGCCGCGATTCTGTTCTTCGCCAAAGACCTGCGCCGCATGGTCCAAAATCAGGCGGCCGGGCGCTGGGACCCCTTCGACATCACCGAAATCTCCGGTCAGACGGTCGGCATCGTCGGCTACGGCGATATCGGCCGCGCCGTGGCATCGCGTGTTCGCGCGCTCGGCATGCAGGTCCTGGCCGTCAAACGTCACGGGCCGCCATTATACAATGTCGATCCCCTGGTATCTGTGATTTATGCCCCCGAGCGCCGCCTGGAAATGATCGCACGGTGCGATTACCTCGTCATGGCCGCGCCGCTGACGCCGGAGACGCGCGGCATGATCGGCGATACCGAGTTCGCGGCGATGAAGCCCGAAGCCGTAGTGATCAACCTGGGCCGCGGTCCGGTGATCGACGAGGCCGCCATGATTCGCGCCCTCGCGGCCAGCCGCATCAAAGGCGCGGCGCTCGACGTATTCGACCACGAGCCCCTCCCCGAGGGCCACCCGTTCTACGGCCTCGAGAACGTCCTGCTGTCCCCCCATTGCGCCGACCACACACCCGACTGGATGGACCGTGCCATGCAATTCTTTATCGATCAGTTCGAGCGATTCCGCAAAGGCGAGCCCCTGTTGAACCTCGTCAACAAACAGCTCGGCTACTGACCGCCGCGCCGGTTCACACCAGCTCGGCCTCCACGGCGGGCGATTGCCGCCCCTCGAATGCCAGGGCGAGGGAGGCGCGACCCGGCGCCAGCCCCGATGGCAGCAGCGCGTTCACCTGGGTGAGACCGTCGCGATCGTGCCCCGAAACGTAGATCGCCGGCAGGTCGGTGCCGTTCAGCCGCACCGTTACCTCGCGGGGCTCGCATCCTTCCGGCAGGCCTTCGATCCACAGCGAGAGGCAGGCGTCCACGCCGGTATGCACCCGGTTCCGCTCCCAGGTTCGGCCGTCGGTGGCGATGCGGATCGTCAGATCGCCGGCCGGACGCGCGGAGGCCTGGCGCCGTTCGTGCTCCGGGATGTCCACGGCGATGCGCACCCCGTTGCTCCACTCACTCCCCCGCAGGCGCAGCTTTGCCTCGTACCAGCCCGGGTCGAGGCCCGGCGGCAGCTTACAGGTGGCGTGCCAGCCGTCGCCTCCCGTGGAGTGCACGTGCACCGGCCGCGTTCCGTAGCCGCCGATCTCACCCAATACGTCGTCGGGGTTGAGCGCCTCCGCCGCCGTCTTGAACCAAACCGATACGTAATCGTCGGCGCGCGCCGAAAAAACGTGGTCGCGCGAGACGCTGTTCTCGACACAGGTCACGTAGGGCGCCCCCTGCAGCACCGCTTCCGGCGCGGGCCATCGGCGGAAGCAATTTACATGCGCGCGGTGGTCGATCACGCTCTGGAACTCGACGCGCGCAAAACCCGCCGCGCGGCACATCGCCATTACGCAGGACGTGTTCGGGCCTACCCAGTTGTCGAACTGCCCGCGCAACTCGCTGGTCTCGTAGAATTCCATCACCGGAGGAGCCGCCAGGTCGGCGCCGTCGTCGGTCACGTACGATTCCACCAACGCCATATCGGTGCTCAGGTCGCAGACCGTTTCGAGTGCCAGCATGGGATGCTTGAGATGATACAGCACCCCGAAGAACAGCACGATGTCGAAGCGCCCCAGCTCGCGTGGCGACAGGCGGCAGATATCGCCGATGCGGTACTCCACCCGCGACCCGAGCAGTTCCCGCGCCACCCGGAAGCGGGTGTGTTCGGCTGAATCGAGCGCCAGCACTTCGGCCCCCCGGCGTTCCATCTCGAAGCTGAACCAACCGTCCCAGGCGCCGATATCGAGCACGCGCCGGCCGCGGAGATCCTCCGGAATCGGGAACTGCGCCAGCCGCAGACGGAGCTGATCGAGCGTCTGCAGCCCCGCGATTATCCGCCCGTCCGGCAGTTGCAGGCTGTGATACCACCCCAGGCGGCTGAGCTCGTCGATCTGCTTCCGGGTCTCCCGCGTGTAGACCGGGTTCCGCGCTTCCATCCTCTCACCATACCAGCACCGTGCCGGCGGGCCGGAACGGCGATTGCGCCGGCAGCGCCAGCACCGTGCCGGCGGGCCGGAACGGCGGCCGCGCCCCCATATACACAAAAGGCGCTCCCCCCCGGCGGGAGGAGCGCCCTGATTCCGTGCTCCGGCCTGTTTCAGGCCTGGAACGAACTGCCGCATCCGCAAGTGGACTTCACATGCGGATTATTGAACTTGAAGCCGGCCCCCTCGAGCGTCTCCACGTAATCCACTTCGGCTCCGTCCAGATAGAGAAGGCTCGCCTGATCGACGAACACCTTCAAGCCATTGTACTGATAGGTCTTGTCCAGCATGTTGGGCTGGTTTTCGAAGGCCATCGAATAGCTGAAGCCCGAACAGCCGCCACCCACGACCGCAATCCGCAGCCCCACCGGCTGGGGGTCCTGGGAGCCCATGATCTCCTTCACCTTCCCAACTGCCTTCTCCGTCAATTGAACCATCGGTTTCTACTCCTGAGTCGGTTTCTGTCCTTCTATTATACAAAGCCGGGCAGAATCGGCCCGCTCTGGTTGTTTGGATGCGCCGGGCCGCGGGTTGGTCGCGAAAATCCGTTACAGCGTATACTATTAGCGCGACAAGGAGGTCCTTTGAAACCGATCCTCATAGCGCTCGGGCTGGCCGCGCTGGGGCTGGCTCAGCAGGCCCCGACGAAGGTGCCCCCCATCCATTTTACCGACACCACCCTCGACAACGGCTTGCGGGTGATCATCTCCGAGGACCATTTCGCGCCGGTCTTCGCCATCGCCGTCAGCTACAAGGTCGGCTCCCGTGACGAACACCAGGGCCGCACCGGCTTCGCCCACCTGTTCGAGCACATGATGTTCAAGGGCTCCCAGAACGTCGGCGCCGGCGAACACGACTACCTCGTCTTCACCCAGGGCGGCAGCGCCAACGGCACCACCGATACCGACCGCACTCTCTATTACGAAATTCTCCCCAAGAACCAGCTCGACCTGGGGCTGTTCCTCGAAGCCGACCGCATGCGCTCCTTGAATGTCACCAGGGAAAACCTCGAGAACCAGCGCCAGGCGGTGAAAGAAGAACGGCGCTTGCGCGTGGACAACCAGCCCTACGGCCCGACCGGAGAGAAGATGGACGAGCTGGTCTACGACAACTTCGCCTACAAGCACTCCGTGATCGGCTCCATGACCGATCTGGATGCGGCCTCGGTCGAGGATGTGAACCGGTTCTTCCAGACCTACTACGCCCCCAATAACGCCGTGGTCGCGCTGGTGGGCGATATCGATACCAGGGACGCGCTCGCCAAGGCCAGGAAGTACTTCGGATCGATTCCCCGCCACGACCCGCCCAAGCCGGTGGATCTCGCCGAACCCGAGCGGAAAGAAGAACGGCGCCTGAACATCGAGGATAAGCTCGCCCGCCTGTCGCGCATCGACATGGCCTGGCGCATTCCCGATGCCAACGATCCCGACACGCGCGCGCTGTCGGTCGCGGCACGAATCCTGGGCGGCGGTGAAAGCAGCCGCCTCTATCAGAAACTCGTGAAGGAGAAGGAGGTCGCCAGCGCCGTCTTCTCCGGGCTGGACTCGCGCGCCGGACCTTCCCAGTTCGGCATCGGGGCCATGGTGCGGCCGGGGAAACATCCCGCCGAAGTGGAAGGCCTCATCGGCGAGGAAGTGGCGCGCCTGGTGGCCGAGCCGGTCACCGCCAAGGAGCTGGAGCGGGTCCATGCGGCCATCCGCCGGAGCATCCTGTTCCCCCGCGAAAGCGCCCTGTTCACGGCGGTGACGCTGGCCGACAATACCGCACTCTACAACGATCCCAACCGAATCAATACCGAGTACGAAAAGGAGCTCGCCGTGACCGCGGCCGACATTCAGGCCGCCGCCCGCAAATATCTGCGGAACGCCAACCGCGTGGTCGTGAACACCGTTCCGGCCGCCGCCGCCGCGCCCCCGCGGGCGCCCGCGCTCCGGCCGAAGTGAGGAGGACGCCATGAGGAAACCGACTGTTCTTTTCCTGATTTCCGCCGCCGCCGCGCTGGCCCAGGCGCCGCCGATGGGCCAGTCTCCGCAGCCACAGTCCGTGGCCGGGGTGGTGCGGCTCAGCCGCGCTCCGATCTCCACCGAAGTGTTGAAGGTCAAGCTGCCCCGGCCGGTCGAGACCACCCTGGCCGACGGCATGAAGCTGCTGGTGGTGGAGAGCCACCGTGTGCCCAGCATCAGCCTGCGGATGACCGTCCCCTCCGCCGACCTGCGCGATCCCGAAGGCGTGCCCGGCCTGGCCATGGCCACCGCCGCGCTCATCCGGCAGGGAACCAAAACCCGCAACTCGCGCGAAATCGCCGAGACCCTCGCGGAGTTGGGTGCATCCATCTCGATCGGCTCCGGGCCGGGCGAAACCAACATCGCCCTCAGTTCGCTGACCGAGAACTTCGACGCTGCCCTCGCCGTGCTGGCCGACATCCTGCTCAACCCCACGTTTCCGCAGGACGAGCTCGACAAATGGAAGGCGCGCGGGCGCGCCCAGCTCGAACAAATGAAGAGCCAGCCCGGGTTCCTCGCCAACGACCTGCTCATGAAGGTGCTGTACCCGGACGCCCGCCGCTACACCCATCCCACCGCGGCCTCGCTCGATAAGATCACCCGCGAGGCGCTGATCGAACAGTACAAGACCTGCTACGTGCCCTCCGGCGAGTGGGCCGGCATCTCCGGCGATATCACCCCGAAACTGGCCGTCGCCAAGCTCGACAAAGCGCTGGCAGGCTGGAAAGGCGGGCCGGTCAAGCACCCCGCCCTGCCCTTCCCGGCTCCCGTCAAGGAGAAGAAGGTGTTCCTGGTGCCGCGGCCCAATTCCGTGCAGACCCTGCTCGTCGTGGCCAACCACGCCATCGACCGCAAGAGCCCCGACTACATCGCCTGCCAGGTATTGAACCGCGTCCTGGGAGCCGGCCCGTCCTCGCGCCTCTTTCGCGTCCTGCGCGAGGAGAAGGGCTACACCTACGGGATCAGTTCCGGCTTTCAGGCCACCCGGTATCTGAATCACTTCAGCGCCAACAGCTCCGTCCGCACCGAAGTCACCGAACCGGCGCTGGCCGACCTGCTGGCGCAGTTCGCCGATATCCGCGACCGGGCCGTGCCCGCGGGCGAACTCGCCGATGCTAAAAGCGCCATCGCGGCCAGCTTTGCGCTGGGCCTGGAAAGTTCGTCGGCCGTGCTCGCCCGCTGGCTGGAACAGCGCGAAGACGGCCTGCCCGAAGACTATTGGGATACCTACGCCCAGAACGTGATGGCGGTCACCGCCGCAGATGTGCAGCGGGTGGCGAAGAAGTACGTCCCGCTGGACAATGTGCAGATCATTGCGGTGGGCGATGCCGTCAAAATCCGCGAGTTGCTGAAGAAGTTCGGGCCCATGGAGGAAGTGGCGCCGGATACGATTTAGCCGCAATGCTGTTCACTTATTCGCTCCGCAAGAACCGCGCTAAAGTAACCTGAACACGGCCATCGCGGCAGGTTTGTCCCACTACGCCCGCAGGCACTCGAAAAGCCCGCCCTTGAGCTAACGCCCGATGGAGCAGGGCGACCATGCGCTTATCACCGCGATCTAAAGCGATCAGCGCGCCAGCATCGAGCACTATCCCCGCCGCGGTGCGAGTGCGCGTTCACCATATTGTTCGGTCAGATCCCGCAGCAGTGCCCGGAGAGACTCGCGCTTGTCGTGCTCCGCCAGGACCCGCGCAATGTAACCCGACACCGAATCGGCTCGTCCTGCTACGACTTGTCCTGCTCATGCCGAGCGCTTGGATCCGCGAAGCGGACGTACGGCCACGCCGCTGCAGGCCCACTGGTCAGCCCAGGGTCGCCGCACCTGAATCACGCGCAAACTCGACATTGTCCCGCCGAGAGGGCGCCTTCGGCTCTCATTGTCCAGTTTGGCGGCAATCCGCTCAGAGCGCCGGTTTTCGGCGTCCAGGCTTCGCATTCGCAACGACGTATCCGGACGGATCGCCTTCGGTATACCTCAGATGGCGACGACAGCAACTTCGCGGCCAGAAGCCCTAACGAGCCGTCCTATGTCGTCCGGGTCGCTTGTGAGAATCGTAGCTTTTTGCCGAAGGGCCGCCGTCACCACAACGGCGTCAACGACATCCGACGTTTTGGCAATGCCTAGTAACCGCCCGGCTTCGTGCGCCTCGGTCTCGCCAAGAGGAGTCACCACGCACCCAGTCAAAAAGCGCCGGAGTTGGGCTTGTTTTGGGGACCGGCTAACCTGGGCGACTACCGGCGCGGGAACCAATAGAAGAATGCCCAGTTCCAAACGGACCTTGTGTTCAGCCCAGGCTCGCCGCTCGTTTCTATCGGCAGCCACGAGAACGGCGGCGTCATAGACTACGGTGCTCATGCCGAACGCCGGACCGTTCGCGATGTTCGGAGCTGAGCGCGCACGCTACGGCGAGCTTCATTTATCTCTTCTGTCGTAAAAGGTCCGTGCTGCTTTTCCCACAGCGCGACCGCCGCCAAACCAGCCCGCCGCTGCAGTGCCATGCGCGCAGCAGCGGTCATCCAGGCAGAGACGCTCACCCCGTCGCGGGCGGCCGCCGCAAGAATATTTTCGTGAATGTCAGGGTCTATAGTGATGGCAAGCTTCGGTGATGGGTTGCCGCGGGGCATACAAGTATCCTACCACAGTATGATAGCACGCTGAGGTCGCACCGAATGCCAAGATGGGCCTCAAGGTGGATCGACAGGCAAAATCTCACACGCCGTCGCGCCGGCGTCGTCCTCCGGTATCGTATGCACCTGGAGTCTCGGCATCTCGCGCCCGGCACGGTCAACCTGCGACTCGGCGCGGTACGCCCCTTGGCGTATGAGGCGGCCGATTGCGGACTGCTAAACCCGGACCTCGCTGCCGGCATTCGGCGCGTCAAAGGCGTCAAGAAACTCGGCGTGCGCGTCGGCAACTGGCTCACTCCCGAACAGTCACAGCGGCTGTTGCAGGCGCCCGAGGTCGAGCGTCTCCGCGGTAAACGCGATCGTGCGCTGCTGGCTCTCCTGCTCGCCTGTGGTCTCAGACGGCGCGAGGCAGTGGATCTGGATTTTGGCCATATTCAGCAAAGAGAGGATCACTGGGCCATCATCGACCTCAAGGGAAAGGCCGGCCATACCAGAACAATACCGATGCCAGGATGGGTTAAAGCGCTCCTGGACGACTGGCTCCTGGCGGCGAACCCGACGGCGGGAAAGTTGTTTCGTCGAGTTAACAAAAACGGGAGGATCTGGGGCGACGGCTTAACGGAAAAGGCGATCCGGCACGTGGTCCGCGAGTACGCCCGCAAGGCCGGCATCGACAAGTTGGCACCTCACGACCTGAGGCGTTTGTGCCGCGCTGCGGGCGGCGAATTGGAGCAGATTCAATTTCTTCTGGGCCACGTTTCGGTCCAGACCACAGAACGCTACCTTGGCTGTACCCAGCGGATTTCATTGGCGGTGAACGACAGAATCGGAATCGAGCCGGCACCCTGAACCGTTAGCTCCGGAAGGGTTGCCGACAATCCGACCGGTGGCGACGGTAAACCCTACGCCGTCACGGAGGATCTGGCCCACTGAGCCGAGCAAATATCAGCAACGGGCGTTTCCCGTCAACTTGATTGTGCCCTGCCCGACGTGCGACTAGCGCGTGATCGCGGTTTGGGTTCAAGTGTTTGCCGTGCACATTGCGGTAGCGCCGTATGTCAGGCCAACTTTCGATACGCGACAATCCATTCCCAACCTGCATGTCAAGGGCTCTCAGCGTAGGCATGACTTGGCGTGTGTCGAGAACACAACCTTTCACCTCCAATCCGGCTGTAGTAAGCGCCGCATGACCATAATCACTTCGACACGCGGCAGTTTCTTCAAAGGCGGCTTCTCGGGCGTGAATCTTCCTGCGAGTGCGCCATGCTGTAACCCTGACCGCGTGGGCTGCGATTGAGGCGGTCGGAGAATCTCTCCAATCGATTAACTCTGGTTTGAAAGGGATCAGAACCCAGACGATGTAGCTCCGGCTGCGCAGTCGCTCAGCGCTTCTGCTCGCAGGAGCTACTGAAAATTTTCGATCATAAACAGGTTCGCGCCGTTGTGCACGCTCTTGCTGAAAAGTATGGTCTGACGATCTGGAGACACGCTGAGGCCTAGATCCAAAAAACCTTCGATCTTCGTCAGCAGCCGGCTCGTATTGCTGGAGAATTGGTAGAACTCGAGCGGGTACTTCCGATCATCTCCTTGCCGACCTATATAGTAGATTCCGTCTTCAACTGGCACAAACGCCCTGCTGGAGACCCAAGGCAGCACTTGCCGCTCCGGCCCGCCGGACAGTGGTTTGGCGAAAAGTGGCGAATCTGGGGACTTGGTATAAAACAGAGTTTTGCCATCGGCGGATTCGAGTGCCGTGTCTCCGCCGTTTGCCGTGATTCGTTCGGGCGCCTCTCCATCAAATGGCACGCGCCAGATCTCGGTGCGCCCAGTTCGCTCCGAGCGGAAGTAGATCCATTTCCCGTCGCGCGACCAGCTTGGCACGTGTTGATCGAGCCGTTCAGAGGTGATCCGCCGTGGCCTCCCTCCGCTCGCGTCGATGACATACGTGTGCCTGTTTCCATCTTGCCCTTGCGAGTCAAACGCTATCCAGCGGCCATCGGGAGACCAGCGCGGCGTCCCTTGGAATCGTCCAAGCCCGTTCGTCATCTGAACGACTCCAGAACCATCCGCGCGTGCCACCCAAATCTCCATCGCCTCTCCGGAACGGTTGGAGGCAAACGCAATTTGGGTTCCGTCGGAAGAAAACTGTGGATTGAAATCGTTTAGCGACGAGACGATTAAGGGTTCCGTCCCACCCCCCATGTGGTAGCGCCAGACTTGGATGTTTTGCAGACCCCTGGAAAACACGAGTCGTTGGCCTGTAGCCACCATGGAGGGGGAAGAGGCCCTTGGACCAGCAAGCTCGATCCGCTGCGGCGGACGGTGGCCGTGGATTCCTAACCGCCACAAATAATTCTGCGTTGACACTAGGTAGCCATTGGAAACCAGCGATTCTCCGTCACGGCTCCAAGCCAAGCCACTTACGTCAGAGATACGTTCGTTAGTGATACGACGCGGGCCGCCCCGAGGAGCATAAGCGGAGCCCAGATCCTGGACGCAGATATCGCAGGAGGACTCAAATGCCGACCCAGTACAGGCAGCATACGCCAGCATCCGTCCATCACGGGAGATGGTTGGAGCTATATCGAAGGCCGGAGCTTGGCGGTTCGAGATCCGGCGCGGTTCACCACCTTCGATCGGCAGCAGGAAGACTCCGGTCGAGTCGGGTCGACGTGAAGTAACAGCCAGCCATTTCCCATCCGGGGACCAGGACATCGGGCCGTGAGCCGGAAAGTCCATTAGCTTCTGCTCAGTTCCTCCCAGGGGAGAGATTGTATAAATGCCGCGCTTGGGTCCAAAACGCTCGAATGCAATGCGCTTCCCGTCCGGGGACCAGGCCGGGTACCCATCGTCTGCTGGATCAGTGGTAAGCCGCAATGCGTTTGTCTCCCCCAGCAGCTTGACATAGATATCGTCGTTGTCACCCTTCTCCCCGTCCCAAACGAAAGCTACCTGGTTGCCGTCCGGGGAGAAGCAAGGAGAGTCTTGAAAACCGGCATAGGTCGTTACTGGCACAACCTTCTGTTGGAGAGCCGGTGGTGCCGATCGCTTGACCTGCCACACTCCGATGGCTGCCAACAGCACCCCCGCAGCCGCCGCAGCCCACAGCCATGCACGCTTGCGTGGCCGCTCTAAAAGCGCCGTGGACGTGATCCGGCCGGACTCCGACTCGTCTCTCAATTCCTCCAGCGCCACGTGCAAATCGGCCATCGTTTGAAACCGCCGTGCGGGGTCCTTGCGGAGGCAGCGCGTGACAATCCGATCGAGTTCCGGGGGCAATCCTTGGACGATCTGTCTTGCGGGCGTGGGCTCCTGATTGACGATTGCCGCTAGCGTCGAGAGGTTCGTATCGCCCGCAAACGGCCGACGGCCGGTCAGCATTTCATACAGCACAACCCCGAACGAGAAGATGTCGGAGCGGGCATCGATCGGCTGCGCTTGCGCCTGCTCGGGCGACATGTACGCCGTCGTGCCGACGATCAATCCTTCATCCCATTGTTTGGTGACGGTTGTGTCTGATGATGCGAACGGTGCCGTGGCGGAGTGCGTGAGCTTTGCGAGGCCGAAGTCGAGCACCTTGATGTGCCCCTTGCCAGTGATCATGATATTGGCCGGCTTGAGGTCGCGATGGATGATCCCGATACCATGCGCTGCCGCCAGGGCATCCGTGATCTGAACGGCGTATTTGAGGGCATCGGTAAACCGCAGCCCTTTTCGCGCAATCACCTGGTAGAGCGTCCTGCCGTCAACAAATTCCATGGCGATGAATGTTGCATCGCCTGCTCGATCGATCTCGTAGACGGTAATGATGTTGGGATGATTAAGCGAGGAAGCGGCTTTCGCCTCCTGCTCGAAACGCGCCTGACGTTCAAGACTGTCGATGGCATGCTCACCGAGCACTTTGATGGCGACCAGGCGATCGAGGCGCAGGTCGCGGGCTTTATAGACGATGCCCATGCCCCCTTCGCCCAGCTTTTCGATGATGTCGAAGTGAGAAAGCTTACTGCCCGGTTGAATTCCTGGCATAGTACTTAACCGGCATTTTCCAATTTAGCGCCCGGCTTGCCGGCTAGTATATATATAGCAGATCAACTGTCAGACCCAGTTGCGTAGACATTTCGTGGAGATGTGGTTCCGGGCCGCATTTCGTTGGCTGTGCAGGAATAACGGCTTACTCGGAAACTGAGACGCTGTTCCTGTCCGTCCGGGGATTTCGCCCGCAGAGTCCGGTTACCGGAATGTGGCATCCCTCGTGGATGGCCGCACGCCATGATCCACATGAGCGGGAAGTCGCCATGTCGGACCTTGACCCGGCCCGCGGTTCCGTACAAAGCGTTCGGCGGAATAGATCCTGTCTGGTCGCCCAGCGTTTACCGATAGGTTGGCTCCGAGCGGGATCACGCGCCTCTCGGAGAAAGGCAGGCTGTGGTGTTCACGCAGCAACTGGCTGGCTGCACGAACTGCCGATCACGCAATTCAACTTGAAGGTTTGTCCCCATCGCGGTGAATGACCTGTGACCTCCGGCGTCGGCAGTCTAATTCGAAACGGGAGCGCGGCAACCCGGATTGTCGGATGATGCTCGACAGCGTGCCAGTTCGGACGGGTTGTGCAGCGGAACAGGAACAGTGATGGTCGTGCGTTCGCTCCTCTTCTGCATCACGCGGTGACTGCCGCCGCTGGCGAACCGGGAGGAAATTCTGCTCTTCGAGACACGTCGCCGTGGTACCGCCGGCTCACCGCGGACGGATCCGCCGTTTCGAAGAACAGCGTCAGCGCTTCGATCAGGTTCGCCCGCGCGATCCGAGTCTACACCAGGGCCGTATGGTCGCCGGCCCCACACGGGATCGGGCCATTCGGCATGCGCTGAAGGGAACCGTATTGGATTTAGCCGGCCGGCCGCGTCTCGGGCGGCGCCAGGATCTGCGCCACCTCCTGTTCGAAGCGGTCCAGGGCGCCGGCGAAGAAGTGGTCGCCGGCTTCCACCCAGATCAACTGCTTAGGTTCCGCCAGGCGCGCGTAGAAGGCCTCCATCTCCGCCCGCGGACCGTACTGGTCGCGAGTGCTTTGCACGAAGACCTTGCGTACCCCGCAGGTTTGCAGGTACGCGCCATCGCCGTGGCGCGTCGGAAAGCCCGCCGCCACCATCCAGCGCGGGTCGCCCGAAGCGCAGCCGAGGCGGGTGATGACTCCGGCCCCGAAGGAGAATCCGGCCAACGCGTAGGGCAGGGCAGGGTAGCGCGCACGCAGCCAATCCAGAGCCGCCGAGGCGTCTTCGTCGGCCCCCTCCACCCCCCGGAAGTTGAACCGCAGAACCACCGCCCCCCCGTGCCGCAGCCCTCGCGCCATGCGGTAGACTACCTTGTTGTGCATGGTGCCGCCGTAGAGCGGGTGCGGATGGCAGAGCAGTACCGCAATCTGCGGCGCGACGGGATCGGGCTCCTCCAGAAGCGCTTCCAGCTGTCCGCCCGCAACCTCGATGGCCTGACGTTCAATGCGGCGCGGCATGGGCACTCCTTCCGGCACTTCTGCCGCCCCCGGACACCATCCTAATTCGTGCGGTAGTTCACGAACTGCATATCGATGCCGAAATCGCTGTCCCGCAGCAACTGGATCACAGCTTGCAGCACGTCGCGGTCGCGGCCTGCGATGCGCACGAAGTCGCCCTGTATCGAAGCCTGGACCCTGAGCTTGCTGTCCTTCACTTTCTTGACGATCTCGCGCGCCTTCTCGGTAGGAATGCCCTGCTGCAGCGTGATCTCCTGGCGCACCGTGGAACCGGCCGCGGGAATGATCTCGCCATAGCTCAAGCCCTTCAGCGGCACCTTGCGCTTGACCAGCTTCGATTCCAGAATCTCGATCACGGCGCGAAGCTTGAACTCGTCCTGGCTGGCCAGGAGAATCTTATTGTCCTTCTCCTTGAGCTCGATATGAGAGTGCGAGTCTTTGAGATCGTAGCGCTGGTGGATTTCCTTCTCGGACTGCTGCACGGCGTTGAGCACTTCCGGCAGTTCGATCTTGGAGACGACATCGAAGCTGTTGTCGGGCATAGTCAGGGGTTGTCGGGTTCCGGGGGCTCGGGAGCCGGAGATTCGCCTTCGGGGCTTCCGATGTCCAGTCCCAGTATAGAACCTGCGCGGAGCCGAAGCGGTGCCACCCGGCGAACCGTCTGCACCCGCGGCAGGGCGGGCGGCGGCGCGGCGGGTTCGGGCGGCTCCGGCTGCGCCGGCGCCAGCGGCGGCGTGCCGTCCGCCGGCTTGCCCGTGTTGAGCGCGTTCAGCACCCGGCGCGCGATCTCTTCCACGATGGTGTCCATGGCGGCGTCGAGCGCCACCGTGACGGCGGCGCGGATCTGCTCCGCGTCCACGATGGCGATGAATGGAGCCATCGGTGCGGATTTGGCCGCCGTACGCACCGCCGCCGCCGACTCCTCGCGCGAAGCCCGCGCGGCCACTGCCGCCTCCGCCAGCGGCTTCACCGTCGCCAGCAGCGCGGTCGCCTCGAACGGTTTGCGCAGCGTGGCGTCCGCTTCCACCCGCCTCGTCTGATCTTCATCCAGGGGTTCGAGCACGCCCGCCGTAAGCACCACTCTCACATGGCGGTGCTTGGGGCTCATCTTGACGTATTGGCAGATCTCGTAGCCGTTCCGCCCCGGCATCACCGTGTCGGCGATGACCACGTCCGGATCGACGTCTTCCAGCCGGATCAGCGCGGAATCCGCGTTACTGACCGTCACTACCTCGTAGCCTTCGTCCGTGAGGATGCGCTCGCCCATCCGTTGCGCGTGGGGGCTGTCATCCACCAGCAGGAGGCGGCTCATTTCGTGGCGGACGCACCGGTTTTGGTTTTCCCTCCGCCCGGAGCGGCGGCTTCCGGCTTCAGCCGGTTGATGGCCTTCTGCGAAAGGCCGACGCGAATCAGGTCCTGCACCGAGAGGAACGGCCGGCCGGCAATGATGCGCCTGGCGTTGGTCTTGTTGACGCCGGGCAGTTTGGCGAGTTCGGCTTCCGTGGCGGTATTGATATCGACGCCCTGGCGGGTAATGGTGATCGGGGTGACCGCTTGGGCGGGCGGCGCGCCGGCCGCCGGCGCTTGTCCCTGCGCCTGCGCAGCGGCCGATCGCGCATCCGGATTCTCATCCAACTGGCGGACGTCGCCGGCCGCGGCCACCACCGCGGTCACGTCCGAGGTGCCCTGGGTTCCAGCCGCAACCGCCGGCACGCTGGCCGGGATCGTCGGGCGGAAGCCATCCATCTGCGGCGACCCGCTCTTGGCGGCGTCCGACACATCGGGATGGGAGCTGAAGGGTGCCCACATCTTGCCGAGAAGGCTGTGCGAGGTGCGGTTTTCCAACTCGTACTTCATCCGGCTGTACGCCACCGGGTCGGCTTCCGGGACGGGACGGTTCATGGCTTGGAGGTGCAGCTTCGCTTCCCCGGCATGCGTGCTCAGCGGATAGTCGCGGAGGATCCGGCTGTACGCCGCGGCCTGCTGGTTTTCGAACCGGTCGCCCATCCGCCGGTAGGAATCGGCCAGGGTGTTCAGTGCCTCGTCGGCATGGCTGTACAGCGGAAACTGGTTGGCCACGCCCTGCAGCCGGTTGGCGGCCGCCGGATAGCTGCCCTTGGTGTGATAGAACGCGCCCACCCGGAATTCGCTCTCCGCCAGCACTTCCTGGATGTTGCGCAGGTACTGCTGCGCTTCCGGTGCGAACTGGCTGTTCGGGAACTGGGTCAGCAGCTGCCGGCACTCGTCTTCGGCGCGGAGAGCGTGCGTTTTGTCGCGGTCGGCCTTGTCCATCTGGTCGTACTGCATCTTGCAGATCTTCTCCTGCGCCTCGGCGGCTTCCTCCATGGTGGGGTAGAACAGAATGAAGTCTTTGTACTCGGCTTCGGCCTGCGCCAGGGCGTGCCCGCCACCTTCCCGGAACCAGCTATCGGCCACGGCCAGCTTGGCTTTCGCCAGGTACTCGCTGGTCTCGTAGGTGTTCATCAGCGTTTGCAGGGTGAGCCGCGCGCGTTCGAAGCGGCTGTGCTCGATGTCGTTGATGGCCGTATCGTACAGAACCTTGTCGGGTTGCTGCGTGTCTTTGGCGATGGGGTTGTCGTACTTGTGACGGCGCAGGCCGCAGCCACTGAGGAGGAGCACCACGGCGATGGCCGCGGCCGCTTGAGGCAGAAAGTTACGATGCATATACCAGTTCACATCCACTTCGAAAATCAGCAGCGGATCGCGGTGGCGCCGGCCGCAATGTCGCGCATTTCACGCACGGTCGCTTCGGGGTCGCCGCTGTGAAACACAGCCGACCCTGTGACGATCCAGTCACACCCGGCGCGGACCACTTCGGCCAGGTTCTCCCTGTGGACGCCGCCATCGATTTCGATGGGCAGCGCTAACTGTCTGTTGCGACGCATGGCGTCGAGCTTACGGACTTTCTCGAGCACATACGGAATCAGTTTCTGGCCGCCGAATCCGGGATTGACACTCATAAGCAGCACGTAGTCCGCCACTTCCAGGACGTCCTCCAGCACCGCCACCGGGGTCGCCGGGTTCAGCACCACGCCGGCCATGGCCCCGGCTTCGCGGATCAGCTGGAGTGTGCCGTCCAGGTGCCGGCAAGCCTCGTAGTGCACCGAGACGGAGTTCGCGCCGGCCTCCACGAAGATCTTGGCATAGCGGTCGGGGTTCTCGATCATCAGGTGACAATCGAGATGCAGGCGGGTGGCTTTGCGGATCGATTCCACCACCGGCGGCCCGATGGTGAGATTCGGCACAAAATGGCCATCCATGACGTCCAGGTGCAGCATCCGGGCCCCGCCCCGCTCGGCGGAAGCAATCTCCTGGGCCAGCCGCGCGAAATCCGCCGATAGAATTGAAGGAACAATTTCAATCATTTGCGGGTATCCCCATCTTATCACAGGGGCGCTCGGCGAAGTCCCTCCCAGGCGCTCGCGGAAATCCGGAAACCCGCGTCGTGCGGGACGATGACGGGCGGCGGGCGGCCCGGGCGCGGGAACCCGGAGCCGCCACCGCGCGGCTACAGGTGATTCCAGAGCGATCGTTCTTCCCGCTCGGCAGACTCTTCCGGCTGCCGATTCAGATAGTGCTCCCAGGAACTGCGCAGGCTCAGTCCGGCGGCGATGCTCACCGCCAGCGCGGCGGCCCCCATGATAATCAGGAACGCGGCGTAGAATACGTCGCGGGCGAAGTTCAAGGCATCCGCCGCCACCACTACCGCCACGAAACAAACCAGCACCTTCACCCCGATCGCCAGGCGCCGGGCCAGCGGCATCCCTTCATTCACCGCCCAGATCAGCGTCGTCCGGCTCAGGTATTGGGCCAGCCAGAAACCGGCCAGCAGAATGGCGGCCGCCGTAATCAGTCGCGGAACCGCAAACACCGTGGACTCGACGAGCTGCGAAGTCAGCGTCGTGTCGAACACATCCACCGCCGTCAGCAATCCGACGATCAGGATGGCCCAGTAACAGGTGGCCGCCACCAGCGACGCCGCGCGCAGACGCCCCGACCGGTCCACCATCGACGACAAGCCGCTTTCGCGGAGGAACTGGTCCAGCCTGGAGCCCTTGACGAGTTTCAGGATCAGCCATCGCACCACGTGGGCCAGCAGAAACGCGACCACCACAATCGTCACCGCCACGATCAGCGGCGGAACGTAGGTGATCAGATGTTGCGACAGACGGGCCAGGGTCTTCTCGAAGATCTGTTGCAGAACCTGGATCATGATTGTACCTCCAACTTATCGGTAAGCTGCGGCTCGGAGGGACAGACCAATTCCTCGCGAGCCTCCCGGGACGGCCCGGATCGCCAGCCGGCCACCAGGCCCGGCTTCAGGGTCTCGAAACTCCGGCACAGCCCCTCGATGCGGTCTTCCACCTCGGCGGCGAACATCTCCCGGGTTTCGATGACGAAGGAAGCCACCCGCGCGAGATAGAGCGGCGTGAGCGAGCGCAGCAGATGCCCCCGGTCCAGGGCATGCCGATCGTAAGCGCGCGCGAAATCGTAGACGATTTGGATCCACAATTCGTCATCGAGGTGAAAACGGTCGAGGCCGGAGGGACTGTCCACCAGCCTCCGCAGCGTTTTCACGGTGGCCGGAGCCAGGGCCAGAGCCCATACTTCGGCCAGATCCCGGCAGCCCGCTTGAAACAGCCCGAGCATCCGGCCCACGTTGACATCGATCGGATCCAGCCCCACGTCGTACGGAAAGCCGTACAGATCCACCGGAGAGCTCCCCTCCACCGCCGCCCATCGCGACTGGTATTCGCGCATCAGCGAGAACACGCTGCCGACGACCTGGTGCAGCATGGCGCTCAGATCGGCGCCGGGATCTTTGGCATCGTGCAGTTTGGCGCCGAGGAAACTCTGGCACGTCCGGAAATTCTCCGCCACCGCAATGGTCGTCATCCAGATGTCGATGCCATAGCGGGCCACATCCGCCTCCCAATCCTGACGGGACAGATAGCGCTCGATGAGGCGCGCCGACAGGCCGAAATCGCCGCCGATGGGCTGGCGAATCCGGCGGCCGTAAAGCGCCCGGGTCAAGGGATACACGATGCTGTTGGTGATCGTGCCGTCGTACTTGTGGCGGTGGTAATAGGGCGCCACGAAATCGTACTCGGCGTGCAATATCGGGCGAAGGAGCAGGTCGATCCACTCGGGCGTGATGGAGCGGAGGTCGGCATCGACCACGGCGCAGGCCTTGGCCCCTAACAGGCGGGCCATATTGAACACCAGCCGGAAGGCGCTGCCTTTGCCGGGCGTCCCATGATAGGGAAACGATACCCGCTGAACCACGGTCAATGGCGTCGAGATCATCAGCAGGCGCGAGAAATCGACGCTCGCCGACAGGACTGCTTCGCGCGTGCCGTCCGTGGATCCTCCATCGGAATTGACGATGACGGCGTTGAACTGCGGGAAATATTTGGCGATGCCCGCCTGCGCGGCGCGCACCACGTGCCCGATCGTGCGTACATTGTTGTAGCTCGGGATGCCGATGACGATCTCGGCCTCACGGATCGCGTCGAGCGCGCGGCGGGCCTCCTCGGGCAGGATGGCATCAGGCATAGCAGGCCCCGGATCGCGCTCCGGCGCCGGCGGCCACCGCCGCCGGGAGCACGGCTTTCTCCCCAACCGCTTCGAGCAGCCGCTCGAAATAGTCGGGAATGGCCGACAGCACGCGGCTCCAGTTCGGAATGAGCGGGGCGCCCAGCGGGTCTTCGAGGAACTCTTCGCCCGCCTGTCCCAAGCTCCGCGCAAACGTGGAGACGGCCAGCTCCTCGCTGTGCCGGTCGAACGCGAGGCCATTCAGCAGGGCGTCCGCATAGTAGCGGTGGATGGTGTCTTCGGCGATCCTCACGTAGCGCACCTGGAGCGTCCGGAAATGGTCCCGGGAGAGACAGACGCCCTCGCTGGCCATGGTCCGAAACAGCGATTTCGCCACATCGCAGGCCATCCGGCGAAGCCCTTTGCTGGGATCGTTGAAGGAGAGCGGCTGGTGCTTGTGTTCGTAGTTGTCGGCCAGGTCCACCTGGCAGATGCGGGCGGCGGAGACGTTGCGATACACCTCGGCCAGCACGCCCACTTCGAGCCCCCAATCGCCGGGGATCCGATTCACGCGGGCGAGATTGGTACGCATGGCGAATTCCCCCGCCAGGGCGTACCGAAAACTGCCCAGGAAGTCCAGGAACGGCACCCGCGGCCACAGGCTGTCCATGGCGCGAATCAGCGGCGTTACAAACAGCCGGGTGACGCGCCCGTGCATGGTGCGGGTGAAGCGGGCGTAGAACCCCTTGCAGAATTCGAAGCCCAGCGTCGGGTTGGCCACCGGATAGCACAACCGGGCCAGCATCTCGCGGCTGTAGTTGAGAATGTCGCAATCGTGCAGGGCGATCACTTCGCAATCCCCGCAAGCCAGCAGGAAACCGTAGGCCAGCCAGCAGGAACGCCCTTTGCCATCCTGGCCGGCGGGCAGGCCATGGCTTTCGAGCAGGCGGAAAAGATCCTGAATCGGATCGCTGTCGATCCACAGCACGGTCACCGGAACCGCAAGCGAGTCGAAGAACTCGCAGGCGCGCTCGTACTGGCTCCGGTTGGCCCTGCCCAGCGCGACCACAATCCGCTGAAGGAAATTCACCTTGGCCAATTCGCGGACGATCCCCTGCATGGCCGGGGTTTCGAATTCGGAGTACAGGGCGGGCAACACCAGGCCCACCGGAAGCTCGGGGCGAAAGCGCTCGAGATCGGCTTCCAGGCGCCCCAATCCGTCCGGATTGAGGCGATGCAGTGTAGTCACCGGACCCGCCTGGTAGAAATCAGCCATCGTTAGCCTCCTGCCTTTTCCAGTGTTGGTTTGTTGCTGCCTTTGGCGTCATCCCGAAAAGGCAGGAAGAGACCGGCGAAACGTCGTTACGTCGCCGTGAGCTCAGTTGGCGGACGATTCGGGCGGATTCTCGCGCTGCCGCAGCCGTGCCTCGAGGTAGCCGTCCTTGACCCCTTCGGAATACGCCACGTTCAGTGCCCGGACAAAATCGCTGACGCGGTCCTTCGTGGCGAAGATAGAACGGCGTCCGGACGGCCCGAAACCGGGGCCATGAATCGTCGCTTCCACATCCCGGTCGGCGCGGACGGCGAGGGTCAGAATCGTATAGGGCGGGTTCACCATGTGCAGCAAGTTGGTACGGCTCCACAACCAAGGTACACGGGCCGGCAGCCGGTTTGGATCCCTTGAATACTGGATTTCGGGTGAGACCCACCGGAGAGTGGGGGATACTGCGCGCGCGGCGGCGCTTGACGTAACGGGGGCCGGTATCGAATCCGCCAGACGCAGGGCTCGCGCCGGCGGCCCCGGAGCGTGCCGATGGCCTTTACCCGTAGTTGGCTGCCAATTTCACCTGTACAAGGGATACGTTTACCCGTGGCGGAAACCTAGAATTGGAGCTATAGACCGGAGAAATCACTATGAAAAGAGCCGAACTGCGGAAATTCCGGCCGGTTCTCGAAGCCAAGCGGAGCGAGCTTGCCCGCTATATCCAGGCGCGGCGGAGCGGCTTGACGGTCGAGGCGGGCGGCGATCGAATGGACGAGGTTCGCAGTATGGATGAGCGGAACGCGACCGCCGCCGATGTATTTCGAATGTCCCGGCTCCTGGAGTCGGTGGAACAAGCCTGCCGGCGAATGGATGCGGGGACGTTCGGCACCTGTCAGGCATGCGGCGACACCCTGCCGCGCAAACGCCTCGAACTGGTGCCGTGGGCGCCGTATTGTGTGGCCTGTCAGGACCTGGCGGAACGTGCCCGACTCGATATCGGGGAACATCCGCTGCCGTTCCCCGAATCGCTGGCCAGTTGATTTCAGCAGACCCAACGACGATGCCCAATTCCAATCTCTCGTTACACGGCTCCTCGGCGGCGGCACCCGCGCCCGCCCGGGCCCAGATTGTGCCTCCCAAACCGCCCGTGCCTGCCAAGCCTCGCGTATGGCTGCTACTGACGGTTCTGTTGCTGGCCGCCGGCGCTGTCGTGGTCGGGCTGCGGTTCGTGCGGCGGACACCGGTCACACCGGTTGCCACGGTTCCCACCGCGACGGTCCGCTCCGGGACCCTCGAGAAGACGATCCGGCTGACGGGATCGACCGTCGCGGAGCACGGCGTGGTGCTGCGCGCGCCCTATCTTCGCGGCAGCCGGAGCCGGGGCGGTGCGCGCGACTTTCAGCTCGACTTGACCAAACTGGCGGCGCCGGGTAGCAAGGTCGCCGAAGGCGAAGTGGTGGCCGTGTTCGACAGTGTGAACATGCGCAACCGCCTGGACGATGAGAAGGCGGACCGGGTGGACCTGGAGGGCCGGCTGAAACGGCTCCTGGCGGACCAACTGGCCGAACGCACCGCCCACGATCAGAAGATCCTGACGGCGCGCGCCAAAATCCTGACGGCTCAACTGGACCTGAAAACCGCGCCGGTGCGGCCGGCGATTGACGCGCAGATTTTCGGCCTGGCTCTCGAAGAAGCGCAGGCCACCTACAAAGCGCTGACCGGGGAGACGAAATACTACGAGGCGCAACAGGCCGCCGAGCGGCGCAGTTTGGAATTGGAACTGGAGCGCGCGCGGGTGGAGGAAGGCCGGGCCCAGGCGAATATCGACCGGCTCACCGTTCACGCGCCGATTGCGGGATTGGTGGTGAGCCAGGAGATTTATCGGGGCGGCCAGTACGGACAGGTCCGCGATGGCGATCAGCTCCGGCCGGGCCAGCCGTACGTGCGCATCGTGGACGTCCGGTCGATGATTGTGGAAGCAGTCGCCAACCAGGCGGATGTGACGCAACTGCGAATCGGCGAGCCGGTGCACGTCGGTTTTGACGCCTATCCGGATCTGCGTCTATCCGGGAAGGTGAGGGCCATCAGTGCGGTTGCCCGAACCGAGGGCTGGCGCCCCAATTACGTGGCGGAGGTCCCGTTGACCATCGAGATCGCGGACACCGACCCGAAGGTGATTCCCAGCCTCTCGGCGAGCGCGGACATCGTGCTTGCCACCGCGGGGGATGCCGCGATTCTCCCGAAGGAAGCCGTGTTCTACGAAGGCGAGAGCGAGGAGCCGTTCGCCTGGGTCCGCACAGCGTCCGGGTGGGAGAGACGGGCGCTCGCCGTGGCGCTCGAAAATCACGTGGCGGTAGCGGTGCGATCGGGCGTGCGCGAAGGCGAAGTGGTGGCACTCGAACCTCCGGGCGGCGGCCAGGGCTGACGCGCGCTCTACCCCTCCAGCAATCCCTGCCGCGCCAGCCAGCCCAGCGCGCCGGGGAGCGCGTCTTCGATCTGCGCCGGCGTGGCGCCGTGCGCCAGCGCGGCCAGTTCCCGCGCCAGTTGCCGCAGGGTGCGCGTGCCGTCGAGCAGCGGCACCAGTTGGCAGGTCACTTCGTCCAGTTCCACGATGTGGTGCGGCGCGCTGGTCAGATAGCGCGAGCGCGCCGCCTGGTAGCGCACCAGCCGGCTGGCCTGGGGCCGCTGGGTCACGGTGTCTTCGCACGGGAAATCGTAGACGTGGAAATCCGCGAAGCCGCCGGTCACCAGCGCCATCAGGATCTCCCGCAGCGCCTCGCGGCTGCCTGCGTAGGGCACCAGTTCCTCGAAGCCGAGCGGCAGCGGGTAGGTTTCCCCCAGCGCCCCGGTAACCTGTTTCACCGCCGCCTGGAGCGCGCTGATGCGCACTCCGTGCAGTCCTTCGATCTGCCCGCCTTCGATGTCGCGGGCGGGCGCCGAGAACCAGAAACGGTCCATCCTCTCCAGGGGCGGATTGCGATCGAGGCGGACTTCTTCGCGGCACAACAGCGTCTGGCGGAAGCGCCGCAGCCGCAGAAAATCCAGGTACTGTTCGCGTTCGAGCAGGTCGTCTTTCAACCAGTTCAGCGAGCCCTGCGGATCGAACATCTCGTGGAAATCGGCTTCGCCGAGGTATTGCAGCCGATGCCGGGCGGCGTGCGCGGCAAAGTCGCGGAAGTAGAACGAGTCGTTGATCTCCGCCAGGTCGTCGTGGAACAGGCCGCCTTCGCCGTGACCCAGCAGCGCCTTGGCCTCCCCGTCCACCACGTCCGCCCAGGCCGGCGGGAGCAGGTGCGCCTTCATGAACAGTTCCAGGAAGCCGCGGGCTTCGCGCACCTTTCCGGGGGCGTCGTCCAGCTTGCGGGTGTGATACCGCAGCATCTCGCGCAGCATCACGCGGACGTGCCGCCCGGGATAGGCGTTGTAGCTGATGAAGGCGATTCCGGCGGGCGCCAGCAGCTCGCGGCACACCGCCATCAGGCGGTCGCGGATGATCTGCGGCACCCAGGAGTAGAGCCCGTGCGCGATGATGTAGTCGAACTCGCCGGCGCCGCTGCCGTAGTCCATCAGGTCGGCGGCGAGCAGCGAGACGTTGTCCAATTCCAGGTCCGCCGCCATTCGCCGTCCCGCCTCGATCGGCTCATCGGCGAGGTCGATGCCGGTGAACCGGCTGTGCGGCAGAGAGCAGGCCATGGGGATGAGATTGTTGCCGTTGCCGCAGCCGATTTCGAGCACACGGCAGCCGGTCACCGGCGCCGGCTCCATGCCGAAGAACGTGCCGGTGGCCGCCAGGCGGTCGGGATGCGTCTTCTGCCGCGCCAGGGTGAAATAGGATACGGCGTTATAGGGGTTGGCTGACACGTTCCTCATTATGGCGCGTCCCCGGGTGCGAACCGGCACCCCCGTGCTGTGTCCCGCCACCCCCCGGCACGCGAGTTGCTACACCTTCGACCAGATTCGAGGATTGCCCATCGAATCGAGAGGTTCCACTATGAAGACCGTACTCGCCCTGATACTTTCCATTGCCGCCGTATCGTTCGCCGCAGATTCGAAAACCGTCAATCGCCTGCCCGACAAACCGGAGCAGGTGAAGAGGCTCGGCTCCGTCACCTGGGATCTCGCCACTCACAAGCTGGTGTGGGTGGTGGAGAAAGGGACCATGGTGAACGACGAGTTTGTGCCGGCGTCGGAGGAGCGCTACGAGATCTCACCCGACCAGGCCACCATGGCGATTGCGGGCGAGACGCGGGGCTTTGCCGGCAGTGAAGCGATCAGCCTGCACAAACTGCTCGACACGCTGAGCGTCTACTGTGCGGAGAGCGTGGTGTGGTGGGACCAGGGGCAGGGAACGCCGCTCGACCCGGATACCCTCCAACCGTCGGGGCGGCATTCCCATCCCGCGACCAAGCCCGGAGAGAAGCCCGTGAAGGTGGCCGATCCACCGCCGGCCAAGCCGAAATATAAGGTACCGGACAACGACCTGGTCGCGGCGGTGATGCATTGGCTGTAACTCGCCGGCCGACCGGTTATCGGCCGATCAGGATGCGAAGACCATGTGGCTGGGCTGGATCCGGCGGTGGCGGCACCAATCGAGGTAGAGCCGGCCGTAGCTCGCGGTGATGTAGTCGCTCTCCGCGAAGCCGAGCTGGCGGGCGGTGCGGTCGATCCAGGCGGGCGCGCCTTCGAGCTCGATGTAAACACCGATGGGCGTTTCGTCGAGCGTGGCAACTCCGTGGACCCGCGGCACCTGGAATTCGGTGCGGTATTTTTCGTAGCGGAAGACCGGCTGATATCCGAGCCGTTCGAAGATGGTGAGCAGGGGCTGCGGGCCGGGGAGGTCGAGCTCCAGTTCTTCGCGGCTCTTGTGCTTGCCCGGCAGCGGCCGGCCCTTGTAAGTGAGGACGGTGCGGCGGCCCGCCACGCGCACGCGCAGGAGCAGCGCCTTGCGGCGCAGCGCGAGGGTGCGGGTATCGAAGACGGTATTGGCTTCGAAGACACGGCGGCGGTGGATGCGAAATCCGGCGCCGCCGAGCAAGCGCCGCGCGGCGGCGGCATCGGGCATCGCCAGCTTGATTTCGATTTCGCGATCGCGCTGCGCCATGGGCCTACTGCGATCGATCGCCCTCGTGGTGGTCGAGAAAATCCTGATCGATCGCTTTCCGGCCGCGAAAGCCTTCATCCACTCCGTGCCAGAAAGCGATATCCGATTCGCCCAGTTTCCAACACAGGTAGACCTCCTGGCCGTGGAAGAGAGTCGGGAAATCGATCAAGCCGACGTCGAGGTCCTTGACGACGCAGCCGAGCTCCTGGATCGCTTCGAGCGATTCGCGCAGGTGCGTCACGGCGGCTTCGCGGCCGTTGCGCAGTCCGAAGGCGCGGGCGCGATCGACCAGCATGCCGCCCAGCATCATCACCCGCTCGGTAAACGATTGAAGATTGCGTTCGGCCTCGTCGAAGGCGGATTTGCGATCGATGGCGTCGCGCAAAAGGCGCTCCACTTTCGGGACCAGCCGCTGGGCCTCGGCGAGAGTGAAGCGCTTCGACATCGAGCGTTATACGCCGGAAACCTGGATCGACATGGATCGGCTGCGCGGGCCGTCGAATTCCGCCAGGATGATGCTTTGCCAGGTGCCGAGGAGCACCGACGAGTTACGTACCTGGAGACACAGACTCTGGCCCATCACCATTCCGCGCAAGTGGGAATCGGCATTTTTCCGCTCGCAATCCGAGTACTCCGGATCGTTGTGCCGGTAGTAATCTTCGCGGCGCACGAGATCGTCCAGGAAGGCGCGCACGTCGTGCAACAGCGCGTCCTGCCATTCGTTGATGAACACGGCGGTGGTGGTGTGCAGCGAGTGAAGGTGGACGATGCCATCGCGCACACCACTTTTGCGGACGATCTCGTTGATCCGATCGGTGACATTGATCAACTGCATGCGGTCGCTGGTAATCCAGTCGACGATGCGGTTGAATATCTTGTACCCCGTGGACCCCGCGGGCATACCCAGCACATCCGCGGGTTCTGCGTGAATCTCAGCCAGCTTGCCATTGGCAGCGCTCATATACGTTCCTTTTCCCCTTGTGTGTGAAACCAGCTACGAGGCATGTAAGTCGTTTTCAACCGAAAGCGTGTGACGATTATACAAAATCTGTTACGCATGTGACGGCCAAGCCGGGCACTACGTTACGAGAGGTAGTGAGTCGCCACATAATCGTTCAGGATGTCGATGAATTCGGCAACGATTCGGTCGCCTTTGAGGGTGGTTAAGAGCCGGCCGTCCACGTAGACGGGCGCTTTGGGTTCCTCGAAGGTGCCGGGCAGGGAGATTCCCAGGTTGGAGTGTTTGGATTCGCCGGGTCCGTTCACGACGCATCCCATCACCGCCACTTTCATGGCTTCGACGCCGGGGTGACTGGGCTTCCATACCGGCATCTGGGTGCGCAAGTAAGTTTGTATCTGGTCGGCCATTTCCTGGAAGAAGGTGCTGGTGGTCCGCCCGCAGCCCGGGCAGGCGGTCACCTGAGGCGTAAAACTGCGAATGCCGAGCGATTGCAGAATCTGTTGCGAAACGATCACTTCTTCGGTGCGGTCGCCGTTGGGAGCGGGCGTGAGGGAGGTGCGAATGGTATCGCCGATGCCTTCGAGGAGGAGGGGAGCCAGGGCGGCGGTGGTGGCCACGATACCCTTGCTGCCCATGCCGGCTTCGGTGAGCCCGAGGTGCAGCGGATAGTCGCAGACGGCAGCCAGCGCGCGGTACACATCCAGCAGATCCTGGACGCCGCTGACCTTGGCGCTGAGGATGATCCGGTTGTGCGGCAGTCCGTGGCGTTCGGCGGCGCGGGCCGATTCGATGGCGCTGGCCACGATGGCGTCGAGCGTGACGCCGCGTGCGTCCTTGGGTTCGGGCGCCCGCGAATTCTCGTCCATCATGCGGGTGAGCAGGGCGGAATCGAGCGAGCCCCAGTTCACGCCGATGCGCACCGGCTTGCCATTTTCGATGGCGACTTCGATCATGTCACGGAAATTGTCGTCGGTCTTGCGGCCGATGTTGGCGTTGCCGGGATTGATGCGGTATTTCGCCAGGGCGCGGGCGCACTCGGGATACTTCTTGAGCAGGATGTGCCCGTTGTAGTGAAAGTCGCCGATAAGGGGGACGCGAACGCCGAAGCGGTCGAGGGTATCGGCGATGCGCGGCACGGCGGCGGCGGCCTGCTCGGTATTGACGGTGACGCGCACCAGCTCCGAGCCGGCGCGCGCCAGCGCCATGGTCTGGTTGACGGTGCCGGCAACATCGACCGTATCGGTATTAGTCATCGACTGCACGACGATGGGATGGTGGCCGCCGACCTTGACACCACCCACATCGACCACCACCGCCTGACGGCGGCTCGTAGCACCCATTCCTCTCCTCCGGTGAAATTTCAAGTTTATCAAGGGCGGAGGTTGGGGCGGGGAGGCGGGAACGGCCCCCGCATTTGGGGGCAGGCATAGACCGGTAGTTCTATAGCGGCGCCAGTACCGGTAGGACTATACCGGGATCTACTGAATAGCGGAGGATGGAGTTGCGGGGAAACCTGCTTCTTCGAATTAGCGAGAAACCAACCTATGAACCACATTCAGTCTGTCTGCACGGCTCTGTTTACGGGGGTGGAGTTGAACGGCACCGCAGTGATGTGGTTCGTCGTGATCTTCATGTGCGGAGGGGTGTGGTTCTCGCTGCGCCGGAGCTACACGCGGCGGCGGTCGTAAGTCAGGGGGCGGTGGCCTGGCGGGCGCGGGTGAACAGGTCGGCCAGGTCGGTGATTACGGTGGGGTCGGCTTTGGCGAGTTCGGACATCACTTTATCGTGCGGCGCCTGGAGACCCTGGAGGGCGCTTTTGCGGGCCGGATCGGTGGCATGATTGGCGGCTTCGCGGGCGCGCTCGAAGAATCGGCCGCTGCTATCGGCGGCGAGGCCGTAGTTTTTCTGGCTCGCATCGAGATACGCCTGGGCGGCGAGATCGCGCAACTCGGCGCCGGCGGCCTTCTGCTCCGCGGCGTGCAACTCGGTGTCCAGGTGGCGCGCCTTGACGTACTGCGGGATAAAGCCCAACAGAAAAGCCACGACCAGCAGGACCCCTTCGATCACCAGCCGGTTTCTCATGTGAGCCTCCTCCTATAAGGTAGCCGAAACGGGTGCACGCTGTGCTACGGTTTCAGTGTGCGACGGACATGGTTGGCGGGATTGTGCCTGTTAGGCGCGGCCGCCGGTGCCGGGCGGAACTACTTCGCGCCGGGGGAGGTGTGGCTGGATACGGGGGGCGAGCCGATTCAGGCTCACGGCGGCGGCATTTTGCCAAAAGACGGCGTGTACTACTGGTACGGCGAGAACAAGAAGCTGGGCGGGTCGAACCGTGTGGGGATCTCGTGCTACTCCTCGACCGACCTCTACAACTGGAAGAACGAAGGCGTGGTGCTGCCCAAGGACGCGATGCCCGAACAGTACCGCGATCGCGGGGTATGCGAACGGCCCAAAGTGCTGTTCAACCGCCGCACCAAGAAGTACGTGATGTGGGCGCACATGGACGGCAACGGGTACAAGCTGGCGGAGGCGGGGATCGCGGAGGCGGACCAGCCCACCGGACCGTTCCGCTTCGTGCGTAGTTTCCGGCCGATCCGGTACGAGGCAGGGGAGGACCTGGAATGCTGCAACCAGAAGGAACTGGGAGGCACGTTCCGCGATATGAACCTGTTTCAGGATGACGATGGCCAGGCGTACGTCTTCTATGCATCGGAATCGAACTACACGATGTACGTGAGCCGGCTGAATGCGAAGTTCACGGGGATCGAGGAGCCGGTAGTGAAGGGTAAGACGTGGGACCGCATCCTGGTGCGGCAGCAGAGGGAGGCGCCGGCGCCGTTCAAGTACCACGGAACCTACTACCTGTTCAGCTCGGGCTGCACGGGATGGGCGCCCAACCAGGCGACGATTTCGAAGGCGTCGCACATTCTGGGGCCGTGGACGACGACCGAGGGAAACCCGATGGTGGGACCGGATGCCGAAAAGACGTTCCTGTCGCAGAGCACCTTCGTGCTGGCGGCACCGGGGAAGCAGGCGGGCGCGTTCATCGTGATGCTGGACCGCTGGAACCCGCGACAACTGGGCGATTCGCGATACGTGTGGCTGCCGCTGATGATGGACGACGGCGACCGCGTCGAGGTGAAATGGCGCGACCGCTGGGACCTGTCGGCGTTGGCGAAGCGGTAGAACCCGGCCGCGCAGATCTGCGCGGAATTTCCGGTTCGTTTTGTTCCAACCATTGCACTTACGCAACGGCGGCCGCGCAGATCTGCGCGAGCGGCCCGGGCTTCGGGAGCCGGAAGAGGACGCGCGGCGCCTACCCTATTTATAAGTATCGCGCGCGGGGCGCCGGGGAGCGGCCCACGGCAGCGCGGAAAATGCCGGTAAGCCACTGAAAGGGAAGGGCGCGAAAAAAGTGGCGGCGGGTGTGACCGGGGCGGGGGAGGGCTACCAGCTGAAGCGCAGTTGCAGATCGATCTTACGGTTGTAGGTACCGGCGCCACCGCCATGCATCATGACGATGAGGCCGCCGAGTCCGCGGTACTGGCCGAAGTAGGGCGAGGAGAGATCGCCGTTGGGGGGCGCGAAGTTGGCGCGGTTCAGCGCGTTCATAGTGGAGGCGCTGAGCGTGAGGTTGTAGCGGCGCGTGCGGAGGGGATCGAACATGCCGGGCGGCGGACCTTCGCCGCGCATGCCGCCCGCGTGGGGAGCGCCGGTGACGGAGGAGGGCGCCGGCGCGCCATCCGGACCGAACGCCCAGGTACGTGCGAGGCGCAGGGCGAGGTTGAGGGCGGCGGGGCCGCGGCCGTAGTTGCGCGGAATGGACGGGCCGGCCGGAGCGAGATCGAAGCAGCCGAAGCCGGCGGCGAAGACCAGCATTTCTCCGGTGCACGCCGTTGCAGCGAGGGGGAGGAGGGCGGGACGCGCGGCGGGAAATCCGCTGGCGGCGGGGTCGAGGCCGGTGGTGATGTTGTAGGGCTGTCCGCTGTTGGCGACCAAAAAGGGGCTCAGGCTGAATCTCCAGGGCAGGGGAGCGGTAGCGCCGAGGACCAGTTTATGGCGGACATCGGCGTAGGTGGAGGGTCCCCATTCGGCGCGCAGGTTATACGGATCGGCGGGCAGCGATTCGTTGTTATCCATGCCGGAGGAGAGCGCATAGAAGCCGAACAGGAGCAGGCGGCGGGCGTTGACATTGGCATTGACGACCACCTGATTCTGGCGGCTGAGCCCGGCGGATTCGGAGAGCAGGCGAAGGGAGCGGTCGCCGAACGGGTAGGCGCGCTGGATGGGCGCATTGATATTGCGCACATTCAAGAGATGGACACCGCGGCTGTGGATCCAGGTGACCGCGAGGCGGGAAGTGGGGGTGAGCTGGCGTTCGAGAGAGACGCTGGCCTGATAGAGGCGCGGGGACGCGATGGCGGCGGCGACCGGGCGGAGCTGTTGGGGCTGGCGGCCGGAGGCGAGCGCGGCGGCGGGCGGGACATCCGGAAAAAAAGGCGGGTCGAGGAGGAGGTAGGACTGCTGGGCGACGCCATCGTAACGCCGGCGGTTGAGGGTGAGGGTAAGGGGGAGGCGATCGAAGAAGGTGCCGAAGCCGGCGCGCAGCACGGTTTTGGCGGGCCGGCCGCGGCGGGCATCGATGCCCCAGGCGAGGCCGAGTCGCGGCGCCCAATCGGAGAGGCCGCCGAGGTTGGTCTGGGCTTCGTAGCGGAGGCCGATGCCGAGGGTGAGGTTAGGGCGGAGGCGCCAATCGTCGTTGGCAAAAGCCCCGGCATCGAACTGGGTGACGCGGGCTTCGGGCGTGCCGGCGCTCAGGCTGAACTGCGAAGGGCCGGCGCCGAGTTGGACGATCTGGCCGCCCGAGTAGCCCTGACGAAGGAGCGCGAGCGTTTGCTGGTAGCGAGCCAGCGTGAAGAACGTGAAGGTTCCGGAGAAATTGGCAACGGAGGTATCGACGAGCAGCGACTGGCGCAGCCGCGAGCCCCATTTCAGGGTATGGCGGCCCGCGATGAAGGTGGAGGTATTGGCGAGTTCCCAGTTGCGATTGCGATTTGCGGAATTGCCGTTGGTGGGCCCACCGCCGAAGAAGGCGCCTTGCACGTTGAGGCCGGGCGCGGCGGCGTTGGCGGTGTCGGCGAGGGCCGAGCGGCGAAACTGAAAGCGGGTTTCGTTGATGGCGCGCGGGCCGGCCACGGCCGTTTCGGTGATCTGGAAGAGGTGTTCGGACTGCCGCTCGCGGTAGGCGCGGGAGGGCAGGTTGAAATCGCCGGCGCCCTGATTATCGAGGCCGATGCGCAGGTGCTGATAACGGATGGCGAGAGTGTTTTTCGGACGGATGGCATAGTCGAGGCGGGGGCTGACGGTGGTGCGGGACATCGGCGCGGCGAGCGCCTGGTTGAGGGTGACAGGGGTCAGGCCGGCGTTTAAGACGGTGGCCAGGATGAGGGCATTCTCATCGATCTGGCGATGCTCGAGGCCGAGGGTGAACGAGGCGCGATTCTTCTTGAGGGGGCCGCCGAGATCGAGGCCGTAGAGTTGAGCGCGATAGGGCGGACGGGCGGACTGGGCGAGGAGCGGATTGCGGGAGTTGAGGAATTCGCCGTTGTACTGGGCGAAGGCCTGGCCGTGGAGGGAGTCGCTGCCGGGCCTGGTGAAGATTTCGATGCGGGCGAAGCCGGGCTGGTCGTACTCCGCCGAGAACGGGTTGGCATTGACACGGACCTCGCGGATGGCGGATTTCGGCGGGAGATTGACGGCGTTGAAGCCGTCGATGAACATCTGGCCCCCGTTGGGTCCGGGGGCCGGACCGGCGAGAGCCTGCAACTGGAGAGCGAGCTCATCGGGGTCGTCGGAGAGCGCGGCGATCTGTGGTTCGCCGAGGGTGAGGGCGCTGCCGTTGGATTCGGGCGCGGTGCCGATGCGGCCGAGCACATCTTCGACGATCACGATCTGCGACTCGGATTGGATGGCGAGTTGGGCGTTGAGCACCATGGGGCGAACGAGGACCAGGTTTTTGCGCTGGGCGGCGGCGAAGCCGCGGGCGGTGATGCGGACGTGGTATTTGCCGGGTGGGAGCGAGGGGACGGCGAACTGGCCGGTGTCGCCGGTTTTGGTATGGCGCTCGGCGCCGGCTCCGCGCAGTTGAACGAGGGCGCCGGGGATGGAGGCGCCGGAGGGGTCGGTGACGGTGCCGCGGAGCGAGACTTGAGCTTCGGCGGGCAGGGAGAGCAGGAGCAGGGCGAGCAGCGGGCGGGTCATGGGACGATGGCGGGGAGGGTGACGCCGGTGGGGCCGTTGAGGACGCCGCCGTGCATGCGGCTGATGGCTTCGATGGGGTTCGCGGCATCGCCGCCGTGCATAGTGGCGATTTGGATGAGGCCATCGGCGTTCGCCAGGAGGGTGATGGCGGTGATCTCACCGGGGGTTTGTCCGCGGGTGCTGGTGACGATGATGGTGGAGCCGACTTTCAAATCGTCCAGGGAAGCGGGGGGCAGGCGCTCGATGATGCGGGCGATTTCGGTGCGCGGGTCGGCGGCGGGCTGGTGGGCGGGGGCCGACATCATGGCGCGGAAGGCTTGGTGCAGGTCCGGCAGCATTTTCAGGCGGGAATCGGCGGTGAGGCGGATGGTGACAGGCTGTTTGGCGGCCAGGTCCTGGATTTCGATTTCGCCGGCCTGGCGGCGGATGGCGGTGATGGCGCCGATTTTGGTGAGGAACGTGCCGAAGACGATTTCGGCGGCGGCGAGCGAGGTTCCGGTTTCGTTTTTGACGCCGCGGGCCTGGAGCTGATCGCCTACGGCGATGTCGGAGAGTGAGCTGGGGCGGGCATCGGCGAAGTTGACGGAATCGGGGGCGTAGCGGCGGATGAGGGTTTTGGGGGTGACGGCGATGGTGATGGTGTGCGGGCCTTGCGGGGTGGGCTGGTCGAGCGTGATCTGGCCGGTGCCGGTGGAGGCCACGAGTCCGGAGACGCCGTGCGCCTGCCAATCCTGGCGGACGGCCTGGTTCCGGCGGGCGATCTCGGTGGAGGAGACGACGACGATGCGGCGGGCGTCGTCGAGGCCGGAGACGAAGGATACCAGGACGCGGTCGCCGGGGGCGATATCGGTGAGGGAGGCGGGCTGGGCGTGGTCGAGCGTGCGGTCGCCGGGCGGCACGCGGAGCACCTGGGTTTCGGGGCCGAATTTGAGAAACACGGGTGCGCCGTGGTCGGGCTGAACGCCGATTTCGAGGGTTGGGATTTGGAAGCCGGTGACCGTGCCGAGGACCGGCTGGGAGGGCGCGGACTGCGCCCCCAGTACGGCGACGGACAGCAGGCAGACGGCGGCGATGCGGAGTTTCATATGGTATCGGTCCGTTCGCGGGTAGCGGTCCAACTGCCGCTGTGAGGCTCGAAGGTGCCGCTCATCTTGTTGCCATCGATGGTGCCGCTGAAGGTCAGGGTCACCTGTTGTTCCTTCATTTCGAGGGTGAAGGAAACGGTCTTGCCTTCGACTTTGCCGGCGACCTGCATGGAACCGAACATCTGGGCATCGTAGGTGCCGGAGAATGTGGCGCCATCCTGCTTGAGCTGCATGGGTCCTTGAATCGGGCCGTGGGGCGATTGCACGGTCATCTGCCAGGTGCCGGCGATGGCGGGGGTATCGGCGGAGAGGCACGGGGCGGCGCACACGGCGGCGACGAACATCAACGAAAACAGCGTCTTCATGGATCCCTCCTATTGGGAAAGCCTCCCGTTCGCTGGGGAGCGGAGAAGCGTTTCACTAGCTTTGACGGTAAAGCGAAAGAAGGAAGGAGCTCAACGGAAAACGAACGAACGCGGCGTGCGCCGGATGAGCGCGGAATTGGGGGAGGCGAGCGAACCGGTCAGAGGCCGGGGATGCGTTGGCGGAGCGAACGAGCCTGGCGTTCGCTGACGACGATGCCGGTGGCGGCGGCATCGGCCATGACCAGCAGGAAGCCGCTTTTGAAATACGGCCGGATTTCCTTGATGTGGGCGAGGTTCACGAGGACTTCGCGGCGGGCGCGGAAGAAGTCTTCGGCGGGGAGGGCGGTTTCGAGCTCGGCGAGCTGGTGATTCACCCAAAAGGTATCGGCGGCGGTGTGGGCCTTGACGATGCCGTCTTCGACCTGAAACCAGAAGATCTGGGTGGGGGGGGTGAGGACGAGACGGTCGCGCTTGCGGCAGACGATCTGGCGGAGGGTCTTGGGAGTTTCGCGGGCGGCGCGGAGGATGCGCTCGCGCTCGCGGGCGGGGTCGGCGAGCTTGCCGGCGCGGTCGACGGCCTGGGCGAGGCGCTCGGGCTCTACCGGTTTGAGGAGGTAGGCGAGGGCGTTGGCGTCGAAGGCGGCGAGGGCGTGCTGGTCGTACCCGGTGACGAAGATGACGAGGGGGAGGGCGAGACCGGGGGGGAGCGCTTGCAGCACCTGAAAGCCGGTGAGGCCGGGCAATTCGATATCGAGGAAGAGAAGATCGGGGCGGAGGGCTTCGACCTTCTGAACGGCTTCGATGCCGTCGCAGGCTTCATCGATGACGACGATTTGGGGATGGGCGGTGAGGAGGCGGCGCAGGCGGGAGCGGGCGGATTCCTCGTCATCGACGATGAGACATCTCATGATTCGGCCGCCTTTTCGCGGGGGATCCGCACGGTTACGCAAGTACCTCGGCCAGGGCGCGGCTCGAGGGTGACGGAGGCGCGGTCCTGATAGAGGGTGGCGAGGCGTTCGGAAACGTTGGTGAGGCCGAGGCCGCGGGATTCGGGAGAGGACGCGGGGCCGATGCCATCGTCTTCGACGCGGAGGCACAGGTGGGAGGCGCGGGGGTGGGCGGAAATCCAGAGGTGGCCGGGGCCGGGCATGGGTCCGAGGCCGTGCTTGAGGGCGTTTTCGACGAGGGGCTGGAGGATGAGAGACGGGATGAGCTCGGCGGCGATTTCACGATCGACATCGAAGCGGACCTGGAGGCGGTCGCCGAAGCGGGCTTCTTCGATGTAGAGGTAGGTGCGGAGGAACTCCATTTCCTCGCCGATGGAAGTGAGCGGGCGCGCGGAGTGGGCGAGTACGTGACGGAAGACGCTGGCCAGGCGCAGGGTCATGGCTTCGGCGCGCGGGGGGTCGCGGACGACGAGGTCGGCAATGGTGTTGAGGGAGTTGAACAGGAAATGGGGATTGATTTGAGCGCGGAGGGCACGCAGTTCGGCCTCGGTGACCTGCTGGAGGAGGAGGGCTTCGCGGCTTTGACGCTCGACGGCTTCGCGCTCGCGGCGGAGGGCATCGAAGCGGTTGCCGGAGAGGGCGGCGATCGCGCGGAGGTAGTCGAGATCGTGGCTGACGAGGCCGGGACGGGCGGTGCCGGGCGAGATGACGAGGACGTGAGAGACGCGGCCGGCGGACAGGACGGGGATGAGGACTTCGGCGTAACCGAGCTCGACGGTTTCCGCGTCGAGGAGGGCGGCGGGCCAAGCGGAAGCAGGCGGGGGTTCGACGGGGACGAGGCGCGCGCCGGCAAGATCGAGCGGGCGGCGGGCGGCATCTTCGACGGCGGCGCGGATTTCGGGTTCGAGGTCGAGGTGGCGGAGGCGGTGGGCGAGGCGGCGGGATTCGGCGCGATAGTCGGGCGGGCGGAAGAGCCAGCGAATGAGGGTGCGGCCGAGCCGATCGTCGACGAAGGCAAACGAGAGCAGCATGATGTTGGTGAGGACAACGATGAGGCCGACGTGGACAGCCTGGGGGACCGGGGCACGATGGGCGAGGATCCACAGATCGGGGACCTGGACGATGACGACGAGGATGCCGGCCCAGATGCCGGCGAGGAGGATGCGCACGCCGTGGCGCAGGAACAGATCGGCGAAACGGAAACGGGCGAACAGGAGGAAGGCGAGCAGGACTACGAGGAGGGCCAAGTGGGCACCGATGGCAGCGAAGCCGGCACCGATGGTGTCGTTGGGGGAGTGCCAGGAGAGGGCGGTAGTGAGGGCCGCGCCGCAGACGGCGAGCACCATGGCGAGCGAAGGCAGGTAGACCGCGCGGGGCGTGGTGTCGCGGCGGAGAGAGGTGGCGGCGCCGAGCATCAACAGCAGGGCTGCGTTCACCGAGGTGAGATGCCGCACGGCGCGGAGGGGCACGGGTTGGAGTCCGGCGAGGGGAGCAGACCAGAGGAGAATGACGAGGGCCGACACGGAGAGGCAGCCGAGGATCCAGACGGGCAAAGCGCGGCGCTTCTGACGCCAGATGGCGAGGATGGGAAGGGGAAAGGCGCCGGCACCCGAGAACTGGACGGCCTGGGCGACGAGGAGGAGGCGGCTGGAGCGGGGCAGGCCGGTGGCGGAGAGGACGGCGTAAGCGAGTCCGCCGGCACACCAGAGGACGCCGCAGGCGGCGAAGAAAATATTGGCGAGCGGGGTTCCCGGGAGGCGAGCGGCGCGCAGGGTAAGGGCGAGGAGGAGAACGGCAATCAGCAACCCGGTGGAGAAGATGATGAGGTCGCCGGGGTAGAACGTGCTCGGCGTGACGGTGCCATGCAATCCACCATCAGGATAGCGGTGTATGGGGCGGATTTCCAGAGAGGGGGCGCGGGCGCGGCCAGGGCGGGGCGAGCGCGGAATTTGGGGCGGCGGGCGCGGTTGGATGGCAAGCGTTCTTTGGTGTGGGACTGGTGTTGGACGGAACGGGTAATTGCGGGGGAGTGGTGGGACTCGGTACACTGACAATGACCTGATCCCCGGTCGTCTAATGGTAGGACAGCGGCCTTTGGAGCCGTGAATCGTGGTTCGAATCCATGCCGGGGAGCCAATTCTCAAAATTGGCCTTTTCCGCCGATCCCCCTCCCATCCGCTGCTGTTCCGACGCGACCGCAACTGCCAACACGTCAAAGGGTTGCCGATATTTTGCGACGAGTTCGCCGCCTTTCCAAGTGCAGTTCGAGAGTACAAAATTCAGGAGTTTGCGTTTCTCCATTGGCGGCTGACTCTCGAACAGGACGGGCGCGCGGTGCGCCAGTTCGAGGAGTTGGACACCTTCCTCGATGTAGCTGCAGTTGGCCGTCTGGTGCGCCTCCAGGTCGCGCATGATGGCCGCCTGCGCGGCCCGCATCTCCGCAGCCTTGGTGTCGAAGTACTCGTTGGCGATCCTGCCGTCTAGCTTATCCTCGTACATGGCGTCGATCCGTCTTTGAAGGCGCTGGTGCTCACGCTGGAGTTTCGCGATGGCGTCGTCGTGGAACTGGCGTTCGTCCCGGTGGCTTTCACGAAGCGCCTGCCGTACCCAACCCAGGACTTCGTCACTGAAAGAGATCCCCTTCAAAATGCCGGCGAACTTCTCCTCCAGCACCTCCTCCCGCGTGTACGGCTCCGGGCACTTTCCCTTGAAGCCGGTGCAGTGATAGTAGACGTAGCGGCCCTTCTTGATCTCGCCCACCATGGCGCAACCGCAATGGCCGCACGTGATCAAGCCGCTGAAGGCGAACGTCTCCCTCATCTTGCGAGTCTTCTTTGCGCCGCGTCCGTCGAGGATAGCCTGGACCTGCTCCCACAGCTCGTGGGAGACCAACGCCTCGTACGTGCCCTGATACTTCGTGCCGTCGAAATCGAAGTCGCCGGAGTAGATCCGGTTCCGCAGAATCTTGTGGATGGTCGAGGTCGGCACGTCGTCGCCGCTTTTCCGGTAAGCCAGACCGTCGGCGCGGGCTGTCCCGGCGATCTGTTTCAGCGAGTACTTGCCGGTTGCATACTGCTCGAACATTCTGGTGATGGCCGGTGCCAGATTGGCGTCGGGAGCTATGGTCCGCTTGCCGTTGGCGCCGTCCACGTTGAGATACCCCAGCGGGGCGTAAGACGGCCAGACTCCCTGCCGCGCCTTTTCCAGCATTCCCTTCCTGGTCTCCTCCGAGAGGTTGTCGATGTAGTTCTTCGCCATCAGCACCTTGATGCCGTGCATGAACTTCTCCGAGGAGCGGGAGTCGGGCGATAGCACCACGTTCTCCTTGACGAAGTGGACCTCGAGACCAAGCCCATCAATCGTCACCCAGTCCTTCAGATTGCGGTAGAGGCGGTCCGTCTTTTCCACCAGCAAGGCGCGGCAGGCCTTAGTCTTCTGCAACAACGCGATCATCTCGCCGAAACCGGTGCGGCCGGCGGCCTTCGCCGTCTCTACATCTACGAACTCTTGCAGCGCCGTGAAGCCGTGGGCACCGGCATATCCGCGCAGCAACTCCATTTGCGCCGGGATCGAGTAGCCTTCCTTCTCCTGGTCCTTGCTGCTGACGCGGGCGTAAATGACGGCAAGGTGGCGCGCCGCTCCGGCCGACCCGGCACCGCCTTGGAGTTCTGCTCTTTTCTTCATTTCACCTCCCTACGTTTCCGCTGCTTCTTTCCCGTCGGGCTTTCCGTACCCAACCATTTCCTGATCCGCGACAGCGGCGTGCCAAGTTTCTGCGCGATCTCATCGGCGGGTGTGCCAGCGGCGGCAAGGCGGAGCGTCTCCGCTTTCTTTTCGCGGTAAGCGTCGACCGCCCGCCGTTGCGCGACTCCCTTGTCGCTGCACTTTGGGCAGTAGTTCGCCGTTCCGGGTTTGGGCCGCTTCAGTTCCCGAACGTAGGGAAAGCCGCACCCCGAACATGTGTAGAGGCTTTCGGCCCCGGCGAGGCTCAGCGCGAGTTGCAGGCCCAACGCGGCGAATAGGAAGCCGTGATAATCGACCTGCAATTCCCATCGTGCGCTGTCCGGCTTCCATTGCACCGCGAAATCCGAGAGGCCCTGCACACGCCCGGCTCTCCAGCAACTCAACCACGAGGTAACTTCGGTCGCAATCACCTGCCTGCCTTGCTCGATCGGGTTGCGATTGGGGGCGGGCTTTGGAAACAGATACCAGCCCATGCCGTACTTGTGCTCCTCGTAGGCGGTCTTGAACGACTCCTCCGTGTCATCGATGGAAGCGATAATTCCCCAGTCGGCCAGGTCGCCAAGCTTGTCCTGCCTCAGCGCGGCGGCGATGTTGAGGACCGCGCACACCCGGCGAGAGAAGTATTTCCAGGCAGCAATGGGATCGGACCCTTCGGTCTGGGATTCGCCGCATGGCCGGTACAGCACCGTGTCCTTCACTTTGGCCGGCTGCATCGCCAGGACGCCCCACTTGTTCGCGAACCTCAGGATGGCCGCCGAATCCGACTCCCACAATTTCACGAACTCGTTCAAGGTGGATCGAGAAACTTCCTGCCATCGGGCCGCCCCGGCCAGTTTCCACCGTATGGCGTCGCCCTCGAGTTCAATCTTGCCCGGCACAAGAACTTGACCGGAGGGCACGGGTTTGCCCAGGTTACCGTTGATATCGGTCAATCCACCCAAGTCCCAATCTCTTGTTGACATCTCAATCCATAGTCTACACGTTTTGAAGTTAGAGTCAATAGCCCACACTGAAGGTCAGTATGGAGCCGTTGCCGCAGCTCGAAGAGACACTTCAGTTCTGGCAACAGCGCACCTCGCGGCAATTGACGCATGAGGATGCGCGCCAGATGGTGGAAAACGTCGCCGGCTTCTTCACCACGCTCCAACGGTGGTCCGCAGAGGCAGATGCCCGCCGGTCGGAACCCGAAGGAGACAGGGAGGCTGCATGAAACCGAGGTATCTCGTCGAAGTCGTCCCGACCATCCCCAGCGATTTAGTCAGCGTGAAGGAAGGCGCGAAAGTGGCAGGGAAGACCGAGCGCACCATCTGGCGCGACATTCGGAGCGGCAAGCTCCGCGCCTGGGGCGCCCGCCGTTGTTATCGGATTTCCCTTTCGGAATTGCTGGCTCCGGTGGTTATCAGGGGTGAATCCCTTGGCTGATGCCACCAGCGAAATGATCGCAGCCACCACGCCTGGAACGGTTCCCATCAATGTAACCGGCACGTCGGATTTCAATGCCGCCAGCACCTTCCTCCGCGCCATTTTTAGCGGCCAGGAGCGTGGCGTCCTACCTCTGTTCTGCAAACCATCGAACGTCTCGCACTTTGCGAATCTGGATCGCGATGGCTGGTATGACGATGCCGCCGATACCGCGATGCGGCTCCGCGATCACTTCAACATTTACTTCGCGATGGGTCTTCAAGCGGATCGACCAGAAAAGGGCCGTGGCAAAGAGGCCGGGGTGATCTCGCTGCCAGGGTTGTGGGCCGACATCGACGTGCTCGGCCCCAACCCCGCCGCCCTCGCCCTGCCGCCCACTATCGAGGACGCCATGCGCATCGTGCAGGCGGTGCCGTTCAAGCCCACCGTTATCGTCTACACCGGCGGCGGCATCCAGGCGTACTGGCTATTCAAGGAGCCGTGGGAGTTCGATAGCGATAAGGAGCGCAAGAAGGCGAAGGCTCTCTCCAAGGCGTTTCAGAAGTACTTGCAGAACGCCGCGATCACGTGCGGCTGGATCATGGACGGCACCGCCGATCTCTGCCGAGTGCTCCGGCTGCCGGGGACGTACAACAGGAAACAGGCCGAGCCGGTACTGGTGCGCTACGAGGTCGTCGAGGATGCCCGCCGGTACAATCCGTCGGATTTCGAAGACTTCCTGAATATCGAAGCTGATCCGGAATTGAAGGCGCATCTTCAGGGCCCGGCGCCCGAGCAGCCGTCCGCCGAGTTCTTGCGGGTGCTCGCGGGCTGCCCCTGGATACGGCACTGTAAAGACGATGCGGCTTCGCTGCCCGGAGCCGGAATGGTACCGGATGCTCTCCATCGTGGGCCGGTGCAAAGATGGCGTCCACTTCGCGCACGATCTCAGCCGTCCGTACGCAAAGTACTCCGAGAGTGAGACCGCGGAGAAACTGAAGCAGGCGATGGGCGCCGCCGGACCGGCCACCTGCGCATTCATCGGTGGCGAGCTGGGCTGCGGCCGCTACTGCGCAGAGTGCAACCACCGCGGCAAGATCGCCAGCCCCGTGGTGCTGGGCATCCCGAAACGTTCGAAGCGGGGAAAGGATGAGGCCGCTGATGGCAGCCATCCCCGCCGTTCCGGTCTCCCCAACATCCAAGCGCAACGACCGGCAACTTCGTGAAATAACAGGCGAGAGCCTGGCGGCTTTGCGAGCGTTCAACATCCCGCCTTCCATCTTCGCCCGCGCCGGTAAGCCGGCCTGCATTCACAAGGAAGAGAATGGCCGCCACATCATCACCGAGGCCACCGACCGCATCCTCAGGAACCGCTTGACGCGCGCCGCCGACTTCTACGAAATCACCGCCGAGGGCTTCACCAACTGCTCGCCGCCCATGGACATGGTGAAGGACATCCTGGCGCATGCCGCCCACGGAGTGGGGCTTCCCGGTGCTCCAGGGAATCATCGAAGCACCGGCATTGCGTGAGGACGGCACCATCATCATGACGCCCGGCTACGACGAGCAGAGCCGCCTGTTCTATGCGCAGCAGGACGGCCTGAACATGCCGGAACTCGCGGAGCATCCTACCGCTGACCATATCGATGTTGCGGTGAATATGGTTGCACGACATCATTTCGGATTTTCCTTTTGTAGATGTAGCGAGCCGGACGAACGCCATCGCGGCGATCCTCACGCCCGTGGTGCGGCCCGCCATCAAGGGACCGACGCCCTTGGCACTGTTCGACGCGACCACACAAGGCACTGGCAAATCATTGCTGTCCGAGGTGGTGTCGCTCATCACCAGCGGTCGCGAAGCTCCCATGTTTTCCGCGCCCCGCGATGCGGAGGAATGGCGGAAGGCGTTGACGTCAGTCTTGCGCGAAGGGTCCGCGGTGGTGGTGATCGACAACGTCAACTACCGGCTGGATAACGGGGATTTCTGCAAAGCTTTGACGGAGATCACCCACGGCGACCGCGTCCTGGGCAAATCGCAGACGATCAACCTGCCCGTCCGCTGCGCCTGGATCGCCACCGGAAACAACATCCAGTTGGGCGGCGACATGCCGCGGCGCTGCTACTGGATTCGGATGGACGCGAGATGCTCGAAGCCGTTTCAACGCACCGGATTCAAGCACAAGCAGCTGAAGGAATATGTTCTGAAGCACCGCGGGGAACTGCTGGCCGCACTGCTCACTCTGGCGCGCGCCTGGTTCGTCGCCGGGCGGCCGGAGCCGAGCCTCACTCCCGTCGGCAGCTTCGAGGATTGGTCTGTAATCGTCGGCGGCATCCTCCAGCACGCCGGCATCGAGGGCTTCCTGGGAAATTCCAACCAGTTATACGACCAGGCCGACATGGAATCTGTCCAGTGGGAAGCGTTCCTGAAGATCCTCGATACCGTTTTCTACGGCGAGCCGTTCACCGTCGCGCAAGTGTGGGATCGGATGAACGACAAAACGTGGAACGACTCCACGAGGCAGTCGGCGTTGACGGACCGCGCCGAAGCACTGAGGACCTCGCTGCCTGACTTCATCGCCCAGGCCATGGACCGCGAGGGCTTCTTCAAACAGCGTCTGGGCTTTGCGTTTCGCGAACGTCTTGGCCGCCGCTACGGCGATTCCCAGGTGCGGGTTGAGCGCGATGCTCAAGACCTCCATGACAAAGTGGCGCGGTGGAAAGTGGTGCGGAATGGCTGAAACCGACAAGGCTATCGGAACTCCAACAGCAGTTGGAGGCAGCCAGCGCGGAGCCGAACGATTCCAGCGACCTCGTAGATGCGTTGCATGCATTCGATCCGCTGTGGGAGCAACTCTCAACATGGGAGCAGGAGCGGTTCATTCACACGCTGGTGGAGCAAATCCGGTACGACGGCAAGGCTGGCACGGTGACTCTCGGGTTCCGCTCAAGTGGAATCAAGGAGTTGTGCAACTGGGCCCCAGCAATCAAGGAGAAATACGAACATGCACAACAGCGCGGCTGAGATTCAGTTTTGCCTGAACACAACGGGCCCTCCGACTCGGGAGGCGGAGTCGCCGGATATTCCGCGACCGGCAAAAGGCCGTATTCCCAGAGTCACGGAGGTGTTGGCGCTGGCGATCCAGTTCCAGGACATGATCCAACGCGGCGATGCGCGCGACTACGCCGACCTCGCCCGGCTTGGCTGCCTTACTCGTGAGCGCATGAGCCAGATCATGGAACTTGTTTGGCTCGCGCCGGACATTCAACAGGAGATCCTGGAATTCCCGCCGAACTCGGCGCCCCGGTTCGCCATAAGCGAGGTTGCGACACGACGAATCGCGGCAGAATTCGACTGGGGCGAACAGCGGGGACGTTGGCGTAAGCTCAAGCAGGACAGGCAGATAGAATGATACGCATCTGCGTCCGTAAGTCTGTCAACCGAAATTTGCCGGAATTTGCCGAAGAGAATCAGCGCATTGCAGCGGCGGGCTGGTTCGCCTTTTGTTCGCCGTGATAGGCTATGGTAATCAAACGCCAAACATGGCCGCTGGAACTCCAAACGAGCGCTGATATCGGGGAGTAACACTACCTGCCGCCGAAGCAGGAATCGTGCACCAGGGTCCTTAGCCAAAGCAGGAGGGGTTCTGTGCCGACGATCTTTAATCCTTTATCTTTTTTCCGCCACGTCCCAAACGCATTGCTGGAGCAGTTCTTCTCCTCTGTTCCCGCCTTTACCGGCTTCGACTGGAGGGTCGTGAGCGAACACCGCGTCGAGTCAATTTACGAGCGGTGCAACCTGATCCCGCCAGACGAATCCGCCAAACTCTTCAACATCTTTCGGGCCGTGGAATCACTGGCCACTGTGGTGGGCACACAGGCGCTGATCGAGGCCTCCCGCGACGTTGACATCGACATCGCCGCAGAGATCGCAGCCAAGATGAACGCCCATGAGCGCGCCCTCTGGTGCTATATCCGGGACACGCGCATTTTCCGGACCGCCCGCATACTGGGCCATATCGACACGTTGCCGAAACGGTCCTGGGAGACGCTGAAGAACCTGCCGGTGAAAGCCATCGAGGTCACACCAGAAATGCTGGTGGAACTCGGGCGTCAGTTCTCCGGTTTTTTCTGGGCCACTCAGAAGCGCGGCGAAAGATGCATCGTCGAGCACCGCAGGCGCGAGGGCGATGTGGACTGCTTCTTTGCTTATCCGGCGGATTACCTCGACGAACGCTTCGGTTATGACGACGATGGACGGTTCGAGTTCCAGCGCCGGAGACCGGCATTTGATGTCATTTTTGGATATCACCGCCGGGATGGCACCGCCGACGCCTTCGTCCAAGGCGGCCAGAAAGTCCGGCACCCGTTGGCAGAGATCTTCGCGCGCGTAGTCCTCGGAATTGACCACTTGCCCGAGTCGCTCGTCGAGGATCCCTTCGACCTGGAGCTCTTCAAAAACCCGGACATCACGTTTCCTACGAACACCGCCGACAACATCAACCTGGTCCGCGTGCAAGCCATGCGGCTCAAATTCCACGGTCAACGCGCCGGGCGAATTACTGTCGCCATCGAAGATCCGAAATCGAAAGCGGGATCGGTGTACGACGTGATTGACGATAAGCTCGCGGAAAAACACGCCAGGCTGACAACCGCCACGATTATCGGGGTCACGCTTCAGGCTTTTATGCGGGACGCCGAGGACAAGGAAACGATCGTGCCGTTTAAGATCACCGCACCGGCGACCTGCGACTTGGGAGACACATTCGAGGAGCAGCTTTTGCGCCGGTATCTGCCCGAGTGGGGGATCGAAAAACATGCCAACGATCTGGCCACGGCTGCTTGAGAGGCTCGCATCGGGCGATCCGGTCGTCGGTATCGATGAGTTTCGCAGGTGGGGCAGGCTCGACTTTGAGCGCGCCGTTGGCCTGGGAATTATGCGTGAAACCGAGGCGGCCACATGCATCATGTGTGATGCCTGCCCGGAGAGGCACTCCTCGGAAGTGATCTGCGTGGCCGGCGGCAGACGCATGTTCATTTCGTGCCCTGAGGAAGGGACAGTGAACGTGGAACCCTGGCGGCTGCGGCAGTGGCGGATTGATGCTGGACGCGTGGCCCAACTTGCCGGTGTAGCAATGGGGATTGCAGTCCCGATTCAAGTGCTGCTACTCCAGCATCTGTGGAGCCTCGGCCGACGTCGCCTGGGCGGGCGGTACCGCGACATCTTCCTGGGTGTCGGCGGAGGGCCGCCGCTGTCGGAGATGTCGGCCGCTATCCGAAGTTCCATCGGCCAAGGCTCCGCGCTCCTGCTCACCGTGTGTTGTGACGGGAGGCCGGACGAGATCTCCTCCGGCCATCAGGCGATCGATTTCATTTCGGTCTCGCGGATGGATGGCCCGCAGGTGATTGTCGATCTCGAATACCTGGAGGACCGATTCACTGAGAGCGCGCCACCTTCGCGAAAATCCTCGCGGAGCATCCCGGCTCCCGCCGGGGCGACCTGGCGAGACGTTTCGATGATCGTCTTCGACGGAATGTTGCGGATTACGGTCTGCGGCGAGGTTCATGAAACTGATTTCGCCGAACTCGGCGTTGACCAGAAGTCTCAGCCCATCGAACTGTTAAAACTCTTCGCGGCGGCGCGAGGGACGATGGATACCGCGAAGATCCAGGAACTGGTCTCTGGAGATGCAGCGGTCAAAATGCGGGTCCTGCGCCTTCGTCAATTCCTGCAGGAGCTAATTGGCGTGGATGGCGATCCGATTGAGAATCACCGTAAGGCCAAGGCCTACGTATGTCAATTTGAGATTCGTCTGGCTGGAGATGACGGCTTCCGAACACCGGCAGGCGTGACCTGGCTGGATTTGACATTCCATGAGCGGGTGGATGGCCGAATTCTCGTGACTGTTCCGGAGAGGCAGCAGTTCCGGGCACGTGGGGCACAGAACCGAAGAGGCGAAACCGTTGGAGAGGTTGCCGAGGAACGTGGAACTGTAACCCGGACCTACTCTCTGGAGGAGATGGGCCTGCGAGCTGAGGCGGGCCAGCTTACTTCAGAAGGCGCTGCCTTTGCCGAATTGCTCCGTGCCGGTGGCATGCTCGCGCGCGGCGGCAACGACATGGTGGTGCTCAAACTCGCCGCGCGACTCCGGGAGTGGACCGGACTCGACGGTGAACCTCTCCGATTGCTCGAAGCCTCCCGGTCGTGGACGGCGGTCTTCGCGTGCTCGAGCGAGATCAACGTGCCAAAAGGTGCTGGCGCGGTTTCCAGGAGCCGGGCGCACGCCCAGACGAAGACCACGTTGGCTAAGGAGTGAAGCGATGATGGCGAATGATGCGAACACCGCCGGTCTGTTGGGGATGCCCGAGTTGAGATGCCTGCTGGCAGGCGAGTTGCCGGAGTTGACGCTGGTATAGAGTGGGCGCGCGACCCGCCGCGCCTTGGCACTGTTTAGGTAAGCGGCGGGAGTTCAGAAGCGTAGTCAGACAGGACGTCGGGAGTTGCGGCGCGCCGGAAATCATTCCAGCACGCGACGGCGTACTCCGGGGCGCGGGTCATCGTGGAGTTGAAACGCTGTAGCTCTGTCCTCGTCTCGGCGAAGTGCGGACTGTTCAAGGCTTTTACCACCATCAAATGGAGCGGCAGACCCAGCATTGCCGCCAGGCGGTCGCCAATCATGTAGTTCCGTAGAAGTTGATAATACTGACTGCAGTCGGGCTCTGAAGTCGCGGGCACGGGCTTCGAGAAAGTGACGAGATCCTGCAGTCCGCGAGTCCAATACTGGCAGTATGGACGCTTGCGCCGGTCCATATGGATCTCGGGACAACGCTGGTCCTGGAACCGGCTGCATCGTCCCAGGACGGATCTCCGTTTGCATTCGGCGACGACCAGATGATTTGCCGGAAATGACGATCACGTCGGGCTCCGTCTTTTGTCCCTCCGGCTTTCCGTCCCGATAATTCTCGACCGCAGACAGCACTTCCCGCAGTGGTTCCCAAACCTCCGCACCGTTTTCCCGGATCTCAAAGCCCCACAGCACCAGGCGTGCATCCTTGAGGCTCTCAACCGGAATCTTCAACAGGCTGGCGAGAACAGTGCCGAGCTTGCCGGCGCGAAGCAGACCGAAGAAGCAGTCCCACGTCAACTTGTCTTCCGAGACTGGGCTCAAGAGCTTGGTCTGCGTGCGCAGCGGCAGAAGGTCGTAAACCGGATGCTTGAGTGGATTGACGGCCATGGTCTCCGAGTACAAGCCAATGCTAACAGGATGTTGTGTTCCCCTTCCCGCTCATTTGCCGTGGACAGGCCCGCCTCCGCTGCTCGCGAAAGTAACGTGTTACCGGTCGGCCGCGCCCGTCGCGCAAGAAATATTTGAACAACATTTGATTTGTTTTCAGGGGCATAGCAAAACGCCGGGCGCCCCAGTGCCCGGTTCGGTCACATGTTACCCAGCCAGTAGCAGAGGACACGATGAGCACAGACGCCTCCGCTACCCCAATCAAAAAAGCAGAAACGCCGACCCCGGTTGATTCTGTCCCGCCAACCGAGTCGCTGGTGCGGGCAGCCCTGGATGACATCGCCTTACTGGTGGGCGGCGCGGCCGCCTTGCACCAGTTGGAAGATGACCTGGTCTGGACGCTGACCAAACGTATGGACCGGATCCGAGTGCGGTTGCTGCGGGATCTGAAGGGACTTGCCCACCGGGACGAACTCGAGCCGAAGGCTGCAAAACCACCCCGAGTGCACGCCGCCGTCGAGGAATTCCTGATTCGCAACCGCACGGGGATGGGGGAGTGAAGCCGGCCATGAAACAAGCCAAGCGCTTTTCCCAACTTTCCGCTCCCCGGCAAGCCCTGGTTCGGTTGCTCCAGTCGGTCAACTTCGGCTATCTCGAAGGCCTCGAAGTTCGCAGCGGCGAGCCGGTGTTCAACCCCGCGCCTGCAGTATTCGTCGAGGTGAAGCTGGACACCGGCAACCAACCGCGTCCGGAAATGGATCTGACGGACTTCGAACTGGGGAATGAAGTCATTCGGCTGATGGAGGAACTCGATGAACTCGGTGACGGCAACATCGAGCGGATAGACGTTCGCTATGGCATTCCGCGGCGGGCCCTGATTGAGCGCCCTATCCAGGGGGTACGGCGATGATGCCGGCGTCGGTGGCCATACCCCTGGCCGATATCACTCCGTACCTGCTCCAGCAGACGGCGCTGCGGGCCAGCCTTCTGCAAACGAACTTCGGATTCGGCGCGGATGATTGGGATGATTTCCGGCAGGATCTGGCACTGGACTGTCTCAGGCGCCTGCCCCGGTTTGACGAGTCGCGCGGGAACTGGAAAGGGTTCGTGCACGGCGTCGTTCGCAATCATGCCTGCGTCTTGGCATCGCGACAGATTCAACGTCCTCAGTTCCAACCACTGGAATTGGATACCGACTCCGAATGGCCGGACGGCAGTTTGACCGGCAAAGCAGATGACGCGCCAGCGGAAGACTTCCGTCCGCTCCTGGAACTGGGCCTCGACACGGAGCGTGTCCTCGCGGGGCTGCCGGAGGACCTGCAAAGGATCGCCCGGTATCTCGCCGAGATGCCCGTATCGGCCGTGCGCCGGAAGACTGGGCTTTCACTGGCCCAGGTGAATCGACGGATCAGACAGATTCGCGCGGCGTTCGTGGCGGCAGGCTTCGCGCCGGCGAGTGTTGGAGCTGCCCGATGACGAATGCCCAACAGCTTCCGATTCCGTACATCGGGATTGATGGCGGCGCGCAAGGACCGCCAAAGGACAGATTGTTCATTACCGGATCTCCCATGGTCACGACCTATTCCATGTGGGCATTGTTCCGGAACTGCCGCAAAGCGGTGGACTGGCGCTATATCCAGCACCTGGTTGGTCTGGAGCGTGATGGGAACCTCCATTTCGGTTCCCTCGTGCACCAGTGTCTTGAGCTGTGGCACCAGTGCCGCGATCTCGAGCGCGTGCTGGCGCTCATCGACACTCTCTGCCCTGCCCGGCTGTATGACGAGGGCCAGCGCCGCGACTGGCACAACGCCACGGCTCTGATGAAAGCCTACGCGACGCGATATGCGGCGGAAGAGTTCGAGGTGGTGGCGCTCGAGAAGACGTTCCAGGGGCCGATCGTCAATCCGGCCACCGGCGCGGCATCCCGGAGCTTTGTCCTCGCCGGTAAGGTCGACGGCATCGTGCGTATCGGGGACGACTTCTTCCTCCTGGAGCACAAGACCGCAGCCCAACTCGACGCCGATTATCTGGAGCGGCTGTGGACGGACTTCCAGATCACCATCTACGCCTACTACGTGGAGCAGGCGATGGGCATCACCATCACCGGCATCCTCTACAACATCCTCGTCAAAGCCAAGCTCCAGCAGAGCAAGGGCGAAACGGAGGAAGAGTACCAGGCGCGCCGGGCGGAACTGCTGGCAAAGTCGAAGACGGGCAAGACGACCGCCAAGCGAAAGCTGCCGGAAACGGATGAGGAATTCCAGGAGCGCCTCGCGGAAAAGTACACCGATCCGGCCATGCTCCACCGGGAAATGCTTTACCTCTCCCGTGACCGCTTCGACATCCTCCGCAGCGAACTCTGGGAACTGACCCAGGCATACCTCGACGCCCGCCGCCGCGGTGTCTTCTATCAGAACACCGGCTTCTGCTTCAACTTTCACAGGCCGTGCGCGTACTTCGCGCTCTGCCGCTCGAACGGTAATCCCAACGTCATCGAGAACTTCTACCAACGGGTGGCGCCCAATGAGGAGTTGCGGGTGCTGCCCAACGATCCCACCGAGACCACTTTCTAAGAGGAGACTACGCAACCATGCCGTTACCGACAACGAAAACTCAACCCAAGCCTGACCTGGCCGATCTAACCGTGCTCGTGTACGGGCAAACAAAAATCGGGAAGTCCACCCTCTGCTCGCAAGCCGACAGTGCGCTCTTCCTGGCCACCGAGCCCGGACTCAATGCCCTGGACGTCTACCAGGTACCCATTCAGTCCTGGGAGGATCTGCGCAAGGCGTGCGCCGAAATCGTCGAGGGCAATCATCCGTTCAAGACGGTGATCCTGGACACCATCGACAACGCCTACAAGTTCTGCACTGAATACATCCTGGCAAAGTTCAAGGTCGAGCACGAATCCGACCTCGGCTACGGCAAGGGCTATGCGCTGGTCAACAACGAATTCCAGCGCGTGCTCACCAAACTCGCCTTCCTGCCCTACGGGCTGTTCCTCATCTCGCACGCCAAGGAGATGGAGGTGGACTCGCGCACCGGCAAGTACATGCGGGTGGTGCCGACGCTGCCGGACAAGGCGCGCAAGATCGTGCTCGGGATGGCCGACATGGTGCTGTTCTGCGATCTCGAAGCCATCACCGGCGAAAAAGGGGAGCAGAGCATGCGGCGTGTGATCCGCACCAAGCCCAGCCTGTACTACGAGGCCGGCGACCGCACGGGCCGGCTTCCCGAGACGCTGGACCTCGACTTCGGCAAATTCAAGGAGTCCTACAACGCGGCGACGGTAACGGCGCCAACGGCCAGGGCCGTGGAGCACAGCCGTCCGGCGCCGGCAGCGGCAAACCAGTAATTCATCACACCAGGAGAAAATCACATGGCTAACAAATCGATCGATTTGACTCAGTTCGACGACGACTTCCAGAGTGAAACTCCGGCGGAGCGCTCAGACATGGAGAGCGTTCCCGACGGGAAGTATCAGGTTGTCGTTGAAAAGGTGGAAATCGCTGAGGCGCACACCACCGGCAACCCGATGCTGAAGTGGACGCTCCGTGTGCTCGCGCCGCGCCACGTCAACCGCCTCATGTGGCGCAACAGCGTCTTCACCGCCAACACGTTGAAGTTCGTGAAGACCGACCTGCACATCTGCGGTCTGGACCTCGAAAAGCTGTCGGATCTGCCCAGGCATCTGAGCAAGCTTCTCGACGTGAAGTTGGAGGTCACCAAGAAGACCAAGGGCGACAACGAGAACATCTACTTCAACAGCCGCATCGTAAACGACCGGACACCGGGCAAGTTCCGCCAGGAGGCAGGGGACGCGCTTGTCCCGTTCTAGCGCGGCGCTGGTCACGCTCATCGCCGATACAAGGGAGCAGGAGCCTTACTCGTTCGATTCCCGGCTGGTGCGGGTGGAGCGCCGCGCCCTGCCAGCCGGGGATTACTCGGTGGCTGGCATGGAGGGTGTCGTTGCAGTGGAGCGGAAGACACTCGACGATTTCGTCTCCACGGTGATTCACCAGCGAGCCCGCTTCCGGCGCGAGCTCAGCAAGCTGGAGGGCTATCGCGCGGCTTGCGTGGTAGTTGAGGCAGGCCTCCTGGAAGTGCTGCAGGGACGCTACCGGGGTGGCGCCCATCCGAACGCCGTGCTCGGCAGCGCGCTCTCAGTCACACTCGATCACCGCATCCCGGTGTTTTTCTGTTCCAGCCGTCAAGCGGCCTGTCAGTTCGTGCAGGCCTATCTGCTCGGCGCTCACGCGAGGTGGAATGCATGACGAAGGCGGCAACCCAAGAGGTCCAATGTTCTCTCCGTGGCATCGTGGAAACAGTCTTCTACTCGGGCCCGGCGTTCAGCGCCGGGCGGCTCCGCACATCCGACGGTCATCTCATCACGTTTGCCGGCAAGGTGTATGCCAGGGAGAATGATGCGGTTCGGTTGGAAGGCCACTGGACCCACCATCCGAAGTACGGACGGCAATTCGCAGCCGACTGCATGGGCTTCGATCAGGAGATGGACGCAGATGGGCTGGCAAACTTCCTGGCGAATCATCCGGACGTGAAAGGGATCGGGCCGGTCAAAGCGCGGCTGATCGCCGATCATTTCGGCGCGCGCTTCGACGCGGCGATCCGCAGTCAGCCCGAGACCGTGGCCGCAATCGCGAAGGCGCCGGTGGAGGCGATCCTGGATCTCCAGCGGATCTGGATTGCCAACAGTGACTTCAACGCCGCCATGACCTACCTGTCCCGCTTTGGGCTCACCCATCACCAGGTCACCACGCTGGTGGGCAAGTTCGGCAGCCAGGTTGTGCCGATCCTGGAGAACGATCCCTATGTGCTGATGCGGGAAATCACCGGCTATGGCTTCAAACGGGTCGACAAGATCGCCCGCAAGATGGGGACACCGAAGGATCTGCCATCGCGGATTCGCGCGGGGCTTCACTACAGCGTGCTGGCGGCGCTCGATGATGGCGACTGCTGGGTGGAATTTGAAGATCTGCTTGACCGCGCCAATACTCTGCTGGTGATGGACACGCTCGACAGCCGCGAGGTGATCGAGGGGAATCTCGAAGCCCTGATTGCCGAAGGGGTGCTTCTCTCTCAGCCATTCGAGCGGTTGGTAGTGGCCGATCCGGAGATTCACCGGATGGAGACGGAGCTCGCCGAAGTCCTGAAAACCGCCGGTCGGCGTAGTCCGCACGCTGTCACTGAGGTAGAGCATCTTCTCGATGCTGAGGGTGGCGAATTGAATCCCGAACAGCGCGATGCAGTCAGGAACGCGCTCAACTTCTCCATCTCGCTGGTAACCGGCGGCGCCGGTAGCGGCAAGACATACGCAGTATCGACCATCACCAGCATCGCTGAACGATTGGAATTGAAAGTCGTGTTGGCCGCGCCCACTGGCAAGGCTGCCAAACGCCTCGAGGAAGTAGTTGGCCATGAGGCCAGCACCATCCACCGGCTGTTGGGTTTCAACGGCCACACGTATTCGCGGGACACACTGAACCCGATTGAAGCGGACATTCTCGTAGTCGATGAAGTCTCGATGATGGACGTGCCGCTTGCCTGGCGGCTATTCCAGGCGGTGGATCGCAAGCGCACCGCCGTGGTTCTTGTCGGGGATCACAACCAGTTGCCGCCGGTGGGCCCCGGCAACCTCCTGCGGGACCTCGTACGGTCCGTGGCGATCCCGACCACGGTGCTGACACGGATCATCCGCCAGGCTGGTGTTCTGAAGGAGAACTCCACAGCAATCCTCGACGGCGAGGTGCGGCCTACCTCGGATTCGTTCGTCGGCGCGCGCCGGCCCTGGTACGTAATCGACAAATTCACCGACCGCGAGGATGTGCGGCGCATGCTGCTGCTCCTTTTTGAGGAAGTGCTGCAGGAACGACTCGGCTACGACCTGATTCGCGAGGTTCAGGTGCTCACGCCGACGCATAAAGGCCCGCTCGGCACTGTGGAGTTGAATATCGAGTTGCAGCGCCTCCTGCAGCAGAAGTTGTTCGGCGTCGACGTGGCTGCCGTCGAGGCCGGCCACCGCGCGCGGCCATATCCGGGTGACAAGGTGATCCAGACGAAGAACGATTACGACTTGGGCGTCATGAATGGCGCGATGGGCGTCGTAGTTGACTCCAAGCCGGACGGTGGCCTCTCCATTGATTTCGATGGCCGTCCTGTAGAGCTCAAGAGCGGGAGCGATGCGCTCGGCAACATCCAATTGGCCTATGCGACTTCGATTCACAAAGTGCAGGGTTCGGAGTTTCCCTGCGCTGTTGTGATCGCCCATAAGTCGCACTCCTTCATGCACCACCGCAATCTGCTCTACACCGCGGTAACACGCGCAAAAGAGTCCGTGATTCTTCTCGGGGACCGGTGGGGCATCGACAACTGCGCCGCCAAACGCCAGGTGGACTGCCGAAACACATTCCTCTCCTTCCTGCTCCATCCGGAGACACGGCAGTGACTGCACCTCCGGTAGATGTCCACACTTACTACCGGCAGGTGACCGATGTAGATATCGGCGAGATCGCCCGCGAACTTATCGGTGACGGCATCACGCAGGAATCGCGGCAGACCCTGTTCTGCGATTGCCCGAACCACCGGAGCCAGTCGCACCGCTCGCTTCACGTCTGGCTCGATAAGCAGGGCTGGTTTTGCCACGCCTGCGCCACAGGCGGCGACGTGTTGCAGTTGGTCGAGTTCGTCCGGTTCGGCGTCGTCACCCGCGGGCAGTCTGGCTCCATGCCGGATTCCCACCGGCAGGCGCGCGACTTCCTGGCCTCACGCGTTCGACTGCCGCCGTTGTCGAAGCTCGCTTCCGGAAGCCCGGAAGAGGCCGAGGAAGCTCACCGGCTTACGCTTCGGGTGCGTGAGGCGCTAACCGCGTTCGCAGCCTCGTATCACCAGCGGCTGATCGGGAATCCGGAAGTCCTTGCATGGTTTCGGGGGAAATACGGAATCAGCGAGGAGACGATCAGCCGGCTCCAGATCGGATACGCGGAAAATGGCGTGCCTAGCGTGGCGCGCACCTTGATGGATGGGCCGGGCGCCTTCACCATGCGCGAACTGGCGGCCACCTCCGTCTTCCGGCCCACCGCGCAGGACGGGCTGGTTCCGTTCTTCGATGGCCGGATCGTCTTCCCATATTGGAGTCGCGGGCACGTCGTCTTCATGATCGGACGGAGCACACCCTGGACACCGGATCACGAATGGGAGAAGTCGAAGTACAAGAAACTGGCAATCCACAATGACCGCAACAACAGCCACGTGTCGCCGTACATCCGGAACGACGTCCTCTACAACGAGGATGTGCTGCTGGCACGGCCGGAGCGGGTCATCATCACTGAAGGCGTCACGGATTGCATTTCCCTGATGGAGCATGGATTCCCGGTGGTGTCGCCGGTGACCGTGCAGATCCGCGAGGCCGATTGGGAACGGTTGCTGCCGAAACTCGCCGGCGTGAAGACCGTCTACATCTGCCAGGACAACGAGATCTCCGAGGCGGGTATGCAGGGTGCGCTGAAGACGGCGCGCATCCTGGCACAGCACGGAATCGCCACCCGGGTGGCCGTCTTACCTCTTGGCAAAAAGCAGCAGGCCGCGCGCGAGACGCTCGCCAGTCTGCCTGGCGGCAGCGCCGAGGCCGACGCGTTGATGGCCGACGCGAAAATCGATGTCAACGAGTTCTTCGCCTCCGGCAAGACGGCGGCCGATTTCGAAGCGATCCTCGCGGCCGCGCAGACGCCGATCGAACTGGCGATCTCGAAACTCAGCACCGAGGTTCCTGACGGTGATCTCAGCCGGTTGCTCAATCCGATTCTGTCGGAGGTCGGCCGGCTCGATCCCATTCAGCAGGACTGGCACCTCAGGTTGATCCAGACGCGGTGCGGCAAGCTCCGAATGCCGGTCGCCACACTACGGAAGCAGTTGAAGGTAGTGGAAATCGCGCGCCCAAAAAAGAAGTCCGGCATGTCCAGGGACGGCGGCTTCCGAGACGCCGCGGAGCCGGGCGGTGGGCCGGAGTCACCGTCGCTGCGAAGCATCCAGGTTAACAACCGGCAATTGCGGGACATCATTGCCGATGCGTGGACCGCCATCCATACCATCAATGACGCCAAGGGGCCGGATGGAACTGAGCGGCCGTTCCTTTTCCAAAACGGCGGAGCCTTGGTGCGAATCGCCGGCACGGGCGCCCAAACGAGAATTGAAGCGCTCGGCGACACAGCAATGTACGGAGTCCTGGCCCGGAGCGCCAACTGGCACAACGTGGCGGAAGAGGCGGTCACCGCCGCTCCGCCCTCGCGAGACACCGCCCGCGACATGCTGGTGAACCCGGATCCGGGGCTTCCACCGCTCGATTCCGTGGTTCGTACCCCAACCTTTGGAAAGGACGCAAAGCTAATTGCCACTCCCGGTTACCATCGTTCGGACGCGCTTTGGATGTTCCCTGACGACTCCCTGGACATCCCGGAGGTCCCCGCCAAACCCACACGCGAGCAGATCGCGAGCGCCAGGGCGCTGCTTGTGGATGAACTGCTCGTGGATTTCCCGTTCGTGAGGGACTCGGACCGCGCCCATGCCATTGCCGCAATCCTTCTCCCGTTTCTGCGACGCATGATTGCCGGCCTTGCTCCGATTCACCTGATCGAAGCTCCGACGCAGGGCTCCGGTAAGGGACTGCTGGCCAGCTTGATCAGCATCGTTTCGACGGGTTTGGCGGCCGAGGGCCGGACCGTCCCGGAGAACGAAGACGAAGTGCGGAAGATGATCACGGCGGAGTTAGTCACGGGTCGCCCGATCATTCTTCTCGATAACCTCAGCGAAAAACGGGTGTTGGAGTCGCCCGCGTTGGCGTCGGTGGTGACCGTGCCGTATTGGACGGACCGCCTCCTGGGTGAATCGGAGATGTTGCACCTTCGCAACAATGCTCTCTGGATGATGACCGGGAATAATCCGCGGCTGTCGGCTGAACTGAGCCGGCGCTGCATCCGGCTGCGCATCGATCCGCGAATCGACATGCCGTGGCTGCGCGGCGGATTCAGGCACCCGCTGATTACCGAATGGGCCCAGGAGAATCGTTCGGCGCTGGTCCATGCCGCGCTCACGCTGATCCAAGCCTGGATTGCCGCTGGACAACCACTACACGAAACACGCCTGGGGTCGTTCGAGAAATGGTCGGAGGTCATGGGCGGCGTGCTGGACGTCGCGGGAATTCCCGGCTTCCTTGGAAACCTGAACGAGCTGTACGAGGCGTCCGACGGCGACGGCCAATTGTGGCGGGAATTCACCGGCACATGGTGGGACGCATTCCGCGCCGAGCCGAAGAAGGTCAGCGACCTGACCCAGTTCTGCGAAGAGCGCGACCTGATGCTGAACGTGCGTGGTGATGGGTCGGCACGCTCGCAGCAGACCCGGCTGGGCAAGGCGCTCGCCACGAAGCGGGATCGGGTCTTCAACGGGTTTACCGTGAAGCGGATCAACCAAGGCAAACACAAAGGCTCCATCTTCTATGCTCTTGCGCCGGCCAGCAGCCCTGGAGGGAATCCTCCCCGTGAACCGGATCTGCTGGATCTGGCGGATGGGGACGTTACCGCCGAGGATGGGGACTTTGGGGACGTTGCCGAAAAACGTCCCCATTCCATCGGCCCAATAGAACCAATCGTTTGCACGCAAAATGGGGACGTTGGGGACGTTGGGGACCTTCTTCCAGTCTCTTCACGCGAGAGTAATTCTCTCTCACACTCGTGCACCCATACATGCGAGAGTGGCGCACATATAAAGGACAGCCCGGAAAACGTCCCCAAGGTCCCCAACGTCCCCATCGCTCCCGTAACAGAAACAAAACAAGACAGCTTCAGTCATGGGGACGTTTAGCGCCAACGTCCCCATCACGTCCCCACAACGTCCCCAACCGGGAAATCGCGGCGCGGTTGACCTGGCCAAGTTGCCGGAGACTGCCGGCACGGAACCTCCATGATGCGGACCATCGCCATCCATGAGGGTTTCAGCCGCTCGTATTCAACCAGGAGAGAAACGATGACCACGGTATCGACGGAGCTATGTGCCCAGTCGGCTGAGGACGCGCCATCTGGCGACTCGCCGGGTTGCCTATTCGTGTCGACTTCCCTCGCGACGTGGACGACAGCGAACCCGGAGCAGTTCGCCCGAGACTTCCAGATCAACGACACGGTGTACCGGAGGCTCGATCCCGATTACTACGCCTGGCTGCGATCGCGCATGGCCGTTGCCAAGAGGGCCGCGACAGCCGGGCATCTCCCGCCGGCCGCATTTGAAGAACTGCGCATGCGGTTCAACGTCGTACACGATTGGACCGTTGAACACTTCGGCCAGGATGAACTGTTGGCGGCGGTGCGAACCGTTCGTGCCCGCGACTACAAGCCGCCGGTGCCCGAGGATGAAGGGACGCGAGTTCCTGTGCCGGGTGTGCGCAAAGCCGCCGGCGACGACATCTCGTCAGAAGCGATGGCTTTGGTCGATTCGATCAGTGAGGCGGCACTATCGCTCGGCTGGAAACGTCGAAGGCTGTATACCGCTGGCGGCGGCCGCATTTTCGCCCCAGATCGCGGCCTCGTTTGCTTTCTTAAGGCCGGCGACCGGATCGGCGAAGTCACGCTCCAGTCCATCGAGATCATTCACCCGCTGCCGTCCGAGGTCCGCCATCGATTCTATAACCCCGACGTGGACCAACCGTGGGTGAAGAAAATCGACGGCGCCGCTCAGAAAACCGAAAATCCATCGTGACCTCCGGGTATTAGTAGATGAAGCGTCGGTTCGGAAGAACAGCGCCAAGCGCACTCCCCGGAAGATCCCTTCACGTGCTGTACCCCTCTGCGGGCATACCCGCAATCCCACCTGGGCGTTACGCGAGAGCCATGCGCAAAAATATCCGAATCGAAAACCCTGTGTCCGGTTGTGATTTCACGTCGAAGAATCGTGCCAATCGTTTTGTGGCGCAGGGGCGTGCTGAGTGGGTGCAGGCCGGAGTCTCGATCCGGTTTGTTCAGTCGGACCATCGGCACACCTCCGCGCAGAAGGCTATGGATCAGACGCGCTGGTCGTATGATCGGGCGGCGGGTACTGGCATGGCGCAATTTGCTGAGCTGGCGAACCTGCCCATGATCGCCCCTGGCGTCGCCCTGGGACTTGGCCGACGCAAGGGTGCCAGCAGACATACTTTCCTGGCGACCGCGGGGTTCTGATGCGGATGACTTCAAAAGTGTTGAAGTCGCCGTGCCGCCAAGTAGCCCCATGATCGGCGGAGTTCGGTGAACTCGTGATGGCACGCAAAGGTGGCGCCGGTGGCAGACACATCGCGATGGAGCGCGGATTGAGGCCCGGCTGGTGCGGCCTGCCATTCCGTCGAGAGCTTCGCGAGTTGGCCGCCAAGTGCTTAGTCGGGCGGCGCAGGGAGTCGTCATTGGCCATTCAATCTACGACGAGTGAGGTTAAGCCATGCCAAGCGTAATCACGGTCGAGCAACTGGCGGAGAGGGTCTGCCGGGCGCTTGATATCCCTGCCAAGGACAACGCCGAGAATCTGACTGAGATCCTCCGGACAGCAATGAGCGAGACACGCGAGCAAGCAATCGGAGCGGTAAAGGCTGCCTGCCTCGAGATTGCCGAGGATGAGGCCGAGCGATGCCGCAACGTCGGCGCGACGGTCGCGCAGCAGACGGCGCTTACTGTTGCAGCGCGTGTCCGAAAGCGGCACGTCGAAGTGCGGTCGTAGCGGACAGTGGCGGTTGGGCGCGCCCAAGGCTGCGGGTGGGCCATCCAGCCAACCCGAAGCCAGACGCCGCAACACGGGCCAACCCGGCGCGAACAGGTGGCAACCAGGGCAAAACGGGCGCGTCGGATCGAATCTTGGGTCCTCCCCGGCCACTTTCCACTGCGGGTGGAATGGTGGCACAAAGTCTCTAGTTACTTGCACTTATTCAGGTGGTCACGGTAGGTGGTCACTCGTGGTCACCCCCCGTCGGCGCAGTTGGCCGCAGCCCCCAAAACAGATGTCAACACTCCCGCCACCCATTTCACCCGCGATGGCGCGGCGCATCGAGATTTGGCCCACCGACCGCCTGGTGCCATATGCCAAGAACGCGCGCACGCACTCTCCGGAGCAGGTCGCGCAGATCGCGTCGTCCATCGTGGAGTTTGGCTTTGTGAATCCGATCCTCGTGGATTCCATGGACGGGATCATTGCCGGACACGGTCGCCTCCTGGCTGCCCGCAAGTTGGGTCTGGCGGAAGTTCCGGTGGTGGTGCTGGGCCACCTCAGCGAGATTCAACGGCGGGCGTACGTCGTCGCCGATAACCAGCTCGCGCTCAATGCCGGGTGGAACGATGAACTTCTACGAGTCGCACTGGAGTCGCTTGGGGCCGATGGTTTCAACCTGTCTCTGGTGGGGTTCTCCGACGAGGATCTGGTCACGATACTGGCCGGTGACGAACCGGAGGCTGCAGCCGCCGTCGAGGAAGAAGCAGTTCCCGAACCTCCCTCGCAACCGGTTACGATGCCCGGGGACTTGTGGTTGATCGGACGTCACCGTCTGATCTGTGGCGACTGCCGGGATGCCGCTGTCGTCGGGCAGTTGATGGCCGGCGCCAGTGCGAACGTGGCGATCACGTCGCCGCCCTACGCCACGCAGCGCGAGTATGACCCCACCAGCGGGTTCAAACCGATCCCTCCGGAAGAGTACGTGGAGTGGTACCGCGCGGTGGCCGCAGGCATCGAGTCGGTTCTGGCATCGGACGGATCCTACTTCCTGAACATCAAGGCGCACGCCGACGAGGGCGAGCGGAATCTTTACGTGATGGATTTGGTGCTGGCCCACCGGCGCCAGTGGGGCTGGCGGTTCGTGGATGAGTTCTGCTGGCGCAAAACCGACAACGGCGTGCCAGGAGGTTGGGGCAATAGGTTCAAGAACGCGTTTGAACCGATCTACCATTTCTGCAAACAGCCACAGATCAAGTTCCGGCCGCAGGCGGTCGGGCACGAGTCCGATGACTGCTTCGAATACTCACCGGACAATCCGAAATCAACATCGGGCAGCGGACTTCTCGGTACCGGGGCGCGCGGAAGTGCGGCAGCCAAGCCGGGCGCGGACGATTCGGAAGGCCGGCACACCGGCCTGGCTCGCCCGAGCAACGTAATCGAGGTGAAGACGGAGAGCAGCCAGGGATCGCACTCGGCGCCGTTCCCGCGAGCCCTGGTCGAGTTCTTCGTGAAGGCGTTTTCCGATCCCGGCGATGTGGTCTTCGATCCATTCCTCGGAAGCGGAACCACGATGGCCGCAGCACACGTGCTGGACCGCGCGGGCTACGGCTGTGAGATCTCGCCGGCATACTGCGACGTGATCCTGCGTCGGATCGAATGCCTGGCCGAAACAGAACCGGTCCTTGCGGAGACCGGTGAGACTTTCAGCGAAGTCGCGGCGGGCCGGGGTGTCTCGACAGCCGAGAGCGCCGATCTGCGCCAGCGCGATTCGAAATCCATTCGCCGCAAACCCAACGGCATGCCTTGCTACGGGACCAAAGGTAAGCCGTAAACGAAGTTCAACCCAAACCAACAAGGAGAAACCCAACATGCCCGAAGTAGCCACTCCGAACCAGGCCGAACGCGAGTTCGAGACCGGGACGGACGAGTGTTTCAAGAATGCCAACGCCACCGGCAGCGAGGCCCACAACGAGAACCAGCGGGTCACGTACGCCAACATCAAGCGCACCTACGATGTGTACCAGGATCTGGACATCCAGGCCGCGCGCCAGTCGATGGTCGAGCAGACCCGGCTGAACCAGATCGCGTCGCAGGCTCTGCAGAACGCGGTCGAGACCGCCAACATGGTCGGCAAGCAGTCCATCCGGCACGCTGACATCGCGGCCGATGCCCTGTGGACCGACGAACTCAACCCGGTGATGCGTGCTTCCGGTGCCAACCTCGCTGCGGGCGCCGTACCCGCCAATCGCGCCCTCGACGTGAGCGCCGCCGGTGTGGGCGTGGATGCACAGGCAGTGGCGGCTGCCGTCGCCAAGCAGGTGGACGCCACGATCACCCCGGTGCTCGCCACCCTCCAGCAGATCGTCCAGGCGCTTGCCACAGCGACCACGGCGATCGGCAACGTAGTCAACCAGGCTCAGCCGAAAACGACTGTCTAGCCACGAAGTGGGGCGGCTACCGTAGTCCGCCCCACTTCTTCACAGGAGCCCAAACCGAAATGAACGCTCTGCTTATCATTCTTCAAATCTTTCCCCTGGTTCTGGCCGCCGTACAGGCGGTAGAGCAAGCGATCCCGCTGCCTGGACAGGGCAACAAGAAACTGGAACTGGTGCTCGACGTGGTCAAGTCCGGCTTCGACGCGAGCGCTGACCTAACGAAGCAGTTCAGTTGGCAGAAGCTGCTGACTGTGGTGGTGCCGATGGTCGCCAAGATCGTCGATCTGCACAATGCGCTGGGCCTGTTCCAGAAACCCGCTCAACCCAAAACCGCATGACGAACCTGCAGGTGGTGACGTGGCCGGTTGAGAAGCTGATTCCCTACGCCCGGAACGCGCGCACGCATAGTGCGGAACAGGTCGCCCAAGTCGCGGCATCGATCGCCGAGTTTGGGTGGACAAATCCGATTCTGGCCGGCGCCGATGGAATCGTGATCGCCGGCCACGCGCGCCTGCTGGCTGCTCGCAAGCTGGGCATGACCGAAGTCCCGGTCATCGTCCTTGATCATCTGACCGAATCCCAGCGCCGCGCGTTAGTGCTGGCCGACAACCGACTGGCACTCAATGCCGGGTGGGATGAGGAGATGCTCCGCGTTGAAATGGCCGCGCTCGATGAGGACGGTTTCAATCTCGAGCTGGTCGGGTTTACCGATGACGAGATCGAGACTCTGCTTCGCGACCCCGATGAAGTTCACGCCGGCAATACCGACGATGACGCTGTGCCGGAGGCTCCGGAGACCGCAGTCACGGTTCCCGGCGATGTCTGGATTCTCGGGGAGCACAGGTTGCTGTGCGGCGATGCCACGCAGATGGCCGACGTGGAGAAGGTCCTCGCCGGCGGTCTGGCCGACATGGTCTTCTGCGATCCACCGTACAACGTGAACTACGGCGCGACGATGAAGGACAAACTCCGCGGCAAGGCGCGGAAGATCGCCAACGACGACCTTGGCCAGGACTTCGAACAGTTCCTGCGAGACGCATGCGTGAACATGCTCACGGTCACCAAGGGCGCGATCTACATCTGCATGTCCTCGTCAGAGATTCATACGCTGCAACGGGTGTTCCGCGAGGCGGGCGGGCACTGGTCCACCTTTGTCGTATGGGCGAAGAACACTTTCACCATGGGGAGATCCGACTACCAACGCCAGTACGAACCGATCCTCTACGGCTGGAAGGAAGGCACAGATCACTTTTGGTGTGGCGCCCGCGACCAGGGCGACGTGTGGTTCATCAAAAAGCCGCACGTCAACGACCTGCACCCGACGATGAAGCCGGTCGAGTTGGTCGAGCGCGCCGTCCGGAACAGCAGCAAGGGCCGCGACACCGTGTTCGACCCGTTCGGCGGATCCGGCACGACAATGATCGCGTGCGAGAAGACCGGCAGGCAGGCGCGCCTCATCGAATTGGAGCCGAGGTATTGCGACGTCATCATTCGTCGCTATCAGGAATTCAGCGGCAAAGAAGCCACGCTGGACGCAGACGGACGCCCGTTCGCTGATGTGACGGCAGAGCGCCTGGGCGTTACCGCATGAATCGAACGCTGCCGCCGGGAACTGGCGGCCATCGAGCAGGAAATACGAAGCGGCAATCCCGACCTGATGGGGCTGTGCCTGGCGCTCTCGGATTGGTCGACGGAACTGCGAATTCTTAAGAGACTCCCATGGAAGATCAAATTCTTCGGTATCTGATACCAGCGATCGGCCTCATCTCCGGTTTGATCGGCGCCTTCGTCGGGTTGCAGAACCGGGCGCTGCTCGCCGAGGTGCGCAAAGAACTTGCGGAGCTGGAGAACCGGATCATCACGCGAATTAACGGCACCTACGTCCGTGCCGGCGAGTGCCAGCTCCGGGAACAACTGGTCCACGAAAGACTCGCCAACATGGTGGATGAGATCCGGAACAGAAACGCCGCCGGCGTGTGAGGCCGGCGGCGGGTTAGAGCACCGTCCTACTGCGCCAGTTTGTAGCCCCGCTCGCCATCGGGGCGTTTGAAGGATTCGACGGTGAGGCCCATCTTCTTGCCGAGGCTGCCGGAGATGAAGCCGCGGACGCTGTGTGCCTGCCAGCCGGTGGCAGACATGATGTCCTTGAGCGTCGCGCCGTCAGCACGCTTTAGCAGGTCGAGGACGATGGCCTTCTTGCTGCCCTCTCGCGTCTTAGGCGGCGCGTCCGTGGCTGTGGCGTCCTTGGGCGTCTTGGCCTTCTTCGTCGCGACCGGGGCCGCCTCGGGCGCGGGGGCTGGGCGTCAGTGCCTGGATGGCCTTCCAGATTCGGGTGACCGCCGTCTTGCGGTCCGTGAACTTCTTGACCGGCTTCAGGTCGCCGAAGGGCGGCGCGCCGGCAAAGCCGTTCCAGACATCGGGGAGGCGGGTGATGGGCCAATCGCTCGCGAGCTTGGCGAGTTCTTTTTCGGTGGCGAACTGATCTTGGCCTTCAGGAATCTGCTCAGCGGCGGCGAAGGCGGTGATGTTGTTGTCGGTGTCTATCGTGAAAGTCGTCATGGTGGTCTCCTGTTTCAAAACTCGATCTCGTCGACGATCCGGAGTGCCTCTTCTGGGCTGATCTCCTGGGTGGTGGGCGCCTCCGAGCGGAGGCGTGCGGCTGTCCGGATGCGGATCTCGCGGCCCGTCGCCAGGTTGGTGCCGTACCAACCGCCGCGGGCGTGTTCGCGGGTGAGGCGGACTTTGGCCAGCCTGCCGCTGACCTTGACGATGTAGGTCGTTCCGATGTGTACGTTCTGCTTTTGCATGGTTAGTACTCCAGTCCTTTGGCATCCACCGCGCTGCGGTCGCCGAGGCTGGCGAGGACGTAGGCCAGTTCCTCAGTGACGCGGCCGAGGTCGCCGGGGTATCCCCAGTTGGCGGGTTCCAGCGTCTGGTCCTTCTGGTGTTGCTCCAGGCGGCTCGCAATGCGTTTCAGCAGGTCCTGGCACTCGGCGTGGCGTTCCGCGTAGCAGGCGGCGGCGGTTTGTTTGGTGGTCTTGGCGGTGCGTGGCATCGAACACATACATCACTTCGGTGGCGGCGGGAAGCAAGGCCGAAGTTCGACTTTTCGGAAGAAAGATCCAGTGGTGGCTGTGAACGGAGCTAACGGCCCGGTGTCCATATGATGGGAGTCTCTCAACGGGCGTACGCGCGTTTGCGGGGTGTTGCCCTCAGCGCCGTACAGAAGGCGATCGCCACAAAGCGGATCACACCGAATCCGGACGGGAGCATCGATCCGGAGCGGGCGAACGAGGAATGGGAAAGAAACACGTTTGCAGGCAAGACTCTGCATCAGGCGACCAGACCGCAGGTACCGCCGCGTGCGCCGGCGCCATCACGCGGCGCTTCGAGCATGCCGGGTCAGCCCGATGTATCGAGCGATCCGGTTGCCGCATATCTCCGGGCCCGCGCAGTGACGGAGACGTTCAAGGCGAAGACGGCGCAGTTGGAGTTTGAGGAGCGCGCCGGGAAATTGATCCAGGCAACGAAGGCCGGCGAGTATGCGGCGCATTGGTCCGCGATCATCGGTGATGCCCTGTCAGCATTCGCGGATCGCGTCACGCCGCTAGTCGCAGCAGCGAATTCGGAAGCGGAGATTCACCGGATCCTCACTGGCGAGACGAACGCGATGCGCCGCAAGACGGCGAAGGCCATCTCGGACGCGGGTTACTGATGATCCATTACCACGGTGGGCGCCACTCCACATGGCAGGTCGCGGTCGAGATCTGGAAGCGACGCCACGCACTCGTCTCCTTCGCCGATCCGCAGCAGATCGCGATTGCTGCCGAGGTGGCGCAGTCGTTCGCCCTGGATAACGGCGCGTTCTCGGTCTGGAAGCAGGGTATCGAGGTCAACTGGATCTCGTACTACGAGTGGGTCGAGCAGTGGTGGCGGCATCCCGGCTTCGATTGGGCTGTTATCCCCGACGTAATCGACGGGGATGAGGCGGCGAATGATCGTCTCCTGGAGGACTGGCCGTTCGGAAGGGTCGCGGGCGTCCCGGTGTGGCACTTCCACGAGTCGCTCGAACGCCTGACCCGATTGGCTGGCGAGTGGCCGCGCGTGGCATTGGGATCGTCCGGACAATTCAAGACGCCTGGAACGGCATCCTGGTGGGGCCGGATGCAGCAGGTGATGGACGCGATCTGCAAGGATGGAAAGCCAATCGTGAAGATTCACGGCTTGCGGATGCTGAACCCGCACGTCGTCGAGTACGTGCCCTTCGCGTCTGCGGATTCGGCGTATGTGAGCAGGAAGGTCGGACTGGCGAACTGGGGCGGTTGCTATAAGGCAGCGTCGCGGGAGTCGCGCGCACACGTGCTGGTCGAGTATTACGAGACGACCCAGAGCGCTTCGGTGTGGGCGGGCATCCCGGTGCAGGAGGAGTTGTTCGGTTGACCAGTATCTGGAAGGACTTCCACTTCGATGCGGCGCATTGGCTGCCGCATGTTCCGGAGGGGCACAAGTGCGGTCGGATGCATGGCCACACGTATCGCGTGCGCGTGTGGTGCCGTGGTGCGACTGACGACGGGGGCATGATCGTCGACTACGCAGTGATCGCAGAGAAGGTCGGCGCGGTGATTGACCTGATCGACCATCGCGTGTTGAACGACATCCCCGGTCTGGATAATCCGACAACGGAGATCCTGGCGCCTTGGCTGTTTGAGCAGATCAGGGTAGACCTGCCGGAGTTGTTCCGGATCGAAGTTGCGGAGAGCGCAACGACCGGTTGTGTGTATCAGCGGGACGGCGATTGATGGAAGCACCATTCTCGATGTACCAGGTTGGAGCGGAGGCGTTGCTGCCGCCACGGGACATCTCCGTGTCGCGATGGGCCGACGAGAATGTGGTGCTCACCGGATCCGGGTCGGCGGAACGGGGCCAGTGGCACACGCGACCGTACCAGCGGGAACCGATGGACGTCCTCAGCCCGAGCCACCCGTGCAAGCAGGTGGTGTTGATGTCCGCGGCACAGATGCTGAAGACCTCGATCATGGTGAACTTCCTGGGCTACATCGCGGACGTTGATCCGGGCCCGACGCTGGCGGTGGAACCGCGATCGGAAGACGCCAAGGCGCTCTCAAAGGATCGCGTCGCACCGCTGTTCCGGCATTCGCCGGCGCTCAAAGGGAAGCTCGCGGCGGTGAAGTCGCGCGATTCGAACAACACGGCGATGCACAAGGTGTTCGCCAACGGGTCCGGGCACATCACCTTCACCGGCGCCATCTCGCCGTCCGGCCTGGCCATGCGTCCGATCCGGTATCTGTTGCTGGACGAGATTGACAGATATCCCACCAGCGCAGGATCGGAGGGCGATCCCGTATCGCTCGCGATGCAGCGCACCGGAGAGTTCGAGCACAACAAGAAAGTAATCATGTGCTCGACGCCGACCGTCGACGGGGAGAGCCGGATTCAAGCTGCGTGGAACACGAGCGACCAGCGCGAGTACTTCGTGCCGTGCCCGAAGTGCAACCACTTCCAGATCCTGGTGTTCAGCGACGGCACCGACGGCGGGCTGGTGTGGCCGGAAGGCGAGCCGGAGAAGGCCGCCTACTGCTGCGAGAAGTGCCGGGAGCTGATCCCGCACAACCAGAAGTCGTGGATGGTGGAACGCGGCGAGTACCGTCCGCAGAATCCCGGATCGCCGATCCCCGGTTTCCGGGTGTCGCAGTTGATCTCGCCGAAGCGCGTCCTGGGGAACGATTGCCGCGGAGTTCCTGGTCGCCAAGGACTCGACGGAGACGCTCAAGGCGTTCCTGAACACGGTGCTGGCGGAACTCTGGACGGAACGCGGGTCGGCGCCCGACTGGGAAAAGGTCTATCTGCGGCGCGAGGATTACGAGCTCGGGATTGTGCCGGCGAAGGGATCGCTGCTGGTGGCCGGCGTTGACGTGCAGGACGACCGGCTCGAGGTGGAGATCAAGGCATACGGGCGCGGCAAGGAAGTCCTGGTCGGTCGACTACCGGGTGATCCAGGTGCCGGATCAGGCTGGGCAGCCGCTCAAAACGTCCTCGCCGGAAGTCTGGCAGGAGTTGGAAGCGTTGCTGGCGGTGGACTGGCCGTGCGAGCTGGGCGGCACCATGCCCATCATGGCCATGACCATCGACTCGGGCTTCCGGCCGCAGATGGTGTACGAGTTCGCCGCGCGCCACCCGCAACCGGCGCACGGGCCAGCAGGCGACGCCATCGCCGCGCCGCGCACCGTGGTGGCCACCAAGGGCAAGCCTGACTTTCTGAAACTGATCGTGTCGGTGTCGCCGACAGACGCCTCGCGCAAGCGGCAAAACGTCCGGATCTGGCACATCGGCACGCACTGGGCGAAGCAGGAGTTCTACGACTGGCTGCGGATCGTGCTGCCCGACGATGGCACGTACCCACCCGGCTACCAGCACTACGCTTATAAGGATCAGGACTTCTATCGCGGGCTCTGCTCCGAGTCGCGGATCATCCGGTCGAGCGGCAAGGTGGAGTGGGTACCGGATAAGTCGGTCAGGAACGAACCACTCGACCTCGCGGTGCTCTGCCGCGCGGCTGCGGCGGTCTGTGGCATCGATCGGTTCTCGGACGAGGATTGGGCGGAACTCGAGGGGACCACCCCGGCCACCGTGGCGAAGGCAGCACCCAATGACGGGTATTGGGGCGCACGCGATGAGTCTTGGGGATCGCGCGGCGGTGAGGACTGGTTCAAATGATTCAACTGACCGAACTGCAATCGATGCGCGACACGCTGCAGCGTGCCATCTTCAGCGGTACGCGCCGGGTGCAGTTCACCGACCGCGCGGTTGAATACAACAGCGTCGATGACATGCGAAAGGCGCTGGCCGACATCGACACCGCGATTGCCAAGACCTCTGGGCCGGCGCCATCCTCTTTCAGCCTGGCCATGCACAGCAGAGACTAAATGAACGCCATCGACAAGATGATCGGCTACCTCTCGCCGGAGCGGGCATTTCGGCGCGCGCGGTTCCGCGCGGCGACCGAGGTGTTCGGCTACGACGGCGCTAAGTCGGGCCGGCGCACGGACGGGTGGATGGCGGCCGGCGGCGACGCGAATACCGAGGTTGGCGCCTCCCTGATCAGCCTTCGCAATCGGTCGCGCGATCTGCTGCGCAACAACCCGTACGCCAGCAAGGCCATCGCCGAACTGGTGGGGAACACGGTCGGAACCGGGATCGTTCCGCAGGCGAAGACCGGGACGCCCGAACTCGACAAGATCATCGACGGCGAGTGGCTCTATTTTGCGGAGAACTGCGACCCGGGCGGGCAGTTGGACTTCTATGGAATGCAGGCGCTCATCGTGCGCACGACCGCCGAGAGCGGTGACGGCATCGTCCGGTTCCGGCCGCGGTTGCCGCAGGACAATTTCCGCGTGCCGCTCCAGTTGCAGGTGCTGGAGGGGGACTTCCTGGACAACTCCAGGACGATGGGTATCGCCTCGGGACAGATTGTCCAGGGCGTTCAATTCAACCTCTACGGACAGCGCGAGTCTTACTGGCTCTATAACTATCACCCGGGCGGCGTCTACATGCTGAATCCGCGCGGCGGCATCCTGAGCCAGCCGGTGCCGGCCGCTCAGGTGATGCACACCTACTGCATCCTGCGGCCTGGCCAGGTCCGCGGCGTTCCGTGGCTGGCGCCGGTCATGCTGGCGATGCGGGATCTCGACGATTACCGGGACGCGGAGCGCATGCGAAAGAAGACCGAGGCCTGCCTCGCGGGGATCGTAACGCGCCCCGAGGGTTCGGGCGGCCTGCCCATCGGCGCGAAGTCCACCGATCCGAAAACCGGGAACACGCTGGAGCGGATGTATCCCGGCATGATCGAGTACCTGAAGCCGGGCGAAGACATCAAGTTCAACGCGCCCTCGCCAGCGGGCGGGTACCGCGACTACCTGATGACCGAACTCCAGGGGATCGGCGCCGGCATCGACGTTCCCTATGAATTGCTGTCTGGGGATCTCTCGAACGTCAACTACTCCTCCTATCGCGCCGGCATGCTGGGGTTTCGCAACGCCATCGAGGCGTTCCGGTGGTTGACGCTGATCCCGATGTACTGCCGGCCGACGTGGCGCAGGTTCATCGACACGCTGGTGTTCATCGGAAAGATCCCCGAGGCGAACTACGGCGTGCAATGGACGGCGCCCAAGTTCGAGTCGGTCGATCCGCTGAAGGATGCCATGGCCGAGTTGAAGCGCATCCGCACCGGCACGTTGACGTTGTCCGAGGCGATCGCACAGAACGGCTACGACCCCGAGAAGCAGTTGCAGGAAATCAAGCGGATGAACGAGTCTGCTCGACGAACTGCAGATCATCCTGGACTGCGATCCGCGCAAGGTGAACGACAAGGGCGTCGAGCAGCAGAGCGTGGGTGGCGAGACGGCGCCGGCACCAGCCGGCGAAGCAGACGAGCACGGTGAAGCATTCAGCCCGGCAGTGGGATTCGCCCACCAGAAGCTACACCTCGTAAATCAACAGCGACAGGAAGGAGTCCTTTATGCCCGAAGAAATCACGGGGACAGCGCCGGAGACCGCCCCGGTCGAAGTCATCGCAGCCGCGGCGCAGCCCGAGAGCCAGCCGGAACCCCCGGAATTCCAAGTCGAGCGCTTCACGGTGGTGGCGACCTTCGCTCCGCCGTCGGCCAACGACGACGCCCGCACCATCGACGCGGTCTGGTACACGGGCGCCAAGGTGCCCCGGTTCGACTGGCGCAGCTGGCGAGGAATACGACCTCATCCTCGACATGAAAGGGCTGCCGTCTGGATCGCCTGAACAACGGCGGTCCCGTGCTGGACTCGCACAGCGCCTACGGGGTGGAGAGTCAACTCGGCGTGGTGCGCAAGGCATGGGCCAAGAAATCCACCGGCCTGGCCACGCATCCAGTTCAGCAAGCGCGATGCCGTGACGCCGATCTGGAACGACGTCAAGGGCGGCATCATTCAGAACCTCAGCCCCGGCATGTGGATCTACAAGAAGGTCGACACCACGCCGAAGGGCCAGGAACGCAGGGAATTCACGGCGACGGATTGGGAACCGTTCGAGATCTCCCTCGTGTCCGTGGCCGCCGACGCGGCCACCAATTTCATGTCGGCGGCGGTAACGCCACCGGCGCCACCGAGTGTAGTTGAAACCCAACGGGCATCTGCCCACACAAAGGAGAAACCTGAGATGGAAACGACCACGCAGGATCCGGGCGTTGAGGCCCGTCAGAACGAAGTAGCCCTCGCCGCCGCGCGCGACGAGGCGGTAAAGGCGGAGCGGTTGCGCGCGGGGAAGATTCGCGCGATCGCAACCGGCCCCTTCCAGGTGGAGGAGAGCTTCCTCGCAGCGCTGATCGACGAGGGTGTGTCCATCGACACCGCTCGCGAGCGCATCATGAACAAGGTCGAGGCCGAGTATCGCAGGACGCCGACCAATGGCGATCAACCCGCCTGCCACGTTCGGAGGCAGAGATGAGGTCGACAAGCGGCGGGAGGGGATGGAGGCCGCATTGTTCTTGCGGGGTAACCCCCGCGCGTCTGCTGACATGGTCGAAAAGGGGCGCGAGTTTGCCGGGCTCACGCTCGTGGACATGGCGCGCGAATGCCTGAATGCCGCCGGCGTGAAGACGCGCGGGATGGAGCGGCACGAGATCGCTCGCGTCGCGCTCCAGGGCCGCAACGGAGCCCAGGAGTACTTCGCGGGCGCCATGACCACCAGCGACTTTCCTAATATCCTGGCGAACGTCGCCAACAAGACTCTGCGCCAGGCCTATGAGGCGGCGCCCCGCACGTTCGTGCCGTTTTGCCGGCAAGTCACCGCAGCCGACTTCAAGCCGGTGAACCGTGTCCAGTTGAGCGACATCGCCGCCTTGCAGAAGACGAGCGAGAACGGCGAGTTCGTCCGCATCTATCTGAGCGACTCGAAGGAATCCTACGCGCTCAGCACCTGGGGCGGCATCGTGCCGATCACCCGAAAGGTGGTGCTCAACGACGACCTCCAGTCGTTGACGCGGATTCCCGCCGGCTTGGGCATTGCGGCCGCCACGCTCGAGAGCGACACCGTGTGGGCCGTGATCACTGCGAACGCGAACATGGCCGACGGCCTGCCGCTGTTCCACGCGACGCACAAGAACCTGACGGCCACCAACGCCCTCGCGGCCCCGGCCAACATCACCACGGCGCGGAAGGCGATGCGCAAACAGACTGCGCCCAAGGGAACGATTCTGAACCTGATTCCCAAGTTCCTGATCATCCCGGCAGCGCTCGAAGGAATTGCGGTTCAGATCACGAATCCCATCAACCTGGCGGCAACCGCATCGTCCGCCGACGTGCCGGCCTTCGTGCGCGCCATGGTGCCGATCGTCGAGCCCCGACTCGATGCGGTGGCGAGCGTCGGCGATACCAACTGGTACACCGCGGCCGACCCGAGCTCGATTGACACGATCGAGTACTGCTATCTCGAAGGGGCACAGGGTGTCTACATCGAGACCCGGCAGGGCTTCGAGGTGGACGGCGTCGAGATCAAGGCTCGTCTGGACTTTGCGGCGGCGGCGATCGACTTCCGCGGCTTGCAGAAGAACACTGCGGCGTAGGGCGGTTGAGTCAACATTCCGAGGCAACGAAAAGGAGAAAAGAATCATGATCAATTTCGTAAAAAGCGGTGATAATCTCACCCTTGCGGCGCCCTACGACGTGCTCTCCGGGGGCGGCTTGAAGGTGGGCAACGTCTTCGGCGTGGCCGCCTTCGACGCACTCTCGGGCACCAACGTCGAGTGCGAAGTCGAGGGCGTCTACGACCTCGCCAAGGACGCCAGCACCTTTGCGCAGGGCGATTTGGCCTACTGGGACGACACCGCGAAGAAGGTGACGTCCACGGTCGGCAGCAACCTGCTGATCGGAGCGGTCGAGGTGGCCGCCGCGACGGGCGCCGCCGTGGTGCGGGTCAACCTGTTTGGCGTGCCCGGCTTCTCGGGGCAGGCGCACGGCCTCAAGGTGGCGTACGCCAAGTACGACTTCAGCGTGGATGGCGGCGCCTCCTGCACGCCGGCGGTCAGCGACACCATCCCGATCAACGCTGTCGTTTTCGGGGGCAGCGTGGTCTCGACGACCGCTGTCGCCGCAGGCGGAGCGGCCACGGTTTCGATTGGGACCGTTGCCGGTTCCGGCGCCGCCAGCATCCTGGCTGCCACTGGCCAAGGCGTCGCTGGGGACGAACGCGCTGGTCGTGCCCACTGCCGTCGCGACGCCGTTCAAGATGTCTGCTGCCGGCAAGATCAACGTCACGATCGCCACCGGCCCGCTGACCGCGGGCGTCATCGAGGTCTGGGCGCTCTACACCACCGCCGCGGCGTAATCCCATGGCGGCATGGTCACAACAGTCCGGTTTGGCGAACGCGGCGATCCTGGCCGCGTTCGGCCAGCCGGTCTCATACCAGCAGGGCGCCGGTGATCCGTTCACGGTAATCGGCATCCTGGACAGGAGGACCGACGAGCAACGCCATCCCGACACCGTCTACGCGCGGCTGTTCGTGGCGTTGTCCAGTTTTTCAGTGCCACCCAATCACGGTGACGAGGTCACCGTCGACGGCGCGCTGTACACGGTGTTCGAAGTACTGAACGATCCTGCCGGCGGTTGCTGGCTTTCCATTCGGGAGAAGATCTGATGGCGTCGGTGCGAGTGTTCTACAAGAAGCAGGTCCGGATCGACCAGATGAACTTCCGCCAACAGGCGATGTTCAAGATCGGGACCGTGGGCGTGGCCGCCGTCAAGAACCGTCTGGCGGCCGCGCAGGGTCCGACCGACTCCCCCGCGAAGCCACTCACCAGGCGGTATGCGATCCAGAAAACGAAACTCGGCAGGGGGAACCGTCGCAACCTGATGATGACCGGCGACATGCTGCGGAACTTTCAGGTGCGCACGGTAACGGACAACAGGGCAAAGGCCAGCAACTCCACTCGTAAGGACCGGCTGAAGGCGTGGCTCAACCAGAAGATCGAGCCATGGGTGGTGTTCTCCCCGAGAAACCAGGCGGCGGTCGCGGAGTCTGCGCGGCGGGTGCTCCAGGAGATGAGGCCGAAGCTGATCCTGGAACGGTCGCTCGGCGGCAGATAGCTATGGTTGATCCCTCTGTTCTGGTAGACAACCTGGTCGCGATGCTGCGCGACATCCAGGACCTCGTCCTGGAAATGGACGGCGATCCCGAACGCATCTACGCCTATCACGATCAGTATCCGAAGCAGTCGAGCCTGGCCCATGCCATTCACCAGATGCCCGCGCCGTCGATTATGGCGGTCTGGCAGGGCACCGGGCCGGGTTCGTTCGGCGGCATGGACGTCTGGAAGCACCAGGTGACTCTCTACCTGCGCGCCCGTGAGACGTTCGACGGCGACCCGCCCACCGCCTACTACCGGCTGTTCCGGCTGATCACGAAGGGCGTGCCGTCGTCGGCCGACGTGGTCATGCTGAACGCCACCGTTCATCCCTCGTGCTACCCGATGGATCTGCCCATGATCCAGCGGCAGACGGATGCCGAGGGGCTGGATTATTTCGAAGTTCCCATCACGTTCACGGAGATTGGCGATGACTGAGTTCGTGTATATGCGCGCGCCGTGGGGCGGCGCCGAGGTCCGGAGGGTCGAAGCGAAACCCGAGGTCCTCACGCCCCTTGATGATCAGCTGGCTGGGCCCAGTGCGAGCCGCCGGCCAACGCGGAGGAGGTAACGACCGATGTCCACGACTAGGCTTCAGGAAGTCCTGGTCTGCTTCGGGAAGAAGAAGCAGACCGATATCGCGACCGCGCAGACTGCCGCCGATATGTGGCGGTTCAGCAAGATCAACGCCGCGCTCGCGAACCCGAAACTGGCGACTGAAAACGACGCTGAGGAATACGGCAAGGGCCACGAGTTCCCGACCGCCACGTTCAAAACGGCGTGGGACGTGAGCGCCACGTTGGAGAAGTATCTCAGCGCGGAAATCGGCGCGTGGGCGGTGTGCTTCGGCTTGGGCAAAGTCGTCAAGAGCGGCGCCGGACCTTTCGTTTATACCTGCACGCCGTTGATTCCCTCCGCCGGGGATGCCGCGGAGCTGCCTTACCTGTCGTACGTCGAGCAGATCCGTCCCGGTGCGGGCGTGGTCCTGGACCGGCAGGCCGTTGGCCTGGCGGTTGAAGGCTTCCAGATCACCGTTGGTTCCGGTCCTGGCCGCGCCAACAGCAAGATCAGCGTCGAACTGGTCGGATCCGGTAAGGTCATCGACTCCGCGACCGGCATCACGATGCCCGCCGCCACGACGGAGAAGCTCCTGCCGTCCGCTTCGCTCACGCTGTCGATCAACGGCATCGACTATGTGACCAACAAGAACATCGTCTCCCTGGAGACGGGCTGGAAGAACAACATCCGCATGGATGCCGGCTTCTTCCCCGGCTCCGGCTTCCAGACGGCGGGCGACGGGTCCACGGGCGCGATCCGCGGCAGGCTGGAGTTCGGCAACCGCGCCGGCAACCTGAAGTTCGTAGCGCGGTTCATGAACGGATCGGACGAGTACACGAAGCTCAAGGCGCAGACCTCCGGCACTGCGGTCATCACTCTCGCGTACGACGTGAACAACTCGCTCCAGCTAACGTGGCAGAAAATCACCTACTCCGTGGTCGAGATCGCGGAGACGGATCAGGTCCTCACGGTCGCGGTTGAGTGCCTTCCGATGTACGACTCCAGCAACGGCATCCTCACGGCGGTCGGCAAGACCACCGTTGACGCGATTTGCCAGTAAGGACACTCTCATGGACAACAACGCTCCTGTTTTTGACGCGGCCAGGCCGGTCGCAATTCAACCTCCGCGGCCCGGACGGTGTGAAGACCGTGCGGGTCCGTTTCCCTTCCGACGACGAGTGGGCTGAACGCCAGCGCCGCCGCAAGGTCATCGTGAAACAACTCGGGCGCGGGGTCTCTGAGACGACGATCCCGAGCGGCGAGGAAATCGATGCCGCGATGCTGGCGAAGATCCGCACCGAAGAGGCGCCCGACGTCGATGCGTTCGAGGCGCAGAAGGTCATCGAGCAGTTGGCCACCTGCGACGTTGACGACGTGGTGCTGGCGGGCGATGCCTTCGAGGTGACGCTCCGTGTGCTGGGCGCCACCACCATGCACCTCCTCAAGATGCCTTCCGCGAAGGACGTGAACCAGTACCGGCGCGGCTTCGCGCGCGTGCTGGACCTGCCGTTCAACCGCCAGGAACTCACCATCAACGTGCGTGCGGCCGGCGACCTCTACAAGAAGCTTCTCGAAGGCACTGAAGGCTACACCGGAGACGCGCCGATCATCCATCAGGCGGTTGCGGTCAAAGCCGCCATCGACGCTCTCGATGCCTCCTTCCAGGAGGATCGGGACGCAAATTTCTAGCCGGGGAGTGGCCCGAACGACCCTCCCTGCGTTATCTCGTCCACTGGGCGCTCCGGCGTGATGAACTGTGCGAACCCGGTTTGTGCCCGGATGCGCCCGATGGTGGCCGTTGCGACCACTGTCCTCAAGACCAACTCGATGCCGCGCAGACCTCCGAAGTTGGTCTGCTCATCCGGCGCGCTCTCGATCTGCGCGCGGCACTGAACCTGGGAATCCACATCGGCCTGGACGATATCCGTGCGGACGAGTTCTACGCCATGTTGATCCTGGACGACGAGCGGGACCAGTTGGATCGTGAGCGGACCGGTACCCATGGCAAATAACAACCAGCTCGAGCTGGTCGTCACCGTCGAGGTAGACAAGGCGAACCAGTCCATCAAGAGCGTCAACGCGAACCTGTCGGGCATCGAAGCCGCCGCCACCAAGTCCGCGCGGGCGGCTTCGTCTGGCATCGACGGCATGACGGCTTCGATGGTCAAGGGCGCCACGGCTGGTAATCTGCTCGCGGACGCGATCAAGGGAGCCCTCGAGTGGGCGAAGGAGTGGACGGTCGGTGCGGCTTTGGCGGCAGCGCACGACGAGCGGTTGGTGGCGATTACGCGGTCGCTGGCCAAGGCGCACGGCGACGGCGCCGCCGCCGCGGGGAAGGCGATTGAGGCCATCCGGCAGGTGGGGTACACAACGGACGACGCCACGACGAGCGTGCAGAAGCTCATCATCGCGGATATCGGTCTGGACAAGGCCACCAGCCTGGCCAAAATCGCCAAGGACGCCGCCGCCGTCAACACCGAAGGCCTGGATGCCGCCCAAGCGTTCGAGAAGCTCATGCTGGCGATTGAGACGGGGCAGAGTCGCGGCCTGCGGACGATGAGCCTGTTCCCCAAGATGGCCGAGGCGGAAGAGATCGCACGGTTGCAGGCGCAACTCCACGGCAAGACGCTCTCCGATCTGGAGGTAAAGCAGGTCCGGTACAACGCCATCGTGGAGGCGGCGACGACCATCCAGGGGTCCGCTGCCGAGGCCGCAGGGACGTTCGATGGCCAGATGAAACAACTGTCGCGCGAACTGAAAGACCTGAAGGAGGATGTGGGCAAGGCGTTCCAGGGCGAGTTGATGCTGGTCGTCGGCATCCTGAAGAATGTGGTGGGCTGGTTCAAGGACAACACGGACCTCATCGGGAAGTTCGGCCAGGGTGCGCTGGTCCTGGTCGGTATCATCGCCACGATCACAGCGGCGACTAAGGCTTGGGCGCTCGCGCAAGGCGCCCTCAACCTTGCGATGGCTATCAACCCGGCGTTCCTGCTGGCGGGAGGCATCATCGGAGCGGGCGCGATTATTTACAAAGAGTACTCCGACATGAAGGAGGGGATGGACGCCCGCTACAAGCAGATGGAGACGGATGCCCTCCGCAAGGACGTTGGCTCCGGCAAGGTCAAAATTGACGACCTCCGGAAGCGTGGCATGACGGACGACCAGATCCGCGAGTTGATCTCCGGCCGGAAGCTCGAAGCGGGCGAGTCCTTCGATGGTTTCGACACCGGAATCAAACTCCAGATCGGCGGGAAGCCCAAGCCCGACCCGGAGGCGTTGAAGCTCGCCATCGAGGTTCAGAAGCGCCAGAGGGAGAACGAGTCCTACTTCAAAGACCAGTCCATCGCCGCCACTGGCGCGGGCAAGACCGGGTACGCGAAGGACGTTGCCGAGATGAACGCAGAGATCGCGCGGCGCACGACGTTCACCGACGACAAAGGCACGCATCAGGTCGCGCTCACCAAGTCGGCGTGGTCCTCGATCATCGACACGATGCAGAAGAAGTTCCAGGCGTTCAAGGATCACTTCGCGCTCGAAAACAAGAAGACCCTCGCGGATTACCTCAAGGACGAGGAGGAGAAGCACCAGAAGGAAATGGAGTACGAGGCCAAGCGATACCAGGAGCGTCTCAAGAACGACGTGGATATCGCGGAGAAGAACTGGGAACACATGCGGGAGGTGTACGCATTCGAGGAGCAGCGGGCGGGCTTCGAGCGGGACGCGCGCCTCCGGCAGGTTGAGGGCGTGGACGCGGTAACGCTCCAGCAGAAGATTGCCGTCGAGCAGCAGAAAGCGGCCATCGAGATCGAGTATCTGAAAAAGGTCCATGAGGTGAAGCAGATGCTTTACGACATGGACACGCGCCGGCTGCTGCTGGAAGAGGAGTTGACCCTCAAGCGCCTCGGCTACAAGGCCGACGAGATTACTGCGCGCATCGCGGAGTTGACCGGCCAGCGCAAGGAGATCCGCGACCAGGGCGACGAGGCAAACGACGCCGCGATCCGGGCCGCGCGCGAGAACGCAGCCAACCGGACTGCGCAGTTGGTGCGCGACCACAACCGGCAGATCTTCGAGTCGCTCAAGCAGCAGGCGGGGGGCGTGTTCGACGCGCTCCTGGACAAGTCGCAGTCGGTGTGGAAGGCCATCGGCAACTCTCTCAAGACCGCGCTCCTCACCGCCATCAAGGACGTGGTGACGTCGCGGATCGCGGCGACGCTGATGCAGATGTTCACCGGCCAGAAGGTGACGTTCGCGGGCGGCGGCGCGGGGCCTGGCGGTAGCGGAGGGATGCTGGGCGGGTTGGGCGGCTTGCTGGGCATCGGCGCAATCCCGGTGTTTGGCGGGACTGGCGGCGGGCCGATCCCTGGCGGCGCGGCGGGTGGCTGGGGCACACCTCCATTTCTGCCGCAGGGCGGGGGCGGCGGCGGTATTCCGTTGGGCGGTGGCGGCGGTGCTGGCGGTGCGGCTGCTGGCGGGGGCGCCGTCACGTCGAAGGCTGGCGTCGGCATCCTCTCAAACCTCAAGCAGAGCATCTCGGGTTGGAAGGACATGCTCACCAACCTCGGCAACCTCGGCTACAAACCCGAACGCTGGAAGATTGACGAGATCGGCGGAGATCCGTACAAGGTCGCGGACGCGAAAGGCGTCGGCGGCATGAAGGGCGGCGCGATGCTGGCCGCTGGCGCGATGCTCGTCATGGACGGACTTCGACGTGGCGGCAAGATCGGGGTCGCGGAGACAACCGGTGGCGGCGCGCTCATCGGCGCGAAGTTTGGCGGTCCGTTGGGCGCGTTGATCGGCGGTATCGCCGGCTTCGCGGCGGGGATGGTGCGCCTGTTCATCAAGGGCGCGGTCGAGAAGGCCCGCCAGAAGATCAAGGATCTCTACGGCGTCGATATCCCCGACAAGGCGGTCCTCCAGCAGATCGTGGACACCGCGAAGCAATCGTACGGCGGCAACCTCGATATGGCGATCCGGACGCAGCAGATCCGCGACCTGATCCAGTTGTACGCCATGAGCACGGGGCAGGCGACTAAGGGGATGCCCGCCACGGTCCACCCGCTCGATCTTGTCCAGAAGGGCGGGTCGCTCTACCAGTCGCCCGGTTACTCCAACGGAACCACGCTCCCCGGTATGGGCGGCTTGCCGACGCTCGACAGCATTGGCGGCGGCGTGGCCTCCGGCGCGGGGCCTTTGGTGATCCAACTCGACGGGCCCGCGACCACCAGCCTCCTGCGGGGTGAGGCAGTGAACGCCATCGCCAGCAACCCGCGCGTGATCGCGGGCGCGTCCATGAGCGCGACGCGGTCGAACGCTGGCCGGCGGGAGTTGACCAGTCTCCAGTTGAGTCCGGGGTTGCTGACGTCCTGAAGCGGTCTACGCAGCGCGTCGTGGCATACCCGCGCGCGCCCGTTCCTGCCGATCAGGCGGCCCGGCGTGGCTTCACTTGACTCTCGACGAGCGCGGCTGAGGCATCCATCGCCACCTCGAGATCGTAGTTAGCCTGCAGATTGATCCAGAACTGAGGGCTCGTGCCGAAATACCGCGCCAAACGCAGGGCCGTGTCTGCCGAAATGGACCGCCGGCAATGGGCGATGTCGTTGATCCTGGTCACCGGGACATGGAGCTCTATCGCAAGACGATTCGCGCTGAGTGCGAGAGGCTTCAAGAAGTCCTCGCGCAACGTTTCGCCCGGATGAATCGGTTGGAGTTTTACAGATTTCTTCGCCATGGTTTCCTCAATGGTAGTCCACGATCTCGACCGAGTAGGCATCTGGGTTCTTCCACTCGAAGCAGATGCGCCAGCGGTCGTTGATCCGGATGCTGTACTGCCCCAAACGGTCGCCAGATAGGGGCTCGAAATGGTTCCCCGGAATCGCTGCGAGATCTGACAGCGAAGCAACAGCGTTCAGATGATCCAGCTTTCGCTTGGCCACGTTTTCAAAGCCGGCGTACTTTCGTGTCTGTTCCCGCCGGAACAGCTTCTCCGTGTCTTTCGACCGGAATGAGCGGATCACGTCTCCATGATATACCGTCTCGCATTGAATGGCAAACGGTAAGGGCATGCCTGGAAGCGTCGCAAATGCCGCGCCATCGTCGGTGCTGCCCAACAGCCTGTCCAGTGCGTTCGTCCACACGCGCGAGTACCCAGTCATTGACAACGAGTACCGGAACGGCGAGTCGCAGCGGTCGGCCCAGGCGGCGACCAGCCGCAAGAAGTGGAACCTGACGAAGCGCCTGACGCCCCCGCAGTTGGCGGCGCTTCGGACGTTCTACGATGCCCGCAACGGCACTCTCGAACCGTTCTACTTTTACGACCCGTACGAGACGAACCCGAAGTTTTCATACGACCCGACCGGTGCGGCGTCGACTGGCAGGTACATCGTCCGGTTCAACACTGACTGGAGCCAGTCCGTAACTCCTGGCCGGTCGGACGTGCAACTCGAACTGATCGAACTCGCGTAGGAGACGCTCATGCCTGGCAAGTCGCAGTCCCACACCGATGCTGTGCTCAACGTCCTGCGTGGCACGGACCTCGCCGGAGTTGCGCCGTACGTCGGGCTGTTCTCCGTGGCGCCCGCCGATGACAACTCCGCGGGTACGGAACTGGCGGGCAACGGTTACGCGCGGCAGGCCGTCACGTTCGGCACGCCCGCCACGGACGCAGGTAATGCCCGAAAGGTGTCGAACACGAACAACATCCAGTTCGGGCCCGCGCTCGCGGACTGGTCGCAGGCGGTGGCGTTCGGCGTGTTCGCTTCCGTGGCGGGCGCCCTCTTGTACTGGGACGTATTGCCGACACCCAAGACCGTGCAGCAGGACGACTATGGCCAGTTCGCGGTCGGCACGCTCGTGGTGAAGGAGGACTGAGGCGATGGCCGACAACATCAACATCAAGGATTCGTCCAACGCCGTGGTCCCGGTCGCGACCGAAGATATCGGCGGCGGTGTGGAAGTGCAACGCGTCAAGCTGATGCTCGGCGCTCACGGGCAGGACGGCGGCGACGTCACGGGCCCGAATCCGCTCCCCGTGGAGGTTCAGAACACCACGGATACGGACAATCCCGTGTGGGGAAACCAGGGGCCGCTCACGCAGGACTCGCGGGAGCAGTCCAATTACGATACGGTAAATCCGCTTCTCACGAGAGATACGTACCTCGGCCGTGTCTTGGGCCAGGACCTCCTGGTCAACCCTTCCACCAAGAGATTGCAGGTCGAGGGTGCGCCGGTCGCGGATAACAGCGTCTTCGGGTTCCTGCCGGCGCTGAACACGGATTTGACCGTCGTTCTCAACGGGGCGACCACGCTTCTCCTTCAACTCACCGGCACCTGGGCCGGTACGGTATCGTTCGAGGCCAGCCCCGACTCCCAGAACTGGTACGCCGTGTATGGCCAGCGTCCCGATGTGGTGACGACGATGGTTGTGAACACAACGGTGGCCGGCGTCTGGGTCTTCTCCGTTGGCGGGTTCCGGGCATTCCGCGCCAGATTCAGTGCGTACACTTCAGGCGTCGTGAAGGCGATGGCCGCGACGTCCGTCAACGGCAGGTTTGCAACCACGATGACCGTGAACGGAACGGTTGGCGTCACGGGTTTCACCGTACGAACCACTGGCTCTGAGTTGCTGACATCGGACTCCGGAGTCGTCCAGTTACAGAACGCCCTCGTGGAACCGACTCCGTGGAATCCCAGATGGGCTTCTTATGTCTACGGCGATGCGGTCACGTGGAACGGGCAGGTGTACCAGTGCATCGTTCCGACAACTGGAGTTAGTCCACCTCCTTATCCGAACAACGCCACCTATTGGCAGGTTGATCAGCGCCAGAACAAATCCCTGGTGACGAGCGGTTACGTGTCGCCTCCTGCTGCTGCCAGACTCCGCGTCGAAATCGACCTGGATGCGTACCAGTACAGGCTGGCCGAATCGTTGTTGGCTGCAACGCAGCAGCAGGAAATGTTGGGTCTGCTGTTTCAGGAGCGCCAGTTGTTCCTGATGGAGCAGGGTGTGTCGGGCCTGTACGGGTCCAAGTTTGCTATGGGCGCGAGCGGGATGTCCGCTTACGCCATCGAAGAATTCAGATAAGGAGAGAGGAACATGCTCGCAGAAATTCGCGCAGGTCAAACGCAGTTGTCAGACGGAACCATCGCTCCGGCCCGCGCCACCCGCATGGGCGGCATCGTTGTGGGAGACGGGCAGGGGCGCTACTACGAACAGGCTGCGAGGGGGAACATCTTCTCGCTCATCCTGACGGCATGGTCCACCACCATCGCCGCCGGCAACATCGTGGGCGCGGCCGCCGCGGCCTCCACGCAGTTCGCACTGTGGAACCCCAGCTGGCTCCGGCAAGAACCTGTCGCTACTGAAGTTCCAGGCGTGGGCGATCTCGGGCACGCCCCCGGTCCCTCCGGTGATTCATAGCTTCTGCACCGCGCCGACGATCGCGACTTCGGTGGTGACGCCGATCGCCTGCAACAACGTGGGCATGGCGGCGGCTTCCGTGGCTCGCGCTCTGACATCCGCGGCCGGAGCCGCTCTTACCGGCAACAGCATTCTGCAATACTTGCGGGCGGCGGATCTTGGAATCGGCGCCGGTGCGATGGTCCCGGCGAACTTGTTTGAGCCGAAGTTGACCGAATACATCGACGGCGACATCGTGCTGCCTCCGGGCACCTGCTGGGTTCCGACGTGGATGGGCGCCGGCACGACGTTCCTGGGCGGATACTCGATCACCTGGGAAGAGATCCCGCAGTAAAGCCTGCAAGCATGACCCATGTCGCTGCTTCTACTGCTCCGGCCTCCGTCCGCGACAATCCACGCGCTCACGGGCGTGGCGTCCGGCCAGGGCGCCGGGACTGTTCGTCTCGCGGTCCTCCGGAACATGGCCGGCGACGTTTCCGGCCATGGCGTCGCCACCGGGAGGCTGGCACGGGTCCACCCGGTGGCTGGCTTGGCTGCCGGCGGCGGGGCCGTTTTCGGCGCGCTCCGGGTAGCTCGCGCCCTGCGCGGGATCGCCGCCGCCTCGGGCACGTTGGCGGCGCGCCTGGCGGTCATCCGGAAGCTCACCGGAGAGGTCGCAGGATTGGCCGACATTGGCGGACAGTTGGCCCGTGTGCGCCCGCTCGCTGGCGAGGCGTCCGGTACGTCCAGCCTCCTCGGGCGCGCGTCGTGTGTGCGCGGGTTGGCTGGCGTCACCGTTGGCTGGTCCCGCGTCGTCGGGGTCATACTGTTGTCGGCTGGCACGCCCGCCAGTCGCACGTGGCGGGTCCGGTGGTACGCGCGGACCCTGCCGGTCGCATTTGAAACCCGGCTACACCTCGTGCGGCGCGAGGCGCGCATCCTGGTGCCTGCCGCAGAGGACCGGACTATCCATCCGCACGCGGAAGACAGGGACATCGACGCATGACCTTCACGAAAGACCCGGATGCGATCCTCGACTATTCGGTTGATTGGCTCCTCTGGCTGGCGGGCGACCAGATCTCCTCGAGCGAGTGGATCTTGGAGGCTGGGAGCGACCATCCAGAAGATCACCGATACATTCACCACCAGCAGGACGGTGGTCTGGTTAGGCGGCGGCGACAAAGGCATCACGTACCTCGTGACCAACCGGATCGTGACCGTTGGCGGCCGGACGGACGACCGCACCATCTCCGTCAAAGTGGAGGATCGCTGAAGTGGACAAGGATCGGGACCGGCGGCTCGCGGAGGTCGCCCGGATCGCAGTGCGTATCGAAGCCGAAACCGGGTGCCCCGCGAGGTTGCTCATCGCGCAGTGGGCGACGGAGTCGGAGTGGGGAGCCAAGCCCGCCGGGGCGGCAAACTACTTCGGAATGAAGAAGGCCAGCCGCCACGAGAAGTGTTGCATCGTCACGACGCAGGAGGTCGTGGCGGGCAGGCGCATCGAGCAGAAACTCCAGTTCGCGGATTACGATTCCCTGGAGGCGTCGTGCCACGACTATGCGTGGTTGATCACCCGCGGGGCGCCGTACGCCGCCGCGTGGGCGCACTACCAGAGGACGCGCGATCTGCCTGCGTTGATTGCTGCGGTAGCCGGGGCGTACGCGACCGACCCGAACTACAAGGCTTTGGCCACGAGCATCGCATACCAGACGAATGTGGCGGCGGCGATCGACGCCGCGAGGATTGTCCGTGCCTGACACCATCGGCAACATCACCGTTCCGGAAATCGCCGTCTCCGGCACGTTCCCGATCGTCCCCGAGTACCCGTACGGCCGCGCGAGCCATGCGGACGTGGCCATCCACCAGTTCGGTTCCGGCAACGCCAAGATCGAGCAGCGCTTCCTTCTGGGTACGGGCGCGCGGCGCTTCTCAGTGCGGCGCACGTGGATGAACGACGTCCAGCGGATCGCCCTCCGGAACTTTTGGGAATCGAAGTATGGGCCTTACGGAGCATTCACTTACAACGCGCCCAACGACGACGGCAACGGGACGACCGGGTTCACCTGCCGGTTTGCCAACGAGCCTTTGTCCTGGCAGATGGTCGCGGACTGGGTGTGCTCTGTCGGCGTGACGCTGGTCGAGATTCCCTCCGGCGCCCCGGTGTACGCGCTCACTTCGACCGCGACACGGTTCCCATCTGGCGGCTTGCAGGCCGCACTGCTCTCCCAGGTCCAGCAGGTCATCCCGCTCGTTAAGATCCAGCCTCTCCAGGCCGGGCATCCCGCCATCTATCTCTCCGACCGGCGATGCACCATCGGGGCGCAATTGTACCTCCCCCGCCTGATCGACTTCGACGGCATCTCGCAGGGCATGGGTAACGAGTCCGACGACGCCGCCTTCACGTTCGGCAACGCCGACCGGGTGATGCGCGACCTCGCCAACGACGTGGACCTGTACCGGGCGGCGATCTCGTTCTCCCTGTTCCACGTGGGCGCGGGGATCAAGGTCGATCTCTGGAAGGGCGATATCGTCAACTGGTCCTGCGATGCTGGTCCGGAGTTCAAAGTCACGGCATCGGATGGCCTGTACGAGTTGAACCTGCCGTACCCGACGCGCAAGATCTCGCGCACCTGCTGGAAGGCGTTCGACTCGCAGGCCTGTCCGTACGCCAGCCACGGCGCGATGGATCTGGTTCACTTCCCGGACGGCGATCCAACCCAGTGCGATAAGAATTACGACACGCCGAACGGGTGCCTCGCACACGGGATGAAGCATTACTACGGCGGCATCATCGCCGTGCCGCAGGGTGTCCGGATCAAGGACAACTCGACCGGCGTGTGGGGCTTCGGGCGGTCCACGCTCACCAGCGTGTCGCTGGTCGCGGATTCGATTTACGATCAAGTGCTCGCGGAGGTGTACACCGACACGGAGATGCCGGTGAACTGCAAGGTCGCGGCGGGACGGGACGAGAGCGACTTCTACGAGGCGTTGGGTATCCAGGAAGAAATCCTTCGCCTCCCGCCGGTTCGCCGCGGGGAATTCTCGATAACGGTACCCGAGGTCACTGCTATTACCGATGAAGTTTTATGGGAGGACCAACGCACGCTGTGGTCCAACCTGAAGCAGAAGAAGGAATTAAGCGAACCCCCGCAAACCGTGTGATTCCTGGCCATCCCCTCCGTTCCGGGCGGGCGCGACCTCAGTTAACAAATAACGAGGCTGGGGAACAGGCAAACGCGGTTCTCCATATCGGCAGCATCCAGCACTTCCCAAAGTAGAACCAAACCTTCGATGGCCTGTCCAACGCCGACGCGCTCTTGAGGAATGAGAATGAGCCCAGGGCTTGCCTGCTTCTGAATGAACTCGCGGAAGTGCCACTCCATGGTATTCACGTCATGGCTAACCAGGACCCGACCATCTTCCGCGGCCGCGGCCAGAACGGCGGGATCGTCAAGGCCCTCCAGCGGGACCGACTCGGCTCGACGGAAGTCCATGCTGGCAGCGCGGCGGAGCGTTCCCGCTACTATGGCATGCTTGAGGTCGGCGTCCGCCTGAAACCGGATTTTCACGCTTGTTTCGCCAACAGGCGTTTGCGTGCTTCCTCGATCCGATGCTGGAGCTCAGGGCTGGCGGGTTTAGCGGCGCGCTCCAGTTCCTCCCACTTCCTTTCCAGGTCCCGGAGATATGCCTCGGCCTCTTCCTGATGTCCGAGGTAAAAGGCGATTGCACCGTGGATTTGCTCAAGGGACAGGGTGGGGAAGTTCTGCCGGATCGTCTCCGGAGCCGCGCCATCCCGATACTCGTAGATGATGGAGGCCAAAGAGACACGACTTCCGGCCACGTAATATGCACCACCGCGCTCTTCAACGTATTCGCGTTGCATCAGGACCGCCTCACTCATTTTACTCTTTCGGCCGCCGCAAGCTGGCACACTCGAACGCCGCAGTCCACAGTCTCCGGCTCAACGTGAACTGGAGAGGACCGGAGTCCATCGCCATCCACGTTCGCAGACGCTGGCCAAGCCGCAGTACGTCCTTGTCGTCGCCACGACGGTACTGCTTGCCGCCATCGCGCAGGAAATCGAGCAGCACGCTTCCCTCCGCTGTTGGAATGCCGGAGTCGTTGGCCAGACCGAGGGCACGTAGATCGTATTCTTCCGACCGCACCGTTTCGCGTTCGCCAGCTTCAATCGCCGTGAGGCGTTGTGTCTCTTCGGACCTGGTCCGCGCCGCAAACACCTCCTTTGACTTCACGGAAATACGAATGCGGCCGTCCTGGAGCTCGACGAATCTGCAGTCTTCCCATTCGTCCGGACGGATGGGAAATCCATCCGCCGGTCGAGGCCGATCTGGAAGACGCATCGGTATGCGCCCGGTCCCGTGGACCGAACGGATCGGTTCGCCCGCGATGGGGAACACGGTGGCGAGGCGCTGCCGGAGGTCGCTGACCTGCTTTCGGAAGGTCGCCGCGTCCTTGCCCGACACCGACGTGTTGCGGGCGGGCGTCTGGCCGCCCAGTCGTGCAAATGCGCATAGCACTTGCCAGAGCCGGTCCTCGTTGCCGGTGAACTGGAGATCATCCAAGCCAAACTCCCTGCGCTGGTCCCGAAGCTCGCGCGACGATCGAGCGCTCGCCCACCGTGATCCGCAACTCCTCCCACCTGGCGTCTTCGCCCACCGGGAAGTTGGCGACGCTCTTGGCCGGCGCGGAGTAGCTGTTGCGCGGCACCGCATCGGCGATGTAGTCGAGATCGAGCGTCAAACCCGCACCTGTGATCGCGGCGATGTCGGCGAGACGGAACACCGGTTCGCTCCTTTGCTGAGGTGCCCACGCCGGCACCAGGATGACTGGTGACGGTGCGTCCTCAATGTGGCGGCTACGCGCCCACAGCGTGTGTGCGTCCGCCCGCGTTGCGCCGCACACCAGGAAGAAGTCGCGGAAGCGGCCGGCGAGGTGCCGTCGTCCCAGGCCCCAGACGCGCCCTGGAACGAGGGGAGAAAAGCTGCCGACGAGGCCAATGGTCTCTCGAATCATCTGAGCCGTCAGGTCGAGATCGATGGCCCAACGGCGCAGGCGCTCCAGGCTCGACTGGTGCGCCGCCCACCTCCGGGCACGGGATGAACGCGGCCAGACGTCCGGTGGCGCTGCTCGCCCGATCCAGACGACTTCCTCCATATGGCCATCGCCACACGCATTGCAGATCGCCCACGTCGCCCTTGCCGTCTCCTTCAGCAGACCCTGACCGTGGAGCAGGTCAAACTGCTGCGGCGGCGTCCACTGGATCTCGTCCGCCGAAAAGACTGGCTCCGCGTCGTCGCACCGAAGCCAGAACTGCTGGACCAAATCGGTCATGACGCGATGTGCCATTCCCGCAAATATCGGCGCAGCATCAGATCCTCGTCGCTGTCGCGCAGTGTGCAGCCTGCGGGATGGGTGATCGTGAAGCTCACGATCTTCGGCCGCTTCCTGCCCGTTTCGAACCCCGCCTGGAACGTCGCCTGGGTCACCGCCAGCCTCTCCCGTGGCAGGTTCATCTGGTTGAGAGCTTCATCGATGAGATCATGGACGTCCCGGCGGGAGTTGCCACTGCCGATGTCGAAGTGAATCTGGTCGGCGCTGGCGGGCTTCTTCACCCGCATGGCCCTCATCTTGAACCAGCAACAGGTTGTCCTCTGGAGCCGTGGGGAATTGAAATCCCGGCTGCAACAACAACTGGAGATTGTAGGGCTGCTTGGCAGTCCGGGGTGGCTCGAAATCCAGTTTCAGAACGGTTCGCATGAACATGGCGGCCAGTTCATCCCGAACATCCTGCGTGCCTTCGGCGTATAGATCCAGGGAGCCCACCAGGCGGTCATAGCTTAGGATGACCTCGAAAGCGGGCTTCCACTGCCTGCGGGCGAAGTTGCCGCCGTCTTCATAGCCGATCAGCATGTCGGCGTAGTCGGCGGGGTACGCGAAGAAGAAATCGATGTGTCCCGACCGCACGAAGTGCTCGACGCTTGCAGTGGTCTCCGCGCCCCTGGTGGGTCTGATAATAGTCAGCGATCGACGTTGCCGAACTGCTCAAGCACTTCGGAAGTGATGTCCGGCGCCATCGGCGGCAATCCCGTTCGCCTCTCCATGGACCGCCGCGGCAGTCGCTCCCAGTGAGCCAGGGTTCGGGCCTCTTCGAACGTATCCGTGTGGTTGAGGAACATCCAGAACGCTCGTTCATACGCGCACGACCTGCGCCGAAACGGCGTCACCAGATCGATCCCCTGCTCGCGGGCGACGCGGATCAGCCAGGGAGTGAATTCCCTCTTGGCCATCTCGGCGACTGCCCGGAAGTGGCCGCCGATCTCCCGGCGGTCGGCCTCGGGTAACCCGAGGATTGCGTCGTGGATCGGCTCCACATCGGTCTCACGCAGCCGTCCCCAGGGAATGTCTAGAAGTTGATTTCGTTGATCGACGAAATAGTCCCGCAGCAGTCCGTTCGGCACTTGCCGCAGAAGTACTTTTGGCGTGTAGCACATCGGCATACTTGTCCCCCACGGACTGGCAGGCCAACACGCGCAGCGGAGGTTCTACCGAGTGGCTTGACCCAAATAGTCCGGAATGAAGTTCATGTGAAGCGATCTTAGCATGGCGAAGAAATAGCGAACAACGTCGAGCTTCTATCCGATTGAATCCGGGATAAATCGAGTTCCATTTTGGCCTTGACAGCCCTCCGCGATCCGCGATTTGTGAATTTCACAATTGCCGGAAGGCGCCGCAAGAAAAATCTTCAAAAACCTTACCGTTAGATTTCAATCACTTAGCTCCACGACCGGCCCGACCGGCGGGCCAATTGTGAAATTTCACAAATGGCTTAGCAGGGGAACAAAATGATTTCACCTGCTACAAACGCCAAGCGGTCGCCGGACCCGGCGGCGGTCATGCCGGCACCGGAATCTTCAAGCCATGAAGCGCTGATCCGCGACGCCTTCGACGATATCGCCCTTCTGGTCGGCAGCATTGCCGCCATTCATAATCTGGACGACGACATTCTCTGGTCGCTCATGAAGCGGCTGGATCGAATCCGGGTGAAGTTGCTTCGCAATCTCCAGGGCGACGCCGCGCGCGAGGATTTCGAACCGGCTTCGATGCGGCCGCCGCGGACGCATCCCGCCGTTGACGAATTTCTCGCCCGCAATCGCGGCCGGATGGGGGAGTGACCGATGCGCATGGAAGAACTCTCCCCGGCCAAACAGAGACTGCTTCGGCTGTTTCAAGCCATTAACTTCGGGCGCATTGAGGAACTGGAGATCCGTGATGGCGAACCACAGTTCAGTCCGGCGCCGCGGGTCTTTGTCGAACTGAAACTGGACACCGACGACGGTCCGCGCCGCGAGTCTCAACTCGATCGCTTTCCGCTGCGCAGCCAGGTCGAACGCTTTTTCGGCCAGATCTCGCGGCTCGCCGAAGGCACCGTGGAGATGATCGAAGTCCGCCACGGTCTTCCCTTCCGGATGGTCATCGAGGCGATGCCCGCGGAGGTGGAGCAATGAGCACTCTGGCCGCAATCGATCCCTTCGTCATCCGGCAGGCCGAGATCCGCGCCAGCCGCATGGTTGGCAACTACGGCTTCACCCGCGACGACTGGGAGGACCTCCGGCAGGAACTGCTGCTCGATTACGTTACGCGGCAACCGAAGTTCAGCCCAGATCGCGGCGACCATCGCGGTTTCGCCTTCGGCGTATTGCAGAACCGCGCGGCGAAGCTATCAGCGCGGCAATGCCGGATGCGGGCCTTCCTGGAACCTGGCCCCGAGGCGAACTGGAACAGCCTGCCTTCCCCGGCTGGCGACCTCGACCTTCGCCTCGATGTCCAAGCGGTCATCTCGCGGCTGCCTGTCCACCTGCGGATCCTCGCACGGGAACTGAGCGAGATGGACGCGGCGGATGTTCGCCGGCAAGCCGGCAGGTCACGCTCTCGGGTCCACCGATGGATCGTCGAGATCCGGGCGGCGTTCATCGACGCCGGGCTGGTCCCGGCGAGCCGTGGAGGTGCGCGGTGAATCAGAACCAGGCTGTCTCGATCACCAGCATACGCCTCGACGGCGGGACACAACCGCGTGCGGCGCTCGATTTCGAAGCCGTTGAGGACTACTCCGCGGCTATGGGAACGGGCGCCAAGTTCCCGCCGGTGACGATCTTCTACGACGGTACAGACTATTGGTTGGCCGATGGCTTCCACCGTGTTAAGGCCGCTTACGCGGCCGGCCAGGACACGATTGAGTGCGAGGTTCACCAGGGCACGCGGGAAGACGCTCAGTGGTGCAGCTTCAGCGCCAACAAGGCCAACGGGTTGCGGCGCACCAACGCCGACAAGCAACGCGCTGTGAAATGCGGCCCTCCAGCATCCCAGCGGCGTGCCACTGAGCGATAGGCAGATCGCGAAACATGTTGGCGTGAGCGATCAGATGGTTCATGATTACTGGCACCAGATGGAATCGACTGCCAAAGTTTGGCAGTCAACCCGTCGAACCGGTCGCGACGGTCGAACTATCAATGTCACCAAGATTGGGCGATCGGTTGTGCCCGAGCCCACACCGGCGCCAGCGCCGGTCGAGCAGGCCGGTGATGCACCGTCGGCAACAGCTAACGATGATTCGGGTGCGTCGGGCCCTGTTTCACCTGCGCCCGCGCGTACTACTCGATCGCAACGGATCGACCGGGTAGCCCGTTTGACCCTGTCCTTCATTGAAGTCACGAAGCATCTCATCCACTTGATTGGCTGGCTGGGCGAAAGCGCCGGCGAATTCGACGAGGCTGAACTGCTGTTGTCGAGGGTTGGCGACTCTGCTAACGCAGTCATCGCAGAAATCGAGCGGAAGGCGGTTGCCGCCGATCCGCTGAACGCATCCCGGCTGGGAATTCAGGAGAAGAGATCATGACGACATTAAGAATTCTATCTGGCGCACTGGACGAATTGAACGAAGGTCAAATCGTGCTCCGCGGCGTGATCGACCCCGCCTCGTTGGATGGCCCGATCAGGCCAGACTTACCAGCGCGACACGCTGCCGAAATCGACGATCGAGGGATTGATGGAGGCGTTCCGCAACGGCTCGGGTCGTGTGCCGGATGTAGAACTCGCGGTCCGCGGCGAGCGTTACGGATGCACCGACGAGAAGGGGACGTACACGATCACCGGCACCGCGTACATCATCGACGGCCTTCAACGGATCAGTGCTGCTCGCCAATGCGTGTGCGACGGCGGCCGGCCTCTGGTCGGGGCAATGGTCCATTTCGGGACCACCGAACAATGGGAACGGGAGAGATTCCGCATCCTGAACATGCGAAGGACACGGCTCTCGCCGAACATCCTGCTCCGCAACCACGCAGCAGAGTGCCCATCTCTCCGCCGCCTCCGCGATGCTCTGCTCCGATGAATCGTTCGTGCTGTGCCATCGCGTCTCGTGGTCGCAACACATGCGTCGCGAAGAGTTGCTGACCGCATTGACCTATCTGAAGACGGTGACCCGACTGCATTCAACATTCGGGGCCGGTCGATATGTCTCCGTGTCCGGGATCTGTCAGGCGATTCCACCCATGATGGCCAACATCGGGCAGGCCACGATGGTCGAAAACGTCAAGACGTTCTTCGAGCTGCTCGATACCGCCTGGGGCGTTCGCGGGATTCTGTACAAGGACCGAGCGACTCACCTCAAGGGAGCGTTCCTCGCCGCCCTCGCGGAAGTGATCTCCGAATATCCGGCCTTCTGGTCGGGCAAGACTCTGCGGTTTGACCGCGAAATGCAGAAGAAGATCGGCCAGTTCCCACTCGGCGAACCGAGCGTCCGCGCAATGGCGTGCAGCACAGCGAGCATCGGTCTACTAAGCAGGGTCATTGTGGACCACATCAACTCCGGCAAGCGCACGCGCCGGCTGGTGGCGCCGAATCCCCTTCAGGGTGGGACCCGCCGCGAAATCCAGGGCCAATCCGTATGACCAGCGCCCCCATGGTCTCCACGTACTCGATGTGGTCGCTGTTCCGGAACTGCCGGAAGGCAGTCGAATGGCGCTACCTCGATCAACTCGTGCCAATCCAGCGTGACCGCAATCTGCACTTCGGTTCGCTCATCCACGAATGCCTTCAGACGTGGCACCAGCGCCGCGACCTGGGCGAAGTGGTGGCGCTCATTGATCGGCTGTGCCCCAACCGGCTCCAGGATGAGAACCAGCACCGGGACTGGCATCTCGCCACCGCGATGATGAGTGCTTACGCCGCGCGCTATGCCGTCGAGGAGTTCGAGATCGTCGCGCTGGAGAAGACCTTCGAGGGTCCGATCATCAACCCGGCCACAGGTGCGGCCTCGCGTAGCTTCGTTCTCGCCGGCAAGGTCGACGGCATCGTCCGCATCGGCGGCGATTACTTCGTCCTGGAACATAAGACGGCGGCGCAGATCGACGGGGATTACCTGGAGAAACTGTGGACGGACTTTCAGATCACCATCTACGCCTACTATGTCGAGCAGGCGATGGGCATCCCAATCACCGGGATTCTCTACAACGTCCTCGTGAAGGCGAAGCTCCAGCAAAGTAAGGGTGAGACCGAAGTGGAATATCAGGAGCGCCGCGCGGAACTCCTGGCGAAGTCGAAGACCGGCAAGAGTTCACGCGAAGCGCCGAATGCCGGAAACCGATGAGGAGTTTCAGGAGCGCCTCGCTGAGAAATACGCCGATCCTGACGATGCTCCACCGCGAGATGCTCTATCTCTCACGGGACCGTTTCGACATTCTGCGCAGCGAACTCTGGGAACTGACCCAGGCTTTCCTCGATGCCCGGCGGCGCGGGGTTTTCTACCAGAACACAGCGTTCTGCTTCAACTACCAGCGGCCCTGCCCGTACTTTGCGCTCTGCCGCTCCAACGGCAATCCGAATCTGATCGAGAACTTCTACCAGCGTGTCCCGCCCAACGAAGAGTTGCGGGTGCTGCCCAGCGAAACACCCGAGCCAGTTTTTTGAAAAGGAGAAACATGTCCATTCTGCCAACCGCAAAAACACAACCCAAGCCCGACCTCGCGGACCTGACCGTCCTCGTGTACGGGCAAACGAAGATCGGCAAGTCCACGTTTTGCTCGCAATCCGAAGGCGCGCTCTTTCTGGCCACTGAGCCGGGGCTGAACGCACTCGATGTGTACCAGGTCCCGGTCCAGTCCTGGGAAGACCTGCTGAACGCCTGTGCCGAGCTGGAGAAGGGAGGCCACCCCTTCAAGACCGTCATCATCGACACGATCGACAACGCCTACAAATTCTGCACGGATCACATCTTGAAAAAGTTGAAGGTTGAGCACGAGTCGGATCTTGGCTATGGGAAGGGCTACGCCATCGTCAACAACGAATTCCAGCGCGTGCTAACGAAGCTGGCCTTTCGGCCATACGGCCTGTTCCTCATCTCGCACTCCAAGGAGATCGAAGTCGAGACGCGCACCGGCAAATACACCCGCACCGTACCGACCCTGCCCGACAAGGCCCGCAAAATCGTCCTGGGCATGGTTGACATGGTTCTGTATTGCGACCTGGAGGACGCGGAGGATAAGACCACCCGCCGGCTGATCCGCACCAAGCCAAGCAAGTACTACGAAGCTGGCGATCGGACCGGCCGTCTGCCAGAGACCCTCGATGTCGATTTCGGCAAGTTTCTCGAAGCCTTCAACGCGGCCGTGGCGCCGCTGAAAGCGCAGGCGGCGGCCAAAACACCGGCGGCGAAATGAGTTCCCAACAGGAGAAGAGACTATGAGCAAACGTTCAATTGACTTGTCACAATTCGACGACGATTTCCGCGGCGAGCAGCCCGAGGAGCGCGGCGATTTCGAGAGCGTTCCCGACGGCAAGTACCAGGTGACTGTCGAGAAAGTCGAGTTGACGGAAGCCCAGAGCAGCGGCAATCCGATGCTGAAATGGACGCTCCGGGTGATTGCGCCGAAGTTCGTCAACCGCCTGATGTGGCGCAACAGCGTCATCACCCACAACACCTTGAAGTACGTGAAAACCGATCTGCACACGTGCGGGCTCGATCTCGACAAGCTGTCGGAGCTGCCGAAGCACCTGAAGCAACTGCTCGACATCAATCTCGAGGTGACGAAGAAGACCAAGGGCGACAACGAGAACATCTTCTTCAACCGCCGCATTGAGAACGACAGGGCGCCGGGGAAATTCCGGGAAGAGGCGGGCGACGCCCTTGTCCCGTTCTAGCGTTGGGCCGGCGACGATCATCATTGACACGCGGGAACAGGAGCCTTACTCGTTCGATCCCCGGTTAGCGGCGGCTGTGCGGCGGGCGCTGCCATCCGGGGATTACTCCGTCGCCGGTTTGGATGGCATCGTCGCCGTGGAGCGAAAGACGCTCGACGATTTCGTATCCACGGTAATCCATAGCCGGCGGCGGTTCCGCGAGGAACTGCGGAAACTCGCAGGTTACCGGGCGGCGTGCGTGGTGGTGGAGGCGGGGATCGGCGACGTCCTCCTGAAGCGCTACCGGGGCGAATCGCATCCGAACGCGGTGTTGGGAAACGCGTTGTCGATCATCCTCGACTACGGTGTCCCGGTCTTCTTCTGCACGAACCGCCAGGCCGCCTGCCATTTCGTGCAGGCATATCTTCTCGCCGCGCACACAAGGTGGGGGACATGACATCAGAACGGGCCAGCATTCGCGGCGTAGTGGAGACCGTCTTCTACTCGGGACCGGCATTCAGCGCCGGCCGCCTTCGCACTGTGACCGGAGCTGTAGTGAAGTTCGCAGGCAAGGTGTTCGTGAAGGAGAGCGATCCGGTCAAGCTGGAGGGCCATTGGGTGAACCACCCGAAGTACGGCCGCCAGTTTGAGGCCGAGTTCATGGGCCACGACCTGGAGATGGACCCGGATGGACTCGCCAACTTTCTGGCTAACCATCCGGACCTGAAGGGTATCGGTCCCGCGAAGGCGCGTCTGATCGCGGATGAGTTCGGCGCAGACTTCGACGCCGTGATCCGGACCAAACCCGAAGCGGTGGCCGCTGTGGCCAAAGTGTCCACCGAGATCGTGGTTGAGCTCCAGCGAATCTGGATCGCCAACAGCGATTTCAACACCGCCATGGCATATCTCTCGGCTTTCGGGTTGACCCATCATCAGGTCACTACGCTGGTTGGGAAGTTCGGTAACCAGGTCGTTCCGATCCTGGAGCGCGATCCTTATGTGCTCATGCGTGAAATCTCCGGCTTCGGCTTCAAGCGCGTGGATAAGATCGCGCGCAAGATGGGCACGCCGAAGGAGCTGCCCTCGCGGATTCGCGCCGGGATCCACTATTCCGTGCTGGCCGCGCTGGACGACGGCGATTGTTGGGTCGAGTATGAGGACCTGCTTGACCGCGCCAACACCCTCCTGGTGATGGACACACTCGACAGCCGAGAGGTCATCGAACGTCACCTGGAGTCGTTGATTACCGAGGACATCCTCTTCTCGCAGCCGTTCGAGCGGTTGGTGGTCGCCGACCCCGAGATTCACCGGATGGAGACGGAGCTGGCGGCGATCCTGAAGACCGCCCACGAGCGGAGCCCACATGCGGTTGCGGAAACGGACCAGTTGCTCGACGCCGAGGGTGGCGAGTTGAATCCGGAGCAGAGGGACGCCGTAAGAAACGCATTGAACTTTTCAATCTCCCTGATGACCGGCGGTGCCGGCAGCGGAAAGACGTACGCAGTCTCCACGATTACCAGCATCGCCGAAAGATTGGAGTTGAAAGTCGTGCTGGCGGCGCCCACGGGCAAGGCTGCCAAGCGCCTCGAGGAAGTTGTCGGCCATGAATCGAGCACGATCCATCGCCTCCTGGGCTTCAACGGTCATACCTATTCCCGCGATTCCCTCAATCCCATCGAGGCCGACATCCTCGTCATCGACGAAGTTTCCATGGTGGACGTTGCACTCGCCTGGCGGCTATTCCAGGCCGTGGATCGCGCCCGCACCGCAGTTGTCCTGGTTGGGGACCATAACCAGTTGCCGCCGGTGGGCCCGGGCAATCTCCTGCGGGATCTGGTGCGGTCGCAAGCAATCCCGACGACTGTCCTCACGCGAATCATCCGTCAGGCCGGCGTGCTGAAGGAGAACTCCACTGCCGTCCTGGAGGGCGAAGTGCGGCCCACTTCGGATGTCCGGATCGGCGCGCGGCGGCCGTGGTACGTCATCGACAAGTTCACCGACCGCGACGACGTGCGGCGCATGCTGCTGCTCCTGTTCGATGAAACACTCCACGAACGGCTCGGCTACGATCTTATCCGCGATGTCCAGGTGCTTACACCCACGCACAAAGGCCCGCTGGGGACGGTCGAGTTGAATATTGAACTGCAGCGGTTGCTGCAAAAGAAGCTGTATGGCTTCGAGCCTCCCGATGTGGAGGCCGGCCACAGACCGCGCTTCTACGCGGGCGACAAGGTGATTCAAACCAAGAACGACTACGAGTTGGGCGTCATGAACGGCGCGATGGGTATCGTCCTGGGCGCTGAAACCGATGGCGGCCTCACGGTCAACTTCGACGGCATGCCCGTGGAGATCGATTCCGGCGCACTTGGGAATCTGCAACTGGCATACGCTACTTCGATCCACAAGGTGCAGGGATCGGAATTCCCTTGCGCGGTTGTGATCGCCCATAAATCGCATTCGTTCATGCACCACCGCAACCTGCTCTACACGGCTGTGACGCGCGCGAAGGACTCCGTCATCATTCTCGGGGACCGCTGGGGGATCGACAACTGCGCCGCCAAACGCCAGGTGGACCGGCGTAATACGTTCCTGTCTTTCCTGCTGCACCAGGACTCGCCCTCGTGAACACGCCGGTGGACGTCCACGCGTACTACCGGCAAGTTACCGATGTAGACATCGGCGAGATCGCGCGCGAACTCCTCGGCGCCCGTGTCATCCAGGAGACGCGCCAGACGCTTTTCTGCGACTGCCCGAATCACCGGAGCCAATCTCACCGTTCACTGCACATCACGCTCGACAACCAGGGGTGGCGCTGCTGGGGCTGTGGCGTAGGGGGCGATGTCCTGCAGTTCGTCGAGTTCGTGCGCCATGGCGTCGTGACGCGCGGTCAGTCGGGCCGCATGCCGGAATCCCACCGCCAGGCACGGGACTTCCTGGCGACGCGGGTTGGACTGCCGTCGCTGTCGGAGATCGCGTCGGGAAACCCGGAGGCGGCGGAAGAAGCGCACCAGCTCACGCTCCGTGTCCGTGATGCACTGACCGCGGTCGCGAACTTGTATCACCAGCGGCTCATCGGGAACACGGAGGTGCTCGCCTGGTTCCGGGCGAAGTATGGAATTGCTCAGGAGACGATTGATCGGCTGAAAGTCGGCTTCGCCGACAATGTGGACCCAAGCGCGGCGCGCACTCTGATGGACGGACCGGGCGCCTTCACAAAGGGCGACCTGACGGCTTGTTCGGCATTTCGTCCAACGCCGCAGGACGGTGTCGTCCCGTTCTTCGATGGCCGGATCGTTTTTCCTTACTGGAGCCGCGGCCACGTCGTGTTCATGATTGGACGCCGGACTCCGTGGACGCCGGATCACGAGTGGGAGAAATCGAAGTACAAAAAGCTCGCCGTGCGTAACGACCGCAATAACGCACACGTCGCGCCATGCATCCGGAATGACGTTCTCTACAACGAGGATGTATTTCTCACCCGTCCCGAGCGGATCATCATCACCGAAGGCGTCACCGATTGCATTTCGCTCATGGAACACGGATTCGCCGCAGTCTCCCCGGTGACGGTGCAGATCCGCGAGGCCGACTGGGAACGGCTGCTGCCGAAACTCGCCGGTGTGAAAACCGTCTTCATCTGCCAGGACAACGAAGTCTCCGAGGCGGGGATGCAGGGCGCGCTAAAGACGGCACGTATTCTCGCCGGCAACTGCATCTCGACCCTGGTGGCGGTATTGCCGCTGGGCGAAAGACAACGGGCAGCTCGGGAACGGCTGGCCGGACTGCCAGCCGGAAGTGCCGAGGCCGAAGCGCTCATCGCGGACGCGAAGATCGACGTCAACGAGTACTTCGCGTCGGGGAAGACGGCGGCTGATTTCGAAGCCCTTCTCGCCGCGGCGCAGACGCCGATGGAAAGTGCCGTCGCGGCCCTGGACTCGAATACCCCCGACGAGGATCTGTCGCGTCTCCTGGACCCGATCATGCGCGAGGTTGGCCGTCTGGCTCCTATCGAGCAGGAACGCTACCTCCGGTTGATTCAATCCCGATGCGGGAGATCCAGACTGCCGGTAGGCGTCCTTCGCCAGCAGTTGAAGGTGGTAGTCCTCGATGGAAAGACTCGAAGCAAGTACGAACGGGGCGCCAGGAATTCGCATTCCGCCGGAACGCCGGGCGGCGCTGGCAGCGGTAAACCGGTTTTTCCGAGGATCCGGGTCAACGACCGTCAATTGCGCGAACTCGTGTCGGACGCCTGGGATGCCATTCACCGTGCCAACCAGCCTGGGGGTGGCGTGTATCCGCACGCCCCGTTCCTGTTCCAACGCGCCGGCCAGTTGGTCCGGCTTGCGGTCGGGGAATTCGGTCCCGGAATCGACGACATGAACGAGGACGCCGTGTACGGGTTGTTGGCGCGTACCGCGGACTGGTTCAAAGCGCTGGAAGACTCCGACGTGGAGACCTCGCCGTCGAGAGACGCGGCGAAAGACATGATTGCCTATCCGGATCTGCACCTGCCGACTCTGGAGGGCGTCATCAGCACGCCGGTGTTTGGCCGGCAGGGCGAATTAATCCTGAAGGAGGGATATCACATGGAAGACCGGCTTTGGATGTGGCCTGATCGCAACCTTGAGGCTGCGGAGATTCCGGCTGCGCCGACCGCAGAGGAGATCGCGGCGGCGCGCGGTGTTCTTTTCGACGAGTTGTTGGTGGACTTCCCGTTCGTAAACGTTTCGGATCGCGCGCACGTGGTGGCCGCCACGCTGCTGCCATTCGTGCGGCGTCTCATAGACGCCCCTACTCCCATGCACCTGATCGAAGCGCCGACGATGGGATCCGGAAAGGGCCTTCTTGCCAATCTGATTTCCATCGTGACGACAGGGAGTCCCTGCGAGGCCCGTACCTTACCGGAAAGCGAGGATGAAACTCGCAAGATGCTGACCGCCGAACTGATGAAGGGACGGCCCATCATCCTTTTGGATAACGCCAGCGACCGGAAGCAACTGTATTCCTCGTCGTTGGCTTCGGTGCTTACGTCGGTGCGATGGACGGACCGGAAGCTTGGGGAATCGAGCATGGCCTCCGTACCCAACCACGCACTGTGGTTGATGACTGCCAACAACCCCAACCTGCACTTGGAGATTACGCGCCGCTGCGTCCGGATACGCATCGACCCGCGCGTCGACCGGCCGTGGAAGCGCAGCGGCTTCAAGCATCCCGACGTGGCGGTATGGGCGAGACAAAATCGGTCGGTACTGGTGCATGCCATCCTCACTCTGATTCGGGCGTGGATGGCCGCCGGCAAGCCGTGTCACCCGACGCGCCTGGGATCGTTCGAGACCTGGTCGACCACGATGGGCGGCATCCTTGAAGTCGCCGGAATTCAGGGATTCCTTGCGAGCCAGGATCAGTTGTATGAGGCCGCGGATGTCGAGGGCCAGATGTGGCGGGAGTTCACTGCCGCGTGGTGGGAAACGTTTCGGGACGCACCCAGGAAGGTCAGCGAACTGACGGACCTCTGTGAAAAGCAGGAACTCATGCTTCGCATGCGCGGCGACGGCTCGCCCAGATCGCAGCAGACCCGACTGGGCAGTGCGCTGTCATCCCAGCGGGATCGGGTCTTTGACGGTAGACGAGTCGTGAAAGTGATGCCGATCACGGCGCACAAGGGGCCCACGCAATACCGCCTCGAACCCGAGCCGGCCGGTTTGGGGACCTTGGGGACCTATGGGGACCTTGCCGATAAAGGTCCTCAAACGCTAATGCCCTTCGATTCAATCGATTCCGAGGAAATTGGGGACCTTGGGGACCTTTCGGGGGTTCCCCACGCGCACGCGGGGGAAATCTCTGCGTGTGTCGTGGAGGCAGAGGGAGAGAGAGAAATGTATACGGGGGAAGGTGGGAAAAAGGTCCCCAACGTCCCCAAGGTCCCCAAATCGTCCGTAACTGTCAGCAATGAAAGCGATTCAGCATTGGGGACCTTTGGTGGTGAGGTCCCCAATGGAAAGCCTGAGGTCCCCAAGGTCCCCAAAGGCGGTCTGGACCTCGCCGATTTCCCCGGTGATTCGCCCGTCACGAAAGGGAATCGGTCGTGAGCTCACCGTCCCCTGTTCTCGCCGGGAACGCCCCGGCCGTCCAGGCGTTCGTCTCCACAGCGCTGGATGTCTGGTGGACGGATCAGCCTGAGATGTTCGCGCGGGACTTTCAGATTGACGACACCGTCTACCGCCGGCTCGAACCGGCGTACTTCGCCTGGCTGAGGGCAAAGATGATCGCAGCCAAGGAAGCCGCGGTCGCCGGCAGGATTCCACTTGCCGCGTTCAATGATCTTCGTCTGAAGTTCAACGCCATCCAGGAATGGGCAGCCGGTCGATTTGGTGAAACGGCTTTGCTGGAGGCAGCGCGGTGCATCCCAACCGATTATCGGCCGCCGATAGCAGAGCCATGGAAGCCTGTCCCAGATCCTACCGCTTTGCAAGCGGAACAACGCCCGCTGGCCGGCGCCCATTCGGAAGCCGTGGCGATAGTGGACGAAATCCGGGACAAGGCCATGTCACTTGGCTGGAAACATGATGCACTCTATCGTGTGCCGGAAAATCGGCGCGCCACATTCCTCTTTGGCGGCGGCCTCGTCTGCTATCTCCGCGACGGTTGGAGAATCGGGGAAGTCACACGTCAGTCGATTGAGATCATAGGGCCTCCGCCGCCCGAAGTCCGGCAGCGCTTTTACAATCCGGATGTCGAACAGCCGTGGATTCGCCGAATGAATGATTTTGAACCTTAATTGGACATTTCGACGGTCGCCGGAGTATCTATTCATCGGAAGTTCGGTTCGTCAGCCAGATGCAAAGCGGACGCTACGAACGAACTTCCACCCCAACTCAGCCGAGCGATGGGACGCTCGTTAATCCCTTTCCCTCCCCTCCTCCGGAGGAGAAGTGTATCCGCACGGTCGCCGATCTCGATGCGAATCTTCGGATGTTGGATCTCCAGATCACCGCAGACCAGCAGAAACGGCGAAACATCGCTCTGGTGCGCCAACGCGTGGTGTCTGTCGTCGGCGAGAACTCCCGCCTCACTGTAGCGCAGGCAGCAGCCATGGCTCGGGAGATGCAAAAGGCATGAAAGCGCAATCCATTCCGATCTACGCCGCCGACGGCACACCGATGGGTTATCGGTCGTCGGAGTCCGCGCGCCGCCTCCTCACCCTCGATCTCGTCAGCCCGGCTTACGGACGCAAGGGACACCTGAAGGCAATCTTCGCCAAGAAAGGCGATGGATCATCGGCTGTCCAATCTTCGGCGCCTGGCGGCACGCAATACAGCTTCCGTGAGCGCCTGGACAGCGGGCCCCTTGCATGGAAGCTCAAGCGACTCGGCAAGGGTGACGAGTTGCGGCCGATCTTCCTGCAGGTGGTGGCCGACTGCGTGGTGAAGGAAGCAACCCCATGCCAGGCGTAATCACGCCGGAGAGACTGGCAACGCGCATCCACCACGTCCTCGGGGTTGCGCCGAGGACTGACGCCGAAAGCCTCGTCGAGATGCTGCGGACCGCCCTCGTTGAAACCCAGTCGGCGGCCGTCGCGGCGGCGAAGGCAGTGTGTCTGGAGATCGCGGAGGATGAGGCCGAGCGGAACAGAAGTGTAGGAGCGACCGGTGCACAGCAGACAGCGTTGACCATCGCGGCGCGGATTCGTAAACGGCATGTCGAGGTGCGGTCGTAGCGGACAGGGGCGGTTGGGCGCGCCCGAAGCTGTGGGTGGGCCACACAGCCAACCCGGCGTCAGACGGCGCAACACGGGCCACCGGGGTGCCAACGGTTGGCAGTCAACGCGGCCGGATCGAATCCTGGGTCCTCCCCGGCGACTTTTCACTGCGGGTGGAATGGTGGCACAAAGTCTCTAGTTACTTGCACTTATTCAGGTGGTCACAGCAGGTGGTCACCCCGGTCACCCCAGCGTTCACATGATCTATGGCAGCGTCTGCTCGGGAATCGAGGCAGTGACCGTTGCATGGGAGCCGCTCGGCTTCCGTCCCGCCTGGTTCGCTGAAATCGACACGTTTTGCTCGGCGCTGCTGGCGCACCACTATCCGGACGTTCCCAACCTTGGCGACTTCAGAAAAATCCAGGCCGACCGCGGTGCAGTCGACGTCCTTGCCGGTGGGACGCCCTGCCAGTCTTTCTCCGTCGCCGGACAACGAGGCGGCCTGGATGATCCGCGTGGCAACCTGGCCATCGAGTTTTGCCGGCTTGCTGGCAGACTGCGGCCTCGCTGGGTCGTCTGGGAGAACGTCCCCGGCGTCCTGTCGTCGAACGGCGGGCGGGATTTTGGAGCCATCCTTCGGACGCTGGCAAAACTCGGGTATGGTTGCGCCTGGCGAGTCCTGGACGCTCAGTTCTTCGGAGTGCCCCAGCGCCGCCGCCGCGTCTTCGTTGTCGGACATCTTGGAGACTGGCGCCGTGCCGTGGCGGTACTTCTTGAGCGCGAAGGCTTGTGCGGGCATCCTGCGGCGCGCCGCAAAACGCGCCAGGGCGTTGCCGCCCTTACTGCGGATGGCGTTGGAACATGTGGCGCGGACGATAACCAGGCCCAGGCGGGTCACTTGATTCCATTCGGGGGGAACAACACGTCGGGGCCGATTGACGTAGCGACGGCGTGCAACGCCCACGGCGGCAGTATGCGCATGGACTTCGAGACGGAAACGTTCTGCGTCAAGGTCGCGCATACACTCCGTGGCGAAGGGATGGATGCCAGCGAGGACGGCACCGGCCGCGGCGTGCCGATCCTGCCAGTCGGGTTCTCGTGCAAGGACAGCGGCGCCGACGCGAGGGAGAATGTGGCGCCGACGATGCGTGCGATGGGTCACCGGGAGTCGCATCCGAACGCAGGCGGCCAGATCGCGGTGGCGTTCCGTGGATTTGGGCAGGACGGTTTCGCTCCCAGTGACATCGCACCGCCGGTACTTGCCAGCGATGGCGGAACGGTCGGACCGCCGGTTGTGTTTGAATCCCGATTTGTGCGGAACGGGCGCGGCGCTCCCGATGTCATTGCGCCCCCGCTCAAGGCGCAGTCAGGCGGATCGGGGCGCGGTGACGGCGCTCCGCTTCTGGCCACATGGTTTGCGGTGAGGCGACTTACCGCGCGCGAGTGCGAGCGCCTCCAGGGCTTGCCGGACGATTACACGCTGATCCCGACATACCGGCGAAGGCTGCGCGCGCATGAGATCGAGGAGATGGCCGGCTACCTCGGAATCACTCTGGAGCAAGCCCGGAGATTAGGCGCGACCCCGGACGGCCCGCGCTACAAGGCGATTGGAAACTCGATGGCGGTGCCGGTGATGCGGTGGATCGGGCGGCGCATCCAGGCGGTGGACAGCATCCGTGGTTGAACCCAGCAGCACGCCCGCGATGGCGCGGCGTATCGAGATCTGGCCCACCGACCGGCTGGTGCCATACGCCAAGAACGCGCGCACGCATTCTCCGGAGCAGGTAGCGCAGATTGCGGCGTCCATCGTGGAGTTTGGATTTGTGAATCCGATCCTCGTCGATTCCATGGATGGGATCATCGCCGGGCACGGTCGGTTGCTGGCTGCGAGGAAACTTGGCTACGCCGAAGTCCCGGTGATCGTGCTCGATCACCTGAGCGCAATACAGCGGCGCGCATACGTGCTCGCGGACAACCGACTGGCGCTGAACGCAGGTTGGAACGATGAACTGCTGGCCGAGGAACTGGCCGCCCTTCAGGCCGAGGATTTTAGCGTCGGCGTCATCGGCTTTACCGACGCCGAACTCACGGGCCTTCTTGCCGAGGATGCGCCCGAGATCGCAGAGGCGCAGTCAGAAGAAGAAATCCCGGAGACGCCGGTTGAACCGGTAACGCGGGCCGGGGACGTTTGGGTGATTGGGAAGCATCGCCTGATCTGCGGCGATTGCCGCGACTTCGGCGTGATTCAGCGTCTGCTCGGCGAGACCAAGGTCAACCTGGTGGTGACCTCGCCGCCCTATGCCACGCAGCGCGAGTACGATCCCGCGAGTGGCTTCGAACCGATCCCGCCGGAGGATTACGCCGGGTGGTTTCGCGATGTCGCCGCCAACATCCAGGCGATCCTGGCCGCCGGACGGCTCCTACCTGCTCAACATCAAGGAGCACGCGGCCGATGGCGAGCGGAACCTGTACGTGAAGGACCTCGTGATTGCCCACAAGCGGCAGTGGGGCTGGCGGTTCGTCGATGAATTCTGCTGGCGCAAGACCGACAACGGCGTGCCGGGCGGCTGGGGGAACAGGTTCAAGAACGCCTTCGAGCCGATCTTTCATTTCTGCCGCCAACAGGAGATCAAGTTCAGGCCCAAGGCGGTCGGGCATGTCTCGGAGGATTGCTTCGACTACTCGCCAGACAACCCGAAGTCGAACTCCGGGAGCGGGCTCCTCGGGACCGGCGCACGCGGAGCGGCGGCCGGAACAGCGGGCGCCGAAGACAACGATGGACGGCATGAAGGCATTGCGCGCCCGAGCAACGTAATCGAGGTGAAGACGGAGAGCAGCCAGGGATCGCACTCGGCGCCGTTCCCACGCGCGCTGGTCGAGTTCTTCGTGAAGGCGTTTTCCGATCCCGGCGATGTCGTCTTCGATCCGTTCCTCGGGAGCGGCACCACGATGGCCGCTGCCCACGTGCTGGGCCGCGCGGGCTACGGCTGTGAGATCTCGCCGGCATACTGCGACGTGATCCTGCGCCGGATCGAGCGCCTGGCCGAAACAGAACCGGTCCTTGCGGAGACCGGCGAGACGTTCAGCGAAGTCGCGGCGGGCCGGGGTGTCTCGGCGGTGGAGGAGCGCCGATCTGCGCCAGCGCGACTCGAAGTCCATTCGACGCAAACCCAACGGCATGCCTTGCTACGGAGCCAAAGGCAAGCCGTAAACGAAGTTCAACCCAAACCAACAAGGAGAAAACAAGCATGCCCGAAGCAGCCACGCCGAACCAGGCCGAACGCGAGTTCGAGACTGGGACGGACGAGTCGTTCAAAAACGCCAACGCCACCGGCGGCGCCGCCCACAACGAGAACCAGCGGGTGACGTACGCCAACATCAAGCGCACCTACGACGTGTACCAGGATCTGGACGTCCAGGCCGCGCGCCAATCGCTGATCGAGACCACGCGACTGAACCAGATCGCGTCGCAGGCCCTGCAGAACGCGGTCGAGACCGCCAACATGGTCGGCAAGCAGGCCATCCGCCACGCCGATGTCGCCGCGGATGCTCTGTGGACCGACGAACTGAATCCGGTGACGCGCGGCGCCGGCTCGAACATCACCGCGGGCAGCGTACCCGCCAACCGCGCGATCGATGTGAGCGCCGCCGGCGTGGGCGTGGATGCCCAGGCGGTGGCCGCTGCCGTCGCCAAGCAGGTGGACGCGACCATCACTCCGGTGCTCGCCACCCTGCAGCAGATCGTCCAGGCGCTGACCACCGCGACCACGGCGATCGCCAACGTCGTGAACCAGTCGCAGCCGAAGACGGCGTAACGCTTCCCTCCGAACCGGGGCGGTCCTCAAGCCGCCCCACTTTTTCAATGGAGACACGCAACCGATGAATACTCTGCTGATCATCCTGAAGATCTTCCCCCTGGTCCTGGCAGCGGTTCAGGCCGTCGAGCAAGCGATCCCGCTGCCCGGCCAGGGAAACAAGAAACTGGAACTCGTGCTCGACGTGCTCAAGTCTGCCTATGACGGGAGCGCGGACCTGGCGAGCCAATTCAGCTGGGACAAGCTGGTCGCGGTAGTCGTGCCGATGATCGCCAGGATCGTCGATCTGCACAACGCGCTGGGCCTGTTCCAGAAACCCGCTCAACCCAAAACCGCATGACGAACCTGCAGGTGGTGACGTGGCCGGTCGAGAAGCTGATCCCTTACGCCCGGAATGCGCGCACGCATAGTGACGGAACAGGTTGCCCAGATCGCGGCCTCGATAGCCGAGTTCGATTGGACCAACCCCATCCTCGTCGGGCCGGACGGGATCATCATCGCCGGCCACGCCCGCCTGCTGGCAGCACGGAAACTGGGCAAGACCGAGGTTCCGGTCATTGTCCTCGATCACCTGACCGAATCCCAGCGCCGCGCGTTCGTGCTGGCCGACAACCGGCTGGCACTCAACGCCGGGTGGGATGAGGAGATGCTCCGCGTGGAGATGGCCGCGCTCGATGAGGATGGATTCAATCTCGAGCTGGTCGGATTCACTGATGACGAGATCGAAGATCTGCTTCGGGAGCCCGAGGAAGTAAACGCCGGCAACACGGACGATGATGCGGTGCCGGAGACTCCGGAGACCGCGATCACGGTTCCCGGCGATGTCTGGATCCTCGGGGAGCACCGGTTGCTGTGCGGCGATGCGACGCAGATGGCCGACGTGGAGAAGGTCCTCGCCGGCGGCCTGGCCGATATGGTCTTTTGCGATCCACCGTACAACGTGAACTACGGCGCGACGATGAAGGACAAACTCCGCGGCAAGAAGCGGAAGATCGCCAACGACGATCTGGGCCAGGACTTCGAACAGTTCCTGCGCGACGCATGCGTGAACATTCTTGCGGTGACCAAGGGCGCCGTCTACATCTGCATGTCTTCCTCGGAACTGCACACGCTGGAGAAGGCGTTCCGCGAGGCGGGCGGCCACTGGTCCACGTTCGTCATCTGGGCGAAGAACACGTTCACGATGGGGCGGTCGGACTACCAGCGGCAGTACGAGCCGATCCTTTATGGCTGGAAGGAAGGGACGGATCACTTCTGGTGCGGCGCCCGCGACCAGGGCGATGTGTGGTTCGTGAAGAAGCCGGTGGCGAACGATCTGCACCCGACGATGAAGCCGGTCGAACTGGTGGAGCGCGCCGTCGGCAACAGCAGTAAGGGCCGGGACACCGTGCTCGATCCGTTCGGCGGTTCCGGCACGACGCTGATCGCCTGCGAGAAGACCGGCAGGCAGGCGCGGCTGATCGAACTGGAGCCGAAGTACTGCGACGTGATCATCCGCCGCTGGCAGGAGTTCACCGGCAAGGAGGCGTCGTTGGATGGTGACGGTAGAAGCTTCACCGCGATTGCCGCAGAGCGAAACCCAGTGGCGGCGTGAGGTGGACCGGTGCCGCGCGGAGATCGCGGCCGCGGAGCGATTGCTTGCGCGGTGGGCACCCCGATGTCGACGGCCTGTGCCTGGCGCTGTCGGACTGGTCGGCCGAGCTGCGGATTCTGGAGGGGGAACATGGACGAGCATCTACTTTCAGATTCTGATCCCGGTAACCGGGCTGGTCTCCGGACTGATCGCGACCTACGTCGGCCTTCAGAATCGCGCGCTGCTGGCGGAGGTGCGTAAGGAACTGGCGGAGCTGGAGAATCGGATCATCGCCCGGATCAACGGCACTTACGTCAGGTCGGGGGAGTGCAGGTTGCGCGAGGAACTGGTCCACGAACGGCTCGCGACAATTGCGGAGGAGCTGAAGAACAGAACCGCCGCCGGTGATTGATGCCGGCGGCGGGTGGGGAGCGTCGATGCTATTGCCCGATGCGGTATGCGCGGACGCCATCGGGGCGTTTGAAGGATTCGACGGTGAGGCCCATCTTCTTGCCCAGGCTGCCGGAGATGAAGCCGCGGACGCTGTGAGCCTGCCAGTCGGTAGCGGACATGATGTCGGCGAGCGTGGCGCCGTCCGGGCGCTTGAGCATGTCGAGGACGATGGCCTTCTTGCTGCCGTCGCGCGCCGTGGGCGCCGCGTCCTTGGCGGTGGGCTGCTTGGTCGCCTTGGCTTTCTTCGGCGCAACGGGGGCAGCCTGTGGCGCGGGGGTGGGCGTCAGTGCCTGGATGGCCTTCCAGATCCGGGCGGCCGCCGTCTTGCGGTCCGTGAACTTCTTGACCGGCTTGAGGTCGCCGAAGGGCGGCGCGCCTGCGAAGGCGTTCCAGACTTCGACGAACCGCGTGATGGGCCAGTCGGCGGAGAGCTTGGTCAGTTCCTTCTCGGTCGCGAACGCGACCACGTTGTCCTGCGCGGCGGGCGTCGCGTCGTGGGCAGTGATGTTGTTGTCGGTGTCTAGGGTGAAAGTCGTCATGGTTGGTCTCCTGTTTCAGAATTCGATCTCGTCTACGATCCGGCGCGCTTCCGCGTCGGTGAGGGACGCTTTTAGGCCTCCCTGTTTGATCCATCCGTCAACGGCAGTCCTGGACAGCGTTCCAGAAGTCCGTCTCGTTGTTGTCGAAGGGGCGTTCGAACGCCCCGCCGTATCCGTTGGCGTCCGTGTAGTCGTGCAGTTCGCTGAAGGAGGCGCAGGTGCTGGGGACGGTTCCGGCGGCAACGTCCGCGAGGATCTCGGTTTTGGCCCGTTCCACAACCCGGTGCAACTCGTCGGCGCTGAAGTCCGGCAAGCGCGGGTTCCGGACTTGCGCGGGGCACTTCTCCCCAGCAGGCTTCGCCTCCGAGCGGAGGCGCGCGGCCGACCGGATGCGGATCTCGCGGCCGGTGGCGAGGTTGGTGCCGTACCAGCCGCCGCGTGGGTGCTCGCGGGTGAGGCGGACTTTGGCCAGCGTGCCGCTGACCTTGACGATGTAGGTCGTTCCGATGTGTACGTTCTGCTTTTGCATGGTTAGTACTCCAGTCCTTTCTGGTCCACCGCGCTGCGGTCGCCGAGGCTGGCGAGGACGTAGGCCAGTTCCTCGGTGACGCGGCCGAGGTCGCCGGGGTATCCCCAGTTGGCGGGTTCCTGCGATTGGTCCTTTTGGTGCTGTTCCAGGCGGCTGGCGATGCGCTTCAGCAGGTCCTGGCACTCGGCGTGGCGTTCCGCGTAGCAGGCGGCGGCGGTTTGCTTGGTGGTCTTGGCGGTGCGTGGCATCGAACACATACATCACTTCGGTGGCGGCGGAAAGCAAGGCCGAAGTTCGACTTTTCGGAAGAAAGATTCAATGGCGGCGGTCGTGGAGATGAACTGACCGCCCGGTGTCCATATGACTGGCGTTTCTCAGCGGGCATACGCACGGTTGCGCGGTGTTGCCCTCAGCGCCGTGCAGAAGGCGATCAAGACCAAGCGGATCACGCCGAACGCGGACGGGAGCATCGATCCGGAGCGGGCGAACCAGGAATGGGAAAGGAACACGTTCGCGGGCAAGACTCTGCATCAGGCGACCAGGCCGCAGGCAGTGCCGCGCAGTGCGCCTCGCGCCACCGCGTGGCGGTTCGGGCATGCCGAGTCAGCCCGATGTATCGAGCGATCCAGTTGCCGCCTATCTCCGGGCCCGCGCAGTGACCGAGACGTTCAAGGCGAAGACGGCGCAGTTGGAGTATGAGGAGCGCGCCGGCAAACTGATCCAGGCAACCAAGGCCGGCGAGTATGCGGCGCATTGGTCCGCGATCATCGGTGATGCGCTGTCAGCGTTCGCGGATCGCGTCACGCCGCTGGTCGCCGCCGCGAAATCGGAAGCGGAGATTCACCGGATCCTCACAGGCGAGACGAACGCGATGCGCCGCAAGACGGCGAAGGCCATCTCGGACGCGGGTTACTGATGATCCATTACCACGGCGGCCGGCATTCGACATGGCAGGTCGCCGTCGAGATCTGGAAGGGGCGGCATGCCCTGGTGAGCTACGCGGAGCCGCAGCAGACTCGGGATCGCGGCGGAGGTGGCGCAGTCGTTCGCGCTCGATAACGGCGCATTCACGGTGTGGAAGCAGGGCATCGAGATCGATTGGCGGTCGTACTACGGCTGGGTCGAGCAGTGGCATCGGCATCCCGGCTTCGATTGGGCGTTGATTCCCGATGTGATCGAGGGAGACGAGACGGCCAACGACGGACTGCTCGCGGAGTGGCCGTTCGGCAAGGTCGCGGGTGTCCCGGTGTGGCATTTTCATGAGTCGACGGACCGCTTGCGGCGGTTGGCAGCCGAGTGGCCGCGCGTCGCACTTGGATCGAGCGGGCAGTACGCGACGATCGGAACGACGCGGTGGTGGAGCAGGATGCAGCAGATCATGGACTGTGTTTGCGTGGACGGGATGCCGACCGTCAGGCTCCACGGTCTGCGGATGCTGCGGCCCGACATCTGCAAACACCTTCCACTCGGGTCCGCGGACTCGGCGGGGGCATCGCGCAGCGTGGGCACGACGAACTGGGGCGGGTGTTACCGCCAGGCTTCCGACGCAGTGAAGGCGCACGTCCTGGTGGAACATTACGAGGCCACCCAAGGCGCGGCGATCTGGGCTGGCGTTCCGCCGCCAGGAGGAGTTGTTCGGTTGACCAGCATCTGGAAGGACTTCCATTTCGATGCGGCGCACTGGCTGCCGCACGTCCCGGAGGGGCACAAGTGCGGCCGGATGCATGGCCACACGTATCGCGTGCGCGTGTGGTGCCGGGGTGCGATCGATGACCGGGGCATGATCGTCGACTACGCAGTGATCGCTGAGAAGGTCGGCGCGGTGATTGGCCGGATCGACCATCGCGTGCTGAACGAGATCCCCGGGCTGGGCAATCCGACCACGGAGATCCTGGCGCCCTGGTTGTTTGAGCAGATCAAGGTGGACCTGCCGGAGTTGTTCCGGATCGAGGTTGCGGAGAGCGCGACGACCGGCTGTGTGTACGAGCGGGACGGGGACTGATGGACGCACCATTCTCGATGTACCAGGTTGGAGCGGAGGCGTTGCTGCCACCACGGGATATCTCCGTGTCGCGGTGGGCCGACGAGAACGTGGTGCTCACCGGATCCGGTTCGGCGGAACGGGGCCAGTGGCACACGCGACCGTACCAGCGGGAACCGATGGACGTCCTCAGCCCGAGCCATCCGTGCAAGCAGGTGGTGTTGATGTCCGCGGCCCAGATGCTGAAGACCTCGATCATGGTGAACTTCCTGGGCTACATCGCGGACGTGGATCCGGGCCCGACGCTGGCGGTGGAACCGCGATCGGAAGATGCCAAGGCGCTTTCCAAGGATCGCGTCGCACCGTTGTTCCGGCACTCGCCCGCGCTCAAAGGGAAGCTCGCGGCGGTGAAGTCGCGCGACTCGAACAACACCGCGATGCACAAGGTGTTCGCCAACGGTTCCGGGCACATCACCTTCACCGGCGCCATCTCGCCGTCCGGCCTGGCCATGCGTCCGATCCGGTATCTGTTGCTGGACGAGATTGACAGGTATCCCACCAGCGCAGGATCGGAGGGCGATCCGGTATCGCTGGCGATGCAGCGCACCGGCGAGTTTGAGCACAACAAGAAGGTAATCATGTGCTCGACGCCGACCGTCGACGGGGAGAGCCGGATCCAGGCCGCGTGGAACACGAGCGACCAGCGCGAGTACTTCGTGCCGTGCCCGAAGTGCAACCACTTCCAGATCCTGGTGTTCAGCGACGGCACCGACGGCGGGCTGGTGTGGCCGGAAGGCGAGCCGGAGAAGGCCGCCTACTGCTGCGAGAAGTGCCGGGAACTCATCCCGCACAACCAGAAGTCGTGGATGGTGGAGCGCGGCGAGTACCGTCCGCAGAATCCCGGATCGCCGATTCCCGGCTTCCGGGTGTCGCAGTTGATCTCCCCGAAGCGGTCCTGGGGAACGATTGCCGCGGAGTTCCTGGTCGCCAACGAGTCGACGGAGACGCTCAAGGCGTTCCTGAACACGGTGCTGGCGGAACTCTGGACGGAACGCGGGTCGGCGCCGGACTGGGAAAAGGTCTATCTGCGGCGCGAGGAGTACGAACTCGGGATCGTGCCGGCGAAGGGATCGCTGCTGGTGGCCGGCGTCGACGTGCAGGACGACCGCCTCGAGGTGGAGATCAAGGCATACGGTCGGGGCAAGGAGTCCTGGTCGGTGGACTACCGGGTGATCCAGGTGCCCGACCAGGCGCGGGCAACCGCTCAAAACGTCCTCGCCCGAAGTCTGGCAGGAGTTGGAAGCGTTGCTGGCGACGGACTGGCCGCGCGAGGCGGGCGGCACGATGCCCATCATGGCGATGACGATCGACTCGGGCTACCGGCCGCAGATGGTGTACGAGTTTGCCGCGCGCCATCCGCAACCGGCGCACGGGCCGGCAGGCGACGTAATCGCCGCGCCGCGCACCGTGGTGGCCACGAAGGGCAAGCCTGACTTTCTGAAATTGATCGTCTCGGTGTCGCCTACGGACGCTTCGCGCAAGCGGCAGAACGTCCGGATCTGGCACATTGGCACGCACTGGGCGAAGCAGGAGTTCTACGATTGGCTGCGGATCGTGCTGCCTGACGATGGCACGTACCCACCCGGATACCAGCACTACGCCTACAAGGATCAGGACTTCTATCGCGGGCTCTGCTCCGAGTCGCGGATCATCCGGTCGAGCGGCAAGGTGGAGTGGGTACCGGATAAGTCGGTCAGGAACGAACCGCTCGACCTCGCGGTGCTTTGCCGCGCGGCCGCGGCGGTCTGTGGAATCGATCGCTTCTCGGACGAGGATTGGGCGGAACTCGAAGGGATCATCCCGGCCACCGCGGCGAAGGCGCCAGCCAATGACGGGTACTGGGGCGCACGCGATGAGTTTTGGGGATCGCGCGGCGGCGGCAAGGGCTGGTTCAAATGATTCAACTGACCGAACTGCAATCGATGCGCGACACGCTGCAGCGCGCCATCTTCAGCGGTACGCGCCGGGTGCAGTTCACCGACCGCGCGGTTGAGTACAACACCATCGACGAAATGCGGAAGGCGCTCGCCGACATCGACACCGCAATCGCCACGCGTCGGGCTCGACGCCATCCTCTTTCAGCTTGGCCACTCACAGCAGGGACTGAATGAACGCCCTCGACAAAGTGATCGGCTACTTCTCGCCCGAGCGGGCATATCGGCGCGCGCGGTTCCGCGCGGCGACTGAAAGGTTCGCTTACGACGGCGCGAAGTCGGGGCGGCGCACGGACGGGTGGATGGCGGCCGGCGGCGACGCGAACACCGAGGTTGGCGCCTCCCTGATCAGCCTGCGCAACCGGTCGCGCGATCTGCTGCGCAACAATCCGTACGCCAGCAAGGCCATCGCCGAACTGGTGGGGAACACGGTTGGGACCGGGATCGTTCCGCAGGCGAAGACCGGGACGCCCGAACTCGACAAGATCATCGACGGCGAGTGGCTCTACTTCGCGGAGAACTGCGACCCGGGCGGGCAGTTGGACTTCTATGGCATGCAGGCGCTCATCGTGCGCACGACCGCCGAGAGCGGTGACGGCATCGTCCGGTTCCGGCCGCGGTTGCCGCAGGACAATTTCCGCGTGCCACTCCAGTTGCAGGTGCTGGAGGGGGACTTCCTGGACGCCTCCAGGACGATGGGGATCGCCACGGGACAGATTGTCCAGGGCGTTCAGTTCAACCTCTACGGACAGCGCGAGTCTTACTGGCTCTATAACTATCACCCGGGCGGCGTCTACATGCTGAATCCGCGTGGCGGAATCCTGAGCCAGCCGGTGCCGGCCGCTCAGGTGATGCATACCTACTGCATCCTGCGGCCCGGCCAGGTCCGCGGCGTTCCGTGGCTGGCGCCGGTGATGCTGGCCCTTCGCGATCTCGACGATTACCGGGACGCGGAGCGCATGCGGAAGAAGACCGAGGCGTGCCTCGCGGGGATCGTCACGCGGCCCGAGGGTTCGGGCGGCCTGCCCATCGGCGCGAAGTCCACCGATCCGAAAACCGGGAACACGCTGGAGCGGATGTATCCCGGCATGATCGAGTACTTGAAGCCGGGCGAGGACATCAAGTTCAACGCGCCGTCGCCGGCCGGCGGGTACCGCGACTACCTGATGACCGAACTCCAGGGGATCGGCGCCGGCATCGACGTTCCGTATGAGTTGCTGTCCGGGGACTTGTCGAACGTCAACTATTCCTCCTATCGCGCCGGCATGCTGGGGTTCCGCAACGCCATCGAGGCGTTCCGCTGGTTGACGCTGATCCCGATGTACTGCCGGCCGACGTGGCGCAGGTTCATCGACACCCTGGTGTTCATCGGAAAGATCCCCGAGGCGAACTACGGCGTGCAATGGACCGCGCCCAAGTTCGAGTCGGTCGATCCGCTGAAGGATGCCATGGCCGAGTTGAAGCGCATCCGCACCGGCACGTTGACCCTGTCGGAGGCCATCGCCCAGAACGGCTACGACCCCGAGAAGCAGTTGCAGGAAATCAAGCGGATGAACGAGTTGCTCGACGAACTGCAGATCATCCTGGACTGCGATCCGCGCAAGGTGAACGACAAAGGTGTCGAGCAGCAGACCGTCGGCGGCGACACGGCGCCAGCGCCAACCGCGAAGCAGACCGGCACGGTGAAGCACGCAGCCCGGCAGTGGGATTCGCCCACGCGTACCTACGCCTCGTAAATCAACAACTACAGGAAGGAGTGCTCTTATGCCCGAAGAAGTCACGGGAACAGCGCCGGAGACCGCTCCGGTGGAAGTCATCGCTGCGGCAGCGCAGCCCGAGCCTCAGCAGGAGAGCCCGGAGTTCCAGGTCGAGCGCTTCACGGTGGTGGCGACCTTCGCTCCGCCGTCGGCCAACGACGATTCTCGAACCATCGACGCGGTCTGGTACACGGGCGCCAAGGTGCCCCGGTTCGACTGGCGCAGCGGCGAGGAATACGACCTCATCCTCGACATGAAAGGGTGCCGCCTGGATCGCCTGAACAACGGCGGTCCCGTACTGGACTCGCACAGCGCCTACGGGGTGGAGAGCCAGCTTGGCGTAGTGCGCAAGGCATGGGCCAAGAAATCCACCGGCATGGCCACGCTCCAGTTCAGCAAACGCGATGCGGTGACGCCGATCTGGAACGACGTAAAGGCCGGCATCATTCAGAACCTCAGCCCCGGCATGTGGATCTACAAGAAGGTCGACACCACACCGAAGGGCCAGGAACGCAAGGAATTCACGGCGACGGATTGGGAGCCGTTCGAGATCTCCCTTTTGTCGGTGCCCGCCGACGCGGCCACCAATTTCATGTCGGCGGCGGTAACGCCTCCGGCGCCACCGAGTGTAGTTGAAACCCAACGGGCATCTGCCCACACAGAGGAGAAACCTGACATGGAAACGACCACGCAGGATCCGGGCGTTGAGGCCCGTCAGAACGAAACTACCCTCGCCGCCGCGCGCGACGAGGCGGTGAAGGCGGAGCGGTTGCGCGCGAGCAAGATTCGCGCGATCGCAACCGGCCCCTTCCAGGTGGAGGAGAGCTTCCTCGCAGCGCTGATCGACGAGGGTGTGTCCATCGACGCCGCTCGCGAACGCATCATGAACAAGGTCGAGGCCGAGTATCGGAAGCATCCCACCGTGCAGACCAACCCGCCAGCCTCGTTCGGAGGCATGGATGAAGTGGATAAGCGGCGGCAAGGGATGGAGGCTGCACTGTTCTTGCGGGGCAACCCTGGTGCTTCTGCTGAGATGGTCGAAAAGGGGCGCGAGTTTGCCGGGCTCACGCTGGTGGACATGGCGCGCGAATGTCTGAATGCCGCCGGCGTGAAGACGCGCGGGATGGAGCGGCACGAGATCGCTCGCGTGGCGCTCCAGGGCCGCAATGGGGCGGCCGAATACTTCGCGGGCGCCATGACCACCAGCGACTTCCCGAACATCCTCGCCAACGTCGCCAACAAGACTCTGCGCCAGGCCTATGAGGCGGCGCCGCGCACGTTCGTGCCGTTTTGCCGGCAAGTCACGGCAGCCGACTTCAAGCCGGTGAACCG
>CAVSMH010000008.1:0-1165951 GCA_963728965.1 Bryobacterales bacterium
CAGAGGTGCGCAAGTGTCCGCCACGGTGGGTCCCGTGGATGGGCACCATGAGGTGGTAACAGCGTCTACGAACGAGGCGAAGGACTCGCTGCAACAGACACTTATCCACAGGGGTCTTTTCGTCCCGAACGGGCGACTAATGAGCGCCGCCTCCCCTCTTGAGTTAAGGTGCAACACCCCCGCGCCCACGTTTCACGGCTCCCAGTATTGTGGCGTTCCAGGCACCGTACTCTAACTCAAACGACCGTACCTCAACTCAAAACTCACCGTACTGCGAAGCAAAATAGACGGTACCCCGACACAACCGAACGACCGTACCTCAACTCAAACGACCGTACTTCAAATCAATCCGACAGTACCCCAACGCAACGCGCACGGTACTTCAACGCAAGGCACACGGTACCGTAACCCAAGGAGTGCGGTACCCCAACACAAGAAACACCGCACCACAACTCAATGGCTCCGCCAGCGGGGCTTGCGCCGCAAGGGCGAAATGCCCGGCGCGGTCTGCTAAACATTTTTAGATATTCCTATATACTTCTTAAACAACATCTAACAGGGAAGCGGAGGGTTGTTGTTGCTAACGCATTTCGAATCAAGACGTGGAACAGACGCCGGAAGAAATTCAGGAGCTCATAGGAAGACGTCTCATCGAGCAGGCGGAAACCGATACGGAGCCGGTGAAACAAACCGGCGAGGATATCATCGTCCATGAAAGGGGAGGCGGCGACGAAGGCACTCCGATCGCCGAAGAGGACGCGACTTCGAAACTGCCTGTCACGACCTTCGCCAAGGTTGAGAAGAGTCTCGCCTCACTCGGCTTCTTCACACCCTCAAGCCGGCGGATCAAGAATCAGCAAGTCAAACGCATCAGCTTCACCCGCGAGATCGAAGGTAAGCGCGTCGAGGCGACGGCAGACATCATCCCGAGTGCGCTCTTCGGTCTCCCCATCACCGCCGACCAGGACAAGTACCTCGCCCTCCAACAGGTGATCACAGATCTCCTCCAGTCCGACGGCAAGATAGCCAACCCCATCCGCTTCAGGTCGGCCGATCTTTTGCGGCTTCTCAAAAAGAGCACCAACGCCGGAAAGAACTACAACGAGATAAGCGAGTGGCTCGACGTCATGTCCTCGACGACGATCATCTCGAACGGCGTCGTCTACATCGCCGGCAAGAAGCGGTACGCGCGAGATCGCTTCCGCGTGTTCGACCGCGCGGTGAGCGTCGGCAAGGAACTCGAGGACGGAACCATCGCCGACGCCAACTACGTGTGGCTCTCGCCTTGGCAACTCGAGAACATCAATCACAACTTCCTGCTGCCAATCGACCTCGAGTCGTATCGCGAACTCAAAAACCACATCGCTAAGGCGCTCGTCCCACTTCTCCAGATTTGGCTCTTCGCATCCCACCGGGCCGGAACGTTCGAGAAGCGATACGACGAGCTCTGTGAAATGCTGACCCTCCAGAAGTATCACGCGCCATCCCTCATACTCCGGCAGCTCAAGCCGTCGCTCGATGAACTCACGATGCATGGGTACCTTGAAAAATGGCGGATCGAGAAGACGGCCGATAGGAAAGCATACAAGGTGATTTTCTTCCACGGCCCGAAGTTTCATCGCGACCGAAAGAAGCGTCTTGACCAGAAGCGCCACGCGACGGAGCCGGCGGTCCTTATTGCGGAGTCGGCGCCGAACGAGCCCGCCCTGCCGGAGCCAGGAAGACTCGAAGACCAGAAAACCGCAGCTCACCCACCCCAGCCGGGCACCCCGCCCATCCAAGATATTGCGGGTGATCCGTCACGCGATGAGCCTCGTGAAGAAAGCAACAGCGATGGGGGAGATTCGGCAGGTTCTCGGAAGACCTCCCAACCCGCGTCGTCGAGAGTGGTGGGGAGCAGGACGAGAAACAGGCGCCGAGCGTCAATCCGGCACTCGTCGACGAACTCTCTGCTCGCGGTGTCATGCCCTCAGCCGCCATGAAGCTTCTCGCAGAGGTTCCACCGGGCCAACTTGAGCGCGTCAACGATTACATCGAGTACTGGGACAGCATCCAGGGCACCAAAGGGGCGGGCCTCCTCTACAGCCTCATCCGCGACGGATCTCCGTTGCCCACCACATTTGAAACAGCCCGGCAAAAGAGAGAAAGCAGAGCGCTCAAAGAGCGCACATCCCGGATTGCGGCGGCCAACAAATCACTCCAGGAGGCATATGAGGCGTATACCCGGCAGGCGATCGATCGCTTTATCGAAGAGGAATATCCCAAGGATGAATTCGCACGCCTGGTTGAATCGAAGGTGCAGGAGTTCAATAGCCAGCCGACGTTCTGGGATAAGCTCCAGAAACCTGAGATCACAGAACAGATGGCACGCCATTCCGTTTGGGCCAGCGTCGCAGAGAAGGTGCCAGTGCTCTCGTTCGAGGACTTCTGCCGCCGCGAAGCTCCTCGCATTCTCGCGGGTTCCGGTGTCGACCCAACCGACATTGGCATCGTCACTCTGCCCGCTCCCGAACCGGCGCAGGCTACCGACTAGCAGTAGCGCTACCGCGCCCTATACACCACCCAGACGCGCGAATCCGCCACTTTTAAGGTTGACCATATCTGTTGCCCGAACCGCCCAACTCAAGGTCGTTTTGGGCCTCTGGGCGGCACATTGAGTCGCGGATAGGCATGCCCGCACGGCGGCCTTTGTCCGTAAGCGTCAACGCGTAATCGGCCGGGCAGTATCCGGCCTACAACTTGACGACCCGCTCATAGCGGCTAAAATTTAGAGCGGTCGGGAAGCAACGTGTACACCTTTCCAACCTTGATAGCAGGCTTCGAGCCGACCTTAGAAGCCTGCTTTTTTCGTGTCCGCGCGGGGCATACGCCCCGGGGAACACGGTAGGGAAGAGGGTGGGGAAATCATTTCACCCCCTATCAGGCCGGCCGATCGGCCGAAAACCCTTGCGCTACCGCGCTATTTACTGGTGCCGCCACCCCGCCTGCTACCGCAGGCTTCCGGGCTAATTTTCACCTATCGGCTCTCTTCACCGCGGTCTCAAACGACCGCGCCTACCGGTACGTTCAGGTTCGCGTGCCTGACCGGCCCGACGAACGAATTAGCCCGGAAGCCTGCGGCGCACCCGGAGCTCCCTAGCGGCAGGCTCCGGGCTCGCTAACCGCTCGGGCGGGGTGGCGGGACTGGTAGCGAACCGGCTAATATGCGGCCGGCATGCCGGCCTCACCGACCGCCCCATGGGCGGAATGGAAAAAGAGAAGGGCGCCGCAGGCGCCCGCCGACCAAAAGACTGGCCATACCTGGCCGTAGAACTCCTCGGGGGCCTACCTATCGGCCGCGCCTCAGCCAGATCTCTATCGAGGTCTGTTCGGCGATCCTGGTTGCCGCTATCGCGCCCAGCTCATACACCGGCGGGCCGTTATAGATCAATAACTCGGCTCAGCTGAGCCGTATCTGAGCCAGTACCCCGGTAACTCCTTGGCAATAAACCACTTATTATCTATAATGTTTTAAGAAAAGTAGGGTGGTTTCCCGCACTTCAGACCGGATTCCTCCCCAGGAGCAAGCACCCGAACCCTCGGGTTCTCTCCCCTGGGAAAGGAGCCCAGTCACATGCAGCAGGAAAAGACGGCAGCCAATGCCGCACCTTGCAAATTCCCGGTCTGGCGAAGCATCAAGATCGGAACCGGACTCAAGACCGCCGACGACTTCCGCCGCGCCCTGACATCGGCCGGCTACAGGATCGGCACCTGGGCCAACGACATCCTCGGCAAGCCCGCGTTCAAAGCGGCAGCCGCGGAGAGCACGCTCGACCTCGTCGTCGCATCCGTCGCCGAGCTCGGCTTCGGAACGGCGCCACGCTCGCCGACATCTACGCCCGAGCCAAAGAGTTCGGCCTCGAGCTCTGCCCGGCGGAAGTCGGCCCGCAGCTCCGGCTGCAGTATGCCGACCAGCCCTACGGCGAATGGCTCCTCATCGCAATGGAGCCCATCACGGACTCCGTCGGCGATCCGTGCATCTTCGACGTCGAACTCGGCGGCTTCGGCCGGTGGCTCGACGGCGTCTGCGGCGACCCCGACGGTTTCTGGTTCGGCAGCGGCCGGTTCGTGTTCGTCCGCCGCAATTAGCACTTTGGCCTCTGGCCCTCGGGTCTTTAGACCCTTGGCCCTTTGGCCTCCGTCCGCGCTTCGGAACAAGCGCACGATTGAGCCCTTGGAGAAATTCCAGGGGCTTTGCTTTTGCCCGATTTTCCGTACAATGAGGCGCGGCAGTAGGTGAGTATGCAGGCGACCACGGTTGTCTGCCACCGAACCCAGTATCCCTGCGCCCGGAGTATCTCCGACGATGAGTTCGAGGTAGGGTGACGCAGGCAGACACTTCAGCAAAAGTGAAGCTACTTGGTATAGGTTGCTAGGGCATTACGATGCCGGATTCGATTCAACCCGGAGAGCACTCGACGGGCGGTGGCGCAGGGCGGCATCCTATACGCAACGGACTCCGACGGCAATCCGAACATCTTCGACGTCGAACACGACGACAACGGCCGGTGGCTCAACGACAACTACGGCAACCCCGACAATTTCTGGAACGGCAACAACCGGTTCGTGTTCGTCCGCCGCAAATCGCTTCATTTCTCCCCCGGCCTCCCGGGGGAGTTTCGCTTTGAGAGCTGCCCGTTCCAGCCGCCAAGCATCCGGCCGACTTCATCCATTCGAAGCGACAGCGCGATGTATTTCTTGTCATCGATCGATTTCGTCTCCCAGAGGACCATAAGGAGGACTTTGAGCGTATCCGCCTTCCGGATGCAGACCCTGACATAGGGCTGCTTCTCGACGGGCGGCAGAAAGCCCGCCAGCGAGACGGCTTCGATGGCTTCCACGAAGAGGTTATCGATTCGCTGGCCGAGCGAGTACCGGTGGATCTTGGGCAGGAGGGGATAGTAGCCGTACCACAGAATGTACGCCGCCTTGAGCTTCTCGAGCACTGGCAAAAGCCGCGGTGCGAGGGTACTGTTATCGCCGTGGCCTGCAGGCAATTCACTCATGGGTGCAACACTATCACTTCAGTCGAAAATCTCCTTGCCGCGTGGAGAGAGTTTGTTATTGGAAAACGTCACCGCCGAGATGTCCAGGAGTTCGAACTGCACCTCATGGACAACATCCTCGCTCTTCATCGCGACCTGGCCGCGAAGGCCTATCATCACTCAGCATACGAGGCGTTCAGCATTTCAGACCCCAAGCCCAGGCGCATCCATAAAGCGACCGTCAGGGACCGGCTGCTCCATCACGCCATCCACAGGATTCTGTACCCGTTCTTCGACAGAACCTTCATCGCTCACTCCTACTCGTGCAGAGTGGGGAAGGGGATGCACCGCGCGCTCAACGCATTCCGAACGTTCGCGCGCAAGGCATCGCGCAATCACACCAGAACGGCCTGGGTTCTCAAGTGCGACGTCAAACAGTTCTTCGCGACGATCGATCACGTGACGCTCATTGCCCTCCTCCAGGCGCACATACAGGATCAGGAAATTGTCGATCTCTTGGCCGAAGTGATCCAGAGTTTTCGCTCGGGGCAATCGGGCATCGGCTTGCCCCTCGGCAACCTGACGTCGCAGCTTTTCGCCAACGTGTACATGAACAGACTCGATCAGTTCGTGAAGCACCAGCTCAGGGCGCGGCACTATATCCGCTACTCGGACGACTTCGTCATATTGTCCGATGACAAAGCGTGGCTCCAGGGCATATTGCCGCGGATCGACGGCTTTCTGCGCGTGGAACTCAAACTGAGCCTTCATCCAGGTAAGGTCTCGATCCAGACTGCCGCGTCCGGCGTCGATTTCCTCGGCTGGGTGCATTTCCCCGACCATCGCGTCGTCAGAACCGTGACGAAGCGCCGAATGCTGCACAGAATCCAACTCAAGGCCGGTGGAAAGGAAACGCTCCTGTCATACCAAGGGCTGTTGAGCCACGGCAATTCGTGGAAGCTTCAAGACCAGATTACGAGGGACGCAGAAGCACTGAATGCACCGGCTTCCTGATAACTGGATTCAGCCCACACCTCCAACAACTTCAGCAATGGAGCCATCAACCCGCAGCTGTCGATCAAACGTGTTGAAGATAGAGAAGAAACGACCAACCCAAGTTGACGCGATTCACGCAGGTGATACTCTTTTGGCATTACTCCCCACCGGAGCCCAATAGGAGGAGTCCCCAGACAATAGCAATCTGACGCATGAACGGTGAAATTGAGAATTTTGACGAAGTCATCTTGAAGGGCGAGGGATTGTACAAATCCTTCTCGTCCGTGCGCTGTCCGTTCTTCGAATCAGACGTGTATTTCAATTCCCGCGGCCTTGAACATCTGAAGTTCAAAGGCAGGGGAAAGGCACGTCCGCGGCACGACCAATACATGCGCTTCCGGCTTTTGCATATCGTGCCCGAGATCCTGCGACTCACTCACACCCTTCAGGGAATCTGGGAAACGAAGCATTTCGAGCGAGTCCGAGTCAATGGCCGAACAGATACTGTCCTGCGTGCCAGTTAGTTATTACGAATTCATCGCCATCCTGAAGAATGTGCGAGTGAAGGTTATAGTGAAGCAGATCGATGATAACCAGAAATTCTTCTGGAGCATCATTCCATTTTGGGGAGTGAACAAAGAAACCAAGCGCCGAAAAATGCACGGGGGAAATCCGGCAGAAGACTAAAAACAGAAAACCCGCCTCTTTGGCGGGTGCTCTGGTGGTGCTTGGTTACGGCTTACGTATAGCCGTGAGAGGGCGAACCCTCCAAACACCGGCTTCACTATAACATTACTGCATGGAAAAGCAATGAATCGGGGGATAACAAAGAATCAACCGAGGCGACCGGCCGTTAAGTCTGGTCGAGTGAGTTAGTGATGCTATCGGTGGGGGCGCTCATAATGCTGCACGATTGGTCCTCCTTCTGTTATGTTGCCAATCCCCACGCCGCCCATCTGGCGAACCGATATTGACACTTACCCTATATATGTTATAACCATTGCAGACCAGAAACTGGCCGCTCCCTCTCAGCGCCTGCCGCCTAAAAGACTCTTGATGAGTTTGGGCCTCAGGCCCTGGGAAAGGAGCCCAGTCGCATGCAGCAGGAAAAGACAGCTACCGCCAACGCCGCTCGTTCACAATTCCCGGTCTGGCGAAGCATCAAGATCGGAACCGGACTCAAGACCGCCGACGACTTCCGCCGCGCCCTCACATCGGCCGGCTTCAGGATCGGCACCTGGGCAAACGACATCCTCGGCAAGCCCGCGTTCACCGCGGCAGCCGCGGAGAGCACGCTCGACCTCGTGGTCGCATCCGTCGCGGAACTCGGCTTTCGGAACGGCGCCACGACCGCCGACATCTACGCTCGCGCGAAATCATTCGGCCTCGAGCTCTGCCCCGCGGAAGTCGGCCCGCAGCTCCGGCTGCAGTATGCCGACCAGCCCTACGGAGAATGGCTCCGCATCGCAATGGAGCCCATCTCGGACTCCGTCGGCTATCCGAGCATCTTCGACGTCGTACACGACGACTACGGCCGCTGGCTCAGCGGCTACTTCGGCTACCCCGGCAACTTCTGGCACGGCCACTACCGGTTCGTGTTCGTCCGCCGCAATTAGCACTTTGGCCTCTGGCCCTCGGGTCTTTAGACCCTTGGCCCTTTGGCCTCCGTCCGCGCTTCGGAACAAGCGCACGATTCAGCCCCTGGAGAAATTCCAGGGGCTTTTCATTTTCCGGTTCAGGCCCATTTCGTGATTAGAATCGTCACAGACCGTTTGATGCTATACAAGGTCAAACTCAAGACCGGCGCCACGGACGCTCCAGTCGTGCCGAGGACTGTTGGGCCACGGCAATACCTGGAAGGACCAAGACCGAATCATGTGCGTGGCGAACTTGTTGCGGAAAGAACACATGTCCTCCTCAAACAGCTCAAGGTGGTTTGCGCTCGATGATCAGATAGGGAATCCGGCACGATCACAGATCCATTCTGTTTCTTGGCCTTTCTCCCGGCTCAGGAGCTGTACTACAATGAAGCCAACGTGGGGTACCTGTTTTGTAGTGAACGCGGCGGGGATACAGAAGCGGTCATCCTATGCCATCTCTTCCGCGACCTCCCGCCCAGCGTTGGCGGGACGCGTCCTCGGCAGCTCACCCCGCACGAACTGATAGGACGATAAGAGACAACGGAACCGCATTTTTGACATGTCCTTCCCACGCCCGTTATCCCACGACGGGCGATGACCAGCGGCTTTCGGTCTCCACACGGCAGGTGCGCCTTGTGGAGTGGCCGAGGACCATACAAGACTAAAGCCTCACATCCCACAAGCGCCTAGACGTGAGCAAAAAAGCCAGGCTGGTAGGAGCCTGGCTTGTCGCGCAAAACGCGGCGGAGCTCACAGAACGGACGCTTGAAATGCGAGCCAACCACGCGCGCTTAGCGCGCGCTAATCGTACGCTTGACCAAAACAATCTGCAAGCTCGGGCGCTCACCGTCGGAGGTGCCGGCCATGGGCGATGAGGACCTCTACGACCTTTGGCTCAGACTCTCGGAGGAGGAACGAGAAGAACAGTTCCGCCAAGCGAAGAGCCTTACGAAGGATCTCGGCCTCAGCGAGTCGAGGATTCGCAGCCTTGTGGATGAGGGAAGTCTACCGGCCATCCGCATCTTCGGCCGGATCCGAATCCATTACCCATCCGTGGTGGCGCGGCTCAAGGAGGAACGGACCCGAGAGCGGCGCAGAAGGCGAAACGCTAAAGACGCCTAAATAGCGCAAATAGCGCAAGACGCCGACTTCGCCTGGATAAGCCTGCCGACGTCGCCGATACTGCTGTCTATGGCGATGCAGGAACAAGGCGGGTCACTCGAAACTACGGCATTCGAAGCCGGGCGGCGCATTGTTTACCGGGGGGCGGCCGAAGTCGCTCACCTTTGTATGTGGGACAGACACGTGACGGTAGCGGCCCTCGAAAGCGAGCAGACCGCCCTCAAAGCGCGCCTTGCGCTCTTCATTGAGAAGGAACGCGTAGTGAGCGAAGACCTCAGGCGGGTTTCGCTGGCGCTGAACGATCATCGAAGCCCCATGTGGTACTACTGGGCTGTCGTCGTCGTGATGTTCACGGGCGGCTTCGCCTCCGCGTACGTCAGCCTTGCACCGTTCGGCGTTGGGCTCGCGACATGGGCGCTCGCGCTCGGGATGAGCCTGGCCGTCATGGTTTCCACCCACGAGTACGTAAGCCACACGGGGAGCGAACGGTTCGTCCGCGCAGTCCGTGCCGTCGCCTTCTGGGCGGGCATGATCCTCGTCGTCGCGCTTGCCGTCGTCCGCGCCGAGGTCTTCGCGTTCCACCTCAAGGCGGCCGTCCTCAACACCGAAGCGAGCAATCTCACCGGCGACGGCGCCGCGTTCTACCTGCGCGCCGTGCCCCTTCTCGGCGTGGTCTTCGCGCTCTTGGCGCTCGCCATCGACATTTCCGGCGGCCTCGCCTTCCACTCGGCGCTCGTCCCGAGCCGGACGCTCCACGAGCGGGCGCAACTCCGGGAGGAACTCAATTCTATTGGGAACCAAAAAATCGAGATCATGCAGCGTCTGGTCGAAACCCAGAACATACCCAGAGGCAGGGAGGCGGCGATCATGCGTGAGTTCTACCGTGGCCTCATGGACGCGGCGGAGGGCATCTCCCGGGCCGTGTCGGTGCTGTGCCTCCTTCTCGCGTTGTCCCAAATCCCGTCTTTTGCGCAGCCCCTTGTCGTCGAGGTGGTCGACTTCTCCGCGTCCGAGACGTCGCCGGGACCTGACGGGAAGAGCGATTTCGACAAGAGCTTCGACGGCCTTGCCCGAACGATCGAGCAATTGCCCCCGGGCGCGGAAGTGATAGACCTGGGAATCACCGCCGAGAGTTTTTCACGGCCCTGGGTTCTGCTTTCCCGGCGCATTCCGTCCGACAAGGGCCCGCTCCAATTCCTCGACCAGATCGCCCTGGCGAAGGCGAGAATGCGCGCCGACATCGGGCGACTGCGGGAGCATGCGCGGGCCGACGCGCCGCGCTCCGATATTCTCGGCCTGCTAGTCTATGCCGCTGGCCTGTTTCAGGAGAGTCGACAGAGAACGAAAGTCCTTATCTTGTTCTCCGACATGCGTCATGAACGCGCTCGGAATCGACATCGAGAAGCTGCGCTTATATCGATGCGACCGGGAATGTTCGGCGCCGTCAAGGAGCGACAGCAATTGCTCGCCGATCTCCAGGCGTCGACGTCTATGTCGCGGGCGTCCACGGCGCGCGCAAATCGGTCGTGTACTGGCAGAAGCTTGCGGGACTTCTGGCGCGACTACTTCCGCAGGAGCGGCGCAAACCTCAAGGCGTTTTCGATGAGCTACGAGGTGCCTCGGATCTGGGAGAAGCCGTAGGAGTCGGGAGGGGAGAGATGGCCGCCTCAATCAAAGTCATCGTTCAGTCGCTCGTGCAGTTATTCACGGGTCTCTTAATGCTCACGCTCATGTTCGCCGGGCTCGTCATGATGTTCAAGCCGGAGCGCGGCCGGGAGGTGCTGAAGACCTCAGCCATCGCGGCGGTGCTCTTTTTCCTCGGCGTCGCCATTGTCCGGTCGTGCCTGGAGGCGCAGCGATGATCCTGCTCTTCGATGTCGTCTGGTGCCTCATCGGGTTCACCGTCATGACCGCGGCGATCATCTACCTCGTCAATCAGAAGGCGGCGCTGCGCATGCTGACGCTTGCCGTCCTCAGCGGCTTCGCCCTCGTCCTCATTTCGCTTCTCGCCGTGCAGGTGCTCCATGACCTCGGCGCGCCCGCAGCAGCTTTGGTCATTTTCGCCGCGAGCCTCATTGCATACTTCATCCGCGAGCACAGGAGGCCGCACAAAGCTCCGGCGCAGCGAGCGCCCGGCGGCGAGCGCAAGCCTCTCTTGCCGAGTTCGGGAGGCGAGTCGTGAGATGGCTATTCGAGCGCGTGCTTGGAGGTAGGCTGCGCGCCGAGACCGAGCAGTATTTGCGCGAGCTAACCGATGCCGCTGGCAGGGCATCGCGCGGGCGGGCAGTACAAGTCCTCAACGATATCCAGAGCGGCGCCGGCGAGAAGGCCTACCTGGGCGAGACAGCCTGGGGCGAGCGCCTGGTGTTGCCTATCGAGGAATTTCTCAAGGCGCACGGCCTCGTCACCGGCGGCACCGGGGCGGGCAAGACGAGCTTCGCGCTTCTCATCCTCGCGGCGCTCATTTCAAGCTCGGCCGGCTTCGGCCTTCTCGATCCCAAAGGCGATCTCTTCAGCGGCGCGCTCTTTCTTCTGGAGCGGGCGCTTGATGCGGGAGGAGCTTCAGCGAAGGCGCTCCGCAAGCGGATCATCATCATCGACTTCGGCGCCAAAGACCCCGTCACTCCGTACAACGTGCTTGCGCGATGGCCGGGCGCCGACCAGGATTTCTTTGCATCGAGCCGCGCCGATCTCATCTTCGATCTCCTGCCTGGGCCAGACCGGCTGAGCCTGCCGGGCGCCTCCGTGCTCCGTCGGCTACTCGCCCTTCTTTCGGTGTCCCGTTTGCCGATCACCGTCCTCACGGATGTGATTCACGACGAGGAACTGCGTCGGAGGCTTGTCTCAAACTGCCCTGACGCGCCCCTTGCGGCGTACTTCAGAGAGCGATTTCCGGAAACTCCGAAGTCGACGCTCGCCGCGATCGAACGCCGCATGGATGCGCTCTTCGCCGCAGAAAGCGTCCGCCTGGCCCTCGCCGGCACCTCCGCACCGGACTTCCGCCGCCTCCAGGACGACGGCGCGATCGTCCTCGTCAATTGCTTCGGCGAGAATCTCTCGCGTGGCGTCCGCAGGCTTCTCCAGGCCATGGTGCTCTCGGATATCCGGCATGCCGTCTTCGCACGGCGCGAGAAAGGGAGGCCGTTCCTTTGGCTCTGTGATGAAGCCCAGAACTTCTTTCTCACCGAGAACCTTCGCGAACACATGAACGAGATCCTCTTGATGTCGAGGAGCTTCGGGACGCACGTGCTGTTCCTCACCCAGAACATGGCGACTGCCGTCCAGGACTCACGGCTGTTGCGCGTTCTCCACACCAACATCCGCTGGTCGTTTTCGCTGCGCGGCGAGCCGGAAGACGCGGCATTCCTTCGACCAGCTCTACCCATCACAGGCAGGAAACTCCGCCCACAGGTTGATCCCTTCGAGCCCCGATCCATCTACACTCCCGCCGAGGAGCGCAATCTCGCGCTCGAAGCGGTCGCGAGCCTGCCAGATCGCTCGGGATACCTCTGGCTCAAGACCCGTTCGCCGGAAGCGTTTCTCATTCGGACGCGGGACATCGACATTCCCTCGGGGGATGCGCTTGCTGGCAGCGTTGCGGGTCTCCGCAAGGACCCCACCTTCGGCCACCGGCTCTCGCGGAAAGAATACGAGCAGCTCATGGCGAAACGCGATCGGGAGTGCCGGCCGGAGCCCCAGCAGGACGACGCTCAGGAGGGCGGCGCGTCGGAGGCATTTGCGCAGGCATACCGGCGCACGCGAAAAGCCGCGCGTACCGAAAAGAATTCAGAGGGAGCACCCGATGCATGAAGGACGCGCTCATCGATGCCGTGCTGTGGCTCCTTGCAAGTCCGATCTATGCGGTGAAGTTGTACTTCGGGCTCGTCCGGCGCTGGCGCTTCTGGAAAATCTCCTACCGACCAAGCATCGTATGCCGCAGTTGCGGCGCGAATGTCTCGCTCGTCGGCCTCTGGCGGTGCGGCTGCGGCTATACGTATCGCGGGCACGTGTTGCGGTTCTGCCCGGTCTGCGGGTCGCTCCCGCGCATGGTGCGCTGTTTTCAGTGCGGCGTGACCAGGAAGTTGCCGGAACCATGACGCTCACCCTCCGCTGCCGGGATCTTCTGCGGCTCCTCCAGGCCGCGCGCTGGCTTTCGACCTGCACAGATCCACCGGCGCTTCTTCGCCTCCTCTACGAAGGACGCGGCGCGAAAGCGCGTGCGCATCCTAACGAAGGCGCGATACCTCTCCCAATACCGGCCGCACCGGATGGCAGAGGCTTTGTACACGCTCGGTCGCGAGGGGAAGCGTTCGCTCGAACAAGACGGCGCGGCCGAGGTCGCACTCGAGCGGAGACCACCGAAGCAGCTGGAGCATTTCCTCGGGATTAACGACGTGCGCATCGCGGCCGAACTTGAAGGGGAGCTCACGTATTTCTTCGCGTGCTGGGAATTGCCCGCTCTCAAGTGGCGCCACCAGCTGATTCCCGACGCCATTTTTTCCGCGCACGACCGGACGTACGCTGTCGAATTCGACCGGGGGGCGGAGACCCTGCGGTACTTCGTGACGACGAAGATCCGCATCTATGAGCGGGGGCTCGAGGGTTTCCCGATCTCGGCTCTCATCATCATCGCCGACCGCGACGCAAGGCTCCGCGCGCTGGCGAAAGCGATCGGCAGGGTGCGGCTTCCGCTTTTCTTGGGCACGCTCGAGTCGGTTCGGGAGCGCGGCATCGGTGCGCCCATATTCGTTCTGCACCCCAATGAAAAGCGGAGGAGCCTGTGGTGAGGGTCTCTTGTCGAAGTCTCCTGACGAGAGGAGAGGCTTTTGTCTGCAAGTCATTGACGCTGAAGAGCTACGCACCGAAGGACAGCCCGCCTCTTGGGGAAGAAAGAAAATCCCAGCGGGCAGGAGAAGAGGGGAGGAAGGATTCATGGCAAGAACGGAAGAAGTCGAAGTGCTGCGCTTCTTCGAGACCGGGCCCATCGAGAAGGTCGAGGCGGTCTTTAACATCGTCTCGGAGAAGATGCGCGAGCGAATGCGGGAGCGGGGCGGGTCGACACCCCGAGCCGCAGGAGGAGCCCGAACGACGAGTCAGGCGGCGCAAGTCGGAGGAGACGCCTCCGCAGCGCGCGCCCGATGCGGAGCCATAGCGGTATCTTTTTCCAGGTTTCGTGGCGCGTGCCGGCGCGGCTCGTTAATGCTGCGCCCAAGCACTATGAAGTACACATTTCGCGACGGCGAGTTTATGAGCGGTCGCGACAAGCAGTCGGTGCTCAAGGCATGGATCAGGTTCCTCAAGGGCGGGTTGCGCCGTGCCGATTTCACCCAGAGGCTTTATGAGCATCTGTCTTTGCACTGCAGCTTCATTGCCCACTACAGCCGGGCGGGCTTTTACGCGGAGTACTTCGAACGCGGGGAGGATACCGCACGCTTCCTCTCCCAGTTCGATAAACGCGGAGAATGTCGTTCGGTCGAATACGGGGGCACATGGTGGCTGCAGGGCGAGTACGCGGATCTCAACGGAGCCATGGTGGAGGAGGCTGTCGTGTTCATCCCGGCCTTGGTCGAATCTGCCCGAGCTGCGCAGCGCGCGGGTGATATCGCGGAAGCTCAGAGATTGCTCGCCAAACATGGTCTTCAGTGATGCTGAAGCTCTGCCGGAGGTGCGTCCGGCATGCGCCACGAATGCGAATTCGAAGATCGAATTGAAGGCGGACCCGAACGCGCAATGACAGGCTGCCATCAGATGAGGTGGATGGCAGGGACAGGTCTGGTCAACATCAACAACAACATGAAAACACATCAGCAAATTATCGAGAAGTTTTTGCAGGAAGGCCGAGGAGGACATGGAACCCATGTCGTCGCCAAAGAAAATGACCAGGCGGTGTATTCAACGTACCGCCCCCGCTGGGACATTCAGCCTCGTGAGGTTCCGCTCGCCGTCCGACTTGAGGACGGGGGGTTCTTGGCAAACGGCGACACGATGAACTGGCCGAGAGATCGGCACCAGAGCCTTGTACTCCGGGCGCTCGAGGGCGCAAAAGACCCCTTCGGCGTCGTTCCTTTCGACTCGATAACGGCGGCCTGGACCGATGGCAAGATTCGCAATTGGAGCCAGGCGCCTTTCACCGTCAAGGACCTGCGGCACGAGGCCGGGGTCGTCATCCCGAGCACGGGCGAAGAGTGGCGAGAAGTCACAGTCAAGGACAAGTGGGGTCGCGAGACGAAGCGGAATATCCACACACTGGGAGACAGCGTGATCCGCGTGCGGGATCACTTTTACATCTCGGGAGTGGACGAAACCGGCATGTTCCGCGGCATCTATTTCCTTGCCCGTCTGCTCACTGACCGTCCTCCCGCCTCGTTCGAGGAGGCGCTCTCGTTCCTCAAACCAAAGGTCGTCCAGGATGCGGAAGCGCGGGGGCTCAGCGTAAGGCGCCAGGGAGAATGGTTCGCCATTCCGACGAAGCTTCTTACGTCACAGCTCTTACGTGACGTCGAGCGCGGAGTTGCAGTTCGGCGCGAGCAGCACATTCTCGGCCGCGACGGCCACCACCGGCTCGAAGAAGCGGTCATTTATCGGACGGGTCCGCGCAAAGGCGAAGTGTTCGCGCGAGGGGTGATGCGTCACACCAGAGACGAGCATGTGCCTTTGGATCTTGGATTTCGCTGGCACCAGATCGTGCATAACGTGCAAGGTGCCTCGTACAGCTTAGCAGGTAACTTCGACTAGACTTGGAACCCTCGCCATCCGCCTCATCTGATGGCAGCCCGAAGATCGGCGCAGCATGTGGGAGGTCTACTTATGACGAATATCGAGAAAATTCCCGCCGGGGCCTCCGGCATCGTGCGCCCGTCCGGGCAGATCGACACAAGAGTTTATCGCCTACCCGCCGGGCGCACGAACGCCCGGGATTATTAGTTAACCCCAACCTAAGTATGGCTTGGCGACCGAATGAGAACCTCATCGACGGAGAACTCGACAATCGGACGCCGGGGCAGGTCACTGGCTGGATGCGCTTCGTTCGTCGCGGCAAGCGCCCCTTGCGGGTCTCGTTCGACCTCGCGGGCGACTTCCACGAGGACATCCGCGGCAAGGTGATTCGGCTCAGCAATCCCGACGCATCGGATCGGAATGCGGAGCTCGACAGGCGGGGGACGTACATGGAGGGATTCTCGGGTGTGCAAAACGGCTCGGTCGGCGACATCACCGCCGGCATTCCACTCGGGCCCTGGACCGACGAGATCGCCCGGACGCTCATGGCGAAACATGAGCGCGCCTGGGACGAGGCCGGTATCCGGGGAGCCGAACGCGAGGAGCGCCGGAAGGGATACGCAGATCGCTACCGCGAGTACATCGATGCAAAGGATCTCTTCTACCCGTACGTCGATTACCCGTACATCGAGTGGTATTCCGAGAACGGCAGGGTGGTTCTTGAGTTGGACCCTTCGCAAGTGGAGATCGTCGGCGGGAGCACCCCGGAGAAGAAGAGCCCCGAGGAGCTTGCCGAAGACGAGCGTAAGCGCGCGAAGGCGATGGCCGGGTTCCTGGCGGACGTGGTTGAAGGGCTCTCCGGCGGGAAGCGCAACAAAGGCGGAGACAAACCCTCTTCGTCGAAGTAGTCGATGAGGTGAGGCCGGGGCACGCGCCCCGGCGGGTGGGCGGCCAGAGAACAGTATCATGCCCGATGGAATCATGACAGTGGGGGAAGTTGCGGCCGAACTGCGCTGCTCGAAGGCCCACGTCTTAAACGCGATCAACGGCAAACTCCGCAACGTCCCGCCGCTTCCGGCGATCTCCCTGGGCCGGCGCAAACTCGTGCGCAGGCCCGCGCTTGATACGTGGCTCAAGGCTATCGAACTCGGCAGGAAGAATGCTATCCTTCCTTCGGGAATCGACTCCGTGGGCGCATGAAGGAGGAATTTTTCATGCGGAAACGGTATCAGAAGGGGAGTCTCCAAGAGCTGCGCGGGTTCTGGATCGCGCGCTGGTACGAGGACGGCTGTCGCAAGGCGCGCACCCTGGGCCGGGTCAACAAAATGACGAAGGCCCGCGCTCTGCGCGAATTGGCAGCGCTCGTCGCGCCGGTAAACGAAAAGGAAGCGGCGGCTTCGCGGGGCTCGACGTTCAGTGACTTTGTAGCGCAGGTTTATCTGCCGTTTTATCGGCGGAAATGGAAGCGTACGACGACGATGACAAACGAGGATAGGATCGCGTACCACCTCAGCTCGGAGTTCGGGCCGAGGGCGCTTTCGACCCTCGGCAGGAAGGAGCTCCAGTCGTTCTTGGATGGCAAGGGCGAGGCGGGGCTCTCGTTCAGTGTCGTCGATCACCTGCGTTTTGACCTCAAACAGATTTTTAACTTGGCGATCGCCGAGGGTTTTCTTTCGCGGAACCCCGCTCAGGTTCTCTTCACGCCGCGGGTTTGTCCGCGACCGGAGGCGACGTCAATGACGATCGAGCAGGTGCAGGTGCTCTTCGCGGCGCTCGACGTCCGCGAACGGCTCATTGCGGCTCTTGCCGTGATCGCCGGTATGCGGCCGGGGGAGATCTTCGGACTCCGCTGGGCGCGGCTCGAGTCGGAACACGCCGACATCCGCGAGCGCGTTTATCGCGGCGACCTCGACTCTCCGAAGTCAGTCCGTTCGGTGCGGCTCGCCGCGCTCTCGGACGGGCTTCGTCGGAGCGATGGGGGAGTGGCGGGCCCTAGCGGCCGTCACGAGTCCTGAGGCTTGGGTGTTTCCCTCCGAGAAGCTCACCACGCCCGCTGTCTCGGGACAACTGCTGGCGGCGGCACTTCAAGCCGAAGCTTGCGAAGGCCGGGCTCGGTTGGGTTAACTTCCAGGTGATGCGGCGAACGCACAGCTCGCTTTTGAAGGAGCTCGACGTCGATCCGCAGGTGAGGGCCGAGCAGATGGGTCACACGGTGGACGTAAACGCCAACGTTTACACGCGGACATCACTTAAGCGTCGGCGGGACGCGGTCAACGCTCTCGAGAATGCGCTCGGGGGCTTAATGGACTCTAAACGGACTAACGGAAAGGTTGGCTCGTTGGAAGTTGTTGAAAATAGTGGAGCGGGAGACGGGATTCGAACCCGCGACGTCCAGCTTGGGAAGCTGGCATTCTACCACTGAATTACTCCCGCTTGCCTTTAAATCAGCTATTTAGCTGATTCCCAATCACTTACACGAGACGAAGTGCAGTCTCTAAAGTCTCTGAAATCCACCAAATCTACCCCGTCTGGTCGAAAAATGGACACCAAAACGGACACCAAATCCGTTACAGGGATCGATGCTATTCAGACTGTGTTTGGTGTCCATCTTGGTGTCCACTCTTCGGCGGAAACGGGTTCAGCCACAATATAGCATACGAGCGCATTCCGTGTGCTCGCACCGCGCTCTGCCGGCTCTGCCAGCGGAGGCGAGGGGACGAGGCGCGGCGCGGGGGGCCAACGCATTGCGCGAGGATGGAGGTTACCGCACGACTTCAATGGGCTAGCCAACGGGCATACGCGCGGATATCAATCATGGGGACCGTGGCGCTGCTCTGCAGGAGGGCGATCAATTCAAACAGGAACGCCGTTGCAGGCTTGCCTTGGGGGGCCATTGTGTGGCAGCCACTCGCATCGCAGCCGAACATCCCATGAGCAGCCACGCAGCCGATGTCGAGGTGCCCTTCCATTTCCCCCTGGCCGAGCACGTCGAGAAAAGGGGCACCGAGGGCCGGGCTCCACTTGAGTTCGATCATCAGGCCTGGCCCACTTCGATCATCTAATTTGGCCCACCCCTGATAGTCATAGTTTGCCCCATTCGGCCGGGAGTTGTTCGCGCCGCCCCGGCGTGAGTGGAGCCTGGCGACGCCCGTAGGGCGGCGCGTTTCAGGCGAAACGAACGGCGGGGTGGCGCGAACCGGCGGCCCGCCTCCCGTTCACCGTTTCTTCCTCCTCTCCATCGTTCGCCGGAAGCGGAACGATTCTGTCCCGGTTTCAATAATGTGGGCCCGGTCCGTCACCCGATCCAGCAAGGCTTTGCACAATCGCGGGTTCGGGAATACCGTAGTCCATTCTGAAAATGGCAGATTTGTCGTGACGATCAGTGCCGCTCTCTCGGCCCGCTCGGATACCACTTGAAACAGAAACTCCGCCCCCACATCGGCCAGCGGAACATAGCCAACCTCGTCGAGCGCGATTAGCTCGTACTTCTGCCATCGGGCCATCATGCGTCGTACCTGATTGTTCTGCTTCGCTTCCACGAGCTCGTTGACCAGAGCCGCGGCCGTGGTGAAGCGGACCCGGCGTTTCTGCCGGCACGCAGCCAGACAGAGCCCGGTCGCCAGATGGCTCTTCCCCGTTCCACAGTCGCCGATCAGAACCACCGGTTCGTTACGTTCAATGTAGCCGCCTTCGGCCAGTTCGCGAATCTTTGCTGCTGGAATCGCCGGCGCCTGCGCAAAGTCGAACTCCTCCAGCGTCTTCATCCGGGGCAACTGCGAGTCCCGAATGCGATTGGCAATCGCATGCCGGTCGCGCTCCTCACACTCCAGCGCAAGTAATGCCTCCAGATACCCGATATGCGTGCGGTTTTCCTTCACCGCCTGCTCGGACAGGGAAACAAAGTTCGCGGCGATCGCCGGCGTCCGGACGGACTTGCAATACTGCCGCACGCTGGCATGTTCGAGAGATTCACTCGGGCTTTTCACTGGATCACCCCTTTGCATCTCAGCAGCAGGTCGTACGCGTTCATCACGGGTTGTGGCCGCTCAAACTGGGCCAGTTCTTCCGACAGTTGGACCTGGCACCGTCGGCGCTCCTCGGCATCCGGCGTGCGCATGATGTGCAACACGGCCGCCGCATCCGTTACCCCAAGGTGAAGGGCTTCCTCCACTGCGCCGATCAGCCGATCCCATCCACTGACCACGCCAACCCGAACCAGGCCGATCATCTCTCTGGTCCCGCCGCTCTTCCCGTAACGCTCCTCGAGTTTCTTCCAGATTCGATCCAAAGACGCGGGCCAGCGTCCGGCCTGCCTCCACTGCTCCAGCGGCGTCGACCCTGCCATGGCGCCCGGCTTCTTCTCCAATACATCGAGGTAGTGTTCGAGGTTCAGGATCTGGTGGCCGCGTCCGTAGTTTCGCTGGTGACGGGCGACGCATGTGCCGTCATACACGATCTCGATCAGCGAGGGCCATACCCGCGCGGTCACGCGCAGGCCGGGCCACAGGGGCGCCGAATACCAGTTCGTTTTCACTTTCACGCGGCCCTTGTTGTCTACGATCAATGGGTACAGGATCTCGTCTATCGGGAATCGCTCCTCGGCCGGCGGCAATAACTGCGCCCGTTCCATCTGGCTGGCCTCGCCAACCGTCATCGTCCTTCCGCTGATGGTTCGACTCCGGCTTGCCAGGCAGCCAGCCAATAGGTGCTGATTTAATTCCGCCAGGTCGGATGCCTCCGGCACCGGCACCAGCCAGTTCCGCCGGTACCGGCCCACTTCGCCTTCGACTCCACCTTTTTCATTGCCGCTCGCCGGGTTGCAGTATTCGCTCTGGAATCCCCAGTGCGAACGGAAGGCGATCACGCGACTGGTTTCTTCCCGCTGCCGTCCCCGTAGAATCTTCTTTACCGCGCTCGAGAGATTGTCGTAACGGAGGGTCCGAAAGACGCCACCGAAATACGCGAAGCCGTGCTCGTGCCCCTCCAAGAACGCCTGCTGGGTCGCATTGGTGTAGGCCCGGTGAAAGGCGTCTCCCGACCCCATACTGCGCATCGCGAAAAACTGCAGGACGCAGCGTTCGCCGCCCAGTTTCGCAGAGGCTTCGAACCAGTCCACTTGCGCTTCCTGGCCCAAGGCATAGGACTGCGGCACGAATATCTCGCGGCCGCTCAGGCCCAGCTCACGCTTCCTTCCCGCCACGAAGCGCCGCACGGTGGGCTCACCGATCGGATACTCGGGGTGCTCCTCTCGCACTCTGGTAAAGATCCGGTGTGCCGTGTGCCGCTGCTTCCGCGGCGCATCCCGGTCCTCTTCCAGAATCCGATTGATGATCTCTTTCAAAGGACCGAGCCGCGGCTGCTCCTTTTCGAAGCGCTTCCGTTCCGGCGGAATCGCGCTGCCGATCGCCTGTCGGACCATCCGGCGATGCACTCCGTGCTTCTCCGCCAGTCCCTTGATCGTCTCTCCGGCCGCGTGGCCGCGCCGGATCTCTTCGAATAATTCCACTTTCAGCCTCCTGTCCATCCCGGAATGGTTTCATTTCCAGGTGTCAGGGGTGGGCCAAATTAGACGATCGAAGTGGGCCAAATTAGACGAGCGAACTCACCACTCACTTTCAAAGGTTAGAAGGCCTCCGAAGATGTGGGGCAAGGGTTTTGGTGGGTATGTGCCCCCGGCATGGGGAATCGGAAGGGTCGTACGATGCAGCCTGCGTACGCTGGCGATCTTCTTCTGGGCATAACGGACGAGATCGGCATTTACGGTCTGCTTGGCCTCGAATGCCGCATAAACACTCTCCGCCGGGATGATCGTCTGGCCTTCATAGTGAAAAATGAAAGGCGAGTATTGCCGGTCAAAAACGACAACGTCGATCTGCTCGCTGAACGAACCATTACTGTCCACGACATGTGCTGTTTCAGCCTTGTACCGTTGTGGCAGGTAGGTTTGCAGCAGCTTCAACCAGACATGTTCACTTGCATCTCCTTTCGTGCCGGGATGTGCAAATGATTTGCGCGCAATTGCCAGCCGCTGCTCGATGTCGTCATGAAGCCCTGCCAATAGCCTGGCCAGAGACCAATCGGTCGCTGGATTACTCCGAGTTTCGTCGTTCATAGAGCCTCAGCCTGAAAAGGCGGCGTCGGGGGGTGCCGTTCAATCGCCTCTTTTGCAAGTTCGAATGTGATGGGTTCCGAGGGATAAGCTGCTAGCAGGAGCCCTGGAAGAAGGCGTTGCGCGAGATCTGAGTACGTGTAGCCGTATTTCCGAGAGTGCGTAGAGCCGGTAGCGGTAACAAGCGAATGGATCTGCTGGGACGTGAAGCCACATTCCTCCAGCGCGGGCTTCAAGAATGCCTGCCGCTGTTGCTCGTTCGGGCGCGTGAAAGTGAAAGTTACTGCAGCTCGACGACGTATTGCGGGGTCCAGGGCGTCGAGCCGGTTCGTACACATGACGACGATCGCCGGCAGATTGCCCGTGGCCAGATCGTCAACGCCCCGGATCAGGGCATTTACCCCAGCGCGATCTTCGTGATGCATTTGCGACAGTTCGCGTGATTGGGCTAGAGCGTCGGCCTCATCAATCAGGAGCACAATCCCGGCGGTCAGTTTGCCCGTGCGGCTGACCCCTTTTCTGGCGGCCTGCTTCACTTCGTTGAAGGCTTTCGACAAAAGGCTGGTCATCTCGCCAACGGCGCCGGTGCCGCGGGCATTCAGGCTCAATCCGAACAGCGTCACGCGGATCCCCGAGCCCTTCGGCGATCTCGAACCGCACTTGCATTCGCATTGACCGCTCGGGCAGTGAACGAATCAGCGCTTCGAGCGCGAGTTTCGTCCGGTTCCGGCCATCATCGTTGTGATAGTACGAGTTGATGCCACTGAGTTCGTAGCCCGCCACCAAAGCGCCCGTGGTCCGGATGATCACGTCGTTCAAGATGTCGCGCACAGGCAGCAACTCCGAGAACGCGGGCTGGTGCAAAGACGCCCTATGCTGTTCGATGGTCATTGGCATCGATTTCCTCCTCCTTGAAGTAGTCGAGTTTCATTCCCGAATCCGGCTCGAGGCCACAGTAGATCCGGGGCTTGGTGTGCCAGGCGAGAAAGTCCTTCAGGTAGCCGCCCGGTTTTCCGTACTTGAACAGCATCAGAAACGGGATGCTCAGCACCGGGACGATGTACTGCAAAAACACGTTCATTGGTATCCCGAACAACTGACGATCGACCCACCGGCCGAAGATGTTGGTGAGGGCCGCTAAACCGATCACGACGAACCAATCTTCGAACTCCAGGTACAGGAAGCTGACCCGCGTGTGGAGATTGCGGTGAACGGGGCTGATATTCAGTGCCATGACGTTTCTTGGTTCCTCTTTCAGCTAATGCCGCCAAGCCCTTGCGCGATGAACCATTCCGCCAGCCGCAGCACACCAGACAATGCCAGGCATAGAGCGGCGGCGCTAAAATGCCGCATCCAGGCCCCGCCAGCATACATACGATGACCGATAACCGAACGACTCTGTCGGGTCGAGTTTGGCATGCTTCGCGATAGATTTACAGTGGTCGAGCAGGTGCTGTTCCCGGTTCCCTGTAGGGGATGGGAACAGAAACTGCCAGTTCGGGCGATGCGTATGCTTCCGAAGCTTTTCGATGAGCTCCACCGGGGCCGGAGTCTCACGATCTTCCCCCGCATAGCCAAACGACGGGGCACGGGCCGTCTTGCTACTAGTTCGCTGCCCAGCGCGTCCGATTCACCTAGCCCTCTGAGACGGGCTCACATAGTAGCTCGTCACCTTGTAAGCACCGTCCCGTTCGAGGAGTCCGCCGACGAGCCGGACCGATTTCTCCTGTCCCCCGTCGTCGCGCAACGTGATGAGCGGTGAGCCGAAGATCTGGTATCCTTTCCCCTTCTTTTTGGCTGGTTCCAAGCTGACCTTAACGACCTCCCACTTCTTGCCGGCCAACTCAGTAGTGGCCTCCGTCACTCCGACCTGATTCACCTTCTGATACGTCACGTAGTACTTGTCGGCGCTGGTATTCGATCCGGACATTTGTGCCGCGAGCGTTGGCCACACGTACTTCTTGAACTCGCTCTGGTCGATGCCCAATTTGCTGAGGGCCGGCTGATCATTGGCGGCGAGCGCAGACACAACGCGCTTCACCAGGTCGTCTGCCGTACCTGCGCTCTGTGCCAAGGACGGGTGCAATGACACGCTGAAACCCAAACCAATCAAAAACGCAAACGTCGTGAACTTCTTCATCCCAGTTCTCCCCTCTTCTGATTTGAATTGCTTCATTTCTTGCGGAAACAGCTCGTCTACCGTCGACCGATGCGATCTATCTCGCTCTGGATGACATCTCGTTCCAGGGTTGCTAGCGGCAAGCAAAGGAAGAGAGTGATCCTCCGGTCCAGGATTGTGAAAGCTTCGAAGAACGCACGCTCGATCTGTTCCCGCGTTCCTTCAACCGCCGCCGGATCCGGCACGCTCCAACGGGCCGCCAGGGGGTGTTCGGGCCAAACGGGGCACACCTCAGTGGCGGCTCGGTCACACACAGTAAAGACGAAGTGCATCTTTGGTGCATCCGGTTTTGCGAACTCGTCCCAGCTCTTGCTCCGCAGCCCCTCGGTCGGCATGCCGCCATCCGCAATCTGTTTGAGTGCCTGAGGATGAACGTGACCGGTCGGACTGCTCCCTGCGCTGTAGGCAGTGAAATTCGGGAAGCCTTTCCGATTCAGAATTGCTTCCGCCATGATGGACCGCGCCGAATTGCCGGTACATAGGAACAGAATGTTGAAATGCCGTGGTGTTGGTGTCACATCGCCCTCCAACGCCGCTTCGGGCTCTGTGCCATGCACGCGCGGCGAAGCCTGTCCAGCCAGTCGCCGGTAGCCATTAACGTCGATGTCACGGAAACACGCATCTTCATCAATGCTCTCCGCAACACGATTGCAGAGGAGTTCAATCCCAGGAAACTCGGTGCGGTGCGCCAATTGTCGCCAGTCCCCCGTTTCGCCGCTCACGTAAAACGGCACGCCGCAGATGCTGTAATTGGGAAATGCGTCCGCTAGTACAACTGCGACGTCGACCTCGGGCCGCAACTCTCGCGCGCGGAGAGCTGCGCTGATACCAGCGTCACTACCACCTATAATGAGGAGACGCATATAGCGGTTCGGAAGGGCTGACGCTCAGCGCAGCCGCTTTCGGGCCCGAATAAACGCACTCATGAACTTGCCGTCGATCTGTGGTGCAATCGCGTCGACATCGATCCCCTCGGTGGTTAGGAACTCGCGCGCATCTTCGATGTCGTAGATCCGGGTCGGCTCGACACTGATGTCTACGAACCCGGCTCGTGCGAGCTTCTGGACATACTCGGCTTCCTGCATGGCGCCGGCAATGCAGCCCACCCAGAGTTCGACGTTGTGCTGGACCTCAGCCGGGACTTCACCGCGGACCACGACGTCGGAGACCGCGAAACGGCCGCCCGGCTTCAACACGCGATACGCCTCATGAATCACGCGATCTTTGTCCGCCGACAGATTGATCACGCAATTAGAGATGATGACGTCCACCGACTGATCCGGCAGCGGGATGCTCTCGATCTCACCCTTGAGGAATTCGACGTTCTCGACTGCAGCTTTCCTCTGGTTCTCACGGGCAAGGCCAAGCATCTCGTCCGTCATGTCCAGACCGTAGGCTTTGCCCGTGGGCCCCACGCGCTTCGCGGATAGCAGTACATCGATGCCGCCGCCGCTGCCCAAGTCCAGAACAGTTTCTCCGGGCTTCAATTCGGCAAGCGCCGTAGGATTGCCGCACCCCAGCGAGGCGAGAACGGCAGCCTCCGGCAATTGGCTCTTCTCGCTGACGTCATACAGATTCGAAGTGATCGGGTCCGTGGAACAGCAAGATGACGGAGCAGACCCGCAGCAAGCTCCGCCGCTGCCGGAAACCACCCGAAGGGCTTGTTGGCCGTACTTTTCCTTGACGACTTCCTTGATTGACATGTTCTCCTCTCAGTTCTTGATGTGGACGACCGCGTCCGGGTTAAGAATTCGGTTTCGAGTGCAACACTCGGAGTAGAGAAACGCGAGCAGATCTGTGAGCGCCGCCGAGTTTGCTGAACACCAAAGGAACGTGCCATCCCGGCGCACCACCACCAGATCGTGATTCTTTAGCTTCTCGAGGTGGTGGGACAGATTCGACGCGGTAATGCCAAGGTGCTTCTGAATGTCGCCCACGACCATCCCGTCGGGATGCGCAGAGAGGAGGAGGCGAATGATTCGGAGGCGCGGCTCTGCACCAAGCGCACCGAGCATGTCGGCATAGCGGGCGACGTCAGGTCCTTTGATACTCATTACGGTTGCCAATGAAACTCCCGCTAATTCCGATGCGGGGGAGTCCAGGTCCTCGCAAACCCCTTCAGACGCTCCTCTTGGACCTCATGTTCCAGCAGTAGCCCCTGCACCAACCGGAGAAGGCCGTTGGTTAAGTGCCAATCCGGCGAATCTTTCTGCCCCTGATTCTCTATCCAGTCCAGGCGCGCTTGAAACGAAGCGGTTGCCGCTGCGTATAGATCGACCACATCGACGTCACGGTGCTCGGCTTGCACCTTCGCCGGCAACGGAGTGCTTCGCGTCACAGGCAAGATGCGGGGAGCCGGTGTGAGATCGGTCAAGTTCTTGTTTTCCGTGCTCATACTCAAATCCTCCACAATGAATTTCTGTCAGGCCTTCTGCGTGCGACAGGTATCGATGCTGGCAAACACGCCGCCGTACCATTTCCGATTGATCCAGAGTGCGACATTGACCAAGGAAATGAGGACGGGGACTTCGACCAGCGGTCCGATTACGGCTGCGAAAGCGGCACCATGGTGGATGCCGAACGTGGCGATTGCCACTGCGATGGCGAGCTCGAAATTGTTGGACGATGCGGTGAAGGAGAGCGTGGTTGCCTCCGCATAGTTGGCGCCCACCTTCTTGCTCATCCAGAACGACGCGAAGAACATCACCACGAAGTAGATGGTCAGCGGGATGGCAACCCGAACCACGTCGAATGGCAGCTGCACGATCATCTCGCCCTTCAGGGAGAACATCACCACGATGGTGAATAACAAAGCGATCAAGGTCATGGGGCTGATTTTCGGGATGAACTTCTTCTCGTACCACTCGCGGCCCCTGGCTTTCTGCAGCGCGAAACGGGTGAGCATTCCGGCCAGGAATGGGATGCCCAGGTAGATGAAGACGCTCTTCGCAATCGCGGCCATGGAAATGTCGACCTCGACCGCCCGGAGGCCCAACCAGCGTGGAACGGTGGCCAGGAAGAAGTAGGAGTAGACGGAGAAGAACAAGACCTGGAAGATCGAGTTCAACGCCACCAGGCCGGCAGCGTACTCACGGTCGCCGTGCGCCAGGTCATTCCAGACGATGACCATGGCGATGCAGCGGGCCAGACCGATCAGAATGAGTCCCGTCATATACTCGGGTTTGTCGCGCAGGAAAAGCACGGCGAGCGCAAACATCAGGATCGGTCCGACCACCCAGTTCTGGACGAGCGAGAGTACCAGGATGCGGCGGTGCTGGAAGACCCGTCCCATCTCCTCGTACTTCACCTTCGCCAGCGGCGGATACATCATCAGGATCAGCCCGATGGCGATGGGGATGGATGTCGTGCCGACGCTGAAGCGGTCGAGAAAGGGCACGACGCCAGGGACGAGGTAGCCGAGTCCGACCCCGGCTGCCATGGCGGCGAAAATCCAGAGTGTGAGAAACCGATCGAGAAACGAAAGCCGGGGACTTGTTGGTGTGTCCATGTCTGTTTTCAGCCTTTCGAAGCTCCTGCAAAGGCTAGTGAATCGCCCGCCAGCTCCCGCAACAGCTCAGGGCCTACGGGAGCCGCGGGTTTCCAAGGGATCACCGCAAATCGGGTTGCCAGGCGATCACGCACTTCCGCGAGGTACGGAGCCTCTCGTGATCCGCGCTCGACCAGGACCGGGTCGCGGAATCCATCGCCCGCGAAGCTCTGGTTGATGATCCAGGCGTAAGGCTTGATGCCGGCCCGCAGGAGGTCGTCCTGCAACCGCGCCGCTTCGTGTACGGGAGTCGCCTCCGGCAACGTCACCAGCAGAACACGAGTGAACTCGGCGTCTCGAAGCCGCGGAAGGAGTTGCCGCACGGCATCCGGCACATCGCTCATCGTGCGCGTGACGTCGCGGTGGTAGGCTTCGGCGGCATCCAGCAAGCAGGATCGTGTGTCCGGTGGGAGCCGTGTCGAGCACCACGAAAGCGTGCTCTCCTTCGGCTACGGTTCGCGCGAACGCACTGAACACTGCGATTTCCTCGGTACAGGGTGACCGCAAGTCCTCCGCAAGCAGGGCCATCCCCTGCTCGTCCAGTTGGGGCGCCGCTTTCGCCAGGACGGCTTCGGTGTATTGGCTGGTTTCCGTGGCGGGATCGATCCGGCTCACGGATAGGTTCGGAACTGATCCGCCGACCGTAGCCGCCAGGTGAGCCGCTGGGTCGGTCGTGCTGAGATGTACCGGATGCCCTCGGTGGGCAAGTTCGATGGCGATGGCAGACGCTACTGTCGTTTTACCGACGCCACCCTTCCCCATCGTCATTACGACGCCGTGTCCCATCTTTTCGAGTTCGTCGATCAGGGCCGAAAGGGGAAGCCCGGAGTGAATCACTTCGGACAGGTCCTTGTGCACCGCCTTGCGAATCGGCGACATGCCGCCGAACACACTCCGGAGGTTCTCCACGCCCATCGGAGCGTAGGGGAGCAGCGGGACCTCGATTCGCGGAAGTTTCGCTAGCTCGGCGGGCATCCCGGCGAGCGCTTCCTGGCCGCGGACTTCGAGTGCGCACGCGGCGGCATCGCTGCGATCCTGTGCAACAAAGAGGCCGTTGAGAAACAATACCTGATTGGCGATACCCATTTCCGCCAGTTCCGCCCGTGTTCGATTCGCTTCGGCGAGTGAGGAGCGCTCGGGACGGCTTACCAAGACCAGCGTTGTCGTGGATGCGTCGGTGAGAGCTTGCAGGCTGGAGTCGTATAGGGATTTCTGAGTTTCGAGGCCGGCCAGTGGCCCAAGGCACGAGGTGCCGGTCGTGTTCTCGGCAATGAATCCCGTCCATGCGGCCGGAAGCTGCAACAAGCGAAGTGTATGTCCCGTCGGAGCCGTGTCGAAGATGATGTGATCGAATCCGGCCGTCGCCTGGACATCGCCGAGCAGTTTGGTGAATTCATCAAAGGCGGCGATCTCGACCGTGCATGCGCCGGATAGCTGCTCTTCCATGCTGGTGAGGGAGGCTTCGGGGAGCACCCCGCGGTACGGCCCGATCACCCGGTCCCGGTAGGCCTTTGCGGCCGCTTCCGGATCGATGTTCAGCGCGAACAGTCCATCAGCGCCGGGAACCGCGGTCGGTGCACCGGACAACTGGACGCCCAGAACCTCATCGAGATTCGATGCCGGGTCGGTGCTGACCAATAGCACCTTCTTGCCCTGGTGCGCCATTGACACGGCCGTCGCACATGCGAGCGATGTCTTGCCGACGCCGCCTTTTCCAGTGAAGAAGAGAATGCGCGTGGCATTCTGCCAGGAGACTGTTCCGATTTTCCGTCATGGCGAACCTCGCTAACAGCACTTGGTCTGGATCACCGGCAATTGCGCGCCGGGCTGCGCCTGAACCGGCTGGTCCGGCTCGGCGCCAGTCAGGCGCGCCAATTCATCCCGGGTCGGGTAGCAACCTTTGCTGACGACTGCACCATTCAACAGGATCACAGGCAGGCACTCGTTCCCGAACTGCTTGAGGGCCGTCTTGACGACTTCGCTGGCGGCGAAAGCTTGCGGTTGCTGGGCCAAATTGTACCGTTCCACCGCGATTCTCTGGTTGGCCAGCCAGTGGAGATCGGACGAAAAGCGGGCCAGGGCCGGATCGACACTCGGGCCGCACACACCGCTTGAACAGCACATCGGGGGATCGAAGACTTCTAATTTGGTCATAATTCCTTCTTTCCGTCTTTCGACGAAAGGCGATAAAGCAAACACAACAATACTCAAATGATCGCGACGAGAGCCTTCAGTTTTCGAATCGCGTCGTAGTTGATGCAATAGCCAATCCGAGGTCCGTCTTGATTACTGCGAATCAAGCCGGCGTCTTTCAGAATTCTGAGGTGTTCGGAGACCGTCGACTGCGCGAGGGGCAGTTCATCGACAATTTGGCTGCACACGCGAGCCTCTTTTAGCGACAACATACGAAGAATCGAACACGAGCTGGATGCCCGATCGCCTTCGCCAGTTTTGCCAGTTCATCATCGGCTTCCGGTCCTTCGAGCCCCAGCAAGTCGGCCTGCGCACGCGGTTCGCTTGGGGCGCAGCCCAGGGTGTCTTGATCGCATTGTTCTTTCATAACAGTTCGTCAAATAACGAAATTACGGTCCTTCTTTGTTGTCAGACGGTCAGCGCGTCCCTCGCCGCAACGTTGGTGGACACTCCATGCAGCGCCGATGCCTCACGGGAGTTTTCGATAGTTTGCTGGAGGGCATCCTTGCATGTGCTGCATAGGAACACGCCGCGCTCGAAGGGGAAGTACAACGGTCTTGCACACGGGGTACAGAGCCGTCACGGGATCGGCGAGGGCTAGTGCATGCTCCTGACAGAGAGCTGCGGAACAATGGTGACAGAGAGCGACGGCATCGCGGCGCTTGTCTGCCTGCTGGCATTCATAGCAGATCATGGTGTTCCTTTGACGGATCGCTAGCAAATAGCCATTCGTCGATTAACGATATCACGCGGTTGCCCTGTCGTCAAGCCCTCGCTCGAGGCGACCCGGGTACGATGCGAACTCAATATAGGCGACGCCCGATTCGCCGCGGGAACAATGGCTAGAGAATTGCTTTGCCGACTTGGCTACCAGAGTTGATTAGGCAATGCCAGACCATAGAAGCAATGCCGTGGCCTTCGAGCCGCCAGATCTCAGCGTTCGTCGCACCGCTGTACTTGCCGATGAGTACCACGACGGAGACGAGCATCTCGACGAGATTTCTCGCGGCCTAGTCTCCGTCAGCGCTGGGACGGGCTCCCAGCCCGTGAGATGAATTCGTGGCCTCCGGTCGACTGAGGCCCCGCGCCGTAGTGGCGGGGCTTTTCCTGGGCGCGGGAGTCGCCATTCTTTCCGCGCAGGTTTTGCCGCCGCCGCTTCGCGACTCCACCGCACTCTTCCGCTGGTCGAGCTACGTTCAACTTCGCTACACCAACGTCGAAGGCGGGGAGGACCTGTACGGGCTTCGGCGCCTCAAAGTCATGATGGGCGGCAATTTGACCTCGCGAATTCAATGGTACGCGCAGGGACTATTCAAGGACGGAAATGACAGCCCGACCGACGGAAGGGTCTATTTCCAAGAGGCTTGGCTGCGCTTCGCCTTCAGGAAGGAGATTCAACTTGTAGTCGGTCAGTTCAAGCCGCCCTTTGGCAGGGAGCGTTTCACGCCGGACTTCCTGATTCTCACGATCGACAGGTCATTGGTGACTGACGCGCTGACGCCGGATGGCCCCTACATCGATTCCTTTTATCGGGATCGCGGTTTCCAACTCGATGGCGAACTCCGAAGAGGCGTCCGCTACGCAGCATCGGTATTCGACGGTCGCGGCGCCAACCACCAGTTCCATGGCATCGGCCCGATGGTTGTTGGCCAAGTGCTCGACGAACTCGTCAGAGACCGGTCCTTTCTGGGTCGTCCACTGACGCTTCAAGTCGGAGCAGCTACTGCATTTCGCTGGGGCCGGGATTTGCCTTTCCGCCCTTGCTGCTCTGGTAGCCCATGGACCGGCATGGAGCACTTCCGCGGCTCGGATCGCCGCTGGGGCGTCGAATTCTCCGCCGACTGGGGCAAGTCGTCTCTGCGCGCCGAGTACCTCCGCGCGCGCCTTCGCCCCACGTCGGGCTCAGCGCTCGATTTCGCGGCCAGCGGTTGGTATGCCCAGGCTGCTCAGTTCGTCGCGCCGAAGTGGCAGGTCGTCGCCAAGTTCGAAGGACTCGACCCGAATGAGCAAGTAAACAACAACAAGAATGTCCGCCAGACGACCCTTGGGTTGAACTACTACCTCCGGCAGAACCGCCTCAAGCTGATGGCCGGCTACGTATTCCGGCAAGAAGCGATCCAACCGGTGGCCAACAACCTCTTCCAAGTGCAGTTCCAGTGCTTCCTGCATTAGGGTGAGCTGGGGGAATTGAGCCAAGCAGTGGGGTATTTGGCGCAATCGCCAAGTAGTCCCCGTCGTTTGCCGCCGCCAAAGAACCTATCATGTTGCAGAGAATCAAGGGCGGCTTGCTTATTTGGCGCTTTGGCCAAATAGTTGCTCATCTATTCGTTGATGGACGCCAAGACCCAAGCCCAATTTGAAGTCCGCGCGCGGATCCTGAAGGCCCTCGCGCACCCCTCGCGGTTGTTCATGGTCGACCAACTCTCTCACGGGGAGCGCTGTGTTTGTGAATTAACCGCGATGGTCGGTGCGGACATGTCGACGGTGAGCAAGCACCTCTCGGTGCTGAAGTCAGCCGGAGTCGTGGCCGACGAAAAGCGCGGGATGCAGGTCTACTACCGGCTCAAAATGCCGTGCGTGCTGCGCTTCTTCGACTGCGTAGGCGAAGTGATCGAACAGACCGCGCGCGAGCAGATGGAAATGGCGAACATTCGCGAAGGCAAGGCCTTGATGAAGATCCAGATTCTTGGGACCGGCTGCGCCAGGTGTAAGCAACTCACGGAAAATACTGAAACGGCGGCCCGCAACCTCGGGCTGGACTACGAACTGGAAAACGTCACCGACATGAACGACATCATGCGATTCGGCGTGATAGCGACGCCGGCTCTTGCCATTGATGGCACGGTGAGGCTCGTCGGCAAGGTTGTGACGGCGGCCGAAATCCAAACAATACTGACCAGCTCCATCAACTCATAACGAAAGGAATCCACCGATGAATATTCGACCAAAGTGCGCCTGCAACGGAGTTACAGACCTGATGTTCTGTTGTTCGGGAGCCGCTGATACGGCCGAGATTGGCGATCGTGCGGTCCGGGCGTTGCACAAAGCGGGAGATGCAAAGATGTTCTGCCTTGCCGGCATCGCTGGCGATGTAGAACTGATCGTGGTCAACTCGAAGGCTGCCAACCGGTCGCTCGTCGTCGACGGATGCGACAGCGATTGTGCCAAGAAGACCATGCAGAAGAATGGGTTCAACGACTTCATCCATTTCCGGGTGACCGACGTGGGTTGGGAGAAAGGCAAGACGCCAGTTACAGAGGAGCGGGTCGCCGAGATTGCCTCCCGTCTTCGCGCATTGTTCCCGGAGGCGCCGGCAGGCGTACAGGCATGAACACGAAAAGACTCGTGTCCCGCATTCTGATTGCCTTCGTGTTGATGAGCGTCGGATACCTCGGATTCCGAAGTGTGCGCGCGGCAAAGGACTGGCATCCACCGACCTCGGTGCAGGCCGCCACGCCGGAAACGAAAGAGCCCCCGACCTCCAGCGCTCGGGCAGATGACTCGAAGATCATTGCCTACTATTTCCATGTAAACGTGCGCTGCGTGACGTGCCGGACGATCGAGGCCTATTCCAAAGAAGTGATCCATCAACGGTTTGCCAAGGAGATTGCCTCGGGCCGCGTGGAATGGCGGCTCGTCAATATTCAGACCCCGGAGAACCGGCACTTCGTTCAGGACTACCAACTCTTCACCAAGTCCCTCGTGCTGGTGCTCAACAAGGGTGGACAGCAGAAGGAATACAAGGTGCTGAACGACACGTGGGAACTGGTTGGGGACAAGGCGGCCATGCAGGGGTACGTCGAGAAGGAAGTCCGCAACTACTTGCGGAAGCTCTGATGGCGGAGCCGTTCATGGATACCCAGTTCGTCGCAGCGGGCACGGCTTTCTGGTTGGGGCTGCTTACATCGGTGAGCCCCTGCCCACTGGCTTCGAATATCGCTGCCATTTCCTACATTGGGAAAGGTATCGCGAATCCGAAGCGTGTCCTCGCGGCTGGGGTGCTCTACACGCTGGGGCGAGTCCTGGCTTACGCCGTGTTGGGGTCGCTGCTGGTCGCAAGCGTTGCCAGCGTCGTAGGACTCTCAAACTCCCTCCAGCGCTACATGAATCAACTGTTGGGGCCTGTGCTGATTCTCGCCGGCATGTTCCTGCTTGAGTTATTGCACTGGAGATCCGGCGGAGGTGGCGTCAGCAAGAGCCTTCAGCGAAGGGCAGATCGCTGGGGCCTATGGGGAGCGGTCGCGCTCGGGGGACTCTTTGCTCTGTCTTTCTGTCCGGTCTCCGCCGCTCTCTTCTTCGGAAGCCTGCTTCCTCTCGCAATTCGTAGTGGCGGATCGATTGTCATGCCCTCGATCTATGGCGTAGGTACAGGAATTCCAGTCCTCGCCTTTGCGCTCCTGGCGGCTTTTGGGGCCCAGGCCCTGAGCGGCGTGTTCAACCGCATCACGCAGTTGGAGCTGTGGGCAAGGCGGGTGACCGGGGTGGTGTTCATTCTTGTCGGCGCTTACTACACGCTGAATTACGTCTTCGAAGTCTTTTCCTAGGATGTCATCACAAGGACTTTATCGATCATGCGTCGCTACCTGTTGCTGACACTTCTCCTTGCTTCTTCGGAACTCGTTTTCGCCCAGGCGGTCCGGCAGCCCTTCGGTGTCTGTCCGCCATTCCCGCTCCGGGACGAAGCGGGGAATGTGATCAACCCCGTTGCCAATCCGAAGGTCGATACTCCCTACTCGCCCCGGCAAACGTGCGGCGCGAAGGGCTGTCACGACTACGACAAGATTACCCAGGGATTTCATTTCACCCAAGGCAAGGGTGAGGCGATGCCCAAGGAGTACGCAGCCCGATACCAATGGACTTCGAGCCCTGGGAACTATGGCGGCAACTGGTGCTCGCCCGCTCCGCTCTACCGGCAGTTGGCGCCGAAGAAGAATTCGAATGCTCGTTCCATAGACATGACGTCGTTCGACTTCGTGACCGCCACCTGCGGAAACTGCCACCCGGGCGGTGGTCCGATGGAGTTCGACCGCGAGGGTAAACGCTACGACCAACGAATGGCAGACCCGGCTTCGGGCCTCACAGCGGGCGGGGAAAACGGGCTCGATGGGGACTACTACAAGGCGCGCTGGTCGGAGACGGGTGTCATCGAAGCGGACTGCCTGCTCTGCCACAGCCCCGAGTACAACTTCAAGAAGCGCAACGACCAACTCGCTGCCTTGAATTTCCGCTGGGCGGCGACCGAGGGATCTGGTTTTGGATCCGTCGCAGGCAAGGTGTCGGCCGGAGAGAAGCCGAAGGTGGCTTATCAGAAAGACCTCTTCGATGAGAACGGCAACGTAACGCTGCATATTTCGCCAGCGCCTCGAAACGAGACTTGCCTGAACTGCCACGCCAAGCCCGATTGGAAGAAGCGTGGAGCCTCGTTCTCCGCACACACCGACGTTCACCTGGCCAAAGGACTGAAGTGCGTGGATTGCCATACCTCAGGCAGCCACGCCTCGGACCCACGAATTCGCGGCAAAGAGGTTCATCAGGTCGGCAAGGGCGACGACCCATCCGGCTGGGTACGCAACGATCTCGACAATACGGTGAGGACTTGCGAATCGTGCCACCAGGACGGGACGCTCGGAGCGCCCATCGCAAAGCACGCGTGGTTACCGCCACTGCACATGGACAAGATCGCTTGCGCCACGTGCCATATCCCCAAGCGCTACACGAAGGCCGCATTGGTTCAGGCGAGCGATGTATTTAACGGCGCGCCACGAATCACGCCGCCGCCGAAACGGATCTGGACCTTCTACGACCAGGACATGAAGTTCTGGAACCACTATGGCGAACTGGATCTGTTCACCGTAAAGGATCAGCCTGTCGACGAATTCCGGCCGTCTGTGGCGCGGTACAAGGGCAAGATCTTTCCTGTCGATCGTGTGCACTCGATGTGGGTCGGTTTTGAAGAGCAGGGCAAACCGGGCCTCAACCAGCTCTTCATGAAGGACTTCTTCACGATGTGGATGCAGCACAGGAACGATCCGGCAAAGTTCCCCAAACTCTCTCTCATCCGCGACGACAGCGGCGACGGCATGATCGAAGTAAACCAGCCGGAAGAGATCGATGCCCTTCTCGAATCCACTGCGGAGTTCCTGAAGGCCACCTCGTTCCCCATGCAGGGACGCCGGTTGGTGTACGTCAGCGATGATCGCGTCTACTACTCAGGCAAAGACTTCCACCAAGTCGCCAAGGAGAGCCATGAGGCAACGCCTTACGCCTCCGTCTACAAGTACTCACACAACGTTCTGCCGGCGCGCGCCGCGCTCGGCGCTAACGGGTGCATCGACTGCCACAGCCAGAAGGCCGCATTCTTCTTCGGAAGGGTTCTAGACAGGCCATTCACGGAGAACGGCCCGAGCAGTTGGATCCCAAACTACCGGATCCTGGGGCTATCCTCTTTTGGCGTGCAACTCGGGGCCTTCCGCGAGGAGTGGTTGAAGCCGGTTATGTATCTACTGCTGGCGGTTCTCGCCCTGCTACTCGCGATCCTGGCCCTGCGGTGGTTACTTTCCGGCCAGACTTCCCTCCCTGGCCTACATAAAGCCAACCTCTGGCGCTGGCTGCCGCTGGTTGGGCTTGTCGGATTGGGCATCACCGCCGTGACGCCCGGTCTTCTGTCCTACATGACCGTTGAGCGTTTCCGGCTCGACGCGAATCATTTCTGGGTCGCCTTGGTGATACTGGCGGTTTCTATTTGGGCTGCATCCTTTGCTTCGCTGAGACACCAGAGGCTTATGTTCGTGCTGGTGGCGCTGACGAGTATCAGTGGCGTCCTGATGGTCTTGCGCGTCGCATGGGTCGATGCACTGAATCGCTATGCTTATACGGCCTTTGACCTCGGCTTAACGGCTCTCGCCGCCCTGGCATCAGTGATCATCATGACCAGGCTGTGGCGACTTGGAGTTAGGCCAGAAAATAGTTCGCCAATTCGGGAAATATAGGCGTGCGAAGCCGTGCCTCGTTCCCGGACAGGGCCGAGACTGGCGACGCAACCGATTTAGGAGAATCACGATGGATCTGAAAGACACGGTCAAGCAGAAATACAGTGAAGCCGCGCTGCGCGTCTTCGAGGGAGGAAGCCCGTGCTGCGGGCCGAAGGCGCCAACTGGAATCGCGCAGACGGCTCGTATGTCGCACGAGATTTATGGCGAGGGTGATACGGCTGGGATACCGGTCGCGGCGATTACAGCTTCGCTCGGTTGCGGCAACCCTACCGCACTGGCGCAACTTAAGCCGGGCGAGACGGTGCTCGACCTCGGCTCGGGTGGAGGGATAGACGTCTTTCTCTCGGCCAAACGAGTGGGGCCGTCCGGCAGAGTATACGGTCTCGACATGACAGACGAGATGCTCGCGCTCGCCCGTGAAAACCAGAAGAAGGCAGGCGCCGAGAACGTCGAATTCTTGAAGGGTGAAATCGAGAATATCCCACTGCCTGACGGCTCGGTCGACGTGGTGATCTCCAATTGCGTGATCAATCTCTCGGTCGACAAAAGCCGCGTGCTGAGAGAGACGTTCCGTGTCTTGAAGCCCGGCGGCCGGTTCGCGGTTTCCGATGTGGTGCTATGCGGTGAGATTCCCGCCACCCTTCGCAACAATCCTGAGTTGTGGGCGGGTTGCGTTGCGGGAGCGATGCTGGAAGACAAGTACAAGTCCGAGTTAGTCGCAGCGGGTTTCGTTGACGTAGCTATTGAGCCGACGAGGGTCTTCCGGGCCGCGGACGTTCATGAGTTCCTGTCCGCCGCCGGACCGGAAGCAATGTTCGTCGCCGATCAGGTGGACGGAAAGATCATGAGCGCGTTTGTTCGCGCCGCAAAGCCCGCAGCGGGCAGTTCGGGTCTAACGAAAGGAAAAGCTGTGTCCACAATTCAGATTTTGGGAACTGGATGTAAGAGATGCCGGGATCTGACCACAAACGCCCAAAAGGCAGTTCAGGAACTCGGCATCGAAGTGGTGATCGAGAAAGTCACTGAGATCCAGGACATCATAAAGTTCCAGATCCTCATGACTCCGGGTCTGGTGATCGACGGCCAGGTGAAGGCTGCCGGCCGTGTGCCATCCATCGACGAGATCAAGCAGATGCTGCTAGCGGTCGAGGCAACAAAATGACCGAGCAACGTCCTGGTCTCCTCATGTGCGTCTGCACCGGCAAGTGCCCAGGGTTCGAGAAGATGGACGTCTGGGACTTCATTAACCGCGCGCGCGTCGAACTGCCGGTCGAATTCGGCGTGATCCATCCTCAACTCTGCGAGGAGGATGGCGACCGCTTTCTTGCCGATTTTCTTCAGGCGAAGCGGCCGCTTGTCATTGCGGCTTGCGCCCCCAACATGCAATACAAGATGTTCCGCGACGCCTTCGCCGAAAAAGGCATGGACGTGAAGCGGGATATGACCCCGCTGGATATCCGTGACATGTCGACAGAGGATGCCGTTCAGAAAGTCGCGTCGGCGCTGCGTGAAATGGGGGTGAAAGAAGATGTCTGAGACGACTTTCATGGGCGTGCCGCGGGACCAGATCCCGTGGTTCCCAACGATCGATTACGACAAATGCAACTTCTGCATGGAGTGCGACACGTTCTGCCCTCATCGCGTTTTCGAGCGGCGGGAGGGCGACCGCAAGTTGGTCGTCGCTAACCCAACGAACTGCGTCGTGTTCTGCCGGGCGTGTTCGAAAACGTGCGGGCCGGATGCGATCTCCTTCCCGAGCAAGGCGGAAACCATCACGCTGATCAAACAGATCCGCGAAGGGGCGGCCGCCAAATGAAGCAAGCGATTCTCTCCTGCAACGGCCTGGACAAGGCCGAGGGCTCCGTGGCGCGCGAAGTCGCGATTCGCGCCGCCGATGCCACTGGGAGTGAAATCATCTGCCCCGTCCTTCTGAATCGCGCGCCGGCGCGTTACAAGAAAGCCCTCACCGAGAGTTCGTTGATCGTCGTAGACGGATGTTCGACGCGCTGCGCTACGAAACTCGCGACGCGGTTGGAAGCGAAAGTGGCACGGAAGATACTCGTGTCGGACGCAGCCAAGGTCTCCGGCCAGGCGCTGGAATCCACACTCAGCCTGGGGCCAAAAGGCTTGGCGCTAGCCCAGTCGATTGTCGATGACCTGATCCGCAATCTCAACACACCCACGGCAATCGCCGAGCCATCTGCGGACTTTGAAACACCAACGGAGTACCTGGTCGTGACGCACGACAAGTTCGAATTCCGGATTCCTGTAGTGGACTACGTGTTCAACGAGAACGATGTTTGGGCGCGCGTGCTGGACGGGGTCGCCCGCGTGGGCATCTCCGATTACATGCAGCAGAAATTGACCGACATCAGCTACTTCGATCCGCCTAAGGTTGGCGGTGTCGTAGAGCAGTTTGGCGAGTTGGGCAGCGTGGAGTCGGCCAAAGCGGTCTTTGAGATCATCTCGCCCATCAGCGGCACGGTGACTGCCGTCAACTCCGCCGTAATCGATAACCCCGCACTGATCAACGAAGATCCGTCCGGCGCCGGGTGGCTGGTGGAAATGAAGTTAACAGCCTGGCCGCAAGATCAGGAACTACTGTTGGATCCGGCGGCGTATGCCGAAATTGTCAAGCGAAAGGCCGCCGAGGAATAAGGGAAACAGTCAAATGGGAAACGAGCCTATTGAGAATGCCGTTCTGGTCATCCCGTGCAGCGGGATTGGAAAAGTACACGGCCTGATGAGTCGCGAAGCCACCTATCTGGTAACGGATGAATTGGCTCCGGGACAAACGGACACGCTGTGTCTGGCCTTGTTGGTGAAGGGAGACTCCGAAGCGGTTGCGGCGGTGCGAAGCCACGCCTGCATCACGATTGACGGGTGCGCCAAGGCCTGTGCGGAAAAGAACGTCGCGATGGCCGGCGGACAAGTGGCCAAGGCAGTCCAGGTGGCGGAGGCTTTCAAAAACCACCGTGGCGCGAAACCCGGGAACTCAACCGCTCTGACCGAGGAGGGGTGGAGTATCACCAGGGAGATCGCCGATTTGGTGGCGCGCGAGGCGGTGCAATTGCGCGCCGGTGAGGAGGTCATCCGATGAGCGCGGAAACCACGAAAGTAGGCATCATCTCATGCAGTGGAGAAGCGATTCCCGAAGGAACGATCTCACGCCTGGCAACGCTACGCGTCCTCGGGTTGCTGCGTCCCAATACGACCGTCACGCTCTGTTTGCCGCTATTCCTCGCCGGAAATGAAGCGGAACGGAATTTCGCCAAGACCCATCCGACAATCACTATCGACGGGTGCGACAAGCAGTGCGCCAAGTGGGGCACGGAAGAGCACAGCGGCCCAGTCAATTCCGCGCTAGTGGTGACCGGTATCCTCGGAACCCAGACAGCAGGCTGCCATCGCTCGTCTCGAAATTCGTCGCAACCCGACAAGGAAGCGGTCTGGGCCGTCGCGGAGCGGATCGCCGCCGAGGTGGACGCGGTGCTGGCGGAGACGGGGTCGCGCGATGACGTCGCGGCAGGGTCGAGCGGCGCGCCAGTGTTCGTGCTCTAGCCCCACGCCGGGCGGGAAATTGACGATCCAGGGCGTGACCGTCAGTATCCCTGGTTTGCCGCTGATCTTTGAGCAATGCGCCGAACGCAACATTCCCGCGGACGCCAGCGGTTGCTGCCGCTTTGCTAGATGCCGTGAAGATCTATCACCGAGTCCTGCCGGAGGAAGAAGCCGGCTATCGGAGCGCCTTGCTTGCGGCGTACCAGGCTTTCAGGAGCGGCGCCAAGCCGACGAAGTGATGGAAGTGATGTTCTGGTCGGCTCCGACCGTAGCCGAGAACCTCGCCATCGACGACGCTGCGGCGCGCTCGGCGGCGGCGACAGGGCTCCATCGGCTGCGCTTCTGGTGGGGCGGGCCTCCTGCCGTGGTCATGGGCTCCAGCGAGCGGCCGGAACAAGTAGTGGACGCCGACGCGTGCGCCAGGCTGGGAGTAGTTGTGCTCAAACGGTCCACCGGCGGAGGCAGCGTGCTCCAGACCGGCGGCGTGCTGAACTACTCGCTGATCACGCCCGCTCCCGCCAGCTTGGATCTGAAAGCCGGTTTCCGTCCGGGCATCGATCTGATTTGCGCGATCCTCGCGGCCTTTGGAGTGGTGGGCAGGCCTGAAGGAACATCGGACGTGGCAGTGGGCGACCGGAAGATTTCCGGAAACGCGCAAGCGCGTCGTTGGAAGGCTCTGCTCGTACATGGGACGCTGCTCGTCGACTTCGATTACGAACTCGCCGAAGCCGTGTTGAAACATCCCCCGCGAGAACCCGCATACCGGCGAGGACGTCGCCATCGGGACTTCCTGGTAACGCTGCGTTCGCTTGGGACGAATGCAGACCGCTCCGCCATCGAACGTGCGGCGCTAGATGCTGCCCGACAAGGCTTCGGGTTGCGGCAAAGCGTCAGCGCAGGCCGGATCGAGATACCTGTGGGAATCACGATTGGATCTCTCCCCTCCCAATGAACACCCAATCCTCCCCCAAGAAGGTTTTGATCTTGTTCGTGGTCGCGTATACGGCGTGGACCGCGATCCAGGCATGGCGGAATCGATCCAGCCCTCTCGCCGCATACGCCGCAGTGGCTGCGGGTCGCCCAGCGAAACCGGATCGAGTCGTTGCGTACTATTTTCACGGCACCGCTCGATGCAGCACGTGCAGGATGATTCAGGCCTATACGGAAAAGGCGCTGGCGACCGGCTTCCGTGACGACTTGACAATCGGCAGATTGGAGTTTCGGCAAGTCAACTTCCAACGTTCGGAAAACCGGCACTTCGTCCAGGATTACCAGTTGTACACGAGCTCGGTAGTCATCGCACGGTTCCGTGACGGAAAGGAGGTCGAGTGGGAAAACCTTACAGATGTCTGGGTTCTGTCGGAGAGCAAATCCGCACTCGTACGGTACGTCCAGCGCCACGTGCGCGACCACCTTGGGAGAGTTTGATGCAAGCCAGTTTGCATCCCGTGTTCCGGCTACGTTCGCTAAATCTCCATGACGCATCATCATCACGAAACTGAATCAGGAAATCTCGACCGTCGGCTATGGGCCAGCGCGGCTCTCAACCTCGGCATCACGCTCGTCGAGCTCATTGGAGGACTGTGGGCCGGAAGCCTGGCGCTGCTGGCAGACGCGGCGCACAATTTGACGGATGTCGGAGCGTTGGGCCTGGCGATCTTCGCGCGCAGGTTAGGCCGGCGACGCACCCACGCCGCGGCACACATATGGTCTGAAGCGCGCCGAAGTCGTCGCCGCCCTGATCAACGCTGCGGCGCTGATTGCGATCTCCGCCCTGATCGGACGCGAGGCCGTGAGCCGACTCCTCCATCCCGCGCCCGTGCACGGCTCGATCATGCTGGTTTCTGCACTCGTGGCGCTCCTTGGAAACGTGGCCTCCGTTCTTCTCCTCCGCACGCATAGCACAGAGGACATCAACGTCAGAAGCGCGTTCCTCCATCTGGCGCAGGACGCTCTGGCCTCGCTTGCCGTAGTGGTGGCAGCGCTCTTTGCCCGAACGGCGGCGGGCCGGTACGTTGACCCGGCAGCAGCGATTCTGATCGGAATCGTTGTCCTTCGAAGCGCCATTTCGATCGTATGGGAATCGTTGCATACCTTGCTGGAGGCTGCTCCCGCGGGAGTGGATGTGGAGCAAGTGGCTGGAGAGGTGGCGCGGCGGTTCACCGGTGTGCGACTGCATCACGTCCACGCCTGGGAGGTGGGACCGGGCCAGCGGGTCTTGACTGCACACATGAAGGTTGGCGCAGCGACTTTGTTGGAAGCGGAAGCCATTGCCGCGGATGTGCGCAGTTTCCTGCATCAGGAATGGGGCATTACCCATGCCACCCTCGAAGCCGAAGCGAACGGTTGTGGCCGGGAAGAACTCCTGGGCGAGTGGAAATGAGATGCAGCTCGCGGATCACGCTCCATCAACGCTGAACGGTGACGGCGGGGGATCTGTTTCTCTCGTCCGTCTGCTGCTGGCGTTTCTGAAGATCGGCAGCATCGGTTTCGGGGGAGGCATGGCCGTAATCGCGCTCATGGAACAAGAGTTCGTGCGAAAGCGCCGCCTGATCCCCCTCGATGAATTCGTCCACAGCGTAGGACTCGGACAGGTTTTGGGTTCGTTTGCCGTGAACGTGGCGATCTTCATCGGCTACCGTCTGTTCGGGGTCGCCGGTGCGCTGCTTTCGGCTGGCGCATTCCTGGCCCCTTCGATCACTCTCGTCATTCTCTTGTCGGATCTCTATTTCCGCTACCACGCCGTGCCTGCTTTGCAGAGCGCTGTGGCTGGACTCGCACCGGTTGTGATTGCCTTGATCCTGGACGCCGGCTGGTCTATTGGCCGCAAGGTACTGCGCTCATGGCCGACCATATTGCTCGCGACCGGCGCTCTGGCGGCGGGAGTCGCCCAGTGGAACGCGGTCTGGGTACTCGTCGCGGCAGGGGCCGCAGGTTTTCTCCTACCCGCGAGACCAACACCTCCAGGACGGCCGCACCAGCCCGGAAACGAAGGCGGGCGGCGGTGCTGTGAACTTGATGCCGTTCGCACTTTTCGCCGCGGGGCCGGTGTCGCAACTCGTCACGACCTTCTTCAAGATTGGTCTGGTGTTTTTTGGTGGCGGATTTGTGCTCGTGCCCGTCCTTCACAACCGGCTGGTCACCCAACTCGGCTGGTTGAAGCCGCAAGAGTTCCTTGACGGCGTTGCCATCAGCAATCTGACTCCGGGGCCGATCGCGGTTCTTGCCACTTTCGCCGGATTTCATTTGGCTGGCACGGTCGGTGCCCTGGCGAGTACCGTCGCGTTATTCGCCCCCGGCATCATCTTGATGCTGGCGATCAGTCATCAATACGGTCGTTTCCGGGATGACCGTCGCGCCCAGCGCTTTCTGGCGGGAGTCAATCCCGCGGTCGCGGGTCTCATCCTGAGCGCTGCTCTGGTGCTTGGGCGAAGCGCCCTGATCTCGTGGCACGGGTTCGCTCTTCTCGCGCTGTCGTTCTCCTTGCTTGCCGGGTTGCGATGGCATCCGGCATTTGTCCTGGCGATCGGTGCGGCTGCCGGATATTTCGGGCTGCTCCCATGACCTACATACCGAGGAAAATCATGTTCTCAAGATTCGTCGAAATACTTTTCCTAATATTGTTGCCCCTGCTGGCACTTGCGGAGACGGCGGAGCAACCGCAGGCGAGAGTCGCCCGCCTGGAACATGCAGTTCTGGCGCCTTGCTGCTACACAGAATCCGTCGCGATTCATCAGAGCGAGATCGCGGTCAAGATGCGACTGGAAATCGCCAAGTGGGTGGCGGCAGGAAAGTCAGACCAGGAAATCTTGGATACCTACGCCGGCATGTACGGCAGTAAAGTGCTGGTGGATCCCCGGACCATGCCGCGGGGATGGACGCCCTTCTTTCCGTGGCTTGTCTTGATCCTGGGCGTGTTCCTGGTGGCCTGGTTGCTGAAACACTGGCGCAGGGTTCCCAGGACCGCGACCGCGCTATCCGCTGCAGAAGTCGCGAATCTGCCGGATTTCGACGACGAGTGACCACATCAACCGACGGCGCCCGGTCCAGCGGCCCACGCGCTTCCACAAAATCGGAGTATCTGTCACGTTTACCTTATTCGTGCATCCGTATAAGCAGAGAGACAAATATGGAGCAACTGTCCAACTTGTTCAAGGCGCTTGCGGATCCGACGCGGCTGCGAATCATGAACCTGCTGTTGAGATCTCCGTTCTGCGTCTGCGAAATGGAGAGAATTCTCGGACTGCCCCAACCGCTCCTTTCCCGGCACTTGGCTTACCTGCGCAACAGCGGATTGGTGGAAAGCCATCGGGACGGGATGCGGGTCAATTACAACCTCAACGAAGGCCATCACCTCATCACCGAACTGCGTCCGTTTCTGCTGCGCACGTTGGGGACTGATAGCGTGGGCCGCGCCGATCTACGCACGCTGAAGGCGGCCGGCTAGTGAGAGGAAAGGAACAACCCCTATGCCTTCTGAAGATGCAACTGATCACACCTCGGCCGTCCAAGCGGTAAAGACGCCGGGGCGCAAGAGACTGTCCACGCTGTTGCGGGTGGGGCTGTCCGTCGCCACAATCGTCATCCTGATGCTCTGGATTCTCGGGACATTCCGGCGGGGTGTGATCCCGGCCAGCAAGCAGCCGGTTGCCGAGGAGTCGGCGGCAGGCCTCGCCACACAGAAGGTTGCAGCCCAGATGGTCCCCGCCGTTACCGAGGCCGTGGGGACCGTCCAGGCCGAGCAGGTCGCCGCGGTGACTTCCCGTGTGGTGGCGAACATCGTCGAAATGCGGGTTGCGGCCGGCCAGCAGGTTACCAGCGGAGAAACACTGGTGGTGCTTGACGACCGGGATCTGCGGCACCGGGTCGAGCAGGCGCAGGATGCCGTGCGCAGCGCGGAAGCCACGCTGGCCCAGGCGCAGTCCGACTACAAACGAGACAAGCCACTCTTTGATCAGCAAGTGATCAGTGCTTACGACTTCGAGCACACCCAAACCAATCTGAAGACCGCAGAAGCAAATCTTCATCGGCTTCAACAAGCCGTTCGGGAAACCGAAGTGGGCCTGTCGTACGCAGTCATCCGCAGCCCCTTCACCGGAGTAGTAGTGGACAAACTGGCAAACCTGGGGGATCTGGCCGCTCCTGGAAAACCGCTTTTGACGATGTACGAGCAGGGCAGGCTGTGGCTCGAGGCGAACGTACCCGAAGACATGATGGGCCACATCCGCCTCAATGAACTTCTGACGTTCCGGATCGACGCCTTGAGCCGCGAGATGCGCGGGCGCGTAGTGCAGATTGTTCCATCGTCCGATCCGGCCAGCCGGACCGTCGTGGCGCGCGTGCGTCTGAGTGAAACCAAGGACGTCCTTCCGGGGATGTTTGGGCGCTTGCTGATTCCCATGAAGGCGGAAGAGGTGCTGGCGGTGCCAGCGTCGGCGCTGATCCGCGCCGGCCAGTTAACGATGGTGGAAGTGGTCCAGGATGCTCGAATCGAGCGGCGAACCGTGCAACTCGGCCGCGCCATCGGCAGCCAGTTTGAAGTACTCAGCGGCCTCTCCGCAGGGGAAACGGTCGTCATTGGGAAGGCCCGATGAGCCAACTGCACGATTCTCTCACCATCCGGATCGTCCGGAAGTTTCTGGAATCGAACCTGTCGATGGTGTTCATCCTGGTCTCGATTGCCGCGGGCGTGGTGGCCCTGGTGGTCACACCGCGCGAGGAAGAACCGCAGATCATCGTGGCCGCGGCGAATGTTCTAGTCTCCTTCCCAGGCCACACCGCGCAGGATGTGGAGCAACTCGTTTCCACGCCGCTCGAAAAGATGATGATCCAGGTCCCCGGCGTGGAGTATGTGTATTCCCGCTCCATGCCCGGCCAGAGCATTGTCACCGTGCGTTTCTACGTGGGGCAACCGCTGGAGCCCAGCTACGTCAAGTTGGTCCGCAAGCTGAATGAGAACATGGACCGGACCACGCCGGGCGCGGCGGGATGGGTGGTGAAGCCCATTGATGTAGACGATGTTCCGATAGTCACCTTCACACTCACCAGCGGATCTCGCGACGACTACGCGCTGCGGCGGATGGCGGATGAGGTGGTGGCGCGCCTACAAGGAGTAGAAAATGCCGGTGTCGCCTACGTGGTGGGCGGCCGGCCGCGCGAGTTGCTGATACGGCCATCCGCAGCCCGCATGGCCTCCTATCGAATCGCGCCGCTGGATCTGAGCCGCGCCATTCAGGCCTCGAATTCCAGTGTGCTCGCTGGAACCTTCGACCGTAACGATCGGGATGTACGCGTGCAGGCGGGACAGTTCATTGCGGATGCGCGAGATTTGCAGAACCTGGTGGTCGGCGCATCAAACGGCCGTCCGGTGTACCTCCGCGACGTTGCCGAAGTCAGGGACGGGCCCGGGGAGTTTCTGGACTATGTACGCTTTCACCGCGGATTAGCCTGGGATCATCCCAAAGAAGAGGGCGCCGCGGGCAGCCTGATCGGCGGAACTGGCGCGATGGCCCCTCCAAAGCACGGCTCTCAACCGGCCGTTACGATCGCCGTAGCCAAGAAACATGGGACGAACAACGTCTGGGTAGCCCAGGCCCTGCTCAAGCGGGTGGGTGAGTTGAAGACGGAGATTCTACCCGCCGACGTGCAGGTTGCCGTCACGCGGAACTATGGAGTAACCGCCAACGACAAGGTCAAGGAACTGGAAGAGGGCTTGTTGGTCGCCATCGCGGTAGTCATGGCGCTGCTGGCCATGGGGCTGGGCTTCCGGCAAGCGCTGGTCGTGGCCATCGCGGTTCCTTGTGTCTTCGGACTGACTCTCATCGTCAACTATTTACTCGGATTCTCGGTCAATCGCATCTCGCTGTTCGCGCTCACTGTAGCCCTCGGCTTGCTGGTGGACGATCCCATCGTGGACGTGGAGAACATCCACCGCCACTTCAAGATGCGAGGCAAAGCTACGGTCGAGATTGTTCTCGAGGCCGTCAATGAAGTAAGGCCTCCGTTGATCGCGGCCACCTTCGCCGTGATACTTTCTTTCCTCCCGCTGCTCTTCGTCACGGACATGATGGGCCAGTATCTGCGGCCCATGGCGGCCAACATTCCCGTCACCATGCTCATGTCGCTGGTCGTTTCCTTCACGATCACGCCCTGGCTGGCGTACCGCCTGTTGAAGGATCATGCCGCTGGCGAAGAAGGCACCGCGTCGCGCGATTCCGTTTCCGGTCCACGACGGTTCTTCAATGCGACCCTCCATCCGCTCATCAAACGGCCGCGGCTGGGCCGCCTGTTCCTGCTCCTGGTCATGCTGCTGTTTATCGGCAGCGTCCTGCTAGTGCTGACCCGCCGTGTGCAGGTCAAGCAGTTGCCCTACGACAACAAGGACGAGATACTTCTTGTCCTCGACATGCCGGCGGGCACGACCCTGGAACGGACGGACGCCGCCGCTCGCGACTTCGAACACTATCTCGAGTCGGTCCCGGAGATCACGGACTTCGAGGCTTACGTGGGTACCGCCTCGCCGGTCGATTTCAACGGCCTGATGCGCCAATACTTCCTGCGCCGGTCGCCCAACCGCGCGGATATCCGGATCAACCTTATCCACAAGACGGAGCGCGACTATTCGAGTCACGCCCTGGGATTGCGGTTGCGCGCCGACCTTACGGCCATCGCGCAACGCGACGGAGTGAAGTTGAAGATCGTCGAACTCCCGGCAGGACCACCAGCCATGTCAACGGTGGTTGCAGCAGTGTACGGGAGCCCGACCCAATCTTATGAGGACATCATTGGAGCCGCCTCGATCATCAAGGCCCGCCTCCGCCGGGAATTGGGTGTAGTTGATGTGGACGACACCGTCGATGAGGACCAAACCAAGTATGTATTCGAAGTGGACAAGCAAAAGGCCGCACTGAATGGCCTGTCCGCCGACGAGATTGCGCGAACGATAGGACTCGCCCTGGGCAGCCAGGCGGCGGGTGCCGCCCAAATCCCCTATGAGCGCACCCCCGTCAAGATCGCGCTCTGGTTTCCCCGCGCCGAGCGATCGAGCATGATCGACCTGGCGCGGATTTACGCCAAAGGCACCGGGGGGAATCTGGTTCCCTTGTCGGAAGTCGGCGTCTGGCGAACCACCCTCGAGGACAAGACGATCTATCACCGTCAACTCCAGCGTGTAGTGTACGTGCTGGGAGAGATGGCGGGCCGCCCGCCCGTGGAAACCATCCTGGACCTCACGGCCGACCAAGTCCTGGGGGGCCGGCGGAGTTTCGTCGATATGCAGGCGCCACCCCGCCCGATGAATCAGCGGACGATGTTTCGCAAAGGCGGAGGTATCCCCTGGGCGGTACCCAACGGCATTACCGTGCGCTGGTGGGACGAAGGCGAAATGTACATCACCATTCACCTTTTCCGGGATCTCGCATTCGCGATGCTGACCGCTTTGATCGCCATTTACATTATCCTGATGAACCAGACTGGCTCCTACCGTCTGCCACTGACCATCATGCGAGCGATCCCGCTCATGGTGATCGGCGTGATGCCCGGCTTTTGGTTCCTGAATCAGATCGGCCAGCACAGCATCGGCGGATTCAGGAACCCCGTCTTCTTCTCCGGTCCGGCGTTCATCGGGATGATAGCGCTGGCGGGCATCGTGACGAGGAATTCCATCATCATCGTGGATTTCATTCAACTCGGCCTGCTGCGTGGTCTTTCGCTGGAGGAGGCAATTCTCAATAGTGTCTCTGTGCGCTTGCGCCCGATTCTCTTGACGTCCGGCGCAGCCGTACTCGGAGCCATTCCCATCACGCTGGATACCGTCTTCGGCGGTATGGCCTGGTCGCTGATCTTTGGCTTGATCGTCTCAACACTGTTTTCGCTCTTCGTGATTCCCGTGACGTATTACATCGTCTATGCAAAGAAGCCGAACCACGGTCTACCCGACAACATCCGTAGGAAGCTTGCCGCGAGCCTCGGCCAGGAGCCCAACGCATCATGACTATGAAACCCTGGATCAAACTCGTAGCACCGCTTGCGGCGTTCGCCCTCCTGGCCGCGGCCGGAGAGCCGGCCGCCGGCGCGGAGATGAGCCTGCGGGAGGCCGTCGAATATGCGTCTGGCGCACTCCCCCGATCTGAAGTCTTCGCAGACAGAGGTTCAGCGCCGGCAAGGGTTGGTCACCACGGCCCGCTCATTCCTGATGCCGCAAGTGGATCTCTCCGCAGACGCGGCGCGCTCGCGGTACGAGCACGGGTATCCCGCTGGGACCACGCCGTCACTGTTGCGGTTCGATACCGCTCAGTACACCGGAATCGCGGACCTCAAGTTCCTCGCCTGGGATTTTCACAAGACGGAACTCGAACTTGCCGCCACTCGGGAGCGCGTCGAGGCTGCGCGGTCGACGACAGACCGGAGGCAGCAGGAAATCATATTTGAGACCGCGCGACTATATCTCCAGGCGTTGGCGTACTCGGACCTGATCAGTTCCGCCGAGGCAAGGACAAAGAGCCTGCAATCACTCCTCGACCGAACGAATCTACTGGTCCAAGGCGGCCGCGCCGTACCGGTGGATGCGTTGAAAATCAAAACTCGGCTGGCACAGGTGGACAGCGACTTGGCCACGCTCCGTTCGGGCCGAAGATCGTCACTGAGTGCTTTGGCTTCGGTGATGGGATTCGAGGGTGACCTGCCGCAGTTGGTCTACACCCAGGCGTCTCCCCTGCCGCCGATTCCTCCCGAACCGGAAGTCCAACTGCTGAAACAGGCCGACGCGAGCAGGCCGGAGTTGGTCTCGCAAGACCATGAGATCCGGGCAAGCGAGCGTCTTGAGGAATCCGCCCGGAAAGCCGTCTTTCCCCGCATCGACCTTCGCGCCTCGGCCATCCAGTACGGCTCGAATACGCCGGTGGGTTTCCCCCAACTAATCGGCAAACTGCTGCCCTCGTTGTCCATCAATGTGCCCTCGCCGGGCAACGCCGCCACCGACTGGGTGATTGGCGTTCACGTCTCGTTCCCGCTTTTCGACGGAGGCCGGCGGAAAGGCCAGATTCAAGCGGCCCAAGCTCAACTGGAGCAATCGCGTTTGGCCCGTCAGCAGTTGCAGTTTCGCATCACTCGCGAAGTCCGAACGGCCGTGGCGGATCTGGAAAGCGCGCAAGGTCGGGTGACTGCCCTCCGTGATTCTGTCGCAGAGAGCGAAAGAGTGCTACACGACGAGCAGCTGAAGTTTGAAGCCGGGCGGAGCTTGATCAATTTCGTTTTGGATGCCGAGTCCGCCCTACTCACGAGCCAGTCGCTTCTGTCCCAGGCCGAGCGCTCCGTCAGCACTGCGGCCTTGGCGCTGGATCTCAGTCTGGGACGGATCGATATCGGCCGTTTGCCGAATCCTTGATCGAACGCTGTGCCCCAGCGACTTGCGCCGCGAACAGGCCGGTGGGACAGAGTATTGTATTGGCAGCACTTCGGATGGATTGCTTTTGGCCGGGTCGCTAGGATTTGGACACGGGACTGCTTGACCTGGCCGCCCAAGCGGAAGTTCTCGCTATGCTGAATTCAGCCGAGTACGCGGACATCAAAGCGGACTACGACCGGATCAGCCGCGCCCATTTCGCGAGGAGGCATTTCCACCCAGATGGGATGAGCTTTGCCAGGAGCGACGCGCTTTTTCCGCCTGCAGATCTTGCGACGCAGATCGGCGCGGAATACGAGCCACAATGCCGAGTGCTCTGCTATGGCCCGTACCCATCATGGGTCGAGATTCAGGCTCTGCTTCTAGAACTTCGAGAGCTGTTGTAACGCGGCATTCCAGGGAATCTGATCCCCCTTCCCCAATTCTGCGGGTGGGATGAGAACACGCGTGTACAGCCGGGGCAGGATCTCGATCTGGTCAATGAGAAACAGGTAGTTGATCTGCGAGGTATCCGCTACGATGGCCATGAAGAGAACAGAAGGCTCAGGGCTGAGCCTCTCTCATCCGGATCTGGCGGAGAGCTTCCCGGCCCTGTTCGAAATCTGTGGCCGTGTAGTCGTGGATTTCGTGCTCCTTCAGAAAGGCGTCCACCTGCATTCGCGTTTCGAAACCGAGCAGCCGACGAAGCTGGGCGGCAGTGAGCGCGTGCGCCCGGCATGCTTCAAGTGCTAGGCTTTCAAGCGCGGCGCGAGGCAGGCGGCGTTTTTCCGGCGGATCTCACGGCTTTATCGTCGGCCACGTTACACCCGAGGCTCAGGAGGGCGGCCCGATCGCGATGATCAAGGATGGTGACCGCATCACAATTGATGCCTCCAAGAATTCGCTGGCCGTCGATCTGTCGGACGAGGAACTATCGGCGCGGCGCAAGGGCTGGAAGAGGCCGCCGTATAAGGCGGATCGCGGCACGCTCGCCAAGTACATTCGCCTCGTGAAAGCGCAGCGCTCGGCTGTGTCACGGACGAATAACTGTTTAGCGGTTACGCAGGAGTCACCTGTCTCTATTTACGCGTCAGCTGCGGGTCCGTGCCGGTGACGTCCTGCCACCGCGCCTGGTATTGGGCAAATCTCGCGCATCCGACGGGACCATTTGGCTATCGCCTTTCGAGGCGGCGCACTTATCAACGGGCAGGCAGACTTCCTTTGCCTGAGGCTTCGCATCGGTTCGCGCATTCCTCCGTCCTCCAGGCTTTCTTGGGGGAACTTGTTTCGGGGGCGATGCCTCGGTGTCGTCAAGTCCTGGGACGGTCACCTGGTCGAGGCGAGCATGTACTTCTTGGGACGGGACCAGATATCTCATCGTCGTCTCGAGCGATTTGTGTCCCATCCAGTGCTGTACGGTATCGAAGACGGCGAGGCTTTTGTTGGCGGGTTGAATTCTGTTCTTGGCGATCGTTGCCAGATCGCCGATGAGCGTCTGAAAGCTGTGGACCTTGGTGCCGTCGGCGGTCTGTTTGGTAAGGGCCTTGAGTTTGGCCGAGGTGGAGCGTTGGGCGGGAGCGACGATGGAATCGCGAGCGGCCTGCGCTTGCGGCTTGTCATCGTCGTCGAAGAGGATGGGAGCCAAGAGCTGGCGCATGTGCCATTCCACGTAGTAGGCCAACACGCAAAGCAGGATGTGTGCCCGGACGCGATCCGGTAAGCGGTGATGGATAGGCCGCACCTGCAGGTCGACGGTCTTCAGACTGCGGAAGGCCCTCTCCACGCCGGATAAGCTCTTGTAACTTGCTACGACCTGCTGACTAGATAACACTTCTTGTGTGACATTGGTTCGGATGACATAGATTCCGTCCAGGTTCTGTTCGCGCTCGATGTTGGCCTTCTTCCGCTCGTAGTGAAAACTGTCCTCTTCGATGCGCAACTGAAAGTGCTTACCCATCTTGTAGCGGTTGAGAATCTTGCCGGCGCGTAATCCGATGTTCTGTTTGCCACGCAAAGGACGCTTGGCGCGCTTGGCGGCGGCGGCGATCTTCTCCAGTTGCTTCTCGGTCGCAGTCAGCAACTCGGGTCTTTTGCGCGCGCGTTCCTCGGCCAGCAGAGGATTGAAACAAGCCACCAGGCGCTCGCTGGGGAAGTCCGGATGAGCGATCTCGACGAGATCGGTTTGATCGAAGAGAGACATTTGCAACTGGCCGCCGGCAGCCAGTTTCTGGATCTGGGTGGCTCGTAAAGCGGAGATCCATTGGATACCTTTTGAGACCGGCAAGTCTTCACGAATGCGTGCGCTGGTGATCATGCCCCTGTCGCCAATCAGCACCATATCGGAGAGCCCGAATCGTTGACGCAGTTTATCGACTTGGGTAGCGACGGTTTTGGGATCGGACGTATTGCCGGCAAAAACTTCGACGGCGACCGGGCATCCGGCAGCGTTGGTGAGCAGACCAAAGACGATCTGCAATGTGCCGGACTTATCGTCACGCGAGTGACCGAGTTTGGCCAAAGGACAGTGGCGCCCTTCGAAGTAAGTGGAAGTTAGATCATAGAGCACCAGGCCGCCTTGGGAGAGATGGCGATTGGCAAGGGCTTGCTCGATGCGAGCCTGGTGCGGGAGCAGCCAGTCCATCGCTTGATAAAGTTCGGATTCATCAGCGGAATCCAATTGGAGGACCTCGCCGAGGCTGTGGTGGAGTGTATCGGAATGAAGCCCGCGGGCGGTAGCAAGTTTGGATGCGGGTTCGATGATGCGGGCAACGATCATGGCGATGACGAGATCGCGCTGTCGGCACGGAGTCGGGTCGAGGATGGAATCCAGATGCAGGTTGCGCAAGCAGCCGAGGACTGCGGCGACGTGGCCGTGAGGCAGTGAACGGGAGATGTGAAAGGACTCTGGCAAAGGGGTGGAGGAGGCGGTCAGAGCGCCGGACAAGGCGAAACGGATGGCGTCAATCTGATGAGGGGCGAGATGGGAGATGTTGGCGATGGTGCGGGTTTTGACTTTGCCGTCGAGGCGATAGGATTCGCGGAGGAGGATTGCGGGAGGGGAGTTGCGATTTGGTACGGTGGCGACGTACATGCTTACATGATAAGGAGATCAGTCGTTTAAATCAAGCACAAACTTGAGAATTTACATGCTTACGCAGATCCGCCAAAAACCTCATACCACCATCAGAACAAGAGATTTCTCCGTTTAGCTGTCAGAACTTCGGGCTAAGCCAACTTCCCTGGGATCTCGCGAAAGACGAGTTCGGGCAGAAAGGCTCTGATTTCATTGGGGTTATGGGATCACTTCTCATGCGCTCGGCGAAAGACCAGTTCCGCGCGTATGTAGTTGATCCCACAAGAGTTCTGAGTCCACTTGCCCCTCTCGCCGAAAAAGACCAGTTCCAGCCTGCTCCATACTGATCGCGACGCCACGGACAATCGAATGCAACTGGAGTTTCACCAACTCGACCGTCGCTGGGAGCACCTGCGAGTGCACCATCCCGGGCGGCAGCGGCGGCTGTTGGCGTCGCTGGCCGAGAGCGGCCAGCAAACGCCCATCGTAGTGGTGGTGGCCGAGGGCCAGGCGGACCGCTATGTGGTGATCGACGGCTACAAGCGGATCGTTGCACTGAAGCAACTGAACCGGGACACGGTGGAAGCGGTGGTGTGGCCGATGAGCGAGGCCGCGGCGGTGTTGCTGGACCGCTCACTGCGACTGAGCGAACACGAGACTGCGCTGGAAGTGGGATGGCTGTTGGCGGAGTTGGAGCGGCGTTTCGACTACGGGCTTGACGAGTTGGTGCGGCGATTTGATCGCAGCGTGAGTTGGGTATCGCGACGGCTGGGGCTGGTGGAGATTCTACCGGAAGCGATCCAACAACAGGTGCGCGATGGCAAGATATTGGCGCAGGTGGCGATGAAGTTTCTGGTGCCGGTGGCCCGCCAAAGCCTGGAAGACTGCCAACGGATGGCCGCCATCTTCGCCCAGCATCACTGCGATACGCGCGAAGCCGGCCACCTCTATGCCGCGTGGCGCAAAGGCTCGCCCGCGATCCGCAAACGCATTCTGGATGATCCCGAGCTGTTTTTCAAAACACAGCGGCAAGCGCAAGAGAAAGCTCCGGCCGGAACCGGCGCTGAGCTGTTACGCGATCTGGAAATGGTAGTGGCGATTGTGAACCGCGCGCAACGGCGACTGGCGGGCGCCGCTGTGACGGAGTTGGATAACCAACAATCGAAGGCCGCGCGGCATCAGATGGAGCGCATTCAAAATCAACTCCGCCGCATCGACGAAGCAATCCAACCGGAGAAGAAACCGCATGTTGAGCCAAGCGCAACGCACCACGATTCTGGAACTGAATGCGAAGCAAGTGAGCAAACGAGAGATCGCGCGGGTGATGGGGATCTCGCGCGTGGCGGTGCGCAAAGTTCTGCGATCGAACTCCACCGCGATGCCGGAACTACACCGAGTCGCGAAGGCCGAACCCCACCGCCAACAGATCCTGGAGCTTTTCGACCGGTGCAAGGGGAATCTCGTGCGAGTCCATGAGGAGTTGGTGGCGGGCGGCGCGCAGTTATCGTATACCGCGTTAACGGCGTTCTGCCGGCGGCACGGAATCGGCTACGCGCCGCCCACGCCGGCGGGCCAGTACGCGTTCGCGCCGGGTGAGGAGGTTCAGCACGACACGTCTCCCCACGAACTCGAACTGGGCGGCAAGAAGCGCAAGGTGCAGACCGCCTCGGCGGTGCTGTGCTATTCGCGGATGCTGTTCTTCCAGTGTTATCCAAACTTCCGGCGTTTCGATTGCAAGGTATTTCTCACCGAGGCCCTACGCTACTTTGGCGGCGCCGCAACGCGGACCATGATCGACAACACGCACGTGGTGGTGCTGCGCGGCAGTGGACGCGACATGGTGCCGGTACCGGAGATGGCCGCCTTTGGAGAGCGTTTCGGTTTTCAGTTCGTGGCACACGCGATTGGGAATGCCAACCGTTCGGCGCGCGTAGAACGTCCCTTTCATTTCATCGAGAACAACTTCCTGGCGGGGCGCACCTTCCGCAGTTGGGAGGATCTGAATCAGCGTGCGCGGGAGTGGTGCGATAAGGTCAACTCGACCTACAAGAAACATATCCGTGCGGTTCCCCGTGAGCTGTTCGCCGTCGAACGGCTGCATCTGAAACCGCTGCCGATGTGGATTCCGGAGGTCTACCGGCTGCATCAGCGCCTGGTCGATATCGAAGGGTACGTGGCGCTGAACAGCAACCGGTACTCGGTTCCGGTGGACTGGATCGGTCGCCGCGTAGAGGTGCGCGAGACCAGGGACAAGATCGAGATTCAACTCGATGCCCGCCGCCTAGTCACGCACCGGCGCATTGCTGAAGCCGAGCACCAGCGAGTGATGCTGGCCGAGCATCGTCCACCGCGCGGTCAGAGAGACGCCCGGCCCGACCCGCATCCCGAAGAGAAGGCCATTGTCACGGCCGCGCCTGAGTTGGCCGACTACGTCGCTGGGTTGAAACAACGGAGCCGTAAGGTAGTCACGCTTGCCCTGCGGCAACTGTTACGTCTGGTGCGGGAGTATCCACGGGAACCGCTGTTGGGCGCCGTGCGCGAGGCCGGCCGTTATGGTCTTTACGATCTGGACCGGCTGGAACGGATGATCTTGCGCCGCGTGACGCGCGAATACTTTCTGCTCGAAGGGGAGTCTGGCGATGACTGAAGAACTGGAACAACTGCTGAAGAATCTCAAGCTGCGGCGCATGCTGGAGATCTATGACGAACAGTTGCGGGCCGCCGACAAGGACGATATCAGTTACTCGGAGTTCGTCACGCGCCTGGTGCGCGCGCAGTTTCAAGCCAGGCAGGAGGGCGCGCTGGAGTGGCGAATCCGGCGCGCCAATCTGCCCGAGCGCTGGTCGCTGGAGACGTTCCCTTTTGCCCGCCAACCGGGCGTGAATCGCAAACAGATTCGTGGGTTTGCAGAGTTGGAGTTCATCACCAAGGCGGAGAATATCGTGCTGGTCGGGGAAACCGGAAGGGGCAAGACCGGATTGGCTTGTAGCCTGCTGCTGAAGGCGCTGGAGAATGGTTACCGCTGTCAGTTCGTCAAGGCTCAGGACTTATTCGACGAGATGTATGCCTCGCTGGCGGATCGATCTTCGCGGCAGCTGCTCAAGCGCCTGGCGCGACTGGACGTCCTTTTGATCGACGAATTCGGGTATTTAAATCTGAAACCAGAGCAGTCCAACATCTTTTTCAAGCTGATGGAAGAACGTTACCGCCAGCATTCCACAATCATTACAACGAATTTGGTGTACGACGAGTGGCCGAACTTCTTGGGCAATCGCCCGATGGTGGAAGCGTTACTGAGCCGTTTGCGGCACTACTGCCACACGGTGCACATTGACGGGCCGTCGCTGCGCCTGCCACAAAGTTGAGGAGTACCATTGTGGATGACCGCTGCGACCAGGAAGAGTACATTCGGCAGGTTCTGGAGGCGTATCGCAAAACGCCAGGCACGATGGGTACAGTCCGTCGTCCGGACCGCATGCTGGCCGCGCAACTCTACCAGCGTGGCGTGGCCGTGAGCGTGATCGAAAATGCACTCGTGCTGGCGGCGGCGCGCCGCCTGATGCGGCCAGGGAATGCCCCACCGTTGGGCACGATTCGCTCGCTGGCATATTTCCTGCCGGTGATCGACGAAGTGCTCGATATGCGCGTCAGCCCAGAGTACTTCCAGCACATACGCCGCAAGCTCGAAAAGGTCGCCCGCGATCGATAGGCCACCACGCGCTCTTGGCGCGGATGATGGAACAACAACCCCGGCACGCCTTCGGCGTGGATAATACCGCTTGCTCGTCTCACTCCCAAAAGAACACGCCTTCGGCGTGGATGATAGCCCCTGATCTCGCTCCCGTTCCCAGTCCCGTTCTCAGAGTGGGTCACTTCAGGCCATCTTTACTGGTCTATTCTTGCCGAGCGCCCAAGACGTCCACCCGGTAGAAGACAGAGCATCGAAACCCAGCCCCGCCGGTCCTGACGTCCAAGGCATTGCCGATAACACAAGAACGGAATGTGACTGGCCGGGGGGCGGGCGCACCTGCCTTGGGCGCAGCCCGACAGCTTCCAAAGCTTCTTTTAGTTCTCCACACTTCTAATGGTTTCAACAATTTGGGGAATCTGCTTTTCGCTCAAAGCTAACCCCAGCGGCTTCAACGCTAAGAGTTTTGCCACGGTTTTGCCACGGTGCGAACAAGGCTGAACCCGACGTCGCTGTGGCGCGTTTAAGAGTTGACCCGGTCTTCCACTTCTTTCAGGTCCGCGATTACCTGATCGAACGGTGGGGTTTCCCCAAAGAACATCTCGCGCATGTCCCGGTAGTCGCTTCGAATCTGAGGGACGTGGTCGTCCGAGGGGGATACCCGAAGGGTTCCAGGTTTGGCCAGATCATACCTCGCTGCAGCTTCTCGGAAGAAAACTCTCTTGTGCTGGACAACGCTTGCCAGCAGGCCGAAGTCCTTGATCGCAAGCTGCCCGTACTCGTGCCGGTACAAACGGGAGAGGTCATAGTGGTGCCGCGAAAGGCGGAGCGGCATCTTGCCCGAATGGAAGACAGCATGGAGTAGCGTGGCCTTCTCCCAGAATGTGCGTTCGGGACGAAGAACCTGGACTTCCGTGGTCGGATGAGTTAGGAGGCCAGGAAGTGCGTCAGCAATGTACGGCTGGATAGACTTCTGCTCAGAGGGCCACACATCCCCGCGGCACCCGAACTCCAAGCGAACTACGGGACGAATGTAAGAGCCCAGGCCGTAAAGGTCCGCCTCCAAGCCGAGTGGATAGGAAAACAAGAGGCTCTGCCGATCTGCGTCAGCGGGATCCTCGCTGATCTCCCAATCCGCCTCCCCGAGTATCGACCGAAACGGGCTTTGAAGTTCGTCGCGGACGGTGGCCTGAACAGTCTCCGAACATTTGCCGGCCAATTCATCCAGTTTCCGGTTACGCCTGTTTGTGCCCGCGATGTTGGCAGGGTCCTCCGCTCCGATGAATCCGAGGGCATGGCGGTCGAGAACGATATCAACGTCTTCAGAGAAACGCTCGATGACCTTGTAGACCTTGGAAAGGGACGTTCCGCCTTTGAAGAGAGGTCCTGGCAACGTCGGACTGGAGAAGATTCTCTGGAGCGTCCAGCAGACCCAGAAGTCTTTCTCAATGATCGCGGCAGAGCCCAGCTTCGAGCGCGCGGCGGCCTCGCGAAAAACGGCCGCGCGCTCTGAGGCGGGGAGTAGGGCGAAGTGATCCATCTGTGGACTCGCCCTAATGTTAAGCCGTGACCGCTGCTATTGCAGAAGCCATCCAATGTGGTGCATGATGCGCCAACTTCTTCAGCCCTGTTTTTGCAACTGATGGCAAGTTTTGCCGAAGCTGCCGGATGACAGCGTCGTTAAGGTGGTCTGGCCCGAACGCACGAATAGCCTGTAAAGCAACCCCTGCGGGAGTACCCGCTCCCAACAAGGCCCTTGGGCCCGCGTGCCTAAAATGGATGATCTGGTTTCCGACTTTGATCTTCCGCGAACTGCCGTCGATCAAATATACAATCTGCGCGGGAACTTGCGAGGAAAGACCGAGCGCGTTCGCTGCCCGTGCCGGTGTCGGTTGAAGACGATAACCTGACTGATCCGCGATAGCCCTCGCCACGGCATCAGGATCCGGCGAGAGCGGACCGAGCGTGGGGTGGTTCTTAGGGACATCATAGATACCTCGGGAGATTCGTCTGATTTTGCCAGCTTTGGCCAATCGGCTTAGTGCTTGATCCACGGCAGCGCGATTGCCTAAATCAGCAAATGCTTTGGGGGTGAGTGCCGATCCCGGACCCACCGCTTTTGCGCGGTTCCAGACCTTCAGCGTGAGATCCCTCATGTCAGAAATATCATAACATATTTCTGACAACCTCTCGACGAACTGTTCGGCAACGCAGGCCTTTTGCTCAAATTATTGTTCCGCCAGTCACTGGGCCCGCCAACTCCAACAGTCGATTAGGCGTTATAACATTCTCCTGCGCCCACCGCAGCACTTCGTCTTCTTGGGTTAGGAGAATGACTTGACGGCCGCGGCTAATCGGCGCGATAGCTTCAAGCAGCGCGCGTTTTCGCACGCGGTCAGACTGCACCAGCACGTCGTCCAGGATGAGTGGGCAGGTTTCACCGGTCGTCGCGAGATGCTCTGCTAGCACCACGCGTAGTAGTAGGTAGATCTGTTCTGCTGTGCCGTGTGAGAGCTGGCGAGCGTCACGCCACTCGCTATCGGGTCGCAGCACCTGTACGGAGAGATCGCTGGGATCCACCCGCGCGTCGGTATAGCGGCCTTGGGTTACATCGGAGAGCCACCGCCGTAAACCTGCGGCCAATAGCGGCGCGATATCGCGATGCACACGCTCCTCAGCTCTTCGAAGAAATTCGAGCGTGAGGGCGAGCGTTCGGCTCAGACGCGTGACGCGTTCGAGCTCTTGTTGAGCGGAGTCCAGCGCCTCTTCTGCTTCGGGAACGTTTGGAACCTCACGCGCCCGCTCCCGCGCCAGAGTCTCGGCTCCTGTGGCTTTGTGCGCAGAATCGTGTGCGAACGTCTCGGCTGCACGGACTGCCCGGTCAAGATCCACATCAACAGCAATCTCCGAAATTGGCATGAATTCGGCGGCTAGTTCCGCCGATTGGCGCTCGTGGCTGGAAGTCTGGGTCTCAAGGTCCTCTAGAGGTCCCCCCGTCCAGAAGCGCATTCAGTTCCGCGTACTCCCGAGTCGCTTCATCGAACTTGATTAATGTCGCCTTTCGCTCCGTCTGCCATCGCCCAAGCACCGCGCTCGCCGTGTCCGGGTCGGGTGCCTCTAAGCCACAAGGCGCTAGAACGGCCAGAATCCTTTGCTCGGCGCTCGATCGCCGCACCTGAGCGTCGCATACTGCCTGTTCTGCGGACCCGCGATCTGATAATTGTTGTGCAAGAGACTGTCGGGCGCCGGCGCGAGACCACTGGTCGGCGCGAAACTGGCACGCTCGTTCATACTCCTGAAATGCGGCGGCCAAGTCGGTCGTCCCAACGATCCCCGCGTCTCTGAGAGCGGCAGCCACCGCGTTGCCAGCCTGAGCGACCTCAGCAACCAATTCTTCGCGGCTATTCAACCAGTCGGCCTCCATTTGCCGATGGCGCTCGGCAAGAACGAGTCCATCCGCGAGATCTCGCAGTGTTCTACCGCCGGCCGGAAGGGCCAGTTCAATGATTTGCGCACGCGTTGTATTCACCTTCTCTTGCGCATCTATCGCCGCGTTACGCTGCGAGAGCACTCGCGCTTCTACCTCACGAAGGGCCTCAACCACGCGGGAACGGCCTGCCTCGCCAGACCGGAACACCAGCCAGACGAACGCGCTGACGCCCGAGAGGACGAGTGCCGCGCCCATCCACGGATTCCAGAACGCTCCGAGGCCAACACCACCGAGCACGCCCGCGACGGCGAGGCCAGCAATCAGAGGCCGTTGCGACCGCGAAGTCCGTAACCCTTCAAGCTGATCTTGTAACTGACGATACTTGGCTTCGAGCCCGGAGTCGACAGTCGGGACAGCCGTTTCGATAATTCTCGCCAACTCCCTCAATTGGTCAGCAGTGAGCCCCTTGGCGTCAACCAAATGAATATCTGAGGGCCGATGCGTTTCGTGAAGCTGTAGCGCCTGGACGGCTCGGTCATACGCCCTGATCGCCGTGACCACTTCGGTCCGCGGTACCCGGTCGCCGGCTGGCATCGAGGGCAAGGCCTCAATCTCCGCACGAATGTCAGCCGAGGACTTTCCCGTCAGCACCGGAACCTCGGGCCTGCTTCGCCATAATCCCAGAGCGGCCGCAACTTCTGCGGCCAATGCCTCGTCGTCGGACAAGAGTGCCGGCTGGCCTCCAGGGTAAGTTGCGGCTAACGCTTGTGCCCTATCTAACCTTGCGCGCCATAAGCCGGCTTCCTTGCGTGCGCGCAACGCGCGAAGCTTTCGCAGCCCCCGCTCTTCTTCGTCAGCCTTCCTTCTCAGATCCAGCGCCTGCGATTCAACGGCAAGCCATTCTGCATGCTTGGATGAGTCGGAACCTGTCTGTTGCAGCGTTATCGCCAGGATTACGATCGGAATGAGTCGCAACGGCCAAACGCCGGTAGGCCGACTTCACCTGATCCCGTGATGCATTGAGCGGAAGTCCGAGAACTGAGTAAGGCTCCTCGTTTCCTCGACCGCCATGGACCGGAATTGTAAATTCCCAACGTGTTTGTCGCTCATTTGGTATTTGCCGCGTGCCAAAGAGTCTTGCCGTTCGGCGCGACGGCATAGACGTGCCCCATACTCGCCAAGACTGCGAACGATTGCTGCGACGCCACATAGTACGGACACGGTCGAAAGTATGCGTTCTCGTCGTAATCCCGGGAACCGGGTGTTTCCCAGGTCCAGCGCTGCCTTCCATCAAATCCGAATCCGTAGAGGAGACCGTTTCGGCAACCTACGTACCAAACATCCGGCCCCAGCGCGATTTCTGATGTGGCGTCCGGCACGGACGACTCGGCTGATACACGTCCTTCGGCGTCGATGAATTTGAGCAGCGTCGGTCCCTTTCCAATTGCTGCCGTGCGGCGGATACCGATGCCTCGACGGTCCGGAGCGAACCGCGTATCGCCCAGTAGAGGCAAGTCGTCGATCCGACGCATGATTGAGCCATTCACGAGATCAATGTCAACAAGCATCGATGAGTCCTTAGCCGTCAGGAGGCACCGGGCGACGTTTCCTATCAGCGCGAGGTCTTTGATCGGGGGCTTGAGACGGGTCTGGAAGATCGGCTCGAACAGAGTCGACCCTCGACGGATGGAATAGGCCGCCACTTCAGGCTTACCCGCTTTCGACGGGACTTTGCCGGCGGTCTTGCTTTCGCAGCGCGCCAGCCGCTTTCTCAACGATTCTTCGACGCTGGCCGGTAGTCCTTGAGTCAGCGCTTCGCGAATCACCGCGGTCGCCGTGGCGTAGTCCTTGTTCCGTTCGAGCTGCATCGACAAGCGACTAGCGGTATCCGGATCGTCACTGCCCTCGTCGAACGCACCCCGCCACAGAAATGACAGCTTCATCAAGGCGGCCGGCGCGCTCCAGGATGTGCCCGAGATCGCCGACTGCCGCCCAACGTCCGCGTTTGTCACCATCTCTCGCAGCCGTATCAACGACCCACCGCGCAACCGCTTCCGCAAAGACGGAGGCACCCTCTCGATCGGCGCGTCGAGCGTGTGCCAGCATGAACTCTGGCTCAACGTGGTGCTTCAATGCCCGAGCCATTAGCCCTGCAGCGCGTTTGAACGCATCGATATCCCGACTGTCCGAAATGATGCGCATGTAGTCGGACCAGATGGCGGGAATATTGGTCCCACGCGCGATCGCCTGCTCAAAAACGTGCAGGGCCTCGTCTAGCAGCCTGTGGTAATAGTGAGACGGGCGAATAAAAACATGTGACATCGTAAATGTTTTGAGCGTCTATTGGATATGGCAATGGGAACGCGGCGGAAGCGGGAGCGGCAACAGGATCTGTGGATCGCAACCAGCGATGTGGTCGAGACACCAGCCAATGTCTTCTACGACCGCTTGAATCAGATTCTGGACGGGCACGATTTCGATGCCAAGGTGGAGCGGCTGTGCCGGAAGTTTTACAAAGACAGCGTATACGGTCGGCCCAGCATGGCGCCGGGGGTCTACTTCCGATCGCTACTGATCGGTTTTTTTTGAGGGCCTCGATTCGGAGCGAGGAATCGCGTGGCGACAGCCGACTCTCTGTCGTTACGGAAATTCCTGGGCTACGCGCTGGATGAGGCCACGCCGGATCATTCCACGATTTCGCGCACGCGGCGATTGTATTGGCTGGAGACGCACAAGGCCGTGTTCCGCTGGGTGCTGAAGATCCTCGATCAAGAGGGACTGGTCAGCGGACGGACCGTATCGATTGATGCCACTACGCTGGAAGCCAATGCGGCGCTGAAAAGCATCGTGCGGCGGGACAACGGACAAAGCTACAACGACTATCTGAAGGAACTGGCCAAGGCCGCCGGGATCGAGAACCCGACGCGCGAACAGTTGGCACGACTGGACCGCAAGCGAAAGAAGAAAGGATCGAATCAGGAGTGGATGAGCCCCAGTGACCCCGACGCCCGAATCACCAAAATGAAGGATGGGCGGACGCACCTGGCGCACAAGGCCGAGCACGCAGTGGATCTGACCAGTGGGGCGCTGCTGGCAGTGACGCTGCAGCCGGCCAATGAAGGGGACACGACGACGATCCACCGGACCCTGGAAGAAGCGCAAGCTGTGGCCCGCAAGATCAACGAACATGGAGTCGAAGAGGTGGTAGCGGACAAGGGCTATCACAGCGGCGCGGTGCTGAAGAAAGTACATGAGCAGGAAGTCCGATGCTACATCCCCGAGCCGGAGCGTGGGCGGCGAAACTGGCAAGGTGAGGGGAAGGAGGAAGAGCAGAAGCGGACCTATGAAAACCGGCGGCGTGGGCGCGGCGACCGCAACAAGCGACTCCAGAAGTTGCGGAGCGAACTGACGGAGCGGAGCTTCGCACACCTATACGAGACCGGCGGAATGAGACGGGTGCACCTGCGGGGTCGGAAGAACATTCTGAAGCGACTACTGGTGCACGGAGCCGCGTTCAATCTCTCGTTGATCCTGCGCCAGACCATGGGAGTGGGGAAGCCCCGGCGGTTACAGGGGCTTTCTTTGCAACCGTTTATGCTGTTCGCGCGCATTTTTTCGTGGCTCTGGGCGACATCACGAGCACCAGAACAAAGGAGTGAGAGCTTTGCAATGCAAAGCGGCGGCGCGATGGCCATGCTGCCAGCCGATTCAGGCATATATCAAGTAATTTGCTTCGGGCTGGCTGCCTGGAAAACGCCTACTTCTGACACGGGCTGCTAGGGCAGTTCCATCTTTGGTGGCGACGCGCTCATTCAGGAGGTCTGCAATGTCAACGGCGAAAAATGGCGGCCGGAGTAGTGCGGCCTCTGCTACCCCATCCGCACCTACCAGGTATACCTGACCGATGAAAAGAAGTTGGCACCTGGTTCCGTTCTGATCGCTGTCGCCGCCCTGCGCTTCCTCTACAAGATCTCGCTCAAACGGGACTGGCCGTTTGACGAGGTCATCCCGGCGCCCAAGAAACCGCACAAATGCCGGTCGTCCTGAGCCCAGAGGAGGTCCAGCAATTCCTTGGTAGTGTAGGCAACTCGAAGCACCGTACGATCCTGACTACCTGTTACGCCGCTGGCTTGCGCATCTCCGAGGCGGTACGTCTGAAACCCATCGACATCGATAGCCAGCGCATGGTCATCCGTGTCGACCAAGGTAAGGGGCAGAAGGACCGTTACGTGATGCTGTCGCCGAGACTTCTGGAGATTCTGCGCAGTTGGTGGCGAGTGGATCGGTCCCACCCGTGGCTCTTCCCCAGCGACATCCCGGGCCGACACATCAGCAAAGACGCGGTGGAACAAGCCTGCCAGAAGGCTCGCCGCCTCTCAGGCATCCGGAAGCCGATTACGCCCCATTCCCTCCGTCACGGATTTGCCGTTCATTTGCTGGAATCCGGCACTGATGTTCGGACCATCCAGTTGCTGCTCGGTCACCGCAGCTTGGCGACTACCGCCCGCTATCTGCGGATCGCCACCAGCAAAGTCTGCTCGACCTCCAGCCCGCTGGACCTGCTGCCACACCCTATTTCTATTGAGCCCGAGCCCACCGTGCCCCAGCACTTCTGAGTAGCGGGCCGATGGATCGCCCGAAACTGGAAGTGGCGGATATCTTCCGCCGGTACCGCAAAGCCTATCGTGAACAGCATTGCGCTTCGATGTCCACAGCGCAGCGTCGCGTCATGACCGCTATCGGGGTGTGCCGCACGGCCGCTCTCGGCGGACAGATCGAGCAGTGCGATCAATGCGGCCACCGGCGCATTTGCTACCGATCCTGTCGAAATCGTCACTGCCCAAAGTGTCAGTCACTGGCTCGCGCTGAATGGATCCAACACCGCCAAGCCGAATTCCTCGACTGCGAGTATTTCCACGTCGTCTTCACCTTGCCGGAAGAGATTGGCGCCATCGCCTACCAGAACAAGGAGGTGGTCTACGGTATTCTCTTTCGGGCCACGGCCGAAACATTACGGACCATCGCCGCCGACCCCAAACACCTGGGCGCCGAGATCGGCTTCTTTGCCGTGCTCCACACCTGGGGGTCGAACTTGCTGCATCACCCGCATTTGCATTGTGTGGTTCCCGGCGGCGGGCTGTCACCCGACGGCACCTGCTGGATCTCCTGTAGGCCGGGGTTCTTCTTGCCCGTGCGCGTATTGTCGCGCTTGTTCCGTCGCCTGTTTCTGGAATACCTCCAGCACGCCTTCAATGCCGGCAAACTACGTTTCTTCACTGGTCTGGAAAAGCTCCGGGACCGCGGCGAGCTTGCCTGTCACTGGCACCTTTACGAAAAGCCGAATGGGTCGTATATGCAAAGGCGCCCTTTGCCGGTCCCCAGCAGGTGCTCGATTATGTCGGCAGGTATACTCACCGCGTCGCCATTTCGAACCACCGCCTGCTGGATATCGAAGCTGGTCAAGTGCGCTTCAAGTGGAAAGACTATCGAGATAAGGGTCAGCAGAAAGTGATGACACTCTCTGCTGAAGAATTCATCCGGCGGTTATAGTGGATCCAGGAATTCGGCTCCTCTCCGAAAAGTGTAGTGGGAGTTCAACCCCTGTGAACGCTTGAGGGTATGGCCTGGCGGGGATTTGAAAGGCACCCCGCCATCGGTTTAATTTCGTGTTTCCGGCCAAGGAATACGAAAGGACCGAACCGAGGTGCTCATTGAGACCTTTATCAGAAAACAGTTGCGTTTGAAAGCCCATACCGTGACCAGGGTGGAAGAGACAGACGAGTGTATGCTGGTGTGGATCGACCGGCTCGGGCAGCGTTTGTTGCGCTGCGGGGTTTGCCGGCAGCGATGCCTGGAGGTTCACGACATTCGCAAAGAACGAGAGTGGCGCGATCTCTCCATGCGAAAGCTGGCTTTCTGCGCTACCGTCCACGGCGGGTGGAATGTCCACGATGCGGGGTTCGGGTGGAAGACTTCCCTTGGGCCGAGCCTTGGGCTCGAGTGACCACTACGCTTGCCACCGCGGTGGCGGTGCTGGCGCGGGAGTTGAGTTGGAAGGGAACGGCGCGCCAATACGGACTGAACTGGAAGAGCGTGGCCACGATTGTGAAACGGGCGGTGGCCTATGGTCTGCGCCATCGCGCGCGGCCTCCCGTCCATGTCATCGGTATTGATGAGGTGAGCCGACGCAAAGGCCAGGTCTACCTGACGGTGGTTTACGATCTGGAACGGCGGGTCCTGCTGTGGGTCGGAGAAGAGCGCACCGAAGAGGCAGTGCGGAAGTTTTTCACCGAAGAGATGGGGCGGCGGCGCTGTGGAACGCTGCGGGTGGTTGGCATGGACATGGGGGCGCCATACGCCAGCCTGGTGCGGGAACACGCGCCGAATGCGCGGGTTCTGTTTGACCGGTTTCATATTGTCAAACATCTCAACGAGGCGGTCGACGCGGTTCGCCGCCAACTGTGGCGGCAAGTCACCTCCAACGAGAGTGACCGTCAAAGGAACTCGCTGGCTGCTGCTGAAGAATCCGTGGAATCTGAACCCGGATCAGAAGGAGCGGCTCTCGACCTTGGTCCGCTGGAATACGCCACTGGTCCGCGCCTGGTACTTGAAGGAGGCGTTCCAACTGTTCTGGTCCTTCCAGCAGCCGTGGCGCGCCGAGCGGCACCTGCGCAAGTGGATGAACTCCGCCATGCGCTCGAAACTGGAGCCATTCAAGAAATTCACAAAGATGCTGCGCTCCCACCTGGACGGGATCCTTCCCTGGACGACCATCCGCTTGTCCAACGGGGCCGTCGAGGGCATGAACAACAAGATCAAGTCCATCAGCCATCGATCTTTTGGCTTCCGCACGGCGAGCAACTTCATTGCCGCCATTTATCATTGCTGTGCCCGGCTGCCACTGCCGGTCGAACGCTAATTACACTTTTGGGAGACGAACCAGGAATTCAGACCAAGCAATAAGCCAAAATTTCGGCGGAGTCATTGATTTGATAGGGAGAGGTCGATGACAACGACGAGGAAACAGTACAGTCCGCAGTTCAAAGCCCGGGTGGCGATGGAGGCAATCCGAGGCGAGAAAACGCTGAGCCAGTTGGGGTCGCAGTTCAAGGTGCACCCCATGCAGATCGCCAAGTGGCGAAAAGCAGCGATGGATCAACTGCCCGAGCTTTTTGTTGATGGCCGAACGCGCAAGGCTGCCAGGGCCGAGGCCGACAATGACGCTCTCTATCAGGAGATCGGGCGGCTGAAGGTCGAACTGGACCGGCTCAAAAAAAAAGGCTCGTGTCCCAAAAGTGTAATTAGCGTTCGACCGGCAGTGGCAGCCGGGCACAGCAATGATAGATGGCGGCAATGAAGTTGCTCGCCGTACGGAAGCCGAAGGATCGGTGGCTGATGGACTTGATCTTGTTGTTCATTCCCTCGACGGCGCCGTTGGACAAGCGGATCGTCGTCCAGGGGAGAATCCCATCCAGGTGGGAGCGCAGCATCTTTGCGAATTTCTTGAATGGTTCCAGTTTCGAGCGCACGGCGGAGTTCATCCACTTGCGCAGATGCCGCTCGGCGCGCCAAGGCTGCTGGAAGGACCAGAACAGTTGGAATGCTTCCTTCAAGTACCAGGCACGCACCAGCGGCGTATTCCAGCGGACCAACGTCGAAAGCCGCTCCTTCTGATCCGGGTTCAGATTCCACGGATTCTTCAACAGCAGCCAGCGAGTTCCTTTGACGGTCACTCTCTCTTCGGATGTGACTTGGCGCCACAGTTGGCGGCGAACCGCGTCCACGGCCTCGTTGAGATGCTTGACGATGTGAAACCGGTCAAACAAAATCCGGGCGTTCGGCGCGTGTTCCCGCACCAGGCTGGCGTATGGCGCCCCCATGTCCATGCAAACCACCCGCAGCGTTCCACAGCGCCGCCGCCCCATCTCTTCGGTGAAAAACTTCCGCACTGCCTCTTCGGTGCGCTCTTCTCCGACCCACAGCAGCACCCGCCGTTCCAGATCGTAAACCACCGTCAGGTAGACCTGGCCGTTGCGCCGGCTCACCTCATCAATACCGATGACATGGACGGGAGGCCGCGCGCGATGGCGCAGACCATAGGCGACCGCCCGTTTCACAATCGTGGCCACGCTCTTCCAGTTCAGTCCGTATTGGCGCGCCGTTCCCTTCCAACTCAACTCCCGCGCCAGCACCGCCACCGCGGTGGCAAGCGTAGTGGTCACTCGAGCCCAAGGCTCGGCCCAAGGGAAGTCTTCCACCCGAACCCCGCATCGTGGACATTCCACCCGCCGTGGACGGTAGCGCAGAAAGCCAGCTTTCGCATGGAGAGATCGCGCCACTCTCGTTCTTTGCGAATGTCGTGAACCTCCAGGCATCGCTGCCGGCAAACCCCGCAGCGCAACAAACGCTGCCCGAGCCGGTCGATCCACACCAGCATGCACTCGTCTGTCTCTTCCACCCTGGTCACGGTATGGGCTTTCAAACGCAACTGTTTTCTGATAAAGGTCTCAATGAGCACCTCGGTTCGGTCCTTTCGTATTCCTTGGCCGGAAACACGAAATTAAACCGATGGCGGGGTGCCTTTCAATCCCCGCCAGGCCATACCCCCAAGCGTTCACAGGGGTTGAACTCCCACTACACTTTTCGGAGAGGAGCCAAAAAAAAGTCGGAATGCTCGACTGACGAGCTGCGTTCACTGGTGGATCGGGACCACCCGGAAATCAGCATTCGTCGGCAATGCGAATTGTTGGGCGTCAACAGGTCAGGTCTGTACTACCAGCCGTTGGGTGAGAGCGAAGAGAGCCTCATGTTGATGCGACTGATCGATGAAGAGTACACGCGGCGGCCGTTTTACGGGAGCCGGCGCATGCAGGAGTGGCTTTGCGGCCTTGGACACAAGGTCGGTCGAAATCGAGTGAAACGTCTGATGCAGGTGCTGGGGATTCAGGCTGTGTACCCGAAGCCGAAGTTGAGCCAGCCAGGGGCAGCCCACAAGATCTATCCGTATCTGCTGAAGGGCGTCGAGGTGACGCGTATCAACCAGGTGTGGAGTACAGACATCACCTACATCCGGATGGCTGGTGGGTTCGTGTATCTGGTGGCGGTCATGGACTGGTACAGCCGATTCGTGCTGAGCGGGGCGGTATCGGTGACGATGGAGTTGGACTTCTGCGTAGCAGCGTTGAAGCGGGCGCTGCGCCAGGGCCGGCCGGAGATCTTCAACAGCGACCAAGGTTCGCAGTTCACAAGCGGGGCGTTCACCGGCGAGTTGGAGGCGCATGGCATCCGCATCAGCATGGATGGCCGCGGGCGGTGCTTTGACAACATTTTCATTGAAAGGCTGTGGCGCTCGCTGAAATACGAGGAGGTCTACTTGCGGGACTATGCGCTGGTGTCTGAGGCGCGAACGGGCATTGGTAACTGGATTCGGTTCTACAACCACGAGCGGCCCCATCAGAGCCTGGGCTACCGGACGCCGGGGGAGCTTTACCGGGGATAAAGAATCGATGGACAAATCAGAAAGAGGCTCTCAGGAAGATGGGGGCTCTGCCCCCAAACCCCCGGAGGTTTAGCGCATTGTGGCCAGAATAGCTGGATTACAATGAATGCACTTGAGCGGAGGATAGGGCAACGCAGAGGTGCGACCCGAGCGCCGACTCAAGCGCCGGAATGGCAAGGGGCGGTCACGGCCGCCCCCACAATCGGACCCGCCGATCCTTAATCAAGCTTATTGCGGGCTGAAAATGGTCTTGACAACCGGGTCCACTTTAGGTTTTAGGTTAGGTTTTCTCCTCCACGCTCTACCCGATCGGTTCCAGCGCATTCGCTATTATGGCTTGCTTGGCAATCGATACCGGCAACAGAAGCTGGCCCGATGCCGCGAACTACTGGGCATGGCGCCCCCAGTAGAAGCCCCGCCGCCGGAAGATTACCGGGACCAGCACGAACACCTCACCGGGTCTTCGTTGCGCGAGTGCCCAGCCTGTCACCGAGGCCACATGGTCATGGTTGAGACGCTGACGCCGCACCGATCATCAACAATCAGGGATACCTCATGAGCGGCATCGTTACATTCGCCAAGTCGCGGCTCTCACCGGTTTGGCTCCGCCAACGCTGCGGGAAAGCCCGGCCTTCCGTTGCGCCGGATCTCATCTTGCAGCGTAGATATCTCGACTCTCCAGGCCTACCGACGAACTTTCTTCCTTCGTTCAGGAGTCCGCCACCCATTCGATGCCCATAGGGCGGGTGTCGTGCAGCGGTTTAGTCCAATCCATTTTTAGCTCACCGTCGCGGCGGTCAAAATTCCCCGGTCCCCCCAAGTGAGTCGCGCCGCGCCGCTGGGCTAAAAATGCTCTGCATAATGCGGAGTCCATTTTTATGCGGACTCCGCATTCTATGGAAAGGTCCCGCCGTCATTTCGCCGTCTTTTTACTCCGCATATGAGGAGCAGCCTTCAACATCTCGATCAGTTTGTCCGTTGCCTTAAAGCGACCCGTCCGCAGCTTCGGAGCGATCACTGATTCGAGGGCTTCGAGCTTCACGGACGGGTCGGCGCGAGTGTAAATCTCGGTCGTTTGCATACTGCAATGCCAAAGCCAGAGAGACACCCGGCCATGGTTCATTTCGGCGAGGCCCCGAAGAGTGCTGGAGCGCTGCCAGTTGGTGCTTGATGCCGCTTACCAAGCGCACCCGGACCGCTTCGTGCGGCGGCCACCAAGACCGCTGCCGTTACCCTCGGAGGTCTGGATCAACAAGCCGATTCCAGGCAGCCAAACGACAAAGGGAGGAAGTCAGTAAACTCTCATGCCGGGTGTCTCAAAATGCTTGACACGCGCCGCGCGATTCGGGTGCCGCACGAGCCCGCGGCGGCACGCGGACCTCGGCACCGAAGCGCTCATCGCCGAAGGTATGCGTCGTCGCCACGGATCCAGTCTTGGCGAGGAGGCGCGAATACGTCCACTACAACAGTATCTTCCAGGGCTTCGACAGCGTGAGACGCATTGGCGGGAATCAGCAGGGCCTCTCCGGCGCGGACGATCTGCTCCCGGCCCTCGAACAGGAATTTCAGCGCTCCCCGCTCGACCATGCTTACCTGCTCGTTGACGTGACTGTGCTCGGGGACGACGGCGTATTTTTGCAGTTCGAGGCGCGCGATGGTCAGTTGGTCGCCATGAATCGCCCGCCGGCTCATCCGGGCATTTAATGGCTCGAGTTCCACGCTGTTCCAGTTGTAGAGCTTCATACCTGCAATGCTAACAGTACAGCGCCTACAATGGAGCCAATGCTTCGAATTCTCACGTTTGTCGCGCCGCGCTGGTCCTGACGGCGGGATACGCCGCCGAGTTCCGCGCCACGGACTACGGCGCCAAAGGCGACGGCAAGACCGAGGATACCGCCGCCATCCAGAAGACGATCGATGCCGCGGCCAAAACTGCCGGCAGCATGGTGATATTGAAGCCTGGCGTTTAAGTTACGGGCGCCTTATTTCTGAAATCCGGCATGCACCTGCGCCTCGATGAAGGAGTCTAACTCCGCGGCGTGCAGGATCTGGCGGCCTATCCCATCATGCCGACCCGAGTGGCCGACATCGAAATGCCCTGACCCGCGGCCCTGATCAACGTCTACCGGCAGTCTAACGTGAAGATCTCCGGAAAGGGCGTGGTGGACGGAGATGGCAAGATCTGGTGGGACAAGTACTGGAAGATGCGGCGGGAAGAGTACGAGCCCAAAGGCATCCGCTGGGCCGTCGATTATGACTGTCGCCGCCCCCGCCTGATTCAGATTTACGATTCGAGCGAAGTCGATCTTTCGGGGCTGACGCTGAAGCGCGCCGGCTTCTGGACGGTCCACATCTGCTATTCCCGCGCGGTTCATATCAGCGATTTGGCCATCCGCAACAACAATCCCGCCGATGGCCGCGGCCCCAGCACGGATGGAATCGATATCGACTCTTCCAACGATGTCACGGTGACGCGTTGCGACATCGACTGCAACGACGATGCCATCTGCCTGAAGGCGGGCCGCGATGCCGACGGTCTCCGCGTCAACCGGCCCACCCGCAGAGTAGTGGTCCGCGACTGCACCGTGCGCGGCGGCGCCGCGGGAATCACCTTCGGCAGTGAAACCTCGGGCGGCATCCGCGATGTGGACGTGTCCGGAATCAAGGTGCTCTCCGCGGTTCCGAACGGGATCCTGTTCAAGTCCGCCAGCACCCGTGGCGGGACCATTGAAGACATCACGATTCACGATATGGAGATGGACGGCGTGGCGGTGCCGGTCTCGATCACGTTCAATTGGGACCCCAGCTATAGCTACGCCAGGATGCCGGGAGGCGTTCCGAATCCGCCGGACTACTGGCGCGTCCGCACCCAACCCGTACTCCGGAGCAAGGTTTACCGCACTTGCGCAAGGTACGCATCTCGGGAATCCGGGCAACCGGCGCGCGGCAGGCATTTTCGGTGGTCAGCTACGCGGATTCGCCTCTGCAGGATTTCCAGTTTCGCGACATCGGGATCGAAGCCCAAACCGGCGGGACGATCCGGAATGCCGAAGGCTGGAGTTTCACCAACACGGTCATCCGCACACTCGACGGAGCGCCGGTGACCGTGAAGGAGAGCCGCGGCGTGACCGGCCTGACGCCTTGATCAGGCGCCGAAGAACGCCGCGTCCAAGTCGCGCGTCACTTCGGCCGAAAGCGGCGAGAGCGCCCCGATGGCCCGGCAGTTGATGATGGCTTCCGCAGTGGATTCCAGCACCTCCAGGCGATCGAAGGCCTCCAGCACGTCGGCGCCGGTGACGAGCACGCCGTCGTTTTCGAGCACGATGGCGGGCTGGCATTCGGAGATCAGCCGCGCCACCTCCTCGCCTTCGCCGAATTGCAGTCCGAAGGGCACGCGTCCCACATGCCGCACCACCACGTAACTTTCCGGAATGGTGCGGCAATCGAGCGCCGTCCCGCTGACGCTGAAGGCAGTGGCATTCACGGGGTAGGCGTTGATGATGGCGCCCACCGTGGGATGCCTCCGGTAGATCGCATGGTGCATGCCCGCGGCCCGGCTGGGCTGTTTGCCGGCCTCACGCGCACCGGCGCGCACCAGCACCAGTTCGTCAACCTCGAGCGTGCCGCGGTCCACCTGATAGGGGGTGATCAGAAACGACGAGTCATCCACCCGCGCCGAAAAGCTGCCCTGCGTGCTGATAAAGAGCCGCTGGCGGTAGGCGCGGCGCACAAACTCGCACAACCGCCGCCGCACCTCGTTTTCACGGCTGTCCGGCAAGGGCGGCGCGAACTCCACGAGCGCGCCCGAGCGCTGACGCTCCGATTCCACCTGTCCGTCGGTCAGGAGCCGGATCTCGCCGCCCAGCAACCGCGCCTTGATAATCGTCTTAGCGGTGAACTCCAGCGTTTCAAAGCGGCGGAACGCTTCCTGGAGCGAACCCCCGGCGGTCACCACGCCATGATTCTCGAGGATCACGCAGTGGAAACCGCGCTCGAACGTCTCGGCCACGCGATCGCCCAGCGCCATGCTGCCCGGCAGTTCGTACGGTGCGAAGCCCACCTCCCCGCACACCCGCCGAGCCTGGTGAAACAGCCGCGTGTCAGGCACCTGGTGAACCAGGCTGAAGGCTACCAGCGCCGTCGGGTGCGCGTGAACGATACTGCGGATCTCCGTCCGCCGCCGCCCGATGTCCTGGTGGATCGGCAGCTCCGACGACGGCTTCCGCCCGCCCTCCATTGACCCGTCCGCGCGCACGCACACGATATCCTCGCGGCGCAGCCCGCCCTTATCCACGCGGGCCGGAGTGATCCACAGATCGCCCGATTCCTCGCGGATCGACAGGTTGCCTCCGGAAGTCGTGGTCATGCGATAGCGATAGATGCGCTCCATCGCTTCGAGGATCTCGTCGCGCGGATGCTGGTAGGCGCTCCTCATTGGGCCTTGGCCACCTCCACCGCAAACGCGTAAGTCGGCCCCAGCATGTTCGACCGGAAGACCACCCAATTGCCGTCCGGCGTGAAACTGACGTTCGGCTCCAGTTGATAGCGGTGCTTGGACATGTTCACCAGCCGTTCGGCACGCAGCACGCCCGGATGCACGAAGGCCGCGTCGTCGATGCCGCGATTCGGTATCAACTCCGGCCGGAACAGGTAAATCCACTTGCCGTCCGCCGCGTGGGCCACTTGGCCTTCATCGCCGCCATCCCCGCAGAAGAGCTTGCCGTCGCGGCTCTGGTTGAAGTGAATCGACCACTCGTTGCGTTGCAGATGATACCAGGTGCGCGTGCCCGTATCGACCTCGTAACCCGCCAGCCAGAAGTCCTCCCCGCGCGGAGTCTGCAAATCGTACCAGATGGTCTTGCCATCGGGACTCCAGAATTCGTGGCCGAAAATCTCCATGGCCATGGTGCGGGTGTGAATTTTGGTGATGCGGCTGCCGTCGGTGCGGATAGTCCAGATGCGAGCCACTTTATGCCACGGCCCTTCATGGCAGTACATCAGCAGCGTGGGGTCGGACGGTGAAAATTCCAGGTGGTTCAGCCAATCCGTGCTTTTCAGAATGGTCTTCACCGCGCCGCTGCGGGTGTCCACCGTGAACATGCCCATCGGCAGATGCGCGGCCAGGCGTTCTTCCATCATCTGCCCCTTGTTGCGCGGCTGATCGAGCTGCTGCCCTCCGGGCGGCCGGTTGGAGTTGTAATCCCGCCCGCCGCCTTCGATGTAGGTACCCGCCAGCAACGTTTCATCCGCGTTCACGGTGGCCACGGAACCGCGCGGCGGCAATTTCGCGATCTCGCGGGTGGCGCCCGAATCCACATCCGTCGAGCACACCACGCCGTCGCGCACGTAGTACACATTCTGCGTTTTGTGACCGGTCACGATGATCCGGACCCGTCCTTTCACCACCTCCCGCGCGGCGTGCGTTTTGAGATCCAGCACCGAGATCCCTTCGGGCGTGGTGTAGACCATTTCCTTGCCGTCCGCCGTGTAGCCGTTCTGGTTGAAGTACAGACTGGCGCTGCCCGGTTCGTTGGTCAGGCGAACGATGCGGTGTCCCGTATCGGGATCGATCCAGCTCTTGGGAGGTTCCGCCTGGGTCTGTGCCGCGAGGAAAGACGCTGAGACAAACAATGCCAGGGAGAGAGCGTAGGACGTCATGAGGACATTATCTGCCCGCTACCAGCTTCTACGCTCGTCCCACCTGGCCCTGTCCCAACTCGCGATGGATGGCGTCCAGCACGCCGTTGATGAACTGCACCGATTCCTCACTCGAAAACCGCCGCGCCAGCTCGAGGGCTTCGTCAATTGCCACCGCCGCCGGAGTGCCGCCGCGGGTCATCTCATAGACTGCCAAGCGCAGGATGTTTCGATCCACGGCCGGCATCCGCTCCATGCGCCAGTGCTCGGCGTGCCGCACGATCCGCTCGTCCACTTCCGCGGCGTACTCTACGGCGCCCCGCACCAGCTCGGCGACGAAGGGATCCCGCTCCGGATGCTCCTCCTCATAGAGCGTGTCGTAATAGGCATTGATAAGGTCGTCGGCGGGCTGCCGCCGGAAATCCCATTGGAACAGGATCTGGAGCGCGCGTTGACGCGACCTGCGCCGGGAGGCCATCAGGGCGCCTGCCGAAGGGTTCGCAACAGATTGGCCATTTCGATGGCGGTCATGGCGGCATCGAAACCCTTGTTGCCGCCCTTGGCTCCGGCGCGGTCGATGGCCTGCTCCAGGGTATTGGTGGTGAGCACGCCGAACGCCACCGGCACGCCGGTTTCGACTGCCACGTGCGCCACGCCCTTGGCGGCTTCGGCGGCGACGTAGTCGAAGTGGGGCGTCTCCCCGCGGATCACGGCGCTCAGGCAGATCACGGCATCGTAGCGGTGCTGCCGCGTGAGTTCACCGGCCACCAGCGGTATTTCCCAGGAGCCCGGAACCTTGACGATATCGATGAGGTCGGAATTCGCGCCGGTCCGCATAAGTGCATCCATCGCGCCGGCCAGCAGGCGCTCCGTGATGAAGCTATTGAAGCGGCTTACAACGACGGCAAACCGCAATCCGGCGGCGGCGAGTTGTCCTTCCAGTGTTCTTGGCATGTTCACTTTCCCGCAAAGGCGGGCCGTCTCTTTTCCAGAAAGGCGCGCGTTTCTTCTCTACGATCGTCGGTGGCGGCACTGAGCCCGAATGCCACGGCCTCCAGGCGCAGCCCGGTTTCGAGATCCACGCCGAGCCCGGCATCCACCGCCTCGAGTACGAGCCCCAGCGCCAGCGGCGCATTGGCCATCACTTTGAGCAGCCAGGCGCGGCTGTAATCCAGCAGGCCGCCCGAAGGGACCACCGCGTTCACCAGCCCGATGCGGTGCGCTTCGGCGGCCGTGACCGGCTCGCCCGAGAGCAGCAGTTCCAGCGCGCGCCCGCGCCCCACCAGGCGCGGCAGCCGCTGCGTGCCGCCGTAACCCGGAATGATGCCGAGCTTGACTTCCGGCTGTCCCAGCCTGGCCTGGTCCGCAACAAACCGCACGCTGCACGCCATGGCCAGTTCCAGTCCGCCGCCCAACGCATATCCGTTCACCGCGGCCACCGAAGGCTTCGCCATGGTCTCCAGCCGCCGAAACGTCCGCTGTCCCCGCAGGGCGAAGGCCCGCGCTTCCACCGCCGAGAGCGCCGCCAGTTCATGGATGTCGGCGCCGGCGACGAATGCCTTCTCTCCTGCCCCGGTCACGATGGCAGCGCGAAGGGCAGCATCCGCGGCTACCCGCTCGAAGGCGTCCGCCAGTTCTCCCACCACCGCGCATGACAGCGCGTTCAGTTTGTCGGGACGGTTGACCGTAACCACTGCAATGCCATGCTCATCCGCCTCAAAAAGGATATGCGAGTAGGACATTGTATGGATCAGTGTAGCACTGGCGCGGAGGCCGGGCGACGGCTGCGATGCGGGATGCCGTGGTTTCAGATGCCAAAGTCCGCAGCCGGAGGCGAGGCGTGCGACAATGCGGTTTACTCATGAAACGTCCCGGCTACTTCTTCGCTCTCGTACTGATACTGGCCGCCCGGTCGTGGTGCGCCGATCATGCCAAAAACGTCATACTCTTCATCGGCGATGCGGGGGGGATTCCCACGCTGAACGCCGCCAGCATCCAGGCGTACGGCGCACCGGCAAAACTGTACGTGCAGCATATGCCTCAACTGGCGCTTTCCGATACTTCCTCGGCCGCCGACTGGGTGACGGACTCCGCCGCCGGCATGACCGCCATCGTCACCGGCACCAAGACCAACAACGGCGTGCTTTCCGAATTGCCCCCCACGGCAGGCGCGGAGGGTGCTTCGCTCAAGACCATCCTGGAATATGCCGAGGAACACGGCCTGTCTACCGGGCTGATCTCGAACAGCCCCATGAGCGACGCCACTCCCGCGGCATGCTACGCGCACGCCGTCAGCCGCAAACAAACGGGCGAGATTTTTTCGCAGGTCTGGAAGCCGCGTTTCGGCGACGGCGTCGATCTGGTTTTCGGCCCGGGCCGTGCCGGCATTCTCAAGGCGCTGGCGGCGCAGAACGTGGATCTCGCCGGGGAACTCCACAAGAAAGGTTACTGGTTTTCGGATTCGATGAAGGAATTGCCGAACCAGGCCAATCGCGCCGTGGTGCTCACCGACGACGCCGATTTCGACATCGCTTCCGCCACCCGTACCGCCATCCGGATCCTATCCCGGAATCGGGCGGGCTATTTCCTCATGGTTGAGTCCGACGTTCACACGGACAATCTGAAACGGGGGCTGGAGCGTGTGCCGGTGCTGGACCGGCTGATTCAGGAAACTGTGGCGACAGCCGGAAAGAACACCCTGGTGCTGTTCACCGCCGATCACTCCTTCGATCTGCGCACCGCGGGAAGCCTTCCCAAAGGCCAGCCCCTGTTCAGTGTGGATAGCGCCGGCAAAGTCATCCCAACGAAGGGCGTGGTGGTGGAGGGGCATCATTCCGGCGAGCAGGTTCTGGTAGGGGCGTCCGGACCCGGTTCCCGAGGTGTCCGCGGATTCATCGCCAACACCGACCTCTTCGAAATCATGCTGACCGCCTGGGGCTGGAGTCCGGGCCGGGCGGGAACTCGCTAGGTCTCTGACCGCCTGAACCGATTCTAAAAAGCCATTTTTGTGCAGAATTGTTTCGGCGCGTAACCGCGTATGCGCCATACCCCCTACCCATGGTAGTTGGCGCAGTCCCGCGGCGCAGACACTCGTTGCCTGCGCCGCTGAGGTTCCCGGTCCGCTGCCGCTTCACTGTTCGAGAGGTTGAATTACCTGGAAGCCCACGTTGTCCGACAACCATATCCGGGATAAGATGTAGTCGTTTCCGCGGCGCCGAAGGGAAACGTTCGCACCGGCTCGCACATTCGGATCCTGGCTGAAGATCCGGTTCGCCAACACGCCGGCTTCCGCTCCCGAGTCCGATCGAAGCAGCAGCGCGCTGCTGCCGCCGCCGTTCGACAGAACCTGAATGGTAAACTGACCGGCGGGTAACCTGGCGCCATTCACTACCACCGGCCGGTCGATTTGAACTCTCAGCGTGTCCGTCACGGATTGGGCAAACGCAGTTCCGCCAATCGCGCACACTACGGCACAGATCATCGCAAATGTCTTCATCGTCTTGTCTCCTCTCTCGCGGTGGTCAGTCGACCTGGATACCGGCCGCGCGCAGGATGGCCCGTTTGACTGCGACCTTTGCGACATCGACCTTGTAAGCGTTCTGGCTGAGCGGCCGCGCGTCTTTCAGAGCGGCGTCGGCTGCCGCGGCCGCAGTTTCGTCATTGATTCTTTTGCCGGCGAGCGCTGCTCTGCCGCGGGCGATCGCCACGGAATAGGCGCGACGGCCCCTATCACGACGCGGGCCGACTGTACGGCGGCGCCATTGAAGGTGAGCAGCACAGTCGCGAAGGCGATGGGCCAATCGTGCGATTCCTTGTAGCGGACTTCGTAATGCCCGCTCTTGAAAGCGCCTGGCGCAGGCAGGATCAAGTGGGTCAGCAGTTCATCCGGCGCCAGCACGTTCTCCGTTCGCAGGCTCTGCCTGGGTAGTCTGAAGTAATCCGCCGCGGGCACCAGGCACTCGCCTTTGGGACCGGCGAGCCGGAATGTCGCACCGTAAGCCACACTCGGGACCGCGAGGCTCGACGGGTGCACGATATAGCTCGGTCCGCCGCCGAGGATGGCGTGGAACTGGTTCTCGCCCGCAGGCGAAAAACATTGGTTGCCACCCTTTTTAAAGCAGACGAACTCCTCATTTTGGTAGTACCAGCAGCGCGGCCGTTGGTTGAGGTTTCCCCCTACCGTAGCCTGATTCCGAATTTGGGGAGTGCCGACTTCGATCGCCGCCGCACTGAACGCAGGGTACATTTGCGCGATTTGCGTGTGTTCTGCGACATCGACCATTTTCATCGCGGCGCCGATCCGCAGCCCGCCATTGAGCGGCGTCACAGTCGACTCGAGCGCAACCTTCACATTCACGATTCGTTCGGGCTGGGTGACGTAGTCTTTCATCCGCGCCAGAAGATCCTGGCCGCCACCGATCGGCATCGATTGCTCAATCTGCGTGGAGAGCGCGGCTACCGCTTCTTTCTCATTCGTGGGGTTTACGTAGGCAAATGCTTTCACATGACCTCCTGATTCACCGGCACGGCATTACGCCTTACTCTGCCGCAGCGCTCCGAGCACCTTTGCGGGCGTCAATGGCAGGCTGCGAATGGTCACGCCAATCGCATTCCGGACCGCCAGTGCGATTGCCGCGGCCGTTGCCACCGTCGGGGGTTCCCCGAGTCCGATGACGCCGCGCTCCGGCTGATCCTTGAGACGCACATCGATCTTTGGAATATCCGACATCCCTGCGAGCAGATACCACTCCATGTTGGGGTTAACCATTTGCCCGGTATTGCGATCGAGGATGGGATCTTCAAGAAGGGCGAAACTGAGCGAGCCGATGACGCCGCCATAGCACTGGCTTTCGGCTGTGAGCCGGCTGACCACCAGTCCGCAGTCCTGCACTACGAGAATTCGCTTCGCCTTGACGATGCCGGTTTCCACATCGACAGTGACCTCCGCGAACTGAGCGCCACTCGTGGTCGACGAGGACATGTTGGGTTTCCAGTCGCCCTCCGCCACGATCGGTTGAGGGCCAATCCGCTTGCAGGCGTCCGCCCAGGACATGCCCTTCGAGGGATCATCCTTCACGTGAATGCGACCGCCCGTGGCGACCAGCGAGGCGGCGCCGACGTTCAGCGAGGGCGCGACTTTCTCCTTCAACGCATGGAGCGCATTGACCGCGGCGACGCGGATTCCCGGACTGATGCTCGCCGCCGTGGTGCTGCCGCCGGACATGGGGCTAGCACCCGAAGCCGAGTCGCCAATCTCAGGCCTTACCTGTGAAGGCTGCAGACTCAGCGCATCGGCCGTTATAACCGCGACCAGTGTACGCATGCCTGTGCCGAGGTCCTGCGTCCCGAGGCGCATGACGACGATGCCATCTGATGTGATCTCGCAATGGGCCCGTGCCGGTCCGCAGCCGCCGCCACCCCAGGTATTGATAGAGACGCCCATGCCCGTCTTGAGAGGGCCAACAGTTTCGTCCCCGGTCGCGTGCCGTTTGCTCCAGCCGAATTCCGCAGCGCCCTCCCGCAGACATGAGCCCCACATCGCATTCGGCGCTTCTGGCGGCAGGTTCTTGATTCGAAACTCGAGCGGATCGAGCTTCACCTAGTCGGCCAGCTCATCCATCATGATTTCGGTGTTGAACAAACCCTGCGGATGGCCCGGCGCGCGCATGGGGCGCTGTTGGCCGGTGTTCGTAAAAACGTCTTTATGCGACCGTCGTCGATTCGCGATCCGATAAATGTACGGCAGCGGGAATCTCGCGGTGGCGCCTGCGCCTCCCGTGCCCCACGTCTCCGCATCGAAAGCAGTGATCACGCCATCGGCTGAGACACCCGCTTTGATCTTTGACGCAGAAGATGGGCGATTACCGGTTGCCAGATGCTCTTCCTTGCGATCGAGCATGAGTTTGACCGGCGCATTAGCAGCCTTGGCAAGCTTGGCGCAAAGCAGTCCCTCCGCGCCGACGCTTAGGGGCCGTTAAACAATAAACTGTACAAAACAGAATAATAGGTACATGTTTGACGTAGTGAAGAACTGCGCCAAACGTAGCGTCGTGTCGCCCTCTCCGGCGGAGCGGCGGTGGTTGCGGGTAATGAGCAGCTTGAACGAATATCAGGCTCGACTCTTCGTTGCCGAGAAAGCGTTAGAGATCGGACGAGGAGGGATTAGCCGACTGTCAAAGCTGACCGGGATGTCGCGCGTAACGATTACAAGTGGCCTCAAGGGACTCCGGGGTGCCAATAAATTGCGGAAGGCCGCTACGGGCCGAGTGCGGGCCCCCGGCGGCGGTCGCAAGAAGGTGGAGGAGGCGGACCCGGCGTTACAGCCCCGCCTGCAGGCCATCGTCGAAGAAACGACGGCGGGCGACCCGATGAGCCCGCTGAAGTGGACGAGCAAGTCGACCCGCACAATCGCCGAAGAACTGGCACGTGAGGGGCCTCCGGTGAGCAATGTCACGGTAGCGCGATGCCTGGCCGAGATGGGATACACTCTGCAAGCCAGTGTGAAGACGCGCGAGGGTCCCCAGCATCCTGACCGGGACGCGCAGTTCCGCTACCTGAACCGGCAAGTACAGTCTTTTCGCCACACCGGCGACCCCGTAATTTCGGTCGACACAAAGAAGAAGGAACTGGTGGGAGCCTTCAAAAACGTGGGCCGCTGGTGGCTGCGGCAAGGGGAGGCGGACGAGGTATCGGCCTACGACTTTCCGAGCCAGGCAGAGGGCAAAGCGATTCCCTATGGCGCCTATGACATTGCGCGCAACCGGGCAGTGGTCAATGTCGGAGTGACCCATGAAACCGCAGAATTCGCGGTTGAGAGCATCCGGCGTTGGTGGCGTATGGACGGCAGGAGGCACTACCGCGGGGTGCAGCGGTTGCTGATCTGCGCCGACAGTGGTGGCGGGAACGGCAGTCGGCAGCGGGCCTGGAAAGTGCGCCTCCAGGAATTAAGCGATGAGACCGGCATGGCGATCACGGTTTGCCACTACCCGCCGGGAACCAGTAAATGGAACAAGATCGAGCATCGGCTATTTTCGTTCATCAGCCTGAATTGGAAGGGCCAGCCGTTGATCAATTTCGAGACGGTAGTAAACTTGATCGGTGGAACCCGCACCCAGAGCGGCCTGAAGGTCAAGGCCATTCTGGATACCAATCAATATGAGACCGGCGTTGAACTATCCAAGAAGGACATGGACCAATTGCGCCTCAGACGCCACAAAAGGCATCCCGACTGGAACTACACACTTTCTCCTAGTAACCACGAGTAGCCCCTTTTAGAAGTTCTCCTATTGTACAGGTTACTGTTTAACTGGCCCTTAATGCCTTACTGCCGAAGCCGCCGCCCATGTACTGGCAGATGACGCGCACGTTGGCCTGCGGAATTCCCAACGCGCTGGCGAAATTCTCACGAGCGCCGCTGATCCCCTGCGTGGAGATCCACGCGGTCAGCCTGTCCCCGTCCCATTCGCATACCGTGCCGTGCGTCTCCATGCACGTATGCGTGATGCCCGGGGTCGCATAGGTTTCTTCGATGACGTGCGCTGCCGCCTGGACGCCGGCGGCCAGGTCACCACTTTGCTGCGACTGGCTGGCCCGCACGTTCCCGCCGGTGAATACCGGGGGCGCCGTGCCCGCTAGCGCCTTTTCACACTGGTCACGTGCGGTTGGATGTCGTACTCGACTTTGATGGCCCGCGCCGCGTCGATGGCATGCTCCTCGGTGTCGGCTGCCACGGCAGCCACTTCGTCGCCTTGGAACATCACGCGATTGTTCTGCCCCGCCGGGTCTTTTGCGACGAGCGCGGCCTTGACGCCTGGCATGCGATTCGCCACCGACAGATCACCGATACGACGCGGGCGTGCGGGTATGGCGACCGGACGATCCTTGCGTACAACATGCGCGGACGCGCGATATCGAAGGTGTACTTCGCGCGGCCGGTCACTTTGTCTGGTCCGTCCAGGCGTTTGACTCGCGTACCAGAAGGGTGACCCGCGGCTCGATGTTGAGAGGATTTGCCGCCCGTTTACGTTTAGCCGAACAGGCACCTCTCCCGGCCCGGGGGCCGGGGGCGTGGTCTGAGCGTCAGCTTCATTCGGAGCAACAACGGTCTCGGCGAGACCGACAACGCCCGTGGTTTTGAGGAAATTGCGACGGCTGAACCTCATGCCGCCCGACGAGTCGTCCTTCTTAGCCATCCTGCTCCCCTCTGCTGCTGGCGATGGGACGCCAACCGTGCCCTACATTATTTGTGGTCCGATTTTGCCCTGCTTTCGCAATTCAATCAGCAACATTCTGGCGAAGCGATAGTTTCAGCTGGCGAACGACATGACACCAGTGGGGAACCCCTGCGACGCGGGGGACGAATGAAAGGAGAGCGTTGTATGCGGCAATACTATTGAGGGCACCCCGCGCGCCCAGCATCCCGAGTTGGTGACGACGGTGACAGGCACCCGCGTTTTCCCGAACGCCTTGAGTGCCGCGGGACGAAATGATGCCGATCAGGGTATCGAGAAACGAGTACTCACGATAGCAGAAGAGCCCTGGAGTGAACCCACGAGGGCGCGACTTCCGGGCAGTAAGTTTTACTGCTGCAGGATTCACGAAAGTACGGTGTGCTCCGTCCCGTCGAAGACAGAGAGCGAGAGAGCGCGCCAATTGGAGCCGGCATTTCGGCGAACGGCGATCATCTCCGCAGTCACGGAGATGGCAATTTCTTCGGGGTAATCGCCCCGATGTCCAGCCCCATCGGCGCATGAATGCGCTGGAACGCTGCGCGCGAGGTGCCTTGTTTTTCGAGTTCGCGGATCACATTCAGGACCTTGCGTTTGCTCCCGATCATGGCGATGTACCGCGCCTCGGTCGCGATCGCCAGTTGGAGCACTCCATGTCGTCGCGATGGCCGCGAGTGACGATGATGTGTAGCTTGTTTCGTTGATGGCCAGGCGCGGGAAAACCTCTTCGTACTCGTCGGCATGTACGGCTACGGCTTCCGGGAAGCGCTCGCGATTAGCGAAGGTGTCGCGGTTATCGATAACGACGCTATTGAAACCGGCCAGGGTTGCCACCTTGGAGAGACTTTTGGAAATGTGTCCGGCGCCGAAGATGAAGGCATGGGGTACGGGCATGATCGGCTCCACAAAGACGTCGAGTTGGCCGTTGCAGATCAGGCCGTTATCGTATGCCGCGTCCTGGCCCAGGTTGAAGTTGAGGTGTTTGGGTTTCTCCGTTTGAATCACCTCCCGGGCAGCATTCCACACTTCGGCCTCCACGCAGCCACCGCCGATGGTGCCCGTCATGGACCCGTCCTCGCGGACCAGGATTTTCGCACTCTCGAAGCTGGGGATCGAACCGCGCACTTCCACGATGGTGGCCAGTGCGCATTTTTGCCCCAGATTGCGGAGACGCAATAGTTCCTCGAAGATGTCCCTTAGCAGGCTGCTGAAAAAGTCCCCGGACTACTTAGAATGGCACTTACCAACAGCCGCAAACTGTTGATTCTACGTTTGACGGAGCGAGACATTGGGTGCTTTCGGGCATCGAAATACCCTTTTTCAGCAACCTGTTAGATGACGAGCCCCTCGGCTGGAAATTACTCACGCAAACTGAAAGCCCTGTTTCGTAAAAGGTAACGTGTGGATGCGCTCTCCTGTTACCTTAAAGATCGGTTACATATAGCTGGGAGAATCGGGGGCAATCCGGGTTCGCCCAGACCGTTTGGCGTATTGTTCGTTTTCAGGAGGTGCACCTCGATGGGAGGCGCCTCGTTCATTCGCAATACCGGATGCTGATGAAAATTCGATTGCACGAGCCGGCCATTCTTCAGGGTGATCTCCTGAATCAGTTCGCTCAGACCATCGATCACAGCGCCCTGCAAGACATGCTCCGCAGCGCCCGGATTGATGGCATGACTACCGACATCCGCAGCTACCCAGACCCTGTTGACCTTTATCCTCTTGTCGGCACTCACGGTGACTTCGGCGACCTCCGCAACGTGGCCGCCATGGTCGAAATGGCACGCGATGCCGAGCACGTCCGTGGCGGCAACTGGCGTTTGCCCCAACCGGACTTCTCCGCGACAAGCTCGAGTACCCCTCGCATCCGAGCCGCGTTCAGGCCCGGTCTACCTCCACCGGGAGGCCCACCTCCCGGCCCGGGGGCAGGCGCTGCGAGTGCAGGCGCCGATGCGAGCAATTCCAGCCGAAGCGCTAGCGGGTCTTTTCCAGCGGCATGGGCGACCTCGTCGAGGAAAGACTGAACAACCCACGCGCTGCAGTTGGATCCTGGTGCGCGCAATGCGCCGGTTTTCAAAACCAGCGGCAATACCGACGACTGCACCTGATAGTCACGGATCAAACCTGCCGGAAACTGACCGGCATCGAATCCGCGCTCCGCGATAAACGAATTCCCTTCGCCGTAACTAATAAAATGATCGTGCCATGCAGCGAGCTTGCCGTTCTGGTCGATCGCGGCTTTCAGGTACTGAAATCCTCCCGGACGATAATAGTCGTGCTGCACGTCGTCTTCACGAGTCCACAACAACTTGACGGGTGCCCCGACCGTCTTGGAAATCCAGGCGGCTTCAGCCATAGAGTCGTTATAGCATCGGCGTCCGAAGCCGCCACCGGCGCGCACCATGTGGACGGTTACATCGTTGAGGGGAATGCCAAGGACTCGGGCCACCAACTGGAGCCCCGTCTGGGGTAGCTGACTGGTGGACCAGACTTCCACCTTGCCATCCCGGTAGTGTGCCGTAGCATTCTGAGGTTCGAGGGCGTTGTGAGCGATGATAGGAAAGCGGTATGCGCCCTGGATCACGCGGACGTCAGTTCGCTGAAAAACCGCATCCGCGTCTCCGTCCTTTCGAAGGGTCCGTGCCGGCGCTTGTTTGGACAGTTCCTCCGCCTTGGCGGCATTCTGATCGCTGTCCTGCGACGCCCACTGGCCGAGATCCCATTTCACCTGTAATTTCTTCCGCGCCGATTGCGCAGCCCACCAGCTATCCGCGACAATCGCAACGCCGGCCTCGAGCCCCGGATCCGCAAACAGGTAATTCGGATAATTCCCGGTAACGGGTATGCCTTCCACGATGAAGGCGTGCTTCACGCCCTTCATCGCCTTGATGGCGTCGAGGTTCGCACTAACCACTTTGCCGTGCGACACGGGAGTCTTTTCAAACACTGCATAAACCTGGATTATGCACGGTGCCCGACGCGAACAGCGGCCGGCTGAGGCCTGACGCCATTTGGGACTCTGAGAATCCTGCGTTAAAACAGTAGGTCCGCGGAGTTCACAGCTTCGCGAGCCGATTCTCAGAAGCCACCCAAATGGTTAAGGAACAAGAACAGGATAGCGGCCGAAGGCCCGCCAATCAAGGGGTTCGTGATGTTATTCCGGAACCCAATAAAATCGGTTCCTGTCCCAAAAGTGTAATTGAAGTTGACGCCGTTTGACTGCAAGCAGATGCGGACAGGCGGGCTGTTGAGAAGCACCCCGGTGGCTTTCTATCCTTCGAAGGTGTTCGCCAAAACACGACGAAGGGAAAAGGCCGAGGTGCTCATAAAGACTTTTATCAGAAAGCAACTGCGCCTGAAAGCGCACACGGTTACTCATGTGGAGGAAACCGAGGAGGCGATGATCGTATGGATCGACCGCCTGGGCCGGCGACTCCTCTGTTGCAGCGTCTGCCGGCAGCGGTGCCGCGAAGTTCACAGTATCAGGCCGGTTCGGGAATGGCGCGACCTGTCGATGAGGAAACTGCCGTTGAAGTGGCGGTATCGCCCGCGCCGAGTCGAGTGCCCCAGGTGCGGCGTGCGGGTGGAGGACTTCCCCTGGGCGGAGCCTTGGGCGCGAGTGACCACTGCGCTTGCCAACGCCGTGGCAGTGCTGGCTCGCGAACTGAGTTGGAAGGGAACGGCGCGCCAATACGGACTGAACTGGAAGAGCGTGGCCACGATTGTGAAACGGGCGGTGGCCTATGGCCTTCGCCATCGCGCGCGGCCTCCCGTCCATGTCATCGGCATCGATGAGGTGAGCCGGCGCAACGGCCAGGTCTACCTGACGGTGGTTTACGATCTGGAACGGCGGGTGCTGCTGTGGGTCGGAGAAGAGCGCACCGAAGCGGCGGTGCGGAAGTTTTTCACCGAAGAGATGGGGCGGCGGCGCTGTGGAACGCTGCGGGTGGTTGGCATGGACATGGGGGCGCCATACGCCAGCCTGGTGCGGGAACACGCGCCGAATGCGCGGATTCTGTTTGACCGGTTTCATATTGTCAAACATCTCAACGAGGCGGTCGACGCGGTTCGGCGCCAACTGGGGCGGCAAGTCACCTCCAAAGAGAGAGTGACCGTCAAAGGAACTCGCTGGCTGCTGCTGAAGAATCCGTGGAATCTGAACCCGGATCAGAAGGAGCGGCTCTCGACCTTGGTCCGCTGGAATACGCCACTGGTCCGCGCCTGGTACTTGAAGGAGGCGTTCCAACTGTTCTGGTCCTTCCAGCAGCCGTGGCGCGCCGAGCGGCACCTGCGCAAGTGGATGAACTCCGCCATGCGCTCGAAACTGGAGCCATTCAAGAAATTCACAAAGATGCTGCGCTCCCACCTGGACGGGATCCTTCCCTGGACGACCATCCGCTTGTCCAACGGGGCCGTCGAGGGCATGAACAACAAGATCAAGTCCATCAGCCATCGATCTTTTGGCTTCCGCACGGCGAGCAACTTCATTGCCGCCATTTATCATTGCTGTGCCCGGCTGCCACTGCCGGTCGAACGCTAATTACACTTTTGGGAGACGAACCATAAAATCAATGCCTTTACGCCCTATGACTTCAATGGTAGGAATCTGACTCCCTACGGCGGACTGCTGCCGATCATCACCATGCTGGAGAAAGTGGGGTTCCAGCCCCTGGTGGAGCAGACCCTGACCTCGAAGCGGATTCCCCGAGCCATGGACCTGTACCGATTCGTGCTGGGCATCGTGCTCGGCCTCTACATCGGCTTTCCGCGGCTGAACCAGTTGCGCTTCGTCGCGCGCGATCCCATCCTGACGGGCATCCTTAAAGTCACCAAGCTGCCGGTCCAATCCACCTTCTGGCGATTCGTGAACGCGCTGCATCGCAATGTCGCCCGCCAGATGCTAACCATTATGCGGACCCTGCGGGAACGGGTTTGGGAGGCGGCCAACGTGAAGTTGGAGGTCGTCACCATCGACACCGACACCACCGTGCACACGCTCTACGGACAACAGATGGGCGGACGCAAGGGCTACAACCCGAAAAACAAAGGCAAGAAGAGCTATCAACCGATGCTGACGTTCATCGCCGAGACGCGAGAATACGTGTGGGGCGAATTGCGCAATGGCGACCGGCCCAGCGGCAAGCAGATCCGCGATCATCTGCGGAATGTCCAAAAGGCCTTGCCGCCTGGTGTGAAGCAGATCTACGGTCGGGCCGATTCGGGGTTCTACTGCCAGGACGCCGTCGAAGCGTATGAAGAATTCGACGCTCGATTCGTGATCTGTGCGCGCAAGACGTCCCGGTTGGTTGAGGAACTACGCCAAGCCCAGTGGAAGTCGTCACCCAAGACGGATGCCGACGCGGAATGCGAATTCCGTAACCAGCCGGAGGGATGGAGCAAGCCATACCGGTTCGTGGCTCTGCGCAAAGAAAAGCCACGCGAGGAACTGGAAGCCGAGGAAATCGAGCAATACCAGTTGTTCGAAACCAGTCAGTTCAAGTACCGGGTCTTCGTGACCGACATGAGCGATCCGATCTACTTCGTGGTCTGGTTTTACGGCCAGCGCGGCGGTGCCGAAAACCTGATCAAAGAGGCGAACAATGATGCCGGACTGGCGGCGCATCCGTCAGGCCGCTTTGACGTGAACGGCAATCACTTCCAGTTGGCTATGCTGGCGTACAACCTGAACTGCTGGCTGATGCTGTTCAACCGCGAGCCGCAGGCCGACGCCACCGCACTCCGGCACACGACTCTGGCGACTTCGCGGCTCCGCTTCCTGTTCGTAGCAGCCAAGATCTGGCGACACGCCGGCCGCACTGGGGTAAGCTACAGCGACCACTACGAGGAGAAGGGTATGTTCGAGCGGTTGATGGACCGGTTGCGCCGGATTGCACCGCGCGCCAACGGTTATGCACCCGTGATGCTGCCGGCCCTGCGCTGACAGAAGTTCCCGCTGGTCCTTTCGATCTCCGCGCATAGAAATTCATGCGCTGATGCCAAATGCAACGAAGCAAGTGACTTCGGCGGGGGACTCGGCGGGACCGGACTCTCGGGAGGACGATCAAGCAGCGAAACTCGAACTGACCTACTCAACTCTGAATGACATCAACCGAGCGCCGCGGGCGTTCGGAATGCTTCTCGTGTGCATAATGCAGGTTTTGAACAGAGCGGCGCACGCATCGTGAGATTACATCCGGATCGTACGGCCCCACGATCGGCGTCATCTGGCGAAAGTACTGGTTGAGGGCTTCAGGATCTTTCGAGAACTGGACGCCCGGAAAATACTCTGGCCAAATGCCAACCCGGAACGTATCGAACCACGTCTGCTCATCTGGCACGGCATCAATCGTCGCTGAAACCGTACTGCGGCCCGCGTTGCCGCCACGCGGCTGATCGATCAGATAGACCGGAAAGCGCCGCCGGAGAAAGATCGTCTGGAAACCCTCACGGCCATCCGGCGTAGCCTCCCAAGTCTTCGAGAACTGCCCGGTGCCATGCAAGAAAACCAGAGGGAGCTTGCGTCGATTGACAGGCCTCTGACAAAAGACATAGGCGTGATCGCCATGCAGGGTTTGGCCCTGAGGGCTTGGCTGTTTCGGATTGAATGTTCCCGGATTTGTGGTGACCTTACCACCGACCGCAAAGCTGCCTTGCTCTTGAATCGTTAGCGGTCCTGATTGGCTCTTCTTAGATTCCTGTCCGCTTGCTGGGGTAGATAGCGTGGCGCCGATCAGCGCGAGCCCGAGGAATAACCTCCGATGCCGCGTATTCATAGAATTTTCTTTCGGTTTATCGGAGCGGAGGCGTCACCCGTTGAGCTTCCAGCCAGCAATGAAACTCGTCGATCCATGGGTGCGCACGACCTCGACAGCCTGAATCCATTCCGCGATCCCCAGAGCGCGACGCATGATCTCTTCATTGCGCCCTCATTGGGGCTCGCCAAGTCCAGATTGTTTTGCTTCGCCATGAAGTCTTCCGCGTCTTAATTGAGTTAGCGTCAGCGTACCTTCGTCGTGTTGGAGAGATGCTCCGCCAGCTCCAGCCGCGCTTTCCAGGGATCCGGACCGGCGAACTGCGTGCCGTCGGGCCGAAAATCGAGGATCTCGTCCTTACGCGGATCGTAACGCGGCCAATTCGTTAGGCCCGAACCATTCGGGTTGCCTGTCTTGGCAAAGTTTACCCAGTAAGACTGGACCGTCTGGGCCACCTTACGGTCCTCGGGCGCCGGCAGGGCCGGCGCCCGCCCGAAGCCTCCTCCGCTACCCAGGGTGTCGAACACATAGGGGATTTCGGATCCGTGCGGCGCTCCGTCCGGCATGCGCTGGCGCATTGAGGACTGCACGTAGGAGAAGCGATAGACATAGACGGGACTACCCTTCGCGGCGAATGCCCGCGCGGTCATACGGACTGGTTCGAGGTGAACCCTATCCCGGCCTGCCACCTTGATCAGAGCACGAAGATCGATGGTCCCGTTGGGATCATAGGTCGCGATGGCGTCGGCTTTCCGCTCCCCGTACAGGGAGAACACCGCATCTTTCGTTGCCCCGGAGACAAAGCCGCCGGCATCGGCGCTATTGGCGCCGACCATCAGCGGAACGCGCATCTGGCGGCCGGCCTTGTAGGCGTTCTGCGAAGTCTCTACCACAATGCGGCCGTCGACAATCGGACCCGAATAGGTATCGGAATTGAGGGGGCCGTCTGACCTTCACCGGGAATCTCGGCGGCGCTGAGCGCTCGCAGCTTGGCCAGCGCCTCCGCACCGTTCCCTTCTATCCCATGCCTGCGCGCGAAGTTAACGCCGATCGTCTCCGCCGACAACTCGTCGGGAGTGTCCTTGCTCATAGGACATCCCGTCAGTGCGCCGTCGCGGCCGCCGCCGGACTTAATGATCGCCTTTTGGAATAAGCCGCGCGCGCGTGGAGATGTCAGGAGCGCATGTACTCAACCGGTATGAGCCGGTACTACAGGGTTGCAGTCCGTTCCAGAGGGTTCTGCCGGACCAGTTTTCCCTTGTAATCAGCGTTAAGGATGCTATCCTAAAATGCCGAAGACCTCATCGTGAGCGTCGTGTGTCATCGCGACTTCGACGGGGTTGCTTTGTTTCCGCCTGGTAGCGGTCCAAATCCGAAATGGAAGGTATCATCGCTCATGCTCAAAACCCGCGGGAGACTCATCAGAATCGGTGGGGCGGCCATTGCGTTGGCCTGGTTGGGGCTTCTCCCCGCTTCAGCCCAGTCTGCACTCAGTTGCACGATGACCTCCGTTCCAACCCTGCTGCGTGCCGAAGGTCTGACGGAGTTGATTGGTGACATTGTTCTGACATGCGCGGGCGGCGTGCCGACGCCGGCGAATCGTCCGATTCCGCAGGCGAATGTCACGGTTTATCTGCCGGCGAACGTCACTAGCCGGATTCTTTCCAACGGCGGCTCGGAGGCGTTGCTGCTGATCGATGAACCTGGAACGGCTCTGAATCCCATCCAGCGGGTCTGCGGAAGCATCACCGGATGTGTCGTACAGGGTACGGGCGGGGCCGGCCAGCCGTTTGACGGCTCGGGCTCATCTCGCCCCAACATTTTCCAGGGGACGGTGTCGGCCAACTCGGTGACCTTTCAGGGAGTGCCGGTCGAATCTCCCGGTGCCTCCGGAATCCGTACCTACCGGATCACCAATGTCCGCATGAACGCGAGCGCGCTGGGAGCCACCGGGACCAATCCGCTACCAGTGATTGCCAACGTGGCCATCAGCGGCTCGACTTCGCTGCCGGTCGATTCGCCGCAGCGCACCGTCGGAACGGTGACCACCAGCCTGACGTTTGCCGCGGGGAGCGTGACGTCGCCGGAGTGCGCGACGCTGAGCCGGACCGGGCAGTATGCCGGCCTGGTCTATACGGAGGCTTTCGCGGCGGCTTTCAAGACCAGAACGATCGCCGGTGCCGATCCGACTGCCAGCGCGGTACAGGACCAACCGGGCGCCAACTACAATCTGACCACCGAATCGGGCCTGGTAATTCCGTCTCTGCCGGGCGCGGGGCTGGCGGATTTCGGTACACGGTTCAAAGCGGTATTCAAGAACATTCCGGCGGGCGTCAGCATTTTTGTTTCGACGAAGAACCTCGGCTCATCGAGCACGACTTCCGCCCAACTGGTGCCTTCCGAATCGGGGCCATACCAGGAGCTGGCCAGCACGGAGACGATTTCCTTCATCGATGCCGTGCAACTTCCGATCACCAACGGCACGGCCACGGCCGTGTGGGAGGTCACGGCGGCACATCCCGGGCTGGTGGAGGATTTTGTTTTTGCGATGTTCTTCGAGGCCAGCGGCCTCAAGGCCGGCCAGACCGTGCCTACGGTGAACGGGAGCTATGCACCGGCATATTTGCCGGGAGGGGATGCCTCCAAGGCGCAGCCCGCGACCTTCCCCATTCCGCGTTTTGCGGATACTTCCGTGGCATCGAACGTAATCTCGGTGACGCCCTGTCAGACCATCCTGCTCTTCCCCTACGTGGTCAGCGATTCGGGATTCGACACGGGCATGGCCATCTCGAACACGTCTACCGACCCGGTAGGCACGGCGGCGCAATCCGGCACGTGTACGTTGAATCCGTTCGGCAGCGGAGCCGGGCAGGCATTCACGACGCCGACCCTGGCATCGGGTACGAGTTACACAGTGCTGGCATCCACGGCGATGCCAGGTTTCCGCGGATACGTGTTCGCGGTGTGTAACTTCCAGTATGGGCACGGCTTTGCATTCATCAGCGACGTGGGGGCCAGAAACCTGGCGATGGGCTACTTGCCCCTCGTGGTGCCCGATCCGACCACCCTTCTGGCACGTCCCGGCGCACCTCCCGGTGAAACACTGGGCAAATAGGCAGTCATCGGGGGATGCGACCGGTCGCGAGCGCGGGCATGCTCCGCCTGAGCGTGCGCGCCCACCGCGTGTGTCGTCATGCAACCTGGGCCGTTCGCGTGTTAGGCTGCGGTTGTGCCATCCGACGCCGATTTGAATGGCCCTAAAGTTCCGGAGCGAAATGCCGATAATTCCTCAAACCGGACAAATCCGGTCAGCATAGGAGGAGAAATGGCAGAGAGACGTTCCGAAACGCGTTTCATGTGCTCGGACCTGGTGACGGTCCGGATCGGCGACCTGGCGGAATCCCGCGAGATGATAGCCAACCTGGAGGACATTTCGCCGTCCGGCGCGTGCGTACAGATGGAGGCCGGCACACAGGAGGGCACGGATATCGAGATCGTGTGCGCGAGTTGCAGCCTCAGAGGCAAGGTGCGCTACTGCCGTTATACCGAGCTCGGATACGACGTCGGCATCGCCTTCGACGAGCGCAGGACTTGGAACAAGCGCCGCTTCACGCCGAAGCACCTGCTGGAATTGCCGACCCGGCCGCGCTACCGCTCCGGTAGCCGGTAGAGCCTCGCATCGCGGTACGCGCCGGTGGGAACCACTCCCCATTCGGGGTGACTCTGCAGGTCGTTCGCGCCGGATTCGCGGTCGAAAATCAGCAGGTAATCGATGCCGCGGCGTTTCAACTCCGTCGCCGCGGCGCGTCGCAGACCGGCGGGAAGTGGCGCCAACGAGCTCTCAGGCGCCTGAGCCAGGAACTGCCACGCACCCGACTCATCGCGGGTCTCCAACTCCAGCCGAACGTTCCACTGATTGGGCGCGGCTTCCATCAGCACACTGTCGGCCGCGAGGGGCGCCGGGAGTTGTACCTCCACGAACTCGCCGGGGTGAAGCGTGTCGCCGCTGGTCCAGAACGTCACGGGGTTGCCGTCGCCGGCGTTGTCGATGCCCCACCGGTAGGGTGCGGCGCTCCATCGCCAGCCGGCGCGCGGCAGTTCGCGCCCGCCGTCGAAGACGCGAAGCTCATGCAGGCTCCAGGTGTCGGGAGCAGCGCGGCCGGTCTGGACCACCCGCAATGCGCGCAGTTCCCGCCGCGGAAACGCAAAACGCAAACGCCAGGTGGGAGCGTAGCCGGGGTCGAAACCCGTGAAGAAGATGGCGCGGTCTGCGACGCCCTGCTCCGATTGAGAGGGCACGCGCACGTTGCGCGACGTGTACGCCTCCGGTATGGGAGTGAAGCTGAGCACTGTGGAGCCGGCGTGGGCTCGTTCCTCGATCATTCGCGCTACTCCATACCCCGGCAGATTCGAATACAGGAACCCTTCCTCGGGTTTGATGCGCAATGCCTCCCGCCAGGGGACCTTCGCCAGCAGCCATGCGTCCGTTTTGGCGTACCGCCGTGCAACCGAGGGCCACGAGACTGCCGCATGCAGCAGAGCCACGGCCATCAGCAGGCGCGGAAACCGGCTCACCGCCAGAGCCATCGCCATAGCGACGAACGGCAAGGCCGGAATAAGAAATCGCGTCCCGATATTGCTGAAGTACCCCGCGCCGAATACCAGCGCGGCCAGCAGCAACTGCCGACCTTCGCGCCGCCTGAACGACCACAAAGCTACCGGGGACAGCAGAAACACCGGCCCGAGCAGCCCCGAGAGCGAACCATACGTCGTCGCCAGCAGCGGAAGCTGCCAGTGGCTGCGAAGGCCGTACCAGGCCATGTGGTGCCGATATTCGCGCTCGAAGGCCACCGTGAAGTACGGGTTCGGAAACACGCGGTTGTAGAAAGGCGCCAGCGGGTTTTGCACCCAGAGCCAGTTTTTGATCATCCACGGTGCGATCAGAACCGCGGCGCACCCCGCTACCACCAGCACGTCGCGCGGCCGGCGGCCCTTCCACGCCACGAAACCCAGCGCGTAAGGTACAGCCGGCCATGCCGTGTACTTGGCGGCATAGGCGAAGCCGGCCACCAGGCCGATTGCGATCAGCAGCCGCGCCGAGCGGCTTTCGTCCCAAAGCTGCAACAATCGGAACAGCGCGAAGGCCACCGCCGCCACCGCCACGTCGATGTATGCGCTGGTGCCATCCACCCCCACGGCAGGGCTGGCGAACACGAGCAGGGCAGCGCAAGCCCCGGCGATGGGAAACCCGGCGTCGCGGGAGTACCGCAGCATCAGCCATGCCAGCGCCAGCAGAAACGTGAAATGCACCACCGCCGCGGCCGAGTGCTTTCCGAACGCGAAGGCGAAAACGAACAGCATTTCGATGCCCTGCGACAGGCAGGCGTACATGTTATCGGTGATGCGGTGGAACCCGTGTTCGCGCAGGATCCGGCCCACCAACCCCAGGTGGTACCGCGCGCCGTCATAGCTGAATTCCGGAGCCATGGCATTGGCGAGATACAGCACCAGGTAGATAGCGAACGCGGTCTTCAGCAGCCGATCGATTGGCGGGAGGCCGACGTCGGTGGCGGCGAGCCTGCGCCAGGCCAGCGCCAGAGCGGATGCACCTAACGCGGCGAGTGTCCAAGGCCACAGCGCGCCGGCCGCGCAGAGCAGGAAAACGGCGCCGCTCAGCAGCGCGGAGCCTGCAACGAAATGTAGGCCGAAGTCTCTGGCGGCCTTCCCGAGCAGTGCCGCACCCAACGCGGTCGCCACGACCAGGGTGAACAGCGCGCCAGCGAGAATCGCTAATGCCAAGAGGCCCGCCTCGATAGCGTGTTCCCCTTACAACTCATACCCGCGAACGCCAGCCTGACACCACTTACTTGGCTTTGCGAATTGCCTCGATCAACTCCGGCACCACCTGGAACAGGTCGCCCACGATGCCGTAGTCCGCCACTTCGAAAATCGGTGCATTGGCGTCCTTGTTGATCGCCACCACCGTTCGAGATCCTTTCATCCCGACCAGGTGTTGAATGGCGCCCGAGATCCCCACCGCCAGGTACATTTTGGGAGCGACCGTTTGCCCGGAACTGCCCACCTGCCGCTCCATGGGCAGCCATCCGGCATCGCAGATCGGACGCGACGCCGCCAGTTCCGCGCCCAGCACTTCGGCGAGTTGCTGCACCAGCGGGATGTTGTCGGCCTCCTTGATGCCGCGCCCCACCGAAACGATGATCTCGGCCGCGCCCAGGTCCACGGCGCGCTGGGACTCGCGGAAGAGCTCCTGCGGCCTGGTGCGGACATCGTCCGCCGCAATCTGTGGAGTGAATGTTTCAATCTCGGCGGTCCCGGCTGCGACCCGGTCCGCACGGTACGCACCCGCCTGCAAGGACGCGAAATTCGGACCCTCGGTAGCGAACCGCACGTCCACGTTGACCTTGCCCTGAAAAAGCTGGCGCACGAGCACGACCTGCCCGTTCTCCACGCGATGCGACACCACGTCGCTCACCGCCACACGCTGGAGCGAAGTGGCCAGCTTGGGCAGGAAATCACGAACCTGGTAGGTATGCGGGAACAGCACCAGGTCGGGGTTGACACGCCCCACCAGTTGCCGCAAGGCCGCGCTGTAGGCGTCGGGAGTGTAGTCCTTCAGCAAATCGTGCTGAACTGCGTAGACCTTCTCGAGCTGCTTTCCCGCCAGCTCCGTGGCAAGCGCCCCGGGCTCTTGCGATACGACCGCCGCGGCGGCACCGGTGTTTCGTTCCTTCGCGATTTGCTGTGCCGCGGCCAGGGTCTCGAACGACATCTTGTTCCACGAGCCGCCGCGTTGTTCCAAAACCGCCAGGATGCTCATATGACCCTCGCCTCGAATTTCAGCTTCTCCACCAGCTTGGCCGCCGCTTCTTTGGGGCTGCCGTCGAACAGTTGCGTCTGCTTGGTCCGCTCGGGCAGGTACATGCGATCCACAATGATGCTCGGCGCTCCCGCCGCCGCGTCGAAATCCGCTGCGGCAATCCGCCGGATCTCCTTGTTCTTGGCTTTCTTGATTCCCATCAGCGTGGCGTAGCGCAGCTTGCTGATGCCCGATTGAATGGTCAGCAGCGCCGGCAGCGGCATCTCCACGTGCTGGAACCAGCCGTCTTCGAGCTCGCGTTTCACGCGGATGGAGCCGTTCTGTTTCTCGATCTCCATGATGATGGTGGCGTGCGGCAGGCCGAGCAGTTCGGCCATGATCACGCCGGTCTGACCGTAGCCGAGATCGTCGGACTGCAGCCCGGTCAACACCAGGTCCGGCGCTTCGGTGCGGAGCGGCGCAGCCAGCAGCCCCGCTGCGGCCAGTGGATCGTATGCGCCGAGGTTTTCTTCTTCAATATGGATGGCGCGGTCGGCGCCCTTGGCGAGCGCTTCCCGAATCGTCTGCGCGGCTCGGGCCGGTCCGGCGCACAGGGCGATCACTTCGCCGCCGTGCTTCTCTTTGAGCTGAAGGCCCGCTTCCAGGGCGTAGGCGTCAGGCTCGTTGATTTCGTAGGTGAGGTCCGCCTCCTCGATCCACTTGGATGAAGATGCAATGCGCAGTTGGGAGTCGCGGGCGGGCACTTGCTTGATCGCAACGACAATTTTCATAATTACATAGCAAAAGGGGATTTCCCGATGGGGGCCGATTGTCCAGTTGGCCCGGCCATGCCCGGCCACTACGGCACGTCCGGCCAGCGGCTTTCGGGACCTCTACGGTTCGTATCGCTTGAACACCAGAGACCCGTTGGTTCCGCCAAAACCGAAGCTGTTCGAAAGCGCGTATGCGATCTTCATCGGGCGCGCTTTGTTGGGTACGTAGTCCAGATCGCAAGCCGGATCCGGATTTTCGTAGTTGATCGTCGGGGGCGCGATCTGGTCGCGGATCGCCAATACCGTGATGCCGGCCTCCAGTCCCCCGGCGCCGCCGAGCAGATGCCCGGTCATCGACTTGGTCGAACTAACCGCCACCTGGTAGGCGTGATCGCCGAAGGCGCGTTTGATGGCTGCGGTCTCCGCCCGGTCGCCGACCTCGGTCGAGGTTCCGTGCGCATTGATGTAATCGATGTCGTGCGGTTCGATGCCTGCGTCGCGCACGGCGTTGCGCATCACGCGGAAGGCCCCGTCGCCATTATCCGGCGGCGCCGTTACATGAAACGCGTCGGCGCTCATTCCGTAACCCACCATCTCGGCCAGGATCCGGGCGCCGCGCCGTTGCGCGCCTTCCCGTTCCTCCAGCAACAGGATCCCCGCGCCTTCGCCCACCACGAATCCGTCGCGGTCCTTATCCCATGGGCGCGAGGCCCGCTCCGGTTCGTCGTTGCGGGTGGAAAGCGCGCGCATCGCAGCGAATCCGCCAATACCCATCGGGGTGATACACGCTTCCGCCCCGCCGCAGATCATGGCGTCGGCATCCCCGTGCTGAATCATGCGGAACGAATCACCGATGGAATGCGCGCTGGTGGTGCAGGCCGTGGCGGTGGCCGAATTGGGTCCTTTGGCGCCGGTGCGGATTGAAACATGTCCCGAAGCCAGGTTGATGATGGTGGCCGGAATAAAAAACGGAGAAATGCGCCGCGGCCCGTGCTCCAGCAGGGTCTGGTGTTCGCGCTCGATCACCTCGAATCCGCCGATGCCGCTGCCGATGTAGACGCCCACCTGCTCGGCGTTCTCCGGAGTCACCTTCAACCCCGAGCTCTTGATGGCGCAATCCGCCGCCGCGATGGCGAACTGAATGAAGCGCGCCATCTTCTTGATCTCTTTTTTCTCGATGTACGCGGCCGGATCGAATCCCTTTACCTCACCGGCGATCCGGCAAGAGAACGCAGATGCGTCGAATTGAGTGATGCGCCCGATGCCGGTTTTGCCCGCACGAATCCCCCCCCACGTGGCCTCCGTACCGATCCCTAACGGCGTCAGCAATCCAACGCCGGTCACTACCACTCTTCGCGACAAAACGACTCCCCCTTGGTGGGCATGCGGCTACTTCTTGGACGTCTTGTTCTCGATGTACTCGACTGCGTCCTTCACTGTGGTGATCTTTTCGGCGTCCTCATCGGGGATTTCCAGCTCGAAGGCTTCTTCGAAGGCCATGACCAATTCGACTATGTCCAGCGAATCGGCACCCAGGTCGTCAACGAACGAAGCGTTGCTATCTACCTGGCTTTCGTCCACGCCGAGCTGCTCGACAATAATCTGCTTCACCTTCTGCTCAACACCTGCCATGTATCCTCCTGATTTCGTGAACGCGTTGATTTTAGCGAGCTTCGGGGAGGGTCCGCAACTAAGCGGAACCGTCCTCACGCTTCCCGTGGAACGCCTAGCCTCTCCGGACCCGAATTTCCATTCTGACACAACCCGCGCCCGCGCCATGGGGAACTTTTGCCGTTCGCGCGGTGTCCCCTGACCACGGCCAGGGAGGGAGTCGTGCTCGCCGTGCGCGGCGTGAGCCTCACGATCCGCCCCGGGGGAAATCCTGGTAGTGCTGGCCCTAATGGCGCCGGCAAGAGCACCATCGTCCACCCGCGCACGACTGGGCAGTGCTGGTTCCGAACGGGTTCGTGCACCACAGGTTCATCTCCGACCTCGCAAGGTTCGATCTCCCGGCACACGACCAGGCAACCAACCCGACGGGGCGCGGAGGGACCCTGGAGCGAGCCGCGTCGGCGCGCCCCGCTATACTGGAACTGTCCGCGCCCGCCACGGCAATTCCTATGAGAGCTCTTCTGACCGTACTTCTGCTGGCCTGCGCGGCCAGGCTGGACTGGGGACAGGCCTACGCGTATTTCACGTTCGATCCGCCCGGCCCCACCACCTACTTCGTCGTCGCCGGCATGAACGACAGCGGCCAGATCGTGGTCCGCGATGCGACTCGAAGCTATGTCCGGGCCGCGGGCGCACCCACCTATACGCCCATCGATTTCCCCGGAGCCACCCAGACCACGGCTACCGGCATCAACAATCCCGGGCAGATCGTGGGCATCTATTCCGACGCCAGCGGAGTTCACTCCTTTCTGCGCACCGCGGACGGCAAGTCGTATACGAGCTTCGACGCATCCGGCGGGGGCGCATCGCAGTACGGTACCCCGCTGGCCATCAACGATCAGGGCCAGATCGTCGGCGCCGCCTTCTCTGCCGGGCCGGTGAGTTACGGCTTTTTGCGCAGCGCGGACGGAGCATCTTATACCAATATCGAGGTGCCCCATGCGAGCGCGACCTATGTCCTGGGCATCAACAACGAAGGCGACATCGTCGGCTGGTGTATCTTCGGCGGCTCCTACGGGCTGCGGCATGGCTTTGTGCGGACACCCGACGGCATCTACCGGCTGGTGGACGTGCCCGGCACTCTCGCCGGAACCCAGGCCATTGCCATCAACAACCGCGGACAGATCGCCACAAACGTGCCGGCCGGGTTTGTGCTCAATCCCGATGGAACTTCCGCAGCTATCGATCCGTTGGGGGGAGGCGCACCCGCGGCCATCGATGACAACGGCCGGGTAGCCGGCGTCTCCTTCGCCGACGGCGGCTATCACGGTTTTCTCGCCGTCCCGTCCGCAGCCGGCACACAGCCGGTGATCCGCTCCCGGCTGGGCGTCCTATCGGCCTCCGGATTCGGCGGGTTTGAAGCCATCGCGCCGGGGACATGGATCGAGATCTACGGTTCAAACCTGGCCGGGAGCACGCAGGAGTGGCAGGCGTCCGACTTCAACGGCAGCCAGGCGCCGAACTCGCTAGGCGGCATAACTGTGACCGTCAACGGGCGCCGTGCGTTCGTCTCTTACATCAGTCCGGGGCAAGTGAATGCGCAGGTGCCCGCCACGCTCATGCCGGGCGCCGCCCAGGTGGCGGTTACGTCGAACGGCCAGACCAGCAACTTCTATCGCACCAACGTGGTGGCGGTCCAGCCCGGTGTGTTGGAGACAACCGACTCCACCTACTGGGCCGTGGCGGTGTTTCCGGATTACTCGGGCTATGTGATCCCCGATCGTCCGGCGAAGCGGGGCGACACCATCGTTCTTTTCGGGATCGGCTTCGGCCCGGTGACTCCGGATACTCCGCCGGGCCAGGTTGCGCAAGGAATCAGCCGTTTGCAGGGAGACGTGCAGGTATTTTTCGATGGCATCCCGGCACAGGTGACTTATGCGGGGCTGGCGCCGGGGGCGGTGGGGCTGTACCAGTTCAATGTGGTGGTGCCCGACGGGCTCACCGTGCCCGAAGATGCGCCGTACCGGCAGGTTCCCCTCGGGTTCACGCTGAACGGGGCGGCCGGCACGCAGATGTTGTATACCGTAGTTGCGCCCTGATTCCTTACTTCGGGATGTTGTAGGCGAAGTTGAACTGAAGCACGATCCGGTCGCCGTTGAACTCGCCTGGCAGGGGCGGGAAGGGGTTCGACATGCTGATGGCCGCGATGGCCGCCTGGTCCAGGGCGCGCGCTCCGGATTGCGAGGCAAAATTGGCTTTGGTGACGGTTCCGCTTTTGGCGATGGCGAACAGCACTCCGACCCGTCCCGACAGCCCGAGTTTGGCACTCTGCGGCATCACGGAAAACCAGTTGCGGCGCACGATGGTGAGAATCTGCGTCAGGTAAGGGCGAAAATCCACACCCATCGGGTCGCTCAACAGCTGGATGTTCGACGGTCGCGACGCGGGTGAAGGCGGCAGGTTGAGGCCCGGCCCGCCGCCGCCCGGTCCGCCCAGGTTGGGGTCGCCGATCACCATTCCACCGCCGGAGCCGCTACTGCGAATCGCACTGCGGACCGCGCCGGCCACGGAAGTATCCGGTAGCGGCAGGCGGTTCTGGCCCGGGGGCACCTCCACCGCGGGAGCGGGGGACTCGAATACCGGCTTGTGCTCGGTGGCCTGAATCTGCGGAGGCGGAGGAGCGGGCATTTGCGGTAAATCGGCCGGGGGTCTGATGGCGGCCTGCACTTTGGGAGCTTCGGGCAGCGGCGCGGCCTGAGGCCTCGGCGGAGGCGCCTGGGGGATCACCGCCGGACGCGGCCGCGGGGGTGTCGCGGGGATGCGGATCCGCGGCCGGGGCTGCACCTCGGCGGCTTCGAATTCCCGCGTGACTTTGGCCGTGTTGGGCGCCTTCTGCGTCAAAACCGTGGGCGGCTCGATCAGCGGCGTAATGATCTGCGCTTGCTCTGGCGGCTTTGGAGCCTCGCCTCCGGCGGGAATGAGCGTCAGCGCCAGGATCGCCGCCGCGTGCGCGGCGATAGAAAGGATCGCGGCCCGCTTGATGCGCGGACGCGAGTCCTCATCGCCCCAGTGGGTGAGAAAATCCAGTTCGGCATCGGCCGGAGGTTGGGCTACGGTTTCCATCCGCCTAAGGTTTGAGAGACCACCTCCGAGTGTTCCTCGATTTTAGCAAGAATTGCCCCGGCCACCCCTAGCGTTTGGCGTGCGGCGACACCCGAACATTTCGGCGATTCCCGGCTGGCCACGCTGTCCAGGAAGCCGTCGAGCTGCAGCTTCAGGGGCTCGCCCTGTGCCACTTTCGGTTTCTCGAAGCCGATGCGGCGATGCTCGTCCACCGAGAAAATGGCCAGGTCCCGCCGGCCGTAGTCGAGCGAAAGGTACTGTTGCGGCTGGAAGAGGCGGAGCTTGCGGATACGCTCGGTGGAAACCCGACTGGCCGTGAGGTTCGCCACGCAGCCGTTCGGAAACTGGAGGCGGACGTTGGCGATATCCACCTTGGCGGAAAGTATCGAAATGCCCGCGGCGCGGATCTCCTGCGGCTCGGCGCCCACTAGCGCCAACACGATATCCACGTCGTGAATCATGAGATCTAGCACCACGTCCACATCCAGGCTGCGCGGGCTGAACTCGTTCATCCGGTGGATTTCGAAGAAAAGGGGAAGGGTGGTGCGGTTCTCCAGGACGATCACGGCGGGGTTGAATCGCTCCACGTGGCCCACCTGGAGAATGCGCCCGTGGGTTTGGGCGGCCTCGATCAGTCGGGTTGCCGCGGCGGTGTCCGGCGCGATCGGTTTCTCGACCAGGATGTCGATACCGGCTTCCAGCAAGGCGCAGCCCACCGCCTCGTGGGCGATGGTGGGCACGGCCACTACCGCGGCTTGCACCAAGCCGGCGAGATCGCGGATCGACGTGAGCGCACGGGATTGGTAGGCGGCGGCCATTTCGGCACCGCGGTCAGCATCGATATCCACCACGGCAGTGAGTTCCGCGCGCCCGGATTCGTGGATCACCCGGCAGTGATTCCGTCCGAATTGGCCGGCGCCGACAACGGCGAGCTTGGTTTGGGACACGGTCAGGTTCCTACAATCGCGATCTCCGCCCGGTCGGCAGCTTCGAGCATTTGGGCCTTGTCGAGCATCAGCGTCCGACCCGCTTCAATGGCCAGGGCAGTCGTGCCGGTCTCCCGCATCACCGGGATCGTGTCCAGGCCCACTACCGGGACATCGAACAACAGGTGCTCGCGGCGGCGGGCCGCTTTCACCAGGGTCAGGCGGCGCCCGTTGACCAGGCCGGCGGCGCGGCGCAGCATCGCGTCGGTGCCCTCCATGGCCTCCAGGGCTACACAGGCGCGCTCGCAGATGGCGACGCTCTGCCCCACGTCGAAACCTGAAAGCGCATTGGCTACGCGGCGGCCGTATTCCATATCGCGCTGCTCGTCCTTGTCCGGCTTGCGGCGGGTCATCGCGCCGTCTTCGGCCAGCATCGGCTTAAGCAGCGCTGTGGAATCGCCCAGATGAATACCTTCGTCCTTCAGGATGCGGATCACGCCGCCGATCAGGCCATCGGTGTTTTTCGACGGCAGCGTAGCCAGGAGTTTCACCAGCCGCCAGTCCGGCCGGATCGACGAGAAAATCTTGGCGTGCTTTACCTGCCCGCACATCACCACATCCCGGATGCCTTCGTCCTTCAGAATGTCGATCAGCTTGCTTAGCTGGCCCAGCGAAATCCAGTGGCAGCGCGGCGCCAGCGATGCCACCGCCGGCGAGGCCTCTTCCTGAATGGCGATGACTGTCACGTCGTGCCCCAGCCGCTGGGCGCTCTCCAGCGCCAGCAGCGGGAATCGCCCGTTTCCGGCGATCAACCCGTAGCGCATCACTTGATTACGCCGCGCTCGGAGGAGCGGATGAATTCGATCACTTCGTCCACCTCCGCCGAAGGCGGCACCTCGGCGCGAATGCGCTCCACGGCCTGCGTGGTATTGAGCTGCGAGCGGGTGAGCAGCCGGAAAACGGTTTGCAGCGACTCGATCACCGGCTTGTCGAACCCGCGCCGCTCCAGCCCAATGCTGTTTGCGCCGAACACCGCCAGCTCGGGCTTGTGGCTGGTCAGCGAGTACGGCATGACGTCCTGCTTGATTATGCTGTAGGGCCCGATGAACGCGTGGCGGCCGATGCGGCAGAACTGGTGAACTCCGGTGAAGGGGCTCAGGTCGGCCCAGTCGCCGATGGTGACGTGGCCGGCAATACCCACGCTGTTGGCCAGGATGCAGTGGCTGCCCATGCGGACATCGTGCGCCACGTGGGTCTGGGTCATCAGCAGGTTGTCGTCCCCGATCGAGGTGACCAGTCCGCCACCCGCGGTGCCGCGGTGGATCGTGACGAATTCGCGGATGCGGTTGCGGTGGCCGATGCGCGTCTCGGCCCGCTCGCCCCGGTACTTGAGATCCTGTGACGCGACTCCGACCGTGCTGTATGGGAAGAAAATGTTATCTTCGCCGATCCAGGTGGGGCCTTCCAGGTAAATGTTGGCCATCAGGCGGGTGCGGGCGCCGATCTCGACCTCGGCCCCGACAATGCAGTACGGCCCGATGTCCGCGGATTCCGCGATGCGGGCCTGCGCGTCCACAATGGCCGTCGGGTGGATCGGCATGGCTACTCGGACATCAGACCTGGACGGCCTGTTTCTCTTCCTTGTCGGCGAGTTTGCACATGACCTCGACCTCGGCCACCACCAGCCCGTCCACCGTGGCGACACCCGCCATCTTAGCCACGCTGGCTTTGCGCTTGATGACTTTCATCTCCATCCGCAGCGTGTCGCCGGGAACCACCGGCCGGCGGAACCGCGCATTTTCTATGGCCACCAGCAGCACCAGCTTGTTTTCGCGATCGGGCATGTTTTTCAGGACGAGCACGCCGGCCGCCTGCGCCATGGCTTCCACGATCAGTACGCCCGGCATCACCGGAAAATCCGGGAAATGGCCCGTGAAGCAGGGCTCATTGACTGTGACATTCTTGATTCCGACGATGCGCTCGGCTTCCAATTCCACGATGCGGTCCACCAGCAGAAAAGGGTAGCGATGGGGCAGGATCGCCCGGATTTCGTTGATATCCAAAATGGCCATGGAAGTGGCTATTATATCAGCCGTGGATTCAATACTTTCCTACGCGGAAGACCAGCAGGCCGGGATCATCTCGCTACTCCGGCAGCTGGTCGAATGCGAATCGCCGAGCGACGACCCCGCGGCGGTCGGCCGGTTGGTAGAACTGGTTTCGGACACGGTGGCGCCCATGGCGCGCGTCAAGCGCCATCCCGGCGGGCGGTTCGGACCGCACCTGATCTGCGAAATGGCGTTGCCCGGCCGCAAAAAGACCGGACGTATTCTGGCCCTGGGCCACTCCGACACGGTATGGCCGCTCGGGACGCTGCGCACCATGCCGTTTCGCCAGGCCGGAGACCGCCTGTTCGGCCCGGGCGTGCTGGACATGAAGTCGGGCATCGCGTTCTTCATATTCGCGGTGCGGGCCTTGCGCGAGTTCGAAATTCCGGTAACTTCGAAGGTGATGCTGCAACTCAACTCGGATGAGGAGGTGGGCAGCGAAAGCTCGCGGCCCCTGACCGAGAAGAACGCCGCCGCCAGCACAGCCGTGCTCGTGCTGGAACCCGGCACCGGGCTGGAGGGCAAGTTGAAGACGGCGCGCAAAGGTGTTGGCGATTACACCCTCACGGTCCGCGGGCGCGCCTCCCACGCCGGCGTAGATTTCGAAGCCGGCGCCAGCGCCGTGCTGGAACTCTGCCGCCAGATCGACCAGGTGGCCGGATTCACGGAGATCTCGCGAGGCATCACGGTCAATCCCGGCGTCATCGCGGGCGGCACGCGCTCCAATGTCGTCGCGGCGGAGGCGCGGGCGGAAGTGGATGTTCGCGTCCTGCGGCTGAAAGACGCACCGCGCTTGGAGAAGAAGTTCCAGTCGCTGCGTCCCTTCGACTCCCGATGCGCCCTCGAAGTGACGGGCGGCCTGAACCGTCCGCCCATGGAGCGCTCGGCGGCAATCGTGAGCCTGTTCCGGAAAGCCCAGGCGCTTGGCCGTGAATTAGGAGTCGAATTAGAGGAGTCGTTAACCGGGGGCGGTTCGGACGGAAATTTCACCGCCGCCCTGGGCGTGCCCACTCTGGACGGACTAGGCGGCGTGGGCGAAGGCGCGCACGCAGCAAACGAGAGCATCCTGACAAGTCGGATCGCCGACCGGACCGCCCTCCTGGCGAAGTTGCTGGCAAGCTAGTCCCGCTCGATTTGCCCGTCGTGGGGCTCCTCGATATACTGCGTGAGCAAATGAGACGGTGGATAGCAGTGACGGCCTCGATGGCTTCGGTGGCGCTGGCGGCGCAATACGATACCAGGCTGTTCTCGGAAATGCAGTGGCGGGCTATCGGTCCCATGCGGGGCGGACGCACGCGGTCGGCCGCGGGAGTGGCGAGCCAGCCGAATGTCTTCTATATCGGCGTGTGCAACGGCGGAGTCTGGAAGACTAGCGACTACGGGCGGAGCTGGCGGCCAATCTTCGACGCGCAGGAGACGGGATCGATCGGGGCGGTGGCGGTGGCGCCGTCGGACCCGAATGTGATTTACGTCGGCAGCGGCGAGGGCCTGCAGCGGCCCGATCTTTCCGTTGGCGACGGCGTTTACAAATCGACCGACGCCGGGAAGACCTGGACTCGCCTGGGTCTGCGCGACGGCCAGCAGATTCCGCAGATCGCGATTGACCCGCGGAATTCGGACCGGCTGTTTGTGGCGGTGCTGGGACATCCCTATGGACCCAACGAGGAGCGCGGGATCTATCGTTCGACGGACGGCGGGCGGACCTTTCAGAAAGTTCTCGGAAAAGACGAGAACACCGGCGGCGCGGACGTAGCGATCGATCCGGCCACACCGGAGACGGTGTACGCGACCCTGTGGGAAGGGCGGCAGGGGCCGTGGGAGAACAGCGCATGGGGTGGACCGGGCGGCGGGATTTTCAAATCCACGGACGGCGGAAACACGTGGCGCCAGTTGACCGCGGGCCTGCCGGATGGGTTCATACAGGCGAACCTGGCGATTGCGCCCAGCAATCCGCGACGCGTCTACGCGGCGATCGGGCATGGGCGCGGGACGGGCATCTACCGGTCCGACGACGGCGGCGAACACTGGGCGGCGGCGACCAGCGATCCGCGGCCGGCGGCGCGGATCGGCGGCGGCGATCTGCCGGTGCCCACGGTGGACCCGAAGAATCCCGACGTTGTGTATTCGGCGAGCGTGGTGGCGTGGCGGTCCGCGGACGGCGGCAAGACCTGGACCGGCATTCGCGGCGCTCCCGGCGGGGACGATTATCAACGGATCTGGATCAACCCGAATCATCCGGAGATCCTGCTGGCGGTCAGCGACCAGGGGGCGATCATTTCGGTGAACGGGGCCGAGACGTGGAGTTCCTGGTACAACCAGGCGACGTCGCAGATGTACCACGCGAACGCCGACAATGATTATCCGTACCGTGTGTGCAGCGGGCAGCAGGAGAGCGGGTCGGCCTGCGTCTCGAGCCGCGGGCACGACGGGCAAATTACATTTCGCGATTGGACTCCGGTAGGGGTGGAGGAGTACGGCTACGCGGTGCCCGATCCGCTGAACGCCAACCTGGTGTACGGCGGCAAGGTGACGAGGTTCGATCGGCGCACTGGGCAGGTGGCGAACGTCTCGCCGAAGCCGGTCCGCGGAGCGGATTTCCGCACCCTGCGCACGGCGCCGGTGGTGTTTTCCCAGGCCGACCCGCACGTGATGTTTTTCGGCGCGAACACGCTTTGGAAAACGCGCGACGGCGGCCACACCTGGCAGCAGGTCAGCCCGGACCTGACGCGAAAGACCTGGGAGATTCCCTCCAGCATCGGCAAGTACCGCGAGCAGCCGACGGCGCAGCCCGCCCGGCGCGGCGTGATCTACACGGTGGCCCCCTCCCCGCTCGATGCGAACCGGATCTGGATCGGTACGGACGACGGGCTGATCCAGACGACCGCCGATGGCGGGCTGCACTGGAACGATGTGACTCCGCCGGCCGTGGGGCCGTGGATGAAAGTATCAGTGATGGATGCCGGGCACACGGATGCGCTGACGGCGTACGCGGCGGTGAACACCATCCGTCTCGATGATATGCGGCCGCACCTGTTCCGCACCCATGACGGTGGCAAGACGTGGACCGAAATCGTGAACGGGATTCCGGCGGTGGCCCCGGTCAACGCGGTGCGGGAGGACCCGAAACGGAAGGGGCTGCTGTTTGCGGCGACGGAGCGCGAAGTGTACGTTTCGTTCGACGACGGCGACCACTGGCAGTCGTTACGGCTGAACATGGCGCCGAGTTCGGTGCGGGACGTGATCGTGAAAGACGACGACTTGATTGCGGCGACGCACGGGCGCGGGTTCTGGATCCTTGACGACATCACGCCGCTCCGACAGATCAACGCGGCGACGGCGCGGGCGGAGGCGTTTCTGTTCAAGCCGCAGACCGCGGTGCGCGTGCGCTGGGATATGAACACCGACACGCCGCTGCCGCCCGATGAGCCGGGAATGCCCAATCCGCCCGACGGGGCGATTCTGGATTACTACCTGGCGGCGGACGCCGGCGGGCCGGTGACGCTGGAGATTCTGGACACGGCGGCCGCGGTGGTGCGACGGTACGCCAGCACGGACCCGGAGCCGAAGGTGGATCTGGCTACATTGGCTATTCCGGCGTACTGGGTGCGGCCGCCGCGAAGCCTGCCGGCGACGGCGGGGATGCACCGCGCCTTGTGGGACATGCACTACACACCATTGCCCGCGACGGGCGGACGCGGGGGCGGAGTGAACTATCCGATGCAGGCGATCGTCCACGACACCGCGCCCGCGGCGACTTCGATCTGGGCGGCGCCCGGTCGCTACACTGTGAAGCTCACGGTGAACGGCAGGAGCTACACGCAGCCGCTGACGTTGAAGATGGACCCGCGGGTGAAGACTCTGCCGGCCGCCCTGCAGCAGCAGTTCACACTTTCGAAGCAGTTGTACGACGATGCCAACGCGGTGGCGAAGGCGCTGCCGCAGATGCGGGCGCTGCGGGCGGAAGTGGCCCGGGTTCGCGGGCGGGCACAGGGGGCGGCTGCCGAGGCTGTGGCGGCGTTCGATAAGAAGGCGGCGGCGATTGAGGGCGGCGGAGGCGCGGGCGGGCCTGGCGGCGGCCGGGGAGCGATTGCGTCCGGACCGGAGACGCTGGCGAGCGCGGGGGTGTCGCTGGCGGCGCTGATGCGGATGCTGGAAACGGCAGACGTAGCGCCGACCACCCAACTGACGGCCGCGGTGAGCGACCGGCGCGCCGCGGTGGGCCGGTTGATGGCACGATGGAGAGCCTTGAAGAGCACCGAACTCGCGGGGCTGAACGCGCAGTTGAAGCGGGCGGGAATGGGGGAAGTGGCGGTGCCGTGACGCGGCCGTTGGCCCTTAGGGCAGCCGTAGGTGGAGAGCTCGGCGAGTTTGCCGGTAGCGGCGAGAGCGGCGCAGAGATGGCGATGGACCGTATCGCAGCGCGGGTTGATGGCGGGGCCGGAGTTCAAGGTGGCGAAGGCGCGCCGTAGGCGTCCCTTAAAGCTGCGCGGGCTGGTGCGGACGAGTGACTGGGCCAGGGTGAGATCGCTCTGCCAATCCGGATTGCGGAACCACGTTCGAACTCCGAGCGTGGCGACGATGACACTCAACACCGCCGGCGCGGCGGCGGGAAAACGGGTGGAAGCAGCGTAGACTGCACGCACCAGGCAGACGGCGAAAGCGATGGAGGGAAAGTAGAGGAGCCGCTCGGAGCCCCTCGGCCAATGATCGTACCGATCGGGAACAGCAGGTTGGATGCAGGCAGGAGGGCCAAAACACCGAATCCGGCGAAGAAAAAGACGGTGCGATTCCAGCGCCAGGCGGTGAGTGCCTCGAGGGCCGACACGAGCGTTGCGGCGACGGCAAGTCAGGGGATTGGATCGCACAGGATCTGGGCGTAGGAGCAATCGGCGGAGAGCGTGGCAGGCTAGCCGAGTAGGCCGAGATACCGGCCGAGGATGCGCGGACGGAACGGGAGGCGGCCGGGGCGGTGCAGTACTGGTTGGAGCGGGCGCGGCCGGTTTTGCCGCGTTAGTGGGTGCTCACGGTCAGGATAGTACCCGAGTCATCAGCAGACCGTCCTTGCCGTCCTCATAGTAGGAACGGACGATTCTCAGTTTTTGGAACTCGTATTTCCTGTAAAAGGCCCTGGCAGGGCGATTGTTGAGCCTCACCATGAGGCGGAGGCGGCGGATGCCGCGCCGGCGGAGTCTCCGGATGGTGCTTTCCATCAGAATGGAGGCGAGCCCCTGACCCCGGGCGGCCGGGTCAATGGCCACCGAGATCAGTTCCGCCCGGTCCCCGCGAATGCAGGTGAGCATATACCCCCAAATGGTGTTTTCGCGTTCTACGATGAGAAACAGATCCCCGCATTTGTGGAAAAAATCTGCAAGTAGGTTGCGATCATACGCGCCGTTTCCGAAACTGGTGTTTTCGATCTCCAGGATTCGGTCCAGTTCCGAGCGCCGCAGGCGCCGCACCGAACTTCGTGTGGACATTCTGTTATCCTTTATTCTGGACCATTTGGAGGCCGGTCACGACCATTGGGACGGAAAAAACGCAAGCTGCGCCACTCGTCGCTTGACAAGAATTTCGGACTCACGCATACTGGAATCAAGATGCAACTGAGTGGCAACAGCGACGAACCGGAAGCCTTCTCCGCGACGCTGGTCGACCTGCGCCGGGGTGACGCCGGGATCCTGGACGGAATCGATTTGCCGGGGGAGGATGCGCGCCGCCTGATGGAATTGGGGTTTTTACCCGGTGCACAGGTAATCGCGGGGCTGAGCGCTCCGGGGGGCGATCCACGCGTTTTCCAGGTAGACGGTTCGGAGATTGCGTTGCGCCGGGAGACGGCGCGGCGGCTGAAGATCCGGTACGAACGGGAGTCTCAGGGACCTCGATGAGCGAGTGCAGCGGCTGCTCAGGGTGCGGACCGACAGCGGTTCTGGAGTTTCCGCGCTCCTCGACGGCGCGCAAAGCGGTGGCGGTGATCGGGCCGCCAAACTCGGGTAAGACCACGTTGTTCAACCGGTTGACTGGCTTGCGCCAGAAGGTTGCCAACTTCCCGGGCGTCACGGTCGAACAACACACGGGGCTGGCGGAGTTGCCCGACGGGCGGGTGGTGGAACTGATCGACCTTCCCGGCGTTTACAGCCTGTCGCCGCGGTCGGAAGACGAGCAGGTGGCGTACGACGTGCTTACCGGCAAACGAACCGACACGCCGCGACCTGAAGCTGTCCTGCTGGTGCTCGACTCGACGAACCTGGGCCGTCACCTGATGCTGGCGGCGCCGATTCTAGCGCTGGGCCTGCCGACGCTGGTGATTCTGAACATGGCCGACGACCTGCGCCGCCGGGGCGGCCGTGTGGATCTGAAGGCACTCGCCAAGGAGTTAGGCGCGCCGGTGGCCCTGGTCAGCGCGCGGCAGGGCGAGGGCATCGCGCTGGTATCCGAGTTTCTGGCCAGCACCATGCCGAAACCGGTGCCCAAGGAACTGCCGGTTCTCGAGGACGTTCCGAAGTGCCGCGCCTGGGCCGGGCACGTGAGCGGGCAGGCGGCGTACCGCGCGCCCATTCCACCCAAATGGACGCGGCGGCTGGACGCGGTTCTGCTGCACCCGGTAGCCGGGCCGCTGGTGTTCCTGACGGTGGTGGTGGCCGTCTTCCAGTCGATTTTCGATTACGTGCAGCCGCTGATGGATGGCGTGAAGTGGCTGTTCGACATTTCGGGGAACTGGATGCAGGCGAGCCTGCCGGATTCGATGTTCCGCTCGCTGCTGATTCAGGGCGTGTGGAATGGCGTTGGTTCGGTGCTCGTGTTTCTGCCGCAGGTGCTGATGTTGTTCCTCTTTATCGGCGTGTTGGAGGACTCGGGTTACCTGGCGCGGGCGGCGCTGATCGCGGATCGCACTATGGCGCGATTCGGGCTGCAAGGGAAATCGTTCATTCCGCTCCTTTCGGCGTATGCCTGTGCGGTGCCGGCGATCATGTCTACGCGGACCATCGAGAACAAGCGCGACCGCACCGCTACGATTCTGATTGCGCCGTTCATGACGTGCTCGGCGCGGTTTCCGGTGTACACGCTGATCGTCGCGGCGTTCGTGCCCAACGAGAAGCTGATAGGGCGTTTTCTGGGGACGCGCACGGTGGCGATGATCGGGCTGTACGCGCTTGGGTTCGTGATTGCGGTGATGACGGCGCGCATTCTGAAATCCTCGGTCCTGAGGAGCGGGCGCACGCCGTTCCTGCTCGAGATGCCGTCCTACCGGTGGCCGACGTGGCAGTCGATCGGGCTGCGGCTGTTCGACCGCTCGAAGGTATTTCTGCGGCGGGCGGGCACGGTGATCCTGCTGGTCACCGTAATTCTGTGGATGGCGGCGCATGTGCCGTTCACCAACGGACATCCTCCGGCCATCGAGAACAGCCTGGCGGGGACGATCGGACGGACGATCGAGCCGGCGATCAAACCGCTGGGATTCAACTGGCGCATCGGGATCGGGCTGATCACTTCGTTCGCCGCGCGCGAGACGATTATCGCCACGCTGGGCTCCATCTACGGCATGGAGAACGCGGAAGCGACCAATGTGGACTTGCAGAAGGCGCTGCACCAGGACCTGACGCCTGGCGGGGCCGTGGCCCTGCTGGTCTTTTTCGCTTTTGCGATGCAGTGCGTCTCCACGATCGCGGTGGTGCGGCGCGAGACCGGCGGATGGAAGTGGCCTATCTTCCAGTTCACCTACATGAGCGTGCTGGCCTATGCGGGTGCGTTCGCGGCGGCCCATTTGATACGGTAGGCGGGCAGGACCGTCGCCGCGCCCCCCCCGCGATCAAGGCAGCGGCTTTACCGCGATATTGCGGAAGCGGTGGTACAGGCCCGGCTTACAGCGATTGCCGCCGTGGATCTGCACCGCAATCATCCCCTCCTCGGCGCCATCGGCGGCATGGTTTGCGGTGTCGGTCCAGTCGGTGACCTGGGTGCCATTCATCCACACCTGAATGTGGGGAGTCGAGCCTTCGATCCGCGCCCGGATCGAATTCCACTCGCCTTTCTTCCAATGCTGCTCCCAGTCTTTGGCCGGCGCGCCGCGGACCTCTTTCAGGCCCTCGCCGTAAATCCCACCCATGTTGCCGCCGGGCAGGTAGTCCAGCATGACCTGGTACGCCTCGCCCTTTTCGTTGGAGCGCAGGAACAGGCCGCTGTCGCAGCCGAAATCGGGGTTCATCTCCAGGTAGACTTCGTAATCCTTGTACTTGCCGTCGGTGAGCAGAATGCCACCGTTATTGGGGCGATCCTGCGTGCCGGTGAGCACACCTCGCTCGACCTTCCACGCGGTATTGCCGTGATGGTTCACGTTGCTGATGTGCCAGCCCTGCAGATCGGGTTCGGGCGAGATGTTTTGAAATCCGGGCGGGATACCCCGGGCGGCGAGGCAGGCCGGGATTCCCAGCGCCAGCAAGAAACAAGCAGTTCGGGTCATGTGATGTGCTCCTCCGCTTTCATAGCAGTTTTTGCCAGGCCGCACAAATGGCAGCCGGCCGGCGGCCGGCGTTGCCGCAAGAAGAGCAGCAGCCTGGACGCCACGCCACTGCGCGTTCGCAACCCTCTATCTATCGTAATCAGCCGATGCGCAACTATCCTTCGCCGGTATTGTCCCAATGCCGGCGTGGTGGAAAAATGACGACTGAGCACGATTACCGTGTGCGATTCGGCGGGGTCGATGCTCCAGTGAAAGCGCAGCGTCGTTTCCTTGGGGTGGACGGCTCAAATCGTTCGTTGGACCGTCCACCGAACCCCGCATGGAAATGCGTTAGAATTCGCGTAATGGACGAAAGCGACAAAGAGACGATCAAGGCCGTTTCTGCGGCCTCGGTCGGCGCGGGCGTGGGCGGTGCGAGCGGTGCCACGGCCGGGGTTTTGGAACTAGCCGCGCATGGCGCAGCCACGGCCATTTCGGCCAGCCTCGTGATCGGCGTGGGGGCCGCCGCCGGTGCCTTGCTTTCCTTTTTCGGCTATAAAGCTTACCGGCGCTTGAAGCAATCGAAGAGCTGAAAGCTCCAGCTCGGGCGACGCGAACCTATTCGCATCGGGACGTAGCGGCCGTTACGCTCGCCTTCTTTCAGTCGCCATCGCGCCACTGGCGATCATACCCGGCCACTGGGGCCGCCTCGGCCCAAACGGCCCGCCCGTTCACTTTCATTAAGAAAGTTCGCATGTAGGGATAGAGGAGCTTGAGGGCATCATTCTTACCGCGCCGATGCGCTTCAAGGCGACTCTTTTTGCGAAAGGAAACGGAGAGGTAACTCTCGGAGGATAAAGCTATGACAGCTCTCAGTATGACAATCAGACGATTCGCTACCCGGTTCCCCTACTCCACGGTCGCTCTCGTCCTCATGACGGCCTGCGCTTCGCGCGCCGTGGCCCAGGATGACCACGCGCACGCGCTGACCACCCAACCATCCGAAACGGCACTGGACGACCAGAGCAATGCGAACAATCTTGTCAAAATCGTGCGCGACGCGACCGCGCGATTCAAGGATGTGGCGGTGGCCGAGGCGGAGGGTTATGCCCTGCAATTCGGCTGCGTGAGCGGCGACGAAGCGGGCGCCATGGGACTCCACTATGTCAATGGAGCCCTGGTGAACAGCGGTGTCCTGGACCCCACTCGTCCTCAGATCGTGATCTACGAGGCGATGCCGGATGGAAGCAAGCGACTGATCGGGGCCGACTTTCTGGTGATCGCCGAGGCCTGGAATGCGTCGCATTCGGGTCCGCCGGAACTCATGGGACAGCTTTTCCATCTGTTTCCCAGCCCCAATCGCTTCGGCCTCCCGGCGTTCTACACCCTGCACGTCTGGGCGTGGAAGGCGAATCCCAAGGGCGCGTTTGTGAACTGGCACCCCAACGTTTCGTGCTCGTCCTTCGCCGGCCAAAAACCCTGAGCCGGGTCGGTGCGCGGACAAAGCCGCACGGGCGCGGTCGCTGCCAAATGCTGCGATCACGCCCGATGCAGCGGGAATGGATGCTGAGAATTTCGGTCATGCCGACAGCAGCCGGCGACGGAAGGACCAGCCGGAGAAACGGCCGTTTGAAGGTGCGCACGTCCTGCGATACTACAGGAGATGGCACGGATTCTGGCGGTCCACGCGCATCCTGACGACGTGGAGATTCTGGCAGGTGGTACGGTGGCGATGCTGGCAAGCCTGGGGCACGACGTCACCATCACTACCATGACACCCGGGGATTGTGGCTCCCACGATTACGGCTCCGAGGCGATCGCGGCCATCCGCAGGCGGGAAGCTGCCGAAGCGGCGAAGCTGATCGGTTCCTCGTACCGCTGCGTGGAACTGCGGGACCTGGCGATCTTCAATGACGATCCCTCGCGCCGGCGGGTGACCGAACTGCTACGGAAGACCCGGCCGCAGCTCGTCCTGACTTCCTCGCCCTCGGATTATCATTGCGATCATGAAGCCACCAGCGTATTGGTCCGAGACGCCTGTTTCGCCGCGCCTGCGGGAAACTACGAGTCTCACGACGCGGACCCGGCACCTCCACTCGATCGCATTCCGCACCTGTATTTTATGGATCCGGTGGAAGGAAAGACCCGCGACGGCACGCTGGTGATACCGGACTTCATCGTCGACATGGCGGAGTTCTTCACGCGCAAACGCGACATGCTCGCACAGCACGCGAGCCAGGGAAAGTGGCTCCGTCAGCACCACGGCATGGACGACTACCTGCGGCAGATGGAACTCTGGACCGTGGCGCGGGGCCAACTGGCAGGGTTGTCACATGGCGAGGGGTTCCGGCTGTACACCGTCCACCCCTATCCGGCGAGCCGGCTCCTCGAGGAGTTGCTCGGAGATCGCGCGGTACCCTGCAAGCCACAGCCCGCGGCGTGATTCGTACGGTCAGCGAAGGCGCCATCGGCCTTCGGAGAATGCGCCATCGGCTTCGCTCCAGGTGCCGAACTTGGAGGCCATCTGTCCGCCGTCCACCAGCAAAGTAGCACCGGTGATGTAGGATGCCTGGTCGGAGGCCAGAAAGACGGCGGCGTGCGCCACTTCTTCCGGTTCGCCGCCGCGCCCCAGGGGAATTTGGCGGAAGTATTCGCGAAGCAGTTCCGGATTCGAAAAGTGCGCCGCGGTCAGGCGAGTGCGGATCAATCCGGGGCACACGGCATTCACGCGAATCTGATACGGACCCAGTTCATTCGCGGCGGTATGCACCAGGCCGAGCAAACCCGCCTTGCTCGCGTTATAGGCGGTGAGCCGCGCTTCGCCGTCGAAGGAGTTGGTGGAGGCGGTGAGAACGACGGCGCCGCGGCGTTTTTCCTTCATGAGCCGGGCGGCGGCCTGAACGCAGTGGAACATGCCGGTCAGGTTCACCGCCAGAACGCGTTCCCAGGTTTCGGCGGTGTGATCGAGAAGGCCGGCTTCCACGGCGATTCCGGCGTTGGCCATCAGAATATCCGGCGTTCCCACCTTGGCGAAGGCACGATCGAGCGACGGGCGGTCGGTCACATTAGCAACGATGGCGCGGGCGCCGATCCGGCTGGCCGCTCTCGCGGCGTTTTCATCGCGATCAAAGATCCACACGGCCGCGCCGCATTGAGCCACTAAATGTGCAATGGCGAAACCGATCCCGTTTGCGCCGCCCGTCACTACGGCCACTTTTCCGTCGAGCCTGATGTCAAAACCCGGCATGCAACACTCCCTGGAACTTCATTCTCTGCTGTTGCGAGACGCACGGCACGTGCCGTGCGTTGATGAAGGCGCCGCCTCGGTTTGTCAGCGCGCGGGCTGTTTCAGAAACGTGGCGATGTCTCGGGCAGCCTTGGTTTCCTCGCCCGGCGGTTGCAGAAAACCCAGATCGCGGAACCAATCGATGAAACGGAATTGCCAGGTGCCGAACGGGGTGTCGTTACGATCGGTGAGCCCGCCCGTCATGCGGCGGCCATCGGCCAGGGGGTCGCCCGGATGCCGGCCGTTGCCATAAATGTGCATCTCGATATTGGGCACTCCCAAGGCCAGCATGGCGCTGAAGTATTCGATGGCCCAGGCCGCATGCACCCGGTCTCCCGAGCCGCCGCAGAGCACAAAGGCGGGAGCAACGGAACGCGGGATCGCGGGCGGAGTCCGATTGCGGGCGAAGGGCGACGGGCCGGGATAGATCAGGCCAACGAAATCGGGGCGAGAAGTGATTCCGGCCAGGGGATCTCCGGCGGCGCCGTTCTTTTTGTCGAAATCGTCGAACCGGACTGCCGCCGCCGCGGCCAGTTCGGCGCCCGCCGAGAAGCCCATCATGCCGATCTTGTGCGGATCGATATTCCAGTGTCGGGCGTACGCGCGGACGAGGCGGATGGCCTGAAGGGCATCGTACACTTCATCGGTTTGAGGGTCGTAACCGTCGCGGCGGAGCCGGTTGCGCAGAATGATCGTATTGACGCCGTAGTTATAGAAGAAAGGGACGAAATCGGCGCTCTCGCCGCCCACGTTCAGCGTGTTGTGGCCCCCGCCGGCCGCGAGGATCACCGCCGATCCGGTATTGACAGAGCGATCGACTGTGTGCACCTCGATGGACGGATTGTGAATGTTGACGATGCTGTTAATGCGGCCTGGGACGCTCTGGCTCAGGTTGTACTGCTCGGCCTCGCGGATACGCTCGTTCTTGAGGAACGGTGACCCGGGCGGATAGAGCGGGACCACCACGCCGCCGGGAAGGATCGGCAGGGGAGCATAGGGATCGTTGGTGGATGGTCCGGGGCTCGGCACGCGGGCGGGAGCGGGAAGTGGGGGCAGCGCGGCGCGGGCAGTGGACGCCGCGGACGCCGGGCTGCCTTGCGCTTTGGCCGCCGCGACAGCCAAAGAGATGAAAAGCAGCGCGGTAAACGCCCATGGGGCTGGTCTTCTCCGGATGACGATTGCAGTTGGCGACGGCAAGGGGACCTCTACTTTTTTGATGGGTGCAATTTCGTGAACTGCCCAACTATATCATTGGAAACCGGGCACCGGAATCGAATGCCCACGCGTTGCGCTCTGCCATACTATTACCGGAGTTCTCATGACCTACTACCAGCAGCACCAGTCCGATTTTCTCGAAGGCCTGAAGGCCTTCCTCCGCATTCCCAGCATCAGCACACTTTCGGAAAACAAGCCCGACATCCGGCGCGCCGCCGAGTTCGCCCGGAACGAGCTCCAGGCCGCCGGAATGACGGCCACCGAGTTGATCGAAGGCGCGGGCAATCCGCTCGTGTACGCCGAATGGCTTAATGCGCCCGGCAAGCCGACGATCCTGTTTTACGGGCACTACGATGTGCAGCCGCCGGATCCGCTCGATGAGTGGAAGTCGCCGCCGTTTGAGCCCGAGATCCGCGGCAACGACATCTTCGCGCGCGGCGCGTGCGACGACAAAGGTCAGGTCCTGATCCAGATCAAAGCGGTGGAGAGCCTGCTGAAAACCACCGGGAAGCTCCCGGTGAATGTGAAGTTCCTGCTCGAGGGCGAAGAGGAGACCGGAGGCGAGCATATCGAGGAGTACGTGAAGACCAGGCCGCCCCGGCTCAAGGCGGACGCGGCCGTGGTATGTGACACCGAGATGTTCGCGCCCGAGATGCCCACCATCTGCGTAGGGTTGCGCGGCATGGTGTACTACGAGCTATTCGTGCAGGGCGCCGACCACGATCTTCATTCGGGCGTCTACGGCGGCGCCGCACCCAACCCGATTCAGGCCATTGCCGAAATCCTGACCGCGCTCAAGGACCGCGACGGTCACATACTGATCCCCGGGTTTTACGATGCGGTGGTGCCGCCCAGCGCCAAAGAGCGAGAAGCTTGGGCTCGCCTGCCGTTCGACGAAAAGGAATACACGGAAAAGGAAATGGGCGCCAGGGAGTTGGTGGGTGAGCCCGGCGTCCCCTTGTTCGAGCGGGTATGGGCCCGCCCCACCCTGGAGGTGCACGGAATCCGCGGCGGGTTCATCGGGGAAGGCGCGAAAACCGTAATCCCGGCTCGCGCTACCGCCAAGATCAGCACCCGGCTGGTTGCCGACCAGCATCCGGAAAAGGCTGCCGCGCAACTTAAGGCCGCCATCGATGCCGTTTGCCCGAAAGGGGTCACGGCGGAGCTAAAGGTATTGCACTCCGGGGCACCGTCCCTCACTAATCCGGATAACCCTTTCATCCATGCCGCCGCCGCAGCCATGAAACAGGTCTTTGGCAAAGAGACGGTGTACATCCGCTCCGGCGGTTCGATCCCGATTGTGGGCGTGTTTGATCAGTACCTGGGAATCCCCAGCGTAATGATGGGCTTTGGCCTGCCTGATGACAATTTGCACGCGCCTAACGAGAAGTTCCACCTGCCGAACTTTTTCCGCGGCATCGAGGCGGTGGCGCGTTATCTCGAAATGCTGGGCGGCCAATCAGGCAATTAACGGTAGAGACGGCTCCGCTCTGCCACGGAAATCAGGCACGCCGGCCGGCGATAGCGGCTGCCGTGAATCCGTGATCGTGGCGGGGCCGTTCCTCTACGAAATCGGACTCAAACCGCACCGGGTACTGGCGCAGGCAGACCCGGCACTGATAGCGGCCATGGCTGGGCCACAGCGGCTGTCCGTGCATGCTCTCGCACCAGAATTCAGCGACCCGCTCCAGTAAGTTCTTCATCTCGCTCTCCTATTCCAATACGCGCAGGCGGTCCGCGAACTGGCTCACGGAATCCTCTTCGAATAGCGCAAACTCGGAAGGAGCGTTCCCGCCGATCGCCCGATGCCGCTGCCATCCCAAGACAGCGCCCTGACGGTGCGCAGGGCGCCGGCAGACCATCACTCGTCGAGCTTACCGCCAGCGCCCACGGTGGAACCGCCAGCCATTACCCTCATGGCGCCATTCCGGAGCGACCCAGCGGGAATGCCCCCGGGGTGGACGCGCCCAATGTCCACCCACCCAATCCCAATGCCTGTTGCGCCAAGCCCAATAACCGTCAGTCCAGACATACCCTCGTCCTGGTGCCACGCCCACGACGCCATAGCGAGGTACCGGCGGCCCGTAGCGGACATAATACCCGCCTCCGCCGCCAGCGCATGCGCCTAAAACCGTGGTGAACAGGACAAAAGCTCCCGCCAGTATTTTCCGCTTCATTCTCCGGGACCTCCTATAGAGTTGGACCGTGGCTGAGCGGTCGGGCGTTGCGGATCTGAAAGCAGTTTAATATTACGGGTACTTTGGTTCCGTGCGCATGCGCCCATGCGCTGGCACCCTGGAGGAGGAATCCCGGCGCGGGCATCCCCTTGACCGGGGTTCGAGAATGCAGCAAAGTGGTTTTAGCAGCCTGACTGGGGCTCATCAACGCTGAAACCCTTGGAATCGGAACTATGTCAAAGCCCATCGAATTGCACATTAACGGCACCCTCTGGCGAGTGGATGCCGAACCGGAGCGAACGCTGCTCAGCGTGATGCGCGACGACCTCGATCTGACCGGCACCAAGTACGGTTGCGGAGAAGGCCAGTGCGGCGCATGCACGGTGCTGATCGATGAACGGCCGACCCGCTCCTGTCTCACCAAGGTCGGCTCGCTGGCAGGCAAGGAAATCGTCACCATTGAGGGGCTCACCGCCAGCGGGGCCCGGTTGCACCCGGTGCAACAGGCGTTTCTGGACGCCGACGCCCTGCAATGCGGCTGGTGCACCCCGGGCATGATTCTCGGCGCGGTGGGTTTGCTGCGCGACAATCCGAACCCCAGCGAGGCTGAGATCGCCAGCGGGCTGAACGGTCATATCTGCCGCTGCGGCACCTACCCTCGAGTGATCGCGGCAGTGCGCGCGGCCGCGAAGAAAGGCGGTGCGAAATGAGGCGGCGCGATTTCTTTCGGGTGCTGGGAGGCGGCATTCTGGTCCTACTGGTGGACGATTCCGACGCGCAGGAGGCGGGCGGCGGAGCTCGCCGCGGTACCAATCAGCCCGCACCCGCCGCGTTGAGCGCCTGGCTGCACATTGGCGAGACCGGCATCGTCCGCATCTTTACGGGAAAAGTGGAGGTGGGCCAGAACGCCCGTACGTCGCTGACGCAGGCCGCGGCCGAAGAGCTGCGAATTCCGCCGGGCTCCGTTCGGCTGGTGATGGGCGATACCGACCTCACGCCGTTCGATATGGGAACGTTCGGCAGCCAGACCACTCCTCGCATGTGGCCGCAGATCCGCAAAGCCGCGGCTACAGCCCGCGAGATGCTTCTGGATCTGGCGGCTCAGAACCTTTCGGTAGAACGCGGATCGCTGACTCTGGGTAACGGGAAGGTCACCACGGGCGATCGGTCGGTCACGTACGGAGAGCTGACCCACGGGCAGAAGCTGACCCGCACCATCCCGGCGAACGCGCCGCTCACGCCCGCCACCGCGTGGAAGGTCGCCGGCTCTTCGGTGCCAAAGGTCGACGGGCACAACATGGTCACCGGCGCCCATAAATATGCCTACGATCAGCGACAGGTGGATATGCGGCACGGGAAGGTGCTCTATCCGCCCTCCTTCGGCGCCACCCTGCTCTCGTTCGACAAAACGGCGGCAGAAGCACTGCCCGGTGTGGACGTGGTGCGGGAGGGCGATTTCGTCGGCGTCACGGCGCCCGAGATCGCTACCGCCGAGAAGGCGCTCGCGGCCCTGAAGGCGGAATGGATGCCGGCGGTGGCCAATGCCTCCAGCCGCGACGTCTATGCGTATTTCAAGAAGACCGCGGAGGAGCCGCCGCCGGCCGGTTTGCCGCTGACCTCCTACACCGTCGCCTACATTGCTCACGTGCCGCTCGAACCGCGGGCCGCCCTGGCCGTGTGGAGGGAAGGCCGCCTGGCGGTCTGGACCGGGACGCAGCGCCCATTCGGAGTGCGCAGCGAACTGGCGACTCACTTCGGCGTTCCCGAAGATCACGTGCAGGTGGTGGTGCCGGATACCGGATCGGGTTACGGTGGAAAGCACACGGGCGATGCGGCCCTCGAGGCGGCGCGCCTGGCCAAAGCGGTGGGCGCGCCGGTGCGCCGTAACTGGACGCGGGAGGAGGAGATGACGTGGGCCTACTTCCGGCCCGGCGGCAGCATCGACGTGGGCGCTCGCGTAAACGGCGATGGCACCATCGCCGAATGGGAATTTCACAACTACAACTCCGGCTCTTCGGGACTGAACACACCTTATGAGATTCCGAAGAAGATCGAGCGCTACCATCGTTCCGAATCGCCGCTGCGCCAGGGTTCCTATCGCGGGCTCGCCGCAACCGCCAATCATTTCGTGCGGGAATGCTATATGGATGAGTTGGCGCATTCAGCCAAAATAGATCCGCTGGAGTTCCGGCTAAAACACGCCCGAAACGAACGGCTGCGCGGGGTGATTCAGGCGGCCGCCGAAAAATTTGGCTGGGCGTCACGGAAGAAGACCCCGGGCCGGGGCTTCGGCATGGCGGCGGGGTTCGAGAAGGGCGGATACGTGGCCACCTGCGCCGATGTCAGCGTCACGAATAGTGTCGTGAGAGTGCTGCGCGTGGTGGAGGCCTTCGAGTGCGGCGCAGTGGTGAACCCCGAACATCTGCACAACCAGGTGGAAGGTGCGATCGCCATGGGCATCGGTGGTGCGCTGTTTGAACAGATCGATTTCGCGGACAACAAGATCGCCAGTAACCGCCTCTCGCGCTATCGCGTACCCCGTTTTGCCGACATGCCGGCGATCGAAAGCGTGCTTCTCGACCGTAAGGACATCGTCTCGGCCGGCGCCGGAGAAACGCCCATTGTGGGCATTGCCCCGGCGATGGGCAACGCGATCTTCGATGCCACGGGCCAGCGTCTCCGGTCGATGCCACTGGCGCCCAAGGGGCTGAAGGCCTGATATCCCGGGGCGCAGACGCTCCGGACAACGCCCTCGACACCCTTCTCAGGGTTTCCGGCGGACGTACTTTTTGACATCTCGCGGACCCACCTCGGCGCCGTATACAATGCCCTCGGCATCGGCCGTAACACCTTCGGCCCCGCTGGTGATCGCCGTACCCGGAGAAGGATCGGGAATGAAGGCGGTCACCTTGCCGTCTTTGGCGCTGCCAATGCGAATGCCGCGCTTCCAGCCGGGGTTGTGGCCATACCCGTCTTTGTCGCTGGACTCGGAATCGGTGACATAAATGATGTCGTTGCGGTCGATGTAGATGCCGCTGGGCCGGCTGAACTGCTTCCACTCGGCGAGGAAGCGGCCATCCTGGTCGAAGATCTGGATGCGATTGTTGGCGCGGTCGCCCACAAATAGCCGGCCTTGGGAATCGAAGGCAAGGGCGTGCGGCACCTCGAACTGGCCCGGCGCGGAGCCGTGGCGGCCCCACTGCCTGATGAACTGCCCGTCTTTGGTGAATTTCACGATGCGGGCGTTGCCGCGGCCGGCGGTGTGGCCATCGGCGACGAAGATGTCGCCGTCGGGCGCGATCGCCACCGCGTTGGGCTGATTGAACGTGTCGGGCCCATCGCCGGCGACCCCGGGTTTACCGAGCGCCAACAGGACTTCTCCATCGGGATTGAACTTGAACACCTGGTGGCCCTTGCCGCCCTTGCCTTGGCCATCGGTGAGCCAAAGGTTACCCGCGCGGTCGATCAGGAAGCCATGCGGGAAGACGAACATTCCGGCCCCGAAGCTCTTCACGAACCGGCCGGCGGCATCGAATTCCAGAATGGGAGCCAGTTCGGAGCCATCGCAGGTGTTAGCCCCGCAACGCTCGGCGACCCAGATGTGTCCGTCGGGCGCCACTCCAACCGCGCTGGTGGAGCCCATCGTTCGGCCTTCGGGCATCTGGAACCAGTGCTCGACCGCGCGATACGGGTTGGGCTGGGCCAGCGCGGACAGCAGGACCAAGAAAGTCAATACCGCGGCACGGATGGGCATCTCCCCTCGCTTCCGCCAGATTATACTGCTACTCATGCTGAGACGTGCGTTACTACTGCTTTGTCTGTCGGTGCTGACGGTGCTGGCGGCCGATATCACCGGCAAATGGCAATTCGATGTGCAAACCGACGCGGGCGGCGGGTCGCCTACGTTCGTGTTCAAACAGGATGGCGAAAAGCTGTCGGGAACGTACAGCGGCGCGTTCGGGCAGGCGAACATCGCCGGCACGGTGAAGGGCGACGCGGTGGAGTTCTCGTTCGACGCTGAAGTGGGGGACCAGAAAGGGAAGATCGTCTACCGGGGAACGATCGAGGGCCCCGGCAAGATGAAAGGAGAGGTCGAGTTCACGGGTCTGGGAAAGGGCACCTGGACGGGGACGAAGAAAGACTAGGACACTCCGGGCGCGACGCGACCGGGCAGCGCGTATGGTAGAGTGATCCGAGATTTATGAGCACTCGGAGCTTTCTGCTGGCCCTGATGACGGCGCTGGCCGCGCGCGCGGCCGGGCCGGATGGCGAGGCACTCTACAAGCAACGCTGTAGCGGTTGTCACGACGGCAAGCCGCAGGCGCGGATGCCGTCTCGCCAGGAACTGGCGGCCCAATCGCCGGAGTCGGTGTACCAGACCATGTTCGAAGGCTCGATGGCGCCGCAATCGGCGGGCCTGAGCGTGGAAGAGGGCCGGGCGATCGCACGGTTCGTCACCGGAAAGGAGTTCGTCGCGGGGGCGCCGGCGGCGGCCGGCCATTGTGGCGCGACGCCGGCCGCGTTGCAGGTGACCGGCACCGGTTGGAACGGGTGGGGCAACGATCTGGCCAACACGCGTTACCAGCCCCGGCCCGGACTGACGGCGGGCGACGTGCCGAAGCTGAAAGTGAAATGGGCGTTCGGATTTGAGGGGGCCACGGTACGCTCGGCCCAGCCAACTCTCGTCGGCGGCCGGGTGTTCGTGGGCAGCGCCAGCGGCACCGTCTATTCGCTCGACGCCGCCACCGGGTGCATCTACTGGAAGTACGAGGCCGGCTCGATGGTGCGCACGGCAGTGAGCATCGGCGAGATTGCGGACCATCGGCACGCCGCCTATTTCGGCGACGTGCGCTCGACCGTCCATGCCGTGGATGCAGCCACCGGGACGCCGCTCTGGAAGATCAAAGTGGAAGACCACCCGGCGTCGCGCATCACGGGGTCGCCGGTGTTCTACGACAAGCGGGTGTACGTGCCGGTGTCGTCGATCGAGGAAGCATCGGCGATGATGCCGTCCTACCCGTGCTGCAAGTTCCGCGGGAGCCTGGTGGCGCTGGACGCTGGTACGGGCAAGCAGATCTGGAAGAGCTACAGCGTGGTGGATCCACCGAAAGAATATGAGACCAGCGCGGCGGGGGTGGCACGTTGGGGCCCGGCGGGCGCGGCGATCTGGTCGGCGCCGACGATCGATGCCCGGAAGAGAGTGATCTACGCCGCCACCGGGAATTCGTACACCAATGTTGCACTGGCTACCAGCGACGCCATTCTGGCGTTCGATATGGAGAGCGGCCGCCTCTTGTGGTCAAGCCAAGTGCAGCCCAACGACAACTTCACCATGGGGTGCGGCCGCGGTGTCAATTGCCCCGAAACCGAAGGGCCGGACTACGATTTCGGCACGTCGCCCATCCTGCGCGAGCTTCCGAACGGCAAGCGGGTCTTGATCTGCGGCCAGAAATCCGGTGTGATGTGGGGTCTCGATCCGGACCAGCGCGGGAAGGTGCTGTGGCACACGCGGGTGGGGCAAGGCGGCCCGCTGGGAGGGATCGAATGGGGCCCGACGGCGGATCCCGAGGTGGCTTACGCCGCGGTCTCGGATCTGCTGGTGAAAGACGACCATCGACCCGGTGGGCTGCATGCGGTGAAGATTGCGACAGGCGACAAGGTGTGGACGGCGCCCCCTCCTGAACTCGACTGCACGCCCGGAACGAAGGGATGCAACAGCGCCCAATCGGCGGCCATCTCGTCGATGCCGGGGGTGGTGTTCTCCGGATCGATCGATGGCCACTTGCGCGCGTTTGCGTCGCAGACAGGCGAGATCCTCTGGGATTTCAACACGGCGCAATCCTATCAGACGGTGAACGGAGTGGCGGGAAAAGGCGGTTCGCTCGATGCGGCGGGGCCCGCCATCGCGGGCGGCATTGTGTACGCGAATTCCGGGTACGGGATGTGGCAAGGCATGCCTGGAAATGTGTTGCTGGCGTTTTCGGTGGATGGGAAGTGAACCTACGTGACGGACGGCATGGCGCTGGCCGGCGCTCGCGCCACGTTCACCGCCGATTTCATCTAAATTGGTCATTGGGGGGACGGCGCGGCGCGGAATCGGTCACCGGAGTGCCGGCCTTTTGCATCGCGAAGGACGGATGTAACAACGTCGCCTTTCCGCCCGCTACCGCAAAAAAATCAAGCACACCGTTTTCAGCCGGCAAGTCGGTGCCGAGCGTCCTCCAGACTGCGGTTTGATAGCCCTTCTATTGCACCGCCGGGGAACGGTCGATCCTGGCAGGCGTTTCAGCACACTGCCCGCGCTGCCCGTATAATGGCTCACCGGCACGGTACGCGCCGGCCGCGTCCCGGTCGATCACGGACGGGCCACCGTAATGTCTTGAGGTAGTCATGCCCCCATTTCGTCCCTCGTGGCGGTCGAGTTGCTTTTGTAGAGCGCGGAGCACTCTTATGAAGAACCTATCCGTCTTTATTCTCTTCGGTGCCCTCTGTCTGATCGGCGCCGGCTGCGCGACCCGTCAGGGCCAGGCATCCCGTAGCATTCCAGCAGGCCCCGTCTATGCGGCGCCTTCCGCTCCCGGAGTGATCCCGGCGGGAACCGAACTTGTCATACGAACCAATGAACGAATTGACACGGACCGCGCCACTCCTGGTAGAACTTACTCCGCGGACGTGGACCGGGCCGTAATCAGCGTGCGGGGAAATGACATCATTCCGGCAGGCGCGCCAGCGCAGTTGGTGGTGGTCAACTCGTCCGGAGGCGGGACCTTTGGCACCGCCGAACTCGAACTGGCCGTACGCTCTCTCACCGTCAATGGCCGGACGTACAACGTCGTAAGCGATATCAGCACGCAGGAGTCTCAGCAACCCGGACTCGGCGCCAATCGCCGGACTGCGGAAACCGTCGGCGGTGGCGCCGTTCTGGGTACGCTGATTGGAGCAATCGCCGGCGGAGGCACCGGAGCCGCGATCGGCGCAGCGGCCGGAGCCGCGGGCGGCGCCGCTGTGAACGTTTTGACCAAGGGAGATCATGTCCGCGTGCCGCCGGAGACACTGCTTACTTTCCGCCTGGACCGGCCGATCCGTCTCGAGGGATTTCGCCGTTGACAATGCATGCCGATCACCTTTCGGCCACCGAAGCGCGGAGAGACACGGCAAGTGCCACTGTGGGAGGGGGACGTTGAAGCACATTTGACGCCCATCGATTATTCCATTCCCATCTTCGCGGCCAGTTTGACGATCATGATCGGCGGCAGCGTGTGGTTCTCCCGAATCATGAGCCGCCTGGGCCCGCGGCTACATATTCCGGAACAACTGCTGGGCCTGTTCACGGCTCTGGGAGCGGATTCTCCCGAGATCTCGTCGGCAGTGGCGGCCATGCTCTCCGGCCAGATGGATGTGGGACTCGGAGTGCCGGCGGAGTGGCGATACGGCGCGAGCTGGCAATGGTGAACGGCGGCGTGGCGATTATAGTAACCGGCGCCGGCGTCGCGCTGGTGCGGTTGTTGTGTCACTCGTACTTACACCGTACGTCATCCTGCTCGCTCTCCGGCTCCCGCTGCCAAAGTCGTGGGAGAGATTCGTAATTTTCGGTGCAAGCGACTCGCAAAAACACCGCCGCGAGCTAAAGGATGCGTCCGCGGAGGAGGCGCGGCGCTTGTTCTGGCTGTGCTTACCGGCATACCGAACCTCTATACGGCAGCCCGGCTGGCACAGCGGCACCGCGGGTCGGCGGTCATGACCGAAGCGATGAACAGCAACAGCGTGAACATCCTGGTTGGGCTTACCATCCCGTCGTTGATTTTCGGCAACGTGTTGGCGCACACGGTGGGTACCTGGATACGGGCTGGCTGTTCGCCATGAACCTGGGAACGGTGCTGCTCGTAGCCAGATGCGGTGGGCTGACCCGGAAGTGGGGGGCGGCGGTGATTGCTACCTACCTTATCTTTGCCGGAATCCGCGTTGACCACCTCGCCTGAAGGGTTCCGCGGGCCAGCCTTTTAAGGTCCGGCGGCGCGCATCAGGCAGAGCACGGCAAGGCTGAACGCCAGGTTCGCGGCAATCAGAATCATCCCCACCCTCCTCTCGGCACGACGCAACCACCACATCCAGATGCCCGTCGCGCCCAGCACCAGAATTGCCAGCGATACCAGCCCTACGAGCACGCCCCAAACGCGCAGGGGGACGTATTCGGGCCACATGCCCGCGGCGTGGTGCAGTCGGTTGAGCATGCCCATCACGCCGGCCACACTGGTGCGAATACGGGTGCGGCCGGTTGCGCGATCGTAGTGGATTTCATGCACCGTTCCAGGCACCACAATCCGCGCAGTGAAGCCTTCCGGGGTGGACGCGATCGCATTGATCTCGCCCGCGAGACCGCGCCGCGAAATCACGTCGCGCGCCAGCAGGCGCCCGTCGGCGTAGCCCGGCCGCATCGCCTCCTCCACCTCCCGGATCCTCGGCTTCATCGCGAACCACCGGTTGTGGGCCATCTGCACCGCGCTCACACCGTACATCACCAGCGCCGGCAGCGCAAAGGCGCCGCAGAGCAGGTGGATCGTGCGCAGTGTCGCATATTTCGTGGTCACCGGAACACCACCCAAAGTCCGGCGAAAGAGATCGCCCCCGCGGCGAAGGCCGCCCACGCCCATGCATAGCGCGGCCGATAGGCCATCCACTGCCACACGCCCGAGACGCAGAACCCCAGCAGAGTCCAAATGCCCGCCTCGTTCCAGAACGACCAGATCCGCACCAGTCGGGGCGCCTCCCGGTCGGCCGGTGTGACGGCGTGCGCATCCCCCAGGAACAGCCACATGCTGTGGTGGATGTTTTCGATGCGCAGCTTGCCTTCGTCCTCCAGGACCACCACCCGGCGAATGCCGTTCAAATTGTAGAAGTCGAGCAGCAGGTGATGATCGGCCGTGCGGCGCAGGAACCAGTCCGGTATCGGCCGGTTCATGGGGAGGTTCAGGGTGCGATACACCAACTCCGCCACCTGCTTATCGGTGGAGGAGTGCGGTACCGTGAACGGCACGTACCGCACCGAGGCCGGAATCTTCGGCCGCTCGAGCCCGCTGGCGAACGTGGCTGACAAGCCGGCGATGCCGTAGACGATCAACTGCGTGAATATCAGCAGCCCGGCGTAGATGTGGAGTTTACGAACGAGCGCGGTCATGGCTGAGATCTGGCAGAAACGCAGTGAGGATTCCCAATGCCGGTAGGAAAGAGCAGACACGATACACGGTCTGGATACTGAACGCGTCGGCCAGTTGGCCCAGCAGCGCCGCCCCGATCCCCGCGATGCCGAACGCCAGCCCGAAAAAAATTCCCGAGATCGCCCCCACCCGGCCCGGAACCAGTTCCTGCGCGTAGACCAGGATGGCGGAAAACGCGGATGCCAGCACGAGGCCGATGATCACGGTGAGGATGCCGGTCCAGAAGAGGCTCGCATACGGCAGCGCACAGGTGAACGGCAACACGCCCAAAATCGAGCACCAGATCACGTACTTTCGCCCGATGCGGTCCCCCACCGGCCCGCCGGCGAAGGTGCCCGCGGCCACCGCACCCAGGAACACGAACAGGTAAACCTGGGCGGTCTGCACCGAAACGTGGAACCGGTCGATGAGGTAAAACGTGTAATAACTGGTGAGGCTCACCAGGTAAATGTATTTGGAAAAGATCAGCATCACCAGGACCGCCAAGGCGATCTTTACCCTGCCCGTGGCACGTACCGGCTCGTCGGCATGGCTTCGCCCTTTCCGGTCGCGAACCCGCTGGCTATACCATGCGCCAATGCGCATCAGGATCCCGAACGCGATCAGCGCGGCCGCCGAGAACCAGGCGATATTCCGCTGCCCCACGGGGAGTACCACGAATGCCGCCATCAGTGGGCCCAGCGCCGAACCCGCATTCCCTCCGACTTGAAACAGCGATTGCGCGAACCCGTGTTGCCCGCCCGATGCCATCCGCGCCACTCGCGACGACTCGGGATGAAACACCGAAGAGCCCATTCCCACCAGGGCCACCGCGACCAGCACCACGCTGAAATGAGGTGCGACCGACAGCAGCAAGACCCCGCTGAGTGTCAATCCCATTCCGGCCGCCAGCGAGTAGGGGGTCGGCCGCGCATCCGTATAGAGACCCACTGCCGGCTGGAGAATGGAGGCCGTGAATTGGAACGTGAATGTGATGAGCCCGATCTGTCCGAAATTCAGATGGTAGGAATTCTTGAGCATCGGATACACCGCGGGAATTACCGACTGCATCAGATCATTCAGGAAATGGCACACGCTGATGGCGGCCAGCACGCCGAGGGCGGTGGCTTCGGCTTCTCTCGGAGCAGGAATGGACGCGGCGGGCACTTCCCCCTAGTGTACGAAAAACCCGCCTGCCCTTTGTGTCTGCTGCCGGGGCGCAGCCGGTCATATAATTCTCCAATGGTCAGCATCAGACTTTGGATTGCAGTTCTGGCCGCCCCGCTCCTCGCCGCGCCGGTTCGCATCTATGTGGCGAACAGCGACGACAGCAAGGTGAGCATTATCGATCCCTCCAGCGATAAGGTGGTCGGCGAGATTCCGGTGTCGCCGAATCCCCATGGCATCGTGCCTTCGCCGGATGGCGCCCGGTTTTACGTATCAAGCGAAAGCAAGGACGTCCTCGACGTAGTGGATCGCAAGACTGCCGCCGTCATCCGACGCGTTCCGCTCGGCACCCGTCCCAATAATGTCGCGATTACTCGCGACGGCAGGCGGGTTTACATCTGTATCCGCGGAGAATCGTGGGTGGATATCGTGGACACCGCCTCCCTGGAGAAGGTGAAAAGCGTGCCGGTGGGCAAGGGCCCCCACAATATCTATCGCACGCCCGACGACGCATATATGATCGCCACCTCCATGGACGACAACAAATTGACGGTGATCGGCGTCAAGTCCGAGAAGCCCGAATTCGAGATTCCCTTGGACGGTGTGCCGCGCCCGCTGGTGATCGATGCCTCCCCGGATGGCGTCATCCGCCGGTTGTTCGTTCAGCTTTCCAACCTCCACGGCTTTGCGGTGGTCGACTACCCGACGCGCCGCATCACCAGGCGGGTCCTGCTGCCGGAAGCTCCGCCCGGAGCCCGACCCCTGATTCCCGCCACATTCTCGCACGGCATCGGCATCGCTCCCGACCACCAGACGCTCTGGGTGACCAGCCTGCTTGACAATTCAGTTTCGGTCTTCGCATTGCCCGGATTGGCTCGAATCAAGACGATTCCGGTCGGCCGCGGGCCGGACTGGCTGGTGTTCACGCCCGACGGCAAGCGCTGTTATGTGTCCAACGCCGGCAGCAATTCCGTCTCGGCAATCGACACGTCCGGCCTGAACGAGCTCGCGCAAATACCCGTGGGCAAGGTTCCGAAACGGATAATCGCCGCCGAGTGAAGCGCCTGTCCCGGTTATACTGGTCACAGCGGATAGGGGCAATCAATGTTCGGATGCCATCAAAGGCGGCTCTTGAGATTGATTGTCTTTCTTAGTACTGCCGCAGCGGCCGCTCCCCGCCAGACCCTGCGCGTGGTCTTCGCCAACCTCCCGCCAGTCAGTTACCTGGATGTTACCGGGCAGCCGGAGGGATTTGTCGTGGATGCCCTCGATGAGGCCGCGCGCCGCGAGAATATCTCGCTGGTGTGGCAACTCGGCGGCGACGCGAGGGCCAACAATGAAGCGCTCAGGCGAGGGACGTTGGACCTGATCGCGACCGGCACCGATTCGCCGGAGCGGCGCCGGATGTTCTATGTCTCCGGGCCGTGGTGGTCTCTGAACATGGTAGCCGTTACCCTGGCGGATGGGCCGATCCGCCGGGATGCCGACCTCAACGGCCGGCGATTGACGGTGCCGGCCAGCGCACGGCCCCTGGTGGCAGGCCAGTATCCAGAGAGCGAGCTCATCACTCGGCCCTCCGCGATTGCCGCCGCGGATGCGGTCTGTACGGGCGATGCCGATGCCGCGGTATTCGCGGCCATGTTCCTCCGCGACCTCCTTCTGGTCAATTCCCAGCCCTGCCGGGAGGTCCGCCTTCGAACGCTCGATTCCGATGCCCGCGTGGACTACCGGCTCATCGCCAGGCCCGCCGCGGCGAAGGCGGCCCGCGCTCTCTACGAACGGCTCGAGGAGGTCACCGAAGACGGCACGCTTTCGTCCATTGCGGCCCGGCATCCACCCGTTTCGACGCCGCAGGCGACCCGCCTCGCGGAGTTGGTTCGGCTCCGCTACGAGCGCCGGATATTGCAGATCCTTACCGGCGCCGTTGCCGCCGTCATGCTGTTGAGCCTGGCCTTCATCATTCGCCAGCAGCGGTCCCGCCGGCGGCTGCGGGCGATGAATACGCGTCTGGAGGAGGACATCCGGGCCCGCGCCCGCACCGAAGCGGCCCTGCGCGACAGCGAAGCCCGTTTCCGTGCGCTGCTGGACTCGGCTCGCCAGACGGTGCTGGCGCTCGACCCTTCCGGCATCATCGCCTTCGCCAATGCCAAAGCCGAGGAGATGTTTGGGTATTCGCGGGAGGAGTTGATCGGCGCATCCGGCGGCGTGCTCTTACCAGCAAGACTGCTCACCGGCGGTTTTTCGATCGGCGCGTTGCGCGCTTTGGCCAGCCAGCGGGACATTGCGGGGCGGCGCCAGGATGGCGTCGAATTCCCGATTGAGATCAGTCTGAGCGAAGCCGAAACCGGCGGCCTCGACCTCACCCTGGCCTTCATTGCGGACATCAGCGAACGCACCACGCTCGAACACCAGTTGCAGCAGGCCCAAAAGCTGGAAAGCGTGGGCCGGCTCGCCGGCGGAGTGGCGCACGATTTCAACAACCTGCTCACCGTCATCAGCGGCTACGCCCAGATGGTGCTCGACGACCTGGGCGATGGCGAGCAGCACCGCGAGTCCCTGGAAGAGATCTCCAATGCCGCCAATCGCGCCACCTCTCTCACCAGGCAACTGCTGATCTTCAGCCGGCGCCAGATGGTGTCGCCCAAAACGATTGCGCTCAATGAACTGGTCTGGCAGCTCGAAAAGATGTTGCGGAGGCTTATTGGCGAAGATATCGAGTTGCACCTCGCGCTCGGTCCCCGCGCGGGATTCATCCGCGCCGATCCCGGCCATATCGAACAGGTGGTGATGAACCTTGCCGTGAACGCCCGCGATGCCATGCCCGGCGGCGGCAAGCTCACCATCGAGACCGCCGCCTTCCCCGTGGACGAGGAGCTTGCCGGTTCCAACCCCGAGCTGATTCCCGGAGACTACGTGCTCCTTCGCGTGAGCGACACCGGCACGGGCATGACCCCGGAAGTACAGGCGCGCATCTTTGAGCCGTTCTTCACCACCAAGGAACAAGGCAAAGGAACCGGGCTCGGCCTGGCGATGGTCTATGGAATTGTCCGTCAGACCGGAGCGGCCATTCTGGTGGACAGCGAGCCGGGCCAGGGCACCACGTTCCGCATCCTCTTTCCCGCCGTGGCTGCCCCAGCGTCGGCGGACACACGAGCGGCGCCGGTTCCCGCCGCACTCGCCGGCAAGGAGACGATACTGCTCGCCGAAGATGAACCGGGTGTCCGCAAGTACGTGCGGGAGGTCCTGCAGATTCACGGTTACCAGATTCTGGAGGCGGTCAACGGCGGCGACGCCGTAAAGCTCGCCACCCAGTACGACGGGCCGATTCACCTGCTGCTCTCCGACGTCGTGATGCCGGAGCTCGGCGGGCTCGACCTGGCGGAACGATTCGCAGCCATCCGGCCGGGCACGCCGGTGCTGTTGATGTCCGGCTACACCGATCGCGTAGCGCGTCGCGAGCACGTCGGAGCCTTCATCGAAAAACCTTTCACGCCCGCCGCGCTGCTGGCCCGCATTCGCGCCATGCTGGACGCCGCGCACGTCTCCAGCGAGCACCGGTCGCCCTGAGTCTATTGCGGGAAAGGCCAGACTCTCTCGATGGTCTTGCTGAGCATCCAGGCGAGGTCGTCGTCATTCAGGAATTTCATCTCATCGCGGACCACGGTGAGCGCCTGGGAATAGCGGGCTCCCGAGTTTTCGATGATCGGCCAGTCGGTGGCCCACATCAAGCGCTGCGGTCCGAAGGAATGATGCAGCCGTTTGACGTGCTTCTGGGCGTCGCGCCACGGATAGGGTTGCCTGGAGAGCGACCACGTGTGCGAGATCTTCACGAACACGTTCGGGTAGCGCCGGAGCTCGATCAGCTTCTCGAGTTCCGCCGGCCGGTCCACCGGGCAATCCGCCATGTGGTCGATGACGACGGTCAATTCCGGCAGTTTTTCGAGCAGCAGGCCGACATCGGGCATGCGCGTGATGGGCGCCAGAACGGTCATCGGCACTTTCAATTCGCTGCACCGCCGCCACAGCGGGGGCATCAGGGGCCCGCGAAACCAATCGCCCGAAGCCTCGCCCGCCGGGCTCAGGCGCACACCCCGAAAACCCTGCGCGGTGAGTTGCGACAGGTGATCGGGCGCTGCGGCATCGAGCGGGTCCACCCGGCACACGCCCTGAAACGTGCCGCGGTAACGCTCCAGCACATCCGCCAGGTAGCGGTTATCGTAGCGATAGTGGATCACCTGGACGATGACCGTTTTGCTCACTCCGTTGACCTTCATCAGCTCGAGGAGGGTTTCCGGCGCGGCGTCGCGTTCGGGGACACGCGCCCCTTCTGCGAAGGGATAGTGGGGATCATGCTTCCACACGTGAACGTGCGGATCGATGATGCGGTAGTCGCTCATGAAAGGGCTCAAAGCGGCTGCGGCGAGCAGCGCGCGCCGCGTGATTTCAGGCATAGACCGGCTCGAGCTGGTTCACCACGTATGCCCCGCAGCGCTCGTAGCTGGCGCGCGGACCCCGGCGGCCGATGTCGAGATCCACAATCAGCCAGCTCCTGAATGCGCTCGATTTCAGCACACCGTGGCAGCCGCGGAAATCGATTTCGCCATCCCCCAGATCGAAGATCGTGTTGCGGTCGAAAATATCGCTCTTGGCATTGGCCGCCCGGCGGGCATCCTTATAATCGGCCAGCATCAGCCGGTCTTTGTGTTTGTCAAGCGTCTTCACGACGTCGCAGCCCGCCAGGTGAAGGTGCGCCGTATCGGGAGAGAAATAGAACAGCTTGGGATCGGTCATGGCCATGCAGCGGTCTATTTCGTCCGGGTTCTGCACGATCTGCCCCATGTGGTTGTGCAGCCCGGCGTAGAAGTCCATTTCCCGTGCGGCGCGGCCGATCTCGTTGAAGCATTCGCACATTGCCTTGAAGGCAGATTCACCTGCGTTGGCGCGGTTGGGAGAGAAGACCACCAGGTGATGGGCGTCGAACTCGCGCAGGAAGGTCATCGCAGCGCGGGCACTGGCGACCACCGCCGCGCGGCGGGCCGGATCGTGCGTGGCTCCGTTGAAGGAAATCGTCACGATCCGGCAGCCGCGCTTTTCCGCTTCCTTCCGCATCTGCGCGGCGGTGATGTCGTAAGTCTTCAGGATTTGAGGAAACTGAGTGAGGCGCAGGCCGATGAAACCGGTATCTCTCATCACGTCGAGAATGTCGGTGAACGGCACCCGCGGAAAGGAGTTCCAGAGGTTGGAGCCCAGCCCCCACTTTACATTTCGATTGGCAGGCAGCCGCCCCGCGGCGCGAGCCATTGCCGCGGCTAGAGCAGCGAGTACATGCCGGCGGGTCATTCCCTCCATCCTACTGCAAGTCGCGGCGCCCACACTGGCGTGCGTCCGCGCGCCCGGACTCTCCCTGCGTTTGTTATTCCGAATATCCCTCTTGACACCCGCACGCCTCGTAGCCGATCCTATAGCTGTCGAGAATCGACATGTCGAAACATCAACAAGGTGAACTGCCCTACGGAACCCTGGATCTGCTGATCCTGAAAACCCTGGAGGCCATGGGGACAATGCATGGCTACGCCATCGCCCGGCGCATTGAACAGGTCTGCGGCCGGGACATGCAGTTGAGCCAGGGATCCGTCTATCCTGCCCTCATCCGGCTCCAGCAGGAGAATTGGATTCGCACCGGCTGGGGCATTTCGGAAACCAACCGCAAGGTGAAGTTCTATTCGCTGACCGCGGCCGGGCGCAGGCAGCTTCGCGTCGAAGTAGCCAACTGGGAGAAAGCCACAGCCCTGGTGGCCCGCTTTCTGGAGGCGTCGTCATGACCTTGCGCCGCGTGGTGCAACGCCTCATGGCACTCATGCGCAAGCGGCGCCTCGACCGTGAGTTGGAGGACGAAATTCTCGCTCACCTGGAGTTGGCCCAGCGCGATGCCCTGGCGCGCGGCCTGGCGCCCGAGGACGCCCGCCGTGCCGCCCGCCGCAGCTTCGGAGGAATCGAACAAGTGAAGGAGGAACACCGCGACAGTCGCAGTTTCCGATCGATCGAAAACCGGCTCCGCGATCTTCGTTACGGCCTGTCTTCGGTACGCCGCGCGCCCGCCTTCTCCGCGGTGGTGGTGGGCGTGCTGGCGCTCGGCATGGGAGCCAACGTCGGAATGTTCAGCGTGGTCGATGCAGTCCTGCTCAAGCCTCTTCCGTTTGCGGACCCCGATCGCATGGTCGGCGTCTGGGAAGCGCCCCGGGCAGGGATCGTGAACGCTACCACCGCAGCGGAATTTCTCGATTGGAAGCGTCTCGCCACCGTCTTTGAGGCCCTGTCGGCGGAGCAGCCTGTCTCGGCCGCTCTCACCGGTCAGGGCGAACCGGCCCGTCTGTCCGGCAAGGCGGTCACCGCCGACTATTTCCGGGTGTTCGGCGCGCGAGTCCAGCTTGGCCGCACTTTCACTCCGGAGGACGGTAGCCCGGGAGCCGCTCCCGTGGTCGTTCTCAGTCACGCCGCCTGGCAAACCTACTTTGGCGGCGATCCCGAAATTTTGCGGCGCCAGCCAATGCTCGATGGCGAAGCGTACCAGGTCCTCGGCGTTCTCGCCCCCGGCGCCTTCGATCGTGACGAGACCAGGTTTTGGAAGCCCCTGGTCTTCACTCCCGCCCAGCGAACGCTCAAGATTCACTGGCTCACCGTTTACGGGCGACTGCGCCCCGGCACCTCCCTACTCCAGGCGCGGGAACGGATGCAGGCCATCCACACCGCTTTGACCGAAGCCGCGCCGACCGAGGATCGGGAAGCGGCCATCGTCGTTGAACCCCTCTCCCGACTCCTGGTGGGCCCCGGCCTTCAGCGATCGATCTCCGTCGCCTTCGGCGCCGTGGGGCTGGTCCTGCTGATCGCCTGCGCGAACGTCGCCAGTCTGCTGCTCGCCAGAGGCGCCACGCGCCGCAAGGAACTGGCCGTTCGGGCCGCGCTGGGTGCCGGGCGCGGCCGCCTGGTGGCCCAGCTGCTCACCGAGAGCCTGGTGCTCTGCCTGCTGGGAGGCTTCGCCGGCATCACCCTCGCCGCCCTCCTTCTGCGTCTGGCCACACCGATCCTGTCCCCCTCCCTTCCCTTCACCGCAGCCGTCACGCTCAACGTTCACGTGCTGATATTTGCCGGCGTCGTGGTGTCGGGAGTCGCCCTGCTTACCGGCACGCTCCCCGCCATGCAGACAGCCTTCGGCAATCTGGCAGAGTCGCTGAATCGCTCGGCGCGCGGCTCCTCGGCTGCACACGCGCGGTTGCGTCGCGCCATCGTGGCCGGTGAAGTCGCACTCTCGCTGGTGCTGGTCTCGGGCGCCCTGCTGCTCTTCAAGAGCCTGCTCAAACTCCAGGGACTCGACCCGGGCGTCCACGTCGAAAACGTGATTACCATGTCCGTAGATCTTCCCGCGGGCGCCTACCGGACACCCCCGCAGGCCGCCTTGTTCTACCGGGCGGCGGCCGAGCGGCTCCAGGCCGCGCCGGGCGTCGTGGGGTCCGGGATTGCCACGGCGTTGCCGCTCGAGTGGATCGGCAATGGCGAGGCCATGCAGATCGCCGGCGTGGAAAAGCTGGTGCGGGTCCGCTTCAAGCGCGTGGACCCCGGCTATTTCCGCACACTCGGCATTCCCGTGCTGGCCGGCCGCGGCATCACCCGCCGCGACGTGGACGGAGCGCCGCGCGTGGTGGTGATCAATCAAGCCCTGGCGACCCGCCTGGCGGAGGTGGCCGGCTTCCAGGATCCCGTGGGTAAGTCGGTTCGTGTGAGTTGCCCGGGTTACCTGGAAAAGCGAGTGTTCCTGCCGGAGGTGGAAATCGCCGGCGTGATTCGCAACGAGCGCGTCGCCTCTCCCGGACGTCCCGACCCGCCGGTCGTGTATGCGCCCGTGACGCAACTACCCAGCCCGCAAATCAAAATCCTGGTGCGGACGCGATCGGAGGCGGCGGCCGTCATGCCCGCGGTCCGCGAAGCCATCCGCCAGATCGACTCGAGCCTGCCCCTCGGAGATGTCGCCACCATGGAACAGGTCCGGGACCGCACGCTCTCCGGCGCCAGCCGGCCCGCCTGGCTCATCGGCGCTTTCGCCGCCATGGCCGTGCTGCTCGCGGGAATCGGCCTGTACGGCGTCGTCTCGCACGCGGTCACGCAACAGCGTCGCGAGATTGGCATCCGCATGGCGCTAGGCGCGCGTTCCGCCACCGTGCTCTCACAGGTACTGCGGAACGCGCTGGCCCTGGTCGTAGTGGGGCTTGCGTTCGGGATGCTGGGAACGTTCGCTCTGACCAGGGTTTTGAAGAGTCTGTTGTTCGAAGTGTCCCCGCTCGATCCCGTCGTGCTAGCCGCGGCCTGCGCCTCGATGACCCTGATCGGCCTGCTCGCCGGTTTTCTTCCGGCGAATCGCGCCGCCCGCATCGACCCCGTGACGACACTTCGCGATGAAGGGTGATCGCGCGAACAATCCGAGGCCCAACACTATTGGGCCGAGCCCTGCGTACTGAGGACGATTCCAGTTTGCCGACGGCGCTCGATCTGCCTGAGGCCGCTCGCCCGATACTGCTCAGCTTCCTGGTGTCTTTTTGCGAAATGTGCGCGATTGAATTGACCGGCCAAAGGGACGAATCACCCAGCTATCGTACTGATTGAGAGTTCCAGTACGGGTCGATCGGATCCCCTCAATGGCTGGTTGACAGCACCAGCGCCGTGCCGCGATAAAGCGCGGAATGGTTCGAGGGCAGCCGGCCGGCTAACCTGACGCTCGGGATGACACTATTCGTGACGCAAAGCCGTTAGGGGGTCGAGACGCGCGGCGCCGCGGGCAGGGACAACGCAGGCGGCCAGTGCCACCAGGGCGAGCGCAGCCACCACAACGACGAGGGTGAGCGGGTCGCGTCCGCCGATTTCGTAGAGCATGCTTGCGAGGAAGCGGCCAAACGCAAGCGCGGCCGCAACGGCGAAGGCTAAGCCCATAACGACGGGAGTCATGCCCTGTCGCAGGATCAGCAGGTAGAGATCGGGAACACGGGCGCCGAGGGCGGTGCGGATGCCGAGTTCGGCCGTGCGGCGGGCCACTGAGTACGACACGACGGCGTAGATGCCGAGGCCGGCGACGATCAGGGCGATGGCAGCGAACACCATGGCGAGCAGCATCTGGAAGCGGCGGCTGGCGACGCTTTCCGCGAGCACCTCGGACATGGTGCGCATGCGGGGCACCGGCACATCGGGATCGGCGGAATGGATGGCGACGCGAACGGCGCCGGCAATCGACAGCGGGCTGGCCGTGGCGCGCGCCACCAGCACGGTGCGAAACGGCATCCAATCCCAATACGGACGGTACATCATGGCCACGGGAGCCAGGTGGGCTTCGGCACGGACGTCGCCCGCGACGCCGATGACGTCGAACCACTGGTTATTTCCCCGGGTGAAACGGCGGCCAACCGCCTCCTGGCCGGGCCATAGCGCGGCGGCGAGGCGCCGGGAAATCACGGAGACCTGGCGGCCGCGGTCATTATCGTTGAAGGAACGACCGGCCACGAGCGGGATTCCCATCGTCCGGAAATAGTTCGCGCCAATGAAGCGCACGTTGACCTGAACCTCCGGCGAGCGCCTGGAAGCCACGGCGGAAACACCATCCACCCAGGTTTCGCCGCGTAGCGGTAGGGCGGAAATGATGGATGCGGACTCGACGCCGGGTTCACTTGCGAGGGTTTCGAATAGCCGGCGGTAGAAGGAATCGCGGAGGTTCGGATCCTGGTACTTGTCGCGTGAGAGGCCGATGTCTACCGCGAGAACGGTGGGAGCGCTGAAGCCTTGGTCGGCGTGGAGCAGCCGGAAGAGGGAATTGGAGAGGAGGCCGGCCAGGAGGAGGAGCAAGGCGCTCAGGCCGACTTCGCAGGTCACAAGACCCGAGCGAAGGCGAACGCCGGCCCGCGAGGCGGTGGCGCCGCGGGCCATAGAGCGAAGCGTGTCCTGGGGATCGGCGCGGCCGGCGCGCCAGGCAGGGAGGAGGCCAAACGAGAGCGCCGTGAGGCCCATGAGAGCGCCGGAAAAAACCAACACGCGGGCGTCGAGCGAGACCTCGTCGAGCCGCGGAATGTCCCGAGGCCCATACGCTCGGAACAGTTGGATGCCGGCAGCCGCTACGGCGAGTGAGAGCACACCGCCGCCCAGGGCCAGCAGCGCGGATTCGGAAAGGGCATGGCGGATGAGCGCGGCGCGGCCCGCCCCGAGTGCCGCTCGAATGGAGATCTCCCGGCTACGGCGTTCTGCGCGGGCGAGGAGCAGGTTCGCGAGGTTGACGCAAACGATCAGAAGCAGGGCTGCGATGGCACCCATCAGCACGAGCAGGCCGGCGCGCGCTTTGCCCACCACGGAGTCGAGCAGGGGACGGACGATGGCGCGCAGGCCGACCTGCTCGCCGGCGAGAGTTTCCATGCGGGCCTGGACCGCCTCGAGTTGGCTAACGGCCTGCTCGCGCGAAACGCCTGGGCGGACGCGCGCGACGACGCCGTAATTGTGGCGGCCGAGGATCTCTGCGAGTTCCTCCTTGTCGAATTTCTTGATGGTGAAGAGTTCGGTGCGTGGTGCGACGGACTCGCCGAGGCCGAACAGGTTGCGGTCGGGGAATCGAAAATCGGGAGCCAGGATGCCGATTACGGTATAGGAGCGGCCATCGAGTGCCATCGTGCGGCCAAGAAGGGAGGGGTCGGCATGAAAACGGCGGCGCCAAAGGCCGTCGGTGAGGATGACAACGGGCGTGGCGGACTCGCTTTCTTCGTCGTCGCGGAAATCGCGGCCAAGAACGGGCCGTACGGCGAGCACGCGGAAGAGATTCGGCGAAACGCGCGCCACATCGAGGCGCTCGGGCTCACCGGAGCCGGTCAGGTTAAGGGTGGCGGCTTCGAAGGCCGACATGCCGCCGAAGGCCTGGCAGTCTTTACGCCACTCGACAAAGTGGCGGGCGTTGACTGGGAGCGAGGGGTACAAGTCGGCAATCCGCGGAATGACCTCTCGAATCGTGATGAGCTGATCGGGTTGGGGATAGGGCAGCGGGTTGAGGAGCACGCCGTTGACCAGGGAGAAAACCGCAGTGGTGGCGCCGAGGCCGAGGCCAAGCATGAGGATGGCGAGGAGAGCGATGCCTGGCTCGCGGCGCAGGGAGCGCAGGGCGAGGCGCAGGTCGGCGACGAGCAGCATAACTAAAGAAGGACGAGGCGGGACGGAAAGAGTTAGCGCACCCGGCCGTCCCAACGGAGCCCGATGCGCCACAGGCGGGGCATACCGACATTGGGGGTAGGGGTGAAGGCGGCGTAAAACGTCCGGTCGAGGGCGTTGTCCTCGGCGGCTTCGGCGGAAAGCGATTTCACAAGGTGCCGGCGCGCGAGCATCTCCAGAACCGCGTACCCGCCCAAGCGAAAGCGGAGGGTGTTGAGGTCGTCGTCGAATTGATAGGAGGTGCTGCGCAAGGCCACGGATGCCATGGTGCCACCGCGCCGGTAGGAGAGCGTAGCGGCGCCCTGGTGCTTGGGAACCTGGGCCACCCGAAAGCCGGTCACATAGCGCGATTCGACGAAGAGGTATTCGAAATCGGCGGTCAGATCGCGGTACCGCTGGTGAAACTCGGCTTCGAAACCGCGGCTCACCGCGGCGGCGGCGTTGGCGCGCTGTCGAACAATGGCGTTGGGCGCGGCGGCGAGCGTCACATTGGTAATCAGGCGGTCGAGCGAGTTGCGGTAGGCAGTAAGCCGGAACGTGGAGCTCTCGCCAATCCAGTCGACGCCGGCTTCACCCCCGAAAATGGTCTCCGGGCGGAGCGCGGGGTTGGCGAGCGTGGCGGTATTGCCGACGCGGAATTCGCGGAACAGTTCGTTCAGGGTGGGGGCGCGGAAGGAGCGGTAGACAGAGCCGCGCCCGCGCAGGCGGCGTCGCCCAAGTACGAAGCCCGCGCTCGGGCTGACGAAATGCGTATCGAGGCCCGCGGCCAGTGACGGGACCGAGCTTTCCTGGCTCACCAGGCTGTAGCGCAGGCCGCCAAAGAGACGTGCCGGCCCGAAGCTGGTGTCGGCCTGGGCGAAAACGCCATGCTGCAATTGCGTGCCGCCGCCGACGCGCAGGCCTGTGGGCACGAGGTGATCGGTGCTGGTGCCTTCGACGCGGTTGACGTCGGCACCGCCGGTGAGATCGAAACGTCGGTGATGGTGCTGCCAAAGAGCGGAGCCGCCCAAACCCGTGGAGGGCACGGTTTGCAGGTAGCTGAGCGTTTCACGATTCCGATCGGAGGTGACGGACGAGAAGCTGCTGTGGAAGCCTTGGCGGGTGTGAAAGCCCATGACGGAGAGCGTATCGTGGCGCCATTCCCGCTCGTAGCGTAGGGCCAGGGTGCCGAGGCTGGTGGAGTTGTGGGTGAGAATCGTTCCGTTCTTGCGTTCTTCGGCGAGGATGTTGGTGCGCACGTAAAGGTTGCCGAGGGTCGTGTAGTGGTCGATGTGGACATCGCCGGTGACGAAGCGGACTCCGGCGAAGCGGTCCACGGAGCCTCGATTGGTGGCGGGGACAATGTAGTAGCCATCGGTGGAGAACGCGCGGGCGGCGCCGGAAATCGCCACCATGCTCCAGAGTTGGGAAAACCCCAGCGTGGCGTCCTGCGTGTTGCGGTTGCCGGCTTCAAAGCCGCCGAGCAAATGGAGCCGTTCGGGTTCGCGCGTGAAGATGCCGATGGCCCCCGTCATGGCCCGGTCGCCGAAGATGCTGGTAGCGGCGCCGCGCGAGATTTCAACTCGCGAGGTTTCCATCGGAATGAACTGGGTCCAGTAGACCCAGCCTCCGAAAGGGTCGTTGGCGGGGATGCCATCCCAAAGGACCAGCGTGCGGCTGGCGCCGGATGAGCCGATGCCGCGCAGCGAGACGCCCTGCGTGGTTGGATGGGCGACAAGCGAGGAGGTGCGGCGGAAAAGGCTGAAGCCGGGTAGCGCGCGGAGGCGGTCGTCGAGATTGTAGCCGGGAGTCTCCTCGAGCTTCTGGGAATCAAAGACGGAGACGTCGGCGGGAGTTTCGGCAGAGATCTTCTCGGTGACGGTGACCGAGGTGCGGACGAGTTCAGGCGCTTTCTGTGGTGGAACCTGCGCCGCGAGCAACAAGGGGAAGCTCATCAGGGCCAAACACGCGCGCATCGCCCCAGCCGGCCTCGCTGAATCGCCGGGGCGAGGGAGTGAAGACAATTTTGTAACTGGTTTCATCCAGCGGCGCCTCGAGTGCAGTTGCGGCTTGGGGGTACACCAAAGCCAGATACTTGAGAATAGTATATATGTCGCCGTCCTCCGGCTGGCGAAAAAGAAAACCGCTGGAACGAAAATGTACCGCGGCACCCTGGTTGGACAACCGCCACGCGAGGAACGCGCAGCAGTCGATCACGTGCTCCCACCACCCGTCGAGATGGGAGGGAATGTCGCGGTCTAGGAAGATCTCGACGGTCTGTTCCTGTTCGCGGGCAAATTCGCGCATCTGCAGGCTGCCGACATGGGCGGAAGCTTTCCAATCGACATGGCGCGAGCTCTCGAGGGCTTCGTAGGGGCGGATGCGATAGAAGTCGCGGCCGAGGCCGCGGTAGTGCGTTTCGATTTCTCCGGCGATGCCGGCCAGAAGATCTTCGAATCCGGGATGGGGGTCGATGGACGGATAGATGGTCATTTCACGGCGGAGCGTGACGCGCGCCGATTTCTCGAGGAACCCGAAAGGAAACGCGGTGGAGAAGGCGAAACTGTTCTGGCGATAGGCGCCGCGCCTCGGAAAGCGCACTTCGACGGTCTCCTCAACAGTGGCGCCGGCGGCGATGAGCGGGAAATAGACACCGGATTTCAGAGTGGGACTCGCGGGGTCGCGAATGCCTTCGATGCGGATGGAGAAGGAGGGCATGAGCCACTTCTGATTGCGAATGTAGAGCCGGCCCGGCACGCTCCGGCCGGCAGGAACGTGCTCCGGCACGAGGAAATCGAGCTCGAGGCCGGCCAGGCACAAGCGGCTGACCAGGCCGGAGACGAGCAGCGTGGCCATCATGGTGGCCACGATGAGGAACAACAGATTGTTGGCGGAGACGATGGCGCCCAGGCCGACCACGAGGATGGCCAGAATAAACAGCAGGCCGCCCCGCGTGATTTTATAGCGAATGCGTCGCGCGGCCGCGGTCCGGAGTTGCTCCCAGTAGTTACTCACGCCGCTTTGATTCTACGCCGGGAAGGACGCGGGCCGTGCGACAACCGGCACATCGTTTCGCGTTCCGCCGGACGGTCACTCGGGAAGCGGATCACAAGCCGGTCCTCGTCACGTCACCCAGGCGTGGGCAGCAAGAAGCCGGTGCGCGAACACCCAACCCAAATGTGCGCGCCTCCACCAATTTTGCCCGGTTCTCGGGGAAAACTGTGCGAAGCCTCGCTAAATTCGGCCCGAAGCGCTAGAATAGAATCATGGCCCGAGGTTGGGAAAGCAAGTCGATCGAGGCGCAGATCGACATGGCCGAGCCGTCTCGCCGCGCCGTCTTATCACAAGAACCTGATCCTCAAAAGCTCCAGTTGATTCGTCAGAAGGAAACGGTGATACTCTCCCGCACCAGAGTGGTACGGGAGCTTTCGTCCGCGCAGAATCCGCGGTATCGGGCCGTGCTCAGCAAGGCCCTTGCGGATCTGGACGCGCAACTCTCTAAGTTCGCTGCCGACTAGCGAAGCAACCGGCTCGTGTCCCGCTTCACACAACGGTTGTGAAGGCGGGGCACCCTTGCCGACCGTGGTAGTTCGATTGCATGTGTCGTGCCGTGCATCGGGCAACCGTGCGTGTTTGTGTCATTCTTCTGTCGTGTGCCTCGGTCGTCCGCGGCTACTCCGTTCTCACTCACGAAGCCATCATCGACAGCGCGTGGACTGGCAGCATCCAGCCACTGCTGTTGAAGCGATTCCCGGCCTCCACGCCGGACGATCTCATCGCCGCCCACTCCTATGCTTATGCTGGCGCTATCATTCAGGACTTGGGTTACTATCCGTTCGGCAGCAAGTTCTTCAGCAATCTCGTCCATTACGTGCGCAGCGGCGACTTCGTCGTCAACCTGATTCGCGAATCGCAAAACCTCGATGAATACGCCTTCGCCCTCGGTGCCCTCGCCCACTACGCCGCCGATACGCAAGGCCATTCCATTGCCGTCAATCCTTCGGTGGCGCTCGAGTATCCCGAGTTGAGGCGCAAATACGGCAAGAGCGTTACCTATGAAGACGACCCGACTGCCCACCTCCGGGTCGAGTTCAGTTTCGACGTGCTGCAAGTGGCGCGAGGTAACTACGCCCCCAAGTCCTACCATGACTTCATCGGATTCTCCGTTGCCAAGCACGTTCTGGAACGCGCTTTCCTCGATACGTATTCGCTCGGGTTCAAGGATGTCTTTGCGGATGTCGATCTGGCGCTCGGCACCTACCGGCACACCGTGAGTTCCATCATTCCCGAGATGACCCGCGCCGCGTGGGATATCAACAAAAAGGCCCTGATGAAGGCTACGCCCGGCCTTACACGGCGACAGTTCGTCTACAACCTGTCGCGGGCGAGCTATCGCAAAGAGTGGTCGGACCGGTATCGAAAACCGGGATGCGCGACCCGCCTGCTGGCATTTTTCCTTCGCATCCTACCGAAGATCGGGCCGCTGAAGGCGCTGAAGTACAAACCCCCCACCCCACAGACGCAGAAGTTCTTCGAGGAGAGTTTCAACCAGACGCTGCGCGAGTACCGCCGCCTGCTGCGCGGAGACCCGGCCCAACTCCACCTGCCCAACCGCGACCTCGACACCGGGCATCTTTCTCGCCCTACCGAATACCACATGGCGGACGACACCTACGCCAAGCTGGCCGTGAAAATCGCCGGGCACGATCCGCTCTCGGTCGATCCGCGTCTGCGCCGCGAGATCCTGGCGTTCTTCAGCGATTTGAGCCTGCCTTTCGAAATGAAGAAGAAAGACGAGGACGAATGGCGCGAGACGCTGAGCGCCTTGGAGAAAATCAAATCGCAGTCCGCCGGAGACCAGGCCCAGTAGCGGGCTAACGGTCCGCTGCCGAGGTCTGCGACCGCGGTGGTGGATGCAGGGTCAGTTTCTGAATTCGCCAGTTCAGCAATTCGGCGACGTAGATCACGTTTTCCGACGGGCAGGCCATGCCGTGGATCCAGCCGAATTGTTTCAGTTGGCGCCCGCTTGTGCCCAGCGCGCCCACCACCTTGCCATCGAGCGTCAACTTGTAAACCCGCCCGGGAAACGCGTCGGAGCTGTACAGGTATTGCTTCGGCCCGGGCGTGATGCAGATGGCCCATGGCGCGCCGTTCTGCCGGGCGGCGGCATCGGGCGTCGGCTGGTTTCCCATCCACGGTTGCACGCCCGCCGGCACCGGAACATCGATCGTGATTTCGCGCAGGAACTTTCCGTCCGGATTGAAAACCTGGATGCGGCGGTTCCCGCGATCGGCAACGTAGATATTCCCTTTCGCATCTGCCACGATGCTGTGCGGCGTGTTGAACTCGCCGGGCCTGGTGCCGCGTTCGCCCCACTGTTTCACCCAGCGGCCGTTCCGGTCGTACTTGGCGACGCGCGAATTGATGTAGCCATCGCTGATGAAGATATCGCCCTCGGTGTCCCACGCGACATCGGTCGGCTGGCGGAACTGGCCGTCCACCGCGGGCCGCGGCGGGTTCACGCGGGTCCACGGCGCGGCTTCGTCGGACGCTTCTTTCTTGCGGCCGAACACCATCGTCACGCGGCCTTCCGGATTGAATCGGATGATCATATCCGAGCCTTTGTCGATGGCCCAGGTATTGTCGTCTGGATCCACCCGCACTGCGTGCGCATACGACCAAGCATACAGATTCCGGCCGATCTCGCGAATGTATTTACCGTCCGGACCGAACTCCAGCAACTGCGCCGCGGCCGCTCCGTAGGCCGGCCCTGTCGTGTTCCCGCGCGAGAAAACGAAGATGTGACCCTTTGAATTCACGGCGACTCCCGCCACTTCGCCCAGGTACATATCGGCCGGCAGCTTCAGAAAATTCGGCGTCGAGTCGAATGGGATCTCCGCGACCGGCTGTTGCGCGAACGCGCAGCCGCCGAGTAGCGCCAACCAGGCCATGGCACACGATTTCATGGGACCTCCGGGTGCCGGACCAATCTATCACAAGATTGACAGCCGGCACCATTCCGCATACGCTTCCCACATGTACGTTCGAGTGGGATGCATCCTTCTTGCCCTGGCCTGCGGGCTGTTCGCCGCCGGGCGGCCGAACCGGAAGGACGAATATGCGCAGGTGAACGGCATCCGGCTGCACTATGTGACCGCCGGCGAAGGGCCGCTCATTATTTTTCTTCACGGCTTTCCGGAATTCTGGTACGCCTGGAAGAATCAGCTTGCCGAGTTCGGGAAGGATCACCAGGCCGTGGCCCCCGATTTGCGCGGCTATAATCTCTCTGACAAGCCGCCGGATGTCGCCGCCTATGGGGCGAAATACCTGGTCGGCGATGTCCAGGCCCTGGCGGCGCACTTTGGGCGTAAGAAGTTTGTACTGGTGGGGCACGATTGGGGCGGAGCCGTGGCGTGGTTATTTGCGATCGCGCACCCCGAACAGGTGGAGAAGCTCGTTGTCATCAATGCCCCGCATCCCGGTGTCTTCGCTCGGCTGCTGCGAGACGATCCGGCCCAGCAGAAGGCGAGCCAATACATGCTGATGTTCCGCGGCGACAAGGCGGAAGCCATGCTGTCCGCTAACGGTTACGCCTTGCTGGTCAACATCGTTCTGGCTCCCGGGCTGAAGAGCGGCGCGTTTACCGAAGCCGACCGCAAGGCATACCTCGACGCGTGGTCGCAGCCGGGCGCACTTACCGGCGGATTGAATTACTACCGCGCCGCCCGCATCGGTCCGCCCGACGGTTCTTCCGCCGACCGTTCGGTGGTCAACTTCGCGCCCGGGTCGTCCAATCTCACCGTCAAGGTTCCGACCCTCGTCATCTGGGGCGAGAAAGATACGGCGCTCCTGGCGCAGAACCTCGACGGGCTCGGATCCTTCGTTCCGCAACTGACCATTAAGCGCATCCCCGATGCGACCCACTGGGTCGTCCACGAGAAGCCGGACGAGGTAAACCGATACATCCGCGACTTCATTCGTAAATGACGGGCTACCCGTGCACCCGCCGGACTTCGCCAGCCCAGAACGTCTCACGCAGCGCGCGTTTCAGGATCTTGCCGGTGCCGGTCTTGGGCAGCGGATCGCTGGCGAATTCGATTACGCGAGGGAGTTTGAATGCCGCGATGCGCGTCCCCAGAAACGCCTTCAGCTGCGCTTCGTCCAGCGCATGGCCCGGTTTCAACACCACGATGGCCACCGGCACCTCGCCCCATTTCTCGTCGGGCGCCGCCACCACCGCGCACTCCAGCACCGACGGGTGCGCCGAAATGGCTTTCTCCACCTCGATGGAGGAAATGTTCTCGCCGCCGCTGATGATGATGTCCTTCTTGCGGTCCACGATATGGATGTAGTTCTCCGCGTCCCATACCGCCATATCGCCGGTGTGCAGCCAGCCGTCGGTCATCACCGCGCGTGTCGCCTCAGGTTCTTTGAAATACCCGTCCATCACGTTGTCGCCGCGAATCACCACCTCGCCGATGGCCTCCATGTCCCGCGCCACGTCTTGCATTTGAAGATCCACCACGCGAATCTCGCACCCCGGCAGCGGCCAGCCGGCCATCGCCTGGTGGCGTATGCGGTCGTCTTCGTCGGCGTAGCGGACCGTCCCCTTGTTGCGCGCTGAGGTCGCCACCGGGCAGGTCTCGGTGAGCCCGTACCCCGCCATCACCTTGCAGTGGAACGCCGCTTCCATTCGGGCAATCAGCTCGGGTGACGAGGCCGCGCCGCCCAGGTGAATCTCCTTCATACTCGCGGTATCGAACTTGCCGAGTTCCGGACAGTTCAACAACGCGTTGGCCATGGTCGGCACCAGCGACATGGCCGTAGCCGCCTCCTCCTGGATGATGCGCAACACCTGCTCGGGATCGAACCGCCGCACCATCACCTGCTTGAGGCCGTTCATCACCGCCGTCTGCGGCCGTCCCCAACCGTTGGCGTGAAACAGCGGGATGGTGTGCAGTTCCACTGCGGTATCATCGTGGTTCAGCGTGCCCGCTACCGCGAGTGCATGCAGGTACAGGGTGCGGTGGGAGAGCATCACTCCTTTAGGCGTTCCGGTGCTGCCACTGGTGTAAAACAGCTCCGCGATTTCGTCCTCGTCGAACCCAAACAGGTCGGGGCGGTTGATGCGGCCGCGAGTGAGCAAGTCGTCGTAAGTGAAATCCGCCTGCGACATCGCGCCTTCGATCGCCACCCAGCGCCCGATACTGGGGCAGGTCTGCCGCAATTGCTCGACATACGGCGCGAAATCCAGTTCGAACACCAGCATCCGCGCTTCGGCGTGGTTCAGAATCGCGCTCAGCTCGGGCACCGAGAGGCGCACATTCAGAGGCATCACGATGGCGCGGATCAGCGGGGCGGCGTAGTAGCCCTCCAGGAGTTGATTGTTGTTGAAGCTCAGAAACGCTACGCGGTCGCCGGGCCCGATCCCCTCCGCCAGAAGGCCCGCGGCCAGCCGTTCGCAACGCTCGCCAAACTCGGCGTACGTATAGCGGAGCGCTCCGGAAACGACTCCCACCTTGCTGCCGTACAGATCCACGCCTCGATAAAGGCAGCGGATCGGAGTGAGCGGTACTCTCATAAAGGTTCTCCCGTCAGATGATGTAGCGTTCCGTCTCGAGCAGCCGCCTCGCGATCCTTCTCCGCAGCGCCATTGCGTTCACCGGATCGTAGGCCGCCAGCCGGCGCAACTCGGCCAGCTTCGATCCGTCGTCCGCGAACGCGCCAATCACGTTTCGGGCGGCGATCTCGATTTTGACCCAACGCCTTCTCCACCGGCACCGGCACGTTGTCGAAATACAACGCCGTCGTGGAGCTCCCCTTGATGCCCACCTTGCGTTCCTCGGCGCCGCTCTTCCCGCCGAAGCCGCGGTCCTCGGCGGTGAAGATGTCGGCGGGCGCGCGCTCTTCAATCAGAAACCCGCCGACCGCGGCAGCCGCATGCGAAGTGGTGGATGTCGCCACGGCTACGCTCCCGCCGCAATTTCCTGCTGGTCCAGGCTGGCGAAGGTCATGTTGTCATCCGCCAGGCGCCGGAGGAGCGGCGCCGGCACCCAGAGATCCGGGCCATGCTGCTCCCGAAAATCCTCGATCCGCGCAACTACCGTTTTCAGTCCGACCGTATCCGCATAAAACATCGGACCGCCGCGCCACGGCGGAAATCCGTACCCGTTAAGGTACACAATATCGATGTCGCTCGCGCGCAGCGCCACGCCTTCGCCAAGCAGGTGCGCGCCTTCGTTGACGAGGGCGAAAATGGCGCGCGCGACGATCTCATCCGGCGTGATCTGGCGCCGCGCAATGCCCGCCTCGCGCGCCGCCTTCTCGATCACCGAGGCGGTCTCGGCACTGGGCGATGCCTGCCGGTGCTCATCGTATTGCGACCATCCGCGGCCGGTCTTCTGACCGAAGTGGCCCATTTCGCAAAGCCGGTCCGCCACCAGGGGCTGCCGCACGCCTGTCTTCTCCAGGTATCGGAATTCCTTCCTCACCCGCCAACCCACGTCGAGTCCGGCCAGGTCGCTCATGGCCAGCGGTCCCATGGCCATTCCGAAATCGTACAGCGCCTGGTTCACCTCCTCGACCGTCGCACCCTCCTCCACCAGGAACTGCGCCTCGCGCAGATACGGAGTCAACATGCGGTTGCCGATAAACCCGCGCGAATTCCCGGCCAGCACGCCCACCTTGCCCAGCCGTTTGGCCAGCGCCATCGAGGTGGCCACCACTTCCCTGCAAGTGGCTTTGCCGCGCACGATCTCGAGCAGCCGCATCACGTTCGCCGGGCTGAAGTAGTGGTGCCCCACCACCATCTCCGGCCGTCGCGTCACCGAGCCGATCTCGTCGATATCCAGGTAGGACGTGTTGGAAGCCAGAATGGAGCCCGGCTTGGCGATGGAGTCGATCTCGGCGAACACCTGCTTCTTCAGCGCCATGCCCTCGAACACCGCTTCTGCGACGATGTCCGCCTGGTCGAAGCCGTCGTAGGTGAGCTGCGGAGTGATGCGCGCCAATCGTTCCTCCATGGCGGCCTGCGACAGCTTGCCTTTTTTCACGCTGGCGGCATAATTCTTGCGAATGGTCGTCATGCCGCGGTCGAGCGCCTGCCGGTCGGCGTCTTTGACAATCACCGGAATGCCCGCATTGGCGTAGTTCATGGTGATGCCGCCGCCCATAGTGCCCGCGCCTATCACGGCCGCGCGGCGGATTTCGAAGACCGGAGTGCTCTTCGGCACGTCGGGAATCTTCGCCACCGCACGCTCCGCGAAGAAAGCGTGGATCAGCGACCGCGATTGCGTGGAATGCAGGCACTCGTCGAAAAGCTCGGCCTCGCGGGCGCATCCCTCCTCGAAAGAAACTCGCGTCGCAGCCTCCACGGCGTAGATCGCGGCTGCCGGGGCGGTCTGACGCCGCCGGCTCTTGCGTGCCAGTTCGCGCGCGCGCTCGAAGATCGCCGGATCGGCGCCGCGGACTTTTTGGTTGCGCTCGCGCGTCTTCGGCCGGGGCTGGCCCGCCACTTCCCGGCCGAAAGCCACCGCTCCCATCAGCAGGTCGCCCTCGACGATCCGGTCGATGACGCCCAGCGCGTACGCCTCGCCCGCGGCAATGGGCTCGCCAAATGCGCACATCTCCACCGCCTTCGCCACTCCGGCAAGGCGCGGCAGACGTTGCGTGCCTCCGGCCCCCGGAATGATCCCGAGCTTCACTTCGGGCTGCCCGATCTGCGCCGATGCCACGGCCACCCGATAGTGTCCCGCCATGGCTACTTCCAGCCCTCCACCCAGAGCCGTGCCGTGGATCGCCATGATCACCGGCTTCGCGCAGTCTTCGATCTCAGCAAGCGCTGGCAGCAGGTTCCGCCGGGTCTTCTCCCCGCTCACCACTTTGCCGAACTCGCGGATATCGGCGCCCGCGATGAACGTGCGCCCGGAGCCGATCACCACGATCGCCGCGACCGCCGGATTGTTCGCCGCTTCCTCCAGCGCCGAGCGGATACCCTCGGGCACTCCCGGGCTAAGCGCGTTCACCGGCGGATTCACGATGGTGACTACCGCGATATCGCCCTCTCTGGACAGTTCGACGAGTTGGCTCATAATTGCCAAGAGTCTATCGGCACGAAGGTAAACGTGTCAATGCTCGCCGCAACGCCTGTCGGCGGCCCTGGGAAGTGCCTGCGGTATACTGTTCGAGCAATGCGGGAAGCTGTCGTCGTCGCAAGTTCGCGCACCGGCCTCGCCAAATCGTATCGCGGCTCGCTCAACATGACGCGGCCGGAAGACCTGGCGGCTCACGCCATCCGGGATGTCCTCGAAAAAACTTCCCGGCTCGATGCCGCCGAAGTGGAGGACGTGATCCTCGGCTGTGCGCAACCGCACGGCCCGCAGGGGCAGAACATCGCACGGACCTCCGCCCTCCTGGCCGGCCTACCCACTTCGGTTGCCGCCACCACCGTGAACCGCTTCTGTTCGTCGGGCCTTCAGGCCATCGCCATGGCGGCGCACCAGGTCGTCCAGGAAGGCGCCGAAGCGGCCATCGGCGGAGGCGTCGAGAGCATCACGCTCGTGCGCCGCGAGAGCGACCCCCATCCCACGCTCCAGGAACGCCTCCCTGGCCTGTACATGGTGATGGGCAACACGGCCGAAGTAGTGGCCCGCCGCTACAACATCAGCCGCGAGGCGCAGGACGAGTATTCACTCGTCAGCCAGCAGCGCACCGCGCGCGCGCAGCAGGAGGGATTCTTCGCTGACGAGATCGCGCCGATGAAAGTGACCATGGCGGTGCTCGACCGGAAAACCGGCGAGCGGATCGGCACTAAAGAAGTCTGCTGCGACCGTGACGAATGCAATCGTCCGGACACCTCACGCGAAGCACTGCTGGCCCTCAAGCCCCATTTCGATCCCGACAGCGGCGCGGGGTCGGTGACGGCCGGCAACTCCTCGCAGCTTTCCGACGGCGCTTCGGCGACCCTGCTGATGTCGCGCGCGCGTGCCGACCGGCTCGGTATCCCCTACAAGCTGATCTTCCGCGGTTTCGCCGTCGCCGGCTGCGAGCCGGATGAAATGGGCATCGGGCCGGTCTTCGCCGTACCGAAACTCCTGAAGCGTCACGGTCTCACCATGGATCAGGTGGACCTATGGGAACTCAACGAAGCCTTCGCGGTGCAGGTGGTCTACTGCCGCGACCGCCTCGGCATCCCCATGGAGAAGCTCAACGTCAACGGCGGCTCGATCGCCATCGGCCACCCGTTCGGCATGACCGGCTCCCGAATGACCGGCACGCTGGCCAGCGAGATGGCGCGCCGTCCGCAATCGCGCTACGGGGTGGTGACCATGTGCATCGGCGGAGGCCAGGGTGCGGCGGGGCTGTTCGAGGCGGTGCACTGAAGCGTGAGCACCTTAACGCTGGTGAGGCACGGCCAAGCCCGTTCCTTCGAACCCGACCACGTTCTGACGGCGACCGGCGAAGCCCAGGCTTATGAGCTGGCGCAGTACTGGCTTCGCCATCGCGTGCGATTCGACGAAGTCTGCACCGGATCGCTGGCGCGCCAGGCCGGCACCGAACGGGTGGTGGCGGACTGCTTCCGCGATGCTGGCGAGCCCTGGCCCGCGGCGGTCCGCGACCACTCGTGGAACGAATACGATGCCACCGGTGTGCTGGGACAACTGGTGCCGCACGACCCGATGCTGGGCGCTTTGGCCGCGGAATACGAATCCGCGCGCGGCGGACCGGAAGAGAATCGCCGATTTCAACGCATGCTCGAAGCCGCCATGCTGCGCTGGCTCGAGGGCCGCATCGAAAGCCGCCATGTGGAACTGTGGCCCGCTTTCCGCGATCGCGTCACCGCTGCCATCGAACGGCTGCGCAGCGGCCCGCCCGGGCGTCGCATCGCCGTATTCACCTCGGGCGGCCCCATCGGTTTCGCCACGCACCTGGCCATGCAGGCGCCCGCCAAAGTATTCCTCGATATCAACTGGCGCGTGCGCAATGCGTCGCTGACGCACTTCGCATTCGATCGCGATCGCTTCACGCTGGACTCGTTCAACGGCATCCCGCATCTCGCCGATCCCGGCCTGTGGACGTATCGGTAGGAGCCTTACTTTTGCCCGTCCAGAAACATATAGGTCGCCAGAGCCACACCCACCTCGCGCCGCTTGTCGTCCTTCAACTCTACCCGCCCCACCACAATCGTCGCGCCGGTGCGCAGCAGGCGGCACCGCGCCAGGACGCGGCCCTCCACCACCGGGCGGAAGCAGTTGATCTTGAGCTCCACCGTGGTAAACGGGCGCCGCGCCGGAAAATGATGGTAAGAGCGCAGTGCCTACGGCGGCGTCCGCCAGGCTTGCCGTCACTCCGCCGTGCAGTACCCCCGCGCAGTTCAGCAGTTCCTTGCGAACGCTACACTGAATCGTGACGCCGTCGCGATGCACGCGCACCAGCTCGAACCCCACCAACGCATTGAAGGAGTGCATGTGCAGAAAATCACGGGTTCTCCGTACGTCCGGTTTCGGGCTCAAGTCTGTTGATCCTAACGTTGCCGAGGCCAATCAAAAATGAGCGTTCTCAAAGACAAGGTTGCCATCGTCACCGGGGCGAGCCGCGGTATCGGCAAGGCCATCGCCCATGCCTTCGCCGTTGAGGGAGCCACTGTCGTAATCTGCGGCCGCAAGCAGGAGACGCTCGATCAGGCGGCGGTCGAGATCGCTCAGCCCACCGGTAGGGTCGTCCCGGTGGCGTGTCACATCGGCCGCGCCGATCAGATCCAGCGCCTTGTGGAAACCACCACCGGCCGGTTCGGGAAGATCGACATCCTGGTGAACAACGCCGCCACCAACATCGCCCAGGAGCCGGTCCTCGCCGTCGATGATGTCAAATTCGACAAGATGATCGAGATCAACCTCAAGAGCGCCTTCCGGTTGATCCAGGCCATCGCGCCGGGAATGTGCGAGCGCGGCTGGGGGTCCATCATCAATATTGCGTCCATCGCCGGTATCCGCCCGCAATACCACGGCATGCTCTACAGCATGACCAAAGCGGCGCTCATCATGATGACCCAATCTTACGCGCTCGAACTCGGCCCCCGGGGAGTCCGCGTGAACGCCATCGCGCCGGGCATCATTCAAACCGCGCTGAGCGAATATTTTTGGAAGGACAACGACAAGCGCGGCCGTATTCTCCGCGAGCAGCCGCTCCAGCACCTGGGACAACCGGGCGAGATCGCGGGTATGGCGGTGCTGCTGGCGAGCGATGGCGGCTCCTACATCACCGGCCAGACCCTGATCGTCGATGGCGGCCGTCTGCTCCCCTGACCCGACGTGGCGCCGCTGGCGGCGTCGCACCAGTCCACAAACCGCTGATCTTAGCGGTTTCGTTCTACAAGTGATTCATTTCAAAAAGTGGAGGACCCCTTAAACCCGGAACAAGGAGCGGTCGGAGAGGTTTTATTGCTTCTTGGCGGGAGAGGGCGCGGGGGGCGGGGCGGTTGTCGTCAGGGGATGGGCCGCATCGAACTGTTTCACGATTTCGTTGGTGATGTCCAGCGAGGAATCGGCCCACAGGATCGCCGATTGCGGGTTGCTTACGTCTACGACCATGGCCAAGCCGTTCGCAGTCGCGTACTTGCCAATGATCTCCATCATCTTCTGCCCCAGGTCTGCCATGATCTTGCTTTCTTCTTCACGCACCTCGGCGTCGTAATCTTCGCTGTCGCGCTTGAGCGAGGTGGCGTTGGCGTCGATATCGCGGGTCAGCTTCTCCCGGGCTGCCACACTCATCGTGGCCGCGCCAGAACGCATCTGTTGTTGTAGGGCTGCAATCTGCGATTGGCGCTTTTCCAGGGCCTCCCGCCGAGGCGTGAATTTGGCCTGAAGATCGTCCGCCGCATTGCGGCCCTGCTTGCTGCTGGCAATCGCACTCTGGATGTGAATGGTGGCGATCTTCACGGGAGCGAGGGGAGGCGGAGCAGACGGAGCCGGGGTTTGCGCCAGCGCTGACAGCGCGCCGGCCAGGAGCACGCATACCAGCGGCAAAAAGCGCCGGGACGAATCCCGGCGCGGCAGACACGAGCGTCGGCGCCACAAGGTGGACGGGCGAGAAGGCATTCCGTTACTTTTTCGTGGGCGCCCCGGCGGGCTTGACGGCGGCCGGTTTGGGGGCGGCGGGGGCCGGCGTTCCCGCGGGCTTGGCGGCGGAAGGACTCGGGGCCGAACCGGCCGTTCCCGGATGCGCCTGATCGTACAGCTTGATGATCTGTTCGGTGATGTTGATCGACTGGTCCGCCCACAACACCGGCGTCTGCTGGCTGCTCACGTCAATCACCATGGCCAGACCGTTCTGGGTGGCGTACTTGATGATGACGTCCATCATCTTCGCCCCCAGTTCGTTCATGATCTTCTGCTCTTCCTGCTGGACTTCGGCATCGAAATCTTCGCCTTCGCGGGTGAGCGACTTGTTGACGCTTTCGATCTGGGCCTGGATCTTGGCCTTGGCGGGCTCGCTCATCGTGGCGCCGCCCTTCTTCAACTGATCGTTCAGCGACGCCAATTCCTGCTGTCTCTGTTCCAGCGCGGTCTTTTTGGGACTGAACTTGGATTGCAGGTCCTGACTGGCCTTCTGGCCTTCTTTCGTAGTCAGAATGGCCTGCTGAACGGCAATAATGCCGACCTTGGTGGGGGTCTGACCCTGGGCACCGGCCAAGGCCGCCACACCCAGCAACAAGGCGGGGAAAGCGAGGAAACTCTTCTTCAAGCTAAAAACTCCTAAGTGTGGAAATACTAACATATTGTAGCGAGACCCGGGTTCAGAACGTCCGGCCGATGGTAAAGCGGAACATCGTCCGCTTTTCGAAAAACGGATAGGCTTGACCGATAGTCGAATTGGTCAGAGCGTTCGCGAAGGTGGCGGCGTTGGGGAACATGGACCGGTCCGCCACGATGGGCGGCTGAATCCATTCTCTCACTACAGAGGGGTTGTAAGCGAAATACAGCCGGAACGGTGCGTTAACTACAGGCAACATCACCTGCAATTCCAGGCCCGTCGAGGCGCGCCATTTCTGCGTTCCGGGTGCAATGTAAACTCGTCCGTTGAACGCGGCCTGGGGGAACGTGGTGTTCAGGTCGCCCACCCGCGTGGGCTCCATGGTGAGCTGATTGGCGCGCAGGATGCGGTCCACCCCGGCATCGAAGAACGGCGCCAGCGTCACCGGCCCGACGATGGGAATGCGGTATTCGAAGTTGCCAAGCAACTGCGTATCGCCGCCTGGGGTGATCAACTGATATGCCGGAACGTTCATGGTGACGGTCTGGTTCACCAGGGTGCCGTTCTGCACTACCTTTTGCTGGCGCTCGCTGCCATCAGCGTTGTAGACCTTGATGCTCGATACCGAGGGGATGAACGCGATCGGCGTGATGCCCCAGATTTCGAAACCGCGGATATCCTGTTCGCCGCCCATCCACCGGCGCGAAAACGGTGGGACGAACTTGCCGCCGTAGCCGGTCACCATATTGGCCATGCCGTGAAACGCCAGGATGTGCGATTTGTGCCATGGCGCCGGCCGGAAGTACTTGGCGTCCACCGTGGGGCTGATGGTGTTCACGTTTCCGCCCAGCGCGCTGCCGGCAAAATCGAGCGAGATAAACAGACTGCGGCCGCCGGTCGGCGTAATGGGGTGATTGACGGTATTGTACGAGTACGACGGCACCAGGTGGCTGGTGCGGATGCCATTCAGCGAATTCGGACCGGCGACGCCGCTGAAATTGATGTACTGGAAGTAACTGGTGGCGGCATCGGTGAGCGTCTTGACGGTGGAGATGTCGAAACCGTAGGTGATGCCAACGCGCGCAAAGCTGCGCCGCAGCGGATAGCTGGCTGACACCGAGAACCCGTGGCTGTTCTGGCTGTAGTTCAGCAGGTTCTGCGAGCCGAGTTGGTTGTAGAGCGGAATCAGGTCCGCGCCGGCGAGAATCGAAGCTTCACGGCCCTGGTCGAAGTTGAAGCGCCGCAGGTAAACCACAAACCCGAGTTGCAGCGGACGGTCGAGGAAGTACGGCTCGGTGAAGCCGAAGCTGACGTCGCGCATGCGCGTCCCCAACTGCGATTCAAGAGAGAGCGTTTCGCCCAATCCGAGGAAGTTGTTGGTGGAATAGTTGAATCCCACGAAGCTGCCGGCGATTCCGGAAACTCCGCCGTTCAAGCCAATGGAGTTCTTGCCGCGCTCCTTCACCTTGAGCGTGATATCGACCGTATTCGACTGCGGATTGCGCTTGATATCGGCGGCGTCTTCCTTCTTCAGCATCTCGAAGTAGCCGAGCTGGTTCAGGCGCAGGATGCTGTAGTCCCACAGTTCGGTATTGAAGATGTCGCCCTCGTCCAGCAGAATTTCGCGCCGGATAACTTTGTCGCGGGTGGTGGTGTTGCCCGAGAAGTCGATGCGGCGGATGAAGAACTGCTTGCCCTCGTCGGCAGTGAGGGTGAGGTCGATCTGGTCGGTGTTGGGAATGATATCGAACGATGGCTCGGGAACGAAATCGAAATAGCCAAACTTGCCGTAGAGCTTGCGCAACTGCTCGATGCCTTTGCGCAGCTTGTCGGTGGAGAACACATCGCCCTTGCGCATGCCGAACAGCACTTGCAGCACGGAGGGCTCGCGGAAGAGTTTGACACCGATGAAGTTGGTGTTGTTGAGGTGGTAGAGGCGCCCCTCCTCGACGGGAAGGGCCAGATCGGCGTAGATGCCGACCGAGTTGGGCTTGATCAGCGGCAGACGCCAGCCCTGGCCGCCGCGGCGCTGGATCTTGACGGTCTCGTCCAGCACTTTGGCGGTGAAGAAGCCCTTGTCCTGATAGGCCTGCACAATCCGCTGCTTGTCTTCATCCAGCTTGGCTTCGTCGTAGGTTTTGGGGAAGACGCCCTCGAGCAGGATGGAATGGGGGATGCCGATGGGGTGGAGGTTCTTCATCTGGCGGATCACCCACCGGTCGTTAAATGCCTGGTTTCCCTGGATATCGATATCGCCGACCTTCACTTTGGGGCCTTCATTGACGGCGAAAGTCACTTTGAGCGAGGAGGGCGGGATCTGCTCGATCTGCGGCTCGACGGTGGCGTACTGCCGGCCGCGCTCGGCCAGGAAGTCTTTGAGCGCCACGACCGCGCGCTGGACCTTGTCGGGATCATACTGCGATTCCACGGAAAGCCCGACCTTGCGCTCCTTGAAACGGTCGAGAATTTCCGAGACGGTGACCGAGTGGATGCCCTCGTAATTAATGGAGCGGATGACGCGCCGCTCGGTCACGATAAAGCGGACGATCACGCCGGTGCGGCCGGGTTCGGTTTCGAGCCGGATATCGTCGAAGCGGCCGGTGTTCCAGAGAATCATGAAATCGCGCCGCAGCGCTTCCTCGTTGAACACATCGCCGGGTTTGGAGAGGATGAGCGCTTTGAGGGTGTCCTGCGGAACGCGGCGAGCGCCACGGAACTCGATGGCTTCGATGACCTGCCCATTGAACTGCGGCGCGGGCTGGGTGGCCGGCTTGGGGGCTTCCATCTGCGGCGGACCGGGTTTCGGCTCTTGGACCGGCTGCTGCGCCGGCGGTTGTTGAGCCGGAGCGACCGGCGCGGTCTCGAACGGATTCCGGGGTGGCGCCTGCGGTTTGGGCGGCGCGGTCTGCGTAGGCTGCTGCTGCGACGGTGTGCCGGCCGGCGGCTGCTGCGTCTGCGCGGCCAGGGGCAGCCAGTTGCCCGTGCAGAAACAGCAGACCGCGGCCGCGGCAAGGCGGGCGCGCCCGAGGTTTTTCATGAGAGCATACCTTTTCACTGTGCGCTGTTGCGGTTTATGAGATGCACGGGGAACACCACTCGTTGAAGCCGGTCTTCCAGAATGTAAAGCATTATTTTACCGAATGTTGGAGGAGATCAACAACGAGAGAGGGGGGCTACAGGTGTGAAGGGCTGGCACAGGGCTTTCGTGAGCTTACAGCGCCCCTGCCGAACTTCGCGGACAGGCCCCGAAAGGGGGAGCAAACGCACAATCGGCCCAAAACAGGCCTCCGCCTCCCGGGCGGCGGAGCGATAATGAATCGGATATTCGCGTATGAATATGACCAAACCGATGCTTGCTGCAGTCATTTCGTGCCTGGCGATCCCGGCCGGGGCTCGCGCTCAGCAACTGAAGCCGCAAACTGTAAACGATTTCGAATGTTATGTGCAGTCGGCCGAAGCCCGTATAGCGGGCCGCCAAGTCTTTCTGATGGCGGACGAGAACGCCGCCCTGAAAGACCAGGCGATGCGCGGCAAAATCGTCACCGCGCCGGTAGCCGGAGGCAACCCGCGGAAGGTCAGCGGAGGGCTGGTGTTCGATTGGGCCGGAACGGTTTTCATCCCGGGCGCCAGCCTGGAACGGACGCTGCGCATGCTCCAGGACTATGACCACCGAGCCCAGTTCTTCAGCGACGTGGTGTCATCCTCCAAGCTGTTGTGCCGCAGCGGAGACAACCACTATGGCTACTCCATGCGGCTGAAGGAGCCGACGGTGATCGATGCGGACAGCGATGTGGTTTGGGAAAAAGTGGACGACCGCCGCTGGCGCTGCCGTTCCTATTCGACCAAGGTGCGTGAGGTGGATAAGGCGAAGGGATACCTGCTCCGGCTGTATACCTACTGGCGTGTGGCGGCCGAGGACAAGGGCGTGTTCGTCGAAGGCGAGGCAATCGAATTAAGCGGCGAATTCGGCTCGATGACCCGGGCGCTGGGATCGCTGTTCCTGGGGATCAGCCCGGAGAAGTCACTGAGACGCAGCCTCACGGCCATGCGGGAGACCATGCTGAAGCCCGGGCTCGAATTCGGCAACAGCCCCGGCGCGGCGCAGTGCGGGGAACCCTACCGCCCGGCGGGCTGCACGGCGACGAGCGTGCGGTAAACAGCCCCCCGGAAGAAGCGGGTCGATGGATTTCGACTACATCGTGATCGGCTCCGGTTTCGGCGGCAGCGTGGCGGCGCTCCGCCTGGCCGAGAAGGGATACCGGGTCGGCGTCATGGAGATGGGCCGGCGCTGGACGGCGGAGAATCTCCCTGCCACCAACTGGAAGATCCGCGACTGGATCTGGCGGCCACGGCTGGGGCTGCGCGGGTTCTTCAACATGGAGCCGTTCCGGCACGTGGTGATCCTGCATGGCTGTGCCGTGGGCGGGGGCTCCATCACCTATGCCAATACCTTGCTGGTGCCGGAAGAGGCGGTGTGGGAACGGGGCTCCTGGGCGGAACTGGCGCCCTGGAAGACCGAGATGCCGGGCCACTACGCGACCGCCATCCGTATGTTGGGAGTGGCCGAGAACCGCATTCTGGGGCCGGCAGACCAGATTCTCCAGCGCGCCGCGCAATCGTGCGGTGTGGGACACACTTTTTACCGGACGAAGGTAGCGGTATTCGAGGGGCCCGAAGGAGCGGCCGGCGGCGAGAGTTGTCCCGATCCCTACTTTGGCGGCGAGGGCCCCGAACGTAACACCTGTATCGCATGCGGCGGCTGCATGATGGGATGCCGTTACAACGCCAAGAACACCCTGGACAAGAATTACTTGTACCTGGCGGAAAAACGCGGAGCGCGGGTGTTCGCCGAGACGCGAGTGGTGGACGTGGTGCCGCTGAACGGAACCAGCGACGGCGCCGACGGTTACCAAGTGCGCACGGTCAAGTCCACTTCGTGGTTCCGGAAGGAACCGCGCCGCTTCACCTGCCGCGGTGTGATTTTCGCCGCCTCGGCGCTCGGCACGATGGATCTGCTGTTCCGCCTGAAGCAGAAGGGTTCCCTGCCGGCGCTCAGCGACCGGCTGGGCGACCGGGTGCGAACCAATGCGGAATCGCTGATCGGCGTGCGGGTGCCGCACAGTCGCGAGGACCTGTCGAAAGGGATCGCCATCGGTTCGGGCATTTACCTCGACCAATACACGCATATCGAGGCCGTGCGCTATCCCGACGGCGCCGACGCAATGGGGCTGCTGGCCACGCTGTTGACCGGGGGGCGGCCCGGCTCATCGCGCATCCTGCTCTGGCTCGCGACGCTGGCGGGTTCGCTGCTGCGCCACCCGCTGCGAACCATCCGCTGCCTGCACCCGTTCGGCTGGGCGCGCGAATCCCTAATCATGCTGTGCATGCAGACGCTGGACGGATTCATCCAGATGCGGCTGGGGCGGCCGTGGTTCTGGCCGTTCGAAAAGACGCTGATGAGCCACGGCAAGCGCGTGCCGACATTCATCCCGCAAGCCAACGAATTCGCACGCAAGGTGGCCGTCATGACGGGCGGGACAGCCATGAGCATGGTGACGGAAATCCTGTTCAACGTGCCCGGCACGGCCCATATCCTGGGTGGCTGTCCCATGGGCGCCACCGCGTCCGAGGGCGTGGTTGACGGCAGGAACCGGGCGTTCGGCTATCGCAACCTGTACGTGTGCGACGGTTCGGTGATTGCCGCCAACCTCGGCGTGAACCCCAGCCTGACCATCTGCGCGCTGACCGAACGCGCCATGAGCTACATTCCCGGGCGGGCTGCACCGGATTCGGACCGCAAGGGGCAGCCTTCCGCGTAAGCGGCTCAATGTCCGGCTGGAGGGAGCGGGCGGTACTCCAGCTTGCGGATCTTGCCGGTGGTGGCGTAGGTGGCGATGCCGAGGGGCTTGGATAACTCGATATCGCCCGGGCGGAGACCGACTTCGTAATTTTCGAGATCGACGCCGATGACCTGGTCGTCATCGATCCAGGCGCGGATGCGGTCGTCGCTTACCACCAGCCAGAAGCGATACCAGCGGCCGGTTTCGAAGCTGCGCACCGTGGAGGTTTCGTTTTCCGAGGCATCGTTGCCGTCGAGGCTGGAGAGGCCGACCACCTGCCCGCCCCAGCCGCCGTTGATCCACGAACAAAACGAGTCCTTCACCGGGAAGGTGATGCCGGCGAAGAAATCGCTGCCGTCCACACGGGCGGCTTCAAAACGAATTTCGTAGTTGGACTTTGGAAACGGCTCCTTCCACACAATGCCGGTCAGGGCCCGGCCCTTGCCGATGACGATGGCGCCGTCGGTGACGCGAACCTGCCCGCGGCCGTAGAAGTCGCTCTCCTGCCAGCCGTGCAGGGAGTGGCCGTCGAACAGGGGCCGCCAGTCGGGAAGGGGCTGTTCCTGGGATGCGGGCGCGGAGAGTCCGCAGGCGAGAAGCACGAGCGAGACCAGCGGCGAGGGAGCGCGTGGCATGCGACCATTATGCGGCTGACCGGCGCGGAAGGGAAAGCGCCCGGCGCCAGGGCCGCCAGGGCGCCCGGTCAATCGCCGCTTTGCTGGAGGAGCTTGGCGACGAGGCCGGTCCAACCGGTCTGGTGGCTGGCGCCCAGGCCAACGCCGGTGTCGCCGTGGAAGTACTCGTAGAAGAGCACCTGGTCGCGAAACGGCTCGCCGGGGCCGTGGACCGGGCGCCGGCCGTCGTTATTCTTCAGGAAGACGCGCGAAAGGCGGCGCGAGATTTCGGCAGCCACCTCCCAGAGGGTTAACAGGCGGCCCGACCGCGTAGGGAATTCGACTTTGTATTCGTCGCCCAGATAGTGATGAAACTTTTGTAGCGACTCGATCAGGAGATAGTTCAGCGGAAACCATACCGGTCCGCGCCAGTTGGAATTCCCGCCGAACAACCCGCTGGCGGACTCGCCCGGCTCGTAGCCGATGGAATGTTCCGCGCCGTTGCAGGCGAGGACATACGGCTTGCCGGCGTAGGCGCGGGAGAGGCTGCGGATGCCAAAGGGGGAGAGGAACTCGTCCTCGTCGAGCATGCGCCCGAGAATGCGGCGGAGTTGGCTGGGATCGACGATCGAGAGCAGCTTCCGCTCGCCCTTGCCGGGCACGACCATGGAGGCCACATTGTGGGTCAGATCGGGCCGGTTCTCAATGAACCAATGCATACGCCGCTTGAATCCGGGGAATTGGTCGATCAGGCGCGGCTCGAGAGTTTCGACCGCGAACAGCGGAATCAGCCCCACCATGGAGCGGACCTTGAGCGGCATATGTGAGCCGTCGGGCAGGTGGAGACGGTCGTAATAGAAGCCGTCCTCCTCGTCCCACATGCTCTGGTTGTCTTCGCCGAGGTGACTGATGGCATTGGCGATATACAGGAAGTGTTCCCAGAACTTGCTGGCCACGTCTTCGTAAGCGGAGTCTTCGCGCGCCAGCTCGAGCGCGATGGTGAGCAGGTTAAGGCTGTACATAGCCATCCAGGCGGTGCCGTCCGCCTGCTCGACGAATTCGCCTGAGGGCAGCGGCTCGCTGCGATTGAAGACCCCGATATTATCGAGGCCGAGGAAGCCGCCTTCGAAGAGGTTGTTGCCCTGCGCGTCCTTGCGGTTCACCCACCAGGTGAAATTGAGCAACAGCTTGTGGAAGACGCGCTCCAGAAAGGCGCGGTCCCGCCGGCCCCGGCGCTTCGATTCGATCTTGTAGACGCGCCACGCGGCCCAGGCGTGCACGGGTGGATTGACGTCGTTGAAATTCCATTCGTACGCCGGCAACTGGCCGTTGGGATGCATGTACCATTCGCGGAGCATCAGCGTGAGCTGCTCTTTGGCGTATTCGGAATCGACCAGCGCCAGCGGGACGCTGTGGAACGCCACGTCCCAGGCGGCGTACCAGGGATACTCCCAGTTATCGGGCATGGAGATCACGTCGGAGTTGTAGAGGTGAACCCACTCGTGATTCCGGCCCTGGCAACGCTCCGCGGGTGGCGGAGGAAAGGCCGGGTCGCCATCCAGCCAGCGGCGGATTTCGTAGCGGTAGAATTGTTTCGACCACAGCATTCCGGCGAGCGCCTGGCGCATGACATCGCGCGCATCGTCGGAGAGGCCGCGGGGAGTTATGCCGGCGTAGAATTCGTCTGCTTCCCGGATGCGATCGGAGATCACCGCGTCAAAATCGTCCGTGAAAGGCCGGTCGAGGGAGGACGCGGTAAAGCGGAGCCGGATGGAGGCCGACTGTCCCGCCGCGAGGTCGAACACGTAGCTGGCGGCAGCCTTGGTGCCGCGATTCTCGGGATTGACGGCCAACCGGTTTCCGCACACGATGTACTCGCCGATGCCGTCCTTCACATAGCGGCTGCGATTGGGCGCATCCCACAAACGGGCGCAGTTGCTCTCGTTATCGGTGAACAACCACGGCGCCCCACCGTCGCGACCCGCCTCGCAATAGAAATACCGGCGGCCGTAATAGGGCTCGTCGAGCTCGATCGCGCCGGAGGCTGCCTGCCTCAGCTCGGGGCATGGAACGTCGTAGCCCCACGACCACAGGTTGCGAAACCAGATGGTGGGCAGCAGATGGAGCCGTGCATTCTCGGGGCCGCGGTTGGATGCCTGGATGCGGATCACGATATCGTCGGGCGCGGCTTTGGCGTATTCGATCAGAATATCGAAGTAGCGATTGCCGTCAAAGACGCCGGTATCGGCGAGCTCGAATTCCGGATCGCTACGCGTGCGGCGGCCATTTTCCTCCACCAGGCGGGCATAGGGAAACTCGGCCTGCGGGTACTTGTAGAGGAATTTCATGTAGGAGTGGGTGGGGGTGTTGTCGAGGTAGTAGTAATACTCCTTGACGTCTTCCCCGTGATTGCCCTGCGGGCCGGTGAGGCCGAACAGGCGCTCCTTGAGGATGGGGTCGCGACCGTTCCAGAGCGCGAGGGCGAAACAGATGCGCTGGTGCCGGTCGCAGAGGCCGCCCAGGCCGTCTTCGTTCCAGCGGTAGGCGCGCGAGCGAGCGTGGTCGAACGGAAAGTAGTGCCAGGCGTCGCCGTGGGGGCTGTAGTCTTCGCGCACGGTGGCCCAGGCGCGCTCGCTCAGAAACGAACCCCAACGGTTCCAGTGCTCCCGATGCTGGCGGGATTCTTCGATGCGGGCTTGTTCCCGATTCATCGAAGCGGTCAAACCACCATCAGGCGATGGTCCGGGCAATCCAACTGGATCGCGTCATAAATCTGGCTTACCAGGTCGAAGCCATGCTTGGCGAGGAAGGGCAGAATGGAGTAGACACGCTCCTGCAAGGTGCGCTCGGGATAGATCAGCCCATAGAGAGAGGCGGCGTCGCGGGCCGCGCGCGCATCGCGGCGCAGGGCCTCGCGTCCGGTCTTGCGCTCGATGCGCGACACCTGGTGGCGGATCTTGCGGCCGCTGCGCTCGAGCGCCTGCGCCAGGGTGGGATCGAACGCGGAGAGGTCGCGGCCCAGCCGTTCGAGCGCGCCATCGATAGTGGCCGAGGCCTCCGAGAGGGCGGCGGTGATGGCGGGCGGAACGAGGATCCGGGAGATTCTCTCGCGCAACGGTTCTTCGCCATGGAAGAAGTCGCGCAGGGAGAGGCCGTAGCGGTCCATCAGCTTCTGGCTGTGGGCGTCGAAGATGGTAAAGCCGGTGCGCGGCACGGCCACCGGCATGCGGCCCAGGAGGCGGCGGTAGATGACTTCGGATTGCGCCAGGTAAGCCATCTCCGCGGGCCCGCCGATCATGGCCACGGTAGGCAGAATCGAATCCTGCACCACGGGTCGCAGCAGGGCGTTGGGCGAAAGCGAATGGGCGCGGCCGGCGAGATCTTCGGTGGTAAGGCGGCGCCCGTTCAGGACGTAGTCGCGGCCGTGGCGCCGCAGGGTGAGGCGCTTTTCGTTCTCGAGCAGGAAGACCAACGAGGTTTGATCTTCGATGTGCACCTGCGCGTGATAGCCGGCGGCAATGAGCTCGCGATTGCGTTCGAGGATCGCCGCGGTGAGCTCCGAAGCCGACTCCACTGCCTCGCGGACGGTGGGCGCCGCCAGCTCGCGAAACGCCGGCAGCATGGGGTCCACCTGGAGGATGTCGAACTGAGGCAGCAGGCGGCGCAACAGCTCGCCGAACGATTTTCCCATGGTGCTGCCGGCGCGGTAGGTCTCCCCCACGAGATCGGCCACTTCCTCGCCGAAGGGCAGGCCGTGGAAGATGTCGCGCAGCTCCCGGACGGGAGGGTCGGACAGAATCACCGAGCCCACGGGCTGCGCGCTGGCGGAACGGCGCATCTCCAGTTTCGCAGGCTGGTGATCCTGTCCAAAGACCCACACATGGTTGACTTCGGCGAAATCGTGATCCTCGGTGGCGAGCCAGAAGACCGGCACCGCGGGCACGCCGTTGGCCGACAGCCACTCGGCGAGCCGGGCGGCATGCAACGCTTTATAGATGGTGTACGCTGGGCCCGAGAAGAGACCAACCTGTTGTCCGGTGGCGACGGCGACTGTTCCGGGACGGGACAGGCGATCGAGCGAAGGGCCCGCCGGGTTCTGAATGCGCAGGGCGTCGATCAGCGCCGTGCGGCGCTCCGCCGGTAGTTGGATCGCGCCCGCGGACGCGCGAAACGAATCCAGTTCCCGGTGGGGATAGCGATAGAACCGCGCGATGCGGTCCGGGTGATACAGCACATCCGTAAAAAACGTGGAAGTATGCGGAAGGTCGGTATGCCGGACGCAGGAACAGTGCATGCCAGGATCAGCTTAACAGATGAGCCGCGCGCGGTTGAAGATGCGTAAATTGTGCGATGACGGGAGCGCGAGAGAAACCGGCGCCCGAACGCGTCAACGCCTGGAAATGGATGCGGCGGCACCTGCTTCGTGCCGGGCCGGGCCTGCCGGCGGCACCGGCTCGGCCGCGGCGCTCCTGGCCTACACCAGGACCGAGGAGCTCAGGCGCGAGTTGACAATCATGTCGTCGCGGGCTGACGGCGGTCGGTCAGCAAGCTGCGCCTCGACGGCCGTCAGCAGAGCAGCCGGCGTGAACGGCTTTCGCAGGAACGGCAACCCGCTGCTCTCGGCATCTTCCGTGCCCGGTCCCGCACCCGACATCAGGAGCACTTTGATCCCCGGATGCTCGGCCGCCACCCGCCGGTAAAGCTCCAGGCCATCCATCCCGGGCATGACTACGTCCGTCACCAGCAGGTCAATCGTGCGGTGTTGCCGGGAATGCCGCAAGCCAGTCTCCCCATCCGCGGTGTTGATGACGATGAAACCTCTCGATCGCAGCAGCTTCCACACGAAGTACTGAACGCCGATGTCATCTTCCGCCAGCAGAATCACCATCGAGCCGAATCCTCCGATGCCCACCGTACCGTGGGTCTAATTATCGACCGCCTTTGAGTTTAGGGCTTTTTGGTCTGTTATTCAACTATATGGTGGTACTGAGTTCCCGCAGTCCAACGGCCCAACGAGTCTTTTCCGTGGCTTTGTAAGGCATTGTCCCCATTCCAGGCGAGTTGCGCGTCGAATGGACGCCCGGTCCGCCGGCTCGGGCGCTGGGGAGAATTCCGGCCTGGGAGGTACAATCGCAGGCACATGAACCGATCCCGTGGGCTGATCATCCTGCTCGGTATGGCCGTTCTCTCCGCAACCGCGGCGGACCCGATCCTCCTCCATCCCAAGAACCCGCACTATTTTGAATTCCGCGGCAAAGCCGTGGCGCTCGTCACCAGCGGAGAACACTACGGAGCGGTCCTCAACGGCGCCTTCGACTACCAGCGTTATCTCGAGGCGCTGACCGCCGATCACCTGAACTACACCCGCTTGTTCGGGGGGAGCTATGTCGAAGTCCCTATGCGATCCTTCGGCATCCGGCGGAACGACCTCGCGCCGGAACCCGGAAGATTCATCGCACCGTGGGCCCGGAGCGGCACCGCCGGGTACGAGGGCGGCGGCAACAAGTTCGACCTGGAGCAGTGGAACCCCGAATTCTTCGACCGCTATCGCGGCTTTCTCGCCGAAGCCGGCAAGCGTGGCATCGTCGTCGAAGTGACGCTGTTTTCGTCCTACTATCAGGAAACACACTGGAAGGTGAGCCCATTCAATTCCGCGAACAATGTCAACGGCACGGATGCAATCGATTGGAAACTACTGCATACGTTGCGGAACGGGAACATTCTGGCCTGGCAGGAACGGTACGCGCGCAAGCTGGTGCGCGAGGCCGGCCCATTCGACAACGTGATTTTCGAAATCCAGAATGAACCGTGGTCCGACCGGGGAAAACTCGCCTCCGTGGTGAATCCATACCTCCCGCAGCCGGCACGCGACCGGTACCCGAATTCGGTCGACGTGGCGGACGAACTTTCCATGGCATGGCAGGCGCGTGTCGCCGGGTGGATCGCGAGCGAAGAGGCTTTCCGTCCGCGCAAGCACCTGATCGCGCAGAATTACGCGAACTTCGGACTTCCGGTTCGAGAACTAGCGCCCGGCGTGAGCATCGTGAATTTCCACTATGCGTACCCCGTTGCGGTTCTGGCGAACTACGGCTTGGCGAAAGCGATCGGCTACGATGAGACCGGCTTTCTCGGCCGGGACAACGATGCCTATCGTCGCCAGGCGTGGAACTTCCTGTTGTCGGGCGGGAGTGCGTTTAACAATCTCGACTACTCTTTCTCGGTCGGCCGGGAGGACGGTTCCGACGCGGAGCCGAACGGACCCGGCGGAGGCAGCCCTGCGCTGCGCCGCGAACTTGGCATCTTGAGCCGGTTCGTGAATGCGATGCCCCTCGCGGAGGTGGCGCCCGATGTACGCACCGTCAGGCACGCAGCGGGCGTCTACGCGCGAGTCCTGTCCACGCCGGGAGGGGAATACGCTATGTACTTCGACGGGGATGGCCCCGCCGCCATAACCATGGAACTGCCCGCGGGCGATTATTCCGGCCATTGGATGGATGTCGGCACGGGTAGCGCTACGCCGCTCCCCGGATTCGGTCACGCCGGAGGGGAAAAGGTGATTCTCGCGCCGGAATTCCGCAACGGCATTGCACTGCGGCTCACCCGGATCAGTAAATGAATCGGACTTCGGTCAATCCGTAAACGGCCCGCGCCAACCGGCCTACGCGGAGTATTTCTGCGTCAATCTCCGCAACTCCGCCGCGAGCGTCGGCACCGCCGTTTCGGCGCTGGCCGTATCCTCGTACTCGAGCGAGACGAACCCCCGATAGCCGTGCTGCGCAAACATGGCCAGCAGGCGGTCCCAATCCGCTTTTTGTTTGGCGCCGTCCTCGCCGGCGATCTGGCTCTTGAAGTGGACGTTTACCGCATAGGGAATGGAGAGGGCCACCTGCGCATAGCCGTTCTTCGGGAAATTGCCGGTATCCAGATTCATGCCGACGAACGGCGAATCCACCCGCTTGACGATCTCGATGGTCGGCTCGGCCGTGGTGGTCAGGCCGCCATCGTCCTCGATGCCGAGCACGATGCCCTTGCCAGCCGCGTAATCCGATGCGCGCTTCGCCACTTCCACGGCCCACGCGATGGCCTGGGACTCGCTTGCCCCCTTCGGGACCGATCCGCCGAACACCCGCACATGCGCGGCGCCAATCTGCTCGGCGACGTCCGTCCATTTGATGGCATTGTTGACCTCGGCCTGCTGCAATTCCGGCGTGGGCTGGCAAAGCCGGATCCGCGCGGCCACACTGTAGAGGCTCACCGAGTTGCGATAGGCGGTGTGGCGGAGCCCGGCCAGAAACTTGCTGGACGTGTCCGGAAACCAGTACACCGTCGTGTCCAGTCCGTCCAGCCCCAAATCGGCAACGTACCGGATGAGATTCTCATACGACATGGAACGGGCTTCCAGCTCTTTGCGGAAGGAGTATGCCACCAGGCCCGGCCGGAGACGGCACTTGCCGGCAGCAGGCTGGCCGTGCAAGCGGCCGGCGGCGGCGACGGCCGGCAGAAGTTTCATCAGTTCGCGCCGATTCATCATGATCAAAGGAAGGCCACGCGCCGGCCTGCCGCCCTGATTATAAGACGCCATTATAAGACAACGCCGCCCTGGACGGGGACAACCGCAGGCCTTTGGTGTTCCCGGAAAGTTGATAGCCTTGTGAAAATGACTCCCGATCTGCGGCCTCCCGCCTCCTTATTGCCGGCCGATCGAGTGTCGTTCCGCATCGAACTGTTCGGAAAATTCCGCATCGCGCGCGGCCAAGAGGCCGTCGCCACGGTCAATACCAATCGCCTCCAGTCGCTGTTGTCCTACCTGATTCTGCACGGTGAGGCGATGCAGCCGCGGGAACACCTGGCCTTCCTGCTGTGGCCCGATTCCAGCGAGGCACAGGCGCGCACCAATCTCCGGCAGCTCCTTCATCACCTGCGCCGCGCCCTGCCGGGAGAGTGCGGTTTTCTCGCCTCCGACCATCATGCCGTGAAATGGCACCGTGGCCCATACTGCGCCGTCGATGTCGTCGAGTTTGATGCTGCGGTGGCTGCTGCCGAAAGTGCCGCCAAAACCTCCAGCTTCACCGCCGAGTTTCAGGCGCTCGAAGAAGCCGCCCGCCTGTGCCAGGACGACCTGCTGCCTGGGTTGTACGACGATTGGCTGCGCCAGAAGCGCGAGCACTACCGCCGTGCTGCGGCCAAGGTTCTCGGCCGATTGACATCGCTCCTCGATCAGCGCCGCGATTATCCCGCGGCAATCCGGCACGCCGAGCGGCTGGTGGCGCAGGATCCGCTGCGCGAGTCGCACCACCAGGTCTTGATCCGCCTGCACGCGTCCAACGGCGACCGCGCGGGCGCGCTCCGCGCCTATCACCAGTGCATGCGCGTCCTGCGCCGCGAACTTGCCGTGGAACCGAGCGCTGCCACCCGCGAGCTCTTCGAGCAGGTGCTCAAGTCGGATACGGCCGCCATTGCCGCCGCCGCGCTGCCGCCGGCGTGGTCGGATTCGCCTTCGCCATTGGTCGGCCGCAAGAAGGAATGGCAGCGGCTGGTCGAATATTGGAGCCTCGCCGCCGAAGGGGGTGCGCACCTCGCCGTCATCCCGGGCGAGCCGGGCATCGGTAAATCCCGCCTCGCCGAGGAGCTCCACTCGTGGTGTAAGCACCGCCACGCCGGCGTGGCGCGCGCACGCTGCTACGCCGCGCAAGGGCAATTGGCCTATGCCCCGGTAACCGAATGGCTGCGGGCCGAGCCGTTGCGCCCGCGTGGGCCCATCTGCCGCAGTCGCAAATCGCCGAGTTGGCCCGCGTCCTGCCGGAGATCCTCGCCGGGAACCCCTCCATCCCCAGGCCTCAACCCCTGGCCGAGAGTTGGGAGCGCCGCCACTTCTACGATTCCCTGAACGCCGCGTTCTCCGCGGCCCAAAAGCCACTGCTGCTGGTCATCGACGATCTGCAGTGGTGCGATCAGGACTCCTTCGAATGGCTGCATTCGCTGTTTCGCAACGAGCTCGACGGCGGAGTTCTGATTCTCGCCACGGTACGTTCCGAAGAGACGGGCCGCCAGCACCCGTTCGCCCGGCTGTGGAGCGAACTGCGCCAGTCCGGCCAGGCGGAGGAATTCGCCCTGCTGCCGCTCGACTCGGCGGAGACCGCGGCCCTGGGTTCGCAGATCGCCGGCCGTCAGCTCGGCGACGACGAGTCCGCAAAACTGTATCGTGCCACGCAAGGAAACCCGCTCTTTGTGGTCGAGAGCGTTCGCGCCGGTCTCGCGGATCTGTCCGCGGCGGCCACTCCACCACGCGTCCATGCCGTAATCGTCGCCCGCCTGGCGCAGTTGACCGCTTCAGCCTACGAGCTTGCCGGATTTGCGGGAACCATCGGTCAGGCATTCTCGCTTGACCTGTTGGCGAAGGCGACCGACTGGGATGATGAGAGCCTTTCGCGGGCTTTGGATGAACTGTGGCAACGGCGCATCATTGAAGGCAAAGGCGGCGGAGAATACGATTTCACGCATGACCGGCTCAGGGAAGTGGCCTACGCGGAGCTGAGCCCGGTGCGTAAGCGTTTTCTCCACCGGCGTGTTGCCCGGGCCCTGGAAGAGCTTCACGGCGGGGATGTGGAGAGCGTCTCCGGCCAATTGGCCTCCCACTATGCCGCGGCCGATATGGCCGAGCAAGCCATCCAGCACTACCGCGCCGCGGCCGCCGTGGCTCATCAACGATACGCCGATGGGGAGGCCGCTGCCGAGCTTCGCCGCGCCATTGCGCTCTGCCGCGAACTACCGGCGACCAGCCAGCGCCAGGAACAAGAGCTCGAACTTCTGGTCGCCCTCGAACGCACCCTCTTCACCACGTTGGGCTACGCCGCCCCGGAGGTTGGCGAGACTTCCGCGCGAGCCGTCGCCCTGTTCCGGAACCTGAACGTGAAACACCAGGGAGTGCCGGTGCTGAGTTGCGCCTGGGTGTTCCACACGGTCCGCGGCGAGTTCGACATCGCCCGCGAACTCGGCGAGGAGATGCTCCGCTTGGCCGGCGGCCACTGCGGTATTGCCTCGACCGCCGCCCGCTTCGTGCTCGGCAGCGTTCACTTCCATCTGGGCCGGTTCCAGGAATCGCACACTCACATGGAAAGTGCGCTGGCGGACCAGGCGAATGAAACGCCGGCGGATCTGGCCCTGTTCGCCGTCCCCGAAATGGGCGTGTTCTGCAGGGCCTATTTGACTCACGTGCTCTGGCATCTCGGGTATCCCGACCAGGCCTTCTCCCGCAGTGAAGCGGCCATCGCCTCGGCCGGCGAAGCGCATCCATTCGGCTTGGCGATCGCCCTGACCTACGCGGCGATGCTGCATGTCTTCCGCCGTGAGAGCCAATTGGCCCTGGTACGTGCGGAACAGGCCCTCGCCATCTCCGGCCGTTACGAGTTCGCCTATTATTTTTCCATCGCCGAAATCGTCGCGGGCTGGGCCCGCGTGATCGAGGGCGAGGGCGAGGCCGGCTTGTCGCAGCTGCGGAGAGGTTTCGACTCCCTGAAAGCTCCTGGCGCCGAGCTTCGCCTGCCGTTCTATCACGCGCTGCTTGCCGAAGCCTGTGCGCGGGCGGGAAAGGCGGGCGAGGCGCTGGCAAACATCTCGAACGGGCTGGCGTTCCAAGGTAAGAACTCGGAAATCTGGGCCGCTCCGTATTTGCACCTCGTTCACGGCGATCTCCTGCTCCAGGATGGGAACCCTGCGCAATCCCGCGGCAGCTATCAGCGGGCGCTCGAAGCGGCGCAGCAGACCGGTGCGCGGGTCCTCGCCTTGCGCTCCGCCGCACGCATCTGCCAGATCGAAAACAGCCCATGCAATCGGGCCATTCTCGAACCGCTGTACCGCCAGTGCACCGAAGGATTCGGCACTCCGGACCTACGCGACGTCCGCCGTCTGTTGGACGGAACGGCCGTGTCTCGTGCATATCCGTAACGCCGGCCGCCGCCATCGAACGCCCGTTTCTCCCGCGCGGAACGCTCCAGGAACGCCCGCCATGCGACTGTGAGGAAGCTCCCGTTAATTCCACCGGAGCGGAGGGGGAAAAGATGTTACAAGCGGATTCAATCGCCCAATTCCGGGCGCAGTTGCGGGGAGAGTTGATCTTGCCGGAGGACCCGTCGTACGCCTCCAGCCGGAGAGTTTACAATGCCATGATCGACCGCCATCCCGCGATGATCGCCAGGTGCGCGGACGTGGCCGATGTCATTGCCGCGGTGCGGTTTGGCCGTGAAAGCGGATTGCGCGTGTCGATCCGCGGCGGCGGGCACAACGCCGCCGGCCTGGGCGTATGCGACGACGGCCTGGTGATCGACCTCTCGCTGATACGTTATGTCCATGTCGACCCGGCTGCGCGAACCGTTCGCGTCGGCGGCGGCTCCCTGTGGGGAGATGTGGATCACGCCACCCACGCCTTCGGCCTGGCCGTTCCTTCCGGCATCATCTCGACCACCGGCGTGGGCGGACTGACGCTCGGCGGCGGCATGGGACACCTCACCAGGAAATACGGCCTCACTATCGATAACCTCCTGTCCGCCGACATGGTCCTGGCCGATGGAAAATTTGTGACGGCGAGCCCGGACGAGAACAGCGACCTGTTCTGGGCCATTCGAGGAGGTGGCGGCAATTTCGGCGTAGTCACCTCGTTTCTATTCCGCGCCCATCCCGTTCACACCGTATGCGCCGGGCCGATGTTGTGGGAACTCGATCAGGCGGCCGAGATCATGAAGTGGTATCGCGAGTTCATCGTCTCCGCACCGGAGGATGTGAACGGTTTTTTTGCCTTTATGACCGTGCCGCCCGGCCCGCCGTTCCCGGAAGCGCTCCACCTCAGGAAGATGTGCGCCATCGTCTGGTGTTGCACCGGATCGATGGAGCAGGCGAATCAGGTCCTGGAGCCGATCCGCGCATACCGCCGCCCGGCCTTCGAATTCTTCGTGCCCATGCCTTTCCCCATGCTTCAGGGAATGTTCGATGGCCTGTATCCTCCCGGACTGCAGTGGTACTGGAAAGCCGATTTTGTCAACGAACTGGGGGACCGGGCCATCGAGCTCCACGTGAACCACGCCGCGCAACTGCCCACCATCCAGTCCACCATGCATCTTTACCCCATCAACGGCGCCGCGCAGAGGCCGGCCAAGGATGCCACACCGTGGAAGTACCGCGATGCGACCTGGAGCGAGGTGATTGTCGGTGTGGATCCCGACCCGGCCAATGGCGAGCGTGTCTCCACCTGGGCCCGCGAGTACTGGCAGGCCCTGCATCCTTTCGGCGCCGGCGGCGCCTACGTCAACTTCATGATGGACGAAGGCAGGGACCGCATTCGCGCGACCTACGGCGAGAACTACGACCGCCTGTCGGCGATCAAGGCCAAATACGACCCCGGCAACTTCTTCAACGTGAACCAAAACATCGCGCCGGCCACCGCGCCAGGCGGCGCCGCGTAATGTTCTTTCCGGGCAAGCCCTCCGCCGGAAGCGCCGACGGTTGGCTTACGTACGAATAACACCGGTACTCCATCGCCTCCGTTCGCCCCCTGTGGGACGATCGGATAGTATGGCGGAGCCTGTCAAGGATGCCCAGGTGCGGCTGGAACGGGATTTGTTCCTGCGCATGCTGGTCCGCGACCTGGCTGGAACTTTGCAGGATGTCGTAGGACTGGAAGAGGCATCCGGGTTCGTCAGTATCGTGGGGCAGCACATGGGGGACTACATCAACAACGAGTATGCGGCCGCCCTGCATAAAACCAGACTGGACCGCGCCGAAGTGCGGGATGTGCTGATTGACCTGAAGCGCCGCATCCAAGGGGACTTTTACCTGCTCGAGGAGACCGAAAACAGAATCGTGCTTGGCAACCGAAGGTGCCCGTTTGGCGACAAGGTAATCGGGCGCCCGGCCATGTGCATGATGACCAGCAACGTGTTCGGAGCCATCGCGGCCAAGAACCTGGGCTATGCCAAGGTGGAGTTGCAGGAGACGATCGCCCAGGGCGCTCCGGAGTGCCGTGTGGTCGTGCACCTGAAAAACACACCGGAAAGCGAGCATGCCGAGGGGCGGGAATACGTCTCCTCGGAATCGGCCGGATGAACGAGACTCTGCTGGCCGTCCTGCCGGACGCCGGCCTCTTGATTGCCGCGGACGGTGCCATCGTAAGTGCCAATCCGGCCGCGGCGGAACTCCTGGGTAGAAAGCGGGACGAACTCGAGGGTAGGCCCCTGTTCGCGCTGATCACGGACCCGGAGTCGATCGCCCGCCATTTTCTGGAAACGGCTTCGCGAACGCGGTCGACCGTTCCGGGCGTACTCACCTGGAAACGGGAGGGTGGCGGAACGCTGGAAACGCGCTGCGATGCCGCCGTGGTCGAGCCCGCCGAGGGGAATCGGAAAGCCATGGTGTACGTCCGCTGCCGGCCCAAGCAGGAGGCGCTGGGCCGTTTTCTTGCGCTGAACGAGCAGATCCGGGCGCTGTCGAAGGAGATCCAGGACCGCCGCCGCGTCGAGGCCGCGTTGCGCCGCAGCGAAGAACGGTACCGCACGCTCGTTTCGGCCACCTCCAGCGTGGTGTATACCACGGGCAGATCAGGAGCGTTCCTTGACCGGCAGCCCTCCTGGGAGGCCTTTACCGGGCAGAAGTGGGAAGATTACCAGGATCTCGGCGGCATGAGCGCCATCCATCCGGACGATCGGACGCAAGTGGAGGAGGCCTGGCTGCGGTCGATCGAAACCGGACAGTCGTTCGAGGCAAATTTCCGGTTGTGGTGCGCCGGCTCCGAGAGTTATCACGCGAGTATCTCCCGGGCGGCTCCGGTAAGGGACTCCAGCGGCGAGATCCGGGAATGGATCGGCACGATCACCGATGTGCAGGAGCGGAGACAGTTGGAGGAGCAACTGTGGCAGACCCAGAAACTGGAGAGCCTGGGGGTGCTGGCGGGTGGTGTGGCGCACGATTTCAACAATCTGCTGGTGGGCATTCTGGGCAACGCCAGCCTGGCCATGGACACGCTCTCCACCAACAACCCGGCGCGTTCCATTCTGCGGGATGTAATCGCCGCCAGCGAAACGGCAGCCCACCTGACCAAGCAACTGCTGGCCTATGCCGGAAAGGGCCGGTTCCTGGTGGAGCTGGTGGACCTTTCGGAGATCGTGCGCCAGATCAGCACGCTCATTCATGCAAGCATCCCGAAAAACGTGCAGCTCCGCCTGGAGCTGCAGAGCCGGCTGCCGTGCGTGGAGGCCGATTTGAGCCAGCTTCAGCAACTGGTGATGAACCTGGTGATCAACGGCGCCGAAGCCATCCCGGAGGGCCGCAGCGGCGCTGTGGTCGTGGTAACGGGAATTCAGGACGTGGACGAGAACTACATCCGGACGGCGTTAATGCCCTACCCGGTGAACCCTGGAAAACACGTCATGCTGGAGGTGCACGATACCGGGAGCGGGATGACGGAGGATGTCCTCTCGCGAATTTTCGATCCGTTCTTCACGACCAAATTCACCGGCCGTGGGCTGGGGCTCGCGGCAGCGCTGGGCATCGTGCGCGGGCACAAGGGCGCCATCAAGGTATACAGCACTCCCGGGCAGGGCACCACCTTCAAGGTGCTGTTCCCGGCCATGGAGGAGTCGCAGCCGGCCGAAGACCCGGAGCGGCCCGCCGAGGAGCGCAGGGGCAGCGAAACCGTCTTGGTGGTGGACGATGAGGCGCTGGTGCGGCGCACCGCCAAAGCCATGCTCGAGCGCTACGGGTATACGGTAGTGGCGGCGGAAAACGGCGAGGAGGGCGTGAATCTTTTCCGCGTGCTGGAGGAGAAGGTGTCGGTGGTGCTGCTGGACATGACCATGCCCGGACTGAGCGGAGAGGAGACGTTCCGCGAAATGAAGAACATCCGGTCCGATGTTCGGGTGATCCTGAGCAGCGGATACAACGAAGTCGAGGCCGTGCGCCGATTCACGGGCAAAGGCCTGGCGGGCTTTCTGCAAAAACCGTACAGCGCCAGGGCGCTGGAAGAAAAGATCCGCTCGGCGATCGATGCCGACCCGCAGCAGGCGCGTAGCGGCGGACTGAGCGGAACGAGAATCTGAGCGAGACCATGCTCGAGACGGCGCGGCTGGTGCTGCGGCGATGGCGCGCGGAAGACCGCGAGCCGTTCTATCGCATGAACTCCGACCCGCGGGTGATGCGGTACTTTATGTCCACACTCACCCGCGCGGAAAGCGACGGATTAGCCGAACGGATCGAAGCCGATTTTGCCCGCCGGGGATTTGGGCTGTTCGCCGCGGAGTTGCGCGACTCGGCGGAGTTCTGCGGATACATCGGGCTGGCGGTGCCGGGTTTCGAGGCGCACTTCACGCCGTGCATGGAGATCGGCTGGCGGCTGGCCGCCGGATTCTGGAATCGCGGTCTGGCCACGGAGGGCGCGGGCACGGTACTGCGGTACGCATTCCAGATCGTCGGGCTGGACGAAGTGGTGTCGTTTACCGTGCCGGCGAATGTCCCCTCGCGGCGAGTGATGGAGAAAATCGGCATGACCCACGACCCCGCGGACGATTTCGATCACCCGCGCATACCACCGGGTCACCCGCTGCGGCGGCACGTGCTCTATCGCGCGTCCAAAACCACCTTGTGATAGTGAACCAGGTAGCCCTTGGGTCCGACGGCCCAGCCTTCATCGGCGTACGGGAAGCTGAGCGCCTTGGAGTACTTGGCGATATTGCCGATCGTGCGCCAGCTTTTGCCGCCGTTGGAAGTAGCCAGCACCACGGAATCGCGGTTGGCTTCGGCCAGCAGGAAACCGGTGTGGGCGTCCAGAAACTGCATGTCCTCGAGCGGGCGGTTGGTTTCGATGCCGGCATACTGGCTGGTCCAGGTCTTGCCGCCGTCCGTGGTGGCGAGCGGGCCGCCCTGGTGGCCGCGGCGGGGCAGCAGCCAACCGGTCCCGGGGGAGACGAACTGGATGCGCGTGAAGCTGGCCTGTAGCGGGGGTTCGTGGGCGGTCCAGGTGACCCCGCCATCGACGGTGGACGCTAGGCGGCCGTAGTCGCCGGAGACCCAGCCGAAGGCATCATTGAGGAAGAAGACGGCTTCGAAATCGTTGCGTTTGGGATCGCCGGCGCTCTTCCAGGTGCGGCCGCCATCGTCGCTGCGGAAGACGCCCTCGCCCATGTTGTGGACGTGCAACTGAAAGCGCGTGGACCCTGTGAGGGAGCCGCCGCCGAATCCCGCGGGGCCGGGCAACGGCGCGGCGGGCTGCCAGGATTCTCCGCCATCGGCAGTGTGCAGCAGGGTGGGCCCTTCGACCCATCCGTCAGTCGGTGAGGCGAACTGGACGCTGTCGAAGTCCATGCGCGCTTTGGGTTCGAAGAGGGGCTTCCAGGTGGCGCCCCCATCGGTGGTCTTGAGCACGGTATTGTTTTTGCCGGCGGCGTAGCCGACTTCTCGATTCACGAAACAGACGGCGGCCAGGTCGTCATTGACGCCGCTTTTCTGGACGTCCCAGCGGTAGACGATTTTGCCGTTTTCGGTGTCGCCGGATTTGGGCGGGCCCTGTCTGGCCGTCTGCGCGGAGAAGGCGCAGACGGCCAGGAGTCCCCAGACAGTCACTCTCATTGCAAAGCTCTCTCCATTACGGTTTTTCGAAACGGGCGAGGGTCAGCACGACGTGGCTGATCGCGCGTCCGCGGACAGAGGTAGCGGTGTCCTGCTTCACGATTCCCACGCCGGGCACGAACCACGTGCCCTGTTGGATCTGGATGGCGCCCGTGGCAGACGCGACGGCGCCGGTGGTGTGCAGGCGGACCGCGGAATAGCTGCCGGCGGGAACCACGACGGGCGCCGGACCGACGATCTCGTAGCGCAACCGCACCGGGGCATCTTTGGCCTGCCAGGACCACGACTCCCTGGGACGCAACGTGGCGCTGATGCGCTTCTGCTCGGGCTCCATGATGGTTTCGGCGGCGCCGTTCTCGTAGTCCACGGACTTGCCCACCATCAGACCGGCGGGGGTGAGGCGGCACCACTCGGTGAGCCACGGCTTGCCGCCGCGGCGGTGTTCGATGCGGGCGTACTGGCGGCCGAAGAGAGTTTCCACATCGGCGACTACTGCCACAACGGTGCTCTCGAGCACGTTGCCGCTGGCCAGTCTGGCATCTTCGTCGTGGAAGCGGACACCGGGGGCGAGCTCCTGGTGCAGGCGATACGTCCAACGTGTGCCGGGCGCCAGCGGATAGTCCAGGTGAGGTTGGGCGAAGGCTGCGATAGAAAACAGGACCAGAAGGGCGGGTGTGCCGCGCATGGCGGGGCTAGTGTACCACACGTAGAGGAGGGGCTGTCCGCGCCAGAATTGCTTAACGGAGAGCGGCGGTGGGCGTCGGCTCGGTCAGGGGGTTGGGAAGGTGTTGCTCGGCGTAATAGCCGGGACGGACGCGCTCGACAATGGTGGCTACCGAGCGGTCGATGACACGGAAGTAGGGCTGCGGGTAGAGGCCGATCCAGAAGGCCCATACTACCAGCGGGGCGAAGACCACGATCTCGCGCCAGGACAGATCGTGCAGGGTCTGGTTTTTTTCCTTGACTTCGCCCAGCATGGTGCGCTGGAAGAGCCAGAGCAGGTAGGCGGCGCCCAGGGCAATGCCCACCGCCGCCCAAAAAGCCCAGTTGAACGACATCCGGTAGGCGCCGGAAAGTATGGTGATCTCGCCGATGAACCCGTTCAACGGAGGCATGCCCATGGAACTGAGCGCGGCCAGCGCGAACACGGCCGTAAAGATCGGCATGACCCGGAGCAGCCCGCCGTACTCGGCGATTTCGCGGGTGTGGCGGCGCTCGTAAACGACGCCCACAATGAGGAAGAGCATGCCGGTGGAGATACCGTGGTTGATCTGCTGAATGATGGATCCGGCGATGCCGGCGGGGTTCAGCGCGAAGATTCCGAGGGTGCAGAAGCCAAGGTGGCTTACTGAGGAGTAGGCGACCAGCTTTTTCCAATCCTTCTGCATCATGCAGGCCAGCGCGCCGTAAACGATCCCGATGATGGAGAGGATGGCCATGACATTGACGACGGTGGGGTTCTTGGCCGAATCGGGGAGCAGGGGCAGGGAAAAGCGCAGGAAGCCGTAAGTGCCCATTTTCAGGAGCACGCTGGCAAGCACAACCGAGCCTGCGGTGGGCGCCTCGGTGTGGGCATCGGGCAACCACGTGTGGAAGGGGAACATGGGCACCTTGACGGCGAAGCCGAGGAAGAAAGCCCAGAAGACCCACCACTGAATGGCCGGAGAGAGCGTGGTGCGCATCAGGTCGGGGATATCGAAGCTGAGGGTCTGGAACTGGATGTAGTGCTGGTAATAAAGAACCAGGATACCGAGGAGCATGAGCACGCTGCCGATGAGCGTGTAGATCATGAACTTGATGGCGGCGTAGGCGCGCCGCTCGCCGCCCCACACGGCGATGATGAAGTACATGGGGACCAGCACGGTCTCCCAGAAGACGAAGAACAGCAGGAAATCGAGCGCCATGAAGACGCCGAGCATGCCGGTTTGCAGCAGCAGGAAGAACGCGTAGTATTCCTTGAGGCGCATGTGGATCGAGCGCCAGCTCGAGAGGATGGCCACCACACCGATCAGGGTGGTGAGCATGACGAGCAGGAGGCCGAGTCCGTCGATGCCGATGTGGTAGGTGGCGCCAATACTGGGGATCCAGGAGGCCTTCTCGACGAACTGGAAGTCCTTCGTGTGGTCGAACTGGAAGACCAGCGGCAGCGAGACCAGAAAGCCCACGATAGCTACGGCGTTGGCCCAGAGCTTGATCGCGCGCGCGTTGGCGGAGGGAATAAACAGCAGGGCGACCAAGCCGGCCAGCGGCGTAAACAGAACAATCGACAGGATGTGATCCATAGGTGCGGTTTGGATTAGCCCCTCATGGTATCACCCTGAAAGGCGCGGCGCTGTGGCGAGCGAAGGGTACCTTTGGCCGCCATTTCTGAGGCACGGCGCGGAGGTCATTCAGGTCCACCGGCTTGCTCAGATAGCCGTCCATGCCGGCGGCCAGCCACTGATGACGGGCTTCCGACGCGGCGTGCGCCGTTGTGGCAATGATGGGAGCATGGGCCTGCGACGCTGCGGGCCCCCCTATGCTACGGTAGGGCAATGTCCGTGACTCGGCGATCCTTTGTCTCCAGCCTTGCCGGGGTTCCGCTCCTGGCCGCCGCGGCAGCCAGGAAACGCATCCTCATCCTCGGCGGCACGGGTTTTCTCGGACCCGCTACGGTGCAGGCCGCCATCGCGCGCGGTCACGAGCTGACCCTTTTCAATCGCGGGCGGACGCGTCCGGGTCTGTTTCCGAACATCGAGACCCTCCACGGCGACCGCGACCCGGACAAAGGCGAGGGCTTGAATGCGCTGCGCAATCGCCAGTGGGACGCCGTGATCGACAACTCCGGCTACTTCCCGCGACAGGTTTCCGCATCGGCGAAACTTCTCGCACCGAATGCCGGGCATTACATTTTCATCTCGTCGATTTCGGCGTATGCCGACAACAGCATCGAAAACCAGGACGAAACTGCGAAACTCGCCACCACGCCGGACCCCACGGTGGAGAAGATCACCGAGCAGACCTTCGGCCCGCTGAAAGTTCTCTGCGAGAAGGCGGCTGCCGAGGCATTCGCCGCCCGCGCCACGCTGGTCCGCCCGGGCTACATCGTGGGCCCCGACGATCCCAGCGGACGGTTCACCTACTGGCCGGTCCGCATCGACCGCGGCGGCACCGTGCTCGCGCCCGGAGCGCCATCGGACCCGGTCCAGATCATCGATGTGCGCGACCTGGGTTCGTGGCTCATCACGCTTGTCGAGCAGGGGACCACGGGCACGTTCAACGCGGCCGGTCCTAAGGACCGGCTGGCCTGGGGCGACCTGCTTCAGGCGTGCCGCAACGCCACCTCGATCGATCACTCGCTCACCTGGGTTTCGGGCGAGTGGATCCGGCACGAGGCCGACGAGGTCTTCCCCATCTGGGCGCCGTTCCTGGGCGAGACGTGCGGCTTTCACACCTGGAAGAACGGCCGCGCGGTAAAGGCCGGCCTGAAATTCCGCCCGTATTCCGAGACGGCGGCCGATACCTTGCGCTGGTACAAGGCGCAGCCCGAAGGCGGCCGCACGAAACTGGCGGGACCGGCACTGGCGAAGGAGTCGGAGTTGCTCGCGAAGTGGGAGGAGGCGAAGAGAGCCGATCGGACGATGCCGGGCAAGGCCGGCCGATGACTCGCCGAGTCCCAACTTTTCGCGGCGAAGGTCATGACGCTGGCGATGTCTGGCTTTCGCGCCGGACCATGAGCTGATGTAGGGCGAAGGGGACTTCGTCGGGGTGTGTGGTGCACCAGGCGATGATGCGCTCCAGCTTGACGGTATCGTCGGCGATGGCGCTGATCTCCATCAGCTCGGTTTCGATGATCTCCGGATCTCGCATAACGACTCCAGCATGGCACATGTCCGCACCTTTCCCGAGGGCCTGCGCCGGGTAACTTGCCTGCCGCGGGCGGTGTCTCCTCGACTGAGCGAGTTACACGATGCCAGCTGAGCCGTCAGCCCGCGAGCGCGGAATGGTGGCCGCCGGCGTGGTTTCGCGGTGCTCGAGCGATGGATCGCCGATCCGCATTCATCTGGAAGACGCTCACGCGCAGCCGCAGCCATCGCCTTCAGTTGTTGGCAGACGCGGGGCTGGCCCTGGGCTGGGATCACCAAAGGCGCAATGGAAACGCGGCGGCCCTCGTTGCCCGAGAGGGCATGCACGGCCTGCTGGTGGTGCTGGCGCCCCTGGGGCTCGCGAGGCTGACGGCGATCGGGCTGCGTACGTTTTTTCGCTGCCGGTCGCCCTGCGCGGCGACTCGCAGGGTCTCTCAGTAGAGAACGCGGGTTCGCAGCGTGCCGGGCACCTGCTCCAACTGCCGCCGGATATCTAGCGATTCGGAGCGATCCTCCACTTCCAGATCGATCACCACGTAGCCGATTTTCAGGTTGGTTTGCAGGTACTGCGCGGCGATATTGATGCGGCGGTCGGAGAACACGGCGTTGATGCCCGAAAGCACGCCCGGCTGGTTGCGGTGGATGTGGAGCAGGCGGTGCTTGCCGGGATGCTCGGGCAGCGAGACTTCCGGAAAATTCACCGCGCTGAGCGTGGAGCCGTTATTGCTGTACCTGATCAGCTTCTCGGCCACTTCGGTGCCGATGCTCTCCTGCGCTTCTTCGGTGCTGCCGCCGATGTGCGGCGTCAACAGCACGTTGTCGAATTCGCGCAAGGGCGACAGGAACTCCTCGGCCGCGCTGCGGGGCTCCTCCGGAAATACGTCGATCGCCGCTCCGGCCAGGTGCTTCGAGCGAAGCGCTTCCGCCAGCGCCGCGATATCCACCACGGAGCCCCGCGAAGCGTTGATCAGGTGCGCACCCTTGTGCATGCGGGCCAGTTGCTCCGCCGCGATCATTCCGCGCGTTTGCGGCGTTTCCGGCACGTGCAGGCTGACCACGTCGGCAGCGCCCAGCAGGACGTCGAGCGAAGACACGGAACGCGCGTTGCCGAGCGCCAGTTTTTTCTCGATATCGAAGAAGAGCACCTGCATGCCGATCGCTTCGGCGAGCACGCTGAGCTGCGAGCCGATGTGTCCGTACCCCACGATGCCCAGACAACGCCCGCGCGCCTCGTGCGCGCCGGTGGCCGTCTTGACCCAGCCGCCGCGGCGCGCCGCCAAGCTTCGTTGCGGGATGCCGCGCAGCAGCAACACGGCTTCGGCCAGCACCAGTTCGGCGACGCTGCGGGTATTCGAAAACGGCGCGTTGAACACCGGTATGCCGCGCTCCTGGGCGGCGTCCAGATCGATCTGGTTGACGCCGATGCAAAACGCACCCACACCTACCAGGCGGGTGGCACGTTCGAAGAAGGTCGGCGTGAGATGCGTCCCCGAGCGAATGCCGACGAAGAACGCATCGTGCGCCGCCGCTGCCAACTGGTCCTCGGGCAGCGATTTGGCGTGGTACTCCACATTGCTGTATCCATCGTTCCGGAACGTATCGACGGCGCTCTGGTGAATGCCCTCCAGCAGCAGGATCTTGATCTTGTCCTTATCGAGTGAAGTGGCGGTCATGGGAGAGCCCGAATTCCCATGATACAGGTGGCAGCCGCGCTTTCCGCCGGCCGGCAATCAGGCCATAATTGGTCGATGCCGCACAAACTCGTCTCGCTGGCCGTGTTCGCCGCCGGAATCCTCGTGGCCGCCGGTCCGCCGGCCGCGCAAATCTCCAACGGACTCGTTCAGGTCAAAGTGTACTTGCCGGATGGCCGGTCCGGTTACTATCGCGGCACGCGCTTCGATTGGTCCGGCGTGATCTACAGCCTGGTCTACCAGGGACATCAATACTACGGGCCCTGGTTCGACCGGACCGATCCGTCGGTCCGCGATTTTGTGTACCGCGAGGGGGCGATCGTCGCTGGACCCGCGAGTGCCATCACCGGCCCCGTCGACGAGTTTGGCGCGCTCGGCTGGGATGCCGCCAAAACCGGCGGCAGCTTCGTCAAGATCGGAGTCGGCGCCCTGCGCAAGCCGGAAGACGGCCGGTACGACCACTACCGTCTCTACGAAATCGCCAAGCCCGGCAAGTGGTCGGTCCGCGCAACGGCGGACTCAGTAGAGTTCACCCACCAACTATCGGACCCGTCCTCGGGCTACGGGTACGTGTATCGCAAGATCATCCGGCTGACCCGGGGCAAGCCGGGAATGCTGCTGGAGCACAGCCTCAAGAACACCGGCGGCACTGCCATCCGAACCAACGTCTACAATCACAACTTTCTGGTACTCGACCAACAGCCGCCAGGCGCGGGGCTGACGATCCAGGTGCCGTTCCAGATTCAGAGCGCCAGGCCTCCCAATCCGGAACTCGCCCAGATTCGCGGCAACCGCATCGTTTATTTGAAGGCGCTGCAGGATCGCGACCTGGTCACCACGCCGATCGCGGGTTTCGGCGATACGGCTGCCGACTACGACATCCGAATCGACAACAGCAGGCTGGGCGCGGGCATGCAGATTGTGGGCGATCGGCCGCTCTCGAACGCGTCGCTGTGGTCGATTCGGACCGTGGTTGGGGTGGAGCCTTTCGTCGCCATCGCCATCGAGCCAGGGGGCGAGTTCAACTGGAAGACTACCTACACGTATTCCGCCGCGCGGGCGCGGTGACCGGGGGCGGCGGGCTTCAGTTCGTTCCTCCCGATGCCGCGCCCGCCGCCGATCCATACACAAAAAGCGAGAAAGCGCTGTTCGGATCGCTCGGCCCGCCGTTGCCCGCCAGCACGGTGCCGGCCCCCAGTGTCAGAAAGTCACCGGTGAAGGTGCGGAACACGCTGGCGTTCCCGCAGGGCGCGGCCTCAAAGGCCTCCCACGGCCCGATTTCGGTGGCAGTGGCCGTCACGGGATTGCCGCCCGTATCCTCGACCGAAAAGTAGTGTCCGCTCGGCGCCTGGAAGGCGAAGCGGTTCGCGCCCAACGAGATCGCGGTGAGCCTCTCCCACGAATCCGGGGCCACTCCACACACCAGGATCTCTCTTCCTCCGCTGCCCTGGGGCGAGATGTACATCCGGTTCGCTCCCCGCAAGGCGACGCCCGGCGGCGGCGTGGCGCAGGCCGCGATTTCGGCCACCCTATCCACGCGCGCCAGCTTGAAGCCGGCGGCCTTGAGCTGCGGGACCAGGGCCTGCGCCAGCGAGTAGCCCCGGTTCTTCCGCTGCAACGGACCGCTATTGGCGGTGCTGTCATGCATCAGGATGATGCCTTTGCGGAGGACGTTGATCTCGTCCATATACTGTTGTGCCGCATCCTGCGGTTCCACGTCATTCAGCCATTTGTCCCAATCCGTGGTTTCGTTGTCCCAGTGGATCGGGCCGAAGCTGGTATGGCAGGTGATAAAGTCGGCATTCATCGCGCGCGCCACGGCGGGCGACCATTGTCCGTACGGCGCGCGGAAGTAGATCGGAGGGGTGGCGTCCTGCGGCATTAGGGCGCACGTCAAGGCCATCTGGCGCACCACGTCGCCATTGGACTGGAGTAACTCGTCCAGGCCCAGATGGTCGTACGTATGGCAGCCCACCTGGTGGCCCAGTGCGCTCATTTCCGCGGCGACCGCGGCATAGGTCTGGAGTTGGCGGCCCACCATGAAGAACGTCGCCTCCACTCCTTCCGAAGCCAGGTATTGCGCCAGCTCGAGGGAGTGTGGCCCAGGTTCGGTGGGCGCGGAATCGGATTGGCAGGGGCCGTCGTCGAACGTCAGGCAGATGGTGTTGTCCGGGAAGTTGGGGGTGCTGTGTGCGGAGAATGTAGTTTCGAAGAGCATCGGACCTCCTTCGCGAGCGCGGAAGGGGCTCGCCTCATGGAGGCCGATTCTATCAGGAAACGGGCCACGTTCGTTCGCCCGTTCCCACCGGCAGCGCGATCTCCACTTCGAGCCCCGGCTCCGCGTTTCTCGCCCGTATGGTGCCCTTGTGCAATTCCACCGCCCGGCGGGCAATTGAAAGCCCGAGCCCGACTCCGCCGCTGGTGCGATTCCGGTCGCTATCCACGCGGTAGAAAGCGTCGAAGAGGCGCGGCAAGGCTTCGTCCGGCACGCCCGGGCCGTGGTCGCGCACATCCAGCACGGCGCTGCCGTTATTGCGGGCCAGGGAAACTTCCACCGACGTCTCGGGGGGCGAATAGCGGATCGCGTTGCGCACCACGTTCTCCACCGCCCGCCGCAGCAGTTCCGGATCGCCTTCCACGGTTACCGGCTCGCGGTTTTCGAATTTCACCGCGCAGCCGTGTTTGGCGGCTTCGATGCCGGAATCGTCCACCACCTGCTGTACCACTCCGTCGAGGCGCACGGCATCGCGGCGCAGCGAATTCGGATCGCCCTCGGCCCGCGTGACCTGGAGTAACTGCGCTACCAGCGCGTTCAGCCGCTCCGACTCTTTCTGAATCCGGTTGAGGTGCGGCTCCAGGTTGTCGCCCGACCGCGCCAGTTCCACCGCCACACCTAGCCGCGCCAGCGGCGACCGCAATTCGTGCGAGACGTCGAGCAGGAGCCGGCGCTCAGCCGCCAGCAGCGTCTCGATGCGTCCGGCCATGCGGTCGAACGTGCGCGCCAGTTGGCCCAACTCGTCGCGGCGGGTGGAGCCGACCCGCGCCGAAAGATCGCCGCGTCCGAACCGCTCCACCGCCCTTTGCAGGGCGCGCACAGGCGAAGTCAGGTGCAGGGCCAGCCAGTAGCACAACAGCACCGCGGCCGCCATCATGAACAGGTGTTCCGGCATGAGGAACCACGACCCGGGTCTCTGCCGCGGCACGATGAAGAAGAACCAATACTTGCCGTCGTCGGCATGCCGGGCCACCATGGAAGGGCTCACCCACATCAATGGCAGCGCGGCCCGGCGACGGGCCCGCCGGATCAGGTCGGAGTAATCGTGGTTGGTGAGCACATCACGCCCGGCCTCATCGGTGAGGATGCCCCTGGCGCCGTAGATCTTCCCCAGGTTCTCCAGGAATAACTGCAAAGCGGGCCTACCGCCGGTTTCATAGGCGGCGCGCGCCTCCTCCAGTTGAAACGTTACCAGCCGCCCGCCGGGCGATCCGCGATCCGTATTCTGGTTCACGCTGAGCGCGGTGATGAACGCCGAACCTACCACGAAAATGGCCAGTGTGAACCAGAACCAAAGCAGGATCTTGGCAAACAGCGTTCTCATTCCGGGGCGGAATCCTCGGGCGTGCGTGCGAACTGATAGCCCACGCCCCGAATGGTTTTGATCAGCGACTCTCCGCGCTCCAGTTTCTTGCGGATATGGCTGATGTGCATATCAATGGACCGGTCGAATGGTGTGGCCTTGCGGTTGTAGAAGTTCTCCATCAGGGCATCGCGCGACAGCACGCGTCCGGCCGAGCGCATGAGCAGCTCGAGAATGTCGAATTCGAACGTGGTGAGATCGACCGGCTTGCCGCCCGAGAAGACCTGGCGCGTGCCGGGATCGAGCGCTATGCCGTTCACTTCCAGCCGCCCGGTATTGTTCGCGGGGCGCGGCTCGTAGCGGCGCAGGACGGCGCGGATGCGCGCCGCCAGTTCGCGCGGGTTGAACGGTTTGGGCAAATAGTCGTCGGCCCCCAATTCGAGCCCGACAATGCGGTCCACATCTTCGCCACGCGCGGTCAGCATAATGACCGGCACCTTGCTCGTCTGGCGGATACGCCGCAGGATTTCAAACCCGTCCAGGCCCGGAAGCATGACGTCGAGCACCACCAGGTCCACCCCCGGCTGTACCGCTTTTTCGAGGCCGCGGGTACCCTCGTGCTCGCAGGCTACCGTGAATCCTTCGCGGGAGAGGAACTCTCCCAGCAGGGAACACAGCTCCGCGTCGTCATCGACCAACAGGAGGTGCACGGCTAAAATTTACCACGCCCGCGAGGGGGCGAAGGTAAGAGTTCGTAAACGCGCGCAACCAGGATCACAAAGTCGGGTTTGACACACTGAAGGCACGATTTACGCGGATTTACCGGGAAAACACACCGGATTTACGGTAGGCCTTTACGATCGAAATCGAGAGGTACCAGCACTATGAAAAATCATTGGATGCAACTCGCAACAGCAACCGCACTCGCCGCCGGAATGGCCCTCGCGCAGACTCCGGCACCGGCACCCCCCCAGGCGGGTCAGGGCAGGCCGGGCATGATGGGGCACGGCATGATGGCTCGCGGCATGGGGCGCGGCATGATGCGCCAGCGCCTGATGCAGGCGCTGAACCTGACCGATGCCCAGAAGCAGCAGGCCAAGGCCATCTTCCAGGAGGCACGACAGAACGCCCAGCCGCTTGCGCAGCAGTTGAAAGACAACCGCACCGCGCTGGCTGCTGCGGTGAAGGCCAACGACACGGCCCAAATCCAAAGCCTGTCGGTCCAGCAGGGCACGCTGAGGGGACAAATGCTGGCCATCCACTCCGAGGCCATGGCCAAGTTCTACGGCACGCTCACACCCGACCAGAAGGCCAAGGCGGACCAACTGCAGCAGAAGATCCGCCAGCGGATGGAGCAGCGCTTCGGCAACCAGAACGGCTGAGGCTCGTTCGGCGGGGGCGGGCCTAAGCACTGCCCCCGCAGAGCTTCCGCCGCGGCTTTATTTTAGAATCATACACTTGCGGATCATCCGTGGCCCGAGTGAGGCCTACGGAAGGCTTTACAACGAGCGCTGAGATTAGTGGTAAGGCTTCAATCCCTCTTCTACCTTGGCTTTGTCACCCACCACCACAATGCTCATGTGCGCTGGATTCAGGTACTGCTCGGCCATGCGTTGCACGTCCGAGCGCGTGACCGCATGGACCTTCTGTACATAGGTCCGGATGTAAGCGTCCGTCAGCTCCTGCTGATCCACAAAGCCGAACTGGGCGGCAATTCCACCGGGAGATGAGTTTTGCAGAACGTAGAGGCCGCCAAGGTAGTTTTGTATTCCTTGCAACTCTTCGTCCGCCGGCGGCTCCTTGCGCAGACGTTCGATTTCGGCGAAGATCTCTTTCAACGACTCGGCAGTCACCTTGGTAGTCACGTCCGCCTGCTCGGTCCAAAGGGCGGTGTGGTAGTGGACCTGCACCTGGCTGAAGGGCGAATACGTGTAGCCTTTCTGTTCGCGAATGTTGGCGGTGATGCGCGAGCCGAAAGAACCGCCCAGCAGGGCATCGGTGACCTGCATGGCCAGGTAGTCGGGATGCGACGGTTGCGCGGCAATCGGCAGACCTACCCGCAGGGTGGATTGTTCCGCTCCCGGCCGGTCGATCAAAGAGAACCGCCGTTTGGCTTCGACTTTGGGAATATTCCGCGCCACCGCCGGCCCTTCGGTCCAATCCTGCCATGCCTCGGCGATGGCTTTCCTAATCGATGGATCGAACCGTCCCACGATGTACAGATGGGTGCGCCTGGCTCCCGCATTGGCCGCGTAGAACTTGCGAACATCTTCGAGCGAATACCCCTTCAGTTGTGTTTCCGAAGGGTAATAGCGGGCATACGGATGCTCGCCGTAGATGAGGCGGGCGTACTCCTCGCTGGCCAGCGCTTGCGGACTGCTTCGCGCCACCACTACCCGGCGCAGCAGGTTGGCGCGATTGCGCTCCAGTTCGGATGCCGGAAAGGTGGGGTGCTGCCACACTTCGGCCACCAGTTTCACGGCATCGGAAGCAAAGTCCCCCAGCGCATTCACGCTCACCGTGGTAGCGTCCAGTCCGGCGCTCACGTTCAATTGCCCGCCCATGCCGGCGGCGGCTTCGGCCAGTTGCGGCCCGGTCCGTTTCCCGGCGCCTTCCTTCATCAACGCCGCCATCAGGTCGGCCAGCCAGACCTGCTTGTCGGTCTCGTTCAAATTGCCGAAGGTCGCAATCGCCCGCACTGTCACCAGCGGCACCGTTCCGTACGGGACCAGGCTCACCTTCATGCCGTTCTTCAGGGTGTAAGTTTCGCGCACCGGCACGTTGAACGGTTTCGCGGCGAAGCCCGGGGGCGGCGTCTCCCTGGTCTGCGCGTGCAGGGCTCCAAGGGCGAGCAGACATACCAGCGGTTTCATTGGGCCACCTCCAGGGTGAGAATGGTGCGGTTGGTGTTGCGCAGATATTCGCGTGCTACCTTTTGAATCGCGGCCGGAGTCACCTTGCGCAACTCCGGTTCGATCTGGTTGATGTAGCCTGGCGCGTCATCGAAAAGGGCCAGGCTGGCCAGCAGGTTGACTTTTCCGAAACCGCCGAATTGCGTCAGGTCGCGATAGAACCCGGCGCGGAATTTCACCAGCCCGCGCTCCAGTTGCGCCTGAGTGACGCCATCCTTCTGCACGGCACCAATCACGGCGTCCACCGACGAAAGAATGTCGGCGGGCTTCACTCCCGCATCGTGAACCATATTGACCGTCCACAGCATCGGACCGTAGTAGTCGAAGGCGTTGCCCAGCAGGTTGATACCACCTTCCACTTCCTCCGTGTAGCCTTTCTTTTTCGCGATCTCCTGGTTCAAGAGACTGTCTTCGCCTTGCAGCAGGATCTGGTCCAGCAGCACCATGGCATAATGTTCCGGCGTTTTGCGGGGAGGCATGTGCCAGCCGATCCCGAGCGCCGGCTTCTTCGCCAGCTTATCGACTCTCGAGACCCGTTTCTCCTCCTCCTGCTTCGGTTCGGCCAGGTCGGGCCGCCGCGGCGCCTGCTGTCGTGGAATTTCACCAAAGTATTTCTCCACCCATGCCTTCGCCTGGGGCTCGTCGAAATCGCCGGTTATCGCCAGGGCCGCATTGTTGGGCGCATAGTAGGTGGTGAAGAACTGCTTCACATCCGCCAGGCTGGCGGCTTCGATGTCTTTCAGATCGCCATAGAAGTTGTGGGCGTTGTACCAGTTCGTGTTGGCGTACTGGGGCAGGTCCAGCCACGGAAATCCGCCGTAGGGCTGGTTGATCACGTTCACCTTCACTTCATTGCTCACCACGCCCTTCTGATTGGTCAGGTTGTCTTCGGTGATGGCCAGCCCCTTCATCCGGTCGGCCTCGGCCCAGAGCAGGGTCTCGAGCTTGTTGGACGGCATGACCGCGAAGTAGTTCGTGAAATCGAAGCGCGTGCTGCCGTTGAGCACGCCGCCGTTCGATTCCACCAGCTTGATGAACTCCATTTTTCCCAGGTTGCGCGAGCCCTGGAACATCATGTGTTCGAACAGGTGCGCGAATCCGGTGCGCTCCTTCGGCTCGATGCGGAATCCGATGTTGTAGTACACCCCGACGACTACCAGCGGCGCCGTGGTATCGCGCGACAGGGCGACCTTCAATCCGTTCGACAGTTTGTAGTAGGTGACGGGCACATGGTAGTCCGCCGCCTGGCTGATCATGGCGACCGCTATTACTGCAGCACACCGTATGACTGGCAAGCTAAACCTCCCCGGTTTTTCAAACCTTAAAGCAATACCGGCGGCGCGTCAAGGTGTGACGCAGGTAAATTGGGGTAAAGAGCGTCCTCAAATCCCCCCGGCGCACCCGTCAAGTCAGGGTTTTCCCAGGGAACAGAGCGGGTCGCCCAGCACCACCCCCTGCCAACTCAGCCATCGCAACGCCAGGTAGTAGCTTTCAGCCAGGTTGCGGCCCTGGTAGTACGCCGGCAGGAGGTAGTCGGGCCGGGCGCAGGCGAACAGGTACGGCTCGTCAACGTTGCCGGAGGCGCCGGTAGCTCCTTCCGCGATCAGGTCGGCGGTCAGCCCCTGCGGCGAGCCGAACCACAGGTGGGCGGTGTCACGCCAGTTGGTGTACGTCCAATCCTGGGGCGGCGCCTTGAGGGTGCGCCCGTTGGTGGAGACAAACTCGGTGGCGATGGCGCCGGGCAGCCAGTGGAAACCCAGCCAGCGGCGCTTGCGGCGATGGTCGTTCGAGCCCCACGAAGCGTAGCCGATCACGTCGTTCTGGTCGTAGAGCACCGGCGGACCCTCGTCTACAATCACCCTCTCGCGCGGCAGCAGCAGGGCCGCGGTATGCAGATCCTTATCTCCTTCGTCGCCACTGGTGGAACGCAGGTCGATCACGAATTTCCCGCGGTTTTTGGCTGCCAGTGAGCGGTCGATCATGGCTTTGACGCCGGCGAGATCGTAGGCGGCCAGGCGGGTGACGAGGTAAATCGGAAACTCGGCATGGCGGAATGGCGAATTACGCTTGCCGAAGAAGGGATTGTCGATCCCGCCGGCGCGCTGGATGTGGGCGCCCTTCAGCTTGCCGTAGAGCATGGTCAGCTCGGAATCCACCGAGGCGCCTTCCGCGGCGAACTGTTGACCCCGGCCTTTGACCTTGAGCGGAATGCCCAAGGTCGTAACCAGGTACAGCACCTTCTCCTGAAGCCCGGCCTTCTTCAGGCACTCGCCCACCGGGCGCTCGATTTGCTGCTCGTAGGTATCCCAGTCAATCTCCTCGGCCGAGGTGGTAGCCAGGTTGCAGACGTTGCGCATGGGGACGGCGCGTCGCGGTCGATAGTAGTCGGCTACCGCGCGGGAGGCGGCGTCGTTGCGATTGACGAGGAGGAGGACGTTGTCGCCGGATTGGGCCGCGGCAGCCCACCACGGCAACAGTGCGAGAACCAGCAGGCGCACGCTTCGATGGTAGCAGCCGTACACGGAGCGGCTGCCCGCGTCTGTTACAATACTTACCAAACACGGGCGCCGAGGTGCGCCGCGCGCGATAACCCCGGGTTATGGACTTCGACCAGCTCCACACGTTCCTGGAAATCGTCCGGCTGAAGAGTTTCTCCAAGGCCGCGCAGACCTGCTACCGCACGCAGCCGGCGATCAGCGCCCAGGTGCGGCAACTGGAGCAGGAACTGCGCGCCGATCTGTTCGAACGATTCGGCAGCCGCATCTCGCTGACCACGGCCGGCCGCATCTTCGCGGACTATGCCGAGCAGATGCTGGAGTTGCGCAGGCGCGCGCAGGATGCCATCGCGGAACTCGAAACCAACCCGCGCGGCGAACTGGTGATCGCGGCGAACGAGGCGACCTGTATCTACGTCCTGCCCCAGGTATTTTCGGAGTACCGTTCCCTTTTTCCGGCGGTGCAACTCCAGGTCAACCGTTCCTACGGATCGCGCGTGGTGGAAGCGGTGATGGACAATTCGGCGGATTTCGGGCTCACTCAGTTGCCGGTGGAGGAGAAACGAGTACAGGTGGTCAGCATATACAGCGACGAGATCCGGCTGATCGTGCCGGCCTCGCACCCGCTGGCGGCGAGGAAGAGCGTTTTGCCACAGGATCTCGTAGAATACTACCTTGTGTTTCCGCAGCAGGGCAAGACCCGCAGCCGGCTGAATGAGTGGTTGGAGCCGGTGGAGGACGAGATCCGCATCTCGATGGAGCTGGATTCCACCGAAATGATGAAGCGCTTCGTAATGGCTGGAATGGGCGTGACCTTCCTCGCGGTGTCCAACTGCCGCGAGGAGGTGGCTGCCGGGAAGCTGCGCGCGGTGGCGCTGGCACCCGAGCCCATGTACCGGCGGTTGGGTTTAATCTACCGTAAGGACAAAGCCCTCTCGAAGGCGGCACTGGGTTTTATTCAGGTAGTGCTCGATAATGTGGGCGGCGAGGCCGAAGAGATTAGCAGGAAGCCTCGGGTTGTCGCGCGATGACATGTAGCCGCTGCCGGAAACCGTATCCAGAGAAGCAGGCGCGTTGTCCACACTGCGGCGAGTCCAATCCCGCGGTTTCCGGCGTGTTTCAAACCTCCACCGTGCTGATTTCGGCAGGGGGCTCGGAACTGGTGTACCGGTCGGTAGACGAGGTGCCGGCGGCGCTGCGCACCAAGCTGCTGCGTTCGACCAACGGCGCGAATTCCGCCAGCATCCTGATTGCCGATCAGAAGGGCCGGAAAGAACTGGCTAAGGCGATGCGCAAGCTCCCCGGGCCCGCGCAGCGGCGCCTGAGGAGTTCGATTCTCGGGACGGCGGAAGCGGCCGCTGCCGCCTGGCTCACCCCCGCCCGGAAGCGCACGATTCTGGTCGCACTGGTGTTGCTGGTGCTGCTGGTGATCACTGCCGTGTTCGGGCATCGCTGGGAAACGTCGTTTCGCTGACCCGTGCGGCCTCCTTTCCCGCTCGCGCCCGCCTGGCGCCTTCCCGGTGCGTTCGCCGCTCTACAGTTTTCCTGATAGCCGGCCGATAGATGGCCATGGAACAACGGCGTGAACCCAGATTCACAACGGACCAACCGGTGGCGGTCACCATCCTCGGCCCTCTCGAGAGCCGCCATACCGCCGTGGTCAAAAACGCGTCAGGCCGCGGGCTGGCGCTCCAGATGCCGGCACCGGTGAGTCCTGGCACGGCGCTCAAGATCGAATTGGAAGACTCGGTAATCCTGGGCGAGGCGGTCTACTGCCGAACGGATCCGGATAGCCACCTGGTCGGTGTGGAACTCGATCAGGTTTTATGCGGGCTGACCGAGCTGGGCAGGAAGCTACAGGAGTTTGCCGCCGAGCCGGCTTCAGGAGGGGAGGTGGCGCACACCTTGAAGCACCGCAACGGCAAGTACCATGAGTAGCCCCAGGATCAACACGATCGCCAGCCGCTGCGCGAGATGCCCGCGCATCAGGTCACGCTGAAGGATCCTCCTCATCGCCTACTCTGAACACCTGTCTAAGAATTCTGAACACCTGTCTAAGAATAACGTGGAACCGGCCAATTGGGTTTCCCTGGTGCGGTATCCTGTGATGTTCGTATGGCAAAACAGGCGGTGGTCTTTGGGGCTGCCGGCCAACTCGGCACGGAGCTGGTTCGGGAACTGCGGGCTCGAGGATACAAAGTCACAGGCTGGGACCGCGGCGAAGTCGATATAACCGACGGCGGGGCGGTCGAGCGCGCTGTGGCTCGTTACGACGCGGAATTCGCCTTCAATACCGCGGCGTACAACCAGGTCGATGTCGCGGAAAAGGAACCCCAGGCGGCCTTTCTGGTGAATGCCCTGGCGGTCCGCAACATTGCCTTGGCCTGCCGCCAGGCGGATGTCCGGCTGATCCATTTCTCCACCGATTACGTGTTCGACGGACAGGCACGCCATCCGTATGTGGAAGACGATCCGACCCACCCGCTCAGCGCCTATGCGGTATCCAAGGTGGCGGGAGAGATGTACGCCCAGGCATACCTGGACCGCGCCCTGGTGGTGCGGACCTCCGGGGTGTACGGCCCTGGAGCCCTGCATACGCCACGCGGCAACTTCGTGGAATTGATGCTACGGCTGGCCGCGTCGGGTAATCCCATCCGGGTCACGGCGGACCATGTGGCGGCTCCCACCTTCGCCCCGTTGCTGGCTGCGCGCACCATCGATCTCGTGGAGCGGGAACTGAGCGGCGTCTTCCATATCGGTGGCGGCACCCCGATCTCCTGGTTCCAGTTCGCGCGCATGATCTTCGAAACTGCCAAACTCGAGCCCATGTTGCTGGCCACCAACGAGCGGGAATACCGTACCGCCGCCCGCCGTCCCAAGTACTCGGCACTATCCAATGCCAAAATGGAGCGGCTGGGGCTAGAGCCGATGCCGTCGCTGCGCGATGCGCTCGAGCAGTATTTCGAAGAGCGCAGCCGGAGGCTTACCGAGTCTCGGGCTTGATGGCGTAATAGCCCTTGCGGGCCTGGGCTTTCAAATCCTTGTTCGACAGCTTGATCTCGATCTTGCGGAACGTGCCATCCTTGGTGTCGTTGGTGGGCGTATACCCAATGGCGTACTGGCTGCGCATTTCGTCCTGAAGCTCTTTGAAAACCTGCTCGAGCGTGTGCTTCCGGCTCACCCGGTACACGTGACCGCCGGTTTCGTCGGACAGTTTCTTGAGGCTGCCTTCGCCGCCGCCGCCGCCGAATGTGATTCCGTAGCCGTAGCCGCCATACGCCGAAGAGTCGTAATAGTCGATGCTGTAGATAACCGCATCGGCTTTCTGGGCGGACTCGACCGCCTGGTTCAGGCTCAGCCGGCTACCCTGATCGACGCCGTCGGTGATAACAACAATGACCTTACGCCCGACTTCGGTGCGCAGTTTCTCGGCCGCGGCCAGGTAGACCGCATCGTACAACACGGTACCGCGCGGTTGGCTGGCGGTCGGCACGGGGCCCGGGCCGATCCCGGAAACGCCCGAGTTGACCCGGAGGCGGTTCAACCCCTCCGAGAGCAGCCGGCCCGAATTGGTGTAATCCTGCAGCAGTTCCGCCTCTTCCCCGAAGCTGATCAGGAACGCCTCGTCCTTCTTACCTAGCACCTGGGAGAAGAACTGGCTGGCGGCGTTGCGCTCGATGTCGATGAGATTGCGCTGGCTGCCGCTCACATCCACCAGCAGGCCGATCGTCAAAGGCAAGTCGGTCTCTTTGGTGAAGTACTTGATTTCCTGGGGTTTACCGTCTTCGAGAATGGTGAAATCGCTTTTCTCCAGGTTGGAAACCAGCCCGCCGCGCTTGTCGCGCACCGATGCCAGGACGCTCACGACATCGACGTCCACACGGATAGACGGAAGATCCTGCGCCAGCAGCGCGGCGCCCACGGCAAAGAATAACGGTAGTCGCATCCCGGTACAATAAGGCTGACGTATTCTCTCGCCGAAACGGTTCCATATGAAGGAAGCCATCGATCACCTCAAACGCTCGGACCCGGTCTTATCCGAGATCATCGACCGGGTCGGCGACTATCGTATCCAATTCCGCGCGCCGGATTTTGAGACGCTGGTGAAGTCGATCGTCTATCAGCAACTCAACGGACGCGTGGCTTCGGTCATTTTCGGGCGGCTCGTGCGGGCTACGGGCGACCGGCTGACTCCCGAGGCCGTCCTGAAGCTGCGGCCTTCCCGCATGCGCACCCTGGGTCTTTCGACTCAGAAAACGGCCTATATCCGCGACCTGGCACGGCATCTTCGCGACGGCAACCTGGCTTGCGAGGAGTTGCTCCACCTCAACGACGAAGCTGTTATTGACCGCCTTACCCAGGTAAAGGGCATTGGTGTCTGGACCGTGCACATGTTCCTGATCTTCGCCCTGCGCCGGACCAACGTGTTACCCACCGGTGACCTGGGGATCCGCAATGCCATCCGCAAGGCATATGGAATGTCCGAGTTACCTTCCCCCAAGGAAATGGAAGCCATGGCCCTCAAGTGGCACCCATATTGCACGGTGGCGAGCTGGTACCTGTGGCGCAGCCTGGAACCGGATGCCAATCTCTGAGTGCCAGCGCATCGGAACGAGTCGCGGGCGTGACGGGAGTGTCTGCGGACGCGGTTCAGATTAATTTTTCAACAGAATGTGGAATTGCCCATCGGAACTCATCTTATAATGGATTCAAGGATTTCGGATCTGTTAACCCAATCCTCTAAGTGTTAAGGAGATAGAGCGAATCATGCGCGCTTTGAAAGTAGCGGTTCCGGCAGCCATCCTGACGACCGGTTTCCTGCTCTGCACGATGACAGGATACGGCAAGCAGGAGTACGCCAAGAAAGAGGGCAAAACCTGCATCACCTGCCATTCCAAAATGGAGGGCAAGGCCGCAATGGCGAAGAACCTCAACGATGTCGGGAAGTGCTACGAGGCCAACAATCACTCGCTGGCCACGTGTAAAGTACCGGAAAAGAAGTAGTTATGCTCGCGGCAGGGCCTTGCGTGCCCTACCGCGAGTAACGTTGCCTCCAGGTGGAGAGACTCTGCATCAAGGCATTCCGTACGGTCAGGAAATGCTGGTTCGCATACTGATTGGCTCGCTCCCCCGGATCGGTCACCTCGTCGTATAACTCGCAGGGGCCCTTTCCTTCATCCCGCACAATCAACTTATAGCGCTGAATTCGTGCCATTTCCGTGTTTCTCTCGTGGCCGAAGACGGTGGTTTTCCACGGCTGTTTCCGAGGCAAAGGCTTGCCGGCTGCCAGGGGAAGATAGCTGCGGCCGCACAAGTTGCCCGCCGGAGGCTTCTCGGAGAGAAGATCCGCCAGGGTGGGCACAAAGTCGTAGGAGCTGACCAACTCCGGACGAACAGCCTGTGGCGGAACGCGGCCGGGCCAACTCCAGATCATGGGGGTTTCCATCACTTCGTCGTACATGTTGACCGGGTCCGACGCCACGCCCGAATCCCACAGACCGTGGCGGCCGAAGAGTGCCCCGCAGGTTCCCGTGAAAACGAGAAGCGTGTTGTCGAGCAGCCGTTTTTCGTTCACCTTGGCCACGATTTCGCCGACGTAGTCGTCCAGTCCCGTAATGGTCGCGGCCACCTTTCGAAAGTTGCCGATGATATCGGCGAGCATCTCCTTGCCCGCGCGGGCGTTCGCGGCGGCGCTGCGATCGAGCCCCAGGGTATCGAACTTTGCGCCGGCGTACTGGTTGAGATACTTCTCCGCCACCCGATCGTACGGTGGCTCCAGTCCGGCGTAGCCGATTTTGAGGAAGAACGGCTTCCCGGCAGTCTGGCCGGCTACGAACTCCGCCGCCGCCGCGGCATCCGCGGTGGGAGGGATGTAGCCGAGCCCGGTCAGCAGTTTCGAAGCTGTGTCCGCCTCCGCAGCGTTCTCCCCGAGTTGCATGGGAGTCCGGCCGGTGAGGAACGTGGCGCGGCTCAAATCGGCTGCCGGGGAACACACGAAATGGTTGGCGAAGCGGACCCCCGTATCGGCGAGGCGATCGATATGGGGAGTGCGAACTTCTTTGTTGCCATAGCAGCCGAGCACCCAGGAAGGAAGATTGTCGACCAGAAAAAGGATCAGGTTGGGGCGTTCGGGAGGGGTCTTTTTGGCGAATGCCGGCAGGGCGGCAGTGCCGAAGAAAAAATGGCGGCGCGAGACTTGCATGGATGAAATACAAGTATAAACACGCAGCGGCAGTTGTTGCCGGACGTTGTGACGCATTATAGTTGGGTCAGGCGATGAATCTGCCGAATTCATTGACGATTCTCCGGATCTTCTTTGTGCCGTTGCTGGTGGCGGCGCTGGTGCAGGAGAACGTCTCACTGCGGGTCGGTTCGCTTCAAATCACCAACGAATGGCTGGCGCTGGCGATCTTTCTGACCGCCGCCGGGACGGACTTGTTGGATGGCTACCTGGCACGCCGGTGGAAGCAGGTGACGACCATTGGCACGCTCCTCGACCCGATTGCGGACAAGCTCCTGGTTTCGGCCGCCTTGATTTCGCTGGTACAGGTGCGTGTCCTGCCGGGCTGGATGGCCATTCTGATCATCGGGCGGGAGTTTGCCGTTTCCGGACTGCGCAGCATCGCGGCCGCCGAAGGCTACACGATCCGTGCCAGCGACCTTGGGAAAACCAAGATGTTTTCCCAGGTGGTCGCCATTTCCTGCATGCTCATTGCAGTGAGGCATCCGGCACTCATGATCACCGCGAAGATGCTGATGTGGGTCGTGATCTTCTTCGCCTTGCTGTCGGCAGTCAGCTATTTTCGAAAGTTCTGGCACAAGGTGGACGAAAGGGTCAAGACACGGCGGCGACGCGAATTGCTCACGCTCGAGCGCAAGCGCCAGCGGTCGCGGCGGCGTCAGAACATGTCATCCAAAGGCTCGGACGATTTGGGCGCCGGTACGATGTGGAAGCCGCCCGAGGTGAACTGAACGGTTCGCACCTGTCCGCGCGGGCCCATCGCACCGAGCGGCTTTCCATTGAGTAGAATGTTCACTCCGCCGGCGTTGCCCAAGCGCAGCGTGACGGTGCCGCTGGCCTCGATGGTTCGCGTCTGGTTCGGCTCCAGGGTGCCGGAAAAGAGATACTTGCCGTCGTTTTGCGCCAGCACCCACACCGGTTCGGCGGCAGTGACCTCAACGCGCACGGACGGATTGGGGCTGTTCGTGGCGCGGATAATGGCAGACTGGGAGGAACCCCCGCCCGGGGCGGCTTCCGGGGCGCGCTCCGAGGCACGCTCGGCGCTAGGCGGCCGCGCCGGTGACGTGATGGCCGGACGTTTGGCGGCCGGTGCCGGCGCCTGCCGATCGGTCGGAGGCGGATTCTCGGCGGGCGCCGGAATTTCCGCAGGAGGTTGCGCCGCTGGAGCTTCGGCGATCTTCGGTGCCGGTTCGACGCGCGTGGCGGCGGGCGGAGGCGGCGTGTTTTGGGCGGAGACTCCATGACGCGTGCGCTGCCACAGCGAATAGATTCCGGAGCACACCAGCAGGATGACCACAAAGAGTGCGAGGGCGGGCAAGGCGGATGACCACGAGAACCGCTGGCCGGCGCCAGCCGAACCGCCGTCCCACCGCTCCACGGGTGGCAACTGGATTTCAGGCAGCGAACGGTCCGGCGCCGGAGCACCTACGGGATGCGGGTTGACCGGCGGCGGCTGTAACTGGCGCTGCACCTGATCGCCGAGCTCATCCTCATCCAGTTCGAGCAACTGTGCGTACTGGCGCACGAAGCTTTTGGCGAAAATACGGGCTGGGAGCTTATCGAATTGCTCGTTCTCGATCGCATCGAGGAACTTCGCGGAAATTTTCAGCTCGTGGGAGATCTGGTCCAAATCGAGATTACGCCGTACGCGTTCGCGGCGCAAAGTCTCGCCAACGGAGATCATAGGGTGGATTTCCTAACCCCTGCCTTAATCATACTCCAGAAGAAACGCCGGTTTCGGGACACGTTTCGGCAGGTGTGCGGGAGAGGCCAGATTCCGGCGACCTGTTAGCATAACCTTTGATCTCCGTGGTGGTGGTGAACTGGAACCGGAAGGAGTTACTGCGGGCCTGCCTGAGATCGCTCGAGAGGCAGACGGGCGTGCGTTTCGAAACCATTGTGGTGGATAACGGCTCAAACGACGGGTCGGCGGAGCTGGCCGAGGAGGAGTTTGGCGCACGCGTGATCCGCAACCGGGAGAACCGCGGTTTCTGCGCCGCCAATAACCAGGGGATTGCGGCTGCCCGCGGGGATGCCGTCGCACTGCTTAACAACGACGCCGAAGCGGAGCCGGGCTGGCTGGCCGCGCTCGACCGCGCCTGCTTCCGCGCCCCGGACGTGGGCATGGCCGCCAGCAAGGTGCTGGTTTGGGAGGACCCGCGACGGATCGATAAAGCGGGGCACCTGATTTTTCCCGACGGGCAAAACCGAGGACGCGGGGCGGGCGTGCTGGACCAGGGTCAGTTTGAACGGGAAGAGGAAGTGCTGTGGCCGGACGGGTGCGCGGCGATGTACCGGCGCGCCATGCTAGAGAAGATCGGCGGGTTCGACGAAGATTTCTTCGCGTACGGAGACGATGCGGAACTGGGCCTGCGGGCGCGGATCGCTGGATGGCGATGCATCTACACGCCCGAGGCGGTGGTCCGGCACCATCGCGGCTCCACGCTCGGAAAGGATTCGGGGCGGCGGCTGGAACTGATCGAGCGCAACCGCGTGCTGCTGGCCCTGAAGCTGTTTCCATGGAGCCTGCTGTGGCTGAACCCGTGCTACTTCGCGCTGCGCCTGGCTGCCGGCGTGGTAGCGGCGGCCCGCGGGGAAGGCGACACGGCGCATTTTCCGGGCCTGCGCGGGAAATGGTCGATGGCGCGGGCGCTCGTGGCCGGTGACCTGGCGGCGCTGCGGCTGGCGCCCCGGATGCTGCGCAAGCGTGCCGCCATGGCGCACCTGCGTCGCCTTCGGCCGGCCGAAGTGCGCCGCCTCATTCTCGACCACCGGCTGAGCCTGAAGGAGTTGGCATGAGCGGTTGTCTGATGTGCGGTTCGGCGCGGACGGCACGGCTATTTGAAGCGTCGGACCGTCTCTATCGCACGACGGACAAAATGTTCGCCGTGGTGCGCTGCGGCGACTGCGGCCTGTTGCGGTTGGATCCGCAGCCGGCGCCCGAAGAGCTGCAGCGATATTATCCGAAGGACTACTGGTTCGCGCCTGATCGCGGCGCGGCGGGCAGGCTGGAGGAGGCGTATCGGCGGCTGGTACTGCGCGACCATGTGCGGTTCGTGGAGGCGGCTCTGCGCTCCTCGCGTACCGTGGGGCCGCTGCTCGATGTCGGCTGCGGCGGCGGACTCTTCCTGGGGATGATGCGGGAGCGGGGGGTTCGCGTGGCGGGTCTCGATTTCTCGCGCGAAGCGGCGGCGATTACCTGGCGGCGGCAAGGTGTCCCCGCGATCTGCGCAAGCTTGGAACGGGCGCCCTTCGGTGCGGGCAGCTTGGGCGGGATCACCATGTTCCACGTACTCGAGCATCTCTACGACCCCCGCGCCTACCTGGGAGCCGCGCACGAACTGTTGGAGCCGGGCGGAAGGCTGATCGTCCAGGTTCCCAATGCGGCTTCCTGGCAATTCCGGCTGCTGGGCCGGTTCTGGAACGGAGTAGACGTGCCGCGCCACCTGTTCGATTTTCGAGACCGCGATGTGGAACGGCTGCTGGTCGAGTCGGGCTTTGCCGTAGTGCGCCGCAAGTATTTTTCGCTGCGCGACAACCCGGCGGGGCTGGCCAGCAGCGTGGCGCCAGGGCTGGACCCGATGGCGCGGCGGGTGCGCCGCTCGGCCGAAAGCGCGGCCGAACGCATGGGCAGGGACTTGGCCTATTTGGCCCTGGTCATCGCGGCGCTGCCGCTTACTGTGGTCGAGGCCGCTTGCCGCGCCGGGTCCACAGTGATGATCGAGGCGCGGCGGCGATGAAGTACACGGGACTGGCGTATCGTTTGCCGCGGCCGTTCAAACGGCACATCCTCCATTTCGAAATGGAAATCGAAGCGGCGGTCGCGTCGTTTGCGGGAGCCCTGCCGGCGGGAGCGCGGGTGCTCGATGCGGGCGCGGGCGAAGGCCAATACGCCCGCCATTTCGCCAGACACCGCTACTGCGGTGTGGACCTCGGAGTCGGTGACAAGGGGTGGGACTACAGCCGACTCGACACGGTGGCGGACCTGACCGCGCTGCCGTTTCGCAACGCCTCGTTCGACGCAGCGCTGCACATCGTGACCATGGAGCACCTGCGGGAGCCGGCGGCAGCGCTCCGGGAGATCGCGCGCACACTCGTGCCCGGCGGGCGATTGCTGGTGGCGGCGCCCCACGAATGGGAAGTGCACCAGGCTCCCCATGACTACTTCCGGTATACGCGCTTCGGCCTGGCGCACCTGCTGCAAAAGGCGGGCTATGAGGTGCTGGACCTACAGGCGGCAGGGGGCTACTTCCGCCTGCTCGCGCGCCGGCTGTTAAACGGACTCCAGTTTTTTTCGACAGGTATCCGGCGCTTGTGGTTCGTGCCGGCCGCGCTGCTGGTGGTCCCCCCGGCGCTGATTTTGCCGTGGCTCGATTTTCTGGACCGGGAAAGAGATTTTACGCTGGGATATATTTGTATCGCCAAAATCCCGGGGAATGACGGGCGGTGATGGACGGAGTGATTGTCGTTGACAAGCCGGAACAGTGGACCTCGCACGATGTGGTAAACAAGGTCCGCCGTCTTGCCGCACTGAAGAAGGCCGGACACCTGGGGACGCTCGACCCGATCGCCACGGGAGTGCTGCCGCTGGTGGTGGGCCGGGCCACACGGTTGGCGCAGTTTTATACGCGCAGCGACAAGATCTACGAGGGAACGGTGCGTTTCGGATGGGCCACCAACACCTACGACCGCGCGGGCGAAGCGACCGGGCCCAAAACCGAAGTGACGCTGGACAGGGAGGAACTGGAGCACGCCCTCGACCGGTTCCGCGGGCAGTTTGCCCAGACTCCCCCGCCGGTTTCCGCCAAGAAGGTGGACGGCCGGCGGGCGTATGAACTGGCACGGCAATCGGTGACCATGGAACTGGAGCCCGTCCCGGTACATGTTTACGAATTGACGCTGTTGGAAATGAGCGGGGCGGACGTGCGCCTGCGGGCTCATTGCTCGGGCGGAACCTACCTGCGATCGATCGCGCATGAACTGGGGCAGGCGCTTGGCTGTGGCGCCCACCTTCAGGAACTGCGGCGCCTTGCCAGCGGCGAGTTCGAGATCGAACAGGCGCGCACGGTGGCGCAACTGGAGTCACTCGCGTCCGATGGGCGCATGATGGACGCGCTGGTGCCGGCGGCTCGCCTGCTACCCGGGTTTCCGGCCGTATACGTAGATGAATTGACGGTCGCGCAGATCCGGCACGGGCGGAACTTCCCGGCATCGCCTTTTCGTTCCCAGCCAGCCTCGCAGTACGTGAAGGCGGTGACGCGAGAGGGAGACCTCGTGGCCATCGGCGAAGCAGTGCTGCCGAATCTGTATCATCCCGCCGTCGTGCTATAGCGCGCAAATACCACTAATGAAAACGGCGTCGCTGCCGATATAAGGAAGGGGCACACCTGCATACGGCGGTGCGCCAGCGGCACCCATGCGAATTCCAGACGGGAAACGTCGATGGACAGCACTCTCGATCCTGTGCTGCGCAACGGCGACGGCGCAGGTCCAACCAGGCTGGCGGTTCTGGGACAAGAGCGACGGCTTTGAGGAGTCCTACGCCCGCGCCATCAGCCTGGATAACCGGGGGCGGCTGTGGATCCGTCACGGCGCCGTTCAAACCATGAGTATGCTGGACGGCTATTCGGTCACCCAACTGCCGGACCCGCGCGTGGGGAGCATCGAAAGCTGGGCTTGGTTCGTCCCGGTCTATGCGGCTCCTTCCGGGGTGGCATGGGCTGTTGAGAATCGTAGTCTGAAGAGGCTTGACCGCGGCATCTGGCGAGTGGTGTACACGGGCTCCGACCAGGACCGGATTTTGTCCGCCATCCCGGTGGAAGACGACCGGGTGCTGGTGTTGTCGGCGCACCAGTTTGGCGAATACCGGCCCACTACCCATTCCTGGGCCCTCGTCAAAGCTGCATCCGACAGTGCGCTGGGCGCCTTCTCCGGGATGAAACCCGGCATCCCCGGGGAGGTCTGGATCTCGGGCAAGGCGGGTGTGGCGCGGGTGTCCATCACGCCGCGTGGCATGGAGTGGCACGAGTTGAGCCTGCGGCCGCTGGGGCTGGCGGACCCCGATTTTCCGCTTTCCACGCGAAGTGGCGAAGCCTTTTTTGCGGCCACGGACCGCGCCACGGGGGAGCGTGTGGTGGTGCGCTGGGCGGCGGAGCGCCCCCATATCATTTACCGGGGTAGGCAACGAAATCTGCGCGCTTGGCAAGGCCAGGGCGAAACGCTCTGGTTGGTCGAGGGACCGTCGATCTATCACCTCGAAGGCGGGCGGAAAACCGTGGTGGAGCGATTGCAGGCTCTGGCGGGTGTCGTCTACGACGTGGTTCCGCGGCCCGACGGGTCGTTTTTCCTGGCCAGCTCCGACGGTATTGCCCGGTATGCGCCTCCGTTGTGGCAGACGCCGCCGCGTTTGCGTGACCTGGACATTCCCATCCACTCCTTCCTGGAAGGTCGTGACGGCCGTATGTGGTTCGCCGCCACGGATTACCTGATCGAAGCGCAAGGGGACCGGTGGATGCGGTATGCCATGCCTAAGGACATGCGGACCCACACGCTGCAACCGTACTCCCTGGTGGAACTCGGCGATGGAAGAATCGCCCTGAAAGCCTTCGAACGGGACATGTTCGATCGCCTGCTGATCTGGAATCCGCGGACGGAGCGGTTTCAGGTGGTGGAACATCCGGAGGGCCGCACAATCAAGGTGTTCGCCCCAAAACGGGACGACGGCTCGCTGTGGGTAGTCACCTCGCCGGGGTGCCGCGTCGAGAGTTACGACGGCCGGGTGTTTCGCACCCATGCCGATGTGGCGAAGTACTGGCACGCGGGCGAAGTCCGCTCTTTGCTGGTCGCCTCCAACGGCGATATCTGGATCGGCGGCACGAGTGCGGGCGGGGTCCTCAGGCGGTCGGGGTCCTTCGAGCCGGCCGGGCCAAGCGAGGGCTACCGGGACGGAATGTTTGCCATTGCGGAGCTCTCTCCCGGAGAGATCGTGGCCGGGGGACGCCACACGCTGTACCGCTACCGGAACGGTTCGTGGCTGCCGCTGCGGACGGGCTTCGACCGGCTGAGATCGATGCTGCGGTCGCAGGACGGCTCGCTGTGGGTAGCTGCCATGTCGGGGGTCTACCGTCGTCTCAACGCCGATTGGATTTCTTACTCGCCACAGGAGGGGCTGCCATCGAGCGCGGCATACCGGATCTGGCAGGATTCCCGCGGGCAGTTGTGGACAGGGACCAGCCGCGGCGCGAGTGTCTTTTTCCCGCACGCCGACGAGAGCCCGCCCCAGACGCTTTTTCCCTCGGCCGGCAACCTGTCCGAAATCAGCCCGGCGGGTAGTGTGCGGGCGGTGATGACCGCGATCGACCGATGGAAATCGACCCCGCTCGAACGGATGCTGTTTTCGTACCGCCTGGATGGAGGTAAGTGGAGCGAATTCACATCCTTGTCAACCCTGGCGTTTGAACATCTGCGCGACGGTCCGCACCTGTTGGAGGCCCGGGCGATGGATCGCAACGGTAGCTTTGACACGGTCCCGGCGAAGCTGGGATTCCACGTCTTGCGGCCGTGGTACCGTCAGGCCGGTTTCCTGATTTCAACGCTGTTCAGCGCGACGGCAATCGCCGTGCTGATTTCGCTGGCCATCTCCCAGTTTCGACAGCGGGGTAGGCTGATCGGCCAACTGGCCCGAGCCAAGACTGCCGCTGAGAGCGCCAGCAACTACAAGAGCCAGTTCCTGGCGAACATGAGCCATGAGATCCGCACGCCCATGAACGCCATCATCGGCATGACGCAACTCGCGCTGAGAGAGTGTTCCGAGGACGAGCGGCAGGAATATCTGGGCACGATACGGGACTCGGCGGCTTCCCTGCTCAGCATTCTGAACGATGTTCTGGACTTCTCCAAAGTGGAAGCCGGCCGGCTGGAACTCGTGGAACGCGCCTTCCGCGTGGACACCTGCATTCGCGAAGTCATCCGGACGCTGGCGGGAAGGGCCGGCGAAAAGGGCCTCGCCCTGACGGCGCGGATCGACCCGGCGCTGACGGCCGTCTTTCTCGGGGATACCCTCCGTGTGCGGCAGATCCTGCTGAATTTCGCCGGAAACGCATTGAAGTTCACGGCCAGCGGTTCGGTGACCATCGAAGCCCGAGCCGAACAGACCTTTGCGGATAGCTCGGTATCGATCCACTTCGCCGTTCGCGATACAGGAATCGGGATTGCGCCGGAAAAACAATGCCTGGTCTTCGCGCCATTCGAACAGGTCGACAGTTCCATCACTCGGCGCTTCGGGGGGACCGGGCTGGGCTTGGCGATCGCATCGAGCCTGGTCAAGCTGATGCACGGACGAATCTGGGTGGAGAGTCCCTGGGAGAACCCCGAAACGGGCGAATCGTCCAGCGGCAGCACGTTCCACTTTACGATCAAGCTTCCGCGGGTGGACGGGAGGCCGGCCGAAACGGCGCCTGCCGTCGAAGTCGCCGATGCGCCCAGGCGCTCCCTTCGCGTGCTGCTGGCCGAGGACAACGCCGTGAACCAGCGGTTGATGATGCGCCTGCTCGAAAAGGAGGGGCATGAAGTGATGTTGGCGGGAAACGGGGAACAGGCGGTGGAGGCATTCGGCAAGCAACGGCCCGATGTGATCCTGATGGACGTGCAGATGCCGGAAATGGACGGGCTCGAAGCGGCGGAGGCTATCCGCAAATTGGAAAGCTCCAGCGGAACCCACGTTCCCATCGTTGCCTTGACGGCGCATGCGCTCAAAGGCGACAGCGACCGGTGCTTCGCAGCCGGGATGGACGATTACGTCACCAAGCCGATCGAGACCGAATCGCTTCTGCGTCTCATTGCGAAGCTCGGAGAAGGAAACCCTGCGGAACACCGGCCGCCGGGGTGAGCACACCGCCCTGCCGACCGCACTTTAGGCGGCAGCGCGGCGGGTTACGGGATGCGGTTGCGGTACTCTTCCGGGTAGGCTACAAATACGAAGCCGGAACTGACCGGGGACTGGTAATATGACAACGGCCGCGTCACAATTCCTCCGGTGAATTCGAAATCCGCGCCTTTGCTGGTCCAGGTCATCGGAATGCTGCTGTCGTCGATGAAGTCGTCGGGGCATTCGGGCAGCCACGGCTCCATGGCGGTCACTGTGCCTTTCGACGGGTCGCAGGCGATCAGCACGTTCATGTGCCCGCCCTGGTTGCGGCTGAAACCGACCAGAAGCGGCCAACGACCAACGAACGCGGGCAGGCGGTTGGGCACGATGTTCTCGCTGGCCACCCGGTAACGCGGGCGATGATCCGCAAAGTGCTTCCGCAGCGCAGCCGGAGAGATCGTGTCGTCCGCGCTCCACAGTCCCGAGAAATCCATGAGGATGTCCTTGAACCCGCGCGCCTGGCGGCCCGACGCCACGGTGAGGAAGTAGGAGAGGCATGCTGCCCAACACCCATTCAGGTCCTTGCCTTGGCCGACGGCCGTCTTGAGCTCGGAACTGGGCCGCCGGATCACCACTTCGAGCGGCTTGCACATGTTCTTGGGGGTCGCCGACATGGCAACATCCTGGGTCGCGGTCACCAGAAAAGTGAGCGGCTTTCCGGTGTTGGTTTCCAACTCGAAGCTGGTCGAACTGATCGAGTACCGTGCGGTTTCCACGTTCTCGGACGTGTCCACGGTGGTGTCCTGTAATTCTTTGGGGCTTACGGCGCGAAATCCGATGAAGGCACGATCGCCCTGGTTGACCGTAAGCCGATTCGGTCCGTGTTCGTAGACCCCCTGAGTCTCAGCGGGCTGATAAAACTTGGCCATAATTCAACCCCGCCAGTATACGCTAGCGGCTTCAGGCCTCGAATTCCCAAGGACGGAATCGGTACTGGTACTCGGCCAGATCGACGCGCTTGCCGCGAAAGCGCACGCCTTCCAGTTCGAGCCGGGTGCGCTGCTCGATGCCGGCTTCATAGCGCAGTTTGATCGCCCCGCCGGCGCCCACCACGCGCTGCCAGGGCAGCGAGTTGCCGCATTTTTGCAGCAGGCGCGCGACGTGACGGTGGTACAGGGGGTAACCTGCCGCGGCCGCCACCTGCCCGTACGTCGCCACCTTGCCGCGCGGAATGCTGCGAATCGCCTTGCGGAAAGCCTCGTCGCGCCGCTCGCTCGTGGGCGCACGCTCGAGCCGGCGCGCCACTTCGCGGAGAGTCAGTTTGCGCATGGCGATGCCCGCAGCAGCTCTTTCTCCACGCTCAGCACAAAGCAGCCCGGCTGATCCACCGTTTCGAGCGAGAGACCGTTCCAATAGAGGCGTCCTCCTTGCGCCCATTCGGGCGGAATGGTGACGCGCATTTCCTTCACGGTGCGGCTGATAATCTGGATGTCCCGATCCGCCGCGATGTACTGCCCCTGGGCGCGGGCGGTGACGATCGTCTCGCGCCGCGGAAGGACGATGTGGGTTTCCAGCCGGATGCGCTCTTTGCCGCGCTGCACCGCCGCAACCGCCGGCTTCTCCTCCGTGACCTTCGACATGGTCTCCACGTATTGACGCGCATTTTCGATGGGTCGCCCGTCGAGTGCCACGATGCGATCGCCCATTTTGAGCGGGCCGCTGTACTTCGGCGGGAGATACGAAATCAGCACGCCCGGGCCGGGGTCGTCCTTGCGATAGCCGAAGCCGCCCAGGTCAAGCGCGGCGATGGTGCCGGGCTTGAGGCGCGTGGACGCCAGCACGTCGTTCCGCTCGTTGACGTCGAACTTCGTCATCTCGATCCAGTAGCAGCGGGCGAAAGTGGGGGAGTTGGTCTCGCAGTCGACCGCCGCGGGAAAGGGGTCGCGCCGGTGCCTGGCGAGCCAGTCGAAGACGGCCGCATCGGTAACGGCGGCGGTGGCGCGCCACTCCAGGTTGAGTTGGTCCTCCTGGAGCTTTCGGGCGAGGGCCTCGTCATCCGGACCGTTGCTGACCCACAGAACGGGCACATTGGTGAAGTTCGCCGCGAAGATGCGGTCACTGTCGATGGCGGCCTGGGGAGAGCCGCCGATGGCCAGCCCGGCAGCCCACAGGTCCGGCACGCGCGAGATGGCGTAGAACACGGCCGCCGCGCCCTCGCCGCGTCCGGCGAGATAGACACGCGCCGGATCCACGCCTTCCCGAATCGCGTCGCGAACCGCGCTGGCGAGACCCTGCACGCGAGTATCGATGGCATTTTCAGTGGCGGGCGGGGCGATGACACGCCAGCCTGCTTCTTTTGCGAGGGACTGCCACTGGGAAACGTCGGCCGCGTCGATCACCGCGAGGGCGGGCGTCCTGGAGGCGGGCGGAGCGGTCTGCGCCAATCCGGCCACCACGAAAAGATTAATTGCGACGCAGGCGGGAACGGATCTTCTTGACCAGTTTTTCGATTTCATCCGTTTTCTTCAGGCTGGACATGGAGACCACGAAACGGTCGTTCTTTTCCAGTTCCTGTTTCAGATCTTCGGCGACGTCGATCAGCCGGGACACATCCTTCATGGTCTGTTCATGTTCGGCTTTGAGGATCTCATCACGCTGTAGCTTGCCGTTGGGCAGGCGGGGACCGTCGTCTTGCGAGGCGGGAAAGCCAGCCGGCATCCCGGCGTTCACACCCCTCTCCTGCGCCAGGCCGAAAGAAACGAAGGCTGCCACGGACAGCACGGCCGCGCAGCGCCAGACATCGAGTTTCATGGGAAAACCTGCCCTTTATCATAGACGGATGACAGGCCGTAATGGCGTGCCTGTTATCATGAAATCCATATGGAGGAAGTGCACATCGGAATCGTGGGCCTGGGCAACGTGGGCTCGGGCACGATGGCGATTCTTGCCGAAAACGCGGATCAGATCGCGCTGAAGCTCGGTTACCGGCTCAAAGTGGCTGCGGTCTGCAGCCGTTCCGTGTTCGCGAAGGAAATCCCGGCCGGGCTCGGCCCGGTGTTCAAGACGACCGACTGGCGCGAAGTAGTCAAGCATCCCGACGTGCAGATCGTGGCGGAACTGGTGGGCGGGACCACCGTGGCGGCGGACATCGTCGAAGCAGCCATCGAGAACCGCAAGTCGGTGGTGACGGCGAACAAGGAGCTGATGGCCGCCTGCGGACCGGAAATCTGGGACCGCGCCATCCGCGCCGGCATCAATCTGGCGATGGAAGCCAGCGTGTGCGGCGGCATTCCGATCCATGCGGTGCTACGCGAGGGCATTTCGGGCGACAACGTGGTGGCGCTCTACGGGATCCTGAACGGTACCTGCAACTACATGCTCACCGAAATGGAGAAGCGCGACGTGCCGCTCTCCGTGGTGCTGGCGGAGGCGCAGGCGCTCGGATATGCCGAGGCCGATCCGAGCGCCGACATCGACGGCTACGACGCCCGCTCCAAGCTGGTGCTGCTGGCCGCGCTGGCATTCGGGGAAAAGCTCACTCCGTCGGATATTTTCCTGGAAGGCATCCGGCGCATCTCGCCGGTGGACTTCCGTTACGCGCGCGTTTTAAAGCACACGATCCGCCTGATTTGCGCGGCCCGGAAAACGCCGAACGGATTGATCCTCTCGGTGCGTCCTGCCCTGATTCCGACCTCCACCATTCTGGCGGGCGTGCACGGAGCGTACAACGCCGTTTGGGTGAAAGGCGATTTCGGCGAGGACACGTTCTACTATGGATGGGGCGCGGGCGCAAGGCCCACTGGTGTGGCGGTGGTGAGTGACCTGATGCGCGTGGCCCGCGAGATCCGCGGCGGATCCCCGGAGCGCGTTTCGCCGTTTGCCCACGAACGCCTGGGGCGGAACAAGCCGGTCTCGGTGACCTTGCAGAAGCGCGCCTATTACATGCGTTTTCGCGTAGATGACCGCCCCGGCATTATCGCCAGGCTGGCGGGGATTCTGGCCAGCAAACATATCAGCATGGATGCGGTTTTGCAGGAGCCATGCGACAACAAACACGATCTGCCGTTCGTGATCACGGCCGAGGAGAGTTCCGAGCAGGCCATCCGTGAATCGCTGGAGGAGATGTCGCAGCTCGACTTCATGCGCGAAGCGCCGCTCGCTATGCCCATGGAGCCGGCGCTATGAGGCGGCCTTCGAAAGCGTTTGCGGGGCTGTTATTGGCCGCTGGCCTATATGGGCAGGTCGCCCGGCAGGCGAACTCGACGTATCAGACCGAGGCGGAGCGTAAGGCGGTCGCCGCCGGACTCGCCGATCCGAGCCGCGACGAAAGACAGAAGCCGCGCGAACTGGTGCAGGCCATGGGGCTGGCTCGCGGTATGATCGTGGCCGATGTCGGCACCGGCATCGGGTACATGCTGCCGTTCCTGAGCCGCGCGGTCGGACCGTCGGGGCGGGTGTTCGCGGAGGATATTTTTGACGACTTCCTGGCGGCCGCCAGACAGCGGGCGGAAAGCCAGAAACTCGCCAACGTTACGTTCGTCAAGGGAACGGATACTGACCCGATGCTGCCGGAGGGCCAGTTGGACGAAGTGCTGGTGCTCGATGTGTACCATCATTTCGATTACCCCGAGAAGATGCTCGCGGGCATCTACCGCGCGCTCAAGCCGGACGGCAAACTGGTCATCGTCGATTATTTCAAAAGCCCTACCGCCATGCCGGGCGGCCGGGCCATGAACCACATCCGGCTGGACAAACCAGACGTCATCAAAGAGATCGAGGCGAATCACTTCCGCCTGCTCTCCCAACGAGAACATACGCCCGGCAGCCAATACATGCTGATCCTGGGCAAGAATCAGGTTTCACGATGAAGAACTTCTTCCGATACGCAAGATTGGCGGCAGTGCCGCTTGCCCTGGCCCTGCCGATGGCGGCCCAGCAGGATTCGGGCATCACCAGGCAGCAGGCTGACGATATATTGAACGAGCTGCGGCAGATCCGCCAACTGCTCGAAAAGCAGGGGGCCAAAGCGCAGGCGCCCGCGCCCGATCAGCCCACCCACGCCAAGGTGAACCTGGAAGGCACTGCCATGCTGGGCTCCAAGGACGCCCCGTACACGATCGTGGAGTTCACCGATTACCAGTGTCCGTTTTGCCAGCGCTTCCACGCCAGCGTCTATCCCGAGCTCAAGAAGAATTACATCGACACTGGAAAGGTCCGCTTCTACAGCCGCGACCTGCCGCTCGATTTTCACGCCAACGCCATGCGCGCCTCAATGGCGGCGCGATGTGCGAGCGACCAGAGTAAGTTCTGGGAACTGCGCGAGATCATGAGTTCGAATCCCGACAAACTCGATCTGGAGAGCCTCGTGGCGAATGCGGCCAGCCTCAAAATGGACGTGAACGCGTTCCGCACCTGCGTGACCAGCGAGAAATACAAGGACGCGGTGCAGAGCGATGTCATGGAAGCGATGCGCATCGGCGCCAACGGGACACCCACTTTCGTGCTGGGAAAGAGCACCCCGGAAGGAGTGGACGGCGAACTGGTGGTGGGCGCGATGCCGTTCGTCGTGTTCGACGGCAAGCTGAAGGAACTGCAGGCGACCAAGTAGCGCACGGCCGCCGGCGAGAGGACCGGGCGTGGCAAGCCGGCCTAACGCGCGGCGAGGTCTTCCAGGAAGATGCCGCGCGCCGTGCCGTACTCGGCTGGCAGCATGGGGCCGAGTTTCGACGAGCGTTCCGCCTCCGCCCTTTCCTCTGCGAACGTAGTGCCGAGCGACTGAAAGGCCAGCGCGCAGACTTCGACCATGCCGCTGGAGTACGCCTCCGACGCATCGATGAGCTGGTTGGCCTGTCCCAGAATGGCTTCCGCCGCCGCGACGCGGTCGAGCCCGTTCGCCGCAATGGGATGCTGCCAGTGGGCTCCGAAGCTCCGCAGGAACGCGCCCCAGCGATCGAGCACGATGAGCGCGCCGTAACGGTGCGTATCGAGTGCCATTTCGTGCGCGAACGCCGACCCTTTTGCCTTGCCCTCAAGCCGCCGCAGCGCGATGCTCGCGGCATTCAATTCGCCGGTCAACGAGTCTACAAATGCCGAAACACAACCGGAGAACTGGGGCTCGGTCAGACTGGGGAAGCGGATGATTCGCATCTTCAGGCCATGTGTTCGCCCAGCGCGCGCTCTACTTCGTGGGGCTCAACGCGCTCGCCATTGTTCAGCCGGCTGAGCAGGCTGTCGATGATGGCTTTGGCCTCGTCCTTGCCGAAATTCTTGATGAAGCCGTCATAGAAATGCTCCCCGGCGAGGGCATGATTGATTTCGGTTTCCTTGTTGTGGTCCTGTAGTTCGGTGAAGTACACCACCCGGTAGCGACCGGTGTACTCGGTCTCGCGATAAATTTCGAACATCACTTTATCGGACTCGAACAACATAAAGTCGAGAGTACCACAGCCATTTCTCAATGCATGGCGGCGGCGATGATCCAGCACAGCCCCAGCGCCACCGCGCCCGCAAAGATGGCCACCGCCAGGTTATGCTCTTCAACAAGCTGCTTCCACAAATCGAACGGCGCGAGCTTCGCCACGATCGAAAAAGCGGCGGCGAACACGGCGATGCCGAGCGTGGTGAAAATGAGCGCGTTCAGGAGCGGGTAGTCAGTCATAGATGCAGGTCGAGCCAGGCACGCCAGCGGTCGAGCCCCTGCCCGGTGGTGCAGGAGACTTCCAGAATCTCGATGTCCGGCTGGATGCGGCGGGCGTTTTCGAGGGCGAGCGCGGGGCGGAACGGAACGTAGGGCAGCAGGTCGATCTTGTTGAGGACCATCACGTCGGCGTGATGGAAGGTGGCCGGATACTTGAGCGGCTTATCTTCGCCTTCGGTGACGCTCAGCAGCACGGCCCGGGCGTCCTCGCCAAGATCGTAGCTGGTGGGGCAGACCAGGTTGCCGACGTTTTCGAGAAACAGGATTTCGAGATCGCGCCCGACCCAGTCGCCCAGATTGCGCACCACCATGGATGCATCCAGGTGGCACGCCCCGCCCGTGGTAATCTGCCGAACCGGAAATCCGAACCGCGCCAGCCGTTGGGCATCGTTGTCGGTCTGGATGTCGCCGGTAAGCACGGCGACGCGGCGCCCGGGTGCGAAGCCTTCGAGCGTGCGCTCGAGCAGGGACGTTTTGCCCGAGCCGGGCGCACTGATAAGGTTGAGGCAGAACGTGCCATGGGCCTTGAACTCTTCGCGCAGGCCGGCAGCGATCCGATCATTCTCGTTCAGTACCTTCCGTTCGAGCGGTACGCGCATTCAGGCTCCTCCTCATCCATTTGAACACTGGACGGCAGCGCGGGCCAGCCTGCCGCGATCGGGGAACCGCCGCAGGGGTTGTGCCAAGGCCGGATGTTTGATGTCTTTTCGGCCTGACGGCACCGGCTGTTAGACTGGAGAGATACCCGGGGCGTTCGCGCCCGTCTTTTTGAGGGCCTGTTGCGTCTAGTCACCAGGAGCCAGAATTGATCTTTCGGGCGGTCGAAGATGCCGATCTCATACGGCAGGCTGCCCGGGGCAACGTGGAGGCATTCAACCTCCTGGTGTCCCGGTGGGATAAGCGTGTCTACAATTATCTCCTCCGCATCACCGGCAACCGCGAAGACGCTCTGGACTTGACGCAGGAAACGTTCTTGAAGGCGCATCTCCATCTTCGAAAGCTCGACGATTTAGGCCGGTTCGCGGCGTGGCTCTTCCGCATTGCCCACAACGAGGCCTATTCGCTGTTCCGCAAACGGCGCCCGGAAACGGACGTGGACGCGATCGAACCCGAGAGCACCGAAACCGGCATCACCGTGGGTGGGACTTCCGTGTTCCCCATGGAGTTGGCGCTGGCCGTGGCCGGCGCGCTCGAGCGGCTCACGACGGAGCAGCGCGAAGCGGTCGTGCTCAAGATTTACCAGGGCTTCAAATTCGAAGAGATGGCCGAGATCCTTTCCTGCCCGGTTTCCACGATCAAGTCGCGGCTGTATACGGCGTTGGAAATCCTCAAAGGGCAACTGGCTCCCATACAGACTCGAGGTGTGTCATGAGTTGCTCGCCATTCGATTTGAGGGACTACTTCCTGAAAGAACTGCCGCCGTCACAAGAGCAGCAGGTGGAAGTCCATGTGAAAGGCTGCCAGGAATGCCGTGGAGAACTGGACCGGCTGCGCGCCACCGGTACCGCATTGCTGGCCCTGCGCGACGAAGAGATTCCACAGCGCATCGCGTTTGTGTCGGACAAGATTTTCGAGCCTTCACCGGTGGGCCGGTGGTGGAGCGGGTTTTGGAATTCCGCGGCACGGCTGGGCTTTGCTTCGGCTGCGATTCTGGCGGTCGCCATCATGGTGAGGCCGGTTTCGTTCGCTCCTGGGACGGCGCAGGCGCCTCTCCCGTCGCGTGTACAGACGGTCTCGGAAACCCAGATCGAGGCGCGGATCGATGCCGCCGTGGCGAACGCGATGGTCCAGATGGAAGCGCGGCAGGAGAAGAGAAACAAGGCCGTGTTCGAGGAGCTGAAATCGGCGCGCGAGCGGCTGATTCTGGCTGCCGGTGAGTACGACATGTCGATGAAGCGCGCCCGGAACCTGGAGGCCGCGAACTACCGCATGCCGCCCGCGGCGGCGGGAGACGTCAAATGAGAACCGTAGCCGCAATCCTGGTGTTGGCCATTGCGCCGGCGTGGGCGCAACTGAAGAAACCCGTTTCGGGGCCTGGCGTGGCGCTGCCCGCGTCGTTGGGACCGCGCGTCACTCCGCAGAGTTTCACCGACCTCGAAAACCGCTTCGACAGCACGCTCAAAGCCATCAACCCGGTGGATCCGGTGGACGTTCTGGGCTCCACCCGGGCGGTGTATCTGCAGGACTATGGCGTGGTCATCACCACCGAGATCAGTCTGATCATTACGCCGAGCGCCAATCCGTTTCGGGGTGCGATCACCCAGGCCGAAAAGGACCAGGTCCACAAGCGGAAGATCCTGCGGGTGCCGCTGGTGGAGAAGACCATGCACGAGATGGTGAAGGCTGCGGCCATGACCCTGGCCGGAGCCATGGGGCTGCAAAAGGCGGCCATGTCGCCCATGCAGGTGGTGTACGTGGTGCGATGCCTGTACCTGCCATATGAGAACACTGCGGGGCTGCCGGCGCAAATCGTGATGAAGGCCACGGTGGCCAACGCCATTGCGGACAACATCACCGAGGATATCCAGTAAGTGGCCGCCACCACCCAGTCCGATGCGACCGCTGCGGTGGCGCGCTATCAGCGGCTCGGCGAGATTCTGGTGGAGCGCGGCAAGATCGATGCCGAAGACCTGGAGCGGGCGCTCGAGCTACAGAAGGAGCGCGGCGACAAACTGGGCAAGATCCTGGTGGACATGGGACTCATCGCCCAGCGGGATGTGCTGGCGGCGCTTTCGGACCAGCTCGGGCTGCCGCTGGTGACGGTGGACCAGCCGCCGCCCTCCGCGCCGGAGATTGATGGGCTTTCGCACCGCTTCCTGAGGCAGTGCCGGGCGTTCCCGTTGGCGATGTCCGGTTCCAGCCTCACGGTGGCGATGGCCGATCCGCTGGACTTCGAGACGGTGGCGGCGCTGCGGACGTTCTCGGGGCTCGACATTCAGACCGCGCTCGCGGCCGAGCAGGAGATCGTCGACGCCATTGAGAAGCACTACGGCGAAACCGATCGTCACGTGCTCGCCGGCGACGGCGAGGATGAACAGGCCACCGCCGACCTGGAACATTTGCGCGACATGGCGAGCGAAGCGCCGGTGATCCGGCTGGTGAATGCCATGATCGCCGATGCGCTCGAGAAGCGCTCGAGCGATATCCACATCGAGCCGTTCGAGAAGGAATTCCGTGTCCGCTTCCGTGTGGATGGCGTGCTGTTCAATCAGGAGCCGCCGCCCAGGGAGTTGAAGGCCGCGATAATTTCGCGCCTGAAGCTGATGGCGAAGCTGAACATCGCCGAGCGCCGGCTGCCGCAGGATGGACGCATCAAAATCAAGATCCTGGGCCGCGAAGTGGATTTGCGCGTTTCGACGCTCCCGACGCTTTACGGCGAAAGCGTGGTGATGCGCCTGCTGGACCGCTCGGCCGGCGATTTCTACGACCTGCGGCGGCTGGGCTTCGATGACCGCATGCTGGCTCGAATGGAGCATTTCACCGGGCTGCCGCACGGGATCTTCCTGGTGACCGGGCCCACCGGCAGCGGCAAATCGACCACGCTCTATTCGGCGTTGAAGCGCATCAACCTGCCTGACAAAAAGATCATCACCATCGAAGACCCGGTGGAATATCAGATGGACGGGATCAACCAGATCCACGTGAACCCGCAGATCGGGCTGACGTTTGCGGCCGGACTGCGCCATATCGTGCGCCAGGACCCGGACGTGATCATGGTGGGCGAAATCCGTGATCGCGAGACGGCCGACATCGCCATCCGCGCGGCACTGACGGGTCACCTTGTATTCTCGACGCTGCACACCAACGACGCGCCCAGCGCGATCACGCGCCTCACCGATATGGGCGTGGAGAACTACCTGATCACATCTTCGCTGGTGGCGGTGCTGGCCCAGCGGCTGGTACGGGTGATCTGCAAGCATTGCAAGATGCCCGCGAAGGGCTCGCTTTCGCCCGAAGGCGGAATGGTGGCGACGTTTCGCGGCGCGGGGTGCCCGGAGTGCCGTGGCACGGGATACACCTCCCGCGTGGGTATTTTCGAAATGATGGAGCTGAACGATGAGATCCGCCAGCTGATCATGGGCAACGAGGATGCTTCGGTGCTGACCCGGACGGCGCGCCGCAACGGCATGCGCAACCTGCGCGAGGACGGCTGGAAGAAGATCGCCGACGGCGTCACCACCGTGGACGAAGTGATGCGGGTGACCCAGGAGTTCTAATGGCGACCACGTTCTTCTTCCGGGCGGTGGCTTCCGACGGCAAGGTGCGCAGCGGGAGCCTCACCGGAGAAGACGAGAAGCTGATCGCGCGCGAACTGCGCAAACAGGGGCTGACGCCGATTTATGTGGGCGTGGCGCCCAAGAGCGCTGCGATCGAGCTCAAACTGCCTTCCTTTGGCCAGGGCAGGCGCCGCGACGTACTCTTCTTCACACAGGAGCTTTCCACGCTGCTCAATGCGGGGGTGCCGCTCGACCGGGCGCTTTCCATCACCGGGGAACTCACCGAACGCCCGGCGTTCCGCTTCGTGGTGTTGGATGTGCTCCGCGTGCTCAAAGGCGGGCGCTCGCTGGCGGACAGCCTCGCGGTGCACCCGGAATATTTCTCGGATCTGTACATCAATATGGTGCGCGCCGGGGAAGCCTCGGGTGCCCTGGCCACCATCTTCGAGCGGCTGGCGGAGTTTGAGCGTTCGCGCGACGATTTGCGCAACTTCATCATCTCGTCGATGATCTATCCGGCGCTGCTGGCGTGCGTGGGGCTGGCGTCGGTCATCGTGCTGCTGATGTTCGTGGTGCCCAAGTTCGCGACCATTTTCAGCGACCCCCGCCTGCGGATTCCGACTCCCACCAAGCTGATGATCGTCGCGAGCGCCTTCCTGCAATCGTACTGGTGGGTGGGGCTGGGCGCGGCGGTGGCGGCGATCGCGATCTGGAACACGTACACGCACACCGCCGCGGGGCGGATCTGGTGGGATGCGGCGCGGCTGCGGATTCCGCTGCTGGGCGACGCGCTGCTGAAGGCCGAGACCGCTCGCTTCGCACGCGCTATGGCCACCCTGGTGGCGAACACCGTGCCGCTGGTGCAGTCGCTCGCTATCGCTGCGGCGACATTGACCAACAAGACCATATCCGGCGCGCTGGCGGGCGTCGCGCTCGGCGTGAAGCGCGGCGAGGGTATCGCGGTGCCGCTGCGCAAAGCCGGCGTGTTCCCGCCGCTTGCCGCGCACCTGCTTGCGGTGGGCGAAGAGACGGGCCGGCTCGACCAGATGTTTGCCCGCATGGCCGACATTTACGAAAATGATACGCGTGCTTCGATCAAGCGATTCACTTCGATCTTCGAGCCGATCGTGATTCTGGTCATGGGCGTGATGGTGGGGACGCTGATCCTGAGTATGCTGATGGCGATTACGAGCATCAACGACGTGGCGGTGTAGAAATGAGACGAAACCGAAGACGGGAACAAGCAGGCGTCACCCTGATTGAAATGCTGGTGGTGGTGACCATCATCGGGCTGTTCGTAGCGCTGGTCGGGCCGAACCTTTGGAAGAAGGTGGATACCGGGCGCATTACGGCGGCGCGAACGCAGATCCACAACTTCATGGGCGCGCTGGGCAACTACAAGCTGGACACCGGCACGTTTCCCACCACCGAGCAGGGGCTGGCGGCCCTGCGCGCGCGTCCCGAAGGTGCGAACCAGTGGAACGGGCCTTACCTGGAGCAGGAGATTCCCAAAGACCCGTGGAGCCACGATTACGTGTACCGCTACCCCGGAGAGCACGGTGACGCGCCCGACATCGTGTGCCTGGGCGGCGATGGGCAGCCGGGCGGCGAAGGGCTGAATGCGGACATCGTCAGTTGGAAGAGTCAGTAATCGCAGCGCCAGTGGCATCACCCTGATGGAGATGCTGGTGGTGACCGCCATCATCGGCCTGATGGTAGCCGTAGCAACGCCTTCCATCGGCGCCGGCATCGATAGCGTCCGGTTGTCTACCGCCACCGGCTCCACTGCCGCGTTTCTCAATTCCGCGGTGAACTATGCCGAGCGGCACCAGCAGGCGGTCGAGGTGGTGATCGAGATGAAGGAAAACCGCCTGTCGGCGTACTCCAACGATGGCGGATTCACGCGCGAGTTGACGCTCCCCGATGGCATCGGGCTGGAGGCAGTCGAGCCGGAGACGAGCGAACTGATCCTGCTGCCGGGCGCCACCGTGCCGGGAATCGGAATCCAGATCGCCAACCGGCACGGCGGCCGACGGATGGTGCGGCTCGATCCGATGACCGGATTCCCGCGCGTCACGAGCGTCGAAGGAAAATGATGCGGCGACGCGGATTCACCCTGCTCGAAATGATCGTGGCGACCACCATCATGGGGATCGCCGTGGTGGGGCTGCTGGAAGGAATTTCCGCGGCGTCGCACAACGCGGCCCGGCTGCGCGATTACGATCGCATCGTGCAGCTTTCCCGGCTGCGCATGAACGAACTGCTGACCGACCCGCTGCTTCCGCGCGACGCGGTGGTGCGCGGGCAGTTCGATCCGGCCATGGCCGGCGGACTCGAAGCGGGCTGGCAGGCGCGGCTGACCGCATTCGAGATGCCGCCCGTGATGGCGCCCGGCCAATTGGCGCTCGATCGAATCGAACTTCAGGTGTGGTGGATGTCGGGTGCGCGGCGCCGCACGTTCGCCCTGGATGCGTTCCGCCAGCGCGTGCTAAAGGCCGAGGACATCGCCCCGGTGGTGCCGCAATGAGAAAGTCGCAAGCCGGCGTAACCCTCATCGAAGTGGTGGTGGCGGTCACCCTGTTGAGCCTCCTTTCGACCGGGATGCTGGTGGCCCTGCGCATCGGCCTCAACTCGTTCAGCAAAGTGGATACGAAGCTGATGGATAACCGGCGGGTGGCCGGGGCGCAGCGCATCGTGGAACAGGAACTGGAAGGCCTGATGCCGGTGGTGAGCCCGTGCGGGAAGACGCCGGTGCGGATGGCGTTTTTCCAGGGTGAGCCGCAGACCATGCGGCTGGTATCGACGTTTTCACTGCAACAGGCCTGGCGCGGGCGGCCGCAAGTTCTGGAGATCTTCGTGATCCCCGGCGAGTCTCGCGGCGTGCGACTGGTGGTGAACGAAATCCCGTATACCGGCCCGGAAAACGTGGGAACGCTGTGCCTGGGGATCACGCCCGATCCCGAGACCGGCGTGCCGTCGGCCCGCTTCGCGCCCGTGGCTCCCACCCCGCGTTCGTTCGTGCTGGCCGATCAACTGGCGTATTGCCGTTTCCGTTATTTCACCCAGTTGCCCGATCCCAAGCTGCCCCCGGTGTGGAGAGAACGGTGGGCGCGGCCCGGATGGCCTTTGGCCGTGGCCATCGATATGGCGCCCATCGAGAGAGACGCTTCGCGGTTGCAGCCGATCAGCGTGGTGGCACCGCTTCACGTGTTCCGGTCGCCGGAGATCAACTATGACGACCGGTAGGCGCGGTTCCGCTCTCCTGGCGGTCTTATGGCTCTCCGCGGCATTGGCGGCGGTGGCGTTCTCGCTTTCGAGCACCGTGCGCGGAGAGACCGACCGCACCTCCACGGAGCTCGACGGTCTGCGATGTTACTACCTGGCAACGGGGGCCGTCCAGCGGGCCTCGCTCGAGCTCCTGTGGGATGCCAACAATCCCGCCCGCCGCCGCATTCCGAAAGGTGCGATGGCCATGGATTATTCGTTTCCGAGCGGCAATGTACGGGTGGAAATGATCCCGGCGGCGGCGCGGCTGGATGTGAACGCGGTTCCCGTCCAGGACCTGTTCCGGCTGGCGGCGGCGTTGGGTGTGGAGCCGGAGCGGGCGCGCGACATTGCGCTGGCCATTGACGACTGGAGGAAGCCGGCCGGCGAGGGTAGTGTGTTCGATAGCTATTATCTTTCCCTGAATCCGTCTTTCCGCGCGCGGCACGCGTCGTTTCAAGAGATTGAGGAATTGCTCCTGGTGAAAGGCGTGACACCCGAACTGTTTTACGGCACCTACATCCCGGCGGTGAATCCACAGCCGGGCGAGCCGCGGCTGATCGCACGCACTGGTTTGGCCGCGTGCCTGTCGGTCTACGGATCGCGCGACCGGGTGGACGCGAACACGGCTTCGCCGGCGGTGCTGGCAGCCGTAGGGCTGACCCCGTATGCGATCAGCGCGCTTGTCGAGCGCCGGAAATACGGGCCGATGACGGATGCGCAGCTTGCCGATTTCGTGAAGCTCACCGGGGCCCCGCAGAACCGTTTGCGGGTGGGAGGCAACACCATCGCTCTGATTCGCGCGACCGCTCGCCTGCGGCTCGAAAACGGCCAGTTGGGCGACCTGCGGCGGACCGTGGCGGCACAAGTAAAGTTCATGCCCTACGGATACAGTTCCCCGATCCACATTCTGCGTTGGTACGACACGGCCTGGAGCAACTGATTCGGAAATGCCACTCGCGATCCCCATTCCCAAGGACCTGCGCAAGCTGCTGGCATTCGGCTCGGGCGTGGGCATCGAAATCGGCCCGGCCGATCTCGAAGTGGCGGTGGCGCGGGTGCGGCCGTCCCGCATCCGGGTGCTCGGACGGTTCACCATCGCCAACTACGCCGGGCGGCCGGCGGCGGAGTGGGGTGCGGAGTATGCGCGCTTTTTGAAATCGCTGGGCGCGGGCCATCTGAGCGCCACGGTGCTGCTGCCCCGGCGCGAAGTGATCGTGCGCCAGTTGGCGCTGCCGGGTGTGGCGTCGAAGGACATCGAGAGCGCCATCCGCTTCCAGTTGGACACGCTGCACCCGTACGGCGACGACGATGTGGCCTGGGGCTGGTCGCCGCTGGGGTTCGGGTCGGTGTTGGTGGGAATCGCGCGGCGCGAGACCATGGAGCGCTACCACCAGCTTTTCAACGAAGCGGGCATTCCGGTTTTCAGTTTTACCTTTTCGGCGGCCGCGGTACACGCCGCCATCCGGCTGAACGGCGCGGCCGCTGGGCCAGGCTTCGTGGCGCTGCGGCGGACCGAGGCGGGAGCGGTGGAAGTGTACGGCGAAAGCCCGTCGCGACCCGTGTTTTCTGCGGAATTCGATCTGCCGCCCGAGCGCGCCACTGTGCTCGCGCTTTCCGAATTGCGGCTGCCGCCGGACACGGTTCCCCAATCGCTCGCAGAGATTCTGCCCAGGCCGTCCGTGAATCCGGCGGCCAACGATCTTTCCCGCAACGCACTGCCGTATGCAACGGCGCTGGCTGGGGCCTGTCCCCGGCTGGCGCCGGCGGCCAACGTGTTGCCGCCCGACCACCGGCGGTTCAGTTCGCGGGCGGCGCTGATACCCACGCTGGCATTGGGCGGCGTCCTGTTGCTCGCCGCCGGCGCGGCGGCGGCTTATGGCGGCTTCAGCGATCGGCAATACCTGAAGAGACTCGACACGGAAACGGCGCGCATCGAACCGCTGGCGCAACGCGCCGCGCTGCTCGACCGGCAGATCGACCACGGGCGGACCCGGGCCCAGTTGCTGGATCAATTCCGTCAGCAGACTCGCGGCGATCTGGATGCGTTAAATGAGCTGACGCGGCTGATCGAACCGCCGGCGTGGACCAACTCGATCGATCTCGGGCGCGACACGGCCCGAATCACGGGCGAGGCGCCGCAGGCGGCGCCCCTGCTGAAGATTCTCGACTCTTCGCCATTCTTCGAGAAATCCGCGGCCGATATGATCCAGCGCAGCGCGTCCGGCGGCGAGGTCTTCCAGATCCAGATCTCGCGGAGGACCGGACGATGACGGTGGGGAACCTCAATCGTCGCACGCTGTACCTCCTGGTGGGAGGTCTGGCTTTCATCGCGGTGCTGCGCTGGGGTGTCTACGGGGACCGCTCCACCACCGTCGCGGCGGCCGTGCAAACCGTGCCGGCGGCCGAGAAACGGTTGGAGTTGCTTCGTCAGAAAGCCGCCACCGTGCCGGGCAAAGAGGCCTTGCTGAAGCAGGTCTCGGCTGAACTGGCAGAGCGCGAAAAGGGCGTGCTCCAGGCCGATACGGCCGCGCAGGCGCAGGTACAACTCTTGGATATCATCCACCGCGTGGCGGCGGCCAACGGGTTTGACGCGCGCGGCGCCGAAGAACTCCGCGAAGCGCGGGCGCTGGGCACGGATTACGGCGAGGTGTCGGTCACGGTGGCATTCACTTGCCAGATCGACCAGTTCGTGAACTTCCTGGCACAACTCGCCAACGAGCCCGAGATTCTGGCCACCAACAGCATTCACATCAACAGCCTCAACGACAAGAAAAAGAGCATTCAAGTGCGGCTGAACCTTTCGGGCGTAGTGCTGCGGAAACTCGTGCCGGTGAAGAAAGCGGGGGCATTTTGAATCGCAAGCTGCTGGTCCTTGACGCCGCGCTGGTAATGGCGGTGGCATATACCGGTGTCGCGCTGCGGAACGAATGGAAGGCCGCGCGGGCTCGCGAAGCGGCGCGCTTGAACCGGCCGCTTCCCAAGGTGAAACCGCCCGCCTATGCGCCGCTGCCGCCGGCACCGCCAGTGATGGCCACCGGATACGCCAACATCGCCGAGAAGATGCTGTTCGACAAATCGCGCAACTCGACGGTCGTCATCGAAGTGCCGCCTCCTCCGCCGAAACCGCCGATGCCGCCCATGCCCGTGTACCACGGGATGATGAACATTGGCCCGGACGGGCCGGTGGCGATCCTCAGCGTCAATGCGAATTCCGCCCACCAGGCAATACATCCGGGAGAGCAGATCGGCCAATTCAAGCTGGTGGACGTCAATAGTGTAGAGATGACGCTCGAATGGAACGGTGAGGTGGTGCGCAAGCGGGTGGATGAGCTGAGCGCGCGCCTCAACCCTCCGGCCACCCAGGCGGCGGAACCGGCACGAACGGAGACCGCCGCCCCGGCGCCCGCCGCGCCTGCTCCGGCGGCGAAGGCCGGGCCCGGAGAGAACACCCAGTTCGGTTTCAAAACCTGCAGCCTCAACGACGGGCAAACTGAAGGCTCGGTCGTGGATGGCTACAAGAAGGTGATGCACGCTACGCCGTTCGGTCAATCATGCACCTGGGAGCCGGTGGGGCGCTAGCAGGCTGGACAAACGGGAACACGGAAAACGGAGCTGGGAGCGGAGTTTCCGCGCCGGGCGCCGTTATGTCGATTGAGGCTGATAACTCTTATGAAATTCGCGATGGCATTGGTTCTGGCGGTGATGACGATGGCGGGCGCGCAGGCGCCGTCTGCCATTCCGCGCGGCGCCGTAAAGGGCGCCGACGGCTCGTATCGGTTTACCGATCCCGAGGGCAGGAAGTGGATCTACCGTGCTACCCCGTTCGGGGTCTCGCGGGCCGAGGATGTTCCCGCGCCCGCCGTCCCCGCGCTGGATGAGAAAAGCATGGCGGCAATGAGGGCGTGCGAGAACGGAGACCGCATTCGCTTCGAGCGTCCCGGTCCGTTCGGCACCTATCGGTGGGAACGCGCGAAGTCGGAACTGAATGCTATGGAGCGGGCGGTGTGGGAACGCAAGAAGGCCGGCGCCGGGAAGCAGGATTGATCGAGATGCGACTCCCCTCCCATGTGCGAGTGGCCGCGGCGGTTTGCGCGCTGGCCGGCACCCTGTTGGCGCAGCGGATCTATCAGCTTCCGCCTGCCGAACCGCCGAAGCCCGAACCGGCCAAGCCGCAGGTTCAGACGCCCGCGCCTGCTCCCCAGGGCGCTCCGGGCGCGCAGAACCCCGCCGGCGCGCAGACCCCTCCCGGCACCCAGCCGCAAGCCGCTCCCCCCGCCGCACCGCGATTGGCAGATGACCGGGGATTTCTGCTGGGCGGAGTGTCGCTTTCCGAGATGATCGAGATCCTGGCGAAGATGATGAAGATCAACTATATTCTCGATCCGCGGGTGAAAGGCTCCGTCACCGTGTATACCTACGGCGAGGTGAAGCCGGTTGACCTCATGCCGTTTATGCAGACCATCCTGCGTGTGAACGGCGCCACCATGGTGAAGGTGGGGGACCTTTATCGGATCGTCCCCCTGAATACCGTCTCCAACCTGCCGCTCGAACCGATGGTGAATGTTGACCCGAAGACGCTGCCCGACGACGAGCGGATGATCCTCAATCTGGTGTTTCTGAAATACGCCACGGCCACCGAACTCGACAAACTGATCACCCCGTTCCTGGGCGAAGGCGCGGGCCACACCCCGTATGAGCCGGCGAACCTGCTGATCATCCAGGACAACAGCCGCAACATGAAACGCACCATGGAATTGATCTCTCTCTTCGATGCGGACACGTTCGCGGGACAGCGCGTGCGGCTCTTCGATGTGGAGAACAGCCGGCCGGTGGACCTGGCAAAAGAGCTCGATACCGTCTTTCACGCCTATGCTCTTTCGGAGAAAAGTTCGGCGGTGCGGTTCATCCCGGTGGACCGGATCAACACCGTCATTGCGGTTGCGCCAAACCCCGGCATCTTCGCCGAGGTGGACAAGTGGATCCGCAAGCTCGACGTACCGGTGAAGATCGCCGCCGGAGCGGTGAATAATTACGTGTACCGCCTGAAATACGGCCGTTCGGAAACCGTGGCTATGGCCATCATGGCACTCTACACCGGCAACACCATGGCTCTGGCGATGATGGCGAGCATGAATCAGTTGGGCATGACCGGCGGCATGGGCGGATATGGCATGGGCGGCATGGGTGGCATGGGCGGATACGGCATGGGCGGCATGGGTGGATACGGCATGGGGGGGTACGGTATGGGGGGAGGCGGATACGGCATGGGCGGTTATGGCGGGATGGGGTACGGCTATGGAAACATGTTGCCACAGGCCACGTATTCCAGCCTGCCCAACAACAGTGTCAACACCGCTCCGATCAGTCCGGCTATGGGCGCCAATCCCAATCCGCAGGCCGCCGCGGGCCCGAACACCGATCTCACCGGCGCGTACCTGGGCATGTCGGCGAACGGTCAGCCCGGACAGCGGGTTCCCCACGTGATCCCCAACCCTTTCGACAATACGCTCCTGGTGCAGGGCACGCCCCAGGAATGGGAGCAGATTCAGAGCCTGCTTCGCCAGCTCGATGTCCCGCCGCGACAGGTGCTGATCGACGCGAGAATCTACGAAGTGGACCTGGTCGGCGATTTACAAGCGGGTGTGACGGCGTACCTCGAGAAGCAGGGCGTCAAAGACCGCACGCTAGGGATCACTTCCGGGGCTGGGGGTGTGACGCTTACGACCGGGGCGCTGGTGCTGCGGGCGCACGAGCTGATCGGCGTGCTGACCGCGTTCGAGTCCAAGACCCACATGCGCGTCATCTCATCGCCGAGTATCATCGCCACCGACAGCATTCCCGCGGTGATGAACGTGGGCACGGACGTACCCGTGCTTACCGGCGGAGTCGCGGGCGGGATTCAGTCCGGCGGCAATACCACCGTGTATAACTCCATCAGCAACCGCAGCACCGGCGTGACGCTGTCGATTACCGCACGAGTGAATTCGAGCGGCGTAGTAACGATGCTGATTGACCAGGACGTCACCTCGCCGACCCAGAACAACACCAGCGGTATCGATTCGCCCTCGTTTTCCCGGCGTTCCTTTCAGACGCAGGTCACCGTGCAGGATGGCGATACCATCGCCGTGGGCGGATTCATCGGCGAGCAGCGCTCGGAGATCTCGGGCGGAGTGCCGGTACTGCATCGAATCCCGTACCTGGGCGCCCTATTTGGCACCAAGAACTACAGCAAGACGCGCAACGAGCTGATCATCTTCCTGACGCCGCGGGTCATCTACGACACCAACCAGATCCAGGATGCGACCGACGAGATCAGGGGCAATCTGAAGCGCATTCAGAAAATCATCAAGGAACAGTAGGCGGCCCGGTGGGGCGCTTGTCTGTTACCGGACCGGCAACGGCGGGGGCAGGTCCATCGCCGGATTCCGCGCGAAGAAGCCCCAGGGCACCAGCTTGAATCCGGCGGCGTGCACCGGCATCACCGGCCAATCCTCCGGCCGCGGGTTATGGGTGATCCCCATGACGTACCACAGCACTACATCGCGATCGTGCACCGGCCGGTCCGCGGCGGTCCACTTGGGAAGACCGTCGCCGCCGCTGCTCTGGTACGGGTACATGCCCGCTGCATACAGTTCCGACGGGCTGTATGGCGTCACCCATACGTGGGCGTTCAGGAACCCCGCCCGTTTGCGCACCCAGGCATCGGGCAACAGGAACGGAACCGCGTTTTCCCCGGGCAGCAAAGCGTAACCGGAAGGCTGGCCCAGGGCATTTTTGGCGGACGTACTCTCCACGATCCAGCGGCGGCTGGTCTCCAGGTTGATCCGTCGTTGTGCCTGGCGCTCGGTGGCAAGCGGCGTCATCTGCATCGTGAATGCCCCGCCGTACGGATTCCGCGGGCCTGCCGGAACGGACGCGCTGTTCATTTCCAGGACCCGGTTCGCCACGCCGTCCACGTCCATGTCGAGCCGGAAGGCGAAAAAGTGCTGGTGATGAACCGCCGCCAGGTTCTTCGCCACCAGGTGCGCGTAGGGATCGTGGGTGCCTCCAGCCACCGCCTTGGCCGCCATGATCCCGGTAAGGGCTACGCTCATCTCCAGCGTCCCGTTCTGGTGGAAGATCCAGTCGAAGCCGTATTCGTAATTGCCGGCCTCGCTGAGGTAGGAGATCACCAGGTCGCGGGCCCGCCGCGTTTCGTCGCCGTGCTTCCATACCACGCCGGCATCGCGCTCATAGATCGCCACCGCGCGCGGAATCGTGCGCGGCTCGCCGGTTTCATCGGCTACCACGGCGTCGAGCACGGTGCAGTTCTGTGGGCAGTCCGCACCAGGACGGAGCGAGCTGGCAAGCATTCCCAGCCCCAGTTCGCCCACATCGAAGCTGTTGCGGAAGAACCACGCGCCGCCGGGGTCGCCATACGGCACGACCATTTCCGAAAGCGAGCCGCGATACATCACCGGCCGGACCCTGCCGCCATCCTCGTAGCCCACGGTATAGAGCACCAGGCCCTCGCGCGGATGCAGCGCGTAGCGGAATCGCCACTTCTGCCAGCGCACTTCGCCATCTTCGATCCGAAAGCCCGCACCCGCCGGCTGGGTGATGTTCAGCGGCGCGGGCGCCTCGCGCAGAGGCCCGCCCGCATTCAGTTCTCCGCTTTCTTGCGGCACCGGCGTATTCCGATCGGTGTCCAGGAAATCGATTACTGTTCCCGTCGTGAGGTTGACGTGCGCGGCCACGCCCTCCACCGGATGCGCGTAGAAGTTTTGCCCGCCCGCGCTGTAGTACGGCGTGACCCGTACGATCCGGCTTCCGTCGTCGCCCGCCAGGCCGAAGTACCCGGCTGGCCAGGCCACCGTCACCACGCTGGCGTTGCGCAGTTTGCGCGCGCGCATGGCCTCCTGCCAGCGCGCATCGGCGCGGACAATATGGTCGGCCAGGCCGGAATCGGCTTCCCCCACCGGGGGCTGCGCGCCGGGCACCTCTGTCCACGAAGCCAGGTGCTTCGCCGAAAGATCGGCGATCCCGTCATAGGTACGGTTCGCCGCCGCATCGTATACCGTCACGAATGCCCGGCGCGGCACGGCCGCATGGCGCAGCACCATTTCTTTGGGCGGCTCGTCGAGCGCGATCATGCTGAACCGAGGCGCCGCCGGGAGCCGGCCGGAAGCGCGCAGAATCGCCACGGCCTCGCGGATCTCCGCGGCCGAAAGCGGCGCCAGCGGATTCGGTCCCGACGCGGCCGAAGCCGGGTGGCAGGCAATCTCCGCCAAGGCGAAGACCAGCACAATCACGGCTCGCATGGCCCCCCGCTCAGGCTCCGATCACCTTTAGCGCCACCGCGTATTCGCTAGGTTTGGCGGGCGGCATCTCCACTTTAAGCGCCGCTTCGTCCTGCGTGAACTTCACCTTTCCCCGGTGGCCTACCAGTTCCACCCCGCGGATCTTACCCACGCCTAGCTTGCCGCCGAGCGCCAGCGTGGGAATCACCGCCTCGCGTTCCGGCCAGCCCATCACGAAAGCGTAGAGCGTCGCTCCTTTCGCCGTAAACCGCACGTCATTCGCGGTGAGGTCTTTGCGGTTGCGCTCGTTAAACCCCAGCTCCTGCGAGTTCGGCGCGGTGATGTTTCCCGACACTTTCCACGGGCGGGTACCGTAGATGCCCTCGGCGTTCACCTCCATCCACCGCGTGATGGCCTCCAGCACCTGCAGCTCTTCGGCGTCCGGCTTGCCGCTGTTGGGCAGCGGAATATTCAGCATCAGGTTGCCGTTCCGGCTCACGATGTCGCACAGCATGTCCACCACAGTCTTCGGTGTTTTGTATTTGATGCCGCGCTTGTAGTGCCAGTTGCCGATGCAGGTGTCGGTTTGCCATGGCTCGGGCCGGATGTCGTTGGCCACACCGCGTTCGATGTCGAGAGCGCACGTACCTTGCTCACAATCTTTGCGGTTCTTGCTGGTGTACACGCCCTCCACGTTGCCGCCGTGCAGCCGGGCATTGGCGTTGTAGAAGTGCGACACCAGCCGGTACCCCCAGGAGTCGAACGGAATGCCGCCATCGGTGTACAGCAGGTCGGGCTGGTAGTTGTCGATGAGGTCCTGGATGCGACGGAAATATTCCAGCTTCCAGGAATCCGGCGCCACGCGGCTCATGGCTTGCGTGGGGATCGGCTGGTCCTTCGGGAAGGGGTGGTACAGGTCCGCGTAGGCCGGGTCGCTGCCATCGTATGGCACGCCCGCCATCGGACCGCTCTTGTCCGCGCCGTGCGACACGGCCAGCCAGTTATAGCTGTTGGAGAGGTGCTCGCTCACCGCGAACTTCAGCCCGTATTTCTGCGCGGCCTTGCGCCACAGTCCCACCACGTCCTTCTTCGGGCCGGTGGCCACGGCGTTCCACCGCGGCTGATATTTGGAGTTCCACAAGTCGAAATTGTCGTGGTGCACGCCCATGCTCATGAAGTACTTCGCTCCGGCTTTCTTGTAGAGTTGCATGAGATGGTCGGGGTCGAACTCGGCGCCCTTCCACTGCGGGCAGAGGTCCTTGTAACCCACCTTCGAGGGATGTCCGTAATGCTCCAGGTGATACTTGTATTGCGCCTGCGTTTCGATGTACATGTTGCGGGCGTACCAGTCGCCGTCCTCCACGCCGGACTGCGGCCCCCAATGCGCCCAGATGCCGAACTTGGCATCGCGAAACCACTCGGGAATGTGATAATCACGCAGCGATTCCGCGGTTCCGTTGAACGGTCCCCGGACGATTTCGGGAATGGCCTCTTGCGCGGCCGACTTACGGGTGGCGATGAGGGCGGGGGCGCCCACCAGCGCACGGACGGCGGTTCGCCGGGTTATGTGCTTCACGGGCACATCGTACCGCATCCGCCGGGGGCCGGGGAGGCCGCGCCGGCCTCCCGGCCGGACGCCACGCCCTTAGTCCGGGGCAACTCCCGACGGATCATGACTATGCGGCTCGACCTGCGGATGTCAGAGTGATCAACCGTCGCAAACTGCCCTCTCGCCCCCTCCACCTGCGCTGCGGCCGCATGAGTCAGACCCATGCTCGGAAGGAAACGACATCCGTTAAAACAAAGCTCGACAAGGTCACTACCCTATCAGAAGTAGAACTTCAGCGCCAACTGGATGATCCGCGGATCGGCTGCGCCGCGAATGCCGCCGAAGTTCCCGCTGCTCACCCCCACCTCGGGGTCGTTCAGTTGAGCGTGGTTGAAGATGTTGAAGAACTCGCCGCGAAGTTGAAACCGCAAATTTTCGCGCGCCGCGAATGGGTAGAAGTTCTTGATGAGCCCCATATCCATATTGGTGCTGTCGGGGCCGCGGAAAGCGCCTTTGCCGATGTTGCCGAACGTCCCCACGGCGGGCAGCGCAAACAGGGACGTATTGAGCCATGGCACGCACGTACCCGAACCGCATCCGCTGCGTGCGCTCTCCGGGGCGGTACCGCCATATTGACTGAGACTCCCGACGAAGTCCGCACGGTCCCCGCCCAGATTGGTTTTGGACCGGTCGGTGCCGGCCAGTATCGTGAGCGCGCCGCCCGAGGTGTGGGTCAGGATGCCGGTCCATTGCCAGCCGCCGAGGACGGTCCGTACGGCGGAGTTCATCCCCGTCAGCCGCGGCAGGTCCCACACGAAGGAGGCCACCAGCCGGTGCGTATGATCGAAATCCGACGGCCCGGTTTCGAAGGCGCCCTGCGCCGGATCTCCGTACGGGCGGCCGGATCCCTTGCTCGAGCCCAAATCGGTGATGCCGCCATTCGACGCCAACGCAATGTCCATCGCTTTGGAATAAGTGTAGTTCGCCAGCAGGGTCAGGCTCTTCATGATGCTGTTCGAGCCCGCGCCGGGACGTTTCTGAATGCCCACTTGAAGGGCATGGTAGTCGGACATCCCGTTGTTTTGATTTTCGAGAATGTCCGTGAACGGCTGGTAGGGCCGGCTGGCTTCGGTTCCCACTCCCGCTGCTCTGGGGTTGAGGTCCACGTCCTGGCGCAGATGCACCCCGCGCAGTCCCACGTAGGAAAGGTTAAACACGGTGTCGGACCGCAACTGGTGTTCGATCGTGAGGTTCCAGTCGAAGGTCGTCGGCGTCACCCACTTGCGGCCCGGTTCCAGGCTGAAGGCCGCCACCGGCGGAGTGAAAGCCACGTCCGCGGGAATCGCATCGAGCGTGAAGCGCTGCGGAAATCCGGCCGCAAACGCCGGAATGCTCTGGGCAGGATTCTGGAATGGGATGAGACTGTTGGGAGCGTTCGGCTCCACCAGGTCGGCTCGCAAACTGAACGGCTGGGTGATGGCCGCATCGTTGAGGAACAGGCCCGGTAGCCTTGTGGAGTAGAACACGCCGCCTCCGGCGCGGATTACAGTTTTCCCGTTCCCGAATGGATCGTAGGCAAACCCCACGCGCGGCGCCAAATTATTCCGGTCCCCCAACTGCCCGGTCTCGGGCACGTCGATCCCATTGTACGAGTCCCCAACAAAAAACAGCCCCGGAGGCGTCGTCGGGATCACGGACGAACGAACTCCCGCCGCATACGCGTCCGGCCGGAACTGCTCGATGCGCCCGTAAATCTCCTTCATCACGCTCTGCGGCTCCCATCGCAGGCCCAGGGTCAGCGAGAGGCGCGGATGCACCTTCCACTTATCCTCGACATACAGTCCGACCACACTCTGGCGGGAGTCCGAATAGTCTCCCGAAGTCTGGCTGAACGAATGCAAGTGCCCCATTACAAAGCTGGCCAGCGCCAGGCCGGAGAGGTCGTCCGTGAACTGCCAGCTTCCGTTTTCCAGATCGGTGTTGCGAATGTTCGACTGGTTGCGCTCGAAATTGCCGCCGAAACTGATGGTGTGTTTTCCGCGGCTCAGCGTCGCCTGGTCGCGGATTTCGCCGGTGTTCCGGATGAACTTGGCGTCGGTGAAGTTGCCCACACCAAAGTATCCGCCCTGGATGCCGAATCCGCGAATGCCGCCTTCCGATTTGGGCAGTTGGAAAATCGTCGCGCCGAAGTCGTTAAACTGCGGCACGTTTCCACCCTGGCCGCGCACCGAAGCCGCGCGCACCGCGCTCACCACCGCGTTGTTCACGAAGCGGGGCCCCGCCACCCACGTATACCCGATGGCGTAATTCTGCGACTGCACGGTCGATCCGGTCCCGTCGGTGAGCAGGCTCTTGCCATCATAGGGTGCGGCGTTGACAAAGCGGTCCAGGTAGAATCTCGCATACAGTTTGTCCTGACCGCGCAGCACCTGGTCGAAGCGGGTCACATACTCGTTGAAATCCTGCCGGCTGGGAGTTCCATACGTAATCCTGCCGTTGGCCGCTGCCTGATCGATGGGCAGATACTTTGCCATCGCCACCGCGACCGGGCTCACCGGAATCCCCAAGTTGCCCGGGAAGGGAAGCCCGTTTGTCGGGTCGTTGACCTGCACGACTTTGGCTTTCGGATTGATCGCCGCGTCCGGATTCAGGTAGTTCGAGAAGTCGCCCTTCAGATTGGCGGACGTGGGCAGGATGGTGTTGGAGGCGTTGTTCTGCGTCCGAATCCGCGTAGCCTGGTAGCCGAAGAAGATAAAGCTGCTGTCTTTCTTGATGGGGCCGCCCACGGTCCCGCCGAATTGATTGCGCTTGAGTGGATCCACTTGCGCCGCGAAGAAATTGCGCGCATTAAGGCTGCGGTTCCGCACGAATTCGAAGAGATTCCCGTGCCAGTTATTGGTGCCGGATTTCGTCACCACGTTGACCACCGCGCCGGCGTTGGCGCCGTATTGCGTGTCGAAACTGTTGGTCTGCACGCTGAATTCCTGGAGCGCATCCGGAAAGGGAAACGGATTGTTGGTGTTGCTCATCAGGTCTTCGTTGTTGCCGCCATCCAGGTTGTAACTGATCTGGTCCGGGCGCGCTCCGTTAACGGCGATCGATTCGGCGCCCGGAACCTGTTTCGTGTTTCCCTGCTGCACGCCATGCCCGTTGGCGCCCACTGTGCCGGGCACCAGCAGCGTCAGGTCGGCGGCGTTGCGTCCGTTCAACGGCAGTTCCACCACCCGCGAGCGCTCGATCACCTGGCTCAAAACCGGCGTCACCGTATTGACCAGCGTGGTGGCGGCTTCCACCGTGACCGTCTCGGAGGGCTGCCCCAATTGAAGTTGGATCTGGAGCGCGCCGATCTGGTCGGCAAGAAGGGTTACGTTTTGAACGAACGTCTTGAATCCGGCGGCTTCCACTGACACCCGGTAAGTAGCCGGGAGGAGAGTGGGAACGTTGAACTGACCGCTGGAATTGGTGACGGCAGAACGCTTCACGGCAGTTCCTTCCTGCGTGAGCGTTACGACGGCCCCTGCAATCACCGCCCCGCTCGGGTCAATCACGGTTCCGGTGATCGCGGCATTGCCACCACCCTGGCCGTAAGCCGCGGCTGAAATCCAAACGATGATGCTGCAAACGGCAGCCAGCTTCCTCATGAACACCTCCATAGTTGGACTGCGGAGGGAAGCTGTTTCGAACAGCCGCGATTTCCGTCCACCCAAATCCGTTTCCCGACCGCTGGGCATGATCGAGGGCGCTTACTTCGGCTGCTGCGCCTGCCCTGTATTTTGCCGCGAATCGGGCCAGGTTTCTAACCCAGGCGTCCGCGGTTTTCTGCCCTGGCCCCACTCTTCACGGGAACGACCCTCGGCTCCCCACCCTGAGTCATTTTGTTCAATGGCCGAATTATCTCATCGAGGTGTAGTCGTGTCAAGCAGAAACGTGACGCTTCGGAATGCTCTTTACAACCGCGCCCGACGGGCGCTTGCACGACCTTCGTCCGTCATACCCGGTGTCTAGGCGAGGTGTCTGGCCAGGAAAGGCAGACCGCGCTTCCCCCAGAAGGAGTGCGGGCCCGGGAACACTTCCTGGTCCGTCAACTCCGGCGCGCCGAACACCTGGTAGACCTTCTTGACGCGTTCGAAGCTGGCCCTGCTGGCCCACACCGGGAAGATGGTGTCTTGCTCGCCCGACTCGACGAACAGTGCGCGCGGGGCAATCAGACCGGCTACATCATACATCTCCGCCCAGTTCAAAATACCGGGAACGTAATTGTCGATGCAGTGCGAGAGACTCAGGATGCAGTCGCGGAAGGTGTTCAGGTAGCAGCTCACCAGGGCCGCTTTGATGCGCGGTTCGAGCGCCGCGCTGAACAGTGTCGCAGTTCCCCCGCCGGAGCAGCCCATGCAGCCCACACGAGCCGCGTTCAGCTCGGGACGAGTCTCGATCCAGTCGATCGTTCGCATCACGTCCCAAACCCGCCAGCCGATCATGGTTTGTCCGAAGAGCAGTGCCGCGCCCGCTGCGGGCTGGCAGGCCGACGCCGTCAGGCCCTTCTTTTTCGTGAGCGGATCGCGGCGGCAGCCGAACGCCATCGGCTCGATCGCCACCGCGGCCATGCCATGCTCCACCACTTGAATGGCGTAGTCGTATTCGTAACCAACTTTGGTCGTGCGGTCGCGGCCGTGCTCATCGATGCCCACAATGTCGTCCACGCCGCGGCCGTGTCCCGGAAGGCAAATGACCGGGGAGTAGGGAGCCCTCTCGGATTTGGGAGCCAACAGGTAGCCCAACACCCAAACATCCGGCCGGCTCTCGAAAACAAATCGCTCGCGGCGGTATGCCGGGAAGTCGCGGATTTCGAGGGTTTGCGATTGAAGCGGGCCGCGGCGCGCCGGGAACCCGCCGAGCAGCTCGGCAATCTTGGGGCGGAGCGCCTTCTGCCACGTTTCGGCGTCCCGCCGGTTCTGCGCCGCAAACGAGAGCCGCAGCGGCGCCGATTCGTACAGCCGGTGCGAAAAGACCACCGGGTCGAACCCGGTTCCGTTCACCTTGTCCAGGTACCCGTCCAGGGCGCCCGTGTAGGGCGGCGTATCCGCCGCGCGCAACTGCAGCGCGGCGCCGCCTGCGGCCAGTTTCGCCAGATCGCGTCGTGTCATGTCCCACATATACACCGGAGCCGCACTCCCACGCCATTTAAATCGCCTGGTCAGTTGCGCTGGACGATGCAATTCCGAAACAATACAGGTTCATGGCTAATTCAGCGTCTTCCAGCGGGGCGCCTCGCCCGGAGAAGTATGTCTGGTATCGCGAGCTAACCGGTTATCACTGGTTCGTGGTCGCCGTGGCCAGCGTCGGCTGGATGTTCGATACCATGGCGCAGCAGTTGTTCAACCTGGCGCGCAAGCCAGCCATCACCGAACTGCTGGGCGGTCGGGCCACTAACGCCGCGGTGGATGCGCAGTCCTCGTATTCAACCTGCATCTTCATGATCGGCTGGGCATTGGGCGGTGTTCTGTTCGGCATTCTGGGCGACCGAATCGGCCGCGCCAAGACCATGACACTTACCATCCTGTCCTATTCGCTGTTCACCGCCATCAGCGTGATCGCCACCAACCTCTGGGATTTCAACGTGTACCGTTTCCTGTGCGGTTTCGGCGTAGGCGGCCAATTTGCGGTGGGCGTCGCTCTGGTGGCCGAAGTGGTGCCGGCCCGGGCGCGGCCTTACGCGCTGGGCTTGGTGCAGGCGGCATCGGCCATCGGCAACATGATGGCCGCGTTGACCGGAATCGTGCTCGGGCAGTTGGAACAGGCCGGCACCATCGGCGCCGCCTGGCGCTGGGAATTTCTGGCGGGAGCGATTCCCGCGCCGCTGGCGATTGTCGTCTTTCTGAAACTGAAGGAACCGGCACAGTGGCTGAAAGCGCGGGCGGAAAAAAAGAAGCTCGGTTCGTTTGCCGAGCTGTTTTCCGATCCCCGCTGGCGCCACAACTCCATTGTCGGGCTGCTGCTGGCCTTTGCCGGCGTAGTGGGCCTGTGGGGCATCGGCTTCTTCAGTTACGACCTGTTCCGTCCGGTCCTGCGGAGCACCTTCGCCGCCCAGGGGCTGACCGGCGCGGCGCTCAATGGCAAGATCACCACCTGGATCGGCCTGACTTCGTTGTTTCAGAACTGCGGCGCGTTTTTCGGCATCTATGCCTTCACTTACCTGACCCAGCGCACGGGCCGAAAGAAAGCCTTCGCGGTGAGTTTCGTAGCTGCCATGGGAGTGACCGCGTTCACCTTCTGGAACCTGAACCATCTCAGCGACATTTTCTGGATGGTTCCGCTCATGGGTTTCGCCCAGCTCTCCCTGTTCGGCGGCTACTCCATCTATTTCCCGGAACTGTTCCCCACTCGCCTGCGCAGTACGGGCACGAGTTTCTGCTACAACGTAGGCCGCCTGGTAGCCGCGGCCGGACCGCTGAGCCTGGGCGTGTTGACAAGCCAGGTGTATCACGGTCCGAACGCCCTGCGCTATGCCGGCGTAACCATGTGCCTGGTCTTCCTGGTAGGACTGGCGGCGTTGCCCTTCGCGCCGGAAACCAAGGGACAGCCCCTGCCCGAGTAGCCGCCCGAAGTCTCCGCACCGCCTCCTGGCAGCGGGAGCGCCGCGACTTCTTACGGCGCTCCCCGGCCGCCGCACTCTGCTAGTGCGTGCCTGCCTGTGCCATGAATTCCATCATTCGCCGATGCAGTTCCTCGGGCGAGAGCCGATCTTTCACTGTGGCCATGGCCCAGATGTGGCCCCAGGGGTCGGCCACCCACGCATACCGGTCGCCGAAAAACATATCGCCGGGCTGGATGATCCCGGTGGCTCCGGCGTCCACGGCCCGCTGGAACGCGGCATCCACATCGTCCACATAGCGTTCGAGCACCACGCTGGTGCCGCCCAGCCGCTGTGGCGACCGAAACTTCGATTCCGATGGGCCCGAGCTGTCCTCGGCTAGCTGTATGTAGGAATCGCCGATTTTGAGCTGTGCGAAGACGCCGTGTCCCCCCGGCATTTCGTCGCTATATACCAGTTGCGCGCCAAAAGCCCGCTCGTAGAAGGCCACGGCGGCCTTGGAATCCACCACCATCAGGTAGGGAACGATCTGCCGGTTGTCCGGCCTTCCACCTTGAATCGCCATCTCAGTCGCCTCTGTGAGCTGCAGATTTGGTCGGGTGCCTGTCGGCCGCCCCGGAATCACTTTCGCAGTCACCTGGAAAGACGGAGGCAGGTACGCTGATGTTGCTCGAGCCAGCGCGCTCTTTACATAACTTTACCTGGCCGCCCTTACTTACCCGCGAAAGCCGCTTCCAGCGTGTCGGGCAGATCGCCGAAATCGAAGTAGCGCTGCGTCACCGTGCCTCCCGAGACGCGTACGATGCGGAGCCCCGATTTCGCTCCGCCAAGCGGCATGCCCACAGGGCCGCTGGTGATCATTTCGAGATCGCCGTCGTGGCCATCGGCGTTGCGATGATAGTGGCCCGCGAATACCATGTGCACGCCATATTCATGCAACATCTTCAGGTATCTCCGCCGCGTGTCGAGCGGCAGGTTATCGTACTTCTCTTCTTCATTCGGATCGGTGAGGAAGAAGGGAATGTGCTGGAACACGATCAGATTTCTCACGCCCTCGCGCTTCGCCTTGGCGAGTTCGGCCTGTAGCCAGGATTCCATTTTGGCGGCCTCGCCGGGCACGTTCCTGGGGGCCTTGAGAAGGCTGGAGTTGAGCACGAACCCAGCCACATCGCCCATGCGGAAGGTGTAATAGTCGGGCCCGATGCGCTCGCGATAACGCGCCAGCGAGTCCTTGGTCGGCTCGTTCTCCACATCGTGATTCCCGGGCATGGCGAACAGACGGATCGCCGGATCGAGCCGCGCCGCGATGCGTTTGTATTCGGCCGCCTGTGCCGCGTTGGATCCCTCGTTGATCAGGTCTCCGGTAATCACCACGAACGCGGGCTTCAGGCGGTTCGCGGTCGCAATCGCGAATTCGAAGTTCGCCGTCTCATGCTCGAATCCGTGATTCTTGCTGTACATGCCGAACTGCGGGTCCGACATCTGGATAAACGTCTGGGCGGCGAGTGCTCCCGCCGACCAAAGCAAAATTGCGATTCGTCGAGGATTCATGGTTTGAGTTGATAGGACTGTCCTAACGGCCCCGCCCCGGCCAGGTACTTGCGCGCCCGCACCAGTTCGGCAATCTGCCGGATGTGCCCCAGGTCGTGCAGCGCCCATTCATGCAGCATCTGCGCCATGGTGATTTCGCCCACTTCCTGATGCATCGCCGTACGACTGCCCGCCTCCGCGGGAAGCCCGCGCAGGTGTTCGATATTGGTTTCGCGCTGCTCTTCGAAATGATCGAACGCGTCTTCGGGATCGGCGTTGCGGTACAGGTCGAGATGGAACTGCGCATCATCCGGCGCCAACTCGGGCCGCTCCTCGCTCAGGAAGCGGTCCACCCGCAGCCGATAGCAGTGTCCTTCGCTGTGGGAAAGATGGGCCAGCACCTCGGCGATCGAGAAACGGTCTTCGGCGGGCTTCCAGCGCGCGTCTTCCTCCGAGACCTCGCCCATCAATCCGCGGAGAACGCCGGGCGTCGCCTCCAGCAGGTCGAGGCAGGGCAGTTCATCCTGGGCCATCTGTCTATCCTACGACGTTCTCGCCACCGTCCACCTGCAGCGTATTGCCGGTGAGCCAGTAGGTGGCAGGGTGGCACAGGGCTGCGATGCAGCGTGCCACATCCTCCGGCGCGGTCAGCCTGTGATGCGGATTGCGCTGGCGGGCGATCTCGATCAGTTTCTCGTGCCCCGGAATCAGGCGCAGGGCCGGGGTGTCGGTCACTCCGGCCAGAATCGCGTTCGCCGTGATTCCCGCCGGCGCCAGTTCCACGGCAAGCTGGCGGATGTGCGCTTCCAGGATCGCCTTGGCGGCGCTCACCGGACCGTAGCTGGGAATGGCCCGGGTGCCGCCGCTCGAGGTCATGGCGAAAATGCGCCCGCCGTAATCGAACAGTCCCGCGCGCAGGCAGTCCTGCACCCAGTACACCAGCGAATGGCCCATCGTATCGGCGGTGATCTCCAACTGCTTGCGGGAGACCACCTGCTCGGCCCCCGCCAGCGGCTTCAGCGACCCGAAGGCCAGGGAATGCAGCAGCACGCGAAGCACGCCCGGCGGATCGCTGAGACGTTGCCGGATCCGCTCCACGATCTCCTGCCGGAATTCGTCGTCGGAGGCGTTGCGGTTGAAGAATTCCACCTCTCGGCCCATGCCGCGGATCTTCTGTTGGATCTCTTCTACGTGCGGCAGCTTGTCGCGGCGGTCCAGGTGCACGCCGAAAATGTTCATGCCGGTGCGCGCCAGTTCCAAAGCGGTGGCCTCGCCGAAGCCGCTGCTGGCGCCCAGAATCAGGGCCCAAGGTTGTTTGCTCATTGGAGTTCGGTGATTTCAATCTCCCTTTCGTCGCCGGTGGCGTGAATGCGGATCTCGATCCGGTTGGGCGGCAGGAGGCGCGGGAACTTCTCGCCCCACTCGATCAGCGCCAGCGCGTCGCGGTCCCAGAGATCGTCCAGGCCCAGTGTGGCCGCCTCCCGCGCGTCCTCCAGGCGATACAGATCGACATGGTATACGCGTCCTTCGCCGTATTCGTGGATCAGGGTGAAGGTGGGGCTCGAAACCTCGTCGGGCAATGCCGCGCCGAGCCCGCTCACGATGCCCTTGGCCAGCGTGGTCTTGCCGGCTCCCAGGTTGCCGATCAGCAGCACCACGCCGCGGCGCGGCAGTTCTTTCGCGAGCCGCTCGCCGAGCGCGATCGTCTCCGCCTCAGACGAGGTGCGATACCGCGGCACATTCCTCCATGGCGTGCGGAAGATATTTCAGAATGTCGGTGGCGATGAAACATTTCTCGCCGAGCTCGCGTGCGCCGATCTCGGCAGCCATGCCATGCAGGTACACGGCCGCGGCCACCGCTTCGTCCGGCTGGTGCGGAAACTGCGCCAGAAAACCCGCGATCAGCCCGGTGAGGATGTCGCCCGTGCCGCCGGTGCCCAGCGCGGGCGTTCCGGTGGGATTGATCCAGGCGCGGCCATCGGCGAAGGCCATGACGGTTCGCTGGCCTTTGAGGACCAGCGTGACGTGGCGCCGGGCGGCGAAGGCGCGCGCGGCAGCGACGCGGTCCTGCTGGATCTCGGCGGTGGGTTTGCCGGTGAGCCGCGACATCTCACCCGGATGCGGGGTGAGCACGCGCAGGCGGGAAGCCGATCCGGACAGTTCGCCCGTCAGGGCGTCCGCATCGATCACCACGGGCATCTCGAGCTGCCGCAGCGCGTCCGATACCAGCGCCTCCGTCTGCGGACCGCGGCCCAATCCCGGCCCCATGGCCACCACCGTCTTGCCCGCCGCCAGGGCTTCCACGGTGGTTTCGCCGAGCGATGCCGTCATCAGCTCCGGCGCGTGGGCCGCGATTTGCGGGATCGCCGCTGCCGCCGACGCCACGGTCACGAGCCCGGCCCCGGCGCGCAGCGCGGCCAGTCCCGACATGGAGGGCGCGCCGGTCTTTCCGGGCGATCCTCCGACCACCAGCACGTGGCCGAAGGTTCCTTTGTGGCCCCCCGGCGGGCGCGGCGCCAGCAGCGCCCGGAACATCGAAGGCTCGACCAGCGAGAGCGGCACCTGCTCGTACAGCCGCTCCGGGCTGCCGATGGCGCCCACCACCAGCTCGCCGATATGATCGCAATTGGGCGGCAGAACCTGCGCCAATTTGGGAGCGGTGAAGGTCACGGTTGCATCAGCGCGAGCGAACTCGCCCACCGCCTGGCCGGAATCGGTCGGCATGCCGGAGGGAAGATCGACCGCCACCACCTTTGCCAGCGGAAACCCGGCATTGATCTCGCGAATGGCATCCAGCATCGAGCCCGTGGCGGCTCCGGTGATGCCCGTGCCCAGCAGCGCATCCACCACCAGCGTGGCGCCCCGGGCATCGGCGGTGATCTCACGCCTTGCCGGGCAGCCCGCTGCCTGGAGCATCCGGTAGTTCGCCGCGGCATCACCCTTCAGGTCTTCCGGGTTCGCCAACAGGATCACGCACAGCATTTGCGGCCGCACGCGCGTGAAAAGCTGGCGCGCGATCACCATTCCATCGCCGCCGTTGTTACCCTTCCCGCACAGCACCGCAATGCGTTGGGCCGCCAGGGGCGCGAAACGCCGCTCCAGAAACTCCAGGACGCGATGCCCGGCGTTCTCCATCAGCACCACGCCGGGAATGCCCAGTTCGATGGTGCGCCGGTCCACCTCGCGCATCTCGGCCGCGGTCAGGACCTTCATATGCGGCGCGCCACCACCATGGTCATGTCATCCTGTAGTTCGGAGGAGCCGGTCCACTGGCCCACGGCTTCCATGGTCCGCGCGATGATCTCCGAGGAATCGGCCCGGGCATACTTCACCAGCAGTTCCTTCAGCCGGTCTTCGCCGAACATTTCGCCGTAGGCGTTTTCAGGCTCCACGATGCCATCGGTGTAGGCGACCAGCATGTCGCCATGCTCGAGAAGGACCGCCTTCTCGTCGTAACGCGCGAACGGAAAGGCGCCCACCACGGTGCCGGTCGAGCCCAGCATCTGCACGCAGCCGCCCCGCACCAGCATCGGCGCCAGGTGTCCGGCGTTGGTGTAGCGCAGCGAATGGCTCGCTTCTTCGTACACAGCGAAATAGAAGGTGGCGTACTTCTCGGGAGCCGTATTGGCGTAAAGCTGCTTGTTGAGGTTGCTCACCATCTTGGCGGGAGAAAGATGCGCCGGCCCGTGACCGTTGGTGGTGCTGAGCTGCGTGCGCATGGTGGACTGGATGGTCGCCATCAGCAGCGCCGCCGAGATTCCCTTGCCCGCCACGTCGCCGATGGCGAACGCCAGCGCGCTGTCGGTGAGCGAAATGAAATCGTAGTAATCGCCGGAGACCATGCGGGCCGGCTTGCACACGCCCTTCAGCTCGAGCGTCTTTGTGAACGGCACGTCTTTCGGGAAGAGCTGGTTCTGTACCTCGCGGGCGATGGCCAGCTCCGATTCCAGCCGCTCCTTTTCCTTCGCCACCATGATCAACTGCCCCAGGTTCTTGGTCATGGTGTTGAACGAGGAGGTAAGCTCGCCAAGCTGGTCGTTGCCTTTGACCGGCACCCGGTAAGTGAAATCGCCGTCTCTTACATGCTGCGTGCCCTGGTACAGCTCGTGTACCGCGCCCGTGATGGTCCGGCTGATCTGGACGCCCGCCACCAGTGATGCCAGCTCCACAATCAGAAAAGCAACCGCGACTCCGATACCGAGCGGCACCACCACATCCGCCCAGCGCGCCGTTTGCAGCACCGTACCCATCACCGCCGAGACCCGCGTATCGACCACCAGGATGAGATCGATCTGGTCGGCGGGCGATTCCCACGTGGGAACGAATACCGAGTAGTATCCGCGGATCGGGAAATCCAGGTACCCCTTGCGCTCGGGCACGCGCCCTTCCCGCGGCGGCCCCATATCGCTGAGCACGATGCGGCGCGGCGCATCCGGCGCGTTGAACGGGTAGAAGCTGACATCGCCCAGTCCGGGAACCAGCCCGGAAAGCAAGTCGTGGTTCAACGGAGCCAGCACGGTGACTTCTTCCGGGCCGGAGGTCACGTGCGCCCAGGAGTACAGACGGTCCTGGTTACCGTCGCGCTTCAAAATGAGGCCATGCGCACGTTTCCATACAGGGGGAGGTGCTGCGATCTTCGCGTCGGGCGGGTAACGCAGGTTCTTCGATCCCGTCACGAGCACCTCGAAATCCGGGAAGGCGTTGCGCATCATCAGCCCGAGCCGGTCGAGCGCACGCTGGGGGTCCCCCGCAGGCACCCGCGCCAGGGCGTCGGCCGGGCGCAGCAGGGACTGCATGCGATGGTTCAGCTCGGTGTTCACCAGGAACACCGCCACCTGTCCCACTACCGCCCAGCCGGCAAATCCCGCCAGCGTCAGGATCAGCACGATGGGCACGACCGCGATGAACAGATATGCGGCAATCAGCCGGTTGCGCAGCCGCCAGATGGCTTTGCGCACGCCGCGACGCGCCACCCGAAACAGCGCCACAGCCGCCAGCACAAAGCCTGCCAGAGCTACCAGCGATTGCAGCAAGGGCAGAATGCGAGCGAAATACAGCACCGCGAAAATCAGCGTCAGCAGGAGAAAAAGCCGCTCTACGCGGCCCAGGCCGCGCCAGTACGCACCGTAGCCTTTCCCCATGAATCCAGACTAGCGTACCCGAAAGCCGTACGGTAGAATCGCAGGATGCAAATGCGAAACTTTCTTACCTGCGCCGTCCTGATCGCCATTCTGGCCGGCGCTATGTTTGCCTTTGACGTGTCGGGTAGCTGGTCGGGCACCATGGCCATGGGCGACAACCAGGTCACCCTCAACTACACCTTCAGACAGGACGGAGAGAAACTGTCCGGAACCGTGCAGGGGCCACAAGGAGAACCCCTCGCGCTGAACGAGGGCAAAGTGCAGGGCGACAAACTCTCGTTCAACATCACCGTTCAGACCCCCAATGGAGACATGAAGATATCGAGCGAAGGCACCATCAAGGGCGATGAAGAAATCACCCTGACTTCGAAGATGGTGGGCGCTCCCGAAGGCATGCCCGAGATGCCTCCCATGACGCTGAAGAAGGCCAAGTAGCAACCCGGTCCACGCGCCCGGGATTGGGCGCGCGCGAGCAGCGCCGCGGTTTCGTCGTACCAGGATCGACATTTCGGCCGCCAGTCACATCTCCAGGCGCCGCGGCACATGCTGCAAGGCGAGTCCTGTGCCTGCGCCCGGCGCGGGAGTCCCGGCGGCGCTTACCTCCACGCGGATGCGCCGCTCAGCCGACTTCAGCCGGGCGCTGATCCGCAGGCCCATCGCGCGGCTATCGGTAATTCCGGCCGATTCGGGCTGGACGTGGCCAGCCCGGCTGAATGATCCGGCGCAAGGCAGCGTCGCGCCGTCCAACCGATATACTGGGGAATCCGACCCGCGGTGGACGCGGAAATCATCGATGCGTAACACGCCGGCGGCTCCAAGACGCGCGCTTCCCAACCTGCGCTGGTGGATCGGCGGGCTGCTGTTCGCATCCACGGTCATCAACTACATCGACCGGCAGACGCTCAGCGTTCTTGCTCCGCACCTGAAAACGGAGTTTGGCTGGAACAACTCCGACTGGGCGTGGATCGTGATCTCGTTCCGGATTGCGTATGCGTTGATGCAGACCGTGGCGGGCCGGCTGCTCGACCGGTTCGGAACCCGGCGCGGATTGCTGCTGACGGTGAGTTGGTACTCCGCGGCGGCGGCGGTCACCTCGTTCGCGACGGGCTTCAAGAGTTTCATCGCGTGCCGATTCCTGCTCGGCACGGGAGAGGCCGCCAACTGGCCCGGCGCGACCAAAACCGTGGCGGAATGGTTCCCCAAGGCGGAACGGGGTTGGGCCGTGGCCTTGTTCGACAGCGGATCGTCCATCGGCGCTGCGATCGCTCCGTTCCTGGTGTATGGGATCTACCGAACCTTCGGAAGCTGGCGGCCGGTTTTCCTCGGCACCTCCCTGCTGGGCCTGATTTGGGTTCTGGCGTGGAAGGCCTTCTATCGATCTCCGGAGGAGCACCCCAACCTGGGACCCGCGGAGCTTGCGATGCTGCGGAAGGCGTGCGAAGAAGAGCGCCGCTCCGAGGTCCAGGCAGTGGCTTCCCCGGAGCGGCATCCTGCCTCATGGCGTGAGCTGCTGAGCTTGCGGGAGACCTGGGGAATCGTCCTGGGAAAATCGCTCACCGATCCGGTGTGGTTCTTCGTTACAGATTGGTTCGCCATTTACCTGGTGTCCAAGGGATTCTCTCTGGAGAGCACGCTGCTGGGATTCTGGGCTCCCTTTCTGGCTGCCGATCTGGGCAACTTCTTCGGCGGCGGGCTTTCGAGCTACCTGATCCGGCGTGGCTGGCCGGTGTTGAAGGCGCGGAAACTGGTGGTGCTGATCTGCGGGCTCGGCATGACGCTCCTCATCCCGACTACGTTGGTATCCTCGATGTTCGCCATCGTGGCCCTGTTCGCGGTCGCCACGTTTTCCTATTCCGCCTGGTCGACGATGGCCCTGGCGCTGCCGGCCGATCTGTATCCGAGCCAATCGGTGGCCTCGGTGAGTGGCTTGAGCGGCACCGGGGCGGGCATGGGGACCATCATCTCCACCTTCCTGATTGGCCGCATTTCGGACCGTTACTCGTTCGAGCCGGTCCTGATCGGAGCCAGCCTCGTTCCCCTGGTAGCGACTGCGCTGGTCTTCCTGCTCATACGGGACCGGAGACCCATCGCCGAACGCCGCGCATAGGGACGAGCCACTCCGCAACGCGATTCCGCGGGCCGTTACCCGGCGTCGCCTCCCCGGTTCCCGAAGACGTGCCTTTTGGCCGTCCACGTGGCGCCCAGGTACTCACCCATGTCGAGCGTGCCCGCCATCGTATCCTTGTCGAGCTTTCCCGAAAACCGGTAGGAGAGCGCGGCGCCGTGCACTTCGCCCACACTGCTCGACAGGGCCACTTCATCGGCGGAGATGGCGCCGGAGCAGTCGCGGGTGACGAATGCACCCTGATGCGTTCCGGCGATCTGGTTGCCCTGTTGTTTCAGGTGGAGGATCTCGTCGGAGGCGCCCGCCGCAAACTCGATGTGGACATCCCAACGGCCGGTGAGGTCGCCCGCGGGCTCCCGCGGCGGCTCGGCTTTCTTCGCCGGACGCGGCGCCGAGAGAATCTCATGAAGGCGATCGGCGACAATCTTGTCCTCTCCCGGCGACATCATGTAGGCCGTTATCGAGATGCTGGTTTGATTGCCGGAGCGTCCGCCTCTTCCGCCACCGCCACCCGAACCGCCCAGCACGATGCGCGGCTCGGTGGTGTCGAGGATGCGAGCCACCTCCGCTCCGGTGATGCCGAGCTTGGCAGGGTCCCAACTGATCGACAGGCCCGGGCTGTGATTGGAAAGCCCGCGCGGCTCCCGGACGGCTCCGGTGACGCCTTCGATTTGGGACACCCGGGCCGCGATGTGGTTCATCCAGGAGGTCCACATTTCCATCTCGGCCTTGTGGTCGCGCTTCATCCACATCTCGACGGCCATGAGCATTCCCATCGCCTCCTCCTTGCCGACCTTCATGGTGCGGCCGTGGCCGTGATGGGGAGCGCTCACCACCCATGCCGCCTTGACGAGATCCTTGCGTCCCAACAGGATTCCGGCGCATTGTGGCCCGCGGATGCACTTACCGCCGCTGTAGCCGACCAGGGTGGCGCCCCTTTGCAGGTGCACGTTAGGCACAGTCAGCAGCTCGGCAGCGGCATCCACCAGAACCGGAACGTTCCTCTTTTTGGCAATACTGTAGATGGCATCGTAGGGCAGGGGTCCGCTTTCGGCCCTGGGCCCGGCGAACACATAGACCATCGCGACCTTCGGTCCGAGCGCGGCCTCATACTCGGCGGCATCGCGGACTTCGATGATCCGGACGCCGGCCGACCGGACCGCCTGGTCGTATTCGTTGCGCGAGTGCGCCGGGATGACGACTTCGTCCTTAGGAAAACCGGCCAGGTTGGGAACCTGCACCAGCAGTTCGGGATTGCCACCGGTGACGCAGGCGGTGGTGGCGTGGGCCAGGCCGGCCGCGCAACCGGAGGACACCATGCCCCATTCCGCTCCGGTCAACTCCGCGAGCCGCGTGCCGACCCCTTCCATGAGCTCATCGAGCTGTACGAAATGCTGCGCGGCGGCGTCTTTGGCGGCCCGCACTTCCGGCAGTTCCAACGAACCTCCGACCACGGTCAAGGTGCCCCGGCAATTGATGAGCGGCCGGACGCCGATGGACTGGTAAATATCGGGACCGACGCGAAGGCCCCCGGAAGCGGGCGCGGCCGCCGCCCTCTGGCCGCGGAGAAACGCCGGTGCGGCGGCGATCAGGCCGCCTCGCCGGAACAACTCGCGGCGGCTCAACTGACCCAGGTACCGCTCGAATGAACTCTTGATCGAATGCAACATAATCCCTCCCTCGCTTGCGGCCGGCCGGATTCACCTGCCGAATATCAAGGTACCGAAATTTTCGGGTACGTGGTTGGGGTCCCGGTTGACGACGCAGGTAGGTTGCCAGCACATAAAACGACGCTGGGGGTCGGGGCCTTCGCCGTCGATGCGATACAGGTTGGCGCGCCAGCGGGTTCCGGGCTTGATTTCTTTTTCGCTGACGGATTTCAGCGGAATGCGGCAGGCCGCATACCAGACCTTCGCCTTCGCGTCGATGCGCGCCGTGGTCTTCCAGCCCGACCGCCAGTTGCGGCCCTGGCCGCGATGATCGAGATCGATGGCCAGGTCGATCCAGTCGGCGGTGGGAGCGATCTCAAATTCGCGGTAGTGGCGAATGTTTTCCCAATCGTCGCCCAGGAACATTTCCACTACATCCCGGTCCCACAGTCCGCGGCGCGGCTGATCGTTCCGCGGCGGTTCAAAGATGTTGAGTGAGCGGTAGGGACAGATGAACAGCAGGTACAGATCGCTGTCGGTCCAGAACCCGCGGATTTCCGTCTTGAGGTCCGGATAGTCCACGGTGTGGGTGCAGTCCCTGCTCATCGCGGCCGCATTCGCGCTTCGCCACATAGCGGACTGCGGATCGGAACTGAGCTCGGGCGCGGACGATTGGTGAGCGATCGTGAAGCTGGCCGTCGGCTGCGTAACTTCGCACACCGGGGCGGGTTGGGCCAGCAGGGCCGGCAGCGCCAGCCCTGCAAGCAAGTAAGGCAAATGCTTCAAACCTTCTCTCCTACCAGAGGAACTTGGCGCTCACCTGGCCGATGCGTCCAGACGAACGGGCGCCGGTGACGCGTCCGAAGGTCGAGCTGGTGAAGCTGCCGGTGGGGCTGTTGAACTGCGCGTGTTCGAGCGCGTTGAAGAACTCGGCGCGGATCAGGAAAGACATGCTTTCCCGCACCCGGGTGGCCTTCTGAACGCCCAAGTCGAAGTTCTCGATGCCCGGGCCATGGAAGAAGCGCACGTTGGACGTTCCCTGAATGCCCAGCCCGCCGTTGGCGGTGGTGACGCTGGTTCCCTCCGAAACGAAGGCGCTCTTATTGAAATACGTGTGATTGGGCGTGTTGCGCACGTCCTGGGTGATGACCAGTCCGCCGATATAGTCGGGGTGATCCACCCCGCCGGCCCCGGTCAGGGAGCGGTCGCCGCTCTGCGAGATGGAGATGGGGAACCCCGTGGCGAAGCGGGTGATTCCGTTGATCGACCAGCCTTGCGTCAGGCGCCGCGGAAGCGCGCCCAGGCGATCGAACGGAATAGCGTAATTGTAGCTGGCCACGAAGTTGTGGGTGCTGTCCCAGGTGGAAAGGCCGCGGCTCAGCCGGAAATTCGAGAAGTTCATGGTGGTGAAGCTGGAGGCATTGTCCATGGACTTGCTGAGGGTATAGCTGGCCAGGAAGGTGAGGCCGCGGGCGCTGCGCTGCAGCGTCACCTGCAACGCGTTGTAGAGAGAGTTCGCGTTAGTGGCTTCGTAGGTGTTCTGGCCGAAGAACTCCGAGCCGAGCGGGTAGCGGGTTCCGATGACCTTGCTGCCGTCCGGCCGGGTGAAGGTAGTGTTCTCCTGGTTCGGACCGCACTGAGTGGTTCCCGCCTTTACACCGGCTCCCCGCAGGCTCAGGCACAGGGCTGCGTCTCCCGGATTGGCTTCGTACTGTGCGAAGAGTTTGTGGCCGGCGGTGCCCACATAGGCCAGCGTCATCACGGTATCGGAAGTGACCTGCCGCTGGATGGAGAAGTTGAAGTGCTCGGCGTAAGGCAGCTTGTTTCCCGGCATGTATCCCGGTGAACTGGTGATCGGCAGGAACACCGACCAGTCGACGTTCTTGATGGAAGGCGAGCCCGGGACGGGGACCACGAACGGGAATCGCTGGTTCTGCGAGCTGCCATCCGCGCGGGTGAGGAACGGCTGGTCGAACAGGGGCGGATTGATGCTCACCCAGTACAGGCCGTAAGGGGCGTCGGCGACTTCAATGAACAAGCCGGCGTCCTGGATGGCGGTGTAGTACATGCCTGCGCCGACGCGAATGGCGGTTTTGCCGGGGCCCCCGAGGATTTTTCCGAGCAGGCCGCCGGCGGTCGGCGACCACGCCAGCCCGAGGCGCGGGCCGAAGTCCCTCCAGGTGGTTGGCGCGAGCGTCGAAGGAATGGGCTTGCCGCCCGGCAATCCCGGATCGCCCGGCACCAGCCAACCCTTGGGAGCGCCCGGAAAAACGGTGGACTGCACGCCGGGAACGATGGTCTGAATCTTATTCTGGGTGTCGTACCAGGGCATGCTTACTTCCCAGCGCAAGCCAAAGTTCAGGGTGAAGTTGGGCCGCACGCGCCAGGAATCCTGGGCGAACGCCGCTCCGTACCGGCTGCGCGAGTCGAGCACTTGCAATGCTGCCTGGATGTACTCGGCGGGAGCGCCCAGGAGGAAATCGGCCACATCGTGGCCGGTCTCGGTGCCATCGAAGCTGAAGTTCCCGTTGGGGGCATAGACGTTCCGCTCGTTGATTTGCAGGTAGCGGAAATCGCCGCCGAACTTGAGCGCGTGCTTCCCGCGAACCATCGAGAAGGTGTCGGCCAGGTGCCAGGTGTTGTTGTACTGTCCGGTGGCCTGGATGTTGCGGCCGAAGCTGAAGTTGACCTGGCCGGAGAGCGAGATGGGCGGCACGGATTCCCAGTTGGAGGGACCGGAGCTGATGATTCCCAGCGTGCCCGGTCCGGTATTGAAACCGAGGCTGGAAAGACTCACATTTGAATCCGTGGGCTGCGTGCCGGAAGAGGCGGAACGGGTGAAATCGACGCGTGCTTCGTTCACCGCCGAGGGCCCCAGGGTGAGCGTGTTGGAAAGGATGCCCTGCTGCGCCCGGACAGGTTGAGTGGTCCCGAAATTGCCGTACTGCGGGCCGTAGGTGCCCGGGCTGACGGCGGTGGCGTTATTCATGTGCCAGTAACCGTACCATCGGCCGGTCTTGCTGTTCTCGAAGTCCACACGCTGGCCCCACTTGTCTTCGTTGTTGGTGCTGATGATGCTGGGCGGGTTGAAGGTGGTGGTCCCGGCGTTGGGGACCGGGATGTAATTTTTGAACAGGTTCACAGCGATGGGTGAGAACGCCTTGGCTGGAATCACCCCGTTGGGAAAAACGCAATCCGCCGTGGATACGCACTTTGACGAGCTGTAGGGCTCATTGGCTGTAACAGTGTAACCGAGCCGTTGGGTCAGGACCTGGGCCCAGTACGGTCCGCTGACGACCTCGCTCAGATCGCCCGGACTGAAGTTGCCGTTGCGCATATCGACGCTGGGCAACTGGCTCAGGCTGCCGGAAGAGCCGCGGTGCTGGCGGGTCCCCTGGTAATCGGTAAACCAGAACAGCTTGTTCTTGATGGCCGGGCCACCCACTGCATAGCCGAACTGGTTTCGTTTCAGGACGGGCACGCCGGAATCGAAGAAACCCCGCGCGTCGAGTGCGTTGTTGCGGAGGAATTCGAACGCCGACCCGTGAATCCCATTGGTGCCCGACTTGGTGATCGCGTTCATGATGGCGCCGCTGAAGCGCCCGTACTCGGCATCGAAGCCGTTGGTGATGAGGCGAAACTCGGACACCGAATCGAGGTTGGGAATGACCGCGGCGCCGAAGTTTCGCCCCTCGTTCACATCGCCTCCGTTGACATAGAACGCGTTGGATCCCTCCCGCTGGCCGTTCACGGAGATGTTGCCCGTGGCGGACGAGGTGGGTGCCACACCGGCCTGGATGGACAAGAGGTCAATGTAGCTGCGGCCGTTCAGCGGCAGGTTGACAATGGCCTTTTCTTCAATCACCGTGCCTAGCTGCGTGCTGGTGGTTTCCACCTGAACGGCGTTGGCGCTGACCTCCACCTGCTGTTCCAGGCTGCCCACGTTCATGGTCACATCGACCCGGCGTTCCTGATTGACCTGAAGCACGACATGATCGGCGATGTATTTGCGGAATCCCGGCTGGGTCGCTTCCACGCGATAGCTGCCCACCGGAAGAGCCAGGAAACGATAGTCTCCGGAGGTGTCCGCGTGGGTGGTTTGAACCAGATTCGTCTCCGAGTTGGTGATCGTGATGATCACGTTTGGCATGGATGCGCCGCTTGCGTCCCGCACTGTTCCCAAGATGGTGCCGGTGATGTCGGCCCGCAGAACGACCTGTCGGGCGGCCATCAATATGCAAAGGGTGAGTCCTGCCTTAACGATTGCTCGAATGCGCGCGTTGATCATATGCCCTTCCACTTCTCCCCCCACCTGCCAAAGGATCCCGGTTATTCTCCGAGAGCGACGGGGTTTCTGCAAAAAAGCAGGCCCCGTAGTATTAGGGATTTATACTCCTGGCGTGTCCCGATTGCAATGGGCTCCGCGCGGTGCCAACGGATCGGTCCGCGAGTCTCGACTGGACGGACGCGGCCTGCCGGTGATGCACGTGGTAGCTGCGTCAAATCCTCCGGGATGAATCACGTCCGGCTCCGACAGGTCCTCGGACACCGTGTCCGAAAATCGGCGCTCGACCAGCGTTCTTCCCCAACCCGCTAAAGTTCGGGACGAAAAGGACCGATCCAATGGGCATGTCTACGGAACCGATCATCATCATCGTAACCGGCCTTTGCTTTTTGCTGGGCTAGAATCAACTCATGCGGTTGTGCCAGTGGCTGGTCTTCGTGCCCGCCTTGCTTTCAGCGGCCGAGCTGAAAATCGACCACGCCACGGTAGCGGGCGCGGATGTGAAGACCATGCAGGCGAAGCTCAAGGGCGTGGGGATTGCTAGCGTGTACGGCGGCGCGCATGCGGGCAAGGTCTCGGAGATGGCCCTGGTAAGCTTTCCGGATGGCAGCTACCTGGAACTGATGGCGCTCCGGCCGGATGCCGAGCCGGGCGGCATGGAGCGGCATGAGTGGGGGAAGTTTTTGAAGGGAAATGCCGGCCCGTGCGCCTGGGCGGCGCGTGTGACGGACATTGCCGCCGAGGTGAAACGGCTGCGCGAGAAAGGCGTCGCCGTTTCGCCGCCGGCGCGCGGCGGGAGGCAACGGCCCGACGGAGTCAAGCTGGAATGGCAGACTTCGGCGATCGGTCCGGATGTCCGCGGCACGTTTTTTCCGTTTCTGATTCAAGACCTGACACCCCGGGAGCAGCGCGTCTATCCCGGGCGGAAGCCGGTGACGCGCGATTTCCGCGGGGTGAGCCGGGTGGTGATCGCGGTGCGCAATCTGGAGGCCGCGATCGAGCGCTATCAGCAGGCGTACGATGTGCCGCCACCCATCAAGCAGGTGGACAAAACGTTCGGCGCGCAGCTCGCGCTATTGGGCGGGCTGCCGGTGATTCTGGCCCAGCCGCTGACCCAGGAATCGTGGGTGTACCAGCGGCTGGAGCAGTTCGGTGAAGGGCCGTGTGCATTCATCCTGGCCGCGACGCGGCCGGGCCGCTATCATGCCGCCTCGGGGACCGAGTGGTTCGGCAGCGATATTTCGTGGTTCGATCCCGCGGTACTGGGCTGGCATTTGGGCTTCGAGACGGCCCGGTGATGCCGACGGGGATCCGATGCTTGGCGCGGGCGGCTGCGCTCATTCGTAGCGGAGCGCTTCCACCGGGTCGAGGCGGGCGGCGCGGCCGGCAGGCCAGATGCCGAAGAACAGGCCCACGCCCACGGACATGACGATGCCTGAAACGGCGGCCCAGAGTGGGACGGCGGTGGGCAGATTCGGGAAGATCAGCCCGGCGGCACGGGAGATCAGCCAGCCGATCAGCAAGCCGATGACGCCGCCCAGGGCGGTGAGCACGACGGCCTCGGTCAGGAACTGGACAATAATGTCGCTGCGCCGCGCGCCGACCGCTTTGCGGATGCCGATTTCGCGGGTGCGTTCGGTGACCCCGACGAGCATGATGTTCATCACCCCGATGCCCCCCACCAGCAGGCCAATGGAGCTGAGGATGACCATGACGAGGGCAATGGTGGCGGTGACCTGGCGGAACTGTTCGATCATCTGTTCGGCGGTGGAGATGGCGAAGTTGTCGGGATCATGGAATGGCACGCGGCGCTGGAGGCGGAGCACGGTGCGCACTTCATCCTGGGCTCTTTCGATGAGGCCCGGCTCGGCGATCACCACCAGCATGTGCTCCTTGAGATTGGGGAACATCTTGCGCATGGTGAAGTAGGGCACCAGCACGCGAGTATCGTCCTGGCCGGGGAAGGAAGCGGCGGGACGGTCCATGACGCCCACGATGCGCAGGGAGTGGCCGTCCACCTGGATCACCTTGTTGATGGGGTCTTCGTTGGGCAGCAACTGCTTTTTGACGTCCTCGCCGATGACGACCACGGGCTCGTGATGAGTGTTTTCGAAATCGCTGAAGAAGCGGCCGAATTTCATGGTGGTGCCGCCGGCGGCGTAGGCTTCCTCGGTACCGCCCAACTGGATGTTATAGAGGTCGTTTCCCTTGTAGCGGGCGGAGTGGGCGCCGGACATGGGAAAGATGTAGGGGCTGACGTGAAGTACCGAGGGGCAGCGGTCGCGTACGGCCCTGGCGTCCTCGAGGGTGAGGGGCTTACGGCGCATCTCCTCACGCGTCCAGCCGCCCATGCCGCGGCCCTTCAGAACGATGATGGTATCGGGACCCATACTGCGCAGCAGGTTGGTGATGGCGCCGTCGAGGCCGGCGATGATGGAGCCGACCCCGATGACCGCGCCGGTGCCGATGATCACGCCCAGCACGGTCAGGAACGAGCGCAGCTTGTGCTCGCGGGTGGTGGCCAGCGCGAGACGGATTCCATTATTCACCGAGTTGAGGGTCATTTCTCCATCCTGAGGGCCTCGATGGGATCGAGCCTGGCCGCGCGCTGGGCGGGATAGATGCCGAAAAAGAGGCCCACCGCGGCAGAGAGGGCGACGCCGACGACCACCGCGGCGATGGGAACCGATGTGGGTACGGGAGTAAAGCTCCGCACCAGCACGGCGATAATCCACGCCGCGACCACGCCCATGATGCCGCCGCAGGCCGCCAGCATGGACGATTCGACCAGGAACTGGTTGAGAATGTCCTGGCTCCGCGCGCCGACCGACTTGCGGATGCCGATTTCATGGGTGCGCTCGGTTACCACCGCCAGCATGATGTTCATGATCACCACGCCGCCCACCACCATAAAGACGGAGACGACGCCCACGGCGGTGGCGGCGATGGCACCGGTCAACTGGTCCCAGAAGTTCACCAGCGAATCGGAGCTGAGCAGGGCGAAGGTGTCCTCGTCCCTGGGCTTGAGGTGGCGGTAAACGCGCACGAGCATGCGCGCCTCCTCCTGGGCCTGGATGAGGTGCTCGTGATCGAGCGCGAGGCCGGCGTAGTTCATGCCGCCGCGCGATCCCCAGATTTTGAAATAGGTCTCGACGGGAACGATCACAAAGTTGTCCTGAGACTGGCCGAAAACGGACCCCTTGGCTTTGGCGACACCGACGACCAGAAACGGAATTCCCGCCACGGTGATGGAGCGGCCGACGGAGTTGGTGCCGCTGAAGAAGCGGTCTTTGATGTCATGTCCGATAAAGGCCACGTTCATGTGGCGGTCGTTCTCGATATCGGAGAGGAAGCGCCCTTCTTCGGCCTCGTAGTTCAGGATGACCGCCATGTTCGGGGAAAGCCCCTGCACGCCGACGTTCTCGGCGGTGTCCCGCCCGAAGTGAACGGTCTCGGAGCGGCCGGTGGACATGCCGAGTTCCTTGGTGAGCGTGAGGCGGGACCGCAGGAAGGCAAACTCGTCCGGGTTCAACTGGGGATTGCGGCGGAGCATCTCCATGAACTTCTTGGGATCGAGGATGCCCATGGAGATACGGGTTACGCGGTAGCCGTCGGCCCCCATCTGGGAGAGGTTGTTGGCGATGTAGACGTCCATGCCGGAGATCACCGACATCACGGCGATGAGGGTGGCGGTAGCAAGAATGATGCCCAGGAGAGTAAGGAAGCTGCGCAACTTACTGCTGCGCAGGGACTGCACGGCACCTTTCACCGCTTCCCAAAACGATGCGTTTCCGGTAGTCATTGGCCAAGGCCTGTGCGGACTAACGTACCACCTTTCGCGCGACCGCACAGCGCGGCGGCGGTGGCACGAGCCACGGTTCGAGGGAGAACCGCGGCGGCACCGACGAGTTCGGAAATCGAACCCCGAAGTCCTGTTTTGGAAACGGGTTTGCGTCCGAGCGCCTCCGAATGCGAGCGATCCGCCGACCCGCAACTGCATTCCACCCCGTCCAAGGTGGGAGGAAAGCAAACGATTTCAAGCAGATGCCGGCGACGCACGAACGTCTTCCCGCCACTGGCGGCCACTCGCGGCCGGAGAAGCACGGCCCCGGCATCCTGGCCGAACAAATGCCTTTGAATCGATGCGGGTATGCGAAGGCGGCGGAGACCAGGGCGACGCTGGGCTGACGGCACAAGCGGCAAGAGGTGCGGGTGGTGCGGTGCGGCGGACGATTGGACTGGCCGATCAAAGAGATCAGAAAGGGAACTGGCATGAAAAAACAAATGACGATTGGAACGAAACTGACGCTGAGCGCAGGCGGACTGCTGGCTTTGTTGGTGGCCATGAGCGGGGCGTCGGTGAGCGCTATCGGCAGCTTGGGGGCTCACCTCGATGAAACCGCCAAGAAGACGGCCCGCAAAGTGGAGCTGAGCGGCGATATCGCTCGCGCCGTGGCGGAGATGCGGGCTTCGTTGCGGGGAGAGATCCTGTTCTCGACCTACAAAGACGAACGGGAATTCGCCAATACGCGCCGGACCTTTCAGCGCGATGCCGAGGTGATCGACCGCGCCGTGGCAGAGATGGCTCCTATGCTGGTTACGGATCGCGGCCAACGCGCCACGCAGACGATCGCGCGGGCACTGGTGGAATGGAAGCCCCTGGAGGACCAGGTGGCGCGGCTGTGCGCTGAGGGGAAAGGGGCGGAGGCGGAAGAAGTGCGGAAGGGCCGGCAAACGGCAATCGCCGATGAGATCGACAAGGCCGGGCACGACATCCTGTTGATTAACGAAGAATTGCTGACCCAGGCCACGGCCGCCTCGGATGTGGCGGTTCGCCGCAGCCGCTGGATCGCGCTGGGCCTGTTGGGGCTGGGCATGGCAATCGGGGCGGTCGTACTGTTCGTGGTGCGGGACATCAACCTCAGGCTACGCCGCCTGGCGGGCGAGATGAACGAAGGCGCCGCGCAGGTGGCCGTCGCGGCATCGCAAGTCGCGGCCTCCGCGCAATCGCTGTCGCAAGGATCCGCGGAGCAGGCGGCATCGCTCGAGGAGACTTCGGCATCGAGCGAGGAGATCAATTCGATGGCGCGAAAGAACGGGGACAACTCTCGTGCCGCCGCCGAGCTGGTCGCGCAATCGCAGGCGAAATTCGGCGAGACGCACCGCGCGCTCGATCAGATGGTGGTATCGATGGGCGAAATCAGCGCGTCCAGCGACCGGATTTCGAAGATCATCAAGGTGATCGACGAGATCGCGTTCCAGACGAACATCCTGGCCTTGAACGCCGCCGTGGAAGCGGCCCGGGCGGGCGAGGCAGGCCTGGGATTTGCGGTGGTGGCTGACGAAGTCCGCAACCTGGCGCAACGGTGCGCGCAAGCGGCCCGCGACACCGCGGCGTTGATCGAGGAATCGATTGCCCGGTCCGGCGACGGCAAGACCAAGGTGGACCAGGTGGCCACCTCGATCCGTTCGGTCACGGAGGAGGCGGCCAGGATGAAGGTCCTGGTGGAGGAGGTTCATCTCAGCAGCGAGGAGCAGTCGCGGGGTATCGATCAGATTGCGAGAGCCATCACGCAAATGGAGCAGACGACGCAATCGACGGCGGGCAGCGCGGAGGAGAGCGCCGCGGCCAGCGAAGAGCTGAGCGCGCAGGCCGAAACGCTGCGCCATGCCGTGGTGGAACTGATGGCGATGGTGGGCGGAGCCGGGGAGGATGGCTCCGCGAGCCGGTCGTAACGGGCATACGCCCGCGCGCCGGCTTCGGTGCGGTGCGTGTTACGCTCGAAGTTTGTGTTTCGACGGGTAATCTGGATCGTGCTGGACAGCGTGGGGATCGGAGCTATGCCGGATTGGGAGCAGTATGGCGACCCGCCCGGCACCGACACGGTGGGCAATATCGCGCGGCTTCGCGGCCTTTCGGTACCCAACCTGGCGCGCCTGGGGCTGGGGCATATCAAGCCGCTGGCGGGAATTCCGGCGAGTGGTACGGCGGCCGGCGCCTACGGGCGATGTGCCCTGGCATCGCCGGGGAAGGATACGACCACGGGACATTGGGAAATGGCGGGTATTCACCTGGAGCGCCCGTTTTCCCTCTACCCGCACGGCTTTCCCGCCGAGGTGATGGACGAGTTCGAGCGGCGCATCGGGCGCAGGACGCTGGGCAACAAGGCTGCTTCGGGAACGGAAATCATCCAGGAACTGGGCGCGGAGCACATGCGGACGGGGTGGCCCATTGTATACACATCGGCCGACAGCGTGTTTCAGGTGGCGGCGCACGAGGAAGTGATTCCGCTCGAGGAGTTGTACCGGATCTGCGAGACCGCGCGGGAGATTCTGCGCGGGCCGCGGGAAGTGGGGCGGGTGATTGCGCGTCCTTTTGTAGGTTCGCCCGGAACGTTCACACGCACCGCGAACCGGCACGACTACGCGGTGCCGCCGCCCCCGGGCATGCTGCTCGACCGGCTGGAGGAGCGCGGCGTTCCGGTTCACGGGATAGGCAAAATCTCCGACGTGTTTCTCGGCCGTGGGATTCGAGGCACGGACAAGACCAAAAGCAATGCCGACGGAATGGCGAAGACGCGGGCGGCGCTCGACACGACGGACCAGGGACTGATTTTCGTGAACCTGGTGGATTTCGACCAGCAGTACGGACACCGCAACGATGTGGAAGGCTACGGCGCGGCGCTCGAGGAGTTCGACCGATGGCTGCCGGACCTCGAGGCGGCGCTCGGCGAAACAGACCTGGCGATTCTGACAGCCGACCACGGCTGCGACCCGACGGCACCGGGCACGGACCACACGCGCGAGTTCGTGCCGCTGCTGGCGTGGGGCGCCAGGGTCAGGCCGGGTACGAATTTGGGCGTGCGCGGCTCGCTATCGGATATTGGCCAGACGGTGGCCGAAAATTTCAGCGCGCGGATTGAAAACGGCATCAGCTTTTTATCGCAACTCCTATGAGAAAACCAGTCATGGCGGGCAATTGGAAAATGTACAAGACGCCCGCCGATACCATCGCATTTTTCGAGAAGTTCCGGCCGCTCGTGGAGAAGTCGGAGCACTGTGAGATCGTGATCTGTCCACCGTTCACGAGCCTCCCGGCGGCCGTGGAAGCCGTCCAGGGCAGCGCCATTCAAATCGGCGCGCAGAACATCGGCTGGGCCAAGGAGGGCGCCTTCACCGGCGAGATATCCGGGCCGATGATCCGGGCCGTGGGCGCGACGCACGCCATTATCGGGCACAGCGAGCGGCGCCAGTATTTCGGCGAGACTGATGATACGGTGCTGAAGCGGACGCAGGCGGCGCTGGAGTTCGGGCTGACTCCGATCGTGTGCGTGGGCGAGCGGCTGGAACAGCGCGAGACCGGCCGGACCGCGGCGGTGCTGGTCGAGCAGTTCGGCCGCGGTATCGCCGGATTGAGCGATCAGCAGTTTGCCAAAATCGTGATCGCCTACGAGCCGGTGTGGGCGATCGGGACCGGGAAGACGGCGACACCCGAGATCGCCGCCGATGCGCACCGCACCATCCGCAATGCGGTACGCGCGAAGTTCGGCAAAGACGCCGGCGAGGCGATCCGCATCCTGTACGGCGGGAGCGTGAAGCCGGACAACACCACCACGTTGATGGCGCAGCCGGAAATCGACGGCGTGCTGGTGGGCGGCGCGAGCCTGGACGCGGTCTCGTTTGCCTCCATTGTGAATTTCTGAAATGAGCGCGGGAGCGTCCCTCCGCCCGAATGGAGCCGCTCCCGCGCGAATCGACAGCCAGGTCCGCAGTCTCGCAAGGCAGGCCACGGTTTCGAAGAGCTCCGCCCGCTGAGGGTGGCGTTTCGGCAGGATGCCGCGTCGGCAAGCGGTCTCGTGACCCGGTTTTGAAACCGCCGACTGAGTGTTTGGAGGAGAGCCTCAGGCTCCCCGAATCTCTCTTACGATAAGCCCGGAGACTTGCCGTGGACAACGGGGTTCGGGCGGGGCTCGGAGAGGATTCAGACCGGAGGCGCCGGGCAATTGGGGAGGCGGCGTCCGATTTCGTCCAGAAGCTCCGGTTCGCGGTCGATGGCGATCGAGATCTGGAGCCAGAAGAGCGGCACGGGAGCCAGCAGGTGGTCCCAATCGTCGCCCAGGTTCGCGGTGTCCTTTTCGGTGGTGACCAGGGCATCCGCGCCGGCAGCGGCCGCCTGATGCGCGATGCGGCGCAATTCGTGCGGCCGGTAGCGGTGGTGATCTTCGAACGGCAACCAATCGACGAGCGTCACCGGAAGGCTCTCGAGGGTGTGGCGGAACGAGGCCGGGTTGCCGAGGCCGCAAAAGCCGGCGGCGCGGGAAAACGGCGGGGCTTCGGGCGGGTACACCGCGCCGGAACGGTGATCGACCCAACGGCGGGGGGAGACGCTGGCATGAAACACCGGCGCGCGCGGGTTGAAGCGCCGCACCACGCTCTCGATGGCGGCCGAAATGCCGGTCAGATCGGCGCGGGTGATCAGGACGATGTCCGCGCGAGCGATGCCCTCCAGCGGTTCGCGCAGACGGCCGAGGGGAAACACGGCACCACCGCCGAACGGGTTGAGCGCGTCGATCAACACTAGATCGATATCGCGGGCCAGGCGGACGTGCTGGAAGCCATCATCGAGCAGCACCACGTCCACCGCGAACTGGCGGCAGAGGAGCGAGCCGACGGCGAAACGATCGGCGCCGATGCCGACCGGAGCCAGGCCCGAGCGGACGAACATCTGCGGCTCGTCGCCGGTGAGTTCGGGGCGGGTTTTGGCGCCTGGAGCGAGGACCACGAATTTTTCGTGGGAGGTGCGGCCGTAGCCGCGGGTGAGGATGCCGGGATGGCGTTGGCGGGCACGGAAGGCTTCCGCCAGCCGGAGCACGCATGGCGTTTTGCCGGTGCCGCCCATGGTGAGATTGCCGATGCTCACCACCGGAACGTCCAGCCGGCGGCGGGCTGCCAGGCCGCGGCGGAGCCTGCGCCGCGCGCCGGCTTCCCACAATCGGGAGAGGACTCGCCGCACCACGAACCCGGGCATGGCGGGGCAATAGTCAGGGATGCCGGAATCGTACCAGCGGCGCACCTCTTGGATGGCGCGGCCGGTGGCGCCGCGGCGTGCCTGGGCGCAGGCCCGCGCCCGCCGGCCGATTTCCCGCGCCAAGGCGGGATCGTCGAGGAGGCGCTCGAGCGCCGGGGCAAGCCCGGCCGGCTCGGCGATTTCGACCGACGCGTGGGCGTCGTGGAACTCCCCGGCGATGGCGCGGAAATTCTCCATGTGCGGCCCCACGATGACGGGCTTGGCGAACAGGGCAGGCTCCAGCGGATTGTGCCCGCCGCGGCGGGCCAGCGTGCCGCCCATGAAGACGATCTCGGCGAACGCAAACAGACCGCTGAGTTCGCCCATCGTGTCGAGCAACAGCACCATCGGCAAGGCGGGCGCGGCGCCGGGCAGGGCCGTGCGGCGGACGAACGGAATGCCGGCGGCCTCCAGTTTGCGCGCCGCGCTGTCGAAGCGCTCCTGCCGGCGGGGGACGAGCACCAGGAGCAGGTCGCGATGCGCGGCGGTCAGGCGTTGGAACGTGTCGATGACGATATCGTCCTCATCGACGTCGGTCGAGTCGGCGGGCGGCATGGTGCTGGCCGCCACCCAGACGCGGACCGGGCGGAGCGATTCGAGGAGGCGCACTAGGGGAGAATCGGGGCTGGCGGGGTGGGCCTCGAAATCGTACTTGAAATTGCCCATCACCGCCGTTCGCTCGGGCGCCGCGCCGAGCGCGAGATAACGGTCGCGGATTTCGGCGGTTTGGACCAGGATGCCGTCGGGCGCGGGAAGCACCGCGCGGAAGAACCAGCGGAAGCGGAGGTAGCGAGGGTAGGCGACGTCCGAGATCCGGCCGTTGACGATGACGAGGGAAGCCGCGGTGCGTTTCACCTCCCGGAACAGGTTGGGCCAGATCTCGGTTTCGGCAATGGCCACCAGCGACGGCCGTAGGGTCCGTAACACGCGGCGCACGGCGAAGGCGTAATCCACCGGCATATAGAATATGCCATCGGCGAGCGCGGAGAGCTTCTGGTCCGCCATGGCCCGCCCCGTGAGGGTGGAGGTCGAGACAAACAGGCGGGTGCGGGGGAGGTCGGCGCGCAGCCGGCCTAGGAATTGCACGCACGCCAGCACCTCCCCCACCGAAACTGCATGCAACCAGATGGCGCCGGAGCCGGTCTGTTTAAAGGAGCGGGGAAGAAATCCGAACCGTTGCGGCAGGGAATGCCAGTAGCGGCGGTCCTTGAGGCCGCGCGCCAGGAAATACAATAGCAGGACGGGCAGCCCAAACGCCTGAAGGGCCCGATAGAGGAAATAGATGCCTTTTGTTTTCAAACGTTTGGCTCTTTTCATGAGTATAGCCGCCGCGTTCGCGGCGGACAAGGGAGCGACGTTCAAGGCCGCGCCCGCGGCCAGCTATGCGCATCGCCAGAGCAACGACCAGGTGACGATTGCGGCCGAGCCGTACCTGTCGGACGAGAAGCAGAAGGCGGCGTTCGGCAAGCTGCGCCTCACCGACTGGGACGTGGTTCCAATGCTGATCGTGATTCAGAACGACAGCGGCAAGACGATCGCGCTGGATCGGATGAGGGTGCAATTCGTAGGCCCCAATCGGAAGGTGGTGGATGCCACGCCGGCGCGCGAGGTGAAGTTCCTGTACGGACCGCGCCGCCCGGGCGTGATCACCGGTCCCAAGGGGCCCGTGCCGTTGAAGCTGAAGAAGAATCCGCTGGACGTGTGGGAGGTGGAAGGCCGCGCGTTTTCCGCGGAGATGCTGCCGGCGGGACAGTCGGCATTCGGATTCTACTACTTCCAGTCCACCATGCATGCGGACGCGAGCGTGCTGGTGGACGGGTTATCCGAAGCGGGCACCGGGAAACAACTGCTGTATTTCGAGATCCCGTTGCGATGAGGTGCGCCCGTCTTCTCGTTTCGCGGACAAGATCCTGCACGGGGGGCCGCGTACTCTCGGATTTCTGACGGGCGCGTCCGGCGTGGGTGCGCTGGCCGCGGCGGTGCTGCTGGCGCGGCGCAAGACGGTGGCGGGCCTGGGCATCTGGATCGTGTCTTCGGCCGCCCTGTTCGGCGCCGGCCTCGGCTTTGCGCTTTCCCATTGGCTGTCGCTGGCGATTTTGCCGTTCGCCGGATTCGGCATGATGCAGGAGATGGCGGCCACCAACACCATTCCTCAGACCATCGTGGACGACGACAAGCGCGGCCGGGTGATGGCGTACTACGCCATGGCTTTCCAGGGCGTGGCGCCTTTCGGCAGCCTGCTTGCGGGGGAAGTGACCGACCGGATCGGCGCACCGGAAACCCTCGCCATCGGCGGGATTCTATGCATCGCGGGCGCGGCATGGTTCGCCAGCCGGCTCCCTTCGTTGCGGGAATTGGTGCGTCCGATTTACGTGCGCCTCGGCATTCTGCCGGAGCTGACGCCGCCCTGAGGTTTTTCGCGACGCCTCAGGGGTTCGGCACCCATCTTCCCACGCGCACGTTGGGTCCGCGCGGCGCCCAGACCTCCGGGTCGGTCGGTCCGAACAGCGCCAGCACCGGGGTACCGACCGCCGCGGCGAGGTGGGTGATTCCCGAGTCGTTCCCGATGTAGAGGCGCGCGCGCGCCAGCCAGCACGCCAGCTCGTAGAGATCCGGGATCCGCACCGCGCCTTCGAGCGGCGGATCTTCCGGCCCGGCGCACCATCGCACCGGCATGAGGGGTCCCAGCCGCGCCGCCAACTGCTGAAATCTTTCGAGCGGCCAGTTCTTTCTGGCGCTGCCTGAGAAGGGGTGGATGACCGCATAGTCCTCGCGCGGACCGGGGCAGGGAAGATGCGGAATGCCGTCGCTGGGACAATCGACCAGGGTACGAACCTGCGACAGGTAGAAATCGGTGGCATGGATCCGGGGGCCGCCGGCCCCAGGCAGTGCCGGAAAGAAGGTGAACGGCAGCCCCAGGGCTTTCACGAGGTCGCGAAACTCCGGGCGGTTGGCGCCATACCACGACACAATCGAGTCGAACCCGCGCAGAGCGTCCATCAGTCCGGCCGGCGGTTCCGCGATGCCCAGCCAATCCAGACCCGTAGCGGGAATGGACCGCGCGGGAGCAAACTGTACCAGGGGCACGTTGGCCGGTGCCGTCCACACCTCCAGCCCGCCCGCTTTCAGACACTCGAGGGCCAGACACTCGAGGGCCGGCAAGGCGACAATGAGGTCGCCAATGGCTCCGGGCCGGATCGCGAGGCGGCGCATGGTTTCCAGTATCCGACAACAGCTTGGCACTCGGATGTTTTATCCACAGAAGATGCACCGCGACTGGTCTGTAACCTGATCGAAATGCAAGTGTTATTTTCTGTTGAAATAGGGGTGATTTCGCGCGCATCGCTCTTGACCAAAAACCTCTTCCGGGGCATAGTGGAAGAGGTTCCAAGAGGTTTGAGGAACAGCGAGCCTCCGGAAACGTAGCGGCCCCGGAACGTTGATCCGTAGCCAGCATTACTAGCAATAGAAATCGGCTGCGGGGAGCGAAGGGTGATCGGGCGAGTTCGGAAGGCGGGCCGTATGGTTTGGGAGTTCCGTTGAACGCGTTGATCCTGAGGGAGGTAAGAGTCCCGAAGGCGAGTGGAGACGGAAAGCGCAGGCCAGATAGCAGATTGTGGAAGCCGCAACGGGCCAGAAGCAATGAGGCCGCCGAAAGTCGGGGAGACCCGGACCGGTGGCGGAGCGGAACGGTCGAACGGGTGGCGGAAGCAATTTGCTGGGGAGCGAAGTAGCAGGCCGGGAACTTTGACCCCGGAATGGTGGCTCCGCAAGGAGCAGCCGTTGCGGGCGAGTAAAAGGCCGTTACGAGCAACCGGTCCCGAGCGGGAGAGAGTTTGCGGCGAGTCTTGACGTATTGATCCGGCAGTCGCCCAAAGCGGCGGTCGGGGAGCGGAGAGGCGAATCGTCCGGCACTCTTGCTTGCAGTGTTCAGTGCCGTGTATGCCGGCGGTGGACAAGGCTGGGAATCAGGTCACTTGGAACCATTTTCTTTTGGGTCCCAGATAAATTCCCCCACTAGCGGCAGATGGTCGGACGCTACTAATGCCTTTCGCGTTCGGTGGAGCGCCAGCCGATCGAGCCGCAGCACCGGATCGTAGTAGATATGGTCCAGGTGGAGAAACGGCAGGACCCCGGGATAAGTCCGCGACCGGCGCAGATGGCGGCGGATGTCGGCGCTCTTCAGATGGGATCGCAACAGCCTCGTAGCCAGCCCGCGTGTCCACTCGTTGAAATCTCCCATTACGATGCGCGGCGCCTGAAGCGCCTCGTCACTGAGCAGTTCCGGGGCAATCAGCTTTCGACCCTGGTGGCGCCGCTCGATCAGGGCCGTGCCCAGGTGTACGTTGAACACGTGCAGCAGATCGCCGCCGTTCAGCGCCAGGTCGGCGCGCAGGCATCCGCGCTCTTCGCGCCCGCGCACGCTCAGATCGTAGTTGTGCATGGTGCGGATCGGAAACCGGCTCAGCACGACGTTGCCATAGGCGTAGCCGTGGTGCTTGCGGGTTTCTCCCAGCACGAAATCCAGTCCGACGTCCGCGGAGATCGCTTCCGCCTGCTGATCGAGAACTTCCTGAAGGGCGATGACGTCGGCTGCCACTTCGAGCAGGACTCCGGCGATCCGCGCCGAGCTGACCCGCCCATCCAGCCCGCGGCACTTATGCACGTTGTACGTCACTACGCGAAGCCGCATCATCGGCGCCCTGTCCCTAGTTTGAACCGCCGGACCAACCTCGGCGCAGACCCCGCGTGAAGAAACCTACATTCCGAGCGACGTGGGCGCGGGCAATCACGACGCCCAAACCGGCGTCAGATCTTCAGGCCCACGACCTTGCGGGCGCCCAACTTGCGCATGCCCCATTTGCCGTAGCGTCCCGCCAGGATCCTCGCGTAGGGATTGGCTGGCCGGGAGCCCCACGGGCATTCGGTTCAGATGCCGGCGCAGCCGCTGATACCGATTTTCGGATTCCATAGTCGATGAAGCAGACCGATCTTAGCTCCGGCGGGGCCGATTCGCCAGCACCGCGATCAACCGCGCGCCCGCGACTCCCGGTATGCCGCGGTTCAGCCGCCCGTGTTGCCAGCCGAATCGTACTGTGACACCATACAAAAGCGTTGGAACCATGCGCCGCGACTACATCAAGTGGTACAGCCCGCCTTTACAAAAAGAGATGGAACTGCTGGCCTTCGGGGACCGCGGATTCCCCGCGGTGGTGTTCCCCACCCCGGCGGGCCGGTTCTACGAATATGAAGATCGCGGGATGATCGGCGCACTCGCCGCGAAGATCGACCGCGGCGAGCTTCAGGTGATCTGCGTCGATAGCGTCGACCAGGAATCCTGGTACGATCGCAGCAAGCCTCCAGCCGCCCGCGTGCTCCGGCAGAACGCATTCGACACCTATCTGGTCCGCGAACTCGCGCCGTTCGTGAACAATCGAACGAGCTGGCCGCAGTTCGCCACCACCGGTTGCAGCCTTGGCGGCTACCACGCCGTGAATTTCGCTCTGCGCCATCCGGACCTGGTGACCTATGCCGTCAGCATGTCCGGGGTGTTCGATATCCCCACGCTGTTTCTCAACGGCTATCACGACGACAATGCGTATCCCCATTCGCCGTTGGAGTATCTGCCCAACCTGAACGACGCGTGGTTTCTGGATCGTTTCCACCGCAACTACTACGTTCTGGCGGTCGGCCAAAGCGATCCTCACTTCGATGAGAACGTCCAGCTCGCCGACGAGTTCGGCTCACGGCAGATTCCGCACCTTCTGGATGTCTGGGAAGGCTCGAGCCACGATTGGCCTCGGTGGCACAGCATGGCCGTCAAATTCTTCGGTTGAGGACAAGCTGTACTCCATCCGGACGGGTTGCCACGGTCCGGCGGGCAGCGGCGGGGGTGGATGCGCCGAGACGAGTTTCCGGTCCCGGCGCGTGAGCCGCAGGACCGGCTTACCAGACCCGGCAGGCGTTAGCGCTGACCATGGGCTGGGCGGCCTTGCACGAGAACGCCTTCTGGAACTCGGGCATATTCTGGAGGGTGCCGTTGACGCGATATCGGCCGGGCGAGTGCGGATTCGTCAGGGCGTGCTGGCGCTCGGCCTGCGGGCTGGCGTTCTCGCACCAGATCTGGGCGAAGCCGAGAAAGGCGCGCTGGTCGGGAGTGAAGCCGTCCACGCGCTCCTCCTTGCCCTTGAGCGTCTCGTGGAGTGCCATCAGGGCCACCCGCAAACCGCCATTGTCGGCCGTGTTCTCGCCCAGCGTCAGCTTGCCGTTCAGCTTCAGGTCGTCCACCGCCGTGAAGCTGGAATACTGGCGATCGATGCACGCGGCGCGCTTTTCGAACTCGCCGGCATCGGCCGCCGTCCACCAGTCGCGCAGATTCCCGTTGCCGTCGAACTTGCGGCCCTGGTCGTCGAACCCGTGCGTCATTTCATGCCCGATCACCGCGCCCGCGGCTCCGTAATTGAGGGCGGTGTCGCGGCGGGGATCGAAAAACGGCGGCTGGAGAATCCCAGCCGGAAAATTGATGCTGTTGTAGGGTGGGCTGTAGAAGGCGTTCACCGTGGGCGTGGTCATCATCCACTCCGTTTTGTCGGTGGGTTTGCCGATGCGCTGGATGCGCTGGTCGTACATAGCCTGGACAGCGCGGAGGGCGTTGCCGAAGTAATCGTCGCGCACCACCGTGACCTTGCTGTAGTCCCGCCACTTGATGGGCGTGCCCACATTGTGGGTGATTGTCTTCAGTTTTGACAGGGCGGCCTTCTTGGTGGCGGCGGTCATCCAGGGAAGGGTTTCGATGTCTTTGGCCAGCGCCTGATCGAGCGCATCCACCATCTGAGTCATCTGCTTTTTCGCATCGGCGCCGAAAGCGACTTCCACGTATTTCTGGCCCAGGAGATCGCCCAGCGTGCGGTCGGTGTCGGCCACGCAGCGCATGTTGCGCGGACGCTGCTCGCGGGCGCCGGTCAGGTAGCGCTGCCAGAAGTCGAACTCCTCGTTTTCGAAGGCTTCCGACAGATTGGAGGCGGCAGCCCGCAACAGGTGGTATTCGAAATATGCCTTCCACGGCTCGGCCGAATCGGTGGGCACGCTGGCGGCGAGGTTCTTGAAGAAATCCGGATTGGTCACGTTCAGGGTATCGAAGGCGGGTGCGCCGACGCCTTTGAAGTAGACGTCCCAATCCCAGGTGGGGGCCAACTGCTTGAGCTCGGCGATCGTCATCGGGTGGTAGCGCTTGTTAGGATCGCGCATGGCGACGCGGTCCGCGGAGATCCTGGCCAGGCCGGTTTCGAGAGCCAACACCATTTTGGCTTTGGCGGCGGCATCGGCCGCCGAGTCTCCAGCAAGCTGGAAGAGGTTGCGGACGTGCCGCTCGAAGCGCTCGCGGGTTTCGACCGCCTTGGGGTCGGTCTTGAGGTAGTAGTCGCGGTCGGGAAGCGACAGACCGCCCTGCCCCACGGCGGCGATGGTGCGCGTCGAATCCTTGCTGTCGGGAACGGCGCCGAACATGTAGAGCACCATCACTCCGGTGCGGTGCAGGCGGATCAGTTCGGCCTCGACGTCCTCCTGGGCGGCCATGGCATTGATGCGATCGAGCTCCGGCTGGAGCGGCGCGATGCCCTTCTTGTTGATGGTGGCGGTATCCATGCAACTGGCGAAATAGTCGCCGATCTGCTGTTCGAGGGCGGACCCGCCGGGCTTCGCCACCGCCGTGCCCTGAAGGATATCGAGCAGCACTTTCTCGTTGCGATCACTGAGTTCCGTGAAGCGCCCCCATCGCGACCGATCGGCGGGCAGCGGGTTGTGGGCAATCCAATTGCCGCAGGCGTACTGATAAAAGTCGACGCAGGGATCGACCGATTTATTCATAGACGCGGTATCGATGCCGCCGGCTGGGTCGGCTGCCAGAGCGAGCAGAGGCAGCGCAAGGAGGGTCAGAACTCGTAGTTGCATGGTCTTACGAAATGGACCCCCGATTTTAGCAGGCGGCGGGGCTCACTCGTTGCGCAGCGCCGATGCGGGATGGACGCGCGCAGCGCGGCGCGCCGGAATCAGGCACGCGCTCAGTGCCACCAGGGCCAATACCGCCGAGACCGCCGCCAAGGTCCACGGATCCCGCGGGCGCACTTCGAACAGCAGGGTGCCAATCCAACGCGTCACGGCCAGGGAGGCGGCAATGCCGATGGTCAGCCCCACCGCGGTCAGACTCAAGCCGCGGGATGCGATCATTCCCAGCACCTGCGACGGCCGTGCGCCCATCGCCATGCGCACGGCGATTTCGCGTGATCGCTGGAGCACCATGTACGACAACACGCCGTAGATGCCGATGACGGCCAGCACCAGCGCCAGCGCGGCAAACAGCGCCAGCAGGGTCATCGATTCACGGCGGCCCTCGAGCCCCACACCCGCCAGGTCCTCCATGGTGCGGAGCCGCGCAATCGGCTGATCCTTATCGACGCTCCAGACGGCCTGGCGGACGGCGGAGGCGAGCGCCAGCGGATCGACCGAAGCACGGACGGCCATCTCGGCCGGAATCGGCCACTCGTGCTCGGATTGCGAGTGTGGCATGTAAATCGCGGGTTTGAGGTCCTCATCCACGCCCCGCTCGCGAATCTCGCGGACCACGCCGACGATGCGGAGCCACGGGCGGTCCTGCCCGCGATTGTCAACCTGGATTCCCTTGCCGAGCGCGCTCTGATTGCGCCAGTGGCGGTCGGCGAAGGTCTCGTTGACGATCACCACCGGCTGAGTGTGGGCCTGGTCCGCGGCGGAAAAGAAACGGCCTTCGCGCAAACGCACGCCCATGGTCTGGAGAAAGTCGGTGGTGACGACCCGGAACAGCGCATCCTGGCTCTGTAGATCCTGTTGCGGGACGCCCTGGAGGATATACCCGTTCGTGTTGCCGCGCGTGGTGAGCGGCAGGTTGGAGGTGTAGCCGGCGTCGGTCACTCCGGGCAGAGCCTTCACCTTCTCGAGGACGGCATTGACGAACGCCACCCGGGCGGCATGGGTCGGATAACGGGACGCCGGAAGGTAGGTCTGCAAGGTCAGCAGGTGGTCGGTATGGATTCCGATATCGACGTGCTGGAGGCGATAGAGGGTCTGGATCATCAGGCCCGCGCCGGTGAGCAGGACCAGCGCCAGGGAGACCTGGACCACCACGAGGCCGTCGCGAAGAAGGTCATGACGCCGCCCGACGCTGCCGCGACCTCCCTGCTTCAGCGCATCGTGAAGCTGGACGCGCGCGCCGGCCAGCGCGGGCGCGGCGCCAAAAAGCAAACCGGTGAAGAGGGAGACGGCGAGGGTGAACCAGAGCACGCGGGCATCGAGGTCGAGCGTCACGGCGGCCATCTGCGGAGGCACCAGACCCTCGAGCACGCGCATGCCGCCCCGCGCCAGGGCCAGTCCCGATGCCGCCCCGAGAACGGCCAGCACGAGGCTTTCGGTGAGCAACTGGCGGATCAGGCGGATTCGCCCGGCGCCGATGGCGGCGCGCACCGCCATTTCACGCTGCCGTTCCGTGCCGCGGGCCATCAGCAGGTTGGCAATATTGGCGCACGCGATCAGCAGGACGCAGCCGGCGGCGCACCACAGCGCGATCAGGGCGGGCCGCGTGTCGCCCGCCATCTGCTCGCGCATCGACACCACGGTGGCGCCGATGCGGCGGTTGCTGGCGGGATACTGCTGTTCCAACCGCTTCATGATGACGTTCATTTCGGACTGCGCCTGGGCAAGAGTAACATCCGGTTTCAGTCGGGCCACGCATTGCAGAAAATGTGAGCTGCGCCGCGACAACTCGTCCGGGGTGAAAGCAGCCGGGGTCCAGATGTCCATCAGACGCGACGGAAAGGTGAAGCCCCGCGGCATGACCGCGGCCACCGTGTAGGGTTCGTTGTTGAGCAGGATCTTGCGGCCGATCACGCCGGCATCGGCCCCGTATCGCCGCTGCCACAGGCCGTACCCGATCACGGCCAGGCGGGCGCCGGATTTCTCTTCCGGATCGGAGAAGACCCGTCCCAGAAGCGGCTGCGTGCCCAGGATGGTCCACAGATTGGCGGTGGTGCGGCGGCCGAACACCTGTTCGGGCGGGCCATCGCCAGTGATGCTGTAGGTGACGCCGCGGGTGGCCGCGATATCCGTGAAAACGGTGTTCTGCTTGCGCCAGTCCACCCAGTTGGCCGGCGCCGGCGTGTTACGCGGGAAGCCGATATAGGAAGCGTCTTCCCAAACCATCGCCAGCCGGCTCTCATCGGCGTAGGGCAGGGGAGCCAGCAGCACGGCATCCACCACGCTGAAGATGGCCGTGTTCGCTCCCACCCCGAGTGCCAGCGCGAGAATCGCCGCGGCCGAGAACCCCGGCGACCGCCGCAGGAGCCGGGTGCCGTACAGGATGTCATCGAGAAAAGCAGCCATAGGGGTGATACTCGCGGCCCGTCGAAAGGTTACGAGACGGACCGGGGAAATTACCGCTACACTGATTTTTTATGCAACGGGTCACGAAGTATGTCCTGGTGGGAGTGTGGTGCGCCGCGCAGGTGGTGGCGCAGCCGAACCGTGAGTTCTGGCCGGGAACGGAATACGATGCCAGAATCCCGACGGTCAAGCAGGTGCTGGGATACGAGCCCGGCGAACAGGTGACGGGCTACGCCGGCATCGACCGGTACTTCGAGGCCCTGGCTGCCGCCGCGCCCAAGTGCATGAAGGTGTTCGAATACGGGCAGACGTGGGAGGGCCGGAAGCTCATCTACGCGGCGGTAGCCTCGGAAGCGAACCTGCGGAAACTGGCGGAGATCCGTACGGAGATGCAACGTCTGGCCGACCCTCGCAAGACCCCCGAAGGCGAGGCGCGGCGGTTGATGGCGGAGCTGCCGGCGGTGGTGTGGCTGTCCTATGGTGTCCACGGCAACGAGATCTCGTCGCCGGACGCGGCCCTGCTGACGGCCTATCATCTGCTGGCGGCGCGCAATGACAAGATCGTGGAAGGCATCCTCTCCAAGGTGGTTGTGCTGATCGACCCCACGCAGAATCCGGACGGCCGCGACCGGTTCGTGAACTACTTCGAATCCGCGCGCGGACTGGTGCCCGATGCCAGCCCGGCTGCCGCCGAACACCAGGAACCGTGGCCCGGCGGCCGCGTGAATCACTACCTGTTCGATCTGAATCGCGACTGGATCGCGCTCACCCAGCCCGAAATCCGCGACCAGGTGAAAGTGCTCCGCGAATGGCGCCCGCTGGTGTACGTGGACCTGCACGAGATGGGCGCCGACAGCACGTACTTCTTCAGCCCCGAATCGGACCCGTACAATCCGCACCTCACGGCCGACCAGCGCGGCAGCCTGAAGCTGTTCGGGCGCAACAACTCGAAATGGTTCGACCAGTACGGGTTCGATTACTTCACCAGGGAGAACTACGATGCGTTTTATCCCGGCTATGGTGCGAGCTGGCCGAGCTACTACGGCGCCATCGCCATGACCTACGAGCAAGCCTCGGTGCGCGGCCTGCTGGTGAGGCGGTCCGACGATACGCTCCTGACCTTCCGCGATACCGTGCGCCACCATTTCGTGGCCTCGGTTTCGACGCTCGAAACCGCCGCGGCGAACCGCGAGAAGTTGTTGAACGATTTCTACCGCTACGGGGTGACGGCCGTCGAAGAGGGCTCGAAAGAACCGGTGAAGGAGTACATTCTGCCGCGAGGGCGCGATGCCGCGGCCACCGATAAACTGGCTGGCATCCTGGTGGAGCACGGCATCGAGGTGAAGCGGGCCACCGCCCCCTTCCGGGCGGGCGAACGCGAGTATGCGGCGGGAACCTACGTGGTGCCTATGGCGCAGCCGGCGAAACGCCTGATCCGCACGCTGCTCGATCCGCAGGTACCTATGGACGAGAAGTTCATTGCCGCCGAAGAGGCCCGGCGCAAGCTGAAACAGCGGAGCGAAATCTACGACGTGACGGCATGGTCGCTGCCCCTGCTGTTCAACGTGGAACTGGTGCCGAACGGGACGGTCTCGGCGGGTAGTTTCGAGGCGGCGAAGGCGTTGCTGGTGGTGGCCGGTGAGATGCGCGGGAGCAAGGCGACGGTGGCGTACCTGGTACCGTGGGGCTCGGCGGCAGCGACGCGTCTGCTGGCGGCGGCGCTGCGCCAGGACCTGAGAGTCTTTTCGAGCGACAGACCCATCGAGCAGATGGGCCGCAAGTTTGCGGAGGGCGCGCTGATTCTGAAGGTGGCCGACAACCCCGCCGATCTCGGGGACCGGCTGGCGCGACTGGCGCGCGAAACCGGCGCCGACGTCTACGCCACCAATTCCGGCTGGGTGGAGGATGGTGTGAACTTCGGCAGCCGCTACGTGGTCCCGGTGCGCCGGCCGGCCGTGGGAATGGCATGGGATACGCCGGCGGCTTCGGGTTCGGCGGGCGCCGCCCGATTCGTGCTCGAACGGCAGTACGGTTACCCGGTCTCGGCCGTGCGGCTGGCCGCGCTGACGGCGACGGAGCTGGCGCGTTTGCAGGTGTTGATTCTGCCATCGGGTGGCAACTACGCCCAGATTCTGGGCGATGCGGGACTGCAGCGGTTGAAGGAGTGGGTGCAATCCGGCGGGACGCTGGTAGCGTTGGGAAGCGCGGTCAACGTGCTCGCGGATTCGCGCCTGGCGCTGCTCGATCTGCGCCAGGAGAATGCGCTGCGCGACGGCGACGCGCGAGGAGGCGGAGCCGAGCGCGGCGGCAGGGCATCGTCCGCGGCAGCAGCGCCTGTGGAGACTGCGCCTGCCGCCGGCGGACGGCGCGGCGGTGCGGCGGCGCCGGCTTCGCAGCGGGTGGCAGGCACCGCGATTGCCACGGAGGCGGATCTGGAGAAAGCGATTCGCGCCAATACGGAGCTGCCCGACAGCGCGCCGGGAGCCATTGTCCGCGCGCACGTCCGGCCGGATATCTGGCTCACCGCCGGGCTCGGCGACAGCGTCAACGTGATGGTGGAAGGCAGCGCCATTTACGCCCCGGTGCGGGCCGACCGCGGTATCAATGCGGTCTATTTCGAGGCGGCCGACAAACTCGTGGCGAGCGGCTATTTGTGGGCCGAGAACCGCAAGCAGATGGCGTTCAAGCCGCTGGTGGTGACCACCAACGCGGGGCGCGGCGTGGTCGTCGGTTTCACCGTGGACCCGAACTTCCGCGCCATGCAGGATGGCATGAACCTGCTGTTCCTGAATGCCGTGTTCCGCGGTCCCGCCCACGCGCGGGGATTCGGGGAGGAGTAGCGGCGCTCTTGGAAGGGCTGCGCCACCCGCGCGGCGCGGTTACAATAGGTTGAGATGAGAGCAACGCGGGTGCGGCGAATCGTCTCCAACCGGCTGTGCCTGGGTGCCCTGGCGGCAACCCTGGTCTGGCTGGCCGATCAGCCCACCGTGCAGGGCTACAATCCGCTGCTGCAAATGTTTTGGGATCCCGGCATCGGGCACCTGCCGGTGCACGACTACGTGGTGCTCTTCTTCTCCTGGCTGGTGACGGCCCTGTTCTGCCATTTCGTGCTTTTCACCGCTCAGCGAATGCGCCATCGCGAGGCCACCGCGGCACATAACTATGGGACGGATACTCGACCGCATTGATTCACCCGACGATTTACGCCTCCTCTCTATCCCCGATCTGGAACACCTGGCCACGGAGATTCGTGAAGAACTGATCACCGTGCTCTCCGCCAACGGCGGCCACCTGGGCCCCAATCTCGGGGTGGTGGAACTGACCCTCGCACTGCATTACGTATTCCGCACACCGGAAGACCAGATCCTGTTCGACGTGAGCCACCAAGCCTACATCCACAAGCTGCTCACCGGCAGGCGCGAGCGGTTCAAGACGATCCGCACCCCCGGGGGGCTGAACGGGTTCATGCTGCGCACCGAGAGCCCGCACGATTGCTACGGAGCCGGACATGCCGGCACGGCGCTTTCGGCGGCGTTGGGCATGGCCGTGGCACGCGACCGGAGCGGCGGCAAGGAACACGTGGTGGCGGTGGCGGGCGATGCCGCCTTCACCTGCGGAGTCACCTACGAAGCCCTGAACAACATCGCCAACCATACCCGGCGGATGCTGGTGGTGCTGAACGACAACGAATGGTCAATCGACAAGAACGTGGGCGCCATTGCCAGCTATCTCAACCGCATGGTCACCAGCCCGCGGTTCGCGTACCTGCACGACCGCGCCGGCAAGTTCGTCGAGAAGGTGGGCGGCAAGACCGCGCTGGCCATGGCGCGGAAGGCCGAAGAGGCCGCCAAAGGCATGTTCTGGCCCAGCATCATCTTCGAAGAGCTGGGTCTCAAATACTATGGTCCCATCGACGGCCACGACGTCTCCACCCTCATCAAGACGTTCGAGTTTCTCAAGAACCAGGACCGCCCGCAGTTGCTGCACGTGCTCACCCAGAAGGGCAAGGGCTTCGAGCCGGCCATGCAGAAGCAGAAGAAATTCCATGGCCTGGGACCCTACGATCCCGAAACCGGCGAGACCAAGCCCCTCAGCCGGCGCACGTACTCCGAGGTGTTCGCCGATACCCTGGTGAAACTGGCCGATTTCAATCCGAAGGTCGTGGCGATAACGGCGGCCATGCCCAACGGTACCGGTCTCGACCGCTTCCGGACGCATCATCCCGATCGTTACTTCGATGTGGGTATCGCCGAAGAGCACGCCGTCGTATTTGCCGCCGGGCTGGCCGCCCGCGGTTTCAAACCGTTTTGCGCCATCTATTCCACGTTTTTGCAGCGCGCGTTCGATCCCATCGTGCACGACGTCTGCCTGCAAGACCTGCCGGTCGTGTTTGCCATGGACCGCGGCGGACTTTCGCCCGATGACGGGCCCACTCATCACGGCCTGTTCGATATCGCCTATCTGCGCGACATCCCCAACCTGATCCACATGGTCCCCAAAGATGAGGACGAACTTGCCGACATGCTCTTTACGGCGATGCAGTGGGAGGGCCCGGTAGCCGTGCGGTATCCGCGCGGGCTGGGGCCCGGCACGCCGGTGAAAGATGTTCCTAAGGCGATCCCCATCGGCAAGGCGGAACTGCTGCAACACGAAGAGGGCGCCCGCGTGGCCATTTTCGCGCTGGGCGCGCTGGTCCCGATGGCGGAGGAAGTCGCCCGTAAACTGGCGGGCGCAGGCATCCCGGCGGCGGTGGTCAACGCCCGCTTCGCCAAGCCCGTGGATACCGCCATGCTGGAATTCTACGCGCGCGGCGCGGATGTCATCCTTACTCTCGAAGATCACGTGCTGATGGGCGGCTTCGGCAGCGCGGTTCTCGAGGAGTTGAGCAACCTCGGGCTGACCACTCCGGTGGTGCGCATCGGTTGGCCCGACCGGTTCATCGAACACGGCAAGCTCGAAGAACTGCGGGCCAAGTACGGTGTCAGCGTGGACGCGGCCTGGCAAAAACTCCAGCCCCATCTCAACCGGACATGCAAATCCATCTCTCCGACTTCGGTCGGGCCTCTGCCCAACCATCTCCCGTAAACCGGATGATGGTGGAGTTCGCGGGCGATTTCCGCGACGGTGTCGATATCAATCTCGGCGTCGGTTACGTCAATGAGAAGACCATACCCATCGGCGACCTGACGCGGGCCATGGACGCCGTGGCCGGCGATGGCGTGAAATACCGCCAGGCGTTCAATTACGGCAACCCGATCGGGTGCGCCAACCTGATTGCGGCGATCCGCCGCTTTCTCGCCTCCCGCAATGTGCGGGGTCTGGATGAAGCCACGCTCGCGCGCCAGTCCATGGCCATCGGAGCCTGCGGCGCCACCAGCATTCTCGACGCGCTTGCGGAGGTGCTGCCGGCGGGAATCGTGGTCACCTCGGACCCCAGCTACTACATCTACACGAATGCTCTCGAACGGAAAGGGTTTCAGGTGCTCCCCGTTCCCGAGGACGCGGAGGGCATCGATCTGGCCGCGCTCCACCGCAAGCTGGAATCGGAAGATGCGCGGCGGATCTCGTTCTTCTATACGGTCACGGTGAACAACCCGTCGTGCACCATACTGTCCAACCCGCGGCGCCGCGCCCTGCTCGAGGCGGCATCGACGCTCTCGCGCCGCGAGGGACGTCTCATCCCGATCTTCTACGATCTCGCGTATGAACTGCTGCTGCACGATCCCGCCGCCGAGCCCTTCGAATCGGTACTGTCGGAAGACACGCTGGGGATCGCCTACGAGATCGGCACGCTCTCTAAAGTGCTGGCACCGGGGCTGCGCCTTGGCTATCTGCTCGGCCCCGCCGGACCCTTCATGAACGCCGTGGTGCAGAAGACCAGCGACGCCGGCTTCAGCGGGCCTCCTTTTGTACAGGAGATGGCGGGCTACCTGCTGGATACCCATATGGCGCGCCAGCTTCGCGCGGTCAATAGCGGGTACCGCGAAAAGGCAGTCGCCGTCGGCGAAGGCATTGAGCGCAGCCTGGGGCCGTTCCTGGAATCCTGCCGCGGCGGCAGCGCCGGGTTCTACTACTACCTGACGTTCCGGGAAGTGGAGACCCACCCGGATTCACCGTTTTTCCGCTTTCTGGCACAGCCGTCCGGGCGCGGCGAGGCCCGCGTGTTCTACATCCCGGGAGTTTATTGCGTCCATCCGAGCGGCGACCTGGCCCGGGCAGGCAAGCGCCAACTGCGCATTTCGTACGGTTTCGAGGACGTACCCCGGATCCTTGAAGCGCTCGAGCGGATGCGGCAAGCGGCGGAATACGCTCAGTCCACAGCGGCGGCCGCGGTTTCCGCCTGAGATCTGCGAAGCTTGCCGAGTCCGACCATGCCGATACCCATCAGCATAGCGGCACTGGCGAAATAGAGATTGCGGATGCCGGCCTTCTGGGCCACCGGGTTCTTCCGCCGCTCAATTACTCATAGCGCAGCGCTGCGGAAGGCTGAACCTGCATGGCCCGCCGCGCCGGAATGTAGCTGGCGAGAAAGGCCGCGGCCAACAGCACCAGGGCCATGGCTGCGAAGGTCAGCGGATCGAACGCGCTGACTTCGTAGAGTTGGCTGCGGAGCCAGCGGCCGCTGGCCACCGATGCGGTCAGCCCGATGATCGCGCCCAGCAGTGCCAGTTGGACGCCCTCTCCGACCACCATGCCCAGCACCGCCCGCCGCGAAGCCCCCAGGGCGACACGGATGCCGATTTCCTGGGTGCGCTGTGTGACCGAGTAGCTGATCACGCCGTAGAGGCCCAGTGCGGCCATCAGCAGCGACACAGTGGCGAAGAAGCCCAGCAACTGGACCACGAAGCGGCGGGGCGCGAGCGAACTGGCCACCAGGTCTTCCATGCTCTTGATCTGCGCCACCGGCTGGGCGGCATCGGTGGCGTGCACCGCCTCGCGGATGGGCCCCACCAGGGTGCCTGCGTCGCGCGAGGTCTTGACCGCGATCTGGGTGAGGGGGGCCGCCGCCTGCCACATCGGGTAGTAATAGACGCCCTTGCCGCTATCCGCCGCCAGGTCGGAGTGGCGCACGTGGCCCACCACGCCAACAATGACGGATGGCCCGCCCGGCGCGCCGCCGACGATGTGGAAGCCGATCGGGTTCTCGCCCTGCCAGTACTGCCGCGCCAGGTTCTCATCGATGATGGCCACGCGCTGGTTGCCCTCGCGGTCCTGGTCGGTGAAATAGCGGCCCGCCTTCAAAGGAATGCTGAGCGCCTGGAAATAGCCCGGCGAGATGCGGCGGACATCCCCGTGCGGGCCTGGATCTCCGGCTCCGGTGGGCTTCTCCAGAATGCGGAACGACGCCGAGGACTGCCCCCCGCTGAAGGGCAGGGGAAGCCCCAGCGCGACGCTGGTGACGCCGGGAATCGCCGACAGCCGATCGGCCAGCGCCTGGTAGAACGCAAGCCGTCGCGGGTTGTCCGGATAGCGCGCGCGGGGGAGCGTGAGACCGGCGGTCATCACGCCGTGCGGATCGAAACCGGGGCGGATCTCTTCCACCCGCGCCAGGCTGCGCAGAAACAGGCCGGCGCCCACCAGCAGCATCAACGCCAGCGCAGTCTCGGAAACCACCAGTGCCGCGCGCAGCCGCTGCCGTCCCCGGCCGGACATGCCGGAGCGTCCCGTGCCTTTCAGAATCTCGATGGCGTCGAGCTTGCCGATCTGCCAGGCGGGTGCCAGTCCGAACAGCACCGCCGACAGCAGCGTGGCGATAACGGTGAACAGGAGCACCTGAAGGTCGATTCCCGCGGATAGGCCGGCGGTCGCATTCTCCGGAGCAAGCAGCAGGAGAACGCGCGCTCCGCCGTAGGCTAACGCCAACCCCGCCATGGCGCCTGCCCCGGCCAGCAGCACGCTCTCCGCCAGCGTCTGCCGCATGAGCCGCCATCGACCCGCGCCCAGCGCGGTGCGCACGGCAATCTCACGTGCGCGCCCCGAGGTCCGGGCCAGCATGAGGCCGGCAATATTGGAGCAGGCGATGAGCAGCACCAGCCCGACGGCGCCCATCAGGATGAGCAGCGGTTTGCGGGTATCGCCGGCGATGAAATCGGTCATGGGCACAGCGAACATGCCCCAGGCGGAATCGGCCGCATACGCGGCGCCGCGGGTGCCGCTGCGTTTGAGCCGGTCGCCCATCATCTGGATCAGCGCGTTGGCTTTTTCGAACGGCACGCCGGGCCGCATGCGGGCAAAGGCGACGAGCGACTCGTTGAAGCGGTTGCCTTCCGCATACGCGTCGCGGGCCAGCCCCAGCGGTACCCAGACGTCGGTTTCCCGCGGCCAGCGGAAATCGGCGCCCATCACGCCAATGACACGGTAGGGATTCTCGTTCAACGATATGGTTCTTCCCACAATGCCGGGGTCGGCGCCAAAAAGCCGCCGCCAGGTGGCGTAGGCGAGCACGGCCACCTGGTTGGCATTGGGCTGGTCCTCCCCGGCGGTAAACACGCGCCCGATTTGCGGTTTCGCGCCAAACACGTCGAACCACTCCACCGATGCCATGGCGCCCTGGAGCCGCTGCGGCGCGTCGCCGCCGGTATAGCTGATATCGCCCAGCCGCACCACCGCGGCGTGCTGGAACGTCTCGCGGCTATCTCGCACATCGGCAAAATCGGGCACCGAGACGGGAATGCTACTCAGGTTGAGCTTGTCGTACTTGATGCGCACGGCAGCCACGCGGTCGGGGTGGGAGACGCCGGCCGGGTTGAGCAGGACCTGGTTGACCAGGCTGAATATGGCGGCATTGGCGCCGATGCCGAGGGCGAGCGCGGCGATGGCGGTCAGACCAAATCCGGGGCTGCGGAGCAGCGTTCGGATGGAAATGCGGAAGTCGTGCAGCATCGATCACCTCTCACTGGAGCCGCGCCCCCGCGCGCGAGCGGGCCCGCAAACAGCATGGGCTGTGCTTACTAAATACGTACGCCGCCCGGATTTCGTCTGCAAAAAGTTGCACCCTTCCGCGCGGCGCCGATAAGCTGAGGTTTGAGATCCCACATGATCGACTGCCTGATCATCGCGGACGACCTGACGGGCGCGTGCGATGCCGCGGTTCAGTTCGCCATGCGCGGCCGGAGGACGTTCGTCTCGGTCGGGCTCGCCTCGCCGCCGCCGGGGTCCGCCGCTTTCGCCGTGAGCACCGACAGCCGTGAACTTCCCGCCGAGGACCTGCGGCGCCTGATGGACGAGGTGGCGAGTTGCCTGCCGGCGCGCCAGGCGGAAATGCTCTTCAAGAAAATCGATTCGACCCTCCGCGGCAACGTCGGCGCGGAAGTGGCGGCGGCGCTGGACGCGTTCGGCTATGACGCGGCGGTGATCACACCGGCATTTCCCGCGCTGAAGCGGATCGTGGAGGCGGGCTTTCTGCGGGTACTGGCGGAGGAACCGTTTGCGCCCGTGGAGGTCGCTCGGCGGCTGCGCTGGCAGGGGGCCCAGCCGTGCACGCATGTTCGGCCGGAGGCCGTCGTGGTGGCCATCGAATCGGGTGCGCGGTTCATCTCCGTGGACGCCATCTGCGATGCGGACCTCGATGCCGTAGTGGCCGCCGGGCTGAGCTCGCGGCGGCGCGTATTGTGGGCCGGCTCCGGGGGGCTGGCCTCGGCCCTTGCCCGCACCCTGGCACCACTCGCGCGAGAGCCGGGCCCCGCCCGCGAGCCTGTCGGAAAGATCCTGTTCTGCCTGGGGTCGGATCACCCGGTCACGGTGAGGCAGGAGGAGGAGTTGCGGGCCATGCGTCCCGAGCATCCGATCCTGCGGATCCCGCGCGGGGAGCATACGGTTGCCGAAATCCGCGAACGGGTGGTGCCTGTGCGGCCCGAGGCGCTGGTGCTCTCCGGAGGCGATACGGCTTCCATGGTCTGCCGTGCCTTCGACGTGGACGGCATCGTCGTGCAGGACGAAATCCTCCCCGGCATCCCACGCGGCGTCCTGACCGGCGGGACCTATGATGGCCTTCCCGTGGCCACCAAGGCCGGCGGTTTTGGCGAACGGACCTCCCTCATCCAGGTCGCGGACTTTTTCACATGTCGCAAACTCTAGCCGCACTTCCCACAGTGGCGCTCACCATGGGCGACCCCGCCGGCATCGGCCCGGAGATTGTGCTCAAAGCGCTCGCCGATTCCGAACTGAAGCCTCTCGCGCGCTGGATCGTGGTTGGCGACGGGGCAGTGCTGGCGCAGGCGGGCCGCATCACGGGCATCCCTTTGGACGACGTGCCGATTCACGATACCGGCACGCCCGGCGAGGTCTCGTTCGGACGGCTGGATCCGCGCTACGGTGCGGCGGGCGTGGAGTATGTCCGGATAGCCACGGAAATGTGCCTGGACGGCCGCGCCTCCGCCATGGTCACCGCGCCCTTGAACAAAGAGGCCGTGGCCCTTTCGGGAATCCCGTTTTCCGGCCATACCGAGTACATTGCCGAACTGTGCGGCGCTTCGGAATCGCGCATGCTGCTGGCCAGCGAGCGGCTCTCCACGATTCATGTCACCACCCACGTTCCCCTGCGTGCCGCGTGCGAGCTCGATACCGAGCGCATCCTGCGCACCATTCAACTGGGCCATGAAGCCATGCGGCTGCTCGGCTTCGATGCGCCGCGCATCGCCGTGTGCGGCCTCAACCCGCATGCCGGTGAGCACGGCCTCTTCGGAGACGAAGAGCGTTTGATCGTGCCCGCCATTGGCGCCGCCCGCGCCCACGGCATCGCTTGCAGCGGCCCGCACGCCGGCGACACGGTGTTTCTGCAAGCGTCCCGCGGCGCCTACGACCTTGTCGTCGCCATGTACCACGATCAGGGTCATATCCCGATGAAGTTGATCGATTTCGACGGCACCGTCAACATTTCCGTGGGGATCCCCATCATCCGCACTTCGGTCGATCACGGCACCGCATTCGATATCGCGGGCAGGAACCTGGCCAATCCGCGCAGCATGAAGCAGGCCATGCGAATGGCGGCCCGCATGGCCGGGCGGCGCGATCGGTTGGCCTGAGGCGCGATTTTTTGCGAACTTGCGCGAGCGCGCGGCGTATTACTCATTTGGAGCACGCATGCCCTCGTATACCACTTCGCTGAAACACGTCCTGCGGCGCCTGGGGCGCTCGCCGATGTTCACGGCGGTTACGCTGATCACGGTCGCCGCCGGCGTGGGAGCGAACACCGCCATTTTCAGCATTGTCAACGGGGTTTTGCTGAAGCCGCTGCCCTACACCCATGCCGACCGGCTGGCGGCAGTCTGGCAGACCTCCACCATGGTCAACCTCAAGGACCTGAATGCGTGCCCGGCCACCTATTTCACCTATCGAGAGGAGAACCGCACCTTCGAGGATTTGGGGTTGTGGCGTTCGGACGATGTGAGCGTCACCGGCATGGGCGAGCCGGAGCAGGTCCACGCGCTGATGGTCACCGACGGCACGCTTCCCATTCTCGGGCTTCAACCAACACTGGGGCGCTGGTTCACGCGCCGGGACGATACTCCGGGAAGTCCGCAGACGGTCATGCTGGGCTACGGCTACTGGCAACGAAAATTCGGCGGCGCTCGCTCGGCGATTGGCCGGAGCATCGTGGTGGATGCCGAGCCGCGCGAGATCATCGGCGTGATGCCGCAGCGGTTCCATTTCATGAATCGCAAGACCGAACTGATCCTGCCGCTGCGCTTCGAACGCGCCAAAGTCTTCATCGGGAATTTCAGCTACCAGGCATTGACGCGCCTCAAGCCGGGAGTGACGATCGCACAAGCCAATGCGGATGTGGCCCGCATGATTCCCATCATGCTGCGCAAGTTCCCGCCGGCCCCGGGATTGGATATTAAGATCTACGAAGACCTGCACCTGGGTCCCAATGTGCGGCCGCTCAAAAACGACGTGGTCGGCGATGTGGGGAAGGTTCTCTGGGTGCTGATGGGCACGGTCGGGATCGTGCTGTTCATCGCGTGCGCCAATGTTGCCAACCTGCTCCTGGTGCGGGCCGAGGGACGGCAGCAGGAACTGGCGATCCGCGCCGCGCTGGGGGCGGGTCGGGGCCAGATCGCGCGGGAACTGCTGCTCGAAAGCACGGCGCTCGGGCTGGTGGGCGGCGCGCTGGGCGTCGGGGTCGCTTACGGAGTTCTGCGGCTGGTGCTCGCCTTGGGGCCCTCCAACCTGCCGCGTCTGGACGAAATCGGGATCGACCCTTCCGTGCTGCTGTTCGCGCTCGGCATTTCCCTGGCGTCGGGGCTGCTGTTCGGACTGGCGCCGGTGTTCAAGTATGCCGGCCCGCGCGTGGGGCTGGCACTGCGCGAAGGCGGCCGGGCGCTCAGCGCCGGCCGGGAACGCCATCGCGCGCGCAGCGTGCTGGTCGTGGTACAGGTAGCGCTGGCGCTTGTGCTTTTGATCAGCTCGGGCCTCATGATCCGCACCTTCCAGGCGCTCAACCGCGTGCAGCCGGGCTTCACGCATCCGGATGAGATTCTGACGTTACGCCTCTCCATACCTTCCAAACAGGCGCCGCAGGCCGAGCACGTGGTGCGGACATACCAGGAAATCATGCGCCGGATCCAGGCGCTGCCGGGCGTGCAATCGGTTGCCCTGACGAACTCGATCACTATGGATGGCAACGACAACAACGACCCCATCTTTCCCGAAGACCGGCCTTATACTCAGGGTCGGATTCCGCCGTTGCGCCGGTTCAAAACGGTGGTGCCCGGGGTATTCCAAACCATGGGTAACCCAGTGCTTGCGGGGCGTGATTTCACCTGGACCGATATCTACGAAAAGCGCATGGTGGTGATGGTTTCCGAAAACCTGGCGCGGGAATACTGGCACACCCCGGCGGCGGCGGTTGGAAAACGGATCCGTGAAAACCCAAAGGGTCCGTGGCGCGAAATCATCGGCGTAGCCGGGAACGAGCGGGACAACGGCGTGAGCCGGCCGGCTCCAACCATCGTATACTGGCCGATGCTGATCAAGGATTTCTGGGGCGACGAAACCTGGGTGCAGCATACCATGGCCTTCGCCATCCGCAGCCGGCGCGCCGGCACGGCCGAGTTCACGAAAGAAGTCCGCCGGGCCGTGTGGGCGGGAAACCCCGATCTCCCCATCTACGATCTGCGCACGGTGCAGGAAATCTACGACAAATCGATGGCGCGGACCTCGTTCACGCTGGTGATGCTGGCCATTGCCGGAGGCATGGCTATGCTGCTCGGGATCGTCGGAATCTACGGTGTGATCTCCTATTCGGTATCGCAACGGACGCGCGAAATCGGCATTCGCATCGCGCTGGGCGCGCCGCAGGGTCGCGTAACGCAGATGTTCGTTCGCCATGGCTTTGTGTTGGCTGTGATCGGAGTGGCCGCGGGCGTGGCGGCGGCGGCCGGCCTCACGCGGCTGATGTCGGCCCTGCTCTTCGAAGTGAAGCCGATCGATCCGGTCACCTATTGTGTGGTGCCGCTGGTGCTCGCCGCCGCGGTATTGCTGGCGAGCTACATTCCGGCGCGCCGCGCCACGGCGATTGCGCCGGCCGACGCGCTGCGCGCGGAGTAGCTCAACAGACCGCACGAAGGGTATATTCAGGAAGGCAGGCCACCTTCTCGAGTTGACCGGAGACGTGCCCGGCTCCCTCGGACAGGGCAGACTTCCCGGCCCGTTAACGGTAAGATAGCAGTGAATGAAGACTGCCCTTTTGCTGCTCGTTGGCGTGGTTTCGGCAGTTTCGCCGATCCGCGCGCAGGTCAGGATCACGCCCGACGCCCAGAAGATTCCGGTGGAGATCAACGGCAAACCGTTTACCGGTTTCTATGTGGCGGGGCCCGATGTCGTCAAGCCCTTTCTGTTTCCGGTGCGCGCCGCCTCAGGAACCTACGTGACCCGCATGTGGCCGATCGAGAAAGTGGCTGAAGAGGAGAAAACGCAAAAGGACCACCCCCACCAGCGCGGTGTGTGGTTCGCGCATGCCAGCGTGAATCACCTCGATTTCTGGAACATCGCCCCGCTGAACCAGTCGCCCTACAACCGGCCCGACCGCGGCAAAATCGTCCTGGTCAAACTGGGCGAAATCAAGAGCGGTAAGGACCGCGGGTCGATCGCCGCGACCTTCGACTGGAACGATCATGACGGGAACAAACTGCTCACCGAGTCGCGCCTGACCACGTTCTACGCGGACCCGGCACTGCGCATCGTGGACTTCGATCTGACCCTGACCGCCGCGCAGAAAGTAGTGTTCGGCGACGAAAAAGACGGCTTCTTCGGCATTCGGTTGCGACCCGTGCTTCAGGAGCAGGGCGGCACGGGCCACATCACCAACGCCGATGGCCAGGTGGGAGAGAAGCAGGTCTGGGGCAAGCCGTCGAACTGGTGCGACTACTCCGGCGAAATTCTCGGCGAGAAGGTCGGAATCGCGATCCTGGATCATCCCGGAAACCCGCGCCACCCGGAGCGCTGGCACGTGCGGGGCTACGGGCTGTTCGCGGTAAATCCGTTCGGCTTGGCTGCATTCACTAACGACCGGTCGCAGAACGGCTCGCTAACGCTTGAACCTGGGCAGAGCCTTCACTTCCGCTACCGCATGATCGTACATCCGGGCGATGCCGCGTCCGCCAATATCGCCTCCCTCTGGGACAAGTACTCCGCCGCCAGGTAGGCCGTCGGCTATCCCTCTGGTAGCGCCGCGGCGCGGTGTCGTGGTTCCGGGGGTCGGGGCTGCGGACTATTGGTCGCGGTGCCACCATGGGGTCGGCGCGGACGGCTCGCCGGGCCGCCGCGGCGGCGACGCCGCAGGCGATCCCGACGAACACCGGGAGCAGACCCTGAAACACGACGGCCCGCGGCACGCCGCCCGCCGTGGCGCCTAATGCCATGCCCACGCCTATCTCTTTCACGCGCTCGGTCACCAGGTACGCCATCACACCGTAGATGCCCTCAGCGGCCACAGTTGTCCCTGTGCTTTTTGCGCGTCGCGACCTTCGGAAAGAGTCACACTGACCGGCCCGCTGCCGGCCACGACAGCGGAGAAGGCGCTCGCGCGATCGCGCGCATATCCATATTCCGGGTAAGAGAAGGCGTACTGAATATCGCCAAGGTTGTGGCTCTGGAACCAGCGCTCGATGCGGACCACGCGGCCGGGGCGGCTTGAGGGCGATGGCGTTGTATGCCGTAACGAGTGCGGTGTTGATGCCGATGCCGGGCGCCAGGGTGGCGATGCCCACCACGGATCCAGATGCGCGACTGGCGCGCAAGAGCGGTGGTCATGAAGCCAAGCTGGCGTATTGCGGCAACGTGATGATCGAGAACCGGAACGGGTTGGTGGTGGATACGGAATTGCTGCAATGCAACGGCACCGCAGAGCGGGATGCGGCAATGCTGATGGCGGAGCGCGTGGACGGCATCGAGCGCATTACGCTGGCTGCCGATAAAGCATACGACACTAAAGACTTCGTGAGTGAGATGCGTGGCATGAATGTGGCACCGCATGTCTCGCAGAACACCAAGCGTCCGGGCGGGAGCGCGATCGATGGACGCACCACGCGGCATGAGGGCTATCAAGTGAGTCAGCGGAAACGGAAGCGCATCGAAGAAGTCTTCGGCTGGATCAAAACGGTCGGGACACTACGAAAGAACACCGTGAACGGCGTGCCGGTGGAAAGAGGCGAGTCCTATTCGCGGCATGAATTCGCGATAGTCCACGGGCGCAATTCAGACCGGTTTGACGCGAACGGTGCTCTCGTCGCTGCAGGGAACCTTTCACCTATCGAACCTTCCAGCGTGCCAACGGGTTCCTGCGCTGCCGCGAGTCCGCCAAGCCACAGCGTAGCCATCGCGGCGCGGACCGCCCTCACTGTACCCAGCCCCATGATTGTTCGATGGTATCCGCCTCACTGGCCCGTCCGCAATAATGGAAACATATTATGGCGGAGCCGGTGTCTGCTCCCGCACAATAGCAATTCAGCGCCATGGAACCCATGTTTCTCCGCGACGTGGAAACCGCGGAAACCAACAGCCCGTTCGGCGATCTCATCCGGCACGCCAGGCAGGATGGAGCAGAATACCCGCAGATCTGGCATTTGTTCGCGTTTCAGCCGCATGCGACGAAGCATCTCGAGCGCTTCACGCAGGCGATCATGCGCGAACCGGGACCGATCAGTCCCGGCCTGCGCGAACTGATTGCCGCCTACACATCGGCGCGCAATGATTGCCCCTTTTGACTGAAGTCCCACGCCGCAGTTGCGGCGGAACTGTTGGAGGACGAGGCGCTGGTGCAGGCCGCCATCCAAGACTTGGAATCCTCGCCGCTTCCGGAGGCCGAGAAGGCGCTCCTCCGTTTTGTAGACAAGGTCAACCACGATTCGGTCCACATTGGTCCGCCGGATCTGGAGGCGCTGCACCAGGCCGGCTGGGACGACGCGGCGATCTATTACGCCATCACCGTCTGCGCGCTATTCAACTTTTATAACCGCTGGATCGATGCCAGCGGCGTCCACGCGCTCAGCGACGAAGCACATCGCGCGGGCGGCAAGCGTTCGGCGAAGTTCGGTTACGTCCGGACTGCGGCGAACGAATGAGACCGGCGGGGCCGGATCTCTTTCGCATTCACGCTTGCGGCGCCTATGGTCGGGGTCTTTTCCCCAATACTCGGCAGAGTAATCGATCGCCTTGGAGTTCGCCACACCCGCATATCGGACGCCTGACATTTCCCTCGCCACGACCGGAGGGTTATTGTGACTGTGGAGGATGAATTCACGGCTCGCGCGCATTGTATGGGGTATGAAACGAACCGTATCTGTTGCTGTGTCCGTGTTGCTGTTTTCTCTCGTTCTGTCCTCCGTCGCCCTGCGAGCCGCCGAAATTCCGGCCGCCGGATCGAAGGCGCCTGATTTCACTCTCCAGTCGCAGGAAGGCAAGACGGTCAGCCTGAAGGAATTCAAAGGCCAGTGGGTGGTCTTGTACTTTTATCCGAAAGATATGACTCCGGGATGCACCATCGAAGCCCATAACTTCCAGCGCGATCTCGATCAATACACCGCGAAACACGCCGCCATCGTGGGCGTGAGCGCGGATTCGATCGACTCGCACCAGCAGTTCTGCACGAAGGAGAGCCTTACGTTCCGGCTGCTGGCGGATCCTGGCAAGGATGTCATCGCGAGCTATGGGTCGCTAGCCGGCAACGGCACGGTCGCGGCGCGGAACACGTTTCTGATCGATCCCAATGGTGTGATCCGCAAAGTCTACACGAAAGTGAACCCGAATTCGCATAGCCAGGAGGTGCTCGCGGACCTTGCGGAACTGGAGAGGAAGTAGACGCGCGGCGGGATATAATCGATCCGAATGGCGCGTCGCGACGGCGATTTCGAGTGGGTCGTACTGCCGCACGCGCCGAGTTTGCTCCGCTTCGCTCTTCGGCTGACTGGCAACTCCTTCCACGCCGAGGACTTGGTGCAGGAGACCCTTCTACTTGCTTGGCGCGGCTTTGGACGGTTCGAGCCGGGGACCAATGCGCACGCCTGGCTGTTCCGGATCCTCATGAATGTGTTCCGCCAGCAGAAGCGAAAGGGACGCTCGTCGTTTGGGACCGCGCCTCTGGCTCTTGCCGTTCGGGCAACGCAGCCCTCCAGTCACGCATCTCTGGAAGTGATCCAGGCGTTTGACCGTTTGGGCAGCGACCAACGCACTGTGCTGTTGCTCGCCGTTGTCGAGGGCTTCAGGTGCCGTGAGATTTCCGAAATACTCAACGTCCCCATCGGCACCGTCATGTCACGTCTCAGCCGCGCACGCGAGGTCATGCGCGAGCTGCTCTCGGAAGTAGTCCGATGAACACTTGCGCTGGCATTCGGATGCGGGCTCCCCTGTATCTGTCCGGAGAGATGGATGCCGACGAGCACGATGCATTCGCGGCCCACCTCGCCCAATGCTCCGCCTGTGCGGCGAAGATCGCGGAGGATCGGAATCTCGACGCGACGCTCCGATCGGCTCTCGGCGGCTTCGCGCCGGATACTAGCCGGTTGGAGCAGACCCTGCAGCAGAGGATGTCAGTTGATCGGAGACGGCGGCATCAGGCGTGGGCCGGTGCCATCGCCGCGACCCTGGCGCTGCTGGCCGGGGGGGCGCTCGCGTGGGCGCGTTGGACCAGGCCACCGCAATGGTGCGCCGCCGCGGTGCTCGATCATCGGACCGAGGTGATCGATCGCCAACCGCGCCGCTGGCGGTCCAGTGACACGGAACTCGCCGGACTAGCGGCACAAAACGGACTGCAACTCGGACAGGTAACGGCTATGGCAGCGGCTGGCTACCGGTTGGAGCGTGCCAAAATCTGTGGCATCGACGGTCGGCGGATGCTGCATCTGGTGTTCTCCAGCGGGACGCGGAGGTATTCGGTCTTTATCTCTCCTCACCTGGGCCCGGCAGAAATGGTGCGTACGATTCGGCGGGGGGCGGAGCAGATCGCGGTATTCGAAACCGGCCATTTCCGTGCCCTCGTAGTGTCCGACGGGGCAGCCGCGGAGTGCGCGGAACTCGCCCACGCCGCGCAGAGGCGGTTGTAGTTGATGCGGTCCGTTTCTCGCTCGGAGGGATGGCTAAGCGGCGCCACTCGGACACTGCGGTATCTACGGTCTTTCGTGCCTGGATGGGCCACCATCCGCTCTGAGGCGCCGTAGCCTCACGTCGGCGCGTCGGGCGTTGTGCGCCAACGTGCCCCTCGAACCCCGCCTCCTCGGGGTTGCGTGCACGTAGTCGGCCTTCTCCGGTACGTCTCGCTAAACGGCGGCGGACCGCATCTCACGACGCCGGTTTGCGCGCCACCAGGCGGAAGGTCCGGCCCACGCGCTGGCTCTCCTCGATGGTGAATCCCGCGGCCGCCGCCACGCGGCGGTAGTAGTCCAGGTTCCAGGGGTGTTTCGGGAAGAGGGTGCCGTAACCGGTCTCCACGGTGCCGGCGGGGAGGAGGAAGCGGAAGGGGAACACGGCGAGGTCCTTGCGGGGGTCGGGCGAAGTGGGCAGCTCAGCATCCCAGACGCGGATCCGCCCGCCGGGCTGGAGCACGCGGAAGGCTTCCCGCAGAGCCTTTTCCTGCTGATCCGGTTGCATGTACATGAGGGTGAAGAAAGAGGTGACCGTAGCGAAGCTGGCGTCCAGAAACTTGAGATCGGTGGCATCCATGACGAGCTTGAGCGGGCCTGGGGGAGTGCGGCGGAGACCCCAGGAGAACAGGTCGATGGCGACGACCTGCTTGCCTTTGATGCGGCCGATGACGCCTTCCCCGCCGCCTCCGATATCCAGAATCCAGCCATCGGCCGGGAAATCAGCGACCGCCAATTCCTGCTTTTCAAACGTATACACCCGCGCCGGATCGATCTTGTCCTGGCCTTCATGCGGGTTCACCTCGGGCGCCTGAGCCTGGGCGAGGAGCAAACAGAACGGAATCAGGAGGAGCATGTCTGAATAGGATACGTAACGGAGGCTGGGGAGTTCCCGGAGCGGTGAATTTTCCCGGCGAAATACCGAATCCGGGGAATAGGCGGGCCTCGTCCAAGGATATAGAATTGGCAACAAGATGCTGATCAAACAACCCGCGGACATCCGCTACTCAGAGATCACCCCAAAATCTATCTACTTGAATCGCCGGAAGTTCCTGGCCGCGGTTCCGGCCGCGTTCCTGGGGGCGCGGGCCATGGCCGGGGTCAAGCTGCCCAACCTGGCCAAGAGCCCGTTCAGTACCACCGAGAAGCAGAACACCTATCAAGAGGTGACCACGTACAACAATTTCTACGAGTTTGGTACGCAAAAGAACCAACCGTCGCATAACGCCCAGAAGTTCAAGACCCAGCCCTGGACGGTGTCGGTGGAAGGGGACGTGGCCAAGCCGCGCAAGTTCTCGATGGACGAGATTCTGAAGATCGCCCCGCTCGAGGAGCGGGTATACCGGCACCGGTGCGTGGAGGCTTGGTCGATCGTGGTGCCCTGGATCGGCTACTCGCTGAGCGCGCTGCTGAAGGAAGTGCAGCCCACGTCCAAGGCGAAGTACGTGGCGTTCCAGAGCTATTGGGACCTGGGACAGATGCCGCTGGCGAAGCCGGACATTGCGGGCATCCAGTTTCCCTACGTGGAAGGGCTGCGGCTGGACGAGGCCATGCATCCGCTGGCGCTGCTGTGCGTGGGCATGTACGGGGAGACCCTGCCGCCGCAGGATGGCGCGCCGGTGCGCATGGTGATTCCGTGGAAGTACGGATTCAAGAGCATCAAGTCGATTGTGAAGATCAAGCTGGTGGGGAGCGAGCCGCCGACGACGTGGAAGATGACGGTGCCCGAGTGGTATGGATTTTATTCCAACGTCAATCCCAATGTGAACCCCGTTCGCTGGAACCAGAAGATGGAGCGTCGGCTGCCGGGCTTCTTCCAGAATCACCCGACACAGATCTTCAACGGGTACGGAGACCAGGTGGCCAGCCTGTACGCGGGCATGGACCTGAAGAAATACTACTAGCCCATGCTCAAACGACCCTGGTTCAAAGCCGCGATCTTCTTGGTGTGCCTCGTGCCGCTGGCCTGGCTCGGCTGGCGTTTTTATAAGGAGGATCTCACTGCCAACCCCGCGGAATTCATTCAGCATTTCACAGGCGACTGGACCATCCGGTTCCTGGTATTTGTGCTGGCGGTGACGCCGCTGCGCAAGCTGCTCCACCTGCCCAACCTGATCCGTTTCCGGCGCATGATCGGCCTGTTTGCGTTCTTTTACGGGAGCCTGCATTTTCTGTCGTACCTGTGGCTCGACAAGCTGTTTATGTTCGATGAGATGCTGAAGGACATTCCCAAGCGGCCGTTCATCGCGGCGGGTTTCGCGGCGTTCCTGGGGATGGTGCCGCTGGCGATCACCTCGACGCGGGGGTGGATCCGCCGGCTGGGCGGGAAACGGTGGCAGCTCCTGCACCGGCTGGTGTATTTCAGCGCCATCGCGGCGGTGGTGCACTATTACTGGCTGGTGAAGTCGGACATCCGGCTGCCCTTGCTGTATGCGGGACTGGTGGGAGTGCTGCTGGCGTATCGGGTTTGGACCTGGATGGTGGGGCGGGCCAGCGTTTCCCGCGAAAGCAAGAGGGCCGCGCCCGTACTTTCCTGAGGGAATGCCCTAAAGTTCGGGACGCAAAGGACCGATCCAATGGGCATGTCTACGGAACCGATCATTATCATCGTAACCGGCCTTTGCTTATTGCTGGGCTAGAATCCACTCATGCGGCTCTGCCAATCTGTGACCTGAAGCATCGTTTGCCCCGTGGTGGCCAAACGATCCTTCCTGTTGGACGGGACGTCCCTGGATCAGGTTGTCGACGGCGTGCCACTGAAAACAGGAGCCGTCTTTGCGGTCGGGCGCCGGACCGGCATGGTCAGCGGCGATCGCGCCGGGCGTTGGCGGCGCCACGATGTAGCGATGCGTAACTAGGGACAGGAGCAACGTGTCGCCGCGCTGCAGGTCCACCCATTGGAACGTCTCGCCGTCGCCGGGTTTCCCCCGCTTCAGCGTGATCTCGCCGGCCTTCCCGGTTCCGCCGACCGAAACGTAGGCCCCGGACGAGGTCTGGAGCGCGATCCGGCCGCGGCCCCGATCTACCACGCGAAATGGCGTCGCCCGATCGCTCTGGGCGGTGGCCTGCACCTGCCCGTCGATCGCCGCGAGCACGTTGCCGTTCGCAAGGTCGGCGAAGGTGATCCGCTTGCCGTACGGAATGGGCTTGGTTAGCCCGCGAGGACGCGGCTCGTCGACAACGAAATCATCGAAGTCGGCCTGCCCTCCGGGCGCGCCGCCCGTACTGTAGTGGAACAGCGCATAGCGGACGCCCTGAAATGTCTTGAGCTGGAATGGCAGCTTCAGTTCGCCGCCGATCGACTTGAACTCGCGTCCATCGACGCTGTAGCTGAATTGCGCGGTGTCGATATCGAAGTTGCAGTGCACCCGCAGCTTCAGGCGCGCTTTCTGCAAGGGCTCGCGTTTGGTTTCCCCCGTGGTTTGGTCGTAGAATTCGAGCCCGAGGCCGTCCGGGCCGCGCCTGACCCCAATCCACGAATACGGCAGGTTCAACAGCGCCACTCCCGCGACGTCGCCGGCTTGCAGCCCGGTGGCGTCGAGATCCGTCGTGGCGGTGGATTCCGGCCCTACCGCGCGCTGCGTCAGCGAATTTCGCGCCCACCAGAAATCGCGCGCGGGAAGCGAATGCAGGCGAAGATACCCCGGACGCTCCGTGAGCGACCACTTGGTGTCGTCCGGGACATGGTTCCATTGCCAGACAGCCTGCAGCTTCGGTTTGGAGAAATCGTCGCTGCGGTCGTAGGGCGAGGTCACCGGATCGACCCGCCCGGTATCGGGTTTGACCCAGGTCTTCGGCGTGCGTCTGAGGTTGCCGGGCAGGCCGAAGTAGGGCCAGCCGTCCACCCACGTCACCGGCGAAAGAGAAGTGAGGCGGCCGATCGAGTTGTGATCCTGCATCGAGAAGCCCCACCATTCGCCCTTCACGGTGTCGATGATGCCTCCCTGGTGCAGGGTCAGGCTGGCGCGCTCGCTGGGATTCGGTGGCGTGATCTCGAACGGAGGCGTCTGCCGCCGCAGGCGATAGCTCTGGCCGATTCCGAGGCTCTCTCCTTCGCTGATCGTCTTCACCTCCCACGGGCCCGCCAGACGGTCCGCCCGCGCGCACTTCATCGGCACGTGACCGCCGGGAATCGCGCTGACGATGTAGTACTTGCCCTTGAGCTTGTAGATGTGCGACCCCTCGCCCATGCCGAGCTCCGGGCCAATCAGGACGCGATCCGTTCCGCGAAGCAGTCCCGTCAGCTCCAGGTTCAGTTCGACGATGTGGATCGTCCTGGCGCCGTAGACCGCGTAAATCTTGCCATCGTCGTCGAACAATACCGAGACATCGTGCAGCCCCTGCTCGATGCGATTGTGTTTCCAGGGACCGCGCGGATCGGAGGCGCGAAACACCTGAAGGCCGAAGCGATTCACGTTGGCGAAGATGTAATAGGTCCCCTTGGAATATCGGAAGCTGGGCGCCCAGATTCCCTGCCCGTAGATCTCCTTCCCGTCTTCGAGCCGGAACGCGGGACCGAGGTCCAGTCGCTCGAACGCGTAGCCGACGATGCGCCAGTTCACCAGGTCCCGCGAATGCAAAATCGGCAGACCCGGCATAGTGTGCATCGTGGTCCCCGTCAGGTAGTAGTCGGGGCCGACCCGGATCATATCGGGATCCGAGAACTCGTCATAGAACAGCGGGTTGGAATACGTCCCGTTGCCGTTGTCGGCCGCCCAGGACACGGGCGCCTTCCGGGAGTCCGCGCCCCAGGCGCTAAGCGCGGCGATCGCCAGCAGCAGCGCGACGCCGCCCATCAGATATGCCGTCCGACCGGCGCGGCTACGATTTCCATCACCTGAATCGAATACGGCGGCAGCACGTGTTCGAGGTGTTCGCCTTTGACGGTCAGTTTCGAGCGGACCGGCACGACGCGGTTGGGATTGGCAATGGTGTTGGTCGCCCAAGTGGTGTTTGCCTTCAGCGTGTCCACCTGCGCGATATGATTTCCGGCGCCGAGGCCGCTCAGCGTAATCGCGACCGGCTGCGCCGTGGACGCCGCATTGACCAGCTTCAGGCATGCCTTCGAGCCCTTCGACGCCGTCACCGAGTAGAAGAACTTCTCGCCGGCGCCGGCCACCTCGGACTCCATGGTCTGATCGCCCAGGCACGACGAGAACATCACCTGCGCATAGTAGGCCGGCGATCCGTAGCTGTTCAGCGCGTCGTAGCCGATCAGGTCGGTGCTCCACTGCATGCCGCCGGGGTTGATGTTGACGAACAGCGGCGCATACGCCGACATCACGACCAGATCGCTGTTCCGCTCCAGGCCGGTCAGGAATGCGGCATCGCCCAGCGCCGCCCCGAGATTCGGAGTCGGCGTGCCTTCCCGCGTCGCCCATTCGCCGACGAAAATCTTGGGACCTTTGCGGTCGACGCTATCGTAGTGTTTCGCCAACTCGAACATGTGCTGCTCGCGGCTGTAGTAATGGTCGTCAACTACGTCGGGGACGACGCCCTTCACGGGCATCGTGGCAATCACCTGAATGCTCGGGTGCTTGGCCTTGATCGCCTGCATGAATTGAGCGAACCGGCCATCGTACGTCCTGGCCCGGTCGAAATTGTCCTCATTGCCGACTTCCACGTAACGCAGTTGGAAGGGAGCGGGATGTCCATCGCGGGCGCGCACTGCGCCCCACTTCGTGTCGCCCCCGCCGGTCACGTATTCGATCTCCTCCAGCGCGTCCTGCACGTAGGGGTCGAGCTCGCGGCCCGGCTTCACCACCTGTCCACCCAGCGAGTACCCGGCGTAGACACCGAGCACAGGCTCCATGCGCAGATCCTCGCACCACTGCAGGAACTCCAGCAGGCCCATGCCGTCCGAGGAGTGATAGCTCCAGGTGGTAGGGTGGGTCGGCCGCTCGACCAGCGGCCCGATCATCTTTTTCCAATCGAACCGCGTCTCGATGCGTCCGCCTTCCAGATAATTGCCTCCGGGAAAACGCAGGAAGGAGGGACGCATCGCCGCCAGCTTCTCCATGATGTCGATGCGGTTGCCGTTCGGCCGGCCTTTGTACGTCGGTGGAAAGACAGAGACCAGTTGCAGCCACACGGTCGCGGGTCTGTCGATCGTGATCTCGAGGTGGTTCTCGGAAGACGCCGGCACGTTCCCGGACTGCATTTCGAACTGGTACTCCTTCCAGGCCGTCCCGCCGGCCGGCACGGACGCGCTGGCGAGCACCTGGCCCGACATGTCCGCGACGAGCGCGATCTTCAGCGGCAACGTGCCCTCCGAACCGGTCTTGGCGAACAACGAACCGGTATACCGCGTGTTCGGACGCACCGCGATTCCCCAGTAGCCTTCGTTGAGCAGGCCGGCCGGGCTGTTCGCGTCCGCCCTGGTGACCTCGAGCTTCGCGCTGTTGGTGATCGCCTTGGACGGTCCTTCCCTGGAATCGACGCTGAACTTCGCGGAGGACGTCCCCTTCTCGATCTGGAACCAGTTGAGAATCCCGCTCCAGTCCGAGCGGAAGGTCCGGTTCCGGACCAGCTCGGCATACAGACCGCCGTCGTACGAGTAATTGATCTCTTCCGTCATGAGGCCGTACAAGGTCGGACTCACCGGGGCCTTTGCCCGGCCGAGGTCCACCTTCAAGGTGGCCGGCGCCTGCGCGAAAAGCGGCGTCCCCAGAAGCGTGGTGAATATCAGGGCGATAGCGGCTCTACCGATGCGATCGTTCATGATTTCCTTTTCCATGGTGTTACCGGCGGTGCGCCTCGTCGGCCTTTCCGAAGGCCCTAAACTCGACAATACCCAATGTCAAGTCTCCCGTGTGCGGCCATTCCGTCACGCCGGGCCGAACGTACCGGCAGCTTATTTGAAAAGCCGCGGAGCGAAATCGTAAAGGCAGCGCCGCCACGTCAGCCACTCGTGCGCCGTGCCCGGCGATTCGAAATAGACGTTCTTGATACCGGCTTGCGTCAACGCTTCGCTGAACGTTTTCGTGCCGGCGCCTTCCGCGGAGCCGATGCCCAGGAACAGCACCTTCATCTTTTTGTTGAACGCCGAGGCATCCGCGAACACGCCGTTATTCGAGGTCTTCGGATCGAAGCCGCCCCGTCCTCCGCTGCTGCCGCTGAACCCCCCCAGGTACGCGAACTTGTCCAGGTTGGAGAGCACGGTCGTGAACGACTGCATGCCTCCCATCGAGAGCCCCGCCATCGCACGGTTCTCGCGCCCGGCCGCCACACGGTACGTCCGCTCCACCATCGGAATGAGATCCGTGACCATCATCTCCGTAAAGACCGCGGCCCAGTTGCCGCCGAGTCCTCCACGGCCTCCCGCCGGAGCCCCGCGTCCGCCCGCCGGCGCCACATCTGCCATCGTGGGCCGGGCGATAATGCCGCGGGCTGCAAACAGCGAGGCATCCCCGCCCGGCTTCACCGCATTCAGATTGTCCATGACGGCGATCATCGGCTTGGCCTTCTTCGCCGCGATGAGATTATCCAGGATGAATTCCACGTGCCCCTGCGTGGTCCAACCCTGCTCGTTCTCGCCCCAGCCGTGCAGCAGGTACAGGACCGGGTACCGAGCGCGCGAATTGGCGTCGTACTCCGGCGGAGTGTACACGTAACAGCGGCGCCACTTGCCCGTGACCTTGGAGTAATACCATCGCTGGCTCACTTGGCCGTGCGGCACGTCCTGGGCGGAGTAGTAGGCGGCATCGGCCGCCGCCTCGGGAATCTCGATCCCGCTGTTGTCCCAGCCCGAGCCGAAAAACGTGCGCGTCGCCGGATCGGCGACCACCGAGCCATCGACGACGATGCTGTAGTAATGGAACCCGACCACCTGCGGCGGGATGGTGGCCATCCACAAGCCGTCGGCTCCGCGCGCCATGTCGTGCGCGCCGCCCAATCGCACCTGGACTTTTTGCGCATCCGGCGCCGCCACCCGGAACGTCACCCGGCGATCGGGATGCACACAGGGGTATGGCGCCCCTGGAATGTTCAGTGAGGAAGGCTTGCATTCATTCGCCTGTCCCCACCCGAGCGCGCAACCGAGCAGCGCCCATATGGCGAGTCTCATTGGGTCCTCCTTGTAGGTATCAGAACAAGCTCCGGCTTAGATTGTACAGCTTGATGCCGGCCTGCATGCGGCGCGGGGTGTTGCCCTGCGTCGTCACTCGCCGCCGGGTCAGCCCATCAGGGCGCTTACAGTTCTTCTGGATCTTCGCCCCAATGTGAACTACACTCTCGTTAGCCCACATGCTCCGACCCTTCCGCGCAACCCCCACCTGTCCCGCCCCACCCTGCGGCCGGCTGTGGACGGCGCGCACCAACTCCGGTTGCCCAGCGGCGTCCGCATCCGCGCGATCCGGACGGCCGGCAGACGATTCCCTCCACGCCCCGGCTGAATCTCAAGGCGGCATAAAGGACCACTGACGATGAAGACGAACATTTTCGACGTGCTGACGATGACGCTCGGGCTCGCGCTGGTGGCGCCGGCGCAGGTCAAAACCGAGATTCCTCCGGTCGAGCCGGCAGCCAAACCCGTGACGCTGGAGCGCATCAAGATTCACGGCACGGCGCTCGAAGGGAATCTGGAAGGCGATGCAGTCGACCGCGACGTGCTGGTCTTCCTCCCGCCCAGCTACACTGCCAATCAGAGCCGCCGCTACCCGGTCGTCTATGCGCTGCATGGCTATTCGATCGGCGCCTCGCAGTGGGCGCAGGAGATCCACGTCCCCCAGACGATCGAGGGCGCCTTTGCCAAAGGCGCGCAGGACATGATCGTAGTCCTGCCCGATTCCAAAACAGTGCACAACGGCTCGATGTATTCCAGTTCGGCCACGACCGGCGACTTCGAGCAGTTCATCGCCCGCGATGTCGTCGCCTATATGGATGCTCACTACCGCACGATTCCCAAGCGGAGCAGCCGGGGGCTGGTCGGTCATTCGATGGGCGGCTATGGCGCCAGCCGGATCGGCATGAAGCATGCCGATGTCTTCGGCAGCCTCTATATCATGAGCCCGTGCTGCCTCTCGGCGCGTGGCGCGGGCCCCGGCAACCCCGCCAACGAGAAAACGCTGGAGGCAGTCAAAACCCCGGCCGATTCCGCCGCGCTGCCTTTCGGCTTGCGCGCCCAGCTTGCCTCCGCGGCCGCCTGGTCGCCGAATCCCAAGAACCCGCCGCTCTATCTGGATCTGCCCGCTAAGAACGGCGTGGTCCGCCAGGACGTGTTGGCCAAGTGGGCGGCGAACGCGCCGCTGGCGTTCGTCGATCAGTACATCGGCAACCTGCGGCAGTACCGGGCGATTGCCATCGACGTCGGCGACCAGGACAGCCTGCGAGTCGATACCGGCAAGCTGCACGACGTTCTCGACAACTACGGCGTCTTTCACACCTTCGAGATCTATTCGGGAACCCATACCAGCGCCGTGGCCGATCGCTTCCAGAACCACGTGCTGCCGTTTTTCAATCAGAATCTGTGTTCCGGGAACGGCTGCAAGTAACTCTTGTTTCGGAGATTTCCATGATTCGACCCAGTCCCCGCTTTTTATCCGCGTACCTGCTCGCCGCCACGTTCGCATTGGCCCAGCGCGGCGCCCCGATCCCACAGCAACTCGCCTTTACGCCATATCACGCCAGCGGCATCTACAAGCTCGGAGAGACCGTCGGCTGGACGGTCACGCCGGGTCCCGTTCCGCCTGCCTACGCGTACAAGTGGACCATCCGGCGCAATAACGCCGTGGTTCTTGAGGAAGGCAAGCTGGACCTTGCTACGGGCAAGGACAAGATCGAAATCGCCGGCGACCAGCCCGAGATGCTCTATGTCGCCGTTGAAGCGTACGCTAATCTGGCCCCCGATACGCCAGCCCCGAACGCAGCGCCCGCGCCCCAAACCGCCCAAGCCGCCCAAGCCGCTGGTCCGGGCCCGGGCCGTGCCCCCGCGCCCGCTTTCACGGGCGGCAATACCGGGCGCAACAACGGACTGTATGCGGTCGGTGCGGCTGTCGCGCCGGAGAAACTCGGACTTTCCACGCCGCGCCCGGACGATTTCGACGCCTTCTGGGACGGCAAACTCGCCGCGCAGGCCAGGATCCCGATCAACGCCGTCCTCACGAAAGTCGACACCGATGTTCCCGGCGTCGAGTTGAATATGTTCGTATTGGACGCGCTCGGATCCCAGGCGCACGGCTATGTCGCCAAGCCCGCCAAGGAAGGCAAATTTCCCGCGCTCATCCAATTGCAGTATGCGGGCGTCTACGCCTTGAACGCGCGCGCCGCGGCCCAACGCGCGGCCGAAGGCTGGCTCATGATTAACGTGGATTCCCACGACAAGCTGCCGTCCGATCCGTCCGGGAACATACCCCGCGGCTACCAGGCCGTCGGCAACACCGATCGCGAGACGTCGTATTTCCTGAACATGTACCTGCGCGATTCGCGGGCGCTGGATTACCTGCTGACACGGCCCGACTGGGATGGCAAAACGATCGTGCTGACGGGCGGCAGCATGGGTGGACAACAGAGTCTCGTGCTCGCCGGTCTGCGGCCCGACAAAATCACCGCCGCGCTGGTCTGCGTGCCCGCCGGGGCGGATACCAACGCCGATCTCCACGGCCGCAAAGCCGGATATCCCAACTGGCCATCCGACAACGCGGACGCGATGCAGACCGCGCTCTATTTCGACACCGTCAATTTTGCTGCGCGCATCAAGGCGCCGGTGATGGCGGGTATGGGTTTCATTGACACGATCTCGCCGCCCGCCGGGGTCTGGACGGCGCTGAACCAGATCCCCGGCCCCAAAGAGCCGCTCCCCATGATCGAGTCCGAACACGACAACCTGACGCCTCAAATGGGAAGGGCCTGCCCCGCGCGAACGAGAGAACTGCTCGATCTTTTGGTGAACGGCGGGGAATTCGATCCAGCCGGGCTGCCGGCCGCTGCCGATTGGACACGTCCCGCTCATCCTGATGGAGCGCGACAGCAGCGTACGGATGCTCGTCGACCGTTTGAATCGATCGGGGGCTACTACCCCAGGAAGACGCGATGACCAACGGTAGATCGGATCGAGCCACCCCGCGGCCTTTGGACGGAGTTCGCGTGCTCGACTTTTCCCACGCTCTCGCCGGCCCCTTCTGTTCGCTCCTGCTGGCGGACTACGGCGCGGACGTCTACAAATTGGAGCCGCGCGCCGGCGATATGGGCAGGGGCTGGGGACCTCCGTTCACGGGCGGCGAGGCCCACTTCTTCCTCGGCCTGAATCGCGGCAAGCAAGGTGTCTCCATCGACCTCAAGCGCCCCGAAGGGCTCGACCTCTGCCTGCGTCTGACCGGCAGGGTGGATGTGCTCCTCGAGAATTTCCGCCCGGGCGCCATGGATCGACTGGGGTTGGGCTACGCCGTGCTCCACCGCCGCCACCCCCGCCTGATCTACTGCTCCATTTCCGGGTATGGCCAGAACGGACCCTCGCGCGACGAGGCGGCTATGGACTTGGTCCTTCAGGCTTCGAGCGGCCTGTTGAGCATCACGGGCACGGAGCAGGGTGAATATACCAGGTGCGGTTACGGCGTCACGGACACCACCGCGGGACTGTTTTCCGTGATCGGCATTCTGCTGGCGCTGCGCGCGCGGGAGATCACCGAAACAGGCCAGTACGTCGATGTCGCCATGCTTGATAGCATGATCTCCACGATGAGCTCTAACTACATGAGCTATCTGGGCTCCGGTGACGTGCCGAAACCGATGGGGACGTCATTCCCAACCGTGGTTCCTTACCGTGTGTTCACCACCGCCGATAGCGCGGTCGCGATTGCCGTAGGCAGCGAGAGGCTTTGGTCGGCATTTTGCCGCGCCTTGGAGCGATCCGATCTCGAGAGGCATCCTGATTTCGCGACCAACGCCGGCCGGATTCGGAATCGCCGCGATCTGGAACCGCAGCTCGAATGCGAGTTTCGCAAGCGGCCCACTGCCGAATGGATTCGCAGGCTGCAAGCCGCCGGCGTCCCGGCCTCGCCGATCCGGTCGTTCAATGACGTTGCCGGGCACCCGCAATCCGCCGTGAGGGAAATGTTTCCGACCGTCGATCACCCGGCCGCGGGCCCGCACACGGTGACCGGGACGCCGATCAAGCTGTCGGAGACACCAGGATCGCCGGGCGCCCCGGCGCCGCTCGTCGGCCAGCACACCTCCTCCGTTCTCAGAGACTTGCTCGGCATGGATGATTCCGAAATCGATGCCCTCGCACAAAACGGAGTGATCTACCAGCGGCAGCCCGGGCCAGAATCGGCCGAATGACCACATGCTGGCCATCCTCGGATTCGCGAGCAATATTCCGTTCCGCGGATCAGTGCCCGTGCCGGATTTACGCGCCGATAAACCGCCGAAGGCGCCCCGTCACGCGATAGACGGGCGGCTGCCAGGAATCGATCTTCGCCGTGAACCCGAGTTCCTGGTTCGTACTTACCACTCGGCAACCGATCCGTCCCGGTGAAACACGCGAGCCATCGGGCGGCTGCCCGCGAACGGATATTTTTTCAAGGCGTCTTCGGTGAGCTCGAACCCCAGGCCCGGCTTCTCTGGCAGCGGGTATTTGCCATTGATCATGCGCATGGCGGGAAATCCAAGCCATTCCTCCCAGACCTTGTCGCGGACCTGCGGCACTGCCTGGCCGCAGCATTCTTGAATCAGGAAGTTGGGTATCGACGCGTCCACGTGAAGCGAAGCCAGCATCCCGATCGGCCCCTCGCACGCATGTGGCGCCATCGAGATGGAGGAGATGTTGGCCATGGCAGCCACCTTCCAAAGAGCGGTAATTCCGCCCACATGGTTCATGTCGGTTTGCAGGATATCGACCACGGACTGTTCCACGAGCTCGCGGACTCCGTAAGCCGCCACCAGACGTTCGCCGGTCGCGATGGGCGTATTCACCCGCCGCGCGATACGGGCCATCGCATGCACGTTCTCCGGCGGACACGGCTCCTCGACCCAAAGCAGGTGGAGCGGCTCCACTTCCTTGATGATGACGGCCGCGACGCTGGGACTGGTCTTGGCATGGAAGTCGACCGCGATGTCGATGTCCGGCCCCAGACCTTCGCGCAGCATCTCCAGGTGGCGCACCGCTTCGGTGATCTTCTCGTTGGTCTCGATCCACTCGTAATAGCCCGGCAGGCCGCCTTTGAAGGCGGTGATTCCTTGCGCCTGCGCCGTCTCCCGCAGGCGCTTCAAATCTTCGAGCGTTCGCGCATTGGCAACGTAGTAGCCGCGTACGCCGTCCGCATCGTTGGGGCCGCCCAGGAGTTTGTAAACGGGAACGCCCAGGATCTTGCCGCGCAGGTCCCACAGGGCCTGATCGATGGCCGAGATCGCCGAGCCCATCACCGGGCCGGCGCGGTAGAAACTGTGGACGTACATCGATTGCCAGTGGTGTTCCACGGGAACCGGGTCGGCGCCGATCAGAAACTCGCGGAAGTCGTTGATGCACGCCAACACGGCGCCGGCTTTGCCCTCGAGAGTTCCTTCGCCCCAGCCCACCAGGCCGGCGTCGGTTTCCAGTTTTACGAATACGTACGGCCGGTCGGGAGGCGCTCCGGGAATTGTTACGCCGAACGTCTTGACATTGGTGATCCTCACCTTCGAGCCGAAGGCCGCGAGCGCGTTCGCGCCCGCCGGCACTGCGCCCCCCTGGGGCTCCAGTGCGCAATCGCAGAAGGACAATGCCGGCCGGCGCGCGGCTTGGCCCGCCATCCTGCCGCTGGCCATCGTCCCGCCGGCTCCTGCAAGAAAGTGACGCCGGTTCATGGTTCACGCTCCCGATATTCCGCCAAGGCCGCTTCATCGACACGAATGCCCAGGCCCGGTCCGCGCGGCAGTGGCAGAAAGCCGTCCTTGACCCTCTCCGTCGCCGCGCCGGCTAGCCGCGCGCGCATCCGCCGGTCCTCCTCGGCCGCCGGGTAGGGCGTCTGCTGAATGAAGAAATTCGGAAGGCTGGCCGCCAGGTTCAAGGCGGCGGCCGTCCCTATCGGTCCCCCATCGTGAAACGGGGCAGCTGCCACGTAGTACGTTTCCGCGAGAGCCGAAATCCGCCGCACCTGGGTGATGCCATGACGGTCGAGATCCGGACGGACCACGTCGATCGCGTCGCCGCGGAGCATCTCCTGGAAGACGCCCGCGTCGGCCGCGAACCGCCCCAAGCCGACTGGTGTTACGCTCTCGCCGGCGATCCGGTAGGCGGCGCTCAGGCTCGATGGCGAACAAGGCTCGTCGAACCAAAGGAGGTGGAAGCGCTCGAACGCCGCGGCCAGGCTCGACGCGTCCCCCGGAGTCAGTTTCCCGGCGGCATCCAGCACAAAGTCGGAGCCCGCCCCGGCCGCGGACCGGACCCGATCCAGCCTCTCCCGGGTCGCGTTCACCAGCGTCGCGCTGTGGTTGGGCGCATGCGTCGCCGGGACCGGGATCAGGAACGCTGTGTGGCCGGCCGCGCGGGCCTGCGCAACTGCCGCGACCAACGCTTCGTCGCTCTCGCCTTCGATACCGGCGAGCGCGCGCGCCTGGTTGCGAGTGGGGCCGCCGAGCACCTGGTAAACGGGAGCATTGGTGAACTTGCCCAGGACGTCGAGCATCGCCATGTCCAGCCCGGCGCGCGCCGGCCGGGCAACCGTCAGGCCTCGCCGAATGCTCTCGAAGCTGCTGGCCTCCTGGCCCTGGATTGCGGCGCGCACTCCAGAGAGATCCGCCGCGGAGATGCGGGAGCATTCTCCGTAGCCGGTGGCGCCCGACCGCGTTCGGAGACACAGGCAGGTATAGGCGCGTTTCGAGACGGGTTCCCGCACCGGGAAGGCGTCGAGCCCCACCATTTCAAGCGCCGGATTCAGGGGAACAGGCATATTGGCGTCTCACCGCTGCGTGCCCGGATTGCCGGCAGCTCCAGCCGCGTCTGGATAAGCTAACACCCAGTCCGCCCAAGGTCCAGGTTAGGTACCGTGTCCGGCGTCGAAGCAGTATTGAAACGTTGGCCTTGCGAGGGTCGGTGAAGTCTGCCGGTCTGCCGCGATTTAACTGTTAGCCCGCAGCCGTTACCACGTTAGATTCCCGGCCCGTTCCGGCCAACGACATTGTGATATGCTTCCGCAGAGCGACATGCGCGCACGGGAAGAGATGGGCCTAGGGGAATCGCGCGAACAGGCCGTGCAGGCGGAGCTCACCCATGTGCTCGAGAGCCCTGCGTTTCGTACCAGCAAGCGATGCCGGGAGTTTCTCGAGTACATCGTCGCTCACACGCTCAGCGGGCCGGGCGGCGCTCTCAAAGAACGCTCGATTGGCGTGGAGCTTTTCCGGCTTGCGCCGGATTTCGACCCGGGGCAGCACACCATCGTTCGCGTCACAGCCAATGAACTCCGGAAGAAGCTCGCCCAGCACTACCTCGCCGACAACGGCTCGCTTCATCCGGTCCGAATCCACTTGCCTCCGGGATCCTACCGGGCCGAATTCCGGTGGGAGACGCCGGCCGCGGAACCAGCCGCCGCGGAACTGATCGGCGAGCCGCTTGCCGAACCGGCCGCCGCGCCGCCGTTACTTCCACCGCCGCCGGTTTCGGCAAGGCCGAACTGGCTCACTCGCCCGATGATCGCTTGCGCCGTGGCGCTTCTGGCAATCGCCGGCGCCTTCGCCTGGTGGCGATTCGCTGCGGTGAAACCGATCGCCGTCGATGCCAAGTCGGGCGGCGCGTTTCCCGTCGCGCCGATCGGGAGCGAGGATTTGCGGATCGTCGTAGGGTCCACGAATTCCTACATGGATCGCAGCGGACGGAAATGGGGGCCGGATCGCTTCTTTTCCGGCGGCTCGGCGCTCTTCCGTCCCTCCGCCAAAATCGCCCGAACCCTCGATCCCGATATGTACCGGCGCCTGCGACAAGGCGAGTTTCAGTATGATATTCCGCTCCAGCCCGGCGCATATGAGCTGCATCTTCATTTTGCCGAAACGGGCTTGGCTGACTTCATCAGTGCCGAGTCCAGCGGTGAGGGACAGCGCCTGTTCCGGGTCGCGGCGAATGGCCGGCCGATCCTGGATTTCTTCGACGTGGTCGCGGATGCCGCCGGAGCCAATACCTCGGATGAGCGCGTCTTCCGGGACATCTCGCCTTCCGCCGACGGCTTCCTCCACCTGAGCTTTTCCTCGACCCGAGGCGCCGCGATGCTCAGTGGCATCGAGGTGTTGCCTGTCCGCCCCGGAAAGGTCAGGCCGATCCGGATTCGAGCGGGTTGGACCGCCTCGTGGCAGGATTCCAACGGGCAGCAGTGGCTGGCCGACTCCTACTTCTTGGGAGGCAATGCCTTGCTCCGCAAGACAAATCCTGCTCAGGAGAGCAACTCGGCCCCGTCTGAGATGGCGCTCTATGCCAGCGAGCGCTGGGGCAATTTTTCCTACGCGGTGCCGGCGGCCGTCGGCCGGTATCAGGTAACGTTGAAATTCTGCGAGGGACACTACGGACTGCACAACACCGGCGTGGGCGGGCTTGGAAGCCGCGTGTTCGACGTCTACTGTAACGGCGTCGCTCTTCTGAGGAATTTCGATATCGTCAAGGAAGCCGGCGGAGAAGGGCGGCCTCTGGATCGCGCGTTTCCCGGAATTCGGCCGAACGCTCAGGGCAAAATCGTCCTTAGCTTCGTGCCCATTAAGGGAATGGCCTGCGTCAATGCCATCGAAGTCGTGGAAGATTCGAAATAGTTCCCTGGGATCTGTCCGCCGGAACCGCCTGCCCCAATGGAGCGAGTGGGGCGGCTGCCCATTCACCGCTCGAGCAAATTTTGTTTCTTCCCGGGCTTTCAACCACTTACCGCCAGTCTGCGTCCCGCCCAAGTCCCGCTCCCCGCACCCCGTATGCGAACCTGAAACTGTGGGGCAGGTCTCGTGTCTTTTTACGCGGCGCTCGGTTTTTGCATCAAAACCCGGCTTTCCGCGCAGATCTGCGCGGCCGAATCGGCGGAACTCCTTTCTTTTCACCAAATCGCTCCCGGGTTTCCGCGCAGATCTGCGCGGAAAGCCCGGTCATCCCGCGGCCCGCTTCAACGCCGTCTTCTTCAGCAGAAAGACCCCGAACCCCATCGCCACCACCTTCGGCGGGCACCCAAATCGGCGCCGCAATCTCCTACAATAAGGTCGTCAAATCCCGAAAGGAGCATTCGCGCATGCATGCCGATTCCCGTCGCCGCTTCCTTCAATCCGCGGCCGTTCTATCTGCCCTCTCGTCCACTGCCAGGGGACAGGCTCCGTTGCTGCCCACCGTCAAGTTCGGCAAGTACGACATCACCCGCATGATCGTCGGGTCCAACCCGTTCTACGGCTACTCGCATTTCAACCGCATCCTCGACCAGACCATGCGCGAGTGGTATACCCAGGACCGCCGCATGGAGGTGCTGCGGCATTGCGAACGCATGGGCGTCAACACCTGGCAGGTGCACTACAACACCGAGCCCGTCGCCGATATCAAGCGCTACAAGGCCGAAGGCGGCCGCATGCACATCGTCCTGCTCGCCGATTTCGACCTCATGAAGGATCCCAAGCTGCTCCCGGAAGCGGCCAAACTCGGCGTCCTCGCGATCGGGCATCACGGCAACCGCACCGATGAACGCTTCCGCGCCGGCCAAAAGCAGCTCATCAAGGATTTCCTCAAGGCCGTCCGCGATACCGGCGTCATGGTCGGGCTCTCCACTCACAATCCCGCCGTGGTCGATACCGCCGAAAGCGAAGGCTGGGACATCGATTATTACCAGACCTGCTTCTACCGCGTCAGCCGCACCGCCGAAGAGGCGCGCGCCGAATACAAGGAATCGCCCATCTCCGAAATCTACATGGAGAAGGATCCCGAGCGCATGTGCAAAATGATCCGCCAGACCGGAAAGCCGTGCCTCGCCTTCAAGCTCTTCGGTGCCGGCCGAATGGTCAACAGCGCCCAGCAGATCGAGTCCGCCTTCCGCTACGCTTTCGCCAACATCAAGCCCAGCGATCCGGTGATCGTCGGCATGTTCCCGCGCTACACTGACCAGGTCGCCGAGAACATAGGCATCGTCCGGAAGGTGCTGGGGTGAACCGGCGTCGGTTCGTCAGCCTCGGCCTGGCCTCGCCCGCGGGCCTGCTGCTCGCCCAGCAGGCGCCGCCGCGCGAGGAACGCGTCGAGCGCATGGTGCCCGATGTCACTCCCGCAATCGCCCTCAACCACCTCGGCTTTCTCCCCCGGTCTCGCAAAACGGTCATCTTCCGCTATGCCGGCGACGATGCTCCGGAGAACTTCGTCATCCGCGATATTGGCGGCCCCCGCACGCCCTTCCGCCAGACACGTCCGCTCCAGCGCTTCACCTCCGACGTCATCGATTGCCTGATCGGCGATTTCAGCGATATCGAGCGCGAAGCCATGTATCAGGTCACCATCGGCGGCGAAGCCTCGGTGCCGTTCTTCATTCGCCCCGATGTGTGGCGCCGCACCCTCCCCAAGGCCGTCGGCTATTACCGCTATCAGCGCTGCGGCGTCGCCGTACCCGGCGTGCATCCCGCCTGTCACCTGGATGACGCCCGGCGCCGCGATAACGGCAAGCACGTCGATGTCACCGGCGGATGGCACGATGCCGGCGACCTCCGCAAGTGGATGGATGCGACGCTGCTCAATGCCATCGCCCTGCTGCGTCTCGCCCGCAATCTCGGCCCCCTCTGGGACCTCGCCGGCAGCGGCCTCGCTCCCCTCCTCGAAGAGGTGAAGTGGGGCAACCGCTACTTCCTCAAAATGCAGGATACCGACGGCCTTGTCTGGGCCGATACGGCGGGCGGCGTCAATGGCGACAACAGCGACAATCACTGGACCGACAATACCGTCGCGACCGATGACGACCGCTACCTCAACCCCGCCAAACGCGGCCGCAACCAGGCGCTGTTCATCACCGCCGAAGCCATGGCTGCGCAGGCTTACCGAACCGCCGATGCGCCTTACGCCGCCGAGTGCCTCGCCGCGGCTCGCCGCTGCTGGGACGCCGCCACCCGCACGGGCAATACCGGCGACCTGGCCTGGTGGACCCTGGCCGCGCTCGAAATGCATCGCGCCACCGCGCAGGAGCCCTACCGCGCCGAAGCCATCCGCCTGGGCGGTCTCCTGCTGGCGTTGCAGACTACCGGCTACATCGCCGGACAGAAACAATTCCGCGGATTCTGGCGCGTTTCGGAGAGCAACAGCAATCCCTACACCGATGCGGTTCACTCGGCGCTTCCGCCGCTGGCCCTGGTGGAGCTGGCACGCGCCGTTCCCGGGCATCGCGATGCCAGGCTCTGGCGCGACGCCGTCGTCCGCCATCTCGACGACTTCGTGCTGCCCGTCACCGCCCACTCCGCTTACGGCATCGTCCCCTTCGGCATCTTCCTCGGCAGCCCCACGTCGGAAACCTATCGCCCGCTGGCGGGCGATCTCACCTACCGCTACTTCATGCCGGTGCGCAAGCAGTTCTGGTGGCTGGGTACCACGTCCCACCTGGAATGCTATGCCCTGCTGCTGGCCGAAGCGGCGGAGATGTTCGGCAACACCGCGTACCGCCATCTCGCCTACCGCCAGCTCGAGTGGGTCATGGGCGCGAACCCCTTCGGCGCCTGCCTGATGACCGGCGAAGGCATGCGCAATCCCTATCCCCACTCGCGCTATGTCGGTCTCATCCCCGGCGGCATCATGAACGGCATCGCCGGCAATGCCAAGGATGCCCCCATCCTCGATACCGAGTACGGGTTCGACTGGCGGACCACCGAATACTGGAGCCCCCACAACGCCTTCTACCTCTGGGCCGTCTCCACCTTGGAACGGTACCAGCCAAAACTGTAATTCGTGATACATCGCACGGCACTGCCCGGCCCCGATGTGGAACCATAATAATGCGAGACTGTTTCGCCATGGCCGGAGAAACTGCCGCCATCCCGCAGACCAAAGCCTGGCTGGTATCGCGCTCCGGACCGCAGGCCGGCACCCGGTACCTGCTTCCGGTGGGCGCCACCCGGATCGGCAGGAGCCCGGATAACGACATCGTCATCCAGGGCCCCCAGACGGCCATCGTGTCTCTCAACCACCTGGAGGTCGTCAAGAGCGAGGCCGGCTACCGCATTCGCGACCTCGGCAGCACCAACGGCACCTACCTGAACGGCGAGCGCCTCACCGAAGCCGAACTCACCGGCCCGGCCACCATCCGGCTGGGCAGCGACGGCCCCGAGTTCACCTTCACCACCGAAGAACCGCCCACCGCCGAACTCGACAGCACGCTGGTCGTTCCCGAGGGCGTTCTGCTCGCCACGCCCAACCCGGCGGCGCCGCCCGTCGCGGGCACCCACGAGGCCCTGCTCTCCGACGCGGTCCACCGCGCCCGCCAGGCCCGTGCCGAAGGCTTCTACGACCAGACCATGACCCTGATGCGGGACATGCTGCATGAGGCTCTGCATCGCAGCCATCGCCGCTTCCGCCTCATCATTGGTTTGTTGGTGATGACCCTGCTCGTCACTTCGGCATACGGCTTTCGCAAGATCGTCCAGCTCAAGGGTGAAAAAACCGCCATCGACCGGCAGATTCACGACATCGAAAACCAGCTCGAACAATCCAACCAGACCCCCGAACGGGAGCGGCTGATCAGCGAGCTCACCGACTATAGCAGCCAGGCCCAAAACCTGGAGCGGAGCCTTTTCTACCGCGTGGGGGTGCGCGAAAACGAGTCTTTCGTGACCCGCCAGATTCGCGCCGTCATGGCCGAATTCGGCGCCGAAGTGTACAGCATTCCGCCGAAGTTTACGGAACGCGTCAACGCGTTCATCGAGCAATACCAGGGGCCCGACCGTCCCTTGATGGAGCACGCGCTCAGCGAGGCCAGCGGCAAAGTGGACATCATGCGGCAGATTCTCAAGCAGGAAGAGCTGCCGCCCGATTTCGCCTGGGTTCCGCTGGTGGAGAGTGCGCTCGCGCCCCGGCAGAGCAGCGGTGCCGGGGCTTCCGGCCCGTGGCAGTTCACCGCCTCCACCGCCCGGGCGTACGGCCTGCGGGTGGATGAGCAGGTGGACGAGCGCTTCAACCTCCGCAAATCCACCCGCGCCGGCTGCCGCTACCTGCGCGACCTGATCCTCGATTTCGGCGCCGGCAGTTCGGTGATGCTGGCGCTGGCCGCTTACAACATCGGCCCCGGCAAGGTGAAGCAGGCGGTGCAGAAGTCCGTGAAGGATCCCATCAAGCAGCGCAACTTCTGGTACCTCTACCGCGTCCGCGCGCTGCCCGCGGAGACCCGCGAATACGTGCCCAAGGTATTCGCCGCCATCCTGATCGGCCGCAACCCCGCCCACTTCGGCTTCTGATCCGGCCCCAGCCCGCCGGCCTACACGCCCTTGCCGGTGGCTTCCACGCTGCCTCCGCTCACCACCCAGCCGTCAGCCAGTTGGATGATGCGGTGGCCGTAGGCAGCGTTGGCCTCCGAATGCGTCACCTGCACGATGGTCGTCCCTTCGTCGTTGAGCCGCTTGAACAGCTCCATGATTTCCTTGCCCTGGCTGGAGTGCAGGTTGCCGGTCGGCTCGTCGGCCAGGATCAGCTTGGGGTTGGCGATCACCGCGCGCGCCACCGCCACCAACTGCTGCTGCCCGCCCGAAAGCTGGCTGGGGTACAGGTCCCGCTTGCCCACGATGTGGAACCGGTCGAGCGTGTCGCAGACCATGGCCGCCCGCTCGGAGCCTTTCACATTCCGATATGACAGCGGAATGTCCAGGTTCTCGTACACCGTCAGGTTGTCGATCAGGTGGTAGCTCTGGAACACGAAGCCGATGTACTTCTTGTTAAGCTCCACGCGATCTTTCGGCTTCATGCGGTGCACCTGGTGGGAGACGAATTCAAACTCGCCGGTCCAGGCGCCGTCGAGCATTCCGAGGATGCTCAGCAGGGTGGACTTGCCGGCGCCGGAGGGCCCCATGATGGTGACGAATTCGCCCTCCCGGATCTCCACGTTGATGCGGCGCAGCACGTAACTCCGGCCGTAGCCGCCTTCGTAAAACTTCTCCACATTGCGAAGTATGATCATGTTTTGTCCTATTCGTGCCGCAACGCCGTCACCGGGTCGAGAGCCATGGCCCGGCGCGAGGGCAGATAACTGGCGAACAGCGCCACCCCGGCCAACAGCAGGGCAATGGCGGCGAACGTCAACGCATCCGTCGCTGGCACGCCGAAGAGCATGGCGGCCATGAGCCGGGTGAGCCCGAAGGCCGCCATCAGCCCCGCCGCAATCCCGTATGCCGCCAGCCGCGCTCCCTGACCCATCACCAATTTCAGCACGTCGCGCGCCTGCGCGCCGAGCGCCATGCGCACGCCGATCTCCTGGGTTCGCTGGGTGACGTCGTAGGCCATCACGGCGTAGGTCCCGACCGCGGCCAAGCCGAACGCGAGCACCGCAAAGATCACCAGCACGGCGGTATTGAAGCGCTCGGCCGCCATGGACAGGCTGGCGACGCTCTCCATGGTGCGCACTTCGGACACCGGCTGATCGGGATCGAGCTGGTGCACGGCGCGCTCGACCGCCGGAGCCAGCGACAGCGGCGGCACCGGCGTGCGGAGCACCATACTCATGGTGGCGTAAGGGAGTTGGGCATACGGGCAGTACACGGTCGGCCAGTCCTCGCCTTCGGGGCGATCCGCTTTCACATTGCCTACTACGCCGACGATCTCGGCCAGTCCCAGGTTAGCCAGCCGCAGGCGTGCGCCGATGGCCGGTCCAAACAAGAAGTGGCGGGCCAGCATCTCGTTCACCAGGACCACCCGCGGCGCCTGCCCGGAGTCGGATTCCTGGAAAGCGCGCCCCTCTTTCAGCGGAATGCCCATCACCCGGAAGTAAGGCGGCGTCACCGACCGCACCAGGCAGATCGGACCCTGCTCGGGCGGTGTGGCGCGGCCTTCGATGCCGAAGGTATCGCCAAGACCTAACCCGCTGAGCGGAAGCGAACTGACGGCGGCCACGGATTGGACGCCCGGGATGGCGCTCAATCGCTCGGCGATTTGCCGAAAGGCGGCCAGCCGGGCTTCGGATGTCGAGGCGCGGCCGCGGGAGAGTGGCAGGCGCGCAGTGAGCAGGCCGGCGGGCCGGAAACCGGGATTGGCCGATCGCAGCCGGAGGAAACTGCGGATCAACAGTCCGGCGCCGATCAACACCACCACGGCGAGGGCCAGTTCGGAAACCACCAGTCCGTCGCGCAGCGCCCGTCCCGAGCGCCCGAGTTTGCCGCCCCGGCCGCCTTCCGCCAGCGCCGGCTGAAGGTCGTGGTTCACCGACTGGAGCGCCGGAAACAGTCCGAACAGCACCCCCGTCAGCACCGACACGGCGAAAGCGAACAGGAACAGCCGGAAATCGAGCCGCGCTTCGGCGAGGCGGGGAATCCCGGCCGGAGCGAGCCGCGCCACCAGCGCCAGGGCGCCCGCTGCCAGGCCGAGCCCCAGCGCCCCGCCGGTAAGCGAGAGCAGCAGGCTCTCCCAGAGCAGTTGCGAGACGATGCGGGAGGGGCGCGCGCCCAGCGCCACCCGCAGGGCGATTTCCTTCTTGCGGGTGGCGGCCCGCGCGAGCAGCAGGTTGGCCACGTTGCCACAGGCCATGAGCAGCAGAAAACCGACCGCGCCCAGCAGCACCAGGAGGGCGCGGCGGGCCGAACCCACCAACTCTTCCAGGAGCGGGAGCAGCGACGGCCGCCATCCGGTGTTGAAGGCCGGATAGGCGCGCTCCAGGCGGTCGCCGAGGGTATCCAGCTCGGCCTGTGCCTGGGCGATGGGGGTGCCGGGGGCGAGCCGCGCCACCACGACGAGGCTGCGGCGGGAGGCCACCCGGGCATCGGCAAAATTGAGGGCCAGCGGCAGCCACACATCCACGTCGGGATTCAGCACGCCAAATCCGCTGGGGAGGACTCCCGCCACGGTATAGCTGCGGTCGCTCAAGCGGATGGCTTTGCCGGCGATCGAGGGGTCCGCGCCGAACCGGCGGGTCCAGAGAGCGTGACTCAGCAGGGCCACATTCGCATGGCCCGGCTCCTCCTCGTCGGCGCGGAAGGCGCGCCCCACCACGGGCCGAACGCCGAGCAGCGCAAACAGCCCCGCCGATACGCGCTCGGTCCGCAATTCCTCGGGATCGAGGTGGCCGTTGGGGCCGGCGGTGAGGTTCACCCATGCCGGGATGACGGGATCGACCGCCGCCATGCCCTGAAAGCTGCGGCACTGCCGCCGCCACTCGCGATAGTTGCCCACCGCCGCGAAGAGGCGGAATTTATTCTGCGCCGGGTTTTTCTCCCAGACGATCACCAGGCGGTCCGGCTCATAAAATGGAAGCGGCTTGAGAAGCACGGCATCGACCACGCTGAACAGAGCGGAGGCAGCCCCCATGCCCAAGGCTAGCGCCAGAAGCGCCGCGAATGTGGATCCCGGTGATTTGCGAAGCAGGCGAGCCGCATACCGCAGGTCAGGGCCAACCGAGTACATGGCCAGACAAGCGTAACAAATGGCATAGGAGGCTGCACCTGCCGGAAGAGGCGCCGGCGGCTCAGGACCACGGCCGGTCGAGCCGCCGGCTCAGCCCGGAGTTGATCCAGATGCCGCCGTTCACATTGCGGACGCGAATCTGCGCGCCGCCGCGGTTGACGGTGGTGCGGAGGCGGTGGCCGGTAGGGATGCGCGCCACCCGTCCGAAGGGGGAGGCGATGCCGCCGCTCAGGTTGATGGCGAACAACTCGGCGCCGGCGCCGCAGGGGATGGAGAGCCGGATGGATCCGTTCACCGAACTCAGGGAGATGGGGCTGTCGCGGTCGATGCGGTTGAAGTCGGCGTCCAGGCGGCCGTTGATGGTAGACAGTTCGGCCTGCCCTTCGAGCCGCTCGACGTGGATGCTGCCATTGACCGAGGAGGCCTTCACATTGCCGGCCAGGCCGCTGATGGAAAGGCCGCCGTTGACCAGTTTGACGCTTTCGAGGTTGGCCCCGCGCGGAACGGTGATGCGGTACTCGACGCTGGCCGGGTGCTCGGAATCCGCGCCGCCGCCGTACTGGGTGCGGATGGATAACAGTTCGGATGATGAATCGACCACGATGCGAGCATCATCGAGATGCTTCGGATCTTGCGATTTTTTGTATGCTTCCACCAGCACTTCGTCGCGGTCCCAGGCGGTGATGCGCACATCGCCGTAGAGATTCTGAATCGTTACCCGTCCGTTCGGGTGCAACGAATACGTCTGGCGAAATTCGGCGCGCGGCGTCCGAATTACATTTGCCGAAAGGCAGTTACCAGTCGCCAGCGCGACCAGGACCGCCGCCGTGCTACACAGCCGTCCAACCATGGCGCTCCCCTCCCATCATCAGCGCGTGTTTGGCCATACCCACCGGCACACCACACCCTCGGGCCGCGATCGGGCAACAGCGCCCGGCCGCGACCGTAAGGGAATGGATTTCGCAGGAGAAACTTGTGCCGCTACCCCTTTGCCGACTCGATGCTCTCTTCCACAATCCGGCCATCGAACAGCCGGATGGTCCGGTCCGCAAATTCCGCGTAGCGCGGATCGTGCGTGACCATGCAGATGGTCGATCCCGCCGCGTGCAGTTCGCGAAGCAGGCTCATGACCGCTTCGCCGTTGGCCGAATCCAGGTTTCCGGTCGGCTCATCCGCCAGCAGGATCAGGGGATCTCCGCTCAGGGCGCGTGCGACCGCCACGCGCTGCTGCTGGCCGCCCGAGAGCTGCGAGGGATAGTGTTTCATGCGATGCGACATCCCCACGCGTTCCAGGGCTTCCTGCACCCGCCGCTTCCGCTCCGCCGAAGGCATTCCGCGATAGGTCAGCGGCAATTCCACGTTTTCATAGACGGTCAGATCGCCGATCAAGTTGAACGCCTGAAAGATAAAACCGATCTCCCGGTTCCGGATGCGCGCGCGCTCCGAAAGCTTAAGGCCGGTTACAGGCTTTCCGTTGAGGTAGTAGGTGCCGTCGCTCGGTGTATCCAGCAGACCGAGGATCGCCAGCAGGGTGGACTTTCCACAACCGGAAGGCCCGGCGATCGACAGGTACTCTCCTTTTTTGACGTCGAAATGCACGCCCGAAAGAGCATGCGTCTCCACCTCGTCCGTCACGAAGACTTTACTCACATTGTCCAGCCGGATCAAGGGTTGTGAGCCATTTTCCATTGTCATTACCCCTTCTCTACGAGAGTCGCAAACCTTTAGTTCAACTTAATTCGATCGTAACTGTCATACGCCGACATATCGGAGAGGATGACCCGATCTCCGACCTTGAGACCATCCTTCACCTCGATGGTGTTCACCGAACTGCGTCCGAAGGTCACCTTGACCTTGTTGGCATACTTGCCATCGGGTTCCAGTCTGAACAACTGCACGGTGCTGTTCTCCTGGCCGAAAACGGGACGTCCTACAAATACCACGTCGTCGAGTTTCTCGAGCTGGATGGTGCCGTCGACGCTCAAGTCGGGACGCAGGACGGGGGGAAGTTTCCCTTCGAGGGCCACGTCCACGGTGACCGTGCCCTGCAAAATCGAAGGATCGATGCGGGACACCTTGCCATCGATCAGACCGTTCCAGCCGCCGCCTGCCAGGCGCGTATCGACCACGGCTGGCTGGCCGATGGCGACATCTTTCACCTGGGTTTCGGCGATCTTCAATTCGGCTTTGAGGTGAGAGGGCTGGGCGACTTTGCCGAGCGCCTGGCCGGCGGTGACATTCTGACCTTCCTCGACCGGGGTGAAGGGCTGGGCGAGGGCCTGGAGCATGCCATCGAAACCGGCCTTCACGCGCAACTGGTCGACCTGGCTCTTCTTGAGGTTGTAGTCGGCGCGAAGCTGTTCGATTTTGACGCGCTGGGCGGCCAACTGGGCCTCTTCGGCATCCTTATTGATCGAGAGGCGCTTCTTTTCGATCTCGTACTTGGCGAAGAGTTCTTTGGCCTTCACCTCGGAGATCTGCGCATCGACGCTGGGCAGGAGGTTCTCTTTGGCGAGGGCGGCATCGCGATCGGCCTGGAGCTTGGCGGTGTTATAGTCGGCGGCCACCTGGGCCACGGCGGACTGCATGTCGAGCACGTCCTTCTGCAGCTTGACCTTGAGGTTTTCGAAATCGGCTTCACCGGCCTTGAGGGCAAACTCGGCGCTCAACAGGGAGGTATCGAGCTCGGGGCTGGTCAGAATCATGACCACGGATTCGGCTTTGACGGGGGTGCCGGGGCGGATGAGGATGCGCTGCACACGGCCCTGGGTGGTGGCGGTAATGAGCATGGTGTCCACGGGGACGAGGGTACCCAGGCCGCGAACCTCGCGCACCATGGGGCCGCGCCGGACCGAATCGGGCCAGAGAGTAGACATCTCGACGCCGGGCGCGGCGGGCTTCAACTGTCGCAACGCAACGGTGATCGCCAGCAGAGCGGCTACCCCGAGGACTCCGAAGACGATCCGCAGGACCAGCTTTTTTCTCTTGGCATCCTTGCGTGGTATATCCATTTTGATTTCCAGGTACACAACGGCACGGTGCCTGCCACTTTCGTGGGGCGTCTAACGTTATGACGTTGCACCACTAACCTGGATAGGGCGAAAGATACGGTGTTCGGTTGTGGGACACCCTGTCGCGGGGTGGGACGGGCCCGCGAGCTAGCGGAGGAACCAGCCCGGGCCGACCGTGAGATGGTGGCTGACGGAATCGGGAATGACCAGGAAGAGCAGGAACCCGATCGTGCCGTGGGCCGCGCCGAGGAAGTACAAGTTCTGGTAACGGCGATAGATACGGGCGCAGCAGTAGCCCGCGACGAGGGTCACGGCCATGAGGAACCAGTTAGGGGTGTGGGCGCCCGAGAAGAGGCCCGCGGCGACCATGGGGGCGGCGCGCGGGGACACCAGGCGGCTGACGCGGTTCAAGAAATAGCCGTTGAGGATGTACTGCTGAAAGAGGCCCCAGGGGAGGTAGCCCACCCAGGCCAGCAGGGCGCGATCGAAGCCGATGGGCCGGGTGGTCTGGAGGAGCATGCCGGCACCGTACATCAGCAGGGTGCAAAAGGCGAGGGCGGGAGCGAACTCGCGCCAGCAGTCGCGCCAGCCGGCGGCGCGGAATCCGAGGGCGGCGACGCGCTCGTGGCGGGCCAGGTGGGAGAGGATCATGAAGGCCAGGATGGCGACCCAGAGGCCGCGGTGACTGTACCGCAAGTCCCAGATGTACGCCATAATCAGCAGAAAGACCGTCACCGGCTCCAGCAGGGCCCATTTGCGCATCGCACTCCCCCCAACAGAAAGACTCGCCAGGAACGAGTCTCGCCACACCCCTCAAAAAAAGAAATGTTTGGTCCAATCCACCATCATGTGCAGGATGGCGGAAGACGTGATGGTCGAGCTTTTTTGAAACACCTTGCCATAGGCCACACCGGCGAGGGTGGCCAGGATCATATAGCGCCAGTTGGGCACGGCCTGGGGCCCATTATCGAGATGGGCGCAGCCGAACAGGAAACTGGCGGCGAGCAGGGTCCGGGTGCCCGCGCCCCACCGCTGCATCATCAGGTTCTGGATGAGGGAGCGGAACAGGATCTCTTCGGGCAGCGCGGTGCCGGCGAAGATGATGCCCACCGCGGCGGCCATTCTGCCGCCCGAAGCGGTGGGCAGATGGGGCGGGGGAAGGAAGCCGATGGGGATGCCGACGGCCACCAGAACCGGGGCGGTGATGGCGAAGGCGGCCAGCGGCAGCCACAGGTCGCGGCCGGAGCGGGGGAGGTTGTACTTCATCCCCTTGAGGCCGCGGAAGCCGAGAAACAGGATCAAACCGAGCAGGATGGCGATGCCATAGGCGACGCTGTGGAGAAAGCCCTGAACGGGCTTGGGGACGAGGGAGGCGCCGGTGGCGAACTCGAGCGGCAGCCAGAGAAATACGATGGCGAGGAAATCGCTGCCGGCCCAGGCGGCGGCGACGGGAGCGGCGGTGTAGAGCAGCACCAGCAGGGTCAGTTTGAGGGAGGCGGCACCGGCCAGGGCAGCGGCGGCGAAGAAGATAGCGGCGAGGAGAACGGGCAGGAGCCAGACGCGGGCGGGAACGGCTTGGAGGGTAGTGCGCAGGGTTTTTTGGACGGACGGCGCGAACAGTGTGAAGACGGCGGCCAGCAACAGTGCAAGGACGAGGGTTTGCACGAAAGACCCGCTCAACAGGGTGGCAGAAAGCGGTTTGGGAGGCAAGGTGGGGAAGTGGGGGCACGTACAAGAGGGGGGAATGAGTGGTGGAGCAGCAGAGGCAATTTCCTGTTTTCTTCTTAGAATACTTGACAAGCATCAACTAATATTTTATGATCGGAACTGGATGAGGTCGCTAGAGCGGCTTCCCAATACCAAACCTGGATGAGGAGTCCAACGCATATGTCACTCAGTCATTTCGATCCGCTCGCTAATCTACGCCTGTTCGAGGACGCCTTCACGCGGCTAGTCAGCGAGCCGCCTGCGAACCGTCCTTGGTCTCCGCTCGTCGATATCTATGAAACCGAGAACGACCTGGTTCTGAAGGCCGATCTGCCCGATGTGGAGCTGAAGGACATCGATGTCCGAGTGGAAAACCAGACGCTCACCGTGGCCGGCGAGCGGAAGTTCGAGCAGCGGCAGGAAGGCAAGGGCTATCACCGCATCGAACGCAGCTACGGCAACTTCGTACGCAGCTTCGCGGTGCCCAACACGTTCGATACCGAGAAGATTTCCGCCGATTACAAGAACGGCGTGCTCACGGTTATGCTGCCCAAGAAGGAAGCGGCCAAGCCGCGGCAGGTCAAAGTCGAAGTCAAGGCTTGACGCATCTAATTCAGTAGGGAATGCGGCGGATGCCCGCCGCACCGCGCTTAGAGAAGAGGGGCCGGGGGAATCCCGGCCCCTCCGTTTTATTTGGGGGGGGTTGATGTTTCGCATCGACAAACTGACGCAAAAGGCCCAGGAGGCCCTGCAGGAAGCCCAGGCGGTGGCCGAGAAAACCGGCAGCCAGGTGATCTTTCCGTTACATCTGCTGGTGGCTCTCGCCCAGGAGAAGGAAGGAATTGTGCGGTCGGTGCTGGAGCGCTGCGGCGCCCAGCCGGACGCGGTACTGGGGGAAGCGCGGCGGCTGATCGAGAACCTGCCGAAGACGGCGGGAATGCAGCCGGGAGTGTACCTTTCGCAGCCGCTGAATCAGATTCTGGAGAAGGCGTTCGACGAGGCCGGCCGTTTCAAAGACGAATTCGTCTCGACCGAGCACCTGCTGCTGTCCATGTCCGAGGAGCGGGGCGACGCGGCCGGACAGTTGCTGGACAAGGCCGGCGCGACGCACGACGCGATATTGAAGGCGCTGGTGTCGGTACGGGGGAGCCAGCGGGTGACGGACCAGAATCCGGAATCGAAGTACCAGGCGCTGGAGCGTTATGCGCACGACCTGACGGATTCGGCGCGGAAGGGCAAGCTGGACCCGGTGATCGGCCGGGACGAGGAGATCCGGCGGGTGATGCAGGTGCTGAGCCGGCGCACGAAGAACAACCCGGTGCTGATCGGCGAGCCGGGGGTGGGAAAGACGGCGATTGTGGAAGGGCTGGCGCAGAGGATCGTGCGCGGGGACGTGCCGGACCAGTTGAAGAACAAGCGGCTGGCGGCGATCGACCTGGGTTCGATGATTGCGGGCACCAAGTTCCGCGGGGAGTTCGAAGACCGGCTGAAGGCGGTGGTGCGGGAGATCATCGACTCGAACGGGGAGATCCTCTGCTTTATTGACGAGCTGCACACGCTGGTGGGGGCGGGCTCGGCCGAAGGGGCGATTGACGCGGCCAACCTGCTGAAGCCGGCGCTGGCCCGCGGGGAGCTGCGCTGTATCGGGGCGACCACGCTCAAAGAGTACAAGAAGCACGTGGAAAAAGACGCGGCGCTGGCGCGGCGCTTCCAGACGGTGCTGGTGGGAGAGCCTTCGGTGGACGATACTATCGCCATCCTGCGCGGCCTCAAGGAGAAGTTCGAGATTCACCACGGGGTACGCATCAAGGACTCGGCGATTATCGCGGCGGCGGTACTGTCGCACCGATACATTGCGGATCGCTTCCTGCCGGATAAAGCGATCGATCTGATCGACGAAGCGGGGTCGGCACTGCGGCTGCAGATCGGTTCGATGCCGATCGAGATCGACGACCTGGACCGGCGGATCTCGCACCTGGAGATCGAGCGGCAGGCGCTCACCAAGGAACGGGACCCGGGTTCGTACGACCGGCTGCGGCACGTGGAAAGCGAGCTGGAGCGGCTGCGCGGCGAGGCGGAGGGGCTGAAGGAGCGCTGGAATCGCGAAAAGAGCGCGATCACCGGCGTGCGCGGACTGAAAGAGGAACAGGACCGGCTGCGCCAGGAGGAAGAAAAGGCGACGCGGGCGGGCGACTGGGAGAAAGCCGCGCAGATCCGCTACGGGCGGCTGGCGCAGATAGAAAAAGACATTCAATCGGCCGAGCACGATCTGGAAGCGGTGAAGGAAAACGCTTTGTTGAAAGAGGAAATCGGCGAAGACGATATTGCGCGGATTGTGGCCAAATGGACGGGCATTCCGGTGACCCGCATGCTGGAAGGCGAAATCCAGAAGCTGGTGCAGATGCCGGAGCGGCTGAAAGACCGGGTGGTGGGACAGGACGAAGCGGTGCGGCTGGTATCGAACGCGATTCTGCGCAACCGGGCCGGGCTGAGCGATCCGGACCGGCCGATCGGCAGCTTCATCTTTCTGGGTCCGAGCGGAGTGGGGAAGACGGAGCTGGTGCGCGCGCTGGCGCAGTACCTGTTCGACGACGAAAAAGCCATGATCCGGGTGGACATGTCGGAGTACATGGAGAAGCACGCGGTGGCGCGGATGATCGGCTCGCCGCCGGGATACGTGGGGTACGACGAAGGCGGCCAGCTCACCGAACAGGTGCGGCGGCGGCCGTACTCGGTGATTCTGTTCGATGAAATCGAAAAGGCGCATCCGGAAGTATTCAACGCCATGCTGCAGATTCTGGACGACGGCCGGCTGACGGACGGGCAGGGGCGCACGGTGAGCTTCAAGAACACGGTGGTGGTGATGACGTCGAACGTGGGCACGGGGATGGTGGAGAAGAACACCATCGGCTTCTCGGTCCACGGGCGGGACAAGCGCAGCGAGGACACGCGGCAGCGGCTGCTGGACGCGCTGAAGCAGCAGTTCCGGCCGGAGTTTCTGAACCGGATTGACGATATCATTGTCTTTAATGTCCTGACGCGGGATCACCTGAGGCAGATTGTGGACATCCAGTTGAACAACGTGAGCCGGATGTTGAAGGACCGCAAGCTGAAGCTGGAAGTGACGCCGGGCGCCAAAGACCGGATTATCGCCGAAGGGTACGACCCGCAATACGGGGCGCGGCCGATGCGGCGGGCGATCCAGCGGCTGATCCAGGATCCGCTGGCGCTGAAGCTGATCAACGCGGACTTTGCCGAAGGGGACACGATCCTGGTGGATGCGGATGCGGAGGGCGGGGACCTGAAGTTCACCCGCCTGGTTCCGGTGGAGCAAATCACATGAGCATGAACACGGTCAAGACGGTGCTGCTGCTGGGGCTGCTGAGCGGGCTGCTGGTGATCGGGGGCGGCGCGATCTGGGGCACCAACGGCCTGTATTACGGGCTGGCGTTTGCCGGGCTGATGAATTTCGCGAGCTACTTCTTTTCCGATAAGATTGCGCTTGCGATGTACCATGCGCAGCCGGTGAGCGAGACCGAGAACCCGGAAGCGTACCGGCGGGTGGGCCCGCTGGTGGGGAACCTGGCGCGGCGGATGGGGCTGCCGATGCCGAAGCTGTACCTGATCGACGAGCCGTCGCCGAACGCGTTCGCCACGGGGCGGGGCCCGAACCACGCCTCGGTGGCGTTCACGACGGGCATTCTGAAGCTGATGGGCGACCAGGAGTTGGAAGGGGTGGTGGCGCACGAGATGGGGCACGTGTTGCACCGCGATATTCTGATCAGCTCGATTGCGGCGACGATTGCCGCCGCCATCACGATGCTGGCGCGGATGGCGTTCTTTTTCGGCGGCTCGCGGGACGACGACAACCGCGGTGGGGGGATGTTCGGGGCCATTCTGATGATGGTGCTGGCGCCGTTGGCGGCGATGCTGATCCAGATGGCGATTTCGCGGTCGCGGGAATACGATGCGGACGCGGCGAGCGCGAAGTACGTGGGCTCGCCGTATCCGCTGATCAACGCGCTGCAAGGGCTGGAGAGTTATTCCAAGCGGATTCCGATGGATGCCAGTCCCTCGACGGCGCACATGTTCATCATCAAGCCCTTCCTCGGCGGAGGCGTCGGCCGGCTGTTTTCGACGCATCCCTCGACGGAGGACCGCATTCGCCGGTTGCAGGCGATGCGATGAACGAAATCCGGGTGAACCGGAAGGCGGCGGACCGGGTCGCCTCCGGGCACCCGTGGATATTTGCCAGCGACGTGACGGACCGGGACGGGGCGGAACCCGGGGCGGCGGTGAAAGTCACCGACGGGCGCGGGCGGGCGCTGGGCACGGCGCACTACAGTTCCAGCTCGCAAATCTCCTTGCGGATGCTTTCGCGGCAGGTGATGCCGGTGGGGCGGGAGTTTTACGCGGAACGGCTGCGCGCCGCCCAAGGACATCGCCAGAGGGTGGTGGCCGATACGGATGCCTACCGCGTGGCGCACGCGGAAGGGGACCTGCTGCCGGGGCTGATTGTGGACCGGTACGCGGACTACCTGGTGATGCAGACGCTCGACCAGGGGATGGATGCGGACAAGGCGGAGATCGCGGCGGCGCTGGCGGAGATGTTCACGCCGCGGGGCATAGTGGCGCGCAACGACGCAGCGGTTCGGATCAAGGAGCAGTTGCCGCTGGAGAGCGCGGTCCTGTTGGGGGACGTGCCGGAGACGGTGACGGTGCGGGTGAACGGGCTGACGCTGTGCGCGGACCTGCTGCGGGGGCAGAAGACCGGCATATTTCTGGATCAGCGGGAGAACTACCTGGCGGCGGCGCGATACGCCGGGGGAGGCAGCGCGCTCGACTGCTTCACCTCGACGGGCGGGTTTGCGCTGCACCTGGCGGGGCGCTGCGATTCGGTGGAAGGGGCGGACAGCTCGGCGGCGGCACTGGCCACGGCGCGGGCGAACGCGCAGGCGAACGGGATCGGCAACGTGGAGTTCCGCGAAGCGGACGCGTTCGACCTGCTGGCGGGGTACGCGTCGGCACGGCGGAGTTTCTCGCTGGTGGTGCTGGATCCGCCGGCGTTTGCGAAATCGCGGCAGTCGGTGGAGGCGGCCGCGCGGGGGTACAAGGAGATCAATCTGCGGGCGCTGCGGCTGCTGCGGCCGGGAGGGATCCTGGTGACCTGCTCGTGCTCGCATCACATGAGCGAGGCGATGCTGCTGGAGGTAGTGGCGGAGGCATCGCTCGATGCGAACCGGACGCTGCGGGTGCTGGAGCGGCGCACGCAGGCACAGGATCATCCCATTCTGCTGACGGTGCCGGAGACGCACTACCTGAAGTGCCTGATCGTGGAAGTGGTGTAGCGGGGGCCTACCAGAGGACGGTGCGATCGATGCTGGCGAGGGTAGGGCGGCCGGTGAGCGCCATGGCCATTTCGAATTCGCGGCGGAGGATGCGGACGACGCGGGTGACGCCGGGGGCGCCGGCGACACCGAGGCCCCAGAGGTAGGGGCGGCCGATCTGCACGGCGGCGGCACCGAGGGCCAGCGCCTTGAGGACGTCGGTGCCGCGGCGGATGCCGCCATCGACGAGGACGGGCACGCGGCCGGCGACGGCAGTTACGACGGCGGGCAAGGCATCGATGGTGGCGGGGACGGTGTCGAGGTTGCGGGCGCCGTGGTTGGACACGATGATGCCGGCGACGGCGGCTTTGACGGCGATGGCGGCGTCGCCGGGATTGAGCACGCCTTTGAGGAGCACGGGGCGGCGCGCGAAGGAGCGCAGCCAGTCGATGTCTTTCCAGGTGAGGGAGGGGTCCAGGTAGTCCTTGCCCATGAGGTTGGGCAGGGCGCGCTCGGGGAGGGAACGGCTGGCGCGCTGTTCGCGGTTACGGGCGCCGAAGGTAGGGGAATCGACGGTGACGCAGAGGGCGCGGCAGCCGGCATCCTCGGCGCGCTGGACGAGGTTGCGGGTGAAGCCGCGGTCCTTCTGCACGTAGAGCTGAAACCAGACGGGGCGGGAAGCGGCGCGGGCGATATCTTCGACGCGCAGGGAAGCACTGCTGCTGATGACGTAGGTGATATCGGCGGCGGCGGCGCCCTGAACGGCGGCCAGTTCGCCCTGGGGGTGGATGAGTTTCTGCCCGCCGGTGGGGGCGAGCAGGATGGGGAAGGCCATTTCGAGGCCGAACAGGGATACGCGGGTGTCGAGCCGGGAGACATCCACGAGGACGCGGGGCTTGAGGCGGAGATGCTCGTAGGCTTGGTGGTTCCAGCGGAGGGTAATCTCGTCGGCGGCGCCGCCTTCGATGCGCTCCCAGGCGGCATGGGCGACCTGGCGGCGGGCCGCGGCTTCGAAATCGAACAAGGACAGGAGGGAGTCGAGATCGAGCTTGCCGGTGCGGTCCTGGGCCTCGGCGGCGCGCACGGCGGCGAAGGCGAGGGTGGACGCCAGCAGATCGCGGCGGGAGGGGCTACTGGGGGAGCTCGACGGCGGGAGTGGCAAAGTGCTCCTTCACGCGCCGGGCGGCGGCGCGACCAACGACGGCGGCGAGGGCGTCTTCGGAAGCGGCCCGCACGAGCTCGGAGCTGCCGAATTCCTTGAGCAGCTTCTGCACGGTCCGGGCGCCGACGCCCTTGACGGCATCGAGCTCGGAAGTAAGCTGGCGCGCGTTGCGCCGGGAACGGTGAAAGGTGACGGCGAAGCGATGGGCCTCGTCGCGGATGGATTGGATGAGGTGCAGGATGGGCGAGAAGCGGTCGAGCACCACGGGTTCATCCTCCTGCCCGTGGACGAAGATGATCTCCTCGCGCTTGGCGATGGAAGCCAGCGGCTGATCGCTGATGCCCAAGGCTTCGAGGGCATCGGCGGCGGCGTGCAACTGTCCGAGGCCGCCATCGATCAGGACGAGGCCGGGGAGAGGGCGGTTCTCCTCTTGGAGGCGGGCATAGCGGCGGGTGACGACTTCGCGCATGCTGGCGAAATCGTCGTTGCCCACCACGGTGCGGATGATGAACTTGCGGTAGTCGGCCTTCTTCATGCGGCCCTCTTCCCAAACGACCATGCTGGCCACCTTGTCGGTGCCCTGAATGTGGGAGATGTCGAAGCACTCGATGCGGGCGGGGGCGTCGGGCAGGTTGAGGGCGTCCTGCAAGGCCTCCTGAATGGCGCGGGAAGAAGGTTTGAGGACGCGGAAGCGCGCGTCGAAGGAGTGTTTGGCGTTGGTTTCGACGAGGCCGAGCAGGGCCTTTTTCTGGCCGCGCTGCGGAGTGCGGATTTCGACGCGGCGGTTGCGTTTTTCGGAGAGCAGGTCCTGGAGCGCCTCGCGGTCTTCGAAATCGACGGGCACGTGGATCTCGCCGGGGATGTATAGCTGATCGAGGTAGATCTGGCCGAGCAGGGCGGAGAAGAACTGGGAGGGCTCGAAGGATTCCTGGTCTTCCCAGAAGAATTCGCGGCGGTCCACAATCTGTCCGTTGCGGAGGTGGAAGAGGTTGAGCGCGACCAGGGGGGGCTCGGCGTAGCAGGCGAAGATATCGACGTCGTCGCCTTTGGCGGCGGCCATTTTCTGGCGTTCTTCCATTTCTTCGACGGTGGCGAGGAGGTCGCGGAGGGAGGCGGCCTGTTCGAAGCGCATGGCGTCGGAGGCTTCGGTCATGCGGGCGCGGAGGCCGCGGGCGAGGTCGGAGTGGCGGCCTTCGAGGAAGAGTTTGACATCGCGCACGGCGGTGGCGTAGAGGTCGTCGGTGGTGAGGCCCAGCACGCACGGCCCGAGGCAGCGGTGGATATGGTATTGCAGGCAGGGTTTGGGATGGAAGCGGGTGAGGTCCACCTTGCAGGACGGTACCAGAAAGTGGCGATGGATGAAGTGCACCAGCCGGTGGGCGAGGTTGGCGGGAAAGTAGGGTCCGTAGTAGGTGGACCCGTCTTTGCGGAGGCGGCGGGTAACGTAGACGCGCGGGTATTTTTCGTGGGTGAGCTTGACGTAGGGGTAGGTTTTGTCGTCGCGCAGGAGGATATTGAAGCGGGGCTTGTACTGCTTGATGAGATTGTTTTCGAGGGCGAGGGCTTCCTTTTCATTATCGACGAGGATGTAGTCGATATCGATGGCCTCGGAGATCAGGGTGCCGGTTTTGATGTCGGCGAGTTTATCTTCGGAGAAGTAGCTGCGCACGCGGTGGCGGAGGATCTTGGCTTTGCCGACGTAGATGACGCGCCCGCCGGCATCCTTATAGAGGTACACTCCGGGGGCGAGCGGAAGCTGGCCCACCTTTTCGCGGAGTTCCATGGGAGGGGAAGTGGTGCTTCCATTATATCCCTGGGGCGCGGCGGGTTCGGGCGGCGCGGCCGGGCGGACCGCATGCTACGCTTGAGCTTTCATGAAGACGGTGGGATTCGTTCTGATACTGGCAACCGCGGCCGCGGGCGCGGCGAGGGCCCAGTCCGGAGAGTGGAAGGACATCCTTCCGGACGAGAGTTTGAAGGGGTGGACGCGCATTCCGATTCCGCCGGTCAGCGGCGTGAATCCGAAGCTGCAATGGCGGGTGGAGGCGGGCGAACACGCGCTGGTATGCAGCGGCGACGGAGGGCACGAATGGCTGCGCTACGATCAGGAACTGGGCGACTTCGCGTTGCAGGTGGACTGGCGCTTCACGCCGCGCGGGCCCGAGGAGAGGCGCTATAACAGTGGGGTGGGGATCCGGCTCTCGCGGTACGGGGAACTGTGGCTGCAGGCGCAGACCGGGCTGGCGGGGGCGTACCTGTTCGGGGAGAACTTCAGCGATGGGGCGATCCAGCGGGTCAACCTGAGCAAGCAGATGAAAGAGAACCGCGTGAAACCGGCGGGGGAGTGGAACCACTTCGAGATTCGGGTGGAGGGCGACCGGGTGAGCCTGGCGGTGAACGGCGCGGTGGTGAGCGAACTGGGGGGAGTGGGGTTGCGGCGCGGGTACATCGGCCTGGAGGCGGAAGGCTACGAGATCACCTTTCGGAACCTGAAACTACGATCTTTGCCGTAGTGGCGGCGGCGGAACGCCGCGGGGGCAACGGAGCCCTGTTCCAAAAAGCACACCCCAGCGAGCGGATTTGTGTACCGGTTCGCGATTCGAATGTCTTCAGGCATCGCAGCGGTATTTCTCCGTGATAGTGTACAGCCGACGCGTCGGGCGACGGGCCGGAAGCGGGCCGTTTCCAGGCGTTGAAACGGAGGAACCCAAATTGAGCGATCGGGACGAGTCCGGAAAACGGCTTCTCATGCGAGGGGCCGGGTTCAGAGTGGCATGCCACCTTTCGATGGCGGCGCTCACAATGATCGCGGTTCCACTGCCGGGCATGGCTACGATCATCTCGGGAGAGGTAACCGGGGGAACCGCATTCAACAACGGAGGGACATTCGTCAAGCTGACGCCTCCGCTACCCAATCCCTTCAAAACGCCCAACAGCGTGGGAAACGACACCTTCCAGAGCTTCAACCTGTTCGGGTTCGACGAGGATCAGAACATCGTGCTGCCGGGTCCGCTGGCGGTGGATGTAGGGACGAGCCCGCTAGCGGCGGGTACGGTGGTGGCAAGCCACTATGTTTTTTTCGATCCGACGTCCGGTTCGATCGTCGGTACGGTGAATTTCAATTCGGACGTATTGGCGGTCATCACCAGCACGGGGAACCTGGCGGCCAGCGATTTTCTCCTCAACACGGGCGTGGACTACCTGAATCCGGGCTTGCGCGGACTGGAAGGGGGGGATTCGGTGACGATCAGCGGGCCGCGACAGATCCGGTTTGCCACGACGGCGAGCACGCCCGGGGATTACGTGCGGGTGCTGACGGCGTTCTCGCCGCCGACCGCGGTGCCGGAACCTTCGAGCGAGATCCTGCTGGGAAGCGGGCTGACGTTATGGATGGTGCGGATGCGGCGTAGGAGCGGTATGGCACAATAGTGGCCATGTCGCATGTATTGCGGGCGGGGGCGCTGGCGTGGGCAGCGGTGGTGCTGGCCGGCGTCGCGGCCGCCGCCGATAATCAAGTCACGCCGCGGGAGAAGGCGGCGGGGTGGGTACTGCTGTTCGACGGCAAGACGTACGCCGGGTGGGAGGATCCCACGAAGAAATCGCCGCCGGGCGATTCGTTCACGATCGAAGACGGCTGCCTGAAGGCGACGTCGCACCCGCGGATCACCGAAGACCTGTTCACGAAGAACGCCTACGGCAATTTCGAACTGGAATTCGCGTGGAAGATTTCGCCGCGGGGCAACAGCGGCGTGAAGTATCGCATACAGGACCGGGTATTTCTGCGGGCCGAGCCGATGCCGAGGTTCGAGGACGTGGTGAACGCCTCGATGAAGGACCGGCGGGCGGATCGACCGGCGGAGGGCCAGGACTATGTGATCGGGTTCGAATACCAGATCACCGACAACGGCGCCAATCCGGACGCGGTGGGCCACGGGGCGATGCACCAGGCGGGAGCGCTGTACGATATGTTCGCGGCGCGGAAGGACGCCACGTTGGCGGTAGGCGAGTTCAACCAGGCGCGGATTGTGGTGAAGGGCGACCATTTCGAGCACTGGCTGAACGGGCAGAAGGTGGCGGAGGGCAGTTTGAAATCGCCGGCGGTGGCGAAGAGCGTGGCGAAACGGTGGGGGACGGAATCGCCGGTGTACCACCTGCTGGCGGATCAGCCGAAGAAGCGCTGTCCGATTTCGCTGCAGAACCACGGGGACGAGGCGTGGTTCAAGAACATCCGGGTGCGGGAGCTGAAGTAGGGCCGGGGATTGGCGGTGTTCCGCAGGTACGGGGCCGGATTGCGATCACGTTTTTGATTCCGCCGCCGTGAATGGCTTCGCGAAATGCGGTGATGGGGTGGCGGCCGGTGAGGATCGCGGCGAGCGCCCCGGGCCATTGCGCGTGGAATGTGGACAGGTCGCGGATGGCGGCGGCGAAGGCATCGGGGCCGGCATTCACGGTGCCCACGATCACCTGGTTGCGAACGACCAGGCGCAGCAGGAGGCGGTGCAGGTCGAGCGAAAGCGGCTGGCCGGCGGGGGGCACGCCGGTGAAGACGAAGACGCCGTTGGGGCCGAGGAACGGGAGCAGGTCGAAGGCGGTCTGGGCGGCGCCCATAGCTTCATAGACCACATCGATTTGGCCGGTTTGGGCGGCGAATTCGCGGGCGCCGGTTTCTTGTGAAGAGAGGTAGCGTGCGCCGATGGCTTGGGCGATGGCGGCCTTGGGATTGGGCGCCGGGGAGCGGGAGTAAACCCAGGTATCGAATCCGGCCGCGCGGAACCGCATGGCGCCCAGCAGGCCTACGGGACCGGCGCCGAGCACGACGGCGGTGCGGCGGGGCTTCGGCCAGGGCAGGCGGGCATCGATGGCCTGGAACTGGAACCAGGCTTTTTGGGCGATGGTGAGCGGCTCGACCAGCACCGCGACATGGCGCAATTCGGGGGGGATCAGGTAGAGGAAGCGAGCCTCTTCGAGGACGTACTCGGTCATGAAGCCGTGCATGCCGAGGATGCCGCGCTCGCGGTAGTGTCCGGTATGGCAAAAATCCTGACGGCCGGCGCGGCAGGGGAGGCAGGCGGGGTCGGGGCACGGTTGGCGGACGACGGGGACGACGAGGTCGCCGGGGCGGAACGAGGAGACCGCGCCGCCGGTTTCGACGACCTCGGCGAGGGATTCGTGGCCGAGGATGAAATGGTCGCTGCCCGCGGGGGGGCGCCCGAACCGGAAGTCGCAGAGTTCGCGATCGGTTCCACACACGCCGATTTCGAGGATCCGTAGCTTGAGGTGGCCGGGGGATGTAAGGGAGGGCTCGGGGTGTTCGATGAGGCGCACCTCGCGGGCGGCGGGGAAGACGGCGACGGCTTGCATCTCCTCCATTGGAGCGCAGGTGGCGGCGGGTGGGGGGCCGGCGAGTGGTGGCCCTGCCCTACTGGATTTTCGCGGACCGCCGATAGTTCAGTGGAGATCATGCTGCTGACGGAAGCCTACCCGGCAGCCCGGCGCGACCTGGTGCGGATCGCGGCAAGGGGCAGGTCCTTTTGGGTGGACCGGGGTCGAAACGGCGAGTTCTGGACGCACGTGGACCGGGGCGAATGGGAGCCGGGCACGTTTGACATCTTCGACCGTTTCATCGATCGGGAGAGCGCGTATCTCGACTTGGGCGCCTGGATCGGTCCCACGGTCTTATACGGGTGCGGGTTGGCGAAGGCGGTGTACGCGGTGGAGCCCGACCCGATTGCGGGGGCGGAGCTGGGGCGGAATCTGGGCTTGAACCGGCCGCTGACGGAGAACGTCCACGTATACCCCCTGTGTCTGGCGCCGAAATCGGGCACGGTATGGTTTGGCAGCGAGGGAGAGGGCGGCGATTCGCAGTCGAGCCTGCTGTTCGGGAAGGGTAAGACGCGATGGACGGTGGAGGCACGGACTTTTGAAGACCTGGTAGGCGAGGCGGGCATCGGGCGGTGCGGATTCATCAAGATGGACATCGAAGGCGGCGAATATGGGGTGCTGCCGGGAATGCTCGGGTATCTGCGCCGGCATCGTCCGACGCTGTACCTGTCGCTGCACCCCGCCTTTCTGGTTCCGGCACGGGGGCCGGGCTGGGCGGCGAAAGTGCTGCGGGGGTTGGTCAGCGTGGCGACGACGGCGTGGGTATTGGGGCGGCTTCGCTTCTACCGGCACGTGTACGACGAGAAAGGGCGGGAGGTCACACTGGCAGGGCTGTGGCGGCACGCGCGCGGATTTCTATCGATCGTGGCAACGGATCGCGAGTGGCTACAGACTGAACGCTACGATGCTGCCGCCGGAAGGGGCTCCGTTCTTGCCGCCGCCACAGACAATGACGACGAATTCGCGGCCGCCGATTTCATAGATGGCGGGGGTGGCGTTGCCGGCGGCGGGGAGGACCGTCTCCCAGAGTAATTTGCCGGTGAGCTTGTCGTACGCGTGGAACTTTTTATCAAAATTCGTGGCGCCGATGAAGAGCAGACCGCTGGCGGTGACGACGGGGCCGCCGTAGTTGTCGCTGCCGGTGTTTTTGAGGCCGTTGGCGGCCAGTTCCGGAAATTCGCCGAAGGGAATCTGCCAGCGGATTTCGCCACGATTGAGATCGATGGCATTGAGCGTTCCCCAAGGCGGCGCGATGGCTGGATAGCCATCCGGGTCGCGGAGGCGATTATAGCCGTCGCTGCGATACTGCATCCAGTAGGGATCGCGAGGGCCGGCGGCGGCAGTGCTCTTGCCGGTGGTGAGGAAATCCACCAGGTGGTCGATGGTTTCGGCGCCCAGGGAAGCGAAGGCGGGCATGCGGCCCGTGCCCTGGCGAATAATGGCGGCAATCTCCTGGGGGCTACGGCGGCGGGCGATACCGGTGAGCGCGGGTGTGCCCTTCAGGTCTTCGCCATGGCAGGAAGCGCAATGGCTCAGGTAGGCCGACTTTTCGTCGCGGGGAACCAGGCGCAGGACCCAGGCCATCTCGTTGGAGTTGACGTAGAGCAGCGCGGTGTCGGGATCGAAGGCCGCTCCGCCCCACTCTCCGCCGCCATCGAACCCGGGAAAGACGATGGTGCCTTTGGTGGAGGGAGGGTCGAACATGCCGTGGGAATTGAGCTTGCGAAAGGCCTCCAGGACCGCGGCGTGGGCTTGGGGCGTGCGCGTGGTGAGCATGTCCTCGGTGAGGTGCTGGCGGGCGAAGGGCGGCGGCTTCAGGGGGTAGGGCTCGGTTTCGGCGAGTTCTTCGCCCTCCACCACGGACGCGGCGATCTTGCGCGAGCCGATGGGGAAGAGGGGTACGCCGGTGCGCCGGTCGAAGACGTAGACGAAACCCGTCTTGGTGATCTGCGCGAGGGCGTCGACCTGGCGGCCGTCGCGGGTAACGGTGACGAGGCTGGGAGCGGCGGGGAAGTCATAATCCCACACATCGTGGCGGACGGATTGAAAATGCCAGATGCGTTTGCCGGTACGGGCGTCGAGGGCCAGGATGCAGTTACCGAAGAGGTTGTCGCCGTGGCGGTTGGCCCCGTAGAAATCGAAGGCGGCGGCACCGGTGGCGGCGAAGACCATGGCCAGTTTGGGATCGACGACGAGGCCGGCCCAGGCGTTGGCTCCGCCGGAGATCTTCCAGGCATCGGGGGGCCAGGTGTCATAGCCGAACTCGCCGGGGTGGGGGATGGTGTGAAAGGTCCAGCGAAGTTTGCCGGTGGACGTGTCGTAGGCGCGGATGTCGCCGGGTGCGCTGGGCAGGGTTTCAGGGACGGCGCTGCCGAGGATGAGCAGATCGTCGAAGATCACTCCGGGAGTGGTGGCGCTGACGCTCAGCGATTCGGGGGGACGGTCGAGCCCCTGGCGCAGATCGACGCGGCCATTGTCGCCGAAGGAGGCGATCGGTTTGCCCGTGCGCTTGTCCAGGGCGATGAGATCGTTCCGCCAGGTGAAGAACACGCGGTCGCGAAAGACGGTGACCCCCCGGTTGCGGTAGCGGCCGCGGCGGGAAGCGCCGCGCGCGGGATCGAAACTCCAGATCTGGCGGCCGGTGGCGGCATCGAGCGCAATGACGCGGAGCCTGGGGCTGGTGAAGTAGAGCACGCCATCGACGACGATGGGGTTGGCCTGCATTTCGGAGCCTTCGAAGGCATCGCCGGTGTCGAAGCTCCAGGCCAGGCGGAGGCGGGCGACATTGGCGGGTGTGATCCGGGTGAGGGGCGAGTAGCGGATGTTATCGGGCCCGCCGTTGACGGGCCAGTCGGCCGCAGGCAGGGTGAAGGCCAGCAGGAAAACGAGTCGCTTCATGGATGGATCCAGGGCGAGCGGTAGGGGCGGCGCAGGAGACGGTTGGCCTCCTCATCGCCCACGACGTGAAAGGCCTGGGGATCCCAGGTAAGGGTGCGACCCAGTTTCATGGCCACGTTGGCGAGGATGCAACTGGAGGTGGAGATGTAGCCCTGCTCGATATCGGAAACGGGCCTGCCGCGGGAATCGATGGAAGCCAGGAAATTGCGCATGTGCTGGCGGATGGCCGGCGCGACGTGGCGCTCCAGGTCCTTTTCGGTGCGATCCTCGGGGTACTGTTCGAACTCGTAGGTGACGTCCTTGTGGACGGGCGCGCTCTTGTCCATGGGGATGAAATCGTAACTGAAGACGCTGAGCTTGAGGGTGCCTTTGTCGCCGTAGAGGGTGGCGCCCCAGGGGTACTTTTCATCATTGGGAGCGCCCCAGGAGCGGTGCTGCCAGACGATTTTGATTTCGGGATGATCGAAGGTGGCAAGCTGAGTGTCGGTGATGTTGGCCTTACTGGCCTTGTCAACCAGAATGCCGCCGGAAGACGAGATGCGCCGCGGCCAGCCGAGGTCGAGCATCCAGCGGACCATGTCGTACATGTGGACGCACATGTCGCCCACGATGCCGTTGCCGTATTCCATAAACGCCCGCCAGGTGCGGGGGTGAACGAGGGAATTGTAGGGCCGCATGGGCGCCGGACCGGTCCACATGTCGTAATCGAAATAGTCGGGCGGCTGGGAGTCGGGCGGATTGGCGGTGGCGCGCATGTGGTAGTAGCAGTAGATCTCCGCCAGGGCGACTTTGCCCAGGCGGCCCTCGTTGACGATGCGGTCGCGGGCTTCCACGAGGTGTGGGGTGCTGCGCCGCTGCAGTCCGACCTGGACGACGCGGTTGTGCTTGCGGGCGGCGTCGAGCATGGCTTTGCCCTCGACGACGTCGACGCTGATCGGCTTTTGGACGTAGACATCGACGCCGGATTCGACGGCGGCGATCATGGTGAGGGCGTGCCAGTGGTCCGGGGTGGCGATCAGGACGATATCGAGGTCCTTCTGGCGGAGCATTTCCCGGAAGTCGGAGAAGGTGCGGGGGCGCTGCCTGGAGGCCTGCCGGGTGGCGACGAGGTCGGCGGCCGCGGCGAGCATGTGCTGGTCGACATCGCAGAGCGAGACGACATCGACCGGGGAGACCTGGACGAGGCGGAGGAGATCGGCCTTGCCGTACCAGCCGGAGCCGATCAGGCCGACGCGGCGGCGCTTCTGGTCCTGGTAGGGGACGGCGTAACCGGCGGCGGAGGTGAGGCCGGCGGCAACGGTGGATTCGAGGAATTGGCGGCGGTTCATGAGACTCCTTCCGCGGCCTGGCGTGGACCGGAACCACGCCGGCGCGAGGTGATGACGGCGGTGTTCATCCCCACGGTGTTGAGCCCGCCGTAGAAGCGGGCGTGCTCGATTTTCATGCAGCGGTCCATGACGACTTCGAGGCCGGCCCGGCGGGCGCGTTCGGCGGCCTGTTCATGAATGACGCCGAGTTGCATCCAGACGACTTTCGCGCCGACGGCGATGGCATCTTCCACGATGGCGGGCACGGCCGAGGATTCGCGAAAGATATCGACCACGTCGATGGGGCCGGGAACCGCAGACAGTGAGGGATACGAAGGGCGGCCGAGAATCTGCGATTCGCGCGGATTGACGGGAATGACATGGTAGCCCTCCGAGATGAGGTACACGGCCACGAAATGGCCGGGGCGGAAGGGATTCGGCGAGAGGCCGACCATGGCGACACGGCGATAGCGTTCGAGGATGCGGAGGCGGTCGCAGGCGCTGGTGGCGAAGGGGCTGGTATTGACGGGCGAGCCGCAGCCGACGCCATCGAGGATGGCATTGGCGTAGGAGATAGCGCCCCACTTTATGCGCTTGCGCGGAGTGCCTGGTCGAGATCCCATAGAATGTCGTCTAACTCCTCGAGACCCACCGAAAGGCGGATCAGGTCGTCGCCGATGCCGGCGGCGAGTTTCTCGTCGTCGCTGAGTTGCTGGTGGGTGGTGGAGGCCGGGTGAATGACGAGGCTCTTGGCATCGCCCACATTGGCGAGGTGGGAGAAGACCTGGAGCGACTCGATGAAGCGGCGGCCGGCCTCGAGGCCGCCGTGAATGCCGAAGGTGAGAATGCCGCCGGCGCCATGCGGCAGGTAACGTTTGGCGAGAACATAGGTGGGACTGGCGGGCAGCCCGGGATAGTTGACCCACGCCACGCGGGCATGGGTTTCGAGAAAACGGGCCACGGCGAGTGCATTGTCGGAGTGACAGACCATGCGCAGTTTGAGCGTTTCGAGCCCTTGCAGGAAGAGGAACGAGTTGAACGGGCTGAGGGCGGGGCCGAAATCGCGGAGGCCCTCCACGCGCGCCTTCATGATGTAAGCGAAGTCGCCGAAGGTCTCGTAGAAACGGATGCCGTGATAGCCTTTGCTCGGTTCGAGGAGCTGGGGGAAGCGGCCCTGGCTCCAGGGAAAGCGGCCGCTGTCAACGATGACGCCGCCGATGGAAGTGCCATGACCGCCGATAAACTTGGTGGCGGAGTGGACGACGATATCGGCGCCGTGCTCGATGGGGCGGCAGAGGTAGGGGGAGGCGAAGGTATTGTCGATGACCAGGGGCAGGTTGTTTTGGTGAGCCACGGCAGCGACGGCGGCGATATCGAGCACGTTCATGCCGGGGTTGCCGATGGTTTCGGCGTAGAGCGCGCGGGTACGCGGGGTGATGGCGCGGCGGAAGTTTTCGGGATCGGCGGGATCGACGAAGGTGGTCTGGATACCGAGGCGGCGGAAGCTGACATCGAACTGGGTGTAAGTGCCGCCGTAGAGCGTTTTGGCGGCGACGAGTTCGTCGCCGGCTTCGAGCAGGCTGGCCAGGGCTATGAACTGGGCGGCCTGGCCGCTGCCCACGGCGAGCGCGCCCACGCCGCGCTCGAGGGCCGCCATGCGCTCCTCGAAGGCGGCGGTGGTGGGATTCATGATGCGGGTGTAAATATTGCCGAAACGCTGGAGGTTGAACAGTGCGGCGGCATGGGCGGTGTCGTCAAACACGTAGGAAGTGGTTTGATAAATGGGCACCGCGCGGGCGCCGGTTTCCGAATCGGGCCTCTGTCCCGCATGGAGCGCGCGCGTGGCAAAGCCGAACGCGCGATCGGGGATAGAAGCCATCCATTCAAGATACTCGATCAGGGGTGGGGGCGCGGGCGCGGCGTGAGCGCCGGCTTTCCTGGCGCCGCCGCACGGGTACCGGTGCCCTGGCGAGGCGCTAGCGGGAGATGGCTTCGGCGGCCTGGCGGATGGTGTCGTTCAGGGAGGCGAGTTCGCCGATGCCCGAGCCGGCGATCACTTCGTCGTCGGGGGCGCGGTAGAACTTCACGTCTTCCCGCGGGAGTACGTTTACCATGCGGCCCTCGTAGTCGGCCACGAACGATTCGAGCAGGTCCAGTGCGGCGCGAATCTGGGCCAGTCCTTGCTTGATTTCCTGTAAGTCACGAGTCATTCGAATTCCTGTAGCTGTATGGTATTTAACAACATTTTCCCCCGAATTGTGAAGTTTCGCAAGTTTTTCCTAAAATAATCAAGTTGGCGCGCCGCAGGTTCTTCGTTGCCGCGATTCGGAACGGACTCGCCGAACTGCACGGGGAGGACGCGCGCCACCTCACGCGCGTGCTGCGAGCCGCAGCCGGCCAGCGGTACGAGATATCCGACAACGAGTCGGTGTGGCTGGCCGAGATCGTCGAAGCGCGTGGGGAGCGTGTGGTGTTCCGGGTGGTGGAGGCGCTGTCGGCGCCGGAGATGCCGGTGCGCATTACGCTGTGCGCGGCGCTGGTGAAATTCGACCGCTACGAATGGGCGATCGAAAAAGCCACCGAGCTGGGAGTGGAGCGGATCGTTCCGGTGGAAACGGCGCGGACGGAGAAGGGTCTGCGCGAAGCGGCGGTGAAACGGGCCGCGCGATGGGCACGGATCGCGCGTGAAGCCAGCGAGCAGTCCCGGCGGGCGCGAGTTCCGGAGATTCTGCCGGTTGCCGGCTTGGGGGCGGCGCTGGCGGAAAGGGCGGAGTGGCGCTACTTCCTCGAAGAGGGGAGCGCGGCGCCGCTGTGGCGCGGGTTGCCGGCGGACCGCGCGCGGCCAGCCACCGCGGCCTTGCTGGTGGGGCCGGAAGGCGGCTGGACCGACGAGGAACGGGGGGCGGCGGCCGCGGCGGGCTGGCTGGCGGTATCGCTCGCACCGCAGATACTGCGTGCGGAAACAGCCACGGCCGCAGCCGTGGCCATTGTGATGAACGCCTGGATGGATCCGGCACAGCCGCTACAATAGAGAAGTTCGGGGTGGGGATTGAGTCCATTCTACGTTGCACTGTTCATCGGTAGTGTTTTGATCCAGGTGCTGGTCACCCTGCGCTTGCTGAGCTGGGGGCGGGCGCATCTTTCGGGGCGGAACCGGGTGGCCGCGAACGTGGCGGTGGGTGGATTAGGGGTGCTGGCGGTGGTGGGGTTTTTGTGCGCCAGTTCGGACCTGATGTCCCGGTGGGGAATCGCCGGGCAACCGGCAATGGTGATTGGCGCAATCTCCTATTTCTACTTTTTTGGCGCAGGCTGTGCGTTGGCGGTGCAGGCGGCGCTGTGGGTAATTCACCGGCATCTGGGCGGGGAGGTCGATGAGGGACGCCGCCGTGCGCTGAACATGGCGGGCAACGCTCTGATGGCAGCGCCGTTCGTGGTGATGGGATACGGAGCGCTGGTGCAGCGCACCGATTTCCGGGTCAAGGAAATCGAGATTCCCTTAGCCGGGCTGCCCCAGGACCTGGATGGACTGCGGATCGTCCAGCTCAGCGATATTCACCTGGGCCCGTTCCTGAGCGTGAGGGAATTTTCCCGGGTGATCGACGCCGCCAACGAGCTGCGGGCGAACCTGGCGGTGATTACCGGCGACCTGATCTCTTCCCACGGGGACCCGCTGGAAGCGTGCATCCGCGAACTGGCGCGGCTGAAGGCCGACGCGGGTGTGTTTGGCTGCATGGGGAATCATGAACGGTATGCGGGCGTGGAGAGGCTGACCCAACGCCTGGCCGCGCGCGCGGGGATCCGATTTCTCCGCCACCACGCCGAGCCGCTGTGCTTTGGAGACGCACGGTTCAACCTGGCGGGGGTGGACTACCAGTCGTTGGCCGGGAAGCAAGCGTACTTGCGGGGCGCCGAACGCCTGGTAATACCGGAGGCGTGCAACGTTTTGCTCTCCCACAACCCGGATGTCTTCCCAGTGGCGGTCCAACAAGGCTATAATCTCGTGCTTGCGGGACATACGCATGGCGGTCAGGTTACCGTCGAAATCCTCGATCAGGCCATCAACCCGGCCCGGTTCTTCACGCCCTACGTATATGGTCTATACCGCTCGGGACGCGCAGCCGCCTACGTCACCCGGGGCATCGGCACGATCGGCATTCCGGCGCGCATCGGCGCACCTCCGGAAATCTCGGTCCTGCGGCTTAGAAAGGCCTAGCGGGCTTCGCATCCAGTGCGCTATCTGATAGTGAGCGATCTTCACGGAAACTGGGAAGCCCTGGAGGGGGTGCTCTCGCAGGCGGCGGGGGAGTACGACCAGGCGGTCTGCTGTGGGGACCTGGTGGGGTACGGCGCCGACCCGAACCGGGTGGTGGAGTGGGTGCGCGACAACTGTTCGGTAGTAGTGCGGGGGAATCACGACAAGGCCTGCACGGGCCAGGAGGACCTGGAGTGGTTCAATCCGATCGCGCGGTACGCGGCGTTGTGGACGCTGCGCACGCTGACCCCGGAGAATACCGAATACATTCGCGGGCTGTCGCAGGGGCCGATTCGTGAGAATGGGTTTCAGGTGGTGCACGGTTCGCCGTTCGACGAGGACGAATACGTGTTGGCCGCGGAAGACGCGGGGCAGGCGTTCGGGTACCTGGAGAGCCGGATCGCGTTCTTCGGCCACACACACCTGCAAGGCGGATTCATCTGGAACCACTCGCGGGTGGAGACGATTCAGTTCTCGTCGTCGCAAGCCGACCGGGTGCCGCTCGACGTCGATCCGGATTGCGCGTACCTGATCAACCCGGGATCGGTGGGGCAGCCGCGCGACGGCATTCCGCGGGCGGCCTTCGCCCTGTACGATCCGGAGGGGCAGCGGGTGACCTACGGCCGCGCTCCGTACGATGTCGAGCGGGCGCAGCGCAAGATCCGCGATGCCGGCCTGCCGGGCATTCTGGCAGACCGGCTCTCGCTGGGCCGCTGAGCGGGTCTTCACGGAAGCTGCACGTTGGCGTTCGCGGGCGCGCGCGGGGCCGGTTCCGGCAATTGTGCGAATCTGATTTTGGAGAAACGGAATGGAAACGCTCCGTCGCCTGTTGACCACGAATCCGATGACGCTGATTCTGCCGCTGGTGATCTTTGGGGTCACGCTGGGAGTGGGCTATGCCGGGCGCAGCCTGTTCCTGCGGGCGCTACGCGCCTGGACGGCGCGCACCGAGAGCCGGGTGGGGATGATTCTGACGGACGCGCTGCGGGGGCCGATTCTGATTTGGACGCTGATTCTGGCGTTGCACCTGGCGTTGGAATCGTCCGCGCTGCCGGCGCGGGTAGTGGAATGGGGGGCGAAGACGTTTCTGGTACTTTGGATCCTGTCGTTCACCATCATGTGCGTGCGCATCGCGGGGAACGTGGTGCGCTACTACGGCGACCAGGTGCCGGGCGCGCTGCCGGTCACCACGCTGACGGAGAGCCTGGCGCAACTGGCGGTGGTGATTTTGGGGATCCTGCTGCTGATGCGGGCATTGGGTCTGGAGATCACGCCCATTCTGACGGCGTTGGGCGTGGGCGGCCTGGCGGTCGCCCTGGCGTTGCAGGACACGCTGTCGAACCTGTTCGGCGGCTTTTACGTGGCGGTGGCGCGCCAGATCCGGCTGGGAGATTACATCAAGCTCAGCAGCGGGGAAGAGGGCTACGTCACCGACATCGGCTGGCGCAGCACCAGCGTGCGGGCGCTCGCCAACAACATGATCATCATCCCCAACGCCAAGCTGGCGCAGGCGATCGTGATCAACTACCACCTGCCGGCGAAGCGCATGGCGACGAATGTGCAGGTGGGAGTGAGCTACGATTCGGATCCGGACGAGATCGAGCGGCTGCTGCTGGAGGTCGCCACGAGGGCCGTCGCGGAAATACCGGAGATGCTGGCGGAACCGGCGCCAGTGGTGATGTTCGATCCGGGGTTCGGGGACTCGGCGCTGGGCTTCACGTTGAACTTTCAGGTAGCGGAATTCGTGAACCAGTACCGGGTGCGGCACGAGCTTCGCAAGCGCATTCTGCGGCGCTTCCGCGAGGCCGGGGTAAAGATCCCGTACCCGGCGCGCGATGTGTTCCTGTACGGAGCCGAGGCGCCCAAGACGTAAGGCGCGCTGCGTGAAACGCGACCGGGAGTGTGGGTATCCGCCCGCTGCGCCGCTAACTCATCCGGCGGAGCTCCGTCCATAGAATTGACGCCAATATATGGGATTGAGTAATATGGGATCGAATCATATGGACGCAGGCTCACCGGAACCGTGCGAGGGGTTTCGCCGCGGTCGTTATCGGAGAGATATTCAACTACGAGGTGGATGCACATGGCTTTGAATTCCGCCGATCCGGAATGGAAGAAGGGAAGCGCGGAGCTGCTGGTTTTATCGCTGCTGGAGGATCAGCCGCGCCACGGATACGACATCTCGAAACTGATTCAGATCCGCTCCGCGGGGGCCTTGCGGTTTCACGTGACGTCGCTTTATCCGCTGCTGCACCGCCTCGAGAAAGAGGGGTGGATCGAGGGCCGCTGGGTGGAGAAGGCGGAGCAGCGGCGGCGGCGGTATTACACGCTGACGAAGCAGGGCAGGAAGATGCTTCGTTCCAAACAGAAAAGCTGGCGGGACTTCGTGGCCGCGGTCAGCCGGATTACGGGGATCGAACATGCCTGAGTGGAGGGAGCTGGTTCGACAGCGGCTCGCGCCGCTGGGTCTGACGACGCCGGCGGAGGCGGACCTGGCGGAGGAAGTGGCACAGCACCTGCAGGATACGTACGGCGAATTGCGCAGCGGGGGAGCCGGCAGGGAAGAGGCATATCGGGAAACGATGCGCGAACTCGACGACCTGTATCCACTCCAGGCGGGTCTGGAAAGGAATCAGCGGATGCCGAGACGGGAGGAAGTTCGTGCGGGCGAGTCATCGCCGGGCAATCTCGTAGAAGGTCTTTGGAAAGATATCCGGTACGCCTGCCGGAGCATGCGGAAGAGCCCGGTTTTCGTGGTGTTCGTGGTGTTGACGCTGGCGCTGGGGATTGGCGCGACCACCACGGTTTTCACGCTGATCAATACGCTGATTCTGAATCCGCTGCCGGTCCCGAACGCGGGTGAGCTGGCGGCGGTGGCGGCCGGCGATGCACAGAACACGTCTCCATCCGCGCCGCTGTTTCCGCTCTCGTTTGCCGACCTGAAGGACTACCGTTCGGGAAACGAGGTGTTCCGTTCGCTGGCGGGCTACACTTCCACGCGCGGCGTGACGTGGCAGAACCATGGCGTTGCGCAGGGGTTGTTCGGCGAAATGGTGACGGACAACTACTTCGCCACGCTGGGCCTGACTCCCGCGCGGGGACGTTTCTTCGCACCGGAAGAGGACCGCGATCCGGGCGCGCACCCGGTCGCGGTGATGAACTACGCGACGTGGCAGAAGCTGTTCGGCGGCGCGGAGAACATTATCGGCCAGCGGCTGAGGGTGAACAACATCGTGCTGACGGTGATCGGGGTGGCACCAGCGCATTTCATCGGAGTGAACGCGATCTTCGGCCCCGATTTGTGGACGCCGGCGGCGATGGCGGAGCGGCTGTTCCCGAACTCGATGCAGGATGTGCTGACCGACCGGAGCAAGGCGGCGTTCCTGGGGGTGGGGCGGCTCAGGCCGCATGTCACCCAGGCGCAGGCGAGGGCCAACATGGCCACGCTTGCGTCCGCACTGGCGCGGTTTTATCCGGCCACCAACGAAGGGCACACCGCAACGGTGCGGCCGCTACGAGACGTACTTCTGTCCAGCAGCGCGAGCACCTCGAGCCCGATGCTGTTCGCCAGCGCGGCGCTGGCGATGGTGGTGGGCATCGTGCTGCTGATCGCGTGCTCGAACGTGGCGAATCTGCTGCTGGCACGGTCGGCGGCGCGCCAGCGGGAGATGGCGGTGCGGCTGGCAATGGGCGCGAGCCGCGCGCGGCTGATCCGCCAACTCCTGACCGAGAGCGTGCTGCTGGGGCTGATGAGCGGCGCGCTGGGGCTGTTTCTGGCCGATGCCGGGCTGCAGTTCCTGTTCGGAAGGCTGCCGGGGTCGGCGAACTTCCCCACGCCGAAGCTGGACGCGACGGTGTTCGCGTTCGCGCTGATGGTGTCGCTGGCGACGGGCCTGCTGTTCGGCACGATTCCGGCTTGGAAAGCATCGCGTGCGAACGTGGCGGAGGCGTTGAAGGAGTCGGAACGGACGGCGGGGAGGAGCCGCCGGCGGGTTACGATCGGGAACGCCCTGCTGGTGGGGCAGGTTGCGTTTTCGTTCCTGCTGCTGGTGACGGCGGCGCTGTTTCTGCGCAGCATCGGGCGGGCGTACGCGATGGATCCGGGGTTCCAAACGGCGCACCTGGCGGTGTTCCCGACGAATCCCGGTCAAGCGGGATACAGGAAGCCGCAGGCGATCGCGTTCTACAAGGATGTGCGGGACCGCGTTTCGCGAGTCCCGGGGGTGGAGTCGATATCGTGGTCGTCGAACATGCCGCTGTGGGCGAACAGCGTCAACGGGCTCCAGGTGGAAGGGCGTCAGCAGAAATCCCGCGCGGACCAGGTTCGAACGGTGATTCTGACGGTGGACGTGAACTATTTCGAAACCGCCGGAGTGGCCGTGGAGCAGGGGCGCGCGTTCAGCGAGGCGGACCGGGAGGGGTCGCTGCCCGTGGCGATGGTGAACGAGAAGCTGGCGCGCGACTACTGGCCGGGGGGAGCATTGGGTAAACGGATTCAGTTGCCGGGCGAGAAGGGGATGCGGCAGGTGATCGGAGTCGTGCGAACGGCCAATTACACGGGTTGGGGGGAGGCGCCGCAGAACGGCGTTTACGTGCCGCTGACGCAGAACTACGCCGACACGATGGTGCTTTATGTGCGGAGCAAGGGCGATCCGCAGGAGCTGCTGGTGCCGGTGGAGCGGGAGGTGCGGGCGGCCGGGCCGCAGGTGCTGATCTTCGGCACGCGCACGGGGAGCGGGATCATCGAGGGCGGTTTGTTCCAGGCGAAGATGGCGGTGGGGCTGCTAACGGTGTTCGGTTTGCTGGCGTTGGGACTGGCGAGTATCGGGCTGTACGGAGCGCTGGCGTATTCGGTGAACCAGCGAAAGCGGGAGATCGGTTTGCGCATGGCGCTGGGGGCGACACGGCCGGGGGTGCTGCGGCTGGTGTTGGGCGAAGGAATGAGATTGGTGTTGACGGGGGTGGGGATCGGGTTCCTGGCGGCGTTGGGGGCCGGGCGATTGCTGAGCCGGATGCTGTTCGGGGTGGGCGCGAGCGACCCGATCAGCGTGGCGGCGGCGGCGGTGACGCTGTCGGCGGTGGCGCTGGTGGCGTGCTATCTGCCGGCGCGCTGGGCCACGCGGGTGGATCCGCTGGAGGCTTTGCGGCAGGCGTAACGAGGGGGCCGGCGGTGGCGGGTCCCGACTCGCCGTGCCGAAGGTTCGGGGTTGACGAACGGCGCGGCCGGATTCCGGCGCGGTGCACCGGCCGGGTGGCACACGCTAGAATTGTCTTCTACCCCATGAAAACCTTCACGATCGCGGTGATTGCCGGCGACGGCGTCGGTACCGAAGTGATCCCCCAGGGCAAGCGGGTGCTGGAGAAGATCGCCAAGAAATACGATGTGGTGTTCGCGTTCCAGGACTTCGATTGGGGCTCCTCGCATTTCTTCCGTTGGGGCCGCATGATGCCCGCCGGGGCGATCGACCTGCTGCAGCCCTGCGATGCGATTTACCTGGGCGCGGTGGGCCACCCCGATATCCCGGACCATACCACGCTCAACGGACTGCTGCTGCCCATCCGCCGCGCCTTCGATCAATATGCGAACGTGCGTCCGGCGTACCTGTACCCGGGCGTGGAGAGCCCGCTGCGAAGGCCGGCCGGCGGCGAGATCGACATGGTGGTGGTGCGTGAGAACACCGAGGGCGAGTATGCGCAGGTGGGCGGGTTCGTGTACCAGCTCCAGCCCGAAGAGATTGCGCTGCAGACTTCGGTGTTCACGCGGCGCGGCATCGAGCGGGTGATGCGGTTCGCGTTCGAGCTGGCGGTGAAGCGCGGCCGGAAAAAGCGTGTCACGTCGATCACCAAATCGAACGCGCAGGGATACAGCATGGTGCTGTGGGACCGCACCTTTCAGGAAGTGGCAGGGGGATATCCGGACGTGGAAACCGAATCGCTGCTGGTGGACGCCGCGGCGATGAACTTCATCCGGCGGCCGGAGAGCTTCGACGTGGTGGTGGGATCGAACCTGTTCTGCGACATCCTGAGCGACATTTCGGCGATCCTGATCGGCAGCATGGGGCTGGCGGCGAGCGCGAACCTGGACCCGCTGCGACGGTTTCCGTCGATGTTTGAACCGGTGCACGGCTCGGCTCCCGATATCGCGGGCAAGGGCGCGGTGAACCCGATCGCCACCATTCTGAGCGGTTCGATGATGCTGGAGCACCTGGGGCTGGCGGACGCCGGCCGGGAGATGGAAGCGGCGGTGGCGGCGGTGCTGGGCGAGGGGAAGGTGCGCACGGCCGACCTGGGAGGGAAGAACAGCACGGAGGAAGTGACCGACGCGATACTGGAGAAACTGGGCTAAGTGGAGCGGACGGGGCGCCACGCGTTTCTGGTCGCAGCCGGCATTCTGCTCACGCGCGTCGTCGGCCTGGTGCGGCAAAGCGTCTTTCTGCATTACTTCGGACTGACGTTCGCGGCGGACGCCTTCAACGCGGCGGTGCGCATTCCCAACTTCCTGCAAAACGTCTTTGGGGAGGGCGCGCTATCGGCGTCGTTTATCCCGGTCTACTCGCGGCTGCTGGCGGAGGGGGACAGCGCAGAAGCGGACCGGGTGGCGGGGGCGGTGGGGAGCATTCTGGCGCTTACCACGTCGCTGCTGGTGGTGGGCGGCGTGGTGGCCACGCCGTGGCTGATCGATGCCATCGCGCCCGGGTTCACGGGAGAGACGCGCGCGCTGACGATACGGCTGGTGCAGATTCTATTTCCGGGGGTGGGTCTGCTGGTGCCTTCGGCGTGGTGCCTGGGCATTCTCAACAGCCATCGGAAATTCTTCCTGTCGTACACCGCGCCGCTGGCCTGGAACGCGGCGATGATCGCCACGCTGGTGGCATTCGGCGGCACGGAGCTGAGCCGGCTGGCGGTGCTGCTGGGGTGGGGTTCGGTGATCGGGAGCGGGCTGCAGTTCGGCGTGCAAGTGCCGTTCGTGCTGCGCCTGGCGCGCCACTTGCGGCCGAGCCTCGACACGCGTTCGCCGCATGTGCGGGAGGTGCTGCGCAATTTCGCGCCGGTATTCGTGAGCCGCGGGGTGGTGCAGATCAGCGCCTACGTGGACAACTGGCTGGCGAGCTGGCTGGGGGAAGGGGCGGTGGCGGGACTGACCAGCGGACAGCTCCTGTACACGCTTCCGGTGAGCCTGTTCGGGATGGCGGTTTCGGCGGCGGAACTGCCGGCCATGTCGAGCGCGCTGGGAAACGCGGACGAGATTGCGGCGCTGCTACGCCGCCGGCTGAACAGCGGGCTGCGGCAGATCGCGTTTTTTATCGTGCCGTCGGCGATGGCATTTCTGAGCCTGGGGGGCGTGATTACGGCGGCGCTGTTCCAGACGGGCCGTTTCCGGCACGGCGATTCGCTGTACGTATGGGGGATCCTCGCCGGCTCCTCGATCGGGCTGCTGGCGTCCACGCTGGGGCGGCTTTATTCGTCCACTTACTATGCGCTGCGCGACACGCGCACACCGCTGCGTTTCGCGGTGATCCGCGTGATTCTGACCACGGGCCTGGGATACCTGTGCGCGATTCCGCTGCCGGGGTGGATCGGTATCGACAGGCGTTGGGGAGTGGCGGGGCTGACGGCTTCGGCGGGCCTGGCCGGTTGGGTGGAATTCACGCTGCTGCGGCGCACGTTGAACCGGCGCATCGGAGGTACGGGCCTGCCGGCCCGGCTGGTGGCGAAACTGTGGACGGCGGCGGCGGTGGCGGCGGCGGCGGCGTGGGGGGTGAAGACGCTGATCGGGACGCAACACCCGATCGTGGTCGCGGTCGCAGTCCTGGGTCCCTACGGGCTGATTTATTTCGGGATGACGTGGCTGCTGCGGGTGGAAGAATTCCGCCAGGCGCTGCATCGTTTTGTGCGGTAGGACGGTCAGCCCTTGAGATCCTGGAACGCCTCTTCGATCTCTTTCTTCGCCTCGGCGGTGGGCACGCTGAGGGGGAGGCGGGGCGGGCCGCCGTAGTATCCGTTCAGGTCCATGGCATACTTCAGGCCGGGCACGCCGTACTTGCTGGTGACCAGCGTGGAGGCGCGGCCGATGCGATTCTGCCAATCCAAACCGGCGGCTTCGTCGCGCTGGCGGTGGGCTTCCCAGATGGCGATTACCGAATAGGGCGCGGCATTGGCGTAGGCCAGGATGGCGCCCGATGCGCCCATGAGGAGGGAAGGCCACAGGGTGGGCGCCGAACCGACGAGCACCTGGAAGCCATGCCTGACTTCGCGGAGCATCTGCATGACCTTCTCCATGCTGCCGGAGCTTTCTTTGATGGCGATGACGTTGGGGTGCTCGGAGATGTCCACCACGGCTTCCACCGGAATATCGACGCCGGTGGCCTGGGGCCAGTTGTAGATGATCAACGGAATGCGCGACTGGTCGGCCACGGCCCGGTAATAGAGGGACTGGGCGGAGGCGCGATTGACCAGGTTCTTATAATAGTGCGGGGTGCGCACCATAGCCGCCTTGTAGCCCATTTCGGCGGCGCGATTGGTGAGGCAGACGGTTTCGCGGACGCCCTCCATGCCGGTGCCGGCGATGAGGAGCTTGTCGGGGGCGGCGTGTTTGGCGACGAGTTCCCACATGGTGAGCTTCTCTTCGGTCATGAGCATCACGCTTTCGCCGGTGGAGCCCATCACCACATACCCGGAAAGCGAGGTGCGGTTCCACTTCTCGACGTTGTGCTGCACTTTGGCGGCATAGAGGTTGCCGGCGTGATCGAAGGGAGTCGTAATAGGGGGGTAAATGCCCTGTAGTTTGAGGCTCATACTCTGTTCCCAGGATATAGCATCGCCTTTGGTACCCTGAAAGAACACCTCCACATGAAGAAACTGTTAGCGCTGAACCGCAGCGAAATCGCGATCCGCATTCTTCGTGCCGCCAACGAGCTCGGCCTGCGCACGGTGGCCATTTACTCGCAGGAAGACCGGCTGGCGCTGCACCGCTTCAAGGCCGATGAAGCGTACCTGATCGGCGAGGGAAAAGGCCCCGTGGAAGCCTACCTCGACGTGGAAGGCATCGTCGCGCTGGCCGCCGAAAAAGGGGTGGACGCGATCCATCCCGGGTACGGGTTTCTATCGGAGAATCCCGCCCTGCCGCGTGCCTGCGCCCGAGCGGGCATCACGTTCATCGGGCCGCGGACGGAGTTGCTCGAGCTGCTCGGCGACAAAACGGCGGCGCGCCAGCTGGCGGAACAGGCCGGCATCCCGGTGGTGCCCGGCAGCGAGGAGGCGCTGAGCGATCCGCGGCGGGCCGAGGGGATCGCCGGCAAAATCGGCTTCCCGCTGATCGTGAAGGCCGCCTTCGGCGGAGGCGGACGCGGCATGCGCGTGGTCGAAACGGCGGGCGATTTTGCGGGCCGGCTGGAGGAGGCCCGGCAGGAGGCTGCCGCGGCGTTCGGCAACGACGCCGTGTTCATCGAGCGGTTCATCCGGCGCGCGCGGCACATCGAGGTGCAGATTCTGGGCGATCTCCACGGCAACATCGTCCACCTGTACGAGCGCGACTGTTCGGTGCAGCGGCGGCACCAGAAGGTGGTAGAAGTGGCGCCGGCGGTTTCGCTCGACGAGCGCATTCGGCGCGAGCTGGCGGAAGCGGCGGTAGCGCTGGCGCGAGCCGCGAAGTACGAAAACGCGGGCACGGTGGAATTCCTGGTGGATGCCGACACGGGCGAGTGGTACTTTATCGAGGTCAACCCGCGCATTCAGGTGGAACATACCGTGACCGAGATGGTGACCGGGATGGACATCGTGCGCTGCCAGATTCAGGTGGCGCAAGGACTGCCGTTGCACGGTCCCGAGATCAATATGCCGGCGCAGGCGAGCATCCCCCTACACGGTTTCGCGCTGCAATGCCGGATCACGACGGAGGACCCCTCGAACAATTTCGTTCCCGACTACGGCAAGCTGACCACGTACCGGTCGCCGGCGGGCTTCGGGATCCGGCTGGACGGGGGGTCGGCGTACGGCGGCGCGGTCATCACGCCGTACTACGATTCGCTGCTGGTAAAGACCACGGCGTGGGGACGCGAGTTCCGCCACGCGTGCCAGCGGATGGACCGCAGCCTTCGCGAGTTCCGGGTGAGAGGCGTCAAGACGAACATCCCGTTTCTGGAAAACGTCGTCAACCATGCCGACTTCCAGGAGGGCCGCGTAACCACGCGGTGGCTCGAGGAGACGCCATCGCTGTTCCGTTTCGTCCCCAAGCGCGATCGCGCGACCAAGCTGCTCACCTACCTGAGCGATGTCATCGTCAACGGCAACGCCGCGGTGGCCGGCAAACCGTGCCCGAAGAGCACGCGTCCGGCGCCGGTGCCCAGCCATGACGCGTCGCCGCCGCCGGAGGGCACGCGCCAGCGTCTGCAAGAGCTCGGCGCGGAGGAGTTCGCGCGGTGGACCGGGAAGCAGCGGCGCCTGCTGCTGACCGACACGACCTTCCGGGACGCCCACCAGAGCCTGCTGGCGACGCGGGTGCGGACTTACGACATGCTGGCGATTTCCAACTTCGTGGCGCACCGGCTGCACAATCTCTTCAGCCTGGAAATGTGGGGCGGGGCGACCTTCGACGTGACGATGCGGTTTCTGCACGAAGATCCCTTCGCGCGCCTGCGCCGTCTCCGCGAGGCCATTCCGAACATCTGTTTTCAGATGCTGCTGAGGGCATCCAATGCCGTGGGCTATACGGCCTATCCCGACAACGTGGTGACCGAGTTCATCTATGAAGCCGCGGCGCAGGGAATCGACATTTTCCGTATTTTCGATTCGCTGAACTGGCTGCCCAACCTGACGGTGGCGATGGAGGCCGTGCGGCGGACGCGGTCCGTCTGCGAGGCGGCCATCTGTTATACCGGCGACATTCTCGATCCCAAGCGCGACAAATACTCCCTGGATTATTACGTGCGGATGGCGAAAGAGCTGGAGCGCATGGGCGCGCACATCATCGCCATCAAGGACATGGCGGGGCTGTGCAAACCGTATGCCGCCGAGAAGCTGGTGAAGACGCTGCGGCAGGAGGTCGGCCTTCCGATTCACTTCCACACGCACGACACCAGCGGCATCAACGCGGCCTCGGTATTGAAGGCGTCGGATGCCGGGGTCCACGTGGCCGATGGCGCCATCGCCTCGATGAGCGGGCAGACGAGCCAGCCCAACCTGAACTCGATCGTGGCGGCGCTGAATCACACCAAACGCGACAGCGGCATCGACCTGGACGCGCTCAACCAATGCGCGGACTATTGGGAGATCGTGCGCGAGTATTACACGCCGTTCGACACGGCGCCGAAGTCGGGCACGGCCGAGGTGTACATCCACGAAATGCCGGGCGGGCAGTACACGAATCTGAAACAGCAGGCCGAATCGATGGGGCTGGGCGCGCGCTGGCACGAGATTGCGCGCACCTATGCCGACGTGAACATGGCATTCGGCGACATCGTCAAAGTGACGCCCTCGAGCAAAGTAGTGGGTGACATGGCAATTTTCCTGGTGAACCACAACATGACGATGGCGCAGTTCGAGCGCCTCACGCCCGACCACAACCTGACGCTGCCCACCTCGGTGATCGAGATGTTCATGGGCTCGCTCGGCGAGCCGGAAGGCGGCTGGCCGGAAGGGCTGCAGAAGATCATCCTGCACGGCGCGGCGCCGCAGGGCGGCCGTCCTGGGGCGCACCTGCCGAAAGTCAACCTGGAAGAAACGGCGGCCGCGCTCGAGAAGAAGATCGGCCGCCATCCGTGCGAAGACGAGGTGCTGAGCTACCTCATGTATCCGGATGTGTTCGTGAAGTTCGCCCGCGCGCGGCAGAATTTCGGCGACGTCGAAGTGCTGCCGACGCCGGAGTTTTACTACGGCATGGAGCGGGGCTCGGACATCGCCGTGGAACTCGAGCCCGGCAAGACCCTGGTGATCAAATTCCTCACGGTAGGCGAACCGCATCCGGACGGCACGCGGACGGTGTTCTACGAGCTGAACGGGCAGCCGCGGGAAGTGAACGTCCGCGACCGCAAGCTGGAGGTGAAAGAAGCGGGCCGGCCCAAAGCCGACGCGAATCAGCCCGGACAGATCGGCGCGCCGATCCCGGGGGTGGTCTCGACGGTGGCCGTGGAACTCAACCAGGCGGTCCAAAAGGGCGACCGCCTGCTGGTGATGGAAGCCATGAAAATGCAGAGCACGGTGTATGCCCCTGTGGCCGGCAAGGTAACGCAGGTGCTCATCCAACCGGGCGCCCACGTGGAGGCCAAGGACCTGCTGCTGGTCATCGCCTAGGCGTTGGGGCTGCGCGATTCGGAGCCGGAGGACCGGCCGCGGGAAGCGGGTTCACGGATGAGAGGCATTGGGGCGAATCTGCGGCAGCGGCTCGAGCTGATCGGGGAGCCGCTAGAATTACGATATGTCCAAAGCAGCTCTCGTTTTCCTGCTCCTGGCGGGCATGATTCGCAGTGAGACGCGATCCATGACTCTTCGCCAGGCCGTGGAACTGGCCCTGCGCCAGAATCCCGATCTCGCGCTCAGCCGCCTGGAAGAGGACAAGGCCAGGCAGTCGGTGCGGGTGGCGCGCGACCCGTTCTTTCCCCGCGTGGTGGTGGGCAGCGGGCTCGCCAAGAGCTGGGGATTTCCGATGAGCATCGAGGGCTCGGCGCCCAGTGTGATGCAGGCCAACGTGATTGCCGACGTATTCAACCGGCCGCAGAACTACCAGATCGCGCAAGCCAAGGAAAACGTCCGCGGCGCGTCGCTGGCAGCGGCCGGAAAGCGGGAGGACGTGGCGTATCGCGTGGCGAGCCTGTTTCTGGACGTGGAACGGGCGGCACGGGTTGGGGAACTGGCGCGAAAGGATGCGGAGAGCCAGCAGAAGGTGCTGGATACGGTGCGGGCGCAGGTGCAGGAAGGGCGGGCGCTGCCGCTGGCGGAGAAGACGGCGGCCCTGAACGTGGCGCGGGCGCGGCAGATCGCCGAGGGGCTGGACGACGATCGGATCGCGGCCGAAACGGCGCTGGCGATCGGCGTGGGTTTGACGGCCGACGACCGGATCCAGGCGGTGCAGGAACAGCGGCCGGCGCCGCCGCTACCCTCTTCGGCCGACCGGGCGGTGGAGACGGCGGTGGAATCGAATCGCGACCTGCGGCGGCTGGAATCGCAGATCGCGTCCAAGCAGCTTGAGGTTCGGGGGGCGCGCGCGGCGCGGCTGCCGCGGGTGGACCTGGTGGCGCAATACGGAATGCTGGCGCGGTTCAACAACTACGACCAGTTCTTCCGGGCGTTTCAGCGCAACAACGGCCAACTGGGGATCTCATTCCAGGTGCCCTTGCTGGCGGGGCCGGGGGTATCGGCGCAGAGCGCAATGGCGCAGGCAGACATCACCCGCCTGAAGATCGAGCTGGCAAACACGCGCAACCGGCTCGAGTCCGATCTCCAGCAGGCGTTCCGCGACGTGCGGAAAGCGGAGTCGGCCGCCGAGGTCGCCCGGCTCGACCTCGATGTGGCGCGCGAACAGCTTTCGGTTTTCCTGGCGCAGATGCAGGAAGGCAGGCTGGGGCTGCGCCAGGTGGAAGAGGCGCGACTGACGGAGAACCAGAAATGGATCGCGTTCTACGACGCGCAGTTTGCAGTCGAAAAAGTGCGGTGGAACGTGCTGCGCCTGACGGGCAAGCTGGTGCCGTCGATCCAGTCGTTGCCGTAAGGGCGGGTCTGCGGGCGTGGGCGGTGCTCACGCGGCTGGCCGGCGGAGGGCGCCCATGTGCTCGTGGAGGCGGTCCGCCAACTCCTGGCAGTCGATGCAGTAGAGGGCCCAGGGCACGGCCTTGAGGCGTTTTTCGCTGATGGACAGCTCGCATTTCAGACACAAGCCGTACTTGCCGGCATCGAGCCGGGCCAGGGCGATTTCGACCTGGCGGAGGAGGCGGCAGGTACGTTCGAGGTCGTAGATCGCCGACTCCCGTTCGGCCGCGAGGAGGGTTTCGTCGAGGTCGTCGGGAGTCCGTTCGACCACGATCTCGCCGCGGCGGCGAAGCCCGTGCCTGAGGTCCTGTGCTTTCTGTTGAAGCAAACTGCGGTAACGTTCGTCTTGCATTGGGCGCTCCTAACCGGAGAGACGCGCGGCGCGTCCATTCGATACATAGATGCTTTGGCGGTTATTCATCGGTTTGAGCGATGCATGGGCCGGGGCGAAGGTCTTATAGTGGGAGCGATGGAGTGGATCAACTATCATCACCTGCTTTACTTCTGGGTAGTGGCCAAAGAGGGCAGCATCGCGCGGGCGTGCAAGGAACTCCACCTGGCGCAGCCCACCATCAGCGGACAACTGCGCGCGCTCGAGCTGAATTTCGGCGAAAAGCTGTTCAGCCGGGTGGGGCGCCGGCTGATGCTCACCGAAACCGGGCAACTGGTGTTTCAGTACGCGGACGAAATTTTCGGGCTGGGCCGGGAGCTGAGCGACGTTCTGAAGGGGAGGCCGCGGGGGCGCCCGCTGCGGCTCACCGTGGGGATTTCGGACCTGATCCCGAAGCTGATCGCCTACCGGATTCTGCAACCGGCGTTCACGCTGAAGGAGCCGGTGCAACTCATCTGTTACGAAGACCAACCCGACCAGTTGCTGTTAGAACTGTCGCGCCACCGACTGGACCTGGTGCTGAGCCACACGGCCGCCACTTCGGTGAACGTGCGCGTGTTCAACCATCGGCTGGGATCCTGCGGGGTGACGCTGTTCGCGACGGCGGCGCTGGCGGCCCAATACCGGAAGGGGTTTCCCCAACGTCTCGACGGCGCGCCGTTCCTGCTGCCCATGGAGCGGTCGGCCTCGCGCCGCGCGCTGGAACAGTGGTTTGCCGGTGCCGGCATCCATCCGCGCGTGATCGGCGAGTTTCAGGACAACGCGCTGATGGGCGCTTTCGGACAGGCGGGCGCGGGGATCTTTCCGGCTCCCGGGGCGATTGAAAAGGAGGTGCGCCGCATCTACCGGGTTTCGGTGATCGGCAGGCTGGACGCGGTGGTCGAGGAGTTCTACGCGGTCTCGGCGGAGCGCAAAATCAACCATCCGGCGGTGGCGGCCGTCACCGAGACGGCGCGGAACAAGTTGTTCGCGGGGTAGTCGCGCTCACGGGGTGCGGACAGGCTCCGCGGCAGGCTTTTTGGGAAACGCGAGCGATGCCGCGATGGAGACGGCGAGGACGCCGCCGATCACCGCCAGGGAGACTCCCATGGGGAAGTGGCCTTCGAACAACTGGTTCAACCAGGCCATCTTCAGCCCCACGAACATCAGCACCACAGCCAGGCCATAGCGCAAGAGGTGGAAGCGGCCCACCGCGCCGGCCAGCAGGAAGTACATGGAGCGAAGGCCCAGGATGGCGAAGACGTTGGAGGTGAAAACGATGAGCGGCTCGCGAGTGATGGCGAAGATGGCCGGCACGGAGTCCACCGCGAAGAGGATATCGGTGATTTCGATGAACCCCAGCGTGACAAGCAAGGGCGTGGCGAACCACTTCCCGTCGACCCGCTGGAAGAAGCGGGGCCCTTCGTAGTTCGACACCAGCGGCAGCCATTTGCGGAGGGCGCGGATGATAGGGCTGCGATCGAGGTCGGGCGGGCGCTCCGGCGCGAACATCATGCGGGCTCCGGTGACGAACAGGAAGATCCCGAAGACCACCACCATCCAGGCGTACTGCAACAACACGGTCCCGACGCCGATAAATACGCCGCGAAACGCCAGGGCGCCCAGGATGCCGTAGAAAAGAACGCGGTGCTGGTAGCGCGCCGGGACGCCGAAATACCCGAAGACCAGAACGAAGACGAACATGTTGTCGAGCGACAGGGACCACTCGACGATGTATCCGGTGAGGAACTCGAGCGCCGCTTTTTGAGAGGCGGCGGGGCCGAATCGGGAGAGCGAGTAGGCGTAGAGTCCCACCGAGAACAGCACCGCCAGGGCGGCCCAGACAGCGGTCCAGATGGCGGCCTCGCGAAAACCGACGGCATGCAGCCGGCGGTGGAAAATGCCGAGGTCGGCCGCCAGCAGGAGCACCACGAAAACAAAGAAAGCTCCGTAGAACCACCAGTAGCCGGCAAACGGAAACAGGCTCATACCCGGGTCCGCTTACCGAAGCGATGGATCAACGACCCAGCACGCCGGCGCAGCCAGCTTCGCTGGTCGAGCAGGCCGAATCCCAGGATCAGCAAGGGAATGCCGGGAATCACCGGCAGGATGAGCCCGAGGACACCGGCGCCCAGACAGGCATAGGAGAGAATCTGTTTGGCCATAGGCAACCCACCCACTGGGGACAGGTAGCGCGTTCTACTGTTGGGATGCAGGCGCAGCGGCGGCGGTTGCCCCCCAATCATCGATAAAGCCGATGGGTAACCGTCAAAGATTCGATTCTTTGGAAGTGGGGGGGCGCGGCTACGGGGCTCGGACGGGCGAAATCTTCAGGAAGACCGCGGCATGCGGTGCGATCCGGAAGGAGCGGCCGTTGGGAACGGCTCCGAGGTCCTTTTTCTCCCAGAGGTCGCGGACGGCGCACTCGGGCGGAAGGCCGAGATCGGCCCAGCGCACCTGGATGTCTTCCGCGGGGCCGTCACCGATGTGAAAGAGGGCCAGGAAGCGCGCCGGCGATCCCGGCATTTCGGCCAGCCAGGCGACCTGGTTTTCGCGGGCGAAGAGCTGGCGGCTGGCGGCAGCGTTCTGATCGACGGCGAGCACCTCGCTGTTGGTGATGAGGCGGCGCGTGAACTCGTCGTTATCGGGGAGGTGGCCGCCGAACATGAGCGGCGACCGGGCAACCGACCACAGAGTCATCAACGTTCGCTGCTCGTCGTGGGTGAGCCGCGACATGCGCGGGTCGCCGCGCTCGGCGCGGATGCCGATGTGTCCCAACGGAAGCATGTCGCCGTCGGGCCAGTGGCCTGGCTTCGCATAGGGATTCCAGGCGTTGAAATTGGGGAACTGGCGCTTCACGTCGATCCAGCGGTCCCATAAATCGTCGGAGATACGCCACATCTGGGCATGCGCGCCGAGGAACGCCGCCTGCGCGGTATCGTGGGTGCCCGGCGAAAGGCTGAGCACGATGGAACGGCCGGTCTTTTGCAGCGCCCGGCTCAAGGCGGCGATTTCGCCGGTGTGGTCGCCGGCGGGACCGGTACCGAACATGTCGTCGGCCTTGATGAAGTCCACGCCCCAGGCAGCATACAGTTTGGCGATGGAGTCGTAGTAGTCCTGCCCGTTCTGGCGGCGCACATCCACGCCGTACATGTCGGAGTTCCAGCGGCAAAGGGACTGCTTGTCGGCGATCGCGGCGGCGCGGGTCGTGCTGCCGAACACCGGCAGGTTCGCGTCCACGGCGCGGCGGGGAATGCCGCGCATGATGTGAATGCCGAACTTCAGGCCCTTGGAGTGGACATAGTCCGCCAGCGGCTTGAAGCCGCGGCCGCCGGCGGCCGTAGGGAATCGGTTGGGGGCGGGCATGAGGCGGCCGTACGCATCCATCACCAGTTCGGTATCGGGGCGGTAGCCGTGGGTTTTCGGATGGGGCTCCGACCATTGAATATCGACGACAATGTACTGCCAGCCGTAGCGTGCCAGGTTGGCGGCCATGTAGTCGGTATTGGCGATCACCTCGGTTTCGGTCACGCCGGTGCCGAAAGCGTCCCAACTGTTCCAGCCCATAGGCGGCGTGGGCGCCAGGGGCTGAGACCACGACCAGCCCGCCAGTGCCGTGGCCAGCGCGGTGGCACGGAGAAAGCTGTCGATGGCACGCATGTTCTCTCCAGCTTAATGGAAGCCTGGGGAGGACGCATGCCGCGCGCCCGCGCTGTGGGATTTCCGAGTTGATCGTCCCGCTTCAGGCCACGTATACTATGCCCACGATGAGACGCGGCTGGCTCACCGGGACGACGTTGCTGGCGCTATTGGCGTTTGCGGTGTCGTACGGGGCGCCGCTGGGGCTTGCGCTGGCAGCGAGCGCGCCGCCCCCCGGGTGTTGCCACTCGGGCAAGGGTTCCTGCTGCAAGCGGACGCACGGCACGGGTTGGACCAGCACGTCGTCCTGCTCCGGACGGTGCGCGGTTCCGCCGGGCCTGACACCGGTAGCGGGCAGCGCGTGCCTGCCGGCGACGGCTGCGATGTCCGCGAACAACGCCGGACGGGCGGTGGCCAGCCCGCCATTGACCGCCGCGGCTTCGTCTTCTTACCTCGCATTCCTCTACCAGCGTCCGCCGCCCCGATAGACCGCTGCATCGCTGTCTGTCGAGAAGGGGGAGGATTGTGAAACTCGTACTGGTCTTTCTGGGGATCGCCGTGCTCGCGCCGGCGCAAGAAACTGTCAATTTCGCCAGCGTGAGCGGGCGTGTGAGCGATCCGTCGGGGGCGGTGGTGGAAGGCGCGGCCGTGATCATCCGTCACACCGACACGAACTTGAAGAGCAGCACCGTCACAGACCGGGAAGGACGCTTCCGATTCCCGTACCTGAAAGTGGGGCCGTGCGAACTCCGCGTGCTGCGGCCGGGCTTCGCCGAGTTTACCCGCGATCTGAACCTCTCGGTAGGCGCGGCTTTCGAATTGCCGATCACGCTGGGGGTGGCCTCCTCGGAAACCAACGTTACGGTCTTAAGCGAGGCCACGCCGCTCGATACGGCACGCACGCAGGTGGCGGGCACCGTCACGCACAACGAAGTCCGCTCGCTGCCGCTTAACGGGCGCAACTTTCTGGACCTGGCGCTGCTGGTGCCGGGAGTGTCGCCGACCAACACGGCCAGCAACCAGCTGTTCGCGGAGACTTCCGCCGTGCCGGGCCAGGGCGTCTCGGTGGGCAGCCAGCGCAACTTCTCCAACAGCTTCATTGTGGACGGCCTTTCGGCCAACGACGATGCGGCGGGGCTGGGGGGGATCTTTTACGGTCTCGACGTGGTGCAGGAATTTCAGGTGGTCACCTCCGGAGCGCAGGCCGAACTGGGACGGGCGCTGGGAGGCTACGTCAGCATGGTCACGCGCAGCGGCACCAACGCGCTGCACGGGGATCTATACAACTACGTTCGCAACCAGCGCTTCAATGCCGCCAACCCGCTTTCGCATACCCGGCTTCCCTCGACGCAGGCGCAGTACGGCGCCAGCGTAGGCGGGCCGATTCTCCGCGACCGGACCTTTTACTTTGCCAATTTCGAGCAGCGGCAACTGAATCAGAGCGGGCTGGTGACGATCGCGCCGGGGAATGTGGACGCCATCAATGCGCGGCTCCGCGAGGCAGGTTCCCGGGGAGCGGCGCTGGCCAGCGGGCTGTACCCGAACCCGGTTCACAGCACCAACCTGCTGGCCAAGGCGGATCACCAGTTTCGCGCCAACGATCAATTCAGCCTGCGCTACAGCCTCTACACGGTGGCCAGCGACCACTCGCGCGGCGCGGGGGCGCTCAGCGCCGTCAGCGCGTCGGCGGGGCTGAACGACAGCGACCACACGGTGGCCTTCGGGAACATCGCCACGCTCTCCGCGCACACGGTCAATGAAACGCGGGGGCAGTTCACATACAGCCACCTGCGGGCGCCCGCCAGCGATCCCGTCGGACCGGCGGTATCGATTGCCGGGGTGGCCTCCTTCGGAACGCTGTCCAACTCTCCGGACGGCCGGCTCAACCGGTTGTATGAACTGGTGGACAACCTGTCCCACCAGGCGGGCGCGCATGCCCTGCGGGCCGGCGCCGACTTCGTATATAACGACCTGTCGATCCGTTTTCCGCGGGCCGTTCGGGGCAGCTATACCTTCTCGTCGCTGGCCAACTTTCTGCTGGGCGCGTATAACAATTCCGGATTCACGCAGACGTTCGGCAACACCTCCGTTGCGCAGCGCAATCCGAACGTGGGGATGTACGCGCAGGACGAGTGGAAGGTGAACTCGCACCTCACATTGAACGCGGGGGTACGCTACGATCTTCAGTTTCTGGAGAGCATCGCCACCGATACCAACAATCTTTCGCCGCGGGCCGGCTTCGCCTGGTCTCCGGCGGGCCGGCGCACGGTGGTGCGCGGCAACTTCGGGCTGTTCTACGACCGGGTGCCGCTGCGCGCGCTGGCCAATGCCCTGCTTTCGAGCGGCAACACGACGACGCTGACCAGCGCCAGCCAGGTGAGCGTGAGCCTTTCCCCGGCACAAACCGGAGCGCCGGTGTTTCCGGCGATTCTGCCCGGGGATGCGGTGCCCGCGGGCGTGCTGGTCAACTTCAGCACCATGGACCGGCATCTGCAGAACGCCTATGCGGTGAAAGGCAGCTTCGAAATCGAGCACCAGTTCGGCGACCATGTAACGGTGAGCGCCGGCTACCAGCACCTGCGCGGGCTGCACCTGATCGATTCGGTGAACCAGAACCCGCCGGCGTGCGCCGCGTCGGGCAACAACAACGGCTGCCGCCCGGACCCGACGTATGCGAACGACGGCCGGTACTCGTCGCTGGCGGACTCGCACTATGACGGCCTGCACGTCTCGCTCGTCGAGCGGCCCACGAAATGGGGCAGTTACCGGGTATCGTACACGTGGTCTAAAGCGCTGGACAACGTGGGTGAGTTTTTCTTCAGCTCACCGATCGACAACTACAACATCTGGCGCGATTACGGGCGGTCGGACGACGACCAGCGCCACCGTGTGGCGTTCGATGGTGCGATCCACTCTTCGATGGCGCCTTCCCGAAACGCCTGGGACCGCCTCACCCACGGGTTTCAACTGAGCGGGATGCTGCAATACTACTCGGCGCTTCCGTTGAACATCACGTCGGGGGTTACGACGGTGCAGGGCACGGCCGGAAGGCCGATCGTGAACGGCGCGTTCATCGGCCGCAACTCGGGAACAGGCAGCGACTTCTTCAGCGTGAGCACGCGGGTCAGCCGGGTATTCGCCCTGGGCGAACGCATCCGGCTGCAAACTATCGCCGAGGCATTCAACGCATTGAATCACCGCAACAATCTTACGAAGAACGGCACGTTCGGCGCGGGCGCATTCCCCAGCCAACCCGCGCCCGCCTTCGGACAGGTCACCGCCGTCAACGATCCGCGAAGCATGCAACTGGCGGTACGGCTGAGTTTTTAGGCCGCTGTTCGGCTTGGCGGTTTAACGCGTCAGCTTGGATCTCTTTCGAGTGGCGACGATTCGCCCCAAGCAGATGGATTAAGCTCCTCAGGCCTGGCGGTCCAGACAGAAGGCAGAACCGGGCGGTCCTTACGTACCGCCCGCCGGCCATTTACGGTTCGTTGGCGGCGGTTGGGGTGTGCGCGGGCGCTGCCAGCGAGAGGGCGAGAGTTGCCCAACTGGTGCCGGCGGCGGAGATCCATTGATCGAAGCCGTGCGGGAAGCCGGAATCGAAATAAGGCTGGAAGGTCATGGAGCGGCTGCGGACAAACCAGGAGCCATCCTCCTGTTGCGTGCTGAGGAGGTACTTCACGCCCTTCTGATATGCGCCGTCGGAGACCGGCAAGCCGGCGGTCTGCAGAGCCACCAGCGCGCGGCCGGTGGCGAATGCGGTGCTCGGCGTGGTGTCGATGTCGGCCCAGCCGCCGTCGCTGCGTTGGGTGGCAATCAGGTCGTGCACAGCCTTCTGAACGGCATCCTTGTACTTGCCGCTCCAAACGAGTCCCGTGAGACGTCCGACCCGATCTTCGTTGCCTTTGGGCTGCTGTTTGGCGAGCCACGCCGCGGCCAGTTGAATGGCCTGGTCATACGATGCCCGTTCCAGCTTGGGCGCATAGAGTTGCATGGCGCGCATGGCGATGGCGGTTTGCGCGAGGTAATCGGAACAGATCGGCGGGCGGGTATCGGCGGAGAGGTAGGCCCAGTGTCCGTCAGCGCCCTGGCGGTTCTTCAGGTAGATGGCGGCCGTGTCGGTGTTCAAATCGGCTTTGTAGTGCTCGGCGTCGAGCCCCAGAAGCATATCGCCAATGACGACCGGTCCGAAGAACTCGCCCACAGGTGCGATGAATCCCTGGTGCAGATTGTCGCGCATCTGCATGAGGCCGAAAACGTTCCCCTGGACTTGCTGCGCGGCTGTTTTCTCGTCCACCGCAAAGCCGTTGAGGCGGGCGGATCCCACCGCCATGGCGGCGAAGCTGTTGTTGTGACAGGAAGCGCAGGCGGCCTTGGGAATGAAATTAGCGTCGGCCTTCTGGATGAGAGGAAGACTTCCCTGGATGGCGCTGGGGATGGTGTTGTCGCGGCGCGGCTTCAACTGGGGCGGAGGCGCTGCATTGCTCTTCGCGCCGGACTTCAACAGGAAGGCGACGATGGGCGTGTCGCCGTGCTGGCGGGCGATGTCGAGGGCGGTCCAACCGCTATCGGCTCCTAGTTTATGCGCGTCCTTGGCGTTGACGTCGGCGCCGTGTTCCACCAACATCTTGACTACTTCGAGCGGGAGATTGTCGGATGCGGCCGCGTACATCAGGGGAGTTCTTCCCAGCGGGTCGACGATGTTGACGTCGGCGCCGTGATCGAGCACCATCTTGACGGCATTCACGTCGCCGGTAATGGCGATGTCGGCCAGCGCCAAGCTGTAGTCCTTCTTGTCGATCTCCTTGGCGGTCAACAGAGACAGGCATTTGGAGCACTCCATGGTGACGGCCATGTTGATGGCCATCTCGCCGACCGGTTTCACTTCCGCGCCCTTGCCGATGAGCATTTCCACGCTGGCGGCGTCGCCGGCGGTGGCGGCTTCCAGCAGCGGGGACGATTCGGCGGAGGGATGCGGATTGGGATTGGGATTCGCGCCCTTGTCGAGAAGCAGCCTCACGACGGCGGAATTGCCCGGTTTGCGGGCCGCGATCATGAGCGGCGTGCGCATGTCGCTGGAGCGGGCGTTGACGTCCGCGCCGTGGGTTAGCAGCACCTTGGTCTTGTCCATTTCGGTGGCCGCCCACATCAGCGCCGTGGCGTTGGCGTCATTCCTCTTATTGGGATCCGCGCCCAGCTTCGACAGGCGTTCCAACGTCGCCGCATTGGTGTAGAGCACAGCATACATGAAGGGTGTGGAACCCTCGGGGCCGCGCGCGTTGAGCAACTTCGCGTCCCCGGCGGCGAATCTCATGAACTTCGGTAGATCGCCCTCGTGCAGCGCTTCGACCATGGCGAGCGCCTTGGGATTGATCGGCAGCGACTCGGCTTCATTGGCGAGCGCGTCCGGCCAGTCGGCGCCCTGCTCGATCCAACGTTTGATGGTGTCGATCTGCTCCGGCTTGAGCGTGCCGGTGGGCGGCATTTGCATTCCGTAGTCGTTGCCGGATATACGGTGGAACAGGAAGCTGTTCTCGGCGCTGCCCGGCACGATGCCGCGGCGATTGATCACCGCGCTCTTGCGGTCCAGCCGCATGCCGCTGGCAGGCTGCGTCCCGCTGTGGCACGTGACACAGTTCTGGCGCAAGATCGGCAGCACATCCTTCGCGAAATCTACTCTTACAGCAGTCTGAGCCGGCAGCAGCCGTATGACGGCCAGTGAGCACAACATGGGCAGCGACAGTTTGGAACACCGCATACATCCCCCTAAGAGCGGAACGGCTACCGCGAGACAACCACCAGTGCGGAATCCGTTACGTGATTTGCCCGGCATCCCCGAGGGCACCTTCCGGGTTGATCTATTCTACACGCAAGCGATCTTCCGGGGCAGAGAATTCTCCAATCCGCAACAAACTCTTAGGCCGGCAACTCACCGGGGAAAACCGATCGCTCGCCGCTGCGATGCGTGGGGACGAGGTCTGCAACTAGACCGGCGCTTCTGGGGCATACGGGCGGGGAGGGCCCGACTGAAGGCGCCGCCCCGCTCCGCTAACTGCACTACCCACAGACCCGGCTTCGACCGGTTCAGAAAGTACAACTGCCCCGCCGGCGGCCACACCGGTAGCCGGTTTCTATCCAGCGAAACCTGCCGCTTGGCGGAACCGTTCATGGCCCGTACGGTACACCTGCGCGCTGCCAGATTCGTTGCTGGTGTTCCGACTTTCATCCTCGACCCCAAGTAAGGGGGCGGATTTCTCTCGCCGAGCTCCGATGGGCATATAATCTCTGCCATGGGGTCAGCTACGAATCCTGACCCGGGAAGCATCACCCGGCTGCTGCTGTCCTGGAGCGGCGGGCGCCAGTCCGCTCTGGATGAGCTGGTGCCGCTGGTTTACCGCGAACTGCGGCGCCTCGCGGCCGCGTATCTCCGCCGCGAACGTCTCGATCACACGTTACAGGCGACCGCCCTGGTCCACGAGGCATACCTCCGCCTGGTTGACCAGAGCATCGCCGATTGCCACACCCGCGCGCGCTTCTTTGGCATCGCGGCCAACGTCATGCGCCAGATTCTGGTCAATCACGCCGAACGCCACAAGGCGGCCAAGCGCGGCGGCGGGAACAAGGTCGCTCTCGATGAGGCCATGGCCCTGCCGGACGGGTCCGACGCCGTGGACGTGGTGGCCCTGGACAGGGCTCTGACCAAACTCGCGCAACTCGATGAGCGGCAGTGCCGCATCGTGGAGATGCGCTTCTTCTGCGGTCTGCCTGAACAGGAGATCGCGGAAGTTCTGGGGGTTTCGGTTCGCACCGTCAAGCGCGACTGGATGTCGGCCAAAGCATGGCTGCACGGCGAGATCATGTACGGGGGAGCGGCCGCGGTGAGGCAGTGACGCCGCGATGACACCGCGGGACTGGCAGCAGATCAAAGAACTTGTCGCGGACGCGCTAGAGCGCGAAGGCGCCGATCGCGACGCCTTCCTTCAAAAAGTGTCCGAGGGGGGTGACACTGTCGGACGCGAGGTGCAGCGCCTCGTCGCGGAGCACGAGCAGGCTGCGGGTTTTCTGGCGCAGCGCATCTCCCTCGAATCTAAACTCTCCGGGATCTCCGAACCCGAAGATCCCGCGTTGACGCAGCAGCGCATCGGTCCGTATCGGATTCTGCGCGAACTCGGCCACGGGGGCATGGGAGCCGTCTACCTGGCCGAACGCGCTGACGGGCAATTCCACAAGCAGGTCGCCATCAAACTGGTCCATCCGCAACTCAGCACGGAAGAGATCCTGCGGCGGTTCCGCAATGAGCGTCAGATTCTAGCCGTGCTCAACCACCCCAATATCGCGCGGCTTCTGGACGGCGGCACCACCGAGGACGGGCGGCCCTATCTGGTGATGGAGTACGTGGAAGGCGTGCCTATCCACCACTGGTGCCAAAGCCGCAAGTTGAACGTGCGGGACCGCCTCAGACTTTTCCGGAAGGTCTGCGATGCGGTGCAGTATGCGCACGACATGCAGGTTCTGCATCGCGATATCAAACCTGGCAATATCTCGGTAGTCACCGACGGGACGCCGCAATTGCTGGATTTCGGCATCGCGAAGGTGCTGAGCCGGGAACTCTCCGCCGAGACGCTGGAGACGGCCGTGGGCTTGGGGCCGATGACGCCCGAATACGCCAGTCCCGAGCAGATTCGCGGCGATCCGATCGGGCCGGCCAGCGATATTTATTCGCTGGGTGTGGTGCTCTACCAACTGCTCAGCGGACAACTCCCCTATGCGATTCGGGGGAGCGATTACGGGCAGTTGCGCCGGCTCATCTGCGAACAGGAGCCGTTGAAGCCGAGTCTACCGGGCGACCTTGATAAGGTGGTGCTGAAGGCGCTGCGCAAGGAGCCGGAGAGGCGCTACGCATCGGTCGCGCAGCTTTCGGAGGACATCGAACGTTTCCTGCAGGATATGCCGGTCCGGGCGCACCGTGAGAATCTGGTGTATCGAGCCGCCAAATTCCTCAAGCGGAACCGGACCGCGGCGGTGGCGGCGGTCCTGGGCGCTGCGGTAGTTCTGGCGCTGATTGCCGGCCTGGGGCGATTTGGCGTTTCTCCGCGCGGAGGGAACCCCACGCGCGTGGTTCCGGATCCGCGCTGGGGCCATCTCCGCTTTGAGAAGATCGCCGGCATCGGCGACCGTGCCCCGGGAGGTGGATTCTACGCGAGTGATTTCGAGCCGTATGGTTTGAACAGCAGCAGCGATCTGGCCTTTGCCGCCGATCTCTCTACGGGGGGCGAGGGCGCCTTCCTCCTGGCGGCGGGCAGTGCAAGGGTGGCCGTCGCGCTTGCGCGGCACGGCGAAGCGGCGCCCGGCGGAGGCGTATTTGAAGGCAGCACGCTCGGCCACACCGCGATCAACAATGCCGGCGATCTCGCGTTCGTGTTCGGCCTGAAGCCGTTCAGCGCTCCGGCGCTGAAGGGGTTCAGCAAAGCCGGTCTGTTCCGCTACTCGCGCCGGGACGGGACCGTGAGCGCCCTGGTCGTTCCGGGAGTCACCGTTGCGCCCGGGTTCGGCACCTTCGAATCCGCCGGACAGCACGCCAGCATGAACACCGCCGGCGACATCGTCTTCCCCGGGGTAGTGCGAACCTTGCAAGGTGTGGCGCCGGCCAGCGGTGTGGGGCAGGGAATCTTTATGGCGGACCGCGCCGGCCGCATCACAAAAGTGGCTGCGCCCGGCGATCCTGCTCCCGGACGAGGCGTATACGATTTCGCTGCGAATCCGTGGATCAACGATCGCGGCGATATTGCCTTTGGAGCTCATGTAGCGGGAGAGGAGTGCATCCCCATCACGCCGGGCTGCATGGAAAGCATCTATCTGAGGAGTGCGGCTTCCGGCAGGATCGAATCCATCGCCCACCAGGGCGGCCAGGCCGTCAACGGGAACTTCCTCCGCGGCGCTTGGGGACCCGCGATCAACAACAGTGGGGACCTGGTGTTCATGGGGGAACTGATGCCGCCGCCGGGTCTCCCTTCCGCTCGCGGCATCTATCTGTACTCGAACGGGGTCACCGCGCTCATCGCCCGGCCCGGCGACATCATGCCGGACGGACGCAAAATCCTGACGGTGAATCCGGTATCTTCAGCCGGCAACTATTCGCTAAACCAACGTAGCGAGGTGAGTTTTAACGCTGCTCTGGAAGATGGCGATTCCGGATTGTACGTGTACTCGCGGGGCGCGCTGCATCTTGTGGCCGGGACCGGAACGGCGATACCAGGCGTGGGCACGGTCGCCAGCGTCTCCGGCCTCATTGGAGGAGTCCTGAACGATGCCGGCCAGGTCTTCTTCTGGGCAACTCCGAAGGACGGGCGTGGCGTGCTGCTCCTCGCCACGCCGTCGCCGGAGGCCGGCAAATGAGAGGCCTCGATCCTGCGTCTCCGGCCTCTAAAAGGGGTTGCCCATTCGGGCCGCCTATTTCTGGCGCACATCGACGATCGTGAGGTGATAGGTGACGTCCAGGGTGAACGGTACTAAGGGGTCCGAGCCGGGGGCTACGGCTTGAATGCGCAGCGTGTGCTGCCCTACTTTCAAGGGGTCGAGTTTCACATAGTAACCGTCATCGACGTTCGGTGAGTATACGCCGGCATTGCACCCGCCGAAGTTATTCGCGGGCATTGCGATGGCAAAAACGTCCGACTGTACGCGGTTGAAGGGGTATACCGGCCGCTTATCGAGAGTGACGTTCAGGTCCCGCAATCTCACTGAATCAATGTAATCGCCGACTTCTTTGCGATGGACTTTGACCGGTTTGTTATCGGAGGGGTTGCAGTTGAAAAACACCGAGTTGATGACCGGGAAGAACAAGGTGGTTCCCTCCGGCACCGAGCACGCTCGTACTACGGTAGATCCGCCGAAGTTCCCGGCCAGAAACCATATCGAACCACTCTGCCCAATCATGCAGCTGCCTCCGGTCGAGTCGTCTATCGGGTTTAGCGGCTTTGGAATAGAAAACGCCCATTGCCACCACTGCGCAGTGAGTTGCCCCAGGTCGGCATGATCGTCTGCCCGGGCGATGCTTGTCGCGACACAAAGCCCGAACCCAATTCCCAGCGTGGCTGCGAAGGTCGAGCTCGTTTTTCTGATGTTCATGTCTGGATCTCCTTCTGCCCCTGTCCGGGGCCGTTTACGCTTTACTCCTACATGCAGGAACCAGCGGGAAAAGGGGACAAGGCGAATGATTCCAGACCGGCGATCAGAAGCGAGAACTGCTGGTTCGAAACGGCAACTCCTCGCAGCCGTTCTCAGACCCTGCGCACGACGAACGCCGCACACTCCCGGCGCGGCTGTGGATCACCTTGCCCAGCAATGTCCCGCTGCGTGTCAGCAAATCGTTGTATATCGGCCTCCCGGTCCATCTCCGCCGTCCCATTCGTCACATCGTGATCGAAGGCGTGCGGCTTTCATCTATGGCCATCAGCAGGATGTTCGGCTCGGCGATTGCTCCCGGGCGGATTTTCTGGATTGTGGCACCTTCCTGGTATATACTTGCCGACACTGGGGAGTGGAACCATGGGCGTGGTTGTTCCACTGGCGCCCGGCCGAACGCCGGGCACCATCACCGGGGAAGGGAAAGACGGGATTTCGCCCGGATCGCCGGGGCGCAAAAGGAGGCCAGGATGCCAGACATTACTCGCCGGACGCTTCTCGGCAGCGTGCCGCTGATCGGCACGAGCATGGCCCAAACTCCGTTCCAGGTGAAAACCGTCTCGCGGATCAAGGGCGCTCCGAAATCGGTCGCCATTCCGACACACGAGTTCGCCGGGCCGAACGGTGCCCGGTGGGTCGAAGAGCGGCTGGATTTTCCGCCCGCCTGGGACGTACACGTGATGGAGATGGCGGGCCACGACCTGCCCGCCCTCAGCCGTTCGCAGATCGCCGCGCAGGCGGGCACGCCGGTCGGCGGCAAATCGCTGCGGGAACTGGCCGAGGGAAAGAAAACCGTCGCCATCAGCTTCGACGACCTCACGCGCACCACGCCGGCATACGCCGTCACGCCGTGGCTGATGACGGAACTGGCCCGGGCCGGTATCCAGGACGAGAACGTTCTTTTTATCGGCTCGTTCGGCACGCATCGCCCGATGACCCAGGCGGAGGTGGGGCGGAAGCTGGGCGCCGACATCGCCGGTAGGTATGCCTGGCTGAACCACGACGTCTTCGACAACGTCAAAGAAGTGGGCACCACGACTCGCGGCAACCGCGTTCTGCTGAACCAGACATTTCTCGGCGCCGACTTAAAAATCTGCATCAGCGGCGTCAAAGTGCATCAGGATGCGGGATACGGCGGGGGGGCGAAGGCGATTCTACCGGGACTGGCGGCGCTGCCCACGGTCGAATACAACCACACCCAGATTCTCACCAAGGTGCGGACCACCGGTCCGGTGAGGATCTTTCACAATGACATGCGTCAGGACATGATCGAGGCCGCCCGCATGGCCAAAGTGGATTACACGATTCAGATCCTGTACAACCAGCACCTGCAGCCCACGCGAATCTGGGGAGGCGACATCGTGGACGCGCATCACGCCGCGGTGCGGGTGGCCGCCCACACGTATTGCACGCCGACGCTTGCCGATGCCGACATCGTTGTGGCGAACGCGTACCCGCAGAACGCGCAGGCGTATCACGGCGGGCTGTGGATCAATTATTCGGTGCGCGAGGGCGGCACGGGCGTGCTGGTCGTGCAGCATCCGCTGGGCCTGGACCCGGTGCACTATTTGAACAACCGCCTGGCGGGCCGCGGCGGAGCCACCCAGTTCGACCTCACGGCGCGGCGCGTGTACGGCACCGGCGGCGGCCCCCGGAAGAAAGTGAACCTGATTGTCTACTCCCAGTACCTGACCCGCAACATGCGCAACAGCTACCGCGCCGGAACGACCTTCTGCGACCACTGGAACGACGTGATCGCGAAGCTGCGCGAGTGGCACCCGGGCGGTGCGAAGGTGGCGGTGTACCCCTACGCGGGTATGCAGCATCAGGAGATCGAGCTGGACGGGTAGCAGGTGCGCCGCGCCGCTCGCTGCCGGAGTTCCCTGGGCTCCGGATTCCACACCTGTGGCCGCAAGGCACAAATGAAATCCCCACTGGCGTGAGGCACAATAGAAGATCAGGCCATTGAGGAATACGTGAAGACTTCGCCCACTCGCATACTGCCCTATCTGCTGCTTTCCGTTTCCTGCGTGAACCTGGGTGTGGCCCAGGAGGCGCCGCCGGCCGCATCTCCCGCTGAAAGCCCTGGACAGGAGGCGCCCCCACCTCCACAACGCGGGCCCATCCGGCAGGCGCCGCCGCCGCTGCCCCGTGTGCCCGATGTGCGCCAACCCGGCGAGCGCGGTTTCTGGATTGGTCTCACGGGCTGGTTTCCGCGTCAGAATCCGACCATCGACAAAGGCCGCGGATCGGTGTTCGACGCAGTGTCACGGACCAAGCTGGAGGGCAAGCCGAAAGTGGCCCAGGGCGCTGAGATCGGTTTTGCGGCCGGCGCCCACAATTCGGTGCGGCTGGTGTATTTCGAGGACCGCGCCACGGGTGCGTTCATCAATGCCACGGATCTCGGCCTGTGGACGCAACTCTATCCCGCCGGCAATTACGTGCAGACTGATTACCGCATGCAGCATTTCAAGATCTACCTGGACTACCTGACGTGGCCGTTTCCGGTGGAGCGGCGCAAATTCCGGTTACGTACTTTGTGGGGCGTGCAATATACCAACGTCCGAACCGGTTTCGACCTTCCCCTACTGCCCACCCAGGACGCGGACGGCAATCCGCTCACCGATTCCAGCGGCAATCCGCTGGACTATTCGACCAACGGCAGCCACTGGTTCATCTCGCCCGATATCGGGATCGGCGTTACGCAATATCTTTCCGGCCATCTTCGCCTGGAGGCCAACGCATCGGGGTTCGCCATCCCGCGCCACACCACGGTATGGGATGCGGATGGCTCGATCAACGTGCGCTCGGGCCATTTTGAACTGCGCGTCGGCGCACGGGGTTTTCATTTCAAGACCTCCACGCAGGCGGATTTCTACATGCGGGGCACGCAGGCATCGGCGTTTGTCGGCCTGCGCTGGTACTCGCACTAGACGCGCTTTGGTCCGAATCCCGGATTCTGCCCGGCATGCATAAGCAGGCGCCGGCCGCTTCGCCCGGCGGCTTTCCGTCCCAAGTTCCGGTAACGCGCCGGGACCCCGGTCCCTCTAAAGAGTAGAATGTTAGGTGTTGACACGGGTTTGAAAGCTGATCAAGCTGAAACTGGAACGGAGTGGTTCTATGAAAGTCGTCTCGATCTTCGTGCTGGCCACAATCCTCGCACTCGTGGCGCTTCCGCTGTCCGCCCAGCCGGTGGTCGCCGCCAAGTCGGGCACGATCTCCTGGGTTCAGGGCAAAGTCTATCTGGGAGATGACCCGGTAGAGCAATCGCTCACCAGGTTTCCCGATATCAAGGAAAACGTCGTGCTGCGGACCGAGTTGGGGCGGGCGGAGGTCCTGCTCACTCCGGGAGTGGTGATGCATGTCGGGGAGAACAGCTCCTTCCGCATGATCACCAAGCGTCTCATCGACACCCGCCTCGAAATGCTGACCGGATCGGCGGTCATCAGTGCCGTGGACCTGGCCAAAGACACCAGCCTTACCATCGTCTGCAAGGCAGTGCCGGTGGTCCTCGTCAAAGCCGGGCATTACCGGTTCGACGCCAATACCGGACTCCTGAAGGTGTTCGCCGGTGAGGCCCGGGTGGAAGGGAATGGCGAAACGACCGAAGTGACCAACGGCAAGATGCTGACCCTCGGCAGTGCCACCGCCAGCCTGGAGAAATTCGACAAAGAGGAGACCGACAGCCTCGACAACTGGGCGCGCCAGCGCGACCAGCTCATGGCCATGGCGAACGTGTCCACGGCACGGTCGATGTACAACGGCTACACTACTGCCCCAGGCAACATGTGGGGCTGGAATCCGTACCTTGGCATCTACACGTTTATCCCCGGTACCGGGCGTTTTTGCGATCCCTACTACGGCTATTGCTATTGGAGTCCGGTGACGGTGGGCCGGGTGTACTACCAACCTCCGCCGATGATCTATGGCGGTGGGGGATTCGGGGGCAGCCCGTCGTACCCCACGATGGGTGCCACGCCGCGCGGGTATTCGGGGACGATGGCCTCATCCGCGGGTTCGGTCGGCGCCAGCGCACCGGCGGCAGCGAGTTCCGGTTCGAGCGCGGCCTCCGCGGGTGCTTCGGGCTCGGTCGGACACGGCGGCGGCGGCGGAGGCGGCCGAGGCCACTAAGGCCAACGAAGCTCTAGACCGGTGCCCGCAGCGGCCGGTATCGCCGGCTGGCGCGGGCGCCGATCAGTTCCGCTATCTCTTCCAACAGGTTGGGCAGGTTCTCCGTGTAGACCGAAATCCGGTCCCGGCGCCGATGGCTGCCGGATTTCGACCACGGTTCGCTGGACGTAATCAGCGCGGTTGCCGGGTGGTAGTCTTTCACCCGGGCATACGCCAGCAGATCGCTGCCGCCGACCCGCCGGGCCAGTGCCGAATCGCTCAACACCAGCTCATAGCGGCCTTCATCCAGCTTCGACAAGGCCTCTTCCTCGGTTGCTGCCACATCCACGGAATATCCGCCGGCCTGCAGAATGGTCTGCAGGGCCAGCCGGGGCGCCAGTTCGCCGTGCACCAGGAGCACGCGCGCCAAATCCAGCGCACGCCGGCTCCGGTCGCCGGGAAGTGAACTGCGAAACATGGGCATGGTCTAGGATTACTTTAACCGATAATCCCCAATCTTGATCCCACAAAATTCCGCCGGTTCAATTCGATACACAGCCTGTTGGGCTAGACGACAGAGACGCCCGGGCACTGTCGTGAAAGACAATAGCTTCAGACTCGCCTTGTGAATTGAACGGCTTGCGGCCGTAAGGGCTCCGCCGCCCCCGGCTTCCGTCAGCGGTCCAGCGTGCCCATCCGGCCGGTGCGGAAATCTTCAACAGCCTGCTGTAACTCCTGCTTTGTGTTCATCACGAACGGGCCATAGCGGGCGACCGGCTCGCCGATCGGTTCGCCGGCAATCAGCAACAGACTCAAGGGCTTATCGCCATTGTTGGCAATTTCAACAGCCGTGCCTCCCCGGTCGAAGACCACTACCTGGGCGTCACGAGCCGGGTGCCCGGCCAGCGTCCCCTCGCCTGCAATCACGAATGCGAAAGCGTTCTCGGACTGGGGAATATCCTGGGTATGGACCGCCCCCGGCTCGAGAGTCAGGTGCAAGTACAGAATGGGGATCCGGGTGTCGATGACCCCCTTGGTTCCCAGCGCTTCCCCGGCTACCACCTTGGCGGTAACGGATCCGTCGGCGGTCCGGGCCACCGGAATCCGGTCGGACGTAGTGTCCTGGTAGCGCGGCTTGGACATCTTGTCCCGTTTCGGCAGGTTGACCCAAAGCTGGAAACCGTGCAGCCGGCCGCCGTCGCGGACCAGAGTGGCGCCCGGCATCTCCGAATGCACGAGCCCCGCCCCGGCGGTCATCCATTGCACATCGCCGGGACGCAGCGTGCCGTGATTCCCCCAGGAGTCGCGATGCTGCATTTCGCCGCTCAGTAGATAGGTGACGGTTTCGAACCCACGGTGCGGATGCGGCGGGAACCCCCGCGCGGTGCCCGGGGCAAATTCCGTCGGCCCCATCTGATCCAGGAGCAGAAAGGGATCCAAATCGATCAGTTGATTGCCTGGAAAGGCCCTCCGCAATTCCACTCCGTCTCCATCGTGCGCCTGAGGCGCAGTAAATACTTGGGAAACTCCCCTCAATTGATTCTTCGTGGTCAGCATATCTTGATCTCAAGATAATTGATGCTAAACTATCAGCGAGGATTCAAACCGTGCCCACCGCCGGCATTCATCTCTGGCTGGTTCTCTGGAAGGCGTACGATACAATGCGCACTCATGCCGAGTGTCACATCCACTCGCTGGGGATCGGCCTGTCCGATTTCGGCATCCTGGAGACCCTGCTGCATAAGGGGCCCCAACCGGTGAATACGGTCGGCGGCCGTCTCCGGCTCACCAGCGGTTCGATCACGGCCGCCGTCGATCGGCTGGAACAGAAGGGCCTGGTGGAGCGGCATTCGGATCCGAACGACCGGCGCGCGCGTGTCGTCCACCTCACCGAGGCCGGGCGCAACCTGATTTCATGCGCGTTCGCCGATCACACCGCCGCGATGGAGCGCGCCGCCTCCGGGTTGGAGCCCGAGGAACGGGATGAAGCTTATCGCCTGCTGAAGAAGCTGGGGCTCCACGCTCAGGAGCTTTTGGACGAGGGGTAGCGCAATTCCCGGGCCAGCAGCGCCGTCTTGCGCAGCAGCATCAGCCGCTCGACAGTGCCGAGGCTGCGGCGCATTCGCATCAGGCGGCGGTACAGAGTGTGAACGTTGATCAGGATCCGTTCCGGATAGTCCCACCGGGCAAAGGGAGTTGCGCGGAACTGGTCGCTGGTGGCGATGCGAAGCGCCGCCTGAAAGGCCGGACGGCCGCAATCGAAATGGCGCTGCACGGCCGTCCGCAGAAACTGCCAGTACTGGCGGACGGTCTCGACACCTGCCAGATCGGTGAGGGGGCCGTGCCCGGGAACGACGGTCTCCGCCTTCCAGTCCATCATGTGCTCGCAGGCGCGGATCCAGTTGCGCGCCGATCCATCCCAGAGAATCGGGGTGGTGCCGAGGAACAGGATGTCTCCCGCGATCACCAGCCGGTCATCCGGCAGGTACACCACCAGGTCGCCCGCCGTGTGCGCGGGTCCCAATTCGACGAGGTGGACCTGGCGGCCCCCGACCTCCAGGCGGAGCTTGCCCGAGAAGGTCGAATTCGGCGGCGCCGCTCGAATCCGCGAGAAATCGAAAGGGCGCAGCATGCCTTCCAGGTACTCGGCGGCGGTGCCCCAGTCCTGGCGGTGAGGAAGCGGGGCATGCGCCAGCGCCCGGAACACGCGGCAGACCGCTCCCAAGGCCTGCATCTCGCGCGGGGAGTGCCGGGTCATTCGCCGCGCCGCGGTACGCGTGGCGATGATCTCGTCGGCGCCCGCCAGGCCGTTGCCGAACCAGTGATCGCCGTCGGAGTGGGTGTTCACCACCTGGCGGATGGGTGCTTCCTCCACGACCTCGCGAAAGGCGGCCAGCATCGCCGCGGTGCGCGGCGGATCCCAAAGCGTGTCCACCAGCAGGGAGCGGCCATGGCCGGCGATCAGCGCCGTGTTGCTTTCGCCCCACCCGCCGTTTGGCGTGAGCCAGGCAAAAACGCCATCACCGATCCGCTGCCGTCCCGCCGGATAACGGTGAGGAGGGCCCGCAGCGGCCTGGCCGGTGATTGCCAAGTCCACAGTGTAACGGGTTCCGGGGCGGGTGCGTCAGGCATGTTGACCGGTGCGCGCCCGCCGCACCGGCGTAAGATGTAGATGGGAGGCAGCAAATGTTCGGACGGATACTGCTCCTGGCGATACCGGTTTCGCTGGCATTGGCCGCCGATAGCCCACAGCCTTCGCATCACCGGATTCACTTCGGCGGGGTGATGATCAGCGCGGGATACAGCCACTATTCCGGCTATCCGTATTACGGCTACTATCCGCCTTATTCCTATTACGACGATCCCTTCCTGTGGACCCCTTTCTACGCTCCCGGTTACTTCGGCGGGTTCAATCACCGGCCGGGGCTGGGGGACGTGAAGATCCAGGTGCCGGACCGCGGCGCGACGGTGTATCTGAATGGGGCGTATGCGGGTCAGCTCTCCGATCTGAAGAATATTTGGCTTCAGCCCGGGGTCTATCACCTGGAAGTGCGCGACAGCCAAAGCCGCCTCACCCAGAAAATCTACGTGCTCAGCGGCAAGACTTTGAAAATCGCCGCGGAGCGGATGGAGCGGGAGCCCTTGCCATGAAAGCGTCGATCCTATTGTGCCTGGCCGTGGGACTGGTCGCCGCCCGCGATAACGGCGGCATCCGCCCGCGCGGCGCGGCTGCGGACTACGCGGCGCACCAGGTTTCGAAAGGCGTCACCGTTGCCGCGTCCGTGATTCCTCCGGACCAGGTTTCGAAGCTCTTCGCCACGGACCTGAACAAGGCCGGATACGTGGTGGTGGAGGTGGCAGTCTATCCGGACGCCGGCAACGAAGTGGACGTGCGGGCGCGCGATTTCCTGATGCGCGCGGGGTCGGACCCGACCACGTTGCGGCCGGTGGGAGCCGACACCATCGCCTCGCGCCTGCACCAGAAGTACACTCCCAAACAGCCGCCGGCGCCCGGCGATATTACGATTTATCCCACCGCTACGATCGGGTACGAAAGCGGCGGGTACGATCCGGTAACGGGCCAGCGCCGCAGCGGTGTCTACACCGCTACGGGGGTAGGGGTGGCCGTCGGGCAGCCGCCCGGACCGCAGGCGCCGCCGCCGGCATCCACCGGGCGCGACCGCAGCACCATGGAGCAGGAACTGACCGACAAGGGACTGCCCGAGGTGAAGACGATGGACGCCGTGGCAGGGTATCTTTATTTCCCCAGGCCGTCTTCGTCAAAGGCCAAACACGGACCCTACCACATCACGTATTACAGCGATCAGGAGCAGATCCAGCTCGAGGTTCCGCCCCTCAAGAAGTAGCGTTCCGTTTCAAACTGCGCCATTTCGCCGCCCTCCATCCGAACGGCTTCGGGACGCCACTTGCGCAACGTCTGTTGGAGGGCGGCGCGAAACGCGGCGGGCCCTCCCGCGCGCTCGACGAGCACGACTTCAGCGGATTGGTCCAGCAGTTCGACGGGCGGCGGCTCCAGCCGGTTGGTGAAGGCCACCAGTACGGCTCCGGGCACCGGCGGGTGGGGCAGGGAAGCGGCCACCAGGGTCTTCGGTTTCCGCCACGGCGCGCGCCCCGGCATCACCGCTACCCGGCCTCCCGAGAGAGCCAGGATCGACTCCTCGGAATACTCCGGGCTTTCCGGGGCACCGCCGGCGAGCGCGATGCGCCATGCCTCGCGCAGCGCATCGAAAGCGGGTGACAGGCGCGGCGCGCGGAGCCGGAGGCGGTGCAACGCCTGCCTCCAGAGCTTGTCGAACACGGCCGGATCGGCGGGCGCGCGCGCCACGAATTTCAGATAGTTCCGCTCGAGGATCAGGTCGAGCTGCTCCTCGCTGAAATAGCGCGAGGCGGTGGCACGGTGCCGATGCTCCAGCCGGGCGCCCGCCACGTAGACGGACGCCCACCCGCGCTGCCAGGCGCGGTACCCGATATCCAGATCCTCCACGTAAACCGGCTCGTACGCCGGGTCGAGGCTGCCCAGGGCCCGCAGTTTGGCGGCGTCGTAGAGCGAGCAGCCGCCGCTCCCGTAGAGCACCCAGGTGAGATCTTCTCCTTGCAGCGGCTCGTCGCAGCGGATCGGAAAGTCATCCGGCTCCGGCTGGGCGTACACCGCCTTGCCGGTTTCTTCGCGACGTACGCCGGCCGGGAAGAAAATCTGCGCGGTGGCGCAGAACAGGTCCGGCACGCGCTCGAAGGCGTTTGCCAGGGCCAGGAAGAACCCGGGCTCCACGATCATGTCGTTGTTGAGCAGGCAGAGACGCGAATAGCGAGCTGCGGCGACGCCGCGATTCACGCCACGCGCGAACGAGAGCGGCGTGGGCGAGACCTCCAGGCGGACGTCCGGCCAGGCGGCGCGGAGCCACTCGGCCGTGCCATCGGCCGAACCGTTGTCCACCACGATGATTTCCGAGGCAAATGGCGCCAGTTCGCGAACGATGCCGGAGAGTTGGGCCGCCAGCAGGTCCCGGCCGTTGCGGGAAGGAATGACGACGGAAATACCCGGTGCCGCATCGACCGCCGGCCAGGACCGCACTGTGCGGCGTCGCGGCCGCAACCGTCCCGCCGCCAGCGCCGCGCCGTACCAGAACGAGATTTCGGTTTCGCGTTTCAAAACTCAGATGAGCAGGTGGCGGTGCGCCTGCGGCGCGCCGTTGTTCCAGGCGGCGTCCCACAGGGCCAGGGCTTGCAGCCCGAAGGCCGTCGAAACCGGGTTCACGTAGGGCAGCGGAGATCCGGCCTGCTCGCCGAACGAAAATCCCCCATCGATCCGGGGGTCGGTAGCAGCCAATTGAAACGCCGCCAGCCGTTCGGCCTCCGTCCGGGCGGTTCCGAAATCGAGCGGCACCACACCCGCCCAATCGGCGTACAACCGGATGCGCAGCAATTGGGCGTACACATCGGACCGCTCGAATTGCGGGGCGATGCGCCGCAGGTGCCCGGCCATCGTTCCGATGCCGGTGCAGAGGGCCGTGGCGCACACCGGTTCGCGGGAGGCCGGCAGCAGCCCTTCGAGGAAGTAGGCGAACGCGTGCAGCCGGTCCATCACTTTGTGTGGGTCCGCATGGCCCGGCAGAAAGGCGGCGCAGGTGCGAAGCGAATAGGCCAGCACCCGCTCGTAATGGGCGCGGAAGCCGGCCTCGCCGGTAGCTTCGGCGAGGTCCCACCAGGCCATGGCCGCCTTCAACTGGTAACATCCCGACGATTGCGACCAGCGCAAGGCGTCGCGGGCGCCCGGGCGCTTATCCGGAAGCGACACCACCGGGTGGAAGTCCTCCGTTTCGGCCGCGAAGAAATCGGCGGCCATCGCTCGCCCCAGTGCCGCCGCTACGTCCAGGTACTCCGGTTCGCCGAGCGCCCGCCACGCCGCCAGCAGGCCGCGCACAATGATGCCGCAGTCGAAGAAATAGGACGGACCGCCCGGCTCGAAGGGCATGGCGGCTCGCTCGCGGTCCCAGGCGGTGCGGGTGAGGAATCGCGCGGCCGCGGTGGCGCGCTCGAGGTACCGCCGGTCTTTCGTCAGCGAGTGCAGGTACACCAGTGCCGAGATGGTGTAGCCGGTGATCTCGGTCGAAACCGGGTGGTTGCGTTCGAGATCCGAACGGTAGTAGCGGCAGACTCCTCCCAGCGGAGTTTGAATGCCGGAACCGAGAAACCACTCGCCGGCGCGAGAGATCTGGGGAAGCAAACCGCTAGTGTAGCATCCAGATACCCACCGCCAGGGTCAGCAGGGTGAGGGGGACGCCGGCCTTGGCGTACTCGCGGAGGGAGATCTCCACGGCGAGGCGCGCCCGCTGAACCACGATCAAGTTGGCCACCGATCCCAGCACGGTCAGGTTGCCGGCCAGCGTCGAAGCCATGGCCAGCGTCAGCCACGCCCGATGGGCCTCCGGCAGATGGGGAACGAAGCCTTTGAACACCAGAACCGCAGGCACGTTGCTCACCAAGTTGGAGAGCAGGGCCGTGAAAAGGCTCATGGGAACGATGCGCTCCAGGTGGTAGCGGCCCGCGAACGCGAACAGGTCGGCAATTAGCGAGGTCTTCTCCACTCCGGCGATCACCACGAACAGGCCGATGAACATCACCAGCAGGCTCCAGTCGATTTCGCGATACACCCGCTCCGGCTTGATGCGGCGGGTGATGAGCAGCAGGGCGCCCGCCACCACCGCCACCTTGGGCACGGGCCAGCCGCCAAAGAACAGGGCGATCATGGCAGCCGACGCGAGGAGCGATTTCACCATCAACGGACGATGGACCCTGACGGCGCGGTGCTCCACGCGAATCCGGCTCTGCTGCCGGAACTCGGCGCGATACACTACCGCGATTACTGCCAGGGTGAGCACCAGTCCGATGGCGGCGACAGGAGCCAGCGCAGCCGCAAACGTACGGTAGGGGATATGCGAAAAGCTGCCGATCATCATGTTCTGCGGGTTGCCCGTGATGGTGGCCACGCTGCCCACGTTCGAGGCCATGGCCACCGCGAGCAGGTACGGGATCGGGTTGCGCCGCAGCCGCCCGGTGATTTCAAGCACCAGCGGCGTCAGCACGAGGCACATGGTGTCGTTCACAAAAAAGGCGGAGAACAAGCCCGACACCGTCACAATCGCGCCCAGCAGCACCAGCGGGCGATGGGCATGCTCCACCACGACCGCGCTGACCAGGGTGAAGAAGCCCGAGAGCCGCAGGTTGGCCACCACGATCATCATGCCGAACAGCAGCAGGATGGTGTCGTAATTGATGGCCGCCCAGGCTTCGTCGAGGGTGAGGACATTGGCCCCGACCATGAGGCCGGCGCCGATGACGGCTGCGCCGGTGCGGTCCACGCGAAAGCCCGGCAGCCGGCCGAGCGCGAGAACCAGGTAGGTGGCCGAGAAGATGGCGAGGGCGGTCCACACGGCTGGCAGCCCTCACGTTAGCATGGCTGCGCCGTTTTCGCGCCGCTCCCCGGCCGGCGGTCCGGCCGCACGGCGCTCGAACTGCCGTGCGCCCCCGAACCCGCATTCGTGACACAATACGGAATCGGCGGGAGGTGCCGGGCCGATGTTTGTGGTGAACAGCTTGCCGGTCGCGATCCTGTTCTGTGTCGTGACCATGCTGGGGTGGGGATCCTGGGCCAATACCCAAAAGCTGGCCGGAAAGGAGAAATGGCCATTCGAGCTGTTCTATTGGGACTACGCCATCGGCGTCTTTCTCTTCAGTCTCCTGTTCGCGGCCACCCTGGGTAGCCTGGGTTCGTCAGGCATGCCGGCGCTCGCCAATCTGCGCCAGGCCGATTTCGGGTACATGCTTCCGGCGCTCATCAGCGGAACCATTTTCAACCTGTCCAACCTCCTGCTGGTGGTCGCCATCGATGCCGCCGGCATGTCCGTGGCGTTCCCGGTGGGCGTCGGCCTCGCCCTGGCCATCGGCACCGTGGAGAGTTACATCGAAACGCCCAAAGGCAATCCCGCGCTGCTCGGCGGCGGGGTGGCGCTGATCGTCCTGGCCATGATCCTCTCGGCCCTGGCGCAGCGCCGGCTTCCACGCGCGGCCGCCGGCAAGCCGCTGCGCGGTCTGATCTTCGCCATCCTGGCGGGCTGCATCATGGGCCTCTTCTATCCCCGCCTCATGCGGGCCATTTCACCGAACTTCAACTCCGCAGCGATCCGCCCGGACATGCTGACGCCGTATGTCGCGCTGGTGTTCTTCGCGCTGGGCGTGCTCGCCAGCAACCTGATCTGGAACACCATCTTCATGCGGGCGGGTGGCGTGACCTACGCGGACTATTTTCGGGGCAGCTCCCGGCTGCACGCCATCGGTATCCTCGGCGGTTCCATCTGGATGCTGGCATTGAGCTTCAACGTGATCGCCTCGAGCGTGGCCGGCCCCGCCGTGTCGTATGCCCTGGGACAGGGGGCCACCCTGGTGGCGGCCCTTTGGGGGCTCTTCATCTGGAAGGAATTTCGTAAAGCGCCCCCGGGCACGGGCGTATACCTGGGGCTGATGCTCGCTGGCTATACCAGCGGTCTCATTCTCATCGGCGCGGCGACCCAATGACGACCATCGAACCCACCGGGTACCGCGGCTGGGAGAACTGCCGGCGGGTGTCCAACGGCATCGTGGAGGCGATCGTCACCGCGGATGTCGGGCCGCGCGTCATGCGGTTCGCCTTCGTGGGCGGGCAGAATTTCTTCAAGGAATTCGAAACGCAGATGGGCCGGTCGGGCGAAGACACCTGGCAGCCGCGCGGCGGTCACCGGCTGTGGATGGCGCCTGAAGATACCGTGAAGACCTATGCCCTCGACAATGGCCCGGTGAACCTCACCGTAGAGGGCGAAGTCCTCACCGCCACCGCCCCCGCCGAGCCGGCGACGGGACTCGAAAAGCGCATCCTGTGCAGGATGGCGCCCCAAGCGCCGCGGATGGAGGTGATCCACCAGCTCCGCAACGCGGGCAGCCGGCCCATCGAGCTGGCGCCGTGGGCCTTGACCATGATGGCGCCGGGCGGCGTGGGAATTCACGGGTTTCCGCCGCGGCGTCCCTATGCCGAAGCGCTGGCCGTCACCAGCCCGCTGGTGATGTGGGCGTACACGGATTTCACAGACCCGCGTTGGAAGCTGCTGCGCCGCTACCTGGTGTTGCGCCAGGATCCGGACATCGCGGCGCCGCAGAAAGCCGGCGCGTTCAACCGGCAGACTTGGGGAGCGTACCTGCTGAACGGCGAAGTTTTCGTGAAGGGTTGCGAAGCGCACGGACCGATTGGCGCCTACGCCGACAACGGCTGTTCCTTCGAGACGTTCACCAACGCCGATTTCCTGGAACTGGAGACCCTGGGACCGATCGCCACCCTCGCCCCCGGCGAAGCGGTTACCCACACCGAGCACTGGAGCGCGCACCGCGGCGTCCGGGTTGACGAGTGGACGGACGAGGCACTCGACCAGGCGATCGCGCCCCTGGTGAACTCCACCGCAGACTCCACCCCGGCCCCAGCCGCGCCGGCCGCCTACCCCCGCTAGCCTCTCCCAAGGCAAGACCATCGGTGGCAGCGTGCGCCCGCCAACGGGCAGCTCCACCGCCCCTTCGCCCGAGGTCCGCGCAGCCGTCTGCCGCACCGGCAAACCTCCCCTCGGCGCGGCGCCGGTCGCCGTTGTATAATGAAGGGGCATTTGACTATCGATTTTCGCTTCGAATGGCCAGAGGGGGGGTGCGTGAATCTATCCGCACCCCTTTTCTCTTATGCGAAGTCGGCGGTCGGGTGCGTTCCGCAAATCAGTAAAGAAGGTATAAAGGCAGATGAAAGAAAAAGGTACAGTGAAGTGGTTCAACGCAGCCAAGGGCTACGGCTTCATTCAGCGGGAGAACGGAGAGGATGTCTTCGTTCATTTCTCCGCCATCCAAACGCAGGGATACCGCACGCTGGATGAGGGCGCCAGAGTCGAGTTCGAAGTAACCAAGGGGCCCAAAGGGTTGCAGGCAACCAACGTCACGGCGGCCTGATGATGATACGGCGGGCCGCGGAACAGTGCGGTCCGCCTCCCCCGTTCGGAGGTCTATGAGCAAAGAGGACAGCATCGAAGTTACCGGTACGGTACTGGAGAAGTTTCCGAGCGGCCTGTTCAGCGTCCAGCTCGAACAGAACCGCGTGGTTCTGGCCCACCTGGCCGGGCGCTTGCGCCGCAACCGCATTCGCGTCCTGGCCGGCGACAAAGTCACCCTGGAGTTGTCTCCCTACGACCTGACAAAAGGCAGAATCACCTTCCGCCACCGGTAGTCCGATCTCGCCCTTCGGTCATTCCCGTCTTTTCGAGTCGATTTAGTACGGTATTTTACATGCCTTCCAGCCCTCACCATGATAAATGTCAATATTGCGGTACACGGTCACAATATTTGCGAAATCATTTTGCGTTCCTGTGCGGCCGGAATAAGTATTGTGTTTACAAGCGAAAAGGCTAGTCTATGAAAGAGCCGAACCGTCCTGAAGAGAGACGGCGCACCAGGGTTAAGAATCACACTCCCGGTATAATCAGGTCGGAGGGTGGGGTGGATAAACCCAAGAGCACACAAAACCGTTCCAAGAAGCAGTCTGCCGATCTTGCCGAGGACCTCGTCGCGGTCCTTTCCCAGAAAGTAGTCGGACAACCTACGGCCACCAGCGTGATTGTCCCGTATGTCCAGATGTTCCAGGCCGGATTGTCCCCCGAAGGCCGCCCCGTCGGCGTGTTCCTTCTGCTCGGCCCCACCGGCACCGGAAAAACCAAGACCGTCGAAGCCCTCGCCGAAGTGCTCCACGGCAGCGAAAAGAACGTGCTGAAAGTGGATTGCGGCGAATTTCAGATGGAGCACGAAGTCGCCAAGCTCATCGGTGCGCCTCCCGGATACCTCGGACACCGCGAGACCCAGCCCATGCTCACCCAGCAGAAGCTGAACGCCGTCACCAGCGAGAAGAACGCCTTGTCGCTGGTGCTCTTTGATGAAATCGAAAAAGCCGCACCCTCCATGACGCGCCTCCTCCTGGGCGTCCTCGACAAGGGCATTCTGCGGCTGGGCGACAATTCCACGGTTAATTTCGAAAAAAGCCTCGTATTTCTTACGAGCAATTTGGGCGCGCGCGAAATGATGCGCGAGATCAATCCCAATTTCGGCTTCCAATCAGTCAAGGGCAACGAGCGCGCCGACCTCACCGGCAAGCTGCAAAACATCGCCCTGGTCGCCGTCCGCAAGCGATTTTCCCCCGAGTTCGTGAACCGGATCGACTGCATTATCACGTATCAACCGCTTACCGTCGAATCCCTCTCCGCCATCCTCGATAAGCAGATTACCGACCTCCAGAACCACGTAAATACCCGGCTCGGCAACCGGTCTTTCACGCTCGAAGTGCCGCCCGAGGCGCGCCAGTTCCTTCTCAAAAAAGGCACCAGTGCGGAGTACGGCGCGCGCGAGTTGAACCGCACCATCCACCGCCACCTGACCCAGCCGCTGGCTACCATGGTCGCCAGCAACCAGGTCAGTCCCGGCGCCCGGGTGTGGGTGGAAGCCGCCGAAGATGGCGAGAAGCTGAACATTCGCACGTCCGAATCCCAAACCCTCGCCGCCACCGCCAACCCCACCGTCCTGCTGGTCGATGACAACCGCGACCTGCTGCACTTCCTCGAACGGCTGATGGCCAACGACGGCTGGACCCTGCTCACCGCGGAATCCGCCACCGAGGCCAAACGCCTCGTTCAGGAACACAAGCCCAACGCCGCTCTTCTCGATTACATGCTGCCCGACGGCAACGGGGTCGAGCTCGGCGTCGAGTTTCTTCAGGCCGTGCCTCAAATGCTCGTCATTGTCATGACCGGCACCATCCTGCCGCCCGAAGAGGAAGCCCTCTGCGAAGAGCACAACTTTCCCGTGCTCCGCAAACCGTTCCTCGCCTCCGATGTGATGAACCAGATCCGCAGCCGCCTCTCCCCGACCGGTGTGTCAAGCGGCGCGTGACTCCACTCGAGTCACGCAGGTTTGTTTAGAATCCAAGCGTTACGCTGATTCTGGGTGATTTTGACTCAACTTGAGTCACCGATGGCCCGTGCTCTTGTGATTCACTACGATCCCGCCGAAGCGGCCGCTCTAGCCGAACGCGTCCGCCGCCATGGCTATGCACCCGAGGTCTACGAGCGGCGCGGCGCCGCCGGCGTGAGCCGGATCGGCGAGAGCCCGCCGGAGGTGGTCGTTATCGATCTCCGCCGCATGCCCTCCTACGGCCGCTGGATGGGAGCGCTGCTGCGCGAGCACAAATCCACCCGCCGCATTCCGCTCGTCTTCGTCAACGGCGATCCCGAAAAAACACGCCTGGTCCGCAAGCTCCTTCCGGATGCGTTCTTCACGCCCCTGGCGGGCCTGGGGCTTTCCATCCGGAAGGTCTTGGCCGCGGCGCCAAGGGAGCCCGTGCTGCCCGATGCCACCCGCATCCCGGCGGCCGGCAAGCTGAACATCCGCGAAGGCGCGGCCGTTTGCCTGCTGAACGCGCCCGCCGGCTTCCCCGCCCAATTGGGTCCCGTCCCGCCGGGAGTCCGTTTTGAGACCGCACCCGACGATGCCGCCACCGTCCTCTTCTTCGCCCAGTCCGCCGCCCGCCTGGCCCGCCAGTTGCCGCATCTGGCGGCCGGCCTTCGCCCCGGCCGTGCCCTTTGGGTAGTCTGGCCGAAGAAAGCCTCGGGCGTCGCCACCGACATCTCCATGCCAGGCATCTTGGAGTGCTGCTCGAACCTGGGGCTCTCTTGCCACAAGCTCTGCGCGGTCGACAAAACCTGGTCCGCCATCGGTATCTCCCGCCCCTCCGCCCGCAAGCCCGCCAGGCGGTGATCTCGGCTCACATTGGATTGAGGAAGGTTCTGGCGCGCCCGGAGAGACTCGAACTCCCGACCTACTGGTTCGAAGGTCGTAGGAGCGCTGTCTACTGCTTTTGCCCCTGTCTATTATCAACTACTTAAGGAACACGCTTGGACGGCAAAAACGCTCGTAGACGGCCGACGAACCGCGTTGCTACCAGGGTTGCTACCAACGAGAACTCTATTCAAAGCGTTCTTTCGTGGCCTTCCATAGTGGGCAGAAGGCGACGTATATCTCCCTGAGAGCTCGGGAGACAAGTTCGTTCACGCGGCAGACTTCGTCCAGGGTAATTGGCCGCGACTTTCCGCCCGGCCGGACAGTGATAACCGCGCCATCAACGTAATCCGCCAGGCCGTGCACGAGGTCATTCCTGGCCGCGCCCGCGGATTCACAGGTCTCTAGTGCCGTGTTCATCGCCTCGCTTGCGTCAAGGTTCGTCTGCTTGCAGCGCTGCGAAAACAGTCGCCTTAAGGTGTCCGTCTTGACCCGAAACCCCATCCGGCAAGCCGCCTCCCTAGCGGGTTACTGATCCCCCGGGTTCAGGAGCGCGCCGATCATCGTGACGAGAAGTTCTTCGAGGCCGCTGTAGACGATCGTCAGCCAACCCAGTTCCGATAGAACATCAGGCGGAATTTTAAAACGTCCGACCATCGTTTATGTTTTTCCCATCGCTTTCGGCTTCCGCCGCGCCGTCTTTCTCTACACCATCGGACTCCACCCACCCTCTTTGCAGGGCTCCCTCATACGTCGCAATCCCGACGAAATTGCTTTCGTCGAGCTTCCGACGTTCCGCCGCGGCTGTCGCGCGCTTGGCAGCATCCGGCAGATAATGGACGTGGCGCTGAATGGTTCGAAGGTCAACTGATGTGTAAGTCCTTTGCCTTCTGGCGCGCCCGGAGAGACTCGAACTCCCGACCTACTGGTTCGAAGCCAGCCGCTCTATCCACCTGAGCTACGGGCGCGCTCCTTGGCTGATTTTAGCAGGCTCTACCGCTCGGCTACTACCGGGTTCACCAGTTCGCCGATGCCCCCGATGCGGATCCGCACTTCGTCGCCCGCTTGCAGGAAGCGCGGTGGCTTACGCGCGAAGCCCACCCCGGCAGGGGTGCCCGTCGCGATGATGTCGCCCGGCTCCAGCGTGAATACGCTCGACAGATGCGCGATCAATCGCGGCACCTGGAAGATCAGGTTGCTGGTGTTCGAGTCCTGCATCACCTCGCCGTTCAGGGTGAGCGAGATGGGCAGCTTGTGCGGATCCTCGATCTCATCGGCGGTCACCACCGCCGGGCCGATCGGCGCGAACGTGTCGAAGGTCTTGCCGATCATCCATTGGCTGGTGGCCATCTGGAAATCGCGGGCGCTCACGTCGTTCACGATGGTGTAGCCGAAAACGTGATCGCGCCAGGATGTCTCGGGGATGTGGCGGCCGCCGCGGCCGATCACCACGGCGAATTCCGCTTCATAATCGGGACGCGTCGAATTCTTCGGGAGCACAATCGGCTGCCCGGGACCGATCACCGCCGTCGCAAACTTCGCGAACACCGTGGGCACCTCCGGAATCGGCAGGTTGGACTCACGGGCATGGTCGCGGTAGTTCAAACCGATACAGATGATCTTGGGCGGCCGGGGTATGGGCGCAGCCAGGTGCACCGTGGCCGGGTCGAGGCTCTCGCCGCCCGGCGCGCGCTCCACCCAACGCGCCGCGCGGTCCAGCGCATCGGCTCCACCGGCGATCAGGGACACCAGGCTGTCGAAGCCCGCATCGCGCAACCCGATCACCTGGTCGTCGAACGCGATGCCCGGCTCGGTGTAGCCCTCTCTGCGGATCGTAACGAATCGCATGTCATTTCGAGTGTAGCGCCGGTGCGATTGCGCAGCGGGCGGCCCTCAGCAAGGCCGGCTGACCGCCGGCCTTTCCTCACGCACGATGCGCACCGCGCCCGGTTCGGGACAAATGGTGCGGCCATGCTTCTGCGCCCACACCTGCGTGAACTCCGCCCCCAGCAGAAAAATCATCGAAGAATAGTACGTCCACAGCAGAATCAGGGCCAGCGAACCGGCGGCGCCATACGGCGTCAGTACGCTGCTGCTGCCGAGATACAGGCCTACCAGAGACTTGCCCACCACGAACAAACCTGCCGTGGTGGCGGCTCCGACGATGACATCCCGCCACTCGACCCGCGCGTCGGGCAGCACTTTGTACAGGGAACCGAATAACAAGGTGATGACCCCGAAGGAAAGCACAGAACTCGCCACGCGCAGCATGCCGTGCGATAGAAACGAGGGCAGGTACTGCGTCACCGTATCGCCGACCGCGCTCAGGGCGGCGCTGAACGCGAGCGATACCAGCAGCAGAAAGCCGATCGCCAGGATCATCCCGAACGACAATACCCGCTTCAGGAAAAAATCCCGGATGCTGTTGGATGCCGGCTTCACCTCCCAGGCGCGATTCAGCGAGGCCTGGAGTTGCGCGAACGCGGTGGTCGCGGCAAAGACCAGAGCGGCCACGCCAAGGGCGGTAGCGAGTCCTCCCGAATCGGCCAGACTGAACTGGGCGACCATGGTCTGCACCTGTTCGGCCGCGCGCACACCGACCAGTCCGCGAATCTGGTCCAGGATTCTTCCTTGCACCGCGGCCCGGCCGAAGATCGAACCGACGACCGCTATCACAATCACCAGCAGCGGCGGAAGAGAGAACACGGTGTAGTAGGCGAGCGCTGCCGCCATGGATGGACAGTCGTCGTCGATGAACTCTTCGAGGGTGCGTTGCAGGGTGACGGGCACAAGCTTCATGGACAGCTCTTCTTTCACTAATAGCGCGATTCCGTGAGATTGCGGCGAAACAGGTCGGGCGGACCGTGGTGGTCGGAACGTTTCTGCCGGCATGTCCGTGGGTAGGCGGACCGGTTCGCGTTCGCGAACGCCCGGGTCCGCATTATGAACCCTTCCTTCGGCGGCGGCCCGGCGGCTGGCGTCAAACGATTGATTCATTGGGCCGAGGACCGGGCCCGCCGGGTGGCAGAAGGCTTGCCTTGAGACGCGGCATGAAGAGTTCTCTGACGATTGGAAAGCGCCTGAGCATGGCGTTCGGACTGCTCATGGCGGGCGTGGCGGTGTTGGGCGCGGTCAGTCTCTACGCGAACTCGCGAACCCGGAAGGCCTTCCACGCAATCCAGGTGGATTCCCTGCCTGGCATCTATCAGATTGGCCGCCTGGCCGACACCGTGGGCCACCTCCGGGTGCTGACCCTGATGCACGTAGGTTCGCCGACCGCCGAAAAGAAGGCGCCGTTCCGGGCGGAGATCACCAGCCGCATCGGCGATTTTCAGGACGTCTTGAAACTCTATGAAGCGACCATGACCACCGATCGGGACCGGGAGCTGTTCCGCCCGATTGCACCGGCGTTCGCGGCGTACCGGGAAACCGTGAACCGGGTGCTCGAACTGAGCGACGCCGCTCGGCAGGCGGAGGCCAACGATCTCTACATCACCCGGGGGCGGTCGCAAGTTTTGAAACTGGTCGATGCCATCAATGCCGAAATCGCATTCAATAAGAGCAATGGCGACCGCAACGCCGAAGAGGCCACCAGCGCCGCGCAGACCGTGGACCGGTGGACCTGGGGGCTGCTGCTGGGCTTGCTGCTGCTGGGCGGCGGGGCGGCAGCGAGGCTGGTTTTCGGCCTGAACCGGACGCTGCGCCGCACGGTCGCGGAATTGAGCGGCGCTGCGCAACAGGTGGGCGCCGCGGCACGGGAAATCGCCGCCGGCAGCCAGTCGCTGGCGCAGGGGGCGAGCGAGCAGGCGGCATCGCTCGAAGAGACCTCCGCGTCGAGCGAGCAGATCAGCGCGATGACCGCGGCCAATGCCTCCAAATCGTCGGAGGCCAGCGCGCGGATGGCGCTCGCCGGCCAGCACATCGCCAACGCCAACGGCGCGCTGGAGTCGATGGTACGGTCGATGCGCGATATCAACAGCTCGAGCGAGAAGATCTCGAAAATCATCAAGGTGATTGACGAGATCGCTTTTCAGACCAACATTCTGGCGCTGAACGCGGCGGTGGAGGCGGCACGGGCGGGCCAGGCGGGGGCGGGTTTTGCCGTGGTGGCCGATGAAGTGCGCAGCCTGGCGCAACGCAGCGCCCAGGCGGCGAAAGACACGGCGAGCCTGATCGAGGAGTCGATCGACCATTCCCACGACGGTCAGTCGAGCGTGGATCGCGTCACCGGTGTGCTGCGCGGTGTCACCGAAAGCGCAAGCGAGGCCAGGGCGCTGGTCGAAGCCGTGAACCAGGGTAGCCAGGAACAGGCGCGCGGCATCGACCAGATCGCCCGGTCTGTCGTGGAGATGCAGCAGGTTACGCAGCGGAATGCGGCTGGAGCAGAGGAGAGCGCCGCCGCCGGCGAGGAGCTGAGCTCGCAATCGGAGAGCCTGAATGCCATCGTCGAAAAGCTCTCCCAACTGGTAGGAGCCGCATAAACATGGAAACCACACTCGATGCCATCTGGTTGGTCGTCGAAGTCAACCGCCAGCCGCTGGCCTTCCCCTGTGCCGCCACGAAAGAGATGGTGATCCTGCCGGCGGTCACCGAGGTTCCGCACGTGCCGCCGTACGTGCGGGGAGTCATCAACCTGCGCGGTCAGGTGCTGCCCGTGGTCGACCTGCGCAAGCGGCTGGGCATGCAAACCGCGGCGGAAGAAGCCGAGGAATTGTGCGCGCTGATGCGGACGTTGGCCCAGGATCATCGCCGGTGGCTGGATAACCTGCTGGCCTCGGTGGTCGAGCAGCGCGCATTCACGTGCACCAGCGATCCGCACGCCTGCGCCTTCGGCCGGTGGTACGACAGCTATCACAGCGACAACCTCCTGGTGGCGCAATTCCTCAAGAGGTTCACCGCGCCGCACCAGCGCCTGCACGCGCTCGCCGGCGCGGTGGAGACGCTGATCGGAAGCGGACGCCGGGAGGAAGCCATGCAAACGCTCGAGGGGGCGCGCGGGACCGTGCTCACGCCGATAATGGATCTGTTTGCGGAGTTCGAGACGGTGGTGCGCACGAGCCGCCGCGAAATCGCTATCGTGCTGGAATGCGAGGGCAGGCAGTTCGCGGTGTGCGTGGATGGCGTGGAATCGGTGGAGAAGCTGACCGGAGAGGGAATGGAAGAGCTGGGCTCGCTTGGATTGCGGGTGCCGGCAGGGATCTGTGTGGCGGCGGCGAAGCGCGCCAAAGACAACCGGCCGGTGCTCACGCTGGCAGCCGAGCGGATCCTGGGCAGCGCGGGATTGGCCACCAGCGAATCCGCATCGGCGGCAAGGCGGGACGGCTGGAAGGCCTCCAGGGCAGCCTGAAGCATCCGTTGCCACGCCCCTTGGCTGGCCCGAGCCTCAGGCCGGCCTGGGCACGACGCGCCGGCGCTTCGCCGCCAGGAAATGCGCGGCGCCGGCGGCGAACAGGGCGAGCGAAATCCACTGGGAGGTATCGAGAGGGCCGCCCAGGAGATTCCCTTGTTCGTGGAACCGGAAAAATTCCACCAGGAAACGCACCGCCGAATACAACATGAGGTACAGGCTGATGATGTCCCCTTTGGAGTGGGGGCTGTGGAAGCGCCACCAGAGCAGGCCGAAAATGGCGAATTCGGCAAAGGCTTCGTAGAGCTGGGTGGGGTGAAGCGGTATGTTGAGCGGCACGCCAACCAGTTCGCGCGAGACGGGGTTGGTAAACGTCACCGCCCAGGGAAGGTGGGATTCGACGCCCCAGCAGCAACCCGCCGAAAAGCATCCCAGGCGGCCGATGCCGTGGCCCAAAGCGATGCCGGGGGCGAAGACATCGGCGGTGAGCAGCAGGGGCAGGCCGGTTCGCCGCATGTAATACCAGGACACCGCGAGCGCGGCGATCAGCCCGCCGTAGAAGACCCCGCCCGCCTGCAAGGTGGCCAGGGAGAAGATCTCGCCGGGATGGTCGATGTAGTAACCCGCATCGACGACGAACATCATGAGTTTGGCGCCGGCAATCGCGGCCAGTGCGCAATAGATGCCCAGGTTGGTGACCGCTTCGGCGTTCAGGCCGGACTGGCGGGCCAGGCGCGAGGCCACCCACAAGGCGACCAGAAACGCCGCCGCGACCAGGACGCCGTAGGTGTGCAGAAACGAAAGATGAAAAATCTCAGGATACATTGGCCGTTCGCTTGGATCGGAGGAGGTCGATCATGAGCAGACTGCTGCCTACCACGATCGCCGAATCCGCCATGTTGAAGGCGGGCCACTGGTAGCCGCGAATATAGAAGACCAGGAAGTCGGTGACATGGCCAAACACCATGCGGTCGAAGACGTTGCCCGCGGCGCCGCCCAGAATGAAGGAGAGGCCCCACAGCGAGAGGCGGTCCAGCCGGCGGGCATTCCAAAGCATGAGGCTGACGACGATCACGGCCGCCAGCGAGGTGACCACCAGGAGCGTGGTGCGCCACTCCCAGGTGGATTCGTTGAACAGTCCGAACGCCACGCCGCGATTTTGGGAACGCACGATATCGAAGAAGCCCGGGATCACCCGGTAGGTATCGAAGAACGACACGTGCGTATCGATGATCCACTTGGTGAGGCGGTCGAGCGCAAAAATGGCCCCGGCCGTGAGATAGGCTTTCCAGCGAAGGTCATCCATTCAGCATCTCTTCGACCGCGCCGGCACAGGAGGCGCAGATGGTGGGGTATTTCGGATGAGAGCCGACATCGGTGGTGTACTTCCAGCAGCGCTCGCACTTGCGGCCGTCGGCACGGGCCACCCGCACATCGAGAGAGCCGCCATCGGCGCGGTCCAACTCCACCTGCGACACGATGAACAGGCCGGGCAGTTCGCCGGCGTACTGCTCGAGCAGCGGATAGAGGTCGCCGTTGGCGGAGAGGCGCACACGGGCTTCGAGCGGCGCGCCAATGAGCTTGTCGTTGCGGGCGGTCTCCAGGCTTTTCAAGACATCGCCCCTCACTTGCATGAGACGGTCCCAATCGCCGGCCCGTTTCCGCACATCGCCGGGGATGCCGTGGCTGAGTTCGCCGGGCTCGGGGAAGTACGCCATGTGGACGCTGCCGGGGCGCTTGAGGTGGGTCCACACCTCCTCGGCGGTGAACACCATGATGGGCGCTACCAGGCGCACCAGGGCGTCGAGCAGGCGGTAGAGGGCGGTTTGGGCGCTGCGGCGCGCGGGCGATTTGGGCGCAGAGGTGTAAAGGCGGTCCTTCAACACATCGAAATACACGGAACTGAGATCCACCGTGGCGAAGGCGTAGAGCGAGTGATAGACCTTGTGGAACTCGAAGCCGGCGTACCATTCGCGCGCGTGACCCACCAGGTCTTCGGCGCGGAGAAGAATCCACTGGTCCAGCTCGGCCATGCGCTCGCCGGGAACGGCGTCGTGGAGCGGGTCGAAATCGGACAGGTTGCCGAGCAGGTAGCGAAAGGTGTTGCGCAGTTTGCGGTAGGCATCCACGAGCCGTTTGAGAATGGTCTCGGAGAAGCGCACATCCTCGTTGAAGTCCACCGAGGCCGACCAGAGGCGGAGCATTTCGGCGCCGTAGTGGGGGATGATTTCCTGGGGCTCGATGGAGTTGCCGAGCGACTTGTGCATGGCCTTGCCTTCGCCATCGAGCACCCAGCCATTGAGCGCGCACATGCGATAGGGCGAGCCGCCCTTGATGCCGGTGCCCACCAGCAGCGAGCTGTGGAACCAGCCGCGGTACTGGTCGCCGCCTTCGAGGTAGAGGTCGGCCGGCCACGAGAGTCCGAATCGATCGTTGAGCACGGCGAGGTGGCTCGAGCCGGAATCGAACCACACGTCGAGAATGTCGGTTTCCTTGCTGAATTCGGCGGCGCCGCACTTCGGGCAGGCGGTTCCGGGCGGGAGCAGTTGGGCGGCGGTGCGTTCGTACCAGATATCGGCGCTGTGCTCGCGGAAGAGGGCGACGATGCCGTCCAGAAGGGCGCGGTCGGTGATCGGCTCGCGGCAGCGGTCGCAGTAGAAGACGATGATGGGGACGCCCCAGACGCGCTGGCGGGAGATGCACCAATCGGGGCGGCTGGCGATCATGTTGGAGATGCGCTCCTCGCCCCAGGCAGGCATCCAGCGGGAGCGGTGCACGGCCTCGAGCGCGTGCTGCCGGAAATCGTTGCGGTCCATGCCGATGAACCACTGTTCGGTGGCGCGGAAGATGACGGGGTTGTGGCAGCGCCAGCAGTGCGGATAGGAGTGCTCCAGTTTCTCGAGGGCCAGGAGCGCGCCGGCGGATTTCAGGATTTCGACCACCAGCGGGTTGGCTTCCCAGATCGTCTTGCCGATGATGGCCTCGGGCAGCGTGCCCGCGGCTCCGGAGGCGTGGTAGAAGCGGCCGGCGGCATTCACGGGGCAATAGGTCTCGATGCCGTAGACGCGGCCGATGACGTAGTCTTCCTGGCCGTGGCCGGGGGCGGTGTGGACCGCGCCGGTGCCCTGCTCGAGGGTGACGTGATCGGCCAGGATGCCGAGCGAGTCGCGGTCGAGAAAGGGATGGCGGAAGACGGTGCGCTCCATCCGGTCGCCATGAAAACGGGCGATGACGGAGTGGTCGCGCCAGCCGCATTTTTCGGCGGTGACGGAGAGCAGTTGGGCGGCCACCACGTAGACGGCGCCGGACACATCCACGGCCACGTACTCGAATTTGGGATTGTAGGCGATGGCCATGTTGGCGGGCATGGTCCAGGGCGTGGTGGTCCAGATGAGGCCGTAGACTTCGCGGCCGGCGAGGTCTGGATGGATTTTCGCCGGGTCTGAAGTAAGCCGGAAGCGCACCCAGATGGAGGGGCTGGTGTGGTTGGCGTACTCCACTTCGGCTTCGGCAAGGGCGGTGCGGTCCCGGATGCACCAGTGGACCGGCTTGAGACCCTTGTACACATAGCCGCGCGAGAGGAACTCGACGAATGCCCCGGCAATGACGGCCTGGTACTCGGCGCTCATGGTGAGATAGGGATCGTTCCACTGGCCGAAGATGCCCAGGCGCTGGAAATCCTGGCGCTGGAGGTCCACATACTTTTCGGCGTAACGGCGGCAGGCGCGGCGAATCTCGATGGCGGGCATCTGCGACTTCTTCGCGCCGAGCTCGGCATCCACGCGGATTTCGATGGGCAGGCCGTGGCAATCCCAGCCGGGGACGTAGGGGGAGTCGAACCCGGCCATGGTTTTGGACTTGACGACGAAATCCTTGATGACCTTGTTGAACACGGTGCCCAGGTGGATGCGCCCGTTGGCATAGGGCGGGCCGTCGTGCAGGAGGAAGGTGGGCCGGCCGGCGCGGGAGGCGCGAATCTGGCCGTAGAGGTCGTCCTGCTCCCAGCGAGCGAGCATTTTGGGCTCGTTTAGCGGGAGGTTGGCCTTCATGGAGAAGTCCGTCTTCGGCAGATTGACAGTCTTCTTGAGGTCTAGGTATGGCGTGTCCATTTCGGGGGCTAACTCCTATGGTAGCAGGGTGGGCAAAACGGGTTTTCGGAAGGCGGGCGCCGGGTGTGCCGGGGCGGGACAGGCCGTCCCGAAAACGGACAGCGTCCGCTCGCGCTGACGATCGCGCGGCGGAGGCTTGTGCCCGGCACAAAACGTGCAGCCGGGACGTCTGTGATATGAATGCTTGATATGGTATCCGCGCGGGCAGTAGACGACCAGGCTTTCCGGGTCCTCATCTGCGACGACCAGCCCGATGTCCTCGAAGCACTCCGGCTCCTGCTGAAGGGGCAGGGGTGGCTGGCCAAGGTGGTGGATTCTCCACGGGAACTGTTGCGGGAGGTGCGGTCGTCCGCCTACGACCTGATCCTGGTGGATTTGAACTATACGCGCGATACAACTTCGGGGGCGGAGGGCATGGATCTGCTGGCCAGCCTGGAGGCGCAAGGGAACAAGACGCCGGTAATGGTGATGACGGCGTGGAGCAGCTTCGACCTGGCGGTGGAGGCGATGCGGCGCGGCGCCTGTGACTTCATTCAGAAGCCATGGGACAACGACCGGTTGCTGGCGGCCATTCGCAAGCAGGCCGATTCGGAGCGGCGGCGGAAGTCGGAACTGGAAATCGCGGCGAATGTGCAGCAAAAGCTTTTTCCGCGGCAGTTGCAGCTGTTGAAGACGCTGGACTATGCCGCGCAATGCCTGGCGGCGCGCGAGGTAGGCGGCGACTATTACGATTTCCTGGAGCTTGCGGACCATGTGCTGGGATTCGTGCTGGCGGACGTTTCGGGGAAGGGGGTGCCGGCGGCGCTGCTGATGGCCAACCTGCAGGCGTGTTTCCGCAACCAGCCCCGGGGGGCGCTGCTGCGGCCGGCGGAGGCTCTGCAGGCGGTGAACCGGCACTTCCACCAGTCGACGGAAGCGGAGCGTTTCGCCACGCTGTTCTTCGCGACGTACGACGACCGCACGCGGCGGCTGCGATTTGTGAACTGCGGACACGTAGCGCCGCTGCTGGCGCGGGCGGACGGGTGTGTGGAACGGCTGGAGCCGACGGCGACGATGCTGGGAGCGTTTCGCGAATGGAACTGCCGGGAAGGGGAGGCGGACCTCCATGCCGGCGACGCGCTGCTGATCTATTCGGACGGAGTCACGGAGGCCGGCATCGACCATGGGGAGGAATTCGGCGAGGAGCGGCTCAGCGAGGTGCTGCGCGAGAACCGCGCGCAGCCGGCGCCGGTGCTGGTGCAGGCGATTGTGGATGCGGTGGCCGATTTCAGCGGCGGGGCACGATCCGACGATGTGACCGTGGTGGCGCTGCGGGGGGTTTGATGCGGCTGTGGATTCTGGCGCTGCTCCTGGCAGCCGATGCGGGCGCGCAGGTTACCACCTGCCAATACGACAACGCGCGCACGGGGGCCAACCTGCGGGAAACAACGCTTACACCGGCGAACGTGAATGCCGGCCAGTTCGGCAAGCGGCTTTCGCTGCCGGTAGACGGCGACCTGTACGCCCAGCCGCTCTACCTGCCCAACGTGCCGGTGCCGGGAAAGGGCACGCACAACGTGGTGTTCGTGGCCACGGAGCACGACAGCGTGTACGCCTTCGACGCCGAGGGCAAGCCGGCGGAGCCGCTGTGGCACGTCAATTTCCTGAACGAGAAAGCGGGAGTAACGACGGTGCCCGCGGGCGACGTGCGGTGCCCGTTCATCCGGCCCGAGATTGGAATTACGCCGACGCCGGCGATCGATCTGGCGTCGGGGACGCTGTACGTGCTGGCGAGGACCAAGGAGAGCGCGGGCCTGCTTTCGAGCGCGCGGTACGTACAGCGGCTGCATGCGCTGGCGATCACGACCGGGGTCGAGAAGTTCGGCGGGCCGGTGGAGATCCAGGCGTCCGGCTTCGACGGGCTGCGGGAACTGCCGCGGGCGGGGTTGCTGCTGGCCAACGGACAGGTATACCTGACGTGGGCGTCGTCGTGCGACGTGGGGACGTATCACGGTTGGGTGATGGCGTACGATGCCGGAACACTGGCGCAGCGGGCGGTGCTCAACACGTCGCCCTCGAGCGACGAAAGCGGGATCTGGCAGAGCGACGCCGGGCCGGCCGCGGATGAGGCCGGCAATCTCTTCGCGGCCACTGGGAACGGGCGCTTCGATAACCGGCGGGACTGGGGCGACACGCTGCTGAAACTGAGCCCCGGGTTGCAGGTGCTGGACTACTTTACGCCATTCAACCAGCAGGGACTGAATCGGGAAGATGTGGACTTGGGCTCGGGCGGCCCGGTGCTGATTCCCGACCAGCCGGGAGCGCATCCGCATCTTCTGGTGATGGGCGGTAAGGAGGGGGTGCTGTACCTGCTCGACCGCGACCATTTGGGCAAGTACGAACCGGATCGGGAGCAGGGCGCGCTCTGGCAGGTGCGGTTGCGCGAGGGGATATACGGGGCAGCGGCGTGGTGGTTCGGGCACGTGTATGTCCTGGCGCGGGGCGACCAACTGCGGGATTTTTCGCTGGTGAAGGGGCAACTGCTGGGACCGAAGAGCGGGTTGCAGCGTTTCCTCGCGCCGGCCACGCCCGCGGTTTCCTCGAACGGAAGGCGGAACGGCATCGTGTGGACGATCGAGACGAAGGACTGGAATGCCAGCGACCGGCCGGCGATTCTGCATGCTTTCGAAGCGGGCAACATCGCGCACGAGTTATACAACAGCGAAGCGAACAGCGCCCGCGACCAGGCCGGCCTGTGCTTGCGGTTCACCATTCCGACGGTGGTGAATGGCCAGGTGTATGTGGGTACCAAGAGGCGCCTGGATGTGTATGGGTTGCTGCGGTAGGCGGCGCAGGCAACGAGTTACTAACTTCGGATAACATCGGCTAGTATACCGGTAGTAACTTGCGATTGGGGTAAGTGCTAACTTAGTACCTTAACTCTTGCCGTAAGACGGCGTGTAGGTTCTACTGGTACTGGGAGGCCTACCCGAAATGCGATATTGCTTTTATGGTTTGTGTCTCGATGATGGCGGGCAGGATCTGGTGGAATACTCGCTGCTGCTGGCGTTTCTCGTGTTTACGGCGTTTGCACTGGCGGGCACCGGGCAGGAGCCGATCCGGGCCATCTGGGACAAGATCAGCGGAAACCTGACGCGCGGCGTCGCGTCGGCATCGGGTGGAGCTTAGGCGCTCTCCGGCGTGGCGTGGCGGATTGCGAGTCTCGCTATTGCTCCAGTGTTGTTGTTATGGGGCGCAACCGAAGTCATTCGGCGGCGCGACTTTTTGCGGGTTCGAAGAATCGCGTGTCCGTCGGCCGGCCCAGCGATCGAACGTCGCACGAATTTGCGACCGGCGCCCTGTGACTCGGAGCCGGAGGCAGGGTCCGGGGCTGAACGGGCGCGCGACATGGAAGTGGAGGTCAGGCCGCCCGGCGGCTCTCCCAGTAGTCCTCGAACGGCCGTTGAAATGACGCGTGCGCAAGGCCAATGCCCATCGGCAGGTGCCGGTGGGCGGGTGCTGCTCCAGTGCCGGTCCTGCGGCGACCAGTCCGCCGGCGGGCCGTGGATCTTCAGGCGGATTGACGGCGCCTGAGGGAACCGAGATAAGAAAGCCCCAGAACTGCGAGTATGCCGGACAGGAGTTCCAATGAGCCCGGCTCTGGTACCGCCGCAGGAGGAGTTGCCGCGAGATCTACGCCCATACTGCCAGGCATAGTGAGGGTATCCCCCACGACGAGGCCCGCGATCTGCAAGCTCATCGTCATGCTAGTGATCGGCCCCACGAATCTGGGCCCTTGAGACCAAGTCCCGGCGAAATCCCCGGTCAACAAGCCTTGGTATCCACCATACAAGTTGTAGATGGCCGTGCCATAGAAATTCGGTTCCTCGAGAGTGCCGGGGCCGTAGGCATTGACTTGGCCAATGACCAAGACTCCTTCGGGATTGCTCGTCTCAACTGTTCCGTCGAGACTCAAAACACCAGAATGCGTTTCATAGTAAAAGGCGCCGGTGGTACGGACATCGAAGGAAGCCTGGCAGCCACTGGAATACGTGCAGTTCGCCGTAAGGTCCGTTATGGCGATTCTTGATCCGTCCTGAACAAGCGTTGCCGAAAGCCAGCCTCCTATGGAAATCGTCAAGGGAGTCACTTGCGGATCGCCCTCGATCCGCCAGCCGGTTATGCCGTCGCTCACAGCAATGTACATGGGGTTGGCGCGTGCAAGAGTTCCCGTAGCAATGAGACCCAGCCCGAAGAGCATACTGATCGTCGCACCGCGGTACCTGTCCATTTCTATTCTTCTCCTGTTCTTCGTCCCCGGAAGTGAGAGATCACAGATCTCCTGCAAAGGACGTCAGCGAGTACTGGCAATTCGACGGCCAGAGACCCAGATCGAGTGTTTTCAGATATTGTGACCTTGAATCCAGTTATCTAATGCCAAAGTCTCGTGTTTGGCACCCGAAAGTTGGGGCGGCGGTCTGCCAATACGGTCAGGGAACCGGTCCTGCGAGGATCAGGTGGCAGTCAGCACCGAACCATGAAGCGGACGGGATCCGTCGCTCACGCGGAAGTTGGCCAGCCGTGTCCTCGCGACCTGTCAACCGCGACATTGCGCTCCTGTTTTTGATCATCGGTTGACCCACAGATTCTTCGGACGAGGCAAAAAAGAAAACTCAAGAAGCGTCACTTCCACGTCGCGCACCCGGGCTGAACGCCAACCGATCAACCAAGACCGCGGGGGCGATAGAATAGAGACTCGCGCCTCGAAAACATCATGAAAGTCATTGGGTTGATGATTCTGCCGCTGTGCTGGGCGGCGGCGGAGCCCGCCTCCGTTACCGCGTTGATCGGGGAGGCGCGTTCGGCTCCGGCCGAGTTGGCGGCGGACGCGCTGATCCGGATTGCGGGCACCAACGCGGTAGAGCGCGACCGCAAGATGGAATTACTGGAAGACGCGTTTCAAAGGGCGGCGGGCGCGCAGCAACCCTATCGGCGGCGCGCGGCGCTGGCGCGGAGCGATGGGATGGCCGCGTACTGGAACCGCGTATATGGGCAGGAACTGGATCGGTTGACGCTCCAGTCGCGGGCGGTTGCCGCCATGCTGCCGCTCGATCGCGGCAAAGCGCGGGAGCTGTTGGGAAAGATTCCGCCGTTGAAACTGCCGCGGGTAAGCTGCGGCGAGTACCAGGTTTACGACGTGGAGCGGTTCTACGACGTGCTTGGGAACGTGGCCCGGGAATCGGGCGATGCCGGACCGTTTCTGACGACGTACGCGGGGGCGGTGACTTCGGCGGTGCAAGTTTCGCCGATGGTGCGCACGGTGCTGGCGGCCAGGCTGAAGGACGGCGAACTGGAATCGGTGGTGAACGCGCTGGCGGCGGCACTGGGCAAGATCGGCGGCGACGACCGCTCGTTCACCTCGGCGCAGACGATCGGCAAGGACCTGCTGGAGCTGACCGACGAGCTAAAGGGGCGTGGGCTGTCGCCGCTGAAGCTGCTCGAAGCCTACCGCCTGTACCTGATCTGGAACCTCTCGGCGGCGCGTTGTGCCGACAACGACCTGATGCAGGGCGGGCGGCTGTCGTTCGGACTGTTCACCGGACAGCCGGCGGAGGCGCCCGCCGGGGACTTCATCAGCTTCTTCAACAGCAGGCTGAGGATGGCTCCGTTGCAGCCGATTGGGGAAGCGGAAGCCACGCCGGCGCGCCTGGAAGGAGTGGCCACGGGCTTGCGGCTGTGCGAGGACCCGGAATGCCAAGGGATGGTGAAGCAACTGCGCGGGCTGGTGCTGGGGGCGAACGGCATCCCTTACCCGCCGAAGGAGCGCGCCACGCCGGAGTGGCAGGCGCGCTTCGGCGGGTTTCTCGAGGAACTCGCGCGGTGGAAGAGGAGCACGGGCGCCAGCGCGGCGGAGTTCTACCGCGAAAAGGCGCAGATCTATGGAGAACTGCTCAGCCTGGGGGCAGATGGTCCCAATCGCGAGTCGGCAATGCGGGCGCTGCTGGATTTCGCCGCGACAAGCGAGTTGCGGAAGGCCGACCTGCTGGGGTGGTACCTGCCGGTGAACGCGGTGCTGGCGCGGCTGAGCCTCGACCCGGCGGGCCTGGGGAAGTTCGCGGCCGAGGTGCGGCAGTCGAAAGACCCGCTGATCGCGTGGGAGGCCCGGGTGGAGGCAGCGGCTCCGCGGACGCCGGAGCGCGCCCTTCCGCTGCTGTAGCGTTGCGGTGCTATAAGACGTCGGCAAAGCCGCGTTTCATGTGGCGGAAAAACAGCCCGCCGAGCAGGAAGGCGGCGGCGCCGCTGGCGGCGGCAATGGCCAGATCGCGCGGATCGGGCAGGGTCGAACCGAGCAGCAGCGCGCGGTAGGAACGGACGAGGTAGAACAGCGGGTTGGCGACGAGAAGAAAGCGGGCCTTTTCCGGGAAGCTCTGCGGGGCGATAAAGATCGGAGTCATCCAGAACCAGAAGGTGAGCACCACGCTGAGCACCTGGGAGGTATCGCGCAGGAAGACGTGGAGCGAGGCGACAATCCAACCCAGCCCGATGGCAAGCAAACCGATGACTGCCATGTAGATGGGCAGCAACAGTAAGAAGATGCTGATCTGGTTGAGCCAGACGCCGACGGCGGCGACCACCAGCAGGAGCGCGAGTAAGTGACTCACCAGCGAAGAGAGAAAGACCGAGACGGGGATGATCTCCGAAGGGAAGACGGTCTTGGTGATGAGGTTGGAGTGATCGAGCAGGCTGGACGCGGAGCGCTGCATGGTTTCGCTGAAGAGCAGCCAGGGAAGCATACCGGCGAACAGGAAGAGCGGGTAATTGGTGGTGACTTCGCCGGGCGGGACGGTTTGTCCGAGACAGATCTGGAATACAAAAATCCAACTGATCAACAACACCAGGGGATGAATCAATCCCCAGACCCAGCCGATGGCGGAGCCGATGTAGCGTTGTTCGAAATCGCGGCGTACGAGTTGGAAGAGGAGGCTGCGCCGCTCCACCAGATTGCGGAGAAACAGCGTACCGGGTAGTCGCCTGAACACGATCAGAACTGACAATAGCATGTTTTATCAATAGGTTGTGGCGGACAGATAGGTAAGTTCCAGGGTTGACAATCCGTATTGTTGTTGTTACACTCTCGATTTCGCCAATTCAGTTGTTTCCGATACGGTGGTACTAAAATAGCCCCCACCGGACTGTGGGTTAGGCACGACTACAGATCCGGGAGGAGAAGGACTATATGAAACAAGAATATTTCGTTGTCGTGCTGGCCCACTCTTTACGCGGCAGACTCCGGCGCATTCATATTCCCCACCATGCGGTGTATGCCATTCTAGTTCTGGCTCTACTGGGTTGTTTCTCGGTTTTCGGATTCGTGGCGAGTTATGCCCGGATGGCGTGGAAGGTGGCCAATTACAACGCCCTCCGGCGGGAAGCGGACGGTCTGCGGGCCCGCTATCAGAACCTGCTGAAGAGCGTATCGGAGAAAGACAGCCAGCTTGCAACGCTGCAAACGCTGGCGCGCGAGGTGACGGTCGCCTACGGGATCAAGCAGAAGCTGGAAGGGCCATCGGACATATCCGGAGAGGGCAAGCTGGTTCCGACGTTCACGGAGAGCCTGGTGGACTACGACTTTCTGCGGCGGGCGCGCACGCTGGACCTGGCGAGCAAGCCGACGCGGAGGCTGGCGGCGCTGATGCACACGATGCCGAGCATATACCCGGTAGAAGGCCGCTTTATGGGACCGTTCGGCAAGCGCATCGACCCGTTTTCGGGAGAAGGGGCGTTCCACAAGGGGATCGACATCAGCGCGCCGAGCGGGACACCGGTGCATGCGACGGCGGACGGCGTGGTGGTGTTCTCGTCGATGGAGAGCGGATACGGGCGGTTGGTGGTGATCGACCACGGAGGGGGGTTGCAGACCTACTACGCCCACCTTTCGCGGTTCAAGGTGTATGCAGGGCAGGAAGTGCGCCGCGGCGACGAAGTGGGTCTGGTAGGCAGCAGCGGCCGCACGACGGCGCCGCACCTGCACTATGAAGTGCGGATGAGCGGCAATCCGGTGAACCCGGCCAGCTATCTGCAAACGGGGCGAGTGGCCCCGGCGCACTCGCGGACGCCGGACCTGTTCGGGTTCTGAACTTCCCAGGGGGACGTCGCAGTCCGGCCGGTCTGACCGATAATGGTAGCGATGGCCACGGACACGGTGTGCCCCAAGTGCGGCGGCACGGGTTTCATCATCGTAGAAGGCGCCACGGTTTCGGGCGCGAAGCGGTGCGATTGCGTCTTCCAGGGCCGGGCGAGCCGCATGGAAGAGCGGGCCCAAATCCCTCCTCTTTACAGCCACGCCTCCTTCGACAACTTTTCGGTGCCGGGACCGGAGAATCCGATTGCGCGGCGGGACCTGACGAATGTGCTGATGGCGGTGAAAGCGTACGTGCGCGATTTTCCGAACGAGTCGCGGCCGGGGCTGCTGCTGATCGGGGAGCATGGCACGGGAAAGACGCACCTGGCGGTGGCGGCGCTGCGCAAGATCATCGAGAAAGGGTTCGAGTGCGTGTTCTGCGATTACCAGAACCTGCTGGACCGGATCCGCTCGGGGTACGATCCGGGCTCGAACGTTTCGAATAAAGAAGCATACCGGATTGCGCTGGACAGCGAAGTGTTGCTGCTCGACGACCTGGGGGCGCATCGCGTGACCGACTGGGTGGAGGACACGGTGACATCGATCGTGACGTGGCGCTGCAACAACCGGAAGCCGCTGATTGCGACGAGCAACGTGCCGGACCCGGACGCGGGCAGCGTGGTGACGCAAAGGAATGCGCTGAACATGCCGGAGCATCGGCGCACGCTGGAGGAACAGGTGGGGGCGCGGGCGCGGTCGCGGCTGTTCGAGATGTGCACGGTAGTCCGCATGCCGCTGGTGGACGACTACCGGTTGCGAAAGGCGCGGACGTTCTGATGCGCGCACTTGCGCTGCTGCTGGCCGGCGCGGCGCTGGCGGCCGCGCCGGCGGCGGAGGCGCCGGGCGCGGAATGCCTCCAGGCGGTGGAGTTTCCGTACTATCTTTACCCGCGCACGCAGTGGGAGCGGGAGCTGGTTTGGCTGAAGACGATCGGCATCCGCACGGTGGAATTCTCGATCCCGTGGAACTGGCACCAGTTGGGCGCGGGCGACTACGATTTTCAGGGGCGCACGAGCCCGCGGCGGGACCTGGTGGCATTCGTCCGCACGCTGCGCAAGCTGGGACTGCGGGCGTGGATTCGGCCACTGCCTCCGGTAGCGGGATGGCTGAATCGAGGCACGCCGGCGGCACACGACAGCGGTGCGGAGCGGGCGTGGCTGAAGCAACTGAGTCAACTGCTGGCGACGCAGACGGCGAGTCACGGAGGGCCGATCGCATACGTGGAGGGGCGTGCGCTGGCGATCGACGCGCCGGCGCCGCCGGCGCGGGTGACAACGATCGCGGCGACGGGCGCGCAGGCGTTCGCCGAGAGCCGCGAGGCAATTGCGGCCACGGCCGGGGCGGGCTCGGGCGGGGTTCTGTGGACGAACGTGGAAGACGCGTTGTACCCGGCGGGCTGGTCGGAACCGGGCACCGTGCTGCGCCAGGGAGTAGTGGGGCTGGGCGGTGACGAACGTCCGGGGACCAACGGGCTGCGGCGCGACGCAGCGCTGTTGCGCAACTGGGCGCCGCTGTTCGGGAAGCTGGCGCCGGTAGCGTTGCCGAAGCCGGCGAGCGGCAAACTGCCGGACAGCATCAGCGCTTTCGAAGTGACCTCGCCGGCAGCCTCGGCGTTGAGCATCACCAATCGCGGCAAGGAGACATTTCACGACGAAGTGCGGGTGGTGGAGCCGGGGCCGAAACGGGTGCTGGCGATACCGGGGGTGACGGTGCGGCCGGGCGATTCGCTGTGGCTGCCGTTGGGCATGTCGATCGGTCCGGAGGGGCTGTGCCGGGAGTGCGCCAATTTTTCCGGAGCGGAACATATTATTTACGCCACGGCGGAGTTGCTGTCGATCGAATTCGAGAACGGCATCCTGGCGATGGAATTCGCGGCGCCGGATGCGGGCGAGGTGATCCTGCAACTGGCCCGGCAGCCGGTGGGCCCGTACCTGGCAGCGGGCAAGCCGACGGAGTTCGACTGGGACGAGAAGACGCTGCGGGCACGGCTGAAGATTCCGGCTGGCGATGGGCCGGGAAACCGCGTGCGCATCGGCATCGCGATCGAGGAGCCGGAGACATCGGCGTTCTTCAACGATGCGCGGCGGCTGATCATCGGGCAAAAGAACCTGGTATCGACGACGTATTCCTCGGCGGAGGTGGCGAAGCGGTCGCGGCTGCGGCTGCCGGAGGGGTTCACGGCGACGGCGCGACCGAAGGCACCGAACGAGATCGACTACGAAGTGGCGGTGCCGGCGGACCAGTTGCACGGCGACTGGGTAAACCTGGCGATCGAAGCGGATGCCATCCTGCTGGGGCGGGCGCACGTGCAACTGCTGCGGCCGGCATCGGTCCGGGTTTCGGGAGCGGTCCGCCTGCACGTAGGTACGGAGACGGACGTGGAGGCGGAACCACCGACGGCGCCGATTGAACCGAAGGCGGGCGGGAACGTGGAGATCGTGATCCATAACAACGACACGGGGATCCAGACATACCGGCTGGAGGCGGAGGGGGAAGGGCTGGATTTCTTTCCACGCAAGACGGAGATTTCGATCGGCGGGAGCGAAGAGCGGCGGGTGTTGCTGCGGGTGTTCACGGCGGAAGGGACGGGGTCGGGCCTGCGCGCCTGGCATTTGCGGGTGACGGGTGGCGCCAGCCTGGATCTGCCGATGCGGGTGCTGCTGATGCCGCGAGGCCGCACGGTAGCGTGGAGCGCGGACCTGGACGGCGACGGTTCACCCGAGTGGATTCTGGAATCGCAGAAAGTGCGGGCGGTGTTCTCGGCGGAGGACGGAGGGCGGTGGATGGAGTTCACGTGGAAGGACACCCTGGTGAATTTTCTGCCGGCGGCGGGAGGATACGCGGGGCGGGGCGCGGTGGAAGTGCGGGCGGAGGGGGACTCGCTGGAGTTCAGCGGCAACGGCTGGAAACGCACGGTGCGGCTGTCGGGCAACGTGCTGACGGTGGAGCAATCGACACCGCTGGCGCCGGACGGGCTGACGGAAGAGCGGCGGGGTAGCGCGACGCTGAAGATCGAGCGGCCGTCCAAAGGGCGCGCGGTGTTCACGCTGATGTAGCGGCCGGGCCGGGGGCGCGCTACGAGCTGCCGATGAAGACGCCGGTGAGGAACACGAGGACGCCTCCGAGGCCGACCTGTAAGGCTGCCGCAAGCGGCGGCGTGTCCATGTAGCGGTTGCGGATCCAGGCGATCACACCGAGTTCGACGAGCACGACGGCCACGGCGGCGATGAGGGCGGCGTGGAAATTGGCGATGAGGAACGGGAGCGTGTGGCCGATGCCGCCGAGGGCGGTCATGAGTCCGCAGATGAGGCCGCGCACCCACGGATGGCCGCGGCCGGTGAGGGAGCCATCGTCGGAGAGGGCCTCGGCGAAGCCCATGCTGATGCCGGCGCCGAGGGACGCGGCGAGCCCGACCACGAAGGCATCCCAACTGTTGCGGGTGGCGAAGGCCGCGGCGAAGACGGGGGCGAGGGTGGAGACGGAGCCATCCATGAGGCCGGCGAGGCCGGGCTGCACGATCTGGAGGACGAAGAGACGGCGGCGGGCTTCGTCCTCTTCGCGGCGGATGTCGGGCTGGAGCTTTTCGCGTTCGAGCCGTTCGGCGCGGTTTTCATGGGTGCGCTCTTCCTGGGCGAGGTCGTCGAGCAGCTGGCGAATGCCGGCGTCGCGGGTGCGGGTGGCGGCCCGTTCGTAAAAGCGTCGGCTTTCGACCTCCATGGTGCTGGCCTGTTTACGGACGTGGTCGAGGCCGAGCGGGCGAACCAGCCAGGTGGGGCGGCGCTGGACGAAGCCCTTCACGTCCTGGCGGCGGATGAGGGGGATGTGCTCGCCGAAGCGCTGCTGATAGAGCTCGATGAGGCGGCGCCGGTGCACCGACTCCTCCTTGCGCATGGCGTCGAAGACTTCGGCGGAGGCGGGGAAGTTCTCGCGCAGGCCCTCGGCATAGTCGGCATAGACGCGTTCATCTTCTTCTTCGAGGGCGATGGCAAGCGCCAGGATTTCGCGTTCGGTAAGGGAGTCGAAGTTTCTCATAGTCAGGGGCGCCGGCGGAGGCGGATGCCGGCTGTGCAATTCATAGGATAAACAAAGGCTCTCCGCCCGGCGCTGGGCCATGACGCTTCATGGGCCGGCAGGCATTGCCCACGAGCATTCAGGCGTCCAGGATCCGGCGGTACGTCTCGCAGGCGTCGTGGCCGAACAGGACGAAGATGACGCGGCGGACGTGTCCCGCGGGCAATTCCAGGTGGGAACGTACTTCGTGAACGGCGATGCGGGCCGCGTCTTCGAACGGATAGCCGTAGGCGCCGGTGCTGATGGAGGGGAATGCGACGGTCTCGAGGCTGCGCTCTTCGGCCAGGGCGAGGCAGGTGCGATAACAGGAGGCAAGCAAGTCCGGTTCACCGTGACGGCCGTCGCGCCAGATGGGGCCGACGGCGTGGAGTACGTAGCGGGCGGGCAGTTTGCCGGCGCCGGTGGCTACGGCGCTGCCAGTGGGGCAGCGTCCGATGCGCGCGCGGACGGTATCGAGTTCGCGCATGATTTCGGGTCCCCCGGCGCGGTGGATGGCGCCATCGACGCCGCCGCCGCCTGCCAGCGCGGAATTGGCGGCGTTGACAATCGCATCCGCCGCCACCCGGGTAATGTCGCCTTCCTGCAAAAGAATGCCGCGGCCCGTCCTGCTCGTCCAATCCATGGTATCTATTACAATCGAAACTATGACCAGGCGGGAACTGTTGGCCGGGGGTGCGGTGTGCGTCTCCACGCTGTGGGCGCGCTCGCATTTCGACAAATCACGGATTAGCGCCATTACCGACGAGATCGGCAAGACCAGGGACGACGCCATTGCGTTCGCCCAGCAGTACGGGTTAACGTCCGTAGAGATCCGCAACCCTCCCGGCGACCGGCGGGAGTATTTCACGCTCGGCGAGGCGGAGATCAAAGCCGACGCCCTGCAGTTCGCGCGGGAAGGGCTGAAGGTGTCCTTCGTCAATACGAGCCTGCTGAAGTTCGCCTGGCCGGACAGCGAGCCGGTGCGGCGGCGGCCGGAAGACGCGGCGGCGCGGGTGAAGCGGCAGGCCGCGGACAAGGTCCGTTGGGAACGCCGCGGGGAGGACCTGCACAAGGCCATCCGCTGCGCGCAGATTATGGGCTGCGACAAGGTGCGCGTCTTCACCGGGTCGCGCGTGGCCGACCCGAAGACGATGTACAACCGCATCGCGGAGACGATCGGCGGGGAACTGGCGGCGGTGGCCGAGAAAGAAAAAGTACACCTGCTGATCGAAAACGAGGGATCGCAAAATGTCGGCACCGCGGCGGAACTGGCGGGCGTGATGAAGCTCATTCCCTCGAAGTGGGTGGGGCTGAACTGGGATCCGCACAATGCCTACGGGAAGGAAAAGGCGTACCCGGAGGGATACGGGGCGCTGCCCAAGAAGCGCATGCTCAATGTGCAGGTGAAGGGCAAGGGCATCATGCCGGAGAGCGCGGAGAAGGAGGACTGGAAGACGATTCTCCAGGCGCTCGAAAAAGACGGCTATAAGGGGAAAGTCGGGCTGGAGACGCATATTTTCGACGGGACGCTGATTGCGGCGGCGCACAAGTCGATGGAGGAAATCATGCGCATCGTGGGCGAGCTCTGACGATGAAGGACCGATTTCCCGTCGCGTTCGCCATCGGCATCGGCGTGGTGGCGGTGGCAGTGGCCGGGATTCTGTTCCTGCAGAGGGGCTCGCACGTGGAGTTGACCGGGTCGATTCTGAAGATCCGGACGATACAACTGTCGGACAACAGCTCGGTGGCGGTGCTGGATTTCCGGTTCGTGAATCCGTCGAAGCTTCCGTTTGTGGTGCGCCGAGTGACGGTGCTGATGGACGACAAAGACGGCAACCAGTACGAGGGGCAAACGATTTCGGAAGTGGACGCCAAGCGGCTGTTCGAGGCGCTTCCGCTGTTGGGGCAGAAGTACAACGACACGCTGGTGATGCGGGACAAGATACCGGCGCACGCTTCCCAGGACCGGATGGTGGCGGCGCGGTTTGAGGCACCCGAGGCGCGGCTCGAATCGCGCAAGGGATTTGTGATCCGTATTGAGGACGTCGATGGGCCGATCACTGAAATTTCGGAAAAGTAGCGCGCTCGGCGCGCTCGTGCTGGCCCTTCCCGCATGGGGATTGGAGGTACCGGCGGGAACGGAAATCCAGATTCGCCTGAAGGCGAAGATCTCGACACAGAACGCCCGGGCCAAGGACCCGGTCGAAGCGGTGGTGATTGCGCCGGTCTTGGCCGACGGGCAGTTCGCGATTCCGGCGGGCGCGGTGGTGCGGGGGACGGTGGAGAAGACGGCGCAATCCACCAAAGCGGATGAGCGCGCGACGCTGCTGCTGAACTTCGCGGAGATTGAAATCGACGGCAAGAAGCTGAAGCTGAAGGCGCAGGTAACCGCGGTGGACAACTCGCGCGAGAAGGTGGACGAACAGGGGCAGATCAACGGAATCCTGGCCTCGGAGACGATCACGGGGCAGTTGGATGCGGGGATCAACAAGGTCGCGGAGAGGTACTCGGGATTCGGCGGATTCCTGAACACGGTGAAGAGCGCGGTGCTCAAGCCGGCCGACAGCGACGTCACGTTCGACGCGGGCGCGGAGATGACGCTGAAGACGGGGGCGGCGCTGGGGGTGGCGGGACCGTCGAAGTCGGGGCCCGAATCGAAGGTGAAGGCGGTTGCGGATGAGAAAGCGCTGGTGGAGCTGGTGGCCAAAGAGCCGTTCCAGACGGTCGCGGAGAACCCGCCCAAGCCCTCGGACATCACCAACCTGATGCTGGCCGGCAGCGAAGAGATGGTGCGAACGGCGTTCACCGACGGTGGATGGCACATTGCGTCGGCGCTGAACACGATGGCGAAGTTCGAGACGTTCCGGGCGCTGGCGGAGAATCGCGGGTATCACGAAGCGCCGGTGTCGGTGCTGCTGCTGGAGGGCAAGCCGCCCGACCTGGTGTTCGAGAAGCTCAACAACACGTTCGAGCAAAGGCATCACCTGCGGGTGTGGCGGCGTCCGGCGACCTTCGGCGGAAAGCCGGTATGGGCGGTGGCGGCCACCCACGATATCGGCATTTCGTTTTCGGAGGCGAACCGGACGTTCATTCACAAGATCGACCCGCAGATCGACACAGAACGGGCGAAGGTGGTGAACGACCTGATTTTCACCGGGCACGTGGAAGCGCTGGCGCTGGTGGAGCGGGCGCAGGTACCGCAGCACGGGCAGAACGCTACCGGGGACAACCTGGAGACGGATGCGAAGGTCGCGGTGCTGGTGTTGAAGTAGCGGCTATTGCCGAATGGCGCGGTAGACCACGGCCCCGATGAGGACGATCGCCAGCCCGGGCCAGGTGGTGGAAGGCCGATAGGCAAACAGCATCACCAGGACCGTAGTGGCGCCCACGATGTAGAGGGCGGGGACGAAGGGGTAGCCCACCACGCGGTACGGGCGTTCGGCGTGGGGGCGGGCGATGCGCAGGCGGAAGACTCCCGCGATGGTGAGGATATAGAACAGCAGCGCAGCCGAGATCACGTAATCCAGGAGATTGCTGTAGAGGTTGCCGTATTGCCGGGTGGCGGTGTTGTAGGTGCGGGGCAGGACCAGGAGGGCGGCCCACACGCCCTGCACCAACAGCGACCAGCCGGGGACGCGGGCGCGGTTGAGCACCCCGGCGCGCGCGAAGAACAGGCCATCGAGGGCTATGGCGTAGGTGGCGCGGGCCCCGGCGAGCACCAGGCTGTTCACGCAGCCGAAGGTGGAGATCATAATGGCTATGGCCATGAGGGTGGGCCCGTAGCCGGGAAAGATCTGCTGGAGCATGGCGGTGGCGACGCGGTCGGCGGGGGCGTTCTGAATGGCGGGCAGGGGCAGCACCACGAGATAGGCGACATTGGCGAGCAGGTATAGCAGGATGACCGCGGCGCAGCCGAGCGCCATGGCGAGGGGAACGTTGCGGCGCGGGTTCTTGACTTCGGCGGCGACAAAGGTGACGTCGTGCCAGGAATCGGCGGCAAACAGCGAGCCCGACTGGGCGACCGAGAGCGCCACGAGGAGGCCGAATGCGCCGGTGGCGGCGGCGCCGAGCGAAGGGTCGAAGGCGCCCAGGCGAAACGGGTGGCTGAAATTGGCCACCACCGCCGCGCGATTCCAACCAAGGAAGAGGCCGGCGACGATGAGCGCGGCGAGGGCGGCGGTCTTGGCCGAGCCGAAAATATTCTGCACGATTTTGCCGTATTCGAGGCCGCGGGAGTTGGTCCAGGTAAGCAGGACGATGACGGCGATGGCGAGGAGCTGGGCGGTGGAGAGGGAGAGCGCGTATTGCGAGGTGAGGTGGACCGGCGCGATGAGGTAACGGCTCTCGGAGACGGCGGGAAACAGGAGCGCGGAAAAACGCGCGAAGGCCACGGCGACGGCGGCGATGGTGCCGGTTTGAATTACGGTGAAGAAGGTCCAACCGTACAGAAAGCCCCAGAGCGGGGAAAAGGCTTCGCGCAGATAGATATACATGCCGCCGGCGTGGGGCAGCATGGAGGCGAGTTCGCCGTAGGAGAGCGCGGCGGTGATGGTAAGCACACCGGTGATGGCCCAGGCCACGAGCATCCAACCGGGGCTGCCGATGAGGCGCGACATATCGGCGGAGACGATGAAGATGCCGGAGCCGATCATGACGCCAATGACAACCATGGCGGCGTCGAACAGGTTGAGGCCGCGCACGAATCCGCGTTCGGGCTTGGGCACGGTGGATGTGGGAAGCATGAGGAAGCGGCTTGGCGGGCAGCTTACCGCAGGGGCGGCGGGAGAGTCAACCGACGGTGGCAGGTGGCGTGCTAGAACAGTTGCAGTAGAGGTGCGCATGAAAGCACGAATGTGGATGACGATTGCCGTAACAGCGGTAGCCATGCCACTGGGAGCCCAGAACCAGCCGCGGCGGGCGATCGTCACGGGTGGAGGGAATCCCGGGGCGGGCAGATGTGAAGTGGAGGTAGTGGTGGACGGCGCCGCAGAGGTGGAAATCCGCGGCGACAACGCAGTGCTGCGGAACGTGTGGGGACAGCCGCCGCAATGGCGTCGTTTTCAATGCACTTCGGTGATGCCGGTGAATCCCGAGAACTTCCGGTTCCGGGGCGTGGACGGACGTGGCAGGCAGGACTTGGTGCAGGATCCCAGGAATGGGCGGCCGGTGATGGTGCGGATCGAGGATCGGGACGGCGGTTCGGAAGGGTACACCTTCGAACTCTCGTGGAACAACGGCGGGGGTGGGCCACCGGTGGAGCCCGGTCCGATTCCGGGGGGACGATTCACGGCGTCGCAGGCCATTCGGGTGTGCCAGGATGCGGCGCGCGACGAAGCGAGAAGGCGATTCCAGGCGGGCGACGTGGATTTCGAGCACATCAATATCGATGACAATCCGGGGCGTCGCGACTGGGTGGTGGGAGTGTTGGAGGCGCGGCCGCGATTTGGACCGGGGCGGCGTGCACGGTTCTCGTGCTCGGTGGACTTCTCGACGGGGCGGGTGCGGTCCGTGCAACTCGAGCCCGTCGAGGGCGGCCGGGGTGACGATCGCGGCCGGGGACCGGACCGGAGCGCGCTGGCCTTCGACAACTGCCGGCGCGCGGTGGCGGACCGGCTGCGCGACCGGGGTTTCGTCGAGCCGGACTTCGGGCGGATCTCGGTGGACGACCATCCCGGACGGCGCGATTGGATCATCGGCGACGTGCGGGCACGCGAACGAGGGCGCAGACAGGAGTTCAGCTTTTCGTGCTCGGTGAACCTGGACACGGGTGCGATCCGCTCGGCAGACGTGGTGCGGCGGTAAGCTGCTGTCTGGCAGCGGGGTCGCGGAGGGAAGCCGGCGGTCCGCGGAGGCGCACCGCATCCGGACGAGACTGCGGCGCGAGATGCCCGAGGTGTACACGCCGCCCTCCACGGTTTGGATCTGTCAAAATAGGATCAGAATTTCTGTTGGCTCATTGAGGGAGGGTAAAGTGATCGACACGGTCTTGAACCTGCTGTTTCGATGTCCCCACCACCGCCTCACGAGGCCCGTTTCTCCCGTGAGCAAGGCCGGACAGCCGCACGGCGAAGCCTACGTGGTTTGTCTCGACTGCGGCAAGCAATTCGCGTACGACATGCAGTTGATGAAGATCGGCAAGCCGCTTTCCACCGCCTCCAACGGCGGCGTGCTGAATCCCGACATGCCCGCCCCGCGCCAGAACCAGAAGGTGAAATACGCCCTGTGGGCCGTTCCGCTCGCGTTCTTCGCCGGAGCGCTGTTGCGGCGTCCGCGCGAGAAGAAACACGATCCCAACCAACCGTGAGCGGCGGTGGACGAAAGCGTCCATCACCGGTCCCACACAGAGCACACACCCGAAATCCCGGAGCGTTTCCGTCAGTCCGGCGGTCCGGTTACAATTGATTTCTCCTCCTCCGTGTAGCCTCAGTCGAGTCATTCGATCGCTCTCGTGTGCTGATTGTGGAGTGACCGGCCCGAGGACGGAGCGCGGCACGCTTGCCGCAAGCGCCGCCGGCACCCTTATAATGAACCATCATGGCGCGCGAACTGCTGATCCAGTGCCCGGATGGTCAGACGAAGACGATTCCGCTGACCGGCGAACGCCTCGCTGTAGGTCGTTCCAGCGCCTCCGAACTGTGCTTTCCCGAAGATGCCGGCCTGTCGCGCCAGCATTTCGCCTTCGAAACCCAGGGCGACGAGTGGACAGTCCAGGACCTGGGGAGCAAGAACGGCACCTATGTCAACAACATCCCCTTGAAGGGACGACTGATCCTCAAGCCGGGTGACCGCATCACCGCGGGACACCTGGTAATCATGTTCGCGCCCGGCGCGCAGGCGCCCGAAGCGGGAGTCGTGGTATTCGATGGGACGAACAGCACCTCGCCCACCACTTCCACAGTGGTGACGAGTCTGGAGGGCGCCACGCACCAAACCCTGGCGCTCGAACGGAGCGGCCCCAAAGCGTCGGCTCCCATGCAGGCGCTGATCCGCGCCGGCCAGGAACTGTCCGAGAACCGCCCGCTGGCCGACCTGTTCCCGTTGATCCTCGACCTCGCCATCCAGGCGGTCAACGCACAGCGCGGCGTGCTGTTGCTGATCGAGGGCGACGGCCTCGTTCCCAAGGCACACAAGGGCGACGCCTTTCGTATTTCCACTGCCGTGCGCGACCGCGTCATCCACGAGAAATCGTCGGTGCTGGTGCGCGACGCGCAACTCGACGATGCCTTCCGCGGCCGCATGAGCATCGTGGAGCAGAAGGTCCACACGATGATGGCGGTGCCGCTGCAGACCAAAGACCGCATCATCGGTCTGATCTACGTGGATTCGCCCTTTATTCTGCGCGAGTTTACCAAGGACGACCTGAACCTTCTGACGGTGATGGCCAACGTGGCGGCCATCCGCATCGAAAACGCGCGTCTGGCCGAGATCGAGGAGGCGGAGCGTATTATGTTCCGCGAACTGAGTCAGGCCGCGGACATCCAGCGCCGTATGCTGCCGACGGAGGCGCCCCAGGTGCCCGGCGCTGACCTGGCCGGTTACAATGCGGCTTGCCGCACCGTGGGCGGCGACTACTTCGATTTCTTCCCGTATTCCGATGGCAGCGTGGCCATGGCGCTGGGCGATGTTTCCGGCAAGGGCATGCCCGCCTCCCTCCTGATGATGCAGATACACGCCCGCGTGCAGGCGCTGGCCACCGAAGATCCGGGCGACCTGGCAGCCTTCATGACGCGCGTCAACAAAGCCACCTGCACCAACTGCCCCAGCAACCGCTTCATCACGTTTTTCTTCTGTGTTTTCAATCCGGCGACGGGTGATTTGAGATTTGCCAATGCCGGCCACAACCCGCCCATCCTGCTGCGGGCTTCCGGTGAGGCGGTGATGCTCGAAGGCGGCGGCCCCGTGCTGGGGATCGTTCCATTCGCCTCTTACGGCGAAGCCACCGCGCACCTGAACCGGGGCGATGTGCTGGTGCTCTATAGCGACGGGGTCACGGAAGCCAACAATCCCAATTTCGACGAGTTCGGGGAGCAGCGCTTGATCGAGGTTCTGGCTCGCCATCGCACCGAACCGGCCGGGGCTATCGTGGAGGCCGTGACTCGGGCCGTAACCGATTTTGCGGCCGGCGCGCCGCAGGCGGACGATATCACGCTGGCCATCGCCAAGCGGGTGGGATGATCACCGACCTGGTACAGATCCGCCTGCTTGGCGAGAAGAAGCGTCCCGAAAACGAGCGCTTCCGCCGCCACATGAAATCGCACGGCCATTCCGACCGCATTCTGCGCCGCATGGCCGAGCAGGTGGAAGCGCAGATCGACTGCCGCGCATGCGCCAACTGCTGCAAGGTGGCGACGGTAAAGCTGTCGGTGCGGGATAGCGAACGCCTGACCCGATATCTGCGCGTCCCCGCGGCGCGATTCCGGGCCGAGTACACGGCCGAAAGCGAGGAGGAAGGGACAGTCCTGCGGCGGAGCGATGCGGCAGGCTGTATATTTCTGGCGGACAAGGACTGCACGGTTTACGATGCCCGCCCGGACATCTGTCAGCGCTTTCCGCACCTGGTGCGCGGCAGCGGTTCGATTGCCAGCCGGATGTGGCAGTTCGTCGACCGCGCCTGCTACTGCCCGATCGTGTACAACGCCCTCGAAGCTTTCAAAGAAGCCCTGCGCTTTAAGCCATAAGCGGTTTGTAGCTGGGCAGATGGCAGCATTACCGGCTGGCCGGGGATTGCGCCGCGGCGGCGGTGGACCTGGTCGGCGGCGGTGGCGTACAGCACCCGGACATCCTTCCCGTAGGTCACGCTTTTTCGCCCGGGAAGACGTGGTCCGGCGGCACTCAGCACACCTGCCAGCAAACCAATCAACGGAAATGCGCTTCATGTATAAGGGCAATCCGACACCGTGCCGATAGATAGAGCAGCGACGATCGTTACTTATGAAACCGCATTATATCGTCCTCTTCGGGTGCCTGCTCCTGACGTCCTGCGGAACCGGACTGAGACCGAAATCGGCTTTACCGGTGCCATTGCCGCCGGTTACGGACTATCGGCCGGTGGCGGGCGTCGCGGAGGATCGCGAGGATTCCGCGCGGGAGGCAATCGAATTCTATCTCTTGAAGCGCACCGGTGGTGAGCCCCTGCCCGTCCGGCGCTTGCTCGCCGCGCAACGGCACGCCCGCGGCATGCCGCGTTATTCGATTGCGCAGCGCCGGCTTCTCTCCGCGGAGAAACGATTGTCGGCGCACGATGCCTTCGTCGGAAGCTGGCAGCCTCTCGGACCGGGTAATATCGGCGGCCGCACGCGGAGCCTGGTGATTCATCCGGGCGACCCGAACACGATGTACGCGGGTGCGGTTGGCGGGGGCGTATGGAAGACCATGGACGGCGGCCTGTCCTGGGTGCCGCTCTCGGACCTCCTGCCGGCAATCGGCATCAGTGCGCTCGCCATGGATCCTGCGAACCCGGACACCCTGTACGCAGGTACCGGGGAGTGGTACGCCGGCGATTCCATCCGCGGCGCGGGTATCTTCAAAACCACCGACGGCGGCGCCACCTGGACGCTGTTGCCCGGCACCACGACGCAGTTCTTTTATTACGTCAACAAGATCGTTTTGAGTCCGAATGACAGCCGGAGAGTGTACGCCGCCACGTGGGATGGCATCTTCCTCAGTCCCGATGCGGGGGCTACCTGGCAGATGGTGCTGGATCGACGCGGTCCGCTCGCCGGCTGCCAGGACCTGGTCATCCGCACCGACCGGACCGCGGACTACCTGTTTGCTGCATGCGGCGCGGAGGGCTCGCCCGATCCGGCGATTTTCCGCAATGTCGATGCCGCGGGTCCCGGCACCTGGGAGTTGGTCTTCACCGCGGAGGACATGGGACGCACCTCGCTGGCCCTTGCGCCTTCCAACCAAGAGACCGTGTACGCTGCGGTATCGAGCGTGTCGGCGGGCGAGTGGGAGCACGGGCTCTTGGGGGTATACCGTTCCACCGCGGGCGGTGAGGCCGACTCGTGGGAAGCCCGTGTCTCCAACCAGGATGCCGACCGGCTAAACAGCGCGCTTTTTTCCAATCCCTCCGACCTGTTTGCGGATACCTGCTCCGGCGGCACCGCGGCGCGATACAACCAGGGCGACTATGACAATGCGATCGCCGTAGACCCTCTGAATTCCGAGGTGGTGTGGGTCGGCGGCATCGATCTGTTCCGGTCCGATGATGGAGGCAGAACCTGGGGCATCGCGGCTTTCTGGCAGGCGACAGGTACTCAACTGGTGCATGCCGACATTCACGCGTTAGCGTTTGCACCCGGCTACAACGGTTCTGATAACCAGGGACTCCACGTCGCCACCGATGGAGGCGTCTACCACACCGGTAACGCCATGGCTGCGACCGCGCGGGGAGACCGGGCCGCCTGCGCACCATACTCGACCGCCATCGCCTGGAGCAGCTTGAACAACGGCTATGCGGTCACGCAGTTCTATCATGGCGGGGTCTATCCGGGGGGCGGCGCCTACTTCGGCGGCACGCAGGACAACGGTACCCTGCGCGGTTCCGCCGCGGCCGGGGCTGCCGACTGGTTGACGATTATGGGCGGCGATGGCGGCATTACCGCGCTCGATCCTACCGACCCGAATATCGTGTTCGCCGAAGCCCCCAATCTCGGTTTGCGAAAAAGCGAAAACGGGGCGGCGACGTTCTCCTCCGCGACCCGCGGGATCGCCGAACCATCCGCTAACTTTGTTTTCGTGGCACCGTTCGTCCTCGATCCCGGCAATCCGCAGCGACTGTACATCGGCGGTAAGACGCTTTGGCGTACGACGGATGGCGCCCGGAACTGGCAACCAGCATCGGCGCCGCTGTCCGACGAGGCCGGAAACATCAGCGCCATCGCCGTTTCGGCCGCCAATCCTGACCGCGTAGTGTTCGGCACGACCAGGGGCTTCCTCTTCCGCGCCGCGAACGCGCTGGCGGCGGACGAGGAAACCGTATGGGAATCGGTTCAGCCCCGCGGCGGCTACCTTTCCCACGTCGAGTTCGATCCCAGCGACCCGAAGCTGGTCTACGTGACCTACAGCCAATACAACCGGATGGACAGCGACAGCCACGTGTACCGGTCGATCGACGGCGGCGAGTCCTGGACGGGCATCGACGGCTCAGGGACGGCAGCCCTGCCGGATGTCCCCGTATGGACCGTGCTCGCCGATCCGCAAGACCCCTCCACGCTATACGTGGGAACCGATATCGGAGTCTTTGTCTCGACGGACGCCGGCGCCACCTGGGCTCGCGACGCCGATCCCTTTGCCGATGCCGTTACGGAAACGCTGGTTCTCGATCGAAGCGCCGGAGAGAGTTCGCTCTACGCCTTCACTCACGGCCGCGGAGTATGGAAGACCGTGCTTCCCGGTTCGGGAGATCCCTGCCAGTACACCGTGTCGCCGGAGTCGGCATCCATTTCCGCCGACGGTGGAAGCAGCCCCTCGTTCCAGGTGACCACGGCAGACCGGTGCTCCTGGGCGGTCGTGCAGCGGGACGGCGGCGCCTATTTCGCCGTGAGCTCGCCTGGCGGCGGAACGGGCAGCGGCAGCTTTCAGTTCACTCCGCGCTTCGTCAACAACACACCCGCCCCTCTCACGTCGAAGCTCTTCGTGCAGGATCGTATCGTTTCCGTCACCCAGGAGGCCGCGGTCATCGCCGGCGGCAACGATGAAGCTCTTGCGCCGTTTCCGTTGAGCGCCTTGCCGGCGGTTCTGATCGAGAACACCGCCAATGCCACCGAATCCCCCGACGATCCGGTGCATTCCTGCACCGGTTTCGCGGATACCAGGACGTTGTGGTTCAAGGTAACGGCGCCCGATACGGGTGCGCTCACCGTCGTGCTGATGAACCGTACGGAGAGCGGCACCGATGCCGGGACGGTGTTGACCGGCTATCGGCTGGCGGACGGCCAAATCGGACCCGAGTCAGGCTGCTTCGTCATCCCGCAGAGCACCGGTTCCAGCGGGTTCCAGGGTCTCGAGTGGAAGGTCTCTACGGGCGACACGCTCGCCTTCGAGGTGAGCGCTACCCTGGCCGGCGCAAGCGACGGCGCGGTGCCCGCCGGCGGAAACCTGACCGTGATCGCATCGTTCCGCAACTGACCGGCGGCCATCTGCGCCGCCGGCTCATGCTATACTCTCGATTTATGGCCTCCGCCCTCGCGCATCATCACCATCACGCCGATTCGTGACGGGCGGTTTCTTGATTGCACTCCAACGAAATCGGAAAGGACGCCCGCTGTGGTTCAGGCGGGCTTTTTATTTGGATCTCGCATGACGCTCGATTTTCAGAAGGCCGATGGCCTTGTTACCGCGGTCATCCAGGACCACGCTTCCGGGCGCGTCTTGATGGTCGGATACATGAATGAGGAGGCCTTCCGCAAAACGGTCGAAACCGGTTTCGCCACATTCTACTCCCGCACCCGTCGCAAGCTCTGGCTGAAGGGGGAAAGCTCCGGACACCGGTTGGTCGTCAAACAGATCTCCACCGATTGCGATCAGGACGCCGTGCTGGTTCAGGTGGAGGCGCTGGGTCCCGGTGTCTGCCACGAGGGCTACCAGAGTTGCTTCTTCCGCCGCCTCGACGCGGGGGAGTGGAAAGTCTCCGAGGACCGGACCTACGATCCTGCCGGCGTTTACGGAGGAAAGGCGTGAAGCTGAAGCTCGGCATTCCCAAAGGCAGCCTCGAAAACGCCACGATCGACCTGTTTCGCCGGGCGGGTTTTGTCATCACCACCAGCAGCCGCTCCTACTTCCCGGGCATCGACGACCCGGAGATCGAATGCATGCTCATCCGCGCCCAGGAGATGGCCCGCTACGTCGAAGACGGCATTCTGGACGCCGGGCTTACCGGCCGCGACTGGGTCGAAGAGAACGAGGCCGAGGTGATCGCGGTCGCCGACCTGATCTACGCCAAACAGAGCTTCGGTAAGGTGCGCTGGGTGCTGGCCGTGCCCGAATCTTCGAGCTTTCGTTCGGCGACGGACCTCGAAGGCTGCATCATTGCCACCGAACTGGTGGCCACTACCAGGCGCTACCTGGCCAAACACGGAGTCACTGCCAAGGTGGAGTTCAGTTGGGGCGCCACCGAAGTGAAACCACCCGTGCTGGCCGATGCCATCGTCGAGGTGACCGAAACCGGCTCCTCGCTGCGCGCGAACAAGCTCAAGATCATCGACACCGTGCTCGAGTCGAATACCCAGTTGATCGCCAACCGGCAGTCCTGGAATGACGCGGCCAAGCGCCGCAAGCTGGAAGACATCCGCATGCTGCTCGAAGGCGCCATCAATGCGCTGGGCAAGGTGGGGCTCATGCTCAACGTGCACCAGGACAACCTGAAGGCCGTGCTGGGGGTGCTGCCGGCGCTCAAGCGCCCCACCATTTCGCACCTGAGCGACGAAGAGTGGCTGGCGGTGAATACGATTCTGGATGAGTCCACCGTTCGGGACATCATTCCGCGGCTGAAACTGGCGGGTGCGCAAGGCATCGTGGAGTATCCGCTGAACAAGATCGTGCTGTGATCCGCATACTCGAAACCAAACACGTCGGCCGCCTGCTGGCTCGCAAGGCGGCACGCTTGACCGCCGCCGAGGCGGTGGTGCGGCCCATACTGGAAGCGGTGCGCAAACGCGGCGACCGTGCGCTGCTGGAATACGCCCGCCAGTTCGATGGCTTCACCCGCAAAAGCGTGCTCGTTCCCGGAGCGGACCTTCGCCGAGCGGCGGAGCGGCTCTCGCCCGAATTCCGCGCGGCCATCCAACAGGCGGCGGCGAACATTCACGATTTCGCGCGCCGCCAGATGCCCCGGGAATGGATGACCGGCCGCGCCGGTATGCGCCTCGGGCAGATCGTCCGCCCGCTCGACACGGTGGCCGCCTATGTCCCTGCGGGGCGGTACCCGCTTCCTTCCACCGTGCTGATGACGGTGGTGCCCGCGGAGGTCGCCGGCGTCCGCGCCATCTGTGTGGCCTCTCCCCGGCCGGTCACCGAAGTATTCGGCACGGCGGCCCTCCTCGGGGTGAACCATGTCTTCGAGATGGGCGGCGCCCAGGCCATCGCGGCGTTTGCCTTCGGCACCAGGACTGTGCCTCGCGCCGACCGCATCGTGGGCCCTGGGAACATTTATGTGGCCGCCGCGAAAAAGCTGCTGGCCGGCGAAGTAGGGATCGATTTCGTCGCCGGGCCGACCGAGATCCTGATCATCGCCCCCGAAGGCGATCCGCGGCACCTGGCGGCCGACCTGCTCGCGCAAGCAGAGCACGACGCCGATGCTTCGGCAGTGCTGCTCACCACGTCTAAGCGTCTCGCCGCGGCGGTGGCGCGCGAGGTGGATCGCCAACTGGCCACGCTGCCCACCGCTCCGGTGGCGAAGCAATCCATCGCCAGGAACTCCGCCATTGTCCTGGTCCGGGGGTTGGGTGAAGCCGTCGACATCGCCAACCGCTTCGCCCCGGAACACCTCAGCATCCCCGATGCGTCCCTGTTGCGGAACGTCCATCACGCGGGCAGCGTCTTCGTAGGGCCGTTCAGCCCCGAGGCCGCCGGCGACTACGCTTCGGGTCCGAATCACGTCCTGCCGACCAGCGGGGCCGCGCGTATCCGCGGCGGGCTGTCCGTCACCGATTTCCTCAAGGTCATCTCCGTCCAGGAACTCACCCAGGCCGGGCTGGCGCGCCTGGCTCCCTCCATCACCACCCTGGCACGTGCCGAAGGCCTCGAAGCACATGCCCGCTCGGTCGAAGTGAGGATCTCCTCGAAATGAAGAATCCCAAGCTTCCCAAGGGCGCGATCCGCCCCCGGCCGGCAGTGGCCGCGATGGCTCCCTATTCCCCCCCCACGGCCGGCCGCGCCGGAAAGCTGCGGCTGGATTTTAACGAGAACACAGTGGGCTGCTCGCCGCACGTAATCGACTGCCTGAAGGCGCGTCTCGAATCGGGCGGACTCGCCGTCTATCCGGAATATGGCGAGGCCAAGGACGCCATCGCGCGCTACTTCCACGTGCAGCCGGGGCAGTTCGTCTTCACCAATGGCACCGATGAAGCCATCCAGGTGTTCGTCAACACCTACCTGGATGACGGTCAGGAGGCCGTGATCCTGACGCCCGCTTATGCTATGTACCGCTTCTATTGCGAGGTGGCCGGTGCGAAGATCCGCTACGTCGAGTACCCGCAGCCGGATATGGAGTTCCCGCTTCAGGCGGTGCTGGATGCCATCACGCCCGAGACGCGGGCCGTGCTGCTGGCCAACCCCAACAACCCTACTGGCACGGGCGCCTCGCTGCTGGCTATCGAACGCATTCTGCACCGCGCTCGCAAGGCCGCGGTCCTGGTGGACGAAGCCTATTACGAGTTCTCCGGCGTCACCGCACTCACCGAAATCGAGCGCGTTCCCAACCTGTTCGTCAGCCGCACCTTTTCCAAGGTGTTCGGGATGGCGGCCATGCGACTCGGCTGCCTGTTCTCGCACGAGTCGAATATCGGGTACCTGCACAAGGCGCAGTCGCCCTACAGCGTAAACGCCCTGGCGGTGCTGGCGGCGCAGGCGGCGGTCGAGGACACGCGCTATATCGAAACGTACGTGGCGGAGGTGCTGGCGGCGCGCGAACTGCTCTGCCTGGGCCTGGAAAAGCTCGGTATCACCTACGTTCCCAGCTCGGCCAACTTCGTGCTGGGCCGCTTCGGCGAGCGCGCGTTCGATGTACGCGACGCGCTACGAGGCCAGGGCATTCTGGTTCGCGACCGCAGCTACGAAGCGCCGGGATGTGTCCGCATAACCGTCGGCACCCGCGAGCAGACCCGCCGGCTGCTGGCCGTTTTGGAGGAGATCTGGAACCAGTGAACCAGCCCGTGCTCGTATTCGACATGGACGGCGTCCTGGTGGACGTCACCGAGTCCTATCGCGAGACCATCGCCCGGACGGTGGCGCATTTCACCCACGCGCCCGTCACCCGCCAGCAGATTCAGGAGTACAAAAACCAGGGCGGCTGGAACGACGATTGGAAACTCTCGCACCACATGGTGTCGGATGCCGGTATCGAGGTCGCGTTCGAGGAGGTGAAGCAACGGTTTCAGCAGATCTTCCGCGGCAACGGCGACGACGGGCTGATGCTGCGCGAGCGTTGGGTGGCACGCCCGGGAGTGCTCGAGGCGCTCAACCGGGACTTCCGTTTCGCCGTCTTCACCGGACGGCCCAGGGAGGAGGCCGGGCTCTCGCTCCAACGCTTCGCACCGAACCTCGTTTTCGACCCCGTCATCACCATGGAGGACGTCGGCCGGCACAAGCCCCACCCCGAAGGCCTTCTTCGCATTCTGAAGCAGCATTGCGATTGCAAGGTCTACTACATCGGCGACACCGTGGACGACGCGCGCACGGCTAACGCGGCCAGGGTGCCGTTCATCGGCATCACCGCGCCTTCCAACCCTTCCTACCTCGACCTGGTCTTCCTCTTTCAGGAGGAAGGCGCTTGGGCGATCGTGGACGACGTCAACTACCTCGGCGAGGTCTTCCGGTCATGAGGAGCGCCACCCTGCGACGCGACACGCGCGAGACGCGGATCTCCGCCACGCTGCGCATCGAAGGCCGCGGCCGTTACGAGATCGCCACCGGCATCCGCTTCTTCGACCACATGCTGGAGCTGTTCACCAAGCACGGCGGCTTCGACCTGAAGCTCGCAGCGGATGGCGATCTGGACGTAGACCAGCACCATACGGTCGAGGATGTCGGGATCGTGCTGGGGCAGCTTTTCGCGAAAGCCCTGGGCGACCGCAAGGGAATCAACCGCGCGGGATACTTCGTGCTGCCCATGGATGAAACGCTGGCGTTGGTGGCGGTGGATCTGGGCGGGCGGCCCGCGCTGGTCTACAAAGATCTGGTCCGCGTGCGTCTGGTGGGCGACCTGCAAACCGAACTGGTGGAGGATTTCTTCGGCGGCTTTGTCAATCACGCGGGAGCGAACCTGCACGCCAAGGTGATGTACGGCCGCTCCAACCATCACAAGATCGAAGCGATCTTCAAATGCTTCGCGCGGGCTATGAAGTACGCCTGCTCGCGCGATGCGCGCCTGAAGGATCAGCTTCCCTCCACAAAGGGGCTGCTATGATCGGCATCTTTGATTACGGCGCCGGCAACTTGCGATCGGTCCAGAACACGCTCGCCGAGATCGGTTGCCAATACGAGCTGGTCCGCGATGCGGAAGGGCTGCGGCGGGCGACCAAGATTGTGCTCCCCGGGGTGGGCCACTTCGGCCAGATGATGCGCGCGCTCGATAATCTCGGGGTGCGCGAAACGCTCAAAGAGCGCATCGCTGCCGGTGTGCCGTTTCTGGGGATTTGCCTGGGGCTGCAAGGATTGTTCGAGAGCAGCGAGGAGGCGCCGGACGTGCGCGGGCTGGGAGTGTATTCCGGCGCGGTGCGGCGGTTCCCGCTGGATGCCCGCGTGCCCCACATGGGCTGGAACGAACTCCAGGTGCAGCCTCGATCGAAGCTGGTGCACAGTCTGCCGGCCCGCCCGTTTGTCTACTTCGCCCACAGCTATTACGTGCCCGAAAATGACCGCGCGTCGGCCACCTGCACCTACGAAGTGCGGTACACCGCCGTACTCGAACGCGACAATGTTTACGGCGTGCAGTTTCACCCCGAGAAATCGGGCGTCGTGGGGCTGCGCATCGTGAAGAATTTTCTGGACCTGGCATGCTAGCCAAACGCATCATTCCCTGTCTCGACGTCACCGGCGGACGCGTCGTGAAGGGCGTCAACTTCGTCAACCTCCGCGACGCGGGCGACCCTGTGGAGCTCGCCGGCCGTTACAATCGCGATGGCGCCGACGAGCTGGTCTTCCTCGACATCACGGCCTCGAGCGACGCCCGCGACATCATGGCGGATGTGGTGGCGCGGACCGCGCGGAAGGTCTTCATCCCGCTTGCGGTGGGCGGCGGCATCCGCTCGGTGGCCGATGCACGCGCCATTCTTCTCGCCGGCGCCGACAAGGTGTCGGTGAATACGGCGGCGGTACGCCGGCCCGAGCTGATCTCCGAGCTCTCGCTCGAATTCGGCGCACAGGCGGTGGTGCTGGCTATCGATGCGCGCCGCCACGCTCCCGGAGAATGGCACGTCTATACGCGCGGCGGCCGCGATGACGAAGGCATGGACGCGGTAGCCTGGGCGGCGCGTGGAGAAGCGCTCGGCGCGGGCGAAATCCTGCTCACTTCTATGGATACCGATGGCGTGCAGGACGGCTTCGACTGCGTGCTGACCCGCGCCATCTCGCGCGCCACCCATATCCCGGTGATTGCCAGCGGCGGGGCTGGGAAGCCGGAGCACTTCGTTCGTGTGCTCACCGACGGCTGCGCCGATGCCGCGCTGGCGGCTTCCATCTTCCACTATGGCACCTACACCGTGAACCAGCTCAAGGAGGAACTGGACCGCCGCGGAATTCCGGTGAGGCCCGTATGATCTTCCCTTGCATCGACTTCATGGACGGCAAGGTCGTGCAACTGATGCAGGGCCGCGAGAAAGCGCTTGAAGCCGGAACGCCTGCCGCGATGCTCGCGAAGTTTGCGGCGTTTCCGGAAATTCAGGTGATCGATCTCGATGCCGCCATGGGCCGCGGCTCGAACGACGCCCTGGTCCGCTCGGTAGCCGCGCAGGCCGCCACGCGCGTGGGCGGCGGCGTGCGCACCGTGGAGCGCGCGCAAACCCTGATCGCGCAGGGCGCGCGCAAAGTCATCGTGGGCACCGCGGCGTTCGGGCCGGACGGAATCAACGCGAAGTTCCTGTCAACGCTCCGCGATGCCGTCGGCAGCGATCGCGTGTTGATCGCCCTCGATTCCAAAGCGGGCCGCATCGTGGTCAAAGGATGGCAGGAGTCCACCGCGCTCACCGCCGCCGCGGTGCTGCACTCGCTCGAGCCCTACTGCGCCGGCTTCCTCTGCACCTACGTGGACAAGGAAGGCATGATGCAGGGGACCGACCTGGACTGGTTCCGACGGCTGCGGGCCGCTACCCGGCACGAGTTGACGGCGGCCGGGGGAATCACCACCATCGAGGAAGTGAAGGCGCTGCTGTCGATGAACGTCCATGCGGCGCTGGGTATGGCCATCTATACCGGACGGCTTGCCCTGGACGAGCTAGCGGGCCTGGCGCGCCAATAACTGCCGGACTTCCTTTTCGAGCGGCGGGTTGGCGTGCGCGTAGATCATTTTGTAGGCCGCGCAGAAATAGTCCAGGTCTTCAAACCTCGCGTGGGGACCGTGGCGGAACTTGGGGCAGCCGCCGTGGCAGATCGATTGGTATTCGCACACCTGGCAATCGGGGTGCGCCAGCGTCTTCTTCGCGGCGAAACTGTAGCGCTTGGTGCGCCGCGCGATTTCCGGCCACGAGTCCAGCGTGATGTTGCCCAGTTTCCAGGATTTCTCGACGAAGAAGTCGCACGGGTACACGTCGCCGTTGTACTCCACCACCACGTAGCTGTCGCAGGTTTCGTGCATGGTGCAGGTGCCGGGTTTCTGCCCGGCCAGGGCTTCCGCCAGATTGTCGAAGAACCGCACCCGCACCTTGCGGCGCTCCGGCCACCAGGCATCGAAGACCTCGCAGAGAAATCGTCCGTACTGTTCCGGGGTGATGGTGTAGGGCAGGGGGTTGCCCTCGCCATCGAACTCGGCCAGCGGGATGAACTGCATGTGCTCGATCCCCAGCGACCGGAAGAACCGGTAGAGTTCCTTCGGCCGGCCGACATTCCCCTGGCTGAGCACGCACAGGATGTTGAACTCCACCCGGTTCTGCTGGAGCAGTTCCAGGCTCTGCATGACACGCTTCCAGGTGGGGCGGCCGTCTTTGTGAACCCGGAACTGGTCGTTGGCGGCTTCCGGTCCGTCGAGGGAAAGGCCGATGAGCCACTCGTACTGGCGGAACACGTCGCACCAGTTCTTATCCAGCAGGATTCCGTTGGTCTGGATGGCGTTGCTGACACTCTGCCCGCTGCGGCCGTACTGTTGTTCGAACTCTACCAGCTTTTCGAAAAATTGCAGCCCCGCCAGCGTCGGCTCGCCACCCTGGAACGCGAGCACGCTCTGCGGATACGAGTAGAACAGATAGGTATCGACCAGCCGCTCCAGTGTCTCCAGGGACATCCGCCGCCCGGGCAGCGCCTGGTAGGGGTCGGCCTCGCGATCGAGATAAAAGCAGTACGTGCAATCCAGATTGCACACCGCCGAAGCGGGCTTCACCAGCAGAGACGTAATGCGTGGCGTGGGCCCCGATTCCGAAACCAAAGGAAAGAGATTGACGGTGCCCCCCACCCTCCCAGTCTAGCATCCGCTCTGTGCGGTCCCACACGGGGGCATGCAACGTGCTACCCCGGCCAGTGGGATGTGAACAAACCAAAACGCGCCACCTCACCGAATCCGGTGTGGATCCTCGCTGCCGCGATCGTTGCGCTGTATTTCGCACGCGAGATCTTCATCCCGCTGGCATTCGCATTGACCTTGTCGCTGCTGCTGATTCCCGCCATCGGGGCGTTGGAGCGGCTGCACATCGCGCGCGTGCCGGCGGTGATGTTCGCGCTCGCCATGGTGCTGGCCATTGTGGCAGGGATCACTTGGGTGCTGGCCGGCCAGCTTGTCGATGTAGCCAGCGAGTTGCCCAAATACCGCCAGAATATCCGCGCCAAAATCGACGCCATGCGTGCGCCCGGGAAAGGGCCGCTGGCCCGCGCCGCGGAGAGCGTGGGCGAAATCGCGGCTGAACTCTCCGGCCCGCAACCCCAACCGGACTTGACGCGCGGCACCCGAAAACCGATGCCCGTCACGGTGGTGGAGAGCAACGGCGGAAGGCTTCGCTATCTCCGCGATTCGGTGCTCCAGTCCTTTCCGGTGCTGGGGGCGGCGTTGATCGTCCTGATCTTCACGGCGTTCATGCTCATCAAGCGGGAAGATCTGCGCAACCGCGTGCTTCGCCTGGTCGGCCTGAGCCAGCTCAATGTCATGACCCAGGCTCTCGACGAAGCCACCCAGCGCGTCAGCCGTTACCTGCTGTTGCAGCTTTTGGTGAACAGTTGTTTCGGAGCCATGTTCGGGCTGGGGCTGGCTGCCATCGGTGTGCCCTATGCCGCGTTGTGGGGCATCACGGCGGTCCTGCTGCGCTTCGTGCCCTATTTGGGCACACCGATTGCCGCACTCCTGCCGCTGGCCCTTTCCCTGGCAGTTTTTACCGGCTGGACCAAGCCACTGCTGGTGGTCGGGCTGTTCCTCGCGCTCGAGATCGGCACAGCGAACGCCATCGAGCCGCTCTTGTACGCCGCCCACACCGGCGTCTCCTCGTTGGCGATTCTCGTCGCCGCGGTCTTCTGGGCGATGCTCTGGGGCCCTGCCGGGCTGATACTCTCCACGCCGCTCACCGTTTGTGTGGTGGTGCTGGGCCGCTATGTGCCGCAGCTTTCGTTCCTGCACATTCTGCTGGGCGACGAGGAGGTGCTGGCGGCCGAAGCGCAGTTCTACCAGCGCCTGCTCGCTATGGATCAGGCCGAGGCCCGCGCCGTGGCCGACGTGTTCCTCAAGGGACGCTCGCTCGTGGAACTCTACGATACCGTCGTCATCCCGGCCCTCTCCATGGCCGAGCAGGATCGCCATAAAGGCGCGCTCGATCCCGCTCGCGAGGAGTTCCTCTTGTTGAGCATCAGCGAGATGGTGGCGGAATTTTCGGTATTGGCCGGCGCACGCAACGGCCGCTCCGTCGGACGCGTGCTGTGCGTCCCGGCCGGCGACGCTGCCGATGAGGTCACCGCCGCCATGCTCGCCCAAGTCCTGCCCCAGGCGGGTGTAGCGGTGGTTACGCTGCCTGCGGCCGAATCGTTCCATGACCTGCTTTTGGTCCTGCATCCCCAGCCCGAAGATATTATCTGCGTGTCCGCGCTTCCTCCCTTCGCGTTCGCCAACGCCCGCACCGTATGCCGGCAGATCCGCACCGGTTTCCCGGAGGTCAACCTGGTGGTGGGGATTTGGGGATTTTCGGGCAGCCCCGTCGAAGTCCTGGCACGCTTTGAACGCCCCGTTCCGAATCATGCCGTCGTCAGCCTCGCCGGTATGCTGGAGCTGCTTGGAGCGAACCCCACCGCCTCGCAACCCGTCGAAGCGCCGGCGCACTAAGTGTGCGCGGAGAACCATGGCGTGGCGCTCCGGAGCTTAGTCTGGTAAGCCCGCACCGATCCGCCCTTGCCCTTTGTTCGCAACCGAACGGGGCGCCGGCGCGATCTCTCCCGTTCCGCGGGTCCAGCCGGTAGACTGAGGGAAAATGGATGAGCGCGATGCGGAGACAGCGCGCGCGGCGGTCGAGCTCGAGGGGCGTTGTGGTGCGCTCATCGAGGCGGCGCCCGATGGCATCGTAAACATGGACGCCTGCAGGGGCATCCTTTTTGCGAATAGTGCCGCCGCCCGGATGTTCGGATACACTCCCGAAGAGCTGATCGGCTTCGATGCCATCGCACTGCTGCCTGAGCGGATTCGCGCCTATCACGAATCAGCCGTCCACCGTTATCTGGAAAGCGGCCCCCGGCAACTTGCTTCGCAGCCGATTCGCCTTTCCGGCCAGCACCGGGCCGGATACGAGTTTCCGATCGAGGTTTCGTTGGCCGACTATCAACGCGGAGAGCGCCGCCTGTTCGTTGGAGTGATCCGCGACATCACGGCACGCAAGTGGCTTGACGACGCCATGCGCGAAACGGCCAAACTCGAAAGCCTGGGCGTGCTCGCCGGAGGCATTGCCCATGACTTTAACAACCTGCTCACCGGTATTCTTGGAAACGTCGGGCTGGCGCTCGAAATGGTCGGCGATGCGCATCATGCCGGCGCCATGCTGCGCGACGCCATCCGAGCCAGTGAGCGGGCCGCCGACCTGACCAAACAACTGCTTGCCTATGCCGGGAAGGGCCGTTTCGTGATCGAACCCACCGATCTGTCTGCGCTGGTGAGGGAAATCAGCACCCTGATCCGAAGCTCGATTCCCAAACACGTAACCCTGCGCCTGGACCTTCAAGCGTCGCTGCCGCCGGTGGAGGCCGACGTGGCGCAGTTACAGCAACTGATCATGAACCTGGTGATCAATGGCGCCGAGGCGATTCCCGAAAACCGCCAGGGGACGGTCCTGGTGGTGATTCGGGCGCTCGAAATCGACGATACCTACCTGGCCGCGCTTGGTGCCGTGGGGATTGCCCCCGGTCTCTACGTGAGCATCAGTGTTCAGGATAACGGCGTGGGAATGGATGAAGTCACCCTGACCAGGATCTTCGATCCGTTTTTCACCACGAAGTTCACCGGTCGCGGGTTGGGACTGGCCGCGGCGGGAGGCATTGTTCGCGGCCATCGGGGTGCCATGCGCGTCTTCAGCAGTCCCGGGCAGGGCACCACCTTCCGGGTGCTCCTGCCGGCCGCTACGGCGGCCCACAATCGCCGGGTGGAATGCGATCCCCCGTCAAGCCTGGAAGGTCGCGGGACGGTGCTCGTCATCGACGATGAAGCCATCGTCAGGAAAATTGCGTCCACCATTCTGGAGCGATACGGCTACACGGTGATCACCGCCGAGGACGGCCAGGAAGGCATCGAGCGCTTCCGCGAGATGCATTCGCAATTGAAAATGGTCATCCTCGACATGACCATGCCTGTCATCAGCGGCGACGAGGCGCTGCCGTTGATTCGCTCCGTCGATCCGCGTGTGCCGGTCGTATTGAGCAGCGGCTACAATGAGGCCGAAGCGGCCCGCCGATTCGCCGGCAAAGGCCTGGCGGCCTTCCTTCAAAAGCCGTACACCGCCGCCGCCCTGGCCGCCACCGTCCGCAGCATTCTGGGAGACGCCGGGAAAGAGCCGTAGGCTCCCAGGGCTTACTGCCCCACTCGCATCGATACCGGGACCCCAAAACCCGGACCCTGCGAGGCTTCGTAGTAGCCGCGGGCGCGAGCCAGAACGGTGTCGGCGTGGCTGGGAAGATGCCTGCGAAGCCACAGAATCGCGTCTTCCGCCTCTGGGACGACGGTGCCCGGGGTGCGAACAGCGGACCGCATCGACTGGCGCAAAGTGTCAGCGCCGGCGCCGAACACATCGTCCAGGGCCTGCGCCAGAGCCTCTCCCAAGTCCCCGTTGGGACCGGTCGGCAGCACGTGGGTGTGCGCCTGGAGCACCTCATGAACCTGCTCTCCGTCAAACTCGTTGGTGAAAATGTCCACCGGGTACGCACAAAACAGCTTCATCCTGCCGCGCTGAAGCACCTCGTTCCAGTATTCCTCCAGGCGAATCGCGGCCCCATTCCGGCCCTCTTCCCAGAGCACGCCCACCATCTCGCCATATATGCAGATGCCCGCCCCCGCCGCCCGGGGCCGCATCGTCCCGATCGCTTCTTCCATTGTTCTGTGAAAACATGCGCGGTCGGGTTGGCCGTCCACCATGAACCGATGCAGCAGCGCGTGCGCATCCAACATGGCGAGTTGGCCTTCCCGCAGCGCTACCGCTACCTCTGCGCCCAGCCGTTCCAGGTGCAGGGACAGGCTCTCGCGGCGCACCTGCGTTGCAACCACCAAAAGGCCGTCGCCCCGCAGGAGTCCGTCCCAAAGAAAACTCGCGACATTCCGGTTCAGCAGCGGCTCATCGGCTTTGTAGAACTGGACCAGGTGCGAGTGAACGCTGACCTGAAACAATCCTTCTCGTGTTTCAACCAATCGCAGAGCCTCTCTTCTTCTGCAGAGCCTCTCTTCTTCTCAGGTGGATCTACATATAGGATAGTGTGTCCGCCGGCGCCCAAGCTGTGCGAATCGACCACACTGAATCCCGGCCGCCCCGCACCTTCCGGAGTGTTCGCCAGCCACACCACGACGCTACGGCTCGAATTCGCCTGTGTTAGTCTCATTGGAAATGCGGTCTTCGATGTGTGTCAGGTTACAGTTCGTTACGGTGTTCGCTGCGTTGGCGAGCTGCGCCGCCGCCGATTGTCTGGTGCAGCCGGGGTCGGTCCTGCGCGTCGATCTGGCCGGCCAGGCGATAGTGAAACCCGCCGCGGTCCTGACGGGAGCGCTCGCCAGGCCCCTCTACAGTAAAACCTGCCTGGTGGTTGCGCAGGGCACCGGCGTGCGCGCGGTGGTGGACCAGTTGAATGCCGGTGTGGCCTACCTCACGGGCAAGGTCCTCGACGACATGCTCGAGGAAGGTGCTAAAGCGGCCATGGGCGCGGCGGTGGCCGGCTCGGCGGCCACGGCTGCCCGCTATGTCGGGCTCGCTTCGGGAGCGTTCGTGTTCCTCATGCATCGCGGGCGCGACGTGTCCCTGGGGCCGCAGACACAACTGGAACTCACGTTTTCACGGGACGTTCACATCCAAAGCCCGACGGTGGATAAGCGGTGACAGGCCACCCTCTCCCGCTGCCTTTTCTCGCTAATTAAACCGGCGGCGCCGGCAAAAGCGCCGCCCTCGGAGGACCTCGCCATGTATGAACGATTCGGCGGCCTGGTGAACCAGGCGGCCAAAACGGCTACCTTCCAACTGTTCGTGCCGGACGGGGAGCGCGCGCCCTATCAGTACGAAGGCGGCGGGCTGCCCCGGCTCACCGATGTCTTCGTGGTCGGCGGCTTTCAGAACCCGGCAACCCGCGTGTGGGCGCCGGAATCTCCCGTGCGCATGACACCGTCGGATTTCATCGACCCCGCCGACGGGCTGCTCAAAGGCACGGTCTATACCCACACCACGGCGCCGCTGCCCGACGGTTTCTACGAATACAAGTACCTGGTCCGCTTCGAGAACGCCAATCCCCGGATGCTCACCGACCCTTGCAGTCGTTACGGGGGCAGCGAGAATCAGAATTCGGCCTTCGTGGTCGGCGGAGCATGCGAAACCGTGGCTCCGCTGTCTGCGCCGCGCCTCCCCTACGGCGACCTCATCGTCTACGAAGTGATGATCGACGATTTCACGGCCAACCTGAAGACCGCCTCCGAAGCGCCGTTCGAGACTGTCGCCCGCAAACTGGACGACCTCGTGGCGCTGGGCGTCAATGCCATCGAGTTCATGCCATGGATGCCATGGACCTATCCCGACGATCCAAACACCGATTTCAGTTGGGGCTATAACCCGGTGCAATATTTCTCGGTGGCTCACAAGTACACTCTCAAGCCGGGAAACGAAACCGACAAGCTGGTCCTCCTTAAACGGCTGATCACGGAGTGTCACCGCCGCAACCTGCACGTCATCATGGACGGCGTGTTCAATCACGCCGATGCCATCGCGCCCGACCGCGGCTTCCCCTACTATTGGCTGTACCAGGATCCGGCCGATTCGCCCTACGTCGGCAATTTCGCGCAGGCAGCCTTCTTTCGCGACCTGGACTACGCCAACCGCTGCGTGCTCGAGTACATTCGCGACGCCTGCATCTACTGGATCGACGTCTTCCAGATCGATGGCATCCGGCTGGACAACACGCTGGGATATTACAAACCCGACGACCGCGGCCACGGCCTTCCCAAGCTCCTCTCCGAGTTGCGCGCGCACCTGTCGCGCACCGGCAACCCGAACTTCTCCTTCATCCTGGAGCATAGTTGGGATTACGACGCCATCGATGTCGTGAACAAGGTGGGTGCCACCAGTTGCTGGCTCGATCCCTACCGCAGCCGCAACATGGACTATCTGGGCAACCGGCCCGACGGGCACCCGCAGGTGGAAACCGAAATCATGCGCCTGCTCGACGCGGGGCGCGATTTTGACGCCGGGCGCGTGCCCACCATCTACATCGAAAATCACGACCACAAGCGCTTCATCCTAAAAGCCGGCGGAAGGCCGGACTGGTACCTGACGCAGCCCTACATCATCGCGCTCTTCACCAGCCCCGGCGCTACGCTCATTTACAACGGACAGGAGTTCGGCATCGACAACGATATGCCCGAGTCGGGCGATGGCCGGGTGGTGCCGCGTCCGCTCGACTGGAACCTGCTGGCCGCGGATCCCGGTCCCACGCTGTTCGAACGCTACCGCCAGATGATCGATATCCGCAGGCGTCACGCCGGGCTGCGCAGCGCCAATTTCTACCCCGGAAAATGGGAGGGCGGCCAGATCGTGCGCAATCCCCAGGGGTTCGGCATCGACCGTTCCAACAACATCGTGGTCTATCACCGCTGGGGGGACGATGGCGCGGGCAAAACCGAGCGCTTCTACGTGGTGCTGAACTTCTCCCAGTTCACCCAACACGTCTCCTTCGAGGTGCCTTTCGCCGGCCCCTGGAGGGAGTTGATCAGCGGCGCCACGCTGACCGCGGCCGATGGTCGGCTGCACGTGGACGTCGGATCCAACTGGGGCGCGATCTACTACCGCAACGACTGAGGCCCTTCTGCGCTCACGAAAAACGCGCGCACTTCGTTTTCGAGCGCGGGCGTGCAGGCCAGGGCGTTGCCGCCATTGGTCCGGCGCGAGCCGTCCATGGCGAAGAACCGGCCGCCGGCCTCTTCAATGATGACCTGGAGCGGAGCGAGGTCCCACACCTCGGCCGACCGCTCCAGCCACACGTCCACCTGGCCGGCGGCGAGCATCACGGCGTCCAGTGCACCGCCCGCGCTGCGCACCGCCCAGAAGCGCGACATGAACTCCATCAGCCGCGGCGCGTACCGCTCGGCGGCCATGGCGTGCAGCCCGTTGGGGCTCAGCACCGCTTGGTCAAGCCGATCGATGGAGGACACGCGCAGGCGGTCCCGGTTACGAAAAGCGCCCTCGCCGCGCGCCGCCCGGTAGGTGTCCCCGAGGGCCGGAAAATGAGCCACTCCGAGCACCGCCTCACCCTGGTCTTCGAGGGCGATCAGCACGCACCAGAAGCGGTTGCCGCGGACGAAGTCGCGGGTGCCGTCGATCGGGTCGATGATCCAGCGCCGTCCACTGCGCCCTTCTGTCCGCGTGCCCTCCTCGCCGAGGATGCTGTCGTCAGGAAATCGCGCCGCGATCTGTTCCCGCAACAGGCGTTCGTTCTCCCGGTCGGCATTGGTCACCGGTGAGGCGTCGGGCTTGGTCTCGATCGCGATGCCCGAAGCTCGCAGACGCCGGGCGTTCTCCCCCGCCGCCATCGCGGACTGGCGCGCGAATTCCAACTCGGTCTGGTAGCTCACTGGTCCACTGTAACGTTTTCCGGTGCGGGCCGCACTGGGCTCCACAGCCGGGTTTCCACGGCTTGACACCGCCTGGCTCGGGGTATATCTCAGGAACATGGCAAGCGCCACCGTGAACCAATCCCCCCCAAGCACCGGACGGAGCGACAGTGACCGGCGCATGTTCGGATTCCTGCGGGAAATCCGCGCTGCGTGCCAGCACCTCGACGGCCGGATCGGCGAAACGCTCGCCCGGGCGGCCCTGCTGGAGGCCGCCGCGCGCGCGGCCTACGTCACCAGCACTCTCTCCACCGACATGCTGAACCGCGTGGACCAGACCATCTCGCCGGCACTCGACGCCATCCAGCTGTTGTTCCAGGCCGATGTCGCCGAGTTCGAATGGTGCGCCGACAGCGTGACGGACATCCGTCTGACGTGGGCCGACGCGAAGGCCCTTTGGCCGTCGGGCACGACCACGACCTTCGAGAAGATGGAGCAGAACCTCAAGCAGGTCTCCGGCGAGCTCGACAAGATCGTGTTTCTGTGCGTCTCCCTGACCTTCTCACCGCGCGTGAACGACATCCTGTGCAACCTGAAAACGGGACAGCCGCTCGACGTGGAGTTCGAGTTCGGCAGTGAGTTTCCGAAAAACCCGGAGCTGCGCCAGCGCCTCATCGAGGAGTTGGCGCAGGAATCGGCGGTGATCGAGTGCGGCGTTATCGATGTCAGCGAAGGCGTCATCTACAAAGCCGCGGCATCGCGCCGCGAGCAGATGGCAAGCGCCTGGGGCCTGTTCGGCCTGCTGGCTTTGGGGTTCGCCATCCCGCTGGTATTGGCCTACGCGGGCAAGGTCCTCGAAGGCTGGCCGCTCAAACCGACGGACCTGGTGCGGCTCCTGGTCGCGTATGTGCTGATCCTGGTCGGAGCCGGCGCGCATATCGCGGTGGACGCCCTGAAGGCCTCCAAGGCCAAAACCAAGCCAAGCTTCCAGGCGATTAACGATTGGGTGCTGTGGCTGCACGTGCACGCCGCCCAGATTCGCAAGGCCATCCTCTACGTGTGGCTGGGCTACATTCTGCTGGCGTTCGGCGTGCCCAAGCTCGACTGGTCGGCGGCCTTCTTCGCCGGGTACAGCATCGACAGCGTAACCGATCTGTTCCTGGAACGCTTCCAGGCCACCGTCAAAACCAGGACCAGCGCGTTGACTGCCCCTGCGAAATAAAACGGCGGGTCGTCCGGTTCCGCGGCTCAGGATTCGGCCGCCAGCAGCGCCACGGGAAACTCCCGCAGCAGGTCGCTCAGGCGCCAACTGGCCGGCACCAGCCCGGTCAACACATCGCGCCATTCGGCGGCCGCGTTTGGCGGCCGTGCCAGTTCCGTATCGGCCCAATCGTCCAGGCAACTGCACCAGCGTGACGCGATGGCGACCGCCCATCGGCCTTCGCGGTGCCGGGCAAATGCGCACACCGATTCGGCGCAGCGCCCGCCGGCTTCGAGCGGCAGGTACTCGCCGCGCGCGAACAACTCGCGGCTGCTCCTGCGGAACTGCAACGCCTTGTGCGTCACCCACAGCTTCACTGCGTCCTGCGTCAGGTCCGCGGCAAGGCTGCCGATCAGGCCCAGCCGGTCTTCCGATTCGCGCCGCCGCAAATCGTCCAGCATCTCGGTCCGCCGCCGGTAGTCCACCATCCAGCGGTTGTCCGGGTCCACCAGGCTGAAGTTCCAGAATTCGGTCCCCTGATAGAAATCGGGAACCCCGGGCGATGCGATCTTCAGCAGAAGCTGGCACAAGCTGTTGCGAACCCCGCAGCGCGCCAGCCGCGACCGGAAGTCTGCGAAATCGCGGGTGAATTCGGTGCCCGGTTCCATCACCCGCGCCGCGAATTCCAGTACGGCGCGCTCGTAGGGTTCGTTGGCTGCCATCCAACTGCTGTTCTGCTTGGCTTCCCGCAGTGCTTTCACCAGGAACTCCTGCACCCTGCCGAGCAGCGCCGGCTCCTCCTCCGGGTGGGTGGGCCACGCGCCCAACAGCGTCTGGTACAGCAGGATCTCCTCGCTTGCGCTTGGCGCCAGCACGCCGCCCACCGCCGATTTGCGGGGAGCGTTCCACGTCATCCACCGCTCCAGGCAGGCATCCCACTCGTCCGGAATCTCGCTCAGCACATCCAGCCGGGCACGGGCGTCTTCGCCCCGCTTGGTGTCGTGGGTAGCGGTGGCGTTGAGCGTGTCCGGCCACTCTTCCAGGCGCCGCCGGTTGAACTGGTGGAACTCCGCCAGGGTGAACGGGGGCCGCTCACGCAGCGGATCGCCGCCCACCTCGTTCACCGAGATCAGGCTGTTGTGCTGGTACGCGGCCGTGTCCTCCAGACCCTTGGCCATCACCGGTCCGCTGAATTGCTGCCAGGAAAGCACGAAATTCAGCCACTCACGTTTGTGCTCTTCCAGGTAGTAGGGCATCTCGAGCAGCAGCACCGAGCGGATGAAATCGAACGCGGCGTCGCTGATGCTTCCGGTGGATGTGCGGCGGCGCGCCAGTTCCACGGTCCGTTCGATGTACCCGCGGTCGCGTGGAGAAACCTCGAAGCTGTCGATATAGGTGCGGTACACCGGCAGGCACGCCGTCAGTTCCACCAACGCGTCCGTCAATTCCGAAAGCCGCACGTCCCGCGCCTGCCGGTGGCCCGCCGCCAGCCCGCCGAGGCTGTGGCCGAGCGCCGCCACGTCGCCCGCGAACAGCCGCTCCATGACCAGCTTGCTCGCGCGGTAGCACGTCTCCGCAAACGGCAGGTACGTGCCCGTCCGCCGCGAGTAGATCTCCTCCAGTTTCGCCAGCCCCGCCGGGTCGATAAAGATCCCGTTCACCGCGTTGAGGAAATCGTATCCCGTGGTCCCGCTGACCGGCCACTTCTCCGGCAGGCGCTCATCGCGGCCCAGGATCTTCTCCACCACGATGTATAGCGGTCCGCGCCGGTCGCGGCTGGCTCGCGACTGCAACCGGCGCAAATAACAGGCCGGATCCCACAGGCCGTCGATGTGATCGATGCGCAGCCCGGTCACCTTGCCGCTGTGCACCAGTTCCAGCGTCTTGCGGCTGCGGTTCTCGAACACCTCCGGCAGCTCGACCCGCAAACCCACCAGCTCGTTGATATCGAAAAACCGCCGGTAGTTGATCTCCTCGTAGCCGATTTTCCAGTAGGCCAGCCGGTACGCCTGGCGCGAAAGCAGGGCGTCGAGATCGTCCACCGAGCCGGCCACCGACAGCAGCGCTTCATCCACCGCGGCTTTGACTTCGCCGCTCGCCTGGTAAGCGTTCCACAGCATCCCCTTGATGCGTTCTTTGTTGCGGCGCCGCTCCAGGATGCGTTCCTGGCTGGGATCGTCGCGATCCGGAAGCCGCTCCAACTCGTCCAGCACGGCGGCCACCTCCGGCAGGGCGGCAGCCCGCTCCAGGATGATGGCGTACGACTTGGGATCGAGCGGCAGCCGCGTTTCGTAGGACCTCACGTGCATCCCGGTATCTTCGATCTTCAGTGACAGTTGCCCGCTCGCCAGCGTATCGCCGTAGAGTTCCGCCAGGATCGGCAGCAGCACCCGCCGTTCCTGGAGAAACGCGGCCTTGGTCGTGATGGGGTGCCAGTTGATATCGAAATAGGAGGCATAGGCCGATGCCTGTCCATTTTCGAGCACATCCATCCACCACGGGTTTTCGTAGCTCGCGGCCATGTGGTTGGGGACTTCATCGAGCAGCAGCCCCATGCCGTAGTGGCGCAGCTTCTCCGCCATTTCATCGAAGTCCTCGTCCGTTCCGAGCTCCGAGTTGACCCGCAGCGGATTGGCAATGTCGTAACCGTGCGAACTGCCGCGGCGTGCCTTGAAGCGCGGCGACGAGTAGAGGTCCGTGATGCCGAGCTCGTTGAGGTACGGCACCAGGTCGCGTCCATCCACGAACCGGAACCCCTGGTTGAACTGCACGCGATAAGTGGCTCCCGGCACCGAAGAACCGGCCACGGCTTCGCTTTCTCTCGTTCCACCCGGCGGCAATCGATCCTCCTTACGCAAGTCCAGCGTCGGGTTCCAGGTTAACCAGCCCCGCGCCCGCCTGCCGGATGCCGGCGGAACGGATCGCCTCCCGTTCGGTGCGCGACGGTACCGCATTAGCAAGCCATAGGCCCAAGTCGGCCCGCGATGTGTTGTAAAGTGTTCTTTCAACCATATGCCCTATTTAGGTGGACATACACACACCCGCCGTCCGCGCCAGGCCTGCGAGATAGAAATAGAAAATGGAGGGACAATCACGGAAAGAGCCGAGATCCGCCCTGCGGCTCCAGGGGTTTCCCGCGCGCCCGCGCACCAGGAAATTGCCGCGCTGGCCTATTCTTACTGGGAGGCGCGCGGCCGTTCGGGTGGATCCGACCTGGAGGACTGGTTGCGTGCGGAGCGGGAACTCACCCTCCGGCGGAAAGGCTGAAGCTCGGGCTCCGGCGTTCTGCACTCCAGTTGCCGCCCCCGCCTTTCCGGACTCCCGCGTTGCCGTTCCCTCGCGTCGCGTTCGCCGCAACCGGTAGAATGGCAATGCGGCTCTATGCACGAGTTCAGCGGCCTCTATGCCGCACCTGTTACACCACGCGGCAAGCAGGGAGATATCGATCTTGGCGCCGCTTTCGAACTGATCGATCATTGCAGCCGGCCCGGCATCGAGGGCATCTTGCTGTTCGGGGAAGAGGGTGAGTATCTGGCCTTCTCTCCGGAGGAACGCTCCCGCCTCACCTATCTTGCCTTAAAGCGCAGCCGCGTGCCCCTGATGGCGGGGGTAGGCAGCCCCACGCTGGATCTTTCCGTCACCCTCGCCCGCGAGGCCTGGAACGCCGGCGTGGCTGCGATCCTCCTGCCGCCCCCCGGTTTCTTTCGCTACCAGCCTGACGAGATCGGCGAATTCTATCTCCAGTTCGCCAGCCAGATGCGCCGAGGAACAAAAGTCCTGCTTTACAATACGCCGCTGTCGACCAGCGAGATTCCGCTCGAAACTGCGGCGAGTCTGCTCCCTACGGGCATGTTCGCCGGTATCGCGGATGCCGGCGGCGACCCGGCCTATTTCTCCTGCCTGTCCTCCCAGTTCCGGAAATGGGAATTGCTGATTGCCAGCGATGCCCTGTTTGCCGGGGCGCGTCGGGCGGGATGCGCCGTGATTTCGGCGCTCGCCTCCGTGGTTCCGGCCCTGCCGCTGGCGCTCGACCGCGCCCTGGCCGCCGGCCCCCACAGCGAACTCGACTGCCTCCAGCGGCTTTTCGAACAGTTCCTGGACTGGGCCGCCCGATTCCCGCGCACCGTCGCTGCCAGGACGGCGATCGAACTGCAAGGACTGAAGACCGGCTCGCCGCCCGTGCCGCTTTCGCCTGCCAAGCAGCGGCTGCTCGAAGAGTTCCGCGAGTGGTTTCGCGGCTGGTTGCCGAACATAAGGAAGCTCTCCGCCAATGGGTAGCCGTCTCGCTTTTCTCGCCTGCCTCGCCCTCGGGCTGATCCCGGCGCAGTCCGGACCGGTCCCCATGCGTACCGGACCCCAGCTCGCCACGTTTCATTCCGATGTGGACGACTCCGATCAGCCATACGCCCTTTACATTCCAAAGTCCTTCGATCCGCAAATAAAATACCCGCTCCTCATCAGCCTGCACGCCGAGGAATCCAACCACCGCCTCAACCTGCGCCGGGTCTTGGGCGCCAGCAGCCGCCTGGGCGAACCCGACACCGTGGATATGCGATACTTTCCGCCCGTCGGCGATGTCGATTTCATCGTTGCCTCCCCCTCGGCGCGCGGCAGCATGGGTTACCACGGCATTGCCGCGAAGGACGTTTACGATGTCCTGGCCGATGTCGAACGGCGTTTCCCCATCGACTCCGATCGCGTCTACCTGACCGGCATCTCGATGGGTGGCGCCGGCGCACTCTGGCTCGCGCTCACCCGTCCCGATGTCTGGGCCGCCGTGGCGCCGTTGTGCCCGTCTCCGTCGCCTTTGGCCGAGTCGCTGGCGCCCAATGCCCTGAATCTTCCCCTCCGCCTGTTCCACGGCGAACAGGACCTGATCACGCCGGCCGCATCGTCACGCAACTGGCAGCGGCGGTTGATGAACGCCGGCATAGCCGCGGAGTACCTTGAATATCCCAACGTCCGGCACGACATCTGGGATGTCGCCTATCGCCACGGAGCAACCTTCCAGTGGTTCGCCCAATTCCGCCGCAATCCCGCCCCGGATCGGGTCCACCTGGTGACGCAATCCTACCGCTACGGCTCGGCCTACTGGATCCGCATCGACGGGCTCACCCCCGGAACCACGGCTTCGGTCGATGCGCGCAGTGGCCCAGGCACGCTGCAAATCGAAACGCAAAACCTGGACGGGTTCTCGATCCTCGGGCAAGACTCCCGCGGTCTGCTGACGGTGACCATCGATGGCGCCGCGCTGCGCGTGAAACGCGCCGCCACGCTTTCTTTCAAGAAGGTCTCCGGCCAGTGGCGCGCCGGGCTGGTCGAGCCGGGCGGCAAACATCGCGGTGCGGAGGGTCCGATTGCCGAGGCCGTCTCCTCGCGCCAGGTGTACGTATACGGCACGCTCTTTGCCGGCGCCGATGAAATCGAGTCGCGTCGGCGCGTTGCTCAGAACGCCGCCAACTGGTCCACGCAACGCAACCGTCTCTCCCTGGACTTCCCGGTCAAGGCCGACTCGGCCGTTACCGCCGACGATCTCGACCGCTCGAACCTCGTTCTGTTCGGCACCGCCGAAACCAATTCCCTGATCGCGCGCCTCACCCCGCGGTTGCCGCTTTCGCTCCACCGCGGCGCGGCCGACTATGGCCTGCTGTTCATCGCACCCGTCGGCAAACACTACGCCCTGGTGAGTTCCGGCCTGCCTTGGTGGACCGGCGGCGAGGACGCCCGCCCCGGCGGCGATCCCTTCGCGCCTCCCCGCTACCGCCTGCTTTCCACATTCGGCGATTACATTCTCTTCAAAGGCTCGCTGGCCCATGTGGTGGTGGAGGGCCGATTTGATCGAAACTGGAAGGTTCCGGCCGACGCGTCCGCCGCCCTGCTGGCCGCCGGTACGGTAACCGTCCGCTGACATGACTCCTGAAGAATTCCGCCAATACGGCCACCAGGCGATCGACTGGGTCGCCGACTACCTCGACGGCGCCGCCCGATACCCGGTACTCCCGTCTGTCCAGCCGGGAGAACTCACCGACGCGCTCCCCGCCTGCGGGCCGGAATCGGGCGAACCCATGGACCGCATCCTGGCCGATTTCGAGCGCCTCATCGTGCCGGCCATGACGCACTGGAATCACCCCGGCTTTCTAGCCTACTTTGCCACCTCGGCTTCCCCCGAAGGGGTGCTGGGGGACCTGCTGGCGACCGCGCTCAACAGCAACGGCATGCTGTGGAAGACCGCCCCCGCCATCACCGAACTGGAACAGGTCACGCTGGCATGGCTGCGCCGCTGGATGGGCCTTCCCGACGACTGGTTCGGCCTCATCTACGATACCGCCTCGGTCAGCAGCATGCACGCCATCGCCGCGGCGCGCCACTTCGCCGACCCGGCATCGCGCACGCGCGGAGCCACGCCGGGCCTGGTCGTTTACACTTCCGAACAGGCGCACTCCTCCATTGAGAAGGGCGCCATCGCCGTCGGTATCGGCCAGGACCACGTGCGCAAGATTCCGGTCGATGCCGAATTCCGCATGCGCCCCGACGCGCTGGCCGACGCCATCGAAAGCGATCTCCAGGCCGGCCTGCGCCCCTGCTGCGTCTCGGCCACGGTGGGCACCACGTCCACCACCAGTGTGGATCCCGTGGCGGCCATTGCGGCCATCTGCCGGCGCCACAACCTCTGGCTGCACGTCGATGCGGCCTATGCCGGCTCGGCGATGGTGGCCCCGGAGTTCCGCTGGGCACTGGACGGCTGCGAGCACGCCGATTCGTTTGTCACCAACCCCCACAAATGGCTCATGACGCCGGTGGATTGCAGCGTATTCTACACGGCGCGCCCGGAGGTTCTGCGCGAAGCCTTCTCGCTGATCCCCGAGTACCTGCGCACCACCGACACGCCCCGTGCGGTCAACCTGATGGATTACGGCGTGCCGCTCGGCCGCCGGTTCCGCGCGCTCAAGCTGTGGTTCGTCATGCGCTCGTTCGGGCGCGAGGGTCTGGCCAACGTCATCCGCGGCCATGTGCGGATGGCCGGGGAGTTCGCGCGGAAGGTGGATGCGGATCCGCGCTTTGAGCGTCTAGCTCCCTCGCCGTTCGCGGTGGTCAACTTCCGCTACCGTGGCAGCGACGACGAAAACCGCGCCCTGCTCGATCGCGTGAACGCCTCGGGCGAAGTGTTCCTCTCGGGAACTGTCCTGAACGGCCGTTTCGCCCTACACCTGGCGGTGGGCAACCGCGCCACCCAGGCGCAGCATGTGGACCGCGCCTGGGAACTGGTAATCTGCGCCGTGTAGCCGCCAACCCAACCGCTTCCGGGGTGGGTGTCCGGCTTTCTACCGCTGTGCCAGGGCTACGATGTGGATGCGCCGGTTCTTCTGCCAGCACGCTTCGTCGTGCTCCGAGCAGACCGGCTTTTCTTTGCCGTAGCTGACCAGCCCCAGTTGATCGGTCGGAATTCCCACCTGCACCAGGTAGTTTTTGGCAGCCTCGGCGCGAGCCTGCCCCAGTGCCATGTTATATTCCGCCGACCCGCGCTCGTCGCAGTGGCCTTCCACGGTCAGCTTGTAGTTCGGGTAATCCTTCAGAATGTCGCGCAGTTCCCGGGAATCGGCTTCCAGGGTTTTCACGGCATCGGGCCGCAGGGTGTGCTTGTCGTAGTCGAAGTACGCGTCCTCGATGCGCGCCAGAAGCTGGTCGATCCGGGCGCGCGTCGCCGCATCGGGATAGTCCGGCTTACGAACCTCCGCGGCGGGAGCGGGACGGTTCTCCGCCGTGCGCGGCTGGCTCGCCGGGGCCTTCTGTGCCGTGGGCGCGGGCTGCGGGGGCGCCGGGGTAGCAGCCGCCACCTTCTTCTTCGCGCATCCGGAAACCACCAGAGTCGCGGCCGCGACGGCTATGATCGCCGCTTCGCGAATTTTCATTGTTTTGCCTCCAAATCTAATTCCTAACTCCCCTCACCGGGAAGAACAATCCTGTGTTGACAGGATTGGTCCACACTACATTGTGTGCGGCGCCACATCGCCTTTTTCAGCCGCCCGGTCCGCATTTGTCTACACTGGGTGTGTAAGGAGAGGGTGTGCGACCAAAGACAAGCGCCATCGGTGCTCCGGCCACGCGCCGCCGTGCGCCCTGGCTCATCCTGTGGCTGGGCTTCGGCGGACTGCTGGTGTGTATCGTCGGTGCCGCCGCCGGGACCTTCCTGGTGCTCGACCGCGTCCGCTACAGCGAATCCTTAAACCGCCGCGCCTCCTTCCAGCGGTTCCGCGCGCTCGATCAGATTCGCGCCCAGATCTATCTCTCGGGCACTTACGTTCGCGATTATCTCCTTTCCCCCGATCCCACGGTGGCGGCCGCGCAGAATAGCCACCTGGCGGTTCTCGAGCGCGAAACAAGGGCGGTGGTGGCGGCCTACTCCCGCGGCCTGGCGCCCGAAGAGCGCGAACCCTTCCATGCCCTTCAGTCCGAAATCGAGGCCTACCTTCGCGTGCTCGACAGCACCGCCGACTGGACACCCGAGGAGCGCAATCGCCGCCGCGAGTCGTTCTTCTACGACCAGCTCGTGCCTCGCCGCAACGCCATGCTGGGAATCGCCGACCGCATCGCGGTGGCCAACGAGCGCGCCTTCAACCGTGCCGAAGGACAGTTGAACGCGTCCTCCCGGCACCTGCGCCAGTCGCTCGCCGTCACCTTCGCGGTCACCCTGTGCGGCGGCATTCTGCTGGCCCTGATCACCATCCATCGCACGCTGCGCCTGGAGCGGGAACTGGAGCGCCGCCTCGAAGAGAATACCCGCGCCCGGGCCAATCTCCAGGAACTCTCGGCGGAGCTCGTGCGCGCCCAGGAGAACGAGCGCCGCGCCCTGGCCCGCGAACTCCATGACGAGGTTGGCCAATCCCTTTCGGCCATCCTCATGGAAGCGGACAACGCCGGGATGGCCGACAACGTCGACGAGGTTCGCGAGCACCTTGCTTCGGTCCGCTCGCTCGCCGAAAAGACCGTGAACGAAGTCCGCGACCTGGCGCTGCTGCTCCGCCCCTCGATGCTCGATGATTTCGGCCTGGTGCCCGCGCTCACCTGGCACGCCCGCGAAATGAGCAAACGCACCGGGCTCAACGTGGTGGTGACCGCCGATGACGTGGCCGGCGAATTGCCCGACGAACATAAAACCTGCATCTACCGGCTGGTCCAGGAGGCCGTCAACAACTCCGCCCGCCACGCCAATGCCCGCACCGTCGAAGTCTACCTGCACCGCCACGACGACCGCGTGCTTTGCAGCGTGCGCGACGACGGCTCCGGTTTCGATACCCGCTACGTGCGCGGGCTCGGCCTGCTCGGCATGGAGGAACGCGTGCGGCGCCTGGGCGGCCGTCTCGAGATCGATTCCCGGCCCGGCCACGGCACCACCGTGGCCGCCGAGCTGCCCCTTCCCGAATCCAGCGGTTCGAACGGAAATTACGGAAACGGAAATCATGCCCATTCGCATTCTGCTGGCTGACGACCACACCGTGGTTCGCGACGGACTGCGCGCCCTGCTCGAACGCCAGCCCGACATGCAGGTGGTTGGCGAAGCCGCCGATGGCCGCGACAGTATCCGGCTCTCCGATGAGCTGTTGCCGGATGTCGTGATCATGGATATCGCCATGCCCAACATGAACGGCATCGAGGCCACCCGCCGCATCCTCGCCGCCAATCCCCGCACCGCCGTCGTCATCCTGAGCATGCACCAGGACGAAAGCTACGTGCTGCGCTCGCTCAAGGCCGGCGCCAAAGGCTACCTCCTCAAAGACTCGCTGCGCTCCGACGTGCTGGATGCCATTCGCGCCGTCTCCCAGGGGCGCAGCTTTCTGACTCGCAAGGTGGGCCGCATTCTTCAGGAGGATTACGTCCGCCAGCTCGAGCGCCGCGGCCTCGATGACAGCTACGATCTGCTGACCGACCGCGAACGCGAGGTTTTGCAACTCGTGGCGGAAGGCCGCACCAATAAAGAGGTGGCCGCGCTGCTCAGTGTCAGCCTCACCACGGTCGAGACCCACCGCACCCACATCCTCCAGAAGCTCGACCTGCACAGCATTCCCGAGCTGATTCTTTACGCGGTCCGTAAGGGCATCGTCTCCTGACGTACCATGGTGGATGCACGCCACGACAGACGGGACTACTACGAAGGCGCCGCCGAACGCTTCGGCTGACCCAGCACTCCGGCGAATCGTTCCAGGCCCTCGGTGAATTTCCCGGCGCTCGCGGCGAACCCGATGCGGAAATGGTGTGGCATGCCGAAACAATCGCCCGGCGCCATCATCACTCCTTCCCGCATCGCCCGGCGGCATAACTCGCGGCCATCGCCGCCGCCGGCCAGCCACGGGAACGCCGTCATCCCGCCCGCCGGCCGCACCCACTGCAAGACGTCCTCGAACTCGGCGAACAGCCCGTCGAGCAGCGCCAGGTTTCGCGCCGCAATCTCCTGCGCCCGCCCGTAGATCGCATCGCGGTGGCGGATCGCCAGCGTCGCCAGCCGTTCTCCCAGCGGCGTGTTCGATACTGTGAAGTAGCTGCGCGCGTTGGTGAACAGCTTCCGACGCGCGCCATCGCGCTCGATAATCCACCCGGTGCGCAGGCCGCTGAGGCACAGCGCCTTGGAAAAATCGCCCAGCACCGTGGCATGGGGCAGCCGCGCGGCCGACCGCATGGGCGTGGCGTGATAGATGGGGTGGTACACCTGGTCGCTGACGAAGCCCACACCCCGGTCCGCGCAGAAATCGTGCAGCCGTTCCATCTCCGCATCCGACAGCACGGTGCCGGTTGGATTGTGCGGCGAGTTCACCAGCACGAATCGCGTGTGGCGGTCCACCTGCCGCCGGATCTCGTCCGCATCGATCTGAAAGCGGTTCTCGACGCGCAGCCGGTAGCGCCGCACCTCGATCCCCATCGCCTCGGCGGTGGACGCATTGGTGGGGAATCCCGGCTCCGGCAGCACCACGTTGGCACCCGGTTCCGCCGCCAGGAAAAACAGCGCCAGCAGCGCCTCGGCCGCGCCGGTCACCACCTGGACATCGTCGCGATCCACGCCCTCCATTTCCGCGATGGCCTGGCGCAGTTCGCCGGAACCCGCGGGGCTGGTATAGCTCAACGCGGCATCCAGCAGCCGCTCGTGAAAGTCCTCGCCTTCGAGCGCCACCAGTTCCCGCAGCGTCCACACCGGCCCCGTGCTCGCTCCCAGGTCGTAGGCTATCGGAGGATCGGCGGTGAACTTCTGCGACAGCCAGTCGTCCAGCAGAAAAGGTGCCAGCTTCATGCTTTCCATGATACCGGTCGCGCGGCTGCGCGCCGGAGCCGCTCGCCTACCCCCCGCCCACGCGGTGCAACTTCATCAGGTTGGTCGTGCCCGCGCGCCCCACCGGCTGCCCCGCCACGAAGACCACCAGGTCGCCCCTTTTCAGATACTCGCCTTCCACCATCATCCGGTCCATCAGCCCCAGCATCTCGTCCGTGCTCGCTACATCCGGCGCCAGAATCGGCCTCGCGCCGTAGTTCACGGTGAGCTGCCGCGCCGTGGTGTCGTGCGGCGTGATCGCATAAATCTTCACCGGCGGCCGGTAGCGCGATACCAGCCGCGCGCTCGACCCCGTGGAGGTGAAGACCACGATCGCCACCGCCCCGGAGTCCCGCGCCGCATGGTAGGCCGCGTCCGCCAGGATCTCCGCGTTGGACGGCTCGGGCGAATGCGGCGGGTCCTGATAGCCCCGGCTGCGGATGGATGCCTCCGACTCCGTGGCGATGCGCGCCATGAACCGCACCGCCTCCACCGGATACTTCCCCACCGAAGTCTCCGCCGACAGCATCACCGCGTCGGTGCCGTCGTAAATGGCGTTGGCCACATCGCTGACTTCCGCGCGCGTCGGCACGGGGTGCTCCGTCATCGATTCCAGCATCTGGGTGGCCGTGATGACGAAGCGGCCCGTGCGCCGCGCCCGCCGGATGATCGATTTCTGGATGCGGGGAACGCGCTCGAGCGAGATCTCGACTCCCAGGTCACCGCGCGCCACCATCACCCCGTCGGTCACGTGGAGAATCGATTCGATGTTGTCCCACCCTTCCGGTTTCTCGATCTTCGCCACGATGGACACCGGCCGCCCGCCCAGCCGGTCGCGCAACTGCTGAACGTCCGCGGCGGTCCGCACGAACGACAGGGCGACCAGGTCGATGCCCGCGGTGAGCCCAAAGTGCAGGTCGGCGAGATCCTTCTCGGTCATCGAAGGCGTGCTCAGCGTTACCCCGGGAAGGTTGATCCCTTTGTGGTCGCTAATCGCGCCGCCGCTGACCACCTCGGTGCGCACATGGGTCCCGTCGCTCTCCACGGCGCGCAGTTCGATGGCGCCATCCGCCAGGAGGATGCGATCGCCCGGCTTCACATCGTGCGCGAAATTGGCGTAGCTCGTGGACGCCTGCCCGCACGTTCCGGGCACCGGCTCGGTGGTGATGGTGAAGGTCGACCCGTTCTCGAGCACGCAACCGCCGCCCTCGAAACCGCCCAGCCGGATCTTGGGCCCCTGCAGGTCGAGCAGGATTCCCGCGTGGATGCCCATCTCGCGCGTGGCTGCCCGCACCGCCTCGATGCGCGCCGCGTGCTCGCGCTGCCTGCCGTGCGAGCAGTTCAACCGGAACACGTGCACCCCGGCCACCAGCAACTGCTTCAGCATGCCGGGCGAATCGGTAGCCGGGCCGAGCGTGGCAACAATTTTGGTATTCGGCATCGCCTTTGGTCTATTGTGGCAGAACCGGGCGGAGCATCGGATTCCGTCTCCGCCCCACACGGTGCGCCGCGTAGTGCCGACCGGGCGGACTGGACTACAATGGAATCACGCCGCCTGTGAATCGAGCGGGCGCGCGGGTCCTTTCTGAGGCGCGGTGGCGAAGCTGGCTAACGCAGCGGTCTGCAAAACCGCGATACATCGGTTCGAATCCGATCCGCGCCTCCAGTCTTGCGTCGGGCGTTTCCGGCGCATCCGCTCTATCCGACGCGGCAATCGCCGCGCCGCGCACTCAGTCGAGTTTCAGCCCCAGCAGGTTCCTGGCGTTCGCGAAGCAGATGTTGCGGATGGTCCCGCCGATCAGCGCTTCATCGCCGGGCAGTTCGCCCGCTTCCATGTCGCGGCCGAACAGATCGCACAACACGCGCCGGAAATACTCATGGCGCGGGTACGACATGAACGACCGCGAGTCCGTCAGCATGCCGACGAATTTCGAGATCAGGCCGCAGTGGGAGAGCGCGTTCATCTGCCATTGCATGGCCTCCTTCTGATCGAGGAACCACCAGCCGCTGCCGAATTGGATCTTGCCGGCGACGGACCCGTCCTGGAAGTTGCCGATCATGGTGGCGAAGCTGTAGTTGTCGGCAGGGTTCAAATCGTACACGATCATCTTGGGCAGGGCGCCCTGCTGATCGAGCCGGTCGAGATACCATCCCAGGGCATCGGTCTGCGGCCAGTCGCCGATGGAGTCAAAGCCGGTGTCCGGCCCCAGCTCGCGGAATCGCCGGGTGTTGTTGTTGCGGCGCGCGCCCAGGTGGAGTTGCTTGGTCCAGCCCTTTTCCGCATCCCACCAGCCGAACATCAGCATCATGTATCCGGCGAACCGGGAATGCTCATCGGGCGTGGCGGGCTGGCCCAGGCGGGCGCGGCTGAAGACGTGCGCGGCTTCGCGATCGTCGGAGAAATCGCACGGCAGGTGATTCAGCCCATGGTCGGAGAGGCGGCCGCCCATCTCATGAAAGAAATCGTGACGCCGCTTGAGCGCCTCCACGAAACCGGCCAGCGTCGAGATGGTCATGTTGGCCGCCGCTTGCAGCCGGTCCACCCAGGGATTGAAGATCTCGGGCGCGTGCACGTTCAGCGCCTTGTCGGGGCGGAAGGTAGGATAGATCCGGGTCTCCAGGCCGGAGGCGGCGATGGCTTTGTGGCAGGAGAGGTCGTCGGTCGGATCGTCGGTGGTGCAGACGGCCTTCACGCGGAAGCGGCGCAGGATGCCGTGGGCGCGCAGATCGTCGGTGGCCAGCATGGCGTTGGCGCGGTTCCAGACGGCGTCCGCGGTGGCTTCGCTGAGGAGGTCTTCGATGCCGAAATAGCGTTTCAACTCCAGGTGGGTCCAATGGTAGAGCGGATTGCGCAGCGTCTCGGGCACCGTTCGCGCCCACGCCTGGAACTTCTCGCGATGCGAAGCGTCACCCGTCGCGTAGCGCTCGGCGATGCCATTGGCCCGCATGGCGCGCCATTTGTAGTGATCGCCCTCCAGCCAGATTTCGAACAGGTCGCCGAACTGCCGGTTCTGCGAGACATCCTGCGGCGGGAGGTGGCAGTGGTAATCCAGGATCGGCTCCGGCTCGGCATATTCGTGATAGAGCCGCCGTGCGGTCTGGTTGCTCAACAGGAAATCTTCGTGGATGAAGGGCATAGGCCTACCGATTCCCTCCCGCCGCTGAGGTTCCACTCGTCGACGGTGCCGGCCGGTTGTAATTCGGATACGCCGGGCGATGCGGTTCGGGCGCCGGGTGATCCTTCATGTGCTCCAGGGCGATGGCCACGGCGCGCTCCAGCTGCGGATCGCGGCCTTCGGCCACCAGCTTGGGATCCTGCTCCACTTCCACATCGGGCGCCACTCCCTTGTTCTCCACGTCCCACTGGCCCTCGGCGTTGAAGAACGCGAAGCTGGGCGCGGTTACCGTGCCGCCGTCCATGAGCGGCGGATAGTTGCCCACCCCCACCAGGCCGCCCCAGGTGCGCTTGCCGACCAGCGTGCCGACCTTATTATGGCGGAACATCCACGGCATCATGTCGCCGCCCGACCCCGCGAATTCATTGATCACCATCACCTTCGGTCCGAAGATGGAGGCGGCCGGGGTGCGGTAGATGGCACCGTAGCGCGGGCTCCAGAAGCCCTGCAACGGCCGCTGCATCACTTCGATGATGTAATCCGCCGCCTGCCCGCCGGAGTTGAAGCGCTCGTCGATGACGGCGCCCTGCTTTTCCGATTGCGCAAAGTAGTAGCGCGTGAAATTCGTCAACCCGCCCTGCGCCGTGTCCGGCAGGTAGACGTAAGCCAGTTTCCCGCCGCTGAGCTCATCCACTTTGCGGCGGTTGGCTTCGATCCACGCCTGGTTGCGCAACTGGGTCTCATTTGCCACGGGCACCACCGTGATCTCACGCGCCCCGGCGCCGGAAGCGTCGGTTGCGATCTTGATCACCACGTGCTTGCCCGCGGTGTTCTCGAGCAGGCGCGAGACGTCCTCCTTGGCGGTGAGTTCCTGCCCGTTCACTTCCAGCAGGTAGTCGCCCGCGGCCACGTTCAGCCCGGGCGCCGCCAGGGGAGCCTGCAACTGCGGATTCCAGCTCTCGCCGGTATAGATGCGCTTGAAGCGGTACCGCCCGCCCGCAATCTCGTAATCGGCGCCCAGCAGCCCGCCCGGAATGGTGCGTGCCTGCGGGATATTGCCGCCCCCGCCCCGCAGGTGGCCCACCGACATGTCGCTGATCATGTCGTGGATGATGTAGTTCAGGTCGCTGCGGGAGCCGAGCGAGTCGAGATACTTTTCATATTCCTTCTCGGCATCGGCCACGTTCACGCCGTGAAGGTTCGGGTCGTAGAAAAAGCTGCGCTCGATGCGCCACACCTCGTGGTACATCTGCTTCCATTCGGCGATCGGGTCCACGTTCACTTCCACGTCGGCCAGGCGCAGCACGCCCTCGCCGGGCTTGAGCGGCGCGGCGGCCGAGACGATCACGTACTGCGGGGCCGCGGGTGCGGCCGCTCCGCCGCGCCCGCCGCGTCCGCCGGCGCCGGCCGCGCCCACGCGGAGCAGCATCTTTTCGCCGTTGAACGAGAGGTCGAAGGAAGCCACGTTATCGGCCAGTTTGTCGAGCTTGCGAGTCTTCAGGTCGAACCGGGAGAGGGTCTGGCCACCGCCGAATCCGCCGCGCCCGCCGCCCGCGGCGGTTTCGGTAAGGTACACTTGGCCCGTTTTGCCGGAGGTCAGGGTCAGATAAGGACGCGCCGGCACGGGTAGCGCGATGATGCGCTGCTCGATTTTGTCAAAGTCGATCCGGACCGGCTTGGGCGGCGCTTCCGGCTGCGCGCCGGCCCCCGCGCCTCCCCGTCCGCCGCGCCCGCCGCCCGCAGCATTTTCTCCCGGGGCGCGCGGCTCGGGCGGCTTCTCTTCGTCGCTTTCCGGCGCGAGCGGCGAAGCGATATTGTTGGGCAGCACGGCAAGGTAAGCGCTGCGCGTGACTTCGTGCTCGTCGCTGGTCATGTCGAGCCCGCTGGTCGTCGGACCATAATTGGTGCTGGCCAGGAAATAAAGGTACTGGCCGTCGCGATCGAAGGCCGGATCGCTGGCGTCGCTCATCCCATCGGTCACCTGCCGGCTCTGGCCGGACTCGATCGAGTAGATGCGGATCGCGTGGAAGCGGTTCGGCAGGGCCTTGGCATAGGCGATCCACTTCGAATCGCCTGACCACGCGAAGTTCATCCCGCCTTCGCTGATATGGTCCGCATCGACTTTGGTCAACTTGCCGGAGGCGATCTCCACCTGCCACAGGTTGAGCTGGTTATCGTTGAACGCCACGCGCTTGCTGTCGGGCGACCACTTCAGTTCGGAATAAAAGGCCGCCTTGCCGGCGAGCGCGATCCTGTGCGTCTCTCCCGCGCCGTTTTGCGCGCGCACGTGAAGCGCGTACTCGCCCGATTCGTCCGAGAACCAGGCCACCGACCTTCCATCGGGAGCCCACGCCGGCGAGCGGTCCATCACGCCCGGGGTTTTGGTCAGATCGCGGATGTCGCCCTTCTCCGCCGGCACGGTCAGGATCTCGCCATGCGCTTCGAATACGGCGCGCACGCCGGTGGGCGAAATGCGCGCATTGCGAATCTCGCGGGCCACGTTCTGGAAATGCGGCCGCACTTCGGTCAAATCGGCCTCGATATCGATCGGCACCGCATGCTCGCTGCCGCTCGCCAGGTCGTAAATGTGGATCTGTCCGAACTGCTCGTAGATGATGCCGCCCGGCCCGGCGCTGGCATACACGATGTCCTTGCCGGCGTTGTTGAGGAGCTTCTTGACCTGCCGGCTCTGCGGATCGTACTGGAACAACGTTACCGGCCCCTCGCGGTCGGAAAGAAAGTACACCTTCTCGCCGATCCACATCGGAGCGAAGTCGTTGGAATTCGTGCGCGGCACTTTCTGCGTCGACAGGTCGTCGAAATGGACCGTCCAGATGTAGCTGGCCCGGCCGCCGCGATACCGTCTCCAGGAGACGAAGTTGTTCGTATCGGTCGAAAACTGGCCTCCATCCAGCGGCTGGTACGCCATGCGTTTCCCGTCCGCGGAGTACGACCCGCAATAGGCCATCGGCAGCGGCAGCGCCTCGGCGAGGCCGCCCTCCGCCGGCACCGTGAACAGCTGCGTATAACGCGAGTTGCTGGCGCGCGTCGAGCGGAACAGAATGCGCTTGCCGTCCGGCGTCCATCCAACCAGGCGGTCGGCATCGGGGTGGTAGGTGATGCGCTTGGGAATGCCGCCCGAGGCCGGCACCGTGAACACGTCCACATTGCCGTCGTACTCCCCCGAAAAGGCGAGCGTGTTTCCATCCGGCGAAAAGGCCGCGCCGCTTTCCGAACCGGCTCCGGCGGTGAGCCGCGTGGCCACTCCGCCCTGCCGGCCGACCGTCCACAGGTCGCCCGCATACGAGAAGACGATGTGGGTCTTGTTCATCGCCGGCTTCTGCAGCAGATGAATGGTCCCGGCCGCGCCGAAGGCCAACGGCAGCGACGCAGTCCAGAGAAAAACGAGTTTGGCAGGCTTCATTCCTAGTTCCTCGCGTTCAAACGTCAGTGTACCGAAAATCGTACGGCGCGAAATCGCCAGCCAGCACCGCGAATTTCAAGTAAAATCGCGAATAGGCTTATGGGCTCGCCAGGACTGAAAGACCAAATGATCATCCATGCTCCCAGTGAGCCTGGATTCGATGAAATCTTAACCCCCGATGCCTTGCGGTTCCTCGCGGAGCTGCATCGCCGCTTCGGCGCAAGGCGCCGCGACCTGCTCGACCGCCGCGTCGCCCGGCAAGCCGCCATCGATGGCGGTCAATTGCCCGACTTCCTCCCCGAGACCGCCTCCGTCCGCGATGGCGCATGGCAGGTTGCCCCCATCCCCGCCGACCTCCAGGACCGCCGCGTCGAAATCACCGGCCCGGTGGAACGCAAAATGATCATCAACGCCCTCAACTCGGGCGCCAGTGTCTTCATGGCCGACTTCGAAGACTCGAACTCCCCCACCTGGAGCAACACCGCCCAAGGGCAAGTGAACCTGCGCGACGCGGTCGCCGGGACCATCTCCTTTACCAGCCCCGAGGGCAAGCGCTATGCACCCGCCGCCAAAACCGCCGTCCTGATGGTGCGCCCGCGCGGCTGGCACCTGATCGAAAAGCACGCCACGTGCGCCGGACAACCCGTGTCTGGGTCGCTGTTCGACTTCGGGCTGTACTTCTTTCACAACGCCAAGGCCCTGCTCGCTAAAGGCACCGGCCCGTATTTCTATCTGCCGAAGATGCAGAGCCACCTCGAAGCGCGCCTGTGGAACGACGTGTTCGTGTTCGCGGAGGAGTACGTAGGGGTTCCGCAGGGTTCGATCCGGGCCACGGTCCTGATTGAAACCATCCTCGCCGCCTTCGAGATGGATGAGATCCTCCACGAACTGCGCGATCATTCGGCAGGACTCAACTGCGGCCGCTGGGACTACATTTTCAGCTTCATCAAGGTCTTCCGCAAGCAGCCCCGGTTCGTCATGCCGAATCGCGCGCAGGTGACCATGACCTGCCACTTTCTCGATTCCTATGTGCAGTTGCTGATTCACACCTGCCACCGCCGCGGCATTCACGCCATGGGCGGCATGGCGGCGCAGATTCCCATCAAGAACAATCCGGCCGCCAACGAGGCCGCGCTCGACAAGGTCCGCCAGGACAAGCTGCGCGAAGTGAATGCCGGCCACGACGGCACCTGGGTGGCGCACCCGGGCCTCGTCCCCATCGCCAAAGAGATTTTCGACGCGCACATGCCGGCGCCTAACCAGATCCAGCGCCAGCCGGACGACGTGCACATCACCGCGGCCGATCTGCTGGCCGTGCCGGTGGGCGACATCACCGAAGAGGGGCTGAAGGTCAACATCGATGTAGGCATCCAGTACCTCGAATCCTGGCTCATGGGCAACGGCTGCGTGCCCATCTACAACCTCATGGAAGACGCGGCCACGGCGGAGATCTCGCGCACCCAGGTATGGCAGTGGCTGCATCATGGAGCCAAACTGAATACCGGCCGCCCGATCACTCCGGCACTGATCCGCAAGACCATCGCCGGTCAACTCGAGCACATCCGCGCCATGGCCGGCGACGCGCGCTACCAGGCCGGCCAGTACCCGCTGGCCGCCCAACTGTTCGAGCAGATGATGCTGGCCGACTCGCTTCCCGAATTCCTCACCCTCGCCGCCTACGAACATATCCCGTAGCCGGCGCGACAACCCGGTTCCGAGCGCCGTCCTGCCGCCCCGTGGGCGGTCTTATACGGGAACGGTGGAGCGGTCGGCGCCGAGCAGCTTGTGCTCGCGGGCGTAGGCTTCGAGTTCTTCGCGGAAGCGGGGGTCCGCGATGCGGATCAGGGCTTCGGCGCGCTGCCGCAGCGTCTTCCCGTGCAGGTAGGCGACGCCGTGCTCCGTGATCACGTAATGCACGTCGCCGCGCGAGGTCACCACGCCGGCGCCCGGTTGCAGGCGCGTGGCGATGCGCGAAACCGTGCCGTTCTTAGCTGTGGAAGGCAGGGTGATGATCGGCATGCCGCCTTTGGAACGGGCGGCGCCGCGCAGAAAATCCACCTGGCCGCCGATGCCGCTGTACATCACCGCTCCCAGCGAGTCGGCACACACCTGCCCGGTTAGGTCCACCTCGATGGCGGAGTTCAGCGCCACCATCCGGTCGTTCTGCGCGATCACCAGCGGGTCGTTGGCGTAGGCCGTGCGATGGAACTCGAACACCGGATTGTTGTCGATGAAATCGAACAGCATGCGCGTGCCGAGAACGAACCCCGCAATTACCTTGTTGGGATGCAGGGTCTTGCGCTCGTTGTTGATCACCCCGTTCCGGATCAGCTCCACCACGCTGTCCGGCACCATTTCGGAGTGGATCCCGAGATCCTTGTGGTCGCGCAGCATGCCCAGTACCGCCTCGGGAATGCCGCCGATGCCGGTCTGAATGGTGGCGCCGTCGGGAATCAGCGGCGCTACGTGGCGGGCGATGGCGCGGTGGATATCGGAGATTTCGTGCTGGCGGTATTCGGCCAGCGGATGCGACGTTTCGATGAACGCATCCACGCGGCTCACGTGCAGGAAGGTATCGCCCAGGGTGCGCGGCACCCGGTCGTTGATTTCCACGATTACGTGGCGCGCGCACTGCGCCGCCGTGAGCGAGACATCGATGCTGGGGCCGAGACTCATGTAGCCGTACTGATCGGGCGGCGTGCATTGCAGCAGGCACACATCGAGCGGCAGCGCGCCCGAAGTAAAAAGGCCTTCGATTTCGCTGAGAAAGATCGGCGTGAAATCGGCGCGGCCCTCCTGTACCGCCTGGCGGACGTTCCCGCCGATGAACAGCGCATTGTGGCGGAAGTGCCCTTCATGTTCGGGCAGGCAATAGCCGGCCGCGCCCATGGTGGCCAGGTGGACGACTTCCACATCGCGCAGCTCCGGACCGCGGCGGGTGAGCGCCTTCACCAGCTCCGTCGGCTCGCCGCAGCCGTTGTGGATGTACACCCGCTGCCCCGATTGGACCGCCTGCAAGGCTTCGTCGGCGGACACGATGCGGGAACGGTAGTCGCGGTTCACAGGCGCCTCTCGCCCAGGGTGTACACGCCCCGCGCCAGTTCCGAACAACCGGCGACGGCGGCATCCACGCCGCATTGGGCGATCTTGAGCAGGTACGGCAGCATGGCCTGAGAGATGGCGACGCTGGAGGAACGTCCCAGGTCGGCGGTGAAGTTGGGCACGCAGAAATGGGTCACGGCTTGGTGCACGAAGGTGGGCTGGCCGAGATGGGTGGGCCGGCTGGTTTCCACGCAGCCGCCCTGGTCGATCGAGACGTCGATGACGGCGGAGCCCGCCTTCATGCGCTCCACCATTTCCCGGGTCGCCACGTGGGGCGCGCGGGTGCCGGCCACCAGCACCGCGCCAATCAGCACATCGGCGCCCGACACGGCCTCGGCGATGGCTTCTTCATCGGCCAGGCAGGTCTCGACCCCAGCCACCCGCTCCACGATGCGGCGCAGCTTGCGCGGTTGACTGTCGAACGCCAAAACGCGCGCGCCCGCGGCAACGGCGGCGCGCGCCGCGGCCGAGCCCACCGCGCCGGCGCCGAGGATCACTACACGGGCCGGCGGCACGCCGGGAGTTCCGCCCAGCAGGATGCCGCGTCCGCCGGAACTGGAGCGCAGCAGGTGCGCGGCGATGGGCACGGTCATCTGCCCGGCGATCTCGCTGATCGCGGCCAGCACCGGCAGCCGGCCGCTCTCCTGCTGGATGACCTCGCAGCCGATGGCGGTGATGGAACGTTCCGCCAGGCGCTCGAGCAGCGCGCGGTCGGCCACCGCCATGTGATAGAACGCCATCAGCGCCATGCCGGGGCGGCATAGCGAAAGCTCCTCCGCGCTGGGCCGCGCGATCTTGGCCACCAGTTCGGCCCGTTGCAGTACCTCTTCGGGCGAATAGGCGATGTGGCCGCCGGCCCGGATGTACTCGGTATCGCGGAACATCGCGCCTTCGCCGGCGCCCGTTTCCACCCACACGGTGTGGCCGGCGCCGGTCAGCCGCCGCACGATGGCAGGCGTGAGCGCCACGCGCCGGTCGAAGACACCACGCTCGCGAATGACTCCAATATCCATGTAGCCTTCCTCGGTCAGGTCCGGCTTACACGCCCCACAGGTAATCCTCGGAGGGCGTGAGCATTTCGCCGGACGTGCGAATTTCGTCGCGGCCGCGGGCGAGCGCCGCCAGGTCGAGATCGAAGAAGCGCGGGTTTTTCACCAGCCGCCCGAGGGCGGTGGCTACCGGTTCGGGTTCCAGCAGGCCGGTGGCCTCCAGCAGCGCGCCCAACATCACCATGTTGCCCACCTTGGGGCTGCCCAGTTGGTCGGCCAGGCCGGTGAAGTGGCGGCAGACGATCTTTACATCCTCGCGGCGGCAGTCCTCCGGCAGCGCCTCGGCATTGTAGAGAACGATCCCGCCGGGGTCCACCGCCCCCAGGAATTTCCGCAGCGAAGGCTCGTTCAGCGCCAGCAGCACATTGGGGCGCGAGACCAGCGGCGAATCGATGGGGTGCTTCGAAAGACGCACGTGGCAGTTGGAGGTTCCCGAGCGCATCTCGGGCCCGTAGGAGGGCAGCCAGGACACTTCGTACCCCGATTCGAGCCCGGCTTCGGCGAGCACCTCGCCCAGCATCAGCACTCCCTGGCCGCCGAAGCCTGCCACCTTGATCCGCATATCCAGTTCGCGGGGAGGGAGCGCGGCCGGCGCTTCGCCCGCATCCCCGTTGGTCAGCCCCAGGATGCGCGGGAGGGATTCGAGGGCGGGAGGCGGCGCCGGCGACGGCCGCGGCTCCACTTCCCTGGTCCGGTCGCGGTAGTTGGCCACCCCGAATGTCTTGGCCATCTCCTCGCGCACGAACGCCTGGGCATCGAGCGGGGTCATCTTCCAGATGGTGGGGCACGGCGAAAGCACTTCGATGAAGGAAAAACCGAGGGCCTTCACCTGGTTCTCCATGGCCCGCTTCAACACCTTGGCGGCGCTCATGATCTGCTTGTTGTTGCCCAGCGCCACGCGCTCGATGTAGACCGGCGCATCGAGCGAATTCAGCAGCTCGCACATGTGGATGGGATAGCCGTCGTTCAGCGCGTTGCGGCCGAACGGCGTGGTGGTGCTTTTCTTGCCCAGGGGCGTGGTGGGCGCCATCTGCCCGCCGGTCATCCCGTAGATTCCGTTGTTCACGAAGATCACCGTGATGGGCTCGCCGCGATTGGCGGCATGGACGATCTCCGCGGTGCCGATCGCGGCCAGGTCGCCATCGCCCTGGTAGGAGACGACGATGCTGTCCGGACGGCTGCGTTTTACCGCCGTGGCTACCGCCGAGGCGCGGCCGTGGGCCGCCTGGATGTTGCCGACATCGAAGTAGTAATACGCAAACACCGAGCAGCCGACCGGGCTCACCAGCACCATGCGGTCGCGAATGCCCAGCTCGTCCACCGCTTCCGCCAGCAGCTTGTGGACGATGCCGTGGCCGCAGCCCGGGCAGTAGTGCGTCTGGTGCTGCAACTCCGCCTTGCGTTCGTAACAGTCGTAGAAGCACTCGGCCTTTTCGTGGGTGATGGTGTACTCAGCCATGGATCATCGCCTCCTCGCGGTCTCCATGCCACAACTCCGCGAATTTGCCCTCGACGAACTCGAATACCTCCTCGGCGGAGGGCACGTTGCCGCCCACGCGGCTGTAGAATTCCACCGGCCGGCGGCCCTCGAGCGCCAGCCGCACATCGTCGCGCAACTGGCCTGTGCTGAGCTCCACCACGGCGAACGCTTTGGCGCGCAGGCTGGCGCGGCGGATCTCCTCCACCGGGAACGGGTACAAACTGATGGGCCGCAGCAGGCCCACGGCCATGCCGCGCGCCCGCGCCTGCTCCACCACCGCCTTGAGCACGCGGCCGACAATGCCGTAGCCCACCAGGATCACGTCGGCATCCCCGGTGCGCCAGCATTCGGCGCGTACGGCTTCGCGCTCGGCCTTCTGATACTTCGCCTCGAGCTTGCGTACGTGCCGCTCCATGAGGTCGGGCTCGAGATAGATGGAGCACACCAGGTTGGCGCGCGTCGCGGCGGTGCCGGTGACGGCCCAGGCGGGCGGCGGCGGTACCGGCCGCGGCGGCGCGAACCGTACCGGCTCCATCATCTGGCCGATATATCCATCCGTCAGAACCACCACCGGGTTGCGGTACTCGTCGGCGAGGTCGAATGCCAGGGTAGTCAGGTCCGCCATCTCCTGCGCCGAGTTCGGGGCCAGCACCAGGGTGCGGTAGTTGCCGTGTCCTCCGCCTTTCACGATCTGGTTGTAGTCGCCTTGTTCGGGCGCGATGTTGCCCAGGCCCGGTCCGGCGCGCATGATGTCGGCCACCACGCACGGCAGTTCCGCGCCGGCGATGTAGCTGAAGCCTTCCTGCATCAGGCTGATACCGGGACCGCTCGATGCCGACATCGCGCGCACGCCCGCCGCCGCCCCGCCATACAGCATGTTGACCGCGGCCACTTCGCTTTCGGCCTGCAGGAACACGCCGCCGGCCTGCGGCAGGTACAGCGCCGCCGCTTCCGCAATTTCGCTGGCGGGAGTGATGGGATATCCGTAAAAAGCGCGGCAGCCCGCCAGGACCGCCGCCTTGACGATGGCTTCATTTCCCTTGGTCAGGTGTTTCTGCATGGCCTCCTCCTAGGCCGCCGCCAGCCGCAGCACGCGGATGGCTCCCGGCTCGGGACAGACGTAGAAGCAGATTCCGCATCCCGTGCAGCGCGACCCCAGGTATTCCGCGGGATGGTAGCCGTATCGATTCAAGTGTTCCGCCAGGTGCAGCACCTTGGGCGGGCACGCCTCCACACACAGGCCGCAGCCCTTGCATTCCTCCGAATTCATGTCGACCGAACCGCGGTCGGGCTTGCCATTGTTCGTCATGCCACGGACCTCCAGGTCTCCAGATAGTGTGCCCGCGCGGCGAAATCGTGCAATGCGCCGCGAAATTGGGGGTCGGCCACCGCGATCAGCGCTTCGGCTCGCTGGCGCAGCGTCTTCCCCCGCAAATAGGCGATGCCGTGCTCGGTCACGACGTAGTGCACGTCGGAGCGCGGCGTCACCACTCCGGCGCCGGCATCGAGCACGGGCACGATGCGCGAAACCGTGCCGCCCCGCGCCGTTGACGGCAGCGCGATGACCGCCTTGCCTCCCCGCGACCGGCCCGCCCCCCGAATGAAATCCAATTGCCCGCCGACGCCGCTATAAGGCGTGGTGCCGATCGAATCGGCGCATACCTGCCCGGTGAGGTCCACCTGCAAGGCCGAGTTGATGGCGATCATGCGATCGTTGCGGCCGATCACACAGGGATCGTTCACGTAAGCCGTGGGGTGAAACTCGAACAGCGGGTTCTCGTGAATCAGCTCGAACAGCCGTCTGGAGCCGAACACGAACCCGGCCACCACTTTGCCCGGGTGGAGCGTTTTGCGTGCGCCGTTGATGACTCCCGATTGAATCAGGGGCAAAGCGCCATCGGAACACATTTCACTGTGGATGCCAAGGTCCTTATGGTCCGCCAGGCATTCCCACACCGAATTGGGCAGCGCGCCGATCCCCATCTGGAGAGTCGCACCATCCGGGACCAGGGTAGCCACATGCTGCGCGATGCGCCGCTGGACCGGGCCGGACTCGGCCGGCGGCACTTCGAGCAGGGGGTGCGCCGTCTCCACGATGGCCGCCACCTGGCTGACGTGGATGGTGGTCTCGCCCAGGGTGCGCGGCATGCAGGGGTTCACCTCCGCCACCACCAGGCGGGCGCAGGCGGCGGCGGTGAGGGTGCAGTCGATGCTCACCCCCAGGCTCATGAACCCGTCGCCATCGGGCGGCGACGCCTGCAGCAACACCACATCGATTGGCATTTCCCCGGAAAGGAACAGGTACTCGATATCGCTCAACGAGATCGGGATGTAGTCCGCGCGCCCTTCGGCGATGGCCGGACGCACGTTGCCGCCCAGAAAGAACCCGGCGTGGCGGAAATGGCCTTCATACTCGGGCGCCGTATAGCCTGCCGCGCCCAGGGTCAACATGTGGACAATTTCGACATCCCGGAGTTCGCCGCCGCGCTCCACAAGGGCATCCAGAAGGGTCTGCGGGGTGGCGCACCCGGGGTGCACGTAGATGCGGTTTCCGGAGCGGACCAGTTCCACGGCACGCTCGGCCGTGGTCACTTTGCCCGCGAAATCGCCACCGGAAAACATCGCTGCCGTCATAGCCCCACTTAAAGTTGGTGCTTAGTAACCACTGCCATTATATATCCCGGAGAATCGGGTCTTCAAGCGGTTTATGGGGTAGTAAGTCGATTTCGGCAGGCCATGACGCGGGTGCGCCCGAACGGGCAAAGGAGAATCAAACGCAGGATTCGAGGCGCTGGGGAAAGCGGCCGGTGACCGCTCCCCCCAGGGTTGGATTAACTGGTGGCTTTGGATGTCTGGCCTTGGGCCATCTTGGCCATGGCCTCCTTCGCCCGCCGGCCCATCTCCTCCGGAGCTACATCCTCCTTATGGGTGGCCAGCGACCAGGAATGGCCAAAGGGATCGGACAGTTTGCCGTACCGGTCGCCCCAGAACATGTCTGCCAAAGGCGTGTCCACTTTGGCGCCGGCGGTCGTGGCCTGTTTGAACGCGGCATCCACGTCTTCCACATATAGGAAAATTCCGGTGGCGGTGCCGCCCAGTGACTGCGGGGAACGCTCGCGGGCACCCGGCATCTCATCGGCCAGCATGATCGTGGAATCGCCGATCTTTAGCTCGGCATGGCCGATTTTTCCCTGCGGGCCGTCCATGCGCATGACTTCCTTGGCGCCGAATGCGCGCTTGTAGAAATCGATCGCCGCGGCGGCGTTGTTCACCACCAGGTAGGGTGTGACCGTGTGGTATCCGGCCGGAATCGGTTTTGCAGGCATATGAAAAAACCTCCTTCTTGCATGGGAGCACAAGCGGCCCGCTTCGGCGACCCGTTCTGTGCGAAATGGCGCCCGCCCGGGAGGGCAAGGCGTGCGGCTCCGCTCACCCGGCAAACTGATCGCTTTCGGCCATTGAGAACCTCCCGGAACCCACCGGGACTGCGTGCACCGGCCCATGTAACCTTACGACCCGAATATACGAAATATAATGGAGTGCGACGGAGGTTCATAGCGATGAGGATCATTGTGGCCGCGATGGCCGTTGTAGCGGGGATGGCGGCGCTTCCCCTGATGGCGCAGAATCAGCAGGACCGCTCCTGCTGGCTGCGCGACGCCGCCGTGCCGGGGAACTCCACGGTGTACGCCCTCTGCGAACAGGGCGCCTATTGGGCCACCGCGGACGGTGGCAAGACTTGGGTCAAACGCGATACCGGGGCCACCGAAAAGCTGCGCGCCATGGCCTTCATGGATGCCCGGCGCGGGTTCGTGGTCGGCGATCGCGGGCTGATGCTGGCCACCGAGGATGGCGGCCGGAAATGGGAAGTCCGCAAGCTGAACGCAACCCCTCACCTGATGGACATCAGCTTCTTCGGCGAATTGGGTTGGATCGTGGGCTATCAGGGCCTCATCCTCCATACGCACGATGGCGGGCGCACCTGGGACAAGCAGGTGAGCAACACCAACCAGACCCTGGAGACCGTTTATTTCGTGGACAAGGATCACGGGTGGGTGGTCGGCTGGGCCGGGACCATTCTGCGCACCGTGGACGGCGGGCAGAAGTGGGAGGTCGTGAAGTGCGATGCCGCCCAGTGGTCGCTCACCTCGGTGCTGTTCAAAGATGCGCAGAACGGCTGGCTGGTGGGGTTCAACGGCCAGATTATGCGGAGCAAGGATGGCGGCGCCATCTGGGAGCCGCAGTCCAGTCCGGTGAAATCGTGGTTAACCAACATCGCCGTTGATAAGGACAACCGGCTGTGGATCACCTACGACGACGGCTTCCTGGTGAGCGAAAACGGCGAAACCTGGAAGGCGATCCCCGCCGGCGGACGGTTCTTCCTGGGCAGGCTGCAACGCGTCAACGGGGAGCTGTGGGCCATCGGCCAATCCACCATCCTGAAACAGGACGGCCTGAAGTGGGAGCGGATCAGCAGTCTCGCGCCGGGCGGCACCACCAGTACCGGCAGCGGTCGCTGATTGGATGGTGCGACGGCAGGGGGCCCGGCACGAGCCCCTGCCTCAGCCCATGATCTTCCGGATGTACGCCAGGTTCCGCGCCATATCGTCCTCCACCTTGGCGCCCGGGTGCGTATCGGTCTCTAGCACGGCCCAACCCGACCAGCCGATGTCGCGAATCGCCTGCATCACCGCCGAAAATGAAATGGTGCCTTCCCCCATGTAGTGCGGATTGTCCTTCAGGTGCACCTGGCAGATGCGGTCCTTGCCCAGCCAGCGGATCTCTTTGAGGATGTCGAACCCGTTGCGGGTGGAGTTGCCGACATCGTAGTACACCAGCACGTTCCGGGAGCGCGCACGTTCCATCACCCGCACATTATTCTCGGCGGAAATGGTGTCTTCGAGCCCCAGAATCACGCCGGCCTTTTCGGCTTCGGGCGCGAGTTCGCGCAGCACGTCGCCGGTGGCATCCATCTCGGCCTGGTTCTGCAGCGCCCATTTGCCGAAAAAGGGCAGCAGCAGCACCTTGGTGTTGAGCGCCTTGGTCAGCCGGATCGAGTCGAGCACCCACTTGCGCGCCAGCGGGTCGCTCTTCAAGCCGTTGACGTGCAGGCGGTCCACGCAGGTGCCGGCAATGGCGATTTTGTTTTCGCGGGCCAGCGTGAGGCAGCGGTCGATCAGCTCGGGGTTGTCGAGCGGCAGCTTGTCGTCGCCCGTGCCGCGGCCGAAGGAGATCTGCACGCCGTCGAAGCCCAGCCGGGCGGCCAGCGGGATGGACTCCGGCTTGGCGCCGAGCCGGAGATTCCAGTCGGTCACGCCGATGCGAACGGCGGAATTGGCGGCGCGCGACAGGCGCCCGGCGACGAGGCCGAGTGCCGCCGAGCCCAGCAGGTTGCGGCGAGTGATTCCGGTCATAGGGGTAGTCTACCTCTGATGCGCGGCGCGCACCGACTGGAGTTGCGCCACCGTCTCTTTCGCCTTCTCCAACAGCAGCACGTGCTCGGCGGCCGAGCCCACAAAGCGCATGCCGCGTTCTGCCCACATCCGGGCCATCGCCAGTCCGCGGGTCTGAATCCCGGGCACCACCCCGTGCCGGTTGCACTTCTCGATCAGCAAGTCCACCGTCTCGATTAGCTTGGGATGGTCGAACTGGCCGGGAATGCCCAGCGAAATCGACAGGTCGGCCGGCCCCACCATCGCGATATCCATGCCCTTCAGGGCGAGGAGCTCATCGGCGCGCTCCATCGCGGTCACCGTCTCGAACTGCACTACCGCCAGCGTGTTGGTGTTCTGGTGCGCGATGATTTGCGGGAAGCCGCGGGATTCGTAATCGAGCATGGTGGCGTTGATGCCGAATCCGCGCTTGCCGTCGGGGGGAAAACGCATCCAGCTCAGCGCCTCCTCCAGCAGAACGGGGTCTTCCACGCGAGGCAGAATCACGCCCTGCGCGCCGGCATCGAGCAGCCGCGCAACCAGCGAATACAGCAACTCCCCCACCCGTACGATGGGCGTGATCCCGGCCTGGTTCGACGAGACGATCATGTCGTGCACGGTTTCGAGGGTGTAGGATCCGTGCTCCATGTCGATGAAGACGTAGTCGAAACCCGCCGCCGCGAAGGCGCGCGGGATCTCTGCGGACCGGTACACCTGCAATCCGCAGCCGAAGACCGTTTCGCCTCGAGCCAGGCGCTCCCGGGTCTGATTTACGCGCATGTGTGGTTGCTCCTTTGGAATGGCAAAAGACTATGCTAGCCTATCGACAGTCGCCTATGACTGTCCGCTAGCGCCAATCCGGATGGCGGTGCCCGATCGCCGAGGTGGGGTGCGCCGTTGCGGACTGGTGTCCTTCCAGTTTCACTCAGCCATTCGGTCGCGTCTTGCGGTTGCCGGTCCGCCAGCCCCCGGGCTCCGGGCCTCCGGCGCGGGCGGCTGCCCACTCCGCGGGAACGCCATGCGCGGCCCCATTTGGAAACCGTGTTGCGAAGGAGCGAACAGTCATGCGATTGGAATCCCTGGGCGCCGACGGGGCGGTCTACGGCGCCTTTCAAAGCGATGCTTCAGAGGGTCTGGTGTTGGGACGCATCGCGCTGGCCCAGCGCGATCAGTACCGGCTGTTCACCGAAACGGCGGAGCATTGGGCGGAAGCTTCGGGAGCCCTGTGGTACCGCGCGGCGGACGCGGCGGATCTGCCGGTAGTGGGCGATTGGGTGGCGGCGCGCGTGGTGGGAGACCTCGCCATCGTGGAACGGGTGCTGCCCCGGCGCACCTGTTTTTCGCGGCGCGCTGCCGGCCGGCGGGAGGAGCGGCAGGCCATTGCCGCCAATGTGGACCTGGTGTTTCTGGTCTGCGGCCTGGATGGCGATTTCAACCTTCGCCGGCTGGAGCGCTACCTCACGCTGGCCGCGGAGAGCGGGGCGCGGCCCGTGGTGGTGTTGAACAAGGCCGACCTTTGCGCGGACCTCGCGGCGCGCCGCGCCGCCGCGGAAGCCGTCGCCGGCGGCGCGCCGGTGGTGACGTCGTGTGCGCATACCGCGGACGGCCTGGCTGCGCTGGCGCCCTTTCTCGGGCCGGGGCGCACCGTTGCCCTGCTCGGCTCTTCGGGCGTGGGCAAATCCACGCTGGTGAACGGACTGCTCGGCGAGGCGCGGCTGCGCACCCGGGAAGTGCGCGAATCCGACAGCCGCGGGCGGCATACCACGACGCATCGCGAACTGGTGCCGCTGCCCGTGGGCGGCGCCTTGATCGACACCCCCGGCATGCGCGAATTGCAGCTCTGGGCCGGCCAGGACAGCGTAGACCGCGCCTTCGACGAGATTGCCGCCCTGGCTGCCGCCTGCCGCTTCCGCGACTGCACCCACACCGGCGAGTCCGGCTGTGCCGTGGAGGCGGCACGGGCGGCGGGCGAGATTTCCGGCGATCGCTGGGAGAGCTACCGCAAATTGAGGAACGAGGCCCGCCGCCACGAAGTGATGACCGACTGGTTGGCCGCACTCGCGCAAAAACGCCGCTGGAAGGCGATCCACAAGGCGCAGCGCCAACACTACAAGCGCCGGTAATCCTCCCGATCGCTCCGCCGGCCGGCGGGCAGGGCTCGTTACGACGCCTTCAGCCGGCTCAGCAACTGCTGGATCTTTTCCTTTTCATCACGTTCGGGGTTGTCCTTCAGAGCCTGTTGCAGCTCCTTGATCGCCCCCGGCTTGTCGCCCTTCTGCGAAAGCGCCACGCCCAAATGATAGCGGTAGGTGGACTGGTTGGGCGCTTTGGTAATCAGGTCCCTGAAGATATTCAGCGCCTCGTCGCTGAGGTTCTTCTTCAGGTAGATCCAGCCGAGCGTATCGGACACCTCGCCCATGGTGGGCAATAGCTGCTTGGCCCGCTGCGCCTTGGTGAGCGCATCGTCGAGATCGCCGCCGTGCTCCGCGATCAGGAACGCCAGATTGTTGAGAACCACGCCGTTGTTGGGCGCCATCTTCAGAGTGGCTTCGTACAACTGCCGGGCTTCCGGCCAGCGTCCGGCGTGATCGAGCGTCAGCCCCAGCGAGGTCAACACCGTGTCGTCTTCGGGCGACGCCTCGCGAGCCTTTTGCAAGGCCGCGATGGCCCCGGCGTCGTCGCCCTTGCGGCGATAGGTTTCGCCCATGCGCAGGTAGATGCCGCCGCGCGTCTTGGAGTTCTTGTCGAGCCCCTCGATCACTTTTTGGTACTCCGCGATGGCCATGTCGAACTTGCCGGCGCGGGCGGCCACATTGCCCGCCGCCAGGTGAAACTCCAGGCGATTCGGCGCCTTGGCGGATTCCTTCTGCAAGAGGGCGAGGGCCTCGTCCGGCTTGTGCTGCGCCATGGCCGTTTCCACCACGCCCATCAACCCACGGGCCAGCGTGGGATTCAATTCATAGCATTTCTGGAACGCGGCGTCGGCGTCTTTGTATTTGCTCTCGGAGAGGTTCAACAACCCGAGCTGGTAGTATACGTCGGGAGAATTGGGGTTGACCTTCGTCATGCCGTCGAGCAGGGTCCGCGACTCAGCATACTTCTTCTGGCCCATCAGGGCGGCGGATTTGATCAGCAGCGCGGTGGGGTTGGAGCGGTCCTTGGCGAGGATCTCATCGGCGGTCCTCTCCGCCGAATCGAATTCTCCGCGCGCCACCTGCAACTGGGCCAGCGCCACCCAGGCCAGGAAGTAGTCGGGGCGCAGTTCCACGGCCTTTTGAAACTGCTGGCGCGCCTGTTCCCACTCGCCGCGCATTTCGTGGGCGCGACCTAACTGATAGCGCGCCACCGCGTTCTGCGGCGCCCGGGTCACCACCTGCGTCAGGTCCGCCAGCGCCTGGTTGATCTCGCCCTTATCCAGCAGCAATGTGGCGGCCACCCCTTTGGCGTCGTTATCGTTGGGCTCCTCCTTGAGAACCTGCTGGGTCATCTCGGCGGCTTCGGTGCGCTTGCCCTGGCGCATCAATACTTCGATGATGCGCTTCTGATAGAGGACTTTCTGCTTGGAGTCCTTCTCGATCCCCTCACGATACTGCTTAAGCGCGGTGTCCCCATCCCCCAGCCGAAGGTAGAAATCGCCCACCACCTGGTACGCTTCCGGATAGTCCTTGGCATGAGTCTTGATCTGCTGGAGCACCGACACCATTTCGGCATTGCGCATTTGCTGCGAATAGTGCAGCGCCAGGGCGGTCAGGTAGCTGTAGTCTTTGGGATTGTTCTGGTACGCCGTCTTCAGGAGCTGCTCGCCCTCGGCGGCGCGGTTCTGCATCATGTAGAGCCGGTAAAGCTCGCCATACGCCTCGCGATAAGCCTTATTCTTCTCCAGCACCTGCCGGTAGAGCTTTTCGGCGCCGGCGGCATCCTGCCTGGCGGCCAGGCAGCGCGCCAACTGCATCAGTACGCCGGTATTGCCGGGCTTGATCGCATTCGCCTGGGTAAACTCCTTAAGGGCCACTTCGAACAGTTCACGGGCTTCGGTCCGCTGCGCGACGCGCAGCAGGTCGAGCGCGCGCCGGAACTGAAGATCGCCCAGGAGGCGGTGGCCATCGTAGGAATTGGCGTCCCGGGCCAGCAGTTTCTTGCAGTAGTCTTCGACCTCATCCAGGTACTGCTTCTGGTCGCCCGCCACCACCAGGTAAATCTGCGAGGCCTGGACCATTGCATCCCAATGGTCCGGTGAACTGGCGGGCAGCAGTTCGATGGCGCGCCGGTACGCATTGATGGCCGCGCCCCAGGAGCCCAGCTTGGTCTCGGTCAATCCCAACTTGTAGTACGCCGGTCCGAACAGCCGGTCCTTCTGGAGGGCATCCTTGTACATGAGCCGGGCCTCTTTGAACTTGCCTCTTGCGAAGTACTTGTTGCCGCTCTCCAGGTACCGACGCTTGGCCACATTGGGATCTCGATTGCACGCCACCAGTGCCAGAACGGCTGCCAGAACTATGAAAACTCGCCAGATTCGCATGGAATTCCTCATACACCCGGAACACTAACACTTTAAGACACGGCACATTTCTTTGCCACCCTACGCGCCGCCTAAACGCGCGCCTCCACACAAGACCGCGGTACTGGTACGGATGGCGAACCGGGTACTCGGGAAAGGCCTGGAAAGGTCCAGGATACGGCATCCGATCGGATAGTCGGTCAAACCTGCATTTTCAGCGGCAACCCAAAGCAAGCGCCTTTCTCGCCCTCGATCACCACTCCGCGCGCCTCTGTCTGCGCGCTCGCCATCGCTTCTTCCAGCGTCAGCACCAGCGTGACGCAGCAGTCCTCGTCGCGAAACGTCTCCACCCAGTACGCCGCCGGCTGCGCCGCGAAGATCCGTTCCAATTCCCCGATGACGGCGCGCGATTCTGCACCAAACACCAGGTGTTTCGGTTTCAGGTCCCCCCTGCCGAGCGCATCGCAGAACCGCTCCCAGAACTTCCGCTCCAGCGCGCCCACGGCCAGATAGCGGTCATCGGCGGTTCGATAGTAATGATAGCAGGGCAGCCCGCCCGAGAGCGCGTCTTCGCCGCGCCCCGGAGGCCGGTCGAAAAGAGCCCGGGTTGCCAGCGCGACCACCGAGTGGGCCAGCAGGCTGTCGGTCATGGAAACGTCGATGTATCGGCCCACGCCTTGGGTCTCAACGCCGATCAGCGCGGCCAGGATGCCCATCACCGCGGTGAGGGTGCCGCCCAGCAGGTCGCCCATCGGCAGATTCGGCAGCGACGGCGGCCCTCCGGCCACGCCGATCTGGTCGGCCACCCCCGAGCACGCCAGGTAGTTGATGTCGTGGCCCGCCCGCAGGCAGTCCGGACCGGTTTGCCCGTACCCCGAAATCGAGCAATAGACCACGCGCGGGTTCCGCTCGCGCACGGTCTCATAGCCGATCCCCATGCGGCCGGCCACGCCCGGTCGAAAGCTCTCGACCACGACGTCGGCCTCCTTCGCCAGATCCAGGAACGCGTCGCGCCCCGCCGGCTGCCACAAATCGAGTCGAATGGAGTGCTTGTTCCGGCCCAGGACCGGCTCCAGCACGCTGGCCAGCTCACTGGCCCGCACCGGCTCGCCGATGCGGATTACCGTCGCCCCCAGATTCGCCAGGTGGAGCGTCGCCATGGGTCCCGGCAACAGGCGCGAAAGATCCAGCACCCGAATCCCTGCCAGCGGTTCGGCCACTCAGAGCGCCTCGCCCGCCGTCTGCTTCCATTCCCAGCCGGCGAACTTCTCGCGCAGGCGCGACTTCTGGAATTTGCCCACGCTGGTGCGGGGAATCTCCTCCACGAACACGATGGCGTCCGGCAACTGCCACTTCGGGAAACGCTGTGCGAGGTGCTCCCGCAATTCGGCTGGCGTGGCCTGGCAGCCCTCGCGAAGCACGACCGCGGCCAGGGGCCGTTCTCCCCAATGTGGATGCGGCACGGCGATCACGGCCGCTTCGCCAACGGCGGGATGCCCCATCAAGGCGTTCTCCAGGTCCACCGAGCTGATCCACTCGCCGCCCGATTTGATGAGGTCCCTGGTGCGGTCGGCAATCTTGACGTACCCCTCGGCATCGATGGTCGCCACGTCGCCGGTGCGAAACCAGCCGTCCTTCGTCCATCGCTCACCCTCTTCGGGCCGTTGGTAGTAGCTTGCCGCCACCCACGGGCCACGCGCCTGCAATTCACCCATGGTCTCGCCATCCCACGGCAGTTCATGGTCGCCCAGCATCACCCGCAGGTCCACGAACGGGACCGCGGTGCCCTGCCGGGCGCGCACCGCCAGGCGCTCCGCCTCGCTCCACTCCGGCATGTGGCTCTTGAGGCCGCAGATGGTGCCGATGGGGCTCAGTTCCGTCATGCCCCAGGCGTGCGCGACGGCGATGCCGTGGCGGTCGAAGGCGCGGATCATCGCCTCCGGCAGCGCCGACCCGCCCACCAGCACGCGCAGCCGCGGATCGAGCTTCCAGCGGCCCGCCTGTTTCCCCAGCACGTCCAGGATCCCCGCCCAGACTGTCGGCACGGCTCCGGTGCGCGTGGCCCGCTCGCTGGTCATCAGTTCCAGCAGGCTGATGGGGTCCAGATGAGGCCCCGGGAGCGCCTGTTTGGCGCCCACCATCGCCGCCGCGAACGGCAGGCCCCAGGCGTTGGCGTGGAACATGGGCACCATGGGCACGACGCAATCGCCCTGCGAAAGACCGGCGCTGTCCGGCAGCGCGATGCAAAACGAGTGCAACACCAGCGAGCGATGCGAGTAAACGACGCCTTTGGGCATGCCCGTGGTGCCCGAGGTGTAGCACATCGCCGCCGCCTCGTTCTCCTCGAGCGGCGGAAACCCGTAATCGTCGCTCGCGGTCTCCAGGAACTCCTCGTAATCTTCGTAGGCTCCGCCGGCGCGCTTTCCCATGGTCGGAACCACCAGGACGCGCTCCATCCGCGTCTTCCCGCGAAGCTTCTCGTAGAGCGGCAGCAGCACATCGTCCACAATCAACACGCGGTCGCCGGCATGGTTGGCGATATAGGCCAGCTCGTCCGGATGCAGGCGCAGGTTGAGGGTGTGCACCACGCAACCCGCCGCAGGAATGCCGAAGTAGGCTTCCAGGTGGCGGCTGTGGTTCCACATCAGGGTGGCCACCCGGTCGCCGCGGGCCAGGCCCGCCCGCTCCAGCGCGCCCGCCAGGGCCCGCGAGCGGCGATAGACCTGGGCATAATTGGTGCGCTCGAACGACCGGTCGGGGAGCCGCGAGACGATCTCTACGGCGCCGAATAGCCGGCCTGCCCGCTCCAGAATCGCGGTGAGCGTCAACGGGTACTCCATCATGGTGCCGAACATCAGACCCTCCAGGTAGCTGACAGGATACACCGCCAGCCGCCTTGCCGTCGATCCAAACGTTCGATTCGGCGCAGCCGCGCGCTGTCCCCGGGCAAGCAGGCGCCTGGCTGCCGGCTGTGGTCAACGCGGTTCCCGATCTGCCGCCTCGTGCCGCGGTGGCGGTTCACCAGGGGCAGGAGAGCGGCGATTCGCGGGCCGCAGGCGATACGACACCGCCAGGTCGCGCAGCAGGGCCGAACGGCGCCCGCGCGCTCACGGCGTATCCGGGGGCGCGGACCACCCACCGCCCAGAGCCTTGTAAAGCGAGACCAGCCGTGTGACCATCGCCGTTCGGCTCTGGGCGAGCTGATCCTCGTTGCCGGTCAGGGTGCGTTCCGCATCCAGCACCGTCAGGAAATCCGCCAAACCCGCCCGATACTGTTCCCGCGCCAATTCCATGGCGGTGCGGTCGGCGCCGATCACCCGCTCCAGGCGCCGGCCATGCTCCTGCTCACCGGAATAGGCGACCAACGCATTCTCCGTCTCCTCGAGCGCCGTCAGGACGGCCGAGCGGTAGGCCACCTCGGCTTGCGTGGCACGGGCCTGCTGCACCGCAACATTCGCGCGAATCCGGCCCGCCGTAAAGATCGGCAGGCTCACCGACGGCCCAAACGAAAACAGATTCCCGGTGCCGAGCGCGAGCAGATGGAGTTGCGTCGACTCGCGCCCGGCGCTCCCCGTCAGCGAGAATCTGGGAAAGAAGTCGGCACGGGCTTCGCCGATCCGCGCCGTTGCCGCGCGAAACTGATCTTCGGCCCGGCGGATATCCGGCCGGCGCGCCAGGAGGTCCGACGGCAATCCGACGGGCACCTCGGGCGGAATCACGGGCAGCGGCGCGGCTCGCCCCAGTTCGACGGCTACGGCATTGGGTTCCCTGCCGAGCAGGACCCCCAGGCGATGAATCGCCACATCGCGATCCGTTTCCAGTTGGGGAATCGCCGCGCGGGTTAGTTCCAACTGAGCCTCGGCTTGGGCGACGTCGCGATCCGTGGATTGTCCGGCCGCGGCGAGAGCGCGGGTGAGATCGAGCGTGTCGTGCTCGATTGCGATGTTACGCCTGGTAATGCCGAGGCGCAGTTGCGCGCCGCGCACGAGCGCGTAGTTGGTCGCGACGTCCCCCAGCAGCGTGATCAGCACGCTGCGGCGGTCCTCCTCCTGCGCGGCGAGATCCGCCGAGGCGCCCCGCACCTGGCTGCGGATGCGGCCGAACACGTCCGCCTCCCACGACATGTCGAACTGGCCGTGCAGGAAATTGGTTTCGAACGGCAGTCCGCCCGGCGTGAAGCCGTAGACGATCTTGCGATCGCGGGTCGCCGACACGGCGGCGTTCACCTGCGGCAGAGCATTCGACCGGACAAGGCCGCGATTCGCGCGCGCCTCCTGAATACGCGCGGCGGCGAGCTGAAGGTCGAGATTGGCCGCGGCCGCCCGGGAGACCAGCGACTCCAACTCGGGATCGTGAAACGTCTTCCACCACTGCTCGACGGGCTCGCCTTCGGCGGAAGTGCCCCGAGCCGGCTCGCCCTGCCAATGCTGCGGCACAGCAACCACAGGCTTGCGATAGGCCGGACCGGGCACGCAGGCGGTGAACAGGGCCGCCGGCAAGGCGGCGATAAATACCAGGAACGGACGCCTCATTTCGTGCCCTCCTCTAACGCCCGGCCGGCGTGGATGAAGACGTCCATCTGCTGGCCGTTGAAGACCGGAGAGTGGGGGTCGCGGAATCGATAGATCACCTGCAACACCCGCGTATCCACGCGCTCCCTGGCGGCCCCGGTGAGCGACTGCTTGGCGATCACATCAGGCTCGAAGCGGACGAACTCGAGGGCGTATTCGTCTTTGCTGTTGCCGCGCACGTGCGCCACCGCGGCGGCGCCGGCTTTCACGCGCCAGGCGTCTTCCTCATCGACATCGGCACGGACATGCCGTTCGCGGCCGCCGCCGAAGACCATGAGCGGCTCGTCGAGCGGCCCGCACTGCGCGTACTGCCCGAGGCGGACTTTGTTCTGGAGGATGATGCCGTCCATGGGAGCGCGCGTAGTCAGCCGGCCCAGGTTCACTTCGTCCTGGCGGACCGCGGCTTCGGCCTGCTTCACCTGTGCCCGGGCGATGGCTTTGTCCGGCGCCCACGCCCCGGCTTTGAGGAGCGCGAGATCCTTCTCGGCCTGATCGAGGCGCGCCTGTGCCGCCCGGCGGGCCAGCCGCCGCCGCAGCACGTCTTCCTTCTTGACGGCGCGCGGATCGGTGACGCTCTCGATGAGCCGCACCTGCACCTCGGCATCGGCAAGCTGCGCCTTCGCTTCGGCCACTTTGGCTTGGGCGGGAGGCAGCTCCTCGGGACGAGGCTCCTCCTCGAGCTTCGCCAACTGCGCCCGCGCATTTTCGAGCGCGGCCCGCTTGGCCGCGAGGTCCGCCATCAAATCGCGGTCGTCCACGGAGAAGAGTTTCTGTCCGGACCGGACGTGATCGCCGGCTTTCACGGAAAGCGAGGTCACCAGGCCGGACACGGCGCAGCTCAAGGCAATGTTCTCCGTGGCCGGCTCCACCAGCCCCACGGCGGCGACGGTTTCGGCGGAAGCGGCCTCCGGAGGCGGCGCAGGCGGCTGCGACGGTTTGCGGACCGGCCGCTGGGCGAGCGTCCAGGTGGTGGCGAACAACAGGCTCGCCACGGCGACCGCGGGCAATGTATAGCGTTTCATAAGTTCCCCTCCTGATTTACTGATTCACGGCCAGATCACGGGCCATCCCGGCACGCGGCTCGATATGCGTGATGCGGCCATCGTCCATATGCGCGATGGTGTCGGCAAAATCCAAAACGCGGCTGTCGTGGGTGACCACGATCACGGCGCGATCCGGACGAACCGCTAAGCCAGCCAACAACTCCATCACGTTGTGCCCGGCGTGGGCGTCCAATGCCGACGTGGGCTCATCGCAAACCACCAGCCGCGGGTCGTGGATCAGCGCCCGTGCGATGGCCACGCGCTGCTGCTGGCCGCCCGATAGCTGCGACGGGAAGGCGTGAAGGCGTTCGGCCAATCCCAGATCGGCCAGCAGCCCCTCGGCTTTTTCCACGGCCGGGCGGCGCTTCCAGCCGGCGATGAACAGCGGGACCGCGACGTTCTCCGCGGCGGTCAACGCCGGCAGAAGGTTGAACTGCTGGAAAACGAATCCGAGGTTCCGGCGGCGGAACAGGATTCGCTCCTTCTTTCCCATCCGGCCCGGGAGTTGTCCCAGCACTTCCAGATCGCCCTCGCTGGGGTCCAGCAGACCGGCGATCACCGAGATCAGCGTCGTCTTGCCGCAGCCCGAGGGGCCCACCAGCATGGCCAGCTCGCCCATTGTGATGTCCAGGTCCAGCCGCCGCAGCGCCTGAATGCGCGCCTCGTTCTGGCCGAACCACTTCGAAATGCCTCTGGCTTTCACAGCGTGTTTCATGTTTTATCCTCGAAAGACAACGGCCGGCTCCAGTTTCAGGACCCGCCGGACACTCATCAGGCTCGCCACCGCTACGATGAAGAGCACCACTCCGGCCGTGCCGGCCATGGTCTGCCACAGGAGTACGATTCCGCGGGTGGCCTCCTGATGGGTGGTGATCGAAAAGAAGACCGCCGTCATGCCCATGCCGATCGAATAGCCGATCGTGCCGACGAGCAGCGCCTGGAGCAGGATCATGCCGATGATCCGCAGATTCGTGGTGCCGATGGCCTTCAGCGCGCCGAACTGCTTCAGGTTCTCGATGGTGAAGATATAAAATGTCTGGCCCGCTACCACCGTGCCCACAATCAGGCCGATCGCCACGGTGAGCCCGAAATTCACCGGTATGCCGGTATGGGCCATGTAATAGGCGATGGTCATCCGTCCGAACTCGCCGTCGGAGATGGCGCGGAGCCCGGTGGCGGCGGCGACCCGCCGGCCGATTTCGGATACCGGCACACCCGGTTGTGCTTTGGCCAGGATGAACGACATCTGCGTCCGCTGCCGCCCCACATAACTCACCGCCAGGCTGTAGCGGGTAAACATCACGGGGAACGAGGTGAATGGCGCCGACGCGTCGGAGATGCCGACGATTCGCGCGCGCCGGTCGTTCATCTCCAGCACATCGCCGAGACGCGGCGGCTGCCCCGGAAACAGGAAATGATATCCGGCCAGGTCGATGATCACGGCATCGGGATCGCGCAGGCTCCGCACCGACCCGAGAATCATCTTCCGCGGAGCGCCGGCCAGCGACGCATCATCCAGGCCCAGCAGAATCACGGAGCGGAACCGGCCGCTCCGTGCGCGGGCTACGGGCTGACCTTTGAACAGCGGGACCGCCCAGCGGATTCCGGGAACGCCGCGCACGCGATAGAGGGCGTCGTCGCGCAAGGCGTAGACTTCGTCCACATATTGCGTGGCCGGGTCCATCACCCAGATATCGGCGTCGGTAATATCGAGAATCTGCGAGCGCATGCGATTGAGTAAGCCGGCGAAGATGGAAACCTGTTGCGCGATCAGGAACGAGCTGAACGCGATGGCGAAGATCAGACCGAGATACTTCGCGCGATCGCCGGTGAGCATGCGCAGCGCGACAAAGTTCATCGCGCCGTTGCCGGCTGCCGGCTGGCGTCCAAGCCGATCGATCGTCTTCATCGGCTCCGGAAGAACTAAAGCGGATTGGCTCATCGCCCCTGTTGGTGCACGCGTCCGCCCAGTGCGCGCAATTCGTTGAGGATTGGCGCTCAAGCGGCGCAGCCGTAGCTGCCCCGGGAAAGCTGGGCTGACGAGGCGACGGCATTTTGCCCAAATCAGGGCAAGCCGGGGTTGGCAAAAATTCCAAGCAGCCGCGGCGGCGCCTGGAATTGCGGTTTTCCGGGAGTGGCATGGTACGCGCACTTACCGGAGTAACGTACGGAGACCGGGTCACTATGTTACGAATCACCGTCCACGACAGCGCCAGCGAGTTGCGGTTGCACCTGGAGGGCAGGCTTGCCGGCCCCTGGGTGCGGGAGGTTGCCCTGTGCTGGGAAACGGCGCAATCCATCGCCGGCAGCCGCACTGTACTGGTGGATTTGTGCGCTGTGGATTTCGTCGATGGCGAGGGCGAGCAACTGCTGGTTTCGATGCACCGGAAGGGTGTAATGCTGCGGGCCGCCGGCCCCATGATGACGTACCTGATCGAGGAGATCGCCGCCGCCGAGGAAAGCGACTCGGCCAGCAAGGAGGGCCCCCCGTGGTCGGTTATGATACCGTAAAAGAAAGATCGCAGGCGACCACTCCTTCTGGGTACAAGGAAATGTCCGGCTCGGCGCTCCAACTGTCCGACACCACATACGCCCGCTATCAGACACTGCTCGAAATAGCGAAGAGCATTGCTTCCGAGCGGCAGCTATCGCTCCTGTTTGCCGATCTGTATCGCTGCCTCAAGCCGCTGATCGACTTCGATTTCATCGGCTTGTGCCTGTACGATGCGGAACGCAATGTGATGCGCCTCCACGAACTGGTAGCGGACCAGCCGGTGAACTGCCCGGCGCCGCGCGAGCGCCCGTTGCGTGAGACGCCCGCCGACGTCGTCCTGGAGACCCAGCAGCCGTATTACGTGGCGGACGTGCACCAGGACCGACGGTACCCGGCTTTCTACCAGATGCTGGCGTCGAACGGGATCCATGCCCACTGTGTGCTGCCGCTTTCGACCGCACAACGGCGGATCGGCACCCTGCACTTCGGCTCGCTCGAGAGCGACGCCTACACCGCCGGCGAAATCGACTTCATGGCGCAGGTGGCCAAGCAGGTGGCCGTGGCCGTGGACAACGCGTTGAACCACGAAGCGGCGGCGGTGTACGAACAGCAGTTGGCCCGGGAGCGGGATCGGCTGCGGCTCCTGCTCGATCTGAACAACGCCGTGGTCACGAACCTCGATATCGGCGAACTGTTCCATGCCATCTCGGCGTGCCTGAAGAGCACGTTCGGGATGGACTACGCGAGCCTGGCGTTGTACGACGCGGAGAGCCATTCGTTTCGTCTACAGGCGCTCGACTTTCCGGCGAGCCGCGGGCTGATCCGCGAGAATGCCGTGCTTCCCGTAGACGGATCTCCGTCGGGTTACGTGCTGAAGACAGGCTCGCCCAAACTGTTCACGCCCGCGGATATCGAGGCGCTCTCGCCCGAAGCCGCGAAGTACCTGTTCGGGGAAGGGCTGCATTCGTTCGTCTCGCTGCCGTTGGTTTCGCGGCAGAGAACGCTTGGCTCGCTCAATCTCGGCGCGCGGCGCGAGGATCTTTTCTCCGAGGACGATGTGGCGATGCTTGCGCAGGCCGCCGGTCAGATCGCCATCGCGGTGGACAACGCGCTCTCCTACCGGCGGATTGAGGAACTGAACGCACAGATCGCCGAAGAGAAGGTCTACCTCGAGGACGAGATTCGCACCGAGCACCAGTTTTCGGAGATCATCGGGCGAAGTAAAACGCTCAAAGTGATTCTCAAGCAGATCGAGACTGTGGCCCCGACCGATTCGACCGTTCTCATCTTCGGCGAGACGGGAACGGGGAAGGAACTGGTCGCCCGCGCGCTGCATGGACTGAGCGGGCGGCGTCAGGGTACGTTCGTCAAGCTGAATTGCGCCGCCATTCCCACCGGCTTGCTGGAAAGCGAAATGTTCGGCCATGAGAAGGGTGCGTTTACCGGAGCGATCGCGCAGCGAATCGGCCGGTTCGAACTGGCCCACAAAGGCACGGTCTTCCTGGACGAGGTCGGCGAGATCCCGCTCGATCTGCAAAGCAAGCTGCTGCGCGTGCTTCAGGAGCGCGAGTTCGAACGGCTGGGAAGCTCGCGCACCATCCGCACGGATGCGCGGGTGATCGCCGCGACCAATCGCGACCTGGAACGTAGAGTGAGCGAGAACCAGTTCCGTTCCGACCTCTACTATCGGCTCAACGTCTTTCCGATTACGGTCCCGCCGCTGCGCGAGCGCCCGGAGGACATTCCGCTGCTGGTGCGCTATTTTGTGCAGCAGTTCGCGCGCCGGATGGGGAAGAGTATCACCACCATTCCGGCGGAGGACATGCGAACGCTGGTGCGCTACCCCTGGCCGGGCAACATACGCGAGTTGCAGAACCTGGTGGAGCGCGCGGTGATCCTGTCTACGGGGGCGGTGCTCGCGATTCCGGTCCGCGAATTGGAACGGGCCACGGCGGCGGCGCCGTCCGCGGCAGCGGCGGCAAACTCCGACGTGATGACGCTCGAGGCCGCCGAACGGCAGACGATTCTGCGCGCGCTGGAGCGTTCCGGGGGCCGCGTCAGTGGTCCGCAGGGGGCGGCGAGCGCGCTCGGCATGAAACGAACCACGCTGCAAGCCAGGATGCGCAAGCTGGGAATCAATCCCCGCGATCGGATCGCGTCGTGACCAGGAATCCACGGCCGGTGTGGCGTGGAGTTCGATTCGGTCAATCGACGGAGTCGGCAGCGCGGGTTTTCGGCTCGTCGCCGTGCAGGATGCCGAGCTTCTTCATTTTGTAGCGCAGGGAGAATCGGCCGATGCCGAGAAGGGCGGCGGCGCGGGTTTGATTGCCGTCAGCCTCGGCGAGGGCGGCCAGCACGAGGTCCTGTTCGGAACGGCGCAGCGAGAACTGCTCGGATTCGACTTTGCGGCCGCGCAAGGGGGAATTGGCCGCCGCGAGATTGGCAATGGGCAGACTCTCGGCCGTCAGGATGGGGGAATTTTCGACGAGCACGGCGCGCTCGATCACGTTGCGCAATTCGCGTACGTTGCCGGGCCACGAGTACAGATCGAGGAGGCGTTGGGCGCCGGGGTGAATGGCCTGAATCGACCGGTGGTGCGTGCCGCAAAAGCGCAGCAGGAAGTGAGCCGCCAGCAGGGAAATATCCTCGCGGCGCTCGCGGAGCGCGGGGAGACGGATCTGCACGACGTTGAGGCGATAGTAGAGGTCGGCCCGGAAGCGGCGCTCCTCGATGGCTTTTTCGAGGTCCTGATTGGTGGCGCCAACGACGCGCAGATCGACTTTCCGGTCCGCGGAGCCGCCGACGCGGCGGAAAGTGTGGTCTTCGAGAACGCGCAGCAGCTTGGCCTGCAAAGGGAGGGGCAACTCACCGATCTCATCCAGAAACACGGTGCCGCCATGGGCGGTTTCGAGCAGGCCCTCGCGGGAATCGTCCGCGCCGGTGAAAGCGCCTCGCTCATGGCCGAACAGTTCGTTCTCGAGCAGCGGGCCGGGGAGCGTGGCGCAGTTGATATGGACGAAGGGGGCGGCGGCGCGCGTGCTCAAAGAGTGGAGGCGCTTGGCAATCAGATCCTTGCCAGTGCCGCTCTCGCCGACCAGGAGCACCGAGCGGGCGCGGCTGGCGGCGATGCGGGAGGTGAACTCCAGCAGTTCCTGGGCGACCGCGGATTGCCCGACGAATTCGGGCGGCGATTGGATCTGGCCCGAGCCGGTAAGGGCGAGGGTCCAGCCGCGCACGCCGTGATCGTCCGCCAAAGGCCGCGTGATCACCTCGAGCAGGTGGCCGCCCTCGCGCAACGCGCGGACGCGGCAGCGCCACTCCGAACGAGTCCCGAGCCGTCCCGGCTCGAGCGTGACCGGGGTGAAGCCGGGCAGGACATCGGACGCATGTCTGCCGAGCAAGCCGCCGAGCGGAGTTCCGAGGAGGTCCACGGCAACCCGGTTTGCCGCGAGGACCAGAAAAGCGAAGTCGCACAGCAGAATCGGATCCGCCATGCCGTCGAACATCGCCGTAATCAGCCGGGTCCCGGAATCCAGCATCTCGAACGGTAGCATATTACCCAGCCGCCCAGATCAACCCCGCCGCCGTGAGTGCCCCGCAGCGCGGCAATTTGTCACCTTTGTCATCACGAGGGTCAGCACTGCGTTTTGGGAGCGCAGGCCGGACAGCACCCGGCACAATACAATCCATGCAACAACTTAGGCATATGGACCGGCGAAGCCGGTTTGCCACACGCGTCGCAAGGGGCTGTCATGCGGTTCGTCACGATGCATGCCCTTGCACGTACAGTGCCTCCGAACTGGCGCCCGCTATCGATCTTGGCTCCCTCCGATGACGACGTCTTCATGTCTGATGCCCAGCCTTTCAGCTTCCTCCGATACGGGCAAGCCCGTCTTTTGCTTTCTTGCCGCTTTCGCCGGAGGGATCGACCTCCACGGCTTTTTTCCAGTACGATCGGGCGCGCACCGGATCGCCGTTGTTGGCGTAAATGGCCCCCATGTTATACAGCGCATCCACGTGTTTGGGATTCGCTTCGAGCGCTTTGCTGGTTTCGGCGATGGCACCGGTGACGTCGCCTTTCTCATATAGAATACGCCCAAGTTCCAGGTGCGCGTCGGAATTTTTTGGTTCGGTCTGAATGGCCTTGCGGAGGTCGGCGGCAGCCTCGTCGAGCCGGCCGCGGGCATGCTCGATTTCGGCCATGCGCATGAGTACGGGGGTATGGCCGGGCTTCTTTTCGAGCTGGGCCTCGAGGACCTTCATCTCGTGTTCGGGGTTGTCGGCGCCGGTTTTCGGCTGGACCGCGGCGGTGGGCGCCTGCTGGGAACGGGAGGTGGCTTTCCAGAAAAAGATCGTGGTGGCCCCGAGCAGGACGGCGAACACGGCGAATAAAGTCCATTTCTTACGCGAATTCATAAGTACTCTCTGCCCCGATTACTTTTTCGACGATCTGGATGCCGATTTTCCGCAGAAACGTTTCGGGCGACTCGCCCCCGATCAGAACGAAAACATAATCGTTGGGAATTTCGAGGCGGCGGCCGGCTTCGACCAGTCGGACGCTGGCGGGGAGGATCTCCGCAACGGTGGTGCTGCGCATGACGTGGACGCGCCCCTGCTGCTCGGCCTCGCGAAGCAGGTTGCGATTGCGCTCGCGGGCGCGGGCGAAGGAGTCGCCCCGGTAAGCGAGCACGACCCGGTTCTTGGAAGCTTTGCTGAGGGCCAGCGCGGCTTCGATGGAGGTATCGCCGCCGCCGACGATCAGGATGTCGCAATCGTTGTAGCTATCGGCCTCGATCAGCCGGTAGCACACCTTGCCGAGCTCTTCGCCGGGGACGTCGAGCTTGCGGGGGGTGCCGCGCTTGCCTAAGGCGAGAACGATGCTCCGGGTGGTGTACACGCCCTTGTTGGTGCCCACGCGGAAGAACCCGCCATCGCGAGTGATGGTCTCGACGCGTTCGCGGGTGCGCACCTGGACGCCGGTGCAGGAGAGGATCGTCTCCCAGACACCGAGGAGGGCTTCCTTCGTGCCGTCGCCGACATAGAGGCTGCCGTAGAGCGGCATCTCGGCGGGCTCGGCCATGAGAAACTTCTGGCGCGGATAGTTGCGGATGGTGGAAGCGACTTCGCCCTGCTCGAGCGTGACATAGCGGAGGCCGTACTGCATGGCCGAGAGGGAGGCGCTGAGACCGGCCGGACCCGCGCCGACGATAAGGACTTCGTAGTGGCTGTCGTCTTCCGCGCTGCAGCCGGCGACCGGGGGCAGGTGATTGGGATCGAAGGCTGGGGGTTGCCATAGTCCGGCCGCCTCCAGCCGGTTCTTGATGCTCTCGACGGCGAGCCGGCCTTCGTTGATGGCGGTTTTGATGAGCCCCATGCCGGAGAGCTCGCCGGCGATGTAGATGCCGGAAATGTTGGTTTCGAAGTTCTCCTTTACCATGGGCGCGCGCAGGGTCTGGAGCATGGAGCCATAGGAAAGGGTGATGGCGGAAGTGGGACACACCTCGATGCAGTGGGCGTGGCCTACGCAGCGCTCGGCATGAGCCAGAATGGCTTTTCCGGAGACCAGTGCAAGGGTCCCGGTCTCGGGGCACTCGTCCACACAGCTTCCGCAGCCGATGCACAGCGTGGTGTTGATGACCGGCCGGGGCTTCCCTCTGGTCGAGCCGTTGGCGGGCACCGATTGCACCGCGGCACGGTGCACATTCCACAGCGCCATGGGCGCGCCGCAGCCCGAACAAAACGAGGAATCGCGGGCAATGGCCTTGCCACAGCGAGGGCAGTGAATCGACGGAACGGCCGCTGGCGCCGGCGTCGGGGCACTCCGCCTGGGGGCGGCCAACGTCTTCAAGTACCGGCGCACGAAGAAGAACGTCAAGATCGATCCCGCCAGGAAAGCCAGAAGGGTATCCATCGATTCCTACAAGGTTAGCAGTTTACGAGCCATCCGTCCGGCTCCGTCCGGCCCACCGCAACCCGGTCAGCCACCCGCCAGCACCTTCTTACTCTTCGAGCTCTGTTGAGCCTCGGTGGTCGCTTCCACGGTGATGTCGCGTGTTCCGAACTGGATGCCGACCTTCTTGAGAAAGTCGTTGGCGGGGATACCGCCGGCGAAGATCCAGACGAAATCGTTGGGAATCTCCTGGAACTCCCCGTTGGCTTCGAGGACCACGACGTCCTCCTTGATCTCCGCGGGAATGGAATTGAAGATCACCTGGACCTTCCCGGAGCGCATGCAGTCGTCGATCCGCCTGGCGTTCCGCTCTTTGATGCGGCTGAAGGCTTCCTTGCGATACGAGAGGGTGACCTTGTTGCCGCGTTGATGGCCGAGCCCCATGGCGGCCTCAATGGCGCTGTCGCCGCCGCCGACCACGAGAATGCGCTTGTCAATGTAGTGATCGGCCTCGATCAGCCGGTACATGACCTTGGATAGCTCCTCGCCCTTCACGCCGAGTTTGCGGGGGGTGCCGGCGCGGCCGAGCGCCAGGATGACGGCGCGCGAACGGTATTGGCCGCCGATGGCGGTGACGGTGAAGATGCCGTCATCACCCCGGCGGATGTCCTCCACGCGCTCTCCGGTGCGAACGCTGAAATCGGACCGCTTCAGAACCTTGTTCCAGAAGGCCAGCAGTTCCTCCTTGGCCAGCTCGGTCTTGTTGAACTTGCCGTACATCGGGAACTCGACCGGACTGGTCATGACCATCTTCTGGCGGGGATACTTGGCCACCGTACCGCCGATTTCGTCGCGTTCGAGGGTGAGGTAGTTCAGTTTGTGCTCGATGGCGCGAAGGGAAGCGCTGATGCCGGCGGGTCCGGCTCCGACGATCAGCACGTCGTAGACGCCGGGAGCGGCGGGGTCCAGTTCGCGCATACGTTCCAGAATGGTATCGATGCACTCGCGGCCCTGATTGACGGCGTTGCGGATGAGGGCGAGGCCGCCCAATTCGCCGATAATGAAGAGGTTCTCTACGTTGGTTTCGTATTCGGGGCTCAGGTGGGGCATGTCGGCGCTCATGCTCGGACTAGCGCGAACCATGGTAATGGCGCCCACCGGGCAGGCTTCGGCGCACAGGCTGTGTCCGATACATTTGAATGGGTTGACGAAGACCGCCTTGCCGCCCAACATAGCGAGGACGTCGCCTTCGGGACAGACGGTGGTGCAACTCTGGCAGCCGATACAGTAAGTGGTGTCGATGTGCGGATGCTGGGCTTTGGGGCCCTCGGAAAACACCTTGCCTTTTTCCAGGGCCTCCCGCGCCCGCGCCTCCCTCTTCTTCAGGCGCCGCAGGTAGAGGATCACGGGGATGCCGACCACCAGGGCACTGAAACAATAGGTTAGTAACTCGTTCATACCCTAAATTTTCCGGAACCACCCAAGAATGTTTTTCACTATAGCAAACGGGCCGGCGGACAGGCGATCGGCCAAGGAGCGGACCGCGGACGCCGGCCAAAGGCAGCGGCACAGCCTGGTGAGTCGCGGCCCGGCAAGGGGGGCCGTAACCGCAGGGCAGCGATCAGCGCACTGCACGACGCAGGGAACTAAAAGTATCCCATCGACAGAGCGACTGCGATATGAATGCAAACCAGTATGGCGAACGAGTAACTGAACGGCCGGTGAACGACATGCCAGAGATGAAACACCTGGTGGATCTTGCCAAGGAACGAAATCTTGGTGGCCATCCAGGACCTACGACGTGCCAGATCGATGACGGTTTCGAGTTTCTCTTCGCTCGAACGGCGAAGCCCGCCGAGAGTGACAAAACGCGCAAAAACGGCCATCGACCGGCGGCGAACGCGGGCCACCAGAAACGGACGGCGGAGGTCGCACCAGAGCATGAACAGCAGGGCGTTCAACACCGGCATGCTCTCCACCTCGGTCTTGGAAGGGACGGCGAGCAGGGGCTTGAGTTCTTCGACGGAGACCACGCTTTGCGACTGGAGCTGCTGGGTCAGGTCCTCGGTGAGAGACTGCATTTCGTTCAGGGAGAGCTCCGCGGCATTGATGCGGCGGGGAATCTGCGCGTAGAGATAGCGGCCGATAAAGCCGCTCAGCATGACGGCGATCATGATCCAGTAGGCGATGCCGGCAAGGCCGCGCATTTTGAAGGCACAGTGAAAGGTGATCACCACCGGTGCGGCGATACCGAGGACGACGTGGACATCCAGCCAGTTGCGCGTCTTGCCTTTTTTGCTGAGCCATTTCCAGCGCTTTCGAATGGCATACAGATAGATCAGGCAGAAGGAAGCGACACCCAGCATGGCCAGGCGGATACCGACACTTCCACTGGGTTTGAACTGACGGTTGAGCGGATGAAACGCGCGCTCGGCGAGGGGCAGGCGATAGTATTGGAAGCCGTGCGCGATGACCCACAGCACCACACAGATATAGAAGCCGAGGACTAACAGGACTTCCAGCTTGTGGCGGCCATCGGACTTGAGCAGGTAATAACTGAGCCTGCCGGACACGGGTTGACCGGTGACCTTGGCGGACACAGTACGGCTCGTCAGCTTGCCGGTCGCGGTTTGACTCGTCAGCTTGGTAGACACAGAATGACTCGCAGGTTATCGGGCACTAGTGGTTTTCACCTCGGTTTCGACATCGAAGCGGCGGTAGTCGCTGAAGGCGTGGGTATTGCGCCAGTGCTGGCGCCGGGTAGCGGCCTCGATCACGGCGCGGGCCGGCAGCCAGTAAGTGCGCGTTCCGCTGAAGCGGATCGGGGTATAAGTGACTTTCGCATCGAGCTTAAGCAGGCCGATATCCTCCATGGGGGATTCGAGGCCGCATTCGATGCGCAGGACGGCGAAAGTGACAGGATCGATCCAGGCGGTTCCTTTCCAGGGAAGCGGATAATCGCGACCGCGAAGCACGAGCACGGACGGGGAGCGGTCCTTATCGAGCTGGCGGAAGCCGATGCGGAGCAGATGCTGGCCGCCGGAAACGTCGTCCGGAAGCTGGGTGAATTCGTAGCGCCCCTGGTACATGGGGTGGAAGATGAGGGCGAGAATGGAAAACCCGTTGGTCATGAGCAGCGAGGCTTTCCCTTTGGATTCCTTGCGGCTCTTTTCGATGCGCGATTCATCGACCGAGATCTCGTCGCCGGAAGCCTGGAGAAGAATCAGGTAGTCGTAGGTGGACTTTTCCTGGTACAACGGCTTGCCCTTTTCACCGAGTTTCTCCTGGTTGAGGGCTTCGATGCAAGTAACGCCGGGAACATATTCCCAGAAATTGCGGACCTGCCGGCCGACCTGGTCCAGCACCTTGAGGAGGGGCGAATCGGTTCGGGTCTGGATGACGGCGCCGGGCACAGGAGCCGGGAGGACGGGCGCGGGCTCGCCGGCGGCCGGCGCCTGGGCCAAAGCGGCGATGGGGAGCAGGATGGCGGACAGCGCAAAACACGAAAAAAGCGGCGCTGAACGGCCGGCTCGATCAGAAGCGGTAACCGAGGTTGATGAAGATCTGGTCATAGTCCTGAACATTGCCACGATACAACGTCCATCCGGCGCCCAGCAGGTAGTGACGGCCCAGCAGGTAATCCAGGTTGAGGTTACCGAAGCGGGCCCGGTTCTGGCTGGTGAGCGCCGAACGCAGGCTCTGTTGCCCACCCTGGAAGTCGAGACGGAGCTTGTCGTTGATCTGACGGCTGAAGGTAATGGACTCGTACTTTCCCGCTCCGAAGCTGCCATTAAAGTGCGAGTACCGCAGATCGGCGCGGACCGGGAAAAACGGGAGACGGGCAACGATGAAGCCGAGCATGTAATTGAGCGAGGCGTGGGTATCCTGCTGGGCCTTATTCCGGCCGATATCGGAGTACAGCGTGAGGCCGCGGCGGAATTCGTACCGGGCGCCTCCGCTCATTCCCTGGAAGAGGAACTTATCGAGCAGGCCGGTGCCGATCAGACGGGTATCGAACGTGGGGACTTCGCGAAAGTAGTTATGACTGAAATCGAAGGAGAGCGATCTGAGAGGCTGTACCCGGAAAGTGAACAGGCTGCGCGCGAGACGTGGAGAATCGCTGTGCTCCGCGGTAATGGCGGCGGAGAGCCGGTCGGCTTCGAGGTTGTGATAGATGGACACTTTGCTGTTGAGCTGAAGGGTGTTCTCGAAAAAGAGGAACTGGCGTTCGGGGCGCCAGTGGCTGCGGGTCACCGCGAGCCCCGCGGTGCTGATTACACGCACGGTTTCGTAGCTGCCCCATTCGGCAGAGCCGAACGCGCCAACGATCTGGCGGTTGGGATCGTAGTTCCAGGCGGTGGGGTCGGGGGTTGAACCGGCGAAGATGCCGGTGGTAAACCGCTTGCCGATGCGGCGGGCGACATAGCCGCCGTCGAGGGTGCTGAGGCTGGCCGCCCAGGGCAGCAGGTAGCGTCCCATGCCGATGACGTAGCGCGATTTCGGGTTGTTGTAGTAGAGACCGATCTGATAGGTGCGGTTGAGCAGGTCATTGAGCGTCACCGGGGACGTGGCGCTGCGGGCGGAGGTCAGCGTGCCGCGCCAGTAGCCGGTGAAATTCCAGTAGCTGCCGTTGATGCGCGTCATGTCGGCGCGGACCACGAAGCCCTCCTGGAAGGTGCGCAAACCGGACGCGCGATCGAGGATGATGCCCTGCTCGAAACCGAACCGGCCGCGGATGCGATTGATTTCTGGCAGGGGAGGCCTGGGCACGTATTCGCGCAGTTCTTCTTCGATGGGATCGCCCTCGGTGAAGGTAACGACTTGGGCGTACTTGCGGACGGAGCGGGAAGACCGCACCACCTCGAGGGCCTGCGCATCGGCTTCGGAGAGCTGCGCGGTGTCGTCCACGCGGACCGGCCCCACCGATTCCTTGATTTCACACGCGGCGGAGGTGCCGGCCACGGCGATGATGGTGATGGTCCCGACGGCGGTCCGGGCCTGCTGCGGGGCGCCGGGCTCGAGGTGCGTGACGTGGAGGCTCAAGCCTTCAGCGAGGCCGTCGTTGCTGCCGCCGTCGAGATAGACCACGCCGGATGCAACCTGCTTGACCCGGTACGTAGTACGGACCGATGTAAGAGTCTGAGCGGATGCAGTGCAAAAGACCAGCAGCGCCGCCGCAGGCCGTAGAAGGAACCCCAGGTTAACCATGGTTCTAGCCACCCTTCCCGGTGGGATGACAGGAGTAACAGCTCGTGCCGTTGTAGACGAAATTCTTCACTCCCGAATGAGTTTTGGTGACGCTGGTCTGATTACTGTGCTGATGGCAAACGATGCAGGAGAAGACCGTGTAATTCGCCGGGTTGGTGTGGCAATCGGCGCAGGTCGTCCATTTGCCCTTGTGGGTGCCGCTGTAGATGGGGAACCACGTGTGGTTGAAAGTGGCCCCGCTGAAGCTGGTGGTGGTGTGGCATGTGTCGCAGGTGGTGGGGAACCCGGCCGCGACATGATTCGGATCGGTGACGCCGGTGTAATCCGCCTTGTGGCAACTGTAGCAATCCTTGGGCGTCCCTTTGAAGACACTATTGACGTGGCAGGAGGCGCAAGCCACCGAGGTGTGGGCGCCGGTGAGCGGGAACGCCGTGGTGGCGTGATTGAAGGTGGCGCTGGTGAAATTGGTGGTGCTGTGGCAGATGGAGCAATCGGTGGGGAATCCGGCCGATTTGTGGTTGGGGTTGGTGGTGTTGTTGTAGTCGGTCAGGTGGCAGTTGGCGCAGGCGGTGCTGGCCGTGTTCAGCGTGTAATTGCCGTTCACGTGGCACTGGGCGCATTGCGCGCTGGTGTGGGCGCCGGTGAGGGTGAAGCCGGTGGCGGCGTGATTGAAGGTTGCCCCGGCGAAGGAGGTAGTGGTATGGCAGCCGGAGCAATCGGTGGGGAAGCCGGCGGTTTTGTGGCTGGGGTTGGTGGTGTTGTTGTAGTCGGTCAGGTGGCAGGAAGCGCAGGCGGTGTTGGCGGACGTCAGGCTGTAGTTGCTGTTCACGTGGCACTGGGCGCATTGCAGGCTGGTGTGGGCGCCGGTGAGAGTGAAGCCGGTGGTGGCGTGATTGAATGTCGCTCCCTTGAAGGCCGTGGTGTTATGGCAGAGGGTGCAATCCTGCGGGAAGGCGGCGGCCTTGTGGTTGGGGTTGGTGGTGTTGTTGTAATCCGTCAGGTGGCAGCTCACGCAGGTGGTGGCGAGTCCCTTATAGACGTTGTTGACGTGGCAGGTGGCGCAGGCAACGCTGGTGTGCGCGCCGGTCAGGGGGAAGGTAGTGGACGTGTTGTGGTTGAACGTAGAGGGCTTGAAGGCCGTGGTGTTGTGACAGATGGTGCAGTCGGTGGGGAATCCGGCCGATTTGTGGGCTGGGTTGGTGGTGGCGTTGTAGTCCGTGAGGTGGCAGGAGGCGCAAGCGGTGTTGGCGGCAGTCAGGCTGTAGTTGCCGTTCACGTGGCACTGGGCGCACTGCGCGCTGGTGTGGGCGCCGGTGAGGGCGAAGCCGGTGGTGGTGTGATTAAACGTGGCGCCCTTGAAGGCGGTGGTGTTGTGGCACAGGGTGCAGTCCTGCGGGAAGGCGGCTGCTTTGTGATTGGGGTTGGTGGTGTTGTTGTAATCCGTGAGGTGGCAGGAGGCGCAGGCGGTGTTGGCGGTAGTGAGGCTGTAATTGCCGTTCACGTGGCACTGCGCGCACTGGGCGCTGGCGTGGGCGCCGGTGAGGGCGAATCCGGTGGTGGTGTGATTGAAGGTGGCGCCCTTCCACTGGGTGGTGTTGTGGCATCCGGTGCAATCGGTGGGGAAGCCGGCCGATTTGTGGGCGGGGTTGGTGGTGGCGTTGTAGTCCGTTAGGTGGCACGACGCGCAGGCCGTGTTGGCCGCGGTGAGGCTGTAATTGCCGTTCACGTGGCACTGCGCGCACTGGGCGCTGGTGTGGGCGCCGGTGAGGGCGAAGCCGGTGGTGGTGTGATTGAAGGTGGCGCCCTTGAAGGCCGTGGTGTTGTGGCACAGGGTGCAGTCCTGCGGGAAGGCGGCGGCCTTGTGGTTCGGGTTGGTGGTGTTGTTGTAGTCGGTGAGGTGGCAGGAGGCGCAGGCGGTGTTGGCGGTAGTGAGGCTGTAATTGCCGTTCACGTGGCACTGCGCGCACTGGGCGCTGGTGTGGGCGCCGGTGAGGGTGAAGCCGGTGGTGGTGTGATTGAAGGTGGCGCCCTTCCACTGGGTGGTGTTGTGGCATCCGGTGCAATCGGTGGGGAAGCCGGCCGATTTGTGGGCGGGGTTCGTAGTGTTGTTGTAATCGGTGAGGTGGCAGGAGGCGCAGGCCGTGTTGGCGGTAGTGAGGCTGTAGTTGCCGTTCACATGGCACTGCGCGCACTGGGCGCTGGTGTGGGCGCCGGTGAGAGTGAAGCCGGTGGTGGTGTGATTAAACGTGGCGCCCTTGAAGGCCGTGGTGTTGTGGCACAGGGTGCAGTCCTGTGGGAAGGCGGCGGCCTTGTGGTTGGGGTTGGTGGTGTTGTTGTAATCCGTGAGGTGGCAGGAGGCGCAGGCGGTGTTGGCGGTAGTGAGGCTGTAATTGCCGTTCACGTGGCACTGCGCGCACTGGGCGCTGGTGTGGGCGCCGGTGAGGGTGAAGCCGGTGGTGGTGTGGTTGAAGGTGGCGCCCTTGAAGGCGGTAGTGTTGTGGCAGAGGGTGCAATCCTGCGGGAAGGCGGCGGCCTTGTGGTTGGGGTTGGTGGTGTTGTTGTAATCCGTCAGGTGGCACGACGCGCAGGCCGTGTTGGAGGTGGTGAGGTTGTAGTTGCCGTTCACGTGGCACTGTGTGCACTGCGCCTTAACATGGGCGCCGGTTAGGGCGAATCCGGTGGTGGTGTGGTTGAAGGTCGCGCCCTTCCACTGAGTGGTGTTGTGGCACCCGGTGCAATCCTGCGGGAATCCGGCGGCCTTGTGGTTGGGGTTGGTGGTGTTGTTGTAGTCCGTGAGGTGACAGGAGGCGCAGGCCGTGTTGGAGGTAGTCAGGTTGTAGTTGCCGTTCACGTGGCACTGGGCGCACTGGGCGCTGGTGTGGGCGCCGGTGAGGGCGAAGCCGGTGGTGGTGTGATTAAAGGTTGCGCCCTTCCACTGAGTGGTGTTATGGCACCCGGTGCAATCGGTGGGAAAGCCGGCCGATTTGTGGGCTGGGTTGGTGGTGGCGTTGTAGTCCGTGAGGTGGCAGGAGGCGCAGGCGGTGTTGGCGGTCGTGAGGCTGTAGTTGCCGTTGACGTGGCACTGCGCGCACTGGGCGCTGGTGTGGGCGCCGGTGAGGGTGAAGCCAGTGGTGGTGTGATTAAAGGTGGCACCCTTGAAGGCCGTGGTGTTGTGGCACAGAGTGCAGTCCTGCGGGAAGGCGGCTGCTTTGTGATTGGGGTTGGTGGTGCCGTTGTAATCGGCCAGGTGGCAGGTGGCACAGGCGGCGCTCGTCAGGGCGTAGTTGTTATTGACGTGGCACTGCGCGCACTGGGTGGTGGTATGGGCGCCGGTGAGGGCGAAGCCGGTGGAGGTGTGGTTAAAGGTCGCGCCCTTGAAGGCAGTGGTGTTGTGGCAACCGGTGCAGTCGGTGGGGAACCCGGCGGTCTTGTGGTTGGGGTTGACCGTCTTGTTGTAGTCCGACATGTGGCAAGAGGAGCACGCTGAGTTAGCCGAGGTCAGGGCGAAATTGTTGTTGGTGTGGCACTGGGCGCACTGCACGGCGGCGTGCGCCCCAGTAAGGGGAAAACCCGTGGTGGTGTGATTGAACGTCGCGCCCTTCCACTGGGTGGTGTTATGGCAGCCCGTGCAATCGGTGGGGAAGCCGGCGGTCTTGTGGTTGGGGTTCACCGTGGCGTTGTAGTCGGTCAAATGGCAGGAGGCGCAGGCGGTGTTGGCTGCCGAGAGGGTGTAGTTGCCGTTGACGTGGCACTGGGCGCACTGCGCGGTGTTGTGCGCGCCGGTGAGGGCAAAACCCGTGGTGGTGTGATTGAACGTAGCGCCCTTCCACTGGGTGGTGTTGTGGCAGCCCGTGCAATCGGTGGGGAAGCCGGCGGTCTTGTGGTTGGGGTTCACCGTGGCGTTGTAGTCGGTCAAATGGCAGGAGGCGCAGGCGGTGTTGGCTGCCGAGAGGGTGTAGTTGCCGTTGACGTGGCACTGGGCGCACTGCGCGGTATTGTGCGCGCCGGTGAGGGCAAAACCCGTGGTGGTGTGATTGAACGTAGCGCCCTTCCACTGGGTGGTGTTGTGGCAGCCCGTGCAATCGGTGGGGAAGCCGGCGGTCTTGTGGTTGGGGTTCACCGTGGCGTTGTAGTCGGTCAAATGGCAGGAGGCGCAGGCGGCGGTGGTGATGCTGTAGTTGCTGTTGACGTGGCACTGCGCGCACTGCACGGTGGTGTGCGCGCCGGTGAGGGCAAAACCCGTGGTGGTGTGATTGAACGTCGCGCCCTTCCACTGGGTGGTGTTGTGGCAGGCGGTGCAATCGGTGGGAAAGCCGGCAGCCTTGTGGTTGGGGTCGGCCGCGCTGTTGAAGTCGCTCAGGTGGCAGGAGGCGCAGGCGGCGGTGGTGATGCTGTAGTTGCTGTTGACGTGGCACTGCGCGCACTGCACGGTGGTGTGCGCGCCGGTGAGCGCAAAACCCGTGGTGGTGTGATTGAACGTCGCGCCTTTCCACTGGATGGTGTTGTGGCAGGCGGTGCAATCGGTGGGAAAGCCGGCAGCCTTGTGGTTGGGGTCGGCCGCGCTGTTGAAGTCGCTCAGGTGGCAGGAGGCGCATGCCGTATTGGCCGTGGTCAGGGTGTAGTTGTTATTGACATGGCACTGGGCGCACTGCGCGGTGGTATGGGCGCCGGTGAGCGTAAAGCCGGTGGTCGAATGATTGAAGACCGCGCCTTTCCACTGGATGGTGTTGTGGCAGCCGGTGCAATCGGTGGGGAAGCCGGCGCTCTTGTGATTGGGATTGACCGCGGTGTTGTAGTCGGTGAGGTGGCACGTGGCGCAGGCCGTGTCTTTCAGCGTGTAGTTGTTATTGACGTGGCACTGGGCGCACTGCGTGGTCGTGTGGGCGCCGGTGAGAGCGAATCCGGTGGTGGCATGATTGAAGGCCGCACCCGTCCATTGGGTAGTGTTGTGGCACGTGGTGCAGTCCTGGGAGAATCCGCCTGTGCGGTGATTGGGCGCCGCCGCGTTATTGAAATCGCCGAGGTGGCAGGAGACGCACGCGGTATTGGCGGTGGAGAGGGAGTAGTTGTTATTGACGTGGCATTGCACGCAGAACACGTTCACGTGAGCGCCGGTGAGGGTGAACCCGGTGGTGGAGTGATTGAACGTGGCGCCTTTCCACTGGGTGGTGTTGTGGCAGGTGCTGCAATCGGTGGGGAACCCCGCGGTGGCGTGATTGGGGTTGATGGTGCCGTTGTAATCGGTGAGGTGGCAGGTGACGCAGGCGGAGCCCTTGATGGCGTAGTTGTTGTTGACGTGGCACTGCGCGCACTGGACGGTGGTGTGCGAACCGGTGAGAGCGAACCCGGTGGTGGCGTGATTGAACGTGGCGCCCTGCCACTGCACGGTCTGGTGGCACTGCGCGCAATCGGTGGGGAAGCCGGCGGCGGTGTGGTTGGGATTGACGGCCTTCTTGAAATCGGCCAGATGGCATCCGGCGCAATCCATGGGCGTGCTGGCGAATGCCGGCGTGGTGTGGCATTGGGCGCAGAGCACGCTGGCATGCGCGCCGGTGAGCGGGAACTTGGTGGCGGTGCTGTGATCAAACTTGGCGCCGATCCACTGCACGGTGTTGTGACAGACAGCGCAGTCCTGCGGGAATCCGGCGGCGGTGTGATTGGGATTGGACGCGCTCTGAAAATCGCTCATGTGGCAGCCGGAGCACTGCTGCGGCGTTCCCGCGAAACGGCCGCTCACGTGGCATTGGGCGCACTGCACGGTGGCGTGCGCGCCGGCGAGAGCGAACCCGGTGGTGCTGTGATCGAAGGTGGCGCCCTGCCACTTGGCGGTGGTATGGCAGGAAGCGCAATCCTGCGAGAAGCCGGACGTGGCGTGGTTGGGAGCGGTGGTCTTCTGGAAATCGGTGAGGTGGCAGCCGACGCACTGGCTGGCGGTGCCGGCGAACACGTTGTTCACATGGCACTGGGCGCACTGCACGCTGGTGTGGGCGCCGGTCAACAGGAACTTGGTGGCGGTATTGTGATCGAACTTGGCACCCTGCCAGGCAGAGGTGGTGTGGCAGAGGGTGCAATCCTGCGGGAAGCCCGCGGAAACGTGGTTGGGATTGGTTGCCTTCTGAAAATCGGTGAGGTGGCAACCGCTGCATTGCTGCGTCGTACCGGTGAAGACGTTGTTGACGTGGCACTGCTCGCAGGCCACGGTCATATGGGCGCCCGTCAGGGGGAATTTCGAAAGCGTGTGATCGAACTTGGCGCCCTGCCAGGTAGCGGTGGTGTGACAGGTCTCGCAGTCCGTCGGAAATGCGCTCTTGGCGTGGTTGGGATTGGTGGTCTTCTGGTAATCGGTGAGATGGCAGCCCGCGCAATCCATGGGCGTTCCGGCAAACCGGCCGGCCACGTGGCACTGCGCGCATTGCACGCTGGTGTGGGCCCCGGTGAGCGCAAACGGCGTCAGGGTATTGTGATCGAACGAAGCGCCCTGCCAGGTGGCGGTGGTGTGGCACACCGTGCAGTCGTGCGGAAACGCCGAGGTGACGTGGTTGGGAGCCTGGGCCGCGGTGAAATCGTTGACGTGACAACTGAAGCAATCGGTCGGCGTACCCTGGAAGCGGCCGCCCACGTGGCAGGAGTTGCACGCGACCTGCGCGTGCGCCCCAGTCAGCGAGAAGTGGGCGAACTGGAGGTGATCGAAGCGAGCGCCCTGCCAGCGGTCCATGCCGTGACAGGTTTCGCACGCGGTGGGGAAGTTGGCGGCGCGGTGATTAACGCTGGCCGCTTTCTGATAATCGTTCAGGTGGCAGGACACGCACTGCGTGCTGAGTCCGACGAACACCCCGCTGGCGGCGTTGCGGTGGCACTGCTCGCACTCGGCGGCGGCGTGCGCGCCAAGCAGCGGGAAGCGGTTGTTGTGCTGTTGTACGGCGGAGACGGTCACCTTCCAGCCGCGGACGGTGTGGCAGTCTTCGCAGTTGGAGCCGAACTGGCGGCGGTGCAGGTCGGCGTGACAGTCGGAACAACGCGTTCCGGTGCTGGCGAAAACCAGGCCGACGTGGCAACTACGGCACGACACATCGGTGTGCAGGCCGCGTAGCGGAAATTTCGTCTGGGTGTTGTGATCGAATTCGGGTTGTTGCCGGATGGGTCTCCATGCGGTGGTCGTATGGCAGTTCTCGCATGCGATGCGGAGATTGCCATGAGGATTGGCGACGCGGCCCTGTACTACATCCTGAGCCAGCCCCGAGACCGTCGAAACGAGCAAGACGAAGGCTAAGGAAAGCCAACGAATACACTTTGACGACCATCCGATTTTGATCAGATCGGTACCCATTCAAATTCGCAAGTAGTACGCGACTTCGGCAATTTGATGGCCATCAAATCCGCCCAATTCTGTCGGTAAGTTCCACACATTAGCGTGCCAATTGGCACGGTTCATGTAAATTCGTGCTAGGGAAGGGATTCCATCGGGTAAACTCTTGAGGCGATGGGTCTTATCGATGGCAACTTTGACACTCTCGGGGCGTGTCTTTGTAAACCACGACCTTCCGTCCCGCGGTACCTTCACGGCTTAGATGGCATAGCCGGCAAGGTACGTTGGCATGAGCGCCGGAGAGGGAAAAACTGGTGTTGTGGTCGTGATCGAAACGCGCCGCGATCCAACGGGTTTGCACGTGGCACGCGGAACATTCGGCCGGCCCGGAGGGGCGATCGAACTGGCCCGCATGAATATCTTCATGGCAGCCCGCGCAGCGTTCGGGGGCGGACTTGAACGGGATCGCGCGCGCGCCCGCTTCTACGGCTCGCGGACGATGGCAGTCCACACAGCCCAAGGTGGCGTGAACGCCGTCGAGTGTGAACGTGGTGATGGAGTGATCGAAAGTCTTCAGCTTGCGCCAGGATCGGAGCTCGTGACAAGTCTCGCAGACCTCGTGCCCCGGCTTCAGAGCGACCGTCATGACCGCGGGAAATTCACCATGATGCGGGTCCTGATGACACGTAGTACAGGCTAGCGCTACAAAGTGAAATCTTCGGTCCGCCCCTTCGGGTTTGTTATCGGTGCGATGACAATCGAGGCACGCGACTGCCGCGTGAGCGCCCTTCAAATCGAACCGCGAAGACTGGTGCCGGGAGAGCGTGAAGGTGGAGGGTTGGAAGCCTTCCACGGTGTGACAGTCCTGGCAGCGATTCTGGTAGGGTGCGGTGGCAAACTGCCGCCCGTGCGGGTCGCGGTGACAATCGGCGCAGAGTTTGTAGGCGGGGTGGTAGTTGATGCCGAGACCGGTGCCGGGGTGACACTTGGCGCACGCGACGCCTGAGTGCTTAGCGAGCAGCGGAAAGGCGGTCGCCTGGTGCGAGGCTTCGGTGAAGGTGGTGGGGCGGAAGCCTTTATCGACGTGGCAGGAGCCGCACTCGCCGTGGTCGGCCCGGGTGACGAACTGGCCCTTGTGCTGGTCCTCATGGCAGTCCATGCACTTGGCGTGCGCGATAGGCGTCTTGAAATTGGCAGTCTTGTGGCACTTTTCGCAGGCCAGCCCGACGTGTTTGCCGGTGAGCGGAAACTTGGTGCTGTCGTGGTTGAAGGCCGTGGAGACGCCAGTAGCGCGCCAGGCGTTAGTGTTGTGGCAGGACTCGCAACGAGCGGCGAAGGCGCCGTTGTGCGGATCGCGATGGCAGCCGCTGCATTCGGCGAACTTGAGGCCGGTGTACTGGATGACTTTCTCGTTGTCGGGCAGGGGGCGGTGGCACTTTTCGCACTGCACGTCGACATGCTTGCCGGTCAGCGGGAAGTGGCTCTTGGAGTGGTCGAAGGAAACCAGGGGTTTCCATTGGGAGTAGCCGTGACAGCGCTGGCAGTCGGTGGAGAGCTGGCCGGCGTGGTGGTCTTCGTGGCAGGTGAGGCAGGCAGTGCTCAGCCCCATGAATGTGCGGGTCAGGTCTTTGACGGCGATCAGCTTGCGGGCTGCGGCGGAGATATGGCGGGGATTGTGGCACTCCTCGCATTTCAGGCGGGCATGGCGGCCTTCGAGCGGGTAGCCGGCGGTGCGGTGATCGAAATCGTCCTTGGACTCGGGCCAGTGGATGATGCGGAAGTTCTTGCCGTAGTGTTCGGTGTGGCAGCGGGCGCAATCGACATCGCCTTTTTTGGCGTCGAAACTCCGCCCGTGATAGCCCCGGCGGCGTGCGACCAGATCCCGAATTTCGGCGTGACAACTCTGGCATTTCAGTTTCGGCGCGCCTTGGCCGAACACGTGGCAGGAGGAGCATTTCAGGGGGCTGTCCAGCGAGCTGTGCGCCGCGGAAAGTTGCCCAGGAGAGACTTGGCCCCGAGCCGCCGTTGCGGCAAACAGAAGAATAGCGCAAAGGGTGAATCGTGTCGCCTGAGTCAAGGAGGGCGTCCTGTGCAACTAGAGTTCCAAACCGGGCCTTTCATGATACCGCACTCGCGCGGCGAAACCGCCGCCTCGCGGCGTGGCGGGACGGCGCTGAAATTCCGCGGGGAGCCTGGCAAACAAAAGATTTGCAGGGCTGAAATACGGAAGAGGCAACGCGCGGCGGTGGGGCGGAGGGAGTGCGACCCGACGACATCGGACCGGTGTGTCGGGGTACCGGCAATGGTGGTGGTGTGAGGTTGTCAGGACGTCCTGAAGCGCATGGACCGGTTGGTCCTGAACTTGGACTCCGCCCTGTGAAAAACGCTCCGGATGGCTGAGCACGAGATAAGATGTCCTCATGCCGCATCGCTGTGCCATCGCCCTGATTCTGTCTTGCTGCGCCGCCTGGAGCCAGGCCCGGAGCGCTCCACCGAGCGTGGTTGCGGGCATCCCGGTGAACTACGACGAGTCGCTCACCGGCAGCTACACCCTTCCCGACCCGCTGGTGCTTGCCGATGGAAAACCGGTGCGCGATGCCAGGACGTGGAACCAGAAACGCCGGCCGGAACTGGTGCGGCTGTTCGAAGAGAACGAGTACGGCCGCGCGCCCGGGCGCCCGGCGGGAATGAGCTTCGACGTGTTCGAGAAGGGCGCGCCGGCGCTGGACGGAAAGGCCATGCGGAAACAGGTCACGATCCACTTCTCCAAGGATCCGAGCGGGCCGAAAGCGGATCTGCTGATCTACCTGCCGGCGGGAGCGCAGAAGCCCGTGCCTTTGCTGTTGAACCTGAGCTTCACGGCCAACTCCAGCACGGTGGACGACCCGGGGATCAGGCCGGGCGAAGTATGGGGCCGGGATAAAAAGAAGATACCCGCGCCGCACGGCGGGTTCGGGCGGCTGAACGTGGCGCCCATCCTGGCGCGGGGGTTCGGCGTCGCGACGATGTATTACGGCGATATCGATCCGGATTTTGCGGGAGGGGTGCCACTCGGGGTGCGGGCGCTCTACCTGAAGCCCGGGCAAACCGAGCCCGCACCGGACGAATGGGGTGCGATTGGCGCCTGGGCATGGGGACTGAGCCGCGCCTTGGATTATCTGGAGACGGACCCGGGAGTGGACGCCAAACGAGTGGCCATCATGGGCGTATCGAGGCTCGGGAAAACGGTGATGTGGGCGGGTGCGCATGACCCGCGGTTCGCCCTGGTGATCGCCAGTTGCTCGGGGGAAGGCGGAGCCGCGTTGAGCCGGCGGAATTTCGGCGAAACGGTGGCGCACCTGACGGCGCCCACCCGGTATCCTTATCAGTTCTGTGCCAACTACCAGAAATTCGCGGAGCACGTGGACCGGCTTCCGGTGGACGCGCATATGCTCGTGGCGCTGATGGCGCCGCGGCCAGCGCTGCTGCAAACCGGGGACAAAGACGGCTGGTCGGACCCCAAGGGTGAGTTTCTGGCGGCGGTCGCGGCCGGGCCGGTATTCCGGCTGCTGGGGAAACAGGGGCTGGATACGGACCGATGGCCGCCCGCGGGAGAGCCGATCCTGCACACCATCGGCTACTACATGCACGCCGGCGGGCACGGGACGATCCCTTCGGACTGGGACGTGTTCCTGAAGTTCATGGAGATGCATCTCAGCGGACGATGACGTTTGCCATCGAAATCGGTCGTCATTGTCAAAAGGTGCCGCCAGGGATAAAGTGTGCGGGCCACCCAGCCGATTAGGGAAGTGATGCTCGCGTCACCTCCGCCCGGTCCGGCGCCCTTGATGAGCCCGGCCGATTCCGCCTTGCCCGCGCCCGGGCACAACGAGATTCTCACGCTCCGAATGCGGGTTGCCGAACTGGAACAGGAGCTGAACGCATGGAAGACGGGCCAGAGCGGGCCCCATGCGGAGGCGAGCCCGGTGGGCGGCGCTGAGGCGAACTGGAAGCCGGTGCGATTCGCCGCCAGCCTCCAGGATATGGCCGAAAGCTGGCGGGCCCAGGAGGCCCTGCGCGAGAGCAGCCGTTTCGGAAGTGTTGCGAAACAGGGGTCGGCGCTGTGGAGTGGGTTTGAGTTGGGGAGGCAGGGGGTTTCTGGGGACCTTCGACCGACGGCGGGCCTCTGGGCGGGATGACTCCACGGCAAAGCGATCGAGTTGTCAAAGAGCAACGGAGTGCTGCCAGCCGTCCGCACGGCGTCGGTTTCAACCGGTGTCGGGCGGGTTGCGGCCTCCGAGGGTCAACCAGAGATAATCATGCAACTGCATGGCGGAGCGAACGCCGTGGTCGCCGCGATGCAGATAACGCAACCGATAGAGGCGTTCGATCACCAGGGCCAGTGCGATCAGCAGCCATACGATCAGGATGCTGTTGGGCTCATGGTGGCAGATGTGCTCCATGCCATAACGGTTCTTGCCGTCGTTGAAACCCCTATTCTCGATCTCCCAACGGCTCTTGGCCATGCGATAGAAACTCAGGCTGCCCAGTTTGGCGACGGTGAAGTTGGTCAGCCATTCGGCTTGGACCACCGTGCCATCGCGCTTGTGTTGGTGGTAGCGCAGCACGCGCACGGTGGGCCAGTGGAGGGTTTCCCAAGGGGCGAAGTCATCAGCGTCCCAGACCTCGACTCGGTCATTGCCCTCCTGGAACACGGCTTGGGGCGGCTGACCATCAAAGCGAGCGCGTACGTCGGCGGCCAACAGGGGCAGGTTCTCCTTCAGGCGCGCCACCACGGGTAGTCCGACATCCTCGGTGGTGTGCAAGAAAGGAGCTGTGGCGTAAGCGCCGTCTCCTACCACGTAGTCGGCGAAGCGTGGTCCCAGGTGCTCTACGGCGCGCCGCAGCAATCGCTGTGCGGCGGCATACTCGCTGTCGCCTGGCCCATAGGGCTCCACATCGATCGGCAGCGTTAAACCAGCGCCCACCACACTGACCAGCACAAAATGATGCAGGCAACCGTGCACTTCGCCTTTGGCGTCCTTGATGGGATCACACAACGAGCAGGGTTCCCTATAATGCGGCCTGCGCCGGTGCCGTCCAGAGCCAGACCGATAAAGCGGCTATTCTCGAAGGCCTTGTTCCGTTTGGCCTGGTGCAGTGCTGCCGCTAGAGCCAGTCGCGTCGACTCGGGGTTCATACGTTCGGTGCAGTAGGCCAAGGCATCATCGCCGAAGGCCGCTCTCACGCCTAACCCAATTCGTGCTGCGGAGTGGACTAACCACTCCAGGCGCAAAAAGCTGGTGATTCGCAGGATCCGGCTCATCACCACGGCCCACACGATGTCCGTCGCGGGAATGTGTGGCTGGGTACGACCATCGCCGGGTTGCTGGAAATAGTTCTTCAAAGCCAGACCATGGCAGGCATAGTTTTGAATCTGTCGAGAATGCGGCCCCTTCAGCGGGGTGGCTGCTGTTTGCGCCAGAGGACCAACAACTCGGCATTGGCCGTGAGGACCTCGCGCAGAGCGTCCTGAAAGGCGCGGCCAGCTTCAACGCGCCGGCGGACGTCGTCTACCCACTTGATAGGAATTCGTTCCACACGACGCTTTCCCTGCGACATGAAAGTGAGAAACCAAATCGGATGGCCCTCGCCAGACGCGCAATGACAAGTGGGTTTGCCACAGCGGCGGTGAGTGAGGGAGAGCGAACCAGGCAGCAGGTCATCGGGGAAGGGGAACTGACGGAGACAACTGAACTTGCGTTGCCGGAGGCGGGCGGCTTCGGGACCTTTTGGGCTAACGTCCATCTGAAAGCAATTATACATTCAGAATTGAACGTCAGTCAAGCCTTTCTGCGAACGCGAAAATAGAAACGATTCAAGTGGCTATTCGGCTGAACGATTCACCCGTGCCTTTTCATCGCCCTGGCGTCTTCTGTGGAAATGATGTTGCGAGACGGCTGGCGCGAGAGCGAAGCGGAACTGGCAGCCGCGCAGCGGATTGCCCATGTGGGCTCCTGGCGTTGGAACATCCGGGAGGATGCCGTGCGCTGGTCGGATGAAGCCTGCCGGATTCTGGGGATGATACCGGATGGCGTTGCCGCTCCATCCAGCAGGTTTTTCCAGTTAGTCCACCCGGACGACGAAGCGCTGGTCAACGAGGTGGTAGGGACGGCGATGGACGGCGGGGCGCAATGCGATGTGGAACACCGGATCCGGCTCGCGGACGGCACCGAAAAAGTACTCCATTGCCGGGCGGAGGTGCTGCGCGACCAGCGCGGCGAAGTGGTCGTCATGCGGGGACGGTACTCGACATTACGGAGCGGAAACGCGCCGAAGCGGCGATTCAGCTCAGTGAGGAGCGGACGCGGCTCGCCCTGGAAGCCGCCAACGCGGGGTTCTGGGACTGGGATATCGCGAACGGCACCGGGTACACCAGCCCCCGCTACGCCGCCATCCTCGGCGAAGAGCCGGACGGGTTCCCGCCCGATTTTGAGTCATGGAAGGCCAGGGTGCACCCGGACGACCTGGTGAAGTTGTTGGAGCAGCACCAGCAGCCGCCGGGTTCTTCGCACGAACCGTTCTCGTTGGAGTACCGGATGCGGCACCAATCCGGGCGTTACATCTGGGTATCCGTTCATGGACGAGTGATCGCACGGGCCGCCGATGGAAAGCCCCTGCGCGTGATGGGCACGATGAGCGATATCACCGAGCAGCGCACGGTCCAGGAGCAATTGATCCAGGCGCAAAAAATGGAGTCGTTGGGCCGGCTGGCTGGCGGGATCGCCCATGATTTCAATAACCTGCTGACGGTGATCAACGGCTACGCCGACCTGTTGACTCGAGAACTCAAGGAGGGCGACCCCCTGCGGCCCTGGGCCACCGAGATTCGCTCGGCCGGCGAGCGAGCGGCCAGCGTCACCAGCCAGTTGCTGACCTTCAGCCGCAACCAGATCGGCGATCCGCGGCCGGTCGATCTCAACGCGCTGGTCGGTGAGAATGCGGCCATGTTCCAGCGGTTGCTCGGCGAGGAGATCGAGTGGATGGCCCAGTTCGGCCCGGGTACCAAGACGGTGCGGGTGGACCCTGGCCAGCTCCACAGGGTGTTGATGAACCTGGTGGTAAACGCCGCCGATGCCATGCCCACCGGCGGCACACTGACGATCCGCACGACGGACGTGGAGGTGGAAGGCAGGCTCGCCGGGCATCGGGCGTTACCGCCGGGGCCGTACATTGCGTTGGAAGTAGGCGACACCGGGGTGGGAATTGAAAAGGACGTCCAGGAGCGTATCTTCGATCCATTCTTCACCACCAAAAGCGGCGGCACCGGGTTGGGACTGGCAACGGTGTACGGCATCGTGCAGCAGTGCGGCGGGTCCATCACCGTGCACAGCGAGCCGGGCACCGGGACGGTGTTCGAGATTCTATTGCCGCGGGAGAACGAACCGGTCGCGAACACCGCGGCGGCGACGCCAGCCCGCACCCCGGGGGGATCGGAAACGATTCTCGTGGTGGAAGACCAGGACACGGTACGCAAGCTGGCGGTGACGGCGTTGAAGAAGTGCGGCTATCAGATCCTCTCGGCTTCGCATGGCGAGGAGGCTCTGCGGCTCGCCGCGAGTCATCCGGGGCCGATTCACCTGCTGTTGTCGGACGTGGTGATGCCGCGGATGAACGGCCTGGAACTGGCGGGGCGCATGCGGACAGTGCGTCCCGAAATGAAACTCCTGTACATGTCGGGGTATGCGGAGGACGTGATCGCCCGCCGGGGCCTGGTTAACTCGCAGGCTCCGTTGCTTGCCAAGCCCTTCACGCCAACGGAGGTCACGGCGAAGGTGCGCGAGGTGCTGGGAGCGTCGCCTCCGGCGGTGCGAATCCTGGTGGTCGATGACGAAGAGAGCATGCGCCAGTTCTTCCGGCAGGTGCTGTCAACCGCAGGCTACGAAGTGGGCTTGGCCAGGAATGGCGAAGAAGCCCTGGCGCAGGTGGAGGAAAGCCGCTTCGACCTGGTCCTGATGGATTTGGTGATGCCGGAGCGGGAAGGCATTGAGACGATCGAGCTGCTGAGAAAGGGGCACCCGGACCTCAAGATCGTCGCAATTTCAGGGGCGTTTGGAGGCCGGTTCCTGAAAGTGGCCGAAGCCTTGGGTGCTCACGCTACGTTGCTGAAGCCGGTTTCGCCGGAGCTACTGCTGGGTATCGCACGAAGCATGACCGGGTAGACTGATAACGTGCGGGACTCTTCAGGAATGGCGCTCTTCGGTCTCCGGCGGTCGGTCCGCTGCCGGGTAGGGCTGCGGCTGTTGCTGGCAATTCCGGCCTTTTGCCTGATCGCCGCGAGCCAGATGGATCACATTTCGCCGCCTCCATGCGGGGGCGACGTGCGCCCGGCGTATCCCGACCTGGAACACTCTCCGGCGCTGAAAGTGTGGATCCACTCCGCTTCCGGCGAAGCGTGGGCGCCTCCGGAATGTGCGGGCTGGTCCGCGCCCGGTTTCAGCACACTGGTGGTCACCACCGCCCGTTTTCGGAATCGCGGTGGAGTAGATGATCTGCGGCGCCGGCTGGCGGCAATCTCCCGGCTGAAAGGGGTCCGCTATTGGTCGGCCACCGGAAAGCGATGGGAGACGCTGATCCTGGACGCCTACGCCTTGCAGGCGGCGGACGGTGCGCGCCGGGCGGACTTTTCGCCGGGGGAGATCGCCGCGGGCAAGACGGTCTATTTTCACCAGGAGGACAACCTCACCGGGCGGGCGGCGTATCGCCTGCGGATCCGTAGCGTGTCGGCAGACCGGCTGGTGTTCGACCTGGAGAATGCCACGCCGATTCGCTACCTGCTGTTGACGTTGTTCGATGCGGGCGAGGCGCAGGGAGTGTATTTCCTGGAGCGCGAGTCCGCGGACGTTTGGCGCTATTACGGGATGGCACGGACGCTAGGAAACGCCGCCGGCCTGATGGCGGGGCATGAAGCCTCGCTAATCAACCGGGCAGCGGCGCTCTATCGGTACCTGGCGGGCATTCCCACGGACCAGGAGCCGCCGGCGTCGCGGTGAGGGGTGCTGCTACGGGTTGACGGGAGCGGGCACGCCGAGCACAGCCTGTTCGATTGCCTGAGCCACGCGGTTCGGAGGCTCGGCGCCATCGACGGTGCGAACGATGGCGGGACCGTACCAGTCCAGAATCGGCCCGGTCAGCTCGGCGTAGGCGTGGAGCCGCTGGCGGATCACGGACTCCTGATCGTCTTCCCGCGCCATCAGGACCGAGCCATCCTCATCGCATTGACCCGCGCTCCTCGGCGGCTGCCAGAGCAGATTGTAGATGCGCTTGCATTGGGGGCACTGACGGCGCGCGGTGAGCCGTTCGACCAGGACCTCGTCGGACACCTCGAGGTGAATGACGGTCGGCGCGGGAAGGTTTCTCTGGCTGAGCAGGTTGCCCAGGTACATCGCCTGATCCACGGTTCGGGGATAGCCGTCGAGGAGAAAGCCGCCCGCGCAATCGGGGAAGCTGATGCGGCTGGCCACCATTTGATTGACGATTTCGTTGCCCACGAGACCGCCGCTGGCCAGAATCGATGAGGCCAGCTTGCCGAGCGCGGTTCCGGCCTTGCACTCGGCGCGGAACATCTCGCCGGTGGAGATGGCCGGTATGCCGAGTTTGCCGGCGACCAACGCAGCCTGCGTCCCTTTTCCGCATCCCGGGGGCCCAAACAGGAGAAGGATCATAAATCAGATTATAACATCTGAATAGTCACTTTCCGCGGCGGCCGCGGCGGCCCGGTTTCCTGCGTCTGCGGTCGGCGGCGGGAGTTCGGCTGGGAGTTTTCGGGGTTGAGGCAGGCGCTCAGGCCTGGCGAACGCGGCCGTCGGGGCTCAGGCGCAGGCTCCGGTGGCGCCACTCGACCCGGCGGCCAAACAGGCCGCTAAGCCAGACCGCGAAGCCAAAGAGGTCGCGCAGGGGGATCAGCCAGAATCGCGGGAGCACCAGGCGGTCCTTCACAATGCGGGAGCCCACCAGGCAGCCGGCAGACACCCGCACCACCAGGGCCAAGGCTCCGGCCCACCACGCGCCGCCGGCGAAGGCCAGCAGGGACCAGAACGTGGCGTGGGTGATACCGTAGCCGTAATATCCCGACGGACGGGATACGCGGATGGTGCGGGACCAGCGCACCTGGTGACGCCAGGCCTCGCGCCACGATTCGGCGCCGAGATTGGTTTCCACGACCACCGGCGCAAATTCGATGCGATAGCCCAGGGCGGTGATGCGCCGGCCGAGCTGGTAGTCGTCGGCCAGGTAGTCGGCAATGGCTTCAAACCCGCCGAGCCGGCGCAGGCTTTCGGCGCGAAAAACCATGGTCGATCCGAGCGCGAATTCGGCCACTCCCAAGAAACGCGCCACCACCACGCCGGGCGCAAATTCGGTGGCGATGCCCAGGGCTTCCATGCGAGCGGCCGGCGATTCGCCGCGCGCGCGGTAGAGGCACGTTACCAGGCCCACGGCGGGGTTGGCGAGGGGAGCCGCGACGGCGGCCAGATAGCCGGGAGCGACACGGATGTCGCTGTCGTTCACCAGCAGGATGTCGTAACACGCGTGGCGGGCAAGTTCGGCAAGGACGCCCACTTTGGCATTCGGCGCCTGGGTGGACACGGTGCGAACGCGAATGTCGCGGCGGGGGAATTCGCTCTGCAGCCGGGCAATATCGGCGAGCGCGGGGTCGGCAGGGTCGCTGACGCCGAAGAGAATCTCGAACCGGGCATAGTCCTGCGCGGCGTGGGAACGAATGGCTTCGTAGAATCCGGGATCCCGCCCATGCACGGGCTTAAGGATGGAAACGGCGGGGAGGGCCGGCGCCGTTCCGCGGGCGCGCGCGGCGGACCGGGACCACACCAGGGCAGCCACCAGGACGAGCAGGTAATAGGCGGCCGCCGCCAACGCGGGCAGCGCCAGCCAGCTCACAAGGAAACCAGAGCCACGCCGCAGATCACCAGCGAAGCGCCCGCCCAGCGCAACCAGTTGACCTGCTCTTTGAGCAGAACCCGGGCCATGATGGTCTCAAAGACATACGTGACGGCGGTGGCCGGAACCGCGAAGCTGAGATCGGAGATGGTGAGCAGGGCCAGGTAGGCGAAAAACGAGACGGCCATCGCCACCACCGAGCCGATCACGAACCCGTTGCGCGCCAGGACGGCGGCGGCGCGCCCGAGCGCCCCCGGGCGGAAGTTGCGGATCTCGCCATGGCGGCGCATCGCCATCGCCTGCATGACTTCACCGACCGTGGTGGCTGTCACGATGATGCCGATGTACAGCCACTTCATGAGCCGGATCCCGCCGAGCGCGCGTTCGGCCGGCCGGTTTGCGGAGCGGTGCCCCCGCCCACCAGGGCCACACCGGCGACAATCAGCAGGATGCCGCAGTACCGCCGGGGGCTGATCTGCTCGTTGAGCAGCACCCTACCGACAATCGCCACCAGCACATATCCGATCGACGTCACCGGCAGCACGTAGCTCAAGTCCGCCCAGCTCAGCAGCGCCATACGCAACAGCAGCCACAGAATCAGCAGCACGACGCCGAGCGACACCCAGGGGCGGAACAACACCGTGACGTATTCGACGGGCGTGGCCAGCTCGGCGGGCATGCCCCGCTTCATAAAGAAATTGCCGAAGACGTTACACAGCACCACCACTGCGGCAGTCAACCAGGTTTTAGCGCGGAGTCGCGCCGTTTCCGTAGTCATGCGCGGCTCAGTCGCCGGATCCGGCGGTGATGGGAGAAGGCTTGGCAGCGGCTTTGTGTTGGGCGACGAACTTCTTCCGTTTGGAGCGTAGTGCCATGTACTCGCGAGCCTCTTTGGTGAGGCGCTTGCGCTCCGCGCCGTCGAAAATGGCTTTCTTGACGATGCGCCACGCCACGCGAGGGCGGAAGAAGTACTCGCCGTAGAAACGCTCCACCCAGTCCACGAGCTCACCGCGGTCGAGGCCGGGGTAGACGATATTGGGTAGCTGGTGGCCCGACTCATCGGTCATGGAGTCGATGGTGATGAGATCGTTTTTCTTGACGTACTCGTAAAACTCGGTACCGGGGTATGGGTGGGCGATCGAAACCTGGATGGTTTCGGTATCGAGCCGCTTGGCGAAATCGATGGTCGTGCGGATACTCTGTCGCGTTTCGCCGGGGAGGCCGATAATGAAATCGCCGTGAATCAGGAGGCCGAGCTTCTTGCAGTTGGCGGTGAAGCGCTCGGCCATATCCACGGTGGCGCCCTTTTTGATGTTCTTCAGGATTTGCGGGTCGCCCGATTCGTAGCCCACGATCAGCAGCCGGCACCCGGCTTCCTTCATGGCTTTGAGGGTTTCGAAATCGGTCGTAACGCGAGAGGTGCACGACCAGGTGAAGCGCAGCGGTTTGAGTTTCCGGCAGAGCTCGATGGTGCGTTCCTTGCGGTAGTTGAACGTATCGTCATCGAAGAAGATTTCTTTGACGTGGGGGAACTGCTCGAGGGCGTAGCGCACCTCATTAGCCACATCGTCGGAGGAGCGGAGGCGCCAGCGGTGGCCCGAATGGGTCTGCGGCCAGAGGCAGAAGGTACACAGCGCGGGACAGCCGCGAGAAGTGTAGAACGAGATGAAGGGGTTCAGCAGAAACGGAACGTTGTAGCGGGTGATATCGAGATCGCGCTGGTAGACTTTGCTCACCCAGGGAAGGGAATCCAGGTCTTCGATGGCGGGCCCTTCCGGATTGTGTACGATGCGTCCATTGGAGCGATAGCTGACCCCGGGCAGTTCGTCCAGCGGTTTGCCTTTGGCATAGTCGGCGATCTGGTAGTCGAATTCCCGCCGTACCACGAAATCGATGGCGGAGTTGAGGGTTAGCGTCTTCTCCGGCTCGGTGGTGACGGGAGGACCGACGAAGGCGACTTTCAGTTTGGGATTCGCGTCCCGCATCATGCCAGCCATTTTGACATCGACGTGGAAGCCGGGCGTCGAGGTGTAGAGCACGAGCAGTTCGAAATCCTTCGCCATCTCGACGGTTTGCGGGATGGAGATTTTGTGCGGCGGCGCGTCCACGACCTTGCTGTCCGGCAGCAGGCCCGCGGGATAGCAGAGCCACACGGGATACCAATACGATTCAATTTCCCGGGATGCGGGCCAACGCGAGCTGGCACCTCCGTCGAAGCCTTCGAACGACGGGGGATTCAGAAAGAGCGTTCGCAAAATGTATTCTCCCCTGGGATTGCTGCTTGCAGGTTGTGGGCCAGCTATTGGCTTTCGGCGTCGCCGGCCACTCCCCGCTTCTGGCTGTCGATCGAGAAGTTGCTGAAATCAATCGTCAGCTCCGCCTTTCCCACCAGGCGGGTATAGACCACACTTTGAACTTGCCGGGGAACGGAGATCCCGTCCCGGATTTCATATGTCCTGAGAAACGCAATTCGCTTCAGGAAAATCGATGGATTCTTGACCAGGTAACCGGATTCCTGAACGCGGAGGTAAGTAACCGCATCGATCCAGACCTGGCCTTTGAAAAGGCCCTGGCGTTTGCGGTGCGGCGTCACTTCAAAAATGTGAACGGCACGGCCGTCGAGTTCACCCGATCCTTTGTACTTGAACCTATAGTTGGCCGGCGTAACGGCCATAGCGGGAAGCTGCTCCCGCTGCGCTTCGGCTTCGGCGACGAGGTAGCGTTCGATGACCTGATTTTTGACGGTATTGTCGCCCTCGAAGCGCAGCATCTCATAAGTGATGCGGCCCAGGGCCGAAATCCGCCGCAACGCGTGGAGCCTGCCTTGTTTTTTCAACCGCGGCAGGGAGGCAGCCATGTCCACATCCATATCGATGGAGGAGGACTGGAGCGCCTGCTCCTGGTTGCGCGACGCCTCGCAATAGCTCTGGACGATTGTCTCCGGTGCCACCGTAGCTCTTTCGGCGGCGACAGGGATCACGCTGATCATGGCGGACAGTAACAGGACACGGACCTTCAATCACGGACTCCGCAAGTGGAATAATCCTTAAGTCTAACAGGATCAGCCAGAGGGCGGCAACGAGAATTGCCTCTGGCGCAGGGAACCGGCCCAGTACCCGAAGTTCACCGGTAACCGGTGATCAGGTTGGCCCGCCGTTGGAGACGCGCGGCGTCATCGAACTGGCGCTGCTTCTGTTTCACGATGGCCAGGGCTCGCAGAGTGGCCGCGACGTCGGGCCCTGGGTGGGAATAATACTGCTCCTCCAGGGCGAGAGCCCCGGAGAACAGGATGTCAGCCTGGGCATACTTCTTCTGGCGCAGGCGAAGAATGCCGAGATTGGTCTGGGCCACGATCCGTTCGAGGACGCAATCCGGACAGACCTTGGTGATTACTTCGAGCGAGCGCTCGAAATTCTTCTCGGCGAGGCCCAGCTTTCCGTCGGCGAGCAGGATCAGCCCTTCCTGTCCGAGGATGGATGCCGGGCGAACATTCATCACGCCCAGCTGTTTCTCGTAAATGGCGCGCGATTTGCGGAACAGGGGGAGCGCCCGGGCGGGACGGCCCGCGGCGCGGTGAATCTCGGCTACATTGCCGTAGGCCAGCGCCGTCTCGACGTTGTCCTCGGGGACTGCCTTGAGGACAATACTGAGTCCCTCCTCGGCGAACGGGAGGGCCTCGTCGTATTGCCCGTCGGCCAGCTTCACGCTGGCGAGTCCTTCAAGAGTACGAGCCAGCATGACATCGGTGGGGAAGAGCTCGCGTTCGACCGGCAACACCTCCTGAAAGAGATTCGCCGCTTCGGCGGTGTCACCCAGCATCACCTTGGCCGCGGCGAGCAGGTTGATGGTACTCAGGGTGCGATAGTCTTTGGGGCCCATACTGGCGCGGAAGAGGGCCACCGATTCCCGAAACAGTTTCTCCGCCTCCGGGCGCTTGCCCTGCGCACACAGACTCTGCGCCAGGTTGGAGAGGGAAGTGGCGAGATGCGGGTTGTAGGTTGGGCCCAGTTGGCGCCAGATGGCGATGGACTCGCGGTAGAGTTCTTCCGCCTGCGTATGCTGCTGGTGAAACGCGGCGGCCAGTCCTCTCTCATTCAGATCGAACGCTTCCTTCGCTGGCTGCGCCGCCGCAGCGCCGGCCAGCACGATGAATGCAAGAAATCTCGCCCCAGTCATGCCGGAAGAGACGATAGAAGCGGCGGTAGGTTTGGCCCTTTACGGTAAAGTCACGGTGTGATGCGACACCGGAATCGGGTCAGGCTAACAAGTGCGCTCGATGTTCGTCTTACTCTCTTATAGGCGGTTCGATCGGGGTGCCGCGACATTTGGACTGCGGGCGCGGCGCGGATTTACCCGTGTTGCGAAAGTGGTCATGGGATCCCTTGGCGGTGTCTGAGCGGAACCGCGTATTCGCTCGGCGTTGCCGGGTGCGGCTCCGGTGGCCGGCCGCGTGTTTCCCCGGATGCATGGGCAGCGCTGCCCCACGAACCGGTGCGCTTTTCGGAAGTTAGGCGCCAAACGCGGTGGTACGCTTGGGGCATGGCCCGGTATCGAATCGAATACGGCCGCCGAGTGCCCGGCTCGCCCGCTACACGCATCACTCTTGTTGCGATTCTGATCCTGATTCTGCTCGGCGCCCGGTCACTGGCCTCGTACGCAATCGAGGTCAGCTGGTGGAAAGAACTCGGCCAGTTCAGGACGTGGCTGAGCATGCTGTACTACGGCATCGCGCCGGTGACAGCCGCTACGCTCCTGGCGTTCGGCGCGCTTTGGGTGTCTCACGCGCGCGCCCTGAAGTTCGCCGGCACATCGCTCGGCGAGCATCGGATCTATAGCCGCATCTCCACGCTCGCCCTGCTGTTTCTGGCGTACCTGATCTCGGCGGTTTCGATCGACACCTGGACCGTGGTGCGGTTCGCGGGGTCGCGCGGGCTCCCGGCATCCGCGGCCGGCTGGCACGATACGGTTTTTGGCAAGCCGCTCTCGTTTTATCTGTTCGACCTGCCCTTCTACGGGCTGCTGCGCAGCTATGTGCTGGCGGTGGTGATCTTTTGCATCCTGCTGTATTGGGTGGGCGCGCGGGCGTGGCAGCTTCGCTACCGCCTGCCCAATCTGCGCGACGCGCACGAACTGGACCCGACCTTCTTCCGGCTGGAGGGCGGACTGGAATCCCGCTTCCTGCGAGGGGCGGCGGTGGTGCTGCTGCTGGCAATGGCGGTGCGTTTCTTCCTGGCACGCTACGAGATGGTGTACAACGAACACGGCACCTTCCTGGTAGGCGTGGACTACGTGGACCAGAATATCGGGCTGCCCTTGCAATGGCTGCTGATTTTCGCCAGCATCGCCGCAGCGTTGTTCGTGTGGCTGGGACGGTGGATGCTGGCTGCCGGCATGGCGCTGGCGCTGGTGATCTCGTTCGTGGTGCCGGGCGCGGTGGCGGCACTGTACGTGCGGCCCAACGAAATTTCGCTCGAACGTCCGTACGTGCAGACGCACATTCACGCTACGCGCAGCGCCTTCGGACTGGAAGAGCAGGTGCGCGAGGTCGAATTCAAAGCGCAGCCCGATGCGCCGATCGACGTAGCGGCACACAAGCCGCTGCTCGATAACGTACGGCTGTGGGACTGGCGGGCGTTCCACGATACGATCACGCAGATTCAGGCGTTGCGGCCGTACTACGTGTTTCACGACAGTGACGTGGACCGGTACACCATCGACGGACAATATCGCCAGGTACTGCTGGCTCCGCGAGAACTCGATATCGCGCAGCTTCCGGCGTCGCGCGGGAACTGGATCAATCCGGCGTTCATCTACACGCACGGCTACGGTGTGGTGCTGTCGGAAGTCAGCCAGGTGACGGCAGACGGGCTGCCGGTGCTGCTCATCGACAATGCGCCGCCGGTAGTGAAGACGCCCAGCCTGAAGCTGACGCGTCCGGAGATTTATTACGGCGAGGTAACTCACGAGCCGGTCTTCGTGAACACCGTGCAGGAGGAGTTCAACTATCCGTCGGGGGAGCAGAATGTGCGCGCGCGGTACGAGGGCCGCGGCGGGTTCCCGATCTCATCATTTTTCATGCGGCTGGCGGCGGCGGTCAGCGAGGCCGAGCCCAATATCATGCTGACGGACTATTACACGGCCAACAGCCGCATGATGATCCGGCGGCGGGTGCGCGAACGGCTGCAAGAGCTGGCGGGTTTCCTGCAATGGGACCGGGATCCGTACCTGGTAATCACCAGTGCGGGGCGTATGGTGTGGATCGTCGACGGGTACACCACCTCCGACGCGCACCCGTATTCGCGGGTGATCGATACCGCCGATACCGGCCGGCTGAACTATATCCGCAACGCCGTGAAGGCCACCGTGGATGCGTACGACGGGGAGACGCACCTGTACATTTTCGCCCCGGACGATCCGATCATCTCCGCGTACCAGAAGCTGTTTCCGGATCTGTTCCGGCCGGAGTCGCAGATGCCGGCGGACCTGCGGGCGCACGCGCGCTATCCCGAAACGCTGTTCAAGATTCAAGCCGAGATCTATCGCACGTACCACATGCTGGACCCGCTATCCTTCTATAACAAGGAAGATCTTTGGGACCTGGCCCGCCGCACGACGGGGCAAGGCGCCGGTGCGGAACCGGTGGAGCCCACCTACGTGGTGGCCACGCTGCCGGACAGCAACCGGGCGGAGTTTCTGCTGCTCATGCCGTTCACGCCGCGAAACAAGGACAACCTCATCGGACTGATGGTGGCGCGCTGCGATGGCGAACAGCTGGGCGACATCGTGGTGCTGCTGCTTTCCAAACAGGAGCTGATTTTCGGCCCAATGCAGATTGCGGCGCGAATCAACCAGGATTCGAACATCTCCAAGGACCTCACGCTGTGGAACCGGGAGGGCTCGCAGGTGCTGCGCGGGGCCACCCTGGTGCTGCCGGTGGGCAACACGTTTCTCTACGTGGACCCGATCTACATTCAGGCCACCGAAGCGCGCATGCCGCAGTTGAAGAGGATCGTACTGGCGCAGGGAAACCGGCTGATCTACACCGATACCTACCAGCAGGCGCTGGCGCAGCTTTCGGGCCCGGCACAGGAGGCGGTGCGGGAGGCGACGGCGGCTCCCTCTCCTCCCTCTCCTCCGGGCGCCGCGGGGCAAGCCGCAGCCCAGCCGGCCCCGGCCCCGGGCACGGAGCAGCGGATGCAGCGCATCCGCGACCACCTGCGGCGCTACCGCGAGCTTGCCGGGCAAGGCCACTGGGCGGAGGCCGGCAAGGAGTTGGAGGCGATCGAGTCGGAGGTCGGGAAGTAACGCATGCCCCAGCCGGCGGCGCGGGTACGGGCTGCGCTCGAGCATTGGGAGCCCGCCCGGATCCCGGTCGATTTCGGGTCCACGTTCGTCTCGGGGATGCACGTGAGCTGCGTGGCCGCGCTGCGCGAGCACTACGGACTCGCCAACGGACCAGTGCGGGTGATCGATCCAGGCCAGATGCTGGGGGAGATCGGCGACGATCTCAAGCGCATCCTCGGAATCGATACCGAAGCGCTGCTGCGCCGCTCGACCAAATTCGGCTTCCCGATGGAGGGCTGGAAGCCGTTCCGCATGGACGACGGACTGGAGGTGCTGGTTCCCGGCGGCTTTCACACGACGCGAGATGCGGATGGCGGGACGCTGCTGTATCCCGGCGGGGACACGACTGCGCGGCCCTGCGCGAAAATGCCCGCCGGCGGTTATTTTTTCGACGCCCTCATCCGGCAGCCGCCCCTTGACGACGAGCGTCTCGATCCGGCCGATAACCTGGAGGAGTTCGGGCCGCTTTCGGACGCGGAACTGGGCGATCTCGAGCGCCGGGCGCGGGCGGCGCGCGCCACGGGCCGGTGCGTCGTAGCGAGTTTCGGCGGCACCAGTTTCGGCGACATCGCCCTGGTGCCGGGGCTCAGCCTGAAGCAGCCGCGCGGCATCCGCGACGTGGCGGAGTGGTACATGTCGATCCGATCGCGGCGCGACTATGTGCGGCGCGTGTTCGAAGGTCAGTGTGCCATCGCGCTGGGAAACCTGCAACGGATTGCGGGGCGGGTGGCGGGGATGGTCGATGTAGTGAACGTGTGCGGCACCGATTTCGGAACGCAGACGTCGTCGTTCTGTTCAGTGAACACATTCCGTGAGCTGTGGGCGCCGGTGTACCGGCGCATCAACGGCTGGATTCACGAAAACACGCCGTGGCGGACCTTCAAGCACTCCTGCGGGGCGGTAGAGAAGTTCATCGACGCGTTCATCGAATGCGGATTCGACATCCTGAATCCGGTGCAGTGCTCGGCTGCCGGCATGGAGCCACGGCAGCTGAAGGAGCGCTATGGCAGCCGGATCGTGCTTTGGGGAGGCGGCGTGGATACCCAGCAGACCCTGCCTTTCGGCACTCCGGAAGAGGTCCGCGCCGAGGTGCTGGCGCGATGCGAAGTGCTGGCGCCGGGGGGCGGGTTCGTGTTCAACGCGGTGCACAACGTTCAAGCGGGAACGCCGCTGCGGAACCTGGTGGCGATGTTCGAAGCGCTGCGGGAGGCCCGCGGTGGCCGATGGACCCGGTTATAATCGGAGTATCAGTTTCCGATCTCCTCGATTTGTGCCGGCGCTTACCGGCTTGCGGTTCGTCCTCGCGCTGTGGGTGATCCTGCATCACCTGACCGGCCGCGGGCAGAGCCTGGAAGGCGCGCTGGCGGGGCTTCCGCATGCCGCTGCGGCGATCGTTCGCGGAGGGTACCTGGCGGTGGAAACGTTCTTTGTGCTTTCGGGGTTCGTGCTTGCCCGCACGTACGCGGCGGCCAACTGGACGGGAAAGCAACTGGTGCGCTACGGCATCGGACGGCTGGCGCGGGTCTATCCCGTCTACTGCCTGAGCTTGGCGGTGGTGGCGCCATTCATCCTGGCCGACCGCACTCCGGGAAAGGGGCCGCTGGTGGCGATTCACGGGCTTCTGCTGCAGGGGTGGATGGGAAGCCTGCCGGTCAACTGGAACACTCCGGCGTGGTCGCTTTCCTGCGAGGCATTTTTCTACTTGGCATTTCCGCTGGCCGCGCTGGCGATGCAGCACGGCGGATGGGCCCGGGTCATCAGCGCCGCGGCGCTGGCCTGCTGCCTGACGCGAGTGCTGTGGGCGGCAGGTGTGTCCGACGGCATCAAGCCGCTCATCCACTTTTCCGATTTCCTGATGGGAATCGCCGCGGCGTGGGCTTACGATCTGCTGCTGGCGCGCAAGCGGCGGCCCGCGGGAGTATGGCTGTACCTTCCGGCCGTCGTGCTGGCAGGGTGCCTGATCGCCTACCCGCAACTGCTGCCGGGCTGGGTGGATCTGAACACGGCGCTACGCCCACTCAATGCGGCACTGCTGGTGGGGCTGGCCCTGGGCGGTGGAGTGGCGGCGCGCGTGCTGGCCTCGCGGGTGGCGGTCTATCTCGGCAAGGCCAGCTACGCCATGTATATCCTGCACGTGCCGCTGCTGTGGTGGTACGCGCGCTGGTGGCGCGGATTCTCGGCCGCGGGATATATCGGCGCGGTGATTGCGATTTCCGCGGCCGTATACCACTTCATCGAAGAGCCGGCCAGCCGGTATCTACGCGCCCGCGCCGAGAGTGCCCTTCAGGCCTAGTTCTTCGGCACGCGCCTGCATGGCCTTGATGCAGAAATCGATGTGCTCTTCGAGAGGCACGCCTAATTCGGCCGCGCCCTCAACAATGTCCTGCCGGTTAACCGAGCGCGCGAACGCTTTGTCTTTCATCTTCTTTTTTACCGACGGCACATCCACTTCGAAGACGCTGCGGTGCGGTTTCACATAGGAAATGGCGGTGATGAAGCCGGCCAGCTCGTCGCAGGCATAGAGCACCTGTTCGAGGCGCGAGACGCGCGGCACACCGGTGTGGCTGGCGTGGGACAGAATCGCGCGGCGGGTCTCGTCATCCACGCCACGCTCTTTCAGGATGGCTTCCCCCTTCTGGGGATGTTCGTCCAGCGTGGGGTGAATCTCCCAATCGAAATCATGCAACAGCGCGGTGACGGACCACCGGGCCTCATCTCCGCCGTACTTGCCGGCATAAGCCGCCACGCAACTCTCCACCGCCAGGGCGTGCTTGCGCAAGCCATCCGACTGGGTGAACTCACAGAGCAAGGTCCATGCCTGTTCGCGATCGAGCATGAAATTCATGATAGCCTGCTCCAGCGGCCGCCCCAAGCGGCATGGCGCGCGGCGCGGAACGCCTCGCGATTGCGCTTCATCACGCGTTCGGTTGCGAGGCCGGCGGCGGTGCAGGTTTCGAGCACGATCAGGCCCGGCGCTTGCCGGGGTCGCCGGAGGATGCGCGCCTCGGCCGGTTCGGCGGGCTCGCGGCCCAGCGCCACGTAGCTGAATTTCTCGTCCTCGTAACCCAGTTCGGCGTGCTTGATGCGACGGTGCAGGGACGACCGCTCGACGCGCGCGGAGAAGTGACACCAGTCGGGCGCCGCGATCGGGCATGGAGTCTCGGCGGGGCAGGGCGCGATCATGCGCGCGCCGGCCGACAACAGTTCATCGCGGGCACGGAGGATCAGCGCGTAGCCCTTGGGAGTGCCTGGTTCAAGGATCACGAGCGCGGCCGTGGCGGCCTGCCATAAGCGCCGGGTCATGCGTTCGCCCATTTCGCCTAGCGAGTACGCGGCGATCACGAGATCGTGTGCGGGCAGGCGATCCATTTTTTTTGCGTCGGCAGGAAGGATGCGCGCTTCGGGTAGGAAGCAGGCGGCGGCCGCGGCGAAGGCGGCATCGTGCTCGATCAGGGTGAGGGCCGCATCGGGAAACACGTGGCTGGCGGCGAGCGCCGCGGCGCCGGTTCCCGCACCGACATCGAGCACGGTGCAGATGGTCCCGGGCACTTCGCCGAGCGCCAGGCAGGCCGCGGCGAAGGTGGCGGGCATGCGCGTCACCAGGTAGGCCGTGGTCCGCTCCTCGTCGCCGAGCGCGATGGGGCGGCCTTCGCGGTAGGCCTCGGACAGGCTTTCGGCCGCGCGCTCCAACGGACGAAATCCCAGTATCTCGGCGCGCTCCTCGATGATGCGCCGGGCCGGCTGAGGCAGTTGCACGCTTCCATGATCGCGCATGGAACTTCTTTCCGGACCCGGTGTCTATTGGGGTGAATAGCCCAGCGCACCGCCCGAAAAACGGGCGATCCCACCTCTTGCATCGCGTAGGAGTCGTGTGCGCGGGCGGGAGGTATCGTCATGTTCGAGCAGTCAACACGGACTGAAGGGCCGGCATCGAAGCGTGTTTTCGGCACGTGCGTGGGATTCGCGGGGCAAGCGGCATTAGTGTCGGTTGCCATCGTGGCGCCAATGGTGTTCCCGCAGATTCTTCCACGCGCGACGTTGATCACAAATCTGACGGCCCCCGGACCTCCGCCGCCGCCGCGGGCTCCGGGCAAGGTGTTGATCCGCCCGCGCGGCGAGCATCGCGCGGTGACCCAGTTCCGGGCCGGCGAACTGATCGCACCCAATGCGGTGCCACCGCGTGCCCGCATCCTGGAGGACCCCGAACCGGTGGCACTCGGGCCGGGCGTCTATGGCGGTTTGCCGATCGCGGGCGGGAGGGAAAGCGGCCACGGCAGCGTGCTGGACAGCATCCTCAGTGACGGTACGCCGGCGGTTCCGCCACGCGCGGCACCGACGCGCACCGATCCCGCGGCGCGATCCGTTCAGGCGCAGATCCCGCGCGTGCCGGTGGGCGGAATCGTCAAGATGGCCAAGCTGCTGTTCCGTGTGGAGCCGGTTTATCCGGTGTTGGCCCGGCAGATGCGCGTCGCCGGAGTGGTGGAGTTGGAAGGAGTGATCGGGATCGACGGGCGCCTGGTCCAACTGCGTGTGAAGGCCGGGCATCCCATGCTGGCACGCGCCGCCATCGACGCGGTGCGGCAGTGGGTCTACGAGCCGACCACGCTCAATGGCAAGCCCGTGGAAGTGATCGCGCCGATTACGGTGACGTTTATTTTGAACTGACCGACAGAAATCCGCTCACGTTCTCCCACAGCAGTTGCGGAAAACTCTTATCGAGATAGGAGCGGATCGACACGTAGCATTCGTCGCACCGGTTGGAGGCTGTGAATTCCCTGATCATGCGATCGCGGTCCTCCAGCCGGTATTTTTGGAATTGCATGGAGCAGGGCTGCAACGCGCCATCGGCGGTGACGACGAGAAACCGGAGTCCCGCCTTGCAGCCCGGGGCCCCACCGTTGGCGAAGTACCGGCGGGTGGCGTCGAGCGTGGTGGGCGCGTTCACGATCCAGTTGGTAGCATCGCGGCGCGCCTCCACGCGGTCCAATTGCCGGTTCAGCTCGGCGAGCTGTTCCGGCGCGCCGGGGAAAAAATCGCGGCATCCGGTACGCCGCGCCGAGTACGCGCTGTAGCACAGGTTCACACCCCAGGCACGGGCTTTATCGGCGATGGCGTTGATCTCGCCGAGATTTTCGGAGGTGATGCAACTGTTGAGCACGATATCGTCGTAGCCGAGGCTGGCGCAGCGCGGCACCACGTCTTCCAGTTGGCGATAGAGCCCCGGATATCCGCGGAACTGGTCGTGGCGGTCATCCGGAAAATCGAGGCTCACGGAGAACTGGTCCACTCCGGCTTCGCGCAGCGCAACGTACTTCTCCACAGTCATGAGCGACCAGTTGGAAACCAGGATGGTATACGGCGGCCGCGCGCCACCTTTGATGGTACACACGATCTCCACCACGTCGTCCCGCATGAGCGGTTCGCCGCCCGAAACCTGCACCACACAGGGGCGCAGGGCCTCCAGATACCGGACGTAGTCCGCCGGTTTGAGATTGCGGGATTCATCGCGCGGGCCGCCGTGGTCGCAGTGCCGGCAATAGCAGGTGCAGGCATCGGTGACTTCGAACGACACTACAATCGGCCGTTGGGCGAGCCAGTTCAGCGACCCTCGCCCAATAATCCGCAGAGAATCTGCCAGTGGGACCTTGCGCAAACAGCGATGGTAGCATGCGGCGCGGAGGGTTCTTGCGGCTGGGGGGCTCCGGGGACCGCGGAGCCCGGCGTGGCAGCCAGGGAAGCCGCATGTGAGGGCAACACGCTTGCCTTCGTCGTAACAGGAGCGCGTCCGGCCGGGTTCACGTTGCCCCGGGACCGGCCAGGCGGCGGGTGCCGGAGGTGCGGGATGTTCGATCAGCGAGAAGGCGGCTCATGCGCGACGATCCGCAAGTGCTGAGGCAACCTTCCCTGTAAGACCGCAGCGGACGCACGTGTTACATTCAGATTGGCTAATGCTATGACCCACACATTCTGGGCGGAGCGGGCGGCGCTGGTGGTGCTGCTCGCCACGTCGCTTGGACTGTTCTGGTGGCGGCTGCGCCGGGTCGTCGATGTCATTCGACGATCGCGCACCACTCCCGATTTTGAACTCAAACCTCTCGGGCCCCGCGTGCGGCAGTTTCTATGGGAGGTCGTGGCGCAAGGTAAAGTCATCGACCAGCGGGTGCTGGCCGGACTGTTCCATGCCTTCGTATTCTGGGGTTTCTGCGCGTTCGCGCTGATCACCGTGAATCACGTGGCCAGCGGGTTTGGCGTGCGTTTCATAACGCCAGCGAGCGGGTTCGGTCGATTCTACCTGGGCTTTGTGGCGGTGTGGGCGGGCGCGGTCGCGGTGGCGATTACAGGACTGTTTGTGCGCCGTTTCGTGGTGCGGCCGGTGTGGTTGGGCAAGGTATCGCCGGAATCGGGCGTCATCGCGCTGCTTATCTTCCTACTCATGGTTAGCTATTTGACGGGGCTGCGCCTGGAGGAGGATACAATCGCGGGCAAGGTGAACTGGTGGGTCCACACGCTGGCGCTGCTGATTTTTCTGCCGCTGATTCCGCGGACCAAGCACCTGCACCTGGCATTGAGCCCGGCAACCGTGTTTCTGCGGCGCGCGGGGTTCAGCCGCATTCCACCGCTCGAAGGCGACGAGGACTTCGGCCTGGATACGGGCAAAGATGTGACACGCATCGACGCGTTGCAGGCGTATACGTGCGTGGAGTGCGGACGATGTACGGAGCACTGTCCCGCGAACAACACCGGGAAGGTGCTGAACCCCAAGGAGATCGTGCTGGGGCTGCGGGGGTACCTGAACGAGTTCGGTCCGGGACAGGAGGCGCCGCTGATGGGGAAGCACATCTCGGAGGAAGCGGTGTTTCAATGTACGACCTGCGGCGGGTGCGAGTTCCAGTGCCCGGTAGGGATTCAGCACCTGCCGGTGATCATTGGGCTGCGGCGCGGGGCGGTGAACACGGGCAAGTGGGAAGACGAGTACGGTACGAAGCTGTTCCTGAACCTGGAGCGCAACGGCAACGCGCTGGGGTTCGCGGCGAGCGAGCGGCAGAAATTCATCGAGAAGAGCGGGTTTGCGTACTACGACGGGACGCAGGAATACTGTCTCTGGCTGGGCTGCATGGGCGCATACGATCCGCAGGGCCGGGAAATCGTGCTGGCGCTGGCGCAAGTGATGCGGCACGCGGGGGTGAGTTTCGGGGTCCTGCGGAAGGAGAAGTGCACGGGCGACCCGGCGAGGCGGTTGGGCAACGACCTGGCTTTTTCGCAGGTGGCGGAAGCGAATATCGAGACGCTGCGGGACGCCAAGGTCGGTAAGATGGTGTCGATATGCCCACACTGTGTGCGCACGATCGGCACGGACTGGCGGGAGTTTGGGGCGACGTTCGAGATCGAGCATCACAGCGAACTACTGGCACGGCTGGGGGTGCTTCTGCCGGCGGTGGGCGGAGCGCGGGAGAGCGTGGTTTTCCACGACCCGTGCTACCTGGGGCGTTATCGCGAAAAGTACGACGAGCCGCGCCGGGTGGTGGCGACGTATGGCGAACTGGTGGAGCCGCCGCGCACGCGCGAGCGATCCTTCTGCTGCGGCGCCGGAGGCGGGCAGATGTTCCTTGGGGAAGAGAAGGGCAAGCGCGTAAACGTGGCCCGTGCAGAGGAACTGGTGGGCACGGGTGCGGCGGTGATCGGGACGGCCTGTCCGTTCTGCCAAACGATGTTCCGGGATGCGCTGGGGGTGATGGCAAAAGAACCGCCGAAGCTGCTGGACATTGCGCAATTGGCGGCAGCGGCATTGCCGGCGGCGGTGAAGGAGCGGTGAAGGAGTAGTCGCGACGGGCGGAGATGCTATAATCGGGGACGTGGCGCAAGGAGATTCTGCGTCGCGGCCTCAAGCAGCACGTCACCGAGCGGGCGCGTAGCTCAATTGGCAGAGCAAGTGACTCTTAATCACTAGGTTGCAGGTTCGATTCCTGCCGCGCTCACCAGAATAAGGTTTCCTTTTGGATGCCAACCGTGTTGCCTATCTCACTGGTTCCCAACGAGAGAGCGTCGGATGCACGGGCGCTTGGCGCGGCTCTTACCGGCACGAACGGCATTGGCCGACCCGGCTTTGCGCTGGTCGAAGCCGGTCCATCCCTCGAATCTACCCACAGAACTGGCTGGCGTCCTTCAGGGGCCCTTCGCCGGTTCGACCGGAATAACACGATCCCGGAGATTAGCTCTATCGTCTAGCGATCAGCCTTGAGCCCGGCTGTGATCAAATCTGTCAGGCCGAGGCCACCCGCCTGAGAGAGAACCGTGGCGAGGTGTTGTTCGGCAAACTCCGTGGCGCAATCGCCGGCGGAATCCCCGCCTCCCAGCCAGCCCCCGCCGCTTTCCCGCACGGAGCGCAGAATCTGGGCCACTAGCAGGGCTTCAAACTGCTGAGCCGCATCCCGAACGCGCTCCGGGGAATCGGTTTTGCGAGCTTCCATCGCTGAGGGAACCAGCCCTGCCACCTGCCCCATACTCAGTTCGTTCATGGTCAGATCACCTCCAGGTCGGCCTCCAGGGCGCCTGCGGTCTTCAGGTTCTGGAGAATGGCAATGACATCGCGGGGCGTGGAGCCAATGGCTGCCAGGGCACGGACCAGGTCTTCAATCGTCGCCCCCTGCTTCAGCACCACATTACGCGCTTTTTCTTCCCTGGCAGTTACGTTGGTTTGCGGAACAACCTGGGTCGTCCCTCCCGAAGAGAGCGGTGCCGGCTGCGAAACGGCATAGCTGGTCTGAATCTCGACGCTCAGGTTGCCGTGCAGGATGGCCACCGGCGCCACCTTCACGTCCTTGCCCAGCACGATGGTTCCGGTGCGCTCGTTGATCACCACCCGCGCCGGACCATCCGCATCCACCGTGAGATTCTCCAACTCGGCCACGAACTCGGTGGCGCGCGACAGGTAGTCGGGAGGTATCGCAACGCTCACCAGTCCGGCGTTCTCCGGGCGCGCGGGCGACCCGGTGAACTTCCGATTCACGGCTTCGACGATACGGGCCGAAGTGGTGAAATCCGATTGTCGCAACTGCAGCCGCACCAGCCCGCGCGGCGCTACCGAAGGCGCGGCCCGTTCCACGATGGCGGCGCTGGGGGAACGTCCGACTGTGGGGTGGTTTACTGTTTGGCTCGATCCACCGCGACCGCCCGTGAATCCGCCTGTCACCACCGGACCTTGCGCTACCGCGTAGACCTGGCCGTCGGCGCCGCGCAACGAGGTCAGCACCAGGATGCCGCCTTGGAGGTTGCTGCAATCCCCAATGGCAGCCACCGTGGTATCGATCCGCGTGCCAGGTTGTGCGAACGCCGGCAGCGTCGCGGTGACCATCACCGCCGCCGTATTGTTCACGCGGATGGCCGTGGGCGGCACCGAAACACCCAGACGCTCCAGCATGTTGGTCAAGCTCTGCGCCGAAAACATCGTCTGGCGGCGGTCGCCGGTGCCGGCGAGCCCCACCACCAGACCGTAGCCGATCAGCTGGTTCTCACGGACGCCTTCGACCATCACCAGATCTTTGAGGCGTGCTGCCGGCGCGCTGCCAGCCACAAGCAAAGCGGAAATAACCCAGGCGAACAGACGAATTCTCATGGCTTAGAAAGGAAGAATACCCAAAAGCAGGCGATACAGAAAGAACGGACGGCGAATGGCGTCTCCAACCACACCCTTTCCATTGACGTGAACCTCGAGTTGGCCCAGGCGGCTCGATAGCACGCTGTTCGTGGCATCGATATCGGCGGGCCGGACCACGCCGCGTACCGTGATGGTCTGGCGCTCGGAGTTGATCTGCACGTCCTTGACGGCCTCGATCACCAGGCCTCCGCCGGGGAGGACGTGAGTGACCCGCGCGGTGAGTTTGGTGCTCAGTGTGGTCGATCGGCTGGTGGTCCCCTGTCCGTCGATTTGGGTATCACCAGCGACGTTGGCCAGGTTGGCGAGCGCACCCGCCGTCTTGGTGAGCCCGCCCAGCGCGGTGATCGAGTTCTTCGTGCTGGAACTGCGCTGGGTCTTGGTGGTACCGGAGGTCACGGCGGAAGCCTGTTCCGCCACGATGACCGTAAGGAGGTCGTCGACTTGGCTGGCGCGCACATCCCGCGCGGAATCCGCCAGGCGCGACCCCGGCACCCAGATCGACCCCGGGCTGGCCGATCCGGCCTCGGCCGAGCGCGCCTCGGCTTCGGCGACATAGCGGTCCAATGGAGTTACCGGATCCTCTCCGGTCTTCTTTTTCGCTCCCATGGCCGCGACGGCCACCAGCAGGAGCGTGCCTGTGATTCGTTTCATAATCCGACTGAAACCTTGCCCTTTCCTTTAATTCGTGCGCGGAAGGTCTTCTTCGAATCCGGGTTGCGCACCAATATGGTCTGCCCAACCAACCCTCCCGCCTCCGCGACAGCCTGTGTTTCGAGGCGCGCGCCCCCGCTCCGTACCTCGACTCGCACTACGTCGCCGCGCGAGACGTCCATGGCGGCGTCAAACCACTGCATACGCAAGGGCGTACCCGCCCGCACGGACCGTCGAAGGACGCGTCCGGCGACAACCTCGATCGAGTGGAAGAATATGTCCGGTGCGGGGAACATCTCTCCGCTTTCGACACGCAACTCCTCGCTTGCCACGACATGCCCGGAAGTGAGGCTGGCGTTCGCCACCACGCGCTCCGAGGGGACCCGTACCCGCACCTTGGCCCACACGGCGAAACGCTTGCCAATGGCATAACGGACATTGCCATTCCAGAACTCCCCGGCCACCGTCTGACGCAATCCCGACGCCCGGAATTCGATCTCTCCTTCCGGAGCCGGCAGGCGGCTGAACCCGAGAACTTCGATGTGCGCCCGGGGCAGTTCCCGTTGCATCGATTCCAGCAGGCGGCCCGTTGTTAGCAGTGCCACCGGCCGCTCCACACAGATCTCGCGCTCCGGAGGCGCCGCAATTCCGAAACGAGCCGCCAGGCGGCGCAACTCCGGCAGGCTGAAAATCCGCCGAACGCCGGGAGCCGGCGCGAAGCCGATGGGGGTGTCCGGCGAGATGTCCGCGACTGCCGAAAACGCCGGTGCCAGATCGCGCAGCGTGATGCGGTCCGCGGCGGCGCTAACGGCTACACAACCGGCGATGGTCATTGCCGCAACTGGGGTCATCGCGAAAGCTGATTCACCTGCTGATACATCTGGTCGGCAGCCTGGACGACTTTCGAATTCGCCTCATAGCCGCGTTGCGCCACGATCAGGTTGATGAACTCCTCCACCACCGACACATTCGACTGTTCGAGATAGCCTTGCATCACCGTGCCCATGCCCTCCTGGCCACCCGGAACGCCGACGGTTGGATCGCCGGAAGCGTCGGTCGGCGTATAGAGGCTGCCGCCCAAGCTGTTGAGGCCGGCTGGATTCTGGAAGCTCGCCAGCTGAATCTGGCCGGCCTGCTGGGCAGCCGTCTGCCCGGGCTGGGAGTAGCTGACGGTGCCGTCCTGGGCAATAGTGATCGACTGCGCGTCGGGCGGCAGCGTGATGGCCGGCTCCAGCGGATTGCCGTCGGAGGTGACCATGTTGCCGTCGCGATCGAGGTGGAAGGCGCCGGCACGGGTGTAGGCAAGCTCGCCCGAGGGGCGTCGCACCTGGAAAAACCCCCGGCCCTGGATCACCAGGTCGAGCGGGTTATCGGTCTGGCTGAACGAGCCTTGAGTGAAGATTACCTCATTCGACGACGGTCGTGTGCCCAGGCCCAGTTGCAGGCCTGTAGGGACCACGGTCTGCTGGCCGGCTGCCGCGCCGGGCTGAATTACGCTCTGGTAGAGGAGGTCCTGGAACTGGGCGCGCCGGCTCTTGAACCCGACCGTGTTGGCGTTGGCCAGATTGTGGGCGATATTGTCCACGTTCATCTGCTGCGCGGCCATGCCGCTGGCGGCGCTGAATAGTGCTCGTATCATGCGATTTCCTTTCTGACATCGACGGCTTAACCGCCCACTTTAGCGACTTCCTCGACGGCACGCCGGTTCATCTCCCCGCCCAGAGTCACCGCTTTCTGCAACATCTCGAACTGGCGCATCACATTGACCAGCCGTACCGCGGCCTCAGCGCTGCCGGTATTGGACGCTTCCAGCTTGCCCTGGTAGACCGCCGTACCAGCGGGCGGGGAAGGGCGGAGCGACGGATCGGTCACGCGGATGTAATTGGCTCCCTGCTTGGCGAGCCCTGCCGTGCTCGAGAAGTCGGCGATTTCGAGTTGTCCGATCACCGCTCCGTCCTGCTTCACCGTGCCGTCATTGAGAATCTCCACGGGGCGGCCGGAGGTGAGCGTGATCGCCGCGCCGCGCGAGCCCCGTACCGGGTAACCCTCGGCGGTCACCAGCTTGCCATCGGCCGCCATATGAAAGCTGCCGTTTCTGGTATAAAGAGGACCGCTGGGTCCGCCCACCGAAAAGAACCCGCTGCCGGAGAGGGCGACGTCCAGAGGATTGCCGGTGCCATGAATGACACCTTGGGAGTAGTCCACCCAGGGCCGATCGATCACCGGCATGGTCGAGACGTTTTCGGGATCCCAGGCTTCCGGAGCGGCATACAAGCCGTAGAATTCGCGGTCAGCCTTGTACCCGCCGGTGGATGCGTTGGCAATGTTGTTGGCGAGCAGCTCGAGCGATTCCATCCGGGCGCGGAGGCCGCTGGCTGCGATGGCGGTCATAGAGTCCATGACGCCATGGTATGAGCAAACAGAGGGCCAACAAGAGTAGGAGTTCTAAATATCTTAAAAAGAACAGCGCACGCGCCGATGAGTTTCCGTGAGGGACGATATTGGCGTGGCATTTTTTTGGCGCTCCGCGCTGGCGTGCCAATTATCTGCCGCGAATGCTTTCCCTAACCGCCTGAAAATGCGCGTCCGCGTTTTGGACTTCGATCTGCATTTCAGTGGGCGTGCTTGTCGTCGCTCCACCCGCTTGCCTGATCGCCGCGCCCGAGCCGTCGGTACAGGCCGACGCGCCATCCGGGCGCGTCGGCGGTTCGGTCACCGACGTTGCGGCTTCATCAGAGTCTTCCCGGTTTCCAGACCTCCTGGGGGATCTGTGCGAGAGCGACAGCCAGGACGACCCGACGCCGGAATCACCTGACAGCGTACTGCAGCCTCTCGCGTTCGCTCCCGGGCCTTTGATGGGGATGGTTTTTCCGACTCTTCCAGACTCGGCGCCGCCGGTTTCCATTGGCTATCCTCCGGATGTATTGCCTCTGGCGTCGACCGAAACGGATCTCGTCTCGGGATTGCACGTCCCTTCAATCGCGCACCTGCCTCCGACTCCGGCGGATGTTCCCGCCCCATCAGTGCAACAGGCCGATCTCGACGTCAATGACGACCGGCTGCTCCTGCCGGGCTTTCCGACTGACTCTTTGGACGATGGAAGGCTGCTTGCGCCGAGCGAACCGGGGCGGGCCAGCCAACCAGGATCAGCCGCGCCGGTGGTTGCCGCGGCCGGGACCACGGTTCCGCCCGTCGAGGCCGGCTTTGCGGGTGGTCGGCATTGGGCTTGCCGCGCGACTGCGGAGACCGAAGGCGCCACCGCGCCGGCGCGCCCATCCTTCTCTTCGATACGGGAAAGGGACGTCGCCTCGGGAGAGGCGCAGCCCGCCCCCCTGTCTGGCGTCGAGCCGCAGCTCATGAATGGGCAGGCTTCCTCGAGCGGCACGGCAGAGAACGCTGCAGCCCCGGAGAGGCAGACTCAGACGGTTCACTCGCCCGACCAGGCTGGCGCCGCTCGCAGCCGGCAAACCGGTCCCCGGCCCCATCGGAACATCGCCCCGATCGATCGCGAGCGAAGCGACGAACCCTCGGACAGGCAGCTTTGGGCATCGCCGGATGACGAGGTAGCGACCGGATCGGATCCGACACGTACCGGTGCGCCACTCGTCGAATCCCGTGCTACTCTCGACGCGGGCACCAGCGAACCCGCCGTGAAAGAATGGGCCCAACCCCTTACGCCAGCCAAGGGACCATCATTCGCGAGTGCAACAAACGTGGCGGGGGCTACTCCCCTCCTGATCCGGCCGCCTTGGAAATTCTCTCGGTCCAGCGGGAGAGATGCGGGCGGCCAGGACACCCGCCGCCCTTCCGGCCCTGGCAATGAGCGGCCGTCACAGCAAAACGACGTTCACAATACGATGGCAGCCGCCTCAAACCCGCCGGTCTTCCCCGTGGTAGTCCCGACGAATACGGTATCCGCGCCCGAACCATCCACGGTTGCGGAGGTCGAATCCGCGGAGGGGACGAGCCCTGAGGCGACAGTGAGGAACGCCGCGCCCGCAACCGGGCATCCCCGTCCGGTTGCGGACCGCAATTTCGCTACTCCGTGGCCGCCGGACGGCCGGCAAGCCGCCCATGGTGTCCCCGGCCGGGATTCGACAGGTCAAGCACCGGCCCCGGTGGCGATTGCGGGCCGGCTTGTGCCCCTGGACATCCCCGTGGACCCGATTGCCGTAAGCTCGACAGTGATCGAAGAGAGCTTGCCAGTCACGAAGCCGGCTGCTTCCTCCTATCGCCCTCCCGCTAGAGAAGCGATACCACCTATGACAGGAGGATGCGGGCCTCCAGCGGCGCCGCTCGCCGGGGAGCCGACCGCCGACGAGTCGCCGGATGGAAAAACAGCGGAGCACGAAGGGCAGCAGCCGGCGAAGGCATCCGGGTCCTCCCGGCCGCACGAACGCAGCGCGGAAGCGGCCACGGACCAGGCCGCGGCTGCCGGACCGCAGCTCGACCCCGCCACCGGCGATCAGGTGAGCTTCACACCCGCGCCAGCCAGGGCCGCCAGCGACCAGGCCTTCGACCGGAGGCAACCGCATGCTGCGGAGCCCACGCCGAGTCTGTACCACGCGGACGGCGCGCAGCCGGAAGCCGCCAAGCCTCCGCTCTCGGCCAGGAACATTACCTTGGAGATGGCCAACGGAGACCAACGCGTCGAAGTGCGCATGGTCGATCGGGGCGGAAGTGTGCACCTGGCGGTACGGACCCCCGATCCACACCTGTCGGGCGCGTTGCGCGAGAACCTGACGGATCTCTCGGCGCGCCTGGAACAGACCGGATTCCGCGCTGAATCCTGGCGTACTTCGGATGGTCTAAGACGGGATCTCGAAACCATGCCGGGAGTTGCCGATCGCAATCCCCAATCCGATCCCGATGGACGCAGGCAGGGCGATCCCGAACCGCGCCAACCCGAGGATTCCAAAGGTCAGCCCAATCGTAAGGAGAAAGGAAACGCATTCGAATGGTTCATGGCTTCTCTTCGCGAGTGATGTTACCGCATTCACTCCCCACAATCCCCAAGAAAACGCCCCAGAGTTCTCCCGCCGTGGCCGGAACTCCAGCGGCGCCGGACTGGCGCGCGCTGTTTACGGGAACGACGACTCCCGTGACATCCGATCCGCAGCCCGCGAACTCCGCGCCCACCGCCGAATCGGTGTTCGGGCCGAATCCCTGGATCCGCAACCCGACTGGCATGGGGCCGGATGGCGGTATCTACAGCTACAATCCTTACTACTTTGCCACCCCCCAGACCGCCGCCAAAGTGGCGCAGATGGTGGGAGGCACGGTGGTGCAGACCAACGCTTTCACGCCGCAGGGCGGCCCTTTCGCGCAGATGCAGCCTAACCAGATGGTGCAGCTGCCCGATGGACGGATGATCAATCCGGGCCTGGTGGCATCGTTCTACACGCACGGCTATCCGCAGTCCTATATCAACCAGCTTGTCTCGGCGGAGATCGCCAACACCTAAAGGAGTACATCAATGACACCGGCCATACAGTCCAATTCCAGCACCTCCGGTCTCTCCGGCGACACGCCCTCGAGCACGCCCCAGACCGGATCGACGGGCGTCGACAAGAACATGTTTCTGCAACTCATGGTGGCCCAGTTGCGGAACCAGGACCCCCTCAACCCCAGCGACGGCACGCAATTCGTGGCCCAACTCGCGCAGTTTCAACAACTCGAACAGACTCTGAACATGGGCCAGGACATTGCCGCCATGCGGTTGGATCTGGACCAGATCTCGTCGGCAGCTTATGCCGCCACAACACAGGTGTAACGGAGAAACGACATGTTTACTACTTCCTTTTCGACGGCCCTTTCAGCACTAAGCGCAACGTCCACTGCCATTGACGTGGTGGGCAACAATCTAGCGAACCTGAATTCACCAGGCTTCAAGACCTGCGAGGTCGTCTTCCGTGACCTGGTGACTCAATCGCTGGGCGCCGGACTCGGCGAGACACAAGTCGGATTCGGCACGGGACAGCCCCTTACGGTTCGCCATTTCACCCAGGGAGCGATTCAGACCACCAGCGGGTTGCTGGACGCGGCGGTACAAGGGGACGGCTTCTTCGTCGTCAAAGACGATGCCGGCAACACCCTCTATACGCGCGCAGGTAACTTCATGGCCGACAAATCCGGCAACCTGCTCACCGACACGGGCTGCCGGGTGCAGGGGTGGACGAACATCGGTTCCACCGCCTCCGGGGTGGACACCAACGGCAAGATTGGCAACATCATCGTTCCGGTGGGATCGCTGAAGCCTGCCAATCCCAGCACGAAATTCACCGTCGACCTCAACCTCGACGCCACCACGGAAATCAGCACCGACAATACCCCGGCATTTTCCACTCCCGTGACCGTATACGACAGTCTCGGCGGTGCGCACGTCCTCACGTTGAACTTCACCAAAACGGGGGAAAACCAGTGGAACTACAGTGCCACCATTCCCTCCGACGAGGTGGGGGGCGCAGCGGGCGAGGTCACCGAGGTGACGAACGGCAGTTTCTCGTTTGCCAACAAAGACGGGTTGCTGACGGACCCGGCCGCGGATGCCGACCCGATCACGTTCAGCATCACTGGGCTGTCGGACGGCTCCCAGGATCTGACGCTCTCGTGGGATCCCTACACCAGCGGCGGGGTGGGGCGCATCACCCAGTTCGCTCAAAAATCCGCTTCCTCGGCGAACTCGCAGGATGGATCGGCGGCGGCGGAACTGGATCGCGTAGGACTGGCGGACGGCGGCCAGATCCTGGCGCACTACACGGACGGCACCCAGGTCGTGGTGGGCCAGGTGGCGCTGGCTTCGATTCGCAACCCGGACACCCTGGTCGCGTCCGGCAATAACAACTTCCAGCTTAGTTCCGGAACGGCGACGCCATCGATCGGCCTGCCCGGTACCGGCGGCCGCGGCACCATCGTGGGCGGATCGATCGAAGCCTCGACCGTGGACATCGCCCGGGAGTTCACCCGCCTGATTGTGTACCAGCGCGGCTATGAGGCGAATTCGAAGGTGATCACCACCGCCGACACAATTTCTCAGGACACCATCAACTTAATCCGCTAAACCGCCGATGACTCCTCAGGAAGAAATTGCACCGATCGGCGATATTCCGATCGATATCGAGATCGAGCTCGACCGGCGGACCATGTGTACGCGGGAGGTGCTGGAACTCGACGAAGGCAGCGTGATCGTAACGATGCGGTCCGCTGGCGAGAACATCGACATCTACATCGGCGGCGTGCTGTGCGGCTCCGGTGAGGTGGTGGTGATCGAAAACACGCTGGGCGTGCGGATCACCGACTTCCGTGACGATTGAGGAGTGCGACGAATGGAAGAGTTGCGAGCCGTGGCGGCCGTGGTAGGAGTGCTGAGTCTCCTGGTGGGCACGTTATGGTGGCTCAGGAAACGCGGTCTGGCCATTTCAGTCCCGGGCCGGCGGCAGGCAGGACGCCGGCTCGAGTGTCTCGAGCGACTGCCCCTGGCACCTCATCACACGCTGCACCTGGTTCGTTTGGGCGGGCGGGCGATGCTGCTGGTATCCACTCCGGCAGGGTGTACGCTGCTCGACAGCGTGCCCCTGGCGGAGATGGGTATTGCCGGCGAGGTGGCACGGTGAAGCAGTTGTGGTTAGGCATAACTCTGGCGGCTGCTCTGCCGCTGTCGGCTGCCCCGGCCGAACCTCTTTCCCTTCTCGGCATATCGGCCGGAAAGAACGGTTCCACAATCAGCGTGCCGATGCAGATCGTCATCCTGCTAACCCTGCTCACCCTGCTGCCGGCTGCCGTCACGTGCGTCACGCCGTTTCTGCGCATCACGGTGGTGCTGCACTTCCTGCGGCAGGCCCTGGGCACTCAGTCCACGCCCTCCAACCAGGTGCTCCTGGGGCTGGCGTTGTTCCTCACCATCATTGTTATGCAGCCGGTGGCGACCCAGATGTACCACCAGGGATGGGAGCCCATGGAGTCCGGCCAGATGACGGCGCAGCAGGCCATGGACCGGGCTGCCGGCCCGTTGCGTGATTTTCTGGTGCGGTTCGCTCGCGAAAAAGATATCAAGCTGTTCGTCGAAATGTCCCATGCGGCAGCTCCCCGCACTCCCGCTGACTTGGACCTGAAGATCCTGATCCCTGCCTACATCCTCTCGGAGTTGAAGACCGGATTTCAGATCGGGGCAGTCCTGTTTTTGCCCTTCCTGGTAATCGACCTGGTGGTGGCTTCGGTCACTCTGTCGGTGGGCATGGTGCAATTGCCTCCAGTGATGATTTCCGCTCCCTTCAAGATCCTGCTGTTCGTGCTGGTTGACGGCTGGAACCTGGTAGTCGGGTCGCTCCTCAAGAGTTTCTATCGATGACTCCGGACACCGTCGTACAGATCATCCGGCAGGCGCTGATGACCACTTTCTGGCTGGCGGCTCCGCTGCTCACGCTCGCTTTTGTCGTGAGCATCGTCATCAGCCTGGTGCAGATCGCCACCTCCATGCAGGACAATGCTGTCAGCACCATCCCCCGACTCGTGGCATTCCTCGTCGGATTGCTGCTGATGCTTCCTTGGATGCTGCAAAAGACCATGTCGTACACGCTGGCGCTGCTCGGAGACTTGCCCAGGTATGCCCGCTAGCCTCACGCTGTCCGCCGCAACCCTGTTCGCGTTTCTGGTGGTCCTGGCGCGGGTGGCTGGAGCGCTGGTGTTCGTGCCGTTGCCCGGATTCAAGGGTGGACCGGAGCCGGCCCGCGCCGCCCTGGCAGTCGGTATCACCCTGGCCCTGTCTTCGCGCTGGCCGCAGATGGAGGCTGCGACGGTATCACCCGCAACGCTGCTGGCATGGGTCGGGGCTGAAGCCGCCCTGGGCGTTGCCATCGGGCTCTCCGTGGCCATTGTTCTGGAAGCATTTGCCTTTGCAGCCCAGGTGTTGGGCTTGCAGGCCGGTTATGCGTACGCCTCCACGATCGACCCCAATACCGAGGCTGATTCCGGGGTGCTGCTCATCTTCGCGCAGTTGATGGCGGGCCTCCTGTTCTTCGCCCTTGGGCTCGACCGTGAGTTGCTGCGGCTGTTCGCCCTGAGCCTGGAACGGGTTCCGGTGGGCCGGTACACGCTCACCATGTCTTCCGCCGAAGCCATAATTCGCTTGGGGGCGTCGCTCTTTTCCGTCGGATTGCGGCTGGCCCTGCCGGTTGTAGCGCTACTCATCATGGTCGATGTGTCACTGGCGCTGCTGGGGCGGGTCAATGCACAACTGCAACTGCTTTCGCTGGCGTTCCCCGCTAAGATGCTGACCGCTCTGGCGCTGCTGGCGATAACCGGCGCTATGTTCCCGCGCATGCTGCTGGAGCTGGCCGGCCACGCATGGAACACGGTGGGCCGGATGCTGGGGTCATGAGGCGGCATGCCGGACCGGTCGGGAAAAACCGAGGAGCCCACACAACGGCGGCTGGAAAAGGCCCGCAAGGACGGCCAGTATCCGTCCGCCAAAGAATTCGTCTCTTCCCTGCAATTTATGGTTTTTCTGGCGTTGTTGGGAGCATTCGGGGCCCATTGGTTCAGCGGTTTTCGTCAGAGCGCGCGCAGCCTGTTCGTGCTGGCGTTTGCGGGCGATCTGCGGCCCGAGGACCTGACCCATCTCGCCTGGAAACTCTCCTGGAGCCATTTGGTGCCGCTGGCCGCGGCAGGCGTGGCCGTAGTGATGGCGACATTGGGGCTGCGGCTGGTCACGACGCAGTTCGGATTGAGCCTGAAGAAACTTGCTCCCGACTTTTCGCGGCTCAGTCCGGTATCGAAGCTGAGCGAGTTGCCACGCCAGAACCTTTCGGCATTGGCGCAGGCCGCGGTGCTGCTTCCCCTGTTCCTGTGGGCGGTCTACGTCATCGCCCGCGATGGGCTGGAAAATTTTGTATCCCTTCCGCTGCGCAGCGTGGAGAGCGCGTACGGCTTTGTGGCGGGCAGCCTGATGACGCTGTTCTGGAAAGCGGCCCTCCTTTTCCTGGTTTTTGGGGCGGTAGATCTCTTCCGGCAGATGCGGCGTCACAAGCGGGATCTGCGCATGAGCAAGCAGGACATCAAGGAAGAGATGAAGGAGATGGAAGGCAATCCGCAAATGAAGGGGCGGATCCGCCGGCTGCAACGCGACCGCGCGCGGCGGCAGATGATGAAGGAAGTCCCCAAAGCCACGGCCGTCATTGTCAATCCCACCCACTATGCGGTTGCCATCCGCTACCAGATGGACAGCATGGCTGCTCCGCTGGTCGTGGCGAAGGGCAAGAACTACCTGGCGCTGCGCATCCGGCAGAAAGCTGTCGAAAATCAGGTACCGATTATCGAAAATCCGCCCCTGGCGCAGGCCCTGTACAAATCGGTCGAGGTCGGGCAGGAGATTCCGCCGCATCTCTACCGCGCCGTCGCCGAGATTCTGGCCTATATTTTCAAGCTCATGAATGGGAGGCTTCCAGGCTAAAGCCATGACATCCGCCAACGCACTTGCGCCGGCATCCGTAAAAGGGACGGCGAAATGGATCGAAGCGCTGCCAATCGGCCTGCTGCGCGAGATGGCCGTACCCCTCGCGGTACTGGCGATCATCATCGCTCTGATCACCCCGCTGCCAGGCTTCGTTCTCGACCTCCTGATCGTGACCGATATCCTGGCTTCGGTGACGGTGTTGATGGTCTCCCTCTACCTGGTCCGCCCGGTGGACTTCACTTCTTTCCCGACGACCTTGCTGTTGCTGACTCTGTTCCGGCTGGCATTGAATATCTCCTCATCCCGGCTGATCCTGCTGAACGGCAACACCGGTACCGTTGCAGCCGGCGAAGTGATCGGGGCATTCGGCAGCTTTGTGGTGGGCGGCAACTATATCATTGGCGCGGTTATTTTTCTGGTATTGATCGCGATCCAGTACGTGGTTATCAACCATGGCGCCGTCCGCATCTCGGAAGTCACCGCGCGTTTCACCCTGGACGCGCTGCCGGGCAAACAGATGTCCATCGACTCCGACCTCAATGCCGGGTTGATCGACGAGACCGAGGCGAAGCGCCGGCGCAAACAGCTCTCGACCGAAGCCGAATTCTATGGCGCCATGGACGGCGCATCGCGCTTTACCCAGCGCGATGCGGTGGCGAGCATTCTGATCACCGGCATCAATATCGTGGCGGGATTTCTCATCGGTGTGCTGCAACATGGGATGGAGTTCCAGAAAGCCCTCGAGACCTACACCGTTCTGACCATCGGCGACGGCCTGGTCACGGTGATTCCGGCCCTGATGATTTCCATCTCGGGCGGCTTGATTGTAACGCGAGCCAGCGCCGATGCCCGGCTGGGGGCCGAATTCCAGAAGCAACTGCTCAACAATTCCCAGCCTTTGCTGCTGGCCGCCGGAGTGCTCTTTGCGCTCTCCGCCCTTCCATCCATGCCGATGCTTCCGTTTCTCCTGCTCGGGGGTGGGGCCGGCGCGGCAGGGTGGAGAATGCGTCGCAAGGAAGTTGCACAGATGGCGGCGCCCGCGATGGAGGCGAAGCCGGCAGCGGCGAAGGAGAGTGTGGAGTCGCTGATGCGCGTCGAACCGCTGGCCATCGAGGTCGGGCTGGGGTTGGTCGGGCTGGTCGAAGGCGCTCAGGAATCGCCCCTGCTCCGGCGGATCTCGACAATCCGGCGGCAGTTGGCCGCCGACTTGGGGTATCTGCTGCCTCCGGTGCGGGTCACCGACAACCTCTCCTTGCGAAGCCGTGAGTACGTGATCCTGCTCAAGGGAGTAGAAGTCTCTCGTTACGAACTGCCCCAAGGATGCGAACTGGCAATCCCCACAGGTGCGGGGGGCGAGGCAATGGAGGGGCAGCCGACACGGGAACCCGCCTTCGGAATGAGCGCCGTCTGGATACCCACCGAGCGATCCGAGCGAGCGCGCAATGCCGGTTTCACCGTAGTTGATGGCGTGAGCGTTCTCGGCACTCACCTCGCGGAACTGATCCGACGTTACTCGCATGAGCTGTTCTCGCGGCAGGATGCCAAGCGCCTGCTCGATCGGGTGAACGTGGAACACCCCAAAGTCGTGGAGGACCTGGTGCCCAAGCTTCTGCCGCTGGCGACGGTCCAGAAGGTGCTCCAGAATCTCCTGCGGGAGCGCGTCTCCATCCGCGATGCCGTGTCCATTCTGGAAGCGCTGGGAGAGGCCGCGGGCGCAACCCGCAACCCGGTGTTACTCACCGAGTACGTCCGGCAGGCCATCCGCCGCACCGTCGTGAAGCCGTACCTGAACCGCGCCGGCGACCTGCCTGCCTGGTTCCTGTCACCGGCGATCGAACAAATGGTGGAGGGCGCAGTACAGCACGGCGATCAAAACAGCCACCTTGCCCTGGCGCCGCAGAGCATCCGGGAGATATTGAACCGGCTGGCAGTCCGTGTGGCCTCGCCGGAAATGCCGGTGGTAGTGATCACCTCCTCGGGTGGACGCCATTTCCTGCGTCAGATTGCGGAGCCGACGCTTCCCAATGTCTTTTTCCTGGCACACAACGAGATACCCCCGGGATTGCGGGTGCAGTCGTTAGGGAATATTGCGTGAGGTCTACAGAAGAACGCCGCCACCGACGATAGATCCCATGTGGCGGCAAAATCGTGCCGGAGCGACGCAAGCGGGAGTCAAACCCCATGAAAATCAAGTCTTATTTCTCTCATACGGTGGAAGACGCCATGGCCCAGGCGGCCATGGAGTTAGGTCCGGAGGCGATGCTGCTGAACAGCCGCAAAGCCCCTGCCGAGGCGGGTCACCCCGGCGAATATGAAGTCATCTTCGCCACCGAGATGCCGGTACGAGAAGCCGGCGAGAACGCGGCCCTGAACGCAGCGACCTACGTGGAGACCGGCCCGCCCACGAACCCCCATCTATCCAAAGATTTGGCCGATCTGAAGAAGGAAATGGAAGGCATGCGGCGCGCCCTGGCGCGCTCGGTCATCGCCCCGGCTCAGTTGGCGGGGGCTCCGCCGGACCTGGCCGAGGCCTATGCCGCGCTCACCGCCAGCGATGTGCCCGCGGATTTGGCAAGGGATATTGTACAGCGCGCCGAAGGCCGCCTGGGCCAGTCCCGAGGCAAGACTCCGCAGCGGCGGGACCGGACATTGTTCCAAAGAGCCCTGATTGAGGAGTTGGAATCCCGATTCCAGGCGCAACCGTTGTTGGGGAGGGGCGAAGCGCGCCCGGCGATTGTGGCTCTGGTGGGCCCTCCCGGCGCCGGCAAAACCACTACCCTGGTCAAACTGGCGGTGAACTACGGACTGGCAGCGCGGCGGCCCGTGTTGCTGCTCTCCGTCGATAACTATCGCGTCGCGGCCAGTGAGCAGTTGCGGTGCTTCGCTGGAATCCTCGGAGTTGGCTTCCAGGTTCTGGAAACCGTCTCGGCAGTGGCCCAGGCCATCGAAGAGCATCGCGGCAAGGATCTGATCCTGATCGATACACCCGGGTTCGGCTTTCAGGACTTGGACGGTGCCGCCGCACAGGCCCGGTTCTTGTCCGCCCGCAGCGACATCGACACGCAACTGGTTCTGCCGTCCTCGATGAAATCGGCGGATTTGTCCCGAGTGGTGGACAGTTACGAGATCTTCCGCCCACAGCGACTGTTGTTTACGAAACTGGACGAAACCGCGTCGTTCGGGCCCATTTTTGCCGAGGCTGCGCGCAGCGGCAAGCCGTTGTCGTTTTTTGCCAACGGGCAGCGCATCCCGGAAGACCTCGAGGTTGCCAGCCGCAAGCGCCTCCTGCAACTCATGCTGGAAGGCCGTTGCGATGAAGCGGCATCGGCGGCATAGCTAAGGACGAAAGCGTATGTACTCGTATGCCGTGTCCGAAATGATGAACGAGGACGAACGCGAGCGGCTCATTCTGGAGCATCTCCCGCAGGTCCGGCTGATAGCCCGGCGTATTCAGGAGCGTCTACCGGAGAACATCGCGCTGGAGGACCTGATATCCACCGGCGTACTCGGCCTGATCTCGGCCATTGACAATTTCGATCCCCGCCACAACGTCAAACTCAAAACCTATGCGGAGTACAAGATCCGCGGCGCGATTTTGGACAGCCTGCGCGGGCTGGATTGGGCCCCCCGGCAGAAGCGGCGAAAAGCCAAACAGATCGAGGCGGCCATTACGGCGGCGGAACAGCAGCTGAAGCGGTCTCCCACAGAAGATGAGATCGCCGCCCAGTTGGAGATCTCGCTCGCCGAATACCACGATTGGCTGGTGGAAATCCGCGGCCTCAACGTCGCCAGCCTGGACTATGCGGCAAGCGACCAGGGGAAGGAACTCCTGCACTACCTGCCGGACGAACGCGAAAACCTGCCGTCGACACTGCTCGAAAAGTCCGAATTGGAGCGGCTGTTGGCCCAGGGCATCGAGTCCATTCCGGCGATTGAACGAACCGTTCTCAGCCTCTACTATCACGAGGAATTGACCTTGAGGGAGATCGCCCAGGTGGTGAACCTGCACGAGTCCCGCATCTCTCAACTCAAGTCGCAGGCGATTCTGCGGCTGCGAAGCCAACTGGCCCAGCAGTGGCCGACCACGCGAGGCATGCTGACCAAATGAGTACAGACGCCAAAACCCGATACCGGCTGGATTCGGTCGCGAGCGTCAAGCAGTTGTTGGACAATTGGGGCGAGAGCCTGGCACAGGTTCTCGAATCCATGACCGACCAGCGGCCAGACATCGATTGGCAGGCAGTGACGGGAAGCCTCTCCGAAGTGAGCCCCAAGGCCGAGGATGGCTCCGAGTCCGAGACCCTTTGGTGGGAGCAGCCGTTCCAAATCTCGCCCGAGATGGTCGTGTGGGTCGGCGCACCTCGGGTCACCTGGGAGTACGCCGGCACACTTACCCTCAAAGCGGCCGGCCTCGAAACCATCGAGGCAGCCGAAGCGCGCAATACGTGGCTCGAGATTCTTGGCCAATCCCTGTCGGTGATGGCCCGGGCGATCGGCGCGCTCCTCGGCCGCGAGGTGACCTGCGACGCTGGAGTGGAGCGTCAAGCCGATGCGGACGTCCGGGAGTGGGCGTCGTTCACCTTAAAACTCGCCGACGCCGAACCGGTACCGCTGCTGGTAGCGCTCAGCCCGAAGTTGTTCGCCACGGTCGTCGCGCCTCCCGTTGCCGAGACCGAAAACCGGGAGCCTGCGCCCGCGCCAACTCCTGCTCCCAGCCACTCGCATTCGCATACAACGCATTCACGCACGATGGACCTGCTGTTGGATGTCGATTTGCCGATAAGCATCTCTTTCGGAAGAGCCCAACTGCCGCTCAAGGATGTGTTGAAGCTTACGACAGGATCAATCGTGGAGCTCAACCGCAATGTCAACGAACAGGTCGAAGTCCTGGTGAACAACTGTCTGGTTGCCCGAGGCGAAGTGGTGGTGGTGGAAGGCAACTACGGGGTGAAGATCCAGGAAATCGTCAGTCGTCAGGAGCGCCTGAGGAGTCTCCGTTGAGCCCGCCCGCAGAAGGTATCGCCACTACTGTGCAGCCCCTGATCATTTCGATCGCCATTCTGTGCGGCCTGGTGCTGGGCGGCCTAGCCTTGACTTTCTTCGCTCTCGCCCGGACCAAGGCTCTGGCGCGTGCCATGGAAGCCCGTTCCGGGGCTCAGTGCGCACGAGCGGATGCGGCGATCGACTCCATGCAGCGGACTGTCGATTCGCTGGCCTCGCAAGTCGCCGAACTGCAAAGGCAGGCGGCTACCGTGCCGGCATTTCCGAAATCCGGTTTCAACCTGAGTAAGCGCTCGCAAGCCTTGCGCATGCATCGCCGCGGCGAGGCGCCAGAGCAAATCGCGACCGCGCTGGATGTGCCGCTTCAGGAAGTCGACCTCCTGCTCAAGGTCCACCGCATCGTCATTACGAACATCTGATCATTCTTCGTCCGCCGCCCCGAACGCTTGTGCTGCCCCCGGTCGCCGACCCCTCGAGACCGCCTTGGCCGTTTGCACTCTACCGCACTGCTAATTGCTTGGAGAGCACCGTGAACCGGGTCGGCTGCACTCCCCGCCCAAACCTCGCGTCGGGGGCGCTAGTAGAAAAACACTACAGACAGACGGTTCAACTCCAATTAAAGTCAGTTTAGTGGGTCTGTTACTCCGAATTCTGTGCTCCTGTGGACTGGTGGCCTGTGTTGTCGTCGCCGGCGACCTCATCCCTGCTGCCAGTCCCACGTTCGTTTTCACCGAGACGCCACGCTACGAGGTATCCGGCAGCGAGCGGTTTCCCTCGGGCGCCCGGCTGCAACTGGTAACGGATGGCCGAAAGCGCTTGCTGGCCCCGGAATTGGCAGCGTCAGCCGATGCCACGGTGTCGTTTGACGGGCGGCGGGTCCTGTTTGCCGGCCGTCAGAAACCAGATGATCCGTGGCAGATCTGGGAGATCGCGCTCACCGGCGGTGGCGTGCGCCGCCTGGTATCCACTCGCGAAGATGCCGTGACGCCGTTCTACCTTCCCGCCGACCGCATCGTATACGCCAAGCGAACGGCATCGGGTTTCCAGATTATCAGGACCGGGCTGGACGGCAGCGAGCCGCTCCAACTGACCTACGGGCCTGGGAATCATCTCATCTGCGATGTGCTCCGTGACGGGCGGATCCTCTTTGAGTCGGACGGCGACCTATATCTGGTCTACAGCGACGGCAGTGGCGTCGAGTCCTACCGCTGCGACCACCGTTCCGACCGGTACGGGGCGAGGCAACTGCCCTCGGGCGACATTCTGTTTACGGCGGGCGGCCGGTTGGCGCGGTTCACGTCGGCGCGGGCGGTGCAGGTGGACGTGCCGATGCCGCCGGGACAGTATTCCGGACCGGTGGCGGAAACGGCTTCGGGGGCGTGGCTGGTCGCGTTCCGTTCGAATGCCGCGGAGGCCTTCGGGTTGTACACGTGGAAAACGGCCCTCGAGAGACTGATGCCGCTGGGCGTCCAACCGGTGCTGGTGAAGGCGCGCCCGGTTCCCAAGGCGCATCCCTCGTCGCTGGGCGACCGCGACGGCGCCAATCTGCTCTGCCTGAACGTTTACACGTCGAAGCTGAAACTCGCCGAAGGCTCGGTGGCGGCGGTGCGGGTGCGGGCGCTCGATGACGGCGGTTCGCCGGTGGTATTGGGGCAGGCGCCGGTGGAGCGCGATGGTTCGTTTTACGTCAACCTGCCCGCTGAGCGGCCGGTTCGGTTTGAACTGCTGGATCGGGCGGGCAAAAGCGCCGCCGCCGAAAAAAACTGGTTTTGGGCGAGGCGCGGGGAACAGAGAGTTTGCGTGGGCTGCCATGCGGGTCCCGAACGCGCACCGGAAAATGCCGTGCCGCAGGTGCTGTTGCGCTCGACCGACCCGGTAAAGCTGAGGTGGAAATGAAGCTCCGCTATCTGACGATCGGTGCGTTGTGGCTGGCGGCGGCCGGGGAACCGGCCACGGGACCGATCCGGTTCGAGGAAGTCAGCGCGCAGGCGGGCGTGCCCTTCACTCATACCTTCGGCGCGCAAAAGCTCGGCTCGCTGGTGGAGAGCACCGGCGCGGGCGCGGTGTGGTTCGACTATAACAACGACGGGCTGCTGGACCTCTACGTCACCAACGGTAAGCCGATGGGTCCGGGGATGCACCCCTATCCCTTGCGCAAACCTCCCGCAATACCCCCCACCAACCATCTCTACCGCAACGAGGGGAAGGGCCGTTTCACGGACGTGACGCAGCCGGCCGGCGTGCCGGGCGACGCGTTCAGCATGGCTGCCATTGCGGCGGATTTCGACAACGACGGCCACACCGACCTGCTCGTCACCGGTTTCGGCCGCGCCATCCTGTACCGCAACCAGGGCGACGGCACCTTCGAAGACGTGTCCGCGCGCGCGGGCGTGAACGTTGCGGGCTGGTCGATCGGCGCGGCGTGGCTCGATTACGACCGCGATGGCTGCGTAGACGTGCTCATCGGCCGCTACGTGAAGTTCGATCCGGAGTATCGCAACTACTACGCCGCCGACAACTACCCCGGCCCGCTCGATTACGAACCCGAAAGCAATGTCCTGCTGCACAACACCTGCAAAGGCAGCTTCACCGATGCGAGCGAGACCTCCGGAATCGCCAAATACAAGAGCCGGGCGATGGGCGTGACGGCGGGCGATTTCGATCTCGACGGTTATCCCGATATCTACGTCGCCAACGACAAGACCGAGAATTTCCTGTTCCACAACGAGAAGAACGGGACCTTCAAGGAAATGGCGCTGGCCGCGGGAGTGGCGTACGGGCAGAATGGTGAAAATACTTCTGCCATGGGGCCCGTTTTCGTCGATTTCGACCGCGACGGCCGGGTCGATCTGTGGGTATCAGACTCCAAATACAACCGCCTGATGAAGAACCTGGGCGACCTCAAATTCGAGGACATCACGCAGCGCGCCGGTATTTCGCAGATCGCCGCGCAGTACACCAGTTGGGGCACGGGGGTCTACGATTTCGATAACGACGGGCGCGAAGACCTTTTCGTGACGCACGGCGGCCTCATCCACATGGTGCCGCAGGAGCACACCGTCTTCCGCGGACTCGGCGACTGGAAGTTCGAAGATGTTTCACGCGCGGCCGGCGCCTTCTTCGAGGTGAAGAGCGTGGGCCGCGGCGCGGCCTTCGCCGACTATGACAACGACGGCAGGGTGGATGCCTTCCTGGTGAACCTGGGCAGCCCCGCCTTTCTCCTGCACAATGTTTCGCCGGGCGGGAACCATTGGCTTTCGGTGAAGCTGGTGGGCCGTAAGAGCAACCGCGACGGAATCGGCGCGCAGGTGGAAGTGGTCTCGGCGGGCGTCCGGCGGCAGCGCGAGCGGGTGGCCGGGTCGGGATACCTGTCGCAGGACGATCCGCGGCTGCATTTCGGCCTGGGCGCGGCGGTCAAAGTGGAACGGCTGACGGTGACGTGGCCTTCCGGAACGAAACAGACGATCGAGAATCCGCCGGCCGATTCGGTGATCACCGTGGAGGAGAAGTAGTCATGCGAAGGGCGTTCGTGGGCGCGGTCGTGCTGGCGCTGGCCGCCATGGGCGCGGACCGGCGCCAGGAACGCTATCCTTCCCCCATCGAACTGGCCCTGTCCGCCGACGGCAGCCGGCTGTATGCGGTTTGCGAGGGCACCGATGAAGTGGTGGTCTTCGACACCGCGGCGCGGAAGATCGTGAAGCGCATCGTGGTGGGGCGTGTGCCCAAGGGGCTGTCGCTCTCTCCCGACGGCACGCGCCTGTACGTCACCAACTCGTGGGCCGACACGGTGTCCGAAATCGACACCGCTTCCTTGGCGGTCGTGCGGAATCTGCCGGCGGGGTTCGAGCCCACCTCGGCCATCACCGACCGCGCAGGACGCTTCCTCTACGTCGCCAACCGCATCAGCGGCGATGTTTCGGTAGTCGACCTGGCCGCCGGAACCGAGACCAAACGGTTGCTGGCGGGCCGCGGCGCCAGTTACCTGCTGCTGTCGCCCGATGGCACGCGCGTGTATTGCACGCACGTGTATCCCAACCCGGCCGCATTCCGCACGCTTCCCGAATCGGAACTGACGGTGATCGATACGGCGCGCCGGATGGTGGTCGCGCGCGATCGCATTCCGGGCGCGGCGGGAATGTTTCACATGGCGATATCGTCCGACGGGAAGCTGGGCCTTGCCGCCGAAATGCGGCCCAAGAACCTGGTCCCGCTGGCCCACGTGGAGCACGGCTGGGTGATCGGCAATGGGCTCGCGGTATTCGGCGCGGACGTGGGCGAGGTCGTGCAGGTCTCGATCGACGAACTCGACCGCTACTTCACGCCGCTCTTCGGCCTGGCGATGGCGCCCGACAAAAGCACGGCCTACGTTTCCACGACGGGTTCGGACAGTGTAACGGTGATTGACCTGCACAAGCTGGTTGCGTTCATCCGCGCGGCCGGCACGCGGGACCGCCGCTCGTTGGCCAACGATCTGTCCGCCGCGGCCAATTACGTGACCGCCCGGATTTCGGTGGGGATGGCGCCCAAAGGGCTCGTGCTCTCGCCCGACGGCAAGCGGCTATACGTGGCCAATCGCACCGGCGATACGATTTCGATCGTGGATACCGCCTCGCGCGAAGTGTGCGCGACGCTTTCGCTCGAAGCGCCGGCCGAGTTGACCCAGCAACGCCGCGGCGAGCGGCTCTTCTTCAGCGCCCGTTTCGGATTCCAGGGACACTTCGGCTGCGCCAACTGCCACATCGAGGCCACCACCGACGGCCTGCAATGGGATCTGGAGCCGGACGGTTTCGGCAAAGACATCGTGGACAACCGCTTGCTCGAGGACGTGGCCGATACCGCACCCTTCAAGTGGAACGGCGGAAATCCCAATCTCGAAACCGAGTGCGGGCCGCGTACCGAGAAGTTCTTTTATCGATCGCAAAGTTACGACGGCTTCGAACTGGCGGACCTGGTGAGCTACATCAAATCGATTCCGCTGCGGCCGAACCGGTATCGCCCGGCCAACGGAGAACTGACCGCGGCGCAGGAACGCGGCCGGGACATCTTCGAGCGCACCCGGACCAGGAACGGCACGCCGATTCCGGCTTCCAACCAGTGCCCGGTATGCCACTCGGGGACGCACTTCACGAACCAGCAGTTGACGGACGTAGGCAGCGGAAAGGCGACCGACCGCTCGCCGCTGATCGACGTGCCGCAGCTGAGCAACATCGCCCTGACGGCGCCCTACCTGCACGACGGCTCGGCCCGCACGCTCGAAGAGATCTGGACGATTTTCAATCCGAACGACACCCATGGAGTGACCAACGACCTCCAGAAAGACGAACTCAACGACCTGATTGAGTACCTGAGAACTCTATGAGGAAGACGATCCCCGGCCTCGTTTTGTTTGCCATCTCCTGCTCGCTGCCGGCCGCTTCGCCGGAGATGCCCCGCTACCGCTGGGAGAACTTCACCACCGCCAATGGGCTGCCGGACAACCACGTGTTTCAGGTCTGTGTGGACGGCGACCGCATCTGGGCGGCTACGGAAAACGGCCTCGGGCTGTACGAAAACGGCAAGTGGAAGGTGTACCGCACGGCCGACGGCCTGGCGCATCGCGCGGTCCTGTACGTGGCGGCGGACTCGCGGACGGGCGACGTCTGGGCCGCCACCATGGGCGGCCTGAGCCGCTTTTCGGCGGGCCGTTTTGTGAATTACACGCAGCTTAACAGCGGGCTGCCCAACGACGTGGTGTACGGTGTGGCGGTCCAGGGCGATTTCGTGTGGGTCTCCACCGCCGCGGGCGCCGGTCGCCTGAACACCCGCACCAGCCAGTGGTCGCTGTTCAACGAACGCAATACCCCCATGTACGAGATCTGGACGTACAACGTGAGCGCCACGCCCAGCAAGGTCTACTACGCCGTGTGGGGCGGCGGCGTCCTGGAGTACGACGTCAAGACCGCGCGCTGGAAGGATTACAACGATCCGGATGGCGAGACCGAACTGGTGTTGTACAAAGACCAGGGACTCATTCACGAGATCACGACGTCGGTGAGCTACATGGAGAAAGACGAGATCCTGTGGGTGGCCACCTACTTCGGCGCGAGCCGCTACGACGGCCGCAACTGGAAGAACTTCCTCCAGAAGGACAGCGGGCTGCCCTCGAACTTCCTCAACCAGGTGAAGGGCGTGGATGGGAACCGCGCCTGGTTCTGCACCGATAAAGGCCTGGCTTATTACGACGGCGCGAATTGGGCGGTCTACCGCCCCGCGCTCGATACACACAAACCCGAGATGCTGGTGCGCGATGCGGAGGGCAAGGAGAGCCGCTGGGAGGCCGATACGGCGCCCGCGCACCATTACATCCTGGGTGTCGATTTTCAGGGTGACGATCTCTGGGTGGCGACGGCCGAGGGCCTGAGCCACGGGATTCGGATTCGAAAGTAGTGGGAGGCTTAACATGACGATGATGGATGTGCTCGGCGAATTGGCCGCCGCGAGGACCGTCGACAAGAAACCGATCAGCGCGCCGGAAGTTCTCAACGAAGCTTACCGGTATGCCCGTCCGAGTTCGTTTTCACGCGGGCTGCGGCTCGATCTGGGTGGGATGGCCGTCCTGCTGATCTCGGGAACGGCCAGTATCGGGCCCGATGGCGAAACGCTGCACGTGGGCGACTTCCGCGCGCAGACGCGGCGCACGTTCGACAACATCACGGCCCTGCTCGACGCCGAGGGCGCCTCGTGGAAGGACATCGTGCGGACCAGTTGTTACCTTCGCGACATCGACCGCGACTACGCCGTGTTCAACGAAGAGCGGACCGCTTTCTATGCGGAGCAAGGACTCGATCCCCTGCCGGCCTCCACGGGCATTCAGGCCAAGCTGTGCCGGCCGGACCTGCTGGTCGAGATCGAAGCCATTGCGATGTTCCGGACCGAGCCGAAGGAGTGAGCGCGATGTCCGTCGTGAGATGGCTCCTGGCAGCGGCTTCGGCGGGGTTGCTCTGGGGGCAGGTGACGGGCCCCTGCTCCTGCGGTGCGAATCCGCCCGGCCCTCCGCCCAACCGCGAGCTTCGTCCGTACGCCAACGCGCCCGAAGACCTCCGTCCGTTCGTGAACTTCACTGCTCCCTATTACGAGAACTACGGGTCGCTGGTGGAGTACAACGGCGGCGCGCGGGACCTCCCGACCTTGAAGCCCTCGGATGTGGATGAGGTACGGATCGGCTTCCTGGGACCGGTGGAAAACCACCCGGACGAGAAACTGGGCCGCATGATGCTGAGCGGCTCGCAGCTTGCCATCGAGGAGGCCAATGCGCGCGGCGGCTATGGAGGCAAGCCCTTCAAGCTGATGGTCCACAACGATCAGGCGGTGTGGGGTGCGTCCAGCAACGAGATCGTCAAGATGGCCTATGACGACAAGGTGTGGGCCATGCTCGGGTCGATCTCGGGCGATTCGACGCACATCGGGCTGCGGGTGTCGCTCAAGGCCGAGGTGCCGATCGTCAACAGCGCCGCCACCGATCCGACCATTCCCGAAACCATCATTCCCTGGTACTTCACCACGATTCAGGACGACCGCGTGCAAGGCTACACGCTGGCCCGCCGCATCTATACCGACCTCGGATTGCGCCGCATCGCGCTGCTGCGCGTCAACGACCGCTACGGTCGGTTCGGCGTACTGAAATTCAAAGACGCTTCACGCCGCCTCGGGCATCCCGTGGTGATCGAGCAGAAATACATGCCGGGCGACAAGGATTTCGCGCGCCCGCTGCGGATCATCAACGAATCCAACGCCGATGGCATCGTGATCTGGGGCGATGCCGCCCCGGCGGGGACGATCCTCAAACAGATGCGGGCGATGGGCATGAAGCAGCCCGTGTTCGGCAGTTACCGCGTGCTCGGCGACGACCTGCTGGCGAACGCCGGCGACGCGGCGGAAGGGCTCGAGATCGTGTTTCCGTTCGATACCACGCGCGACGACCCGGCCTGGCTCGCCTTCATCCAGCGTTTCGAAAATCGTTTCGGAAAGAAGCCGGACGTATTCGCCTCGCTGGCTTACGACACCATGAACATCGTGGTGCAGTCCATCTGCCGGGCCGGTTTGAATCGCGGCCGGATTCGCGACGCGCTCACCGCCGTCGAGAGTTATAAGGGCGTCACCCAGGACATGGTCTTCGATCCCAATTGCAAGAACATCGTGCCCATGTACCTGGCCACGGTTCACGCGGGTAAGGTGACATTCCGGCGGTACGGGATGGAGATGGCATACGCCCGGGTGGGCGAAGGCGGAGTCGCGTACAACGGCCCGCCTCCGGCGGATCAGCCCGCCGGGCCGCTGCGCATCGGCCTCTTCGGACCGGACGCGGCGCGGGTGGCGGAAGTGCTGGCCCCAATGATGGCCCGCTACCAGGGACGATACACGCTGGTGCCCGTGGCTTCGAACGTGCCGTGGGGCAAGGCGACCAACGACCTGGTGAAGCTGATCTACGATGACCACGCGCTCGCGCTGATCGCCACCGACCGCAACTCCAGCCACCTGGCCGAACAACTCGCGGTGAAGGCCCTGCTGCCCGTGATTGCGGTGTCGGCGGACCACGATCTGACCGCCGTGAACATCCCGTGGATCTTCCGCATGCCGGATGCGGGCGCGGGCGAGGCGCTGCGGCACCTGCTCGACGCGGCCGAAAAATCCGGCCCGAACCGCGGACGATTGCGCGAGGCACTGGCGCAGTAGCCAGCGTCGGCTATCATAGCTTTGATGCTTTGGAGGGTTCTCCTCGTAATCGCCGCGCTTTCGTTCTTCCCTGGTTGCGGCACCAACAAACCGCCGGAAAAAAAGGCCGCCGCGAAACCGGTCGCGTACTTGCACGTGGACGGGGCCACCGCGGGAATGCTGCGCGGCCGCGTCACGTATCACGGTCCCAGGCCGGCGCGCCAGGCGATCGCGATGGATGCGGACGCCGGCTGCGAACAGGCCAATCACGGCCATCCCGTTTATGATTCGTCGCTTCTGGTGGGCCATGATGGCGGACTTGCCAATGCGTTCATCTACATCAAGTCGGGTCTGGAGGGTAAGGTCTTCGAGCCTGCGCCCGAGCCGGTCCTGGTGGACCAGCGCGGTTGCATGTTCGTGCCCCGCATCATCGCTCTCCGCGCCGGACAGACGCTCGCCGTGAAGAACAGCGACCCGGTGTCGCACAACATCCACCCCATGCCCGCCAACAACCGCGAGTGGAGCCAGCAGCAGTCCCCCGACTCGCCCGACATGGAGCATCGCTTTCCGCGGCCGGAAGTGATGATCCCGGTCAAGTGCAATGTCCATTCGTGGATGCACGCGTACATCGGCGTGGTGGACCATCCGTATTTTGCGGTGACCGGTCCGGGAGGCGCTTTCGAAATTCCGGACGTGCCGCCGGGCGACTATACCGTGGCCGTCTGGCATGAGAAACTGGGTGACCAGGTAAAACCCGTTCACGTGGCACCGTCCGCGAGCGCCACGGTGGACTTCCGGTTCGAGAAGGGGCGCTGACCATGTCCAGATGGATCGTTGTTGGTTTGCCGGCGGTACTTCTGCTGGCGGGTTGCAGCCGGGGACCGTCGTACCGGGTCTACGTCAGCAATGAGGCTTCGGGCGACCTGACGGTGATCGATCCCGGCAGGATGGAAGCCCTCTCCACCGTGCCGCTCGGCAAGCGGGCGCGCGGCATCCACGCCACCGCCGATGGCAAGACGATCTTCGTCGCCCTGAGCGGCTCGCCCTTCGCTCCGCCGGGAGTGGATGAGAGCACCCTCCCGCCGCCCGACAAGAGCGCCGATGGCATCGGCGTGTTCGATATCGCGCAGAACCGGATGCTGCGCAAGGTGCCCGGGGGGTCGGACCCGGAGCAGTTCGCCATCGCGCAGGATGGCAAGCTCCTCTACGTCTCCAACGAAGACGCCGCGGGACTCAGTTTCGTGGATCCTTCGAACGGGCAGGTGCTGCGGACGGTGCCCACCGGACGCGAACCGGAGGGCGTCACCCTCGCACCCGACGGCAAGCGGGTCTACACGACCTCCGAGGACGAAGGCACCGTCTCTGTCGTGGATGTGGCCACCGGTGAAGTGGTGAAGAAGATCACGGTGGGGCGGCGCCCGCGGAGTATTTCGTTCCTGCCGGATGGCTCGCGCGCGTACGTCACCAACGAGAACGACGCTACCCTCAGCGTCATCGATACCGCGAAGGGCGAAGTCACCGGCACCATCCCGATCGGCGCGGGCCTCAAGCCGATGGGCCAGGCCATGACGCGCGACGGCAGCAAGCTCTACGTCAGCACCGGCCGCGGCAAGAAGGTCGTGATCGTGGAGCCCGCCGCAAACCGTGTCGCCGGCTTCTTCGAAGTGGGCGACCGGCCGTGGGGGATCGCCCTCTCGCCGGACGAGAAACTCCTGTTCACGGCGAACGGGCCTTCCAATGATGTGTCGGTGGTGGATCTGTCCAGCCAGACCGTGTTGAAGAAGATCAAAGTGGGCGACCGTCCCTGGGGCGTGATTACCCTTGGACAATAGCCGTGAAGCCGGCCTGGTATTCCACTTCCGCGCGGCTCCTCGCGGGAAGCCAGCGGTAGCCGGGGACGCCGAAGAGACTCCCGCGCTCGATCATCTCGCGGCGCGACTCGGGCACCGGCGACACGCCGAACTCCATGCCGCGGGTGAGCGTCCTGCCGTTCCAGGGCGCGTGGGTCCGGCTGTGGTTCTCCTCCCAAATGCCAAGCCATGGAAAATCGGCGCGCCGCCAGCGGTACCCGAACTCCACGCCATAGGCGGGTGAATACGCCGCGAAGTACGCGGTTTCCATTGCCGGATCCATCAGGTGCGTGGTGTAGGCGCTGGACGCGGGCGCATCGGTGAGAACCCGAAGATCGACCTGGCCCGCCCCATCGGATCGCGGCGCCATCGGCCAATCGAATTCCGCCGCGGTGGCGAGATAGGCTCCGCTGCCGAAGTCCTTCTCGTAAACCTTCGACCGCGTGGCCGATGCGCGGAATCGGGTGACGCCCTTGTCGAGGAACGGCGGGCCGAGAGTCACGTGCTGGGTCCAGGCGATCGGGCGATCGCAGGCCGAGAGGTTCTCCACGATTTCGCAAATGCGCACCGCGCGGCCATCCAGGTCGAGCCGGCGTTCGAAGCGCAGTTGCGCGAGGGGCAGTTCCGCGCGCATTACCAGCCCGCTGCCGCCGCTGGTGATTTCGTAAGGTACGACCGAGCCCTCGCCATGCACGCTCAGGCCCGCGGCCGCCTCTTCGGGCGAGGGCCCGCCGAACAGATCGAGACACAGATTGTGGCCCATGATGCCGGCGAGCAGGTGCGCTTCCGCCCCGGCGCCGTATTCCGGATGCCGGACCGCAGAGTAAGTGGACGGTTCGATCGAAGGCCACGGCGGTGTCCAGAGCGGATTGACGCCGGCCTGTTTGTCAAAAACTTCGGCGATGTGGCCGCCCTCGCCCAGGACGGTGACGCGCAACTGTTCGTTTTCGATGGCCGCCGCGCGGCGGCCGCGATACTTGGTTTCGGGCATGGTCGTCTTCATTATGCGACAGCGTTGACAGGTGTGATAGGGTTGTCGTAGCATCGAACACAATTCACCTTGATACGTTTCAAAGCGAGGGGACTGGGAATGCGAAGATCCATTTGGATCGGGCTTCTTGCCGGCTGTTTCTTGTGGGGCGCCGATTGGCTTACCGATGGCGCCGATCCACAACGGACCGGCTGGCAAAAAGACGAAAAAATACTCACCAGGGAAACCGTGCAGGGCATGAAGGTCGTGTGGAAGCTCCAACTCGATAACAAGCCCCGTGAGATGCACTCTCTGTTTCCGGCCCTGATCATCGGCCGGATCGAAACCCGCAGCGGCCCGAAGCAGATGGCCATCGTCGCCGGCATTTCCGACAACGTCTATGGCATCGACGTCGATGCCGGCAAGCTGCTTTGGAAAACGCACTTCAGCAATACCTGGACGCCGCCGCCCGACGCGCGTCCCGGAGGTCCGTTGTGCCCGGGCGGTCTGACCGCAACCCCGGTGGTGGTTCCCGCCGGAGCGCCCGGCAAATACTTCATCTACGCCATTTCGTGGGACGGCCGCCTGCACCAGTTGGACGCGACCAATGGCGAGGAGGTGGCCGCCCCCATCAAGTTCGTTCCCCCGAACGGCAAGCCATATTCGCTGAACTTTTTCCAGAACGTGATCTACACCTCCACCGCCCAGGGCTGCGGCGGGCATCCCAACCGCATCTATACCATCGACCTGGCCGGCGCCGATAAGAAGATCGGCTACTTCAAAACCACCGGCGGTTCCTGGGGCCGCAGCGGTGCCGCGCTCGATTTCGAAGGAAACGCCTACGCCCCCACCGGCGACGGGCCGTTTAACCCGGAAAAGGAACAATACGCCGAAGCCATCGTGGGCGTCACCAAAGAGGCGGAGTTGAAGGATTACTATGCGCCCTCCAACGCCGCCTGGCTCTGGAAGATGGATCAGGACATGCAGGTCACGCCCACTATCTTCAAGTTCAAAGGCCGCGACCTGCTGGCCACGTCCAGCAAGGAGTGCCGCATCTTCCTCCTGGACACCCAGGCACTGGGCGGTGACGACCATCGCACGCCGCTCGACCGCACCACGCCGATGTGCAACGAGGAGGTGAACTTCGCCGCGGCGGGTGTATGGGGCAGCCTGGCCACGTGGGAAGATGGCAACGGCACACGCTGGCTGCTCAGCCCGATCTGGGGCCCATCGCACCCGGACTTCAAAGTGCCCGTTTCGTACGGCCCGGTGGTGCACGGCGCCATCGTCGCCTGGAAGGTGGAAGAAGTGAACGGCCGGCCCAAGCTGGTGCCGGCGTGGATGTCGCGCGACATGAACCAGGCGGAGCCGCCGGTCATCGCCAACGGCGTCGTCTACGCTTATGGAAACGGCGAGTCGAGCGTACAGGCCACGCCCGAGCTTGGTCTCGGCGCGAACCGCTCCGAGATCCGTATCCGGAATTCGAACCATGCCGTACTGTACGCGCTCGACGCCGAAACCGGTAAGGAGCTGTGGAGCAGCGGCGACGAAATCAAGTCGTTCTCGCATTTTTCCGGATTGTCGGTTGCCGGCGGGCGCGTGTACCTGGGCACGTTCGACAGCATCCTGTACTCGTTCGGCCTGCCGGGCCGCTAGACATGAGGTGCCGATGAGAAAGACGTCGATTGCGCTCCAGTTTGCCCTGGCGGGCGCGGCCGCCATAGCCGTAGCCCAGATGAACCGCACGCTGGACTGGATCAGCTACGGCGCCGACGCGCAGCGGACCGGATGGGCGAAGGGCGAAACGCGCATCACCAGGGACAATGTGAAGGACTTCCAGCTTCTCTGGAAACTGAAGCTCGCGGGTGCGGATTCTCTCATGCCTCCGGTGATCGTCGGGAACCTGATCTCCTACCGCGGGTTCAAAGAGCTCGCGTTCGTGGGGGCGGGCGCGGATCACCTTTACGTGTTGAACGCCGATTTGGGAAAGATGTTTTTCGACAAGGACATCACCTACTCGTCGGATATACCAAAGGCGCACGACGGCGCCTGGCCCTGCGGTGCCGGCATGACGGCGATGGCGATGCTGTCGCGTGCCCCCGAACGAGCCTTCCCGCGCGCCCCGCAGCGTGGCGGCGCGCGCGCCTCGCAACGCGGCGGTGCGCGGGCCTCGAAACGCGGCGGTGCGCGGGCCTCCACACGTGGTGCCTCGCCGGCCGCGAAACGAGGCGGCTCGAGCGCGCCCCCGGCATCGGTCTACACGGGCGGCTTCGGCGCGCCGCGGTTGGTGTTCGTCCTGGGGAGCGATGGCCGCCTGCACCGCATGAACACCGCCAATGGCGACGAACCGTATCCGCCGGTGCACTTCCTGCCGGCGAACGCCAAAGCCTCGGCGCTGAACATGTCCGGCGACACCATTTACGCCACCACCAACCAGGGCTGCGGCGGCGTTCCCGACGCGGTCTGGGCCCTTGACCTCAGCAACGAGTCTCTTCCCCAGGTCGCCTCGTATCCCTCGGGCGATGGCGGCTTCTGGGGACTGGGCGGCGTGGCCATCGGTAGCGGCGGCACGGTGTACGCACAGTCCTCGGCAAGGCTTCTGGCGCTGAGTCCGAAGAGCCTGCAACTCCAGCATGCGTTCACGCCTCCCGATCTCGCATCGGCCCCATCCACGAGCGTCGGCATGAACGCCGTCACGCCGGTCGTGTTCCCCTATCATGGCCGCGACCTCGTGATTGCCTCGGGCCGCGACGGCCGGCTGTACGTTCTCGATGCGGAAGCGGCGTACCTGTCGCGCACCGCTCCCGTTTCGCTTTCGGACCCCGAGGCCAACGACCGTGGCATCTTCGGGAGCCTGGCAAGCTGGGAAAGCGACGCCGGCACGCGCTGGGTGCTGGCATCGGTGTGGGGACCGCTGAGCGCGGACCTGGAATTGAAGCCCGAAAACGGCCCCGCTCCGAACGGTTCCATTGTGGCCTTCAAAGTCGAAGAGCGTGACGGCAAGCCGGCCCTGGTGCCGGCGTGGATCTCGCACGATCTGCACTCGCCGGTGCCGCCGGTGATCGCCAATGGCGTGGTGTTCGGGCTTTCCGCCGGGGAGTACACGCGCGAGGTGAAGCAATCCTGGAACGGCCACACCCTGGAGGAGCGGCCCAAACCGGGCACGCATGCGACTTTGTACGCGTTCGATGCCGGCACCGGCAAAGAGCTGTACTCGAGCGGCGACAGCGTCAGCGCGCCGGCGGTGCTGACCGGCCTCGCCGCGGCTAACGGCCAGGCCTACTTCGGAACTTCCGACGGCACGTTCTACGCCTTCGGGCTGTACATGGAGCACTAATGCGCGGAAGGCTTTTTGTGTTCGTTCTGGCGGCGGCCGCGGGCGGTGCGCAGGAGGCATCGCGCGCCACGTTCCAGAAGATCTGCGGCACCTGCCATTCGATCGAGAGCGCGGTATCGCCGCCCCGTTCCCGGGAACGGTGGCAGGAGGCGATCAACGCCATGGTCGCGCGCGGCGCGCAGGGCACGCCCGAGGAATTCGCCGTGATTCTGGACTACCTCACCGCGCACTACGGGGCTGCGCCCGGCCGCGCGCGGGGCGGTGGCGGAGGCGGCGCGGGCCCGCTCGACCAGCAGGTCGTGGATCCGGCGGCGGCGGATCGCGGCCGGAAAATCTATGCGGCCGAGTGCATCCAATGTCACGGTACCCATGCCCGCGGGTCGGAACGCGGTGCGGACCTGATCCGCTCCGGCGTGGTTCTGCACGATCGCTACGGAAATACCATCGGGCCGTTCCTGCGCAAAGGGCATCCTACCCAGACCACGCCCGCCCGGGACCTGACCGATGCCCAGATGACCGACCTTTCGCATTTCCTCCACGAGGAGGTCTACGGCACCTTGCGGTCGGCGCTCGATATTCAGAATGTCCTCACCGGCGACCCGAAAGCGGGCGCGGCCTGGTTTAACGGAGAAGGGAAGTGCAGTTCCTGCCATTCGCCGACCGGCGATCTTGCCGGCATCGGTAAGCGGCTCGAGCCGGCGGCCCTGCAGCAGCTTTTCCTGTTTCCCATGGCCGGTGGATTCGGCCGCGGACGCGCGGGCCGCGGAGGCGGAACCCCATCCAAACCGGTCATGGTAACCGTTACCCCGCCTTCGGGCACGCCGGTTTCGGGTGCCTTGGTCCATATCGACGATTTCAATATCGCGCTGCGCGACGCCGCCGGGGAGTATCACTCCTGGACCCGTTCGCCATCGCTCGCAATCGTGAAGCGCGATCCATACGCGGAGCACATCGCCCTGCTGGACCGCATCACCGACAAAAACATCCACGATATCGTGGCCTACCTGGAGACCCTGAAATGAAGCCGGCCGTCCTGATGATTTTGCTTTGTGCCGCGGTGGCCGCGCAGCCGGCCGGCGGCTGGCCCACCTATAACGGCGACTATTCCGGCCGCCGCTACAGCCAACTCTCGCGGATCGACACCCGGAACGTGACGTCGCTCAGCCTGGCGTGGGTCTATCGAGCGAGCCCGGGTGGCGGCGGCGGAGGCTTCGGCACCAGGGTCTCGGCCACGCCGCTGGTGGTGGACGGGGTCCTCTACTTCACCGTGCCCGACCATGTCTGGGCCCTCGACGCGCGCACCGGCCGCGACATCTGGCACTTTCAGTCGCCCTCCAAGGGCGGCCTTCACATCGGTAATCGCGGCGTGGCCATCTCCGGCGAATCGCTGTACTTCCTGACCCCGGATTGCAACCTCGTCGCTCTCAACCGCAAGGACGGCAGGGAGCGATGGCGCACGCCCACCTGCGATCTCGACAAGTTCTACTACGGTTCCATGGCGCCGCTGGTTGTCCGCAATCATGTCATCACCGGGGTGAGCGGCGACGATCTGGACCAGCCCGGCTATATCGAATCCCACGATCCGGAAACCGGCGCGCGGCAATGGCGCTGGTATGTCGTTCCGCAGAAGAAGGGCGATCCCGGGTCGGAAAGCTGGCCCAACGAAGAGGCGGCCAGACACGGTGGCGGCATGACCTGGCTCACTCCCACGTACGATCCGGAGTTGAACCTGATCTACGTCCCCACCGGAAATCCGCAGCCGGTCATCGCCGGCAGGGCCCGGCCGGGCGACAACCTGTTCACCGCCTCGATTGTGGCGCTCAATCCGGACACCGGCAAGATGACCTGGTATTTCCAATCCTCGCCGCATGACACCCACGATTGGGACGCTACCCAGACCCCGGTGCTGATCGATGGTGAGATCAACGGCCAGCCGCGCAAACTGGTGGCCCAGGCCAGCCGCAACGGTTTCTTCTTCGTCCTCGATCGGGTGACTGGCAAGAACGTGGTCACTTCCCAATATGTGAAGACGAATTGGGCGTTGGGCGTGCGCCCCGACGGTTCTCCCATCCCGAACCCGGCCAAGATGCCCCAACTCGACGGCGCCCTGGTGACTCCCAATCAGGGCGGTGGAACCAACTGGCCGCCGCCCACGTTTGATCCGGACACCGGGCTCTTTTATGTGAATGCCTCGCGCGCCTTCAGCGTGTACTATATTTACGATCCCAGCGACAAGCCCGAAGGTTGGGGCGGCAATGATCGCGGAGGTTGGTCCGAATCCATGGTCCAGGCAGTCGACTACCAAACCGGAAAGATCCGCTGGACTCACCAGTGGGAAGGCGGCGGTTCACGCGGCGGGCTGCTCAGCACCGCGGGAGGACTCGTGTTCGGCGGCGATGGTTCCGGTAACTTCGTGGCGCTCGATGCGAAAACCGGAGTTCCCCTCTGGCACGCCAACCTGGGTAATTCTGTAACCAACGGGCCGATCGCGTACGAGCTGGACGGCACCGAGTACATCGTGACGGCAGCCGGCGACACCCTCTTCGGGTTTGTCATGCTAAAACCAATCTGAGGTGGAATCATGAGCAGCGCATCTGCGAATACGTATCCGGCCCTGCACAACGCGATGTGGCCGGGATTGGTCGGCAAGGGGCTCGATTCCGAGCCTCCCATCGACCTGGAAACGATGCTGTGTCTGACCGCCAGCGCGGAAGTGGATGGTGTGCGATTCGACGGAGTCGATCTGTTTCTTTCCCTTCCTCACACCGATATCGATTCGTCCGGCGACGACCTGGCGCGGCTGGCGAACAACCTGGCGTCGAAGGGGCTGCGCGCGGGCTCGCTGGTGGCTCCGGTGTGGCCCCCCACCGGCGGCGGCTCGGCCATGGGCAGTGAATCGGAACGGGCCGCTTTCCTCACCCAGGTGCGCAAAGCCTGCCGGATCGGCCGCAAGCTGCGCGACCTGGGCGCCCGCCGCTACGGCATCATCCGCATCGATTCCGCCTCCAGCCCCGCGGAGTGGGCCAAGGATCCGGCAAGCAACACCAGGACCATTGCCGCGACCTTTCGCGAGGCCTGCACCATCGCCGAGGACGCGGGCGAACGCCTCGCCGCCGAAGGCGAAATCTGCTGGGGCGGCATGCACAGTTGGCGCCGCAACGTGCAGTTGATGGAAATGGTAGACCGGCCGCAGACCCTCGGCTTCCAGGCCGATATGGCCCACACCATGCTCTTCACCATGGGGTACAACGCGCCCGAGGATGCCTTGCTGCCGCCCGATTTCGACTGGTCCCAATCCGACAGGCTGTCCGAAGCATACAAGAAGATGGCGAGCGCCCTCCGTCCCTGGACCATCGATCTGCACATCGCCCAAAACGACGGCACGGTGAAAGGCGCGGGCTCGCACGATAAGACCGGGCGTCATTGCCTGCCGCTCGATCCCAACGGCAAGCTGGATATCGTGCGCGACGCCGGCGCCTGGATGCGCGACGACCGCGGCCAAATCACCCGCAGCTTCGCGCACATCTGCTGGGATGGCTGCATGTTCCCCAACCGCGTGATGCTCGATCAGCAGACCTGGAACGACGTCCTGCGGGTGATGATTGCCGTGCGCAACGCGCATGGCTGGAACTAGCCATGAAGCCGCTCCACATCGGAATGATCGGTTACGGCTTTATGGGGCGCGCGCATTCCAACGCGTTCCGTAGAGTTGCGAACTTCTTCGAACTCCCCCGCCGGCCGGTGCTCAAGACCGTGTGTGCGAGGAATGCCGAACGCGCCCGCGCCTTCGCCGCGCAGTGGGGGTACGAATCGATCGAAACGGACTGGCGGAAGCTGGTCGAATCGGCCGATATCGACCTGGTCGATATCGCCAGCCCCAACGATACCCACGCCGAAATCGCCATCGCCGCGGCCAAGGCCGGCAAGATGGTGATGTGCGAGAAGCCGCTGGGCCGCAACGCCGCCGAAGCCGCGTCGATGGTGGACGCGGTGGAATCCGCTGGTGTGCCCAACTCCGTCTGGTACAACTACCGTCGCATTCCGGCGGTCACCCTGGCCAAACAACTGATCGACGAGGGCAAACTCGGCCGCATTTTTCACTACCGCGCCAAATTCCTCCAGGATTGGACCATCTCGGCGGACCTGCCGCAGGGCGGCGAGGGACTCTGGCGGCTGGACATCAACGTCGCCGGCAGCGGTGTCACCGGCGATCTGCTGGCGCACTGCATCGATACCGCCATGTGGCTCAATGGCCCCATCGACGAGGTTTCCGCGCTCACCGAAACGTTCATCAAGAACCGCAGGCACAACCTCACCGGCCAGGTGGAGCCGGTGGCCATCGACGATGCCAGCCTGTTCCTGGCGCGCTTTGCCAACGGCTCGCTGGCCACTTTCGAAGCCACGCGCTACGCCCGTGGACACAAGGCCCTGTACACGTTCGAAATCAACGGCGAGCACGCCTCCATTGCCTGGGACCTGCACGACCTCCACCGCCTCGAATATTTCGATCACGGCGATGAGGGCAGGTTGCGCGGCTGGCGCAGTATTCACATCACCGATCGCGACCACCCCTACATGGACAAATGGTGGGTGCCCGGCCTGCAAATCGGGTACGAACACTCGTTCGTCCACCAGGCGGCGGATTTCCTTACCGCCGCCGCCCAGGGGAAGAGCGCGTCACCGACGTTCCGCGAAGGCATGTTGACCGACGATGTGACCGACAGCGTCCTCGAATCGGCGGCGAGCCGGAAGTGGGTGAAAGTTCCGGTCCGCACGACGCGGGCGAGAGGAGAGACGGTATGACATACAAATGGCCGGTGGCATTGCTGGGCGGGCTGGCCCTGGTGATCGGGATTGGCGCGCAGCAGCCCGCCGGTGGGCGCCGTGGCAGTGGCGGCCGCGGCGTGGGCAACATGATTCCCGCGCTCGCGGAGACCGGCTTTCGCTCCATCTTCGACGGCAAGACGCTCAGCGGCTGGGATTGCGATACCGATTTCTGGCGCGTCCAGGACGGCGCCCTGGTCGGCGAGACCCGGGCCGACCACCAGCCTCCCCAAAACATTTTCTGCATCTGGCGTGGCGGCAAGCCCGCCGATTTCGAGCTCAAGCTGCAATACCGTCTCACCGGCGCCGATACCGGAAACAGCGGCGTGCAGTACCGCAGCGTGGAACTGCCCGACGTGGCCAAGTGGGTCCTGAAAGGATACCAGGCCGATATCGACGCGCGGCAGACGTTCACCGGCCAGATCTACGAAGAGCGCGGCCGCGGCTTCCTCGCGCTGCGCGGCCAGATCAACTATGTGCCCGACGGACAGAAGCCCGGCAACATCGGCTCGGTGGGAGACAACGCCCAGCTCAAGGACTTCATCAAATCGGGCGATTGGAACGACGTGCAGATTATCGCCCGCGGCAACATTCTGATCCAGATCATCAACGGTCACCTGATGAGTGAGCTGATTGACGACGATCAATCCGGGCGCAAGATGGACGGGCTCATCGGTATCCAGTTGCATCGCACACCCAATGCCATGAAGATCGAATCGCGTAACATCCGGCTGAAGGACCTCTAGCCGGCGCGCAATGGCCACCATCAAGGAAGTGGCGGAACTCGCCGGTGTCGCGGTGGGCACCGTCTCCCACGTCGTCACCGGCTCGGTGCCGGTCTCCGAGTCGCTGCGCCGCAAGGTGCAGGCCGCCATCCGGGAACTCGACTATCACCCCAACCACGTCGCGCGCAGCTTGAAGACCAGCAAGACCCGGACGCTCGGAATCATCGTTCCCGATATGACGATTCCGTACTTCCCCAAAGTCATTCGCGGCGTGGAGACGGCTGCGCGGGCCCGGAACTACTCGGTGATTGCGGTCAATTCCGACGACAGCGGGCCGCGGCAAAAAGAGCTGCTGTCGCTGCTGCGATCGCAGCGCGTGGAAGGAATTCTACTGGTGCTGGCGGCGGCGCCCACACCCGTTGCGCAAATCTCCCGCATCGTGTCGGCCGGCATCCGGCTGGTGTGTGTCGACCGCATTCCCGACCGCCTGGCCGTGGACTCGGTCTCCGTGGAGGACGTCTCCGCCGCGGAACTCGGCGTCGATCACCTGATCGCCATGGGCCATCGGCGCATCGCGATTGTAACCGGGCCGCTCTCTCTCAAGAATGAACGGCAGCGCCTTCTGGGGTACGAGCAGTCGCTCACCCGCGCCGGCATGCCCGTGGAAGAAGCGTTGGTCTGGCACGGTAATCTCCTGCCGCAAGACGTGGCTGCCCTCTGCCGCGAGCGGCTGACCGCCGCCCGGCGGCCGGACGCGATCTTCTCCACCAACGGCCCCACCGGGCTGGGGGTGTTGCGCGCCCTCTGCGATTCCGGCCTGCGCATCCCCGCAGATATCGCCGTCGCCACCTTCGATGAACTCGCGGTGGATGACCTGTTCCGGCCGGCCATCACGACCGTGGTTCAGCCGGCCTATGACATCGGCTTTGAGGCGGCCGAGATCCTTTTGAAACGGATCGAACACGAAATCGCCGCCGATGAGCCCGTTACCATTCGTCTGCCGGCCTCCTTGAAGGTGCGCGAATCGTCCGGCATCCCGTCTGCTTCGGCCGCCCTGCGGCGCACCGTTTTGCTGTAATTTTCGTTTCGTTTTCGCCCTGTTTTTTCGCCGCATTCCGCTTGACACCAACTCTCTTCGGATATATGCTGTTCCCACTGTTGAATTGATACGTTTCAAGGGAGGAAGGGGATGCCAGCGACCGTGACGTCGCGGAGGGCCATCTTGACTGTCGCCGCACGCCCGCCGTCGTATCGGACTTCGCCGGATCTGCCTGAGAGTCTCAAAGCAAGTTCACTTGGAGGTTAGGTGTGAATAGACTCTGCATCGCCGCCGGGATTCTTTCGGTGTTGCTGGCCCTTGGGCCGGCAGCCAACTCTCAGACCATCACCGGACAGATTGCGGGCCACCTGGTGGATCCCGCGGGCGCAATTGTTGCCGGCGCCCCAGTCCGGCTCACCAACGATCTCACCAAGCAGGTGCGCGAATTTCTGACCGATTCCAACGGAAGTTTTGTTTTCACCAACCTGGTTCCGGGCAGCTACAGTATTCACATTGTGCAGCCGGGCTTCAAGGCGTACGACCAGACCGGCATCACCGTGAGCGCCGTGGAAAGGGTGGACCTTCACGATCTCAAGCTTCAGGTCGGCGACGTCAGCACCACGGTGGAAGTAGCGGCGCAAGCCGTGCACGTGGCCACGGACAGTTCGGACCGCGGCGTCAGTGTGGGACTCACGCAGATTGAAGACACGGTGACGCGCGGCCGGAATTTCATGGCGCTGTTGGGCACCCTGCCCGGCGTGCAGGACCTCACGTCCTACGATACCCGCGGCTGGGGCACGGGAAGCCCCACCCTGCTCGGTGGCCAGACCGGTCAGAAACTCCTGACTCTCGATGGCGCCGCCGCGCAGGATTCGGGCAACCGCGATTTCGGTTACATCGCTCCCAGTGTCGATGCCATCGGCGAAGTGAAGGTGCTGCTCGCCAATTACAACGCCGAGTATGGGGCCCGCTCGGGCGGACAGATGAACGTGATCATCAAAAGCGGGACCAACACCTTTCATGGCAGCGGCTATTTCTTCTTTCGCAATGAAGCCCTCAACTCCAACGAGTTCTTCAACAATAAGACCGGAGTCCCGCGGCCGATGTACCGCTACCAGAATCTCGGCGGCACGATCGGCGGACCGTTTATCATTCCCGGCACCAACTTCAACAAGAGCCGCAATCGGCTGTTCTGGTTCTTCTCGTACGACTATCTGCACAGCAGCAACGTGACGTCGCCGCAGCGGTACACCATGCCCACCGCACTGGAGCGCCAGGGCGACTTCTCGCAGACGGTCACCACCACCGGCGCGCTGATTCCCATCAAGGATCCGACCACCGGGCAGCCGTTCCCGGAAAACCGCATTCCCGCCTCGCAGATCGATCGCGCCGGGCTGGCTTTCATGAACCTGTTCCCGATGCCGAACACGGTCGATCCGACCGGCCAACGGCAGTACAACGCCCAGTTCGTGAATCCGTTTTCACAGCCCCGGACCGACCGTATCCTTCGTTTCGATTACCCGATCAGTTCCAAGACCACCTCCTATGTCCGCCTCATTCAGGACTACACCGGTAACGACGGCTACGGCCAGATCCTCGGTGCCTTGGGCGACGGCTGGCGGCAGTTCCCCCACGGCTACGATATTCCTTCGGCCGGCGCGGTCGCCGCCCTGATTCACACCTTCACTCCGAACCTCATCAGCGAAACCAGTTGGGGCATCAACCGCGGCCACCAGATGAACACCCCGACCGACCAGGCCCTCTACCAGAACAGCCTGCTTCCTTTGAAGGACTCCGCCGGCGAGATCCCCCTCACGCGCCTCTTCCAGTCGAATTACCTGAATCTGCGGCCCAATATTGATTTCGGCCTCCCCAACAGCTTCAGCGCGCAGTCGCCCGGCCAGTCTATTTCCGACGCACCCCGCTATGGATTCGACAGCCGCTGGCCGTTCGACGGCACCGACCAGCTTCAGACCATCAGCTCCAATGTCACCTGGATCAAGGGCGCGCATAACATCAAGGCCGGCATCTATCTCGAGAGAATGGCCCGCAATGTCAGCATCTACTCGACCTATAACATCGCCGGGACCTACTACTTCGGCTCCGACACCGCCAGCCCCGTCGATACGAACTACCCCTTCTCCAACCTGCTCACCGGCAGCTTCTTTGCCTATGGCGAAGACAGCAAGAAGCAGGTCAACCATGCCCGCTACACGCAGGTGGACTGGTTCGTCCAAGACAGTTGGAAGGTGCATCGCCGGCTTACCGTCGATCTCGGAATGCGCTTCCAGAGGATGGGCGCCCTGCATACCGCCGGCCAATGGCTCGGCCTCTTCGACACCAGCGCATACGACCCGAACAAGGCAGGACAGCCGCTGTATCCGGCACTCGTCAATGGGAAGAAGGTATCGATGAACCCGGCCACCAGCGCAACCTACCCCTATGTCCGCCAAGGTACCTTCGATCCGGCAAGCTACACCGATACACCGTTCACCGGCGTCACGCAATATACGGGCAGTTACTGGAAGACTCCGCCGATCACGTTGGGGCCGCGCGTGGGGTTTGCGTACGACGTGTTCGGCAACGGCAAAATGGCCATCCGCGGCGGGTTCGGCATCTTCTACGACCGCGCCCAGATCGTCGACTACATCGGCGCCCAGGGCGTGGGGACCGGTCCGCAGGCCGCGCCCCCCAACTTTCTCGCGCCGATCCTCTTGAACACGACGTTCGCGGCCATGTCGGGCTCCCAGGCCTTGTACACCCCCCAGAACATCCAGGGTGGACCGCGCGACTTTACGCCGCCGTCTTCCTACAACTGGAGCATCGGCGTCCAGCGGGATATCGGCAAGGGTCTCATCCTCGATGTGGCGTACGTTGGGAATGCATTCCACCACGGCTACAACTGGAATACCGACGATCTCAACGCCGTGGCGCCGTTCACCACGTGGACGCCGCAGGGCGGCACCAACAAGACCTATGTCGACCCCACTAGCTCGAGCGGGGCGCTCTACTCCACCAACCTGATCCGCTCGTTGACCGGCTTCAAGGGGGTCGCGCAGATTCCGGTCTACACCAGCATTGGCGCATCCAACTACAATTCCCTCCAGGTGCAGGTGAACCGGCGGGTGGGACGGCGATTCCAGTTCAGCACCAACTACACCTGGTCGAAAACGCTGAATTACTCGCACCAGCAGTGGACCGACGACTACCTGACCAAGAACGTGACGAGCAATCGCCCCCATGCCGTGAATGCTAATTTCGGGTACGAGTTTCCCGATGGCAGCCGGTTGTGGCACAACGCCGTGGGTAAGCAGGTATTGGACGGCTGGCGCATCACCGGCACGGCGTCCCTCTATTCCGGACAGGCCATGAATGTCACCTGTAACTACACCAACAATCCGGTGGGATATCCCAACGGCACTCCTACCGGCGGAGTCCTGTTCCGCTGCCTGATGCCGGATCCCACCATGAACGGCGTGTGGCTGCAATCCGGAGCGACGCCCCAATCCGTCGGCTCCACGGCCGACCCCAACCTCTGGTATCCGTTCAACCGCGCCAACTTTGTTTTGCCCAAGGACATTCCAACGTTTACACGCGGCATGATCGGCAACGAACCGCCCACACTGACCTACGGCCCCGGTGTCGAGATCTTCAATATCTCGCTACAGAAAGACTTCCGCATCAAAGAAGGTCAGAGGCTGGAGTTCAAGATGGAAGCCATCAACGCGTTCAACCACTTCAACCCCAACAACCCGAACACCACCCTCACCCTGAATTATCAGACCGGCGCCAACACCAACGCGGCGTTCGGGACCATTTCGGGGTCGCAGTACAACAACCGCCGCGCCATCGTTTCGCTGCGGTATGTGTTCTAGTCCGTCGCCGCATCACTAACGAGGTTCCCAGGCCGCCCCGTCGGTGGGCGGCCTTTTTCATTTCCCCGAAGCGCCCTTGCCTCATTACCCGGGTGCGCCGTGTTGTGTTTGGGATTTCACGCTGCGGCGACGCCGCCCGGCGCTTTTCGTACGAACCCGAACCGTGCGGGTCCGCCGTGTCCTACCGCGCCTCCCATAATCGTATGAGCAACCTGCAAGCACCTGACGTGTCGAATCGAGAGGGACAATGAGCGCGAGCACTCAAGCCACACCCGACGCCCTGGACAAACGCGAACTGCTGAAAGTACTGTCGGCATTCCGCCGCGGAGACTTCTCGGCGCGCATTTCGGTGGGGGGCAACGGCATCGATGCCAAAATCGCCGAGGCCTTGAACAACGTCATTGAACTCAACGGCAAAATGGTCAGCGAGTTCCGGCGCATCAGCAGTGCCGTGGGCAAGCAGGGGCGGACCCAGGAGCGGGCGGGGCTCGGAACCCACGGCGGCGGTTGGGCCGCGTGCGTCGACTCGATCAACACCTTGATTGGAGACGTCGTGCAGCCTTCCACCGAGGTGGCCCGGGTGATCGGGGCGGTGGCCAAGGGCGATCTGTCCCAGAACATGCCGCTGGAAGTGGACGGACGGCCGCTCAAAGGCGAGTTCCTGCGCACCGCGCGCGTGGTGAACACCATGGTGGGTCGGCTGAATGCCTTCGCCAGCGAGGTGACGCGGGTGGCGCGCGAGGTGGGGTCGGAGGGGAAACTCGGCGGCCAGGCCCGCGTGCCCGGTGTGGCCGGGACGTGGAAAGACCTCACCGAGTCCGTGAACTCGATGGCCAGCAACCTCACCAACCAGGTGCGCAACATCGCCGCCGTCACCACCGCGGTCGCCAACGGCGATCTTTCCCGCACCATTACCGTAGACGCCCGCGGGGAGATCCTCGAACTCAAAAACACCATCAACACCATGGTGGATCAGCTCAACGCGTTCGCCAGCGAAGTGACCCGTGTAGCGCGGGAAGTGGGGACCGAAGGCAAACTGGGCGGCCAGGCCGTCGTGAAGGAGGTCGCAGGTGTCTGGAAGGACCTCACGGACAACGTGAACTCCATGGCTGGAAACCTAACAAACCAGGTGCGTAACATCGCTGGTGTGACCACCGCCGTGGCGCAGGGCGACCTTTCCACCAAAATCACCGTGGACGCTCGCGGGGAGATCCTCGAACTCAAAAACACCATCAATACGATGGTGGACCAGCTCAGCTCCTTTGCCAGCGAAGTTACCCGTGTGGCCCGGGAAGTGGGAACCGAAGGCAAACTCGGCGGGCAAGCCGAGGTCAAAGACGTGGCCGGCACGTGGCGCGACCTGACCGAATCGGTGAATTCGATGGGCAGCAACCTGACCAACCAGGTGCGCAACATCGCCACCGTGACCACCGCCGTCGCCCGCGGCGACCTGTCCACCAAGATCACCGTGGATGCGCAGGGCGAGATCCTCGAGCTCAAGAACACCATCAACACCATGGTGGACCAGCTCAGCTCCTTTGCCAGCGAGGTGACCCGCGTGGCCCGCGAGGTGGGCACCGACGGAAAACTGGGCGGCCAGGCGGAAGTGAAAGGCGTCGCCGGTACTTGGCGGGACCTCACCGAGTCGGTGAACTCGATGGCCAGCAACCTCACCAACCAGGTACGCAATATTGCCGAAGTCACCACCGCCGTGGCCAATGGCGATCTGTCGCGCAAGATCACGGTGGATGTACGCGGTGAGATCCTCGAGTTAAAGAACACCATCAATACCATGGTGGACCAGCTCAACGGGTTTGCCAGCGAGGTCACCCGCGTGGCCCGGGAGGTGGGAACCGAAGGCAAGCTGGGCGGACAGGCGGAAGTGAAGGGCGTCGCCGGTACCTGGAAGGACTTGACCGAATCGGTGAACTCCATGGCCAACAACCTCACCAGCCAGGTGCGCAATATTGCCGAGGTCACCACCGCCGTCGCCAATGGCGACCTCTCCCGCAAGATCACCGTGGATGTGCGCGGTGAGATTCTCGAGCTCAAGAACACGATCAATACTATGGTGGACCAACTCAACGGGTTCGCCAGCGAAGTGACGCGCGTGGCGCGGGAGGTGGGAACCGAAGGCAAGCTGGGCGGGCAGGCCCAGGTGAAGGGGGTGGCCGGCACCTGGAAGGACCTCACTGAATCGGTGAACTCCATGGCCAACAATCTCACCAGCCAGGTGCGCAATATCGCCGAGGTCACCACCGCTGTCGCCAATGGCGACTTGTCCCGTAAGATCACGGTGGATGTTCGCGGTGAGATTCTAGAGTTAAAGAAAACCATTAATACCATGGTGGACCAGCTCAACGGCTTTGCGAGCGAGGTCACGCGCGTGGCGCGAGAGGTGGGCACGGAGGGAATCCTGGGTGGCCAGGCGCTCGTTCGCGGCGTGGCGGGGGTCTGGAAAGACCTGACCGAGTCGGTGAACTCCATGGCCAATAACCTCACCAGCCAGGTGCGCAACATCGCCGAGGTCACCACCGCCGTTGCCAACGGGGACTTGTCGCGCAAAATCACGGTGGACGTGCGAGGTGAGATTCTCGAGTTAAAGAACACCATCAACACCATGGTGGACCAGCTCAACTCGTTCGCCAGCGAGGTCACCCGCGTGGCGCGAGAGGTGGGTACGGAGGGCATCCTGGGCGGCCAGGCCCAGGTGCGCGGCGTGGCCGGAGTTTGGAAGGACCTCACCGACAACGTCAACTTTATGGCTGCCAACCTCACCACCCAGGTGCGCGGCATCGCCAAGGTCGTCACCGCCGTGGCGAACGGCGACCTGAAGCGCAAGCTCGCCCTCGAGACCAAGGGCGAGATTGCCGAACTCGCCGACACCATCAACGGGATGATCGATACCCTGGCCGTGTTCGCCGACCAGGTGACCAGCGTGGCGCGCGAGGTCGGTATCGAGGGCAAACTGGGCGGCCAGGCCCGAGTGCCCGGCGCGGCCGGACTGTGGCGCGACCTGACCAATAACGTGAACCAGTTGGCGGCGAACCTGACCACCCAGGTCCGCGCCATTGCCGAAGTTGCCACCGCCGTGACCAAGGGCGACCTGACGCGATCCATCGCGCTCGACGCCCAGGGCGAGATGGCGGCCTTGAAGGACACCATCAACGAGATGATCAGCAATCTCAAGGAGACCACCCGGAAGAGCACCGAACAGGACTGGCTCAAGAGCAACGTGGCGCGATTCACCAGCATGGTTCAGGGCCAACGCGACCTCCTGACCGTCTGCAAGCTGGTGCTGTCGGAGCTGGCGCCCCTGGTCAACGCGCAGCAGGGCATCTTCTATATCAATGACGCGCCGGAGGGCGACGCGCCCGTCATGAAGCTGTTCGCCAGCTATGCGTATCGCGAGCGCAGGACGGTGTCGAATGTGTTCCGTTCGGGGGAGGGGCTGGTCGGCCAGTGCGCCCTGGAGAAGGACCGGTTCGTGCTCACCAACGTGCCCTCCGACTACATCAAAATCAGCTCCGGACTCGGCGAGGCGACACCCCTGAGCATCGTGGTCCTTCCGGTGCTGTTCGAAGGCCAGGTGAAGGCGGTGATCGAGCTGGCATCGTTCCACCAGTTCAGTGCCATCCACCTGGCGTTCCTGGATCAGCTCACCGACTCCATGGGCATCGTGCTGAACACGATTGCGGCCACCATGAGGACGGAGGAGCTGCTGAAACAGTCGCAGGCCCTGGCAGAGGAGTTGCAAAGCCAGCAATCGGAGCTGACCAATACCAACAAGCGGCTCGAGCAGCAGGCCAACACGCTGCAAGCCTCCGAGGAGCTGCTGAAGAACCAGCAGGAGGAGTTGCAGCGCACCAACGCTGAATTGCAGGAAAAAGCGCGGCTGCTGGCGGAGCAAAAAACCGAGGTGGAGCGGAAGAACCAGGAAGTGGAGCAGGCCAAGCAGGCGCTCGAAGAGAAGGCGGAACAGTTGGCCCTCACCTCGAAGTACAAATCGGAATTCCTCGCCAACATGTCGCACGAGCTGCGGACGCCCTTGAACAACCTCCTGATTCTCGCCAGGATGCTGTCGGAGAATCCCGACGGAAATCTGAACTCCAAGCAGGTCAAGTTCGCCGAGACCATCCACTCGTCGGGTACGGACCTCTTGTCGTTGATCAATGACATTCTGGACCTCTCGAAGATCGAATCGGGCACCATGGCCGTGGAGCCGAGCGAGTTACGGCTGGCCGAGACCATGGATTACGTCAATCGCAATTTCCGGCATGTGGCCGACGCGAAGGGGCTGGAGTTCACCCTGGAGCTGGCCGCCGACCTGCCCCGCACGATGACCACCGACGTGAAGCGGCTCCAGCAGGTGTTGAAGAACCTGCTGTCGAACGCGCTGAAATTCACCGAGCGCGGCAAGGTGGCTCTGCGGGTGGAGCGGGCCCGGAAGGGCTGGCAGCCGTTCAATGCGCGCCTGGCTGGCGCCGAATCGGTGATCGCGTTTTCGGTGGAGGATACCGGGATTGGGATTCCCCTGGAGAAACAGCGGATTATCTTCGAGGCGTTCCAACAGGCGGACGGCACCACCAGCCGGAAATACGGCGGCACCGGCCTGGGCCTGTCGATCAGCCGGGAGATCGCCCACCTGTTGGGAGGCGAGATCCGTCTGCAAAGCGTTCCCGGCCACGGAAGCACGTTCACGCTCTACCTGCCGCAGGCCTACGCCTCACCCGCGACGCATAAGGGCGAAAACCGCGGGCTGGTGGGGCGCCCGATGCCGGGTGGTGAGGCAGCCCTGGCGGGGACCCGGTTGAAGCCGCTCCTGATGGCGCGTTCGGATCAGGAGGACGACCGCGACAACATCGGCCCCGGCGAAGAACTCCTGCTGGTGATCGATGACGACGCGACCTATTCGCGGATCCTGCTGGATGCGGCCCACCAGCGCAACTGCAAGGTCGTCATTTCGACGCGCGGCGACATGGGGCTGGCGATGGCGCGGAAGTTCCGCCCTTCGGCGGTGCTCCTGGATATCGGTCTTCCCGACACCACCGGCTGGACCGTGCTGGACCAGATGCAGCACGATCCGGACCTGCGCCATATTCCCGTCCACGTGCTTTCGATGTACGAAGAGCAGCGGCGCGGGCTCGACCTGGGAGCGACCTCCTATTTCAAGAAGGCCGAAGGGCGGGAGGTCTTGGACGCCGTGTTCGAGCGGGTGCGGCGGTCCATCGCCAAACGCACCCGTGAAGTGCTCGTGGTGAACGCGGACCGCGAGGCCCGCGCAGACCTGGACGAATTGCTGGAACTGGAGCGTGTCGCCGGTTTCTGGCCCGAGTCCGTGGTGGAGGCGATCGATGCGTTAAAGGAGCGCGCGTGGGACTGCGTGGTGCTGTGCGACGGAAACTACGATATTGCGGCGTCCGACGTGCTCGCCGAGATCCAGAAGACCGGCGGCGACCTCTCCATCGTGGCCTATGGCTCCGCCGGTGCGTTCCCCGATCCGAGCATCGTGCCGCTACGAGAAGGTACCGTGATACGCAGGGTCCAATCGGCGGATCGGCTCGCTGCCGAACTGACTCGCATTCTTCACATCGCCGAAAACACGCTGCCGGAAAGCCAGCGCCTGAAGCTCGAACGGATCCGGCTGGTGGATGAAGAGCTCGCCGGATGCCGCGTGCTGATCGTGGACGACGACGTGCGGAACATCTTCGCGCTGACCAGCATCCTCGAGCGGCACAATGTGGAGGTCCTGCACGCCGAAAACGGGCGGGCGGGAATCGAGACGCTGTTGCAGAATCCCGATGTCGATATCGTTCTGATGGACATTATGATGCCGGGAATGGACGGGTATGAAACCATTCGTACGTTACGGGACCTGGAGCCGCTGCGGCACCTGCCGATCATCGCGGTGACCGCCAAGGCGATGAAGGGCGATCGGGAAAAGTGCATCGAATCGGGTGCGTCCGACTACATCGCCAAACCGGTGGACCTCGATCAGCTTTTTGCGCTCATGCGCGTATGGTTGCACGACCGGCGCCACAGAGGCGCCCAAACACGGACCGCGGTATGACCGGGAGTGGGGCGACCCCGCAGTTAGGCGAACCGGGGCCGCACGGCCAGGTTGCTCCGGTGAAGATCCTGCTGGTGGACGATCAGCCGGAGAACCTGCTGTCGGCCGGTGCCGTGCTGGACGTGCTGGGCGAAGAGGTTGTGAAGGCGACATCCGGACGGGAGGCTCTCTTGCACCTGCTGGATCACGAGTTCGCCGTGATTCTGCTGGATATCATGATGCCCGAAATGGACGGGTTCGAAACCGCCGCCCTCATCCGGCAGCGCGAACGATCGCGCGACACACCCATCATTTTTCTGACGGCGCTCGGGGCAAGCGAAGAGCACATGCGGCGCGGCTACGACCTCGGGGCCGTCGATTACATCACCAAGCCGTTCGTGCCCGAGATTCTCCGCTCGAAGGTGAGCGCGTTCGTGGAACTGCACCGCAAGACCCTGCTGCTGGCCCAGCAATCGAAACTGCTGGAGAGCCGCAACGCGGAGTTGCAGGGCGCTATGGAACGGAGTTCCCAGGCCGAGGAGGAGATCACCGCCCTGAACCGCCACCTGGAGCGCCAGCTTACGCAACTGGCCGAGATGAACCGCGAACTGGAGGCGTTCAGCTACACCGTGTCGCACGATCTGCGGGCGCCGCTCAGCCGGATCGGAGGGTTCAGCCGCGCGCTGCTGGACTTCCATGCCGATCAACTCGACCCCACCGGCCGTCTTTACCTGGAGCGCATCGACCACTCCGCCGCACGGATGTGCGAGCTCGTCGAGGACCTGCTGAACTTCTCGCGGCTGGCTCGGTCTGACCTCAGCGAGGAGGAAGTGGACCTCAGCGCGCTGGCCGCCGCGATCGATGCCGAATTGCGGTCCCGCGAGCCGGATCGCCAGGTGCAGTTCCTGAACCCGCCGGGGTTGAGTGCCTGGGGCGACCCGGCGCTGTTGCGGGCGGCGTTGCTGAACCTGCTGGAGAACGCCTGGAAATATACCCGGAAGCATGCCACCGCATGCATCGAGTTCGGTATCATTCAGACTTCGGGAGGATCGGTATATTTCGTGCGCGACGACGGGGCCGGGTTCGAGATGGCGGATGCGGAGCGACTGTTCCGGCCCTTTGAGCGGCTCCACAAAGACTCGGAATTCGCGGGCACGGGCATCGGCCTGGCGACCGTCGAGCGGGTGATCCGGCGCCACGGCGGGCGGGTGTGGGCGGAGGGAGAGATCGAACGGGGGGCGACCTTTTACTTCGCCCTCCCTAGGGAGGTGAACCGATGAGCCAGGCAGCGGCAAGAACTCAGGCAACGCCCCTGCGGGTGCTGATTCTGGAAGACTCCGAAGAAGACGCGGACCTGATCGTGCTGGAATTGAAGCGGGGCGGGTACGACCCCATCTACCGCCGCGTGGACACCGCCGACAGTATGCGGCGCGCGCTCGCCGAGAGCGAATGGGACGTCGTGCTTTCCGACTTTTCAATGCCCGGTTTTTCGGTCATGGAAGCCCTCGGCACGGTCCAGGAGCGGGGAGTGGATCTGCCCTTCGTTATCGTCTCGGCGACGATTGGCGAGGAGGCGGCCGTGGAGGCGATGAAGGCCGGCGCGCACGATTACGTTCTGAAGCACCGCCTGGGCCGGCTGGTGCCCGCCGTCAAACGCGAGCTGCGCGAAAGCGCCGTGCGCCGCGAGCGGCGACACCTGGAAGAACAGCTTCGCCACGCACAGAAACTCGAGAGCCTCGGCTTGCTGGCCGGTGGTGTGGCGCACGATTTCAACAACCTGCTTACCGGCATCCTGGGCAATGCCAGCCTCGTGCTGGATATGAGCGATAGAAGCTCGCCCGTCCGGTGCATGCTCGAGGACATCATCCGCGCCAGCGAGCGCGCCGCCGACTTGACGCGGCAACTGCTCGCCTATGCCGGCAAGGGCAAGTTCGTGGTCGGTCCGATCGACGTGTCGGAACTGGTGCGCGACATCAGTGAGCTCATGCGGTCGTCGGTGCCGCGTACGGTCGAGCTCAAGCTGCACCTGGAAGCCGAATTGCCTTACGTGGAAGGCGATGCCAGCCAGTTGCAGCAATTGGTGATGAATCTGATCCTCAACGCGGTCGAAGCCACCGGCGAACGGCCGGGCGTGGTCAGGGTGGTAACCGGAGTGCGCGAGATCGACCCGGACGTCCGCCTGGGCCACTATCGTCCCGATCCCCCGGGTGCTGGAAAGTACGTCATGATTCAGGTGTCCGACGATGGTTGCGGCATGACCGAAGCGGTGAAGGCACAGATCTTCGATCCGTTTTTCACCACCAAGTTCACCGGACGGGGCCTCGGGCTCGCCGCCGCGCTGGGAATCGCCCGCGGACATAAGGGGGCCATTGCCGTAGAGAGCGCGGAGGGGCTGGGCAGCACGTTCACGGTGCTGTTTCCGGCGCTGGGCGGCTGCGGTGCCGCGATCGGGGGCGTGGAGGATCGAGGGGCCGAGATGCCCGAACCCGGTTCGAGCGCCGTGCTCATCATCGACGACGAAGACGTCGTGCGGCGCGCCGCCCGCGCGACCCTGGAACATTTCGGGTTCACTGTGTTTGAAGCATCCGATGGCCGCGATGGAGCGGACCTGTTCAGCCGTCTGCACGATCGCATTTCCCTGGTGCTGCTCGACCTGACCATGCCGCGCATGGACGGCCACGAAGTATGGCGGTACATCCGCCGGTTGCGGCCGGACATGGAGATCGTGATTTCGAGCGGATTTGAACAGTCGGACGCCATGAAGCAGTTTGTCGAAGACCCCGGACTGCACTTCATCCAGAAGCCCTACACGGCGAATTCGCTGGTACGGATGATCCGGTCGGTGCTGGACATGCGCGAGCGGCGCTTAGGTATAGACGTTTCGGTGGAAAGTGGAGACCAGTAGGCACTTTCCGTGGCTTGAACAACCCGGCCTTTTCTATAGTCAGATCGTAGCTGGCCGGTTTGAGCAGTGGGATGGCATAGATGCCCTGTTTCGTGAAGGTGGGCGATGGGCGGCGCCGCTCTCGGTGACGTTTACCGCGGCGCCTGGAACAGCCTTACCTGTGGGGTCAACCACACGGCCGATGACTTGGGCGGTCTGGGCGAACAGAGCTGTTGAGCCGCAAACTGGCCGTCGAACGCCTACAGCCCGGCGACCGGCCTCCTTTACCTGTTCGCCGAGGAGTCCTGCAATATCTACAGCAAGAACGATCAGTGGTGGGAGGCGGGCAAGTCGTTCTACGGCGGAGCCGCGCGGCTCGCTCCTGGCGAGAGCGGCAAGTTGCTGAAAGCGATCGATATTCAGACCGGCAAGACCGCCTGGGAAATTCCCGATGTCGGCGGCGGGATCTTGGGAAGCGGGCTGATGGCCACCGCTGGAGGGCTGATCTTCTATAGCGACGCGATCCAGCGGCGGGTACCTGGCGACGGGGTGGTGGAAGTTCAGTACACAGGCAGCAAGGGAACGCACCTCTCCTTCGGCACCGACGACGTGCTGGGAAACAAAGAACAAGCTGGATCCTAAGTACTGGAAACTGGAACGGGACGCCCTTGAGGAATTTGTTCCCAATCCGTTCTCTGATTCGCGTCGCCGATGAAGCACAAGCGAAGCGGCGCGGCGATGCCGAAGATCGTGTGAGAGCCTCTCGACGGAATCGCCGTTCAGGTTCTTGGCGGGGCACTTCTTCCCCAGGCTTCCGTACAAGCCACCGGGCGAACGAGATGACAACTGATTTGATTTCAATGGTTCCACAGCCCCGGCATTTCCACAGCTCACGCGCCTTCCGGTTTTGCGCCGTGGCCATCACGCTGGTCCGCCTCCTTCACTGTCAGCTGGCTTTCCGCCTGCTGTTTCTGCTTGGCGTGCGTGACCATGCCGTGGCGCTCGGTGAGCGCGATTCTCGATGGTCACATTAGTCGTCGTCGAGCGGCCGGGATTTCTATTGTCGCCGAACAGCAAGATACGCGAATTCGTTCTGCTGGGCCACAAAAGGCCACAAATGGGCCGGGGTTTTTAGGAGTCGGTTCGGAATGCAGTCCTTCAGGGAAATCGTGAACGACAGGAGAGACGGGTCCGGGTGAGGTGCTCCCAAAAGCATTTGCGGATTCCGAGCAGGTTGTCACCATCCGCTCGGAAACCGCCATCCACGCTTCCGTTCTGGCGCTCTTTATCCGAGTGGTAGTGCGGCGAGTCGGAGGATGATGTTCCCGTTGTGCGTGCCTTTCGGGAGCACAAGTTCCTTTTGTACGGGGCCGTTGGGGCCGAGTTCGAAGTACGGCTTTCGGACTTCGTCCGGGACGATAAGTGCGAGGTTCATGCGCAATGGCTTGTCTTTGTCGGTGGGGAGCGTGTCGACTTCGAGCCGTACGTGGTCGGTTTGCCCGATGACGTACACCTGGTCATCCCCGAGCCCTCCGATGCCGGTGTTGAGTTGATCGACGCCGGCGCCCGCCACGGCGCCGAAGAAACTGCTCAGTCCCGCACGGCGTTTACCTACAGGCTCGCTGGCAGCATGCCTGCGAGATCGGGGCCGTGAAACCTTCATTTCGGAAAGTGGCCCAAAGCCTCGCCGTGAGAGATCGCGCCCCTGCACTCGACGTCACGTCTACGGGTCGGATCACGCCCAACTCATAGTAATGCGCGCTCTAGGGCCACTCGTATACTTGCGGCCACGTTACGATTTGGTTTGTCGCTCCCGGCCACTTAATGCTTCCAACCTGCTCAAGCCGAGCTTTCGTTTCATGCCAGTGCTGTACTCGCGCAGCTTTCTCGAGAGATCGCGATCGCCTAGCTCGAAGCGCTCGGTCAGGTTGGTCTCCGTGACGCTTGCGACGATTCCGGCTATGGAGATTGAGACCGGATTCATCGATCTTGTGCTGGCTCGGCCCGTGGCCAGGCACTGGATCGTGACCCGGTCCATCTTGGTGGCGCTGATCTCTACCTTCTATCTGCTCGCCATGATGGCCCTCGGCACCTGGATTGGTCTGAGTAACTTTGCCGCGAAGGATGCCGGCTGGCCATCGGTTGGGCTCGTTGGTTCGCTGGCTATCAATCTGGGATTCCTGATGCTCTGCTGGGCTGCGATTGCGATGGCGATCGGCTGTGCTTGCCGCCGGAGGGGTTCCGCCGGAGCCATCGCGGGGTTGTTGGCGCTGGCGGCCTACCTTACCGACTACATCGGCCGGGCGTGGAAACCGGCGGAATCGGTCGCGTGGCATTCGCCCTTTCGGTATTACACGCCTTTTGAATTATTGATGGGTTCGGCCTTGTCGGCAAAGAGCCTGTACGTACTTGGTGGAATCGCAGCTGCTGCGTTCGCGCTGGCGTACCTACTCTATTCGCGCAGAGACATTTCGCACTGACACCGGCGTCGAAAGTCGTTCTGGCGAAATCCTAGGCATTTTAGAAATGTGGTGACAGCACGCCGCAGCGGTTTAACAATTCCCGCCCACTGGACAAAAAGTGTGGCGATGTCGTAAATTGGCCGTTTTCCCCGCCCACTCCGAACTCTCACACTGCCCGCCTGGTCCCTTGACTCGTCGACTTGCGCGGCCGAAGCACACGACGCTCGCGCCGATAGCCGCCCGACTGCGGCCGGCGAATTGCAAGGTCCGCGCGGAGCTTAACCCGCGCCGAACAATCGCAACAAATCTGGCTGTTAAGATACGGCCAGTTATTCCGGCCGCCCAATTCTCACTTCGCCGCCCCCGGAGAAGTAATGGTCCCGTGGAACGAACCGGAGGTCAAGCCGGTTGTCTGGTTGATCAAGCGCTCGACCGTGAAGCTCCCTTGCGCTCCGGCGAATCGACCCGTACCACCCGTAATGGTGTCGATTTCCGTAATGCTGGAGACACCGGGTGTCGCCGTCGGCTCGCTCGATCCGGCAACTGTCGAATAGATGCTGTCTCCATTGGCCGCGATCAATTGAGCAGTCCCTGTTGCGGTGCCGTTCGCAAGGGTCACCGTAAGGTGGTAGGTGAACGAGAATTGACCGACATGCGTACCGATTCCGGTGGCACTCCCATCGACGTCTAGTGTGGTTGGGGGAGGGCCGCCCTGGGGTATGTCGATCTCGTGTCCTTGTATAGAACCCTTGAAGGGTACCTGATCCCCAGCCGTCATAGGAACGGCAATCGCTGTCAGAATCATCGCCGCCATCGGCAGATACATTCCTTTTCTCAAGAGGGTCTTCATCGTTTCTTCCTTTGTTGGCTGTCGCGTCGGAATGCATCCCGTGGCTTCTGGGCATTCGGGTAGCGCCAATCCAGATCACGAGGCGACCTCGCTGGCTGCTGCACTTGCACTCCTATTTCACGGTTAGCTCCCCACCTGCCTGGATCGCCCGATTATGGCCGTTGCAGAAGGGGCGGCCCGTCGTGATTGAAGGGCGGCTTTCTGAGTGTGCGGGAGAGTTAGACTGATGTAGAGTATACATCAGTCCCGGACCGCAGCCGGGGCTGGCCTGAGCCTTTTAGGCATGAAGCCTGAGGCATAACGTCGGCTGCCTGGAGTGTGGGTTGCTTTGAGGTTGGAGGGAGAGTTCCCATAGCGCCATCGGAGACGTCGCAGGCGCCGAATCGAACGAGGGACGAAGCAACGTGTTCCAGTTCCCTCCCACTGGACAAAAAGTGGGCTCTCTTTCCATTGGGCCGGCGATGGCGGGCCCAGTCTACGGAAAGCCGGTTTCACGGCCAGTGGCCGGACGCCGTGCAGGCGCCAATGGGGGGAACGCTGGCCTACAAGCGGGGTGTGATCTGTGACGCGGAGGCCAACTATAGCCGACCAACCACTCGAAAAGAGCCGCATTCCAGTAACGGCTCAACTTCCCAAGTTCCGAGTGGTGCCACCCGGCTAGCTCAATCCTGCGCCGCCTCGATGGTTTCGACGACCAGGCGGCGCAAGGGCTGCATCAGAGGTAGGCTGGAAACCTGGATCAGGCGCACGATGAGCCGCAGGCTTCGATCCAGCAGGAGGCGGGTTTTCCGCTGCTCGGGCGAGCGGTCCTGGATCCAGAACAGGATCAGGCCCATCTGGTAGAGCCAGAGCAGGCGGGGCAGGTAGGGTTTCAGCGCGGCGGGTATGCGCACTCGCGAGCCCTCCAGGGCCTGCTGGAAGAAGGCGATATCGGTCTGGCGGATTTCGAGCGTGCGCGGGCTGAACGGAGACAGGGGGTGGCCCGCGTCGGTGAATCCGGTGAGCGCGCCCAGCAGCCGGCGGTTGGGGGCGAAGTACTGCAATTTGACGTCGAGGACGGCAAGCAGCCGGCCGCGCAGATCCTTGGGGCCCTGTAGGGCCCGTTCCAGGAGGGGACGCAGTTCGTGCTGGGCCTGGTCGTAGAAGGCGAGCACGATTGCGTCTTTGGAATCGAAGTAGTAGTACGCCGCGCCGGTGGCGACGCCGGCCGCGGCGGCGATTTCGCGCATCGTGGCGCCCTCGAAACCGCGCGAGCGGAACAGTTCGAGGGCGGTCGCGAGGATCCGCGCGCGCGTCTCGTCGGACTTGGCGGTGGTCTTCATTTGAACATGTTCAAATCTAGCCTAACGCCGCCACTGCGTCCTGTCAACCGCCCGTCGCTCGCCCGTCACCGCGACAGTTCCGCCATCGCTGCCCGCGCGCCGGCATGCGCCGGGTTGATGGCGAGGGCCTGTTGCAGTTCCTGTCGCGCCGCTTCCGCTTCGCCCAGACCGAGATGCCCCAATCCGGCCGCGTAGTGCGCTTGAAAGGCGCGCGGTCCTTCGGGCGCGGAACTCTTGGCCAGGCCCTCGAGAATGGTTTTCGCCTCCTCGGCCTGACCCAACTTGCGCAACGCAAGCGCCCGGTAAAAGGACGGCGCCGGATTGACGAACAAGCCCGCTCCGCCACGTCCGCCACGTCCGCCGCGGGCGCGGAAGCCGGCCTGGGGCGGCGCTGCCGCCCGCGTCCACGACTCGTTGGCCTGGGCGCCGTCGCCCAGCCCTTCGTATGCCACGCCGGTCCAATAGGCGGCCTCCACGGCGTGATCCGCCCCGCCCCGTCCGGCCGAGGGCAGGTTGTCCGGTACGTGGGTGGCGGCTTGCAGGTCCGCCAGCGCCTCGCGATACCGTTTCGCTGCGATCTGCTGTTGGGCCCGCAGCAGGTGGGCATTGGCCCAGTCTTCGCCGACATTCAGGTTGACCCCTTCCCAGACCGCGAAGCGGCGGCCGGTCATGAGTTCGATGGCCTCGTCGTACTTGCCGAGCGAGACTTCGAGCGTGATCTCGCGCGCCAGCGAATCGTCGCGGCGCACCACCACCGCCTGATTCTGTTCGAGCAGCGCCAGGCGCTTCTCGGGTCGGGCGGCGGTGGTTTCGTAGAGCTCGTCGAGTTCCTTGAAGTGCAGCGGATATTTCTTTTCGAGCGACACGGCCTTTTCGAGGGCCGCTATCGCCTGCGGCGTCCCGCCCGGTTTGTGCAGGTAGGCGACCGCCAGGTTGCGGTGCACAATGGCGAACGACGGATCGAGCGCGGCCGACTTCTGCCACAACTGGAAGGCCTCGTCGGGCTGCCAGTCGTAGAGCAGATTGCCCAGGTAGTACGGGGCGCGCGCGTCGCGTGGATTGGCCTCGATGGCCTGCTTCAGGACGTCGATGGCCTCGTACTGGAACGGGAACACGTAATCCGGCGGCATGCGACGCGCCGAAGCGTAGAACTCGGTGGCCCTGGCGGGCTGCCCCAGTTTGCCGGCGAAAGAGGCGAGGTAGTAATTGACCATCGGCGACACGGCCGCCTGCGCCAGCACGTCGGTTCCGTCCTTCCAGAGCCCGGCATGCGCATATTCGGCGGCGGTCTCTTCGGCGGTGGCCGGAAAACGTTGGAAGGTCGCGACCATGGTTTGCGCGTCGGCGGCGCTCCGGGTATTGAGCCACTGCTCGGCCATCAGGCGGGCATCCAGCGGGTCGGTCAGCCGCCGCGCCGTGGCGAGCGTGGCGAGCGCTTCTTTGGAACGGCCCTCGTGGCGCTGCAGGGCGGCTTTGAGCGCCAGCGCGCGGAGGTTCAGCCCGTTGCCCTCGAGCGAACGGTCCACCAGGTCCGAAGCGATGGAAAGGTCGCCGCGCATGGCCGCGATTTCCGCCGCTTCGAAATAGGCCGCCGCCCTCCAGGCCATGCTCCAGGTGGCTTTGTACAGAGCTTCGTAGGCCTCGTCGAAGCGGCCCTGCGCCTTCAGCGTAAGGCCTAAGTAGTAGGTAGCCTCGCCATCCTTCGGAGCGGTGTACTTGTCGGTGAGCCGGTCCAGGGCCTTGCGGAAGTAGCGCTCCGCGTCGGCAAAGCGGGCGCGGCGGAAACTGTCGATGCCCATGGACGTGTTGACGCGGGTATCGCCCGGATCCCGCTTCAGGGCTTCCTGCCAGTAAACCTGCGGATCCTGGCTGGGGCTGTGGAACTGCTCGATGCGCTGGCCGGTGAGGTACAGTTCCTCGACGGTCTTGATCTGATCGGGGGGCAGCGGATTGGTGACCGCCGCCGGCATCGGTTCCGGCTTGAGGCGGATGGGGCCGTAGGCCACCAGTTCCTTGCCGCCGTCGGACAAGGAAACCCGCACGTCGTGCTGGTCGGTTCCCGGTGGCAGCGGGAACGTCTTGGAATACGGCTTTGCCGGGCCGATGGAGACCTTTTCCTCCAGCAGCACCTTGCCCGCGGCTTTCAACGTCACCGTCGCGGCGGGATGCACCGCGGTGGCGTAGAAGCCGAACTTGGCGGCGCCGCCCGCCACGTCGAGATTGACGGCGGCATCCAGGTTGGCCTGCTTGAGGCCGTCGATGTCGCGGAACGGATACCAGTACATGTGGAATGACTTGGTTTCATACGGCTGGAGCCAGCTATAGTCGGGCTGGTTGTCGGAGTAGGCCCCCACCATCAGCTCGACGTACGGTCCGTCTTCGTCGGTGAGGATGTGATCCCACTGCCGGCCGGCGGGGCCGTTGCCCCACGTCCACATTTTCTTGCCCGGCACGATGTGGTGGTCGGCCACCGAGACGATGCCCGCCTTCTTGCCGTGGTCGTAGCCCCCGAAGAAATCGTCTTCGTAGTTCCACGCAAAAATCGAATTCGATGAAATATGGTTTTTGTACCAACTGACGTCGACACCCTTGCTGAAATCGGCGCCCGCGTACCGGCCGTCGGCGAGCGGCCATTTGGTGAACTCGCGCTTGCTGTGATAGGTGCCGTACTGAGTGCTGGGCGGATAGAGGACCTGGTAGTTTTCGTTGACGTGGACCGCCACGTTGGCGAAGCACAGCATGGTATTGACGACCGGCGTGCGGTTCAGGATGCGGATCGACGCATCGAGGTATGCCTTGCCGGGACGCAGCGTGTAGCCCACCGCCCACCGCATGCGCTGCCGCACTTCCAGCTCACCCACCCAGATGGTCTTGCTGCCGTCGGCGTTTTCTTCGAGCTTGTACTGGACCGGCAGCGCCGATGTGGCGCGGTGGTGATGCGGGATGTTCCACTCGATGCCCCCCGAGATCCACGCGCCGATGAGGCCGATGAGCGCCGGTTTGATGACGTGCTGCCGGTAAATGAAATTGTAGTTGTTGGTCTTGTCGATCCCTTCGAACAGCCGCCCGCCGACTTCCGGTAGAACGCCGATGCGGACGAATTCGTTCTCCAGGTAGACCATGCGGTACTTCTTGTTTTCTTTCCGGAAGGTGAGGTTGTCGTAGAGCGCGTAGGGGTACACGCGCCCTTGTGCGCCCTGCGACTGCTTCCCGAAATAGAAGATGGGGTTCGGCTCGGGGTCGCCGATGAGGTAAGTGGGAATGGTGGTTTCCTCTTCCCAGATCCGGACTCCTGTGGCAACGGGCCTGGTCTGTGCGGGCAGCAGCCACAGCACGGGCAGGGACGCGAGGAGGATGGCGAAAAGTAGTGCGGCCTTCCAGCGTTTCATACTTGAATCTCCCGAAGGCGCAATGGTAGCAAGTGGTGCGAAGGTGTGCGTGGCCGCCGTACGGCCGCCGCGGCGGGCGCACTGTGCCCGCCCCCCTTCGAGCAAGTGCCTCCGTTTCAATCATTTCCGTTTTTGGAATGGGCACAGTGTGTCCGTTTCGGTTGTTCCTCGGGCGAGGAGCACGCGCCGGCGCCGCGCCGTCGCAGGGCTGCCAATCGGGCAATCAGGCCGCGTTATGCCGTATGCTACGCTCACGGTTTCGAACCATGATGAAGTCCGACGGTGGCCCGTTCTTCCAACCGGCGAGCGCCTCCGACTACCTGCCGCCCGCCGTGCTGCGGGAACTCCAGCTCCGCAGGTTGCGGAGCATCGTGGCGCGGGCCTGGGACCGGGTCGCGCTGATCCGCGACCGTATGCGGGAACGCGGCGTCACGCCCGACGCGCTGGCCACTCTCCAGGACATCTCCCGGCTCCCGTTTACCACCAAGAGCGACCTGCGCGACACCTATCCGTTCGGGCTTTTCGCCAGCCCCATGCAGGAGGTGGTGCGCCTGCACGCTTCGAGCGGCACCACCGGGAAGCCGATCGTGGTGGCCTATACCCAGGACGATCTGGACCTCTGGACCAACGTCATGATGCGCAGCTTCGCGATGTGCGGCGTGCACCAGGGCGACATCGTGCAGAATGCGTATGGGTACGGGTTGTTTACCGGCGGCCTGGGGGCCCACTACGGCGCGGAGGGCCTGGGGGCCGCGGTGATTCCGATCTCGGGAGGCAACACCGACCGGCAGATCATGGTGATGCGCGATTTCGAGGTGACGGTGATCTGTTGCACGCCGAGCTATTTCCTGCACCTCATCGAACGCGCCGCGGAGCTGGGTGTCGATCTCCGCGAGTTGCCTCTTCGGATCGGCGTGTTCGGCGCCGAGCCGTGGACGGCATCGATGCGCAAACGCATCGAAAACCTTACCGGCATCCGCGCTTTCGATATCTACGGGCTTTCCGAAGTGATCGGGCCGGGGGTGGGAATCGAGTGCCCGGAGCAGAATGGGCTGCACCTGTTCGAGGACCATTTCTACCCCGAAATCGTCAACCCGGAAACCGGCGACGCGCTGCCGGACGGCGAGGAGGGCGAACTGGTGCTCACCACGCTCACCAAGCAGGCCATGCCGATGATCCGCTATCGCACGCGCGATCTGACGGCGCTGGTGCCGGGCACCTGCCCGTGCGGACGGTCGCTGCGCCGCATGCGCCGCATCGGCCGCCGCACCGACGATATGCTGATCATCCGCGGCGTCAACGTGTTTCCGTCGCAGGTGGAGACCGCGCTGCTCGAAGTGGAGGGCACCCTGCCCCACTACCAGATCGTGGTTTCGCGCGCGCACGGCCTGGACCAGTTGGAAGTCGAGGTCGAAGTAACGCCGCTGACGTTCAGCGACAAAATCGGCGCGCTCGAAGAACTTCACCGCAAGATCGCCACGGCGGTGGAACACGTGCTCGGCATCCGCGCCGAAGTGAGGCTCGTGGAACCGAACACCATCCAGCGTAGTGAAGGAAAAGCAAAGCGGGTGATCGACCGCCGGGTGCAATCATGAAACTGCATCAACTGTCCATTTTTTCGGAAAACCGGCCGGGACACATGATCGGTCCGTGCCGTCTGCTGGCCGGCGAGGGCATCGATATTCGCGCCCTCTCGCTGGCCGACACGCAGCGGTACGGAATTCTGCGGATGATCGTGTCGGACTGGGAACGCGCGCGAGCCATTCTCCAACGGGCGGGCGCGGTGGTGAACGTGGCGGAAGTGGTCGCCGTGGAAGTCCCCGACCGGCCGGGCGGCCTGACCGGAGTGCTGGAACTGTTCGAGGGAACGGAAATCAATATCGAGTACATGTACGCGTTTCCGTTCGTGCGCGGGGAAAAGGCCGTGCTGATCTTCCGTTTCGACCAGCCGGATGCCGCGATTGCGCGGCTGCGGGAAAACGGCGTGGCCGTGCTCGATAGCGGCACGCTGGATTTCGAGCAGGGCGGCTGATCTCGCCCGGCGCGAAATGGCGCCCCGCGCGTGCCGTGCTGAATCGCACGGCAGCAACGTGATTTTTCACGCTGTCAAACCGGACCCCCATGTATAATTAGCCAGTTTGTCGCGAAGCGCCTATGTGTTGATCTTCGACCCCGGAGGCGGATCGTGTTTGCTCCGGCAACTGCCGCCGGATCGAGGGGCTGGTCCGGGTTGCTCCGGCCGGAGCCCGCGTTCGAACCGTATCGCGGCTCGAAGACGGCCGCAAAGAAGGTGACCCGGATGCGGTGGTCATGCGCGTCCCGGCGCGGCAGCCATTACGCGAAGTCGTCCGCGCGGTGCGCGCGCTCTGGAAATCGACCGCGGCCCTGGCAGCGGTATGCAACGTGCCGCACACCGCCGCTGAGCTGTTCGATTCCCTCCAACATGGACTGGACGATTTTTTCTGTTGCCCGTTTCCGGAAATCGACTTTGTGACACGGCTGCGCCGGGCGCTTTCGGATCACGGCGCCAGCGCTGCGGAATTCAGCCATTGCCGGCGCGACCTGCGCCTGGACCTCCTGGTAGGGGAAAGTCCCGCGTTCCTCGACGCCATCAGCCGCATTCCGCGCATCTCCGGCTCCGCCGCCACAGTCCTCATCGGCGGCGAAACCGGTGTGGGCAAGGAACTGTTCGCCCGCGCCATTCACTACAATGGCGAGCGCGAATGCCGCCCCTTCGTCCCCGTCAATTGCAGCGCGCTGCCCGACCACCTGTTCGAGAACGAGCTGTTCGGACACGCCAAGGGCGCGTACACGGATGCTTCTAGTTCCGAATGCGGCTTGCTGCACGAAGCCGATGGCGGCACCCTGTTCCTCGACGAAGTGGACATGCTGTCACCTCCGGCACAAGCCAAATTGCTGCGCTTCTTGCAGGACCGCGAATACCGGCCGCTGGGCTCGAGCAAGTCGCTCACCGCCGATGCCCGGGTGATTGCTGCCAGCAACGCCAACTTGCGCGAGCTCGTGGCGCATCGCCGGTTCCGCGCAGACCTGTTTCACCGGCTCAACGTGTTGTCTCTGGAAGTGCCGGCGCTGCGCAACCGGCCGAGCGACATCCCTCTGCTGGCGAACCACTTTCTCGGGTCGATGGCGATCTCGCGGTCTTTCAGCGGCGGGCGCAGCGGCGTTTCCCAGGCGCACTGCCGACAAAAGGAACGATGCGACGCCGGCGCCGCAGCCGCACGCGGCGGCCTCGCCGCAGTGGGCCGCGCGAACCGGCTCCCGTGTTCGTGAGGGACTCCGGAGGAGTCGAGCGGCTGGCGCCGCCGACTTCGGTCACCCCCGGAAGAAACGCGCACCGTTCCTACGATGCCGCGCGGCGATCCAGCCGTGCCGCTTCCTGGTAGCCGCGCACCAGGTGATACACCGATCCATCGAAAAACCGGCTCATCCGCTGCGCCAGTTCTTCCTCCGCATACAGTTGCACAGCGGTCATCGCGAAGCCTTGTTCGTGGATAAAACCGACCATTTTTTCCTTCAGCAGATGCAGCCTCAGTACCGCCTCGTCCAGCGGAATGTTCTCTTCGAACCGCATCCGGCCAAGCAATTGAAATCGCCGCTTGACTTCCGACTCTTTGGTGGCGGTCAGCAGTTGCCCCAGATTCTTCAGGATCTCGCGGCACCACTCGCGGATCTCCGACTCCGGCCGTGCCGCAAAGGTCGGCATCCCCGGATTGGTCTTAACCGCTCGGATTACACGTTTAGTAATTTCCTCCCAATTTCCCTCGATCAGATTTACCAGCCTGCTCGATAACATCCTCTCTCCTCGATTGGAGCGCCGGTGGGTTTCCGCACCCAACGGCTTGCGCGAAAAGCCCCGGTGCCTCTGCTTCTATTATCTCAAACCCTACGGATTTATTCACAACCTGTTGTAAAATAAGACATTCGGGTGTGGAAATCATCGTGCAACAACAGCGCCGAGTCAATCTGTGCAAATCCGGGAGGACGCACGCATGGACAACCAGACACTGACAATCATCGACAATCGGACCAACTCGACCTACACCGTTCCGATCTCCCATGGCACCATCCGCGCCATGGACCTCCGCCAAATCAAGACCGGGCCCGAAGATTTCGGGCTGATGACCTACGATCCGGCATTCATGAATACGGCCTCCTGCGAGAGTGCCATTACTTATCTGGACGGCGATCGTGGAATTCTCCGCTATCGCGGCTACCCCATTGAGCAGCTCGCCGAGAACTGCAGCTTCCTCGAAGTCGCCTACCTGCTGCTGAACGGCGAGTTGCCGACCGCGGAAGAACTGGAACAGTGGAATTGCGAAATCCTGCGGCACACCATGATCCATGAAAACCTCAAGAAGTTCATGGACGGGTTCCACCACGATGCTCATCCCATGGGCATGCTGATCAGCACCGTGGCCGCGCTTTCCACCTTCTATCCGGACTCCCGCAATATCGGCGATGCACGGAACCGCCACAAACAGATCGTGCGCCTCATCGGCAAGATGCCCACCCTCGCGGCGTACGCCTATCGCCATCGCCTCGGCCTGCCCTACATCTATCCCGATCCCGAGTTGGGCTACACCAAAAACTACATGAACATGCTGTGGAGACGGACTGAGCCCAAGTATGTCGCCAACCCGGTATTGTCGCGCGCGCTCGACATACTCTTCATTCTCCACGCCGACCACGAACAGAATTGCAGCACCAGCACCATGCGGGCGGTGGGCAGTTCCCATGCCGACCCGTACTCCACCGCCGCGGCGGCCATGGCAGCCCTGTCCGGCCCCCTCCACGGCGGCGCCAACGAAGCAGTGCTGCGTATGCTCGACGAGATCGGTTCGAACGACAACATCCCCGGCTTCATCGCCCAGGTCAAGGAAGGCAAGCGGAAGCTCATGGGCTTCGGCCACCGGGTTTACAAGAACTACGATCCGCGCGCCCGCATCATCAAGCAGGTGGCGGACGAGGTGTTCCGCGTGACGGGGCGCAATCCGAAGATCGACATTGCTCTCGAGCTGGAGCGCATCGCGTTGTCCGACGAGTACTTCATCAAGCGCAAGCTCTATCCCAACGTGGACTTCTACTCCGGCATCATCTATCAGGCGATGGGGTTCACTCCGGATCAGTTCACCGTCCTGTTCGGCATCCCCCGCACCGTCGGCTGGCTGGCCCAATGGCAGGAGATGTTGCAGGATTCCGAGCAGAAGATTGCCCGTCCCCGCCAGGTGTACGTGGGCGAAGAGTGCCGCGAGTTCGCGCCCATCGCGCTGCGCGGCCAACACGAATTGGCCATGGCCTGAGAGCGGTCGCAGAACGCGCCGAAGCGTTGGAGTCGCGGTCGGGGTCCTCGAGATGGTGGGTTGCTCGCGGAGGACCCCGCCGCCCTCTAACTGGAGCCGCCCGGGGCCGCCGGCCACCCCAGGTCCGGATGGCCGCACGCCGGCCACGGTTTCTGCGCGTGCCGGCCGATTCCGCCGTGTACAATCAGGTCTATGCGACGATTGGCCATCGCCCTGATTTGTGCGGGTGCCGCTTTGGCGGCTGGACCCGAGGAATTCTCCACCTCCGCCGGAACTCTTCGGCTCACCCCCATTCAGCACGCCAGCCTGGTGATCGAAGCCGGCGGGAAAGTGCTCTACCTGGATCCCGCGCAGGGGAGTTACGACGGCCGGCCGCAGGCCGACTTCATCCTGATTACCGACATCCACTCCGACCACATGGTGCCCGCCCTGGTCGCTAAACTGAAGAAGCCCGATACCGTGATCATGGGCCCCAAAGCCGTTGCGGCGCAGGTCCCCGGCACCTCCGTGATCTCCAACGGCGAAAGCAAGACCATCGGCGCTTTTCAGGTGGAAGCCGTGCCCATGTACAATCTCAAGCCCGCCGCCAATGGCCAGATCTACCACGAGAAGGGCCGCGGCAACGGGTACATTCTCACCTACGGCGGAAAACGCTTCTATTTCTCGGGCGACACCGAAGGAACGCCAGAAATGAAAGCGCTGCGCCATATCGATGTGGCGTTTGTATGCATGAACCTGCCCTACACGATGAGTGCCCAGGACGCGGCCGAAGCGGTTCGTGCCTTTCACCCCGCCATCGTGTACCCCTACCATTACCGCGGCCAGGACACTAGCTTGTTCGCCAAAGCCCTGGCCGGCACCGGCATCGAAGTCCGCTTGCGCGACTGGTACGCCAAATAGCGTCCCCGTCCGTTCGGACACATGGGCATCCCGTGTGCTCCCTCTCTGCGGGAGGTTGGATATGCATCGCTACGTAGGTGCCTTGATTCTCAGTGTCTTTCTAGCGGCCCCGGTGGCCACGCTGGCTCAGGATCATGATCGCGACCATGATCGCGACCGCGACCGCGAACACAGCCACCGCTACTACGACCCTTACCGTAAGGATTACCACGAATGGAACGAACGCGAAGATCGCGCCTATCGCCACTGGATGGAGAGCGTACGCCACCGGCGCTTCCACGACTGGGCCCGCGCCAACGAACGCGAGCGCAGAGAATACTGGCGCTGGCGGCATGATCACGAAGATTGGGATGACCGCCGCTGAGGCCGGAAATCGGGCCGGGACTCTCGCCTAAACGCCAAGGGTCTCGGCCCCGTTTCCCACGCGGCTCAATCCGCCCCTTCCGATTGCCCATCGAGGTAGTGTTCCCATTCCCCCTCCAGACTCTCACCCGTTACGTGTGGTAAGAGTGCCGCTCCTGGCTGGTGGGAGGACGCGAGAGCGTTGCTGAGTTCTTCTTCCATCGTGATTCTCCGTTCGAGATTCTTACGCGGATTTCGCCAGCATCCGTTGCGCGGGCAGTTCCGCTAATCCATCGGCGCGATCCGGATCGCCGAACGCGCGCCGGCATCCCCCGCCGAACACCCCCCCGATGTATCGCGATGCGCCTTCGAGCGGACTGCAATCGATACTTCTCGTGATGCCGGTTTGACCAAGGCGGCTCAACGCCTCCCCAAAGAGCACCGGGCGCGCGAGGCTGCCAGCGAGGTACTCGGTCAGCGGATCGCGGTCCTCGAGAAATCGCCCGAGCACGGCCGAAAACACCGGCAGGCGAAGCGGTTGCGCACTCACCCCCTCCAGCCCCCGCGTCATGGCAGATACGGCCCCCGCCATCAATGGCGCGCAATGGATTGGGTATTTCGCGCCGATCCGGGCGAACCGGATCCCTCGCCCGACGGCCGCGTTCAACATCCGCTGAATCGTCTCCCGGCTCCCCGCGACCACCGTTTCGGCCGAAGAGTTCTCGACGGCGATGGCAAGATCGGAAATCCCCAGGGCGGCGATCATCGCGCGTACCGTGTCGGCTCCCGCACCGATCATCGCCATGTAGCCGGCGTCTGCTCTCAGGGTGCGCAATGCCTGGTTGCGAACGGCGACGATTTCCGCCCCCTGCTCCACGCTGAACGCGCCGGCGCACACCAGGGCCGCTATGTCCCCGAAACTCTGCCCGAGGAGGGCGCGCGGCACCCAGCCTGCTCGGCCGACATGCCGATAGGCCGCAATGGAAGCGCCGTAGACCAGGAACGCGATCTCGTCGCTGGCCATCGCATTCAGCCCTTCCGCGGCGCGTTCGGGCCGGTCCGTCAGCAACTCCCCGATCGTCGACTCGAGATGCCGGCCGCGGGCGCCGCCGATCTCCTGGCACACCTCCCGTAGCCTGAGCGATATCTCCGCATGGCGCAGTGTTTCACCGCGTAGCGTGCCCTGTCCGGAAAATACGATTAGTACATCAGTTTCAGACATTAGCTTTGTTCCTGTTGATAAGGTTGAAATCCTTCTTCGTAGATCCTGCGCGATCGCATCTCGATCAGGTAGTAAGCGAAACCGATCGCCAGCAGAATATGAATGATCGTGTTGGGCACAAAGGCCCCCGGTGTCGCGTACACACCGCGGGCATACGCGATCGGGTCGATTGGCAGGATCCCGATCTGAAGGATCAGGTCCGCGATCAGGATCGACCGCAGCGTCGGCGAGTCCCGGTCCCGCCTCACCAGAAAGTTCAGCACCCCCACCGTGATCAGCAGAATACCGACGGTCCGGGCCATGACGTTGGCGACCTCGCTGGGCGCTGCCGTTTTCACCGTCCCGATCAACACGCCGGGCGCGGAGAGCGCGAACAGACCGATAGCGAACGCGATCGCCGAAGCGATCGTTAGAAACGTGCTCCTTTGCATCCCTCACTCCCTCCAGTTCATCAACTTTATCCTACTGGCCCGGCGCTGCGGGCACGGCGCCGTACCATGTCGTGGTGATCGCCGGCCAATGGCGCACGCTCGCCTCCGACTCCGGCGGCAACTGAATCTCGGCCATCTGTTCGGCTGTGAACGGCTGGCTCTGAGTCTGGTGACATACCTGGCAGGTTGTCGTGTTCATCCCCCATTTGCGCCTCTTCATCAGGAAATTCAGCGGATCGTCCGTGGGGTCGCCATTCTGGTAGAGGGCAACCAGGGCTCCCAGATTGTTCTCGCGGTGCTGGTACGCCTCCCGCCCCAGATCCCAATACCCGAATGTGACGGCCTCGTCCGGCCGGGAGCGAAGCGCCAATACCTGCGACGCCGCGTCCGGCTGGCCGGCCTTCAAAAGAAAATCCGCATATCCCAGAACGTACGACAGGAAATTATAGGGAAACCGCGGAAGATCCGAGCAGGTCCGCACGCCCGACTCCTGGCAGTGCACAATACCGTCCGCGAATGCCCCCAGCCCTTCCTCGAAGTGCTGCGGCTCTTCGAAAAACGGCAAGCCCAGGGTGAACGCATGAAAGGCGCGATGCACCAGTCGCCATTCCCGGTGTTCCTGGTCAATCAGCTCCACAGCCTGCTGATCTCCGTGCAACTTAGCCAGCCATCTCCTTTGCAGCAGCGAAAACCCGCCCAGAATCGTTGCCATTCGGAAGCGCGTGTTGTGCACCGGGTCGCTGTCCCAGGCCGTCTCCAGGTCCCGGGCAAGTCGCATGGTATGGAGGGAGAAGTAACTTCCCACGGCAAAGTTATACAGCACCGTAGGATCGTCGTAGTCGGCCTCGCTCCCCACCCATAAGTTCAGCGCCGTGTTGGCAAACGCGGTGTAGACGTTGTTCGGATCGCGCACAAACTCGTCCAGCAGCCGATCCGACGCGATATACCGGTTCGCCTCCTTGAAATGAAACGTCTCCCGGAAAAAGAGCTGCGCGCTGCGGTCTTCGTCGAGCGTGATCGTGCCGCTTTGACCGAATACCGCGTCCAGTCCGGCCTGGTTCTTCCGCCGGTACTGTTCCATCCATCGGTCGTTTGCGCCAAGGTCCCTCGCCCGGTTCAGGAAGTACTGCGCGATAATCTTGTGCCAGAGCGCTCTGCCTGGATCCCCGCCCTGTTGCTCGTTGAGGGCCGCCTGGCTCAAATGCTGAATGGCGAGCACGGTGGCCACCGCAACCTCGTTTGGATGATTCAAATAGGCCTTCAGCAGCGCCTTCTCCACCGCGTTGATATTCGGCTGAGTCGTGTGCGGCAACTGGGTCTCGTAGCTGGACAGCGGGTTCGCCGGCTGCGACGGCGCGGGAGCGGACCTCCCCGTTCCCGGCAGCCGTCCTCTGAGCGCGGGATGCGACTGCATCGTAGTCATGATGTCGCCGAGCGCTTCCACTCGCGCCTTACCGGTGGACGTTCGGTCGGCCTCTGCGGCCGTGGAATGCTGGTAAGTGGCGCTCGCCATCAACAAAAGCATAATCGTCAGTATTCTCATAATCCTCCTCCGTTCGGATGTAAGTACCTGTCTGATCGATACGGCGCGCTCGGCGCCCTTGCCGTCAGGCTCCCATTCGCCCGTCTACGGCAAAGAGGGGTTGGCTCCGCTGCGCGGCGTGATCCTCGGTCCAGCGTCGCGCCGTCTCTTGACAGGCGTCGATCAGGACGGATTTGTAGACATCGGGTATCGGGCCGGCTTCCGCGCCGTTCCCGCGACCGGCCCAAACCGCATCGTAGTCGCCGTATGCCAGCTTGATGCGCTGCCCGTTGGCGAGCTTGTAGTAGTCGAAGTGCAACTGAATCCCTTTGCTATACACCGCTTTCAACGCCATCACCACTTCAATGCGATCGAAGGGCATTGCTTCACGAAGGTGCCTGATCTCGCTGCGCTGACAGCGGAACTCGCCAATCATGCCTTCCGCGGTGAACAACTCCGGTGCAATGTCGTAGAAGAACCGATCGACCAGCCGGTTCATCCACTGGTAGTAATTCGAATAGTAGATATTCCCAACCAGGTTTGACTCGGCGAGCGTCGTGCTGAATGTCTGGCTCATCAGTTCTGGCTCGATCTTCGGCCCTTCCGGAGCCTGGTAGAGGCATTCACCATGGCGGCCCGCGATGGCCCGTCGCTGCGCTTCCTGTTCCGCCGCGCGTCCGGGTTCGTTGATCGATTCCGGCCCCGGTTGTCCCGCGGGTAGATTCGAATTGATGAATCCCTGCATGTACGCGGGAAACGGCTGTACTTCCACCACGCCGTGACTCTTGATTTCGACCCAGGTGGTCGCCATGTTACTGGAGGCGATCATCTCCTCTGTGCCGTCCGCATTGATCCGGAACCAGTCAAAATGCATATCGACGGACGAATTGAATTTGCCGTACGTTTTGCTGATGTGGATGCGGCCTTCGATCAGGTCCATGCAAGCCGCGTCTCCGGCCACGAAGATGTCCGTATGATTCGTCACCATACCCCAGCGGCCCGACGCAAAGTCCTGTACGAGGTTTCCGGCCACACTGAGCGTCCCTAGCTCCCTGACTTTTCCCATCCAATCGGCGAATACCGGGAAATTCAAACCGTGCCGTAAGGTAGTCGTGTCTTTGAACGTCGCCCGGAACCGGAAGCACACCGTAGGCTGGCCCGCGGGACCCCGCCGGATATATGGATGTCCGTCCTCTCCAGGCGGTACGGCGTTCTGCGGATCGCCGGCCGCGGGCGGGGCGGCCACCTGCACCGCCGCCGTCTGAACGGTCATCGCCGCCATCTTTTTCGGCGGCCGGGTCATGGCAACCCCGAAGGTCAGCAGGTTGACGCAGCGGCCTTCCCGTTCCGCCGAGAAGAGCACGCTGTTCTGTTCCCGGCGCAACACATGCAAGGTGGCCGTGCCGGCGCCAAGCGCCTTCGTGGCCGTCTCCATGGCGCACCAGATGCGGGTGCCCGCTTCGTTCAGGGAATCGCCTCCCGCCATCAGTTCCTGCAAGAGGGGTTGCCGTTTCTTCCCCATCAACCCGATCCATTCCTCTTCCGACCGGCGGCCGATCGGCTCGAGGTCGCAGCCCTGCTCACCTCCGCCGGCCACGCACAAACAATGTCGCTGGTCATGCGACAGGGAAACGTTCACCTCGCCATCCAACCCTCGTATGACCGGCTTGCCACTGTCAGCCCATTGAATTTCCACGGCCCGCAAATCGCGCTGCTGGTGAGCGGGCAAGACCTTCGATACCACGTCCAGAAACAGCGGGCACTCATTCAATCGCCGGCGGCTCCTGTCCATTCGCGAGAGTTCCGGATAGAAAGCCAGCAGGTGCGCGGGCGGGCTCACCTCCAGCCTCGCGCACGATTCCGTCAAAGCCTTGTCAAACAGTCCCGCATCGCGCACTCCCGGATGGATGAACACTTCCGGTTCCGGCGCGCTTTCGTGGCGGTCCATTTCTTTCAGGCGATAGCCTTGCAGCCGCTCGATCGGCCGGCCGTCCGGTATGACTGCTGTTACATCGCAGACCGGGCCGGTGCGCGAAGTAATTTCGTTCCGCGCCAGGCCGGCTCCCGTATAATCGAGCCGGTAGATGTCGAGCGCGCCGATGTGCACCGGCAGCGAGACGATTTTGATCGATAGCTGCGGGCTCTGCAGAAGCACATCGCGAAAAGATGGGTCGCCGAGGATCAGTGCCGGAGAATGCTGCGGCGCAAAATAACCCGGCTCGGTGTGCCGGTCGATCTCGATCAGCGACCCCTGGGAATCCATGCTCCACACTCTCCGCAGGCGCTGGAACAGCGGACCCTGGAACAGCGAACCACCGTATAACTCCGTCTTCGGATCGATGTCGATGCACTCCGCGGGCAGCACCCAATTCGCCGCGTTCACCTCCGCCTGTTGCGGCTCGAGCACAAATACCGCGGCGAAGTGATCGCGCTTGAATCCCGATTGCTCGGTGCTGATCGCGGCGCGCACCGAAGGCGGGTCGGATGGGCTGCGCCGCTCCATCACTTCCGCCGTGATCTGGATCAGCGCGCCGTGATCGCTGCCCACCACGATCGGCCGCTGCAGAACGATATCGACCACCTTCAACGATTCGAAGCTCCGGACGCCCAGTACCTTGGCGACACATTGACCCATCGCCTCGAGACCGAACACCGTCGGAAAAAGATAGACGCCGCGGTAGAAATGATCGCGCAGGTACAGATCGTCGTCGAGCGTTAAACGCACCCGGTTGACCAGTTCGACCCCGGGCTCGAACTGTTGAATGTCCTGAATGAAACGGTCGGCGGCGGGCGCCTCCCCCGCGCGCCTCCGCCACGTATCGAGTCCGCCCAATCGGCTCGCGATCACTACCTGATTCGCCGGGCTTTGCTTCAACACCGCGTCCATGAAGTGAGCGACGCCGGACGTCGGGGCAATCGCGGAGATGCCCATCTTCGCCAGGTGTTTGACGCTCCCCAGGCGCGCGCCCATGCCCACCTCGCTCCACACGCTGTAAGCGAGGGCGACCACGTGCGTGCCCGGATGAGACGCCCGGAACGACTGTAGCGAAAGGTTCAATGCCTCGTTGGAGAACGCGTACCAGGAATTGCCGGGCATTCCGGTAACCCCGATGATCGACGACAAGGCCGCGATCAGCTTGGGCGGCCGCTCGTCCAGCGCGCGGCCGAGGTTCAGGAATCCCAGCACCTTTGGCGAAACCTCCGCCAGCGCCTGCTCTTCGCTGACCTGCTCGACACGCCGCGGCTTGTTCATTCCGGCGCCATGGATCACACCCGTAATGGGTCCAAACTCACCCTCGACATCCCTAATCAGGCGAGTTACTTCGTCTCCATCAACGAGGTTGCACTGGCAGTAACTGGCAACCAGTCCCTCTTCCGCATAGCGCGATAAGACGCGGCCGATCTCGCTCGATTCCCGCTCCCTACCGTCGTTATACGCCGAACTCCCCACCAGTACCATGCGGGCGCCGGTCGCCTTCGCAAACGAGAGCGCGCATTCCGCCGTAATGCCCTTGGCGCCCCCGGTGACCAACACCACATCCTGACGGTTCCATTCCACAGGCCTGGGTAAGTGGAGCTGTGGCTCGAGAAGCGCCGGTTCCATCCGATACCGCTCGTGACTTACACTGTAGTGACTCAATACGTACCGCTCCGCCCCGCTCTGTTCGGCGATAATGCGGCCGGCAACGAACTCGTCGTCCTGCGACGGTGGAAAGTCCATCACCCGCACCTTCAGGCCGGGCCGTTCCAGGTGAACACTCGCTGCGAAAGAAGAGGCACAGGCGGTCTCCAAACCTCCTTCTGCGAGATCGAGTCCCTGGCTGATGCCGCCGAATTGTACGTAGGACAGGCTGACACAACCGGCCTGCCGGGCGGATGCCACGGCCGCCGCACGAAGGCGCTGGATCGCCGCGCTCAGCGGCGCATGGCCGGATTTCCTCGGCAGAATCGCGATGAAATGCCGGACGTCCGTTCGGGTCTCCTGCGCCAGCTCGGCCGGGCGCACGCGGAACACGGTTGCCCCGAGCGCGCGAATCCGCTCACTCACGCTGGCCGCCAGGTCGTCCTCGCTCGCCTCGTGTTGAATGGCGACGACACTGCCGGCGAGCTCCGCCGGAGCCTCCCGCTCCGGATCGAGCGTCGAAGGCACAAGCCGCATCTCAAAACTCCTGACCCAGTCGTTGCCGGTCGCCGGTGCCGCCGAAGGCAAGACCACGGTGCGATCTGCCGCTGCCTGCGGCCTCTCGGCGGGCGCGGCCGGGGACACCATCGCGCCGAGCTTTCCGGCGATTTCCCCCAGCGTGAGCCCCGCAAATTCGGCGGGATCGACTTGACCGGCCACGCCGAGCTGCGCGCACGCGTCCGCAATCAGCGAATCGGCTTTGATCGAATCCAGATTCAGGTCGTCGAGCAAACGCAGATTCAAGTGGATCTGGTCGGCCGAGAACCCGGTTGCTTTCGCCGCCAGCGTCAGGACGAGTTGGTTGGTGTCGCCGTGGCGTGCCGCCGGTATGACGCCGTTCGCATTCCCCTCGGTCGCGGCCGGGGCGGGCGCCTGTTTGATCAGCGGCAGCAGGTCCGCCAACGTTCCGGTAGCGAATTGCGCCGGATCGATGTGATCTTGCAGATTGAATTTTTGCGCAATCTGACCAATCAGCTCGCCGGCCTTGATCGAGTCCAGGTTCAGGTCGTCCACCAGGTGGAGCGACATCGAGATGGTCCCGGCATCGAAACCCGTAAAGGCGGCGGCAATCGATCGTATCTCCTGCTCGGCGTCGCCCGATCCGCTCTCCTGGCGCGCCACGCCGCCGGTGGACACGACGGCCCGAGCGGTCGCCGGAGCCGCCTTCTTCGCTCCGTTCGTAGTTACGGCCTGGTGAGGCGGTGCGCCCACGTCCGCCCGAATCACATCGCTGATAAAACTGCCGCGGCGCGACAGGTAGTCCTTCAGGTCGATGCCGTCGATCTGAAGACCCGGATGATCCGCACCGGACCCCGCAAGAGCGCTCGTCTCGGCGAGCGAGCCGTCCCGCCCGGCTCGCTCGAACGGACGCTCGCAGGGGTTGACGATGAACGCCAGATTTCGCGCGGGGACGAAAGGTCGAATCAGGCGATTGGCGTACAGCTCGCCAAACCGGATCGTCTTGCCGTGCGCGTGGGCCAGGCCTACCAACCAGTTCAGGTCGTGAAAAGACTCGGCCTGCTGCTCCACCGGATAGGCCTTGCACGCACCCTGGTCCGGGAACTTCGCCATCAAACTCGACAACACATTGCCGGGGCCCACTTCAAAAGCAATGTCGCAGGTCCCGCGGAAGCTTCGCGCTGCGGCGACAAAATCCACCGGCCGTAGGATTTGTGACGAGAAGTGCTCGTGCAGGTCGATGTCTTTCGGTACCGGCTTACCATCGCACGAGGAAATCAACAGCGTCTTGAGCGTCAGCGGCAAGACTGGTATCGGCGCCTGCTTTCGTATGTCGGCAGCCGCTCTCGCGACCAATGGCGAATGAAACGCGTTACTCACCGAAAGTCGATGGGTGGTGACGCCTTTTTGAGCGGCGAGTTCGCTGAGCGCTTCGATCGCCGGAATCTCGCCGGAGACTACCGTCTGAGACGGGCTGTTGATATTGGCAACGACCAGCACTCCCCGGTCGAAAACCCCTGCAATCAAATCTTCCGCCTGACGCTTGTCGCAAGCCAGGCTCACCATGGTGCCGGCGCGCCCGGTGTGGTTTCCGGCCATCAACCGGCCGCGGAGTGCGGCGAGTTGGATCAGCGCCTTCCCATCGAACGCACCGGATGCGTAAAACGCAGTCAGTTCGCCCAGGCTGTGTCCCATCACGGCATGCGGAGTGATACCCAGCCGTTCGAGATAGGTAAGCCACAGTAGCGACGACAGAACGATAGCCGGTTGGGATAACTGAGTCTGTTCGAGCTGCGACCGCAAGGGCTGGCGTTCGTCCTTGGTAACATGGCGATCCAGATCGGGATAGATAAACGCCGCGAGACGCGCCGTCCCAAACTCTGCCGCCCACTCTTCGGCTTGTGCCACCAGGGTGCGTGCCCATTCGAACCGCTCCACTAACCCCCGGGCCATATTGACCCGCTGCGAACCCTGGCCCGGGAAGAGGTAGCCGATCGAGCATCTCTCGAGTTTCTCGGAAATGGCGATCAGGTTTTCCTGATCGACAGCGGCCTCTCCGCATGGCGGCGGAGTCGCCAGGCGATCGATCAACAGAGTCATCTTGCGGCATAGTTCTTCCGGAGACCCCGCCACCACCGACGCTCTGACGCTCAGGTCGGGTGTGACCCGCGCGTTCACCGATGCGGCCATATCGGCCATTTCGGCCAGGCTCGCGCCCGCTGCATCCTCGCGAATCGTGCCTGCCAATTGCTTCAATCCCTCGTAACTTGCCGCGGCGAGGCAATAAACCTCGCTCTCCTGACGGGAAACCAGCGCCGCGCGCTCACCTGCTTCCGGTTTGAGGCCCGCAACCGGGGCGGCGCCCGATTTCAGCGTTACGTGCAGGTTGATCCCGCCGAAACCCATCGCCGAAACTCCGGCCCGTAACTGTCTCTCGCGCGGATGTACCTCACCCCGCAGCACCGGATATAAGCACGTGGATTCGTTCGAGAAAACATCATGCGGAATGTCGCAACCCGCCGTCGGCGGAATAACTCGCTGGTTGACTGCCATGACAGTCTTGATAAATGCGCCGATTCCCGCGGCCGCCTTGGTGTGACCGACAATCGACTTGAACGAGGTGACGCCACAACGGCGCGCGCCGGCGCCTCCGCCGTTTTCCAGAGCCTTGGTAATACCTAACAGCTCGGTTTTGTCGCCCACTCTCGTGCCCGTACCATGTCCTTCGATAAAGTCGATTTCACTCGTATCGATTCCCGCCAGCTTGTAGGCTCGACCCAGCGCGATACTCTGGCCATTGACGCTCGGCGCGGTAATGCCGCCCTTGCCGTCGGACGACATCCCCCAGCCGTCCAGCACCGCATAGATTTTGTCGCCGTCGCGGAGCGCGTCCGCCAGTCGCTTCATGCCCACGAACCCGCAGCCTTCGCCCGGTATGAAACCGTTGCCCCGTTTGTCGTAGACCAGCATTTCATTCGGTGTCAAGGCCCCCGTCTTGGCAAATCCGATCAGCTCGAACGGATCCAGGCTGACGTCCACTCCGCCGGCGATGGCGAAATCCGCCGCCCCGGTCGCCAGGCTGACCGCCGCCGAGTATACGGCGATGAGCGACGAAGAGCACGCGCCGTCCACCGTATATCCGCCGCCGTTCAGGTTCAGGTAGTTGCAGACCCGCCCCGCAATCGTGTTCGCCAGCCCGCCTGCCAGCGTGTCTTCATTGATCGGCGCGAATACCGACTTGAAACTCCGCTCCATGCGGCTCGACAACGCGCTGATCGCGTTGTCCGGCATGCCCAGGTCGGACGCCGTCGAACACAGTACCTTGTTGACAAACGGCCACCGCAACCGGAGCGTGTTCGATCGCGTGAACTCACCGGTGAGTGTATTGCCAATCACCACTTGTGTGGTTTCACGCGGAAGATCGCCCGGTTTGTAACCGGCGTCCTCGAGCATTTCGAGAACCACGTCGAGTGACAGCCAGTGCACGATATCGGTCGATTCGAAGGTACTCCTCGGAATGCGTCTCGCCGCCCAATTGAACTCGTACCCGTCGATCACAGCGGCTTTTACACCGTAGGTCTTGTCCGGTACGCTCTTATCGAAATCCTGATACTCCGCGAGCGGCAGCCGCACATCCGGTATGCGCCGAAACTGACGGCGCCGCGCCAGAATGTTCTCCCATAACTGCTTGGGAGTTCTGGCGCCGGGATACCGGCAACCGATTCCGATGATCGCTATCTCGTTGGGGTTGGCATGCTTGCCGTATTCGGTTTGAGTTCGCGGGTCGTTCATAGTACCTAGCCTTGTGTTGAGAACATCTTCTTACGCGTCTTGAGCGGATGAAATCCATAGTCCCGGCAGATGGCTCGTCCCAGCCGGCCATGCGGGGCCGCGGGTCGCGTCGTGCCGCAGTGACACCGGTGTCAGTTGCGGCCGAACGCTACCGCGCACGGGTCTGTTATTTCCTTCCTGTTTTGATGTCTTCAGGCTTGGTATGCAGATCTGGCCTTGGGGTCTTCTGCCCCCGAACCAGTTCCTGTGGCAATCGCGACTACGTGGCGCTCGTTTTTCTCACAGGCCGCACTTGTATAGTGCCAACAGTGGCCGGAGCGTTTCACCGGCAGAGTAACCCCGTCAACGGCCCAGTGAACGATATGAGAGCAATCGTGGCGTTGGTTGTCGCCTCCGTCCTCGTTCCCGCATTGGCGCGCCGGCATGTCCATCGCGCCCGAAGACGAAAGCAAGTTGGATACCGCGCGCATTCAGGCAGCCTTGGACGCCTGCCACTCCTGCCGCCGCCCTAATTCTCCGTCGGAACCTTCTCCGCGTGGTCGACGATCACCAGGTCGAGCGTCACCTTGCGCGATTCCAGCTTCAAGCCGAGTTCCTCCTGAATCCCGATGATGATCAGCGCCACCGGGTCCAGCGGTGGGTCTCCGGGTTGCCGGTCGCTCGCGATGTACTTGGCCGCGTTGACGGTGATGTCGTAGCGCCCCTTCAGGCCCGTCTCGTCCACCACCGGCGTGCGCAGCACCAGCGAAAGCGTGTCCACCAACTGGGACAAGGGCGTCCGCTGCACCGTGACCGTCATCTTCGACCGCTCCGCCGCGATGCTGCTCTCGCCCTCCGTCGTCGATTCGTGAAACTTCGGTCCGTTCTTTCCGACCAGCAACACGTACGCGCTTTCTTCCTTGTTCTGCCGATGCACCGCCAGCCCGAAGCGGTCGGCCAGCAGGCTCTGCAGCATCTCGCGGAGCTGTTCCTCGCTCGCCGGCGCCGCGGCCTTGGCGGCAATATCGTAGCGTTGGAAGCCGATCCAGTCCGGGCCCGACACCTGGTAGTCCATCACGTGGTAGGCCCATCGGATGGCGGTCTTCAGGCTCACGCCGCGCATCGTCAGGCTGGTCGGCGAAACCTGGATGTTGTCGCGACGGAAACCCATGCCGCGGCCGGCCGGACGCTCGCTCGGCCGTACCGAAGCTACATCGAACGCCGGCGCCGCCGCCGCTTGGCCAAACGCGCCGCCCGCCATCAGGCACATCAAACCGGCTACCCTCATTCGCCCTCCTCCTTCCGGACCTCTAAGACATGACGCACCTGCCTGGAGGGAATTAGCTCCATGAAGCCGGAAGCCCGCCCAGCGCCACCAGCATGCCTCGCCTCACCACCAGCCGCATCACGCTGCCACTGCTTGCGCCCAGCGCGCGGCGGATCCCCAACTCCCGCGTGCGCTGCGCCACCAAACCTGGTTCCGCGTGAGGTCGGCAACCACTACATGAGCCATCTTGAACAATAATTGCTGCGACAGATGCAACTCGAGGCACGCCGGATTCATCCCGTTGGGAGGGGGAACATGAGTGTCCGAGTAACAATCGTATTTGGTATCACGTTTTTGCTGGCGGCGGCCAACCTCGCCGCCCAGAACACGTTTCCGCAGTCCGGAAATGTGGGAATCGGCACCACCAATCCGGCGGTGTCTCTGCACGTAATTGGGACCGTGCTCAGCCAGCCCGGGTTGTTTCAGGTCCGAAATCAAAACACCAACCACGGCTGGACCATGGGCGCAAGCGGTGGCGGCTCGCAACTGGTCTTCGTGGAAAATCCGACTCCCACCACAAGCAACGTCCGCATGCTGCTCGATCGGGATGGCCTCCTGGGCCTTGGCACCACGCATCCCACCGAGCGGCTGCATGTAGTGGGCGGAATCCTCAGCCAACCCGGCCTCTTCGAGATGTCGAACGCCGGCACGCACAGGAGTTGGAGGCTCGACACCGCGAACGGCGGCGCCCGGTTTCAGATTCAGTCGCGGACCCCGTCCGGCACCAATCTTCGCTTCCTTATCGACGAGGACGGCAACGCCGGCCTTGGCACCACGCATCCCACCGAGCGGCTGCATGTAGTGGGCGGAATCCTCAGCCAACCCGGCCTCTTCGAGATGTCGAACGCCGGCACGCACAGGAGTTGGAGGCTCGACACCGCGAACGGCGGCGCCCGGTTTCAGATTCAGTCGCGGACCCCGTCCGGCACCGATCTTCGCTTCCTCATCGACGAGGACGGCAACGCCGGCTTGGGTACGGCCTCGCCACACGCGAAGCTGGAAATCCAAGGCTCGCCATCGGAACGCAACCTGCTGAGCGTCCGGTCGGGCAACGCTGGCGAGGTGTTTTCGGTGACGCATTCCGCGCAGGGTTCCCTGACCCGGGCCATCGATTTGCGCACCAATTTTCTGCGCGTTAGCGACGTCGGGCCCGTGGCGTCGCCCAATGCCGTCGATAGCCACATAGCATCGATTACCAATGCCCGCCCGGCCGACCCGCACGAAACAGTGAACGGTCTGGCCATCGATTTTCCCGGGACCATGGTCTTCCCGGAGAAGAACTTCATTACGTTCTTCGGCCTTCACAACGATGGCAGCCACGCCCCTGTGGGCGCCATCGAAGGCAGCGGCGGCGAAGGCGTAACCTACAAGACTGGAAGCGCCGATTTTGCCGAGTGGCTGCCGAAGGCTTCACCCGATGAGGACTTGCGCCCGGGCGATGTGGTAGGCGTCACGGGCGGCAAGGTCAGCCGCGATACCCGCGAGGCCCAGCAGGTCCAGGTGGTGTCGACTGCGCCCGCCGTGCTGGGCAACAGTCCACCCGCCGCGGCGGAATCGCGATGGGCGGAGATAGCGTTCGTGGGCCAGGTTCCGGTGCGCGTCTCCGGTCCCGTCCGGGCGGGCGATTTTCTGATCCCGTCCGGACACAACGACGGCACCGCCGTCGGCCGGGTGGCGCGGGCATTGGGCGCCGATGACCTGCGGTGTATCGTCGGCCGCGCGTGGCAATCCCATTCCGGCTCCGGCAAGGGAACGGTGCGGGCGGTTGTGGGGTTGCAGCTCGCCACGCCGCTCTTGCAGGATTTGCGGGAGGAGATGCTTGCCCGGATCGGCCGCCTGGAGGCGCGCCTGGACGCCCTCGAACAGAGGTCGGCGGCGGTCACGACTTCGGCCGGGCTCGCCGGCGGAGAAGGCTTTCTCCCTCGGAACCGTCGCTAGGGGTTGGCGCTACCGCGGTGGAGAGTCCTCCCGCCCGGTCCGCGGTGCCGGCCGCCCGGTTGCTCTACTTTGCCTGGTAAATCGTGGTGTGGCGCTCGCCTACCAGCGAGCCCACCAGCGCCCCCACCAGCGCCCCCACTCCGCACGTGATCGCCACAATCGCCGGCTTGAGATTGCGGAAGTCGCCGCCGCTGCGTTCCGCCAGGCCTTCACCCGCCGCAAAGCCGAGTCCCAGGCCCGCGCCCGCTCCGATGCCCATTCCGATCATCGTATCTCTCAGGCCCTTGGCCGGCCGTAGGCGCACGCGCGAAACTTCCGCCCGCGGCACCGCAACCGTCTGCCCCTTGCGCGTCACCCGGATCGAATCTTCGGAAACGCCCGCCAGCGCGCCCTTCCACGACTGGCCTTTTTTATTGGCGATTTCGATCGGCTGTCCCGCCGCCAGCCGGCTGAGATTCTGCCACCCTCCCGGTGCTCCGGGCTGCGCCCACAGATTCCAGGCAACCAGCACGAACAGCACTCCCGCCGCCGTTCTTCGCATCCGCTGTACCTCGCCCCGATCAGTGTACCCTAGGTGTTAGCCGATGATCTCTGCCAGTTCGGTTTCAGCTCACGTACATCAGGCCATGACCGGAATCGAACTGCTGATCCGGGGAACCATCTGCGGGGTCATCATCGCGGCGCCCGTGGGCCCGGTCAACGTGCTGTGCGTCCAGCGGACCCTCGCCAGGGGCTGGCGGTCGGGCTTGATTTCCGGCTTCGGATCGGCGCTGGCCGACTCGATTTACGGCGCCGTCGCGGCGTTCAGCATCAGCTTTGTCATCGCCTTCCTCATTCGCGAGCAGTTCTGGATCCGTTTGGTCGGCGGCACCATTCTCATCGCAATCGGCATCTGGTACTATTTCCGCCGCCCCCAATCCCTTCAGCAAGCGGCCAGTAAGTCCGAACATTCCGACTGGGTATCGACCTTCCTGCTTACCCTGACCAATCCCACCACCGTCCTCTCTTTTCTCGCCGTCCTGGCCGTGCTGGGATTGGCCCGGCAGCGCCCCTGGCTCCTCACGTTCATGATCGTCCTCGGCATTTTCTCCGGCTCCATGCTCTGGTGGCTGATCCTCACCGGCGTCACCAACCGCTTCCGCGACCGCTTCAACGACCGGGCGCTGTTGTGGATGAACCGCATCGGCGGTCTGGCTATCGGTCTGTTCGGTGTGATCACGCTCTTCCTGAGCCGGTCGGCGCGGCGATAATAGTGGATCTATGGCAGCCGTTGAATCTACCATGCTCGCGCTGGGAACCATCGTGCCGGCTTTCCAACTGCCGGATGTGGTCTCCGGCAAAACGATTTCCTCGGATACCACGGGCAAGCCCCTGCTGGTGATGTTCCTGTGCCCGCACTGCCCGTACGTGAAGCACATCCAGGCGGGCGTCGCCCGGATGGCGAAGGACTACGTGCAGTCGGATCTCGCCATCGTCGCGATTTCTTCCAATGACGTCGCGCAGTACCCCGAGGACGGGCCCGATGGCCTCCGCCAGATGGCGCGCGACCTGGGTTTCGAGTTCCCCTACTGTTACGACGAGAGTCAGGCGGCGGCGAAAGCCTACACCGCGGCATGCACCCCCGACTTCTTTCTGTTTGACACGGCGGGCCGGCTCGTCTATCGAGGCCAGTTCGATGACAGCCGCCGCGGCAATGACGTGCCCGTGACCGGCCGCGACCTCCGTGCCGCCATCGATGCCGTGCTGGCCGGAAAGCCCGTGCCGCCCGAGCAAAGGCCCAGCATCGGCTGCAACATCAAGTGGAAACCCGGCAACGAACCGCCCTACTTTCGCTAGCCCCCGCGCCGCCTCGGGCCTTCGCGTCATCGCGAAACCGCGAGGCGGGTTATCATGAGCTAGTACGATGGCGCTGATCGCCGTTTCGGGTCATCCGGGATGCCGTTACCAGGAGGTGGCCCGGCTTACCGCGCAAAGACTCGGCTTCGAGCTCTTGACGCAATCCCGTATTCGCGACCTCGCTTCGCAGGAATTCGGCGCGGAAACGCCGATCCCTGACAAGGCTTACTCCAGCCTGGTTACCTCCATCCTGGCGCGCCTCGCCACCCAGCATCACCTCGTCTACTGCGCCATCGGCGGCGAAGTCCAGGCCCGCCATTTCCCCGGCATGCTGCGCGTTCACGTGGTCGCCCCCGAAAACGCGCGCGTCGGCAACCTGATGATCGACTACCGGCTCGATCGCCCCGCCGCCCGCCAGCGCCTGCTCGATCTCGAAGCCGCCGACCGCGCCGACCGTCGCGCCAAATTCGGCAAAACCAAAGCCAGTGCCGAGCTGTTCGATCTCGTGCTCAACTCCGAATCGCTCAGCACCGAGCAGATGGCCGAACTGGTCCAGGCCGCCGTCGCCACCACCGCCCTCACCGAACGCGGACACCTCTCCCCTGCCGCCGAGGCCCAGCTTCAGTTTCAGATGCGCCTCAAGCTCGCCCGCCACGGCATCGTTCCGCCCAGCAACGTCACCCTCCGCAAGAAGATCTTCGCCAACGAGAGCGAGGAGATCTTCGCCAACCTGCTCGACTTCTACCGCATCGCCTGGGACTACGAGCCGCGCAGCTTTCCGATTCAACTGGACCGCGACGGCAACCCCCTCGAATGGTTCACGCCCGATTTCTATCTCCCCGAAGTCGATCTCTACGTCGAGCTCACCACCATGAAGCAGTCCCACGTCACCAAGAAGAACCGCAAGGTCCGCCTCCTCCGCCAGCTCTACCCCCAAATCAATATCCAGATCTACTACCAGAAGGATTTCGAAAACCTGATCTTCAAGTACGGCCTGGCCGGACGGCCGGTCGAGGTATGAGCACCGCCATTCCCGGCCTGGAGCGCGTCCTGTTCACCGAAGAACAGATCGAGCAGCGCATCCGCCAGGTGGCCGCCGCCATTTCCCGCGACTTTCAAGGCAAGACCGTCAAGCTCGTGGGCGTGCTCAAAGGTTCCATCTTCTTTCTTACCGCGCTCGCCCGCCACATCGAAATCCCGCTCACGATCGATTTCCTGGCCATCTCCAGCTTCTCCAACAAGAGCGGCGCCCCCGGCGTGGTCCGCATCGCCAAGGACCTGGATGAGAGCATCGAAGGCGAAGACGTCATCCTCGTGGAAGACATTGTCGATACCGGCTTCACGCTGCGCTACCTCCTGCAAACCCTCTCCGGCCGCGCCCCCAATTCGCTCTCCGTCTGCACCTTTCTCGACCGCAACTCCCGCCGCATCGTGCAGGTGCCTGTCGATTACCGCTGCTTCGAGATCCCCGACCGTTTCGTGGTCGGCTTCGGCCTGGACTACAACCAGCTCTACCGCAATCTGTCCTACGTGGCGGTCGTGAAACTCTGACGTTCCGCCTGGCCCGCTTGCGCGATGTAGGTGGTCAGCCCGCAATACCTTGCCGCCTGCGCCTTGCCGCCAGATCCGGGCCGCCACGAACAAGAACCGCAAAGCGAGCACCTCCAGCGCGAGATCCGCCCGACGGCGGAAGAAGACGCGAACCGCAGCGGCGACCGAGATGATGAGTGCGAGCACCACGACTGTTTTAGCACCTACTGCTCGCCGCATCGACTGGCAACATCTCCGACCAGAAATCCCTGATTTCAAAGGATGAGAGGCTTCTGACTACCGACAGCGGCTCCGCCGCCGGCGACCCTCCCGCATAGCGAGCACTATGAGCAGCACGATGGCGATCATGATCGCGACCTCGAATGTGCCGCTGCCGTTGTCGGGGTTGATGTGCCAAATCCGCTCGATCCAGTCCATGTCTCACGTCCTTTCGCGTTAAGTGTCGGAGTCGTTAGCGCGGCGGCTCGATGGGAACCGAGTCGTCGCCATTACAGCCATTCAATCAGCGGGTGGACCTCCCAGTGGTGCTTCGGGTCCTGCTGTCCCGCAGCCGTCAGCGGTGAGCCTGCCTCGCCGACTCTCTCGGTCCAGTCGGCGATCAGATCGTCGGTCGACCGGTCTCCCCTCGACAGTGGGGTCGTCCCACGTCGCGAGCTTCTCCGCCTTCTTGAGGTGAATCTCATTCCGGCCTTTATCCTCGTTGTTGTGGCCGGCGTCGTCGTACACCCACCGACCGGCGATCCCGAGCACGTCCGCGCCCGTGCCGTCGCTTTTGTTCGTCTCGATGCCGGGAAGGCCTACGTCCTCTGGCGAGCCCGTATCGCTGAGACCGAAGAGCACGCCGAGCAAGGCGGCGAGCAGAGCGAGGACGGCCAGGATGTAGCCGATCACGGCGCCCCGGAAGCCGCCCGCGAGACAGGCAATCAGTCCCACAGTGGCGAGGCCGAGCGCGATCTGCGAGACGAGCAGAAAATCTTGGACCCCCGCCCCTTCGAACTCAGCGTGCAGCGCCGCCGACTTCACTCCCGTCCCCTTGTCCTCCTGCATCATGTCCACGGCCACCGTAAAGATGAGTCCTTCGTTCTTGGTAGAGTCCTGCTCCTTGACCAAGACGCCGAACGGACTGCTGCCCTCGACCATTGCCGTGTTCGAGCCGGGTGGGTTGGGCGGGAGCAGGAGGTTGATGCTGAAGTCGGTGTCGAGGGAGCCGGGAAGGACTTCTCCCCGGGCGGCTCGTTCGAGATCACCATTCCGACGGCCGTCTGGTCGCCGTCTAGACACACGCGGCGACCCAGAGCCACCAGTGGCAGTACGCACACGCGCCCAAGGCCAATGCGACAACCCCCCGCGATCGGGAGGCACCACCACTCCGCCGCCGCGGCGATCAGCAGAACGCCGATCACCGCGGCCGCGCCTGCCTGCAGGAACACCTGGATGTACTGGTTCATGCCCAGGTGCGACGAGGCGGCTCGCAGGGTCGTGTGTTGCTCGTACGCCATCGCTCAGTTCGCTCCCTGCGCGACGATGAGGGTTACGCCTCCCGCAAGAGGCGTTGACATTGATCGCCTGCGATCCGGACCAGCCGGAGGGCGGCGTAGCCATCCAAACTCATGTTCGCTCCACCTAAAGTTGATCAATCCGGTATTCAAGCGTGTAGTTAATACGTCCAGGTGCGTTCTTGAATGTTCCTAAATTCCGACGTGCCTCCTCCACGAATGGGCCACTCTCGTCCGGCGAATGCCGTTTTGAATAGAGAATAAGGGGAACGTTGTCGTCACTCAAGGGAGGACCGTGTTTAGCGGCTTCATTTCTAAACGTTCTTGCGATCTCTTCCAAGGCATCCTTGCGCTTAGACGGACTTATTTTCCTACTGGCCACCGAGGAATCAAGGCCCGTATTGGCACCCATAAAATTAAAAATGTTTCGCCTCTCAAATCCACAGGCCGTTATCTGAATCGCGTCACTATCGTGAAGCGTCAGATCCTCCTTCACGTTCACCCTATTCTCCGTTGACCCTAAGTCAAGTCGGTGCCATCGTGCATTTATGGAAATGAAGAAGAGCCAGTTCGGTCTCTCGAATTCCCCCAGTTTGTCCCTCAGGACTTTGTCAATCGTGACACGCACCTGGCGAATTCGCGAATTACCTCCAGCGGCTCCATTGCTCCAGCCAGCAGTGATGATTACCCCATATTCCTCGAGCTTCGGCATGGTCCGGAGCGGAATCTCAACACGAAATAGCCTCGGATTGCGGGCTGGTATCGGAGTCAGCCGAGGTTCGACGGGGAGTGGGCCGGTCGTTCCGGGAGGAGGCTCGGACAAGAATACGGGCTCCGCGCCGTTCTTAGGATTTGGAGGCAAGTGCAAATCGAAGGCATAATCCCGATTGATCGCTTGATCTATATACCCGCCCTTACGCCCGATGTAAATCGCGGCCCTTGTAACCTGAGTCGGTCCAGCAGTGCCAGGTAGCTTCGCCGCTTCACTGCGAAATGAAGCAATCGCTTGAGGAGGATGAATTTCAGTCCTATGTCTACCAACAGCAACCCCTTCTTCGGGATGTCCGCAGTCATAGATCCAACGGCCCAGCATCCAGATTCGGCATTTTTCTTGCGGAACAGCCCACAAGGGCACAAAGGCAGAGTCCCATTCGCATTCGATAATGTCCTCCCGGCCGACTCCTAGGAACTTGGTCGAATTCTCTTTCCTACTGAGCTCATGGACAAGGTATGTATACTGTGGGTCAACATGGACAAAGAAATTCCAATCGTAGAAGGTGTGCCACGGTTTCAGTGGAAAATCTGTTTCAGTCACTCTAGCCTTGAGCAACACTCCCTCGATCGTACGCGCCCTATGATCCTTCGGGCTAACATCAACCCAGGCGGGCAGTACCTGACCCAGTTCACGCTTAAGAATTAACGGAATAGAAATAGTAGAACTCTTCGGCTTGCGACATCCAACCGAAAAGCCAGTACCATTATTCGGCTTTGTGAACGTCCGCACGGCTTCGCGCAAACCCAACGTTATACCACCCGGGTGATTGCCTAGTGCATTCCGAAAGCTAATCACGTCGTCAGCGATTTCGAGTCGCCTTAGCAATTGTCTAAGACTCACGTCTTCCCCCATAATCACCTCCCGATGATTCCATCTGATGCTGACTGACTATTGACGGGATTAAGGCCTCGATCAGTTCACTCGAGCGAAAACCTATGAAAGTTATAAGTCCCGCGCTGGCCCTGAGAATAGCACCCTCGACGTGCAAGTGAAAGTCAGATTCAGGACTGAGCGTGCCCATGCTGACCCGATGCTGACCGCGCAGCCTCCTTAAGCGAAAATGGCGGCGAACTTACGTCGACTGCGGTCAGCGCCGCACCAAGGCTAGACATGTGAAGCCTCCGGAAGCTTTCACTCAGGCTCCTAATGAATCTCACTGAAGTGCTACGAGGATCGGTACCAAGCAGCATCCATGGGTTAATGGTCGCAGCGCCTTGCCGAGGACTGCACCGAATGCCCGAGCAGCGTCGCTCGCCTTCATGGCGTGGCCTGGCGTTGGGGAGGTGGTCAGCAGGTCCCCGATTTCGACCGGCGAGTAGCTTGCGTCGACCTTGCAATAGACCTTGCCGGTGAGTGCCAAGGGGAGCCGTGCTCGCTGGTCTGACGAACGTTTCCCGAGGATGATTCCCGGCCGGCAATCGGCCGCCCCCGACAGAACTCCGGCGACCCGTCGGTCATATGCCTGGGCGCAGCCGCAAAGCCTCTCTTGATTGCTGATCACCATGACCATCCCGGGCTCAAGGGACATGAAATCATCGACCTCAAAGTCTTCTGCGCAATCTGCTCCAGCTAATCTGACATCTCCCGCCACAAGAATATTTCCATTAACATCGAGCTTCTCAGTTGGAGCAGTCGTTCCGATGCCGACGTTACCTGCGGAAGATATTCGCATACGCTCGTAAGTCCTATCCTTAACAGAAAAAAAGTGGTCTCCCTCTACGGTTGGGTGTTCTTTGTCGAGTGGCTTTGTGAAAAACGATATTCCGTTGAGATATAGAAGCTCAATTGCACTAACGCCGTCTTCATTGCTGTGAGAGTAATCAACACGGTTATTCTCCGTTTTGTTGACACGAGCCTTGTTGCCGATTATGGTTGCGGCCCCGCCCCCTGTTTCCCCAATGTGTGCATAATCGAACTTGATATTTTTGCTCCTCCCTCCCATGTCTAACGCCTGTACGGGGTTCGGCGTCCCAATCCCGACTGCATCAGCCGACAATGCGAGCGCACAAGTGTTTCCGTTCTCATCGTTGACGAACTGCGCTGTTTCATTGAGCGATTGATCAACTTGTAGGTTCACGCCCATGCGTTACTCCCAATTAACGAATCATTGAAGCATTACTCCGGCCAATACCTAAGGATGGCCTTTCGCAAATTAGTGGTCCTCTTTGAGCGGATGGGTCATTTGAATTGTTAATCCAAAAACCACCTTCTGCCGCTTGTGCTTCATCCGTGTCCAAATCCTGTGCCGGAATACGCGGGCGATCGTCTCGAATGGGGAAATCCCATTCGTTGCTCGCATCCTCTAGCGGCGTTCTCTGTTCGTCGACGAAGCGCTGAGCCTGAAAAAGAAACGTGACATCACTCGCCAAACGACGCTTCGCGTCTTCTCGCAGATAACGGTCCATCCGGTAGTGGACGAAGTTCATCGCGGCCCGGGCACACACGGTTTTTTGCACAGCAAAGAGCCAGATCGCGATGTCGCACCGTCAATCCCATATCAAAGAATACCCCGAACAGATTCGGACACTACTACGCAAGTACGTAGTTTCTCGTGTACTATATGGTCGCTGGAGGAGCGGACCATGCCTCAGCTGGCTACGTGCAACTCGATGATTCGGCTGCTACTAGTTTTGCTGTTTTTCCTCGATGCCCTGGCTGAAAAGCTTCCCTTTCGGCACTTCTCCACGAACGAGGGCTTGGCTGGCAACATGGTGCATTCGATCGTCCGCGATTCGCGCGGGCTGCTCTGGTTCTGCACGAATGACGGGCTGTCGCGGTTCGACGGTCACAGTTTTGTAACGTTCGGCGAGGAACAGGGACTGGGAGACCAGGAAATTAACCATTTTCTGGAGGCTTCCGATGGAGTTTATTGGGTCGGCACCGCCCATGGAATTGCGCGCATGAATCCCCGCTCTCGAACGGATACCGACACGCCGGCTTTCACGAACTTCCTTCCGGCTCTGGACAGGCGTGCGCAATGGATCCACTACCTTCTGGAGGACAATGCTGGACGGATCTGGATCGCGACGGTGGGCGGTCTGTGTCGAATGAAGACCGACGGCGAGCGAAACCCCATCTTCGAACGTATCCACCTGCCATCACCGGCGGAGGAGCGGCGGCCTCCTCGCGTGCTTGCGTTGGTCCAGGATCACTTCAAGCGGATCTGGGCGGGCGGCGATCGCGGCCTCTATCGGATCCTTGAGGACGGGAGGACGGAACGATACTCGAGAGCAGACGGTCTTCCTGGAGATGCCGTCCTCTCTTTGGCGGTCGATGCCACCGGCGCCTTGTGGGTCGGAGTTGCTGGAGGGCTCTGCCGCGTAACTCCACGAAGGCACGCGCGAGCTGTCGTCGACCGCGTTTACAAGCTCGCTGACGGTCTGCCGGACGACTGGGTCAGGGCTGTTCATCCTGCAGGCGAGTGGCTATGGGCGGGAACCGTGAATGGGCTGGTTCGTTTACCGCTCGCCGCAGGTAAGTCGCTGCAGGTTTTTCGGCAGGCCAACGGACTCGGCCACCCAAGCATTGAAGGCCTGGCGGAGGATCAGGAAGGGAACCTTTGGATCGGCAGTATGGGCGGCGGTGCTTCACGACTCGCGATGGATGGGTTCACCACGTACGGTCCCGCTGATGGGCTCGCCTCTGTGTCGGTTGCCGCGATCATGCAAGCAGGCAAGCAAGGCCTGATTGCCATCTCTAAGGCCGGCCGCCAGTTTGCCCTGAATCGCTTCGATGGTGCGCGCTTTACGGCGATCCGGCCGCAATTGCCCCTGCCTGTGACAAACTTTGGATGGGGCTGGGGACAACTCGCTCTGCGGGATCCGCGTGGTGGATGGTGGATTGGGACGAGTCAGGGGTTAGTCGGCTACCCAGCCGTCCCCGCCGACAAGCTTCCCATCACAACTCCGCGCAAATTCCTCAAGACTTCCGGTGAACTCCCGGGGGGAAGCGTCTTCCGCGTATTCGTGGACAGCAGGGGCGACATCTGGATCAGCATATCGGGCGAGAGAGCTAACAGTCTCGTGCGATTTGTTCCCCGTACCGGAGATATGCAACGCTTCAACGAGCAAAATGGGTTGCCCGGGCCCCTTTCAGACGATCGCAGTCTTGCGTCCGCGTTTGCAGAAGACTCGTCCGGTCAAGTTTGGATCGGCTTCCATAAAGGGGGGCTGTTCAGATTCCGCGATGGCCGATTGGTGGAGGTTCGCCCGCAAGGTGATGTTCCTGTCGAGGGCGTCCGCTGGATTCACCGTGACAGCGCAGGAAGCTTGTGGATAGCCGGCCGGAAGGCGCTTCTTCGGGTCGATGAGCCCCGCTCCGAACAACCCGCGTTCCGAAAGTATAGCGTGCACGAGGGGCTGGCAACGAATTTTGTTCTGTCTCTAGCGGAGGATCACCTAGGCCGGATTTACATTGGCTCAGGACGGGGTGTAGACCGCCTCGACCCGAAAACCGGTCACGTACGGCACTACGGACCTGCCGACGGTCTGGTCGGTGGCGATATCCGCGCCGCGCAGCGCGATCACGAAGGATACCTTTGGTTCGCAAGCACCGAGGGCCTCAGCCGCTATGATCCGAGGCAGGAGCGGCGGCTAGTAGCTCCAAATGTGTTTATCTCCCGAGTACGGGTCGGAACGTATTGGCACACGATTACAGACATAGGAGAGACCCAAGTGTCAGTGCCCATCCTGAACTGGCGGCAGAACTCCTTCTTTGTCCAGTTCTTTGGGGTTGGGGAGCCAGTCCGGTATCAATATCAATTGGAAGGTCTGGACTCTGGTTGGTCCGAATCCGGCGGATCGCACGCCGTTCACTATCCGGGACTGCAAGCTGGTGGCTATCGCTTCGTTGTCCGCGCAGTGAACTCTGACGGAGTCTGGAGCGCTCAACCCGCCGAAGTCAGCTTCCGTATCACACCACCTTTTTGGCAAGCATGGTGGTTTCGGTTGATGCTCGCTGTCCTCCTATTGGCCGCACTTATTGCTTTCCATCGAATGCAGGTGGATAAGGCTGTGGTCGTTGAACGTATTCGCCAAACTATTGCGAAGGATCTTCACGATGATGTCGGGGCAACTCTATGCCACGCCGCACTTCTGAGCGATTTGGTCCAGCGTGAGCAAGGAATTCAGAACGCCCCGTCGCGCGAGCGTCTGGAACAGATTAGCTCGGCGTGCCGGAGAGCGCTGGATTCCATGAGCGATATTGTCTGGGCGATCGATCCGGAAAAGGATAAGTCGAATGACCTGATCCAGCGGATGCGAAGGTTTGCGGAACAGTTGCTCGCCTCCGGACAGTTGCGGCTTCACTTTTCGAGCGGCAGCGCTTCGGAAGTGGTGCTCGACCCAAGGGTTCGGCATCAAATGTTGCTGGTTCTCAAGGAAGCCCTCCACAACGTTGTTCGCCACTCGTGTGCAAAGACGGTTCACGTCGAGGTATCGGCCAGCGCTTCCAACCTGACACTCCGAATCACCGATGATGGCTGCGGGTTGCGTTTCGGATCCAATGCCCTTGGAAATGGGATTCGAAGCATGCATGAACGCGTGATGGGCCTCGGCGGGACCATGGATGCGAAAACGCCTCCGGACGGTGGAACGACCCTGGACTTTACGGTGCCCCTCGGCGGTGGCCGGCGTCATGCGAGACCCGCGAGGCCGGTCGTCACACGAGACCCTTTCGAACAGCTTTAGCCACCGCTTCGGACTTCGAATGCACCTGAAGCTTGTCATAGATTTGGCGCAGATGAAACGATACGGTGTGCACGGTTACGCCGAGCGCGGCAGCCGCAGTCCGGTAACTGTGTCCTTCTGCCAGTAGCCGTAATAGGCGCAATTCGTGTGGCGTGAGGTCGTGTTCAGCGTGTGCTGCGGGGCGGCATTGGCGGAATAGGGCGATGACTTTTCTGGCGACCTCCGGCGACATCGGCGCGCCGCCTTGAGTCACTTCTCGGATTCCATCCAGGAGCTTCTCTGCCGACGTCTTCTTGAGCAAGTAGCCGGACGCGCCTGCACAAAGCGCATCAAAGATTCGGGCGTCATCCTCAAACACGGTGACGGCTACAGGTGCCAGCCGTGGATAGCGCTCTTTCAGTATTCGTATGCCCTCGATTCCCGACATCCCCGGCAGGCCGAGATCTACCAACAGCACATCTGGAAAATCGCGAGGAATATTCGTTATAGCGTCTTCCATGGACCTGAATACACCCGCGAGGCGGAATCCAGGCGTCGTTGCGATGAGCGAAGACAACGCTTCCCGATGATCTTCCCGGTCCTCGATGATACCGACGCTGACCAATGCCACCAGCATACGTCTGGAATGCACTGAACTTCCTACGCATATACGTAGGTACCGGCGGTTTAGAGCGCTGTACACTAAGCTGCGCAAATGCCGATTTCCGATTAAGGAGGATTGTGATGGCTAATCTCCAAGATCCGGGGTTGAATGCCAGGCTCGACGACCTGGGGGAGGTTTCGTGGAACAAATCCCTCCTCCAAAACACCAGATGTCCTTTCCTCAGAGCCGCTGCGGCCGCTGGCGAGCTCAGTATCGAGAACGGAAACAACGTTCAGTCCAAACCCGTCCTGGTCGCTACTGTCGATTCAGTAAAGAAGGCGGGCCGAGACCTCGACGGCGTCCTCGCGTTCTTTGCCAGGTTCAATCACACGCGCGGTCTTCACCGAGGCCAGGACACGCAACTGGGAGGCTTAACGCAGTCCACTTTCAACCTGGACCAGTCCACCGACAACAACACCAGTGACGGTACTCATGACGGCACTGTGGATATCATCCATGGAGCTACTGGCCTGTTCAACGCGGCCGTTGTGGCGAAGATTAGGGAGATCGTCGGGAACTCGGCGGTGCTCACCCCGCAATCAATCGCTCAGGTTATCATCGCATCGAATCGGGGCGCTTTTTCGGATGTCTCGGGCAACTCCAAGGGAAAGATCCTCGATCTGGCCAAATCCGCCGGTGAATGGGCGCTGATGTTCTGCCTGCTCGAAGACCCAGAGGGTAACGTGCCCATCGCGGACCTGGAAGCGCTTTGCCGCGATGCGAGGGTGCCACAAGGTGGCTGGGACAATCTCGGGAGTTCGGGTACACGCGAATGGGTCCATTACACTTCCGCGATCACTGCCCATATTGCGCACGGCAAACACGACAGCACTGCCGAAGTGGTGGACGCCATGCACGCGACTTGGAGCGAGGAAAACAGCGGTCCCGGGTGCGGCTGCATCAAGTGTATGCGGGAAGAGGCAGCATTTTGGCAGAATGCTCGCCAATCCGTTCGGGACGCGATTGCCGGGTTGGGTGGCAGCCTCGGCCGGTGGTTCGGCTTTTAGCCCCGGTTGGCAAGTGTACACAGCCCCTTGCATTTTCCGGCGCTCCTGGTGCATACTTCCCCTAAAGCGTTTATGGGAGACAAGCACGGTCTGCGCGGCGACCTCGTCCAGGGCACCCTCGCTATGCTGATTCTCAAGATCCTCACTCGCGGACCGATGCACGGCTACGGCATCGTCGAGTGCATCCAGCAGAGTTCCGACGATATCCTCCGCGTCGAGGAAGGCGCGCTCTATCCCGCCCTCCACCGGCTCGAACTCCGCGGCCTGCTCCGTGCCGAATGGGGCGCCTCCGATAACAACCGGCGCGCCCGGTTCTATCGCCTCACCGCGGCTGGCCGCAAGTACCTCGCCGCGGAAACCTCGCATTGGGTGCGGCTCTCCGGCGCCGTCTCCCGCGTCATGGAAACGGCGTGAACCTCGAATGGATCAGCATCGTTCGCCTCCGCCTGCGCGCGCTGTTCCTGCGCCGCCGCCTCGATCGCGAGCTGGAAGAGGAACTCGAATTCCATCTCGCCACCCGCGCCGGCCGGCACCGCCAGTCCGGTATGACTTTCGAAGATGCCGCCCGCTCCGCCCGATACGAGCTCGGCAACCCCACCCTGTGGAAGGAGACCTGTCGAGAGATGTGGACGTTTCACTGGTTCGAAACCCTGTGGCAGGACCTGCGCTACGCGATGCGAACCCTGCGTCACAGCCCCGCATTCACCCTCGTGGCGGTTCTCACCCTGGCCCTCGGCATTGGCGCCAACACCGCCATTTTCAGCGTCGTCAATGCCGTCATCCTCCGCCCGCTCCCGTATGCCGCGCCGTCCCGCCTGGTCGAATTGTGGGGCAATGTCCAACGGGCGCAGGTGGAACGCCGGGGCACCTCCATGGCGGACTACCGCGACTGGCGCGCGCAAAGCCGCTCGTTCGAGGACATGGCCCTCTTCACGGACTCCAGCCCGACCCTCACCGGCGTGGACGAGCGGGAGCGCGTCTCGGCCGAATACGTCGCCCAGCCGTATTTTTCGCTGCTCGGCGTCCATGCCGCCCTCGGCCGCACCTTCCGGCCCGAAGAGGACGAAGTGCCGCAGCGCAATCCCGTCGTCATCCTGGGCGATTCGTTGTGGAAGCGGCGATTCGGCGGCGATCCCACGGTCGTCGGCCGCTCCCTTCAGCTCGACGGCAAGGCGTACTCCATCGTCGGCGTCATGCCGCCCTGGTTCCGCGGCGTGGAAGATCGCGCCGAACTCTGGCTGCCCCTGATGATGGCCATTCGCAGCGAGGATATCGCCAACCGCGGCACCCGCGGCCCCGCGGTGCTGGCGCGCCTCAGGCCCGGCGTCCCGCTGGCACGCGCCCAGGGCGAGATGGACGGCATTTGTAAGCGCCTGGAACAGGCCTATCCCGCCACCAACCAGGGCCGCGGCGTCGAGCTCAGTCCCATCGAGCGCGAGATTCTGGGCGATCTCCACACCCCCCTGCTCGTTCTTCTGGTGGCGGTGGCCTTCGTATTGATGATCGCGTGCACCAATGTCGCCAACCTGCTGCTGGCCCGCTCCGAAGTCCGCCAGCGGGAGATCGCGGTTCGCGTCGCGCTCGGCGCCGGCCGCGGACGCATGCTGCGCCAGCTCACCACGGAGAGTTTTCTGCTGGTCTTCGCCGGCGCCGCCGCCGGCCTGCTGCTGGCTCGTTTCGGTGTGCGCGCCCTCATGGCCGCCAGCCCCATCACCTTCCCCAGCTACATCCAACCCGGGCTCGACCTGCGGGTTGCCGCCTTCACCGTGATCGTTTCCTGCGCTGGCCGGTCTCAGTCTCGGCTTTGCGCCCGCCCTCCATGTGCGCGGCGGGAATCTCAGCGACGCCATGCGCCAGGCCGCCAGCCACGCCGCCGATACCCGCGGCGGCCGGCGCTACCGCGGCGCGCTGGTGGTCTCCGAAGTGGCCGTGGCCATGCTGCTGCTGGTCGGCGCCGGCCTGCTGATCCGCTCGCTGCAGCAGCTCGCCGCCATCCGCCCGGGCTACGACCCCGGCCACCTGCTCACCCTGCGCATCAACCTTCCGCGCGTGGCCGGCGCCGAAGGCGTCGCCGACGCCCGTGCGGTCGTCTCCGCGCGCGATGTGCTTGGCGCCGTCTCCCGCGTGCCCGGCGTCGAGGCGGCGAGCGTCGGCTCCGACGTTCCCCTCGCCGGCGGCAACGCCATCTTCTACACCGCCGAAGGCCAGCCTCCCGTGGACGCCACCAACATGCCGCGCGCGTATCTCCACCGCGTCAGCCCCGGGTTCTTCCACACGCTGCGCATTCGTTTTATCGCCGGCCGCACCTTCTCCGACGCCGAGATGCAGGCCGATCTCGGCGCGGTCATCGTCAGCGAAACAGTGGCGAAGCGCTTCTGGCCCGGGCAAGACCCCATCGGCAAGCGCATTAAAGGGGGCGGCCCCGGCTCGCGGTCCCCGTGGATGAACATCGTGGGTGTGGTGAATGAGATGAAATATCGCGGGCTGCCCGAGAACCCCACCGCCGATCCCGACGTGTTCCTGCCCTTCTCCGAGCGGCAGCGCGGATTCGCCCTGCTGGTGCGCACGCCGCTCAACCCCGCCTCCCTGGCGAGTGCCGTTCGCGGGGCGGTCCGGCACGCCGACCCGACCGCGGTGCTCTATAACATCTCGACGATGGACGAGCGGATCGCCCGCGAAACCGCCCGCTCCCGTTTCACGGGGTGGCTCATGGCGATCTTCGCGGGCGTGGCGCTGCTGCTCGCGGTGATCGGCATCTATGGCGTGATGTCCTATGCCGTCTCGCGGCGGAGGCAGGAAATCGGCCTTCGGGTGGCGCTCGGCGCCTCCCGAAGCGACGTGCTTTCCCTGGTGCTGAACCAGGGAATGATGCTGATCGCCCTGGGGCTCGCCATCGGAATCGCGGCGGCCATCGCGCTGACCCGCCTCCTGCGCACCCTGCTCTACGGCGTCACCGCCACGGATCTGCTCTCGTTCGCGCTGGCGGCCGGGGTGCTGGCGGGCGTGGCGCTGGTGGCCTGCGTTCTGCCGGCGGCGCGCGCCGCCCGCATCGACCCGGTGCTCACGCTGCGCAACGAATGAGCTTCCCGGGCACGCATAGTATCCTGTAGACTATGCCGGAAAACGACGCTCCTCCACGCCAACTCGGCTTCGCCACCAAGTCCCTGCACGCCGGCCACACGCCCGACAAGGCCAGCCTGGCCCGTGCGGTGCCCATCTACCAGAGCACGTCGTTCGTGTTCGAGAATTCCGATCACGCCGCCTCGCTGTTCGCCCTGCAGCAGTTCGGCAACATCTACAGCCGCATCATGAATCCCACCACGGATGTCTTCGAGCAGCGGGTGGCCGCGCTCGAAGGCGGCATCGGCGGCCTGGCAACCTCCAGCGGACAGGCGGCGCAGTTTCTCGCCATCACGGGCCTGATGGGTCCCGGCGATGAACTCGTCTCCGCCAGTACCCTCTATGGCGGCACCTATACGCAGTTCGATGTCAGCTTTCGCCGTCTCGGCATCGACGTCAAGTTCGTCGAGCCCGACGACCCCGAAAACTTCCGCAAGGCGATCACTCCCCGGACCCGTGCGCTCTACGGCGAGACCATCGCCAACCCGCGCATGAACGTGCTCGACATCGAAAAGGTCGCCGCCATCGCGCACGAAGCGGGCGTGCCCCTGGTGGTCGATAACACCATGGCATCGCCCTACCTGTGCCGTCCCATCGAATGGGGCGCCGATATCGTGGTGCACTCGGCCACCAAGTTCCTGGGCGGCCACGGCACCTCCATCGGCGGCATCATCATCGACAGCGGCAAGTTCAAGTGGACCGACAAGTACCCCGCCGTCACCCAGCCCAGCCCGGGGTATCACGGCATGAAGTTCGCCGAGGTATTCGGCGATATGGCGTGGATCATCAAGGTGCGCGTCGAAGGCCTGCGGGATTTCGGCCCCTGCGTGAGCCCGTTCAATTCGTTCCTTTTCATCCAGGGCATCGAGACCCTCCCGTACCGGATGGACGCGCACAGCCGCAATGCCCTGACTGTGGCCAACTGGCTGGAGCAACACTCGTCGGTGACCTGGGTCAAATACCCGGGCCTCCCTTCGAGCCCTTATTACGAGCTGTCGAAAAAATATTTGCCTCAAGGTCAGGGCTCCATCGTGACGTTCGGCATCAGCGGCGGGCGCGAGGCCGGGCGCAAGCTCATCGACTCGGTGCAGATCTTCTCGCATCTGGCCAACCTGGGCGATGCCAAGAGCCTGATCATTCACCCGTCCTCGACCACCCACCAGCAACTCAACGAAGAGCAGCAACGGGAGGCGGGCGTGACTCCCGACCTGGTCCGCATTTCGGTCGGCATCGAAGACGTGGAGGATATCATCTGGGATCTCGACCAGGCCATCAACGCCTCCCAGGCAGGCTAGGGTCCGGTTCGGTCCGATACCCGGCCGCGATTCAGGCGAGGTTGAGGATTTGCTTTACGGTGCCGCTCTGGTTCTGGATTTTTTGCTGGAGGAGCATCAGGGCGTAGATGAGCTGCTCGGGGCGCGGCGGGCAGCCGGGCACGAACACATCGATGGGGATCACCTGGTTGACGGGGACCAGCGCATAGTTGTTGAAGACACCGGTTGAGGTGGCGCAGGCGCCCATGGAGATGGCCCATTTCGGTTCGGGCATCTGCTGGTAGAGGTGGCGGATGACGGGGGCCATCTTCTGCGATACGCGGCCGGCGATGATCATCAGGTCCGACTGGCGCGGCGAACCGCGGAACACTTCGGCGCCGAAGCGGGCGATATCGAAGCGGGAGGCGCTCATGGACATCATTTCGATGGCGCAGCAGGCGAGGCCGAAGGTCATGGGCCAGATGGAGTTCTTGCGGGCCCAGTTGACGGCGCGATCGAGCGTCGTCAGTACGATCCCTTCCGAACGAGCGGCGGCGGCGTTATCGAAGCGGTAATTATCCACCCGTTCGAACAGCTCCGCGGGTCCGCTGGCGAGGGGTTTATCCATATCTTCATTTTCGCATGCGCTCCTTACCCTGTAGAATCGAAGTTCCTGACATGCCGCCTGAAACCACCGAGGACCGCATCGACCGCGCCGCCCTTCTGTACGGAATCGAACCGGGATACTGGGACATCTGGGGCCGTTACCATCCGACCACGCGAGAGACAAAGGAGACGATTCTGCGCGCGATGGGAAAGGAGGCGGCGGGTGAAGCGGAGGGGGAAGGGCGGCTGGCGCCGAAGGTCGTAGTGGCTTCGGAGAAGCAGGAGCCGGTGATTGCGCTGAACGTGGCCGAAGATGGCCTGGGCGGCACCGTACGGATTTCGGTGCGCCGGGAGGACGGCCACACCTCGGCATGCGAGTTGAGCCTGCGGGATCTGCCGGAGACGGGATCGAGCGAACGGAATGGGCGCCGGCGGGTCGTCAAGCGGGCGCGGCTGCCGATCGTGCTGCCGCTGGGATACCACGATGTGACGGTGGAGGCGGGCGGGGAGCGGGCCGAGATGCGCTACATCGTGACGCCGGAGCGGGCGTGGACGAATCCGCGGCTGGGGCGCGAGGGGCGCACGGCGGGGATCGCGATCAGCCTGTACGGGCTGCGCTCGGCGCGCAACTGGGGGTGCGGCGATTTCACGGACCTGCTGGAGTTCATCGATTGGGCAGCGCGCGAACTGCACGTGGGCTTCGTGGGGTTGAACCCGCTGCACGCGATTCACAATCGGCGGCCGTTCAACACCAGCCCGTACCTGCCGAATTGCATCTTCTATCAGAACTACCTGTACCTGGACGTGGAAGCGGTGAAGGATTACGGGAAGTGCCGGCGGGCGCGGGCGCGGCGCGAGTCGGCGGAGGTGAACCAGGAAATCGAGGAACTGCGCGCGGCGCCGTTGGTGGAGTACGAGCGGGTGTCGGCGCTCAAGCTGGGCATGCTGAAACTGCTGTTCACGGAGTTTCTGCGGGAGTGGCGGAAGGGCTCGGAGCGGGCGCGTGAGTTCGAGGCGTTTCGGGCGCGGGAAGGGTCGCTGCTGGAGCTGTTCGCCACGTACTGCGCGCTCGACGAGTATCTGCACCGGCGGGATGCGGAGCTTTGGGTGTGGCCGCAGTGGCCCGAAGCGTATCGCGATCCGGGGTCGGAGGAGACGCGGGCGTTCCGCCAAAAACACTGGCGGAGTGTGATGTTTTACGAGTACCTGCAATGGCAGATCGACGTGCAACTGGCGGAGGCGCAGCAGCGGGCGCTGGGGCGGCGGATGCCGATCGGTTTGTACCACGACCTGGCGCTGGCGACGGACCGGTTCGGTTCGGACCTGTGGGCGCACCGGCCGTTTTTCATCGGCGGGTGCGAAGTGGGGTCGCCTCCGGACGATTTTTCGCCGAGCGGGCAGGACTGGGGCTTTCCGCCTCCCAACGCGGAGCGGCACCGGGAGGACGGCTACCGGCTGTTCGCGGAATCGATCCGCAAGAACTGCCGGCACGGCGGGGCGCTGCGCATGGATCACGTGATGCGGCTGTTCCGGCTGTACTGGATTCCGGACGGCTTGAAGGCCACCGAGGGCGCGTACGTAAAAGAGCTGGCGGACGATTTCGTGCGCGTGCTGGCGCTCGAGAGCGTGCGCAACCGCGTGACGATCGTGGGGGAAGACCTGGGCACAGTGGAGCCGGAGGTACGGGAGACGCTGGCGCGGTTCGGGATTCTGAGCTACCGGCTGTTCTATTTCGAGAAACACAAGGACGGACGTTTCCGGCATCCGAACGAGTATCCGCGGCAGGCGCTGGTGTCATCGACCACGCACGACCTGCCGACGCTGGAGGGATTCTGGACGGGGGCGGATATCGAAGCGCGCCGGGCGGCCGGAATCCTGGACGCGGCGACGTACGAAGCGCAGAAGGCGGACCGGAAGAAGGAAAAACAGAAAGTGCTGGACGTGTTGTTTCAGGTCAACCTGCTGGCGCCGGGGCTGCCGCGATCGGCGGCGGAGTATCCGGACCTGACGGGGGAGCTACACAACGCGGTGGTGGGATTCCTGGCGCTGACCCCGTCGCAGTTGCTGGCGATCAACCAGGAGGATCTCACCAAAGAAGCGGCGCAGCAGAATCTGCCGGGCACCACGTGGCAGTACCCGAACTGGGCGCGGAAGATGCGGTTCAGCCTGGAAGAGCTGCGGACGAATCCGGAGGCGCAGAGCTACACGGCGATGTTCCGCAACTGGATTGTGAACGCGGGAAGATCGTAGCGGAAACCGGCGCCGCCGCGCAGATCTGCGCGGAATTTCCGGTACGCTTTGTTGCAATCATTGGACTTACGCAACGAAGACCGCGCAGATCTGCGCGGAACGCCCGGTTTGAGCGGAACTCCGCAGGGGCATACGATTCCGCCGCCTGTTTTCAGTATCGCGCGGGGAGAGTGAGGACGAAGCGGCGCAGGGGTCCGAAGCTGTTGAAACCAGGGGATAAAAAATCCTGGCCGAGCGGTGAATGCCTCGCCGCAATCGCTTCGGTGCCTCAAAGCTTCGGTGCCTCAAAGCTTCGGTGCCTCAAAGGTGATGGCTATGCGGTGGCGCGCCGGGGGGCGCGGGTGGCGGAGCCGAGGGCAGCGCTGCGCGCGGACGGATCGGGACTTTTGCGTACGGCGGGCGTCTAACGATAGACGCAACTGACGTCCGAGGTGTATGGGGATGAGCGACCTGCTCCAGGACCTGCGGTTTGGCCTGCGCACGCTGGGGAAGAGTCCCGGGTTCACGGCCGTTTCGATCCTGACGCTGGCGATCGGCATCGGCGCCAACACGGCGATTTTCAGCTTCGTGGACGGAATCCTGCTGAAGCCCCTGCCATACCGGGATGCGGACCGCATCCTGAGGGTGCTGGAGAAGCCTCCGGGCGGCGGGCGGAACGGGATTTCGACGCTGAATTTTCTGGACTGGCAAAAACAGAACACGGTGTTCGAGTACATGGCGGCGCAGACCGGCGGGTCGGTCGCGCTGACCGGCGTTTCCGAGCCGGTCGAACTGCGCGGTTCGCGGGTATCGGCGCACTACTTCGACATTTTCGGCATCAAGGCGGTACTGGGGCGCACGTTCGCCGCGGATGAAGACCAGGCGGGGAAGGAGCGGGTGGCGATGTTGAGCCACCAGTTGTGGGAGAGCCGGTTCGGGGCGGACCCGGGCGTAATTGGCAAGAAGATTCTGCTCAACGGGCAGCCGCACGATGTGATCGGGGTGCTGCCGGCGGGAGGCGCGTTCGACCGCGCGTATGCGCAGATCTGGCGTCCGCTGGCGTTCGAGCCGGAGAACATGACGCGCAACTTCCACTGGATGGGATCGTACGCGCTGCTGAAGCGCGGGGTGACGCTGGAGCAGGCGCGGGCGGAGATGGACGGGATCGGGGCGCGGATTGCGCAGGCGTACCCGGATTCGAACAAAGGGTGGGGGGTAACCATCGACCGGTTCGCCGACATCGTGGTGGGGCCGGGCCTGCGAAGGTCGGTGTGGGTACTGATGGCGGCGGTGGGGATGGTGCTGCTGATCGGCTGCGTGAACCTGGCCAACCTGATGATGTCGCGTGCGGCGACCAGGGAGCGGGAGGTCGCGCTGCGGGCCTCGCTGGGCGCGGGGCGATGGCGGCTGATCCGGCAGTTTCTGACGGAGAGCGTGTTGTTGTCGGTGTCGGGGGGCGCGCTGGGCCTGGGGATCGGCTACGCCACCATGGCGGCGCTGCGGCTGGCCATTCCGCCGTACAGCCTGCCGCGCGAAGTCAACGTGACGATGGACGGACGGATTCTGCTGTTTACGCTGGTGGTGGCGGTGCTGACGGGGATTCTGTTCGGGCTGGCGCCGGCGCTTCAGGCCGCGCGGCCGGACCTGGCGGCGTCGATGAAAGAAGGGGGGCGCGGATCGACGGCAGGGGGGCGGCAACGGCTGCGCAGCGCGCTGGTGGTTTCGGAGATGGCGCTGGCGTTTCTGCTGCTGACGGGGGCGGGGCTGCTGCTGCGCAGCTTTCAACGGCTGATGCAGGTGGACGCCGGGTTCGAGGCGCACAACGTGATCACCATGGGCCTGCCGACGCCGGTGAAGCAGTACACCGACGCCGCGCAGCTCAACGCCTATCTGAGGGAAGTGAAGAGCCGGGTGGAGGCGCTGCCTGGAGTGCGGGAGGCGGCTTACACCTCGGCGCTGCCGCTGCAGGGATGGTCGTACGGCATGCCGTTTCAGATTGCGGGCAAGCCGTTCAAGGACCGCGCCAATCGCCAGGCGTGCTTTTTCAAAATGGTGAGCCCGTCGTACTTCAGCACGCTCGCAATCAAGCTGCTGCGCGGGAGGGGGCTGACGGAGCAGGACCGGAAGGGTTCGCCGCCGGTGACGGTGATCAACCAGACGATGGCGAAGCGGTTTTTCGAGAAAAAAGAGGATCCCATCGGGCAGCGGATCCTGATCCAGGAGATCGTGCCGGGACGGACGGAACTGGGCGCGGAGATTCCGTGGCAGGTGGTGGGGATCATCGCGGACGAGAAGATCGACGGGCTGAACGACGACCGCAGCGCGGGGGTTTACATATCGTACGAGCAGAGCCCGAACTATGGGATGGCGATGCTGGTGCGAACGGGCATGGACCCGCTGGCGATGACGCAGGCGATCCGGCACGCGGTACACGAAGTGAACAAAGACCAGCCGTTGACGGACGTGCGGACGATGGACCAGATCCGTGACGAATCGGTGGGGTCGGACCGGTTGCAGACGACGCTGTTGGGAGTGTTCGCGGCGGTGGCGATGCTGCTGGCGGGGATCGGGATCTACGGCGTGATTTCGTATGCGGTGGTGCAGCGCACGCACGAGATCGGCATTCGCGCGGCGCTGGGGGCGAGCCGGGGGAGCCTGCTGCGGATGGTGCTGGGCAAGGGGATGGTGCTGGCGGTGATGGGCCTGGCGATCGGCTTTGCGGCCTCACTGGGGCTGACGCGCCTGCTGGGCAACCTGCTGTTCGGGGTGGGCGCGCGCGACCCGCTCACGCTGGCGGTGGTGGTGGTGGTGCTGGCGGGGGCGGCGCTGCTGGCCTGCTATGTGCCGGCGCGGCGGGCGACGCGGGTAGACCCGCTGGTGGCGCTGCGCTACGAGTGAATCAGAGCAGGGCCGACAGGGCGTCCGGATCGAAGCCCACGACGAGGCGGCTGCCTTTCACCAGGATGGGCCGCTTGACGAGGTTGGGATGGAGGGACATGAGCCGCAGGGCTTCGGCGCGGGAAGGCGGGTTGTCCTTCATGTTGCGGTCGCGGTAGAGTTCGTTGCGGGAGTTGAGGAATCGGCGATAGTCGCGGGTTCCGATGAGCTGGTCGAGCTCCTCGACGGAGAGGCCGCGGGAGAGGTCCACCTCTTCGAAAGCGGCGCCTTTTTCGCGAAGCAAACTCTTCGCTTTGCGGCAAGAGGTTCAGGTGGGCTTGAGGTAGAGCTTCATCAGTGACAGTGTAGGGGATTCGAGGCGGCGGCGGCGGATCACAACCAACGGTGCAGTTTTTCGCGGAGGAGTTGCGGGTCGATCGGCTTGGGGAGGTAATCGGACATTCCGGCGGCCGAGCAGGCGGCGGCGCAGTCTTCCAGGCTGTGGGAAGTCAAGGCGATGATGGGGAGGCGATCACGGCCGGGAAGGCGGCGGATGGAGCGGGTGGAGTCCAGGCCATCGAGGACGGGCATTTCGCAGTCCATCAGGACGAGGTCGTAGACCCCATCGCGAACCGCTTCGAGGGCTTCCATTCCATTGGAGACGACGGTGGGGGTGTAGGCGAGACGCCGAATCATACGCTCGAGGACGACCTGGTTGACGGGGTTGTCTTCGGCAATGAGGATCCGCGCGGGCCCGCTCCTGCCGGGGCCAGTCTGGGGGGCGGCGGGCGCGGCGGCGACCGGAAAGCTCAGCTCCACGGTGAAACAGGTGCCGCGGCCGGATTCGCTGGAGCACGCGATGGAGCCACCCATAGCTTCCACCAGGCGCTTGGAGATGGCCAGTCCGAGGCCGGTTCCGGAATCCGCGGTGAACCCGTTGCCGTGAACCTGGGTGAACGGCGAGAAGAGCCGCTTCTGGGCCTCCGGGGACATGCCGGTGCCGGTGTCGCGGACGGCGAACCGCAGGGATTGCACGCCGGCTGCCGGAGCATCGGCGGACACGAACAGCTCGACGCTTCCCTGGCTGGTAAACCGGACCGCGTTGGTGAGGAGGTGGGCGAGGATCTTGCCGAGGTGGACCGGATCGCCGACGAGCCAGGGGGAAACCTCAGGCGATAAGCAAATGCCGGTAGCGAGGGATTTGGCGCGGGCGGAAGGTTCGACCGAGCGCATGGCGTGCTCCACGACGGCGTTGACGGCAAATGGCGCCGTTCCGAGGGACAGTTTTCCGGCCTCGATTTTGCTGAAATCGAGAACATCGTTGAGGATCTGAAGCAGGACGGCGCCGCTCGACTGCACAATGGAGACCATCTGCCGCTGCCCGTCGGTCAGGTCCACATCGGCAAGAAGGGACGCCATGCCGAGGATGCCGTTCAGCGGGGTGCGGATTTCGTGGCTCATGGTGGCGAGGAAATCGGTCTTGGCGCGGGTGGCGCGAGCGATCTCGTCGGATTGCTGCTGGAGTTGGCGAGTGAGGTATTTCTGATCGCTGATATTGTTGGTCATGCCGAAGATGGTGACGGGGCGGCTGCCGAGGTCGTACTCGACGACTTTGCCGATGCCCTCGTACCAGGCGCACTCTCCCCTGGAGTCGGGCATCAGCCGGTATTGGCAGGGCGTTCGGGACTCGCCGGATGCGATGCAATCGCGGACGTAGTCGCGCACATACTGGCGATCGGCGGGATGCACGATGGAGATGTAGCGGCCATATTCGATGCCCGAGGTGCGGCGAGGGCCGGAAGGCGTGGCGCGGAGGACTTCGGCGCGGCCGGTAGGGATGTCGAAAGCCCAGAGGTCGTGCCGGCCGGCAACGATGGCGGACAGCAGGCGCTGCCCTTCGGAAAGGAAGCCACGTTCATCCCACTGCAGGAAGGCATTGGAGAGCAGGGCCATGAAAGCAGTGGTAAACGCGAGCAGCCCCAGACACAGGACCGACTGCCAGGACAGGCCCGGCATGCGGAGGAACATGGCGATGAGGTTGACGGACATGAGGAGATAGCAGACCGCGGGTTTCCAGAGCCGGATGCCAAAGGTGGCGTTGCACCAGATGAACATGAGCGAGCAGATGCCGAGGGCGTAGAGCGCCAACACGTGCGGGTCGCCGCGGCTCGAACCGATGATCCAAAAACCCAGGATGGGCATGCCGGAGAAGGCGGTGAGGAGGGCCAGCTCGGCGGCCGCGCGGCGGCGCCGGCGCGCCAGCACGATGGTGAGCCCGAGGAGCGGGATGATGAAGCCCACGCTGACCAGGGCGGCGGCCCAGAAGACGTCCGGCATGATGAGGTAATGCGGAAGGATGAAGACGATGGCGATGCCGATGGAGACGCAGGAATAGTGAATGAGGCGGCGATTCTGGCGGCTCTCGACATCCTCGAAGTGGTTCAGGTGTTTGCTGGCGCGGCCGGTGGAGACCGAGGATGCGACTTGGCGAAGGGCCGCTCGCATGGAATTCAAGCGCTCCTTTCCGAGGGGGCGAGGTGCCCGCCGACCCAGCGCTGAAGGGTAGTGGTGAGACGAGCGACGGTGATGGGCTTGGTCAAGATGTCGGACATGCCGGCGGCGAGACAGGCATCGAGATTCGACGGCAGGGCATGGGCGGTGGCGGCGATGATGGGGACCGCGGCGCAACGCGGAAGTTGACGAATGCGGCGGGTGGCATCGAGACCATTGAGCACCGGCATGTCGCAATCCATGAAGACGAGATCGAAGGAACGATGGCCGCAGGCTTTCACTGCCTCGGCGCCGTTGGCGGCCACCTGGATTTCGCAGTTGAGGCGCTGGAGCATGGTAGCGAGTACGCGCTGGTTGACGGGATTGTCCTCCGCCACCAGCACCTGGACCTTTCCGGAAGGCGTGGAGATTCCGGCCAGGTTCGCCCATGCCGCGACGGATGGGTCCTGCGCGGCCGGGGTGTCGGGCCCTGCCACGACGGGCAATCGAAGCGTGAAGGCGAAGCGGCTGCCGGCGCCGGGCTTACTGTCGCAGCGGATGTTGCCGCCCATGGCTGCCACCAGGCGTTTGGAGATAGCGAGGCCCAGGCCGGTGCCGTCCGGGCTGGAGGCGGTCTGACGGTGGACCTGTTCAAAGCGCTCAAAAAGCGATCGCTGGGCCTGCGGGTGGATGCCGATGCCGGTATCGGTAACGGCGAATGTGATGAGCTGGGCCGACGGATCGGAGTGCGGTTCGACGGACAGGGAGAGGGAGACCGACCCGCGATCGGTGAATTTGATGGCGTTGGAGAGGAGGTTGATCAGGACCTGTTGGAGGCGCACCGGATCGCCGGACAAGCGGGAGCGGAGGTCGGGTGAAAGGGAGCAACGCAGGTCGAGGTTCTTGCGGCAGGCCAACGGGTTGACGAGATCGAAACAGTGACGAACGACCTGGGCAGGGTCGAACGGGACGAGGTCGAGCCGCGGAAGTTCCTCGTAGAAGGAACCGCCGTCGAGGACGTCGTTCAAGACGGTGAGGAGGAGATGGCCGCTGCGCTGGATGGTCTGCACCATCTCGCGGGCTTGCTCGCCGAGATCGTCCATGGCGAGCACGGAGGCGGCGCCGATCACGGCATTGAGCGGGGTGCGGATACCGTGGCTCATGGTGGCCAGGAACTCGGCTTTCTTGCGGGCGGTCTCGGCGAGCTCGCGCGATTTCTCTTCGACCTGCGCGTGGAGGGCTTTGCGATCGGTGATGTCGCAGACGGTGCCGATGAGCCGGGCGGCGATACCGGCGGCGTTGCGCTCGTCGGCGTGGCCGACCAGGTGGAGCCAGCGCCAGTCCGGTTGGCCGGAGAGACGAACGGGGCATTCGAGATTGAGTCCGGCGACCCGCCCGGCAACGCAATCGTCGAAGGCACGCGCCAGTTCGGCACGGTGCGCGGGATGGACCCGGTCCAGATACTCGTCGTAGGAATGGGCCACCGACTCCTGGGAGGCGAGCGAATTCCAGTGCCGGTAGTGAAACCGGCGGCTCATCGGATCGAACTCCCACAGGTCGCGTTTTCCCCCGGAAAGCACCAGCCCAAAATGCTGTTCCTGGCGCATGTAATAAATCTCGTGATTGCCGGTGAAGAAATTCAGGTACAAGGTGGAAACGGCGACGCCCGAGGTGCAGATGGCACAGCACAAGACCATCTTCGGGCCGGAGCCCTGCTGGGCGAAGAACCACAGGCCGGTCAGGGTGATGACGGCCGACATGATGGCGGCGCTGCCGAAGCGCAGGCGCATCATGAGATTGGACAGAATCAGGAACAGAACACAAGTGCCGGCCAGCAGATAGGAGGCCGGTTCGGTACGGCTGAGGGAGAACAGGTATTGGAGGGGGAGGTAAGCGACGATCATGCCGTGGATGACCAAATACTCCCGCGCGGAGGGTTTCAAGCGCCGGACGCACCAGACCACCAGGAGGCTGTGCGGAATCACGCCGCCGCCGATGAAAATGAGGGAGCGACGGCCGATATCGGGGGCCACGACCTGGTGGGCGCAGACCCAGCCGGCGAGCAGGAAGCAGGAGGTCAGCAGAAGGGCACACACGCGGCGCATGTGGCGCGTGGCGTAGCTGGGGATGCCGTCCAGATCGAGGGGGCGCCAGCCGGCACGGAGCAGGTGCCGGAACCAAACAGGCAAGGACGAGGCGGCACCCGGGCGGCCGGTTCCGCGCTGCGATTCGTGTTCGCCTGCCGTGGTCGCCCGAGCCATGGTTATTCCCGGGGAGCGAGGGTGAGGGTAAGCGCCAGGAAGGGCAGGCGTGCGGGGGAATAGCGGCCGGAGAGGGTTCCGGCCAGAGGATCCTGCAAGCCATGAATTTGCGGCGCTCCGAGATCGAGGTACGAGCAACTGACGCCCAGGATCATGGCATGCCGCAGCGGGTATTGGGCGCCCACGGCGAGGCGAACCTGGCTGGCGGCGGGCACCTCGGGGGTGCGGTTCCAGTCCGAGACCGGCGAACTGTCATAGGAGGCGCCGGCGTGGAGAGTGAGCTTTGGGGAGAGGCGGTAGCGGAGGCCCGCGGCGGCGCGCCAGGTATCTCTCCAGTTCCAATCGGTGACGACCGGAGCCGCGCCGGGCAGGGTGGTGGTGCGCTCGCCGAAGTGGCGCCAGAGGGTCCAGCCTCCGTCGGCCAGCAGAGTGAGCCGGTGGGTGAGGCTGTGGACCACGCTGACATTGACGCCCGCCGGGAGGTGGAGCGGAGTTGCCTGGGAAAGCATGGGAGCCAGCAGCGCGGCCATGGCGGGCGCGAGGCCGGCGGCCGAGGTTCGCCCGGCGAGTTCGAAATCCATTTTCGAACGGTAGGAGACCCCAAAGCGGGTCCGGTCGCCGGCCTCGACGAGGATGCCGGCATTGGCGCCGAGGGCCCAATCGTGCAACGCGGCGGCGAGGGTACCGTCCGGGTAGCCGGGGTCGAAGAGATTTTGCACCTGCAATGCCTTGGTGACGCCGGCGCGCTGGATCGAAAGGCCGCCGCCGAGCGAGACGCGGCGGTTGAGGCGGACGGCGACGGTGGGGCGCATTTCGGTGACGGCCAGGTGGATGTCGCTGATGAAATATTGGCCGGCCCAGCCATCCCCATAGTGGAGGGCCGCGCCGAACGGCGCGTTGAAGCTGAAGCCGACACGGAAGCGGTCGCCCAGGCTCTGGACAAGGTAGGCCCCGGGCACGAACAGGTTGGTGCCGGCGTTGCCGCCCGAGGCTCCGGGTGTGGAGGGATGGAAGGTCATGGAGAGGGCGGCGAATTGGCCGCCGAAGAGCATGTGACGGCCGGCGAGGCGTGTCATGCCGGCCGGGTTGTCGAAGGCGGTGGCGGCGCTGTCGGCGATGGCGGCATGGCCGGCGTAGGCCTCGCCGAGATTGGGAGTGGCGACTTCGTAAAGGGCAATGCCTCCACCCTGCGCCCATGCGGCGGCGACGGCGAGGACGAGTCCAAGGGCTATCCGGCTAATCGAGGAAGACATGATTCACCTGGGAAAAACGATTTTGGAACCGCCGGCGGCCAGGGGAAGCAAACGGGTTCCGTGGCAACGCGCAGGGCAGACGAGCCTGCTGAATACATATCGGCAGGAGTAGGGTTTTCCTTTGTAGTGGGTACGGAAGAAATGCGCCGGGAGACTGCGGCCTGAGCCGTGGGCGGATCCGGTCAGAGCCAGTTCAGGTCGGCGTAGCGTTCACCGGTCAGGTGGAGGAAGAGGGGCTCCAGGGCATCGAATTGTCTGCCGTTGTGGGTGATGGCGCCGCCATCGCGGGAGAGGACGGTGATCTCGCCCTGCCAGACGAGCTTGCCGGGGCGGGTGATGATGGCCACTTCGTCGCACAGGCGTTCGACGGTTTCGAGGACGTGGCTGGTGATGAACACGGTGCGGCCCTGCTCGGTGAAGCGGCGCAGCCACTGCTTGAGGAGCGCGACGCCGGCGGGGTCGATGCTTTCGAAGGGCTCGTCGAGGAAGAGCACTTCGGGAGTGTGGATGACGGCGGCGGCGAAGGCTACGCGTTTGCGCATGCCGGTGCTGTAGTCGGCCAGGGTTTTGGAGGTGTCGGTGAGCTCGAGGGCATCGAGCAGTTCGGTGACGCGTTTGCGCGTGGTGGATTCATCGAGGCCGTACATGCGGGCGACGAAGGCCAGGAACTCGTGGGCGTAGAGGGGGTCGAAGAGGCCCAGGGTTTCGGGCATGACGCCCATGCGGCGTTTGAGCGAGACGGCCTCGGCATCGAAGGGATGGCCGAGGATTTCCACGCTGCCGGCGGAGGGGTCGAGGAGGCCGGTGAGGCAGCCGATGGTGGTGCTTTTGCCGGAGCCGTTGGGGCCGAGGAAGCCGAACATGGCGCCGCGGCGCACCTCCAGGGAAAGGTCATCGACAGCCACGACGGCGCCGTACTGTTTGACAAGGTTCGAAATTTTAACGGCGGAATCCATGATTCAGCTTCTTCCTTCGATGATGGCCAGCAGGAGCTCGCGGCGGCCCCGGAAAACGGCTCCGGCGCGGCGCAGGGAAAACCGATAGAACAGTGCGGCGGCGATGGCCAGCAGCACCATGATCCACCAGTTTGCAGGGGCCAGGGAGGCCGGCCAGAGCTTGGCCAGGAGGCGCGGGCCAAACAACATGACCAGCATGCCGCCGATCACCACGACATTGCCGACGAGGGACAGATCATTGCCGAAACTGGCGTTGAATTTGGAGCGGCGGGCGCCGAAGAGGGCGGCCCAGAGGGCGAGGGCGTGCATGAGGAACAGACTCAGGACGGCGGCGGCGAGGATCATGAAAAAGGCCGGCGGGCTGAGCGGGATGGGGCGGAAGAGGAGCAGGAGTACGGCGGCCACGGGGATCAGCAGGGAACTCATGAGGACGAAGGCATAGCTGCCGGAGCGGAGGATGGCGGCGGGATTGGCGGGGAGGAGGAAGTAGCGGCGGAAACCGCCACCGAGCGTGCCGAACTGGTTGACGGCGAACTGGGCGGTACCGATGAAGCCGACGATGGCAAAGCAGCCCAGGACGGTAGCGAAAGGGTCGGCGGAGGCAACCCGGGTTTGGGTAAAGGCGAGGAACAGCGCGAGGGGAACGCCCAGCGGGTAGATGGTGCGGAAACGGTTATTGCGGGAGAAGTAGCGCAGCCATTGGGCGACGAGGGGGCCATTTTCGGGACCGAACAGGGCGCCGAGGCGCTCCCAGGGGCCGGCAAAACGGAGCGCGGTGGCCTGGGCCACTTTTGGGCGGACGGGCCGGCGTTCCAGGGCAACCAGGGCGGCGGCGAGGGCCGCCAGCCAGGCGAGGAGCACGGCGAAACCGAGCCACGCCCGGCTGCCGGAGCGGACCATGGCAGAGGCGGCGCCAGCGGGGGGCGTATAGGCCAGGACCGCGAGCACGGGGTCGAACAGGTGCGGGTGCTGTTTGACGAGGGTGCCGGCAAGGCCGGGCAGAATGCCGAACGTCAGGATGGCGCCGAGGAGGAGGGCCGAACCGCCCTTGCGGGAGACCACGCGGTCGATCAGCATGGCCATGACGCGGGCGAAGAGGTAGTTGGAGAGGAACAGCAGGAGCACCACGAGGGTAGCCACCCAGAACGAAGCGGCGCCGATCAGGTAGAGGCCGACGCCGAGGCCGAGCTCGAGGGCGAGGACAAGGATCCAGAAGGGGTCGGCGATGCCCAGGAAATGGCGCGCCAGGCGGCGTTCGAGGGCGCGGAGGGGGTAGCGGCGAAGCTCGAGATCGCTGAAGACGGCATTGACGCCGAAACCGAGGATGACGGTGGCCATCAGGGCCTGCAGATAGAGGCCGCCGAGAATGCCGGCGGTGACGGCATAGCCCTTGCCGCTGCGCACCGCGGCGATGCCGGCGCCGGTGCCGCCCAAAGTGAAGACCACGAGCAGGAGAACCAGCAGCAGGTATCCGCTGAAGAAGAGGGCGATCCTGCCGTTGCGGGTGCGGGTTTTGGCCCAGAGCAGCTTGTAACGAAGACGGACCAGGTTGCCGATGAGTGGGAAGTTCATTGCGCATGCTCCTGGAGCGACCGGGCGAGCACGGTGAGGCCGAGCAGGGGCTCGGCCGGGGGGCGGCGCCGGCGGTGGATGAGGGCGGTGCGGTCGAACCGGTCGAGGACGAGCCGCTCTTGTTCCGAATGGGTCACGTTACCTGCTTAGATGCCCGGGGAGCGGATTTATTACAGCCGCCGGGGGCGAATCGTCTCCTGGTTGAGGTAAGGGCGGAGGGCCTCGGGGATGACGACGGTGCCGTCCTTCTGCTGGTAATTCTCGACGATGGCCACCCAGGTGCGTCCGGCGGCGAGGCCGCTGCCGTTCAAGGTGTGGGCGAATTCGGTTTTTTTGGGGGTTTTGACGCGGATTCCGGCGCGGCGGGCCTGAAAGGCCTCGTAGTTGGAGCAGGAGGAGATTTCCTTGTAGTCGTTCTGGCCGGGGAGCCAGACCTCGATGTCGTAGGTTTTGGCGGAACCGAAGCCGAGATCGCCGGTGGACAGCACAACGGTGCGGTAGGGCAGGCCGAGACGGCGGAGGATGTCTTCGGCATCGGCGGTAAGCGTTTCGAGCTCGTCGTAGCTCTGCTCGGGGCGGGTGAACTTCACCAGCTCCACCTTTTGAAACTGGTGGACGCGGATGATGCCGCGGACGTCGCGCCCGTAGGAGCCGGCCTCGCTGCGGAAGCAGGGAGTGTAGGCGCAGAGGCGGATGGGCAGGTCGCCGGGATCGAGGGTTTCGCCGGCATAGATGTTGGTGACGGGCACCTCGGCGGTGGGGATGAGCCAGAGGTCGTGGCCCTCGCACTTGAAGAGATCCTCTTTGAACTTGGGCAACTGGCCGGTGCCGAACAGGCTTTGGGAATTGACCAGGAAGGGGGGGAGAACCTCGGTATAGCCATGCTCGCGGGTGTGGACGTCGAGCATGAAGTTGACGAGGGCGCGCTCGAGGCGGGCGCCGAGGTCCCAGTAGAGAGCGAAGCGGGCGCCGGCGATTTTGGCGGCGCGTTCGAGATCGAGGATTCCCAGCTCGGGGCCGAGGTCCCAATGGGGCTTGGGGTCGAAATCGAAGCGGGTGGGCTCGCCCGAGCGGCGGATTTGGACGTTGGCGGAGGCGTCGGGGCCCACGGGAACGGACTCGTGGGGAAGGTTGGGGATGCCGGCGAGGAGTTCGCGAAACTCGGAATCGAGGAGCTTGACCTGGTCGTCGAGGGCGGCGATCTCGTCGCCGGCGGCACGGACCTGCTGCTGGCGTTCGGCGGTGTCCTTACCCTCGCGGCGGGCCTGGGCGATCTCGGCACTGGCGGCATTGCGCTGGCGCTTCAACTCCTCGGTGCGGGAAATGGCGGTGCGGCGGCGCTGGTCGAGCTCACGAAACTGGTCGAGCGAGGGGATGGGGCCGCGCGTCGAGAGGCGCTCCGCGATGCGGTCGAAATGGTTCCGGAACGAGGCGAGATCGTGCATGTCCCTCCATGCTAACGCAGGGAGAGAGGGCTATTCGTCGTCTTCCTCCACCTGGACGGGTTCGAGATCTTCCGCCTCGAAGATCTGACGGCAGTCGAGACACTCGACGTAATCAACGCCGTCACGGCGGGCGATGATCTGGGTACGGTTGTGGTCACAAGCGGTATGCATATCCCAACGCTTTGATGAAATTTATTCTATCCGGGTGCATCGGGTTGTCAAGCCCCCCGTTTGGCGGGCGGCGGGAGCACCCGCCGGGCTCGTGCCGGGGGGCGGCTCCGGCAGGGCGGCACGCGGAGGACATTACTCTCACACAAAGCTAAAGATCGGCAAGGGGCGGAGGAAACATTAGGGTGCGCGGGCGGAGCGGCCGGAGGACGGCGGAGTTACAATTCGGGTAAATGCCATTCCCTACCCAACGCCTGCGCCGTCTGCGCGCCACCGAAGCCCTGCGCGGGCTGGTTCGAGAGACCCACCTGCACCCGGGAAAGTTCATTCTGCCCCTGTTCGTGTGCCCGGGAGAAGGAGTGCGGCGGGAGATCGGGGCGATGCCCGGCAACTATCAGCTCTCGATCGACGAACTGGTGAAAGAGTGCGGCGAAGTGGAGAGCCTGGGGATTGGCGGGGTGATTCTGTTCGGGCTGCCGGAGACGAAGGACGAGATGGCGTCGGGCGCCTACGACGACAGCGGCATCGTGCAGCGGGCGATCCGGGCGATTCGCAAGGAGACCTCCAAGCTGCTGGTGATCACCGACGTATGCAACTGCGAGTACACCAGCCACGGCCATTGCGGATACGTCAAAGACGGCGACGTGGACAACGATACGACGCTGCAATGGCTGGCGAAGGCAGCGCTGTCGCACGCGCGGGCGGGGGCGGACATGGTGGCGCCGTCGGACATGATGGACGGCCGGGTGTGGGCGATCCGGCAGGCGCTCGATGCGAACGGGTACGAGAAGACGCCGATCCTGGCGTATTCCGCCAAGTTCGCCTCGGTGTTTTACGGACCGTTCCGGGAAGCGGCCGAATCGGCGCCGCAGTTCGGCGACCGGCGCAGTTACCAGATGGACCCGGCGAACGGGCGCGAGGCGATGCTGGAGATCGAGCTGGACTTGCAGGAAGGCGCCGATATCATCATGGTGAAGCCGGCGATGCCGTACCTGGACCTGGTGTGGCGGGCGCGCGAGCGGTTCGATGTGCCGATTGCGGCGTACCAGGTGAGCGGGGAGTACTCGATGATCATGGCGGCGGCGCGCAACGGGTGGCTGGACCACGATCGCGCGATGATGGAAAGCCTGACATCGATCACGCGGGCGGGAGCGGCGATTATCCTGACTTACTTTGCCAAGCCGGCGGCGCGGCTGCTGGGGTAGGACCCGGGCGCGGCGGAGTGTGTCAAAAGACACGGAAAGAAGAAATGGGCTTCGGTATGCCGATCCTGCTTCGGTATATTGATTGATTGACTTATGCTCGTGATTCGGGATCAGCAGATGGCGGTGCTGGGGTTCGATGCGGATGCCGCCTGGTGTGAGGAAAAACTGGCGAACCTGTATCCCGCGTTCGCCGGGGCTTCGGCGGCGGAACGGCGGAAACAGACCAGGGGGGGCCTGCGGCGCGCCTTGAAACTGAACATCGAACGCGCCGAGTATCTACAGTTCCTGTGCTTCGAGCAGACCTTTCCTCCGGGATGCCTGGAGGAGCCTTCGTTTGAATGGGCGCGCCGCATCCTGGCGGAACCGAAGAGTTCGAACGAGCGGATGAAACGATTGCGGCGCGAGACCATCCGGCGCCTGTTGGAGCTGGAAGCGCGACAGGAGGCGGAGAAGGCGCTGGCCGGGGAGGAGGAGCCGGAACAGGCGAGTTAGAACGATGACGCCACGACAACAAATCGACGCACTCATGCAGGGGGTGGCGGACCAGCCGCCGGACCAGGTGGTTCCGTGCAAGAAGAACAAGACGCACTGGTTCAAACTGCTGATCCGCTGGGAGGACGATCTGACTCCCGTGCCGATGGCCGATTTCGAAATCTATCGCGGCAAGCCGTTGTACACAGCCGATGTAGCCGGCAATGGAAAATACGCCGAGAAAGCGGTTCCGCCGGGAAACTACCAGATCTTTTTTCCCAGTATCGACAAGAGCGAAATCATCGAGGGGTGATCTTGGGTGCCAGATGTAACTTCGGCCGCGGGCGATTGCTTCAACAAGATAGCGAAAGACCAAGGCTTTTTTAATTACCTCACCGTTTACAATCATTCCGACAACGCGACGCAGTTCCCGAACCCGAATCAGGTGGAGGAGGGCAGCACCGTCAAAGTGCCGGAGAAGCAGGTGAAGTCCTACGCCCTGCCGCTGGACGCGGAAAAGCCATTCAAAGTCATCCGCAAGAAGACCAAGCTGAGGGTGAAGATCTGCAAGGCGGACGTCTCGCAGACGCCGGGCATGGCGAAAGGGACGCTGGTGATCGGGGCGAAGAAGGCGGCCGGCACCGGAGGGACGCTGGAGATTGACGACATCGATCCGCAGGCGACCACCGCGTCGGTGACCGTGGAACTGTCCAATCCACCTGCGTACCAGGCACCGCCGGCGATGACCGCGGCGGTGGCGAATCAACATCCGCCGGCGATTGTGGCCGCGGATTTCGACGATCCGAAGACGGTATGGCCGAAAAAGGGGGAGACCATCAAGTGGGCTCTGCAGGTGGGGTCGCTCGAGCCGCATACGGTGACGCGCGGCGTGTTGCAGCGGCTGGAAAACCTGGGGTTCACGTGTCCGGTCCAGAAGGCGGAGGACGCCGATACGGGGTGGGCGGTGAGGACGTACCGGCGCGCGGTGGAGAACAAGGTCGCGCCGGCGGATACGGCGGCGGTCGCGGACATTCGGGCTCATATTAAAGCGCGGCACGATGACTAACCATGCCGATTAGCCGAAGCGCCAGTATCGCCCGCACGGCTCACGACCGGACACATCTGAACCGCCTGGGGGTTCCGGAATTCGGTGTGGTCGAGATTCAGATCAAGGGGCAGGGCGGGAGCAAGTCGAAGTCGTATCGCGACGGGTCGAGCACGACGCCGACGGCGCCTTCGGGGACGGGAACGGAGAGCTTCCACTTCGCGCCCGGCCCGCAGTATGCGCCGGGGACGTGGACGGCGGATCCCGCGCTGAAGGACGACGTGCAGATCGTCTACACGCTGCACAATCCGCAGTACGCCATCGAGAAAGCGAAGATCGAGATCTTCCGGCGCTTCGAGACGGACCCGGTCTGGACCCGGGAGTTGAAGGACGCGGAGCTACTGCACGGGGAGAGTACGCTGAAGTTCAACGGGCAGGACAACTGGGACGGCAAGATCGACCCTCATGCCGACTTTCCGGGCGATTTCCTGAACGCGGAGTATTCGGTTTACAAGCTGAAGCTGACGGTGTCGGGGTCGGGGGTGAACACGGCGCCGACGGCATGGACCTATTTTCATATCATGGTGGCGAAACTGGAGCTCGAGTATGGGCCGAAGACGCTCCTGCCGGCACAGCCGGCGAATCGGCAGGGCGGCATGCACGGGGAGACGTACGATGAGCTGATCACGCAATCGGCCACGCCGCCGGCGGCCGGGGCGGTGAAGGTATTTCTGACGTCCAACATGTTCACCACCGGCGACAACGACGCCGAGAACAACACGCTTTACACGCGATACGAGACCTTGTGGGGAGACGGACCGCTGATTCCGCTGTTCTGCAAGGTGTGGGTGAAATCGTCGGCAGACACCGATGTGGTGGCCATCAAGGCACTGGGCAACCTGAAGTTCCTGTGGGATTGGGAGAGCAAATCGGTGGCGAGCCCGACGGCATTCACGGCCGCGGCGGAAAACTACCTGGTCAACAAAGCCAAGCCGAAGGGCCGGAACTGTCACACGAAGCGCGGCGGAAAGCGGGCATCGAAAGACAAGGCCGTGTTTCCGGCGCAGACCGGCACGGCGCCGGGGGGTCTACCGGCCGGGGCCTTTCCATTCAAAGTGGAGCCGGTCGATAAGCCGCGCAAATGGGCCGCGTACAGCTACGCGTGGAACGACGGAGTGGCCGCATCGAAGACCGGGGTGATGTTCCAGCCGTCGCGCATGGCCGGCGACTCGTACAAGCTCACGGTATACGTCTGCCAGGTATACGACCGGAAAAAGAAGTACAAGCTGAACGTGGATGCGGACGCTCCGCTACCGTGCCCGAACGTGCTCAAAGCGGAGACGGGGGAGTACCAGACGTGGCGCCGCGTGCATGTGCGCAAGTATGTCAAAAAGAGCGCGGCGGTCGGGGAGACGCTGAACCTGGCGACGATCGCAACGCACTACGCCAAGGCGTTTCTGGAATTGAAGGACGAGACCGGGGCGGCGATCCAAAACGTAGGGCACGCCGACTGGAACAACCGGGTGAACCCGGTGATCAACGGTTTGAGCGTGGCCCGGAAGCGTATGATCAAGCCGGGCGACCAGTATACGCTGGGCGGGCTGGGCGCCTACATGCGGACTCGCGACGAATACACGGTGGCGTTTATGGAAGAAGTGGGGGCTAAACTGGACGGGCTCGGCCTGGGACCGGCAAAGCTCACGCCGGCGCTGCGCACGTCGGTAGTCGATGCCCTCAAGAACAATCCTGTGAGTGGGGCAGCCGCGGGGCCGGCGATCAATGGCGCGGTGGCGACCGACGGCGGGGGGTTGAGCAACGCCGAAGCGGACCGGGTGAAGGACACCGCAATCGATCACTGGAACGACGTCCGCACGTTTATGAAAGATGCGGGCAACGGGATGACGACGAGCAAGTACGGGCCGACCACGAGCAAAATCGTGGGCAAGCAGATGATCACGCCCGCCTTCGACCCGGAGGCCGACGCCAATCCGGGCTGCACGATCTTCCATGTAGAGAAGTTGAACGACGTGGGGAGCACGTTGATGGGATGGGCGTTCGACATCACTGGCGGGAATGGCGACCGGTGCGGTTTCCTGTTGTGCGAGACGGCCGCGGGCCACACGGCACCCGACAATCCGGAATTCACGGCGGCGCACGAATTTGGCCACCACTTCTTCCTGCCCCACACTCCCGATGCGGGCGAGGAGAAGAATTACAAATGCCACGACAAGAGCGTGAAGAACTGCATCATGTCGTACAACCCGCCGGTCGAGTTCTGTGGTTTTTGTCAACTGCGCCTCAGAGGATGGAGTAAGGATGCGCTCAGCCCGGTCAGCTCCAAGAACTCGAAGACTTGAAGGCGCGGTGCTGGCGCTGGCCGTCTGCCTGAGCCTGGGCGGGCCGCGGATGTTCTCCGCCCAGGACAAGAAGATCGCGAGCGCCAACTTCAGGAGGTCCGGTTTGGAGATCCGAATTCAGCCGTCGCAGAAAAGCTACATCAGCGGGGAGGAGATCGAACTGGAGGTGGAGGTGAAGAACACCGGCGCGGAGCCGGTGACGCTGCCGGCCCTGGACGATCCGTACAGTCCGCAGCCGTACTTCGTGGTTCGCGGACCGTCCTTTCCAAAACCTCACCGGTTTCACTGGCTGGGATCGCCGCCGACCGGCATTCCGCGCGCGCGGAAGACGGTGGGGCCGGGGGAAAGCCTCAGTGCCGAACTGCCCCTGCCGAATACGCTGGTTTTTGCGACCCCGGGGTCGCACGAACTGTTCGCCACGTACGAGTGGAACGGGACGACGATCGAGTCGAATCGAATCACGCTGCACATGGAAGCGCCCGGCGCGCCCCTGTTCCGGGAGGTCGGGCGCACGCCGCTCGAGCCGGAAGTCGGCATCAGCGCGTTGAGTGTCAATGGCAACGGGGTGTACCTGGCGTCCTTCACGGAGGACCGGCCGGAGATCGGCGAAACGTCATTCGGCGGCCTTTCGAGGGTGGCGGAAGCGGCTCCGGGAGCGACCGATTTCTTCGCACCGTGGTGCCAGACGGCCGAGCCGGGTTTCATTGGACCGCGGTTTGGCTGGCGCAACGGGAACACGATTACGGTGGCCGGGTTTCGCAAGCTGCCGCAGCCGGTGACGCTGGCGTTCACGCCGAAGATCCACGGGCCGTCGCTGATGGGGGCGAACGGCGATATCGATCTGCTGGTGACGGACGAGGCGGGGCGGCGGCTGGCATTGGTGCGTTTTCCGAACGTTGGTTATAACCGGCAGCCGCCGGCGGCATCGGTGGTGTGGGACAAGCCCGTTGCGGAGCCGATTACGGACATGGCGTCGACGATCAATCCCGGTGGAGCGCGGTTCGCGGTTCTCCGCCAGGGCAACTCGCTGAGCCTGGTGACGTGGGACGACTCCGGCCCGAAGCTGGAGCCGGCCGGGAGCGTGGAGGGCAGTCCGGTCGGTGCGGTCGCGCCGGCGCTGCACGCATCGGTATCGGGAGTGATTCGGGCGTCGGTGCTGACCGCGGATCCGGCTCACCCCAACAAGGTCAGGCTGAGCGAATTCACCTGGAGGGCCGGGTCCGCTGCCGAAATCAAGAGTGGCGAACCGTTCGAAGTGCCGGCGGGGATTCGCTCGGGCACGGTGGCGTATACGATGAGCGCCGTCGAATCGCCGCGGCGGGACTGGTTCTTCGTGTTGGAGGATGGCCGGGTGCTGAGCAATCGGATGGGAGGCAAGGCACGGCCGACCAAGCGCGTGGTCTCGCTCCCGCCCCAGTTGCTGGTGATGAGCAAGTACACCTATTGCATCGGATTCTTCGAGAAGCCGCGGCTGATTTCGATTCAGTAGGCGGCGCGTGCGGCGGCGATCCAACACGACCGCGGGAGCGTGTTTTATCCACAGCAGATTCAGAGCCTGTTCGCTGTAACCTGTTCGAAAATAAGGATGATAAAAGCTGAGGAAAGCGGCCGCGCGGAGCTCCCAAAACGATTGACGGAAGAACCCATCGAGGGCATAGTGAGAAAGGTTCCAAGAGGTTGGAGGAACAGCAAGCCTCCGGAAACGTAGCGGACCTGGAACGTTGATCCGCAGCCAGCATTACTAGCAATAGAAATGGGCTGTGGGGAGCGAAGGGAGATCGGGCGGATCCGGCAGGCGGGCCGCATGGTTTGGGAATCCCGTTGAACGCTTTGAGCCGTAGGGACCGAAATGTCCCGAAGGGGAGCGGAGGCGGGAAGCGCAAGCCGGCCGGCGGATAGCGGAAGCCGCAACGGGCCAGAAGCAATGAGGCCGCCGAAATTCGGGGAAACCCGAAGCGGCGGCGGAGCGGATGGCCGAACGGGCGGTGGAAGCGATTTGCCGGGAAGCGAAGTAGCAGGCCGGGAACGTTGACCCTGGAATGGTGGCTTCGTAAGGAGCAGCCGTTCGAGGCGAGGGAAAGGCCGTTACGAGCAACCGGTCCCGAGCGGGAGAGAGTTTGCGGCGAGTCTCGACGCATTGATCCGGCAGTCGCCCAAAGCGGCGGCCGGGGAGTGGAGAGGCGAATCGTCCGGCGCTCTCGCTTGCCGTGTTCCATGCCGCGCATGCCGGCGATGGATCAGGCTGGGAATCCGATCACTTGGAACCATTTTCTTTTGGCCTCGCCCTGAGAAATCTGTGGGTCACCGATACGCTCCAATGGTGGCCGGAAGCCCGGCTCGCGCAGCCCCCCGCGCGAACCCCGATGCGGGATAGAGCGGCTTCCGCTTTTTCCGGTCGCAGCCAGTTGCCTTTATCAACCAGCTTGTTCTCTCCGGTAAACGATACGGTCGTTTTCGCGAGTTGGCCTGGCGTTTAAGCTCCGTTTACATTGCGGCATTACGCTGACAGGCGAGGCTATGGAAAGAGGAGTGAAACGAATGACGGACAACGTCGTCTCTGTCCCGGTTGTTAACGACTGGCGAACGGGCCTTCAACTGACTGAACGCGCCAAAGCCGCTGCCATCGAGTATTCAAAGGCACTCTCTCCGCTTGCCGGACCGATTTCGTGGTCGGGCATTCTGTTCCCGAACGGACTGGGGCAGGGTTCACCCGAGTGCCAGATGTCGGGCAGGAGTGTGGGCACCTGGGTAAATGATGGACTCTATCTTCTCGTCCAGGGCGACTACCGCTATTCGACGGGCGAGTACTCCGGCAGCTTCTGGAGATTTGACTTCCTGATTGGGTACGAGCCGTTGGGCAAGCGCTACCGGAAGCTGCTCGCCGACAATGTCGGCGTTGTAATCAAGGATTGCACGCTCGAAGGCAGCCGTCTGATTGTCAATTTTCCCGAGGGCGCTCATCTTGAGAGCGGTGGCCGCAAGATCCTGTTCCGGCAATCCTACGATTGGGCCGAGCCGAGCAAGGTACGGAACTTGTTCGAGGTCCGTATTGACGACGGCGAGTGGATTCTCACGGCGGACCTCCAGGGCATGCGGCTGGTTAGTTGAACCGGTACCTTGGTGTTAGAGACAGCCGCCCGCACCACCGGCCGGCGGCTGAGAGCTGGAATGAGCCGAATTCTCGTTGTCGACGACGATCCCAACATCCGGGAACTGGTGCGCTTCTTCCTGGAACACGAAGGCATCGATGTCTTGGAAGCTTCGAACGGTGCTGAGGCTCTCGCCAAACTCGAATCCACCAGGGCCGACATGGTGATCCTGGACATCATGATGCCCCAAATGGACGGCTGGGAACTCTGCCGGACGCTCCGCGCGGCCGGCGAGACCCCGGTCCTCATGCTCACCGCGAAAGGAGAAACCGGCCAAAAGATCAAGGGATTTGACGTCGGCGCCGACGACTATATCGTGAAGCCATTCGAGCCATTGGAACTCGTCGCCCGGGTCAAGGCGTTGTTCAAGAGGTACAGGATTGCGCATTCCCAAATCGTGGAAGTCGGCGGCCTCAGGATGAACCGGAAGACCCACGAAGTGCTGGTAGAGGGCGAGCCGATGACCATTCCCCTCAAGGAATTCGATCTCCTGTTCGCTCTCGCAAGCTGCGCCAACAGGACTCTCGCCCGTTCCGCGCTGATCGAGGACATTTGGGGCTACGATTTCGAGGGCAATGAGCGAACCCTCGACGTGCATATCAATCGCCTTCGCGAACGGTTCCCGGAAAGCGGGTGCAGGTTCAAAATCCGGACGATTCGCGGCTTGGGCTACCGGCTCGAGGCACTTGGATGAAAATCCGCCCAGCGGCGAGAGTGGGAGTCCAATTAGCGCTGGTTTGCGGCGCTCTCACGGTTGCGTATTACCTGACCGCTTTCGTCTATGATGGTGCCGGTGCGCGCCCACCCGGCCCGGTGGTCCTCATCATCGATACTGTGGTGGCCGCTTTCCTGGCGGCATTGGCGATCGTGGGCACCGAACATCTTTTTGGGTCGAAACCAAACCACCTGCTCTCATCCGTCATCGTGGCACTGGAGCGAATCGGCGCGGGAGATTTCAGCGCGCGGCTGAATCCGGAAAATCACAGTGGTGTCGGCGGATTGGTCAAGACCGTCAACCAGGTGGCGGTCCAACTCGATCAATGGGAAAAACTAAGGCAGGAATTCGTCTCCGACGTGTCACATGAAATCCAGTCCCCACTCACTTCCATCCGCGGCTTTGCGTCCGCGCTCAAACGCGCGGATCTGAGCTCTGCGGACCGTCGCCGCTATCTGGAGATCATCGAAACAGAGAGTCAACGGTTGTCGCGACTGGCCGCCAGCCTGCTTGATCTGGCGTCGCTCAATTCGGTTCAGCACCAGGCGAATCCTCGGCCGTATCGTCTCGACACCCAGATCAAGGACGTGATCCTGAACTGCGAGGCACAGTGGTCGGAGAAGCGACTGGAAATGGATGCGGCGCTCGAAGAGGCTACGATCATTGGCGATGAAGGACTACTGAGTCAGTTATGGATCAACCTCATCCACAACAGCATCAAGTTCACCCCTGAGGGCGGCGGCGTTCGTGTGGCACTGTGCGCCGGGAGTTCTCATCACCGTGTGACGGTGACTGACACGGGCATCGGTATTGCCTCGGCCGATCTGCCGCGGATTTTCGAGCGCTTCTACAAGGCGGATAGGGCACGAACCGGGCTACAGAGCGGCAACGGGCTGGGCCTTGCGATCGCGAAGCGAGTTGTGGAGATTCATGGCGGTACCATCGTCGCCCGAAGCCTGCCTGGAAAGGGCGCCGAGTTCGTCGTAGAATTACCAGTGGAGGGACCAGGTAACCGGTAGCCCAGCGTTTACTAATTCGCGGCTCCCGGCGTGGTCAACGTGCTGCCTCTGGGAACCTCTCGTTGAAATCCTGGGCGATCTTCCCGGATACAGGGCGCGTTTTCAACCGTTTGCTTCCGTACGTCCTGCCCGCGGCTGCAGGATGCGAATGCGCCGGAGTCTGCTACGATAGCGTGACAGTCAAACCGTTCCTCGGGGCGGCTGGGGGTCCCCTGCCTGTGTCACAACCGACGGTAGCCGTTACACCCGATGAGCGCGGGTCCATTGCACCCGGACTGACCGGGGCGCGGACGAGCGTGTTTCGCTCGGATTCGCCCAACCTGGATTGTCTGCGGGCGTTTGCGGTGATGCTGGTGCTGGCGTATCACCTAGTCGAGACGGCGTTCCATCTGCGCGGGTTTGCTTCGGCCGCTCATTTCGGAGTGCTGATTTTCTTCGTTCATACCAGCCTGGTGCTGATGCTCTCGATGGAACGGGCCGGCGAGCGGGGATGGCGGATGTTCGGCTCCTTCTATATCCGGCGGGTGCTGCGGATTTACCCGTTGAGTATCGCGATTGTGCTGTGCGCGGTGGTCTCGGGGTATCGGATGCTTTCGGGGCCGGACCTGGTATCGAACCTCGCACTCACCATGAACCTGACCCTCAGCAGGTTTGCCATCGATCCCTTGTGGAGCCTGCCGTACGAAGTGCAGATGTACGTGGCGCTGCCGTTCTTGTACCTGTTTGCGAGGCGGTTCCGGTCGGCATGGGCGACCTCCGGCCTGTTGCTGCCGGCGGTGGCGCTGGCGCTGTTGCAACCCCACTGGAGCGAACGCGCCGACCTGGCGCAATACGTGGGCTGTTTCCTGCCGGGGATTATGGCGTACCAGATTTCCAAAGCGCCGCGGTTCCGGTGGCCGGCCTGGCTGTGGCCGGTTTTCCTGGGCGCGGCGACGGTGTTCTTCGTGGGGGTAACGCAGCTCCATCTGCGGCCGGTGTTTCCGCCGCGCTGGTTTACGTGCCTGCTGATCGGCATATGCGCGCCGCAGTTCCGGCCGATTCCAGACGGGTTCATCCGGCGGGCGGCGGGGACGATCGCCAAGTACTCTTATGGCATTTACCTGACGCACATCTTCGCGATCTACCTGGGATTCGAGGCGATGGCCGGGCAGGCGGCGTGGCTGCGGTGGGCAGTGTTTGCGGTGTTGATGGTGGTGATGCCGGTGGTGGCGTTCCATTTGATCGAGCAGCCGGGGGTGAAGGTCGGCAAGCGCCTGGCGGGAAAGCTGGCGGCGGGGAGGATACGCAACGGCGGCGGCATGATCGGGGCTGCCATCGCGGGGACGGGTCCCGCTTAGACGTCCGCGGATTTCTTCAAGGCTGCTATGGCGGCGGCGGCGGCTTGGTCGGGGGACATCTTTCGTACCACGTCGTTGAAGGGCTCGACCCGCATCGGACCGGCGAAGCCGATTTTTTCGAGCGCGGCCCAAAACGTCTTGATGTCGATCACACCGGTGGCCGCGGGAAGCTCGCGCTTGCCATCGACCATCTGGTCTTTGGGGACGCCGGCGGGGGCGTCGTTCAGATCGACGGATACGATGTCGCGCGCGGAGAGCGCGGTGATATCGGCGCCGGTATCGCCGGCATGGTACCAGTGCCAGGAATCGAGCACGAGACCAACATTGGGCTGGTTCATTTCGGCGAACAACTCGCGGGTTTCGGCCATGGTGTGGGAGAAGGGGTATTTCTGCGACGCCCAGAGGGTCTTGGGGCCCACGTACTCGATGCCGAGGCGGGCGCCGGAGTCGGCCAGCACACGCGCCGCGGCACGCAGGCGGGCGGCGTGCAGCTTGAAATTCTCGATGTAGGGGCGGGTGTTGCTCATGGGCAGGATGTAGGTGGTGACCATGCGCACGCCGGCGCGTTCGATGCCTTTAGCGTAGGCCGGGAAGGTCTTCATGCCGTCGTGGAACGCCGATTCGTCGCGGCGGAATTCGACGGGGAGGCCGGCCATGGCAAAGCCGACGGACTTGGATTTCATGTAGCCGAGCAGGTCATCGAGCTCGCCGGCGGAGAGCCCGGCGAGGTATCTGCCATCGGCATCCACCAGGTCGAAACCGTGGCCGGCGGCCAGATCGACCGCCTCGCGCTGGGTCGCCTTAATGCCGAGCGAACCGCAGCTCAAGTGCATCTGGATGCCGCGCACGGTCGCGCGCGCGCGAACGGCTACCGCGGCCAGAGTAAGAAACGCCCGCCTGTCCATACCCAAGCATAATATCTGAAATCGGCGGGAGTGTTTCGCTGCGCGCCCGCCGGTGGACGGTCCTGAGGTGACCGTCGCTTGCGGCCAGGCGGGTCCAGAAGCCGGCCGCACCGGCTGGATTTCCCAAACGGCGGATTTTTCTGCTGAAATCGAATCAGGTGCAGACGATGACTTCCCATGAACGGCTCGAGGATCTGCGGCAGAACTGGAAGGCGCCGCGCGAACTCTCGCGCGCGCTGCCGCGGGAGGTGCAACTGGCCGCGTGCGGCATGGCCCTGGCGGTAGTGGGGGCACTGCTGTTGGCCGGGGCGGCGGCCGCATACCTGGCGCTCCACGCCGCGGCGCTGCGGGGTGCGCAACGGGAGGCCCGGCTGGACCAGCAGGGGGTGAACACGGAGGCGACGATTACCAGGCTATGGCGGCGAAGCGGTAAAGAACGCCGCACCATGGTGACGTACCAGTTCCAGCACGACGGACACATCTACGAGGGAAGCGCGGGCGTCCCACAGAAGGCCTGGCGCGGCCTGCGGGAAGGCGAGCCGCTGGCGGTGCGCTACATGGCCGGCGACCCTGCCGAGAACGAGCCGCGCGACTGGAGAAAGTCGCCGATTCCGGAGTGGCTGCCCATGACGCTGGCGGCTGTATTCGCGGCCATCGGAGCCCTGTTGTTTTATTGGATCGGGCGGCAGAAGCGGCTGCTCAGCGAAGGAAGGACGGCGCCAGGGATCGTCACGCACTACACCTGCGGGCAACACGGCAGCAAGTGGGCGCACTACGAGTTCGCGGTGGGGCGAGCGGTGAGCAAGGGCGCGGCGGGCGTTTCCAAAGGGTCACCGAAGGTGGGCGATACGGTGTGCGTGGTGTACGAAGCGGAGAACCCGCGGCACAACGCGCGCTACCCGATGGAGCTGGTAAAGCTGCGATAACATCGGTGGCATGGAAACGCAGAATTACGCCAACCACAGGCGGTTGGTCCCGATGTTCCATGGGGTGTTGTTCCTGCTGATCGCCCTGACGCTGATCGGTTCGGTGGTGAACCTGTACCAATCGTGGGGCGATCACCAGCGGCTGTACAGCGCTTCGTTGATCGTGGCGCTGACGGCGGCATTGCTGATGCTGTTCTTCTTCTGCCGGATTTTCCCGCTGAAGGCGCAGGATCGCGCCATCCGCGCCGAAGAAAACCTGCGGCATTTCGCGCTGACCGGAAAGCTGCTGGACGCGAAGCTCACCATCGGTCAGATCATCGCGCTGCGGTTCGCGCCGGATGTGGAGGTGGCGGCGCTGGCGCAGCGCGCCGCGGACGAGAGCCTGGCGCCGGACACGATCAAACGCGCCATCCAGCAGTGGAAGCCGGACACGTACCGGGTGTGAAGGCGCGGGGCGATTTCATCAGAACTCGGCGGTGAGCCGCAGAGAGAAGCTGCGCGGCGGGGCGATGGCGGTGCCCGAAAAGAGGCCGGCAAAATTGATCAGGTTGAGGCGGTTGGAGAGGTTCTGGACATCGGCCTGGAAGCGCAGGGCACGGCGGTCGGCGCGCACCAGGTCGAGGCCGGCGGAGGCGTCGATGGAAAACGACGGCCGGATGCGGCCGCGCTCCAGGTCGAGGCGGCTGACGATGCGCTCACCGTACTGCGCCACGGCGTCCTGGCGGGTGCCCTCGAATTCGACGGGCAGACCGCTGCCGTACCAGCCGCCGAGCGCGGCCCACAGGCGCGGGACGATCTGCCAGCGAACGCGGGCGCGGACGGAGTTGCGCTGGTCCTGGGTGATCGGGAAGCGATCGGTGCGATCGAGCAGGCCGGAGGATTCGTCGCCGAGGAAGAACCCGCCGGTGACCGGAAGATAGCCGACGCCGCGCATATTGGAGTAACTCAGGAAACCGGAGAAGGCGCCCCAGCGCGGAATCTCCAGCTTGCCCTCGAAGCCGTGGATGGACGCCTGGCGGAAGGCGATGGGGAAGGAGACGCCGGTGTTGAGGAGGAGATCGTCATCGGCGAAATTGTCGACGCGCCGCAGGTAGGAATTGGCGTCGAGGCGGATGCAGTGAAAGAGGCCCTTGGTGAAACCGGCTTCATAGTAGTTGCCGCGCGAGGGCCGGACCGGGAGGCGAAGGACGTTCTGGCTGAGGGTGGCGATGGCCGGGGAACTGGCCAGCAGCAGGTTCTCGATGGCGGGCGTCTGGAAGACGCGGTCGTAGGAGGCGTGAAAAACGAGATCGGCGGCGCGCCAGTACCAGGCGGCGGCAAGGCGCGGGCTGAGCGCGGATTCATGGACGAGCAGGCCGTAGTGGTCCCAGCGGAGGCCGAGGCTGGCGGTCCAATTGCCGAGGCGGACCAGGTCCTGGGCGAAGGCGGCCTGTTCGCGGTCCTGCGCGCGATCGGCGAAACCGAAGCGGGGGCGGGTCTCGGAGTCGAAGGCGGCGGGGTCGGTGATGCGATAGGCGAGGGCTTCGCGTACGGAGGCGAAATCGCCTTCGAAGCCGGCCTTCAACTCGTGGCGGCCGAAGTGCGCGGAGAGGGCGGATTTGGCGTAGCTTTCCCGGATGCCGCGGTCCTGCGCGGCGAAAACAGGGGTGGCGAGGGGGTTCGACCAGAGCGAAGTGGAGACATCGCGCGACAGGACGCGGAGGTCGCCGAGCCAGCGCGGCGAGAAGATATGCTGCCAGGCGAACTGGCCCACGGTCTCATAGCTGTCGCGATCCTGGCGCTGGCCGGCATCCCGCTGGATCTGCTCGTCGGGCACCAGGAAGCGCGCCTGTTCGCGGCGCAGAAGGAAGCTGAGGCGGTCAGCATCGCTGAGATCGGTTTCGTAGTGCGCCGCCATGCCGCCGGTAGTGGCGCGGTTGGTGAAGTTGCGCTCCACCGGCGGATCGAGATAGCGGCCGGTGCGGGCGGCGTTGCCGCTGAGCGTGAGGGTGTTGCGCCGCCAGCCATACTGCGCCATGGCGTAACTGCCGGCGGTGGCGAAACTGCCGCCGGAAGCGGCGAAGCGGCCGTGGAGTCCGGGCCGGGCGTCGCGGGCAGTGGTGACCTCGATGATGCCGCCCAGCTTGCGGCCGTACTCGGCGGGATAGGTGGAGGTGAGCACGTTCATCGCCTGCACGTCTTCGACATCGAGCTCGGGAGCGAAGGAGGGAGAGCGGTTATCGGTGAGGGGCAGGCCGTTGACCACGTATTGGGTCTGGTATTCGGAGCCGCGCGGATGCAGAACAGCGTTGGCTTCGAGGAGCCAGCCGGGTTCGGCATCGATCAGCTCCACGAGGGAGCGGCCGGGCTGGCTGCCGGTACGGTCGCGGAGGGAGTCGCGGCCGATGCGATTGCTCGAGCCGGTGCGATGGGGATCGATGAGGGTAGCGGCTTCGCTCACCACGACGGCGGTCTCCACGCGAGCCAGCGAGAGAGTAATGCGGCGCTCGATGGGGACGGCCGAGCGGATTTCGAGGATCTCGGAATAGGGCGCGAATCCGTCCATGGCGATGCGCAGGCGATAGATTCCGAAGGGCAGGCGTTTGGCGACGATTGTGCCGTCGCGGCCGGCCGTGAAGGTCTGGCGATACTGATTGGCGTTGCTGGCCAGTTCGACGGGAGCGAGGACGGGGAGGCCGGCCTGGTCGGTGACGGTGAGGCGGAGTTCGCCGGTCTGACTCTGCGCGCCCAGGAGTGCGGCAAAACCCAACAGCGGAATCCAGAATGGCCATCTCACGGAAAACCAGCCCCACATCGGCGCTGAGTACGCCTCTGGGGCTATTATCCGCGATTCCACGCGGTTACGTGGGGCGATGGCGGCAGGGAACAAATCGGACCGGAAACACGGTTACGTGTTGCGTTGACCTACAGTACGTAACTTTTCGACAACTTTTCATAGAACTGGACAAAAGGGCTCTAAAAGCTTACTATCGGGTCAATGCAACTAACCAGAGCCGCCGATTATGCGGTCCGGGTCATGGTTCACTTGGCCGGACTGCCACCAGAAACGCGGGCCAGCCGCTCGGAGCTGGCGCAAGCCGCTGAATGCCCCGACCAGTTTCTGTCCAAGGTCCTGCAGAGCCTTACGCGCGCCAACCTGGTGGTGTCCCATCGGGGGAACACGGGCGGGTTCGAGCTTGCTGCCAAGGCGCTCGGCACTTCCCTTCTGGAAGTGGTGGAAGCCGTGGAAGGGCCGATTCGATTGAATCTCTGCCTGGTGTCGGAGCGGGCGTGCACGCGCCAGGCCTGGTGTCCGATGCATGGCGTGTGGGCCGACGCACAGGAGGCGATGACGGGCGTTCTGGGGCGTGTGACGATCAGTCAGATGGCGCAGAAGGCGAACGACGCGAAGAGCCTGCTGGCATCCTGCCTGGGGCCGTCTATGGCTTGAACACCGCCGGGCAGAGATTCCCGTAATGCTCGCAGCGGAGGCAGTGCGCGGTGACGTGCAGGGGGAATTCCCGGCGTGATTGCGCGTCGATAAAATCGCGGACGATCTGTTCGGGGGAGCCCCACAGGGACGGAGACAGATCTACTTCCACCAGACTATTGGGCCGCAGGAAGTGGAGGATGGCGCGGTCGGGCGGCCGCCCCGCCAGTTGCTCCACGGCCATGGCATAGAGGCGAAGCTGAAGCTCGTACCGGCGGGCGCGGGCGGGGGCATCGGCGGCGGAAACCGCATCGGTCTTGTAATCCACGATGACGAGTTCGCCGGATTCTTCAAACCAGAGATCGATCTGGCCGCGGATGACAAGGTCTTCGACGGCGAGCAGGAAGGCGAACTCGCGTTCGACCGGGCAGGCACGTTCGGCGCGGCGGCCGAGGGCGCTTCTGCGGAAGACCGCGGCCAGGCGCACGGCCTCGGGATGAGCCTGGTCGAGCGGCTGGCCGGCGAGCAGCGCGTGGACCTGGGAGCCCAGCTCGGCGGCGGGAGGATCGGCCGATTCGCCGAGGGGGCCCTCCTGTTCCTGGCGGCGAAAGCCGATATACCGGGAGAGGTAATACTCGCGTGGGCAGTTGACGAACAGGGCGAGGTCGGTGACGGTGGCGTCGGTGTCGTGCTGGGCGGAGAGCACGGGCAGGGGTAGGGGAGCCGCGGTGTGCGCAACGGGGGCTACGGCGCGGCTGGCGGCTGGGGGCGAGGGCGGCTGATCGGTTACCAACAGGCGCAGGGCCCAGGGTTCGCCATCGGGCGCGGTAAGGGCGAGGGTTTCTTCGCGAACGGTGGTGAAATCGAGGCCGAGGCGGTCGGAGATGGTAGAGGCCCAGTTGGCCGGTTTGCGGCCGTTGCTGGAGAAGCTGAGCACCAGGTGCTGCTCGGCGCGGGTCATGGCGACGTAGAGGAGGCGGTTGCTCTCCTCGATTTCGCGGGTGGAACGCTCGTCGCGGATGGCGTGCTGGAACAGGTCGTCCTTATCTTTACGGCCGCCGGGAATGCGCCAGCGCGCACCGAGCCCGTAGCGGCGGGAGAAGGCGACCACCGGCAGATCGGTGTTGACGCCTTTGTGCAACGCCGCCACGAACACCACGGGAAATTCGAGGCCCTTGGCGGAATGCACGGTCATGATCTGGACGGCGTCCACGGAGTCTTCGGGCGGGGCATCGGGCTCGCGCGGGTTCGACTCGCGGACGAGGGTCAGCTCCTCGACGAATTCATCGAGGGACATGCGCGAGGAGGCGTCGCGCGCCTGGGCCAGGAACTTGTCGATGTTGGCGGCGCCGCGCTCGCCCGATTCGGCGGTGTAGCCGCACTCGTCGATGGCGTCGAACAGGAGCCGGTCGAAGGTGACGTACTCGCGGCGAAGACGCCATTCGTGCAGGCGAGCGCGGAATTCGAGAAGCGCGCGGGCGTCGGCGGGCGAGTACTCACTTGCGGATTCCGCGGTGAGGCGGGCGAGGGCCCCACCGATATTGCCGGTCGTGCGCAGCCGCAGGAGCGCTTCGTCGGAGGCGCCCACGAGGGGGGAACGGAGCACGGCGGCGAGTGAAACTTCGTCGCGCGGATTGGCGATGACGTGAAGCAGGTGGGTGAGGTCGTTGATCTCGCGCGCTTCGTAGAATCCCTTGCCGCGGTTGACCACGAAGGGGATGCCGGCGTCGTCGAAGGCGGCGGTGAAATCGGCCAGCACCTCGGTGTTGCGGACGAGCACGGCAACATCTTTGAAGGGGGCAGCGAGCGCGAGGATGCGGTGGGCGACCCATTGGGCTTCGAGGGCCTCCGGGCCGGCCGCCACGATGGTTTCGACGCAGACCGGCTTGGGGGTATCGAAGTGGAGCCCGGCGATGAGCGGCCGCGGCTCGATACCGGGGATGCCGTGGGTGATGGTTTCGACGGCGCTGAGGATTTCGGGACGGCTGCGGAAATTCTCGTTGAGCTCGACCAGGTGGCGGCCGGCGCGCTCCACATAGTCGCGGTACTCGCGGAAGCCTTCGGGCTCGGCGTGGCGGAAGCCGAAGATGGACTGGTTGATATCGCCGACGGCGTAGAAACGGTCGGGTGGGCGGATGAGGCGGAGGAGGGTGGCCTGCTGTCCGTTGGTGTCCTGGAACTCGTCCATGAGGATGTGGTCGAACTGGGATTGCAGGCGGGCGCGGGTATCGGGGTGCTCCTCGAGCAGGCGCACGGTGTACTCTTCGAGGTCGGCGAAATCGAGCGCGGAGCGCTCGCGCTTGCGGATGCGGTAGAGGCGGTCGAAGCGGTGGAAGATATCGAGGAGGAGGCGGCGTTCGGCCGCGTAGCATGCGGTGATGAGCGCGTAGCGGGACTCCTCGACCAGATCCTTGAGGCGCTTCAGCAGGTGGTAGGCGGGGTTGCCCTTCTTGCACTTGTTGAGATTGCAGGAGAAGGCCTCGACGGCGATCAGGGCGTCGCGCGGCGAGGCGGCGGCGACGATGCGGGCGGCGGATTCGAGGGCGGACGAGAGCTGCTGCTTCTGGGCGGAACTCCAGGCTGCGGGGGTTTCGCGGCGGAGCGCGAGGAGCGTGGCGGCGATCTCATCGACGCCGGGAGCGGAAGGCGCGGGGAACGCCGCGAGATCATCGACGCGGACGCCCGCGCCGCGCATGGCGTCGTAGGCGGAGAGCACGGCCTCTTCGAAATCGGGCGAGGAGAGGGCGCGAATGAGGGCGCGGACGGCCTGGGGGTGCTGGGCGAACACCTCTTCCATCGCGGCGGCGATGGTGTCGTGCTGGAGGCGCCAGGACTCGCGCTCGTCGGCGACGTGGAATTCGGGATCGATGCCGGCGAACACGGCGTTTTCGCGGAGGAGCCGGGCGCAGAAGCCGTGAACGGTGGAGACCCAGGCGCGCTCGAGGCGGGCGCGGACGGCGGAGTGGTCCTGAAAGGCCTCGGCGAGTTTTTTGCGCATGTTGCCGGCGGCCTTTTCGGTGAAGGTGATGGCCAGGATGCGCAGCGGGTCGACGCCGGCGCCGACGAGGCATCGGAAGTACTCGACCAGGACGGTGGTTTTGCCGGAGCCGGGGCCGGCGACTACGCAGGCATCGAGGTGGCGCCGGGCGACGTCGGTGGCAGCGAACTGGGCGGCGGTGAATTGGACGGTGCTCATGCGCCCTCCTCGAGGGCCGCGGCGGGCCGGCGGGAGGAGACGCGGCAGACATCGCGGCAGTCGCAGCGGCGGCAATGGTCGGGGTTGGCGGGGGCGACCTCGATGCGGCCGGAGCGGATCTGGCTGACGACGGCAAGGGCGCGCCCGGCGGCGGCGGACCAGTTTTCGGGGAGCGGGTTATGGGTGAGCCCGCCGATGGGCGATTCGCTCCATCCGGCGTAAAGAATTTCGCCCTTCAATCCGATATAAAACATGCCGGCAGCGTGGCGGCCGAAGACCTTTTCGGCGGCCAGCAGGTACAGCGGGGCTTGCAGGAGGTTGGGGTCGGTGAGGCGGGACCGGGTCCGCGGCGCAGCGCTGTACTTGTAGTCAATGACGTAGGCGAGGCCATCGGGCGTGACATCGAGGCGGTCGATTTTGCCGGAGATTTCAAGGCCGTCGAGAGGGAGGAGAAACGGGAGCTCGGTAGCGGAAGTGAAGCCGGCCCGGGGCCATTTCGGGTCGGCGGCGAAGGCGTGCAGATCGGCGAGCATGGCATTGCGGAGGCGCTCGGTGTGATAGGCACGGGGAATGCGCTTCTGCGCGCAGATTTCGGCGAAGGTGGCGTCGAAGAGGGATTCGAGGTCGCGCGCGCCGGCGATGGGCTGCCGGGCGGCCAGGACGCGGTGGACAATTTCGCCCTGGGTGAGGAAGTCGAGGCGCTGGTCGGGGCGCAGCGGCGCCGCGCGCAGGCGGAGAATGCGGTTGCCGAAGTACTGGAAGGGGCACTGGAGGTAGGATTCGAGCGCCGTCGGCGTGACGCGGGCGGTTTTGGTGTGCAGGAATTGCAGCAGCGCGGGGGCCTCGATGCGGACCGGCGGGCGCGGCGCGGGAACGCGGCGGGGCCACGGGCGCACGGGGCGTGAGTCCTGCGGGTCGAGGACCAGCTCCTCGAGAAACAGGGAGGGCAGGTTGCGGTCGCCGCGGGAGTCGAACTCGGGGTAAGAGAGCGTCACCAGCAGGGTGGCGCGGGTGATGGCGGATTCGAAGAGGGCGTGTTCTTCGCGCTCGAATTCGGCGGCGGTGCGAACGCGGATGCCGGCCTCATTTAAGCGACGGCGGGCCGAGTCGGGAAAAAACGGGTCCTGGGTGTGGAACTGGGGGAACTGCTTTTCGATCATCCCGCAGACAAACACCACGGGGAGCACCCACTGGCGGGCTTCGGGAGCGCTGAGCACGTGGACCACGTTGCGGCGGGCATCGTTGACGCGGAGCGGCGCCAGACGGAGCACGGCTTTGAAGGCACGCCAGAAGGTCTCGAGCGGAATGGAGCGAGCGTCGTGGAGCGCTTCGGCTGTTTGATCGAGGGCCTCTTCGAACTGGCGCAGGGCGGCGGCCTGGGACTGAAGGAGAGCGACCGGCAGGAAGGGCTGGGGCTGAAAAAGGCCGCGCAGGGTGCGGATGCGGCGAGCCCAGTCGCGCGGAGACAGGGCGAGCGAGCGCCACTGTTCGAGGGCGGCGAGGCGATCGAGGAAGGGCGGGAGCCGGTCGGTCGTAGCGAGCGCGCGGAGCGCCTCGAGGCCGGATGCGGGCATCTGCTCGCGCACGGCGAAATCGAATTCGTCGATGGCGGGGGAATCGGCGAACTCGGGCACGAGTTTGAGCGCCGCCACGGTGGCGGCGTGGTCCCAACCGCCGAGCATGGCGCCCACGGCGGCGGTGAGGCAGCGGATGGTGGCGTGCTCCGCCAGGGGCTGCTCGAAATAGAAGCGGGCGGGAATGCCGAACCGTTCGAGGGTAGAGCGGAGGATGGGCAGGTAGGTGTCCTTGGCGCGAACGATGATGCCCATTTCGCGGAAGGGGCGGGCGGCGGACTGTTCCAGAATGCGGCGGGCGATTTCCTCGACTTCGCGCTCGATCGAAGGCGCCCGCACCAGCGCCCGGGCGGGAGAGGGCCGGGATGGGGAGAGGCGCTCCTCGACGAAGCCGAGAGCGGCGAGTCGGGGGTCGGCGGCCTCGAAGGTGAGGGTGAGGTCGGCGTGGCGGCCGAGCGCCCGGAGGAAGGCGAGCTCGGGATCGGTCAGCTCATGGAAGCCGTCGAGCCAAAGGGTGCGGATGTTTTTGAGCCCGTCGCGCGCGATGCGTTCGGCAGCGAGGGCGAGGCGGGTGGCGCGGAGGGCGAGGCCGCGGCGGGTCAGCTCGCGCTCGACTTCGCGGTAGACGGCGAGAAAGGCGGACGCGAGCGGGGCGTCGGGCAGGTGGCGCGCGAGGCGTTCGCTGTCGCAGCCGGCGGAGGAGAACCCGGCCATCGTGCGGGCGACGGAGGCGCAGAAGCCGGGCATCTCGGCGACGCGCGCGAACTCCGGCCGGGCGGCCTGGCGCACGGCTTCTTCGACGACCAGGTAGAGCGTGGCATCGGGCACCTGCGGGGGGGATTCGACCCATTCGGAAACAAAACCGGAGAGGGTCTGGATGCACTCGGGGCGCAGGACGAACCCCTCGCGCGCGATGTGGTTGCGCAGGTGCCGCACCATGGTGGCGGTGGGCACCAGCAGCCGCACGGCGTGGCCGCCAGCGCGCAGAGATTGCCGGAACCGGTCAAGGACGCGCGCGGTTTTGCCTGAGCCCGCGGGTCCGGTGATGAGCCGCATTGGCTCCAGTGTAGCGTGGGGCGGCGAACCCGACCGTTCAGGCGGTGGCGGCCGCCTGGCCGATAAACGCCTGGCCGGAGAGCACGGGCGTGGAGCGGAACCAGTCGCGGCGGGAGGCCGTGGAACGGGCCTCGTTGCTGCCGTCGCCATATTGCGCGCCGACCCGGCGAACGGACTCGTCGCGCATGCGTTGGAGGAGTTCGGATTCGGCCATGCGATCGGCGGCGACGGCGGCATAGATCGAGTGGGCTCCGCCCGCGCCGTGCTGGTTGGCGACGTCGAGGAGGAAGGCGACGCCCCGTTCGCTGGCGATCAGCGGAGTACTGCTTTGCAGGTCGCGATAGGCCTTTTGCGCGTCGGCGGTAGCCACGGAGACCTGGGCGCGCTGGAACACCGGGTCGAGCCCGGCGGCCTTGAAGCGGCCGGCCCACGGTTCGGCGATCAGGTCGAAGGCCGGGTCGGTGGTGACTCCGCTGACGGGATCGATGCCGCCGTTTTTGCGGGCGGTGTGCAGGATGAGTCCTTCGGCCGCGGTTTCGCCGCCGAACGTGGAGTGGAAGCGGTCGCGATCAGCGTCGCGGAAGGCGGTGACGATCTCATTGAGGCGGCCGGGCTTCTGGGCCCACTGGATGAGGCCGAAGGAGAGCCCCTTTTTGTCGGTGTTCAGGTTGAGGGAAGCGAAGCGGGCGTTGGCTTCCCAAAGACCGGTGAGGGTCATGAGGTACGTCATGGGGGTGATTTCGAGGTCGAGCGCGAGGGCAATGTAGCACCGGGAGGCGACCGGGCTGGAGTGCCGGGCACGTGCCAGCGCCGCCAGGCAGGCCGTATCCACGGTTCCGTTGGGCGGGAGGCCATTGGCGGTGCGAAACTCCTGGATGGCGGTTCCGGTCAGGGCGCCGTAATTGCCGTGCGCCGACAGCCGGACGTCCGGCATATGGGTGTTGCCGAGGCCGATGAGCAGATCCTGGATGGCGCCAACGGCGAGGCGGTCCGGGTCGCCGGGCCCGATGGGGGCGGCGCCGGGGACTGCGGAGAACAAGTCGTCGATTCTGCTGATTCCGGTTTTGGACATGTTGATCCCCCTTGAAGGGATGGAGGATAGCTTATCACCGACGCTGCCCGGCGGCGCGGCATATTCGGGGCCGGGCAGGGCGGGTTGTTATACTGAAATCTTCCATGCCCAGAGTCCGCTTCGCGCCTTCTCCCACGGGCTTTTTGCACATCGGGAGCGCGCGCACCTTTATTTTCAACTGGCTATACGCCCGCCACCAGGGCGGAACCATGATCTTGCGCATCGACGACACCGATGTCGAGCGCAATACCGAGGCGTCGCTCACCTCGATTTTCGAAGGGTTGGGATGGCTCGGACTGGGATGGGACGAGGAATATCGGCAATCGGCACGGCTGGCGCTGCATCGCGCGATGGCGGAGGCGATTTTCCAGAAGGGCATGGCGTACCGCGATTTCACTCCGGCACAGACGGCGGAGGGTGAGAAATCGGGGGCCCACGGGACGTGGCTGTACCACGCAGAGATGCGGGAGATGGCGCGGGAAGAGAGCGACCGGCGCGCGGCGGCGGGGGAACGGTTCGCGCTGCGCTTCCGCGTGCCGCGCGAATCGCGCGAATCGGTGCGGTTCGACGATGGCGTTTACGGCGAGCAGATCAAGGCGACGGCCGATATCGAAGATTTCGCGCTGCTGCGCGGCGACGGCATGCCGACGTATCACCTGGCCTCGTGCGCGGACGACGCGGACCTGCGGATCAGCCACATCATTCGCGGGCAGGACCACCTGACCAACACGTTCAAGCACGCGCTGATTTTCGAAGCGGCGGGTGTGCCGCCGCCCGCGTTCGCGCACCTGCCGCTGCTGGTGGCGCCGGATGGAACCAAGCTGTCGAAACGGCGGCACGGGCCGGTGGTGAGTGTAACCACCTACCGCGACGGCGGGTTTCTGCCGCACGCGTTCGTGAACTTCATCTGCCTGCTGGGGTGGTCGCCCAAGAACGACCGGGAAGTGATGGCGCGGCAGGAACTGGTGGATGCGTTCACGCTCGAAGGAGTAAACCGCAGCAACGCGGTGGTGAATTTCCAGGAAGACGACCCGTTCGATGCGAAGGCCGTTTGGTTGAATGCGGAGCACATCCGGGCCCTGCCGGTGGAAGAGCTTTCGGAGCAGTTGCTGCCGGTGGTGCGGGGCGCCGGCATCGCGATCGAGCCGGCGAAGATGGCGCGGATCACGCCGCTGATCCGGGAGCGGATCCGGCTGTTGCGCGACGTGCTCGGGGTGGCGGACTTCTTTCTTACGCGGGAACTGCCGCCCTACGATCGGGCCGAGTTGATCCCGAAGAAAGGCGACCCGGCGATGGCGTTGCGGGTGCTCGAGCGGGCCGCCGCCGTGCTGGCGGTGGCGGAGTTCACGCACGACGGCCTGGAAGGAGCGCTGCGCGCGGCGGCCGGCGAACTGGGAATCAAAGCGGGCCAGATGTTCGAGCCGGTCCGGGTGGCGGTGTGCGGAAGGAAGACGGCGCCGCCGCTGTTCGGAACCCTGGAAGTGCTGGGGCGCGAGACGTGCCTGGAGCGCATCGGCCAGGCCGTGGAGAAATGGAAACAATGACGCCTACGTCCACAAGTAATTTTGTTCGCGACATCGTGATCGAGGACCTGAAGACCGGTAAGTTCGGCGGCCGGGTACACACGCGCTTTCCTCCGGAGCCGAACGGATACCTGCACATCGGCCATGCGAAGTCGATTTGCCTGAACTTCGGGCTGGCGGCGGAATTCGGCGGCAAGACCAACCTGCGGTTCGACGACACCAACCCGGAGAAGGAAGAGACGGAGTACGTCGAGTCCATTATGGACACGGTGAGGTGGCTGGGCTTCGACTGGGAAGACCGGTTGTTTTATGCGTCCGATTACTTTCCGCAGTTGTACGAGTGGGCCAAGCAGATGATCCGCGCGGGCAAGGCGTACGTATGCGACCTGACGGCCGAGCAGGTGCGGCAATACCGCGGCACACTGACCGAGCCGGGCATCCCGAGCCCGTATCGCGACCGTTCGGTGGAAGAGAACCTGGACCTGTTCGAGCGCATGAAGGCGGGCGAGTTTCCGGACGGGTCGCGGACGCTGCGGGCGAAGATCGACATGGCATCGCCCAACCTGAACATGCGCGATCCGGTGATGTACCGCATCCTGCACGCGGAGCATCATCGCACCGGCGGCACCTGGTGCATCTATCCGATGTACGACTTCGCGCACGGGCAATCGGATTCGATCGAGGGCATCACGCACTCGATCTGCACGCTCGAGTTCGAAGACCACCGGCCGCTGTACGACTGGTACGTGGAGACGCTGGGGATCTACCATCCGCAGCAGATCGAATTCGACCGGTTGAACCTGACCTACACGCTGCTCAGCAAGCGCAAGCTGCTGAAGCTGGTGCAGGAGGGGCACGTGCGCGGGTGGGACGATCCGCGTATGCCGACGCTGTCGGGGATCCGGCGCCGCGGCTACACGCCGGAGGCGATCCGCAATTTCTGCGGCGCGATTGGCGTATCGAAAACCAACGGCACGCTCGAACTGGGGCTGCTGGAACACTACGTGCGCGAAGACCTGAACCGGCGCGCGGCGCGGGTGATGGCGGTGCTGCGGCCGTTGAAGGTGGTGATTGACGACTACCCCGAGGGGCAGGTAGAGGAGATGACGGCGGTGAACAACCCCGAGGACGAGGCGATGGGGACGCGCCAGGTGCCGTTCTCGCGGGAGCTGTACATCGAACAGGACGATTTCCGGGAGGACCCGCCGAAGCAGTACTACCGGCTGTCGCCGGGGCGCGAGGTGCGGCTGCGGTACGGGTACCTGGTGACGTGCACGGACGTGGTGAAGAACGGGCGCGGCGAAGTGGTGGAGGTGCACTGCCGGCACGACCCCGCCACGCGCGGCGGCAACACGCCCGACGGCCGGAAAGTGAAATCGACGATTCACTGGGTATCGGCGGCGCACGCGGTGGACGCGGAAGCGCGGCTCTACGAGAACCTGTTCACGCGCGAAGATCCGAACGAGACGGCGGACGGGCAGGAATTCACGGCGAACCTGAACCCGCATTCGCTCGAAGTGCTGAGCGGATGCAAAGTGGAGCCTTCGCTGGGGGGGGCGGAGCCGGGCAGCCGGTTTCAGTTCGAGCGGTTGGGGTATTACTGCGTGGACCGGGATTCGCGGCCGGGCGCGCCGGTGTTCAACCGGACGGTGGCGTTGCGCGACACCTGGGCGAAGATCGAGAAGAGGGACAAGGCCCGGTGATCATCCTGGGAATCGGAGGCATCCAGGGAGATGCCGCCAGCGCCGTGTTGAAGGACGGCGAACTGGCAGCGGCGGTCGAGGAAAGCAAGCTGGTGCGCCGGCGCACGCATTCGGGCGGGCTCGGCGAGCTGCCGGAACAGGCGATCGCGACATGCCTGGAACTGGCGGACGTGGCGCCGGAACGGGTGGACGCGGTGGCGGTGGTGCGTCCGGTGCCGGATCCGGCGTTTCACGTAAAGCTGCGGGCGCGGTTTCCGCGGAGCCGGATCGTGGTGGTGGAGCACCACCAGGCGCACGCGGCTTCGGCGTATTTCGCATCGCCGTTCGAGGAGTCCACCGTACTGACGCTCGACCGCGGCGGCGATTTCCGTTGCGGCTCGCGGTGGCAGGCGCGCGGCACGGAGCTCCGGCTCGACCAGGAGCAGTACCTGTCGGATTCGCTGGGCGAGCTGTATGGCCGGGTGACGGAGCTGCTGGGGCTGGCGGCGAACGAAGACGAGCACAAGGTGCAGTGGCTTTCGGTGTGCGGCGACGAGCGGTTCGTGCCGCTGTTTCTGGAGATCGTGTGTCCGTCCGAAGAGGGTCCGCGGGTGGACCGGTCGTATTTCAGCACCGAGCGCGTGCGCCACGGCGGGTTCGGCGAGCGTCTTTATCGACGGCTGGGACTGAAGGACGGCGAACCGGTACCGGAGGCGTTGCGGGCGCACGTGGCGGCGGGCATCCAGCGGGCGGTGGAGGCCGCGGCCATCCGCATGGCGGGCCGCGGGCGCAACCTGTGCCTGGCCGGCGGGCTGGGACTGAACGCGCTGCTGGTATGGGCGCTCGAGAACCAATCGGGATACGAGCAGGTGTTCGTGCAGCCGGTGGCCGGAAATGCGGGCACGGCGATCGGGGCGGCGCTGGACGCGTGGCACGGCGTATTCCAGCAGCAGCAGCGGGTGCGGCTGCGGACGGTGTGCCTGGGACCGTCGTTCGGCGCCGCAGAGATCAAGCAGGTGCTCGAAAACTGCAAACTGCGGTTCCGCTACCTGTTGACCGAAGGTGAAGTAATCGACACGGCGGTGGCGCAGTTGAACGATCACCGCATCGTGGCGTGGATGCACGGACGGATGGAATTCGGCGCGCGGGCGCTCGGCAACCGGAGCATTCTGGCGTCGCCGCTCGATCCCTACTCGACGGAGAACCTGAACGACTTCATCAAGCACCGGGAGCCGTTCCGCAAATTCGCGGCGTCGGTGCCGGCGGAGTTGTCGGGCGAATACTTCGAGGTCGGCGCGAATGGGCGGTTTCTGACCACGGTGGGCCGGGTGCGGGCGGAGCACCGCGAACGGTTTGCCGCCGCGATCCTGGCCGGCGACCTGGTACGGGTGCACACGGTAGACCGCGAAGAGAATCCGCTGTACTGGAAGCTGCTCCATGCCGCCGGCAAAGCCACTGGTTTGCCGGTGCTGTACAACACCTCGTTCAACCTGTTCGGCGAGCCGCTGGTGTGCACGCCGCGCGACGCGGTCCGAAGTTTCTACTCTTCGGGCATCGACGCAATGTTCGTGGGCCATTTTTTCCTGCAAAAGTAACGCCTTATTTCGCCCTTCCTTTCCGCTTCGGGATGGAATATGCTTCTCGGACCAGGGGGTCCTTTTCTCCCTTTCTGCGCCTCGGGGGCGCGGGCGGCGAGAGGACACCCAGCAGGCCGAATCGCGCCGAAGACGCGCGCAGGCACGGTTCTGATTCGCGTGACGGGAGGTACGCCACCGACAAGCTTTCGGTGTGGGGAAAGTACAGCCGCCTGGGCGCGCCGGTACAGGCGCCCACGGGGTACGACCGCAGGCACATGTTCACCATGGGCTGGGTGTATGAACTGCCCATCGGCAAGGGCCAGAAATTCCCGCTGAGTGGGGTGGCCGACCGGATCCTGGGCGGCTGGAAGGTGAACGGCACGTTCGCCAAGTACACCGGAACACCGTTCACGGTGACGGGCAGTTCCACCTCGCTGCGCTGTGCGCGGGGCTGCGGCACGCAGATGGCGGACCAGATCGCGCCGGTGCAGAAGATCGACACCGAACGCGGCCCGGGCAAGCCCTACTATGACCCGGCGTCGTTCATCGACCCGCTGGTGCAGTGGAACAAGGACGGCATCAGGTCGGGGCAGGATGGGGCCGATGGAACCATCGGCCCGCGGGATATCATCCTGCCCCGCAGATGCCGCTAGGCGCTGACAGCTTCGGCCATCTCCTCCTCGCGATAGGAGACGTAGGCGCGGTCCATCACCATATCGCCGCGATGCCGCACACGCAGAGGTCCGAAGGATGGATTGGTGTCGTGCAGGCCTTTGAGCAGGTCGAGCATCCGTGAAAACAGCAATGGGATGTTCGCGCCCGGGGCCAACGCGGAGACGGTGGATGCGGCCACGACGTGGGCCGCGAACACGCGGCCGGCAATGTCGGACGGAATGGGAGCGGTAGTGGCCAGGGTGTTGCGGAGCCGGTCGACGATCTCCTCGTCTTCATCGCGCCAGTTCTGGATTTCGCCGAATGCGTGGCTCTCCAGGGCCTGCATGGGATGGGTGACGATGGTGTCCGCCACGATTTCGGCGGAGCGGCGCGCCGCCGCCAGGGGTACGGACTTACCGGCAAGCCGGATGGGCGCGACATCCCTCATGGTCTCGGCGTCGATGAGATCGGCCCAGGCCGAAGCTTCACTGAACAGGAGGTGCCGCACCGTCTGGGCGCCCAGGAAGCCGCGCAGGACATCGGCCGGATGGGGGTCGTTGGCGGGCCCGCTGCTGCGGAGTTTGGCCTTGCCGGTGGCCGCGGCGGAGAGGCCGCGGAAATAGCCGATCAGGCCGATGGCCGGGGTGGGGCCCATGTTCAGAATGCCGAGCACGTCGGAGGCGGTTTCATCGATCCGGCTGGCCCAGTAGGGGGCCAGGGACCGCGTGGTGGTGTCGGCCGAGAGGGCCGAACGCACGGCGCTGCTGACTTCGTTCAGCAGGCCGATATCGGCATGCAGAATGTCATGACCGGACGTTTCGTGGGCGAGCGCGGCCCATGAGAGCAGTCCCTGCCGGGCATTGGCGGGCGGCATATTGACGACGGCGACCTGGAGGCCGAAACCCGCCGTGGCATCCGCCGGCCAGGTGTAGGGGCCGAAGGCGGGATTGCCGAATTTGACCATGGGCGGGAGCGTTTCGCGATCGGGCGGCGCGACACCGCCGCGGCTTTCGGCGCCGAGGAAGCCGTCGTAGAGATCGGCGACGACTTCCTGAAACGCGGCGCGCGCACGGGGCTCGAACGACTCGCCGCGCTGAAGGAACGCCTGGGCGATGTCCATCATGAGCCCGCCGGCGGCTTCGCGGTCGGGATCGTTCAGCAGGATCCGGGTGAATTCGGTCTCTCCCAGGTCGTCCAGTTTCTGCACGTAGGGAGTGAAAGCGGAGTCGAGGAACGGGGTGGGGATTTTGGGTTTGGACGCCTGGAGCCGGCCGCGCAGGGGGTTGAATTCGGTGGGGTCGGGCGGGCCGGGGTCCTGATCGAGGCCTCCGCGCCTGGCGTCTTCGGTGCAGTTCGACAGGTTGCTGATATCAGGTTGACTCATTGTACTCCTTGCATCGCTTTACAGCGGCAGCTCTCGGCCGGGCGGACAGGGTTTGAGGAGCGCTTGCATCCCGGCGGCCATGGCGCCGAGGACCTCGACCAGGTTCTCTCCGAGATAGAGGCAGCGATCGATGGGCACTCCGACCTGGCGGGCGGCCGTTTCGTAGATCAGGCGGGATGGTTTGGCGGCACCCTGGGCGTTGTGCTCCGACACAAAGCCGTGCGGATGGAGAAAACCGGCCAAACCGGCCTGGGCCAGCAGAGCGAGGCCCTGGTCGTTGGAAAGAGTTCCCAGCGTGGTGATGATTCCGATGGGGACTCCGATGACATCCCGTATGGCGGTCAGCAATGGAGCCGAGCTGGGGAACGGCACGAGATTCCCGCTGTGGGGGTCCCGCTCGCCGAGGGTACCTCCGATATCGCAGAACACAAATTCGACGCGCGTCGCCGGACCCATCACCCTCTCCACTTGGCAATAGCGGAATCCACGAACGATTTGGATCAGGCGGGCGGGGGGAGAGTACTGGGGTAGGGCGCTGGTGCTCGGGGCGGCACCCACGAGGCGTATGGCGCCGGAGCGTCAGGTGCAGCCTGCGACGGATTCGGGCTCGGCAACGATGGAAGGCAGGCCGGCGGCTTCGGCCGACAGCGCTACGCGCGACGCGGCACCCTGCCCGGCCTGGGCTGCCACAGGTTTGGCCAGACGGCCGAGTTCCTGGACGCGGTGGGCGATCTACCCGGCTCCGCGGGCCTGGCCCCTGAGTACCTATCGACGGATTCGCAATTCGCGGTAGAGGGAGCGGCGGCATCTATTTCTCTTTTTCCTTGGAATTGCCGCGGCGGCCGATAAGTGGGACTGTATGCAGTCGATTCACTTGGCCACCGCGAGCGTGCTGGCCGCCATGTCCCTGGTCGCCGGCGACGCTCCCAAGCCGGCACCCGCACCCAAGCCGGCCTCCGCGCCGGTGGGGATGCTCCAGGAGGCGCTGCCCTCCTGGCTTCAAATCGGGGCCCAGACACGGGCCCGCTTCGAGAATCCCGTGAGTCTGGGCTTTACGCCCGGTTCGAGCGATAGCCTGGTGCTGAGCCGGGTACGGCTGGATGTCGGTGTGCGCCCGGTGCGGCAGTTGCGATTCTACCTTCAGGTCCATGACTCGAGGGCCTGGGGCTACGACGCCCGTGGGTCGATGTCGTCGGTCCAGAATCCGCTCGACTGGCGGCAAGGCTATGCCGAGTACACCAGTGGGGAGGCTCGCGGCGTGCAGGCCCGCTTTGGGCGGCAGGAGATACAACTGGGCGCCGGCCGCCTGATCGGCGCGCCGGACTGGTCCAATATCGGCCGGAGTTTCGACGCCGCGCGCATCGCGCTGTACCGTCCCGGGTATCGCGCGGACCTGATTGCCGGCTCGGTCGTGCAGGTGGATGCGCGGCGTTCGGACCGGCACAAACCGGGCGAACATCTTTATGGGGGATACGGCGCGATAACCCGCTGGGTGAAGGCGGCCAACATTCAGCCTTACCTTCTGCTGAAGACCGCCCTCAACTGCGTGGCGGAGCGCGGGGCCGTGGGCGACGGCAAGGTGTATACGGCCGGATTGCGCTGGGAGGGCACGCTGCCCGGGCGCTTCGATTACTCGTTCGAATTCGCCGGACAGTGGGGCAACTGGGCGAGCGACCGCCTGCGCGCGCGGGCCGGCGCCTATACGCTGGGGTGGAAGCCCGTCGTGTCCGCGCTGAAGCCGCGCCTGACGTTCGACTTTTCGCATGCCTCGGGCGACAGCAACAGCAAAGACGGAAGCCGCGGCACGTTCGATCAGCTCTACAGCAGCAACCACGGCCTGATGGGCATCACCGACCAGACGGGCTGGCGCAACGTGCGCATGCCCAAGGCCGGGTTCGAAATCAATCCCACCGCGAAGCTCAAGACCAGCGCCGACTATCGCGAGATTCATCTGGCCACCGTGCAGGACGGATTTTATGCCGGGGGCGGGTCGCGCACGGTGCTCAACCGGCTGGCCACCAGCCGCCGGGTGGGTGGGGAGTTGGACCTCACCGCAGCCTACCAGCTCACCAAGACCATGATCGTGGGAGCCGGGGTGGGGCGCCTGTTCGCGGGAGCCTACCTGCGGCAGTCCGGCAGGCCCGGCAGCTACACATACCCGTACGTGATGTGGGTGAACCGGTTCTAGCGCGGCGCTAGCGGAGCCTGGCCCTGGCCAGCTCCAAAAAGCCGGCGGCGGCGGGCGGCACGCAGTCGGCACGCCAGCACGCCCGGACGACGGTACGAAGCGAAGGCGCGGGCCGGTAAGCCACACCGCGCCAGCGGAGCTTGCGGATGCAACCGGGCGCCAGGGAGAGGCCTACGCCGGCCTCCACGAGGAGACGACGGTGGGCCATTGGGTAGCTTCCGGGAGCATGTGCGGAACAAAGCCGGCCGCCACGCGCCAATTAACCGGTCGTAGAACGCTGGACCCAGGCGGCGCGGAAAGAGCACGAACGGTTCGGAGCGAAGCGCGGCAAGCCTCACCATCCCGCGTCCCGCCAAGGGATGCGCTGCCGGCAAGACGACGACCACCGGCTCGCGCAGCAGAATCTCGCTGGTGAGTGGCGCGGCCGGTTCCGTCTCCCGCAGGAAGCCGAGGTCCACCTCGCCCGAGCGCACCGCGTCCTCAATCGCGCTGGTGGATAACTCCCGCAGCGTGAAGGCCACATCCGGGTGTTGCCGGCGATATCTCCAAATGACGTTGGGGAGCCCCGAGAGCATGACCGAAGGCGGAACGCCAACGGTCAGGTGTCCGGATTCGCCGCGGCCGGTTCGACGGGTCATGTCCATGGCGCGGTCGGCCTGTTCGAGCAGCCGTCTTGCCTGCTCGAGCAGAACCTCGCCGGCCGGCGTGAGCACGGTCTTGCGGCCGCGGACCAGGAGCGGGCAGCCCAGGGCGGCTTCGAGTTTCTGGATCTGCTGCGTGAGCGGCGGTTGTGCGATGCCGATGCGTTCCGCGGCGCGGGAAAAATGCAGCTCTTCGGCGACGGCAACGAAATAGCGGAGCTGGCGCAGGTCGGGGTTCAATACGAAAAGCATATCAAAACCACCGGTCTGAGATATTGGACATATCGGGGGCAACCGCCTAGCCTGACAAGCATGTCTGCTCTTTCCGAATCCGCCGCGACGGCTCGACCGGCCGCCAGGGGGCGCGGTGACCGCCCTGGACCGGCAGTTCGTCCTCCAGAACAACGACCGCTATCCGGTGGTCGTCGAATCCGGCCAGGGCTGCTACGTCACCGATGTGGACGGCAAGCGCTACCTGGACATGATTTCCGGAATCGGCGTGAATGCGCTGGGATACTGCCATCCACGCATTACGGCGGCCATCATCGAACAGGCCGCGGTCTGCGTCCACACGTCCAATTTGGTCCATCACCGGTATCAGGGGCTGCTCGCGCAAAAGCTGTGCGCCATCAGCGGTCTCGACCGGGCGTTTTTCGCCAACAGCGGAACCGAAGCCATGGAGGCCGCCCTCAAGGCCGTCCGCTTGTACTGGAATGCGCGCGGCTCGCGGCGCGCCCGGCTGGTGGCGCTGCACCAGTCCTTCCATGGGCGGACGCCCGGCTCGCTCGCCATCACCGGACAGCCGCTCGTTCGCCGGCCATTCGAACCGCTGGCGTCGCCGGTGACGTTTGTGGATGGCGGCGATGGCGATGCGCTGCGCCGGGCGTTGGGAGACGATGCGGCGGCGCTGGTGATCGAGCCGGTACTGGGCGAGGGTGGAGTGTACCCGCTCGCGGAGGAATTCCTCCGCGACGCGCGGGAACTGACGAATGGATCGGGCGCCCTCCTGGTGGCCGACGAAACGCAGTGCGGCCTGGGCCGAACCGGGAAGCACTTTGCCTATCAGTGGGCCTCGATTCAGCCGGATATAGTGGTTACCGCCAAGCCGCTCGGCGGTGGCCTGCCGCTTGGCGCCACGCTGTTTACGGAGGCCGTGGCCGGGTGTTTTCCGGTTCACTCGCATGGCACGACGTTCGGCGGCGGTCCCCTGGTGTGCCGGGTCGCCCTGGAGTTTCTGGACGTGCTCGATGAGCTGCTGCCTCACATCCGCGATCTTGGCGCGGAACTGCGGAGCGGCCTGGAGTGGCTGAGCCGGCGCCACCCCAGGGTCGCCGGGATTCGCTCCAAGGGCCTGATGTTCGGCCTGCAACTGACCGCGCCGGGCCACGCGCTGGTTGACCGGGCGATCGAACACGGGCTGCTGGGCGGGGGGCCGCGCGCGCTTCTCGCCGGCGGCTAGGCGGCCGAACGGGCCGTCATCGCGTCCAACAATGCCGCCGTGTCGGTGTACTCCTGGAACTGCGTGACCTTGCCATTGCGAATTCTCCAGGTCATCACCCAGTCGCCAGCGGCTCGCCGGCCGGTGGCAATCGCAGTTGCATCGTAGTGGCCGCGCACCGCCAGGGCGTCGCCCGAGCTGATGAATTCCCGCGGCTCGAATGCGTGGAATTTCCAGGTCGCTGCCACCAGGCGGAAGAACTCAGCCACTTCGGCTTTGCCGTGCCGCACCCCGCAGGTGGGCAGACCCTGGCCCGGGGTGATCCACTCCACGTTCTCATCCAGGCCCTCCAGAATAGCGGCGACGTCGCCCCGTGAAAAATCGGCGTAGGCCTTTTTCGCAATTTCGATGTTGTCCATGAATCCCTCTCCTTTTCTGAGGTTACACGAGAGAGTACGTAGACGACACGATTCCGGATTGCGCCGTGTCCCGGCGGACAGCCCCGGCTGTCAGGATTTCAGCTCTTCGACGATTTCGGCGGCCACCGTGCGCGCCCGTTCCAGTTCGCCCGGCGCCAGGCTGATGGCGCCTACGCGAGCATGTCCGCCTCCCCCATACCGTTCGCAGATGGTCGCCAGGTTGTGCTTGGGAGTTTCGGGGGACCACGGATTCGACCCCACCGAAATCTTCGTACGGAAACTCGAACGGCTCACCGATACGGTGTACACGGAATGGGGGAACAGGTAATACGGGATGAACTTGTTGTAGCCCTCGATGTCGTAGCCGGCCAAGTCGAAAAACACCACCCCGTCCGCCTGGCAGGATTGCTTCCGGATGAGGTCGATGGATTGGACGTGGCGTTCGTACAGCGGCTGGTAGAGTCCCTGAATCTCGGGCTCCGCGATGATCTCGGCGAGCGGCTTGTGCTGCATCCAGCCGATGATCCGCTGCACCACGTCGGAGCCTTTCGCCGCTTCGATCACCAGGGTGAGCTTCATGGCCGGAGCGCCCAGCTCGACGGCGGTCCGCGCGTCCGGGTACTGCGCCCCGTCGATGATGATCGACCAGTGCACCAGGTCGTCCAGGTCCGGCGCCAGGAAGCCGTACCGCTGTTGCGTGACCTCGCGGATGAACGAGGTGCAGGACTTGAAATTCGGATCGTAGAGCTTCCGGCCGCTCGTGTCGAGCCGGTAGTGCTCGGCGTCCTTCGCGTTCAGGAACGCGCTTTGGTGATGGTCGAACCACCAGGTGAGACGCGGATCGCTCGAGTACTTGAAGTCCACGATGGCGTTCTCATCGCCATCGAAGAGACCTTCGTCGAACATCTGCGATGCCTTGTGAGCCATTCCGGTGTAACGGAATTCCGCGTCCGGGTGGACCGCGCCCGCAATGAAGCGGCTGAAGTAGGCGGCCGACGCCGCCCCATCGAAACAGTGGTCGTGATACAGCACGCGTATCCGCATGAACAGTTTGAGAAAAACCTCTCAGCTTGCCTGAATGCGCAACGAAATGCAACCGTCCCCGGTGTGAAACTCATATTAACCTACCTCTCGCTCCGGTTTTTCCGTCTTGTGGGGGGATGAATTCCGGGCTGGATCACGGGTGCGGCTGGAACGCGTTGACATCCACCGTCATGCCCGCGCCGTTCACCCGGCGGTTGTCGTTCAGGATGGTGCGGCCCTGCGCCTCCAGCTTCCTGGCCTCCTTTTTGTGACCCAGCCGGCGTTGGTATTGGGCGTAATTGAGCAGCAGCGCGCCATACTCCGGATGGTCCGTGCCCAGCCGCGCCGCTGCAATGGCCAGCGCCCGCTCGAACGCTCCCCGGGACTGTTCCCGCTCGCCGGCGAGATCGTAGGCCGCCGCCAGGTTTTCGAGCGAGCGGACCAGCAGCGGATGGTCCGGCGCCAGTTTCCGGGAGGTGAGCTCCACGGATTCCTCCAGCAGCCGGACCGCCTCGGCGATGCGTCCCTGATACCGCCGCACGACCGCCAGGTTGTTCAAGGCCACCGCCACGTGCGCCTTGGCCTCGGACTCATTCCGCCGGAAGGCGTCGAGCGCCCGGGTCAGCAACGCCTCCGCCTCGGGGTAGCGGCGCTGGGCGAGCATGATCCCGGCGAGGCAACTCCGCGCCAGCGCCAGCCGCTGGTCGTACGCTCCCACCGTGTCCTGGTAGGTGGCGATCGCGTCGCGCAGCATCAGCTCGGTATTCCGGGACTGTCCGTGCTCCACGTAGTGCAAGGCAAGGTTCGCCTCCACCAGGGCGTAGTCGGGGCTGTGTTTCCCCGTTACAGCCTCGATCATGGCGAGCGCCCGCCGGTAGGCGCGCTCGGCGTCGGCGTAGCGGCCGAGCTGCTCATCGATATTGGCCAGCGCATTCAAGGCCAGCGGAACGCGTTGGTCATTCGAACCGCGAACGGCCGCGAGCGCCTCCCGGAACCGCGCCCCGGCCGCGGCATAATTTCCAGCCGTCTCTTCGGCGTCGCCCTGAATCATCAGCGTGCGCCATGCGTCTTCCTGTGCCTGCGCGCTGCCCGCCGCCATCCACAGCGCGGCCGCGCACACCCATCCCACCCTGCCTGTCATAGGTCCTCCAGAAAATGAAAAAGGCCGCCGCCAGGGAGCATTCCCCGGCGGCGGCCTCCAAGTGTTTCGGTCAGCCGCTCGTATTCAATCGCCCGGATCGGACACGCGCGTGCCGCGCGGCCGCGACGGAGCGGTCACGCGCTGGTTTCCGCCAAGGCTAGCGGTCGCGCTGAAACTTCACCTTTTTCGTAGTTACCTGCGCCAGGACCGGCACTCCGTCCTGGATACTCAGACGTTCGATCTCGCCGTACCCGAGCTCGTGGCAGAACCGGATGAACTCACGCCACGCGGGCGGCAGTCCATGGTCCCCGCCGGCGGCGGCCACCGGCAGCGATATCGGTCGTCGGATCCCCTCGCTCATGCGTCCGTACCCTTGCTTAGACGCTGGACCATGCCCGAATGTTCATGGGATTCGGAAAAATGGCGCCGGATGCCACGCTGTTTTTTTGGCCGGCGCTCCATGACTCAAGCTATAGGACGAAGTCCCCGGAAGAGCGTTAGCATCGGCGAGGTTAACTGAAGAGGTACTTGGAAGCGAGTCTGCAATGGAGTTAGAGTTGGCGTGGGGTCGTAGTGGCTCCCCAGGTTTCTCGACGTTGGATCAGCTCGCGAAGAGGGCCGCCGAGATCGCACTCCGGCTTGCCGCACTCCCCGCCGACGGACTGCAACACAACCATGCCGCTCTCGATGCGATCGAGCAACTGGCCACCCAGATTCTGAAAGAGGTGGCGGTCGCCCGCCTCAGTAAGAGCCGCGACATTGGCGAATCGAGCGGCACGTGGCGCGCCATGCTGCCGGTCCGGCACTGAGGCCACGAGGCGATCGCCGAGGCATCCGCGCACATGCCGGTTAGCGAACGAGGATGTGGACGATTCTTATCGAAGGCCGCGGTCGCCGGCGCATTATAGAATGAGCCATGCGCCAGATCCCCGGTTGGGACCGCTACTATCTCGATATCTGCCAGGTGGTCGCCGCCCGCAGTAAGGACCCCAACACGCAGATCGGTTGTGTGATCGTGGGGCCGAATCACGAGATCCGCTCCACCGGATACAACTCGTTTCCGCGCGGCATCCGCGACGATGTGGCGGAACGCCTGGTGCGGCCCACCAAGTATCTGTGGATCGAGCACGCCGAGCGGAATGCGATCTGCAACGCCGCCCGCGCGGGCACGGCCACCGAGGGCTGCACGATCTACGTGGAGATTATGCCCTGCATGGACTGCGCCCGCGCGATCGTCCAGGCGGGCATCGTGGAGGTGGTGATCTCGGCGGAGCGGATGAGGCAGTACGCGAGCGATTATTACAACGAGCACTTCGGGATGGTGGAGGTGCTGTTCGGGGAAGCCGGGGTGGGTGTGCGCCGGGTCTAGCCCGCGGGGAGGCGGGGGCGGAGTACGTTCGCGCGGGTTTAATCGACTTTGGTAACCTCGTGGTCGATCTCCGGCCCTTCGTCCTCCAGCAGGTGGAGGTAGAACCGGCCGCGGCACTGCCGGCACCGCATCGGATATCGATGAAACGCGGCAAAAAGCGCATCCAGGATTCGCCGCGTGTGGGAACGCCGGATATCCCGGCCGCCACAATTCGGACAGCGGCTGATTTCGATTTTGTCCACTACAGCACCGTGCTACCAACGCTATCAGAAGGGGCGGTACAACTCAATCGTGTTAAGTTCCGCCCTATATGGGCCCCTGGTTGTAATAAACCGCACAAGTGTCATAGAATGGAGTAGCCAGTTCCTCAAAGGGCAACTTCAGGAACAAGATTTCCGGTTCTCTCATTCCTGTTGACGTTTCGGTGTTGCAGATTCTGGCGCCACGGAAGGGACACCGAGAATGCGCGACAAATCACGCAATTATGGTGAATGGGATCCGGAAGAACTACGCCAAGCCGAGGCAACTGCTTCGCAGTTTCTGGCGGAAAACGGCTCGGAGATCGCCGAGGCCATCCGCGCCAAGGCGAAGTTCCTGGAGCAGTTGATCCAACGGATCTCGTTGCAGAAGACCAGTTTCGACGACCGGCTGGAGTACCTGGCGCGGATTTCCGAGATTGCGCAGTTGATTCAGGAAGAGGCCGACGGCTTCTTTCAACTCGCCTCGCAGCCGACGGTGGCGCGCATCCTGGGCACGGTTCCGCGGACGTAGCACCGCCGTGGGGCTGGCGGCCTGGTGCGGAGGGCGGCGTATCGACGCGCCGTGCCGGTGGTTCCTTACTGCCCCACGGGCTGGCGAAGCTTCTCCAGATCGGCGGGCTCGCCGAACTTCACCCCGGTGAGTGACGGGGCAATGCCGCGCAGCAGCCCGGTCAACACACTGCCGGGGCCGACTTCCACGCACCGGGTGACGCCGTTCGCCTCCAGGTGACGGATGGAATCCACCCACCGGACGGGGTTCGGAACCTGCTGGTACAAGCCCTCGCGCGCGTCGGCGCCGGTGCGAACTTCGCGCGCCTGCCAGTTGTTCACCAGCGGACAGGCGAGGTCCGCGAATTCGGTGGCGTCGAGATCGGCGCGCAAACGTTGTTGCGCGGGAGTCATCAGGGCACAGTGGAAGGGGGCGCTGACGGGCAGCAGGACCGCCCGGCGCGCGCCGGCGACCCGAGCCAGTTCGGCGGCACGGCCGACGGCGGCGGCATGTCCGGCAATGACCACCTGGTCCGGCGAGTTCAGGTTGGCGGCACTGACCACCTCGCCCTGCGCGGCCTGCTCCAGGATGGATTCCAGTTTGCCGTCGGGGAGTTTCAGGATCGCCGCCATGGCGCCGACGCCGGGGGCGACCGCTTCCTGCATGTACTGGCCGCGCTGCCGCACCAGCCGCACGGCATCGGCAAAACGCAGCGAACCCGCGGCCACCAGGGCGGAGTATTCACCCAGGCTGTGGCCCGCCACGTAGTCGGGCGAGGCGAGGCCCTGTTCCCGGAGCACGGCGAATGCCGCGGTGGCGACCGTGAGCAGCGCCGGCTGCTGGTTCCGGGTGAGTTTGAGCTGTTCCTCGGGACCTTCGAAGCAGAGCCGGGAGATGGAGAACGCCAGGGCCTCGTCGGCCTCTTCGAACACGCGGCGCGCGACGGTGTAGGTGTCCGCGAGGGATCGTCCCATACCGACCGACTGAGAGCCCTGGCCCGGAAACAGGAATGCGGTTTTGGGTGTCAAACGTGATTATAACGGTCTGTCGCGGGCCCGCGGATGCGCACCCGAACGGGGCAGGCCGGGTGGGCCGGCCGGCGGCGCAGAACTCGACCCGGGCTTGCGGCCGGGTTCGCCGGCAGCCCGGAAAATCGACTGGCCCGCGGTGAAGCAGTAGAGCATAATTGGGAGGACTGGAGGGGGCCCATGCCTGATTTCGGACCCAATGCCGGGATTCAGTTTGCGGAAACCGCATTCGGCCACGTGGAAAGCGACATCTCGGACGCGGCCGTCGCCGAACGCATCGCGGCAGCGAGCGGACGGACGTTCCAGCTCGATTTGCGAATGGCCATTCCCCGCTTGCAGGACTTTCTCGATGCGGCGTCGCACATGGCCGAAATTGCCGGCGGGACGATTTCGTGGACCCCGGAAGTGTCGGGCGCGGGTGTGCTTCCGGGCGGAAAGGTCAGCTTGTTCCGCAATGCGGATGCCAGCCGGACGCACAAATTCATCGACTTCGCCTTCTCTTTTGCCGACGGGCGCGGCGGGGTGATCGACGGCAAGGGCGTCAAGGACCTGCACGACGATAACGGGCTCGATGCGGCCACCGACCTTTCCACCATCAACGTCACGCTCGAGCGGGCGGGGCGGCTCGCCGGCACCGGCATCGCGCGGACCAGCATTCTGGATTTCGTGCGGCAGATCCAGTCCTGCCAAGTCACCGGAGCGCAATCCGAAGGGGAGGAGCGCGCCGCCCGGCAGGCCTTCCTCGGCTTTGTAAACGGGCAGCTGCGGGAGGTGTACGAACGCCTGCCGCTGATCTTCAAGGACAGTACGCAGCTTTCTCCGGAACAGCGGAAGACGCTGATGCTCTGCGCACGGCTGCTGCTTCCGGCGCACCTGCCGGCGAACGGACCGCAGTTGCCGGACCTCATGGCGGGGCTCGACCGATACCTGGCCAACGCTTCTTCGACGCAGCTCAACACCATCAGCGACTGGCTTCAGGCGATCGGCACGTTCCTGCCGGGGCAGGCTACCGATCTCACGCTGCTGCGGATGCTGCTCACCCTGGAGCTGAACAATACCAGCCGTTCGCCGATCCGCGACATTCTCCAGCTGATTCATACCCTGGTGGTTTTTCCGTATTACGCGCATCCCAAGGCCGACGGCCTGGTGGGCTACACGCGTCCGGTGCATCGGCCTCGCAATACGCCGGACCTGCCGGTGGCGGCGGAGCCTCCGGACGGCCGGGTGTTCGACGTGGCGATTGCCGGTTCGGGGCCCGCCGGGACGTTGTTAGCGGCGCGGCTGTCGGCGAGCGGCAAGTCGGTGTTGCTGCTGGAGGCCGGCCCCTACGTGCCGGAGCGAACCATCGATGCCGACGAGATCCTCTGGACGGCGCGGCTGTACAAGGATTCCGCGCTCCAGCAAGCCAACACGGCGCTGCCGCTGTTCGGGGCGCAGGGCCCGAGTTTCATGGTCCTGCAAGGCGCCTGCCTGGGGGGCGGAGGCATCGTCAACAACGCCGTCTGCTTTCGCCTGCCCGCGGCGCGGTTCACCGAGTGGCAGAGTCTGGGATTCCCGGTTTCCGCCACGAACCTGGATGCAGGGTACACGCGGGTGGCCGCGGACCTGGGAATCAAACCGGCCTCGGAAGCGGCGGTGCCGGCACCGCGCCTGAACCCGGCATGGAAGTTCCTGACGAACCAGTTCGGGCTCCCCAAGAAGCCGCCGGTGGGTGATCCGCCCGAGCCCGGGCTGTATGAATGCCTGGTCAACATCGATGGCTGCCAGAGCACGGGACTCTGCAACGTGGGCTGCGGTTCGGAGCGGAAGAACAACGGCGTCCAGGTCTATCTGCGGCAGGCCGTGGCGGCCGGCTGTGTGATCGTAGACCACGCCGAGGTGCAGAGCATACGGTTGGAGGCGTCCGCCGCCGGCGGGGAACGCCGCGTGGAGAGCTTCGTCGTGCGGCTGCGCGGCGGAAAGCAAGTGACGGTCAAGGCCCGGGAGTTCATCCTTTCGTGCGGGCCGATCGGCAGCTCGGTGGTGCTGCTGCGGAGCGGCGACCTGGGCGAACACCTCGGCGACCACCGGATCCCGGTGGGACAGCGTTTTTCGGCGAATCTGGGATCGCCGCTGTTTGTGTTCTGCCGCGAGACGGTAAATCAACAACCGGGGCTGCAGATCGCGCACTACTATTTTTCGCCGCCGGGCGACGGCTTCGTGGTGGAGACGTGGTTCAATCCTCCCGGGGCGAACGCGATGGCCATGCCGGGTTTTCAGCAGACCCACTTCGATCGCATGATGGCGTATGCGCGTACAGTGGCGGCGGCGCCGCTGGTGGGCTCGGAGGCGTCCGGCCGGGTGACGTTGGACTGGCAGGGCCGGCCCGCCATCGACCTGCCGATTTCGGGCCAGGAGATCGGCAAGCTGCGCCGCGGGCTGGTGGTGCTGGCGCAAGCGTTTCTGGCGGGGAACGTGGAATACGCCCTGGCGGGATTGGACAACGGCCGCAAGCTGCAAACCGCCGCCGATGTCACGCAGTTCGACCGCGACCTGCTGACGCTGGAGAACGACCCCGGCCAGGTGTACCGGCTGCGCGTGGGAACGGGGCATCCGCAGGGCGGCAACGCCATGAGCCGCGATCCCGGCATAGGGGTGATCGACGACCAGTTCCGCCTGCGCGGGTTCGGCAACCTGCGCATCTGCGACGGGAGTATCTTTCCGGCGAGCGCCGGAGTGAATCCGCAATGGACGATCATGGCCCTGGCGCACGAGTGCGCGCGGGTGTTGACGAGCGGGTGACGGCGGGTCCGGATTTCGCGGACGCCTGCCGACGCGTCACAATGGAAACAGGGATGCGGAAACCGGTCTATCTCGACAACCACGCCACCACGCCGGTGGATCCGCGCGTTCTCGAAGCCATGCTGCCCTACTTCGGCGCGAAGTTCGGCAACGCCGCCAGCCGGAGCCACGCCTTCGGCTGGGAGGCGGAAAAGAGCGTGGAGCTGGCGCGCCGGCGCATCGCCTCGCTGGCCGGTGCGACGCCGCGCGAGATCGTCTTCACCAGCGGCGCCACCGAGTCCAACAACCTCGCCATTAAAGGGGTGGCCGAAGCATCGCGCAAGGGCGCCCGGCACATGGTTACCATGGCGACCGAGCACAAGGCGGTGCTCGATCCCATCCGGCGTCTCGAACGCGAAGGCTGGCGCATCACCACGCTCGCGCCGCGCGGCGACGGCCTGGTCGATCTCGACCAACTGCGCGACGCCATGCAGGCCGATACGGTGCTGGTCAGCATCATGTACGCCAACAATGAAATCGGCGTCATTCAGCCCATCGGCGAAATCGGCAGACTGTGCCGGGAACGCGGCGTGGTGTTTCACTGCGACGCCGCGCAGGCGTTCGGCAAGATCCCCATCGACGTGGAGAGGGACGGGATCGACCTGATGTCGGTGAGCGCGCATAAGCTCTACGGCCCCAAGGGGATAGGCGCGCTGTACGTGCGCAGGAGCAAGCCGCGGGTGGCGCTCGCGCCGCAGATGGATGGCGGCGGCCACGAATTCGGCCTGCGCTCGGGCACGTTGAACGTTCCCGCCATCGTGGGATTCGGCGAAGCCTGCCGGGTCGCGGATGCCGAAATGCCCGTCGAAGCCGCCCGCGTGGCCCGGTTGCGGGACCGCCTCCAGGAGCATCTCGGAACCCGGCTGGAGGGAGTGCAGGTGAACGGCTCGAAGGAACGCCGCCTGCCCGGCAATCTCAACCTGAGCTTTGCGGGGGTGGATGGCGAGGCCCTGCTGATGAGTCTCCCCGAGGTGGCGCTCTCCACCGGTTCGGCGTGTTCCTCGGCCGCGGTGGAGCCCAGCCACGTGCTGCGCGCGTTGGGGATGGACGAAGCGAGGGCGCGCTCGTCGCTGCGCTTCGGTATCGGCCGGTTCAACACCGAAGAAGAGATCGACTACGCCGCCGGCCGTGTGGTGGAAGCGGTGGAGAAGCTGCGCGCGCTTTCGCCGCTCGGGCCGGGTTCAAGCCGGGCGCGTGAAGCGCCGGTTTGATGCCGGGAAGTTTTCACGTGCTATAATTCTAGAGTCTTTCCTGTTGGAATCCAGGAATATCTTTATGCCCAAGCTCAAGACACACAAAGGTGCGTCTAAGCGGTTCAAGAAGACCGGCACGGGAAAAGTGGTTCGCAATCACGCTTTTGCCCGCCATATCCTGACTTCGAAACCGCACAAACGCAAGAAGAAACTGCATGAGAGCGTGGTGGCCGATCCGGCCGATCAGCCCAAGCTCAAGCTGATGCTCCCCTATTAGAGGGTGAGCGCATTGTGCGGCCGGAGCGCGTGGCACGTGCCCGCGCCGCCAGTGAACTAGCAGTCTACAGAAAAGGAGAAAAACGTGCCTAGAGTCAAACGAGGTACCCACCGCCGGGCATCCCGGAAGAAGACGCTGCATCAGGCGTCCGGTTACTTTCTCACCAAGAGCAAACTCTATCGCGCAGCCCAGGAGGCTGTCGAGCGCGGTCTGAAGTTCGCCTATGTCGGCCGCAAGAACAAGAAGCGCGAATTCCGTTCGCTGTGGATCGTCCGCATCAACGCCGCCTGCCGGGAAGCCGGAATCTCCTACAGCCAGTTCGTCCACGGTCTGAAGGCCGCGGGGCTGGAATTGAACCGCAAGGTTCTGGCGGATGTTGCTTTGCATGATGACACCGCCTTCCGACTGTTGGTAGAATCAGCCAAAACCGCTCTGGAGAAGGCATGAGTCCCGTCGAACAGGAAGATTCCCTCAGTAGTCTGGAAGATCGTATTCAGCGCGCCGTCCAACTGGTAGCGCGCCTGCGTCAGGAAAAGGAAGCGGCGCTCGAAGAGGCCGCCGAGGCCAAGGCCGAAGTGGCGCGTCTCAGCGACGATGTGAAGACCCTTCAGGCCGAGCGCAAGCAGGTGCGATCGCGGATCGAAAAACTGCTTGGCCAGATCGACCAGTTGAGCGCCGGATAGCGGTTCGCCTCCGCGGAGGACCCGATGGATGGCAACACCCCCGATCGCCAACAAGTCCGGGTCACAATCCTGAGCCGGCCGTACACGCTGCTGGCCAGCGGAGATCCTCGCGAAGTCGAGGAGGTGGCCGCCGGCGTCAACGACCTGATGCTTTCCATTGCCGCCAAGATGCCGAATGCGGATACCACCCGCATCGCGGTGCTCGCCTGCCTGCACCTGGCGGACAAACTACGTTCCATGGAACGGGACCTGCATCAGTTCAAGGCGCGTATCGACCGCAAGAGCGAGGAGTTTGCGGGCATGCTGGAGCAGTTGATCGACAGCGCGGGGGAGCCGTAAGTGTCGCTCCGGGTGCTGCTCTGGATTCTGGCGGGGTCAGTGGTGGCGGCTGCCGCCTGGCAGGATGACCTCGGTCAATGGAAGCAGGCGCGCGAGGCTTCGCTGCGCAAGAACTGGCTCCCGGTGGCCGGCCTGTTCTGGCTGCACCAGGGCGCCAACTCCTTCGGAAGCGGCGCGGGCAACGATATTGTGCTGCCGGACGGCCCCGCCCGGGCCGGGAGGTTTGACCTCCGCGGGGGCAAGGTTTCGGTGACCATGGATGGGGCCGCGCGGCCGTTGGCTCACGATTCGGCAGACGTCGTCAAAGTGGGCCGGTTGAGCCTGTTCGTCATCGAACGCGGCGAAAAGACCGGCATCCGCCTGAAGGACCCCGAGAGCCGGTACGTGCGCGAATTCCGCGGGCTGGAATACTTCCCGCCCAGCGAACGGTACCGGGTGACAGCCCGCTGGGTAGCCGAACCGCGCAAGATCCCCATTCTGAACGTCCTCGGCCAGACTGAGCCCTCCCCGTCTCCGGGTTACGCCGTTTTCCGGATCGAAGGCCGGGAATTCCGGCTTCATCCCATTCTGGAAGAACCGGATGCCAAACAGCTTTTTTACATTTTCCGCGACCAGACGGCTGGAAAAGAGACCTACGGCGCCGGGCGATTCCTCTACTCCGACCTGCCGAAAAACGGTACGGTCGTGCTGGATTTCAACCGCGCCTATAACCCGCCCTGCGCCTTCACCGACTACGCCACCTGCCCCCTGCCGCCGAAAGAAAACCGGCTGCCGATCCAAATCGAAGCCGGCGAAAAGAAATACGGGCGCTGAGAAATAGCCCTTTCGAGCTACAAGGCCCGAAAGGCTGTTTTTGGGGAATTACCGCGGCACTTGCAATGCCTTTCCGCGTGGATTTGGCCGCGATTAAACCAAAGTTGGATTGACACTGCTCGCGCAATGCCGATAAAATCACCCCAAATTAGTAAATAGGGAGGTTTGTGTGCTCCGGATGTTAACGAGGTTAATCCTGGCTGCCCTGCTTGTGTCGGGCGCGCTTCTGGCGCAAACCGACCGCGCCACGCTGCGCGGTACGGTAACGGACCCGACGGGGCTGGTCGTTCCCAACGCGACCATAACGATTGAAGAAGTTGGAACGAACATCGAAGCTCGCCGGCTGACCACCGACGAAAACGGAAACTACGAGGCGCCGGCGTTGAAGCCAGGCACCTATCGCGTCAAAGTCGACAATGCTGGCTTTCGCAGCTTTGTCGCTGACGCTGTGCTGCTCGATGCCGGCCAGGTCCGGCGTCTCGACGTAGGTCTGCAAGTCGGCTCGACGACCGAGTCGGTTACGGTGACCGGCGGCGCGGCGCTGATCCAGACCGACACCGGCGCGATTTCGGGCGAACTCGACAAGAAGAAGTTCCTCGACCGGCCGCTGGTGGATGTGTACCCATCACCGCTCGCGCTGATGACGACGATGCCCGGAATCCAGGGTAACGGCTGGAACCTGGTGATGTCGGGCATGACGTCGCGCGACCGCCAGACCTGGGCGATGGACGGTATCGCCAACGACACCGCCGGCGACCAGAACGACAACCCTGTGTTCTTCGACACGGTGCAGGTGAACGAAGTGTCGAGCGGCGCCGACATGGCGCGCGCCACCAGCTTCAACATGATTTCCAAGCGCGGTTCGAACGACTGGCATGCCAGCGCCTATTACAAGCACGAAAACTCGGGCCTGAACGCCACCGAGTTCTTCAATCGCGGCTCCGGCAAGAAGAAGGCGCCCTACATCTTTCATGAGTGGGACGTGGACTTGACCGGTCCGATCATCAAGAACCGCACCTTCTTCTTCGTAGCATGGTTCCACCAGATCATCCCGCTGGGATCGTTCACGCAGCGGAACGCGCCGACGATCGCCATGCGGGACGGCAACTTCACGGGTCTGGCAACGATTAAGGATCCCCTGAACAACCTGGCTCCGTTCCCGAACCAGCAAATTCCGACGAGCCGCGTGAATCCGCTGTCCAAGAAGTTCATGGACACGTACTTCCCGCTGCCGAACCAGGGCACGGCGAACTCGGTTACGAATAACTACGGCTGGTACTTCCCGTACAACTCGGATCTGTACAAAGGGGACTGGCCGTTCCTGCGGTTCGACCACAAGATCAGCGACGCCAACACCATGTACGTGCGCTGGATGCAGCGCAAGACCCCGTATATCCGTCCCGGCGCCGGGTTCGACTGGGCGGTGTACACGCAGGTGCGCGACCACCGGCAACTGGTGGCCTCCGATACGCACGTCTTCTCGCCCACCGTGGTGAACATTTTCAGTTTTGGCCACCAGACCGATAACTTCAAGTACGGCGAAGACGAGAAGGGCAATGTGCCGCTGTTCGGGGATGACGTGGTGAAGTCTCTCGGGCTACAGGGCGTGAATCCGAACGGCTATCACACCATGGGCTTCCCGCGCGTCCGGATTCAGAACCTGAGCGATGAGTACAACAGCGACGGCGCGGTGGGCACGCAGATGAACGACGACGGTGTGAACACCTACACCGATACGTTGACCTGGCTGAAGGGTAAGCACGTCGCGAAGTTCGGCGGCGAGTTCCGCCGGTACTGGTGGTTCGGCGGCAGCGTCCCAGTGGGCTCCTACGGCGACTATAACTTCAACGGATCGAACCTGGGCGTCGGCTTCGCCGAATTCCTGCTCGGCACGCCGAGCAATGCCACCCGCCTGGATCCGCTGACCAGCCGCGACAGCCACAACAAGCAGGTCGGGCTGTTCATTACCGATACCTTCAAAGTCAGCCAGAAGCTGACGCTCGACTACGGCATCCGCTGGGACTATTACGGGATTGCGTCGTATGATGACGGTTTGATGTACAACTACAACGTGTCGGCCGGAAACATTATCGTTTCGCCGGAAGCACGGGCGAAGGTGCATCCGCTGTTCCCGAAGAGCCTGCCGATGGTGACCGGCCAGGTAGTGCCGAACGCGGATCTGAAGAACATCCATCCGCGCATTTCGGCGGCCTACCGCATCAGCAACAAGATGGTGATTCGCGGCGGTTACGGCGAATTCGCCGACAGCTGGAGTTACACGGCGCGGCGGCCGGGTTCCAATCCGTTCTCGCTCTCGGAATCGTATGATTTCCGGGTTGCCGACGGTCCGCTTCCCAACTGGGAGAATCCGTGGCCGGCCACCCTGGCGAGTGCGACGGTTCCCAGCCAGAGTGTGACATCCATCCCGATGGACACCAAGACCGGCACGATCCGGCAGTTCAACTTCACCCTGGAGCGCGAAATCCACAACATGGGCGTGCGCCTGTCCTACATCGGCATGCGCAACACCGGCCTGGCCTACGGCACCTACAACCAAAACAAGCCGCGGCCGAGCACGGCCACGTTCACGGCATCCATGCGCCCGAATCCGCTGTTCAATAGCATCAACGTGTACGGCGACGACGGGAAGGTCCGGTTCAACTCGGTGCAGGCCGAAGTCCAGAAACGTATGGGATCGTTCATGTTCAATTCGAACCTCACCTGGTCGAAGAACATGTATAACTGGGCGAACACCGAAAACCCGTACGACATCACCAACCATTGGGCACGTGACGGCGCCAACCGCGAGAAGTACTGGGTGACCAGCTTCACGTGGCAGTTGCCGTTCGGGAAACAGCAGCGTTTCCTGAGCAGTGCTCCGGCGGTGGTAGACCACATCCTGGGCGGTTGGACGACGCAGTTCGTCAACACGTTGGCGTCACCGACCTACGTCAATCCCTCGTTCAGCAGTTGCGATCTGTACAGCAAGACGGGTTGCGTGGCCGATCCTTCGGGAACGGGCAGCAACGGCGGCTTGCCGGACGCCATCGGCGACCCGTACTCCACCTTCAACAACTCCGGCTACAATCGCACGAACGACAGCTGGTTCAATCCGTACGCGTTCGCCGCACCGCCCAAGGGACGTTTCGGCAATGCGACGCCGAACACACTCGAGGGCTACGGGATCAACGTACAGCACCTCAGCGTGGCGAAGAGCTTCCACATCACGGAACGTTTGAAGACCACGTTCACCGGGGCGTTCTCGAACCTCTTGAACCATCCCCACTTCAACAGCATCAACACCAACATCACCAACGCCGATCCTGGGAAGTTCACCTCTACCCGGCCGAACTACGAGCCTGAGAAACAAGGTTATCGTCAGATCGACCTGAAGCTCCGGCTCGAGTGGTAGAGCGGTACCAACGCGAGTGCCTGCGCCTTTTGGCGCAGGCACTCGTATTCTGCACGATTCTTCAGTCTTCCCCTCCTCCCGAACCCCACCCTCAGTTCGTCAACATCGCCCATGAAGCCGGGCTGACTTTCAAACACGAAAACGGCGCCTCCAAAGAGAAGCTGATGCCCGAAACCTTCGGCGCCGGAGTGGCTTTCATCGATTACGATAACGACGGCTACATCGATATCTTCTTTTCCAATGGGGCCAACATGGCGCAGGGCAAGCCGTCTCCGGGCAACGCTCTCTACCGCAACCTGGGCAACGGCAAGTTCGAAGATGTGACGGAGAAGGCCGGCGTGCGCGGCAATGGCATGTTCGGCACCGGCGTCACGGTGGCCGATTACGACAACGATGGCTGGCTGGATGTCTTTCTCAGCGGCTACGATTCCCGCCAGCTTTTCCACAACAACGGCGACGGCACCTTCACCGACGTGACCGCGAAGTCCGGCGTGGCCGGTGGCGGCTGGTCGAGCAGCGCGGCCTGGCTCGACTACGACCGCGACGGCTGGCTCGACCTCTACGTAGTGCGTTACCTCGAGTACGACATCAAGACCGCTCCCTGGTGCGGATACAAGCAGGATGGCTATCGCATGTACTGCGATCCCCAGCAGTTCGACGGGGTGCCCGACCAGTTATTCCACAACAACCACGACGGGACCTTCACCGACGTCTCCGTCAAAGCGGGCATCGCGAACCGCGCCGGGAAGGGTCTGGGGGTTGTGGTCGGCGATATCGACCGCGACGGCTGGCCCGACATCTTCGTCACCAACGACGGCGTGCGCAATTTCCTCTATCACAATCAGGGGAACGGCACGTTCCGCGACATCACCTATACGGCCAACACCGGCTTCGACATGAACGGGAAATCGATGGCGGGCATGGGCACCGAAATCGCCGACCTGGACGGCGATGGCCTCCCCGATATTTTCATGACCGCCTTCTCGCGCGAATACAACACCCTCTACCGCAACCTCGGCAAGCTGGTATTCGAAGACGTGACGCTGAAGGCGGGCCTCCAATCCGGGTTTCTCACCCTGGCGTTCGGCGCCAAGGCGTTCGACTACGACAACGACGGCGACCTCGACCTCTACTGCACGAACGGCCACGTCACCGACAACGTGGAACTCTACGATACGCAGCTCGCCTACAAGCAGTCGGACCTGCTCTACGAGAACATCGGCGGCGGGCGCTTCAAGGACGTATCAAGCGAGAGCGGCCCGGCGTTCCGCATCAAGCACGTAGGCCGCGGGGCGGCCGTGGGGGACATCGATAATGACGGGGACCTGGACATCGTGATCGCCGATTGCGGCGGCCCGGCGCTGCTGTTCCGCAACGATGGCGGCAACCGCAACCACTGGCTGGCGATCCAGGCGCGAGGGCGCGAGAGCAACCGGTTCGGCCTCGGCGCCAAGGTGCGGGTCACCGTGGCCGGCACGACGCAATACCGCGAGATCAATCCATCGGGGAGTTATCTGAGCACCAGCGATATGCGGCTCTATCTCGGCCTGGGGAAGGAGCCGGCCGCCGAACGGCTGGAGATCGAATGGCCCCGCGGCAAGAAGCAGGTGCTTGAAAACGTCCGCGGCGGGCAGGTGCTGGAACTCGACGAGGCCAACGCCCGCTGAAGGCCGGAATCGATTCCGCTAGTGCGCTTTCCCGGCGTGTTCCGCCGCGCGGGCCGCGTCTCCTTCCAGCCGGTAGAGCTCAGCCAGCTGGCGGTGCGCCTCGGCGCGGTTGGAGTCCAGTTGCACGCATTGGAGGAACGCGCCGATGGCTTCCCGCCTGGCGCCTTTCTCGGCATAGGCCCGCCCGAACTCGAAATAGATGTCGGCCTGGAGCGTTTGGTAGTACGGCGAAGTGGGAAAGGACTTGCCTTCGGGCATGGCTTTGTGAAGAGCCGCCAGGGCCTTGTCGCTCATGCGTTGGGCGTTGAACAGTTGCGCCAGGTCCAGGTACCCCTCCGAGCGGGAGGGATCGAGCGCAATCGCCTTGTGGCAGAGGTCCTCCGCCTCCTTATAGCGCTTCTGGCGGGCATAGAGCGACCCCAGGGTGAGGTAAAGCTCGGGCGCGACGTACGGCGAGCGGATGGAAGCCTCCAACTCCTTGATGGCTTCGCCGTCCTGCTTCATATCCATGTAGGCGAGCGCGGCGTAGTAGTGCACGGTGTTCATCTTCGGATCGGCGGCGAGCGCTTTGCGGTGCCATTCGATGGCCGCTTCCGGATGCCCCAGTTTCCGTTCGGCCTCGCCCAGCAGCGACAGGAAGTGCGCCACACCGGGCCGGGCCCGCAGGGCGTCTTCCAGTTCCGCTTTGGCCTTGTCCGGACGGCCTGTATCGAGGTAGACCTTGGCCAGGTAGAAGTGAGCCCACACCAGGCCGGGGTCGAGATCGAGCGCCTGTTGCAGTTCCGCCTTGGCCTCGGCGATCCGGCTCACCGCGCGCATCGCCAGGTATGCCTGGCCCAGCAGCATGTGCGCCGCGCCCGATTGCGGATCGATGCCCACCGCGGTCTTGCAGGCCGTCACCGCCTGATCGGCCAGGTTGCGCTGAAGGTCGGCCGCGCAGGTCTTCAGGTTGGAGAGGACTTCGGGATTGGTTTGTGGGGCGAACAGCAACAGCCACGAAAACCAGACCAACATACTCCGATTATCCCCTATTGATCGCCGGGAGTCATCCTCGCGCGCACTGCCGCCGCCAGGGCCCCGTTCCCCTGCGCGGTGGCCAGCGCCAGCGCCGCGCGCCACTCCGCCTGTGCCTGCACGGTCTTTCCGCGCGCGAACAGAGCGTTACCCAGGTTAAAGTGGGCCGGGGCGAACCGCGGGTTTACCCGGGTCGCCTGCTGCCATGCCGCGATGGCCTCGTCGCGCCGGTTTTTGTGGAGCAGTTCGGTGCCCAGGTCGTTGTAGGCTTCGGCGTAATTGGGATTTAGTGCGATGGCCTTCCGCCATTCGCCGATGGCTTCATCCGATTTGCCCTTCAGCGCCAGTGCCCGCCCCAGGTTCGCATGCACCTGCGGGTAGGCGGGATTTGCCTCGAGGATCTGGCGGAAGTGCTCGATGGCTTCGTTGAAGCGGCCCTTACCGACCAGGGCCACGCCCACATTGTTGTGCGCCTCCCAGAAGTCGGGGTTGATTTCGAGGGCCTTCTGCCAGTGACGTATGGCCTGATCGTAGTCGCCTTTGCCAGCCAGCGCGCGGCCGAGGTTGTTGTGCGCCTTGGCATTCTCCGGACTGATGGCCAGCGCCTTGTTCCACTCGGCAATGGACGCATCAAACGCACCCTGCTCCGCCAGGTTCCAGGCGGTGTCAAAGAGGCGGTAGAACTCGGCCGCCGGCACGTCGATGTGCTCGAATCCCCCCGGGGCGACGTTGACGAACTCCGGAATGTTCACCGCCCGGTTGGCCGCGGTCGAGTTCTCGATCAGGATCGAGGGGCTGTCGTTGCCTCCCTCATCGATATGCGTGAGGAACATCTGCGTGTAGGGCGAGCGGCTCTTGGACGAGAACACGAGCCAGCGGCTATTGGGCGAAAAGCTGTGCCACGAGTTCATGCTGGCCGTGTTGGCCCGCATGCGCCGCGCCGTGCCGCCGGCCGCCGGAACGATATAAAGCCGGCTGTCGGGGCGCATCAACTGCCCATTGCGCGCTTCGACAAACACGATCCACTTGCCGTCGGGGGACACCTTCGGGAAGGAGTTGCTCATTCCATTGTGCGAGGCGCCGGCGATGGGCTTCGGACGGCCGCCTTTGCCTCCGTTGAAGGGCACGCGGTACAGATCGTACTGGATGGGCGGCTCCAGGGGATCGCCGGCGTACTGCGCCATCTTACGGCCTTCGGGGTAGGCGTCGCGCGCGGTCGCCCGCGCAAATACCAGGTACTTACCATCGGGCGACCATACCCCGTTGGTCTGCACGAAGCTCGGATTGTCCGCCCCGGGCAGGGCCCGAATCCGTCCGGTGGCGCGGTTGTACCACGCCAGAATGCCGCGCGTGGGATAGAACACCTGGAGGAAGCGATAGTCCTTGAAATTGGCAACGAACACGTCTTCGTTCACCGTAGTCACGGCATACCGCCCGTCGGGTGAGATCTGCGCCATGAACCCGATGGTGCGTTTTCCGGGCGGCTTGTCGGGGAAATCGTTCCAGGTGAACACATCCTCGCTGCGAATCGCGGTGCGCGGCGCGACGGGAACAATGGCGTACATCCCCTTGTCGTTCTGCGGGCCATCCACGTCCAGGGCCAGCCACTTGCCATCGGGAGAAAAGGAATGGCAGTTGGCGCACGTGGGCAGGCCTTCCATCAGCACCCGGCTGGTGTCCTCGGAGACATTCCGCAGCCGCCAGGAGATGAGCGGGACGGCGCTGGGGATGATGGGCTTGATCACTCCCTTTTCCAGTTCGGACGGCATGAGGGGGACGTCACGGTAAAAGACCGGCGCGCCCACGGGATCCCGGGAAATCGAAAGGCGCACGCGGGCACTGGCGCCGGCGGCGGCAATGGTCACGGTTGCGGTCGCTTCCCCGGCGCGCCGCTTGATCTCGTCCCAGGTCGCGCGATCCGGCTTCCAGGTGTGAGTCACCGCCTGCTCCGGAGTCAGCTTGGGCGGTTGGTTCGATTCGGCCAGGGCCCGGGGGTCGATCTCGCCGACTTTCATGAACTCGCCGCGCGATGACTGGCGAATCGACGGTTGTCCATCCTCGAACGCGACCTCGATCTTCCAATCCGCGCCTGGATTCCCGGCGTCGCGCCACAGGAACGTGGGTGCCGTGAAATCCGGGGGGAAGATCGAGCCCTCGACGGGATAGTCAATGGCGATCCGCGCGGGCGGCTGGGCGGAGGCACCCCAGAGAACGACCAGGAAGCTTCCGACTGTAAGAATCTTCACGCTCGTGCTAACGATTATATTCGATGGCACGTGCCGTGCTTCGGCCGACTCCGATGGCCCGGCGGGCCCACGGGTGGGTCACCCGGCACTCACGCGCCCGGCAGCCGCGTTTCGGCGGCCGCCCCAGCCGCTCACGCACCCGGCACGGGCAGCGTCTGCTCCGATGCCAGCAGGTATTGCTGGAGGTTGACCAGCGAATCACGCATACTTTGCAACTGATGATCCGCAGCGTCGGCCTTGGCATACGCGGCGATCTTGGAGAGCACGTCGTCATGCAGTCTGGTGAACAGGCCAACCACCCGTGGGTCGCGCCAACCCCGGTCGGTTTCCCGCTGGAGAATCTCCAGGGCCGTTTCCGGTGTGTAGGCCGGCTTGTACGCGCGAGCCATGGTCAGGGCATCGTAAATATCCACCACCTGGAGCACCCGTGCGAGCAGCGGAATCTGCTCGCCGCGCAAGCCATCCGGATATCCCGTGCCATCCCACCGCTCGTGATGATGGCGGATGATCGGCAAGACGGGCGCCATTGATTTCATCGGCCGGCAGATCTCTTCGCCACGGGTGGTGTGGCTGCGCATGATCAGCCATTCTTCCGCAGTCAGTTTTTCGGGCTTAAACAGGATCGAGTCCGGAATCCCCACCTTACCCACGTCGTGGAGGTACCCACCGCGGTACAGTGCCATCAGAGCGGCGCGAGACAGCCCCATCGCAATGCCCAGTGTCACACCCAACAGCGCCAGGCGCTCGCAGTGGCCTGCCGTCTGCCGGTCGCGCTGCTCCACCGCCACCGCCAACGCAAACAGAATGCCTTCCGTATCGCCTGGGGAAAACGAGCCTTCCGGGCGCGCCGCCGGCGATTCTGCCAGGTATGGTTCCAGCAACTGATGCAATGGCCCGCCGTGACAGGTGTGTTCCCACCTTCGGGAGCTAGGGCCGCCCTGGCCGCTGCTCCGTTTCCCGCTGTTCCGCCGCATGGTACTGATGTCTATATCGGTCGGTTCACTCGCTGGCGATAGGGCTAAGGCGAAAAACCGCCGCTCCTCAGCGTCTCACCACCGTCACCGCCCTCCATGAGGAGTTCCCGGCCGCGTCGTACGCCCGCACTGTTACGGTATTGGTGCCAACCAGCAACGGCACGTCCACGGACCAGTTCGCCGTGCCCGCCGCCGTGCCGGAGCGGCCTGTCGAAGTGGTAAACTTCACGGCCACGACTCCGACTGTGTCCGCGGCCGTGCCGCTCATCCGGATCGATGTCGCGGAAGTCGAAACGATCGTGGATGCCGGAGAGAGAATCTTCAACGACGGCGCGGTGGTATCTCCGCCCGGCGCGGACGGCGGCTCGGTCGGTGGTGTCGGTGGCGGTGTGGGCGGCGGCTCGGTCGGTGGTGTCGGTGGCGGCTGGGTGGGGGGAGTGGAGGGCGGCTCGACCGGTGGCTCGGCGGGGGCTGTCGTGTCCCGGCTGCCATAGAGGGTGCGGATGCCAGCGATATCATCATCGGTCAACCCGGCGGCGAACCGGTAGTACGGATACATCACTGCTCCCGGTCGGTCGGAGTGCCCCAGCCCCAGGGCATGTCCGGTTTCGTGCAGGGCCACAGTGAACAGATCGGTGTTCGCCCCGGCATGCCAGTCTTCATCGGCGTCCATGTGCATGTCGCCGGCGATGGGCTCGGAGTTCAGCGATGCCGGATAGTAGGTGTGCGCCAGGACGCCGCCGCGACCGTCGAACGGGTGTCCGTCGCCATGGTCCCGGCGGGCAAACTGGATGGTGATCGTGCGCACTGCGTCCGCGCGGTCGCCCGGCGACAGCGTCACGTTGGCGTAGCGCTGCCATTCCGCGAAGGCCCGCTCCACCTCGCTGCGCACGGTGCTCTCGGCCATTTTCTCGGTGAAGGACTGGAAGAAGTAGTTCAGCGAGACCTGGCCGCCGGCGTCGCGGGGCCAGCCCGCCCCCACCGCCACGTACTGGCCGATCACTCCGTCCTCGGTAGTCGCTCCGGCGCAGCCCATCACCGGGTTCCCCGCCACGAGGTCGGCCGACGCCGGCATGATGTAAGCCACCTCATCCGCATCCGCCAGTTGGTGTAGCGCCGGGAGCGAGCCGCCCACCAGGAGTTGGCCGGGCAGCAGGTCGGGATTGTCGATGATGGTCAGCCCCGGCCCCGCGGCCAGGGCCCGCGTCCGGTCGGCCTCCACGTCGGGATGGAACATCACCAGGTAGGTGCTCACGCCGGAGTCCGCCAGCAGCGGGCTGATTTTGTCGGTTGCGGCCAGCGTACCTGCCCAGATCACATCCAACCCGGTGAGATCCGCGCCTCCGCCGGTGGCCACGAGGAGCCCGCCCAGTGGCACCGGTCCCAGCACGCGCAGCCCGCGCGCTATCAGTTTCTTCCGCGTCTCCGGTCCCGGAACCGTGCGGAATTGGAGGATGTAGTGCGCGGCGCGGGGCAGTTCTTGCAGCGTTCGCGACCGGTCGGCGGGTGGGACGCCGGTCCGATTCCGCAGCCGGATCACCTGTTGGCCCGAGACCACCTGCCCAAGGAGAAGGAATACCAGCCCAGCCACACCAGCTTTCATAGTTGCTACTCCGTTTATCCTTTTCGTGCCGCCGCAGCATTTCTTGAGCTGCCTGCCGCCGGGCGCTTGCTATGCTGGGACCAAATGCCGCCCGTCGCCCTGACCATCGCCGGTTCGGATCCGAGCGGCGGCGCGGGCCTGCAGGCAGATCTCAAAACGTTCCACCGTTTCGGCGTCTATGGCGAAGCCGTGGTCACCCTGCTCACCGTGCAGAACAGCATGCGGGTGTCGCGGGTGGAGGTGATGCCGCCCGACCTCGTCCTCGAACAGTTGCAGGCCGTGCTCGAGGACATTCCGCCCGCCGCCGCGAAGACCGGGGCGCTGGGCTCGGCCGCGGTCGTGCGGGCCGTAGCCCGCGCCGCCGCGACATTCGCTTTTCCGCTGGTGGTCGATCCCGTGATGATCAGCAAACACGGCGCGCCGCTGGTGTCCGAAGACGCCATCCGCGCCATTCGCGAAGAACTCGTGCCGGTGGCTGCGCTGATTACCCCCAATCTGCCCGAAGCCGAAGCCCTCGTGGGAACCACCATCCGGAGCGATGAGGACATGCGCCGCGCCGCCTGCGCTATGCACTCGCTGGGCGCGCGGGCGGTGCTGATCAAGGGCGGTCACAGAGAAGGCGAGGCTGCCGATATGCTATTCGATGGCTCCCAGTGGCGCGAGTTCTCCGGTCCGCGGATCGCTACCCGGCACACCCACGGGACCGGCTGCACGTATTCCGCCGCCATTACCGCCGGGCTGGCCCGCGGGTTCGCCCTGCCGGAAGCGGTGGGGCGCGCCCGGCGATTCATCCAGGAAGCCATCCGGACCCACCCGGGCCTCGGCCGGGGCTGCGGACCGGTCAATCATCATGCGGAGGTCGAATGAAATTCGAAGAGTTGTTGCTGGCCGCCATCGGGCGTTCGGAGATTCCCTTGCGCTTCGAGCCCGGCGCGGAGGAGGCCATGGCCAAGCCGGTGCTCGAGATGCTGCGGTCGTGGATCACCGCCCATATGCCGGAATCGCACGGGTCGCCTTTCGATGCCGGCAGGCAGTCCCTTGCCGTGCAACTGCTGGCCGAGTTGGACGGCATCGAGGACGTGCCGGAATAGCGGGTAGGGCGCGCGCCGGGCCGCGGCTGACCCGCTGCTATGCTGAAGGGCATGACGAAGGTCCAGATCCACTTCCGACTGCAACACGCCCTGGATGATGCCCTCCTGGAACGCGTCTCCGCCGCTCATTCCGTCTACGGCATTCTCCGGGTGCAGATCGCACCTTCGCGCGACACACTCACCGTAGAGTACGACGCCACACGTCTCCGTCCCGCCGAAGTGGAATCCGCCCTCGCCAGAGCGGGGATTCCGGTGGAGCGCTCCAGCCCGAGTCTGTCATCATGAAGCATGAGCCAACTGGCAACCAGTACATCGCCATCCGCAACGCTCAGCCCTGACGAATTGCGCGTCATGGACGCCTACTGGCGCGCTGCCAACTACCTGTCCGTGGGGCAGATCTACCTCTACGACAACCCGTTGCTCAAAGAGCCCCTCAAGCTCGAGCACATCAAGCCCCGCCTGCTCGGCCACTGGGGGACCACGCCCGGTCTGAATTTCATCTACGTTCATGCCAACCGCGTGATCCGGAAGTACGACCTGGATATGATTTACGTCACCGGACCCGGCCACGGGGGTCCCGGGCTGGTCGCCAACACCTACCTGGAAGGCACCTACAGCGAGTTTTATCCGAACGTGCCCGAAACCGAGGCGGGCATGAAGCGGCTTTTTACGCAATTCTCGTTTCCCGGCGGCATCCCCAGCCACGTGGCGCCCGAAACCCCTGGGTCGATCCACGAAGGCGGCGAGCTCGGCTACTCCCTGCTGCACGCTTACGGCGCGGTCTTCGACAACCCCGGGCTGTTCGTATGCTGCGTCATCGGCGATGGCGAGGCTGAAACGGGGCCGTTGGCGACAAGCTGGCACTCCAACAAGTTCACCAACCCGGCGCGCGACGGCGCGGTGATCCCCATCCTGCACCTGAACGGCTACAAAATCGCCGGGCCCACGGTGCTGGCGCGGATGTCGAGCGACGAACTCCGCGACCTTCTTGAAGGATACGGCTACCATCCTTACTTCGTGGAGGGCGACGATCCGCCCGCCATGCACGAACTCATGGCCACCACCTTCGACACCGTGATCGAAGAAATCCAAACCATCCAGCGCGACGTCCGGTCCCACGGATTCTCCCAGTTCCGCCCCACGCCCATGATCGTGCTCCGCAGCCCCAAAGGCTGGACCGGGCCGAAGGTCGTCGGAGGCGTCCAGGTGGAGGGCACCTTCCGGGCGCACCAGGTGCCGCTCGCCGACATGGCATCCAAGCCGCACCACGTGCAGATGCTGGAAGGGTGGATGAAAAGCTACCGGCCCGAAGAGCTGTTCGATTCCACCGGCCGGCTGAATGCCGAACTGGCTGCCCTGGCCCCCCAGGGCAATCGCCGCATGGGCGCGAATCCGCATGCCAACGGCGGCCTGCTGCTGAAAGACCTGATTCTGCCGGCGTTCACCGGCTATGCCGTCGCGGTGCCGCGGCCCGGCTCGGTTTTTGCGGAAGCCACGCGCGTGATGGGGCACTTCATCAGGGACGTGATGAAGCTCAACATGGACGCCCGCAACTTCCGCCTGGTGGGCCCCGACGAAACGGTATCCAACCGCCTCGACTCGGTACTCGAAGTGACCGACCGCGTCTCCACGGAAACGATCTACCCGTTCGACGACCACGTCAGCCACGACGGCCGCATCATGGAGGTGCTCAGCGAGCACATGTGCCAGGGCTGGCTGGAGGGCTATCTGCTCACCGGCCGGCACGGCTTCTTTTCCTGCTACGAGGCCTTCATCCACATCATCGATTCGATGTTCAACCAGCATGCCAAGTGGCTGAAGACCACCCGCGAGATCAAGTGGCGCCGGCCGGTGGCTTCGCTCAACTACCTGCTCACGTCTCACGTGTGGCGCCAGGATCACAACGGCTTCAGCCACCAGGACCCCGGTTTCATCGACCACGTGGTGAATAAGAAAGCCGACGTGGTGCGTGTCTATCTCCCCCCCGACGCCAACACCCTGCTCTCGGTCGCCGACCACTGCCTGCGCAGCCGCAACTACGTCAACGTCATCGTCTCGGGGAAGCAGCCCGGCCTGCAGTGGCTGGATATGGAGTCGGCCATCCTCCACTGCACGGCAGGAATCGGCATCTGGGGATGGGCGAGCAACGATCAGGGAGTGGAGCCCGACGTGGTGATGGCGTGCTGCGGCGACGTCCCGACGCTCGAGACCATGGCCGCCGTGGACCTGCTGCGAAGGAACTTGCCCGACCTCAAAATCCGCGTCGTCAATGTGGTGGACCTCATGACCCTGCAACCGTCCACCGAGCATCCCCACGGCCTCTCGGATCGCGAGTTCGACTCCATTTTCACCTCCGACAAGCCGGTGGTATTCGCCTTCCACGGCTATCCCTGGCTGATCCACCGGCTCACCTACCGCCGCACCAATCACCACAACCTGCACGTGCGCGGCTATAAAGAGGAGGGCACCACCACCACGCCTTTCGACATGACGGTGTTGAACGATCTCGACCGCTTTCACCTCGCCGGCGACGCCGTGGACCGTGTGCCGCGCGTACACGACCGGGCCGCGCATTTCAAGCAGTCCTTGCGCGACAAACTGATCGAGCACAAGCGCTACATTGTCAAGCACGGCGAGGACATGCCCGAAGTGCGCGACTGGAAATGGCCGCACTGAAAAACATCCTGGTGCTGAACGGCGGATCGAGCAGTATCAAGGCGCGCCTGTTCCGCTGCGAAGGTGCGGGCCTCGTTCCGGTATGGCAGGCGCAAGCCGATTTCAACCACGCCGCCCGCTCGCCGGCGGAGCTCATCCAACCGCTGCTGGAGCCGCTGTGGAAGGGGCCGGGTGCGCCGTTGGGCGGGCCCGCGGACGTGCACGCGGCCGGCCATCGCATCGTGCACGGCGGGAAGGCATTCCGGCAGAGCACGCGCGTCACGCCCGAGGTGAAGGCCACCATTGCCCAACTGGCCAGTTTCGCCCCCGAGCACAACCTGCTCGAAGTGGAAGGCATCGAAGCCGTGGAGCGGCTGCTGCCGCCGGCTACGCCCCAACTGGCGGTCTTCGACACCGCCTTCCACAGTACGCTCGAACCAGCGGCCTATACGTATCCCGGCCCTTATGAGTGGCTCGACCAGGGCATCCGCCGCTACGGGTTCCACGGCATCAGCCACCAGTACGTTTCGCGACGCTGCGCCGAAGTGCTGGGCCGCGACCTCGCCTCGCTGCGCATGATCACCTGTCATCTGGGCAGCGGCTGTTCGCTGGCCGCGGTCCGCGACGGCCGCTGTGTTCAGACCACCATGGGGTTCACCCCGCTCGCCGGCCTGATGATGGGCACGCGATCGGGCTCGGTGGATCCGGGCATTCTGATCCACCTGGTGCGCCACTGCGGCTCGACTGCCGAAGATCTCGACCGGATCCTCAACAAGGAGTCCGGCCTGAAGGGCATCTCCGGGGTCTCCGGCGACATGCGCGAGGTGCTGGCCGCGCGGGAACAGGGCAACCCGCGCGCCTGCCTGGCGTTCGACCTCTTCATCGAGCGACTCTGCGCCTCGATCGGGTCGCTGCTGCCCTCGCTCGGTGGCCTCGATACGCTGGTCTTCACCGCCGGCGTGGGCGAGCACAGTCCACCGGTGCGCCGCGCCGCGGCCGCGCGCCTGGCTTTTCTCGGCGTCATGCTCGACCCGCGCCGGAACGACGCTCGTGAGCCGCCCGACCGTGAGATCTCCGACGCGGCCTCCGCCGTAGGCGTGCTGGTGATCCGCACCGAGGAGGAACTCGAGATCGCCCGGGAAGTCCGACGCGCCTTCGGCCCGGCCTGACACGCGGCATTTCCGCTCGCGCGGGTTGTGGCTCGCGAGCCCGATGACGCATACTAAATCAAGCGGGTGTCTTTTCTTCCGGCGCTCATGTCTACTCCGTTGGTTACTCCCGATGTTGAAGTGACCCAGCGGGACCAGTTGGTTCCGCTGTACCGCGTGGTCCTTCTGGACGATAACGATCACACGTACGACTACGTCATCGAGATGTTGCAGAAGATCTTCATCTTCAGCCTGGAGCAGGCGTACCAGCACGCCGAGGAGGTCGACCGGCGGGGCCGCACGGTGCTGATCACGTGCGAGCTGCGCGAGGCGGAGTTCGCGCGCGACCAGATTCACAGCTACGGTCCGGACTGGCGGCTGGCACGCTCCCAAGGGTCGATGTCGGCGGTGGTCGAACCGGCGGGTTGAACGCGGCGGGATTACTTGACGCGGATGGAGAATTTCTCCCGATCGGTGCGGCCGGCGCCGTCGAAAGCCACCAGCGTGTATTTCATGGTCACCGAAGGGTAAAACCGGTTGCAGTTCTTTTCAAGCGGCGGGAGCGCCATTCCCAACGGCTCCAGGCGAACGCCTTTGGCGTGGTCTACCCCGTAACAAATGGTGACCGGCTCGCCGCGGCGGACTTCGTCGTGGCTGACCGCGACATATTGGATGTGGGGCGGAGCGGGTTTCACGGAGAGCTGGAAGGAGGCCGAGTCGTGGGTGCCGTCGAAGCCCTCGGCGAACAGGGTGTAGGTGGTGTCCTGTTTCGGATTCACCCAGAAACACCGGTTGAGCGAAGGCGTGAGATCCTCGACGGGCGGCGAGATGCGTACGGATTTCGCATTGCGGACGCCGTAGCAGATGATGTTGCGCTCAGCGTCCGTCATATCGCCCGCGCGGGCGTAGAACTGAGTGATCTTGACGGCCGTACCGGTGCTCTCGACGGGCTCGGTTTCGGCGCGGTGGTGGTTGGCCCGCAGGGCGCGGTTCATGCGCAGGGTGTCCTCATGCCGCTGGAGCCACGTCCAGCCGAGGTATGCCGCCCCCAACACGAGCGTTACCGCCAAACTGAGGGCAATCCGTCTCATCTGAGGGTTAGAGGCCGCGGACGATCCGTAAGTTGCATGATTTTCGGACCTGCTCCAGCTCTTATGCCGGAGACGGCGCCGGGGTCCTGGCGAACCACGTGGAGGCCGCCAGCCAGGCCAGCGAGATCAGCGTGAAGCCTTCGATGGAAAACACCAGCCGGGGATCGCGGGCCGCCCCGAACCAGGACCCGGCCAGCAGAACGGCAGTTCCGGTGAGGGCCATCCGCGCCGCCTCGACCAGGATGAACTCGCGTCGGTTCTCGAGAATCCCGCCCAGAGTCAGCAGGCCGGCCAGAATGAACGCGAAGTAGAGCCCGTTCAGCCAGCCGGCCTGGCGGGGCAACACCGCCAGGAAGTGGTCGTCGGCGGCGATGAGCGCGGCTGCCTGGAGCAGCGCGTAGAGGTTGAAGGCGAGCGTCCGCGGAGGGTCGAAACGGGTGAAATCGCGTCGCGGATCGTAATCCGGTTTGGGGAATCGCCGGGCCACATCGGCAGGGCGCCAGCCCGGGGCAGCGAACCAGACACGGAGCTTGTCGCTCCAGCGGCCTGCGTGCCAGGCGTCCTTTGCCATCGCCCAGTAGTAGTGCAGGTTGGCCCATACCGGGTTCCAGCTCCGGAGCTGGCCGCGAATGCCGTAAATGGGCGGCTCTTCGTCCAACTCCTCCTGGAAGGTGCCGAACAGGCGGTCCCAGATGAGAAACACGCCGACGTAGTTCCGGTCCAGATAGATGTCGTTCTGGGCGTGGTGAACGCGGTGATTGGAGGGAGTCTGCACCCACCGGTCGAGGAAGCCGAGGCGGCCGATGAGCCGTGTGTGCGGCCAGAACTGGTAGAAGAGCTGGGCCACACCGACGAGCAGAAACACGCCCATGGGGACGCCCGCGAGGGCGATCGGCACGTAGAAGATCCAGTTGAGGAGCGCGCCTGTGCCCGGCTGGCGGAGAGCGGTGGTGAGGTTGAACTCCTCGCTCTGGTGATGAACTACGTGCGAGGCCCAGAACAGCCCCACCGTGTGGCCGAAGCGATGCTGCCAGTAATAGCAGAAGTCATAGAAGACAAAGGCGAATACCCAGGTTCCCCAGTGGCCTGCGGGGAGCTGCACCGGGGCGTGCTCGAAGACCTGCTGATACGCATACAGGCCGAGGAAGCCGAAGAACACCCGCATACCGGTGCTGATGATGCCGCAGCTCAGGCTGTTGATGGCGTCGGCGAGTCGGTAGTAGCACGTGCGACGGGTGAAGTTCAGCGCAAATTCGATGGCGATCAGCGCGAAGAAGACCGGAATGGCGAAACCCACCGCACGGGCGTAAGTGCTCTCCACGCGTCCCCTCGTGAACATCATAGCGCCATCGGGTGCGGCCTGAGCGCGCCGGTGGCGCATGCTGGGTCCGAGGGAGAACCATCCATGACCGGCGGGACGAGTGCGCAGTCCTCGGCGGAGGATTACCGCATCATTAATGAGAGGATCTCGGCCCGCATGGGCGGGGGCTCTGGCCCTGGCGTGAGGGTTGCTTCCCATGGGTGAAGATCGAATAAATTTTCGACCGGCTGTATTGTTCTGGCGGCGGGCGGCCGATAGTACTGTTGGAGGACACATGTCCGATCTATTCGCTCGCCCCAAAGCGCCTTGGGCGCTCCGCCTGGTGCCGCCGTTCCCGGCGGTGGCGCACCGTGTTATGAGCCTGGTCAGCCAGGAAGATGTCAGCATCCACCAGTTGGGCGAACTGGTGAAAATGGACGCGTCATTTGCCGCCGAGCTGCTGCGTTTCGCCAATTCGGCCCTGTTTGGTTCGCGGCGCGCGGTCAGGAATCTGCCGCACGCCATCAGCATGGTTGGCCTGGACCGCGTCAAGACCATGGCCACCTTCGTGGCGATGAATCGGATGGTGCGTGCCTCGGTGCGCATGGAAGCCCTGCGCAAAGTATGGATTCACAGCCTCGTCACGGCGGTGATTGCCGAGGAAGCCGGGCGAGCGATGCGTCTGGAGAGCGACGCCGCTTATACCGTCGGCCTGCTGCACAACCTTGGAACGCTCGGCATGATGTCGGCGTACCCGGATGAATACTCGCGGATGCTGGAAGTGTCCAACGACTTCGGGTTCGACCTGCTGGAGACCGAACGGGACCTGTTCGAGATTGATCATTGCGCCGCCGGAGCCTATCTGGCGCAGGATTGGGACTTCCCGGATGAACTCGCGGCGGCGCTCGCCACCCACCATGACGAACCGATCCCGGGCGAAACCAGCTTGTACAACGTGATCAAAGTAAGCTGGCGGCTGGCGGATACGCTGGGTTATGCCGCGTTCTCGCCGGACCGGCTCTGGCCGTACGACGACCTCATCGCTTTTCTGCCCCGCGTGAAAACCACCTGGCTGGGCGAATCAGCCGAAAGTGCCAAAGCGGAACTGGACCATCGCCTGGCCGGTGCGCCAATCCAGTGATTTTGTTTTGGGTTGGTGTCGGAGCGTGGTCGTTTCCAGGATTTCACCGATAAGTCGATAGACGCACAATTCAAGCCGGCGTTGGCCCGGCGCAGGGCACAGAGCCGTCGGATGTCGCGGCCGCCACGATTTCGTATTCACGGAGCAATCGAAGAAATGCCGAGAAAAGTCACAGCCAAGGCACTGCCCCAGGCGCGAGCCCAGCAACGGGCCAGCGCCGGAGCCGGCCATCAGCCCCAGATTCTTGCGGAACTACAGCGCGTTGCGAAGGCGATCGAGGATGGCCGTCTGGACGAACGTGCCAATATCAGCGGCGGGGGGAGCGGCGGCGAAATGCTGGCCGCGGTGAACCAGATCGTGGACACGCTGGTACGCCCGCTTCGGGTCGTCACGGAGTACGTGGATCACATCGGCAAAGGGGTCATGCCCGCCAAGATTGCCGAGAGCTACAACGGCGATTTCAAAGCCATCCGGAACAGTCTCAACCACTGCATCGATCATCTCAGCGGGCTCACCACGGAAATCGGCCGCATGGCGGAGGAGCACGAAAAGGGCGACATCGACGCGGTGATGCCCGTGGAAGACTTCGAAGGCGTCTACCGTGCCATGGCGCGGGGGGTCAACGACATGGTGGCGGGCCATGTCACGGTGAAGAAAAAGGCCATGGCTTGTGTCGATGCGTTCTCGAAAGGGGACTTCGACGCGCCGCTGGAACAGTTTCCGGGCAAGAAGGCGTTTATCAACACGACCATCGAGCGCCTCCGGGGCAACGTCAGGCGATTCATCGAAGAAATGCAGCGCATGTCGGAAGAGCACATCCGCGGCGATATCGATGTGACGATTCCGGTCGAGCGGTTCGAGGGTTCGTTCCGCACGATGGCGTGTGGGGTCAACGATATGGTGTTGGGGCACATCGCCGTCAAGAAGAAGGCCATGGCATGCGTGGACGGGTTCTCGAAAGGGGACTTCGAAGCGCCCCTGGAGCAGTTCCCGGGCAAGAAGGCGTTCATCAACAACACCATCGAGCGTTTGCGGTCGAACATCAAGCGCTTCATCGAGGAAATGAACCGCATGTCGGAGGAGCACAACAAGGGCGATATCGATTTCAGCATCCCGTTGGAGCACTTCGAAGGCGCGTATCGCACCATGGCTCGCGGGGTGAACGAGATGGTGGCCGGTCACATCATGGTAAAGAAGAAGGCCATGGCCTGCATCGGTGAATTTGGCCGCGGCAACTTCGAGGCGCCCCTGGAGCGGTTTCCGGGGAAGAAAGCGTTCATCAACGACACCATCGAGATTGTGCGATCGAACCTCAAGGGCCTGATCGTGGACATGAACCTGCTCGCGGCAGCGGCCGTGGAGGGCAAACTTGCAACGCGCGCCGACGCCGCCCGCCACGGCGGGGATTTCGGCAAGATCGTCGAGGGCATCAACCGGACCCTGGACGCGGTGATCGGGCCGCTGAACGTGGCGGCGAACTATGTGGAGAGGATTTCGAAAGGCGACAACCCGCCCCGCATTACCGACGCCTACAACGGCGACTTCAACACCATCAAGCAGAATCTGAACCTGCTCGTCGATGCCATGGAGAACGTGACCGATGCCGCCCAGCGGATCGCCCGGGGCGATCTTACCGTCCAGATCCGTGAACGTTCCGAACAGGACACCCTGATGCAGGCGCTCGCGGCGATGATCGCGGGATTGACGAAGGTGGTGGTGGAGATCAAAACGGTGGCGACGGAGGTGGCCAACGGTAGTGAGTCGCTGAGTTCCGCCTCGACCGAGCTTTCGCAGGGCGCAAATACCCAGGCGGCTTCGGCGGAAGAGGCATCCTCATCGATGGAGGAAATGGTCTCCAATATCAAACAGAACGCCGATAACGCCCAGCAGACTGAGAAAATTGCCATCCGTTCGGCTGAAGATGCGCGGGAAGGGGGCCGTTCAGTGGCCGACGCGGTAAGCGCGATGAAGGACATCGCCAGCAAGATCTCGATCATCGAGGAGATCGCCCGCCAGACGAATATGCTGGCCTTGAACGCCGCGATTGAAGCGGCGCGGGCCGGCGAGCATGGCAAAGGATTCGCCGTGGTCGCGGCGGAAGTCCGCAAACTGGCCGAGCGCAGCCAGAAGGCCGCCGGCGAGATCAACCAGCTGTCGGGCACCACCGTAAGGGTCGCGGAAAAGGCCGGCGAGATGCTCGAGAAACTGGTTCCAAACATCCAGAAGACTGCGGACCTGGTCAAAGAGATCAGCGCCGCCAGCAACGAGCAGAACACTGGTGCCGAGCAGATCAACACGGCCCTGCAACAGCTCCAGGGAGTGATCCAGCAGAATGCGTCGGCCTCCGAAGAGATGGCTTCTACCAGCGAGGAACTCTCCGGCCAGGCGCAGGGCCTGATGGCCAGCATCGACTTCTTCGATATCGGCGAGCGATCGCAGACGGTGAAGGCCAGGGTCGCCGACGAGCACAGACCTTCCCTGAGTCCAGCTTCCAAACCGGTGCCGAAAGTGAACGGTGGAGGTAGGCCCAACCGCTTGCAACATGCCGCCGGCAACGGGTCTGCAACGCCGGGGAAGAAGAACGGCCGCCCCGGCTTCGCGCTGGCCCTGCACGGCCGCCCCGACAAGCTCGATGACGAATTCGAGGCGTACTGATCGATGACTGGATGATGCGGGTGGCGCCATGCGCCATCCGCGTTCTGGAGACTAAATCATGAGCGTGGCTGCCATCACTGAACTCAAACAGTACCTGACATTCAAACTCGACAATGAAGTGTATGCGCTGGACGTGGGCACGGTTCGCGAGGTCCTGGACTTCACCACCGTGACCAGAATCCCGCGGACGCCCGATTTCATGCGGGGCGTGATCAATCTGCGCGGCAGCGTCGTACCGGTTGTGGACCTGCGTCTGGCATTCAATTTGTCTGCGACCGAGAAGACGGTCAATACTTGCATCATCGTTGTCGAAGTATCGCTCGAAGGAGAAAGCACGGTCATCGGGGCGCTGGCGGACTCGGTCGAAGAGGTGATCGACCTGGAGCCCGACCAGATCCAGCCGGCTCCTAGGATCGGGACCTCCATCAACACGGACTTTATCCAGGGCATGGGCAAGCGCGAGACGCAGTTTCTTATGATCCTGGACATCGATCGCGTCTTCTCGGCGGAACAGTTGGCCGGCCTGAAGACGTCGGCCGCGCCCGCGGTGTGAGCCGCAACCGGCGAGGCCATCGGTGGCGCAGATGAGCCGCGAGCTCGACACTCTATCCGATAGCGACTACCGGAAGATCACTTCGTTGATCCTGTCCGAGTGCGGGATATCGTTTCCGCTCGCCAAGCGAGTCATGGTTGAGGCGCGGCTCCGGAAAAGGGCCGCGGCCGTGGGCGTCGCATCCCTGTCGGCGTATTGCGACTATGTGCGCAGTCCACCTGGCCGAGAGGACGAGCGCGGGTACCTGATTGACGCGGTAACCACCCATAAAACCGACTTCTTCCGGGAGCCGGGCCATTTCGACTACCTGGTGCGGGAAGTGCTGCCGGAACTGGAGCGGTGCTGTGGGGCGGGAGTGCGCCAACCCCTGCTGGTGTGGAGTGCGGCCTGTTCTACCGGGGAGGAGCCGTACACCCTGGCCATGGTTCTGCTGGAACATGCCCGGTCGCCGCTGGTAGAGGATTTCCGGTTCGGCATCGAGGCGACGGATGTTTCGCTGGCGGTGCTCGAAACGGGCCGCACGGCGGTCTATCCTGCATCCGTGGCCGGTCCCATTCCGGAGCCGCTCCGCAAGCGCTATCTGTTGCGCAGCCGGGACCGCGTTCGTGACCAGGTGCGGCTGGTGCCGGACGTCCGCTCACGAGTGACCTTCCGCCAGTTGAATCTCATGGATGCCGAGTATGGATTCAGCCGGCCACCGGACGTGGTGTTCTGCCGCAATGTAATGATCTACTTCGACCGCGCGTCGCAGCGCCGGATTCTGTTGCAGGTCGGTTCGACGTTGCGGGACGGAGGCTACCTGATCATGGGGCACGCCGAGTCGCTCAACGGGCTGGACCTGCCATTGGCCCAAGTCGCGCCGACGGTGTATCGGAGGTTCGATCATGGCGTCTAATCCAGGCCAGCCGCCGGTGTTTCTGGGGCCCGCGGAACTCCTGGTTACGAGAGGGCATCAACGGGTCCAGACTGTTTTGGGGTCCTGCCTGGCCATCATCATGCGGTCGGCGCGGCTGGGTGTGGCCTCGATGGCGCATTGCCTTCTGCCCATGGCCGATTTGTCCAACGAGGCGCTTCCGCGCCGGGAAGCGCTGCGCTACGTGGACTCCACCATTCACCTGATGCTGCGCGAATTTGCGCTGCGGGGCGTGAGTTCGGCGGAACTGGAAATCCAGCTCTTTGGGGGCGCGGACAGCCTCCACTCCCCGTACGCGGTAGGCCAGCGAAATGTGGAGACCGCCCTCCAGGTGCTGGCCACAATGGGGCTGTCCTCGGTAGCGGGCAGCGTCGGCGGCCGCCACGGGCGCGTCGTCGAGTACGACACAGGAACCGGAGAAGCGGCGGTGAAGAAGCTTCCCTCGCTGGCATCGTCCAGGCACCGGGGGAGCGTGTGAAAGGGGGCCGCCGGCTCTGGCGAGCATGCCGGCGCTCCCAAGAGCAGGTAGGCGTTCGGGCCGATCCGGCCAAGTGAGGTGGTTCCATATGGAAGCGAACAACGAGATCGGGATTTCCGTCGAGTCGTCACCCGATGGCCGAATGGTTCGGGTGCGGGGTACTATGTGCCTGCCGAACCTCGAGGTTCTGCGTCGGGCTCTGCTGGATGGGCTGCCGTCCGGACAGCCCGCCACGCTCGACCTCTCCGGAGTGACGGCGATCGACCTGAGCGGCTTGCAGTTGATCTGCTCGGCCCATCGCACCTTCCGTCGTCGCAGAATGTGCTTTGCCGTAACGCAGAGGCCGGAGTGGCTGCGGGTTGCCGCGGGCGCTGCCGGCTACGATGCCTCGACCTCGGTGTGCCCGTTTCGCGTCCCCGGCGACTGCATCTGGGCCGAAGAGGTGGAACGATGATTGATCACAGGACGGTCTATCGGGAAGAAGCGGTCGAGCTGTTGGGCCAGTTGGAGGCATCGCTGCTTGAACTGGAGAATACTCCCGACGACACAGAGCTGGTGGCGAGCGTCTTCCGCGCCCTGCACACGATCAAGGGCTCGGGCGCGATGTTCGGCTTCGACGACATCGCCGGCTTCACCCATGAAATCGAGACGGTCTTCGACGATGTGCGCGCCGGGCGGATTCCGGTCACTCCCGAGTTGGTGGGGATCACCCTGGCGGCGCGCGACCATATTGGAGTGCTCTTACATGCCGGCGAGGGAACAGACGGTTCGGATTCGGCCGCTGCCGGCATACTGGAGCGGCTGCGCCGGGTAGCTTTGCCTTCTCTGTCAGACACCACGCGGGAGGAAGTTGCATCCGGCACCGCCCCGGCCCCGGCGGAGAATCGCATTGGCGGGCCCATCAGCTATCGCCTCCGATTTGCGCCCGCCTCCGATATCTTCCTGACCGGGACCAATCCTCTCCTTCTGTTCCGCGAACTGCGCCGCCTCGGTGAGTTCAGCCTGATTGCGCAATTGGATCGGATCCCGGAGTTGGACGCGTTCGACGGCGAGCAGTGCTACACGTATTGGGATGCGGTTCTGACGACTACGGCGGGTGAGGACGCAGTACGCGACGTGTTCATCTTCGTCGAGGATTGCGCGCAGTTGACCATCCAGGCCATCTCCGCCGGCAGGGAAGAGCAGCGGGCACGTCTCGGGGAATTGCTGGTGGAGCGCGGCGATATAGCGCGCGAGGAGGCCGAAAAGCTCATCGGCAATCGCCCTCGGGTGGGCGAGATCCTGGTACAGGCGGGCCTGGTCTCGGAGGACCGGGTGCACGCTGCGCTGCTCGAGCAGCAGCACCTGGATTCATTGCGCGAAAAGCGCGTGAAGGCCGAAGCGGCGACCAGCCTGCGGGTGCCTGCCGCCAAGCTTGACAGCCTGGTCAACATCGTGGGCGAACTGGTGACGGTGCAGGCACGGTTGAGCAGCTATGCCCTGGGCTCGGGCGACTCCGAGATCGCCTTCATCGCGGGCGAGGTCGAGCGTCTGGCGGAACTGCTGCGCGACAGCACCATGAGCGTTCGCATGCTGCCCATCGGGGAGACCTTCCGAAGGCTGAAGCGGCTGGTTCGAGACCTCTCGTCGGAATTGGGGAAAAAGGTGGAGCTAACAACCGAAGGCGACGAGACCGAACTCGACAAAACTGTCGTCGAACAGCTCGCCGACCCGCTGGTGCATCTGATCCGGAACGCGATCGACCATGGCATCGAGACGCCGGATGTGCGCGTCGCCAGAGGTAAGCCGGCCGGGGGCAGGATTCACCTTTCGGCGGCCCACGCCGGGGCTTTCGTGCTGGTGAAAATCAGCGACAACGGGTTCGGGCTGGATCGGGTGGCGATTCGCGCGCGGGCCATCGAGAAGGGGCTGATTGACGCCGGCGCGGAGCTGACCGAGAAGGACATCGATGCCCTGATTCTGGCGCCCGGCTTCTCCACCGCTCCGCGCGTAACCGGGATCTCCGGCCGGGGGGTGGGCATGGACGTGGTCCGGCGCCAGCTGGATTCGCTGCGGGGATTCCTTTCGATTGCCAGCACGACGGGGCAGGGAACGACGGTGACGCTCAAGATTCCGCTGACGCTGGCGATTATCGACGGCCTGCTGGTGGAAGCGGGGGGTGCGTCTTTTGTAGTGCCCCTGTCGAATGTTCTGGAATGCATCGAGCTTTCCGAGCGCGGCGGCGCATCCGGGCGTCGAGCGCTGGTCACGGTTCGCGGGGAACTGGTGCCGTACATCGTCCTGCGGGAGCGCTTCGCGATACCTGGTGACCCGCCGCACATCGAACAGGTGATTATTGCCGACACGCGGCTGGGGAAGTGCGGTTTCGTGGTGGATCGCGTCATCGGCGATCATCATACAGTGATCAAAAACCTGGGCAGCCTCTACCGCCACGTCGATGAAGTTTCCGGTGCGACCATCCTGGGCGATGGCACCGTAGCCCTGATCTTGGACGTGGACAAGGTGGCGGCCGCGGAGGAAACCTCGACCCGCGGGAAGTTACCAACGGCCGGACTAAAACCGATGGGGGGATGATTCCGACAAGGAACCGAAGGCGCTCTAAATCTAAAAGGCCTGACCCGAATATTTCCGAGCCCTTTCTTATCTTCAACTCGGCGGATGGTGGGCCCGTGGCGACTCGAACGTCAGACCTCTACCGTGTCAAGGAAAAAGCTCCAGACTCAGTATCCATATATGTTTCTATAACTTAGGTGCGGTCGTCTGCCCCATGGAGTCCATTTGGAGTCCAAACTCCTCTCCGTGGTCGAAACCCATGATTCGTACGAGGATTCCACGCGCCGCCAATATATGTCGCGCTCCTTCATACACGTGGGAGGATGGTAGCCATTGGAGGCCTGTCCAGTTACGATCATGTCCTCGTCGTTTTGAAATGCAGAGGAAAAGCTTTTCCGATCTCCTATATAGAGGGAGTGCGGATCGTGCCGGACCCGGCGCAAGGGCCGCGCACGTTGCCCCGTGGCTGCTTGTGGTGCCAGGTCGGTGTGGCCGCGCGCCACGGGCCAGCCGCCGCGCAACCGGAGGAGGCTGGCGGTCCGCCAATCGATGAATGCCATGAGACAAACTGCGAGCGTGACATTTGAGTGGGACGTGCGCAAGGCGGCGGCCAATTTCACCAAGCACGCCATAGCCTTTGAAGACGCGGCCACGGTGTTCCTCGATCCGCTCGCGACCACCTTTCCGGACCCTGATCATTCGGAGGAGGAACGCCGGGAAATCACCATCGGCTTTACAATGAAAGGGCATTGCGAGCGCCGAAGGCGGATTCGGATTATTAGCGCGCGCCGAGCTACAAGAACCGAACGCGAACAGTATGAAGAAGGAATCGACGGCTGAGTTAAACGACTTGCGGCCCGAATACGATCTCTCGCAACTGAGGGGTGGCGTGCGGGGAAAATACTACCGCCGCGCCGCCGCGGGAACGAATCTGGCGCTGATTGAACCCGATCTCGCGATCCTGTTTCCTAATGCGGAGGCCGTGAACCGGGCGCTCAGGGTCCTGGCCGAGGCAGCCAAGTCCACAACTGCTCCCAAGCGCAGGGGCGCGCGGTAGGTTTACAATGGGCTCAAGGGCGTCTGGCGGAGGAACGTCCCATCCGTGCCCGTAGCGCCCCATCCCTGTAGCGCCCGTCCCATGCTATGCTGCTGCTTCGGACCGTGCTGCGGTGTCGCCTAGGCTGAGCATCGCTATCCAAAGCGAGAGAGACAGCCACCGTCAGAGTTCGCAGGACGTTGAGTATGGAATTCACACGGTACATTTGGGACCTATATCCGACGTCCGAATGCGGCCGGACAGCCTTGGCAAGGCCGGTCGATTCGGTCGTAGGGGAAGGGATCGGCTTGGACACTTTTGCCCTTCGTCTCCCGGTGTTTCGGTGTGGCCCCAACAGCGAACTGTCGGTTGTCGACGACGTGTTCGTTGATTTCAACGCACGAGAGGATGTGCGATCTTTCTTCTCCGAAGAGACCGTCAACAATGCATCCGCCGCTAAAGCCCTATTCCATCGCTTGGTCAACGAGGGACTGTCCCTGTCCTGTGATGACAGTGACGAAGAAGGTTACTTTTGTGCCGGCGAAGAGTTCGAGGAGGATGTCTTTAGCAATATCGAAGGAGTCTCGCTGGCGCTTTATGATCTGTTCCCCGAATATTTCGTGCCGTTCCTCTTCAGGTGTAGGTTTGACCGCTTCGAAGCGATCTGTCAGAGTTTCAATATCCCGATCCCGGTGCCGCCGAGCAAGGCACAGAAACGTGACCGAGCGCTCTATTATCTTGAACTCAATGACGCTCTTCAGGACCCTCCGTGCCTCTTCCATTCGAACCTCCTGAGCAGGAAAATGTTCGTCTCCGCGAGGAGAATGCTCGCCTGCGGCGGCTTCTCGCGGTTCACAGCATTCCGATTCCGCAACTTCCGCCAGAGAATCCACTTCCAACCAAAACCGTCGAGCCGGCGCCACCCGTGGATAAAGAGCGGGCCAGACAGAGAATCGCGCTGTTTCGAAGCCTGTTCCGCGGGAGAGAAGATGTTTACGCACGGCGATGGGAGAATGCTGATGGCCGGCACAAATATATGCCGGTGGTCGTAAAGGACTGGAGGGCCATCAACAAAAGCCGGCCGGAGGATCGAAAGAAAGTCGACCAGAAGACCCGGAAGTTCCTTCCGCTGACTGACGCCGTCATAGAGGACCACCTGCTGGGTAAGGAAATCGTTGGCGTGTACCCCCTACTGCCCGACGAAACGTGCTGGTTTCTCGCGGCAGATTTCGACAAGACGACGTGGGAGTATGACTCCCTGGCTTTCCTGGAGACCTGCCAGGAGTTGAACGTGCCCGCCGCCTTGGAGCGTTCTCGTTCCGGGAAAGGTGGCCACATTTGGATCTTCTTTGACCGTGCGATACCAGCGATCACCGCGCGCAAACTCGGATGCGTGCTGCTCACGCGAACCATGGAGCGCAGGTATCAGGTGGGCCTTGACTCCTACGATCGCTTTTTCCCCAACCAGGACACGATGCCCAAGGGAGGGTTTGGAAACCTGATCGCACTTCCCTTACAGTTTGCGCCGCGCAAGGCCGGCAACACCAAGTTTATTAACCCCGACTTCCACCCGTACCCGGACCAGTGGCAGTTCCTTTCGACGATCCGACGAATGCCAGTCGACGCCGTGGAGGACATCGCCGCGGAAGCTCAACGTAAAGGCGACCTGATCGGAGTCCGGATGAGCATTGCCGACGACGAGGAGGCACAAGACCCGTGGACTATGCCACCTTCCCGCAAGCGGAAGGAGAGGCGATCGAAGGGCCGCTGCCAAGAACGGTCCAGATTGTTCGCGCGAATCTTGTTTACGTGGAAACTAAGGATCTGCCACCAGCCATGCTCAATCGACTACTCCGGCTGGCAGCCTTTCAGAACCCCGAGTTCTACAAGGCTCAGGCGATGCGGCTCTCGACGTACGACAAGCCGCGTATTATCGCATGCGGCCAGGAATTTGTTCAGCATGTCGCTGTGCCCCGTGGGTGTCTGACGGAGACGTTGGCTCTGCTGGAGGCGCACAAGATCCGGCCCAAAGTTCGGGACGAACGGTACGCGGGTACGGCGATTGTAGCGGAGTTCCAGGGTCAGCTTCGTCCGTTCCAGGAGGAAGCCGTCGCGAAGATTATCGCTCACGACGAAGGCATCCTCTTCGCTCCGACGGCGTTCGGGGAGACCGCCGTTGCCGCTTGGTTGATCGCGAAACGCAAGGTCAACACTCTGGTCGTCGTTCACCGGCAGCAGTTGCTCGATCAGTGGCAGGAGCGCCTTGGGATGTTCTTGGATCTGCCGGCAAAATCGATCGGGCATATCGGTGGTGGGAAAACGGACCGGACGGGGTGTGTGGACGTCGCCGTTATTCAAAGCTTGTACCGAAAAGACGAGGTAAAGGACTTCGTGGCTGAGTACGGCCAGGTAATCGTCGATGAATGCCACCACATATCCGCGTTCACTTTCGAACAAGTGATGCGGCAGGTGAAGACGAAGTATGTTGTCGGTTTGACCGCCACGCCGACGCGGAAGGACGGGCACCATCCGATTATTTACATGCAGTGTGGCCCTGTGCGGTTCAGCATGAGCGCCCGGACAATGACCGAAACGACACCCTTCGAGCATAAGGTGACTCCCCGCCACACGGACTTCCGGAGGGCTCCCGACCTCACCGATGTCACGATCCAGGACATCTACGCTGCCCTCGTGAATGATGTCACGCGGAACGAAATGATCGCCAACGACATCGAGCGCGCAATCGAATCGGGGCGATGTCCGCTACTTCTGACCGGCCGGACGGAGCATCTCCAGTACTTCGCAGCCAAGCTTGCAGGTGTTGCGAAGCACGTCTTTGTGTCTTACCTTCCTCCAGCGTAAGACCGATCTCTTCAGGCCCGATTCCTGTAGCTTCTCGCTCCACCTGTGCCACTAACTGCCGATCCAAAACGCGGCCTGCGACACCGGTCTCGACCCATATTCGGAATTCCATCAACAACCTTTCTACGCAAAGAACTGGGGCAGCGGATCACCCGAGGCCCAGCTTCTTATTTGGATGATCGCGCCCCCACCTTTGATACAGTCCCTCATCCTTCGATGAGAATGTGCTGACGGACCGGCCGCGGGTTTGACGATTGTCCGCCGGCCGGAATCCGTAGGTGTAACTCCGGGGCGTCTGATCGGAACGAAGGTTCCTCCACGGGCAATGTTTTGATCACTCAGCCTCAGCACACAACGCCGCCCGCCCGCAAATTCCATCAAAGCCTCCGGAGATACGCGAGCAGTGCGGGAACCTCCTCGGGCTGTGGGATGCGATCGAAGTGGACACCGTCCGTGGATGCAACGGGAGGGACAACGCCGGGTGGCGAAGTCGCCTGGACGAACTTGAAGAGCTCGATGTAGTGTGCGACCACGTCTTCCAGGGTCGCTGCACTGTTGTTGTGAAAATACGGAGCGGTTTGGGCAATCCCGTGCAGCCCCGGAACATCAAGTTTGTTCCAGTCGTCCAGGGGCGGCGGACCGCCGACGAATCCGGTCAACAGCGCACGCCCGGGATCCGAACTCGCGCGGCGTATCGTCGTGGTGCTGTTTGCGAGCGTGATCTCATAAGTTCGCACCTTGTCCGCAATGCCCGCGGGACACGCCGCAAAACTGAACCGCACTGGCGACACCGTGTCGACAGGTCGCGGGCATGTTGTGGCGATGTCGTGAAAGCGGGCGACCACCGGAGGCGATGTCGTGGATTGTCCAGGTCCGCCATGACAATGCGCGCACGCACGCATGAACACGGTTTTGCCCTGCTGTTCGAGACCGGTGAGAAGAGGGTCGGGATCCGGCAGCGGTGTAACACCCTGCGCGAGCGCCTTCGCCAGCGCCTGTACCCGGGCGCTGCTGAAGAGAGCCGACTGAAACGCGGCGAGATCGTCGAGCGTACGTTGTGCAGGAGCGCGCTGCACTTGGGCGTGATTGATGAAGGCCTGCAGGGCTTGATCCTGAAGGGTCGCAATCCTGGCATCGAGTTGGTATCCGCCGCCAGCGTTGGGTCGGCGTGTGACGAAGACGTGTCCATCCGGTCCGGTCAACTCGACATTGTTGACGGACGGAACCGCACGCCAAACATCCACGAACGTTTCGGCCGAGGGTTGGTTGGTGGCCGGGTCGATGAGCTTTACGTTTGCGGGCAGGGGAAGAGAAATCCGGATCAGTCCGTTTCTCCGGAGTGTCGTGTAATCGGAAGCGTTCGCGCCATTGAGACGGAAATCGTCGGCGTCGATCGGCCGGAACAGGGGATCGTCCGCTTTCGGATCGAACCGACGCCAAAATTGGAGCGCTTGGTAGCGCGCTTCGGCGCTTGCGGGCGACAGTTGGAAGCTGTTTGTCGGCATGTGGCAATCGGCGCAGGCTCGACCGTTGCCGTGCAGTCCGTCCACCTGACGGTCAATGAACGCGCCAAGACCGCGTAACAGGGTCACACACTGAGCGCCAGAGCACTCAACGCCTGACGGCGGCGCCTGAACCGGCGGTTGGGCCATCACGAGACTCGCGATCAGTAGATCGCCGAATATCAGCAGCTTGAGCATGGTTTCTCCTTCAAAAACGGCGATAGCGCCGCGCTGTTCGAGCGAACATTCTTTGGTTGGCGGTGCGCACGTCGAAGCCGCACCGCTATCAGTTAGGTGGTCATTCTTGGCGGTCGTAGACAGCGTGGGCCTCCGTTCTCTCGCCGTGTCCACTTCCCGGCGTAGGGGTGTTCCGCCATCGGCGGGGCCGCAGTTGGAACGAGCAGAAGGACGTGGCGCACTCGCATCCGCCCCGTGCGTCGTTGACTGTTGCACGTTCGGATTCGCTGCGGCCGCGTGAACGTGCTTGATCATCTGTGCGAATACGATCGCCTGGCCCGAGTTGTTGAGCGACGCCGCAGCCTGCATCTGGAGCGATGCGACGATACAGCCGCCGGTCCCCGGCCTATCCTGGACGATTCTGCCGAAATTCAGCTCGAGTCGTCCGTGTGGGACCACCACGGCATACACGTTGCCGGACTGCTGATTGATGTCCTGGGGTGGCCGGGCTACTGTGCGAGCAACATGATCGAGGCGGCCAGTGCCGCCATATAGGGTTTCGTAGACATAGTCTTCTCCTTTCATTGACAGCGGAGGCAGACCTCCGCTGTTCTGTCAAAAACCGAAACTGGTTAGAAACAGTCACGCTGCGCGGCTGAACGCGTGCGCGGCGAAGTTAAGCTCTCGACCAGCTCAGCCGAACGCGCCATCCGGCTTGATGTTGTGGTTCAGCCGGAAGAAGTTGGCGGGATCGAACTTGTGCTTCGCCGCCATCAACCTCGCGTAGATGTGCGGGGGATACACAGACCGCAAGCGGACTGGCCCGTCTTCATCCGGTTCCGCCGCCAGATAGTTCACGTAAACGCCGCCCGATGCAAACGGCTGCATAGCGGTCCAGAGATCGCGCACCCACGCGCTTCCTGGTTCGTCCTCCGATGGGCCGGCCCACATGCCGACAATGTTCAAGTTGTAGGGCGCGTCGCGATGCGCCACTGCCGTGACTTCTCCCGGAACCCGCGCCATCGCGCCGCCCAAGTGCTCGATGACGATGTGCGTGCACGGCCCGACGGCGGAACCGAAGTGTTCCAAGATCGTCTCGACAGCCGTTTCGGGAACGCCTGTCAGAAAACTTGACTTCCAGTAGTTACGAAGCCCGCGCGGGTTGAAGTTCTCGACGATGCTCTGGAGCGCCGAGTAGGGCATTTGCGCAACCTGATCAGCGAGGAGCGGCGCGCATTTTCGAACGGGTTGGAGCAGGCGCTCGCCGGCGGCGAACTCGCCGCACCAGCAAACCATCACCACGGCTACAGGCGTTCCGTCGGGCAATTTGCCGATCACGGCCAGGGAACCAAACTCATCCGGGGCCGCGGCCGTAAGCTCGCCATAGGCACGGAATACATCCGGCGCGTTCGCCATCGGGTAGATCAGCAAACCTCCGAGCACTTCGGCAAGCGGATGAAGCCGGAACTCCATCGAGGCGGCAACGCCAAAGTTGCCGCCCCCTCCGCGCAATGCCCAAAACAGGTCTGCGTTCTCGCCGGCGCTCGCAGTCAGCGCCACTCCCTCGGCCGTTACGACGTCGGCCGAGATAAGATTGTCACACGCGAGCCCATACTTCCGCATGAGGAAGCCGTGGCCCCCGCCCAGGGTCAATCCCGCGACCCCTGTCGGCCTTGCTACGCCGCCCGTAGTCGCCAGCCCGAATTTCTGCGTCTCGGCGTCCATGTCGCCCCATGTGGCTCCCCCCTCGACGCGAGCCGTTCGCCGGACGGCGTCGACTTGAACGCCGCGCATCGGCGCAAGGTCAATCATGACGCCGCCGTCCGAAACGGCGAAACCGGCGACGCCGTGCCCGCCTCCGCGGACGGAAACGAGCCCATCCCGATCGTGTGCGAAACGGACTGTTGCGATCACGTCGTCCACGCTGGCGCAACGGGCGATGAGCGCGGGTCGCCGGTCGATCATGCCGTTGTGGATCGTGCGGGCGTCGTCGTACCCGGAGTCGCCCGGTCTCAGCACTCTACCGCGCACGGATAACGAGGGTCGGGGATTCATTGTGTTCACCGTCTGCCCAGGCGATTGCCGGTCGCTACTGCTACTCGTGGTTCGCTTTACCCGGGAAGATCTTTTGCGTCGTGCCGTAGAGGACGATGTTGGCGGGGTCGGTCCGCATCTGATAGAACTCATTGCCTTGATCGACAACCACGATCGCCACCGTTCCCCCCGAACCGATGTACAAAGTTCCCGTCCAGTCCGGGTTGATTTTGTAGGTGCCCACGCTGCCGGCGGCCGGGGGATGCGTAATCACACCGCTATCGTCGACCGTTAACGATGTCGTCCAATTTCCTTTTTCATCCAATGTGAACACGCCGATGATGGCGCGTGGCGTCGCCGGGCCTCCGCTCGGAGGCACGATAAAGGCTAGGCCGTGGAACCCATAGGTTCCGCGTAGGGTGGTGGCGTTAGTGCACTGTTCGGCTGCATAACTCGCGGAGCCAAACATCGTCGCAATCGCGAATACGGACACAAGCACCTTAGTCATGGTTCTTTCCTTTCTCAACAGCGGATTGAGTGAAGTGAGCGCGGATCGATTCCCAGGTTGCGCCCCCTAACTCGTATCAGCTACTCAGTGTCAATTTGCCGGGCTGGCGGCCGTGCCGCTGCACAACATTGAAGTTTACCTAACGATTCTCGTTCTGCAAATACCCCGTTGGGGTAGAAAATCAACACGACCGGTTCGTGCTCGACTTCTGACCCCGAAAGTTCGCGGATCCTCCGGTCGACCGCGCGCGGCCGCACATTGACACCTGTATGCATTCACCATTCCCCTCCGAAATTCGGCGGTCCCGCCGCGGAATGAGAGAGAGTATTGGCCGTTTCGCCGTGCTCTCGCAATGGCGTCCGGCAGAAAAGAACAGCACGAGCCAAAGCACTGAATACAAATCACAAAGGGAACGGCATAACCCCGTTATCCGGGCGCGCGGGAGGTTAATTCCGTGTGTTAAACTGCTGCGCACGGGGACGTCTGGTGAGCATTGAGGGATCCAGGAAGGCGCTTGTTCGGTTCGGCGCATTCGAAGTGGACCTCGAAACCGGCGAAGTTCGCAAACACGGGTTGCGAATGCGCCTGCAAAACCAGCCCTTCCAAGTCCTCGCGGCTCTCATTGATCGTCCTGGGAAAGTCGTCACCAGGGACGAACTGTTTCACCGGCTATGGGCTGATGGGACTGTGGTGGATTACGAAAGTGGCCTGAATGCCGCAGTGACGCGGCTCCGCCAGGCACTTTCAGACTCGGCCGAAACACCACGGTTCATCGAAACCGTTGCCAGGCGAGGATACCGTTGGATCGCGCCGGTCGAACGGCGAGACGACTCCCAGCCGTGCGCGGCGCCCGAGGATTTGGTGGGGCCAGCGCCGTGGCCGCCCGCTGCCGGACGGGGCGTGATGCTGATCGCCGCGGCGTGTGCGGCGGTCGTCATCGGTCTTGGGGCGGTCACGTGGTCCGTGTTGCGCGGAAATCAGCGCGTGGAACACGCGCTCACAATTGTGCTGCTGACAACCGGACTGGGCACCGAGCGAAACGCGAGTTTCTCGCCCGACGGCACACAGTTCGTCTACGAATGGGGAAAAGAACACCCTCGCCCTCACATCTACATCAAGCAGGGCGGGGCTGGCGAACCTGTCCCGTTAACGTCGGGGACGTTTCCCGAATACGGTCCCGAGTGGTCCCCCGACGGCCGACTCATCGCGTTCCTGCGGGCTAGCCGGCCGGCGGATCTCGACCTTTACTTCGTCCCGCCACTCGGAAGCGTGGAGCGCAAAATCGCGACCATGCCCTCTCCGGATCCCGTCCTCCTTGGCCGTTTCAAGCGGCGCATGGTGTGGACTGAGGACTCCAATCACGTCGTGGTCAGCGTGGCGAATCGCCGCGGCCATGGTGAGGCGCTCCTCCTGGTGTCCGTTGCCAATGGCGCACAACGATGGTTAACCGACCCGAAGCTGGACGCGAGCACGGGCGACCAGGAACCGGCCATATCGCCCGACGGCCGCCAACTCGCTTTCGCCCGCAGTGAGCTAGGCCCCGAGATGGTATGGGTACTGCCGCTGACCGCCGACCTGCGTCCCGCAGGACCTCCTCACAAGCTGTCGGCCGCTGGCCGGGGCCGTAGTCCGGCCTGGTCACCAGACGGCGAAGAAATCCTGTATACGGGAGTGAGTCCCGGGACGACAGATGGTGGGCTATCGAAGCTTCGCATCGCAGGCTGCGCACCTTCAGCCGGAACTGCTGCCGCTATGCCAACGGTCTCGCGAACCGGACGTGTTGCCTTCTCGCGGATAAGAATTGAGAGCAGCATCTGGCGGCAGGAGGTCCCGCCTGAAGACCGGCCGGTCCCACGGCCGGTGTGTTTGACCAAAGCAGCCACCATTGATGGGGATGCGGACTATTCGCCGGACGGCCGCCGTATCGTGTTCGGCTCAGAGCTCTCCGGAACCCGCAATATCTGGACTTGCGATAGCGAGGGCGCGCATTGTCAAGCGCTCATGTCCTTTCGGGCAACTTACTTCACGGGCAGTCCTCGCTGGTCGCCGGATGGCCGGCAGATCGCGTTCCATTCGGGCGCTGCCGGACGGATGCACGTTTATCTCGTGGATGCGAACGGTGGTTCACCGCGGCGGCTTACCGACGATCAGACCGGCGCGCACATTCCGAGATGGTCGCGCGACGGCGCATGGATCTGTTTCAATTCCTCACGCTCCGGCCCAGACGAGATTTGGAAAAATCCTAAGCGCCGGCGGGGCCCCATCCGCGTGACGCGGGCGGCCGGGTTTATCGCAATGGAGGCTCCGGGCGCGAACGCTCTGTTTTATACAAAGTCCTCGGAGGAGGCTGACATGTTTCGGAGCGAAATAGACGGCTCCCATGAGCGTCTGGTGCTTTGCGGTATTGCGAAGCAGGCTTTTGTGGTCACCCATGACCGGGTTTATTATTTGCACCAGGACGCGCATGCCTCCGTGTCGCTTCGCGCGTTTGCGTTCCAAACTGGCGATGACACCCGGATCGCCCACTTTGTCGAGCCGATGTTTCTCGGACTGGGACTGTCTCCAAACGGCCGGTATTTGATCTACACGCAGATGCGAATCGCGAGCAACCTAATGTTAGCGGAAGGCATTTTTCGCTAGCACTTGCGGCCCTATGTTGACCGAACATCACATCTGCCGGCGAGCACGCCCCGAGGACATCCGGAACTCGATGCACCTGTGCGTGCGTGACCAGGTCCTCTTCGATCCCGAGGTTTGGAACAGCTTTCCTGCGCTGCTCGAAGATCTCATGCAGCGTGATCTGGTTACGTTCGCATTTATCGAATCGGTTCCAAGCAGGACGCCGCGTTTGCTCGGAGGCATTTCGTTCATTCGTCCCGAGTACGTTGAGGAAGCCCGCAACGGCGCCTCGACGCTGCCCAATGCCGTGATGCGCGCGGCGCTGCGGAACCGGAACCCGTTCCTTTCAGGCAGGGATTTAGCCGAAGCGAATGGTCGCGGAGAGCTCCATTGTTACAGCTTTTTCGGCAATTTCGACCCTATCGATCTGGCCGATCTGGCATTGGCGGATTTCTATCAGACGAGTAATGAAGGTCACCGGTTCTTCCATTTCGGATACTCGTTCAGAGCTTTGTGGCGAGAGGTGTGGCCGCCGCACCACGTCCACGAACTTCAGCAACTGGGGATGCTCATCGACCGCCAACTCCCGCTGCCCTCCGGGAATCTGACCACTCTGCTGAGGCTCACGCGGGAGGATGCGCGCGCAAATCCATACGCGCGCTATTCCGGCCTCTTCTTCCCCCCTAAGCCGCGTTTCGGCTTCTCGCCGGGCGAGCAGCGCGTGTTGGAGTATGCATTGCTTGAGGCATCGGATGAGGACATAGCCAACGAACTTCATCTATCGGACGACGCCGTCAAAAAACGCTGGCGCTCCATCTATGCGAAGGTAGAAACCATCGATCTGACTCTCTTCGATGCGAATCAATCCGGGGCGGCGCGGCGCCGCACATTGCTGCACTATCTGCGCAATCACCTGGAAGAGCTCCGGCCATACCGCGAGCCACCTGTGGCCCGACGAATGGGGCCGGACAATCGGTTATGATCCAGAGGTTCTGGGAATTGTTTTAAATTCGGCGATGCTGAGTGTGCGCTGCGTGCGGTCGCAAACGATCATGCACGGCTTCAATTCGCCATGGTTCGAGTGTGAGGCTATCACCCTGGGTCGGAATTAGACCCCACTCGAGTAGCTTACCAGGAAGGCGAAGACCCGGCGCCCACGCGGTAGTAGCCCAGGTGCAGTCGGGCAGTTCCTCGGCCATGCCCCCGATGTCTGATCTCGAATACCTACGCTGGGGAGACGATAACTGATCTTGCACGCAGGCTCGAAGGCCGAATCACCATATTGAACGCAATAAAATGATACTTTATCGCAGGGGTTGACTACGCGTTCAATACGGACAGCCCGGGCGATCCTGGGGGAAGCGCTGCTCGGGGACTTTGAACGGCGTCTCGCCGAGCAGGATCTGTCTCCGGTGACGACTCGCGGGTACCACCACCATCTCGACCGCTCCCGACGCTGGATCGAGGAGCAACGCGGGACCATCCCGCTCGGCCAAATCACCGCCCTCGACCTGATCAATTACCGTCAGCACCTGGTGCGCGCCGAACGCCTGCAGGCGACCACCATCAATCGCAAGATCCAAGCGTTGAAGAAACTGTTCCGGTGGGCGCGCGAGGCCGGCCACATAACGATTGCGGTCTCCGAAGACTGGCGGTTCCTGCCGCTCGGCCAGCGACTGCGGCCGCCCGGGGCTGACCGAGTCCGAAGTGTAGGCACTGTGCCGTGCCGCCGGCCAAACCCGGCATGGCCGTCTGCGAGGTTATGGGCGGTTTTTAGAACCGGAAGAGACGGCGCCCGTGCCTATAGTCAACCATCTCGGAACGGCTCTGGTGCAAATCCGAGGTTGAGCCACATTCGGTCAGTCTTGCTTGCTGAATGAGAATGGTCGGGTTACGCAGCCAGGGCGGTCTGCCAGATCTCTGGCATCCTGGCCTTGGCTCCCCCGATCTTGAATTACAGCAGGCGCCAGTTGACTTCAATGGTGGCAGCGACCGTCACCGGCTGTCCGTCCCTGGTGCCGGGCTTGAAGCGCCAGTGGGAGACGGCTTCCATACCGGCCTCATCCAGCCCGAAGCCGAGACCGCGCATTACCCGGAAATTGCGGGCCACGCCGTCGGGCCCGATCTCCACGTAGAGCACTTCCGTCCCCTGGATTTTCAGCGCGCGCGCCTCGTCGGTATAGGAGGGCTCGATCTTTTCGAGGAGTTGGGGCGCGGCCACGTCGCGGCCCACCCGGTACACCGCACCGGATGAGGGAGCCGGCGGCATCAGTTTGGCGACCAGGTCCTTGCGGATGGCTTTGGCGCGTGTTTCCGTTGCCTCCGCGTCCGCGAGGCGGTTGTGCCGGCGCAGGAAGCGGGCGTAGAGATCCATAGTCAGGGCGGCGTCGGACGAATCGGGCGGCTCCGTGGCGAGTGCCCGTTGGAAGAGTGATTCGGCCTCGTCCGCCGTTTCCATGGCGTCTTTGGTATCGGCCATCCAGGTGAGGGCGCGGCCCGCCTGCGGACCGGAGGGATCCACATTCCAGGCCCGTTGAAGCAGATCGAAAGCGGCTTCGTAATTCCGGCTGCCAAAGGCGGCCCGCCCAAGGAAGAGCAAGCCCGGGACCACTTCAGGCCGGTCGCCCAGCGCCACTGCCTTCGAATAGAAGCCCTGCGCTTCGGCGAACTGGCCCCGTTTCGAAGCCAGGCGGGCGAGGTTGATCAGGCCGACGGCATACGAGGCGCTCTGCTCGCCGGAGACCCGGCCGCGAATGACGAGGGCATTGTCGAGCAGCGTCCTGGCCGCATCGTACTTGCGAAGGCGCTCATAAGCGGTGGCGGCATTCTCTAGAATCTCGTGATTCTTCTGGGCATTTGCGGCGCGAATGGTGGCGTCGAGCTCGGCCACCAGCGAGGGAGCCTCGGTTTGCGCCCGAATGGCGGCAAAGGGCGCCACCAGCAGGACGGCCAGGAGCGAGGCGGCGGTAACGGCCACACGCCCCGCCTGTTTGCGATTCACGTTGCCATCCAGAATGGCCAGCAGGCGTCCCTCGATCTGCGACCGGCGGGCCACGGCGATGGCAGCCCAGGCGCTGGCGGGCGCCGATTGCAGCGAACGGGCCATCTCGAGCAGGCGTCCTGCATAGGTGGAAGCAGCCGCCCCCGCGGTCAACACCAGGTCATCGGCGGCCCGCTCCCGCTCTTTGAGGAATTCGCGCCAGCCGATCCAGGCCAGCGGATTCCACCAGTTGAGGGCCAGGGCCGCGCGCGCCAGGACATGCGTGGCGGCGTCGGCGCGGCGAATGTGCGCCAGCTCGTGAAGGAGGACCATGCGGCGGCATTCCGCGGTCCACGCGAGGGCATCGCCCGGCAGAAATACGACGGGGTGGCGGAAGCCGAATGTGAGCGGCATGCTTCCCGGGGTGGATTCGAGGACTCGCACCGGTCGGCGGAATCCCAGGAGCGTTGCCGCCTGGCGAGCTGTACCGTCATCCGGAAACTCGCGCGCGCGGCGCCGGATGCGGCATAGGAAAGCATAGGCCACGACCATCTGGAGTAACACCAGCGTGGTGCCGGCGCACCAGATCGCCGCCAGCACCGGGCGAAAGTCGGGCCGCCCAGGCGCACCCGCCGCCCGCGTGCGCCGGGCCGTCTCGGGTGCTGCCGCGCCTGAAGCCGCCTGCGCCCCGGAACTCGCCGACCGGAATACCAGGCCGGTGTCCCACTGCGCCAATGCCGCGGGCGTCGTGAAATGCAACGTAGGGAGGATGCCGGAGAGCACCGGCAATGCCAGCACGGCCGCCGCCGCCCCGGTCCAAACCAGGTGCCGTACCGCGGCGGAGCGCCCGCCGAGAACCGCCGCGACCAACCAGGCGATCCCCAGCACGACGCTACTCTTGACCGCCACTCCCACCAACATTGAAAACATCTGCGCTTCGTTCCAGCCCGACATCTCAGCGTCCCTCCTTTTTGGCACGTTCGATCATGTCCGACATCCGGTCCAGCTCCTCGCGCGTCAGGCGCGTGGAAGAAACATCCAGCAGCGCGGCCACGATCTGTTCGGGCGAGCCGCCGAAAAACGTTTCCAGGACATGCTTGACGGCCGACCGCTTGGCCTTTTCGCGCCCCACGGTGGGTACGTACACGTATTTCAAACCCTCGGCTTGGTGCTTCACGTGGCCCTTGTCCTCGAGCACGCGCAGCATGGCGCGCACCGCCGAGTAGCCCGGTGCATCCTCCATGGCCTCGCGCACCTCGGAAGCCGTCGCCTTGCCACGCTGATAGAGGATGTCCATGATCTGCCGCTCGCGACGGCTCAATCCTCCCGGCGCGCTCATTGCCAACGCTCCTGCTGAATTTCTAGCAGCATGCTAGAAAATTAGCATCTACGAAAAGGGATGTCAAGAGGTGTTTTCCCGTGGCCGTGCCGGAGTCGGCTAAGATGGAAATCGCAGCCATGACCACCGCATCCATGGCCAAATCGGTCCCGTTTCGGCACTACCGCCTGCCGCATCTCCTGGCGGTGCTTTTCGCCATCGTCTTTGCCGCGTCGGCGTGGCGGCCGGTGCTGGTGGTGGACTGGTGGTTGGAGAACCTCCTGGTCTTCGCGGCTGTGGGGTTTCTGGTCAGTACGTACCGCTGGATGCCTCTCTCGGAGTTGTCCTACCTGCTGATCTTCGTCTTTCTCAGCATGCACGAGTGGGGCGCGCATACGCGGTACGCTTACGTGCCCGCCGGCGAGTGGATCCGCCAGCTGTTTCACACCACGCGAAACGACTACGATCGCGTGGTGCACTTCTCGTTCGGCCTGCTGCTGGCCTATCCGCAGCGCGAAATCCTGCTGCGCCGGGCCAGGGTGACCGGCGCGTGGGCGTTGTGGTTGCCGATTGTGGCGACGTTGGGGATGGGTGCGGCATACGAGATCATGGAGGCCGCGGTGGCGGTGGTGGCCAGTCCGGATGCCGGCGAGGCGTTCCTCGGTCTGCAGGGCGACCCGTGGGATACCCACAAGGATATGTTCGTGGCATTCGCCGGCGCGTGTATCGCCATGACCATTACCGCCATTGGGGCGCGGGTCCGCGCGTCGCGATCACGAGCCGCCCGCGCGATGATGGTGGGCCGGTAGACACTGGGTACAATGTCTCTGAATGCCTGAATTCGACGTGGTTGGCGTCGGTCTGAACGCGACCGATACGCTCCTGATTGTCCCGAATTTTCCGGCCTATGCCGGCAAAGTCCCCTTCCAGGAGGAAATGATCTGCCCGGGCGGCCAGATGGCCAGCGCGCTGGTGGCGTGCGCCCACCTCGGCCTGCGGGCCAAGTATATCGGGGCCATCGGCGACGACGAACGCGGACGCATCCAGCAGGAGAGCCTGCGCGGCACCGGCATCAATCTCGACCACGTGCAGCTTCGCAAGGGGTGTCCGAACCAGTCGGCCTACATCATCATCGACCGCTCGACCGGGGAACGCACGGTACTGTGGCATCGCAGCGACTGCCTGCGCATCGACCCGGAACAGATCACGCCGGAGCAGATCACCTGTGGCCGCCTGCTCCACATCGACGGCCACGACACTCCGGCGGTGGCGCGTGCCGCCGCCATCGCCCGCGCGCACGGCGTCCCGGTGACGGTGGATGTGGATACCGTGTACCATGGCTTCGACCGGGTCCTCCCCAATATCGACTACCTCGTGGCGAGTTCGGAGTTTCCCACGGCCTGGACGGGGGTGAACGATCCGTTTCGCGCGCTCGAAGCCATTCAGAACGAGTACGGCATGAAGGTGGCGGCCATGACCCTGGGGGCCCACGGCTCGCTCGCCCGCGAACATGGGGTGTTTCACTATTCGCCCGCTTTTGTCGTGAATTGCGTGGATACGACGGGCGCGGGCGACGTCTTTCACGGGGCCTTCTGCTATGCTGTGTTGCAAGGAATGCCGATGCGCGAGGCCCTCGAATTCTCCAACGCGATGGCGGCTTTAAACTGCACCTCGCTGGGTGCGCGCGGCGGAATTCGCGGCCTGGCCGACGTGCGCGGCCTGATGGCCAAAGCCGAACGGCGGTCGCACCCGGACTTTGCGGCGCGCGCTGCCGCCACCGCGCGAACTTAGCATCTCTTGCCGGAACTTAGCTAGATGTTTCCTCTACGCGACACACAGCCGAGCTACTCCAGGCCGATCGTCACCATTGTTCTGATCGTCATCAACATCCTGGTCTTCCTGTTTGAATTTTCGCTCGACGACTACACGCGCAACGCGTTCATCGCCGTGTACGGCCTTACTCCGGAACATTTTCAATTCGTCAATATCTTCACCTCGATGTTTCTGCACGGCGGATGGTTTCATGTGCTGGGGAACATGTGGTTCCTGTGGATTTTCGGCGACAACATCGAGGATATCCTGGGTCACGGCAAATATCTGCTCTTTTACCTCGCCTGCGGGGTGGTCGCGGCCCTGTCGCAGGTCGCTATCAACTTCGATTCGCGCGTTCCGATGGTGGGGGCGAGCGGCGCCATTGCGGGGGTCATGGGCGCGTACATGATCAAGTTCCCGCACGCCCGCATCGAGAGCATCCTGTTCGTGCTGTTCTTCATCACGCGTTTCGATGTGCCCGCCTGGCTGATGCTGATCTACTGGTTCGGCACACAGCTTTTCAGCGGCGTGGGCAGCATCGGATACACCCAGGCGTCGCAGGGCGGCACGGCGTTTTTCGCGCACATCGGCGGATTCATCGCCGGGATGATCCTGATCAAGACGCTGGGTGCGCGGCAGCGCTATGCCCGGCGCCGAGACCTGTACTGGTGATGAGACCGCGAGTCAGGCTGTATACGCGCGCGGGGTGCTGCCTTTGCGATCAGGCCAAGCGGGTGTTGCTCGATGCCCGGCGAAGCGCTGCCTTCGAGTATGAAGAGCTTGATATCGACGCCGATCCGGATCTCGTCGAACGCTACAATCACGAAGTGCCGGTGGTGGAAATCAACGGCATCAAGGCCTTCAAGTACACCGTGGATAGGAACGAATTCCTGAAGAAGCTGGCGGCGCGCCGATGAGCCTGGATGTGCTGGCCATCGCGGCCCATCCCGACGACATCGAGCAGACTTGCGGCGGCACGCTCATCCGCATGGCCGAAATGGGCTACCGCACGGGCGCACTGGATTTGACCGCGGGCGACATGGGGACCCGCGGCACGCCCGAGCAGCGGGTGGAAGAGAGCGAGGCTGCGGGCCGCCACCTGCTGCTGGGGTGGCGCGGCAACCTCCACATGCCCGATGCGCGCCTGGAGAATAACATCGGCGCGCGCATGACACTGGCCGTCAAGATCCGGGAACTGAAACCGCGGGTGGTGATTCTGCCGTACTGGCAGGCGCGCCATCCGGACCACTATCGCTGTTCGGAGCTGGGCTTCGAAGCCTGCTTCCTGGCCGGGCTGAAGAAGCTGGACGAGTATTCCGCGCCGCACCGGCCGGCGAAGATTCTGTACGCCAGCCTGTACGCGGAGGTGAAGCCGTCGTTCATCGTGGACATCAGCGCGCAGTTCGAGCGCCGCATGGCCGCGCTGCTCAGCTACCGCTCGCAGTACGGCGAGACCGCCGAGGGGGGCGCGCTGTTTCCCAACGAAGCCGAGATCCGCGATCGGCTGGGCGCCATCGCCCGTTTCTACGGCAACCAGGTGGGCGTGAAATACGGCGAGCCGTTCGTGGTGAAGGAAGCGATCCGGATCGACGATATCGTGGCCATGCCGGTCCGCTCGATCTAGGCGGCACGGTCTCCATGCGACGGCAGCGGGGCCGGGGGTTTGAGCGCTACGCTTGCCGCCTATTCGTCTGCCTTTTATTTGACGTCCTAATGGAGGGCGGTTTATACTTCATTCGATTGCCAAATAAAACCACCGAAAAAGCTGGCGTGCTGCAAGGCACCTTGGATCTGATGGTGCTCCAGACGGCGGCGGCGCTGGGACCGCTGCACGGATATGCCATCGCGGATTCACCGCCATCGCGGTGTCCGCTCTGGCTCTGGCGGTGGCTGCCAATACGCTCATCTTCTGCCTGCTCAACGGCGTGATACTGCGGCCGCTTCCCTATCCGCATCCGGAGCGGCTGGCGCGCGTCTTCGAATCCACCCGATCCGATCCCAAGTTCCCGGTGTCGCTCGGCAACTTCCTGGAATTCCAACAGCACTCGGCGACCGCAGAGTCGATTGCGCTCTACACCGAAGGGGATCTCGAGCTGGGGCGCGGCGAGCAGTCCCAGCGCCTCACGCGATGAGGGTCACGGCCGGGTTTTTTCGGACGTTGGGAGCCGCGCCCGTTCTCGGCCGCGATTTTAACGATGCCGATATGCGCGGCGATCCGCGCGTGGTCATCCTCTCGCATCGCATCTGGCAAAATCTGTTTCAATCGGACCCGCGCATTGTGGGTCAGTCCATCCGCCTGGATCGCCAACCCTGGACGGTGATCGGCGTGCTACCGGCCGGTTTCCAGCATGTTGGCGGCGTGTACCGCTCGCCGCTCCAGGGTGACACCGTAGATGCCTGGTGGCCGTTGCGGCTGGATGTTCCCGCATCCCATCTCCGCTACTGGCACTACACCAACGCGCTGGTGCGGCTCAAACCGGGCATTTCGATCGGCCGGGCGCAGCAGGACTTTACCCGCATGGCGCGGGAGTTGCGCGCGCAAACGCGCGCTGCCCGTGCCGCCCTTCGCGCGCCGGCATTCGTCAACCTGGTCTATCTGCCGATGATCTATCTTCCGGGCTTTCTCATTCCGCTCCCGGCATCGGTGTAGCGGATCGCGATCGCCTCGCCGGCGTTTCACCTGCATCAACTCACGCTGGGAGCCATCGGCGCTCCCGCGCAGGACTCGCCGCTCGTGCACGTGGCTGTCCTGGGAGTGCTGACCGTAGGGCTCACATGGCTGGCGGTGCGGCCCCTGGCGCGGGTGGGGTAAGACAGGAGGGAGGCGGGCCCCCAAAACGAGAGCCCGCCTGCTATTTCTACAGGGTCGTCAGAAGATAAACTTCACTGCCATTTGAATCACGCGCCGCCCCTGCTTCTGCGTCGCGATGCCGAACAGCGGGGTATTGAGGGCTCCGGTCTTGCCGTCAAAGCCGAGCGTCAGGTTGGCATTGCCGGGGAACGACCACAGCGGATGGTTCAGGAAATTGTAGCCGTTGAACCGGAATTGCAGTTTCTTTCCTTCACGGATGTCGAAGTTCTTGAAGAGCCCGAGGTCCGCGTTGAAGAAGGCCGGTCCATAAATCACCGGCAATGTGGTTGGGCCGTTCTGGCCGATCTGTGTCGGGAACGCGAAGCAGCTCTGGTTGATGTACTGGTGCTCTGCCAGGTTCGCCGTCGGATCGCAGGTGACCAGCGGGTGGAGCCCAATCGCGTCCGTGCCCAGCAAAGAGGCGCTGCTGACGTTGAACGTCGTACCCGGGACCTTATAGCTGTTCAGGTTCATGCCGAAGTTGTTGCCCCGGTTGCTGGAGAGATTGGCTCCGCTCTGTATCTGCCAGATGCCGGAGACCTGCCATCCATTGACCAGGCCGCCAGCGATCTTGTTCTTGACCGGGTTGCCGAGCTCGATCGAGTGGGCCAGGTTGAAGATGTGCGTCCGGTTGCTTTGCTGCACGCCGTAGTTGTTCCTCATGTTGAAGGGGTCGTAGGTGGAGCTGATAATCCCCAGCGCTTTGCCGAAGGTGTAATTCAGGTTCAGCGTGTAGCGGCCCTTCGTGCGCGTCCAGGTGGCCTGCAGCGAGTTGTAGTTGGCGTAGGTACCGTGGGTGGCCAGGTTCACATTCGAGAACCCTTTCAGCGGACGGAACTTGTCCGCGATCAGGGAGTTCGGATCCACGCCCCCGTTGTTCGACGAGAGCATCGCCCCCACCGGCACCAGGTTGAGACTGCTGCCCACTCCGCCCGTGAAGGCGAGGTCCGTGCTGTCGTTGCCGACATAGGCCACTTCCAGCAGGCTGGACCACGGAAGGCGCTGAGCGATGGTAAAGCTGTAGCTCTTGGTGAGCGGTGACCGGTCGTCCTTGCTGTCCACGGCCCCCGGCGACAGCGCCGCGCTGGAGAAGTTCAAGCCGTCCAGGTCTCTCGCCATGAGCGGCGCGGCATTGGCGGAACTACTCGCTACGAATGGCGAGGGCCCAACGCCCTGGTTGCTGGTCAGGTTGATGGTCTGCACACCAGCGGCCACATCCAGCCCGGTCGTGAACTGCCCCGAGTGGTAGTAGTACATGCCCCACCCACCGCGCAGCACAGTGCTGCCGTTGCCGAAGATGTCATACGCGATCCCGAAACGCGGCTGGTAGTATGCGCCCCGCGTCGGGAACCCGCCCATCGGAACACTGGGATCGCGGTTGTTCCACAAGAATCCGCAGTACTGAGTGGGTGTGCAACTCGAGTTGTACTTAGAGTAGTCGAAGATCGAGAAGCCGAAGCCCAGCCTGTCCACCCACGGTGTGAAATGCGTGATCCGCATCCCGAGCTCCAGTGTGAACCGCTTGTTCACCTTCCAGGAGTCCTGGACGAAGCCTTCATACGTGTTGTACTTGATGTCGTTGATGCGGTTAAACGAGTACTGCTGGAAGGTGTTCAGGTTGCCGACCAGCATATCGGCATAAACGCTGCCGAGGGTGTTCGCATTGCTGCTGTTGACCCTCAAGTTCCCCATCGAAGCGCTGCTGGCCGGTTGGGCGTTCCGGATGTACTCGAAGAAGAATCCCCCTTTGAGCGTGTGGCGGCCCCACACTTTGGCCACCGTGTCGCTGACGCTGGGCATCCACTTGTTGGCATACAGCCCGGCTGATGGGCCGCCGACTTCGAAGCCGCCATAGTTATTGATCTGCGCGGCTTCCGAGTTACCGCCGAAATTCGGGATCTGAGCGACTCCGTTTTTGTAAAGGAGCTTGTAATCGAAACCGACCTTGGCCGGATCCACCTTCGATGGATCCTCGAACACGTTCGGAAATCCGATGAACGTGTATCCGAAGATGAACTCGTTGGTCATGGTCGGACTGAAGACATGGGTCAGCGAAGCTGTCACCGAGTCCGAACGGTTCTTGCCCAAAACCCGGGTCGGGTAGGGAAGCTGTTGCGTCGTATTGTTCGACCACAACTGAATCGGGAACGGCTGTGTTTCGCGTTGGAGATTGTAGCGCACGAACAGCTTGGTGCTCTCGCTGATGTTATAGTCCACGCGCGACAACCACTGGGTGTTGTTCTGCGTAAAGGTCAGGTCGTCGGTCCAGTTGTAACCGCCGTTGCTGTTGGGGTCGCTGTTCGGCGCCGGGTACAGTTTCATCAGCGCTTGCATACTGGGATCGATCGCCGACTTGGGGATGATCCCGCCCGGGTACAACTCCAGGTTTCGCGCGTTGATCTGGCCCGCGGGCCCGCCGGATGCAGTAATGTTGCCCAGCTTCGCCAGTTCCGCGGGTGAGAAATCTCCGTTGAGCATGCCCGGGGTGGGAACCGTGGCACGCAGCAGGCCGGTATCCAGCACCTGGTAGAAATACTGGTACCCGGTAAAGAAGAAGAGTTTCTGCCGGCTCTTGTTAATGCCGGTGCCGGGGATCACCAGCGGTCCACCGATGGTGCCGCCCGGATAGAAGTACTTATTCTCCGGGCGCGGCTGCTTGTTGTAATTGGAGAGCCAGTCGTTGGCGTTGAGCGCGTAGTGCCGGGCGTAGAAGAAGCCCGAACCGTGGTAGTTCTGGCCGCCCGATTTGGCCACCGAACTGATCACCGCCGGACCCTTCTGGTTCTCGGCGCTGAAGTTGGACATGGTCACTTTGAACTCGGTGATCATATCCGCGTTGGGGTTGACCGGCGTATCGCAGTTGCAGCCGGGGTCGGAAACGTGCGCCCCGTCCGCAGTAATGTCGAGCGTGTTGCTTCCGAGGCCGTTATAAGCGTACGCATTATTCAGAGGGCTCTGGCTTCCGGCGTTGCCGTTGGCGTTGATGCCGATGGTCTGCCCGCTGAAGTTCGCGGCGTTGGATGTCCCGTTCTGGATGCCGAAGCCGGGCATGATCTTGATGAATTCGGCAGCGTTGCTCCCTACCGAGATGAAATTGTCCAGTTCTTTGACGTTCAGGGTGGTCGACTTTTCACCCGAGTCCACCGGTACGAGCGACTCCGGCGTTCCCGTAACCACCACGCTCTCCGTCGTGGCGCCTACTTTCAGAGTGACGTTAATGTTGCGCTTTTCGCCGCCGCCCAAGGCGATGCCGCTTTCCTTGTAGGCGCCAAACCCGGACGCCTCCACGGACAGTTCGTAAGTGCCGACCGCGACGGAAACAAAAGAATAGTAGCCTTCGCGGTTGGTGACGGTCTCGCGCGCCGAACCCGACTGCTCGTTGCGTATCCGGACGGTCGCTCCGACCACCAGGCCTTGCGACGGGTCGGACACGACTCCGGTTAGAGTTGCGTAAATGGATTGGGCGGGCAGGCTTGTCGCCATTACGAGGAACAAAGCCAATCCCGCCAGACATTTCATCGTACGGACCATGAAACTACCCCCTTTTACAGGTTTTATCTGCCAACTCACTCCCACAGTGTTTGCGATCTGGATATCCAGGTTAATTCTGCATCGGACAGTCCCTGGAATTCAAGCCAATAATGATCCGCATGCCTGAAAATGTCGAGGTTTCCAGCGGTCCGACGTCGTCTGGCACCCGAATGTGACATTTTTCTACGTCCCCGGAAAAGGCGACCCCTACCGGTACTGACAGGCTGTCCCGGGCCACCGCCCCGCGGCGCACCCCCCGCACGGATATACTGATGCCTATGCGTTTCGCCGCCATTTTTCTTCTTGCCGCGGCCTGCTCCCTGGCCGCGCCGCAGTACTCCAGCGAACTGATCTTTCCGCTGGAAAAATGGCATAACCACTCCTCTTCCGTGGTGGAACTGCCCAATGGCGACCTGCTCGTCTGCTGGTTCCACGGCTCCGGCGAACGCACCGCGGACGATGTCCTCATCAACGCGGCGCGTTGGAGCCATGCCACCGGGAAGTGGTCCGCGCCGTTCGTTCTGGCCGACACCCCCGGTTTTCCGGAAACCAACCCGGTGCTCTTCGTCGATTCCCGGCAACGGCTTTTTTTCTTTTGGCCGCTGATCATCGCACACCAGTGGGAAACCGCATTGATGAAGTACCGGATCTCGACCGACTACCAGCAGCCCTCCGGCCCGCCGCGCTGGGAATTCCAGGACAATATCGTGCTCATCCCCCGGAATATCGCCGCGCGGACAAAGGCGTTTGCGGAACCGACGGCGGAAGGCGGAGGCCCCCTCGCGGAGCGTGCCAAACGCCTCATCGCGCACGCCGAGGACGAATACTTCTCGCGCATGGGCTGGTTCACGCGCACGCATCCGCTCGAACTGCCCTCGGGCCGCATCCTGGTGCCGATGTACTCGGACGGATATTCCTTCGGCATCATGGCAATCAGCGACGACCACGGCTATACCTGGACCGCCAGCGAGCCCATCGTGGGTGTGGGCTGCATCCAGCCGTCGGTCGTGCGAAAGACGGATGGCACCCTGGTCGCCTACCTGCGCGACAATGGCCCGCCGCCGAAGCGCGCCCATATCAGCTTCTCCCACGACGACGGGGTCACCTGGACTACCGCCCGCGATACGGATATCCCGAACCCGGGTACCAGCCTGGAGAACATCCGGCTGCGCGACGGCAACTGGATCATGGTTTACAACGATATCGAGCGGGGGCGTTTCTCGCTCGTGGCGGCCCTCTCCGACGACGAAGGCGCCACCTGGAAATGGAAACGCCATCTGGACGGCAATCCGTCGAAGGAGAGCACCAGCCAGTACCACTATCCTTCCGTCATCCAGGCCAAAGACGGCGCGATCCACATCACCTACAGCTACTTCGTTCCGGAAGGCAAGTCCATCAAACACGTCCGCATCAACGAGGAGTGGGTCAAGGCGGGAGACTGACCGCGTCTGACGCTGGAGTTTCCCGACCCCGGTTCAGCCACAGAACGGCACCACACGGTTGTACCGGACAGGGATGCCTGTTACTCTTGCGCATTGACGAACGCCAATCCACTACACAATCGCATCCGTTGGCTGTTGATCGGCTGGATGTTCGCCATCAGCGCCATCGCCTACCTGGACCGCGTCAACATCTCCATTGCCGGCCGGTCGATTCAGGAAGAGTTTCATCTCGATAACGTTCAGCTCGGCTGGGTGTTCAGTGCCTTCGTTGCCGGATACGCCCTCTTCCAGGCTCCCGGAGGACGCCTGGCCGATCGTTTCGGACCTCGCCGGATTCTCGCCCTGGGCACCATCTGGTGGGCGGTGTTCACGGCTCTGACCGCGCTGGTGCCGTCGGGAGTCTCGCAGGCCCTGCTCCTCCTGATCTCGGTGCGGTTCGCGCTCGGATTGGGAGAAGCGGTCGTCTATCCCGCCTCCAACCGGCTGGTTGCGGGGTGGATTCCGTCGCAGGAACGCGGCATCGCCAATGGCATCATCTTCGCCGGCGTCGGCGCCGGCGCCGGAGTCACTCCGCCCCTCATCACCTATATCCTCATCAACTACGGTTGGCGGTGGTCGTTCTGGATCAGCGCGCTCATCGGCCTCGCCGCCGGAGCAGTGTGGTATCTCGTCGCCCGCGACCGGCCTGGCGAGCATCCGTGGGTGAGCCCGGAGGAGCAGCGCCACATCATCGCCGGCCTGCCCCAGGAGCGCCATCCGCGTACCGGCTCGCAAGCCGTGCCCTGGGGCGTGATCCTCGGCAGCCGCGACGTCATCGCCATCAGCGTCAGCTATTTCACGTACGGGTACGTCGCCTATATTTTCTTCACCTGGTTTTTCATCTATCTCAACAAGGTGCGCCAGCTCGATCTCAAGGCCAGTTCGTTCTACAGCATGCTTCCTTTCATCGCCATGGCCATCTGTTCACCTCTGGGCGGCATCATCAGCGACGCGCTCACCAAACGCTACGGCAAGCGCATCGGCCGCTGCGGAACTGCTTGTGGCAGCATTGCCCTGGCGGCGATCTTCATCGCCCTGGGGACGCAGGCTGCCGACGCGCGCCTGGCCACGCTCGTCCTGGCCGGCGGCGCCGGTGCGCTCTATCTTTCGGCCAGTTCCTTCTGGTCCGTCACCGCCGACCTGGGGGGCGCCTCGGCAGGCACGGTTTCCGGGGTGATGAACATGTGCAACCAGACCGCCGGTGCGATCACCGCCTCGCTGACCCCGCTCATCGCCAGCCACTTCGGCTGGACCGCTTCGTTCATGGTGGCCGCCGCCCTGTGTGTCGTCGGTTCGCTGGCCTGGTTGTTCGTGGACCCCGCCCGCGAACTGAGCGCCGTGGACGATCGTTTACTGTCGCCGGTGCGGCCGGCCGGGGACCGCTCATAATCGCGATTTTCCAGGAGCTTCTATGGCACGATTCTCCAGACTGAACGTCCTCAATACGATGCTCGACACGGGCATGGTGCCCGTTTTTTACGACCCCAACCCGGAAGTGGCGCGAAGGGTCGCCGCGGCCTGTATGGCCGGCGGATGCCGTCTGCTCGAATTCACCAATCGCGGCGACCACGCCTGGGAGGTGTTCAACGACCTCGAACGTTACTGCGCCCGCGAGCTTCCCGAGATGATCGTCGGCGTCGGTTCGGTCGTCGACCCGGGGACCGCCGCCCTTTACATCAACTGCGGCGCCAACTTCGTCGTCGGCCCGCTGCTCAACCCCGATGTCGCCCGCGCCTGCAACCGCCGCAAGATTCCGTATTCGCCGGGCTGCGGCAGCGCCTCGGAAATTTCCCAGGCCGAAGAGCTCGGCGTCGAAATCGTGAAAGTATTCCCGGGCAAGGAAGTGGGCGGTCCGGGCTTCGTCAAGGCCGTGAAGGGACCGTGCCCATGGGTCTCGATTATGCCCACCGGCGGCGTCGAGGCCACCGAAGCATCCCTGAAAGCCTGGTTCGATGCCGGCGTCGCCTGCGTCGGCATGGGCTCCAACCTCATCACCAAGGACCTGCTGAAGGCGGGCAACTACGACGGCATCGCGAGCAACGTCCGGACCGCGCTGGACCTGATCCGGAAACTTCGTGGAGGGAAATAACATGGAAATCACAACCAGCGGCACCGCTGTATCCGACGACATTGCGCAGCGCTACTTACGCCTCTACACCGGCGCCATTTCCGACATGCTCGACAAGCGTGGGTACCGCCACCAGGTCTTGCCGCACTACATCACTCCATTCACCAAGGAGAACCGGGTAGCCGGCGCGGCGTTCACCGGGCAGGGTTATCCTTGCGCCAGCACCTCCAACGACGACACTCGCACCCGGCTCTCCATGCTCGACAGCATCACCCCCGGGACGATTTCGGTCTGGGCCTGCGGGGGCAGCCTGGAGTGCGCTCACTGGGGCGAAATCATGTCCACCGCCGCCCGCGAACGCGGCTGCACCGGCGCCGTGGTCGATGGCGGGGTGCGCGACCTCGATTTCATCAATGCCATGCCGTACCCGGTGTTTGCCCGCTTCAAGTGCTCCGCGAGCTCCATTGGGAGATGGGACATCAAAGAGTACCAAATCCCCGTCAAAATCGGCGATACCGTGATCCATCCCGGCGACTTCGTTTTCGGAGACATCGATGGCGTTGTCATCGTGCCCCGCGATCTGACTCTGGAGATCCTCGATGCCGCCGAAGACGTGTTTCGCCGCGAGAGCGGGATGCGCGAAGAACTGCGCCGCGGTGTCTCCGTCAAAGACGCCTACGAAAAATACGGCTCTCTTTGAAACCTGGCCGCGCTACCGGGGCTTGGCGATGAGCCTGGCCGTGAGCCAGGTCATCTTATAGCCGGCCGGAACAACCAACCGTTGCTTTCCGCTCGGAAACGGAAACAGCGCTCCGCTTTCGGGCGGAGCCAAATCGGCGGTCAACTCCAGCTGACGCGCCGACTGATGGGTTGCGTCCAGAACCAGGCGGCACGGCGAGACGACCCCTTTCACATCGATCGCATCGAAAGCCATGCCGATGAGGAACAGAGCCGGAGGCGCGAGACGGTGCTCCATTCTAGTGATCCGGCCCTTGACTGCGGCGCCCGCCGGCACCAGGACATCCTTCGAATCGGCGCGCCGAATGGGCTCAGTCAGGGTAGCGCGCACCGGATCGCCCACGGCCGCCGTATCGGTGTCGATCGGCGCGGCCAGCGCCAGCGTGACGGGCAGCCACGCGGCCAGGGCGACCGGCTTCGCGGCAGCGGCCCGCCCGGACGCCGCGGCCGGGTCGACGTCGCCGAACTGAAGGGTGGATTCCGCGCCATACTCCCGGCACGAAGAAAACGTCGTGAGGGTGCGGGTCTCCCGGGCGTCCGACCCGATGACCTCCAGGGCGCTGGTGCGCGGCAGCACAAAATCCTGTTCGCCGATGTGCAGGCGCTGATAGTCCAATGAAGTGGTGGCCTGGCACATCTCGGTGGCCGGGGGCAGCACATCGCTGCGGATGGTGAGTTGCACCAGGTCGAGTGTCTCCAGGTCAATCGAGAAGCTGCCTTCGTGGCCGGTCTTGTGCCAGGACCCGAGAAGGCCGCTCTTGACTCCATCGTTGATTCCCACCTCGTAATGGCTGCTCTCCTCGGGTACGCGATAGGCGTACTCGAGCAGAACGCGCCCGCCGCTGGAGGTCTTCCGCGTGAAACGGTACGTGGCGCCGGGGTTTTCAAACACGTCCACCAGGTACGTGCCGAAGGCGCCGGTAGAGACTACCCCGCCCCCGACCATCTCGGAAAGGGGGCGCGGATCGAACTCGGTGGCCCCCACCCAGGAGTAAATCTCGCCCCCGCGCGACACAGCCACGTCGAGCCGGAGACGGTCCATCATGGACAGGACCACCGGCGAGCGACCGGCGTTCTTTTCAAACAGCAACTGCGGGCACGGCTTCGGCGGAGTGGCCCGTCCCGCGCGCAAGCTGCTGAAGTACTTCCGCTCGACCGTCTCCACGCAAGTGTAGCGCGGCAGGCGTTTGGTCATTGCCACGATGCGGGCCCGGGCCTGCGCGAGCGTCTCCATGGGATCGTGCGAGTCCCCGGCGCCGGGCAGGCAGGCGGAGGCCAGCAGGAGCCCAGCCAGATATCGATGCGATGACATGAAGAGCGGCTACTCAACGGACATTCTAGAATATAGGTGCTACCGTTTGGGCGATGCCGACAAAACTGGCGCCGACGCGCGTTGAAGCCATCATCGAACCCTATAACCGAACCCACGACCGATATCAGGCCTACTATCGCCGCGGTCTCGCGGATTATTGCGCCAGCCACGGCATCGCGTTCGCGGAGATCGGTTCCCGATTTCCGCGCCAACTGCGATTCCTCTACCGGGTCCGCGCCTCCGACCGGTTTCGCAAGATCCTGCCTGGCCCCGGCGGGGCGGCATTGATCGACACCGCCGCCCGATTGCTGGGCGCGCGACCAGGTCCCGGCCACTCCCTGGGTTCCTACGTCCTGCATTTCGGGGATACCACGGTGAAGGTGGCCGTAGACGCGTTCGATTCGGGAAACGTGCAAAGCCCCCGCCTGTTGGAGTGGTGCGACCTGTACTTCAAAACCAACTACTGGCCCACGCGGACCTACCCGGCGAAGGTCGTCCCAATCGCGAATCTCAACCCCGACGTGCTGCCTCGCATGGACTACTTAAGGGCGGCCCGTGGCGCGGAGAAAGAGTTCGACCTGTTCGGTTTTTTTCGAGTCTGGGGCGGCACGGATGAACTCGAAGGCGTAGAGCACAACCTGGCCCTGTTCGAAACCCTGGCCCGCGTGAAGTGCAGGAAGAAGCTGCTGGCGCTCCTGGTGGCCGGCGATACGCGTGCCGCCGCGCAGCGCCTCGAGAAGGCCGGTGTGGCTTGCACCACCACCTGGGTGCCGCAGGCGGAAGTCTGGCGCCTGGCGGCGCGGTCGCGCCTGAACATCGTGCGGCACGGCATGCATCAGTGCATTCCCTGGAGAATGACCGAGACGCTGGCCATGGGCGGATGTCCCGTGCTGGACTATGCGGCCACCACCCGGTGGCAGGTCCCACTCGAGCCCAATGTGCATTATCTCAACCTCGGCGTTCCGTACCGGCCTTCCGCGGCCGCCGCCTTCGATCCCGTCGAAGTGGCCGGACGCGTGGAGGGATGGCTCGCCGACCCCAACCTGATTCCGGCCATCGAGCGCAACACCGCGCTCTATTTCGACAAACATCTCGTCCCTGAACGGTTGGGAGCGTATCTGATCGAAAGGGCGGGCCTATCCGCTCCCTGAGTTCGCGCTGCTCCCACGGAGGCGGATCGGATAAAGGAATCTGGCGCGCGGTCAGTTGGTCACGTCGTGCGTCCGGCTCTCCTCGCGGACGGGCATGTACACTTCGTACCACTTCTTCTGGGCGTCGCTGCCCGCATACTTGGCGAGCGCATCCTCGCTTTCGAATTCCATCACGATGATGTTCTTGTAGCCCTCGGGCAACTGCATTTTAATGGGCTTGGTCCACACGCTTTTCAGGCCCGGGTAGTTCATGGTTTCCACGGCTTTGATCGCTTTTTCGATGGCCGCCGGCGACGCATCGGCCTTCCATTGGACGGTGATAATGTGAAGGACGGTCTTGGGTTTCGTGGGTGCGGCCAGCAGAATGCCGGCAGCCAGTATGGCCAGCGCGGCACAAAGAGCGAAAATAGTCTTTCTGGTCATGGCGGTTCGTACTCTCCTTTGGAATTGCCGGAAATCCTATCGTACCGTGGAGGGCCCCGCCGCGGCGGCCCCAGCTACTCCGCGCGAAGGGTGGCGGCCGGCTGAGAGCGCGCTGCCGCCGCCGCCGGGATCAGGCTGGTGAAGATGGCCGCGCACAACACCACGGCCACAGTCATCACCAGCGGCAGCCAGTCGAGCGGCGTCACCCCGTACAGCAGGCTCATCAGGAACCGGCCCGCGGCCGGGGCGAGCAGCACGCCCACGGCGCCGCCGAGCCCCGCCTGAAGCAGACCGCTCTTTAACACCAGCGAAGCGATCCCCAGCCGCGATGCCCCCAGCGCCAGGCGAATGCCGAACTCCTGTTGGCGCTGCTCCACCACGTACGCCAGCAGGCCGTAAATGCCCACCACCGCCAGCAGCAGGGCCAGCGCGGCGAAGGTCTCCATGAGCCGGTTGGCCATGTTCCGCTCGCCCGGCGCCAGCCGGGCGATGTCATCCATCGTGCGGACCTTCGCCAGCGGCAAGCCGGGATCGATCGAGTGGACCGCGCGCACGGCGGCCGCGGTGAGGAAGAGCGGATCCCCCTCCGCGCGCAGCACTCCGGTGAGACTTGCCTGGGGCAGTTGGGAGACGGGCCACCAGAAGGCGGGCACCGGTTTCGTTCACGATCACCACTTTGGGAGCCCGGAATCCATCGCGTGCGTCGAAATAGCGCCCGGCGCGCAGGAAGACTCGCAGGGCCTCGAAACACCCTGGCGAGGCCGAATGGAAGCGTGCTTCGGGCCCGCGCTGCCCTTCCGGTAAGCCGCCTACCACGCCGAACGAGGTGTTTTCGTTGAACCCGGTCCACCGAACATTGCGCACCCGTGCGGCGGCGCGTCCGGCGGAGGTAGTGCGCGACTGCTGGTTGAGATGCACGACCGGATCGGAAGCGCGCTGCCGCCAGGCGGGCAACAGGGCAGCAGGAGATTTTCCGAGAGCGTCACCCGAGTCAACCGCCAGATACCCGCGCCCAGGGCGCGGCGCACGGCCATTTCGCGCCGCCGCGCCAGCCCGCGCGCCACGCACAATCCGGCCACGTTGGCGCAGGCGATGAGCAGCACCAGGCCGCCTGCCGCCACCAGCAGCGCCACGGTTTGGCGCGAACGTCCGACTACTTCGGCGGCAAGCGGGAAGACGCCAACCACCAGGTTGGCGTCGCTATCGGGGAACCGCGCCGCAGCAGGCATTGCTCGCGTTCCGCGTTTATTTCGCCGGTTCGTCCACCGTCAGCGGACGGTCGGCCACGATGTTTTTGAGCGTCTGCTGGATACCGCTGGGCCAGCGTATTTCGACCGACGCGATTTTGGATTCCTGGCCCAGTCCGAAGTGGACGCGTTTGTCGCTGGAGGACATGAAACCGACGCTGATGGCCACATGGTTGTACAGCGTGCGTCCGGACGCGGTGGTGAGTTTGACTCTGGCTCCGATCGCATCACGCGCGCTCTTATGCCCGACCAGAGTCAACTCCAGCCAGTGATTACCGGAGCCGGCGCTGTTCCTCAGAATGCGCGGCGCATCGTTGAGCGACGTCACCACAATGTCCAGGGCGCCATCGTTGTTCAGATCGCAGAATGCCGAGCCGCGCTGGTACCCTTTGTGGAGAAAATCCTTGCCCATCTGATCGGAGACATCCAGGAATGTCTTGCCATCGACGTTTTCAAACAGGGTGTCGTGCTGCGGGGACTTGGCATCCACCATGTCCACATCGCCATTCGAGGAGTAGATATCCTTCCAGCCGTCGTTGTTGTAGTCGATGAAGCCGTTGCTCCAGCCCGAGTACGGCATGCTCAGCTTCTGGATTTTGGAGAGCGAAGAGTAGTAGACGAACAGGTCGCCGCGATTGCGCAGCAGTTGCCAGATCTGTCCCATCAGGTTGTTGTAAAAGATGTCCACCTTGCCGTCATTGTTGAAATCCCGGGCATCGCAGCCCATGGAAGAGCCAACGTGCGCGTCTTCGTTGTAGGCCACGCCGAGTTCGAGGCCTTTCTCTTCGAAGGTCCCGTTTTTCTGATTGATGAACAGGTGGTTGGGTTCGGTGTCGTTGGCGATGAACACGTCCATCCAGCCATCGTCGTTGAAGTCGGCAATGGAAACGCCCATTCCCTTGCCGGGGGCCGCGGCGAATCCGGACTTGTCGGTCACATCGGCGAATCGGCCCTTGCCGAGATTGCGGTAGAGGCGGTGGGGAACGCTGGGATATCGTCGTGGGTCGCAATAGAAATCGCGGTCGCTCATCATGCAGCGGGCGTCGGTCTTGGGGGTCCACAGGGTGTAGTTGGAGACGATCAGGTCGAGCAGGCCGTCGTTGTCGTAGTCGAACCAAGCGGCGGCGATGCTTAGGGTGTTCGCCGGCTTACCGCCGATGCCGGAGACTGCCGTCACCTCCGTGAACGTGCCGTCCCCGTTATTGTGGTACAGGGCGTTCTTGCCAACGCTGCAGAGGAAGAGATCCTCGTAGCCGTCGTTATCGTAATCGCCCACCGCCACGCCGAAGTTGAAATCGAGACTGTCGCCGGTCAGTCGGGCGCGCGATGTCACGTCCTCAAACGTCCCGTCGGCTTTCTGGCGGAGGAGGCAATTGTAAAAGGAAGCGTCCGACTTCTGCAGTTCGGGCAGGCGGGCGCCGTTGGTGAAGAAGACGTCGGTGCGTCCGTCGTTGTCGAAATCGAAGGCCGCCACCCCGCCGCACATCGGCTGGGGGAAGTACTTGCGGCCGCCGGTGAAGCTGTTGCTGGTCCGGTAGGAGATTTTGGATTGCGGCGAGATGTCCACGAAACCCGGGCGGGCCGGCGGCGTCGCCGACCGGATCGGCGCGAGAGCCATCCACCAGACGGCGCAGGTCGCCGCGGCCACGAGCGACAGTTCGCGCTTCACCTGGACTTCTCCCGCGCTTGCGCGGCCCGCTTCTCCATGGTGAGTTTCTGCCCGAGCGCCTTCTCGCGGTCGCCCTCGGCCTTGCGCCGGAGCCGGTAATAAACCGTGGCCAGGGAGATGTGCGCCTCCGCAAATTCGGGCGCCTGGCGGATGATGGACTCCAGCCCGGCGCGAGCTTCATCGAGCCGCCCCGCGGCGAGATTCACGGCGGCGAGTTGAAATTTCGCGCGCAGGTCGCCGGGCCGAACGCGCAGCGCCCGATCGAGCAGCTTGCGCGCCCCGTCCAGGTCTTGGTCCAGCTTCAGCAGGGCGCCCAGTTGCAGGTTCGATTCGAAATCGTTCGGGTTTTGTGCGAGCTCCTTCTGAAAGGCGGCGCGCGCGGCCGCGGTATCGCCAGTCTGGATGTGGGCCCGGCCCAGGTACGAGTACACATCCGGAAGGGCGGGGTTCAATTGCGCGGCTTTTTCGAAATCGGCAATGGCGGCTTCGTATTCCCGGGCATTCAGGCGGGCGGTGCCGAGCAGAAGGTGGGCTTCCGCCGAATCGCCGCTATGCAGAATGCGATCGATCATCTGCTGCCCGCGCTCGACCTGGTTGTCCCGCAGCAGCGCAGTGCCCAGCATGTAGGCGACCGCGAGGTCACCCGGCCGGCGCCGTTCCACGGGCGTTAGGAGCTCGATCACCTTGCGGTCCTCGCCCTGCCGCAGCCAGCAATCGCCGAGCAGCAGGATCACCTGGGCATCGTCCGGACGGGCCGCGTGCAAAGCGGCGAGTTCGGATGCGGCTTCCGCAATCTCACCCAGTTTGTATCGTGCCAGCGCCACGTTCAACCGGATTCGCGGGTCGCCGGGGCGGAGCTTGAGCGCCAGCCGGTATTCTGCGATCGCATCGGCGTACCGTCCGGTACCGGCCAGGGCCGCGCCGAGGTTGGAGCGGGCATCCACCGCATCGGGCCGCAGTTTGAGGTACGCGCGATACTGCGGGATGGCGGCTTCGAGATTTCCCGCCTGGTGAAGCGTGATGGCCTGTTGCAGCACTTGCTCGGGCTGCTGCTCGGCGCCGGCCGCACCCCACAGAACCAGCAGGGCCACGGTTGTACGAAGGCATGCCATCGGTCTCAGACTCAGGATAGAACAACGCGCGACCGCCATGCCTTAACTCTGCGTTGGGGCCGCCCTTAACCAAAGTCAATGCAGACATTTCCTCGATTTTGCGTAGCATCGTGGATGGGCCAGCCCGCCCTCCGAATCGAGACCGCACATGCTCCTTACCGCGCTGGTACAAGCCGCAAGACTCCCCGCCGAAATCCACGACCCGGCCATCCGGGCCCGGCTGGAAGCGTCACCCGCCGGCTCGCCGGCCAGCGGAGAAGCGCAGACAGGCCCCCGGCCGGGCCTGACAGGAACGCAGATTGCCGTCGCGGCCGGATTCGGGATCTTCGTCTTCGCGGGTATCTTTCTGGTGCTGCTGACGCTCGCCAGGTAGCTGCCCGTACGCGAAAACACGCAGTGCGACCTCTCTGAGCCCTGGCCGCTCAAGTGATGGAGCGCAATTCGCGCAGGGCGTCGGCAGCGATCCAGCGGGCGGAAGGGGAGTCCATTTGGCGTATCTCTTCTGCCAGGGCGATCGCCTGCACGCGCAGCTGCCGGTTCCGTTTTCCGATCTGTCGCACGGCCCAGTTCACCGCTTTGCGCACGAAGTTGCGGTTGTCGGTGGCGGCTTCGAGGATCAGCGGGAAGAAAGCTTCGAACTGGGCGTCGCTCGCATCTTTGGCTTTCACCGCCAGTCCCGCCATCAGCGAGAAGCCGGCCCGCCGCACGAATTCGCCCTTGGCGGCGGCCCATCGCGCCGCCTGATCGAAGGCCAGCGGGGTGTAGCGGAACAGGTTGTGACAGGCAGCGTCGCAGGTGTCCCAGGAATCCAGATCGCGCGCCCAGCGGTTCATCTGGCCGCGGGTCACGCGCGCCGGATCGTCCACCAGAGTCGCCAGGATACGTGCCTCGTGAATGCCGGTCGACCATAGTTGCCGCGCCAGCTCGTGGTCGCGACGATGCCGGCGTGCCATCGTTCGCAGCACCGGCATCGTCACGCCGAGCGTGTTCCGCGGGTTGATGCCGAAGCGCGCCATGCCTGCGACATTCGCCGGATTGGCCTGCGCCTCGAGTTCCGCTATCAGCTTGTCAATACTCGACACGGAGCAGGAATAGTCCTTTCGCGGGCGCGGTGGGGCCCGAATTCGCGGGCAGCGCCGCCAGGTCGCCGAGGTTCCCCTTGCCGGCCTCGATCAACGTGCCGACGATTTTGCGAACCATATGTTTGAGGAAGCCGCTGCCGCGGATACGGTAGACGAGTTTCCGTTCGCCCGCCCGTTCCAGTGCGGACTCGAACACCGTGCGGACTTTGGACTGACCCTCGGCGTCGCGCTCGTCGGCCGCGGCGAAGGCCGTGAAATCGTGCTCGCCGGTGAAGGCCTGCGCCAGTTGCGCCATGCGTGCTTCATCGAGCGGATACGGGTAGTGATGCACGTAGGGCCACTCGAAAGGGCTACAGACTTCGCCGCGCACGATGCGGTATTCGTAGGTCTTGGCCTTGGCATCAAACCGCGGATGGAAGTCGGGGTGTGTCTCCACGACTTCCGTTACGCGGATGGCGGCGGGCAACAGCCGGTTCACCGCGCGGCGAAGGTTGTCCACCGGAATCGGGTTGGCGATGCTGAAGGCTGCCACTTGCTCCACGGCATGCACGCCCGCATCGGTGCGCCCCGACCCGGCAATGTGGACCGGCGTTCCCTCGATCCCGGAGACGATCTGTTCGAGCACGCCCTGGACGGTGGGCAGCCCCGGCTGTACCTGCCAACCGTGGAACGCGGTGCCGTCGTAGGCGATGTGGATCCGAATGCGGCGCATCAGGTCGGGCGGGAACCGGGCTTCACGACGGGGATCCCCAGCTTGCACAGGGGGCACTCTTCGGGATAGTGGGCCGCCACCTGGAGCGTGGCCAGTGCCACCCGGGGCACGCCCACATCGGCATGGCCGCCCGAACGATCGATGATGGAACCTGCCGCCACAACCGACGCTCCGGCTTCGCGCAGGGTATCGACCACGTCGCGAGTGCTGCCGCCGGTGGTGACCACGTCTTCGACGACGACTGCGCGGTCGCCCGCGCCGGAGGTGAAGCCACGCCGCAGCACCATGGCGCGGGTCGCGGGATCGCGCTCCGTGAACAGAAAACGCGTCCCCAGCGCGCGCGCCACTTCGTGCCCGATGATGAGTCCGCCCAGGGCCGGCGATACCACCACGGTGATGGGCTGCGAAATCTGCCGCCGCAGTTCTTCCGCCAGCATGTGGCCGAGTTTCTCCGCCGCGGCCGGATGCTGCAACACCAGCGCGCATTGCAGGTACTCGGCGCTGTGCAGGCCCGAAGTCAGCCGGAAATGTCCTTGGAGGTACGCGCCCGTGGACTGGAAGAGCTCCATCACGGACTCAGCTTGCGAGGTCACAAACGCCTACTATAACATTGAGTTTACAAGCAAACGACGATTTCTCTCCGAGGTAATCCATGAGCCGAATCCGTTCTTTCATCGCGATCCTGTGTACGCTGTTGCTGGTGGTTCCGGTGGTCGGTTTCGCCGCCGACAAGCCGGCCGCGGTGGACAACACCACACCCCAACCCCCCAGCCAGTCGAGCAACCTGCTGGGTAAGATCACCAGTCCCTACCGCGCCAAAACCCTGCCGCCGCCTTCGCTGGCGAATTCCGGGCGGCTGGACGCGCTCCTGCGCGGCGGGAACCTGTACCTGTCGATGCAGGACGCCATCGCCCTGACGCTGGAAAACAACCTGGATATCGCCATCCAGCGGTACGGCCCCGAGTTGGCGGAAGCGGCCGTGCTTTCGGCGTCGGCGGGCGGTTTCGCCCGCGGTGTCTCGACCAGCGTCACCGCCGGCCCCAGCAGCGCCACGGTCAGCAGTTCCGGCACCACGGCGGGCAGCAACCAGAACGCCGTATCGCAGGCCAGCGCTGGTACGGCCTCGGCCGTGGGCGCGGGTGTACTGCAGTCCTCCGGGCCCTCTATTCCCAGCCTCGACCCGGCGGTAATCAGCACCCTCAACTGGGCCCATGTGACCTCGCCGCAGAGCAGCGCGTTCCTCACCGGCACCAACTTCCTGATCACCCAGCAGGATATTGCCAACGTGGGAATCCAGAAGGGATTCCTCACCGGGACCATCGTGAGCATGGGGCTGAATAACACCTCCACGTCGAGCAACAACCTGCGCAACGATTTCAACCCGTCCACCAATGCCTCGCTGGGCCTCAATTTTACGCAACACCTGTTACAGGGATTCGGGCCGGCAGTGAACTCACGCCAGATCCGCATCGCCCGCAACAACCGCGAGGTCGCGGACCTCACCTTCAAACTCCAGGTGCAGACCACCATCGCCAGCATCATGCGTCTCTATTGGGACCTGGTGGCGTTCAACGAAAACGTGCGCGTGGCTCGCGAGGCCGTGGCCTCGGCCACCCGTCTGTGGGAGGACAACAAGCGGCAGGTGGAGGTCGGAACCCTGGCGCCCATCGAGGTGACCCGCGCCGAAGCGCAGATCGCCGCGGGCGAGCAGCAACTTACCATTGCCCAGACCAACGTGCTGCAACAAGAGACCATCATCAAGACGGCGCTGAGCCGCACCGGCGTGATGAGCCCGTCGATTGCCAGCGCCCATATTATTCCTACCGACCAGATCAACATCCCCGACGTGGAGCCGATCGCGCCCATTCAGGACCTGACTGCCATGGCGCTCTCCTCGCGGCCGGAACTGGCGCAGAGCCGCATCCAGCTTCGCAACCAGGAACTGACGATCCGCGGCTCCCGCAACGCGCTGCTGCCCACCTTGGACGTGGTAGCTTCTCTTCAGAACAACGCCCTCGCGGGTCAGCCCAGCGACTTGCCTCCATCGCCCGGTACCGTCCGCAGCAACAATCCATTCTTCATAGGCGGGTACGGCACGGCACTGACGCAAATCTTCAGTCGTAATTTTCCTAACTATTCGGTGGGGCTTAGCCTCAACATTCCCATCCGCAACCGCAGCGCCCAGGCACAGGTGATCAATGACGAGCTTACCTATCGCCAGCAGCAGCTCGGCTTGCAGCGCCTGGACAACAATGTGCGCGTAGACGTACAGAACGCCATCATCGGACTGACGCAGGCCCGTGCGCAATACCAGGCGGCGATCAAGGCGCGCGCGTTGCAGGCGCAGACGCTCGACGCCGAACAGAAGAAGCTGGCCTTGGGCGCATCCACCATTTACAACGTCATCCAGGACCAGCAGGCGCTCACCCTGGCGGAATCCAACGAGGTATCGGCGCGCGCCGCGTACGCCAAGGCGAAGGTCGAACTGGACCGCGCCACCGGGCAACTGCTCACCCACAACAACATCTCTCTCGACGAAGCGTTCCAGGGAGTGGTGTCTCGGCCGCCCAGCCCGCTGCCTCCGCCGCAACCGTAGGCCCCCTGCCGCGGGGCGCGCCGAGAGTCCGCCCCGCAGCAAGAATTACCCGGCGTAACCCGGATCACGTATCGTTTTGATACACGAAGTAGACACACCATTGCCAATTTTGCGGACAATGGAACACACTCACTCGCCGGAAACGCCAGCATTTCGGGGATTTTTGTTTGGCGCGAAGATTGCTCTATGAAGGCCGTGACTAAGATTTCACAGGCCCAAGGAGAGGCGATTGATCCGCTGCCTCAACTCCCACCTAACCAGTCACCTCGCATAAAACCCACCAATTAGTCCCCTACACCCCGCACAACCGTCTCTTCCTGGGCCTGTGGCAACCCCTAACTGGCGGTGTTGCCGGCACGCTACGGCTTCGCTACCTCAGGTAGTGAGGACTACGCGGAATCGCGCTTTGCCGCTCAGCATCCGATCGTAGGCTTCCGATACACGCTCCATGGGAAAAACCTCGTTTCGGGAACGCACTCCGGCCAGCACGCTGAAGGCAAGCGTGTCCTGCGAATCGATGGAGGTTCCCGAATACCAGCCCCTCAGCGCCAGGCGTCCTCCGATCAGATGCCCCGGCGAAACGGTGAGCGCGGAGGCCGCGCCAATCACCATCAACGTTCCATCGCTGCCCAAGCCGCCCACCACCGCGGCCATGGCATCGCCATTCGTTACGGTGGCGAGAATCACCCGGGCGCCGCCCAGGCGGCGCAGCTCCGCGGCGGGGTCCTGCGCCTGGCTGTCGATGTAGTGATGCGCGCCGAGCTCACGCGCCAGGGGCTCCTTGTCACTGCCGCGCGCGATCCCCACCGTGCGGAAGCCCGCTTTCGCCGCAAACTGCACGGCGAGATGGCCCAAGCCGCCCAAGCCGTGCACCGCCACCAGGTCTCCCGGGCGCGCCCCACTGTTGCGCAGACAGTTGAAGGTGGTCACACCGGCGCACATCAGCGGCGCGGCTTCGACTGGTGACAATTCGTCCGGCACCGCGGCCAGGGCTTCGGCGCGCGCTATCATGAATTCGGCATAGCCGCCATCGTAAGTGACGCCGGTGATCGCGGTGAACGTCTGACAGGCGAAGAAGTCGCCGCGGCGGCAGGCATCGCAGTAGCCGCAGTTGCCGCCGTGCCAGCCGACTCCGACGCGCTGCCCGGGCTGCCAGCGAACTACGCCGGGGCCGGTCGCATCCACAACTCCCACCGCTTCATGCCCGGGCACGCGCGGATACTCGACCAGCGGCAAGGTGCCCTCCCGTGTAAGGCTGTCGCTGTGGCAGATCCCGCACGCCTGCACTCTGATCCGCACCGATCCCGGACCGGGTTCGGGAACCTCGCGTTCCACCATCTCGAAAGCCGCCTTCGGACGGGCGACCACCACCGCACGCATCTTTGCCATCTCTCCTCCTCTAAACGATGTTGGCACGGCAGAGGCGCTGTTGTACGCTGAGATGAGCGGTGGAGTCCGCTGAATGCCGTTTCCTGCGGCCAATGACTCCTACAGTGGTTTCTGCTGTGGGAGTGACGGTTCCTGCCCTCGCCGCAAACCACAAGACAGATCGGATCGTGCGAAAGGAGACGTGCTCGCGTGGACAGATATCTGGTGGTGCTCGCCGGGGCCGGGCTGGGAGGCTTGGCGCGCTATGTTGCCGGCACCTGGATCATGGCCAAATATGGCGGCCGGTTTCCCATGGGAACCTTCCTCATCAACATCACCGGCTCGTTTTTCGCGGGAGCGATCATGACGCTGTTGACCGAGCGCTTCGAACCGCACCCCAACTGGCGGCTCTTCCTGGTGGTAGGCATGCTGGGCGGTTACACCACGTTTTCCGCCTTCGAGTACGAGAGCTTCCAGTCGATTCGCGAAGGCGCCCCATGGATGGGTATGCTGTACATGACGGGCACCGTATTGCTCGGCTATGCCGGCGTCTGGCTGGGCGCCATGCTGGCCGCGCGCCGCTGAAGGAGGCAGCATGCTGACCAAGGGTCCTGCGAAACGGGTCACGGTTTTCCTCAACGAGGACACCCGGCATCACATGACGGCCCTTCACGATGCCATCATGACGTTCCTGCTTCACAAAGGCATTTCCGGCGCCACCGGTACGCGCGCCTTCTCGGGTTTCGGCTCGCACCAGGTGCTGCACACGCCCGCGATCGAGGCGCTGGCGGAGCACCTGCCGATCCGCATCGAATTCACGGAGACGCCGGAAAAAGTGGACGAGGTCCTCCCGACGCTGTACGAAATGGTGACCGACGGCTTGATCGAAGTGCAGGACACCGAGGTCATCAAACACGCCCGGAAGGCGTCCAAAGCGGAACCCAAAACGCCGCATGCGCGCAAAGAGGGACAGGCCAGGCTGCTGCGGGTCTTCATCGGCGAGGCCGACCTGTGGCACGGTGAACCGCTCTACGACGCCATTGTGAAGAAGCTTCGCATGATGGAGATCGCCGGCGCCACCGTGTACCGCGGCATTCTGGGATACGGCGCCAAGGGACATCAGCACAAGAAGAGTTTCTTCCACGTGTCGGGCGACCTGCCGATCGTGATCGCCGCGATCGACACGGCTCCCAAAATCGCCGCCGCCGCCGAGGCGGTCGAAGCCATGCTCGAGGACGGCCTGATCGTGATCTCCGAGGCCGATATCGTGCGGCTGGTGCGGAGCCAGGCGGGAACGGAGGTCCCCGATGACCGAAACGCAGCCGGCTGAGATCCTGCGCATTCACATCTCCGAAGCGGATCGTCTCCAGGGAAAGCCGCTTTATGAAGCGATCGTGGCGAAGTGCCGCGAACTGAAGATTGCCGGCGCCACCGTGCTTTGCGGCCTGGAAGGCTACGGCGAGACGGCCGAGTTGCACAAGGCCCACCTGATGCGGAGCGACCGGCCGATCGTGGTGACCGTGGTGGACAGCCCGGCCAATATCCGCCGTCTGATTCCGGTGGTAGCGGACATGATGGACACCGGCGTGATGGCCACCTCCGCCGTACAGATGATTCGCGTGCAGAAGAGCGCCGCGGCCGGTTAGATCAATCCGGCGGCGGCCCCACACGCATCGGCCTTCAACGGTAGCGGCTTTGGGGCCAGAGCCGGGCCTCAGCCGGCTGCTTCCCGCGCGGCCGCGACAGTCCGGGCTATGTCTTCGCTGCTATGCGCGGCGGAAACAAACGCGGCCTCGAATTGCGAGGGAGCCAGGTAAATGCCGCGTTCCAGCATTCCGCGGAAGAACCGGCCGAAACGCGCCGTGTCGCTGCGCTTGGCGGATTCGTAATCCGTCACCGGCCCGTCGGTGAAGAAGAACGTGAACATCGAACCCACACGGTTGACGGTGACCCCCGACGGCGCCGCCGCCGCCAGTTCCGCGCCGTGCTGCTCGAGCCGCTCATACACCTCCGGGTGGGCCTGCAGATGGCGCAGCATGGCGAGGCCTGCCGCCACCGCCAGCGGATTTCCGGAAAGCGTGCCGGCTTGGTAAACCGGCCCGGCCGGAGCTATCTGGCTCATGATGTCGCGGCGCCCGCCGTAGGCGCCCACCGGCAGCCCGCCCCCGATCACCTTGCCCAGGGTCGTCAGGTCCGGCCGGATGCCGTAGCGTTCCTGTGCGCCGCCGAAGGCCACCCGGAACCCGGTCATCACTTCATCGAAAATCAGCAGCGCGCCCACGCGGGTGGTGATTTCGCGCAACGCCTCCAGAAAGCCTGGCTGGGGCGGCACGCAGCCCATGTTCCCCACCACCGGCTCCACGATGATCGCCGCGATGCGCTCGCCGTGCGCGCGGAATGCCGCCTCCACCGCCTCGACGGAATTGAACGGCAGCGCAAGAGTCGTATCGCAGAACACCTTGGGTACACCTTTGGTATCCGGTATCCCGAGCGTCGCCACGCCCGAGCCCGCCTTTACCAGCAGCGAATCGACGTGGCCGTGGTAGCAGCCCTCGAATTTTACGATCAGGTCGCGGCCGGTGAAGCCGCGCGCCACCCGGATGGCCGACATGGTGGCTTCCGTGCCGGAGTTCACCAGGCGCACCATTTCGATCGAAGGCACGGCATCGCAGATCGCTTGGGCGAGTTCCACTTCCTGACCCGTGGGCGCTCCGAAGCTGGTGCCGATGGCCAGCGCCCCCTCGAGCGCGGCCAGGATTTCGGGATGCCGGTGTCCCAGCAGCAGCGGTCCCCACGAACCTACATAATCGATGTACTCGTTGCCGTCTACATCGAAAATGCGCGAGCCCTGGCCGCGCGCGATGAACAGCGGGTTGCCGCCCACGCTTCGGAAGGCGCGTACCGGCGAGTTCACGCCTCCCGGAATCAGGCTGGCTGCCCGGCGGAACAATGCTTCGGATTTCGGATTTGTCATGCGGTGCGGCTCAGCCTGCTTTCCGCGGCACCAGCCGGCTGAAGCCGAGGCTCATGCCGATTTCGTACAGGCTCCCATTGAGGTTTTTCAGCAGACGGCGCTTGAGCGTCTGGTACGACTGTTTGCCCGCGAAGAGGTCGCGCATCACGGCCGAAAACCGCGGGCTGCTTCGCGTAAACTGCACCATGCGGGAAGGCACCGCGCCGAACAGAAACCGTCCCAGAAAGATGCGCTTAGCCAGGCGCGAGCCGAATTCCAGGTCGGATGTGAAATCGTGGCGGATCAGACGCCGGTACAGGTCGACCTTCTCGAGCATGGCGCCCGCCTCGGAAAGCAGCGAACGCGCCGCCAGGTCCGCCGAACGGATGGCATAGTACAAGCCCTCCCCGGTGATCGGGTCCACCAGCCCGGCGGCGTCTCCCACCGCCATCCAACCTTCCCCGGCCACCCGGTTCCTTTTCCACGATGCGGTATCCAGCGAAGGCAGCAGGTGGCTGTAAAACGCGGCCCCTTTCCACGAAATACCCCGCTCGCTCATGAAGCGTTCCAACCGCCGGCGCAGGTCGCGGGCGGGCTCGCCCTTACCGCAGATGCCTACCGACAGGTGCCCGCAACGGGGAAAGATCCAGATGTAGCCTTCCAGGTGCGGCAGAAACTGAATATCGATGCGCTCCTGGTGGCCGGGCACGTAGTAGCCCAGCGCCGACATGGTGTCCTCGGGCCGGAGCTGCGTGCCGACCTCGCGCAGGGAGTTGCGCGCCCCGTTAGCCACGATGCAGAAATCCGCTTCGGCCGCCCCCGACGACGTCCGCAGCCGCCATCCCGAACTCGAACGCGACAGCTCCGTCACCCGCGCCTTTTCGATCTGCGCTCCGGCGTGCTCCGCTCGTTCCAGGAGCATGCGGTTGAGGTCGAACCGCGAATAGATCAGCAGCGGTTCTTCCAGCTTCAGCGACACCTCACCGGCGCGCGGCGCGGCCAGCACCGTTTCCATCACCAGACGCTTGGGAGTATCGTTCTGCAGCAGGAAGGGATACTGATGATAGGCTTTGTAAGTCAGGCCACCGCCGCATGGCTTCTCCCACGCCAGCTTCTCGTCGAAGAGCTGCACGCGCAGGCCGGCCGATGCCAGCCGTTCCGCGGCAAAGGCACCCGCCGGTCCACCACCCAATATTGCGACTTGCTTCATCTATTTCTTTTTCACCGGCGGCAGATCTTCGGGTGACGGCATCCGGCCGCCGCCAGGAGGCGCAGCCATTCCCCCCGGGGATGGTTCGGCCGGCATGCCGCCGGCCCCGTGCGGGTTGGCTGCTCCCGGCATGGCTCCGGCGCCGTGGGGAGAACCGGGTGCATCCTGCCGGCCGGTCACTACCCATTGATTGCCCTGCTCTTGTAGGTGATATTTCATCGTCATACCTTGCGCCGGATTGCCGCCTTTCGGAGTGATCGATACGGTTGCGTCCGCCTCAGAGCCTTTCACGTCCACAGCGGTGAGGTTCACATCCATGGCCTTCACATTCAGTCCCGCTTTATTGGCCAAGTGGTCCAGAATGCCCTGGCGCACAGCTTCATTGCTGTGAGTCCCGCGAGTGCAGGCGATAAGGGAGAGCGCTAGCAGTACTGAGGCGGCAGTTCGCACTCCTAGATTATACGGTAGCCATCTACCACGTTGGAGGATACCTCTTTTGGCGTGTTACGGTGCGGTATATCTCCCGGGGCGCGGGGAAACTCATCCTGTACTAGTACAAGTACTGCTGGGACGCGCCCTTCCAATCCCGCATACCTGTACTAGTCATGCGGACAGTTTCTATTCTCCTCTGGATCGGCGTCACCGCTGCGTGCGCCCAGGATCTCTCCTTTGTCAGGCCGAACTCGCTGATTCACACGCCCGCCGCGGGCCGCTGTCCAGCTCCCGGGGCCGCCGCCTCCTGCCGCGCCGCCATCCCGGCCAATCGCAATCTGTGGCGGGCCAGCGTCGCTGCACTGGCTACGGCCAACGCCCTCGACATCCACTCATCGTGGGGGAAACGGGAACTCAATCAGGCCCTCGCCGGCCGTGCCGGCAATTTCGGACGCGAAGGTGCCCTGGTGAAGTCGGCCCTCCAGGGAGGGCTACTGGCCTTCGAATGCATGCTCGTGCGGCATCGCCCCACCGGAACCCTCTATCGGGTTCTCTCGGTGGTGAATTTCGGAGCGGCCGCCGCGGTGAGCGGTGTGGCGGCCCATAATTACCGCATTCCGCGCGTGCCATAGCGTTCCAGGTACCATGGCGCGAAACGCGGGATCCCCCCGAAACCCGCGCCAAACCTCTTCCCCCGGAACTAGAGTGTTCGGGCCGGAGCGGGTAGAGTCCGGCAGACTGGAATTAGCCTGCCCAAGGGAGCTATTCCTCGTCGCGTTCATCGAGATCTTCGAGATCGGGGTCGCGGTCGGCAACCACGCGGCGCTTGGTTCCATACAACTCGGTTTCCGGCACGGGTGCGCCGCTTTGCGCGCTGCGCACGCGCGGCATCGGTTTATCCGCATTGGCGAAGTCGCCCGACTTCTCCCCGGCGGACCCGATATCCTGGGCACCCGCCTGTACCAGGATGTCCTTTGCACGCTTGACCCAGTCGCCACTGTCGCAATGCACGGACAGCAGCACGCCGCCATCGCGGATGCGGCCCTCATAGCGCTTGGCCTCATACTCCGGAATGCCGGTCCCAGCCAGCGCTCCTATGATCCCTCCCAGCGTTCCCACCGCGCCGGCGCCCGCCAGCGCTGCCACAATGGGTCCGGCCGCGATGAACGGACCCAATCCCGGAATCGCCAGCGCGCCGATGCCCGTCAGCCATCCCAGAACTCCCCCCGTGATCCCCCCGGCAATGCCGCCCGTGGTGGCGCCTTCGGGCGCCTTGGTATTCTTCTCGTGCGCAAAATCCTTGGTGCCCTGGTTGTCCTGAAAGAGCACCGAAATATCCGTGCTGCGGAAACCGGCGCTACGCAGGTGGTCCACCGCTTCCTCCACTGTCGCGCGTGCGGGGAAGATGCCGAAAACCGCTGTATTTTTGCCTGCCATAGAAGTGTGCTCCTTGTCTGTGAGCGGGCTTGCCGCCCCTGCGGCGTTGCCCGCGATTCTGATTACAGAGAGCAACACGATGGCCAACCAAAGGCAGGCTTGTAAGGTTTCTTACGGGTGGGATGGAGCGTACCGCTCGGCCGTGCCGACCCCCGTTATGACCCTCGTTTGTAAACGGGGTGGGCGTCCTCCGAGCGCCTTCAGGCTTCTCCCTTGCGGCAAACCGCCAGGAGCTTGCTCACCAGCGCGTTGAGATCGAGTCGGACTCCCTATTTTGATGGTTGTTAGGATCAAAATAGGCAGGCCGGCACCGCATCGCAGCCACGCTCCTGAGACATCTTACCAGGAAAGCGGCCCGTAGGTGTATTTTCGGCGGCTCTCAGCGGAAGACGAACCACTCGCTCGCGGCAAAATTGAGCAGCGAACAAATGGCGATAGTGATCATGTTCGCCGCCAGATACTTCACGTGCATCGTGCCCACGAACAGCCGCATCAGCACCAGATTGCCGGCCAGCGAAATGATTCCGTTGCCGGCATGGAACCGCAGCAGCCGCCCTGCCACGGCGCGCGTCCGCCGGCGCTCGCCCGCCGTGCGGTCCTTCCACGTGAAGCGCTCGTGCCAGGCAAAGTTGTGCAGGATGGCGGTCTCCACGGCGATTGCGGTAGCCGGCAGGTAGGCCATCCCCAGGCCACTGACCAGCAACGCGAGGCAGGCCAATTGCACGCCGATCCCGACCCCGCCCACGAAGTTGAATTTCAGCCAGCGGATTGCCAGCGATCTCACGGCAGCCGCTCGGCCTCGTACAGCGCGCGCGTATGGCGCGCCGCGGACCAGACCAGCATCGCCCCCATTCCGGCGATACCGATGGTGCCACCCACGTCGAATAGAAAATACTGCCGCCCGAAAAGGCGTACTACCGGCCGAAAGAACAGGGCGATGTTGCCGGCGCACAGCAACAGCCGCAATTCGGTAGGTCCGAAACCCCAGGTCGAGAGGTTGAACGAACCCAGGGCATAGGTGGTGAGGTATACCTCGATGGAGAGCAGGAAATACGCGATCAGCAGCCCCAGTGCGATATATGGCGTCATAAAGCCGGACAGCGCCAGCCCGCCCAGCAGAAAGAACGTGCCGATGGCGTCGGTGATGTGATCGACGTAGAACCCGTAGCGCGGGCGCAGGCGGTTGCGCACCCGGGCCAGCGTGCCGTCCAGGCTGTCGCCGAACCAGTTCACGGCCAGCGCCGCGATGACCCCGATCAGCGCCACGGGCTGCGCGCTGGCCGCCCAGTAGCACAGCCCCGCGGCGAACATCGCCACGAACCCCAGCAGGGTGAGGTGGTCCGAGTTGACCCATGCGGGCAGGCGGTGCGCCATCCAGACCAGCGCCTTCTTTTCGGCTGCCGCCAGAAAGCTGAGCTGCTTCCGCTCGGCTTCGCGGAACGCGGGGTTCCCCATGAAGACTATTTGACCATTTGCGGATGCGAGAAGAGGAAATGGTCGAAGTAATAGTGCATCAGCAGGACGCTCAACACCACCACGAAGTAGCTCTGGTTGGCGGTCAGCGGCGTGAGTGCCCGCACGAGCATCGTCAGCACTACCATCACCCCGGTCGCCGCCAGGAAGCACACGTAGTAAGCCGCCATGCTGTTGCGCCGCACCAGGCCGCGCACGAACGGATTGTCAATCTCCCCCCGCTGTTCCCTGAGCCGGTTGATCAGCCACAGCAGAAACAGGTACTGAAACGAGTGCCAGGTGTTGTAGCCCTGGAACAGCACATCCAGGTTTGAGCCCATCGGCAACAAAAACGAAACCACGGTGGTGACGCCGATCAGCAGCGTCTTAGGGACGTTGCCTCGGTCTTCGCGGAATTCGGCGGTGGTCTTGACGACCCACGCTGCCAGAAAGACCCCGAACACCACTCCGGCCACGACCGGCAGGTGCAATGCGCGCGCTGCGTCCGGGTAAGGCAGCACCACCCCCCCTACGTAGAACTGCCGCAGGGACAGCTTGTAGAGCCCCAGCGGGTAGAGTCCCGTCAGGATCAAGCCGTAGTCCACGTAGCGCGCCCAGGGTGCTTCCACCGCGCTGCTGCGCGCCCGGTAGCAGTCGGTCAGGTAGATGATCTGATGCAGCACGTGAAGCGAGGCCCACGTGAAAAAGAACGTGATTAGGATTTCGTAGTGGAAGACCCCGAGGTAGATCACGATCGCCGGCAGCAGCAGGGCCAGGTACATATACCGGTGATGACGCGCACGGAACCTGCCGTCCAGGAAGGTGAATGTCACGGTCGAGAACAGGTGCGGTCCGCCGATCAGGCCCGCCACGGCGATGTTGATGGCGTCGATCGCCTGTTGCGGCTTCAGCCAGCCCGAGAACTGGGCGCCCCATGCCACCAGAAACGGCAAGGGAACCAGCACGGCGCTAAAAATGAGCAATGGAAGGTCCCAGGATGGCTTATAGAGCCATCCCGGCTCTCGCCCGGCAATCAGCGGGGAGGCACCCGCGTATGCAGCCATAGGGAAGATGATACGCTAGCCCCGCCGTACGTTCAATGTTCGGCGAAGCACGTTATCGGCCGCACCCGGTCGCGCCGCCGCAGCACTCAGCACTCGCCTCCCAAGCCCCCCTTGTCGCGCGGCCCACCGGCGCGGATCAGGTCTTCCACGTCGCCCAACTTGTCGCTCAGCAGGTTCACCTTGTGTGCCAGGCCGCGGATTTCCGACTCCGCACGCCGGTTGACTTCGAAATCCAGCTCGCCGCGCAGCCGGTCTTTGGAATCCTGGCGGTTCTGGCTCATCATGATCACCGGAGCCTGGAGGGCCGCCAGCATCGACAAGAACAGGTTGAGCAGGATGAACGGGTACGGGTCCCAGGACTTCCGGCCGAGCGACACGTTGATCCAGGTATAGACCACCAGCACCACCAGGAACGAAAGGATAAACGACCACGATCCGCCAAACCGCGCCACCCCATCCGCAATCCGTTCGCCCACCGTAGACTCTTCCTGAATCACTTCGTTGGGATTGCGCATCGAGCGCACCCGCACCAGTTGCTGGGACGCGTGAAACTGCTTACCCAGCACCGCCAGCATGTCCATCCCAGCCAGCGGCTTGCGCTCCAAGAGGACCGAGATGTCGTGGCGGTCCACCTCGATACAGACCGTCTCATCCACCGACGTGGCCGAGGTCTGGTGCGGCGTGCCCTCGAGCATGGAAGCGAACCCGAAGAATTCGCCGGCCGACGGCTCATCCACTACCACTTCCTGTCCGTCCTCATCCACCATGGTCACCCGGACGATGCCGGAAACCAAGACATACGCGCGACCGGTGACTTCCCCCATGCGGTAGATCCGTTGGCGCGGCGTGAAGTTCCTGAGCTCCACCTGCCCGGCCAGCACGGCGCTTTCTTCTTCGTCCAGGAGGGCGAACAGCGGCACTCTTCGCAGCACTTCGGGGTTGCAGGGCATAACACCGGATTATAAATGACCGGGCGGCCCTACTTTTTCTCCATCCAGCTCGTCCAATACTCCTTCCATTCCACCTGGTCCCCGGCCGGCAGCACGTGCATCGGGTTCAGCCCATCGAGCATCACCGCATACTCGTCGGTGTGCGTCTTCTTCTTCTGATTGGCGAGCGCCTTGGGGTGCGGTCCATGGTGAATGCCGCGCGGGTGCAGCGTTGCGAAGCCGGGACGGATGTTGTCTTTGCTGAAGAAATCGCCGTCGTGATAGAAGATGAATTCGTCGTAATCGGTGTTGCGATGAAAGAACGGCACGCGCAGCGCGGCTTCGTCCTGTTCGAGCGGTCGCGGCACAAAGCTGCACACCACCGCGCCCTCGGTGAGGAAGGTCGAATGCGCGCTCGGGGGCAGATGCGCGCGGTGGCTCATGATCGGGCGGATGTCCCGCAAGTTGATCTTCCACACCGTAAGGTCGCCCTTCCATCCGATGACGTCCAGCGGATTGAACGGGTACACGACCTTGGAGATCTCGTCTTCCACCTTGATCCGTACTTCCCACTCGCGATTGTCGTCCAGGTGCGGGTCGGGCTCGGGCGTGGTCACCACCGCCGGGTCGTAAAGCGCGTGCTGCCCGATCAGCCCCTTGTCCGGAGGATTGAATTCGGAGTGTGACTGAATGATCAGGAAAAAGTTGTCGCGCGTTTCCGGGACGAGCCGATACGTGACCGCTCGCGGCATGACCAGGTAGTCGCCAGGCTCGAAGGGGAGCGGTCCGAAATCGGTCTCGATCGTTCCCTGGCCGCGGTGCACGAAGATCAGCTCGTCGCCATCGGCGTTGCGGTAGTAGTACGGCATGGGCTGCGAGCGCCGCGACACGTATAGCCGGACGTCGCTGTTGCCGAGGAACGCCACCGGGAGGCCCTCGGCATCGTGGCAGTCCGAAGGCGCCAGCTTGTTCAGATCGAACAGGTGCGGCCGCAGTTTGCCTTCAAAGCGGATCCAGCCGGTGGGCGGGTGCGCATGGTACAGGTGGGCGCTCTTCCCATAGAAACCCTTCCGGCCGTGCTCCTCCTCGTAGGTTCCCTCCGGAATGCCCACGTGCGCCTGCGCGGCGTATTTCCCCTTCTTGAGTGGATACATGATCCCTCCCTGTTTTCAGCATACCCACGAATCGTGGAGGTAGCCGGGACTCGCGCCAGCGCGGCCCGCGATGGATGCAGTGTGCCCGTTGCCAAAATGGAAGTGGTTGAAAAAGAGGTGTTTGCCCGAATTGCAATGGGCACAGTGTGCCCATCGGCCGGACGGGCGGCTCCGTTCAGGTATCATGCGGGCCGCGTAGCGAGGCGCGGCGCCACTGTTACGGCTTAGCCGTTGCCATGGACTGTTCGGTGGCCCGCAGATCCGCCAGAGTATCCTCGATGGAATGCTGTTCGAGGTACCCTGCCGCCCGCGAAACCGCACCGCGAGTTGCCCATTGGTTGACGGTGGTGGGGGTGAGGCGGTTGGTCTTTCCCTGGGGTTGTACGGATGCAGACCATTGCCTGAGGTCAGCCATCACCGCGGGCTTGGCCGTGCCGGCCTGCTTCGCTTGTTCGAGCCGGCGGATCGCTTCGCGCGTCGCGTCCAACGTGGATTTCCGCCACTCGAGGAGGCGGGCGATCTTCTCCGGCGCTCCGGCGGAACTGCCATCGGCGTACAACGCCGCGGTGATTTTTACGTATTCGGGCGCCGCGCCCACGATCATGTTCGATACCGGAATGCGCTTTGTGGCTCCCGCCGCGATGGGCGCCGCTACGTCATCCTGGAACAGCCAATAGGAGCTGCCAGGGTAATCCACCAATTCGATCAGGTAAGCCGTGAGCGGTTGGCCGGAGCCGTTTTTGACGTAGAACACCGAGCCTCCGCTGACCGCTTCGGTACGCAACTCCGGTAGTGACCCGGCGGCGGAGGCCAGCATCACCGCCAGCAGCGCGATCGATACAGGCTTGTGCGACATAGAATGCCATTATCCCCGCTGGAGCGGGCCGGCGCTATACTTGCTTGCGATGCGTTTTCCACTGATCCTTCTGTTGGCTTCCGCGCTTGCCGCCCAGGTCCGCTTCGCGCGCGACTCGATCGACGTCACCGTCGATGGCAAGCCGTTCACGACATTTCACTACGGCCACGAATCCGGCAAGCCGTATCTTGCCCCGCTGCGCTCCGCGTCGGGCAAGGTGGTGACCCGCCATTATCCGATGGAGCAGATTCCCGGCGAGAGCCGCGACCATCTCCACCATACCGGCCTCTGGTTCTCATATGACGACGTGAACGGAACGAAACTCTGGGAGAACGATCCCTCCTACACCAAGCCGCACATTGGGCGGATCGTGGTGCGCAATGCCGAGTGGAAGGGCAACGTCCTCTCTGCCACCATGGAATGGCGCGATCCCAATGGCAAGGTGCTGCTGGTGGAGGATCGCGACATGACGTTTGCCGACGATCCAAAGCTGCGCACGATCGACTTCCACATCACGCTGACCGCCGCGAACGAGGACGTGACGTTCGGGGACACCAAAGAAGGCGCCTTCGCGATCCGCCTCGCCGAGCCCTTCACGGAGCGGAAAGGCGGCCGGATGGTCGACGCCGACGGCCGCGTCGGGATGGCCAAAGTCTGGGGCAAGCGCTCCAACTGGGTGGATTACACGGCCGAGATCGACGGCGAACGGCTGGGCGTGGCGATGTTCGACCATCCGTCCAATCCGCGCCATCCCACCTACTGGCACGCGCGCGATTACGGTCTGTTCGCCTTGAACCCGTTCGGACGGAGCGCCTTCGATCCCAGCCAGGAGGAGAGCCACTGGAAGCTGCCTCAGGGGCAGAAGCTCGTGTTCCGGTGGCGTGTGGTCATTCATCCGGGGGATGCGGAGTCGGGCCACGTGGCCGATCTCTACCGGGAGTACGCCGCCCAGTGACCCGCCGGGGATGGCTGGGCGGCGCAACGGCGGCCATGCTGGCGCGCGCCCAACAGCCAAAGACCAAGGCGGTCTATGCCTACGTGGGCAGCTACACCACCGCCGAGCGGTACGCGCGAGGCGACGGCATTCACGTGTACGGGGTGGACCCCGAGACCGCCGGGTGGACGCACATCCAGCACGTCGGCGGACTGGTGAATCCTTCCTTTCTCGCCGTGCGGCCGGACGGGCGCTGCCTCTGTGCCGCCCATGGCGATGAAACCTATGCGACCAGTTTTGCGGTGGATCGCGAAACGGGCCGGCTCAGCTTGCTCAACCGCGTGGAAACGGGCGGGCGCAACGGGGTCCACCCGGGTTTCCATCCGAGCGGACGGTTTGTGCTCATCGCCAACTATTCGAGCGGCAGCGTCGCGGTGCTGCCCGTAGCCGAAGATGGCCGGCTGACGGCCGCCACGCAGGTGGTCGCGCTGCCCGGCCAGCCCGGTCCGCATCGCATCGAGCAGACCGGATCGCATCCGCACCAGGTGGTCTTCGATCGCTCGGGCCGTTTCGCGCTCGTCCCGGATAAGGGGCTCGACCGGGTGTTCATCTTCCGGTTCGATGCCGATGCCGGCAAGCTCACGCCCACCGCGCAGGGCTCGGTGGTGACGCGCGCCGGCTCGGGACCGCGCCATGCCGCCTTCCACCCCACGCTGCCCGTGGTGTGGGTGTTGAACGAGATCGCCAACACCATGGCGACGTACTACTGGGAGGCGGACCACGGCAGCCTGCGGCCGGTGCAGATTCTCCCTGCGCTACCCGCCGAGTATACCGGCGAGAGCACGTGCGCCGAGATCGCCGTTTCGGCCAACGGCCGCTTCGTCTACGGTTCGAACCGCGGGCACGACAGCATTGCCATCTTTTCCGCGGACCCGAGCACGGGCCTGCTGGCCGCCGTGGGTTGGGAGCCCAGCAGGGGGCGCGTCCCGCGCTTCATCGGCTTCGATCCCGCGAGCCGGTTTCTTTATGCCGCGAATGAACAGAGCGACACGGTGGTGGGCTGGAGAGCCGGCGCCGATGGGCGCCTGACCCCAGCGGGCCAGCCGGTGCGAAATCTCAGTCCGGTGACCATCGCCTTCGCCGCGCTGTAGATCACGCCGGCAGCCGCAGTCGTGCCACGCAGCCCTGTCGATCGGTGCGGTTCTCCAGCATCAGCGCGCCGCCGTGCCCTTCGGCAATCTGGCGACTGAGCACCAGGCCGATTCCGGAGCCGCCCGGCTTGGTGGTGAAGAACGGAACGAACAGGTTCGCCGTGCTCGACAGACCCGGCCCTTCATCCTTCACCCAAACCTCCAGCATCGCTCCATCGCGCCGCCATCCGGCCATCACCCGGCCGCTGGTGGCCAGCGATGCATCCGCGGCGTTGCGCAAGAGGTTGATCAACACCTGCTCGAGCTGGTCCGGATCGCCCTGCACGGTCATGTCGGGACCGGGCTGCACTTCCACGTTTACGCGCGTTTCGAATCGGGCGGCGCGGCCCACGCACGAGGCGATCTCGAGCGGCTGCAATTGCGGGCGGGGGAGTTTCGCCAGCCGCGCATAGGCGCCAATGAAGCGGCTCAGGCTTTCCGACCGGGAGGTGATCACGTTCAGGCCGCGGCGCATATCGTCGCGCCAGTCATCGGGCAGCGGATCGCGGGTGAGGATGCGCTCCAGGCTTCCGGCGATCGACTTGATGGGCGCCAGCGAGTTGTTGAGCTCATGGCCGAGCACGCGCACCAGGCGCTGCCACGCTTGGAGTTCCTGCTCGCTCAACGCTTGCGTCAAGTCGGAGATCACCACCAGCTCGAGCGGCAGGCCGCGCTCGCGGATGCGGGTGCGGCGCACCCCCCAGCGCCCGGCGGCCCCGGGAAACGCCGTCTGCAGCGTGGTTTGCGAAGGACCGTCCAGGCACGCCTGCATGTTGAGCTCGATCGCGGTTTGGCCCAGCAGGCGTTCGGGCGGCGAGGCCAGCAGTTTCTCGCCGGCGCGATTCACCAGGCGCAGCCGGTTGCGTTCATCGAACGCGAAAATCGCCACATCGATTTCGCGCATCACGGTGCGCAACAGCGTGGTGGCTTCGAGAGCACCCAGGCGCTGCTCGCGCAGCGTGCTGCCCAGCGTATTCACCTCGCGCATCACTTCGCCCAGGGCGTCGTCGGGCCGTGGCGAACGGCCGCGCACCGAAAAATCGCCCTCGCGGAGCGCGCCCAGCAGGTTGGACAGCGTTTGCAGCGGAAAGACCACGCGCTCGCGGACGGCCATGGCGAAGCCGAACCAGGCGCCGACAATCAGCACGGTGAGCGTCCACTCGGTGCGCGCCGTGAAGTCGCGGGTCCACAAGATCCACAGGGCGGTGAAGGAACCGGGAAGACCGGCCAGCAACGCCAGCAGCACCACCCGCCCCTCATAGCTGAGTTGGCGGACCTTGTGTCCCTGCGTCATGACTCAGAGGCCGTACCGCTGGAGACGACGATAAAGCGCGCTGCGGCTTAACCCGAGCGCATTGGCGGCGTGGCTCACGTTGCCATTGAAGCGCGAAAGCGCCTTCTTGATCAACAATGCCTCCACATCTTCGAGGCTCATCTCTTCCAGGCGCGGCGGTCCGTCGCGGCCGGCGCGCAGCCCCAGGTCCGCCGCGCGAATGGTGTCGGCCTGCGCCATCAGCACGGCACGCTCCACGGCGTGGTCGAGTTCGCGCACGTTGCCCGGCCAGGCATGCGCCAGCAGGGCCTTGATCGCGCCTTCATCGAACCCGGTGAGCGGCTTGCGGTAGTGTTCGGCGTGCTGCCGCAGAAAATGGGCGGCCAGCAGCGAAATGTCTTCGCGTCGGTCGCGCAGCGGGGGCAGGCGGATCTCGATCGTGTTCAGCCGGAACAGCAGGTCCTGCCGGAAACGCCCTTCGGCCACGGCCACGTTCAGGTCGGCATTGGTGGCCGAAAACACCCGTACATCGACGCGCCGCGTCTTCGACGATCCGACCCGCTCGAATTCGCCGGTTTCGATGGTGCGTAGCAGCTTCGCCTGGAGGGCTTGCGAAATGTTGGCGATCTCGTCCAGGAACAGCGTGCCTCCGTCGGCCATCTCGAAGCGGCCCACGCGGTCGCTTTTGGCATCGGTGAAGGCGCCCTTCACGTGGCCGAACAACTCGCTTTCGAAAACCCCTTCCGCCAGCCCGCCCGTGTTCACTGTCACCATTGGGCGTGTCGAACGGAGCGAAACCGAATGGAGCGTCTGCGCCACCAGTCCTTTCCCCGTGCCGTTTTCGCCGGTGATCAACACGTTGGCATCCGATGGCCCCACCCGTGAAATCACGTCCAGCACCGGACGCATCGCTGCCGACCCGGCAATCAGTTGCGGAAACCGCTCCGCGCGCAGGGCCCGGTTCTCGGCCTCCAGGCGCTGGCCCTTGCGGAGCGCGCGGCCCAGTTCAATCTGCGTGCTGAGAATCGCCGAGAGCCGCGCATTGTCCCACGGCTTCTGAATGAAATCGCGGGCCCCGCGCCGCATGGCTTCCACCGCCAGTTCCACCGAACCCCACGCCGTCATCACAATCACCGGCAGGGTGACGTCCAAGTTCTGAATACGGTTGAGCAGTTCCAGACCCTCCTGCCCCGAAGTCGTGTCGCGTGTGTAGTTTAAGTCCATCAGAACGACGTCGAAGTCGCGCGACTCCACGGCATCGATGACCGCCGCCGGAGAAGTCACGGCTTCGGCTTGATAGCCCTCGCCCTTCACCAGGAAGCGTAACGCCTCCAGGACATCCGTCTGATCGTCCGCGATCAGGATGTGGGGCGTTCGGGAGTCGGATGATCTCATCTGGTTCGGTAGCTGCGGACTTTTAGCGGCACTTTCACTGCCACAGCCTATATCCTTTCCGGGAATTGATTTAGGATCACTTTCGGGCTGCCTGAAGTGTTCGTTTATGGGACGCCTGGACAGGCCTAAAGTGTACCATGAGTGTCCGTAAGCGTACTAGATGTGCCGTGTCCTTTCGGCAAGCCTGAGTGACTCAGCTGATCTCAGTTGATAGGGCCGGTCTCTAGTTCTAGTTCGAGCTAGTTCTGACAGGCGGGACAACCCGATGTCGAAGATCGAACGCCGGCGGGTACCAACCCGGCTATTGCCAGAAATTGGCGACTTCCTCGGCGGCGGCGTCGTTCCAAGCGCGCTCGAAATGGTCGTGGAGATAATGGTTCAGCGCGACTTGGTCGTGAATCACCAGGTAGTAGTGCGGGAGGCCGTGCTGCGGGTCGAGCGCCGGCTCCTTCAGCTCCATGACGCCCATCTGGCGTCCGTAGCGCGTGCCGAGGTACATTTCGGCCTCGGAGGATGCGTCGCGATTCTTCAGCTGGCGGACTTCGATTTTTGCTGTTACGCCGGCATCCTGCGCTTTGACCTTGCGCATGAGGGCACGGAAAAGCTCCAGATCCTTCTGACCTGCGGCATCCTTGGTCAGGAACAGGTAGCGGGCCTTTTCGAAAGCCGGATTCTGGTAGCGTCGGACGAGAATCCTGGCGATTTCGTCGTTGCCTGTATTGGCGTCCACGCGATAGGAGGGGTTGTAGACGTAGTAACGGCCGGTGTAACCGCCCCAGAGGTAGTCATATTCTTCGCGGGTGGAGGGTCGGCTGCGGAGGGCGGAGGGCTTGTCGAGGAGGATGTTGGTGATCCTGGTGAGGCGTTCCTGGTTTTCGCGCTCCTTTTCGGCGACTCTGAGGCGGTCGGCGAGGAGCATCATGACGCCGACGCTGATGACGGCGAGGTAGCCTTCGGGCTTGATCTCAGGCGGCCAGCCGAGGAATTCGTGCGAGGCGGCCACGACGCCGAAGACGATGAAGGACAGAAACGTGATCCAGAGGTGCGGATCTTCGGGGAAACTGCGGCGGAGAAAACGGAAAAGGCGGTGCATGACTGTCTCCTTCAGGACAGGGACCGGACAAAGGGGACCATGTGGATGCCGGGACCGTTGTAGTCCTTGGCTGCGAGGACGCCGTCGATGGCGACGGTCTCCCCGTGGAGATCGGGCGCGAAGCCCATGACGCGGTGGAATGCGAGGGAGCCGGGATTGTCGGGGTTGACGATCAGGCGCACCTGGTGCGCGCCGAGATTCTTGACGCGGTCGAAGAACGTCTCGTAAAGGCGGCGCGCAATGCCCTGGCGCTGCGCGGACGGATCGACGGCGACGAGATGGATATAGGCCTGAGCGGGGTCTACCTGCGAGACGAAGCCAAGCAGGAAGCCTTGGGTTTCATCGCCAGTTTCGAAGATGAAACAGGTGTCGGAGAAGAACTTGCAAAAAAGATGGAAAATGGACTCGCGCTCCTTGAATTCCGGCCAGGCGCGGCGGGCGATGAGGACGCAGGAGTAGAAGTCGGATTCAGCGGCGTTGCGGATGGGCATGAAGTACCTCCGGACCGTCCAAACAGGTTATCGCAAAAGGGGAGACGCCGAGAGGTGGCTGGCCAAATAAAGCAGCGGCGCGATGGCGCCCCTACAAGCCAAGCCGGAACATTTTCGTGTGCCTACGTGAGTGGCCCAAAACGGTGTCCGATTTGGTCTTTTGGAGAGCCAGTTTAATAGGCATTTCAGGATGTCACCTACCCATGGCCGCCGACGATCCTTTTCGGCCAGGAAGGATTTATGATATTACGCGGCGGCAGGCTTGGGCGAGTCGCGCCAGCGTGTCCCGGTAATTCCAGGGCATCCATTCCGACGGCTCTTGTTTTAGCTCCCCGGTGTGCCGCAGCAGTGCGGTGAGGTAGTGGAACGGATTGGCGCCGTTCAGCTCGCACGTGTGGATCAGGCTCATGAACAGATCACCGACTCCGGCGCCGTTCAGTGTCTTATAGAATAGTGCGTTCTTGCGGCTCAGGATGGCTTTCTTCAAGGCGCGTTCGACGATATTGTTGTCGATGGGCGCCCCTGCTTGCCGCAGGAAAAGCGTCAGCTTCGTCCAGTGATTGAGTAGATAGGAGATCGCTTTGCCCAGTCCGGAGTTCGGCTCTGTCTTGTGCTCCGCCAACTGCGCCTCTATCCACTCATGCAGCCCTTTCATCAACGGCGCGCTGTGCTCCTGATGGAAGCGCAGTCGCTGTTCCGGCGACATTGCCTGTTCTCGCGCCTGCACATCGTAATGATAAACGTCGCGCAGGGTTTCCAACACATAACGGCATTCTTCCGGGAAGTTATCGGCCACTTCCACAACCTGCCGCCTTCCATGTGCGAGGCAGTTCGCCTGCAGGGGCTCGACGCCTTCCACTTTCGGCGAGTTGCGCGATAACGCGTCGCTCATCTGGATGGGCGCCGGCAGTTCTCGTGCCCGCTGTTTCAGCACCTCGGCGAGATTCTCGCCCGCATGCTTCCATCCGGTGAAGAACAACGCGATGGTCCAGGCACCCACGATGGATACGATGCCGCTGGTGAAGGTGCCCGTCCGCTTGTCGCCCGGCTCGCGTGTCAGGCGCAGAATCCGCATGCCCGTATCGTCGTTATGCATCACCCTGCCCTGTGCCGCCTGACGAATTAATTCCTGCAGCACCGGACACAGCAGTTTCGCGGCGGCAGACATCAGGTCCCACTGCGTCGCCGCCGGCAGCCCAGTTCGCGACCGGCTAAGAAAGCGGCGAGCACTAACCCGCCTGCAGCGAACGCGAAGGCAGTGAATGCGCTCTTTCGCCGCGGCCGGGGCGCTCGGGCGGGCACGAGTAATAGTGTTTCAAGGTCGAATGCCAAGTCTTGTGCCGATTGAATGCGCTCGTCGGGGTTCTTTTCGAGACAGCGCCGGAGCAGGCGTGCCAGATCGGAATCGAGATTGCCACCCGCTTCCGGCACCTCGATGGGATCGTCTTGCAGAATCGCGCTCAAGACTTCCCTAGTTGACCGGCCTCGGAACGGCGGCCGACCGGTGAGCATCTCATACAGGATCGCGCCCAGATTGAAAAGGTCCGATCGGTGGTCTACGACTTCGCCGCGGACTTGCTCTGGGGCCATGTAGCCGGGAGTGCCGGGAGTGACGCCGACAACGCCTTCAGACGGTGGGACCTTGTCAACGGATCGGTCGGGCAGCCCGAGTTTGGCGAGACCGAAGTCGAGGATCTTTACTCGTCCGTCGCGAGTGAGGAACAAGTTCTCGGGTTTAAGGTCGCGATGACTAATGGATTTCTCATGAGCGGCCGCGAGTCCGAGAGCGATCTGGCGCGCGTAGTCGGGAGCCTTGCGCCGATGTAACGATCCGTGACGCAGTCGCTCGCGCAACGTTTCACGGTCGAGCAACTCGTACACTACATAGGGAGCGCCGTCTTCAAAGTCGGTATCGTGAATTGCCAGGATGTTGGGGTGATTGAGAGCGCCTGTTGCACGAGCCTCCTGCTCGAAACGCTGCAGGCGTTCCGGGTCAGCGGCGATGCCGGGCGGCAGAACCTTGATCGCCACGTCGCGTCCGATGCGGGAATCCCGCTCGCGATATACCTCGCCCATGCCTCCGGCCCCGAGAAAACTGACAATCTGGTAAGGCCCAAGTACTCGTCCGACCATGGATCGCGTTCGGCCTTCCGCCAGGGCTTCGGCAGTTACCTCCAAGGCGGGCGATTCCAGAAAGTCCTCGGCTTGCGCGTCACATTCGAGCAACGACTCCACTTCGGCGCGAAGCTTCTCATCGGGGCAGGTTTCTTGAAGATAACGGCTGCGCGCGCCCGGTTCGAGTTCGCGAGCGGCGTTATAGAGTTCCTCGATCTGACGCCATCGGTCCAGTTTTGATCCTCCATTCGATTGTTGAGTTCCCGCAGCAGCCACGCTTTCGCTAGCCTCCAATCGCGCAGCACGGTGTCGGGAGAAACGTGAAGGACCTCGGCAGTTTCGGGAATACTCAGCTGAAAAAAGGTTCCTAATGCAGTCATGCAGGCGCGATGTCACCCGGATGGGGCCGGTTTTTTCCGATCCAATATGCATGCGGGAATATAATGCGAGCATGAGTAGAGACGTGGTGGGGGGTAGTGGCGCGGACTTGGCGCACCTGGAAGACACCGATATCCTGACAGCAGTTTGCAGGAACCTTGCCGTGGGTGTGATCGTTTGTGACGCTGAAGGACGATTTGTCTTCTTCAGCCCAGAGGCCGAGCGGATACTTGGAATCGGCGGGACGCAGTCGGATTTCAGTGCGTGGTCTGCCGCTTACGGTACTTACAAGGCCGACATGATGACGCCCTATCCACCAGAGGAACTGCCGCTCGCCCGGGCTATGCGGGGGGAGGAAGCGCCCCACGAGTTGATCTTCATCAGGAACCCGCGAAAGCCCGAAGGGCTCTGGATAGATGTCAGCGGGACGCCGTTGCGGGACAGTTCGGGCACAGCTTGCGGCGGTGTTGTGGTTTTCTCCGATGTCAGCGTACCTGAAAATCTGTTACGCAACAAAGCAGCCGTTGAAGCATTTCTGACACCAGTGCGAGACCCGTGCGATCCGGTTCAGGATCGGGACGAGCTGGTTTCTGAACGCTTCGCCCGGTTCCGGACGATGTTCGACGAGCTAGCCAGAGCGGTCGACCAAACAGCCGACAGCATTATGATCACTGACAGCCGGGGAATCATTGAATACGTGAACCCGGCCTTCGAGAAGGTAACCGGGTTCTCCGCTGCTGAGGTGCTGGGGCGGAAGCCCAGTGTGTTGAAATCAGGGCAGCACGACACCGAGTTCTACCGTGACATGTGGGGTAAGATCATTTCCGGCAATTCGTACCAGGGGACAATCATCAACCGCAAGAAGTCGGGTGAGCTGTTTTGGTCCGAACAGACGATCAGTCCGATCAAGGACCGGGCCAGGACAACGAGCCACTATGTCTCCGTGATGAAGGACATGACGGCGCTCAGGAAGAAACATGAACAGGACTTTCATATGACATTGGCGCGGGAAATCCAACAGCGGTACTACGACAGGACGGCTTCGTTGCCAGGCTTCGATATCGCTGCCGCGGCCTATCCTGCAGATGCGACGGGGGGTGACCATTTCGATTTTATTCCACAAGACGACGGCTCGCTCTACATCGTCATCGCTGATGTCGCGGGTCACGGATTCGGATCCGCTTTGGTGATGGCGGAGGTGCGCGCATCTCTGAGGGCGTATGCGACGATGGTGCCAGACATCTCTTCTCTCCTCACCTGCGTCAATCGCTCCCTCACCGGCACCCTCGCTAGAAATCGATACGTCACAATGTTCCTCGGCCGCATCGACCCACAGAAACGGTCACTGGAGTATGTCAGTGCGGGACATGAGTCGGGTTATCTGCTGCGCTATTCCGGTGATATCGGAGCCGTGCTTGCCAGCACCGCGCCACCTCTGGGAATTTTCCCTGATCAGCAGTTCGAATCGGGTTCCTCGCTACCGCTAGAGCACGGAGACACAATCCTGCTGTTAACTGACGGAATCACGGAGTCGACGGACGTTGATGGCACCATGTTTGGCACCGAGGGCGCGCTGGACTTTATCAGATGCCACCAGCAGAGCACCGCCGGCGAGCTTGTACAGGGGCTCTACAGGGCTGCCCGCATTTTCGCCGGCGATACGCCCCAGGCGGACGACATAATGTCGGTCATCTGTAAGGTCGATAGAGGTTCTGAAAAGTATACCCCACTAGCGGTGAGCTTGAAGATGCCGGACCGGGTGATTACTCCTGGGAAGTCGGCCAGCATCCGGCGACCGCACTCGACTGCCACTTGGCCGGAAAACGCGCGATGATGAGTTGTGCCATGCGCAGCTCCTGCCTGGCGGGAGCATCTGTCGATCGCGCGGTGACACGGTTTGCCGGCAGCAATCGCGCCATCGACAACCTGCGAGGTACTGTCCGTCAACGCTGGTTACGAAGGGGACGTCTGGGCGGCCAAGTGTCATCGGGCGGGATTATGCCAACAATCTTGACAAAAGAGTAGGATCTTGCCAGGAATGGTGGCACGAAATGTCAGCATTCTGGCAAGCGTAATGGAAAGGCGTTCAGAATCAATGCTGGCGCTGACAACTTTTGTGTCATCCTACACGTACGGACGCGGATGTTCGCTGTTTCGCAGACGGTGACACTGTGGCATGTCCCTGATATGGTGTCAATCCAGGCCCTCGGCTATCCTGGAAAGATCAGGCATCGTGTAGTGATTCTCGGAGGGGGCTTCGGTGGACTGTACGCCGCACGGGCGCTGGGCCGCGCGCCGGTGGACGTCACGATCATCGACCGCCGGAACTTCCACCTCTTTCAGCCGCTGCTGTACCAGGTGGCAACGGGTTCGCTGTCGCCGGGTGAAATCTGCGCGCCTTTGCGGGCCATCCTGAGCCGCCAGAAGAATACCCGCGTGCTGCTGGGTGAAGCAGCGAACCTGGACCCGCACGCGCGCCGCCTGACCCTGACCGACGGCGCCACCATCGAATACGATTCCCTGATTGTGGCGACCGGTTCGGAGACCACTTATTTCGGCCACGACGACTGGCGGCCGTGGGCGCCGAGCCTCAAGAGTGTGGAGGAGGCCACCGCGATCCGCCACAAGATTCTCTACGCCTTCGAAGCCGCCGAACGGATGCCGGATGCGGCACAGCGGCACGCCTGGCTGACGTTTGTGATTGTGGGGGCGGGCGCGACCGGGGTGGAACTGGCGGGAGCGCTGGGCGAGATCGCGCGCCACACCCTGAAGCACGATTTCCGCGCGATTCAACCCGCGGAGGCGCGGATTCTGGTGCTGGACGGCGGGCCGCGGGTGCTTTCCAGCTATCCCCCGGTGCTTTCGGGCCGCGCCGAGAGTTCCCTGATCGATCTCGGGGTGCGCGTGATCAGTGGCGTCCGGGTGACGTCCATGGATGCAGATGGCGTGACGTACCAGGCGGCCGAGGGGCAGGAGACGCGGATTGATGCCAAGACGGTGCTCTGGGCAGGCGGGGTGACGGTTTCGACGTTCGGCCGCCACGTGGCTGCGCAGACCCATGCCAAGACCGACCGTCACGGCCACATCGAAGTCAATGCCGACCTGACGATCCCCGGGTTTCCTGGAATCTACATCGTAGGCGACCTGGCGTCCGTCAAAGACGAGCATGGAAACCTGCTGCCCGGGGTGGCACCGGTGGCGATGCAGGAGGGCTCGTATTCGGCGCACACCATCGCGAAACGCCTTCAGGGACAGCAGGGCCTGCGGCCGTTTCATTACTTCAACAGAGGCGACATGGCCGTGATCGGCCGCGGCCGGGCGGTGGCCAACATATTCGGACTGCACCTCTCCGGCCTGATGGCCTGGCTGGTGTGGCTGTTCATTCACCTGATGTACCTGGTGCAGTTTCAGAATCGCGTGATCGTGTTCGTGCAGTGGGGCTTTCACTACATCACCTACAGCCGCGGGGCGCGGCTCATCACCGGCTGTGCGGCGTCCGATTCGATCACGCCGCCGAAAACCATGCAGAACACGGCGGAGATGTAGCGTTTCCGGCGTCGCGCTGGGCCGCACGGTCCTTTATCATACGTTCATGGGCCGGTACCTAGCCTTCGATCTCGGCGCCGAGAGCGGCCGCGCCATGTTGGGCACGCTCGATGGCGGCAGACTGTCAGTCGAAGAACTGCATCGCTTCCCCAATACGCCGGTGCGCGACGAGGACGGTCTTTACTGGAATACCGACGGCCTTTGGGGCGAGATCCGGCGCGGGATTGCCATTGCCGGGGATCGGCGGATTGCGCTCGACGGAGTAGGCATCGATACGTGGGGAGTGGATTACGGGCTGCTTGACGGCAGCGGCAAGCTGATCGAGCCGCCGCGGCACTATCGCGACTCGCGCACCAACGGCGTGATGGAGCAACTGTTCCAGGTGGTGCCTCGCGCGGAGGTCTTCGGGTATACCGGCATCCAGTTCATGCAGCTCAACACGCTGTACCAGTTGTACGCGATGAAACTGATGAACGCGCCGGCGCTCACTGCCGCCCGGCGGTTTTTGAACATGCCGGACCTGTTCAACTACTGGCTCACGGGGGAAGCGCGGTCGGAAACCACCATCGCCAGCACCACCCAGTTTTTCAATCCGGAAACGATGACCTGGTCCACCGAGTTGCTGAAGCGGCTGGGGCTGCCCGGGGAGATTCTCGGACCGCTGATCGCGCCCGGGACCGCGTTGGGGAAGATGACGGAAGGGCCGCGCACGACCGTCTACGCCAGCGCCGGACACGATACCGCCGCGGCGGTGGTGGCGGTGCCGGCATCGGACCGGCGGAACTGGTGCTACATCAGCTCGGGCACCTGGTCGCTGATGGGCCTGGAGATCGATGCGCCGGTGATCAACGCACAGTCGCTGGCGCTGAATTTCACCAACGAAGTGGGAGTGGCGGGAACCATTCGCCTGCTGAAGAATATCGCCGGCCTGTGGCTTTTGCAGGAATGCCGGCGGGCGTGGAGCCAGGAGGGCAGCGAGTTTAGCTACGAACAACTCGCGCTGATGGCGGCGGAGGCGCGGCCGTTCTCCGCCGCCATCAACCCGGACGCGTTTCTGGAGCCGGGCGAGATGCCGCGCAAGATCGCAGCCCACTGCCGCGACAAAGGGCAGGAGCCTCCGGCGACGCCGGGAGAGTATGCCCGCGCCATCCTGGAGAGTCTGGCGCTGCGCTACCGGCAGGTGCTCGAAAGCCTGGAGGAGCTCAGCGGGCGCCCGATCGAGGTGATCCACATCGTGGGCGGCGGCTCGCGCAATACCGTGCTGAATCAGTTCGTGGCCGACTGCACCGGACGCCGGGTGGTGGCGGGTCCGAGCGAGGCCACCGCCATCGGCAACATTCTGGTGCAGGGGATGGGAGGGGGCGAGTTGGACGGGCTGGCGGACATGCGCGCCGTGGTGCGAAACTCGTTCGCGCCGGTGGAGGTCACGCCCCACCCGAGCCCGGAATGGGAACACGCTTACGAGCGGTTTCAGAAGCTGGTTTCGTAACATGGAAAAACCGCGCCTGAGCTTCGCCGAAATCTGGAACATGAACGTCGGATTCTTCGGCATCCAGTTCGGCTGGGGTTTGCAGATGGCCAATATGAGCGCCATCTATGAATACCTGGGGGCCAGCGCCGACCAGATTCCGATGCTGTGGCTGGCCGCGCCGCTGACCGGCCTGATCGTGCAGCCTGTCATCGGCCACCTTAGCGATCACACCTGGAGCCGGCTGGGACGGCGCCGGCCGTATTTCCTGGTGGGGGCCGTCCTGAGCACGGTAGCGCTGATCGCGATGCCCAACTCCTCGGCGCTGTGGATGGCGGCGGGGCTGCTCTGGATTCTGGACGCGTCTATCAACATCAGCATGGAACCGTTCCGTGCCTTCGTGGCCGACTTGCTGCCGGAATCGCAGCGCACGCAGGGCTTCGCCATGCAGAGCCTGTTCATCGGCCTGGGAGCGGTGATCGCTTCGGCGCTGCCCTGGATTCTGGCACGCACCGCGAAGGCGCAGACCGCGGCCGCCCTGCACACCATCCCGACGACGGTGAAATGGTCCTTCTATGCCGGTTCGGCGGTGTTTCTGGCGGCGGTGCTGTGGACCATCGTCACCACCCGCGAGTATCCGCCGGAAGAAGCGCCGAAGGGCGGTGGTGGAATGGCCGCCGGCGCGCGAGAGATCCTGGCCAGCATTGCCGACATGCCGCGCACCATGCGTCAGCTGGCGTGGGTGCAGGTGGCGACCTGGCTCGGCCTGTTCTGCATGTGGCTCTACTTTCCCGTGGCGGTGGCGCGTCACGTTCTGGGCGCGAACGATCCGCAGTCGGCCCTATACACCGAAGGGGTGCAGTGGGGCGGCATCTGCTTCGCCGTCTATTCGGCGGTGTGTTTCGTGTTCTCCTTTGCGCTCCAGCCCCTGGCGCGCCGCTTAAGCCGCCGGCGGACGCACGGCTTGTGCCTGCTGGCCGGCGCGCTGGGGCTGCTCTCCGTGGCCGTGATCCACGATCGCTATCTGCTGCTGCTGTCCATGATTGGAGTGGGGATCGCGTGGGCCAGCACGCTCTCCATGCCGTACGCCATGCTTGCCGGCGCGCTGCCGCCGCGAAAGGTGGGCGTGTACATGGGGATCTTCAACTTCTTCATCGTGACGCCGGAGATCATCGCGTCACTCGGTTTTGGATGGGTGATGAACCACCTGCTGGAAAACAATCGCATGGCCGCGGTGGTAAGCGGCGGGGTGTTTCTGGCGCTGGCGGCTCTGCTGGCGCAGCGGGTGGATGAGCAGCCCTCAGAAGGGACGCTCTAGCGCGACCTCTTCACCCGGCTGCAAGCCCGACGTCACGGCGACCTCGGTATTGCTCGACACGCCGACAGCGACCTCGCGGGGTGCGAAGTTGCCCGCCTGCCGGACATAGACCACAGGCTTGCCGTCTTGGTCGATCACCGCCTCGCGCGGCACGATAATAGTTTCGTCCTGTCGGGCGACGACCACGTCGGCGCTGGCGGTGAGGTCCGGCAGCACCCGCGGGTCGTTGCCATCGATGGAGATGCGTACCGGGATACTACGAACGAAGTAGTTCACACGCCGGCCACCGGAGGCAATGGTTCCCACCGAAACCACTTTTCCGTTGAGCTCGATATCGGGGTAGGCATCGAATCGGATTCTGGCCGGCTGGCCGACGCGCACGAGCTCGCTTTCGGCCTGATTCACGGTGGTGTCCATGCGCAGCCCGGAAGAGTCCACCACGCGCAGGAAGAACTGGCCGGGGGAGAGCTCATCGCCAATTTGCACCTGCGCCTGTTCGCCGTGGCGGTAAATCGTTCGCAACAGTACGCGACCGTCCGTGGGGGCATTGATCACCAGCCGGTCGATATCGTGCTGATGGCGATTGCGGTGGCGCACCTGGCGCTCCTGGTCCAATTGGGCAATCCGCAAACTGGCCACCTGCCGTTCCATGTACATTCGGATCTGGCGCTGCGCCTCGTCGTAGTTCGCCTGCGCCTCGCTGACCTGCAGTTTCAACAACTCCTGATCGATCCGGTTCTTGGTAGCGGAGGCCCGAATGTCCTGAAGCGCCTTGTCCAGCTCGCCCCGGGCCACGCGGACGCGCTGCCGGGCCGACTCCATCTCGGCGGTCTGGTTGGCCCTGACGCGGAGCAGGTCCAATTCTCCCTGCGCCACTTGCGCCTTCACGTCCTCGAGGTGGTCTCGGGCCGACTGGCCGTCGAGCTCAGCCAGTCTCTGGCCCTTCTTGACGGTCGCGCCGGAGGGCGGAAAGTACAGCAAAACGAGCCCTCGTCCCTGGTCCGGCGCTTGCAGGATGGGCGCCGTGATATCCGCGTACCTGGTGGCGGCGATCGAACCCGACAGCCGCACCGTGTTCGAAAGAACGCCCCGCACGGCCTTCACGGTTCGAACCATGGCGACCTCGGCTTTCTTCGGAGCCAGGCGGCTCCGCACGAACAGCGCCGCGGAGGCCGCCAGGATCACCACAAGGACGGCCACGATCCACTTCCACCGGCCGGAAGGCCGGGGTGTTGGCGTGACCACCTGTGGCGCGTCAGGCTCGGGCGCCGGCAGCAGAACCGCGGAGGACTTGAGAATAGGAGACATTACACTCTGAATTAACATTCTAGTACATGCCGCGACGCGAGGAGGCCCGAGGCGAAATTTTTTGCTTTTCGTGAGCGAAACCAAATTCTCAAACGTCTAATCTATAGAAGCAGGCCGACGATATGAATACCGCCTCGGAATCCTCAAAGCTAGTGGAGTTGCGTGCCAAGACCGACCGTCAGCTCGTGGAAATGATCGGCAGCCGGGTGGCGGCGGGGCTCGCGTTTGCCCGTCTGGCCGCGGGCGCAGGCATGCGGGGGTGCCGGGCGAAGGCGGAACTCCTGGAAGCCAGGGCTCGTAAGAATTACGAGGAAGGACACGTACTTCTGCCTTGCGTCCGCGACATCAGCAAAGCCGAACGCCGCACGCTGGAGCGCAAGCTGGAAGCACTGCGCGAATCGATCAACGAGGTTCCGCTGGCCGGCAACATCCAGGTGCGCGCCGCCAGCTAGTCTCTCGCCTCCATCCCCGCAGGCGTCAATTCACTCGCGACATCGGCGTGTCGGGATTGCCCGGGCCGAAGTGCTTCAGCATCACCAGGTCTTCGGTCTGGCTGCGGTTCACGATGGTGACGCCAGCGGCGGCCACGTCGGCCGTGACGAACAACTCGTCCTTGGTCATCTGTCCGTAGCGGATCAGGGTCGGCGTTTCCACTTCGTGCTTGCCGATCGAGCCGTATCCCTGCACCACAATCAGTCCGTAGGCCGCGCGGTCGGCGATGTTCACTGTACGCCCGGGCCGCACTGTGAGTTCCTTGGCCGAATAGTGGGGCGTCGAGTACACGATCCACTGTTCCGAGTACCCGCCCTCCGCCATCGCTGCGGCTGGCGCCGCGGGCGTGGGGTGGAACAGGCGGTGGCTGGCGAATTCCGGGTCGGTATTCGCGTCCCAATCGAGCATGTCCAGGAGGTAGTCGAGGTCGTGATGGTGCTGCTCGGGAACGTCCTTGATCATGAGGTCCCACGGCACCACTCGTCCTTCCACCAGTGACTGGAACATGGCGAACACATCGGAATTCACCTGAGGCTCGTAGGTCACCAGCGAGCCGGGGGCGTGCAGGATTCCCGCGTCGATCTGCCATCCCGTCCCGGGGCGCAGTTTGTAAGCCCGCGAGTGGTAGAGAATTCCGTTGTCGCCTTCGTTCCACTGCTCCAGGCAACGGCGCACGTCGCCGCGAGTCGTTCCCGGCTCGAGCCCCATGAACGTGTAGGGGAAGTGATTCTCCTTGAAATTGTATTGGGGCGGGAAGTAGTAGGCTTCGGGCTTGCCCTTCTGGCCGACGCGTGCGGCAAACTCATCGGTCTGGTGGAGGTGGTGAGGAATGGGACCGAGATTGTCGAAGAACTTGCACAACAGGTTCCAGCCGCCCTCGCGCGCCATAACTTCGGAACCCAGGAAGAGGTCACCGCTGGTCTCGATGGCTTCCTTCAGGAGCGCTCTCCGGCCGTTGAACTCGATGTAGCTCAGTCCCTCGTCGGGTGCGGTCAGCGGACCGTTGGCGGCTTTGGTGGTGGAGGCGAACCATCGTTCGTCGATTCCGCCGCGGTGCGCGCCGAGGACATAAAGGTCGCGGGGGTCGAGCTTGAGCCGCCCTCCGGGCATGAGGAACGAGCGCGGCACCCAGCAGGGTGCCAGCCGGACAATGCCCTCACCTGCGGTCAGGGCTTCGCGAATCAGCGTCGCATGGGATGTTTCTACCTGAGGGGTCATAAGCTCCTGTCTCTGCGCCTGTAGCGTACTAGCTCCATTATTTGGTGTCAAGGTAAGTGCGGTTCTCCCCGATGACAATCCGTTTTAGAATACCAGCCGATCCTTCTTCGCTTCGATTTTGGCGACATCGATTCCGGGAACCTTCTTCAGGTCCTCGATGGATTTGAACGGTCCGTTCTTATCGCGGTACTGAATAATCGCCGCCGCCTCCGAGCGCCGCAAAGTCAGCGCGCTTTCGATCTCGATGGCCCTCGCCGTATTGATGTGGAGGCGCGGCACCGCTTCTCCGGGATAATTTTTCGCCAGATAGTCCACAATCGCGCGGAGCTCCTGGGCGCTCGCCTTGGCGCCCAACGATGTCATCTTGTCGATGGTGTTCTGCCAGCCATCGCGGTCCTGGCGCGGAGCAATCGAACGCTCCAGCTCATGGCACTGGGAACACACCCGCTGCGTCTCCTCTTTTCCGGGGCCATCGGGGAGCTGCGCCAGGGCGGGAGCGGCGAAGAGCAACAGCAGGGCCCACGCGTGCCTCCGTCCGGCGGCTTCAGTGCTCGATCGGAAAGCCGAACGCATAGAACGTCCCATCGTGAGTTCCCACGTAAACCTGGCTTCCGCCCGCCGACAGTCCGCCGCCGCGCACGAAAGAAGCGACCGTCGTACCGCTGTTCCAAAGGTCTTTGCCGGTGCGGGCGTCCCACGCGTACAAGACGGATCGGCCCGAGCGTTCGTCACCGGCCGTGGCCACGAACAGCACGCCGTTGACGATCAGCGGGGGCAGGGAAGAGACCAGGGAGCGGGCCCAGCCCGGCTCCAATCCGGCGGTGCCATTCCGCGGCAGGAGTTTCCAGGCCTCGATCGATCCGCCGGACTGGGCGACCAGCCAGGGCGTGCCGTCGTTATCCTGCCACGCTGCCAGCGTCGAGGGAGCGGCGGTCTTATCGCCGCGCGGCGCCGCGGAACCGGTCAGCGAGCCGGTATCGAGTAAGTGAATGCGGCCGTCCTTGGTGGCGGCGGCGGCCAGCACCTGATCCTTATACGGAAACAGGACCGGGGAGGAGGTGAATTCCGATCCCGAACGGTAGGTGTGTTTCACCTTCAGGGTCTTGGGTTCGAGAGCGGCCAGATCGCCCGCACCGGTCGCTACGTACAAGGTGCCATCCGGGCCGAAAGCGGGCCCGGCGCTGCCGGCAATCCCGCCGCCGGCCTGCCACGACACCACCCGCTTGGAAGCGAGATCGAGCGCCCAGACCGCGCCCGGCGTGCCGCAGGCTCCGGTGGTCGCGACATAAGCCACGCCGTCCACCACAATCAGGCCTCGCGCGTCCGCGTTGGCGGGAAGAAATGCTACCGGCGGGGTGGGCTCTTCGCCATTGGATACGTACATCGTGTGCAACATGCCATCGCCCGAAAGGCCGTACACCACGGAGGGCATACGCACGAAACCGCCCGGACGTCGCGCCGGGCCGCGCGGAGGGCCGAAGGCAGCGCCCCCCCGGGGCCTGCTCGATGCGGCGATTGTGACCGCGCCCTCACCGGGCTCCCCCACTCCCGAACGAGCCGGACCTCCGCGCCCGCCGTAACCTGCACGCCCGCCGCCGGACATCGGAAACCCGGTGCCGGTGGGCCGTGCCAGGCCGGCCGCCTTCGCGCCGGAGCAGCCGGCGGTGCGGGGCGACGCGGCCAGGTGCTTCTGCCACTCGATGCGCCCCAGGTCCGTGTCGAGCGCAACGATCTCGCCGTCGTTTGTGGCGACGAAGGCCAGCGACCGGAATCCGCGATAGCCGATGTAGCGGTCCAACAGCACGGCCGGCGACACGTCGCTCTCGAGTTGCACCTTCCATGCCAGCGCGAAGCCCGGCTTTTCGAGGGCGCCGGCCGAGATTTTTGGATCGGCGCGAACCCAGGACGAACGTTGCGCGTCGTTTCCGGCGGTGGTCCAGTCCGCTCCGCCGCGGCCCTGGCCGAAAGCCACCGACATGCCCACCCACACAAGAGCGGTCCTTCGCAGCATCCCGCGCACTCCTTTCTGAGCATCATATACCAAAAACGGCCATTCATGCGGCTTTGAAACGTATCAGCTCATTTTTTTTGTGATATAGTCTCATCCACAAGCAGGCTGCTGAAAGAGTCCGGATACGGTCCGCGCGCGTGCCGGCGATGGCGTTTGCCGAGCCGCAGCGAAGCAACGGGTCCCCAGCCGTTTCAGCATCCTGAGGAGGGCGAGAAATGTCGAGATTCCTGATGGTCGCGTGCCTGGTCGCCGGAGCGGCTCCGGCCTTTTGCGCCGACTGGTTGACCGACGGAGGCAACTCCTACCGGACCGCCTGGCAGAAGGACGAGAAAATCCTCAATACGGCCAACGTGAAAGGGATGAAACTGCTGTGGAAGATCAGGCTGGATAACCAGCCCCGCCAGATGCACTCGCTGTTTCCTCCGCTGATCATTGAGCGCGTCAACACACCCGCCGGTCCGAAGCAGCTTGCCATCGAAGCGGGTGTCTCCGACAACATCTTTGCCATTGACGTGGAGAAGGGCCAACTCCTCTGGAAAAAGCACTTCGCCAACACCTGGACGCCGCCGGCGACAGGTGGGCGGGGCGGCGGAATCCTGTGTCCCGGCGGGCTCACCGCCACGCCGGTCGTGGGTCCAACCAGCACACCCGGAAAGTACACCATCTACGCCGCCTCGTGGGATGGCATGCTGCACCAGTTGAACGCCGCCGACGGAGAGGACGTCGCGCCCCCCGCCAAATTCATGCCGCCCAACGGCAAGCCGTATGCGCTGAACCTGTGGGAGAACGTCCTGTACACCCACACCGCGCAGGGCTGTGGCGGCAATCCCAACGTGGTTTACGCCTATGACCTTTCCACCAACACGGCCGGCACGTGGGGCCCGGCGGGCGGCGGCATGTGGGGCCGCACCGGTCCGGCGATCAGCTCCAAGGGCGTCATGTACACCGGCACGGGCGATGGCCGCTGGGATCCGGAGAACGGAATCTACGGAAACGGCATCATCGGCGTGCAACAGAACAAACAGACCAAAGCCCTCGAGCTGGTGGACTATTATGGCCCGAGCAACGCCGAGTGGCTGGTAAAGCGCGACCTGGATATGCAGGTCACTCCGGCCATCTTCAACTACAAAGGAAAGGAACTGATGGTGGACGCCGGCAAGGAGTGCCGCATCTACCTGATGGATACCGACTCCATCGGCGGCGACGACCATCGTACTCCGCTCTATCGCAGCCCGCTGCTGTGCAACGAAGACGTGAACTTCGCTTCGGCCGGGATCTGGGGATCGATGGCGAGTTGGGAAGACTCCCAGGGGACGCGCTGGGTGCTGACTCCGTTCTGGGGCGCGAAGCACTCGAAATTCAAAGCGCCGGTGGAGTACGGCGAAATCAAGAACGGGGCCATCGCCGCGTTCCGCGTGGAAGAGGCCAACGGCAAGTGGCAGTTGACCCCGGCTTGGGTATCTCGCGATATGAACCGCGCCGAGCCGCCGGTCATTGCCAACGGAATTGTCTTTGCCTACGGCAATGGCGAAGACACAGACCAGGCATACCCGGATACGGGGCTCGAAGATACGGCGGACCGCCGCATCCCGGGGTCCACGCATGCCGTGCTCTACGCGCTCGATGCGCTGACCGGCAAGGAGCTGTGGTCGAGCGGCGACCAGATTCAATCCTGGAACCACTGGAGCGGGCTTTCGGTGGCCAACGGCCGCGTCTACATCGCCACCTTTGACAACCTGCTGTACTGTTTCGGAATCCGATGAAAGGCCGGGCGGCGTTCGCATTCCTTGCCTGGTGCTGCTGGGCGCAGACCGCCGGGCCGACTCCCCTGGAGCGGCTGGTGGAAGCACAACGGCACCTGTTGAGCGACTGGGGCGGGCTCACCCGCTACGGCAGCGAAAATGCCGAACTGCGGCCGCCCGCTCCGGGGCAGAGTCGCGTCGTCTTTCTGGGTGACGAGATCACCGCCAACTGGGGCCGCGGCGCCGCTCCGTTCTTCCCGGGCAAGCCGTATCTCAATCGGGGCATTGAGCGGCAGACCACGCCCCAGATGCTGGTGCGTTTCCGCCAGGACGTGATTGCGCTCCAACCGAAAATCGTGGTGATTCTGGCGGGCTCGAACGACATGGCAGGGTACGCCGGACCGGCCACCGAAGGCACGATGGCGGAGAACTTCATGTCCATGACGGAACTGGCGAAGGTGCATGGTATTCGCGTCGTGCTGGCTTCGCTCACCCCGGTGTGCGACTGCTACACGAAGCAGACCGCGCGGCGGCCGCAGGGAAAGATCATCGGCATGAACGGATGGCTCAGGGACTACGCCGCGAAGAGCGGAGCCGTGTACCTGGATTACTACTCCGCGCTTGCCGATGGCCGGAATTTCCGGAAGGAGCTCACTGCCGACGGATTCCTGCCGAACGACGCCGGTTACGCCCGGATGGCGCCTCTGGCGGAGCGCGCCATCGACCAGGCCCTCTCGGCGAAGTAGAATCGATGCGATGAAGCTATTGACAGGAGTGGTGATTGCCGCGTCGCTGTTGGCCCAGCCGCGGCCCAAAATCCTCGGCGTCGCCCACATGGCGGTGTACGTCAAAGACTTGGCCAAGACTCGCCAGTTCTATGAGGAGTTTCTGGGATTCGGCGAGCCCTTCACGCTGCCCGACAAGGCCGGAGGCGTCCGCATCGCCTTCATCAAGATCAACGACCGGCAGTACCTGGAGATCTTCACCGAGCCCGACCGCGGCGAAGGTCAACTGAGCCACATCTCCTTCTATACCGACGATGCCGACCGCATGCGGGATTACCTGGCCGCCAAAGGAGTGGCAGTACCCGCCAAGGTCGGCAAGGGCATGACCGGCAACAAGAACTTCAATATCAAGGACCCTGACGGCCACATCGTCGAGATCGTCGAATACCAGCCGGATAGTTGGACCGCGCGGGAGAGCGGTAAATTCATGCCGGCATCCCGGGTGTCCGAGCACATCCTGCACGTGGGGGTGCTGGTCGGCGAGCTCGACCGTGCCATGCGCTTCTATCACGACATCCTGGGCTTTCAGGAGTTCTGGCGCGGCAGCAGCACCCCCGAGGTGCTGAGCTGGGTCAACATGAAAGTGCCCGATGGTGACGATTACCTGGAGTTCATGCTCTACCGCAAGCTTCCCGAACCGGGCGCCCGCGGAACCGCGCACCACGTGTGCCTGATGGTGCCCGACGCGCAGCAGGCTCTGGCGGAACTCGAAAAACGCGCCGCCGGCGGCGTCTATACCCGAAAGATGGAGATCCGCATCGGCGTGAACCGCAGGCGGCAGATCAACCTCTACGATCCCGACGGCACCCGCATCGAACTGATGGAACCGCGGACGGTCGATGGAAACCCGCCTCCGTCATCGACCGCTCCGCCGCCCCATTCGGCGGCGAACTGATCGCCAGGCGAATCGTATGTTTTCTCACCCGCCTGAGTTCAGGAATGTTGCCTTTTCCACCACACTAGGACAAACTGGTCCTGAAATCTCTAATATCTCCGGGCCCAGGGTTCGTTGTCAGGTGTGCTTTTCTTGCCTTGAGCTGCTGCCGGCTTGTTGATTCCTGTCATCGGGGCACGTATGCATTCCGCTGATCCGGTTCGACGGTCTTTTCTGGTCTTGCTGATGGTGTTTCTGGGCTTGACCGCCGCGGTCGGCATCATCGGATACCGCACCTACCTCGACCAAAAGATGCTGATCGAAAGCGAGGTTCGGCACCAACTGGCCGCGGTCGCCGACATGAAGATGCGCCAGGTGGTGGCGTGGCGTCACGAACGGCTCGCCGACGCGCGGATCGTGGCCGCATCGGCGATTCTGCCGGCCATCCGGCAGGTGCTGGCCGGGAACGCAAGTGCCCGCGAGGAGGCCCAGGCGCGCAACTGGCTGACCGCCATCCGCGAGGGCGCTGGGTATGCCAATGCGATCCTGATCAATGACAAAGCCGAGGTTCGTCTCACCGCCGGGAAGGTGGACCGCAGCAACTCGCATTATGCGGAGTTGATGCAGGCGCTGCGCCAGACGCGACAGGTGATCTTTGCCGACATTCACTACGATGCCGGCTTGACGGGCCCTCACCTGGGTCTCAACATCCCGTTGCCGGGTCCCGGTGGCCGCTCGATTGGCGCCCTCCTGCTGGGTATCGACCCCTCACAGTTTCTGTTCCCGTTGGTGCAGGCCTGGCCCACCCCAAGCCCGAGCGCGGAGACCCTGCTGGTGCGGCGTGACGGCGATGAGGTGGTCTTCCTGAACGAATTGCGCCATCGCCGGAATACCCCCTTGCGGCTCCGGGCCCCTATCTCGCAGACGGGTCTACTGGCAGTACAGGCCGTGACCGGGAGGGAGGGCCTTGCCGACGGCGTGGATTACCGCGGCGTGCCCGTCCTGGGCGCGCTGCGCAAAGTGCCTGACTCCCCCTGGTACCTGGTGGCGAAGGTGGATGCCGCGGAAGTCTATGCGCCCGTCCACCAGCACGCGACCTGGCTTGCGCTGCTGGGCTCCTCTCTGCTCCTCACCGTGGGAGCGTGCGGCGGTTTGGTGTGGCGGCACCTGCGGGCGTCCCTGGACCGGGACCGGTTCGCCGAAACGCAGCGCGCCGAGGAGTCGCTGAGGCTCAGCGAGGAGCGCTTTCGGAGCGTGGTGGAAAATGCGCCGGAAGGGATTCTGATCCACACCAACGGTGTCATCCGCTATGCCAACCCGGCGGCGCTCACCATGCTGGGAGCGCGACAGCCGGAGGAGTTGGTCGGCCGTTCCGTGCTGGAACGGATCGACCCGCGCTACCGCCAGGCGGTTGCCGAGCGAATCAGCGCATCCCACGATCAAAGCGAACCTTCGCCTCCCATGGAGCAGGAGTGGATCACGATTGCCGGCACGCTGCTGGACACCGAGGTCTCCGCCGTACCGTTCATACACAATCAGCAGAACGGCGCCCTCGTGTTCTTCCAGGACATAACCGAGCGGAAACGGGCGGAGGAAGCGCGCCGCCACACACAGGCGCTTCTGCAAGCCGTCATGGAGGGCACCAGCGATGCGGTGTACGTCAAGGATGCGCAGGGACGCTACCTGCTTGCCAATACCAGCATGGCGCGAGCCATGGGCAGGCCGGTGGACCAGATTCTGGGGAAAGACGATCGTGCGCTCTGGCCGGCGGACTCGGTGGATGCGATCCTGACCAGCGACGAGGTCGTCCGGCGTGACCGCAAGATGGTCACCGTGGAGGAGCGGGTGACGCTCGGCAGTGGCGTCACCGCCACTTACTTTTCGGTCAAGGGCCCCATGATCGACGACAAGGGCAACATCGTCGGCATCTTCGGCATCAGCCGTGACATGACGGAGCGGAAGCGTGCCGAACTGGAGCACGCCCGCTTGCAGGAGCAACTCCGGCAGGCGCAGAAGATGGAGAGCATCGGACGCCTTGCCGGCGGAGTGGCGCACGATTTCAACAATCTTCTCACCGTCATCAACGGCTATACCAGCATGCTGCTATCGGAGCTTGCCACCGAAGACCCGATCCGGTCCCCGCTCGGCGAAATCGAGCAAGCCGGAAATCGCGCCGCCGAGCTCACCAGCCAACTGCTGGCCTTCAGCCGGAAACAGGTGACCGAGCCCCGCACTCTCCACCTGAATCAGTTGGTGCAAGATACCGCCAAAATGCTGGGCCGCCTGCTCGGCGAAGACATTCGGATCATCACGGTGCTTTCCCCAGACCTCGGTCCAATCCGGGCTGACAGCGGCCAGATGCATCAGTTGCTCGTGAATCTCGCGGTCAACGCGCGGGACGCCATGCCGGACGGCGGAAAGCTGATCATCGAAACCGAGAACATCGATATCGACGAGGCCTATGCCGCCGCCCACGCCGAGAGCCGCCCCGGTTCGTTCGTTTTGCTGGCCGTGACGGACGACGGCATCGGCATGGACGAGGAAACGCTGCGGCGCGTCTTCGAGCCGTTCTTCACCACGAAAGCCCCCGGCAAAGGAACCGGGTTGGGGCTCTCGATGGTCTACGGCATCGTCAAGCAGAGCGGAGGGTGGGTTTCGCTCTACTCCGAGCCCGGCAAGGGGACCACCTTCCGCATCTATCTTCCCCAGGTCAGCGAGCTGCGGGCCGCCTCCCCTCCCGCCGAGCTGTCCAAAGAGGATCTCACCGGGACAGAGACCATCTTCGTCGTGGAAGACCAGGACGACGTGCGGAAACTGACCTGCGCAGTGCTCACCCGCCTCGGCTACAACGTCTTGCAGGCGGCTAACGGTAAGGCTGCGCTGACGCTCAGCCAGCGGTATGAGGGCGAGATTCACCTGCTTCTAACCGATGTGGTGATGCCCGAGATGACGGGCCGCGAACTGGCGGAGCGGCTGGCCGGTCCGCGCCCCGGCATTTGCGTGGTGTACATGTCCGGCTACACTGGCAATGTCCTGGCGCAGAAAGAAGTGCTGGAGAGCGGCGCGGCCTATATCGCGAAACCGTTCAGCCCCCATGCGCTCGCCGCCAAGATCCGCGAAGTTCTTGCCACATAGTTGTTGAAGCACGGGCTTGTGGACGCCTCGGAACAAAAAGCCGCGGCCATCCGCACGGGATCCCGTGGTTTCGCGGGCTGCCTCCGCCGTTCCTCCCGGCCTCAAGCTGCGGTACAGTGTTTACATCACGAATCTGGAAGGAGGTGTTATGGAGGGACCGCAAGGGACCCGCCGCCGTTTTCTGGGCTTTGGCAACAGCCTGCTGGCGGGCATGGGGCTGGCCGCCCGTTCTGCTGGAGCGGCGGACACCAAAGAATCCGCCGAGGGCGAAGATTATTACGAGAAACTCGGCGTCGCCAAGATCATCAATGCCGCGGGAACTTACACCGCGCTCACCGCTTCCGTTATGCCGCCTTCGGTACAGGCGGCGGTCGCTCGCGCGGCCAAGCACCCGGTCCGGCTCATTGAGTTGCAGAGAGCGGCGGGCGAGTATCTTGCGAACGCGCTGCATTGCGAAGGGGCACTGGTCACCGCGGGCGCGGCTTCCGCGCTGACGCTCGGCACCGCTGCGTGTATGACGGTCGGCAACCGGCGCGCGGTTCACGACATCCCCACTGATCTGGCAAACCTCAAGAATGAAGTCATTGTGCAGAAAACGCACCGCTACGATTACGATCATGCGCTGCGCAACTGCGGCATCCACTTTGTCGAAGTGGAAAATATGGAGCAGTACCAGGCGGCCTTCAACGACCGCACGGTGATGACGCATTTCTTCAACGCTGCCGAGGGCGGGCAGATCGGCCGCGAAGATTGGGTGCGGGTGGCGCGCGCGCACCGCGTGCCCGCCTTCAACGACGCCGCGGCCGACGTGCCGCCCATCTCCAATCTCTGGAACTACACCAAGATCGGTTTCGACCTGGTGACGTTTTCGGGCGGCAAAGGCATCCGCGGCCCGCAGAATGCCGGGCTGCTCCTGGGACGCAAGGACCTCATCGCCGCGGCGGCCCAGAACAACAATCCGAACTCGGATTCCATCGGCCGTGGCATGAAAGTGTCCAAAGAACAGATCGTGGGCATGGTGGCGGCGGTGGATTGGTTCCTTACCCAGACCGATGCCGGCTTGGAGTCCGAATTCCGCAAGCGGGCCGACCGCATCGCCGCCCAGCTCAAGGGGATTCCGACCCTGCAAGCGAAAGTGGAAATTCCGGACGTCGCCGCCAACGCCGTGCCGCACCTGCTGGTTCGCTATGATCAGAGCAAGGTCAGAGTTTCACCATTGGATGTGGCCGCGGAACTCCGCAAGGGGACGCCGAGCATCGAGCTGAACCCGCTTACCGGAAGAAGGCCGGGCGCCGGGCTGTCCAATGACGAGAACACGATCGTAGTGGGTGTCTGGATGCTTCAGCCGGGAGAGGACCTGGTGGTCGCCCGCCGCTTGCGCGAAGTGCTCGCCAAAGCGGCCAACGCATAGGAGTTCGATAAGCATGGCAACGGCATATTGGAACAAAGTCAAAGAGCCTTGGAAAGGGTTCAACCGCCGCGACCTGATCCGGCGCGGAGGGTTGCTGGCCGCCGCACAGGCGTTGGGCGGAAGCGTGAAACGAGCGGTAGCGGCACCGCTCGAACTCGGCGCCGACATGTACCGGTCAATCGGTGTGCGTCCGCTCCTTAATGCACGCGGCACCTACACCATCATCACCGGCTCTACCACGCTGCCCGAAGTGAAACGGGCCATGGACATCGCCTCGCGCAGCTTCGTGCAGATGGACGAGCTGATGGACGCGGTTGGGCAGCGCCTGGCCGAGATCACCGGTGCGGAATGGGGCATTGTCACCGACGGCTGCTGTGCCGCGCTGACCCACGCTACGTCGGCCGCTCTGGCCGGCGGCAACCCGGAACGCATGCAGCGCCTTCCCGACCTGGAAGGGCTGAAGAGCGAAGTCATCGTGCCGGCGTATTCCCACAATGTCTACGATCACGCCATCCGGATGCTCGGTGTGAAGCTGGTGATCGTGCACGATCATGCCGAACTGGAGCCCGCCTTCAACGAGCGGACGGCCATGGTATACATTCTGGGCGGCCCGGGCGATGAAGGCCCGCTCGGCACCAGGGCCGTGGCGGAGGTGGCCCGGCGGAAGAACGTGCCGGTGATCGTGGATGCCGCCGCCGAAATTCTCACGATCAAGCCGAATGTCCACCTGGAGCGCGGCGCCAACGCCGTGGCCTACAGCGGCGGCAAGTGCATCCGCGGGCCACAGGCGGCCGGGCTGCTCCTGGGCGAGAAGAAATGGCTGCAAGGCGCGTGGGTCAACAGCGCCCCGCATCACGCCTTCGGGCGCTCCCTCAAGGTCGGCAAGGAAGAGATCATGGGGATGCTCGAGGCGGTCGAAATGTGGGTAAAACGCGACCACAAAGCCGAGTGGGCGACGTGGCAGTCGTGGCTGGGCACGATCGCCGACAGCGTCAAACGTGTCGATGGCGTCACCACCCGGTTGAGCGACGGGTCCGAGGGCTTGTCCAACCGGTCCCCGCAACTCACCATCCAGTGGGACGGCGCGAAGCTGGGGATCACCGGCCAGGAAGTCGGCAAGATCCTGTTGGATACCGACCCGCGCATCACCTTCGCCCGGGCCAGCGGCAATCGCACGGGCAACAGCAACAGTTCCGTTTCGATTGTGCCTTACCAGATGTCGGCCGGCGATGAAAAGGTGGTGGCGGAGCGGCTGTATGCCATACTGTCGAAACCGCCGCGGATGGAGGCCCCGCCGGCGCCTCCCCAGGGACAGCCCGCGACTGTCGCCGGACAATGGGAGGTCCAGCTCGAGTTCAATTACGGATCGGCGAAGCACATACTGGTCCTCGAGCAGGATGGCGGCAAGCTGATGGGCACGCACCACGGCGAGTTTGCCTCGGGAGATCTCGGCGGCACGGTGGCCGCCAATACGGTGGCTTTTCAGAGTTCGCTGCCGACGCACGGCACGCGCGTCTCCTTCCAATTCGCGGGCACCGTGGATAACGGCAAGATGTCGGGGACGGTGGGCCTGGGCGAGTACGGCGAAGCCCGCTGGACCGCCGAGCGCCACCAGTACCGGAGCGGCGGCCGTCGCAACGGGTGATCGGGCCGAAACAGACGGTATCCCGGCTCCGAACGGCCGGTCTCGCAAGGCATAGCGCTTTGACCGCGCGGACTCGCCCCCGGAGTTGGTTCGCCGCCGGAACGCGAAAGACAAGGGACAATCCGGGCAGCCCGCGACGGTGCCGGCGCGAACCCGAGCACTCGGCGCGGGGCCGGCCCCGAATCGTCTAATCTGGTTGCATGCGCAAAGCGGTCTGCGGCCTTCTGCCCGTTCTGGTGTCGCTCGCGTGGGGGCAGGGGGTTCACCCCATCACCGGGCGCGCCTATGCGGGAATCATGGGACCGGGCGGCGCGGGCTGGCTGGTGCGACCCGAGCGCCAGGCCGAGGAACGTCCCGACCGGGCGCTCGATTCGCTCGGCATCGCGCGCGGGTCCACCGTGGCCGATATCGGCGCCGGCGCCGGGTACATGACCTGGCGGCTGGCGCAACGGGTCGGGCCGGCCGGTAGAGTCTATGCCAACGACATTCAGCCGGGTATGCTCGATCTGCTCCGCCGGAACATGGAGCAACGCAAGCTCGGCAACGTCGAGACGATCCTCGGCACGGTGGACGATCCCCGCCTGCCCCCGGGCGTGCTCGATCTGGCGCTGCTGGTAGATGTCTATCACGAGTTCTCCGCCCCGCAACAGATGCTGCGCCACCTTCGCGAATCGCTGAAGCCCGGCGGGCGCATGGTGCTGCTGGAGTATCGCGCCGAAGACCCCAAGGTCCCTATCCGTCCCGAACACAAGATGACCGTCGACCAGGTGAAGGCCGAAATCGAGCCCGAGGGATTCCGCCTCGATCGTGTCGTCGAAACCCTGCCGCGCCAGCACCTGCTCATCTTTCGAAAGAGCGCGCAGTGATGGTCGATCCGGCGATCCTGGTGCGCGACCTGCGGAAGGTTTACGGGCAGAAGGCGGCCGTCGATGGCGTGGACCTGGAGGTTCCGCGCGGCTCCTTCTTCGGCTTTTTAGGCCCCAACGGGGCGGGGAAGTCCACCACCATCCGGATGCTCACCGGGCTGGTTCCGCCCGATGCCGGGTCTATCGAGATCCTCGGGCTGTCTCTGCCGGAACAGGAATTGGAGATCAAGCGGAGAGTCGGCCTTGTGCCTGACGAGTCGCTGCTCTTCGACCGGCTCACCGGCGCGGAATTCCTCGAATTCGTGGGCCGCATGTATGGGTTGACTCGCGCGGTTGCCAAAGCGCGCTCGCGGGACCTGTTGGACCTGTTTCAATTGCAGGTGGACCGCAAGATCATCGGCGAATACTCCAAAGGCATGCGGAAGCGCGTAGCCATGGCCGCTTCGCTGATCCACCATCCCGACCTGTTCCTGATGGACGAGCCGTTCGAGGGAGTGGATGCCATGGGCGCCCGCCTCATGAAGGACATCCTGCTCGACCAGGTGGCGCGCGGGGCGACCATTTTCCTGACCTCGCACGTACTGGAAGTGGTGGAACGGCTGTGCGACCACGTCGCCATTATCCATCAGGGGAAGATTGTCACCAGCGGCACGCTGGCGGATCTTCGCGCGGGCGGCGAATCGCTGGAGGACGCCTTCGTGCGCATGGTGGGCGCCGGCGGCCGTCCCGAACGGCTGGAGTGGCTGTGATCGCCGCCATTGTTCGGGCGCAGCTCCTGAGCATGCGCCTCGGCGCGAGCCGCGGCACGTGGATTACGGCCGTGGCGGCGACCCTCTGGTATGGTCTCTGGTGTTTCATCGCGGCCTCCCTGTTTGTGGCGGCATCCGCCGCGGACGCCGCCAGCCTGGACCGCGACTTTCCGCTCGCGCTGCTGGCGGTATTCGCCTACTGGCAGTTCATGCCCGTGCTCTCCGCGAGCCTGGGCGCGGGGCTGGATATGCGCAAGATGCTGGTCTATCCGGTGCCGCACGCCTCGCTGTTTCGCGTGGAACTGCTGCTGCGGCTGACCTCGGGCGCGGAAATGGTGTTGGTGCTGGCCGCGGGAACCATGGGCATGCTGCGCAACAGCGCGTCGGCGGCGCGTCCGGCGGGCTGGTTCCTGGTTCCCACGATCGCCCTGTTCACCCTCTTCAACGTGCTGCTCTCTTCCGGACTGCGCAGCCTCATGGAGCGGCTGCTGACCAAACGCAAGGTGCGCGAGGCATTCGGTATCGTCCTGCTGGCGCTTTACGTGGTGCCGCGGCTGCTGGTTTATTCCGGGGTGCCGCGCCGCGCGCTCGACCCGATCGCCGGGGTGCTCGGCACAGCCGTCCTGCCGTGGACGGCGGCGGCCCGCGCGGCCTGGGAGCCGGTCGTCGGGGGCGCCCGCCTGGCCGGCTTCCTGCTCCTCGGCGGGTGGACCCTGGCGGCCTGGTGGTTCGGCCGCGCGCAGTTCGAACGCAACCTGCGTTACGATGCTCTCGCCGCCCAAGCCACCCCGCTGCCGCGGCCCACGTCGCGCCTCGAAATCTGGAAGGAGCGGTTCTACCGCATCCCGTCCCTCCTGTGGAGCGACCCCGTGGGCGCTATCGTCGAGAAAGAGCTGCGCTCGCTGGCCCGCACGCCGCGCTTCCGTATGGTGTTCATCATGGGCTTCACCTTTGGCCTGGCGGTCTGGTTTCCGATGATCGCCAGCCGCCAGCGCTCCGCGGCCGCGCCGCAGTATTTTCTGATCGTGGTCGCGGTCTACGCGCTTACCTTGCTGGGCCAGGTGTCGTATTGGAACTGCTTCGGATTCGACCGTTCGGCGGCGGCGGTTTACTTTACCGCCCCGCAACCGATCCGGGCCGTTCTGATCGGCAAGAACATCGCCTCTATGTTTTTCGTGTATCTGGAAGTGTTGGTGCTCGGCGGCATCGCCTTAGTGCTGCGCCTCGCGGGCGGTTGGCCCAAGTTGCTGGAGATGCTGGTGGTGGTGGCGGTCTGCTCGCTGTACATGCTCGGCGTGGGCAACCTCAGTTCGGTCCAGTATCCACGCGGAATGAGCCCGGAGCGGGTGGCTCATGGCGGTTCGAGCAACCGCTTTCAGGGAATCATCTTCCTGGTCTACCCGCTGGCCCTGCTGCCCGTGGCGCTGGCCTACCTCGCGCGCTACGCCTTCGGCAGCCAGGTGGCGTTCCTGCTGGTGTTGGGAATCGCGGCCATCATCGGCGCCGTCGTGTACTGGACCGCCACCGAATCAGCCGTGGGCACGGCCCGCCACCGTCGCGAGCAGATCCTGCGTGAACTCTCGAAAGGCGACGGTCCGGTGGCGACGGGCTGACCCTGCACCGAACCCCGCCCTCGCCATTCCGATACCGGCGGAACGAGATGGTTAACCTCAGCGGCTCCCCGTAAACTCGGCGCTATTGTTTCTTCTTCAGCACGTCCACCAGTTCCTGAACGGCGTTGGCGCTTTTCTTGAGCATGGCCTGCTCGTCGGCGGTGAGTTTGATCTCGTAGACCTGCTCCACGCCGCGGGCCCCCAACTTCACCGGCACGCCCACGAACAGCCCGTGGATGCCGTATTCGCCTTCCAGGTAGGCCGCGCACGGCAGGACCTTTTTCTTATCCTTGAGGATGGATTCCGCCATTTCCACCGCGGCGGCCGATGGCGCATAGTACGCGCTGCCGGTCTTCAGGTGCTTGACGATTTCGGCGCCGCCGTTGCGCGTGCGGTCCACAATCCGGTCAATCGTCGCCTGGTCCATCAGTTCGGTCAGCGGAATGCCCGAAACGCTGCTCAGCCGGACCAGCGGCACCATGGTGTCCCCATGGCCCCCCATCACCACCGCCGTCACGTTCTCGACGGAAACCTTGAGTTCCTGCGCGATGAACGTGCGGAAGCGGGCGCTGTCGAGCACGCCGGCCATCCCGACCACACGATTCTTGCTGAACTTCGACACCTGGAATGCCGCCTGCGTCATCACGTCCAGCGGATTGGTAACCACAATCAGGATGCTGTTGGGAGAGTACCTGGCAACCTGCTCGGTAGCGGTCCGAACCACTTCGTAGTTGGCCATGAGGAGGTCGTCACGGCTCATCCCGGGCTTCCGCGGAAAACCCGCCGTGATGATCACGATGTCGGAATTCGCCGTCGGCTCGTAATCGTTGGCGCCCGTCACGCTTACGTCGTAGCCCTGAACCGGGCCGGACTGGAGCAGATCGAGCCCCTTCCCCTGTGGAATGCCCTCCACCACATCGACCAGGACCACATCGGCGAGTTCCTTGTCGGCAATCCGCACCGCGCAGTTCGCGCCGACGTTGCCGGCGCCCACAACCGTTACTTTCTTTCGCAAGGCAGGCTCCTTAATCGCAATTGCACCAAGATTATAACAACGGGAGACTGCTCCAATGACCGGCTCTCTACCCGCATGTTGGGGTGGTGGGAACTGACTCCGATGGGCTATCATGGAGGCCGAGTTCCCGCTGCGAATCATGGGACGGCGCTGCACGATCACCGTTATCGTGTGCCTGTTGACTGCTCTCGCATCGACGCTGTCAGGCCAGTCACCGCCACACGGTGTGGAAGTCTTCGTCAAGAATCCAGAGGGCCAGCCCATCGCGAACGTGAGGGTTGTGGTAAGCGCCGATGGCGTCGTGTTTCGCGACGGTACGACCGATGCGAAAGGCCGCATCCTATTCCCGCCGTTGGCCTTAGGGCAGTACACCCTGGTCGCTGCCAGGGAAGGATTCGAAACCCTCCAAAAGGACGGAATCGATTTCACGCAATCGCTCATCGAGTAGCGTGGAACTGACCCTCGAACCGGCTTTGGCCCGGCACGAACGGGTCGAGGTCAGCGCCACCGCCGATCCCGTCGAACAGGGGGCACTCACTCCCAACCAGGTGTCCGGCGCCACGCTCAAGGACATTCGCAAGCCCGAAACGGTGGCCGACGCCTTACCCCTGGTTCCCGGAGTGGCCCGCACGCCGGCAGGGGATCTGGAGATCTCCGGAGCCGGCGAACACCGCAGCGCATTGATCGTGAACTCCGCCGATGTTACCGATCCGGCCACCGGACAGTTCGGCCTCACCGTTCCCATCGACAGCGTGGAAAGCCTCAGCGTTTTTCAGACGCCGTTCCTGGCGGAATACGGTCGCTTTACTTCCGGACTGGTCTCGGTCGAAACGCGCCACGGCGGCGAGCAATGGAAATGGGAGATCAACGACCCGTTCCCGGATTTCCGTATCTATAGCTGGCACCTCCACGGCGTGCGCGATGCGACGCCGCGCCTGAACCTGGAAGGCCCGATTCTCAAACGAAAGCTCTACTTCTCCGAGGGCCTGGAGTACGAGGCGCGCAATCTGGAAATCCACACCCTGCCGTTCCCCGCCAACCTGACCCGGAAACAGGGCGTCAACTCGTTCGCCCAGCTCGATTGGGTTCAGTCCGAACGGAACCTGGTTACCGCCACCATCCACGTCGCTCCGCAGCGCTTGCGGTACGCCAACCTCGACTATTTCAACCCCCAGCCGGCAACGCCCGACGCCGTCATCCACAATTACACCGGCACCATCGCCGACCGCCTGTCCTTGTGGGGCGGATTGCTCGAAAACACGTTTTCCGTCACCCGGTTCGGCGCGCAGGTATGGGGGCAGGGCAATCAGGAATTCACAGTTACGCCGGGCGGCAACCGCGGAAACTATTTCGCCGAGCGGAACCGCGAGGCCTCCCGCGTGGCGGGGCTGCCGACCTATACCTTTCCGGCGTTCAACCACCTGGGAGCGCACAGCTTCAAAATGGGATCATACATCGCCGGGAGCGCCAACGAAGGCGAGCTGCGCGAGCGCCCCATCAACCTCCTGGACGGCGCCGGCCATTTGTATGAGCGAATGGTGTTCAGCGGCGGCCATCCCTATGAAAAATCGGACCGCGAGTACGCGTTTTTCGGCCAGGACCACTGGAGCATCTCCACCCGGGTCGCGGCGGACCTGGGCATTCGCACCGAATCACAAGCCGTCTCCCAGAGCTTTCGCGTGGCGCCGCGCGCCGGCATCGCCTGGGTGCCGTTTGCCAATTCGGGTACGGTGGTCCGCGCCGGTTTCGGGCTCTTCTACGACCGCGTGCCGCTCAACATCTACTGCTTCGATCTCTACCCTAAGCGTTTCATCACGTTCTACGACCCGGCGGGGGCGGTCACCGGCGGACCCTACCTTTTCGGGAACGCCCTGGGCTCCGTCGACATTCACTCGCGCTGGGTGTTTCACAATCGTGTCCCGGGCGATTTTTCTCCGCGCAGCGGCACGGCCAGCCTGTACCTGGAGCAGACCGTCGGGCACAAGCTCAAGCTGCGTGCGGGCTACCTGGAGAATCGCTCGGCCGGCCTCGTCATGATGAACGCGATCGGGCCTGACCCGCAAACCCGCCTGGGAGCCTACGAGTTGTCCGGCACCGGCGACGCGCATTACCGCCAGCTCGAAATCACCGCACGATTCCGGCCCAGTGCCGACCATGAAATCTTCGTTTCCTATGTGCGCAGCCGGGCTCGCGGCGATCTCAACGATTTCAACAACTACCTCGGCAGTTATCCCCAGGCGATCGTCCGTCCGAACCAGGACGGTACCCTGCCCGGCGATCTGCCCAAGCGCTTTCTGGCCTGGGGCCTGTTCAAGTTTCCGCGCGGGATCCAGGTGGCCCCCATTGCCGAATACCGCAGCGGATTCCCCTACACCGTCTTCGACGCACGCCAGAACTACGTGGGCATGCCCAACCAGCAGCGCTACGGTAATTTTCTTTCGCTCGATTCCCGGTTTTCGAAAGATATCCCGGTGACCCAGAAGTACACCGTGCGCCTGTCGCTGGTGACCTACAACCTCACCAACCACTTCAATCCCAACACCCTCCACGCCAACACCGCCGATGCGGCCTACGGCATCTTCTTCGGCAGCCGGGGGCGGCGGTACACCATGGATTTCGACGTGTTGTTCTGAGTGGCTCCCGTCACCACTCAAAGGAAAGCTGCGCGGAGCGCCGCGCCTTCCGGTCGTTTGGCACGCTGCGGCCGCCAAGCGAGGCGGAAATCCGCTTCTCGTGCGCCACCAACTCGTGCAAATCCGCCGCGGGCGCGCAGCGCTCTTCCACCACCCGCACAAACCGTTCCAGCCGCCGGAAGCCTTCCACTTTCTCCGTGTCGCCCATCCGCGCCTGGTCGAGCGAGCGCCGGAGCACCTCGATCGATTCGTCGTACGTCTTCAGCGGAACCGGGAACGGGTGCCCGTCCTTCCCGCCATGAGCGAACGAGAATCGGGCCGGGTCAGTGAAACGAGTCGGCGTGCCGTGCACCACCTCGGCCACCAGCGCCAGCGCCTGCAACGTCCGCGGCCCGAGATTTTCGAGCAGCAGCAGCGATGCGAAATCGCGGAACTCGCGTTCGTAAGCCACCGACAGGACGGCTCCCAGGCGCTTCAGGTCGATATCGGCGGCGCGCACATCGTGGTGCCGCGGGGCGATCCACTGGCGCAGCTCGCCCAGTACCCGATCGGTCGGCTGCCGCACGATTTCGAGCAACGCGTTTTGCGCCGGCCCCGCCTGGCGATCCACCAGGTTCAGAATCGTCCCCTGGTGCTCGCCCGCAATTCCTGTGTGCGGTTCGCAAGTGAAATCGCGCACCGCGCCCGAGTGCCAGTGGTAACGTCGCGCCAGACCGCTTTCGTCGTTCAATCCCTGCTGCACCACCGTCCAGTCCCCCGAGGCGCTCACGATGAAGGAGTGCAGGTAAATCTGGAACCCGTCGGCGATGGCGTTGTTGTCGATGCGCGCCGTCAGCCGGCTCGTTGCCACCAGCGAGTCGCCGTCGAGGCCGCGGCGCTCCGCCACCGCCCTCAGCTCGTCCGGAGTCCCTCGCGCATGCCGCCCGCGGCCGCCGCAGACATACAGGCCCAGCTCGTCGGCCCGCGGATTCAGTCCCCTCTTCAGCGCTCCCAGCACCGAGGTAGTGATTCCCGAGGAGTGCCAGTCCATCCCCATCACCGAGCCCAGCGCCTGGAACCACAGCGGATCGCTCAGCCGCGAGAGCAATTCCCGCTGCCCGTAGTGGTGCAGGATGCTCTCTACGATGGCCGTGCCGAGCTTCGTCATCCGCTCGGCCATCCAAGCCGGCACGTGGCCGCCATGCAGCGGCAGGTCCGCATGTCCGGAACGTTGCATCGACTCTTTCAGTCTACCGGTTGCCGGTCCCACCAGCGGCCGCAAAAGTACAGCGATACCAGCCACCCGCCCACCGCGACGGTGAGAAAGCCGGCCGCTGCCAGCGCCGTCGAAGCCACCACCTGCACCACTCCGAACATCACCCGGCCAGCCGTGAATCGCCAGCGCATTTGCGGCAGGCGCAGCAGCACGGAGGGAATGTGGCCGACGGCCAGCGCCGTGAACCCGAACGTCAGCCCGGCCCGCGGGTCGAGCGGCAAAACCAGCACCGCCAGGATCCCGAGAAAGACCATGTCCTTGGCCCAGAGAACGCGAATCCCGCGGACCGGCATCACCCGGTAGCGGGTCAGTCCGGATGCGGAGTCGAGACCGAACAGCGATTGCGCCCACGTGCTGAGCGCCAACGCAACCAGGATCGAGAAGATCGGCAGCGCGCCCGGGTCCGGATGCGGAGTCAGAAACCGGTACGCCGCTCCGCCCGCGCTCACCAATACCGCCACCCACGTATCCAGCACGCTCCCCATCTGTCGCACGGTGGTCAGCGGCAGGATACCCAGCCATTCGGGAAGCCGCAGCCGCACCGAGGGTAGGCGGGCTGCCGCGAGCGCTGCCTGCATGACTCCCGCCAGCCCCAGGAACGCCAGGGCCAGTTTCGGCGCGGCCACCAGCATCAGCACCAGCACCAGCCACATCACGGGGCTGAGGGCCAGGCTCACCAGCCGCAGGGCCATCCGCTGCGGCCCGGTCAAGGGCCACATCGCCAGGCGCACCGGTGGGATTTTGGCCAGCGGATCGGAGGAAAGCGGAAACAGCAGCAGAAAGCCGAGCAGGAGCAGGAACGGATACGCGCTCACCGGCGCCTGCCCGCTTTCGAACGCGCCCCACATCAGCAGGCCGACGAACAGGAAGAAGTTGTTGACCTTAAACGAGCCGAATGTGCCAAGGTCCCGCCGGACGGCGTGGCTGAGGGACCGGAGAATCGCCTGGACCAATCCCTATTATCGACAGCGAGCCGCGCTGATCCTACCGCGTGGTCCGGCACGCCGCGATCGCCGCGGCCATCTTGTCGCCCTGGGCGACGCGCCCCTCGAAACAGGCAAGGCTCCGCGACGCGTCCTTGGTGCCCGCACACAGGGCCAGGGCGTCCTGCCACGTCCAGGTCGTCCCTCCGCCCCGCTCGATCTTCCCGTGCATCGCGCGCTCGAAACAGCTTGGCGGTTGATCGGCGGCCGGACTGCCTGCGCACAGCCTCTCGATATTGCCGTCGGCCCAGGTCTTGTCATTCTGATCATTCCAGGCGATCTTGTTCTGCACCAGGCCATAACATCCCACCTTCTCGCACGCCGGCTTCAACTCTTTGGTCAACCCCGCAGGGCCGCCGCTGCTGCATAGCCGGTACCAGTCCGACGGGGCCACCGATCCCGGCTTGAGTTCGTCCGCCGACTGGAATGCCTGCTGCGCCCTCAACAGGTTTCCCCCGGGATTCATTTGCGATTCCACCTGTTGCGACGGCTTCATTCTGTCCTGACCGAGTCGGATCCAGAAATTCACGGCTATGGCGCCCACGGAGTGGGTGGTGTTGAGACTCTGGTCCAGCTTGATCGCCTCCTGGAGAGATTTGCGCGCCTCGTTGAAGGCCGACGGCGGACCGGCCTGATTTTCCGCGTTTGCCAATGTTGTGGCGCGCTCGATCAGGTCGTCCACGCGCCCGCGATCGGCCAGGTTTTGCGCTCGTTGCGCCGGGTGCGGATCGAGTGGTGCCGCCCGCTCAAACAGATCGGTGGCGGCGTGCACCTGGCCGATGCGCGCCAGTCGTTCCGCATTGTTCATCCATCCCGCCACGCGGAACACCCGGTTCTCTTCAGTGGTGATCGGCCTCAGTTTTTGAAGCTGCGGCTGAAGGATCCTCTTGAGATCTGCGTCCAGCTCCCAGGTGTGTGCCTGGAGCACCCGCTCCACCATCAGGGCCGCCAGTTCATTCGGGTCGAGGGTATAGACGCGAACCGTGCGGTCCACCCCCGCGGTGATCACTTGCCGGTGATCCGGGTGAAAGACCACCCCGGAAATCTTGCCGGTGTGGCCTACGAAAGTAACCAGCGGCTTTTCGGTGGTCACATCCCAGACGCGGCTGGTGCCATCGAGACTGGCCGTAGCCACGCGGTCGCCATCGCTGTCGAACACCACTCGCGACAGCGCGGCTTCGTGACCTTCGAGGACCTTTCGCTTGCGGGTTTGGAGGTTCCACAACACCGCCGTCTTGTCGGCGCCCGCAATGGCCAGCATCGTGCCATCCGCGTTGAAAGCGATGTCCGTCACGGCGGATTGCCCGGTCGCAAAATCCTGGGTGCGCTCCGAATTCCGGTCCAGCACGCGGACTCTGGCGTCCCGTCCGGCCCATGCCAGCCGCTTCCGGTCGGAACTCAGCACGACGGCCACCGGATTGTTGTCCACGGCCCGACTGAAGCTCTGTTTTCCAGAGACGACGTCCCACACCGCTACGCTCCGCGCGTAGCCAGCCGCCAGTTCTTTGCCATCGACGCTGAACTGTTCACACAAAGGAGCTCCCAACGGCACGCTCCGGGCGAGCGTCCCGTCCATGGCGGCCCATGTTTTCAGAAAGCCCCGGCCCGCGGTGGCGAGTTCGGCGCCGCCCAATCCGCCCTCCGCGAATGCCACGGCGAGCACTTCTTCGCCTTGATCCATCGCCGAAACAGGCTTGGTGGCGGATGGATTCCACAGCATGGCCTTATGGTCTCTCCCACCCGTCAGCACGAGCGGGCCGCTGCACCGCCACGGCGTTTACGGCGTCGGCATGGGCTTCGAAAGTGCGTAATTCACGGGTCGGCCCGGTGTCCCAGATCCGGGCGGTTGCGTCCTGGCCCGCGGTGGCCACCCGCGTGCCGTCCGGGCTGAAAGCCACGGCCCGCACTTCGCCATTATGTCCCCGCAACGTCAGCAGGAGTTGCCCGTTCGACGCTTTCCAGACTCTTGCCGTACCGTCCAGCCCGGCCGTGATCAGGCGCGACGCCCCCGGATCCCCATCGGCGCTGAACGCGATGCCCTTGATTCCCTGCGGCTGTTCCGGCAGCCTCCGAACCACATTTCCGTTGGAGGCATTCAGCAGGTCTACCGAAAACTCCCCCGCCACACCGATCCAGCCGCCGTCGCCACTGAATGCCACCGTCTGAGCGGGGTAAGGGACGTTATCGCTGCCCGCCACGGTCGAAGCGGTCTCGACGTCCCAGACTTCCACGCGGCCCGCGGCATTATCCCGTTCGCCGCTCATCGCCAGCCGCCGTCCGTTGGGGCTGAACGCCAGACTCCGGATCGTGTCCATCCCTTTCGGTTCCAGCTTGCGGATTTCCCGGCCCGTAGCCCGATCCAGCAAATGCACGCCGTAGCCGTTGTCCTTGTTGCTGCTGTATGCGACTCTTTTCGCATCCGGACTGATTGCCACCGCCAGAATCCGCGAATCGATCGGTGAACCGGCGAGCGGGCTTGCGGAAGCCGGCCGCGACGAGTCGATGTTGATGACCCGCAGCGCGCCGTCGTCGCTGCCGGTCACCATCTCCCCGGTCGCACTGAAGGCGACCGCCGCGACTCCCTTATCCTCCAGAGTCCGCGAGTCGCCGGTGAACGAGTTCCACCGCTTTAAGGCGCCATCCTCGGTGACCGTCACCAGAAACTCGCCGTCCGGGCTGAACGCCAACTGCTGCACCGGCTTGTCAAAACCGGTGAGCGACAGCCTCAGGCGCCACGCACCGGCTACCTGGTGCAAGGCATCCTGCACGCGGAACGTCGGCGGTTTGCCCAGGAGCCGCAACGAACGGAATCCCTCCAGGGCGAGCTTCGCGGCTTGCTCGGAACCCCTGCCCAGGATCGAGTTGGCCTCCGAGGCCATCTCGTTGGCGTGGTATTCCTCATTGCTCTGCTTGAGCCTGGCGGCATCCTCTTCGATGTGTTTCGCCAGCCTGTTCAGCTCCCGGTTCTTCTCGTCCGTCTCCTCCTTGGCCCTCCGCACATCCTCCATCTTGGCCCGTTCGAACTGGTGTCTTGCTTCTTCGAGCTGGCGCCGTTTCGACGATTCCGTCCGGTAGTTGTGCACCGCGGTTTGCGCCACCTTCATCTGCTGCCACGTTTTGAGTCCGAACGCTCCGCTGATCAATGCCGCCAACAGCGCCAGGCCCGCCATCACGTAGGCGCCGTGTTTTCGCAGTTCTCGCTCGCGGGTTTCGGCCTGCGCGCGGATGCGTGCCTCCTTCTCTTCCTGCTCCCGGCGTGCCTCCGCGGTCCGCCGCTCCTCCGCCTCCCGCTGCGCCTCTTCGGCGCGCTGCCGCTCCGCGTCGCGGTACCGCCGGCTGGCCTGCAAAAAGCCGTCGGCCGACGCGAACCCCGGGTGGTAGCGCCGGGCCCATGCCGCGCAGGGCCGCCGCCGCTCCCACCAGTCCAGCGCGATCTGCAACTGTGTCCCTTTCAGATAGTCCGGGTGGTCCGCCGTCTCCTGCTCTTCCGCCCGGTCCGCCAATCGCCGGAAAATGCGGCCCGATTCCAGCTCTTCGTTCACCCACTCGACCAGCCGCTGCCACTGTCGCAGCAGGCATTCATGGGTGACGTCCACCAGCGAGTCGTCGCGCAACGTGGCCGCTGCGCCAGGCATCAGGAACGTCCGGCCCTGCCGGCGGAAGCACTCGAGCGCCACCAGCATCTCATCGCGCGATGCTTCGGCGATCTCGCACAACTCCCCCAGCGGCGTGGGACGGCGGACCTCCCGCCCGTTCACGTCGCGGTCCCGCAATCGCTGGAAGATCCGCTTGACGATCTCCTCTCCGCGACCGCCCAGTTTCCGGCTCGCCTCCTGGCAGGCGTCGTCCGCGTGCGCGGATAGCGCCTGGGCCAACGTTCCTATGGCTTCGTAATCCTCAATATCCATCGCGGCGGTGGCGCTTCCGCACGCCCTCCAGTGGTCCCACGTGCGCATCAGCGCATGCTGCATCACCGGCAGTTGTCCCGGGTCTTCGCCCGTGTCGTTCAGAATGCGCTGCACCAGCCGCGGCGCGATCGCTCCACCGGCCGCGCGAACCGGTGCTTCCAGCGCGGTCCGCCGCTGCTCGCGGGTCATCCGCGGAATCAGGTACTGCCCGTCGTTGATGGCTTCCGGAAGATCCCGAAACTGGGCGCAATCCCCCAGGAAATCGGAGCGCATCGTCACCACAACGTAGATCGGAACGTCCTGCTGGTTGGCCGCCTCCAGCAGCAGTTTCACGAACCCGGCTTTCTCGTCGCGGTCCGCCATCATGCTTTCCTGGCGCACCGGATACCGAAACAACTCCTCGAATTGGTCCGCCAGGATCAGCAGGTTTTCGTCTTCCCCCCACTGGCCGGAATCGCGCGCCTTCCGCGCCGTCGCCACCAGTGCCAGCGAACTACTCCGCAGCAGCTCCGCCGTCAGCTCCCCACTCTTCCAGAAGCCCGTGGTACGGAGGGCCGCCGCAAGATTGCCGATGGGATCGCCTCCCGGGCGCAGGTCCGCCACCCGCCACTCCGCCCCGGCGCTGGCCAGGTATCCGTTGTACAACGACGGCAGCAGTCCCGCCCGTACCAGCGAAGACTTCCCGCACCCGGAGACCCCCACCACCGCCACGAAACGCCGGCGGCCCATCTTGCGCAACAGTTCATCGCACTGCCCTTCGCGTCCGAAGAACAGGTGGCTCTCCTCGGAGGTGAACGAGCGCAACCCCGGAAACGGGTTCTCCTGGTAGGGGGCTGGGGCGGCCATCAGCCTTCCGCCTCCAGTCGCTTCAGCAGGGGCCGCAGGTGGTCGGTCCGGAACGGGCCGCAATCCCCCAACACCAGCAGTGGAGCCGATCCTCCGGCCTCGGGCAACTCTCCTCCCGGTAACACGTACACGCCTTTCTTCAGATCGCTCTCCGGTCCGCCCAAATAAAGCGCCCGCGTATTCCGCTTGCCGGCCTCGCTCAACGCCGTCAGCAGCGCCTTGCGCTTCAGCTTGACCCACGAGTCCTGCCCGAGTCCGTAGTAGATCACCGTGACATCGCTGTCGGCGATGCTCATCATCTCCGCCTCGCGAATATCCCCCGGGTCGCCTTCGAACGCCGGCACATCGATCGGGTAGCCCTGGTTCAGCAGGAACGCGCGGATCTCCTGGAACGCCGGATCCGCCAGGTCTCGACGGTTGCAGATCAGGTAGATGGACTTGGCCTTCGCTTGCGGCGGCGCCGCGGCGCGCGCCTCTTTGTTCAGGATGTCCAGCAGCCCTTCTTTGAAACTGGCCAGCCCGGTCTTGAAAATCTCGACCTTGGATTCGCCCGGCAATCCCTTCATCTCCACCACCGTGCGCAGAAACTCCGCCTGCCGCGGATCCGGCTCCGCCAGGTCTTCCGGAATCCAGACGAGCTGCTGAAAGGGCCCATCGTGCCGGTGCTCTCGGATCCACTCGTATTGCAGACGGGCCACCGACCGTGTCTCTTCTCCTTCCGGTATCTTGCCGTGCGTTCGCCCCAGCAGGTGTATCGAAAAATCGCACGCCGGCACGATTCCCGCGAGCGCCGCCTCGATCTCATCGCGGTCATCGGCCGTCAGGTTCTCCTCCGGCAGCACGCGATGGCCCCGTTCACTCAGTTCATTCCGAATGCCGTCGCGAAACGGCTTCAGGTCCTTGGTCGTTTCCGCCAGGAAAACGGTGCGCGGACGGCCCGTCTTCCCGGTCGCCGCAGCCGCCGGCGGTTTTTCCTCTTTCATTTTCCGCAGCAGGTGGTTGACGGCTTTGGCCAGCCGCTCCAACTGCTCCTCGAACCCGGCGTACCCGGGATGGTTTGGATTGGCGGGAAATTCGCGGAAGTCATCGTCCATTTCCGCATAGAACCGGAACCCGAGCGTATCCACTTCCCGCAGGCCCGCGGGCTCGGGAGCGCCCTGCAGCGGCGTCTTGATGACCCGGATCATCCGCGACTTGCTATCGACGCGCACGCCGCCGTTTTTCCGCGCCGCCTCCAGGAACCAGTTCACCTCCTTGGCGCACGAAGGCGAGGTGACGTACCGCGGCGACAGCACCGACAGGAACAGGGCGGAGCGGGAGACTCTCCCCTTCAAAACCTCCTCGTAATCGTCCAGCCCGTTGAGCTTGCGGTCGCGCCAGATCCGCAAGTCGGTAACCCCCAGCAACTGCTTCAGCCGCCCTTCAAGCTGCTCGTGCAGATGGGCAATCCACCCCTGGGTTGGCGCGGTGTTATCGACGTGGCCATAGCTGAGGAAGAGATCCTCCTCATACCCACTGAGATAGCCGGATTTCGGTACACTACTCAGGTCGGACATCGGCAGCCCCTCCCGCAACCGATCAGGACGATATTGTACACCTGGCCGCAAGCCGCAGAGTTTTCCCGGGTGACCAACCAGTACTATCCCCCAAGCTCGCCGTCTAGAGCGCCGCGCTGCGTATTGATCTTCTTGTGGACCCTTCCGGAATATCGGGAGGGTGCGTCGAGGCCAGACTTAGTTCCGGAGCGTCTGGGGATGGGATGTCGAGTCTCCTGTGTATGAGCGGACGGTAAGGGCTGTAGATGCGGGAGGGGGCAGTTTCTCCGGCAAATACTGTGTCATACTACTCCGACACGATGCCATTCGTGAGCAGCAGCAATACGAATTGGCGCCGGGTTCCAAGCGGCGTACATTCCGGTGCGGCGTGCGGACGTGCGGACGCGACTCGATCCGCTGGCCGCACCGCGAAGGCTGAGGGGAGAGTGCGCATTGGTGGCACCGAGACAATAGCGGCCCGCTTGACGAAGAAATCGAAAAACTCATGCGAACAATTCTCTCGCGGTGTGTGATGGTGGCTCTCGCCGGGTTCTCAGCCGGCGCGGCCCCGACCTATGTCGGGTCGGCAGCCTGCAAGACCTGTCATTCCGCGATCTACGCGCGATGGCAGAAGACCCCCATGGCCAACATCGTTCGCGATCCGCGCGAGCATCCCGATGCCATCATTCCCGACCTGTCTAAAGCCAACCCGCTCGTGACGTTCACAAAAGGCGACATCGCCTTGGTGTACGGCAGCCTCTGGAAACAGCGTTACTTCACAAAGATCGGCAACGACTATTTTGTCGAGCCGGCGCAGTGGGATATAAAGAATGCCGTCTGGCGGCCCTACTTTGTTTCGAACAACACGGACTGGTGGGCGAAGTTCTATCCGCCGGATAACAGGAAGCGCCCAACGAGTGCTTTATGCGATGGATGCCATTCGGTGAATTACAACGTCACGACGAAGATCGTCACCGAGTGGAATGTCGGCTGCGAGCGCTGTCATGGCCCCGGGAGCGATCACGCCGCGAACCCTTCTCCCTCGAATATTATCAATCCCGCGCGGCTGGGTGTGGTAGCGGCAAACGACACCTGTATCCAGTGCCATTCGCAGGGACAGCCGCTCGAAAGGCCGCTGAATGGGGTCTACTACGATTGGCCGGTTGGTTTCGAAATGGGCAAGCATCTAAGTGACTATTGGCAGCTTGAGGAACACAAGCTGGGCGAGACCACCTTCACCTATTTCGCCGATGGAACCGCTCACAAGAACCGAATGCAGGGCAATGATTTCATTCAGAGCGAAATGTACCTCCACGGCGTGACTTGCTTTTCCTGCCACGATGTCCACGGAACAGCCAATAACGCGCAGTTGATCAAACCCGCGAATGTCTTGTGTCTGGAATGCCACGGCCCGGACTCGCCCAATGGGCCCCACGCCCCAAGCATCGAAACTCACACGCATCATGCGGCGGGGAGCGCGGGCGACCAATGTGTCAATTGCCATATGCCCAAAATCGCGACCGAATTCGTCGGAGTCAATGTCCGGTCGCACACCTTCCGCTTCATTCCGCCTTCGATGACGGTGCAAAATAACATTCCGAACGCCTGCAACGTCTGCCACGCCGACAAGGATGCCGCCTGGGCGAGCGATACGCTCCGCAAATGGAATGATCGATCGCCATGGCGCCTCTAGCAGGCTGCTGAAAAAGTCCCCGGACTACTTAGAATGGCACTTACCAACAGCCGCAAACTGTTGATTCTACGTTTGACGGAGCGAGACATTGGGTGCTTTCGGGCATCGAAATACCCTTTTTCAGCAACCTGCTAGGAGTAACTGAGGGCAGAGCCGATGTGCGGCACCCCACTGGCAGGTTGCCACAAAACGCTGGTCGAGCACCGATTTTCGCAGCGGGCGACCGGTCGAAATCAATTCTTCGCCCCGGCGATCGGGTACCCCTGCCATACATATTCCAGAGCCTCGGGCAGGGTCTGTTGTTTCACGGTGCGGTCGGTGTGTCCGGCGTTGCGGGCAAACACGAACTGGTAGTGATAGCCCTTGGCGGCGAGCACTTTGGCCATGTTCTCATTGGCGAGAACCCAGTCGTGCATGTCATCGCGGGTGATGAGATTGTCCCGGTCGCCTACTTCCATCCAGAGGCGCAGCGGCTTGGCCGGGCTGTTGGGGATGAGGTGTTCGTGGAACTCCCAGGCGCCGTGGGGAGTCTCGGCGTTCAGCGGCCACTGCTGGTTCACATAGGTGCCCGAGTAGGTGAGGACGCGGTGATAGAGTTCCGGGTGATACCACGCCATGATCAACGCGCACGAGCCGCCGGAGCTGCCGCCCATGGTCGCGCGGCCTTCGGGGTCTTTGGTCAGTTTCACGTGGTATTGCTTCTCGACCAGAGGCAGCACTTCGGTCTCGACAAACTCGGCGTACCGGCCCGACATGGTGTCGTATTCGAGGCCGCGTTCGCTTCCCTGGGCATCGCCGCTGCCGTTGCTGATGGAGATGGCGATCATCACCGGTACCCGGCGCCGGGCGATCAGGTTGTCCAGCGCCGTGAACAACGCCCGGTCCGGTCCATCCGCCCCCACGATGAACGGGGCGGCCGTGCCGGGGACGTACTGTTTGGGAACATACACCGCCACTCGACGGCTGTAGGGCGCGGGATGGCTTGCGACGACCAGCCGGGTGGGGTCCGAGGGGTCTGGCCTGGCAAACGTGCCGGGTTCGCGCGCGATGCCGGGATAGATTTTGCTGTCGGCCGATTCCATGGTGAAGGTGAAGACGTCTCCCTCGGGCACGCCTTCCTGGGCGGTCATCTCCGGCGCGGGATTGTGGGTAGGTCCGAGGATGAAGTTCCCGTCGGCATTGGCCGGAGGATTGGCGCCGTCCGGCAGTTCTTTGGCGGTGACGTAGCCGGGGGTGTGTGGATCGCGGGTGGGCGGCGTGGGGCGCACCCGGCGGGCGGGCGCGGCGGGGGCTTGGGCGAAGGCCGGAACCAGGCCGGTCGTCAGGCTGATCAACAACGCAACACCGGGAAGGCGGACCATGAGGGACTCCTGTCTGAGTGAAATCGATTTGCCGCCACGCCAACACATCGGATGTGCGGACGCCGGCAAACCACGATAAAACAACTGGGAAGATCTTATCACGGCCCCTCTGACGGGAACGCGCCACCCCTGAAGCCGCCAATGCGGCGAGGACCGCTCCCGCGCGAGCACGTTGCGGTTGGCACCAGTCTCAGCCCCTGTTCGCTACCGCACGCCCACTCGAAAGTTTCTTCCCGAACAGATGCACCGTCTCGGCGACCTTAAAATGGAATTGATGTTTGCCAAGCTGCTGATCACCGTGTTGTGCGCCGCTGCCGCGTTCGGCGCCCAGGAAACCCGCAAGATCTTTCCTTACCCTTATTCCCAGGAGGACCTGCCGAATGGATTGCGGCTCATCAGCGTCGACACGGACTTTCCCAATATCGTCGCGACCTATATCGTGGTCGCCACCGGGTCGCGCAACGAAGTCGAGCCGGGACACACCGGCTTTGCCCACCTCTTCGAACACCTGATGTTTCGCGGCACAGCGCAATTTCCGGCGGCGAAGTATAACGATACCCTCCGCCGCATTGGCGCCTCGTCAAACGCTTTCACTACCGACGATTTCACTTGCTATTACACGGTATTTTCGAAGCAAGACCTCTCCACCGTCCTCATGATGGAGGCCGACCGTTTCCAGAATCTCTCCTACACCGAGCCGCAGTTCAAAACCGAAAGCCTCGCCGTGTTGGGCGAGTACAACAAGAACAGTTCCAGCCCTTTTGAAAAGCTCGATGAAGTGCTGTCCGACACCGCCTTCGACCGCAGCACGTACAAACACACCACCATGGGCTTCCTCAGAGACATCCAGGACATGCCCAACCAGTATCAATACAGCCTCCAGTTCTACGGCCGTTACTACCGCCCCGAATACACCACCATCATTGTGGCCGGAGATGTGAAGGCCAAAGCGGCGCGCCAGCTCGTAGACAAGTACTGGGGCGGGTGGAAACGAGGCGAGTACAAGCCGGAAATTCCCCAGGAGCCTCCCCAAACCGATGCGCGCAGCGGTCACGTGGACTGGCCGAGCCGAACCCTCCCCCTGCTCACGGTGGCCTTCAAAGGACCAGCCTATACCGACGAAGGGCCCGATACCGCCGCGCTCCAGGCGCTCGCGTTTCTCGCCTTCTCCCCCACCTCGGAGCTGTACCAGAAACTCGTCGTTCAGGAGCAGAAGGCCGATTTTCTGAATGCCTCCGCCCCTGCCCGAATGGATCCCTCCCTGTTCACCATCACCGCGCGGGTGAAGCGCGAATCCGACGTCGATTACGTTCGCGACCAGATCCTCGCCGCCGTTCAGGGCTTCCGTGACAAGCCCGTCGAGGCCCCCCGGCTCGACGCCGTCCGCAAACACCTGCGCTACGCCGCGGCGCTGCGCATGGATTCGAGTGATGCCGTCGCCGCCGCCCTGGCTGGCTACGTCGCCTTGCGACGCACTCCGGAAACCATGAACAAACTCTACGAACAGTACGCCCAGCTCACTCCCGAACAGGTGCGTGAGGCCGCGTCGAAATACCTCGTCGAGAAGGGCCGCACCGTCGTCACCCTCACCGGTCCTTCGGCCCCGTCCAGCGGAGGTGGCCGGTGAAGCTCGTCCTTGCCCTGATTCTGGCGGCATCCGGTGCGCTGGCGCAGATGCGCATGCTCGCCATCCCCGGCAAGTCTCCCCTGGTCACCTTCCGAATTGTCTTCACGGCCGGCTCGGAACGGGATCCGGTCGGAAAGCCCGGCGTGTCCTATCTCACTGCGATGATGCTGGCCAACGGCGGCACCGCCGATATGACTTACAAGCAGCTCACCGATGCGTTCTTTCCCATGGCCGCTTCCGTCACCGCCCAGGTAGACAAGGAGATGGTGACCTTCTCCGGAGCCACCCATGTCGATAACCTCACCGGGTACTATAAGCTGCTCCACGCCATGCTGCTCACCCCCGGTTTTCGCCCGGACGATTTTCGCCGCGTGAAGGACGATGCCATCAACTTCCTCAAGATTGGCCTGCGGGGCAATAACGACGAAGAGCTGGCCAAGGAAGTGCTCTACCGCGACATTTACCGGGGCACCCCGTACCAGCACTACTCGGTGGGAACGGTGAGCTCCCTCGAAAAGCTGACGCTCGACGACGTGAAGAGCTTTTATAAATCCCAATACAACCAGACCAACCTCATCCTCGGGATTTCCGGCGACTATTCGCTCGGCTTTCTCGACGCCATGAAGAAGGACTTCCGCAAGCTGCCGCAGGGCCCCGGATTCCGCCCTCGGCAGAAACCGCCGCCGCAGATCGATTCCACCCGCGTTGTGATCGTCGATAAGGACACCCGCTCGGTGGCCTACTCGATCGGATTTCCCATCAGTGTCACTCGCAAGAACGCCGACTATCCTGCCCTCTTGCTCGCCGCCTCCTATTTCGGGCAGCACCGCATGAGCGGTGGCGTGCTCTACGACGAGATGCGTGAGAAACGCGGCCTCAACTATGGCGACTACGCCTACATCGAGTACTTCCCTCGCGGCATGTTCCTCATGGAGCCGCCGCCCAACGTGGCGCGCGTTTACCAGATTTTTCAGATGTGGATCCGGCCGGTCGAACCCCCTACCGCCAAGTTCGCCCTGCGCCTGGCGATGTTCGAGCTCAACAAACTGATCAAGGAGGGTTTGTCCCAGGAAGCGTTCGAGCGCACCCGGGAGTTCCTTTCCAAATACGTGAACGTGCTCACCCGCACCCGCCGCGCCGAGTTAGGCTATGGCATCGATAGCATCTTCTACGATGCCCCGAAATACACCGACGAAATCCAGTCGGCGCTCGCCAAGCTCACCCGCGACGAGGTCAACCGCGTCATCCGCCGCTATCTCCGCATCGACCGCCTCGTCATCGTTGCCGTCTCGAACAACGGCGAGGACCTCAAGCGCAAACTCGCCTCCGACAACCCTTCGCCGATGACTTACAACGCCCCTCCGTCCGATGCCATCAAGGAAGAGGACAAGACGGTGGAACAGTGGCCGCTCCACCTGAAGCCCGACGACATCAAAGTGGTCCCCGTCAGCGAGGTGTTTCAATAGCCGGCGGTTAACCTTTCGGCCTCTCACCGCGTTATAACGGTCGGAGGCATTCGAGTGGATCCAAAAGAAGTCGCAAGCATGCTGGGAGTGCTCACCCTGGTCGGGGTGGTCCTGTTCTTGTTCTACACGTCCTACAGGCATTCCCAGCAGACCGCCCTGCGCAAGACGATGATCGAGAAGTTCGGGTCCGCGCAGGACCTCGCCACGTTTCTACAGTCGGAGGGCGGCCGCCGGTTTATGGAAGGGCTTACCCAGGAAGGTCCCATGGCGTCGATCTTGGGATCCGTGCAGAAGGGGATTGTCATTCTCCTGCTGGGCTTGGGATGCGCGGGTGCCAGCGCGCCCACCGGCTTTATGCCGGCAATGGGCGCGGGAATCGTGCTGATGTTTGTCGGTGTGGGATTCCTCATTTCCGCGACGGTGACCTACCTGCTGTCAAGGCAGTTTGGGTTGTTGGGAAAGCGGCGCGATTCGTGACCACGGCAGCCGCCATGCCGTTGACCGATTCCCGCCCGGCCGAACCGCTGGGGCGCGCCGAGTTCGAGGCGTTCTACGCCGCCACCGCGCGCGCCCTCCAGGCTTACATCCGCCGCCTGGCCGGCGACCCCGGCATCGTAGACGACCTTCTCCAGGAAAGCTACGTGCGCCTCCTGAGTGCGCCGACCCTCCCCGAGGCGCAGCGCAAATCCTACCTTTACCGCACCGCTACCAACCTGGTCACGGACCACTACCGGGCTCGGAGCCGCTGGCGGCGATGGTGGCAGCTCGCTCCGCGCCGCTCCGAGGCCATCGCTTCCACAGCCGAGCTCTCCTCCGACATGGATCGCCTCTTCGCCCGGCTGGACGCCCCCGATCGCGCCTTGCTCTGGCTGGCCTATGTCGAAGGCGCCAGCCATCGCGAAATCGCCGAAGTGCTCCAGGTGCAGGAAAACAGCGTCAAGGTGCTCCTGTACCGGGCCCGTCGTAGAATGGAGACGATCCTCACCCGATACGGATTCGAGGCGAACCATGAATGATGCCGAGTTTGCAGCCTCTCTGAAACGGATGGCCGATACCCCCGGCCTGGCTTTGCCCGATACGGAGGCCATCTGGTGGCGCGCGCAGCTTCGGCGGCAGATCGAAGCCGAGGAACGCGTTACCCGCCCCATTCGCCTGGTCGAGCGGCTCGCCTGCTCTGTCTGCCTTCTGACGGCCGCCGTACTGGCCGCGTCTCTATGGAACTGAAACTCGTACCGCTTGAAATCCCCGAGGGCGGCAACCTGATCCTCGGGCAGACGCACTTCATCAAGAGCGTCGAAGACATCTTCGAGGCCATCGTCAACGCCGTGCCCCAGATCAAATTCGGTCTGGCGTTCAACGAAGCCTCGGGGCCATGTCTCACCCGGGTGGATGGCAACGACGACGCCCTCCAGTCACTGGCTGCCCGGAATGCTTCCGCCCTCGCCGCCGGCCATATCTTCGTCGTGGTGATGCGCGACGCCTACCCCATCAACATCCTGAAACGCATTCAGGACGTGCCGGAGGTCTGTTCCATTTTTTGCGCCACCGCCAACCCGGTCCAGGCCGTTATTGCCGAAAGCGAACAAGGTCGCGGCGTCCTCGGCGTCATCGATGGCTTTCCGCCCAACGGCGTCGAGACGGCGGAAGATGCGGAGAAGCGGCGCGCCTTCCTCCGGATGATCGGGTATAAGAGGTAGTCAGCTCTCGATCCGAAACGTGCCGTACTCGTGCACCGCGGCTTCCTGCTCGTCCACCCCGCGGACGTCGGCCCACTGTGGACCGCGGTGCAGCATCCCCGCGAACTTGTCCAGGCTCTGGGCGGTTCCCACCGCGTAAACTTCCACGCTGCCATCGTCCAGGTTGCGGGCGTAGCCCTCGAGGCCCAGGGCCGCCGCCGCCCGTTGCGCGAAATAGCGGTACCCTACCCCCTGGACCCGGCCATGCACCCGCCACAGCCGCGCCGATGGCTTGCGCGAGCTCACAGTTTTCGCTTGAAAAAATCCGCCGCCGCCTGGTAACCGCGCAGCCACGAGGCGTGGCGCAGGAACCCGTGGATCTCATCGGGAATGATGAGTTGCTCGAAGTAAACGTTCTGCCGCCGGAGCGCCTCCACCAGCATCACCGTCTGGCTGAATGCCACGTTGCGGTCGTCGTCGCCATGTATCAGCAGCACCGGCGATTTCCAGGTGCTCACCGCGGCCATGGGCGAAGACTCGAAGGCTACGTCGTTGTTGCCCGGCCGCGCTCCCTCCCCGCCGCGCCCTCTGCCGGGGGCACCCGGCGAGCCGGGGTTGTTCAGCCGCGCGCTCCAGTCGTGAACGCCGTGAAAATCCACGCCGGCGGCAAACAGGGCGGAATCGCGCGCCAGCCCCAACGCGGTGAGATACCCGCCGTACGAGCCGCCCCACAGGCCGATGTGCGCGGCATCCACGTCGGGCCGGCTCTTCAGGTATTGGCCGGCCCCCACCACGTCCTGGTATTCGCTGGCGCCGGTGGCGCCGTAGTTCAGCGCCTCGCGGAAGTTGAGCCCGTAACCGATGCCGCTGCGGTAATTGATCGACAGCACGACATATCCCTGGCTGGCCAGGTACTGATTCATGGCGTAGGCGTTGTTGTAATAATCCATGTAATGCCAGCCAAGCAGCATCTGCCGCCGCGATCCGCCATGCATGAACACGATGGCCGGGCGCCGCTGTCCCGCTTCCAGGCCGGAGGGTAGAAAAAGCTGCCCGTGGATCTCCATGCCATCCGTTGCCTTGTAAATCACGGCCTGCGGGACTACCAGCGACTCGGCGGGAAAATCGGGCGGGATCGCATCCGGCGCCAGGTCGTTCACGGCGCCGCGCACCTGAATAGCCGCCCGCGCGGGCCGCTTGCCATCGGCGTGGAAGAAAGCCACGGCGTCGCCCACCATGACGGGCGACCACTCGAGCTCCTGTCCGCTGGTGACCGCCCGCGGCGGACCTCCCCCTGCGGCGACGCGCCAGATGTGGCGGCGGTCGACATCATCCTGGTTGGAAGAGAACACGATCTCCTTGCCGTCGGGCGAATACGCGACGTGCTCCACTTCAAATTCGCCGGGTGTCAACAGCGTCGCCGCTCCGCCTTCTACCGCGACCGAGTACAGATGCGACCAGCCGTCCCGCTCCCAGGGAAAGACAATGCGGTCGCCGGCGGCCCAGAAGAGTTGGCTCTCGGCGACAACCGGGTGGAACACACTGCCCGGACCCTCTTCCGCTTTCCAGATCTGGCGACCGGTTCCGTCCGCCACCGAAGCTACGCGGATAGTCCACGGCGTTCCGGCGCGGCGTGCCCCGCGTGCGCCCGTGCCCCGCGCCGCCAGTTGTCGCAGAAACGCCACTTGTCGTCCGTCGCGCGACCACACCGGGTTGCGATCCCGGTCCACGCTCGGGTCCAGATACGCCAGCGATTTCGCGGCCCTGTCGTACACCGCGATGAAGCTGTGATCGCCGCGATCGCTGACGAACGCCAGCTTCGAGCCGTCGGGCGACCACTCCAGTTGGTTCGCCGTGACTCCCGCCCGCGCCATGATGAGCTGCGTCGCCTGACCCGCCCCCGCCAGAGGCGCCGACCAGATCTGCCCTGCCTTCAGGAACGCGACCCGATCGCCCTTCGGCGAAACTGCCGGCGAATGGCCTTCGCCCAGCTTGCGGGGAGCGTGCCCCGGCGCTGCGATCCAGATCGCCTGTTCCACCCCGGCGGTGTTGACCGACGGGTTCGGATCGGGCCGTCCCAGGAACTCCAGGTCTCCGCCTCGAACGTAAACCACGGCTCGCCCGTCAGGGGTCCAAGCGAGTTGGCCTACGTCCTGCCCGTCGTCATCCTTGTATGCCGTCAGCCGAACTCCCTTATACTCCGGCGTCGAGGCGATCCAGATATTCCGCGCCCCGCGCTCGTTGAGGATCCATGCTACTTTGCCACCGGTCGGCGAGGCCACCAACTCCGACGGAAACGGCGCCGAGAGAACCTGTTCCAGGGTGAAGCCGGCCGCTGCCGCCGACGAAACAGCGATCAGCGTGGCCACGAGTAGACGTCTCATGAGGATTTAGTCTACTCCAAAGCCAAGCGTCGACCCGCCTTTATACTGGAAGCATGCCCCTCGGCCGCGTGCTCATCACCTTGGGCTTGATCCTCGTAGCGGCCGGCCTGCTGTTCACCTTTGCGGGCAAACTACCGTTCCGGCTGGGGCGGCTGCCCGGCGATATCTACATTCGGGGCAAACACTCCAGTTTCTACTTTCCGCTGATGACATGTGTCCTCCTCAGCGTGGTTCTTTCGGTGGTGATGTGGATCTTGAGACGCTGACCTAGCGGAGCCGGCCCATCTTGTCCAGGGGCCAATACACGAAGACGGCCTTGCCGTAGATGTTTTCGCGCGGGACGTAACCCCAGGCGCGGCTGTCGCTCGAAGAGTTGCGGTGATCCCCCAACACGAAATACTGGTTGGGCGGAACCACCTGTTCCTGGGCATCGTGCCAGGAGTTCGAATCGCGCTCGTTGGCGGGAACGTAATCCTCCACCAGCGTCCGGCCGTTCACGTAAACCTGCCCGCTGTCGATCCGTATGCGGTCACCCGGGACGCCGATCACGCGCTTGATGTAGGACTTGGTCTTGTCCTCCGGGTACCAGAACACCACCGTATCGCCGTGCTCGATGTTCCCCAAACCGAACCGGTAGGTGAACTTATTGATGAAAATGCGTTCCTGATCCGCCAAGGCGGGCGTCATGCTCGTGCCCTCGACCTTAACCGGCTGATAAATGAACACAATCAGGACGACCGCGATCAGAATGGAGAAGGCCAGGTCGCGAAACCAGGAAAGGGTGCTCCAGACGTTGGCGATACTGATCCGTGGTGGCGGCTCGACAGGAGGCGCGGCTTCAGGTGCGAAAGTCGGACTATCGTTTTCGGGCATCCCGGCTGCTATGTCATTATAGACGGTTTTCCGACCGCTCCGGTTGCCCGTCTGTATGGGTTCGATCGCTTCCCGGCCGGGGGGTCCACCGACGGTTGGCTAGCGCAGCAATCCGCTCAGGGCGGTGAGCGGAACCGCGCCTTGCTGGAGTGCGCTGTCGTTGAACGCGGGCAGCGAATATGCCGCGCCTTTCGTCCGCTGGTATTCGTCGCGCACCCGCAGCCATCCCCTCCAGCCGACAAAATAGGTGGGCAGCTGGCACGACGAGAGCTTGGCACGCTGGAGCTTGCCTTCGGCCTCTTCCTTCTCCTGGAACGTCCGCTTCTCCATCAGGTCGAGCGCCGCCTGGTCGGTCATCTCGAGCATTTGCAGGCGCACGTCGAGAATGGCGTTGGCGATCACGCGCAGCTCCTCCTTGGCGAAGGTGAGCGCCATCTCGGGGGAATGATTGCCAAAGCCCTCGTCGAGCATCATCTGGGTGGAATACTGCCCCCAGCCCTCGATGTAAGGCCCGTTGCCGTAGAGAGAGCGCAGCACCCGCCGGCTCTGCGGCTGTACACGGTTGGCGATTTCCATCTGCACGTAGTGCCCGGGCATGGCTTCGTGGATCGTCAGCAGCTTCAGCTTGTAGAAATTGTATTCGCGCAGCTTGGACTCGGCACGCGCCTCCGGCCAGTCCGCCGGTATGGGCGTGATCCAGTAAAAGGCGCCCAACTGCGGCTGAAGCGCGGGCGCTGGGTTGAATCCTCCCACCGAGTAGATGCCCCGCATGAAGACCGGCGTCGGAATCACCTGGAGATTGGCTCCCGACGGCAGGGTCAAGAGGTGTTTCTGCTCGACGAATGAGTGCGCCTCTTCCAGGTCATTCCGTGCGTCGTCCAGGTAGGATTCGCGGGTCGAGTGCCGATCGGCGATCTTCGCCAGCACTTCCCCGATCACCTGGTTTTCCCGTGCATCGCCGGAGAGATCCGCGTGGTCGCCGTGCTTCGGCGCCAGCTTGCGATGCAGGGGCAAAGCCAGCTCGAGCATCCGGCCGCGGACTCGCGCCAGGTCCGTCTCCGCGCTGGCCAGCACGCTATCCGGCTCGACGCCGCTCTCCAGCGAGTAGCGGAACTTGCGCGTGTACCAGTCCTTTCCGAGGCGCCAGTCCGCCCGGTCGCGAGATATCAGGTTGCTCTCCAGGTACTCCTGGAACTTCCGCATTGCGTCCAGCGCCGGCTGCGCCGCTCCGGCGTAGGCGTTTTTCAACTCCGGCGGAACGTCCGCCCGGATCGTCTTGTCTACCAGCTCGATATTTCCCTGATTCTCCTGGGCAGCCACCTGGGTCCAGATCCGCGGCGCTTCGGTCAGGTTGGTGGTGGCCTGGTCCAGGTAGAGCGGCACCTGTTGCAGGCGGTGGATGATACTTCCGATGCGTTGCGCGCGGGGAGCGTACTCCAGCACGTAGGGGCTGAACAGCGCATTGCCCAGCGTCTCGACATACAGCGTGGGATTGTGCAGGTGGCTGTGGATTTCGTTGAGGTCGAGCAGCGCCAGCGCGGTCTGGTCCTTCAGAATCGTTACGTCGGCCCGCTCTTCCGGTTCGAGTTGGCCCGTGTTGAGGCGTCCCAGCCGCTCCTGGAACCGCTGGTAGTAGCGTCGCTGGCGATCCTGGCCGGCGGCGCTCATGTCGTCCAGCATGTTGTCCAGGTTCTGCTTCTGGTATTCATGGAGGCCCGCGCTGGTGGCCGTAGCGGGGGAGAACGACAGCGTCGTGTCAACGAACTCTTCGGTCAGCGCGCCCACCTCTTCCGGTCCCCGGCTACAGGCGGCCAGGAAGAGTGTAAGAATTACAACGAGTCTGCCCATTGCTTGTAATTCTACCCTTTGGGGCGAGCCGGCAGGGGTAACCGGGCATGCAGTGGCGGGTTCAGGCACGGCGTGCGAATGATTAGCGCGTGGGCTTAGGAGTTTGTCCCGAAGCCTGCGCCTGCCAGCGCGCTAGCCGGCGGTGACGGGAAGGGGCCGGGAGGTGTGCGGCATTGGAACCGATACGGGAATCGGCCGCTGGTGTCGTTGCAGACGCTCGACTTCTCGCATTACCTGCAGGCGCTCCAGGTACGCGTGGCGGCTCATACTCCGCTCTCCAATCACACACCCCCAAAGGAGCGCGACCGAGAAACCAATTGCTGCCAAACCCTGTCCCGTTATTTTGGCTATAGGCACCCGGCCGCTTCTCCTTCGGTTTCAGCTCGAGCAATCCTGTAGCCACCGGCGAGGTGCCGTGATATCAATCGCTTCGGACCTTCCCACCTGTTGCAGCCCCGCCACACCTTGGGAACCCGTGCACTCTGCCGCCCTTGGGGGGCGGCAATTAGTGACACCCCATGCAGGTAAACGTCCGCCCGTGACACTCGGCGCAGGTGGTCTTGTCCAGGGCCAGCCTGCCGGAGCTGTGGCGATCCACAAAATGCTCCGTATGGCTCGCCGGCTTGAGGGGCGCATCCTTGATGTGGCATTGCTCGCAACTGAACGGAGCATCGATCTGAGTATGGCAGACCAGGCAATCCGCCATCAGCGGCAATGCGCTCCGCGTCACGTGGTCGGATTCCTCCAGGCCGCGGTGGCATGCCTCGCAGGGGTTCGTTCGGTTGAGATGGCGGCGAACCCAGGCCGTCATGCCGGCGTCGGGGTGCAGGTAATTGTGCTTATCGATCGCGGCGGCGAGAAAGGGAGCCACGTTGCCCATCTTCAGATGCAAAGCGTGGCTGAACTGTGCCAGTCGCGCCGGAACGGTCTCGGGACGGTGCGTCGGCACTACCGGATTCTCGTGGCAGCTCAGGCAAACTGCACGCTTGGGCAGCAGATTGTCGTCCGCCGCGCGGCTCTCCGGGGCGGCGGCGTGACAGAATGTGCACTCCAGGCCCTGTGCCAGATGGGGCCGGTGGGGAAACGGCGCGGCGGACGCACCGATGACGGTGGCCAGCACCAGCCACAGCGCCCGCCGAGTCGTGAAGAGCACCGCGGCGCCCTTTATTTTCCGGTGTAGCTGAGGTGCCAGATCTTCTTGTTCCCGTCCTCGGAGATCAACAGGCTTCCATCCGGCATTTGTAGTAGTCCGACCGGCCGGCCCCACACTTCCCGCTCATCCGGAGAGATCATCCAACCAGTTACGACTTCCCGCATCGGTCCGGAAGGCTTGGCGTTCTTGAATGGCACGAATGCGATGGATTGGCCCACCCGTTTGGAGCGGTTCCAGGAGCCGTGGAAGGCGAGAAACGCCCCGCCCTGGTATTCCGCCGGGAATTGTTTACCGGTGTAGAAGATGAAATCCAGCACCGCCACATGTGCGCCCAGCAGCACGTCGGGCACGATGGTTTTCGCCACCAGGGCCGGCGCGAGGCCCTTGTTGGTGGGATCCTCGTGCGGGCCGATGTAGGCGTACGGCCAACCGTAGAAGCCGCCCTTCTGGATATGGGTGAAGTAATCCGGCACGAGGTCGTCGCCCAGATCGTCGCGTTCCTGCACGGCGGCCCACAGGGTGTCCGTCCCCGGATACCACCGCAGCCCGATCGGGTTCCGCGTGCCGGCAGCGTAAATCTCGTGGTGCGAGCCGTCCACGTTGTACTCGCTGATCGCGGCACGCCGCGGGTCCTCACCGGGCGACGAATTCGAGCCCGATCCAACCCCCACGTAGAGTTTCTTTCCCTGGCGATCGAACAGGAGGCTGCGCGTCCAATGGTGCGTGCCTTGTCCTTTCAGGGACACCACTTCTTCACCCTGGCCGGCGGTCATCGCCTTGGCATCGTATTTGTAACGCTTCACCGAATCCGGTTCACCTACATAGAGATAGCCATTAAGCATCGCCAGCCCGTAGGGCTTGTTGAGCCCTTCGATCAGTTTCTTGCGCTGGTTCGGATCGGCGTGAGGGAACACGTAGACGGTCCCATTGGGCGGGTTGGCGGAGTCCGACAGCAGGATTTCGTCGCCGGGACCGAGCATCATGAAGCGCGGGGTGTTGAAATCTTCGGCCCAGACCTCGGCGTGAAACCCGGGCGGCAGGTTCAGGCGCGCGCCTTGCGGCTGCGGGATCACGCGAGCGCGGTTGTTCACCGCCTTGGTGGCGTACGGGGGCGGCAGCTTCGGCATCTCCGCCGCGTAGAAGAGTGCGCTGGCGGCCAGCAGGATGGCGGCACCCAGCAGCAGCAAGGTCCCTCTTTTGTGCATGCTCCTATGATGCCATGAGAGCAGCTTCGGGTTCCGAAAGTGGTGCGCGGGCTAGCGGGCGGCCATGAGCGCGCGCAGGCGCCGTGCCCGTTCGGGGGCGCGCAACTGCCTGAGCGCCTTCGCTTCGATCTGCCGGATCCGTTCGCGCGTTACGTCGAATTCCTGCCCGATCTCTTCGAGCGTATGCTCACGCTCGCAGCCGATCCCGAAACGCATCCGGATGACCTTCTCTTCTTTGGGGGAGAGGGTCTTCAGAATACCGGCGGTTTCATCGCGAACGTTGGATTCGATAACGGCATCCACCGGGGATCCGACCCAGCGGTCTTCAATGAGGTCGCCCAATGCCGACTCGCCATCGCGCCCGACTGGCGTCTCGAGCGATACCGGGTCGCGCGAAATGGTCTTCAGCTTCTGGACTTTTTCGACCGGGATATCCATTCGGCGGCCGATTTCCTCATTTGTAGGAGTCCGGCCCAGTTCCTTTTCCAATTCGCGGGTGGCGCGCAGGAACTTGTTCATGCTCTCGTTCATGTGCACCGGAATGCGGATGGTGCGGGACTGGTCGGCAATGGCGCGAGTGATGGCCTGCCGGATCCACCAGGTGGCGTAGGTGGAGAACTTATAGCCGCGCCGGTATTCGAACTTGTCGGCGGCGCGCATGAGGCCGATATTGCCCTCCTGGATGAGGTCGAGCAAATGAAGCCCCCGGTTGACGTACTTTTTAGCGACCGAAACCACCAACCGCAGGTTGGCCTCGACCAAGTCCTTTTTCGCCCGTTCGGCTTCGGCTTCGCCGTGACGGATGACCGTGAGGCTGTGGCGCAATTCGGGCAGGGTGGCGCCGGCGGAAATTTCGCGTTTGCGGATCTCGCGCTTCAACTCCCGCAGCCGGGCCTGCTGTACCGGGTTGTTTCGGGTCTCTAACTTCTTGATTTCACTATCGAGGTGGCTGATTTCGTCGACCGCGCGTTCGATTTCGCGGGCGAACTCCTTCCAGCGGGCGACCTTGAAGGGGCAACGGCGGATGGCGAGTGAAGTTTCCACCTTGGCGCGATTCAGCCGCGCACAGAGACGTTTGCGAGGCCGCTTATTGGCGATGGGGGTATTGTCCACTTTCTCCTGTAACTGCACCATTTTCTTGTGGAGAATTCCTACATCAGCAAATAACTTGGCGGCATCGGCCCGTACCTTCAGGTCGGCCGGAGTACCCTCTTCCACATCGCCCAGATCGGCGACCGCCTCCAGTTCGACGACCCCCTTCTTCAGTTGCTCGGACAAATCCACCACGACGCGCTGGACCAGGGCGGAGCGGCTAATGGCCTTTTGCATCCGCACCTTGCCGCGCTCCATGCGGCGGGCCAAATCGACTTCGCCTTCCCGCGTCAGGAGCGGAACCGCACCCATTTCCCGCAGGTACACGCGGACCGGATCGTCCGTGTAGATGGACTCCTCCACCGGCTGGGGGTGCAGGAAATCGGCCTCGTGCGCTGCTTCCGAATCGAAGAATTTTGCATCGTCCTCGAAATTCAGGCCAAGACTCTCAGGATTGTCCGCTAAGAACTGATCTTCAAACTGATCCACTAAGACTCACCTCCCCCAGGGACACTCGCTCCGAACGATCGATGTCTGGGAAAATGGGTTTTAACTGAAACTGAAAGTTGCTTGAGAAGCTGGTCCGGCCCGACGTCTTGAAACCGTCCGCTGCATTCGGGGTTCGACTTCCGACTGATGATATCACCATTCCCCAGCAAAGTTAAGCTCTATTTTTAAAGATGTCTTAGAACTGTATAGGTTACAGGAAATTACACGCCCTGGCGGCCAGCGCGCATCCGCACCGTTTCGCCAGTTCTGTCGTCCGCTTCGGCAGCCAAACCAGACTTGTTGGGGCGTTCGGAAACCGCCCCTAGTTACCCGCTTTTTGGCGCATCAGGTTTTTCAGTTCGTTGAAAAATGCCTCTTCATCCTGAAAATCCCGGTAAACGGAGGCGAACCGTACATATGCGATCTTGTCCAGTTCGCGCAAGCTGTCCATGAGAAATTCTCCTATTGCTGTAGTGGAAATCTCGCGGTCTGGAGAGTCGCTTACCTTGCTTTCCACCAGATTAACCAGCTCCGAGAGCCTCACCATACTGATCGGACGCTTTTCGCAGGCCTTGAGTAGGCCGGTGAGCACCTTCTGCCGGTCGAACTTCTCGCGCCGCCCGTCCTTCTTAATGACCATATAGGGTACTTCATCGATCCGTTCGTACGTCGTGAAGCGGCGCTCACAGGCCAGGCACTCCCGTCGGCGCCGGATCGTGTCACCCTCACGGGTCTCTCGCGAATCCACGACCTTGTCCTGTAAATGATTGCAAAATGGACACTTCATGAGGATTCTCCACGCCCCATCCGGCGCAGGCTGTGCCAGTCCAGACCTTCTTTTACCGCCAAGATCAAGCCAATTGGCACTACTACTACGAAAGTAATAATCCATGCCGTAATGCCGAAAGCCGTCGCCACCTCCAGGCGCGCACCGAACAGTTCGGTGAGCACTACGACCGAAGCTACCTGGATTCCGCCGCCGATGCCGGGAATCTGCACCGCCGCTCCGAACGAAACAAAGCCCATGAAAATCAGCACATCCACCCAGCCCAGCCGCACCAGGTCGGCGAACGCGCCAGCCAGGCACCAGTAACAGGCGGCAATCAGCACCCATTCGAGCAGCGAGTACAACACGATGGCCGCCAGGGCCCGGTCGCTGCGCGTGGATTCCACGCCTTGCACGAAGGCCGCGAGAATCCTCTCTATCTTAAGGAAATGCCGCTCCGGCAGGAAGTGCAGAAAGTGCAACAGCCGATGGCGGACCGGGTCGGAGAGGTGCCGGAAGGACAACAGCAGAATCAGGACCGCCGCGGTGAGCAGCACGGTCAGCTTACCACCGGCCGCCAGGAGCCAAGCCAGTCCCGGACCCACCAGCAACTCCGACGAGCGTACCCGCGAGAGTGCGAACCCGAACACCAGCAATGCCATCAGCAGGTCGAATGTCCGTTCCAGCATCCATATGGCAAGTTGTGTGGTGGCGGGGACGCGCTCTTTGACTGCAATCAGATACGGACGGACGAACTCACCCGGCCGTCCAAACAGAGTAATCGCCGTAAAGCCGATAATCGTGGCCGACAGCAGGTTGCGAAGGGACGGATGAGGCTTGACCGGTCTCATGAAGACGGCCCAGCGAAAGGCGCGGACCACGTAGGCGCCGGCGATCGGCACCAGGGAGGCCAGGAGCCAGGGCACGCGCACGCCCAAAAAACTCCGCGCCACCAATCGCCAGTCGAATTCCCAGGCGCGCCACTGCGGGTAGAAGTACCACCCCAGAGCGGCCAGGAGAACCGCCACGACGGCCGCCCACTTCCAGGTATGACGGCTGATGAGTCCCTCCCCGGCAGGCCGGCGGCCCGCATTTCCGGAACTGCCTCAAAAGAACTGGCATCCAGGAAAAAATTGAACCTATCATGATAAAGCCTCGTTTCTCCAAGTGAAAGAAACGAGCGCCATGGCAGCCGCGACGGCAGCTTTCGCAATCTTCGCCAACCAGGTGGACGGCCAAGCCGTGAGCGGCATGGTGGGCAGCCCTGCTGGTCACCCCCTGGTGGGTGTTCGCGGCGGTCGTAATCTGGTAGAACGGACTTTGGACCCCGATTCCAGCCTCGTTTCGCGATGTCTGCGCGGTGATGATGCCGCCTGGGAGGAGCTCGTCCGGCTCCATACCCGAAGAATCTATGCGCTATGCTACCGCTTCACCAACCAAGGCTCGGAGGCGCAGGACCTGAGTCAGGAAGTTTTTTTGCGGGTATTTCGCACGCTGCGCACCTTCCGTTCGACGGAGGGCTCTTTTTCGACGTGGCTGGCGCGCGTGACCCGTAACCTTTTGATCGATCACTATCGCCGGACTCGTCAGGACCGGGTGACGGACTCGATCGAGGAGCAGCTCCCGGTTCTCGAGGAGGAGGGGGCTTCGGCGGCCGTACGGCCGGATCACATGATTGCCGGCCGCGAGGCCAGCGAAATTCTACAGGCGACATTGCAAAAGCTGTCGCCGGATTTACGGGAAGCGGTCATCCTGCGCGATTTGCAGGAGATGGAGTATCGCGAGATCGCCAATGTGTTGCAGATTCCCGAGGGAACGGTGAAATCGCGGATTAATCGGGGCCGCGCCGAACTGGCGCGGCTCTTGCGAAAGCAGAAGCTGGCGGTATGAGCTGCGCGGATGTCGAAATCCTGATCTGCGACTACGTCGACGGTACGCTGTCGCCGGCCCAACGGGCCGAGCTCGAGCGTCACTTCGGCGAATGCCCCGGGTGTGCCGAACTGGCCCGGGACTCCGCGCTGGCCGTCGCATTTATGGAATCGGCGGCCGAGGTGGAGCCGCCGCCCGAGTTGATCACCCGGATCCTGTTCGATGCGCCGTGGAGCAAGAGCAGGCACGAATCGAAGGTGCGTACCTGGCTCAGCGCCATCCTGAGTCCGGTTTTGCAGCCCAAGTACGCCATGGGTATGGCGATGACGATTCTCTCCATTGCCATGCTGGCCCGCTTCGTGGCGCCGGTCCGGCAACCGAAAGTGGAAGACCTCCGGCCCTCCCGCGTCTGGGCGGGACTGGAAGACCGCGCCATTCGCACCTGGGCGCGTACCGTGAAGTTCTACGAGAATCTGAAGTTCGTGTACCAGATTCAGACCACGCTGCGAGAATGGCAGCAACAGGACGAGGAGCAGCGGCTTACACCCAGAGACTCCGCACCGAAAGTCGATGAGCGGAAGCTGCCTGTGAGTCCGGCTCAGAACCAAGGCGCCGCTACGCCCGGCGGGGCGCCACTTTCAAACCCACCGGGAGAACAACGTTGAGGGATACGTCATGAATTGCCAGAATCACCCTGAAGTACCGGCTACGGCGTTCTGCCGAGCCTGCGGCAAACCGCTCTGCGACGAGTGTCGCCGCGATGCGTTCGGTACGGTCTATTGCGCGGAGCATGCGCCCGCTGCCGCGCCCGCTCCGGGTCAGGCAGGTGCGTGGATGCCGCCTCCCGGTGCGGCGGCCCCCCCGTATGTCGCCCCGCCACCCGGCGTCCAGTTCGCCGCCGATATTTCGCCGGGGCTGGCGTTTTGCCTGGGATGGATACCCGGCGTCGGGGCCATCTACAACGGCCAGTATGCCAAGGGCCTGGTGCACGCGGTCATCTGGGGCCTGCTGGTGAGCGTCACCAGCTCCAACGCCTCGCACGGCCTGGAGCCGGTGTTCGGAATCCTGATTGCCGTGTGGATGTTCTACATGGCGTTCGAGGCCTACCACACCGCGCGCCGCCGCCGTTTGGGCGAGCCCGTGGATGAATACTCGAGCCTGATCGACCTGGGCGGGCGGAAAGGCAACGTACCGGTGGCCGCCATCGCGCTGATCATCCTGGGTGTGGTGCTGCTCCTGCATACGCTGGATCTGCTCGATTTCGAATACATCGCGCGCTACTGGCCGGTGCTGTTGATCCTGGCAGGCGCCTGGTTGCTCTACGGGCGGATCGCGGCGCGCGAAGAGGTGCGCCATGAACGGCAGTAGGCACGTCGTCCGGGCCGTCCGCGGGCCGGTAACGCTCATTACCGTGGGCGTGCTGTTCGCGCTCAACAATTTCACGCAATACCGTTTCGATCAAACCTGGCCGGTGCTGCTGATCGTCTTCGGACTGCTGAGCTTGCTCGGGCGCGGTACGCAACCGGCGCCGCCGGCCGCCCCAACCTATGCCTGGCCGCCGCCCCCTTCGGCGTACGCGCCGGGGGGCTATCGGCAGAGCTCGTATCCCGGGGTCGGCCAGCCGTCCACGCCCTCACGTCCCGGCGAAACCGGCGCACCGCCCGCTTCCGGAGGTCAAGCATGAGACGACGATCCTTCACCGGACCGCTGCTGTTGTTAGTGATCGGCGGACTGTTCCTCTGGCGCAATTTGCACCCGGAGGCGCCCATCTTCGACATCGTGGCCCAGTATTGGCCCTTCCTGCTGATCGCCTGGGGCTTGCTGCGGCTGGTGGAAACGCTGGTCTGGCGCGACCGCGGCTATGCCTCGTTCTCGGGAGGCGAAGTAGCCTTGGTGGTGCTGATCTGCCTGGCAGGTTCGGGACTGTGGGCGGCCCATCGCCACGGCATTCGTTTTTACAACGGCCTGGACGCGCTGGGCGAGCAATACGACTACTCCGTTTCCGCCCGCGGGCCGGCCACCGGAACTACGCGCATCACCTTTGAGAACCCGCGCGGCAGCATCAAAGTCACCGGCGCCGATACCACCGAAATCACCGTGAACGGCCGCAAGGTCATCCGCGCCTGGTCGCGCAAAGATGCGGATCATACGCACGACATCACGCCCGTCGAAGTCGTTCCGCAGGGCGATCGCGTGCTGGTCCGCTCCAACCAGGATCGCGCGCCGGAGAACGAGCGCGTCTCCGACGACCTGGAGGTAACCGTTCCGCGCGGTGTCACCATCGAGGCCCGCGGCAACACGGGCGACTACGAAGTCACCGATATTACCGGCGATGTGGAACTGGCCAGCGACCGCGGCGACGTACGCCTGGCGCGCATCGGCGGCAATTCCCGCCTGGAAATCGGGCGCAGCGATCTGATCCGCGCGGTCGATCTGAAAGGCCGTCTCGACATGCAGGGCAGCCGCGGCTCGGACATCGAACTGGAGAACATCGCCGGACAGGTCACCATCACCGGCGCGTTCACCGGTACCCTCGAATTCAAGAATCTGGCCAAGCCGCTGCAGTTTGAAGGCGCGCGCAATACCGAACTGCACGCCGAAGCCGTGCCCGGCCGAATCAACATGGACCTGAGCCAGCTCACCGCCACCAATGTCGTCGGCCCCTTGCGCCTGGTGTGCGGCTCGCGCGATATCAAGCTGGAGGACTTCACGCAGTCGGTGGACATTGAGACACAACGCGGGGACATCCAGTTGCAGCCCGGCAAACTGCCGCTCTCGGCCATCCAGGCCCGGTCCGGATCGGGCCGCATCGATCTAGTCTTGCCGGACAAAGCCACGTTTGAAATTCAGGGCACCGCGGAGCGGGGTGAGACGTACAACGACTTCGGTCCAGGCATCCGCCAGGAAAACGACGGCCGCACCGCCACCTTGAAGGGCAAGGTAGGCGACGGGCCGACCATTCGGCTCAGCGTCAACCGGGGCGCCATCACGTTGCGCAAGGAAGGCGTGGCGCCGAGCCAGGTGCCGCCCCCTCCCGGCCGCGCACCCAGGCCGCCGAAAACTCCCAAGACTCCCGCTGTCGAGATGTAGCCGGTGACGAACCCGTGGCGCGGAGGCCCGCGCCTTCCGCGCCCGGACTCCTCGAATGCCGCTGGCCGCAGTGTTCCAGTGACGTACCTGGTGCTGTGCCTGGTGAACGTACTGAACATCTACGATCGCCAGGCACTGGGCGCGCTGGTAGAGCCGGTGCGCCGCGAGTTCCGCCTCTCGGACACACAGGTGGGCGCTCTGCCGACCGTGTTCATCCTGGTTTACGCCCTGGCCGGGTTGCCGCTGGGGCGCCTTGCGGATACCTGGAGCCGGAAGCGCCTGCTTGCCATCGGCATCGCCATATGGGCGGGACTGACGGGGCTGGGCGGTTTGGCCTGGAGTTATGTGGCCTTGCTGGTCACCCGCATGGGCGTAGGAATCGGCGAAGCGGTCTGTGCCCCGGCCGCCACCAGTTGGATCGGCGACCTCGTGCCGCCGGACCGGCGGGCGCGCGCCATGGCGGGTTTTATGATGGCCGTGCCGGTCGGGATCATGCTGAGCTTCGCCATCACCGGCGCGGTGGCGCAGGCGCTCGGATGGCGCTGGGCAATGGCGGTTGCCGCCGCTCCCGCCGCCCTACTGGTGCCGTTGCTGTTGGCGCTGCCGGAAGCGCCGCTGGCGGCCCCCGGCCGGCGATTGGCAGCCGGTGCGGACGCGCGCACGTTGCTGGGGATTCGCGCCTTGTGGTGGATTGCCGCCTCGGGCGCCCTGGTCAACTTCATCCTCTACGCCTTCTCCACCTTCATCGCCGCGTTCTTCACCCGTTATCACCACCTGTCGGTCGCGCAGGCTGGTTTGTGGGCCGGGCTCGGTTCCGGAGCGGCCGGCATCCTGGGGGCACTCGCTGCCGGGGTCCTCGGCGACTCTGCCGACCGGCTCCGTCTTGCGGCGGCGGCATCGGCGGTTTCGGCGGTGCCCGCTACCCTGGGCCTGATGGCGCCGCCGGGGGCCGCCGTTCCCGCGATGCTGCTCCTGATGGTGGGCTACGGTCTCTTACAGATGTACTATGCGCTGGCGTATGCGGCCATTCAAGACGTTGTGCCGGCGGGTTTCCGCGGCACGGCCATGGCGGCTTATTACCTGGTGATGTATCTCGCCGGCGGTGCGCTTGGTCCGTTGGTCGCGGGGCGCCTCAGCGATGCCTTCGCCCGCCAGGCCGCCGGCTCGACGGTGCTCACCGAAGCGGCCCGCGCGTTGGGATTGCAGCGCGCCATGTTCGTCATGCCCGCGCTTTCGCTGGCGCTGGCGGCCGTGCTTTGGGCCGCCGCGCGGGCGATGCCGGCGGCGCCGCCACCAGAACTATCCGCACGTCCATCACGTTAGTGTTGGTGGGACCGGTGACGACCAGGTCGCCCAGCGCCTCGAAGTAGTGGTAGGAATCGTTACGCGCGAGAAACGCGCGCGCGTCGGGCCTGCGGCTCAGCGTCTCGCCATCGGCCACGGCCCCGGCCGCGTCGGTCGGCCCGTCGGTGCCATCGGTGCCGGCGCTGAACACCAGCGTGTGCGGCAGGCGGGCTATATCGATGGCCGCGGCCAGCGCGAATTCCTGGTTTCTTCCGCCCAGGCCGTCGCCGGAAAGGGTAACGGTGGTCTCGCCGCCGGAGATGATACATGCGGGCGGCTTGACCGGCTGCCCGGTGTGGACCACTTCGCGCGCGATGGCCGCATGCACGCGCGCGACATCGCGGGTTTCACCCTGGATTTCGCTTGCCAGCACCAGCGTGCGATACCCCAGATCCCGCGCCTTCCGCGCGGCGGCGGCCAGAGCCAGGCGATTGCTGCCGATGATCACGTTGCGCACCTGTCCGAACAGCAGGTCGCCCGGCTTGGGCGTCTCCGCGACCTCTCCGCGCATGCCGGCTTCGATGCGTTCCCGTACCGGCGCGGGCACACTCTCCCACACGCCGTACCGCTGGAGGATCGCCGCGGCATCGGCGAAGGTGGAACCGTCGGGCGCGGTGGGGCCCGAGCCGATCACGTCCAGGTCATCGCCGATCACGTCGGAAAGGATGAGCGACTCCACGGCCGCCGGCGCCGCCAGCCGCGCCAGTTGGCCGCCCTTGATACTCGAAATGTGCTTGCGCACCGCGTTGATCTCGTGAATCGTCGCTCCGCAGGCCAGAAGCAGCCGCGTGACCAGTTGCTTCTGCTCGAGCGTGATGCCCTCCGCCGGCAGCGGCAGCAGGGCCGAACCGCCGCCCGAAATCAGACAGATCACCAGGTCGTCCGCGCCGGCCGATTGGGCCAGGGCCGCGATCCGCCGCGCTCCCGCGACGCCGCGCTCATCCGGCACGGGGTGGCCGCATTCGTTCAGCTCGATGCGCTTCAGGCCGGCCAGGTGGCCGTACTTGACGTTGATCAGGCCAGCGGTGATCTTCTTCCCGAGCACGCGTTCGGCGGCCTGCGCCATGGAGGCGCCGGCCTTGCCGGCCCCGATGACGTAGATGTCGTGAAATTTTTGGAAGTTCTTCCGCGCCAGGTAGCGCACCACGGCATCCACCGGCCTGGCCGCCGCCAGCGCCGCGTCAAAGATGGAGCGCGCATCCCGCCGCAGCACGCTACCACGCCCGGCGTTCTTCACCGCAGGACCGCCGCCGTGACAATTCTCTCCACCATCGCCTCCGGGTCGTCGCCTTCGATGGGGACGCGCAGGTCCGCCAGCCAATACGCTTGGCGTCGCGCTTCGTAGAGCGCCGCGAACGTTTCCGGATCTTGCGCCAGCGGCCGGTGCGAAGCCAGCGCCACCCGCCGTTTCACGATTTCGAAGGGGCAATCCAGCCAGACCGAAATTCCGTGATCCTCGAGCAGGCGGCGATTCCGCTCTTCCACGAACGCCCCGCCGCCCAGCGCCACCACCGCCGGCCGGCCGCGCCCGATCCACCGCACATGCTGCTCGAGCATCTGCGACTCGATGCGCCGGAATTCGGCCTCGCCGCGCGCCGCGAAAATTTCGGCGATGGAGGTACCTTCGGCGGATTCGATCTCCTCGTCGAGGTCGAAAAAATTCCATCCCATACGTCGTGCCAGGTGCCGCCCGATGGTCGATTTTCCAGCCGCCATGAAGCCCACCACGTAGATTCCGGGCGTCTGTTTGAGCTTGAGATTCATGCCGTCTCGTTCATGCGCGCCATGCGAGCCTGTACCAGGCGCGGCAGCAGGCGCCAGAGGGCCACCAGGGCCCATCCGCTCGCCGGTGCCATCACCGTGCGCGCCTCGCGTTCCACGCCGCGCCGGATGGCCCGCGCGCATTCTTCCGCGGTGATTGCGAACCGCCGTGCCCGGATCACCTGCTCGGGAGCCCGCCCCGCAATCACATTTTTCTGAAAACCGGTGGTCACGTAGCCCGGGCACACCAGCATGGTCTTGACATTATCGCGCCGGAGTTCCATGCGCAAGCCCTCGGTAAGCGCGCCCACCGCGGCCTTCGACGCGCTATAGACGGTCAGCCACGGCAGAATCACCTTACCGCCGATGGAGCCCACGTTCACGATCATCCCGCTGCGGCGCGCGCGCATGTGCGGCGTCACCAGCTGCGCCATGCCCAACAGCGCGAAGAAATTCAGTTCCATCAGCCGGCGCGTGTACTCCTCGGGGCTCTGCCACGAAGGCGCATAAAATCCCACCGCGGCGTTATTGATCAGGATGTCGATGGCGCCGAACCGCTCCAGGGTACGGTCCACTACGCGCCTGCGAGCGAGATCCCCGGTGAGATCCCCCGGCGTGATCAGCGCGTCCGTGCCGCCTGCCCGGCGGAGCCCCGCTTCGGACCGCGCCGCCAGCGACAGTTTGGCCCCCGCGCGCCCAAACTCGGCCGCGCAGGCGGCGCCGATACCCTCGGAGGCGCCCGTGATGATTACAACTTTTCCGTCAATGCGCATGGGGCTGCCGGCGGGGCCCGCCAGCCGGCTGGAGGCATAATAGTACCATGTCTTCGCGGCTTATCCCGCTCTTCCCGCTGAGTGTCGTGGTTTTCCCGCGAACCAACCTGCCGCTCCACATCTTCGAGGAGCGCTACAAGGAAATGGTAGGGCTCGCGATCCGCGAAGACTCCGAATTCGGAATGGTTCTCGCGAAGGACGAAGGGATCGTCAACGCCGGTTGCACCGTTCGCGTACAGAAAGTCCTCCATAACTACGATGACGGCCGGATGGACATCCTCACCCGCGGGCAGCGGCGCTTCGAGATCCGTTCCCTCAACGAAGACAAAGACTACCTCCAGGGGGAGGTGAATTACTTCGATGACGATGATCTCGATCCCGTTCCGCAGGACCTGCGCGACCAGGCGCTGCAGCACTTCAAAGCGCTGGTGGAACTGCCGGGCAGCCGCAGCCAGGGTGAGCCCAACCTGGCCGATCCCCAGCTCAGCTTTCAGGTGGCCCAGTATCTCCCGGATCTCGATTTCCTCCACACCCTGCTGCGCCGCCGCTCCGAAACCGAGCGTCTGAAACGCCTGAACCAATACCTTGCCGACTACATCCCGCGCCAGCGCACCATCGAGCACATCCGCGAACTGGCGCCCACCAATGGCTTCGGCGGCAAGCCGGCGGGATTGTGAGGCGGCATGGTCGTCGTGTTGCGCCTCGATCCGGCGAGGTTGCGAACCACGGCGTCCGTCTTCACCTCGGCCTGCGTGCACGGCTCTCTGCTCGCCTGGATCGCTCTCGCGCCCATACCGCAAGCGTCGCCGAGCCTCTACGACATGACCATACGGCCTCACGAGTCGCACATCGTCTGGTACCGCTCCAATCGGCGGCTGCCCGAAATCTCACCCGGTGCAGCGCCGCGGAAGGCGCAGCCCGCGCGGGCGCGCCTCCGTTTCGCGCAGTCCATTGCCGCCGGGCGGCAAGAGGATCGCCGGGTGCCGCAGATGATCTACTCGCCCGCTCCGGAAGTGGCCATACGCAAGCCGCTGCCCCTGGCGAACCTGGTGGCGGTGGCGTTGCCGCGGCCCCGGCCGCGCGCCTTCACTCCGCCGGCGCCGCAGGCACCACCGCCGCCGAACGCACGCCTGGTGATTCCCGCCATCCCGGAAGTTGCCGCCGTTTCTCCCACGGTGAATCTTGCTGCCGCCGTTCCGCGCGCGCCCTTGCGTAGCTTCACGCCGCCGGCGAACGGATTCCCCACCGCGCCGGCCCCAGCCGCGCCGGCCGCCGAGGCTCCCTCAGCTACGCTCGCCATTGCCGGGGTCAATCCCGTGCCGGCGCCCGATCTAGCCGTACCCGCCGTTTCTCACCGGCCGGGATTCTCCGCGGGCCCCGTGCCCCTGGCCGACTCCGCTGGTGCCGCGCCCGCTCCCGCCGCGATCACCGTTCCCGGATTGCGTGCCCATGGCCCGAAAGACGACCGCGCGACCCTGGTCGCAGCCATCACCCCTACTCGCCAGGGACTGATCGACGCTGCCCGCGCCGCGCTTCGCTCCAGACCCGCCAACTCCGAGCCAATCGCGGCCACCCGCGTCTCCAGCGCGCCCGATCCCCGCCTGGAAGGTCGCGCGGTCTACACCCTCGCCATCCAGATGCCCAATATCACCAGCTATACCGGGAGCTGGATCGTCTGGTTCGCCGAGCGCGAATTACCGCCCGGATCGCCGCCCGTCGAAGTTCGCCCTCCCGTCCCGTTGCGCAAGGTCGATCCCAAATACATCGCCGCGGCCGCCGATGAACGGGTGGAAGGCGTGGTCCGCCTGTTCGCGGTGATTCGCCGCGATGGACACGTCGATTCGGTGGCGCTCCTCCGCCACCTGGACGACCGGCTCGACCGCAGCGCGCAGGAAGCCCTTGGCAAGTGGGAGTTTTCGCCCGCGCTCCGCAACGGCTCCCCGATCGAAATTGACGCCGTATTCGAAATTCCCTTTCGCCTGGCCCCGAGGTCCGGGAAATGACCCGGCAGCACCTGATCATCGACGCCGACGACACCCTCTGGGAAAACAACATCTACTTTGAGCGCGCTTTCGATGAATTCGTCGACTTCCTCAGCCACTCCTCGATGTCTCCGGCCGAGGTTCGCGACGTGCTTGATGAAATCGAAGAGGCCAACGCGCGCATTCACGGCTACGGCTCGCTGAATTTCGCCCGCAACCTGCGCCAGTGCTATGAACACCTGGTCGAGCGCGAAGTCCGGGAAGAGGATCTCGAGCGGGCCATGTCGTTCGCCCGGCGCATTCTCGATTGCCCCATGGAAGTGATCGACGGCGTCGCCGATACGCTCGAATTCCTGAGCCTGCGGCACGACCTGACCCTGTTTACGAAGGGCCACCCCGAAGAACAGAAGCTCAAGATCGAGCGCTCCGGCCTCGGCGCGTTCTTCGGCCACACGGCCATTGTCAAGGAGAAAGATGCCGCCGCCTATCGCCGCCTGGTGGAGGACCGTGGCATGCACCCGCGCCGCACCTGGATGATCGGCAACAGTCCCAAATCGGACATCAATCCGGCCCTCGAAGCCGGCCTCAATGCCGCGTTCATTCCCCACGCCCATACCTGGGTCCTGGAGAAGCAGGACATCCGCCACGCCGGCAACGGCACCCTGCTGGTGCTGGAGCGTTTTGCGGATCTGCGAGCTCATTTTTGACTATGAACCGCACGCATAACTACCGCATGACCAACCGCTGGACCGGCGATCTCGGCACCGGCACTTCCACTTACACGGGCTATCGCCGCGACCACGAGCTGTCCGCTCCGGGTAAGGAGGCGGCCATACCGGGGTCTTCCGATCCGCTGTTTCGGGGAACGCCCGGCCGCTACAATCCGGAGGAGTTGCTATTAGGCGCGCTGTCCGCCTGCCACATGCTCTGGGTCTTGCACCTGTGTGCCGACGCCGGCATCGTGGTGACCGGCTATACCGACGAAGTCACCGGCGAGGTGGTGGAACACGCGGACGGTTCCGCCGAATTCTCCCGCGTGGTGCTCCACCCCCGTATGTCGATTACCGAGGCGAGCCGCGCCTCCGAAGCCCGGGCCATGCACGACCGCGCGCACCAGGTCTGCGCGCTGGCCCGCTCGATGAACTTCCCGGTGGACCATGAGGTTACCGTTTTGCCGGCTGGCGCATCAGCCTGAACGCGCCGTCTGTGCGAACCTAAGTGATGAGCGTATCGCGACGTGCCTTCCTGGCCGGCCTCGCCGCACCCGCCGTCACCCCCGCGGCGGCGGCAAGGGCGCGGCGCAAGCTGCATGAGATCCCCTACGCGCAGGTGAAGCTTTTCGGCGGCCCCATGGCTGCGCAGTACCAGCGCGTCCAGGCGCATTTTCTGAAGCTCGATGAAGACCGTCTGCTGAAGGTCTACCGGCAACGTGCGGGGCTGCCCGCTCCCGGCCGCGATATGGGCGGCTGGTATGACGCCGAGGGCTTCGTGCCCGGGCACCTGCTTGGTCAATTCATCTCCGGCCTCTGCCGCATCCACGCCGCCACCGGCGATGCCGCCTCGGCCGCCAAAGCGCGCCGCCTCGTGGAAGGCTACGCCTCCGCCTTCGAAAAGGACGGTAACCCGTTCGCCAGCCCGAAGGCTTCCACTACCTGGCCCTGCTACATCCTCGACAAATATGAGATCGGCCTCGTGGATGCCGCTACGCTGGCGGGCATCGACCGTGCCCGCGCGCTGTTGCCGCGCGTTGTCGATGCCGCCCTTCGCTACATTCCGGACCACGTGTACGACCGCGGTCCGGACAGCCCCAAACAGGCTCCCTACGACGAGCCGTACATTCTGCCCGAAAACCTGTTCCGGTCGTACGAGCTGACCGGAGACCGACGTTTCTTCGCAATGGCGAAGCGGTACCTGCTGGATGCCGATTACTTCCGCCCCCTGGCGGAGGGCCGCAACATTCTACCCGGCAAGCACGGCTACAGTCACGTCATCGCGCTCAGTTCGGGCGCCAAGGCCTACGAGGTGCTGGGCGATGCGCTGTATCTGCGCGCCATTCAAAACGCCTGGGACATGATCGAGACGACGCAGCAGTATGCCTCCGGAGCCTGGGCTCCCAAGGAAGCGTTTGTGCGCCCGCACCAGGGCGAGCTGGCCGCGAGCCTCACCTCAACTCACGACCATTTCGAAACCCCGTGCGGCTACTACGCGCACTCCCGGCTGGCGCGCTACCTGCTGGGCTTCACTGCGGATGCGCGCTACGGCGATGGCCTGGAGCGCATCCTGCTCAATACCATTTTGGGCGCCCTCGATCCCGATGACGATGGCGGCTACTTCTACTACTCCGACTATCATGCGGAGGCGAAGAAAGGCTACTATCATCGCAGGTGGCCGTGCTGCGCGGGTACGCTGCTGCAATCGGTGGCGGATTATCCCCTCAACCTGTACTTCCAGGAGGCCGGCGGTATCTATATCAACCTGTACGCCGCGTCCGGCGTGCAATGGAAGCAGGGGGGAATGCTGGTAAGCCTGGAGCAGCGCACCGAATATCCCGAAGCGGAGACGGTAGAGCTGCGGGTAGCGGCGCAACGTCCCGTGGAATTCGCCATGCGCGTGCGGATTCCGGGCTGGCTCGATCGTCCCGCGCGGATCGAGCTGAACGGACAGCTGCTGGCGGTCCCAGCCAACCCCGGCACCTTCGCGGTGATTCGCCGCCGCTGGCGCACCAACGATACGGTCGCCCTGACTCTGCCTTTTACCTTTCGCACCGTGCCGATCGACGATCGCAACTCCGATCGGGTCGCGGTGATGCGCGGCCCGGTCATGTTGACCGCGATCGACGCGCCGGGGGGCCTGGCCCTATCCGCCGGCGCACTGGCGCACCTCGAGCCGGTTGCGGGCAAGCCGCTCGAGTTCGACTGGCGAGCCGCTGGGGGCGCGGTGAGAATGCGCCCGTTCTATCAGGTGCGGCAGGAAATCTACACTACCTATTTCCGTGTAGCGGGGTAGAGGGCGAGAAAAGCGGCACCAGCACGCGCCTGGTGGAACAAGGTCTCCGCGGATCGCTCCCTTCCCGGGAAGGACGGTCTGGCTGCGCCGGACCACTGGCTCAAAGCCTCGCTCGATCACGAGGCGCCCGATTCGTCCACCGTCACCACCGCCGATGCCCGCGTCCGGAGCTGTTGAAATTACATTACTCTTACAAAGCGAAGGACTCCCGGCTGATACGGTAGAACTATCCACTTCTGCCTGGAGATGCTGTGAATACTAACGCCGACTTTCTTGACCGCCGTGGGCTGAACTGGACTACTACCGCGGTTTTCGGACTCCTGCACGTCGGCGCCGTCGCCGCCTTATTCCTGTTCAGTTGGGAGCGGCTGGCGGTGGCCGTGTTTCTGTATTGGTTCGCGACGGGGCTGGGAATCAGTCTGGGATATCACCGGCTGCACACCCATCGTTCCTACCGCGTGCCGCTGGCGCTGGAGTATTTCTTCGCCGTTTGCGGGACGCTGACGCTCGAAGGAGGCCCGATTTTCTGGGTGGCGGTACACCGCATTCACCATCAGAAATCGGATCAACCGGGCGATCCGCATTCGCCGCGGGATGGGGCATGGTGGTCCCACGTGGGTTGGATTCTGTTCGGGGAGGCCAACCACAACAACACGCGCATGACGGCGAAGTACGCGCCCGATCTGGCCAAGCACCGCTTTTACATCTGGCTGAACAACTACCACTGGGTGCCGCTCGTGGTATTGGGCGGACTGCTGGCCGCCATCGGCGGGCTGCCCATGGTGCTGTGGGGCCTGTGCCTGCGCGTCGTGGCCGGACTGCACGCCACCTGGCTCGTCAACTCCGCTACTCACATGTGGGGCGCGCGACGCTTCGCCACGCGCGACGATTCCCGAAACAACTGGTGGGTGGCGCTGATCACCTTCGGCGAAGGCTGGCACAACAACCACCACGCCCATCCGACTTCGGCGCGGCACGGGCTGGCATGGTGGGAGTTCGATCCGTCATGGCTGACGCTCAAACTGCTCCGGCGCCTGGGCATCGCCAAGGCCGTGCAGGTGGCCCGCGTCAACAGCCGGGTGGTGGAGCAGGAAGCCGCGTAACGCGTCCCGGCCGAACCTGGCGCGCAATTTCCGCGAATCGCCTCCGGTTGATATCATCTAGCCGGAGGAAGCATGCAACTGAAGCGGCGTGAACTCATGATGGGCGCGATAGCCGCAACACTGCGTCCTGCCCTGGCGGCGAAATCGCTGTATCCTGCCAAGCCCCGCACCGGGCCCTCCATGGAGGAACTGGCGCGCGTAGCGGCGCTGCCGGTGTTGAAGCGCGACCGGCTCGACGCGCCGGTCATCATTCAATCCATCGATCTGCTGCGCGACGGCAAGGAGTATTTCGTTCGCGTACGTTCCAAAGACGGCGCCGAGGGCGTTTCGGTCTGCAACCCTCCGCGCGCCGACTATCTGGACCGCATCTTTAAGAACCTCGTGGCCCCCCCGTTTCTCAAGAAGGATGCCCGCGACCTGGAAGCCCTGCTCTGGCAGGCCTACCGCTACGACAGCAACTACAAGCTTTACGGCGTCGCGTTGTGGAGCCCGATGGCGTGGGTGGAAATGGCGATCCTGGATATGCTGGGGCGGATCGCCGGCCGGTCGATGGGGCAGTTGTTGGGCGACGTACGGCGCAAGGAAATCGCCGTCTACGTGGCCAGCGGGCGGCGCGACACCACTCCCTCCCAGGAGATCGAGTATCTGCAGTCGCTGGTCGAAAAGTCGCGGGCCAAGGCGCTGAAATTCCGGCTCGGCGGACGGATGAACCGCAACGTGGATGCCCTGCCGGGCCGGACGGAAACGCTGATTCCCCTGGTACGCAAAACTTTTGGCGACAGCTTTGCGCTGCACGGCGATTCCAACTCGAGCTACGATCCGGCCCATGCCATCCCGGTGGGGCGCATGCTCGAGGAGTATCAGTATGTGTACTACGAGGAGCCGTGCGAGTTCGACGCGCTGGAGGACAACCAGAAAGTGCGCGACACGCTCTCCATCCCGGTGGCCCTGGGCGAGCAGGAATTCAGCGAGTGGCGCTTCCGCTGGTCGATCGCCAACCGGGTTTGCGATATCGTGCAGCCGGACCTGTTCTACTACGGTGGCCTGATCCGCTCGCTGCGTGTGGCGCGCATGGCGGAGTCGGCGAAGATGCCGACCACGGTGCACATCTCGGGCGGGTTCGGATTCGTGTACATGCTACATTTCGCGAGCATTGTGCCGGATATCGGCAAGTACCAGGAATACAAGCTCGGAATGGAAAAGTACGGCGCATGGTTCGACCCGCCGATCACGGTGAACAACGGAATGATGAGCGTACCGTCGGCGCCGGGAGTAGGGATCAAAGACCCCGCGGCGCTATTGAAGAGCGCCAGGCCCGTGTAGGCAGCCGGCCGAGGTGCAATCCGCGGCAACTGATTCACTCCCAGTACGGCTCGTGATCACCTCACGAACCGAACTGGAAATGTGTGCCCCGAAACGTAGCGAGCGGGCGTAGACAGAAAGTATGCCGGCCCAAATGCCTGTTCGTTTCGTACTCACCCCTAAAACAAGCTGTGAATCGATCGTGCCACCGCCCTGAGGGATAAAACATCACCTTCAGGCCTGATAAACCCGCTTAAAAGGCAGTAGATGCGTCTCTCCAAGGCTGCCACCCGGCGTGCAGTCTTGGCGCCGGCCACCGCAAATGGCCCGCACCATCGACGTGCAAGCCCAATATCGGCAAATTGCAGCCGGAGCGCGTTCGGCGGCGCCCGCGAGTCGCGGCCCCAAGGATTCGCGCCGCTGGCAAGCGGCGTGCAAATCCTCGGGCGTGCTCCACGCGACTGTCTTATCTTCTTTGCTTTCTCATGGATCGGGGGACGCCCTCGTGCCGATTCCGCACACGGGTGTGACCTTCGGGCATCACCGGCAGGCGGACACGGATTGATATACTGGGGAGTTAACAGCCGCATTTGTATCGCGTCTCGAAAACTATTGCGCATGAAGTGCCTCTTCGTTTTGTTTGTGTGCGCGGCCACTCTGTTCGCACAAGCCGCGGGTCCCACGGATGGACAGAATACGAGTTTCGCTACGGGCCAGGCGGCCCGGGCGCTGATTGGCCAGACGACGTTCACGAGCCAGGATCCGAATTCGAGCGATACCATCGTCGGCGCGGTCAGCGGACTGGCCTACGCCGCGGACACGTTGTTCGTCGCGGACGCGAACCGGGCCGCCGCGACGCCTTCCAATCACCGCGTGCTGCTGTACCAGGGAGTCTCGTCGATGCTGCCGAGCCCTGGCGCGGAGCTGAGCTACAACTCCAAATGCCCGGTTTGCGTGGGGGTTGCCACCACCGTGCTGGGCCAGCCGGATTTTGCATCCACGACCGAGAACATTGCCGCCACGCGCAGTTCCCTGCGGCTACCCACGGCGGTCGCATCCGACGGCGTGCGCCTGGTCGTGGCCGATACCAACCATAACCGGGTGCTGATCTGGAACCACATTCCGACGGTGAACAACCAGCCGGCCGACGTGGTGGTCGGACAACCGGATTTCGCGTCGGCGTCGCTGCCCGGGGACACGCCGACGGCCAAGTCGCTGCGTGGACCCCAGGGCGTGTGGATTCAAAACGGCAAACTGTTTGTGGCCGACACACAGAACAATCGGGTGTTGATTTACAACACGATCCCAACGTCCAACGGCGTGGCGGCCGACCTGGTCCTGGGAGCGCCCGATTTCACCACGTTTGTCCAGCCCGACCTGACCCAGCAGAACACCAACGCCACGGCGAGCAACCTGCTGAACCCGGTGGCGGTTACCTCCGATGGCGTCCACCTGTTCGTGACAGACCTGGGGTACAACCGGGTGCTGATCTGGAACACGATTCCCACCACCAACGCCGCGCCGGCCGATGTGGCCATCGGCCAGCCGAACCTGACGAGCTCGATCGCCAACAACGGCTTTTCGGCGGATGCCAACGGGGTCGAGACGCCGGTGTTGTGTCCCACCATCATCGGCACGGACACCAACGGAAACAACACCTATTCGTCCGTGTGCAGCGCTACGCTGAACTTCCCGCGTTTCGCGATGGTGGGTGGAGGGCGGCTGTTTATCGCCGACGGCGGCAACGACCGCGTGCTGGTGTACAACACCCTTCCAACGCAAAGCGGCGCTTCGGCCGATTCGATCATCGGGCAAATTGGAGGCACGGTGAACCAGGCATCCGACGCCGCCGATTCGTTGCGCAACCCGATGTCGCTGGCGTGGGACGGCACGAATCTGTACGTGAGCGACGCGTTCAACCGGCGCATCACGGTGTACTCGGTGGCGCCCACGCTGCTGCCGTACCAGGCGGTGCGCAATTCGGCCGCCATCGATATTTTCGCCAATGGCACGGTGACGATCGGCGCCACGAGCATCACGGCGGGCGACATCGTAACAGTGACGATCGGCTACAACGATGGTTCGCAGGCGACGCCGAGTACCTGCACCAGCGCGTCCACGGCCACCTCCGCGCCGGGACCGGCGACCTCCGGCACCTGTATCGACTATACGTACACGGTGAAGGCGGCCGACACGCTGGGCGACATCACCAACGGGCTCGTGGCTGTCATCAGCGGCAGCTTCTCCGGAGCCGGGGACCCGAACGTGTTGTTGACCTCGGACCTGACCACGAACCAGGTGGTGCTGACCTCGCGGGTGCCCGGAGACGTGGGGGACAACGTCACCCTGTCGGCCACCGCATCCAGCGGAGCGACCGTGACCGCAACGGCTTCCGGCACGAATCTGAAGGGAGGGGGCGACGCAGCCAAAGTCGCACCGGGGACGATTGTCTCAATCCTGGCAAGAGAAGGCACGACCCTGACGGACCAGACCGCTTCGGCGGACCCCAACCAGGATCTGCCCACCAAGCTGGCCGGAGTGCAGGTCTATTTCAACGGCATCCCGTCGCCGATCATGATGGTATCGCCGACGCAGGTCAACGCCCAGATTCCCTGGGAACTGAGCGATACGACCAGCATTAACGCCTATGTCCGGTCCGTGCTGAGCGACGGCTCGGTGACCACCAGTTCTCCGGTCGCCGTGTCAATCGTAGGCGCGAATCCGGGTGTATATGCGCTGCCGAATACCGAGCCGGTGCTGGGCATGATCTTCCACGGCTCAAGCCGGGCGGTGGGCATTATCGACGTGCAGGGGACGCCCACAACGGGGGACACGGTTTCAGCCACCGTCGAGGACCGCAGCTACAATTACACGGTCTTGGCCGGCGATACGCTCGAGGCGGTACGGAACGCCCTCACGCAGTTGATCAACAGCGACCCCAAGGTGAGTGCGGAGCCGGCCGGCGAGTACACCCGCATCGTGTTGAAGGCCAGGGTGGAAGGGCCGGACGGAAACAACATTCCGTATGCCGCGAGCGCGTCGTCCGGAGCCACCGAGATCATGACCGCCTTCACGCCGGAGCTGTGCTGCGCCAACGTGGAGGGTGCGCCGGTGACATTCGAGAACCCGGCCGTTCCGGGCGAATTCATCGTGCTGTATGCTACGGGACTGGGGTTGCCGGTACTGAACTCCGCCGTCAGCGATCTGATTTCGACCGGCCAGCGCTACCCGGTGAATGGGCCCGTCACGGTACCGCCGCAAGTGAATGCGGTTTCGGCGATTGTGGGCGGGAAGACGGCGGACATCATTTCCGCGACCCTGTTGCCAGGCGCGGTTGGCGTGTACAAGGTGATTTTGCACCTCAACTCCGATATCCCCACCAACTCGTTTACTACGCTGACCATCGCGCAGGACATCTATGTGAGCAAGGTGGTGCGGGTGCCGGTGGTCAATCCGGGCGGTCAGTAGGCCGCCTCACCGCGCGGTTGTGCGCGGCGGCCGGTGCTCTTCGACAATCCTCAAATACGCCGGGTCCTGAACCCGGCCGGAAACGCTCAGGACGAGGCCGCGGATCATGCGCCGCGCCATGCGGCGGTTGGCGGAGTCCGCGGATTCCTTGGATGCCGCGGCCAGCCTGCGCCACCGGTCGCGCAATTCGTTGAGGGCCTGCGAATGGCCGTCCACCGATGTGAGCTGCCCCTCGAGAGAGACGATCTCACGGATCTCGCGGTCCTCGCGCGCCTGCTCCTCACGGTCTCTTTTCAGAGCGTCGCGGACGCGCTTGTCGCGTCCGAGGGCGACGGCCCGCGCGGCGAACCCGGACACATCCTTCAGGCCTTCGAAATCCGCCGCGAGGCTTTCCAGTTCCAGCAAGGTGACCCGGTCCGATTCCGCCCGATCCAGGGCGGCGGTCCGGTTGGCGAAGATGCGGTCGAGTTTCTCCGCGTCCCGCGGGGTCCGCCCGGATTTCATGGCCTGGATTTCCATCCACTCGACCGCTTCGATGGCAAGATCGCTCGACAGCCAGGTGTGCCCACCCGGGAAAATGGCGATGCGGTGGGGCGAGGTGAGCTCCTGGCCGAGTCGGCGCACTTCCCAGTAGTTGAAATCCTCCGTGCCGGCCGTGCCGAAGACCGCGAAGGGCAGGGCCTTGCGGGCTTTCTGATCCGGGTAGCCCGCGCTCGAGGCGATCACTCCCGCGATCCGGCCGGAGCGGAGGGCCACCGCCATGGCCACCCGCGCGCCGCCCGACATGCCGGCCGTGTACACGCGGCTGGTGTCGATGGCGAAGCGCTGCCCGACATCGGCCGACATGGCGCTCACTGCCGCCATGCTGCTCTGCCAGGAGCCGTTGCGGGAGTTGTTGGAGCCGGCCACGAGGTAGCCGTACCTCTCGGCTGCCGCCTGGTAGCGTTCCACGGGGATGCGACCGCGGGCTGCCGGGTCGAACGCCAGGATCACGGGCCAGGCGCGCCGGGGCGAATAGGACGTGGGCAGGTAGAGCGCATAGCTCTCGGCCGGATTCGCCGCGCACTTGACTTCCTCGATGATCTTGCCCGCCGGCAGCTCGTCGGCGGCCGCCATCAAGGTGAGCAGAATCAGGACGGGCGCCATATCCGCTATTCTAACCAGCGGGCGCGCGCCGGGTCTCCGCTACTCCTGCCGCAGTGCCCGCAGCGGATCGATCCGGCCGGCCCTCCAGGCGGGCACGAAGCAGGCGAGCAGGCTCACCACCGCCAGGCCCGGCAGGACTACAGCGAACGTGGCCGGGTCGCGGGGCGAGATGCCGAACAGAACCTTGGAAACGGCCTGCTGCAAGCCGAGCGCACCGAGGGCGCCGGACACCAGCCCGACCGCCGCCAGCAACATCCCCTGCCCGATCACCAGCCGCATGATGCTCCCCTCACCCGCGCCCAGGGCAATCCGCACGCCGATCTCGCTGGTCCGCTGCGTCACCGAATAGGCCAGCACGCCGTAAACGCCGATGGCCGCGAGCAGCATGGCGACCCCGCCGAAGATCGTCACCAGGATCGCGTTCGACCGCGCCTGCACGGAGCTGTTGTCGATCCACTGGTCCATGGTCCGCGCACTGTAGATCGGCTGGAGCGGGTCCATCTGTTTCACGATGCCGCGGAGTAGAGGCGCACCGCCGGATGGATTGCCGGCCGTACGGATCACGATGGTCATGGTGGACCACAGATTCACCGGCGCGGCGAAGTACATGGCCGGGCTGGGCTCCTGCTCCAGGGAGTACAGGCGAACGTCGCCCACCACGCCCACCACCTGGAAGCGCGTTTTTTGATCCCCCAGCCGAAACGCACGTCCCACGGCATCCTGATCGCCGTACAGTTGACGGGCGTAGGACGCACTCAACAGGATGGACGGAACGCCTTCCGCCTGGTCTTCCGGCCCGAAGAACCGTCCGCGGAGCAGGGGAATGCCCATGGTTCGGAAATAGTCGGCGCTCACCACGCGCCAGTCCGCCGAGACGGGCCTGTCCGATACGCCGCGGCCCGACATCGACGTGTAATCGCCGGCCCCCATGGGAACGCCGCTCGAAATCGCGGCGCTCCGCACGCCCGGGGCGCGGCGCAGGTCCTCGAGCAGCTTGTTGAAGAACGCGATCGCGGCCTTGTGGGGGTACTTGCGCGCAGGCAGTGAAATCTGCGCGGTGAACAGATGGTCGGCCTGGAATCCGAGCTCGGCGCGTTGCAGCCGGTTGAAACTGCGCGCCAGCAGGGCCGCGCCGATCACCAGCATGGTGGCCATGGCGACCTCGGCAACCACCAGCGTCTTCCGGAGCAGCAGGCGTCCCGGTGTGGCATGCCGGCCGCCCTCCTTAAGGGTGCCGCTGAGGTTGGCGGCGGCCACCTGGTATACCGGCGCCAGCCCGAACAGCATTCCCGTGAGCAGGGCCACCCCCAGTGCAAACGCGAACACCACGCCATCCACGCGGATATCGGCGCTGCGCGGCACCGACTCGCCCACCAGGCGCTTGAGCGCGGCCACCGCCCACCAGGCGAGCAGGAAACCGGACAGGCCGCCGCACATGCCGATGAAGCCGCTTTCGGTAAACAACTGCCGCGCAATGCGGCGCCGCGTGGCGCCCAGCGCCAGCCGTATGGCGATCTCCCGCGAACGCGCCACCGCGCGAGCCAGCAGCAGGTTGGCCACATTCACACACGCCACCAGCAGCACCAGCGCCACCGCTCCCAGGAGCACCAGGAGAGCGGTGCGAATCCGTTGGGGAACGATCCATTCGTGGAAGCGCGCCAGGCGCACGCTCCACCCCTGATTCGTCTGCGGGTATGCGCGCTCGAGCCGGGCCGCGACCGACTGTAGTTCCGCATTGGCCTGGTCCACCGAGACGCCAGGCCGCAGCCGGCCAATCGCAGTGATCATGTGATTGCCCCGGTTCTCCCGGGCCGGGTCGAGTCTCATGGGTAGGTAGATCTGGGCCTTGGCGGGGAAATTCAACTCGGCGGGCGCGATGCCGACAACCTGCGTCCGGGAGCCGTTCACCTCGATCGAGCGGCCCACGATGGCGGGATTGGCGGCGAACCTTCGCCGCCACAACGACTCGCTCAGCATCGCGACCGGCGCGGCCCCGGGACGCTCCTCCTCTTCCCGGAACGCGCGTCCCAACAGCGGATGCACACCAAGCAGCGGCACGACGGACGCGGTGAGCGTGCCGCCCAAAACCCGCTCCGGCTCGCCATCGCCGGTCAGGTTGAGGCTGGCCCCACCGAACGCCCCCAGGGCTTCGAACGACCGGCTCTGCTCCCGCCACGAAAGGTAGTTCAAGACCGAGGCCGAAAAGGCGCTGATGTTGAGCCCCGGGTTGGTCTCCCAGATGCGTACCAGGCGATCGGGTTCCTGGTAGGGCAGCGGACGCAGCATGACCGCGTTCACCACGCTGAATATTGCCGTGTTGGCGCCCACGCCCAAGGCGAGCGTGAGGATGGCCGCGACGGTGAAGACCGGCGCGCGGCCGAGAGTTCGTAACGTGTAAGTAACGTCCTGCATCAGCATGTGGAAATGCTCCTTGATCGCGGAACTGAAAATGTCGGCGATGGTTTCGATCCACAGGAATACGACGTTTTCGTCGCGCGCGCGGCGGCGAACCAGTTCGAGCATGTCTGCGCCGTACTCGGCTCGAAAATCGTGAGGGAGGGCATGCAGCAGCAGCCGGTAGAGCCGCTGGTTCAAGGCTTCACCGCCTTCCCGGGGAGCCAGCCGCGCGCCCGGGCATCATCGACCAGCCCGGAAAGACGGGCTGCCTCCGCTTTGGCCACCTTCTGTCCGAAGGGCGTGAGGCGGTAGAAACGCCGGCGTTCATCGCCGGGGGTTTCCACGATGAGGGTGAGCTCGAGCATGCGCCGGATGGCGCCGTACAGCGTCCCCGGACTCAGCTTGAGCTTGCCGCCGGTCCGCTCGGCCACGTCCTGCATGATGGCGTAGCCGTGCCGCTCGCCGCCGGCCAGCGCCACCAGGATGTGGAAGAAGGCGTAAGGCAGCGGCAGGAGTTCCTGCGGATCCGGTTCGCGGCTCGGTTTCGGCACGCCTGTAGTATATAACGGGAGCCGGTATAATGCCAGCCGTTATATCGGCGGCCGGTGGCGATCACGGCGGCGGGCGTCCCGGCTCGGCCGGCCGCCAGCGTCCCCCCGGACGGAGTTCGGTTGGAGTGTGAGATTGCATGCCGTTTGGCGGGTTCAGCCTGCGGAAACCGTCGGGGAGATGATGAAATGGAGTTTTCGCCGCTTCCACGATATGACCGGATCTTTGCGGGCGCTCTTACACCACATGATCGACTATGCCGGTCTTTACCCACCGGCCGCATTGCCGCTGCCGGTCGTCCTGGAGAACTTTTCGCGTTACCGGGATTCGCCGGAGAGCTGGATGCTGAACCGCCTGGTGCTGCCCTTTGCGAAACTCGATGAAGTGACGCTGCCCGATGGTTGGCGCATCACGCTGCTGGTGGATGGCGAGCCCGGACCGTTGCCGCAGGCGGTGGAGTCGCTCGAAACCAGGCGGGCCGCGCGGCTTTCGCTGCCGACGTATTGTGAAGTGCCGCTCGAGCGCATCGACCATGCCTTCGCGAAGGTGCGCACGGGCGGCGCGACGCCGGAGTCCGTACCTTCGGCCGATTACCTGGCCGAATTTCTCCAGGAGGCGGCAGGGCGCGGCGTGCCGTTCAAGGCGACCGCGGGGCTGCACCATCCCATACGGTCGGCCGCCATGCACGGATTCGTGAACCTGTTCCTGGCCGCGGCGTTCGCCCGGCTCGGGGAGCCTCGCGAGCTGCTGATCCGAATCCTGAACGAACAGGACGCCGCCGCGTTCCAGTTTGGCGACGAGGCCGCAACCTGGCGCGGGCGCAAGCTTTCGACCGGCGATATTGCCGCGGCGCGCAGCGAGCTGGCGCACAGCTTCGGCTCGTGTTCGTTCGAGGAGCCGGTGGCCGATCTGCGCGCGTTGGGTTGGCTGCCGTGACCGACGCGACCCACGATCCAACCCTGGCGAGCTGGGTGGAATCGGCCAACGACCCCGCCAGCGATTTTCCGATACAGAATCTCCCGTTCGGTACCCTTGCTGACGGCACCCTGGTGGTGCGCATCGGAGATCGGGTGCTGGACGCCGGCGCGGCGTTTGGCCTGGCGTCGATGAAGTCGCTGATGGCCATGCCGCGGTCGGAGCGCGCCGAACTGCGAAACCGCATCAGCCGGTTTCTGGCGAAGCGGGTGCCCGGAGCCGAAAAATGGCTGCGTCCGGCGGCCGAGGTGGAACTGGCGCTGCCCTGCGAAATCGGCGACTACACCGATTTCTATGCCTCGCTCGACCACGCCACCCGGGTGGGCCGAATGTTCCGGCCCGATCATCCGCTGCTGCCGAATTACAAGTGGCTTCCGGTGGCGTACCACGGGCGCGCCTCTTCGGTGGTGGTCAGCGGCACGCCAATCGGGCGGCCGTCTGGCCAGACGGTGGAGAACGCCGCCGGTCCACCGACGTTCGGCCCGAGCCGGCGGCTGGACTACGAACTCGAACTCGGCGCGTTTTTGGGTCCTGGGAACGCCATGGGCGAGCCGATCCCGGTGAACCGGGCGGCAGATCATCTCTTTGGGGTCTGCCTGCTCAACGACTGGTCGGCGCGCGACATCCAGAGCTGGGAATACCAGCCGCTGGGACCCTTCCTGGCCAAGAACTTCGCCACTTCGATATCGCCGTGGGTGGTGACCGCCGAGGCGCTCGAGCCGTTCCGCCGCCGCCCGGAGCCGCGTCCGCCAGGCGATCCGCAACCGCTGGCGCATCTCGCCGAAAAAGGCGAAGGCGCCTTCGACATCGCGCTGGAAGTATGGCTGCGAACCGCGCGTATGGCGGAGCCCATGCGGGTGAGCCGGAGCAACTTCGCCGGGATGTACTGGACGCTGGGGCAGATGGTGGCGCACCACACGTCGAACGGCTGCCCGGTACGCGCGGGCGACTTAATCGGCAGCGGAACCGTCTCCGGTCCCGAAAAAGAAAACTGCGGCTGCCTGCTGGAGCTCACCTGGGGCGGCACCGAGCCGCTCGAGCTGCCCGCGGGCGAGGTGCGCCGCTTTCTCGACGACGGCGACGAAGTGATTCTGCGCGGCTGGTCGGAGCGGGCGGGCGCCCGGCGGATCGGGCTGGGCGAATGCCGCGGTAGGGTGGCGGGCTAAAGCGTGGCAGTCCTTCCGACAGGGGCCACCAATAGAAGCACCGCTGCCAGCGCCATGACCGCGCCGTACAGAAACGGTGCGGCGGGTCCGATCGCCTGCCAGAGCCATCCCGCCAGGATGCTGGCGGGGAGGGTGCAGACACTCACCACCATGGCCTGCATGCCGAGCGCCGACCCGAGCTCGGAAACCGGCACCAAGTCTACGATATACGCCCGGCCGACGCCTTCGGTAAGTCCAAGGTAAACGCCATAGACCGCGAACAGCAACCATAGCGGGTCGGCCGAGCCCGCCAGCCCGAAGCCGAAGTACACCAGCGCGAACACGGTGAACCCCGCGATGAGCACGCGTTTGCGGCCGAGCCGGTCGGAAACCACGCCGGCGGGATACGAGCTGATCACGTTCAAGGCGTTCGAGACCGCAAACAGCAGCACCGCCGTGGTACCCGCCGCACCGAGCTGATTGGCGCGCAGGATGAGGAACATGTCACTCGAATTGCCGATCGAAAACACCAGCGTAACCAGCAGGAAACGGCGCAGGGCCGGGTGAGCGGCGCGAAAACGGAACGAAATCAGCGGTGCCGTCCGCCGTTCGGCAACCACATCGCGCACCGGGAGAATCAGTAGCGTGCTCACCAGGCCAGGGACGAACGCGATCAGGAACGCGAAGCGGTAGTCCTCGTGCAGCACCGATAGGATAAAGAGCGCCGCCAGCGGGCCGAGTACCGCGCCGATGCTGTCCGCGCTACGGTGGAGGCCGAAGGCGCGGCCGCGGAGTTCGGGTGGCGCCGAGCCGGCGAGGATGGCATCGCGCGGGCTGCCTCGCACACCTTTGCCGAACCGATCGAGTCCGCGTGCGAGAAGCACCACCGGCCAGGCGTGGGCCGCAGCCAGCAGCGGCTTGGTGAAGGCGGCCAGCGCGTAGCCCGACAGCACCAGCGGCTTGCGTTTGCCCCAACGGTCGGAGAGTGCGCCCGAGACGAATTTCAGAAATCCGGCGGTGCTCTCGGCGATGCCTTCGATCAGCCCGATCACGTTCACCGGCGCGTGCAGAACGGTTCGCAGAAACAGCGGCACCAGAGGGTAGATCATCTCGCTCGAGAGATCGGTGAACAGGCTGACTGCGGAGAGCAGCCAGACGTTGCGAGAGATGCCGGGTCGGCGTGAGTCGTCGCGCTCCAAAGTCCGAGTTTACGGTAGGATACTGGTTGCCGAATGCCCCCGTGGATGAATCTTCCCAATCTTTTTACGCTGCTGCGGGTAATCCTGGTACCGTTTGTGATCCAGGCGATCCTGGCCGGGAGCCACATCCTGGCCCTGAGTCTGTTTGCGCTGGCGGCATTCACGGATGTTCTGGACGGCGCCACCGCGCGGCAGTTCGGCCTCACTACTCAGGCCGGGGCATACCTGGATCCGATCGCGGACAAATGCCTGTTGAGCGGGGTGTACCTGGCGCTGGCGGCGGGGGGCATGCTGCCCTGGTGGCTGGTGGCGGTAATCTTCGGACGCGACCTGTACATCCTGCTGGCGGTGGCAGCCCTGCTGTTGCTAACGCCGGTGCGGCAGTTTCCGCCGAGCATCTGGGGGAAGGTTTCGACATTCGTGCAGATTCTGACGGCCGTGCTGTGGCTCAGCCGGAATGTGCTGAAATTTCGAGTATTGGATTCGCTTTCCTGGGGTATGCTTTGGCCTTGCGCGGCTTTTACCATTTGGAGCGGCGTGCATTACACGTGGCGCGGACTGCGAATCGCACGAGCGCATTGACGGGTTGTGCGCACGGGAGTAGTCTAAAGGTGAGACGGGGTTGCGCATGACTCGCTATCAACCGGCCGGGCACTACTTGTGGTTTGGAATCGCCGCCGTGGTGTTGGCCGCCTTTTCGGGTTGGTTCGCCCTGGGCTTTCCGTTGGCATATATTCCCGCCGGCGTCTTTATCCTGGCCGCTGCATTCTTATTCACCATGTCGATGCGTCCGCCGATTGAGGTCCACGAGGGCCACGTCGCCATCGGGAAGCGGATGATCCCGTGGATGGACATCCGGCGCCTGGACCGCACGGGATGGATCTCCCCATTGATCGTGCGCATTACCTTATTCGACGACTCGCGGCTGGTGCTGGTGTACCCCGGCGACCTGGACAGTTGCAACAGCCTGCTGCGTCACCTGCGTCGGCTCTCGCGGGATGCTCTGATCGACGGTATTCCCTACCGGCAGTATTGGGGAGAAGTGCTGGCGCCGGGAAATAACGCGCGCAAACAGCCGCCCGCGCCGCGCTACCGGATTCTGCGGCCCGAGGACGAGGCCGAGGTGGAGCGGCTCTATCAACGTCTCAAGACGGTAGGCAACCTGGATAAGAACACGGACGAGAAGTAGTCCGTGGTGCGCCGTCGTTTCCTGCGACCCCTTCTGGTTGTGTTGATGGTAGCGGCCGTGGCGGCGGCCACGCACTCCCTGTGGTTGCCCCTGTTCGGATATGCTTTGATCCATGACGATGGACCGGCCAAAGCCGACATGGCGGTGGTATTGGCGGGAGGGTTCACCGGGCAGCGGCTCGAAGAAGCGGCCGAGCTGGTCAAGGCCGGTTGGGTGCCGGCAGTGCTCGTGAGCGGGCCGACCTATTACGATGTCCACGAGACCGACCTGTCGATTCCCATGATGGTGCGTCGGGGTTTTCCCGCAAGCTGGTTCATTGCCTTGCCGAACAACAGCCTCTCCACCCGTGAGGAGGCGTGGGTGATCCTGAGAGAACTACAGCGGCGTGGCGTGAAGAGTTTCCTGCTGGTGACCAGCAACTACCATACGGGGCGTGCCCGCCGCATCTATCGCACCGTGGAGCATGCGATGGGCGGTGGACCGTCGTTCCGGACGGTGGCCGCGCCCGACCCGTATTTCAGCGCGGAGGGCTGGTGGAAAAACCGCGAGGGGCAAAAGACCGTTTTCCTGGAATGGTGGAAGAGCCTGGCCACCGCGGTGGGCGATTGAAGCATGCGGCAAGGCTTCGCAACCGTCCGTAAGTACCTCTGGCACTACCGCCGGACCATGGCGCTCGGATTCGTGTGTCTGATCCTGAAAGACGTTTCGCAGGCCATGCAGCCGCTGATGATCCGCGGCGCGGTGGATGCGCTCACCGCGGGCAGCGTCTCGCGCGTGTTTCTGCGCTATGCCGCGTACCTGGTGGGGCTGGCGGTGCTGAAGGGTGTGTTCCAGTACTGGATGCGCGTGATCCTGATCGGCATCTCGCGCGACGTGGAGTACGACCTCCGCAACGACCTGTTTGCACACCTGGTTCGCCTTTCGCCGGACTACTACGCCCGCACGCGCACGGGCGACATCATGGCGCGAGCCACCAACGACCTGAACGCGGTCCGCACCATGCTCGGCCCGGGTGTGATGTACTGCTTCGAGACGGGCCTGACCTTCCTGCTGGCCATCGTGATCATGGTGTCGTTCGACTGGCGGTTGGCCCTGGTCGCCCTGCTGCCGGCGCCCGCCGTGAGTCTGCTGGTGATCGTTTCCGGACGCGCCATTCACACTCGTTTCGAGCGCATTCAGGAGATGTTCTCCGACATCTCCAGCCGGGTGCAGGAGAACCTGGCGGGCGTGCGCATGATTCGCGCCTTTGTCCAGGAGCGCGCCGAGCTGCGACGATTCGAGGAGCTGAACCGCCAGTACATCGCCCAAAACGTGAAGCTGGTGCGCATCGAAGCGATCTTCCAGCCGCTGATGGAGGTGCTGATCGGCCTGACGTTTCTGGCAGTGTTGTGGGCCGGCGGGTACCAGGTGCTGAAAGGCCGGATCACCATCGGAAGCTTCGTCATGTTCAACACGTACATGGGCATGCTGGTATGGCCTATGATCGCGCTGGGCTGGGTGGTGAACCTGGTGCAGCGGGGCGCCGCTTCGCTCGAGCGGATCAACCAGATTCTGCGCGAAACCCCGACCATCCGGGGGCTGGAGGCCCCGGCGGCGCTCCGGGACGTGCGCGGCGCGCTGGAGTTCCGCGACGTCTCGGTGGATTTCGGGGGCGTTCGCGTGCTCGATCGGATCGACCTGCCGATCGCGGCGGGCGCGACGGTGGCGGTGGTCGGTCACACCGGTTCAGGCAAGAGCACATTGGTGAACCTGGTGCCGCGCCTGATGGATCCTACCGCCGGAACGGTCGCGCTGGATGGAATCGACCTGCGCCGCCTCGATCCGGCGGACCTGCGTCGCCACATCGGCTTCGTTCCCCAGGAAACGTTCCTGTTCAGCGCCACGATCGCCGAGAACATCGCCTTGGGGATGGATTCGGCAACCCCTGAAGAGATTCGGCGTGCGGCGGAAATAGCCGGACTGGCCGGCGACATCGAAGGCTTCCCGGAAGGCTACCAGACCGTGGTGGGCGAGCGCGGCATCACTCTTTCGGGCGGCCAGAAGCAGCGCACGGCGATTGCGCGGGCCATCCTGCGCAACCCGCGCATCCTGATTCTGGACGATGCGCTCTCGAGCGTGGACACGCTCACCGAGGAGAACATCCTGACCCGGCTGGCCGGGCTGATGCGCGGGCGCACGGTGATCCTGATCTCGCACCGGGTGTCCACCGTGCGGCAGGCGGACCGGATCGTGGTGCTGGAGCGCGGCCGCATAGTGGAGCAGGGGACGCACGCCGAGCTGGTGGAAGCGGGTGGCTACTACGCCAACCTCGCCCAGAAGCAGATGCTCGAAGAAGAGCTGGAAGCGATCTGATGGCGCGGCGGCGCCGGGTGCCGATCAGGGAAGTGCGGCCGCACGCAGATCGAGCGCCGTTCGGAGGTCATGCGAAACCCATGGGTGACGCGGGTACTTTGCCGCCAGCTTCTGTGCCAGTACCACCATCTGCCTGGCGATGACCGCGGCTTGCGGGAGCACCGAACCGGGCGACCGGGGAAGGTGGCGCAGCAGGTCCTCATGGGCGAACAACACCTCGCGGCGGGCGGCGAGTGAGAGCGGTGCGTTGGCAGCGCGGCGCGCCAGGGCGTATGCCTGCTGAAACCAGACCAGGGCCGCGGCATCGTCGCCGCCGAGCGCGTACCAGCGGCCAATACGGCGCTTCGTGTCTGCGAGCCATACCGTGCCGGCCACGCCGAGTGAGGAGTGTTGCGACTCGAGAAGGCGCAGAAGCGAGGAGTAGCTGTCGAGCGCGGCGGTGCGATCGCCGGATGACAACTGGGCGTCGCCCAGGAGATGATAGGCGCGGTTGATCGCTCCCACCTCGCGTCGGCCGGGGTCGCCCGAAGTGAATCGCAGCGCCACGCCGAGACACTTCCGATACCAGCGTTGGGCCTCCGCCAGATCAGCCGAGGCGAACTCGATCATTTGGCCCAGGCTGCATTCCGAACGGCTCAGCAGAAGGGTCGCTTCCGGATTGGCCCTGCCGGCCAGGTACAACGGCTCGAGCTGCGAGACGGCTTTGCGATAGCTCTCGAGGGCGTCGGACGGGCGGCCCATCGCCGCTTCATGCTGAAACCCTTGAATGTCGCCGATCTTTTCATAAGCGCGGCCAAGCTCGCGCAGCAGGATGGGATCATCGCCCGCATCGCGGGCCAGGCCGTCAATGTATTCGATGCCGGTGTTCAGGATCAGTTCCCTGGCTTCGGACAGATCGTGCAGGTTCAGAATGCGATCCTGAAAGTCGAACAGGAATGCGTTGGCAAGCTTGCGAAACTGTACGAAGCGGCGCTCGGCGCGGGTGACCTGCACGATGACGCGCCGCGCCTGCCAGGCGGTGGCCAGGGCTCCGGCCAGCAGGCTGAGGGTGAGCAGCAGCGCCGCCATCACTCCGGCCCTGTGCCGCCGGATGAATTTCCCCACGCGGTAGGTGAACGTGTCCTGACGCGCGCCCACAGGCCGGCCGGTGAGATAGCGCCGGATATCCTCCGCCAGATGCTCCACCGAGGAGTAGCGCCGGGCGGGATCCTTGCGCATGGCCATGAGGACGATGTTGTCGAGGTCGCCGGCGAGCGGCCTTCCGGCCACCGCACTGGGCGGCGGCGGCTCGCTCTCGCAGACCTCCCGCGCGATCTCGCCGGCCGCGCGACTCCGCACCGTGTACGGACAGTGGCCGGTCAGGATCTCGTAGAGGACGACGCCGAGCGAATAGACATCCGTAGCGGTCGTAACGGCGTCGCCGCGCACCTGCTCGGGGCTGGCATATTCCGGGGTCATCAGGGGCACGGCGGTCGAGCCGGCCTGCGGGCAGTCTTCGTCCGCGGATTGGAGAAGCTTGGAAATGCCGAAATCGAGCAGTTTCGGCGTACCTTCCGCGGTGACCAGAATGTTGGCCGGCTTGAGATCGCGGTGGATGACGAGATTGCGGTGTGCATAGGATACGGCTTCGCACACGCGCAGAAACAGCCTCAGGCGCTCCGGCAGTGGGATCCGCTCTTCCCGGCAATACTGGACCAGCGGGCGGCCCTCCACGTACTCCATCACCAGGTACGGGAGGCCGGCCCGGGTGGCTCCGCCATCGATCAGCCGCACGATCTGCGGGTGCACGAGACGGGCCAGCACCTGGCGCTCCTCGCGGAAGCGCTGGGCGGCCCACTCCGAATCCATTCCGGCCTTGACAACTTTGACTGCGGCGGTCTGCCGGAACTGACCGTCATCGCGCGAAGCCAGGTACACCGACCCCATGCCGCCCGTGCCGATGTGGCGTTCCAGGCGATATCTCCCGACCCGCTCTCCCGGCTGCGGCGCGGCAGGAATTTCGCGGAGCGCCGAAACCGGGGCAAGATGCGACTCGACACAGGTTTCGGCACCGTTGACATGGGCCAGCAGGGACTCTACTTCGCGACGGATCTCGGGCTCATCCGGGCAACGGCGCTGGAGTGCGGAGACTCGCTCCTCCTCCGGCAGGTCCATGACCGCCTGAAATACTTCGTCGATGCGATGCCATCTGCCGTTCACCGCCAGGCTCCAGCACCTACGCTGCGCTCGCCATCCGCCGGCGAAGCCAGGGCAGCGCCATGCGCATATCGCGTTCGATCGTGGAAAGCGACACCTTCAACTCCCGCGCGATCTCCTCGTGAGTCAGACCCGCGAAGTACCGCAATTCCACAATGGCCGCTTTGCGGGGATCTTCGCGGGCGAGTTCGTCCATGGCGTCGGCGAGATCGGCGAGAGGGCGCGACTCCGCTCCGGTCACCGGCATATCTTCGTCCAGCGGCAGACGGAACTGCCCGCCGCCGCGTTTCATGGCGGAACGGGCGCGCGCCCGTTGAATCAATACCTGGCGCATCAGCCTGCCCGCAATTCCGAAGAAATGCGAACGGCCTTGCCAGTGGATCCGCTGCTCGTCCGCCAGCCGGATCCATGCCTCGTGGACCAGTTCCGTGGCTTGCAGGGTAACCCCAGGCCGCTCCCGATGCAATTGGCAGGCTGCCACCCGCCGGAGCTCACGATAGACGCCGGGCAGCAGTTCCTTCCACGCATCGGCACTGCCGGCGTTCCACTCCGCCAATAGGCCGGTGATCGGCGTGTCGGTCGCGCTCGCAGCCATGTAGTGATTAAACCTCCGGCAGAACTTACATGGAACCTCGGACGGCGGAAAGCAGTGCTAGTACCGGTGTGAATCCGCACGTGACGGTTTGGGCGCGCGTGGCGCACAGATGAGGATGGCGGCGTTCCGAGTTCGAGGAGCGCTGTCAACCGGCAGCAGCCGGTTCCCGGCTCCGCCCGCTATCGGGATCGGGAACCGGCCAGGGGTTCGAAGGAGACGAAGAAGTGCAGAACAGAAAACATACGTTCCAATTACGGGCCGCCGTGGCGGCCGTTTCATTTCTGACGATTCTGGCCGCCGGCTGCGCGCCCAGCCAGCAACCGTGCAGCGCGTTCAATATCGGCCTGGCGCAACTGAAAGACGAGGCCATCGTGGGCACCATGCCGGAAGTGGACCAGGTGATGAACGACTTCCTGTCCAAGCCGGGGGATCCCTCGCCCGGGGCGGCCGTGGCCATCGTGCAGAACAACCAGATCGTGTACCTGAAGGGCTACGGCTATGCGGATCTCGGCCAACCGGATGTGAGCGGCGATGAGACACCGTTCACGAAGGACACCATGTCGCGGCTGGGATCCACCTCGAAACCACTGACGGCGATCGCCGTGATGGAACTCGCCAAACAGGGCTATCTCAATCTCGATGATACGCTCGGCGCGCATCTGCCGGCCGTGCCGGCGGCATGGAGCGCGATCACCATTCGTGAGCTCCTGTCGCATCAATCGGGACTCGCGCACGATCCCTATGAGATTGCCGATGCGGAGAACTGGCTGAACGCGACCTACCCGTGGGCGGGACCGCATCCCGGTATCAATCCCCGCCTCGCCTACTACACCTATCTTTCCACGCCGGTGCTGTATCCGCCGGGCCATGCCAAGTACTCGAATACGGGTTTTGCGCTGTTGGGCGCGGTGATCGACAACATCACGACCCAACCCGGATTTTCGGGACATGGCGGGTTTGAAGATTTTCTCTGGTGGAACATCGGGCTCCGCGGGGGGCAGTTGTCCGAACCCACTATGACTTCCATGTGTCTCGACACCTACTGGAGGCACGCTGCCATCAAGGACGTCGCCACGGGCTATCGCAAGAACGCCATGAATCAACTGGTGCCGGAGGGATACCCGAACCGCTCCGGATGGGAAGGGCCTCCGGGCGGTTGGGACATGACGATCGGCGACCTGGCTCGACTGGGAATTGCATTTCAGACTGACAAGCTCGTGGATGCCGCGACCAGGTTGAACATGACGACCAGTGCGGGGTCCATCGCTGAAGATCTCGGCAAGTACGGCCTCGGTTGGTTCGTGGGCGACGTGCGGAACAAGCCCGTGTACTCCCATGGAGGAGATATCGAAGGATACACCGCCCGGCTAACGGTGTGGCCGAACGACAACCTGGAGATTGCCCTGTTGTGCAACCGGACCTATGCAGATCTGCGCGGGCTGGAGGAGAACCTGGCGAAGCTGTTTCTGCCCTCGGGTGGGTTTGGGAGCCGGGGGGCGCCGGGGATTCAGATGACCGAAGCGGATCTACGAAAAACGAAGACGCCGGAATACATCGTGGCCACCCAGCATCGCGAACGGATCGAGAATTTTCTAAAGACTTACGTGCAGCAGACCGGAAGCATTTCGGCGGCCGGGAGTCTGTTGCAAGCCCGGCTGGCGGTGGTGGATCCCACCGGCGCGCTCGTTCGGGCATTAGAGCGGGGCGACTATCGGACCGCCGCGGCGGTGTATCTCAAGATCTACCTTCGCATCCCGGAGTTGAGCGGAGCATCGCTTACGGTGCGGTAGGCAGAGCCTGGCGCAATATTCAGGAGGTGAACGAGTCGTGGCAGAAATCATCGTAGACCCAACGGCCAAGAAAATCAGAAAAGACGTCAGGGCAGCGATGTGGGGAACTTATCTCGATCCGAACAACTGGGCGGCGGAACGATACGACACCGCGATCCGGGACCTGCTCAAAGAAATCGAGTCGAAGACCTCGGGAATTCGCCTGATCGAGGAAATCAAGGCGACCTCGGCGGGGCTGCTGATTGTCCCCGAGACCACCCTCGGCGATCACGCAGACCTGGGCCCCCGGGTCGAAGCGGACCAATACGCGGCGGCGTGCACCGGCGGCAAACCGTCCAGCGGCAGCAATGTCGTTCTTTACTTCACTCCCATCAAGGTAAAGTGGCAGGGCGGAGGTTCGCATCCAGCGGAGATTTTTTTCCACGAACTCGTCCATGCTTTACGCGACATGCGTGGCGAGGAAGTGGCCGAGGCGATCACCAACGAGCCGTTTGCTTCGCGGTACACCAACCTGAAAGAGTTTGTAGCAATCACGGTTACCAACATATACAGTTCGCAGCGAGGCTGTTATCTGCGCCGCAGTCACAACTGGACCCGGAACAACCCGCCCCTTAGCCATCGGGAGGCGGTAAATTTCTATCAGGATCACCGGAAACTGTTTGACAAGCTCTGGCCGTGTCCTGGCGTGCTTCGGAAGTTCAGCAGTGTGCATGCGAACTTCAACCCGTTGCGACAGATGTTCGGCACAGACGGATGACTCGGGCGCCGCACCGCAGGCTCCGACCGATTCAGGCCGGGCGGGCGGCGCTCGGCTCCAGGAATAGCCCGAAATCGGAAAGCGCCGGGCACGCGGCGGCATGCGTGACGCGGAGTCGCACGCGGCTGGCGGTGATGGCCTGCGGGGCGCGGATGATGCGGCAGGCGCCGATACTCGTCGCTTCGGCGGCCGGAGACCAGCCGTCGCCCCTCGCCTCGTGGATGGCGAACGCGTCCACCCGCTGACCGAGGCGGATGTTCTCGCGGATTCGGATCACGTTGAACGAGACGTGACGGCCGAAATCGAAAACCACTTCGGCGGTGGTGGTGCCGTCGTCGGTGCTCCAATACGTGTTGCGGTCCGGATCGAGCAGGTTGTCCGGAGCGAATTCGCGCATGCCGCCGCGCACGTTGGAAGCGGTGAGCTTGGCCCCCACGGCCAGGTTCCGGGCGAACGTGGAGCGCACCAGGCCGTCGAATTCGCGCAATACCCGGGTATCGGTTTCGTGCAGCAGCCCGCGGCGGTCGGGTGGAACATTGAGCAGCAGGCTGCCGCCGCGGCCCACGGAGCGATAATACAGGTCGAGTAACTGCGTAGGGGTCTTGACGCGCGCATCTTCGCTGGCGTGGTAAAACCAGCCGGGGCGGATTGAAACGTCGCACTCGGGCGGCAGCCATTTCGACCCGCGGCGGGTGCCGTTGCCGCTCTCCCGCGCGCGGACATCCCCCGGAGCGGCCGAGCCGCCCGACTCGCCCACCGGATCGTACGTCTCCCAGCAGGTGTCGTTGGCGTAGCCGCGTTCGTTCCCGACCCAGCGGATATCGGGCCCGACATCGCTGAAGATCACCGCCTCGGGCTGGAGCGAGCGCACCAGGTCCCAAGTCTTGGGCCAGTCGTAGTAGGTGTGCTTGTCGATGGTGCGTTTCTCGCGCGCGCCGCCGTAGAAGCCGTCGCCGCCGTTGGCGCCATCGTGCCAGACTTCGAAGATCGGGCCGTATTGGGTGAGCAACTCGCGCAACTGGCGCCGGTAGACGTCGATGTACTCATTGCGCCCGTACTGCGGCTGGTTGCGGTCCCACGGCGAGAGATAGACGCCGAACTTCAAGCCCTGGCGGCGCGCGGCCACGGAGAGATCCTTCACCACGTCGCCTTTGCCGCCGCGCCACGAACTGGACCGCACGCAGTGCTCGGTGGTCCGGGTGGGCCACAGACAGAAGCCGTCATGGTGCTTGCAGGTGAGGATGACGCCCGTCATCCCGCCGGCCTTGAGCGCCAGAATAATGGCGTCGGAATCGAAGGCGGTCGGGTTGAACAGGTTCGGGTCCTCGTCGCCGTACCCCCATTCTTTGTCGGTGAAGGTGTTGATGGTGAAATGCAAAAACGCGTACGTCTCCATTTCATGCCAGCGGAGCTGACGCGGGGAAGGAAGGGCCCCGAAAGGCGACGGGGGCTTGGCGGCGCCGCGAGCGGCCGAAGCCAGCGCGGCTCCCCATAGAAAACCGCGACGGGAAAGATTCGACATAATCGGCCTGTTTTGAGTTTAACTCCGCTCGGGTTTTTTCCGGATGGCAAGATGTAGGGCGCCTTGGCTACGGCGCGGCTATGGTTTCTCCGGCCAGGCGTGCTTCGGGTACCGGCGCGACAGCTCCTTGCGCACCTGCGGATACAGCCGCTGCCAAAATCCGCCCAGGTCGGTGGTCATCTGCACCGGCCGCTGATTGGGGGCCAACAGCCGTACTACCAACGGCACTTCGCCGCACGCCACCCGGGGCGTCTCGCGCATGCCGAAGAAGTCCTGCAGCCGCGATGCGATCCACGGCGACTGTCCTGGCTCGTAATGGACCCGCACCTGCCGCCCGCCGGGGAGCCGCACGCGCTCCGGGGCAATCTCGTCCAGCAGCTTGCGCGCCGCCGGGGGCATCTGCTCGTGAACGGCGCGCAGCAAGCCTCCCTCGCGGGCGGCGGCTTCCAACTCACCGAAGCTCCTGCGCCCCGCCGCGAGCGACCGCAGTGCCGCCTCCATCGTGTCCCCACCCAGCTCGGGAACATCGCCGTGAGCCGCGGCGAAACTCACGCGGGCGCGAAAGGCTTCAAGTGCCTCCGCGTCGGCGAAACGCTTCACGCCCGCCTCCACCGCTTTGGCGGCAAGCAGCGCCGAAGCGGCTTTCGGGTCGGGCGTGCCGTGGCTCTCCTGAATGGCGATCTCGCCGAAGCGCAGGCCGCTGACGCTTTCCACACGCTCGGCGGAGCGATTCCACTCCACCCGCGCCGTCTCGCGCACGCGCTCGGGAAACAGATCGAGCAGCCAGTCCGGTTCGATCGCGCTGGCCAGGCGCACCAGCGGCATCTTCTGATCGGGGCGGTCTTCGGCTTCCACGGCAACCAGGAACTCGGCCGCGGTCACCGTGCTCGCCGCCGCCAGTTGCGCCGGCCCGCCGTCGGCCAGGTGCAGCTCCAGACCCTTTCGGCGTCGCGCCACGCGATCGGGGAACGCCGCCAGCACTGCGATGAGGAGCGCCTCTTCATCGCGCGCCGGCTGCCGCCGCGGGTTGACGATCCGGCAGATCTGCCGCACTGTCTGCGCGGTCCTCGGCTCCCATTGCCGCTCCATGAGCGCCACCAGGTCGGACCGCGTGGCGTGCGCGGGCTCTTCCGGCAGGCGCTCGCCCGCGCTCAGCAGAGCGGCCACCGTGCACCCATCCTCCGCCACCCCACGTCGGCGCGCCTCCACGATCAGCCGCGCCAGCCGCGGATGGAGCGGAAGCCGCGCCATCTCCCGGCCTAACGCGCCGGTCGCGCCGAGTTGCTGCAACAGGTCCTCGGCATAGGCCACCGCGGCGGCGGGGGGCGCATCGAGCCACTCCAGCCGGTCCAAACCCATGGCGCGCAGCAGCAACAGAGTGGGCGCCAGGTCGGCCCGGGCCACTTCCGGGACATCGTGAGCCGGTCGCCGCACGAAATCCTCCAGCGGATACAGGCGAATGGCGCGGCCCGGCCGCGTGCGCCCGGCGCGTCCGGCCCGCTGGTTGGCCGATGCCTGACTGATGCGGGTTATCTGGAGCGTCGGCAGTCCCGACCACGGCGAATGGCTGGCCACCCGCGCTACCCCGGAATCGATTACGCCGCTCACATCCGGAATCGTGATCGAGCTTTCGGCCACGTTGGTCGCGAGAATGATCTTGGGCTTGTCCGATGGCGCCAGGGCCCGGTCCTGCTCCTCCTGCGGCTGATCGCCATGCAGCGGAAATACCGTCCATCCGCGGGCGCGAGCCGCTGCCTCGGCGCGTCGAATCTCGGCGGCGCCCGGCAGAAAGACGAGCACGTGGCCGTCCAGACCGCGAGTGGACAGCCGCTCCAGGGCGGCGACTACCTGCTGCTCGAGTGGAGCCGCCGAGTGCGGCGTGTATTCCACCTCCAGTGGATGCTGGCGTCCGGCCGTACGCATCACCCGCGCTCCTCCCAGCCATTCGGCCACCGGTGCGGTGTCGAGGGTCGCCGACATCACCATCAGCCGCAGGTCGGGCCTGCTGGTGCGCTGGAGCCGCCGGAGCAAAGCCAACGCGAGATCGCCTTCCAGGTGCCGCTCGTGAAACTCGTCCAGCACCACGCAACCGGCACGCTCGAGCGCGGGGTCCTGGAGCAGGCGCCGCGTCAGCACCCCTTCGGTGAGGAACCGCAGCCGCGTGCGCGGCCCGGCCACTTCCTCGAAGCGGATCTGGTACCCGACAGTCTCGCCCACCGATTCGCCGCGCCCGGCCGCCACAAACCGCGCCGCCAGCCGAGCCGCCAGGCGCCGCGGCTCGAGCACCAGCACCTCGCGGTCGGTGAGTTCCAGCAGCGCCGGGGGCACACCCGTCGTCTTGCCCGCGCCGGGCGGAGCCTCCAGCACCAGGTGGCGATGCTCGCGCAGGTGATCCGCGATTTCCGGCAGCAGCGGATCGATCGGCAGCGGGGCGCTCACTGCTTCAGTTGAGCGATGGTCTCGCGCATTTTCACGGCCTGCGGCCAATCGGGGTGGTATTTCAGGAATTCCTCCATGTCTTCGGCGGCGGCGCGGCGGTCGCCGCGGCGCAGGTGGATCTCGGCCAGAAAAAGCTGGGGATGCGAAAAGTGCGCCGGATCGAGCCGGCTGGCCTCGCGGAAATGTTTTTCCGCCAGCTCCATCTGTCCGATGCCGAAGTAGGTCATGCCGAGTTGCGAGTGCGCCAGCGGGTCGTTGGGCCGCGCCAGCACGGCGGCCACGTTCAGTTCCCAGGCTTCGTCCAATTCATGCAGGTTGACCAGCACGCCGCCCAGGTTTACCAGCGGTTCGTAGGCCGTGGGGTCGGCCTTCATGGCGGCGCGAAAACACTCCGCCGCGCGCCGGTAGTTCTGCGTCTGGTAGGCGATGGTGCCCAGGTTGTTCCAAGCGTTGGAGAACTGCGGCGCGATCTCCACAGCCCGCTCCAGGTGTTTTGTGGCTCCGTCCACATCGTGCCGAGAGAGGTCTTTCTGCGCGTCCTGATACTCACGAACGGCGCGCTCCGGCACCGTCAGCCGCGTGGCGCTCACGGTGTGCCGTTGGCGCAGCGCGTCGCGCACCACGAAGTCCTCGTCTTTGAACTTCAGGTCGAGCTGTACGCGTCCGCGCGCATCCGCTGTGGAGGGACCTACTTCGACCGTCTGCCGCACCTCGCCCCTTCCCGGCATGAACACCGCCAGCGTATACGCGCCGGGCTCCAGCTTTTTGAAGCTGAAGCGGTTGCCGAGGCTCTCGGTGGAAGTGGCGAAAGGATGCGACGTTGCATACAGCGAGACATACGCCGCGCCTTCGGGCGTGAATTTGCCCGAAAGCTCGTACTGCGGGTCGGCTGCGAAGACCGCAACCGCCAGCAACGCGCTGCACGCCGACCGAAACATTAGACCCGCTTCGATTTTAACGCCACTGGCCGGGCGATAATAGAAGAAAAGCATGGATCCTGTCTCGTTGCGCAGAGTGGGCATACTGGCGTTGGTACTGGCGCTGCTGTCACTGTGGGTGATCGCCGTGATCTCGCAGCGAAACTGGCGCGATTTCGAACAATCGAACGCGCAGGCCACCCGTACCAATCGCATCCTGACGATCAACGAAAGTGCGCTGGGCCATATCCGCGACGCCGAGACCGGTCAACGCGGGTACCTGTTAACCGGGCAGGAGCGCTACCTGGAATCGTACCGGTCGGCAATTGTGTCGGTTCCGCGGGAAATCGACGAACTGGTGCAACTCACCGGTCCCGGCAGCGCACAGCGCTCGCGCGCGGAGGAGCTGCGCGCCACCGGCGCGGAGAAGCTCCTGGAACTGCGGCAGACGGTTGAATTGCGTAAGACCCAAGGGCTTCGGCCTGCGCTGGAGATGGTGGAGCGCGGACGCGGAACGTTTCTCATGGACGAGATCCGTCGGGTCTCCGCCGAAATCGAGCAAGAAGAATATCGCCGATGGACCGCTTCCACTGAGGCCGCGCGCCTGCACGCGGACGAAGCGCGGCGCCTGACCATCATCGGTGTGGTGATTCTCGCCTTTCTGCTGATTGCCGCGTTCTTTGCCAACCAGAGTTCGGCGCGCCAGCGCGAGCGGCTGCTGGCCCAGCTGGGGGAAGCCCACCGTTCGGCCACCGAAGTTCGCGACCTGCTCCGCACCACGTTCTACAGCATCGCCGACGGAGTCATCACTATGGATCTCGAGGGGCGGGTGCGGCTCATGAATTCAGTGGCCGAACGCCTCACCGGGTTCACCGAAACGGATGCGCGCGGCAAGCCGATCGAGACGATTTTTCGCATGATCGCGCTGGGCGAAAACCCCCCCGGACATCCGGCGCGGATCGCCCTCGCCGGAGGGATTGCGCAGACTCCCGCCGCTTCCCTGACGGTTGTCTCCGCGTCCGGCGTCGAGACCCCGGTGGACGTCAGCGCGGCGCCGATTCGCGACGAGCACGGGGATATGCGCGGCGGCGTCCTGGTCTTCCGCGACATCAGCGAGCGGCAGCGCCAGGAGGAACGGCTGCGCGAAAGCGCCAAGCTTGAAAGCCTGGGCGTGCTGGCCGGCGGGATCGCGCACGACTTCAACAACCTCCTGGTCGGCATCATCGGCAATGCCAGCCTGCTCAAAGAGGATTTGCAGGACAACCCTTTCGCCGTACAACTCCTGGATGCCGTGGAGCGGGCCGGCGACCGCGCCGCCCAGCTCACCCGCCAGATGCTGGCCTATTCCGGGCGCGGCCATTTCGTGGTGGAGCCCCTGGACCTGTCCCGCGAAGTGGAACAGATCACGGCCCTGCTGCGCGCTTCCATCCCCAAATCGGTGCAGCTCCGCCTCCGCCTGCTCCCGGAGCTGCCTCCGATACTGGCGGACGCCGCGCAGATGCAACAACTGGTGATGAATCTGGTAATCAACGCCGCCGAGGCCGTGGAGACCAAGCGCGGCTGGCTCGAGGTGGCCACGTCCACCGAGGCGCTTGACGAGGGATGCCAGATTCGCACGGTTCCCGACGACAACCTGCCGCCCGGCGACTACGTGGTGCTTCAGGTGGCCGATAACGGCGTAGGCATGGACGAATCTACCCGGTGCCGAATCTTCGATCCGTTCTTCACCACGAAGTTCACCGGACGGGGGCTGGGACTTGCCGCCGTGTTGGGCATCGTCAAAGGCCACCGCGGCGGCATCCACGTGGAGTCGGCTCCGGGGGAAGGGACCTCGTTTCGCGTGTTTCTGCCGGTAGCCTCGGCTGGCCAGCCCAGCACCAAGGCGGCCGGCCAAGCCATCCGCTGAGCGCCGGTACATCGTCAGGAGAATTCCTGGAGGCGGGCGCGATGGCGCTTTGACACGGGACGCGTGGGGAATACGGTACTAGTTTGGCTTGACGGCCTTCGCCGGTTGTGGGACCATCCCCCCGTCGGAGGCTACCGTGTTTCGCAAGCTGCCGTTTCTCACTGCTCTGGGACTGCTCGCCGCAGCCTCGCTACCCGCCCAAGTCACCGTCCACTACATCAATGTCGGCCAGGCGGCCTCGGCTCTCCTGGAATTCCACACCGGCGCGATCCTGATCGATGCCGGCGGCGAGTCCACCTCGGACAACGTCTATCGGAAGCATCTCCAGGATTACCTGAACACGTTTTTTCAGGAGAAACGTCCCGACCTCAACCGTACCCTGGAAGGCGTCATCATCAGCCACCCGCATATCGATCACACGCTTCTGCTGATGGATGTGATGAAGAACTTCACGGTCCACGCCCTGGTGGACAACGGCGCTGATTCCGGCAGCGGGATCAAGCAGTTGAACCAGGCGCGGGCCTTCGCCAAAAAGAGCAAGATTCAGTACACGGCGATCCGGGACGCCAGCATTCACAAAACCGGCAAGACCATCAACCTGATCGAGCCCGATGAACCGGGCGCTCCCAAGATCTCGATTCTGGCCGGTTTTCGCGGCTGCGACAATGCCAACAACGATTCCATCGCCGTGCGGGTCCAGACCGAAGAGACGGTCCTGCTGTTTATTGGCGACGCCGAGAACGAGGACAAAACATGCGGCGCAGAGCTGGGGGCGCTGGCCAAGAAGTATACTGGCACGCCGCTGCTTGGCGCCCGCGTCTACCACGTGGCCCATCACGGCTCGTTCAACGGCACCACCGACGATTTTGTGAAGCTGGTGGCGCCCACCATCGCCGTGATTTCCGCGGGCGACCCGGCCCGAAAGTCTCCCGGAAACTTTCACGCCTTTCAATTCGGCCATCCGCGCGAGGTGGCGGTCGACACGCTGGTGGCCGATACCAGCGGCACGCGGGCCGATTTCGGCGGCATCCCGAAAGATGTCATCCTCTTCCCCGCCGCCAAAACCACCAAGACGGTCTCCATGGTGAAGGCGGTGTATTGCACCTGTTGGGACGGCGACATCCGAATGGAGTTCCCCAAGGGCGAGAGCACGCCCGTGGTGACCACCACCAATTTCCAACCGGCGGTGAGGTGAACCTAGTCCGCGATCAGGCGGTGCTCGCGGAGTTTCCGGTAGAGATTCCGCTCGCTGATTCCCAGCATCCGCGCGGCGTTGCCTCGGTGTCCGCCGCTGGCGGCGAGCGCCTTCTGGATGTGTAGCTTTTCCAGCTCTTCGAGTGTCGGCAGGGCCGCGCCGGAGGCGGGCGGCGGCGCGGCGGCGGGGGGCACCTGCCGCATGCCGGCGGGCAGGTGCTCCGGCAGGATGCGGTTGCCTTGGCACAAGACCATGGCGGCCTCTACGGCATGCTGCAACTCGCGCACGTTGCCCGGCCAGTGGTGCCCCCGCAGGGTCGTCAGCGCCTCCTCCGTGATCTCCTTTGCCGAACCGAAGCGTTCGTTCAGCCCGGCCACAAAGTGCCGCGCCAGCTGTTCCACGTCGCCGGCGCGGTCGCGCAGCGCCGGCAACTCCACGCGGATGGTGCTGAGCCGGTAGAACAGGTCCTCGCGAAAATGCCCCTGCCGCACCATGGCCGTCAGGTCGCGATTGGTGGCCGCCAGGAAGCGTACGTCCACGCGGATCTCACTAGTGCCGCCAACGTGCCGGAAGGTGGAGGTGTCGAGTACGCGCAGCAGCTTGGTCTGAGTGGCGGGGCTCACTTCGCCGATCTCGTCAAGAAAAATGGTGCCCCCGTTGGCCACTTCGAACAGGCCCGGCTTGGCGCGATCGGCCCCGGTGAAGGCGCCGCGCTCGTGGCCGAACAACTCGCTCTGCAACAGGCTCTCCTGCAACGCGGCGCACTCCACCACTACGAAGGGGCGAAAGCGCCGCGGGCTGCGCGCGTGCAGCAGCTTGGCCACGCGTTCTTTGCCGGCGCCGGTCTCCCCGGTGATCAACACCGTGGAATCGCTCGGCGCCACCAGTTCGATGACGTGCAACAGGCGGCGGAACTCCGGACTGTCGCCCACAAACGAGCTGCCCAGGTCGGGGGGCGTGAGGCCGCGCTCGAGCAGGTTGGCTCGTTGCCGCAGAACGCGCCGCTCGATGGCTCGCTGGATGCGCACCTGCAACTCGTCGAGCGGACACGGCTTGACCACGTAGTCGAAGGCGCCCATGCGGATCGATTCGATAGCGGTGTCGATGGAGCCGTGGCCGGTGAGCATGATCACTTCGGCGGCGGGAGAGCCGGCGTGAATGGTCTTCAGCACCTCGAGGCCGTTCAGCCCGGGAAGCTGGAGATCGAGGAGGACGACGTCGGGCTCCACCTGGGCCACCCGCTGGATCGCCTCTTCGCCCGTGCCCACGGCGAGGGCGGCGTATCCGAGGCGCTTGAGTTCGCCGGCCATGATCTGCCGGAATGCCGCGTCGTCATCCACCAGCAGGATGGTGGCCGGGGCTCTCACATCGCCACCTCGAGGGCCGGAAACGTCACCTCGAAGGTGGAGCCCTCGCCGGGAACGCTCTCCACCTGGATGTCACCCCCCCAGCGCCGCACGAAGTTGAGCGAGAGGAACAGCCCGAGCCCGGTGCCGCCCTTGCGCAGGCTGAAGAATGGCTCGAAGACGCGCTTACGATGTTCGGGGGCGATGCCACAGCCATGGTCGGTGACGCGGATGCGCACCACCTCGCCGCCCGCCGCGCTCAGCACGACCTTGCCGCCGGCCGCCGATGCCTGCACCGCATTCAGCAGCAGGTTGACCAGCAGGTTTTGCAGCTCCGCTTCGTCCGTGCGGATGTGCAGGCCGCCGGGAATGGGCTCCACTTTTACAACCACGGAGTGGGCGCGCGCGGTCGGCTCGATCAGCCGCTCCACGGCCGCGATGGCGCCCTGTAGCTCCACCACCTCCCCGGAAGAGCGCTGCCCCCGCGACATGCGCAGGAAATGCTGGGTGATCCCGCGGCAGCGCAGGATCTGTTCGCGGGCGATGGCGGCAGTCTCCTTGACCTGCTCGTTGGGGCTCTCCCGCAGAATGCCCTCCACGCACATCAGCACCGTGCCGAGCGGCGTTCCCAACTCGTGCGAGAAGCCGGAGGCCAGCACGCCGATGGAGGCCATGCGATGCGATTCAGCCAGGTGCGCCTCGGCGGCGCGCCGCTCGGAAATGTCGCGCCACACTTCCACTACCTGGGTGAGTTTGCCCGAGGCATCCACAACCGGCGATGCATGTACCTCCTCCCACGCCACTGTGCCTTCGGGCGTGCGGCGCTCGCAGATGCGCACCTGGCGCGCGCCGGAGCGGAGGCAGGAGAGCGTCGGGCAGTCGCCCACATTGCACGCACCCGGTCCGACATCGTGGCAGCAGCAACCCAGCACCTGCTCGCGCGAGCTGCGCACGCGCTCCAGAAACGCGTCGTTGGCGGCCATCACCTTGCGCTCCGGGTCGAGCACCACGATGCCGTCGTCGATGCTGTTGATCACGGTTTCGAGCCGCTCGCGCTGGTTGCGCACCTCCCCCGCCAGGCCCGTCACGGCGTCGGCCATGGTGTTGAACTCGCGGGCCATCCAGGCCAGCGTGTCGGAGCCTTCCACGGGCAGGCGGCGCTCCAGGTCACCGGCCGAAATCTGCCGGGCCGTGGTCTCGAAATGTTGCAGGCGCCGCAGCAGCGAGAGGCGGATCACGAGTACGATGGCGCCGACCAGCACCAGCGTGAGCGCGGCCGTGCCCGCCACCATCCAGCGTAGATCGTGGGTCATGTCGGCGTGAACCTCGCCGGCGTTGTAGTCCAGAATCAGGATGCCGTTGATGCGCTGCCGTGGGTCGTGGCAGTGGTGGCAGGCCTCGCGATTGCGGATCGGAACGACGGTGCGCAGCAGCGTCCCGCCGCGCGTTTCGATTACCCGGCTGGAGCCCCGCTGTGCGGGCGGAAACCGGTGGCAGGCCTGGCAGGTGGGTGATTCGATGCGGAAGTCGTTCGGCGCCGCGGGCGGTCCGCTCGAGTAGCGCTCGATGCCGTTGCGGTCGAGCACCACCAGTTGTTCGACGCGTGCCTGCTGGCCGAAGCTCTCCACCATGTGGGCGATCAGGGTGCGATCGTTCTCGATCATCTGGTGCTCGAGCGCGGCCCGGATCAATTCGCCTTCGGCCAGCGCGGTGGCGCGGGCAGTCTCCAGCAGACTCTGGAAGTGATGCACGGAATAGACGTAGGCAGCGGCCGAACAGGCCACCAGGACAGCCGCGGTAACACCGACGGCCAAGCCTGCTGTCATGCCGGCGAAGCGCAGTTTCATGCTGAGGGCGAACGCGGACGGGTCGATCATGTCACACTCCGGGCGGCCAGTCAATGACTGAGGGTGTCCTGACATATCGTCAGGTGCGCCTGTCATTTTGGCAGTTCGACCGGCTGGAGTCGACGGATTGAAACAGGATACCCCGCTCTGAATTGCGGCACCCGGCGTGCTACTAAGGCTCGCCGAAGGAGAAGCCGCCACATGGAAATGCTCTTGATGGGGATCTGCCTGAGCGTGTTAGGCATGGCCGTCGCAGCCCTGGCATTTGGGGCCGCTACGCGCCCGGAATCGAACGTTGCCGCCGCGCAGCCGGAGGTACGGCCGGCGAAAGCAGCCGTTGCACCACGTTTCTTCGCCGACCCGATTGCCGCGCCAGTAGTCCCGCGTGTGCGCGTGCCGATCGAGGCGCTGTTGCTTCAGATCGAAAATCACGTGCGCCTGGAACAAGCGGCGGCGGAGTCGTTCGTCGAGTATCCCAGCCGGGATCTGCTCTACAGCAAGACGGTCTCGACGCTGGTCAATTGAGGGGAACGAACATGACCAGCGCACAACCGGAACTGTTGAAAGGGCTCTCCTCCGAGGAAGTGGAGCAGGCATTGGCGTTCGGGACGCGCATTACCATCGCGGCCGGTGCGGAACTGTTTCGTCTCGGCGAGCCGGCGGACCGGCTCTTCGTCATCGAGCGAGGACGCATCCGGCTGACGCTGCCGATGCAGGTGCAGGGCCAGGAGGAAGATGTGGCGCTCGAAGAACGGCTGCCGGGGCAGACGGTGGGATGGTCGGCCCTGATCCCGCCCTACCGCTTCACTCTGACGGCGACGGTGCCGCTCGAAACCGAAGTGATCGCGCTTTCCCGGGATGCGCTCCGTGCTCACTTTGCGGCCTATCCTTCGGTGGGCTATGCCGTGTCGCTGAACCTGGCCGCAGTCATCGGACAGCGCCTGCAACTGTTTCAGACGATGTGGCTGCGCGAGATGCAGCGAACGGTGGAGATGCGCTGTGCCTAAGCTGCGGCGGTGGCGCGGACACTCGTGTCCGCCGCGCCGGGATTTCAGCCGCCCGCCGCGTGCTCGCCACCCTGGCTGGCGTGGCAGATTCGCGATGCTGGCTGCCGTGACGGTGATGGGATGCGTGGCGGGGAGCGATTCGAAAAACGCTCCCCCGGCCGCGCCCGCCGGGCATCACAACGAGGAACGGCTGGAGGTGCCGCCTCCACCGTTCACCGAAGGCCTGTTTCCGTGCTCCAACTGCCACGCCGGCATGAAGCCCAACCGCACCCGGCGCCCCCTCACGGCGATGCACGATGACATCGTGCTGACGCACGACGAAGAACATCGCTGGTGCCTGGACTGTCACGATGCCGATAACCGCGACACGCTGCACCTGGCCAGCGGCGAGCCGGTGGCGTTTGAGGAATCGTACCGCCTGTGCGGGCAGTGCCACGGCGAAAAATTGCGCGACTGGCGCGCCGGCGTTCACGGGCGCCGCACCGGCAACTGGAACGGCGCCAAGGGCTACCTGCTGTGCGCGCACTGCCACAATCCGCACCAGCCGCGGTTCCGCGCGCTGGCGCCGAAACCCGCGCCGCGCCCGCCCAGCCGGCCCAACCGGAGGCCAACGGGAAGGTGACCCATGGCAACTGAACCACACCGTGCCGCGGAGGCGGCACGCGGAGATACGGCGGAGAACGGCCACAAGGCCGGGGAGCGGGGAGCCGCGCCGTACGGCCAACCAGGGTCCGGAAGCACGGAGTCCGCCACCTCGCGCCGCATGTTCCTGGCGTGCGCCGGTGCGGCGGCTGCCGGATTCGTCCTCGCTTCCTGCGGTCCCAAGCGGCTCTACGACGTTCCGCGCGATCAGCTGAAGAAGTCCTTGGCCGATTTGGAGCGCCAGTACGAAGAACGCTTCGCCAGGAAGGTGGAGGTATCCGACACGCCGGCCATTCCCGGCGTGCACTTCGCCTACGCCCTCGATCTTTCCCGCTGCATTGGCTGCCGGCGCTGCGTGTACGCCTGTGTGGCGGAGAACAACCAGTCGCGCGATCCCCAGCTACAGTGGATCCGCGTACTCGAAATGGAGAAGGAAAAGGGCGTGGATTTCACCCATGCCAACCCCTACTATCAGCCGGCCGAAGTGCCCCAGGAAGGGCATTTCTACGTGCCCGTGGGCTGCCAGCACTGCGAGAATTCACCGTGCACCAAGGTCTGCCCTACCGGCGCCACCTGGACCGAGCCGGATGGTATCGTGGTGATCGACTACGACTGGTGCATTGGCTGCCGCTACTGCATGGCGGCTTGCCCCTACGGCGCGCGGCATTTCAACTGGGCCGAACCGTCGATTCCCCCCGATGAGCTCAACCCCAAGACTCACTACCTGGGCAATCGCCCGCGCTCCAAGGGCGTGGTCGAAAAGTGCACCTTCTGCATCCAGCGCACGCGCGAGGGCCGCTATCCGGCCTGCGTGGAGGTATGCCCGGTGGGCGCGCGCAAGTTCGGTAACCTGCTCGACAGGGACAGCGAAATCCGCTACATCATCGAGAATAAGCGGGTGCTGGTGCTCAAGGCGGAACTCAATACGGTGCCGCGGTTCTTCTACTTCTATGCCACGTGAGGCTCTATGAATTCGATACGGCTCTTCGCCCGCTTTATTCGCGGCAGCACCCGGCTGATGCGGAACGGCCCCCCGGGCTATTGGGCGTGGCTGGTCCTGTTGGGCGCCCTGATCGTGTCGGGAGCGCTGGCGTACGCCCGACAGGTGCAGATGGGACTGGTGGTCACTGCCATGCGCGACCAGGTGAGCTGGGGATTCTACATCGGCAACTTCACCTTCCTGGTGGGCGTGGCGGCGGCCGCCGTGGTCCTGGTGATCCCGGCATACATTTACAACTGGAAACCCATCCGCGAGATCGTAATCTACGGCGAATTGCTGGCCATCAGCGCCATTGTCATGTGCCTGCTGTTTGTGATGGTGGATATTGGCCGACCGGACCGCTTCTGGCACCTCATCCCGCCGTTCGGCCACCTGAACTTTCCGCGCTCGGTTCTTGCTTGGGACGTGCTGGTGCTGAACCTGTACTTTCTCGTCAATTTCATCGTGGCCACGCACATCCTGTACCGCGCGTTCCACGGGCAGCACTACCGGAAGCGGCTGGTGGTCCCGCTAGTGCTGCTGTCAATCCCTATGGCGGTGGGCATCCACACCGTGACCGCGTTTCTGTACAACGGACTGGCTGCGCGGCCGTACTGGAATTCGTCGATCCTCGCACCGCAGTTTCTGGCCTCGGCCTTCTGCTCCGGTCCCGCCATTCTGCTGGTAGTGCTGCAACTGCTGCGGCGATTCACGCGGTTCGAAATTCAGGACCAGGCCATCTGGAAGATCGCCGAATTGATGGCCTACGCCATGTTCCTCAACCTGTTCCTGCACGGCGCGGAGGCGTTCAAGGAATACTATTCCAACACCGAACACCTGTTGTTCACGCGCTACTGGTATTCGGGGCTGGGCGCGCACCGCACGCTGGTGCCGTATTCCTGGTCGGCGGTGGGGTTGAACATCCTGGCGTTCGCGTTGTTCATCGTGCCGAAGACACGCCACAAATGGATTACCCTGAACATCGGATGCCTGGCGACTTACGCCGGGGTGTACATCGAAAAGGGAATGGGGCTGATTATCCCCGGCCTCACTCCCGATACGCTGGGCGAGATTTACGAATACTATCCCACGCTCACCGAGCTGCGCGTGGCTGCGGCGGTCTTTGCGCTGGGGTTTCTGGTGTTCACCCTGATGCTCAAAGTGGCGGTGCCCATTTCGCTCGGCGAATTCACTCGGACGGAGGAGCAGCGCGCGCCGGAGTCGCGCGTGCCAGCGGCATCCGCCCTCACTCCAGCCGCGGCTTCCGGGGGCCATTGACGCCTTCCGCCGTGGGCGTCCATTTGAGCGCCATAGCCGTCACATCGTCAGACGGCGGCGCCCCGGCCGAGAATTCCGCGATGGCCGCCTGAATCGCTTCCACCATCTCCCTGGGCGCCAGGCCCGAGGCTGCGGCCAGCGCCTGCTTCAATCGTCTTTCGCCGAAAAAACGCTGTTGCGCATTCATCGCCTCGGTGACCCCATCGGTGAAGAGGAACAGCGAATCACCGGGGACAAGCTGCTCCGTGCCCCGGGTGTACTCCGAATCCGGCAGCAGCCCCACCACGATGCTGGCCGGCTCCGCGATGGCACGCAGTTCGCCCCCTGGTGAGACCCTGTAGGGCGGGTTGTGGCCGCCGATGCAGAACTCCAGCACTCCCGACGCGCAGTTCAGGATGCCGTAAAACGCGGTGACGTAAACACCGGGTTCGCCCTGACGGCCGAGGATTCGGTTGGCATAGTCCAGGCATACCTCGGGCGCGGCCCCTTGAAGCGCGGTGGCGCGCAACAGCGTGCGGCTCACCGCCATGAACAGCGCGGCGGGTATGCCTTTTCCCGAAACATCACCGATCACGATGCCCAGCCGGTCGTCATCGATGAGAAAGAAATCGTAGAAGTCCCCGCCCACGCGCCGCGCCGGACGCATCCTGGCATGGAGTTCGAAATCGCTCCGGCCCGGAAACTCGAACTCGTGCGGCAGCATTGACTCCTGGATGCGCGCGGCGATCTCCAGTTCCTGTTGCAGCGCCATCAACTGGGCGCGTGCTTCGAGACCCTGTCGCGCCGATGCCAGCGCTGCGCGCGAGCGCTTCAGCGTGCTTTCAAAATCCTGGAAGTCGATGGGCTTGGTGAGAAAGTCGAACGCGCCGCGGTTCATGGCGGTGCGGATGTTGCCCATGTCGCCGTATGCCGAGAGGATGACGGCTTTGATCATGCGGCCGTTCATCGAATCCAGGTTGGCCAGCAACGCCAGGCCGTCCATCACGGGCATGTTGATATCGGTGATTACGAGGTCGATGTGCGGGTCTGCCCGCAGGCGGTCGAGCGCCTCCCGGCCATTTCTCGCGAAGACGAAGTCGAAGCCGCTCTGCCGGTGTTTGCCCCACTGGCGGATCAGGGTTTCGATGTCCGGCTCGTCGTCCACCACCAGGACGCGCCCGGGCTCCGCCTCCGCCGGTGGTGTCATTGCGCTCCCGTCCGGCCGCGCGGCAGGACGATGACGAACTCGGTGTGATCGCCCTCCACTGACTCCACCCTCATCGTGCCTCCGTGTTCGCCCACCACGATCTCGTAGCTGATCGAAAGCCCTAGTCCCGTACCCTCCCCAGCCGACTTGGTCGTAAAAAACGGGTCGAACACGCGCTCGATCACATCTTTGTGAATGCCCGTTCCATTATCCAAGATGCGAATCTCGGCGGATTCTCCCAGATCCCTGGTGGAGACCCGCAGTACCGGGTCGTATCCTGGCTGGGTCTTGCGAGCTCGTGCCCGCAGGGCGTAGAACGCATTGGACGCCACGTTCAAAATTACGCGGCTCAGGTCTTGCGGGATCGCGTCCACGTTGCCCACCTGCGGATCGTATTGCTCCTCGATGGTCGCCTGCAATCCGGGATTCTGGGCGCGCATGCCGTGGAAGGCCAGGTTGACGTACTCGCGGACAAGAGCGTTCAGATCGACCGGGCGCCGTCCCCCGGGACGGCCGCGCGCGTGCTCCAGCATCGAGGTGATGATACCGTCGGCGCGCCCGCCATGCTCGCGGATTTTAGCGATGTTCGACTCCAGATCCGCGGTCCGGCCGCGCATCTCAGCGAGGATGTCCGGGGCCAGCACACCCTCCAAGCCATCGAGCGCCGCGCTTTGCTCCGCAACCAGATCGGCCGAGAGCCCGGCGAAGTTCAACACGAAGTTCAGCGGATTCTTGATTTCATGGGCGATGCCGGCGGTGACCGCGCCGAGCGAGGCCAGTTTCTGCTGTGTGGTCAGTTCTTCGAGGAGTCGCCGCTTCTCCACCAGGGCACCGATGCGGGCGCGCAGTAGCACCGGGTCGAATGGTTTGAAAAGGTAATCTTCGGCCCCCATCTGGATGGCTCGCACCACGATCTCCATTTCGTTAACCGCCGAGATGACCACGACCGGAACGGTGCGCATGTGCCGGTCGGCGCGCACCCGCGCCAGGACTTCGAATCCGTCCATCACGGGCATCATGATGTCGAGCAGGACTACGTCGAAGCGTTCCGTGGCAATCCGGTCGAGGGCCTCTTCACCGTTGGCGGCCTCTTCGGTGTGGTAACCCTGCCGGGCCAGGCGCCGGCACAGCATGTTGCGGTTGACGGCGTTATCGTCCACCACGAGGATCCGCCCGGCGGCGGTGGCTGGCGCCGCTCTCCGGCAGGGGGGACCAACGGCCTCGGCTTCAGGCGTTTCCCGGCTGCGCAGTATTTTGGTCATCGACCGGGCGGCCGCATCGATCCGCTCCAGGTCGGCAATCCAATCCGCCCGGGCCTGCTCCTTGAGGAGCGCTACGGCCGCGCTGATGTGGTCCACATGCGGCTGTAGGGTTTCGCACAGCCTTTCGAGCCTGCTGAGCTGCACTTCATCGCGATTCGCCAACACCCCCGTGACCAGAGCCAAGGCGGATTGGGCCGCCTCGCGAATTGTCCCTAGCGTGTCTTTGAACTCCTCATCGCCTGCGCTGACGGCATCCTCGATCAGCATCTCTGTATAGCCGAGCACATGATTGATCGGGGTCCGGAGATTGTGCCGCAGCTCAGCCAGCGCGGCATTGCGTAACGGCTCGTCTTCGGGCTGGCGATGAGTAGGGAATCCAGTTCGCACTGTTCGCACCGGGTATTTTCTCCACTTCTTTCCTGGCATGACGATTGCTGCAACTGGAGTGCCAGGGAACCATGCCCACAATTCTGGTAGTTGAAGACAACGAAATGAACCGCGACATGCTGGTGCGCCGGCTGTTGCGCAAAGGCTTTGAATCGGTAATCGCGGTGGACGGACAGGCCGCCGTCGAGATGGCTCGCAAGGCGATGCCGGACCTCATCATCATGGATATGAGCCTGCCGGTGGTAGATGGATGGGAGGCCACCCGCCGGATCAAATCCGCCCCGGAAACCCGCTCGATTCCGATCATCGCCTTGACGGCTCACGCCATGCCCGGCGACCGGCAGCGCGCTCTCGATGCCGGCTGCGATGATTACGATACCAAGCCGGTGGAGTTCGCCTCGCTGCTGGAAAAAATCGAGACCCTGCTCGCCCACGCGGGCTCCGAATCATAAGCCATGTCCGATACGACTGCTGACCTGGTCCCCTTCGAAGCCCTCCTCCAGTCCACCAACGAGGGTATCTACGGCGTGGACATGGAGGGCCGCTGCACCTTTCTGAACCGCGCCGGCGCCGACGCGCTGGGCTTCACCCGCTACGAGGTTCTCGGCCGGAACATGCATCGCCTGGTGCACCACTCGCGGGAAGATCGTTCGCCGTACCCGGAGGCGGATGCTCCACTGTTTCACAGCATGCAGTCGGGCAGCGGCGCGCGCGTCGAGCACGAGGTGATGTGGCGCAAGGACGGCACGTGCTTTCCCGCCGAGTACTCGGTTTCGCCGGTGGTGCAGGCGGGCACGCTTCGGGGCGCGGTGGTGACGTTTCAGGACATCACCGAGCGGAAACGGCAGGAGCGGCGCATCCTGGTGCAGCACGATGTCAGCCGCGTGATGGCGGAAGCCGAGTCGCTGGAGGAAGCGATCCCCGGCATTCTCCGGGCGATCGGCGAGAGTCTGCCGTCGGATCTGGGCGTTTTGTGGATCGTAGACCGTCGGCGCGCCGTACTCCGCGCCCGCGCGGTGTGGCATCGAGAGCCGCCGGACGACAACGACTTCGAGAATGTCACCCGCGAGATGAGGCTGCCGCGCGGCGGCGGATTGCCGGGCCGCGTGTGGCTCGAAGGCAGGCCGCTCGCCATCGCCGAACTGGAAGCCGATGCCGATGTTTCGCCGGTGCGCTGGAAGGCGCTGAAGGGCGCGCAATCGGTACTGGCCTTTCCCATCCGCGCCAGCCGCCGCGTCACCGGCGTAGTGGAGTTCTTCTCCAACGAAACGCGCCAGCCCGACCCGGACCTGCTGCGGACCGTGTCCACCCTCGGCAACCAGATCGGCGAGTTTCTGGAGAGGGCGGCCGCCGAAGAAGATCTGCGCGTTCGGGATCGCGCCGTCGCCTCGAGCGTCAATGGCATCATCATCACCGACGCCACCCAGCCCGATAACCCCATCACCTACGTCAACCCGGCATTCGAGCGCCTCACCGGGTATGCCGCTGACGAAGCTCTGGGCAAAAACTGCCGTTTCCTGCAAGGTCCCGAGACCGACCCTGAGTCGGTGGAGTTCATTCGGGAAGCCGTTCGCCGGCGCGAAGAGATCAATATCGTGCTTCTGAATTACAGGAAGGACGGCACGCCGTTCTGGAACGACCTGACCATTGCGCCGGTGCGCGATGCCGCCGGCGAAGTAACCCACTTTGTGGGCGTGCAGAACGACGTCACCGCGCGTAAACAGGCCGAAGAGGCGCTGGTAGCGGCCAAGGAAGGCGCCGAGACCGCCAGCAACGCCAAGAGCCAGTTCCTGGCCAACATGAGCCATGAGTTGCGCACGCCGCTGAACGCCATCATCGGCTACAGCGAGATGCTCCAGGAGCAGGCGCGCGAAGTCCGGCAGGAGGACCTGCTTCCCGATCTCGAGAAGATCCACGGCGCGGGCAAGCACCTGCTGTCGCTGATCAACGGCATTCTCGACCTGTCCAAGATCGAAGCCGGCAAAATGGACTTGTACCTGGAGACCGTTGACCCGCACCGCATGATTGAGGAAGTCACCGAAACCGTCCGGCCGCTGGTCTCGCAAAAATCGAACCGGCTCGAGGTGAACATCGCCGGCGATTTGCCGGTCATGCGCGCCGACCTGACGAAGGTGCGGCAAAGCCTGTTCAACCTGCTGTCGAACGCCGCCAAGTTCACCGAAAACGGGAGCATTACCCTCGATGCCCGGCAAGAGCTCTACGGAGGCCGCCGGTGCATCCTGCTGCGCGTGTGCGACACCGGTATCGGGATGAATGAGGAACAGTTGGGGAAGCTCTTCGAGCCGTTCAGCCAGGCCGACCGTTCCACCACGCGGCGGTTCGGCGGCACGGGCTTGGGCTTAGCCATCACCCGGCGTTTTTGCCGGCTGATGGGCGGCGATGTGATGGTGGAGAGCCGGCCAAACCACGGCTCGACGTTTACCATCCGCCTGCCTGCCGAAGTGGCTCCCGGACCGCCGCGCCCGGCCGCTGAATGCGAAGTCGCGGTGCGGGGTACCGCCGGAACGGTGCTGGTGATCGACGACGATCCTGCCGCGCGCGACCTGATGAAGCGTTTTCTCACCAAAGAGGGATTCGCGCCGCTGGTGGCGGAGAACGGGGAGGCGGGTCTGAAACTGGCGCGCGAACGGCACCCCAACGCCATCACTCTCGATGTAATGATGCCGAAAACGGATGGATGGGCCGTCTTACGCGAATTGAAGGCCAATCCGGAAACTAGCGGCATCCCGGTCATCATGGTAACCATCGTGGACGATCGCAACCTGGGCTACACCCTGGGAGCCGCGGAATACCTGACCAAGCCAATCGAGCGGGACCGCCTCTCGGCAATCCTCGACAGGTATCGCTGCGCTTATCCGCCCTGTCCCGTGCTGCTCATTGAAGACGACGATACCACGCGCGCCATGATGCGCCAGATGCTGGAACGCGATGGCTGGGAAGTCGCCGAGGCCAGAAACGGCCGGGAGGGTCTGGAGTGCGTCGCCCGGTCGCATCCGAACGCGATTCTGCTGGACCTGATGATGCCTGAGATGGACGGCTTCGATTTCATCGTGGAACTGCGCCGCCACACCGAATGGGGCTCCATTCCGATTGTGGTGATCACAGCCAAGGAACTGACGCCCGAGGAGCGGAAACGGCTGAACGGCTCGGTGGAGCGGGTCCTGCTGAAGGGGGCCTTCAGCCGCGAAGATCTGCTGGCCAGGGTGCGCGAACTGGTTTCGGCTTGTATTCCGCGACGATGAGCATTACAGGAGCATGGTCTCGATGCGGTGCGCGTGGACCATTTCTTCGCAGGGAGACCAGGCGAACACCGTGAAGCCGCCGTCCTGCGAAGCCACCATGGCAATGGCATCGCGCTGGTCGTGGGCGAACTGGGCGGCGGACAGGTGCCGCGTGCCGCCGAGCTGCGACGGCTCGATCACCGATGCGGAAGTGCCTTCGATCGGCTCCGTCACAATCAGGCGGCTCACCTGTTCCCTTAGCGGCCGGCGCACGATCTTCGTGCCGAAGGCCAGCAGTTCGTAGCGGTCTGTAATGACGGTGGCGCCGTCCACCGCGGTAAGGCCCGCGATGCCTTCCACGGCCCGGCGGAGCGCATCCCGCCATCGCTCGCGGGGGCCGTCGGCGCCCTGGTTCGTCATCAGGTCGGCGAGCAGCGAAAACGGCGGCGCCACGGAATACAGCATGGGTTGGAGCATGGATTCCTGCCACCCGATGGAGTTGGCCGGAACCACCAGCAGCGATCCGCCACGCCCGTGGGCCCGCATCGATACCGCCAGCTGGATCAGCACACTCACGGCATCGTCCGGGTTGAATCGAGACTCGAGCCCCAGCAGCGAGATCAACAGCGCTGGGCAGTCCGGAACGGTGGCGGCGCGCTGGTCGATCACCTTGACCTGGTCCCCTTCGAGCACCGCGACGTTGACGAACTTGCCCGACCCTTCCCCCCGGCTGTGTTTGATCACGAGCAGGCCCGGGGTAATAGTTTCCAGCACGAAGCTGAAGGCGGGCAGATCGCGGGTGGCGCCCCACACCTGGAGCTCGTCGCCCTCGGGCCACACGCCAAGGTGGATGCCGGGGCGCTCTACGGCCGGCGCGATGCGGGTGAGCGAATTCGGCAGCAGAGGCAAGGGACGCTCGAAGCGCATGGAACGGGCCACCTGCTCGGGCGCTACGAAGGCCAGCGAAATGCGGGGCGTGTACCCTTCTTCGTGGCGCAAGCTCGCCCAGAACGCGGCATCGATGACCGACTCGATCACGATGCGATCCGGAGCGGCGGCAAGCCCGCTCTCGCCCCTTTCCCGCGCGGCGGCGACGTGCGTCGCGAAGTGCGGGTGGATCATCGTAGCCGCCGCTATCGCAGCTGGATAGGCCGGTTGGGTCAAGGGGTATTTTATCCCGCGCGGGCGCCCTGGCGGCGGCGCCTTGGTGGATCCGGCTAGTGCGACTCTTCGGCGGCCCAATACCCCGGCCTCGCGCGGATGTGAAACTCACCCGGGCGGGCGAGCCGCACCTCCAGGCTATGGTATCCCGCCCTGGATGCGGAAGGCGCGAAGCTCAGCAAATACTGAGCATGTAGCTCGGTTCCCAATCTCTGAATCGCGGCCTCCAGCGCCCTCTGCCGGGTGAAGGAAAAGGTCGCGCCCCCGGTGCTTTTGGTCAGCACCTCCGTGGTGACGGCATCGTGCAGCCGCGAGAGTTCACCCAGTGCTGCGAGCAGATCGACGCGCTCTTCGGGAGGAGGAATTTTGGGATTGTACTTGTTGGGCGGCTGGCCGTCATGAGTGTGCATCTCGTCGTTCGGCGCCTTGGGACGTGACTGCCGCGGCGGTTGGCTGACTGGAGCCTTCGACGTGAAGGCCGTCTTGAATGCCGAATAGGTTGCCGCGTAGACCGTGACGCCCGCGGATTGGACGCCAATTGTCGCCGCCTCGACAGCGGTTTCACTGCCCCGGTCGCGCGCTTCGGAAATGAGCAGCAGGACCCGCCGCGAGGTCGGCTTGACGCGCAGATGTTCGACCGCCGAACTCACCGCATCGAGCATGCGTGCTTTCTTCTCTCCACCCGGACGGCGCGTGGGACGAAGCCGGCGGAAAGCGCGGTCGATCGCGTCCTGATCGCTGGTGCAATCCTGCAACCACGTGATCCGATCATCGAAGGTCATGACGCCCGCGCAGCCGCGTTCGCCCGTGACCAGCGGCTGGATCATCGAAGCGATCCGGCGGGTTTTCTCGACCACGGCCGCCGAGATCCCCGAAGACTGTACCGCGATAACGAGGGCGATGGGCGCCACACCTGTGTCAATCGTGTCTACAATCGCCTGCTGCGGCCTCCCGTCGTCGAAGACCAGAAAATCGGGGGATTCCAGGCCCGCGACGAAGCGGTCTTTCACATCGGTAACGGTGACAGGCACGAGCACCAGGCGTGAGCGTATATCGAAATGCGACTCCTGGGACGCGAGCGACGCCGCGCACGCGAGCAGTATTGCGCCTCTCATGGATAGGGAGTCCCTGCACGTGAGGGGCCAACGGCAGCCGAGTGGACAGCATTGGTCGCGCCGCCCGGATCCGCCGCCTGAATCCTTTCTCCGAAAGATCTTCCGTTGCCGGCTATTTACAGAATGTCCTCTTGGGCGATTCGACTTACTCCCCATTGTGCTTCGCAGCACACGGATAGTAGTGCATGCCAGCCCGTTTACAGAAGGTTTACAGACCAGTCACTTATCGCGCTAAGTGAAGCCCCAAACTAACCAGTGGCGATACCCCGATCGAGGCAACGTCGCAACCCAAACGAATTCGAGGTGATAACAACATGAGAAGATTGCTGACAATTAGTAGTTTCGCTGTTGTATTGGTAGTAGCCGCAATAGCGGACGACGGTGGACGCAGCCATAACAATGGCGATAACAACAATAATCACGGTGGTGCTCAGTTCCAGTCAGGCATGGTGGGGTCCGTTCCAGGTGCAACTATCGGCGGAGTCCAAAGCGGGGGCCTGCCCTGGGTAGTCAAAGATGGTGAAGCGTCGTTATCGGGTAGTGGGCAATTACAGGTGCAAGTGAGTGGTCTGCTTATCGCCAACGAGCCCGGCGTTCCAGTCGGCGTTATCGGGACCGTCGACCCGGTCCAGATGGTCGCCGTCAGTGTCGTGTGTGGAGGCAGCGGCGGTTCGGTCGTAGCGAGCACTGATGGAGTAACACTCAGCAGCAGGGGCGATGCCGAGATCGACGCGCAGATCACGCTGCCGGCGACATGCATGGCTCCCGTGGTGCTGGTGCGAATCTTCAACCCCATCGGATCGCAGGTCGGCCCGTTCATCGCTGTAAACGGTATCAACGGCACTTCCGCCGGCCAGCAGAATGGCCATCATAACGGAGGGAACTAAGCAAGCGCGCCGGAATCCCACGCGAGCCTGACCGCAGCGGAGTTCCATCGATGCGGACCCTCGCGGATCAGAACAGGTACTTGAGGGCGAACTGGATCAGGCGCGGCGCCACCGAGGGCTGGGTGATCACGCCGAAACTTGCCGTACCAAGCGTGGTGCCGGGATTCGCGAACTGGGGGTGGTTCAGCGCGTTGTAGAACTCCATGCGGAAGGCCAGTACCGCGTCCTCGCGGATCCCGCCCACCCGGGTGGTCTTGCCGAGAGAGAAGTCCGTGTTGAACTGGTCGGGACCGGTCATGATGCTCTGCCCGGCAGTGCCGTAGGCCGTTGCGCCGTCCGAGCCGATGGCCACGGGCGCACAGATCGCCGAGGAGTCGATCCAGCGATCGAGGCGGGAATCAATGCTGCCGGGCGTCACTAGGGCGGCGTGCGAAGCGGTGGGACACAGCGTCACGGTGGATGGCGCGGCGTGGCCGTAGACGCCGCCGCCGTTGGGATCGCTGAGCGTCATTGGAAGCCCGCTCTGTACGATGAGGATCCCGGCCAGTGTCCAGCCTTTGAGCAGGGTGGCGGCCTGCCCCCGGCCGCTCAGCGGCGGTAACTCGTAGTCGAAGTTGGTAGTGAAACGGTGGGTTCGATCGAAGCCGGCCCGCGCCCAGTCGAGCGAGCGATTGTTCAGGTCGTTGTAACTCGACGAATCGCTCATCGCGCGTGAAAAGGTGTAGGCCGCCTGCAATCCCAGTCCGCGCCAGCCGCGCAATCGCAGAGTCGCTTGCAGGCTGTGATAGGAGGATGCGCCGGTGAACTCGCTCGCCGCCAACGCGGTGGGCGTTTCGCCGAGAACCGGCACGCGTGCGCGGGCGTTCGCCGCCGTGTTGGTGCTGATGCAATCGGTGGCGACGCCCGTATAGCCGCAGTTGACCGGGCTTGCGCCGCTGGCCGTCAACGGCTGGTTCAGACCGTGTGAGATCAACAGGTGGGCGCCGCGCGATCCGACGTACCCCGTATCCACCGAAAGCGCCTGCGAAAGGCGCACCTGCGTGCTGAAGTTCCACTGCTGAAGCCGCGGCACGATGTACTCGGGGCCGGCAACACGATCGGAAAGCTGTGAAGTGGGCGTCCGCGGGACGTAGCCGAGGGTGACTTCCGGAAACGGCTTGCCGAGATTGGACATGTTGTTGCTCGCATCCGAATTCGTGAACCCCTGAGCGAACGGCGGTGCCGTGAACATCGGCGTGCCCGATGCGTTCCCGCTGTAGACCGCGGATTGATAGAACCAGCCGTAGCCTCCGCGTACGCCGAGCCAACCCCGGGCACCGAAGGGATGCGCCGCAAATCCGAAGCGGGGCGCGAACGAATCGTGCGGCGTCCCGTTGGCGTAGAAACTGTTGGTGGACCGGATCAGCACATCGCTAGGAGGTGCGCCGAACGGTTGCCCGGTGTAAGGGTTGATCCGTTTGGCATCGTAGTTCGCCGCGACGGTGTTGCCCATCAGCGTGCCCGAAATGGGCGGTATCGACGCCTTTTGCAGCAGCGAGGGCCAGGCGTTGCCGATCGTGCCCGTGGTATCGCGCGCCGGCCCTATGGATTCCCAGCGAAGGCCCAGGTTGATTGTGAGCTGCGCATTCACCTTGACATCGTCCTGCACAAACCCCGCACCGTAGTAGCTGCGGTAGTGGTATTCCACCTCTCCCTCCGGTCCGGTTCCTTCATTCGCCTGAATGGCTTGGATGTTGCTGCGGCCGGACGGGCTGAGATTTTGGGAAGCGGCGAGCCCCAGCAGGAAGTCGCTGAAGGTCTGGAAGCTGAGCTTGCCTCGCGCATTGCCGGTGTCGCCGCGCCAGCTGTATTGCGTGAACAAAAACGTACCGGCGCGGATGGAGTGCCTGCCGCGAACCCAGGAAAGGTTGTCCGCCCAGGAGTAGTATTCGTTCTCCGAGAGGAAGTCGTTGCCGACGTTGCCGAAGAGTCGGAAGTTGCCCAACGGGCCGACGATGTTCATCTCCGGCGGACGGTCGAACAACGGGTCGGCCGGCGCCATGCCAAGTGAGGTTGCGGTAGGGGCATCCACCGCCTGCGCGTCCTGGCGGGCGTGAGTGAAGCTCATGCGCGCTTCGTTCACCACGTTGCGGCTCACGACCGAGGTGAGATTCACGCTGCCCACGATGTCCCGTGCCTGGAGCGCTTGCGGCGTGCCCTGCCCGGGCAGGATGGGGTTGCCGGGATAGCCGGAGGGCGATGAGAATGAGCGGTACTGGTCGATGGTTGCGAAATAGCTGCGTCCGGCGAGCGTGTGTTTGGGCGAGATCAGATAGTCGCCATTCATCAGGTACTGGTTTTCCCGATACGTGGACGGCAGGCTGTATGACGAGAAACCGAGCCCGGCGTTGCTGCCGCTGGCGAGAATGGTTTGCGGGACCGGAATGAGGTAGCCGCCGTCGGGCCGCTTCATCTGCAGCAGGTGCAGGGCCACGGGATGAATTGGGGCCGTCGTGGCGGTCGTCTGGTTGTTGCAATCGAGTTGCTTTCCCCCGGCGTACGTCCGGTATCGGGAATCGGACGGGTGGTTGCCCGGGCAGAACTGCGCGGCCAGCGCGGAAGCGGACCGGTCACCGGTAAGCGGCGGCAGGATCGAGTTGGACGTGGAGGTGGTGTCCAGCCCGTTCACCTGGCGGGTGGCCTGAAGCGACGTGAAGAAGAACAGCTTCTTCGCTTTCACCGGCCCGCCCAACGCCCCGCCGAACTGATTCTGCTTCAGATTCGGCTTCGCCTGGCCGGTAGCGTTGCGAAAGAATGCGTTCGCGTTCAAGATGTCATTGCGCACGAACTCCCACACGTCCCCGTGGAAATTGCGCTCGCCGCTCTTGGTGATGAGCGCGGTGGTGGGGACCTGCGCACCGTAAACGGCGTCGTACTGCGAGGTCTGAATCTTGAGCTCGGAGATGGTGTCCGGATTGGGAACCGCGCTTGGAGCATAGGCACCATCGAGCGTGTACGTGCCGCCCGATGTATTACCGTTCACGTTGACGCTGCGCGTTCCGCGGCCTAGCGTGCCGGCGTTGTTGACGTCGGCGGCGGATCCGGACGACATCGAAAGCACCTGGGTGAAGTTGCGCGTGGTCAGCGGCACTGCAGTGATGGTCTTCGCATCCACCACCGTGCTGGTGGAGGACGTGGTGGACGTAATCCGGCAGCGGCACCCGACTGTTTCCGTTGGCTCGCCTGGTTCGAGCGACGCGTCTAGCGTGGGGGCCTCGGAGAGGTTCACCACCACCGCGGGCAGATGCGACGTTTTGAATCCTGCGGATTCGAAGCGGACTTCATAGGCGCCCGGGGGAAGCAGCAGGAAGCGGTAGCTGCCGTCCGGATCGGTGGTCGCGGCGAGCGACTGGCCGGTGGCGGGATTGCTCAGCGTGACGGCGGCGTTCACGATGGCCGCGCCGTGAACGTCGCGGACGGTACCCGCCAGCGCGCCGGAAGTAGCCGACTGGCCAGAAACCGTGTAAAAAGGTCCTGATATCGGAATCAGCAGCAGAGCGAGCCTGAGCGAGCGGTTCATTTTTGGCTTCCCCTCAATGCACCATTTTTCTTACTGGGGTCGCTCCCTGACGGTCGCCGTTTGCTCACCGGCCGGGAACATCGCTGACATGCTAGACCGGGAACGCCTGTGAGGGTCCCAAGACGCTTATCGAAACGTCTGTTTTAGCACGGGCTTGCAGCACAATTCAAGCCCCCGCGATGAACGAAGCACGCCCGGCGATGCAAAGAAGCACAACAAGCATACAGGCAACCCGGCACAGGTGGGATGCTCTCCGAAATCCCGTGCGGGTAGCGCACTGGTCCGCCTTCCGGCAGTACAATTCGATCAGCGGAGGTTCTTATGGCGCTTTTGGAGAAACTGCGCGTATTCCTCGACGAGAACCACGCCGAATACACGCATACCGTTCATCCCCTGGCATACACAGCTCGCGAGGTCGCGTCGGCGGAGCACCTGCCCAATCGGGAGGTCGCCAAGACCGTTGTCGTTTTTGGAGATGAGGGCTATCACATGATTGTGGTGCCCGCCAGCAAACTGGTGGACTTTCAGGAGGTCCGCCTCACCCTCGGATTCACTCACGCGCGGCTGGCCACCGAAGAGGAAGTGGGCCGGCTGTTCCCGGATTGCGAACTGGGTGCGATGCCGCCGTTCGGCCAACTCTACCGTATGAGCACGTACCTGGACAGCAGCCTCGCCGCCGAAGAGACCATCGCCTTCAATGGCGGGACGCATCGCGACGTGGTACATATGCACACCGACGAGTATCGCGCGCTGGCTCATCCTGTGGTAGTTTCGCTGGCCCGTGAGGCCGCGATGCGCCACGGCTGGTGATGGCCGGCCGCACCCGGACCAACGCCTTGCGACTGATGGAACAGGCAGGCGTCCGCTGCGAATTGCGGGAGTACGCCGTAGATCACAACGACCTGAGCGCGCCGCATGTGGCTGAGGTGATTCGTATGCCTGCCGGGCAGGTCTTCAAGACGCTCGTCGCGCGCGGCGACCGCAACGGTGTGCTGCTGGCGTGTATTCCCGGGAACTCCGAGCTCGATCTGAAAGCGCTGGCTTCCGTTAGCGGCAACAAAAAGGTAGAACTCGTTCCGGTGAAAGAGGTACTGACGCTGACCGGCTATATTCGCGGCGGTGTTTCGCCGGTCGGGACCAAGAAGCCTTACCCGCTGTTTCTCGACGAAACCGCCGATTTGTGGGACGTCATCGCGGTGAGTGCCGGCGTCCGCGGCTGCCAGATGCTGATTGCGCCGGACGACCTGTCGCGAGTGGTGGACGTCCGGCGCTGTGCGATCGCGAAATAATTAAAACGTAATCCGCGCCGCCACTTGTACGATGCGCGGATCATTGGTGTTCGATACCTGGCCGAAAGTGCTGCTGGTGATGCTGGTCGAAGGATTCTGGAACTGTGCCGTGTTCAGCAGGTTGAAGAACTCGCCGCGAATTTCCAGCTTCGTCCGTTCGCCGTGCAGCGCAGTAATTTTGGAAATTGCCAGGTCCATGTTGGCCCGGCTCGGGCCGCGGAACGCGTTGCGCCCCAGCGTTCCGTAGGTGGCCTTGGCCGGATCGGTGTTGTTCTGGCTTGCCACCAGCGAAGCCCGTTCGAAGGCCGAAGGCTCGAAGTAGAAATTGCCCGTCCGGCCGGTGGACACCTTCTGAGAGAGGCGCGGATCGAAATACTCGATTTGCCCGACCAGGTTGGCGCGCACCAGGTTCGGATCGCCAAGGCCGGAGGGACCGGTCCGGGTGGAAGTCCGCGAAATTCCCGCCGCGACATCCAGCGTCTGGCCCGATCGGTAGCTGATGATGGGGAACAACGTCCATCCGTGCGTCAGACGCCGCGGACCGCCCAGCTTGCCGAACGGCAGTTCCCAAGCACCGCTGAACGACAACACTTGAGGCAAATCGTAATCCGAGGGGGCGCGGAAGCGATTCCAGTCGTACACCGGAACGCGGTTGGTGCGCGAGCGGAAGCCCGACACGTTGTCGATCGACTTGCTGTAGGTATACGAGACCTGATATTCCAGGTTCCCCAGCACCGGCATGTCTGTTAGCCGCTTGGTCAACCCTACCAGCAAACCGTGGTAGTGCGCGGAGCCCACGTTGTCGAACGTGTCCAGGTAGCTGAAGCTGCTGGACGCCGGCAGCCCGCTTTGGGCGTTGAACACACGCTTCGTGGTGCCCAGAACCATGGGATTGGAATCGTACAACGACGTCAACTTGTGAGAGTTCGATCCCGCATACGATACCTCCAGCGTCGTGTCGCGAAGCAGTTCCCGCTGCACGCTCAGGTTGTACTGATAAATGTACGGCGTTCGCAGGTGAGGATTCACATAGTACACGCCGCCGCCGCCGACCGGCAGGAACCCGGCTGCATCGAAATCCAGGTTCTTCGCGGGCGGGCGTGATGGGAATGGGTTAGCCTGCCCCACCGCGACGAACGGCTGGGTAAAATAGTTCACTTCGCCGGACGGATTGTCCGAGAGCGGATCGAAGAACAGGTCGGCGAACCCGAAGAACGGCGCTTGGCCGTTGAACTGTAAGTTGTCCTCGGCTTTCAGAATGTCATAGAACACGCCGAAACCGCCCCGGATGGATGTCTTCCCGTTGCCCTTGGGATCCCATGCAAATCCGAATCGCGGCGCCCAGTCGGTCATGTCGGGCGCGTTGGCGCCTGCCGGCACACCCGGGTCGCCGGGGAACACGAGTCCCTTGGGCGCGTTCGGAAACACCGTGGATTGCTGCCCGAACGCCAGGGAAAACGAACGGCCCCGGGTGTCCAGCTTGGGTGAGCTGTATTCGTAGCGCATTCCGAAAGTGAGCGTCAGGTTCCGCCGCACTTTCCATTCGTCCTGCACGAAGAAGCCGATGTTGTGCTGCCGGATGTTGCTCGGCGCCTCCGGAAATTGCAGGAACTCGTCCGGCAGGCCCATCAGAAAATCGGCCCTGTCCGTGCCCGAGAAACTGCTGCCGCCCGAGCCGTAGAAGAAGAACTCTCCGTTGATGTAGAAATCGTATACCGTGTTGTTCTGGTATGGCGTGTACCAGATCCCGGTCTTTATCGAGTGCTGACCCCGCATCCAACTCAGCGTGTCCGACCACGTGTAGGTGTTGTCAATCAGGCTGGTCGGGCCCTGCACACTGAAGCCCGCGTTCATGCCGCTGTTGAACCCGAGATTCGGCGGACCGGTGGGATGGTCCCGGCGTAATCCCGATTCCCAGGTCGGACGCCTTCGGCAGGCTGGCGGATGGCGACGACTGAAACGTATTCGATCGTTGCGCCGTGAACCGGAAGTCATTCACCATCGCCGCCGACATCGTCCTGGTATACTCCGCGCTGCCGAACGATCTTCCCAAAGTCGTGTTGTTCGGGTATCCGGGCACATTCGCGAAAGCGAACGGCGTCAGCGAGGGATTTTTCAAATGCCCCAGCGTGAAGGTCAACCGGTCGCGAGGGGTAATCAAAAAATCCGGTTTGATCGTATATTCGTCCCGATTGTCCGTGGCGCTCCCCTGCGAGGTCAGAAACCCCGAGGGCGACTGGCCAGCAGATTGTTTTTCATGTAATTTCGCGCCACACTCGAAATCCGCGAAGGATCGATGATGCCTCTCGCCGCCTGCGCCGCATTTGGCTGATAGTACGGGAACTGTTGGAGGAAGCTCACTACGTTCTGGTCCGGTCCGGTATGGGCGGCGTTCGATAGCGAGAAATCGCCGTTCAGCTCAGCCGGAGTAAATACGGCGATCTTTGACGTGGTGGTGAGTTGCGACTGGCGCTGCCCCTGATAGGAGAAGAAGAAAAACGCTTTGTCCTTCCCGTTGAGGACTTTGGGAATCATGATCGGCGCGCCCACCGTGCCGCCGAACTGATTACGCTTCAGCACGTCGCGGGGCAGGCCGTTGGCGTTATTGAAGAACCGGTTGGCATTCAAATCGTCGTTGCGGAGGTAGTTATACAGGCTGCCGTGGATCTGGTTGGTGCCGCTCTTGGTCACCACGCTCACGATGCCGCCGCCCGAGCGCCCGTATTCCGCCCCGTAGTTGCTCGTCAGAATCCGGAATTCCTCGATGGCATCCGGGTTGGGATTGAATACCACGCCGTTATTGAGCAGATTGTTATTGACCCCGCCATCGAGCAGGAACGTCACCGAATCGCCGCGGCTTCCAGCTACGCTGAAGCTACCACTGCCCGACAGGTTGGGGATCACCCCCGGCTCGAGCAGCGCCAGGTCCAGCGTGTTCCGGCCGTTCAACGGCGCACTGACAATCTGGCTGGTCACCACTGAGTGCCCGAGCGTCGGGTTCACAGTCTCCACGCCGGTGGCTTGCGCATCCACTTCTACCGTCTCCGTGGTCGCTCCGACCTCGAGTTTCGCCAGGACCCGCAGCGACTGATTGATCTCCAGCTTCTCCGGTTCGGTGGTCAGTTTGCGAAAGCCCTGCGCCTCCACCGTAACCTGGTAAGTGCCGATCGGAAGCTGTAACACCTGATAAGCGCCCTGGCTGTCACTCGTGGTTTGGCGCTTGTCGCCGGTGGCGACGTTCACCGCCGTCACGCGGGCATTGGGTATGACCGCGCCGCTTTGATCCACTACCGTTCCGACGACCCGCCCCCTCGCATCCTGGCTGAATGCCAGCGAGGCCAGCAACACCACGAGAAACAGCAGTCCGGATAACTTGCGCATTGTGTATCCCCTTTCTGAGCGGAAGGTCCGGCCAACACGAACCTTCTGATGTTTGATCTTGAATAGCATTTTTAATCCAGCCTAGTCAATCCGTGGGACTCTGAGTTTGCATCAGTATTTTTGATACACTCGATGCGATGCCCCTCCCCACCACCGGCCGGATCGGTGTCGGCCTGCTCGCCGCATCTCTCTTCTTCGCGCAAACTCCCGCGAAACGGCTCATCAAGATCGACGACATGCATGCCTTCCATGACGTCCGCGATCCGCAGATCTCGCCCGACGGAAAGTGGGTCGCCTATGCCCTGAGTACGGTGGATGTGACCGCCGACAAGAGCGACAGCGACATCTGGATGGCGAGTTGGGACGGAACTCAGCAGGTCCGCATGACCTCCAGCACGGAGGGCGAGAACGCGCCGCGATGGAGTCCCGACGGCCGCTATCTTTCTTTCCTGTCCTCCCGGCCCGGCAAGGCCCGCGGCTCACAAGTGTGGCTGCTCGATCGTACCGGAGGAGAGGCGCAACAGTTCACCGATGTAAAGGGCCGCCTGTCGTCCTACGACTGGTCGCCCGATTCCAGACGGCTGCTCCTCGTGATGACCGAGCGCGACCCCAATGAACCGGAAGAGGATCGGCCGGTGGTCACTGGGCCCAACGCCAAAGCGCCCAAGCCGATCGTCATTGAGCGCTATAAGTTCAAACAGGATGTGGTGGGCTACCTCACCGCCAAGCCGCCGCGCCTGTTCCTGTACGATATGACCGCCAGGAAGCCTGAGGCGCTGACTCCGCCAACCATGGAAGCAGCCTCGCCCACCTGGTCGCCCGATGGAAGATCGATCGCCTTTCTGGGCAAGGAGGGCAAAGAGGCCGAGCGCTACAATACCTGGAACGTGTACGTCATCGAGGCGCGGCCGGGTGCGGCGCCGCGGCAGATCACCCATTATGACGGCATTCACGCCTCCGCTTCGCGCGCGCGTCCCGAGTGGAGTCCCGATGGCTCGCGCCTCGTATACCTGCAATCTTCAGGCGCGAAGCTGAACGCCTACAACATGAACCGGGTCGCCATGGTGCCGGCGGCGGGCGCCGAACCGGCGATCCTCTCGGCAAGTCTCGATCGCGGCGCCATCGCTCCACGGTTCACCCGCGATGGAGCCTCGGTGCTGTTCCTGATCGGCGACGATCGCTGGGAGTACCCCGTGCAGATCGCCGTCGCCAACGGCGAGATCCAGCGCATGGCCAAGAGCCTGGGCATGATCACCGGGCTCGAACAGGGCAAAGACGGCCGTATCGTCGTGCTGGCCGGGAGCGACACTGCTCCCGCCGAAATCAACGTCTTCGAGCACGGCGCGCTGCGCCGGATTACGCACCACAACGACCAACTCTCGGGAGAGCTGAACCTCGGCACCACCGAAGAGTTCTCCTGCAAGGCCACCGACGGCAACGAAGTCCACGGGCTGATCGTCAAGCCGCCCGACTACAAGGTGGGGCAGAAGTATCCCACCCTGGTGCGCATTCATGGCGGTCCCAACGGCCAGGACGGCCACTCGTTCAGTTTCGAGCGGCAGATCTTCGCCGCCAACGGCTACGTCGTGGTCGCGGTGAATTATCGCGGCAGTTCGGGACGCGGCGAAAATTACCAGGCCGCCATCGCTGCCGATTGGGGCAACAAGGAGGTGCTCGACCTCCAGGCCGCCGTCGATCACGTCATCTCCATCGGCCTTGCCGATCCGGAGCGGCTCGGTGTCGGCGGCTGGAGCTATGGCGGCATCCTGACCGACGCGATCATCGCCAAGGATCATCGCTTCAAGGCTGCTACCAGCGGAGCCGGAACGGCGTTCCCCATCGCGCTGTATGGCGTGGACCAGTACATCATGCAGTACGACGAAGAGATCGGCGCGCCCTGGAAAGTGGGGCTCGAGCCGTGGATGAAGATCTCGTACGCCTTCCTGCACGCCGACCAGATCACTACCCCCACACTGTTCCTGGGCGGCGAGAAGGACTACAACGTGCCCCTCGTGGGCGGGGAGCAGATGTACCAGGCCCTGGCCAGCCTGGGAGTGCCAACACAGTTGGTGGTGTATCCGAATTCGAACCACGGCATCACGCGCCCCAGCTATCAAAAAGATCGCATCGAGCGCTACCTGGCCTGGTACGCGAAATATCTCAAGCGGTGAACGGGCCCCACGCCTCATTCGTAGCGCAAGGCCACCATCGGGTCTACGCGGCTGGCACGCCGCGCGGGCAGCCACCCCGCGGCCAGCGCCACTGCGACCAGTAGAGCCGCGACCCCGGCGAATGTCGGCAGGTCCGTCGGCTTGACCTCAAACAGCAGCTTCTCCAGGACGCGTGTAGCCGCGCTCGCTCCGGCGGTTCCCACAGCTACACCGGTGGCCGCCAGCCATGCGGTGCGGCGCAGCACCATCTGCATCACGTCGCGGCGTTCGGCCCCGAGTGCCATGCGGATGCCAATTTCGCGCGTGCGCTCCGCCACCGAACAGGCCAGCACACCATAAATGCCAATGGCCGCCAGCAGCAGGGCAAGCAGAGAGAATGCCCCCAGCAGGCGCGCCTGGAACAGCGGCTCCGCTGTCTTGCTCAGGACCAGGTCCTCCAAAGTCGTCATCGACTCCACGGGCTCGGTGGGGTCCACTTCGTGCAGGGCCTGGCGCACCGCCGGGGCCATGCTGCGCGGGTCCGCCGCCGTGCGCGCCAGGAAGGTCATGCTCGATAGCAAATCGCCGTTGAATGCCTGGGGAATCGGCTGGTAAATGGCACGTCCGGGCTTGGCCGTGAGTTCCTGTTGCCGCACATCTTGCACCACCCCGACCACCGTCAGCCAGTCCCCGGCTTTGGGCTGGTCCCGCATGCTGATGCGCTTTCCCAGCGGATTCTCGCCGGGCCAGATCTCCCGGGCTACCGATTGGCTCACCACCACCACTCCCGGTCCATCGGCATCGTCGCCCGCCGTAAACGCGCGCCCGCTCAGCAGTCGGATTCCCACCGTTCGGAAGTAGTCCGGGCTCACCGCAGGCTTGTCCACGATATAGTTTTTCGGAGGCGGTCCCCCTTGCATTTTGAAATCGCCGCGCACCAGCGCACTCGCGAGCGGCATAAAGTTCACCGCGCCCGCTGAAGCCACGCCCGGAATCGCCGCCACCTTCGCCAGCAGCCGTTCGTGAAAGGCCGCCCTCTTACCTTTGGTGCGGTACACCGCATCCGGCAGGCTTACCGACATGGTCAGCACGTTGTGCGGGCGAAAACCCGGATCCACCGCGCGCAGCCGCAGGAAGCTCTTCGTCAGCAACCCCGCGCCCGCCAGCAACACCAGCGACAGCGCAATCTCCGCCACAACCAGCGGACCGCGCAGACCGCCCCGCGCGCGGCTCAACGATTGCCGCAGCATCCTTTGCGTGCCCTGAAACGCCGGCGCCAGCCCAAAAGCCACTCCGGTCACGAGCGACAGCCCGAAGGTGAAGGCCAGCACCCACCCATCGATGTGGATCTCGTCTACGCGCGGGATCTTCCCGCTGGGGGCGAGCGAAATGAGCAGCGGCACGGCCCAGGAGGCCAGCAATAGCGCCGCCGCTCCGCCCACCAGCGAAACCAGCGTGCTTTCGGTGAGCAGTTGGCGAATGAGCCGCGGGCGTCCTGCGCCCAGGGCGTACCGTATGGCGATCTCCTGCCGTCGCGCCGAGGCGCGAATCAGCAAGAGGTTCGCCACGTTCGCGCACGCGATCAGCAGCACCAGCCCGCACGCGCCCAGAAAAATCAGTAGTGGCCGCCCGTTATTGCCGATCAGGAACTCTTTCAACGGCAGAGTCTCCGACTCGTTGTGGAACATCCCCTGGAGTTCCGCGGTTGCCTGCTCGGGCGTCACGCCGGCCCTTAGGCGCCCGACAACCGGCCGCAGCCACGACAGGTGCGGATTGATCCGGACCTTCAGCGGCATCCACAACTCGGCCTCATAGGGGAATCGGAATCCCCGCGGCATGACGCCAATCACTGTGTAGGCCACGCCGTCCAGTTTCACCGCGCGCCCCAGAACAGCCGGATCGGCGCCAAACCGGCTCCGCCACAACCCATCGCCGATCAGCACCACGTTCTCGTCTTCCAGTCGGAACTCACGGCCGAGTACCGGCTGGATCCGTAGGGCGGGGAAGAACTCGGCCGTCACATTGGCGGCCGGTAGATGAACCGGGTCGCCCGCTCCCGTGAGACTCACTCCGGACTGGTTGAAAGTGCTCACCTGCGCATAAGCGCGGGTGCGGCTCCGGAACTCCAGATAGTCCCTGTCGCTCAGGCCGAGGCCGGACGCGAAGGGACCGCGATTCCGCGGTTGTGAGATCAGCACCAGCCGGTTCGCTTCGGGAAACGGCAAGGGCTGCAACAGCGCGCTGTTGACAATCGTGAACACCGCCGTATTCGCGCCGCTGCCCAAGGCCAGCGCCAGGGTGGCGACCGTCGCAAAGCCCGGGCTGCGCGTCACCGTTCGAAACGCGTAACGGAAGTCTTCCAGCAGACTGGCCATGACCCGGGGTGCTAGCATTTTTCGACCCAGCGGCAGCCGAGGAAACCCAACTGTTAGCGCCTGTGCTGCGCCGGCGATGCCCGCTTCCGGCAGGACACTGTCCGGAAGCGGTCAGTAGGCCTTCGCGATCACCACCCGCCGGTCCACCGTTTCGCCGGTAAGGATGCACTTTCCGGCCCCGTCGAACGCGTCCGTGAGTGGAATGTTTCGCACCGTGGCCCGGAACTCTTTGAGCCGCGCGTCGCAGGCAGGGTCGTCCTTCAGATGCGCCATCACGAACTTGCCGCCGCCGCGTTCGGCGCTGGCGTCTTTCAGAATCGACTCCACTTCGCCCATCGAATTCGCCAGGACCGTGTTCTCCTTCAGCCGCTGTTTGGCGGCATTGTAGAGGCTCTTCTGCATGGCCGCCAGGGCTTCCGGCAGCCGCGCGCCAATCTCATCCTGCGCGAAAATCTCCTTGGCTCCGGTATCGCGGCGCTTGAGAACGATCTTGCCCGCCGCCAGATCGCGCGGGCCCAGTTCCAGCACCACGGGCACGCCGCGCCGCTCCCAGTGGAAGAACTTCGCGCCGGGCGTTTGACCTTCGCGATCGTCCAGCTTCGCGCCCAGGTCGCGCGCGATACGCTGGGCCGCCTCCAGCACCTGGGCGCGCTCCTGGTCTTTCCGGTAAATCGGCACCAGCACCGTTTTCACCGGCGCCACCTTCGGAGGCAGCACCAGCCCCTTATCGTCGGAGTGGGTCATGATCAGCCCGCCGATCAGCCGCGTGCTCACGCCCCAGCTTGTCTGCCAGACATGCTCGAGCTGCCCTTCGCGGTTCTGGAACTGCACTCCGAACGCCTTGCCGAAGTTCTGCCCCAGGTCGTGGCTCGTGCCCGCCTGGAGCGCGAGGCCGTTCTGCATCATGGCCTCGATCGAATAGCTGCGTAGCGCGCCGGCGAACTTCTCGGCCCGCGTCTTTACGCCCTTGATCACCGGCATGGCCATGATGTCTTCGGCCACTTCGGCATAAATGTCCAGAATTCGCAGCACTTCCTCGAGCGCTTCTTCGTGGGTCGAATGCGCCGTGTGGCCCTCCTGCCACAGAAACTCCGTGGTCCGCAGAAACAGCCGCGTGCGTAGCTCCCAGCGCACGATGTTGGCCCACTGGTTGAGCAGCATCGGCAGGTCGCGCCAGCTTTGAATCCAGCGCGCGAAGAAGTGGCCAATGATCGTCTCCGAAGTCGGCCGGATCACGTAGGGCTCCTCCAGTTCCTTGCCGCCGGCCATGGTTACCACCGCCAGTTCCGGCGAAAACCCCTCCACGTGCTCCGCCTCTTTGCGCAGGAAGCTCTGGGGAATAAGCAGCGGGAAGTACGCGTTCTGGTGGCCGGTCGCCTTGAACCGGTCGTCCAATTGTCGCTGCAAGACCTCCCATACCGCGTATCCGTTCGGCTTGATGACCATGCAGCCCTTGACCACTTCCGCGGGCTCGGCCATGTCTCCCTGGAGCACGACATCCTGGTACCACGCGGCGAAATCCTGGCCGCGCGGCGTAATTGGCGATTCGGGCATAAATTATAGGGTGGCACGAATCCTGGGTGCCCTGGTTGGCATCTCAGGTACAGATCAGGGGGTAGTCTAGATGTTCGCATTACGCCAGGCGTTGGCCGTTTTCCTTTTGCTGGCCGGATTGTCATTCGGCCAAACCCAGGCAATCAACGGCAGCATTCGCGGGCACGTCACCGACGCTGCCGCCGCGGCGGTGGCGGGCGCGCGGATCTCCGTCACCAATGTGGATACCGGGTACCTGCGCTCCACGTTGACCGATGACGACGGCAACTATGTGCTGCCCAACCTGCCCCTGGGCGATTACACCGTCACCATTCAGAAGGAAGGCTTCGACACGCTGCGCCGTTCCGGAGTGGCGCTCACCGCCGGAACCGAGGCCGTGGTGGAAGGCCAGCTCAAGGTCGGCTCCGTGACGACCGAAATCGAAGTCACCGCCGGGGCGCCCATCGTCGAGCCTTCGCGTGTCTCCACCGGCCGCACCATCACCCACGAGGAGATCGACAACCTTCCGTTGACCTCGCGCAACCCGTACAACTTCATCATCTTTCAGCCGGGCGTAAGCGGCCATCCCAACCCCGAGTTGGGCATTCCGCGCACCCTCAACACCAACGGTCTGCTGGACCGCATCAACTACCAGATCGACGGTATGGTGGATACCGAAAGCGACCGTTACGGCCTTCGCCTCTTCCCCATTTCCGGTGTCTATGTGCGTGAGGTGCAGACCGTCTCCAACAGCTATGCGCCCGAATTCGGAAACACCGCCGGCAATATCTTCAATGTGATTACCAACTCGGGCACCAATACGCCGCATGGCGAGTTCTACTATCTGGGGCGGCCCACCGACCTGGCGGCGCGGCCGATGCTGCTCGCGGGCTCTTCGCCCAAACCCAATCTCACGTTGAAGGATTTCGCCGGCAACGCGGGCGGTCCCCTCATCCACGACAAGCTGTTCCTCTTCGGCGGATACGAACACCTGGAACGCGGCCTGCCGCAACCCAACACCATTTCTGCCGCCGATGCCGCCGCCCTTGGCATTCCGCCCAACCTGCTGGACGTGGCGCCCAGCGTGCAGCACGCGCAGTTCGCCAACGTCCGCGCCGATTGGGTGATCTCGAGCAGGCACCAGGCCTTCCTGCGCTATAACTACTTCCGCAACGAGTACCCGTTCAACACCGCCGTGGGTGGGAAGAATGCGCTGGACGCCGCCGCGGATTTTCAGGACCGCGCCCACGTGCTGGGCGCGCAGGTGCTCTCCACCTTTTCGCCCAACGTGCTGAACGAAATCCGTTTCGGCTGGCCCTACCGCAACGAGCATCATTTTGCCGATCCGCTCACCGGGCCCGGGCCGCAGATCTCCATCAGTGGCGTCGCCAATTTCAACGGCAGCACGGCTGTGGGCGACCGCTACCAGGAAAAGATCCCCAACCTCAACGACTCCGTCACCGTCATTCGCGGCCGCCACACCATGAAATACGGTTTCGGGTTCCAGCAGATGCTCGACACCCAGACCAGCCAGGTGTACTCGCAGTACGTGTTTTCTTCGGTGGCTACTTACCTGTCGGCCAAATCCGGCGCCAACCCTCGCGCCTACAGTTCCTACAACACCATCGTGGGACTGCCGGGAGCCTGGTATCACTCGTTCTTCTGGAACGGCTTCGCCCAGGACAGTTTTCAGGCGCGCCGCAACCTGCTGCTGATCTTCGGCGTGCGCTACGACCGCTTTCAGGGCCCGCCCGCCGATCCCAACGCACCGTTCCTCTACTCGCGCAACTTCCGCACGCCGGGCAAGAACTTCGCCCCGCGACTAGGACTGGCATGGAGCGTGACTCCCAAAACGGTGATCCGCGCCAGCTCGGGGATCTTCTTCGAACCCACGCCGACCAACCTCTGGTACAACACCTTCATCAACAGCGGCAATCCGCAGGCCTACCAGGCCAGCGTCCTCCCCAGCCAGTCCTTCGCGCCGGCCTTCCCGCAAGTCCTCACGCTGGCGCCCGGCGCCGTACCGCCGTCCTCGTCGGATATCACCACCATTACGCCGAGTTTCCGCAATGCCTACACCATCAACACCAGCATTCAGATCGCTCGCGAGCTCTCCCAGAACGACTCTCTCAGCGTGGGGTACGTCAACACCGGCGCACGCGAATTGACCTATCTGCGTAATCTGAATCCGGTCAACCCTGTAAGCTTCCTGGCCGATGGCCGCCCGCTGTACGGCTCGGCGCGGTTCGACCAGCGCTTCAACAACATCACCCTTCAGGACGTGGGCGCGGTCACCGACTACAACGCCCTCGTGGTGAACTACACCCACCGCTTCGCCCAGGGTTTTCAAGCGAGCGCGTCCTACACCTGGTCGCATTCCATCAGCGATGCGCCCGACGCCAACAGCTTCGAGCAGAATCTCTTCATCGAGGACAACACCAACCGCACGCGCGACCGCGGCAACAGCATCGTGAACCGTCCCCAGGCACTCACTTTGAGCGCGGTGGTCATGCCGCGCGTGGTCTCCGGCAGTCGCTGGGTCAAGTGGCTGGCGAGCAATAACGAACTGGCGCTGCTCGGCAACTTCTCCTCGGGCGACCAGCAGAACATCACCACCAGCACCAGCCTCAACAAGGATCCCAAGGCCGTGACGCGGCCGTTGTTCATCGGCCGCAATACCGTGCGCGGGCCCAACATTGCCCAGTTCGATGCGCGCTACACGCGCACGTTCTTCACCGCGTGGGAGCGCTTGAAGCCCAAGTTCATCGCCGAAGCCAACAACCTCTTCAACCGTGAGAACATCACGGCGCTGAATACCGCGGTGCAGGTGGACCCTGTGGGCAACGCCATCTACCCGGCCAATTTCGGCAAGCCTTCGAGTACCGTGCTCGAAAAACGAATCATTCAGTTCGGCGTGCGCGTGGACTGGTGACCGTCCGCTTCACCGCGCCTCCGGAGCCGTATCCCACAGGTAGAGCTCCGAACGAACATAGCTGTAGTTGTAGGCGTACGCCCGGCCGTCGGGCGTGATCTTCGGGTTGCCGATCTGGTCCACCGGTATCACCGGGCTGATCTCCTTCCAGAGCGTGCGGTGGCCCGTTTCGAGGTCCAGCACCGTAATGGGCATCATATTATTGCGGTCGTGATGCGTCATCAGGTAAATCGACCGGCCGTCGGCACGCCACCCCACCGGTGTGTCATGCGGTGAGATGCCGGTGATCGCCTTGGGATCCCCGCCGTCGATAGAATACACGGACCATTCGCGCGCGGCGTTCCTTGCCAGAAAGCGGCGCCGGTCGGCCGAAATCAGCGGCAGTTGGTCCTCGACGCCCTCCGGCGTCACCGGCCTCACCGTCTTGGCGCGCATGTCCCACGCGAAAAACTGCCAGGCTTTCCCGGGATACCTTCCTCCCACTAGGTAATTCTGCTCTCCGGGGAGCCACCCCAGAATCACCCCCCGTCCGGAATCCAGCTCCGGGACGTGGATTTCGATTTCGTCGCCCGGCCCGGTCGGCATCAGGATGAACTTGCGCGCCAGCCCTTCGCGCGACGAGTATCCCGTCACCCACTTCGCATCCGGCGACAGACCGAAGGCCACACCGTCGCCTAGCCGCACTGCTGGCGAGCCATCCGTGCGCCGCAAATAGATGCTGCCCTTCACGCCGCCGCTCTCGCCCAGCGCACCGGCCAGGATCAACCGCCCATCGTCCGACAGCCCCTGCAATTCGCTGGTCTCCAGGCACGACAAGTCGCGTTCCACGCTCTCTCCGGGCGCCATTCCGCGAATGCCGTAGCGAACTGAATCCACGCTGAACAGCACCCGGCCGTCCGCGGCCACGTCGTACAGCGCCACATATCCGGGAAAGCGCGTTACCGCGCGTCGCTGCCCCGCCAGGTTCACGGCGTAAATCGTATTCCACTCGTTGGTATCGAACGACCGGAACCAGATCTCCTTGCCATCGTGGGTCCAGCACAATGAAGCCGCGTCGATGCTCGAGGTCTGGCCCGACACCACGCCCACGCGCCGCGCCTTGCCCCCTCGCTTCGCCACGTACAGCGCAATGCTGGTGCCGCTATCATAAGTCGTAAACGCCACCGACTCGCCATCGGGCGAAACCCGAATGCTCATCGGTCCCCATTCCGTCTCGAACAGCACCTGGCCCACGGGGTACTCCAGCCGCCGCTTATGATTCACCAGCCGCACAATCGCCAGGTCGCTTCCATCCGGCGACCAGTCGGCCAGCAACACGCGTTCCAGCAGTTCGCGCGTCTGGCCGCCCGCGATGGAACTGCGCGCCAGCGTCCCTGAGCCATCGGGAAAGAACGGTCCCACCAGGAACGCCAGGTCGCCCTTCGACGATACCGCCAGCAGCCGGCTGTCGGGCAGTTGCAGGTCGCGCGATTCGGGGTTGCCGGGGTGCGCCAGGTAGATGCGGCTGGGCCCGCCGTCCCAACTCGCGGAGTAGATCACGTCCTTCCAGTCGGGGCTGAAACGCGCCTCCGAGATGCGGCCGTCCCGGAACGTGAGGTGTTCAAATCGCGGAATCGGACTCGACTCGAACCGCGCCCGAATCAGGTAGCCCGCCGCCAACAGCGCCATGCCTGCTGCGATTCCGGCGGCGGCCCCCGCCCTCCGCCTGCGCTTGCCTGTCGCGGCCGCGGTCACCGCCGGCTGCGAGTGGGTCCCATTCGAAAGAGAGCGCAGCGCAAACGCCAGGTCGGCCGCCGATTGAAACCTCCTGCCCGGGTCCTTCTCCAGGCAGCGCCGCACGATCGCATCCAGCGCCGGCGGCACCGGCAGGCTGGCCGCGGAGATCTCGGCCGGCTCGGCATTCAGGATCGCGCTCATCACGTCGGCCGCCGATTTGCCGTCGAAGGCACGTTTTCCGGAGGCCATCTCGTAGAGCACGCACCCGAAGCTGAAGATGTCGCTCCGCGCGTCCACCGCCAGCCCGCGAACCTGCTCCGGGGACATGTACCCCACCGTGCCGAGCACCATGCCCGCCTGCGAAAGAACCATAGTGGCGTCGTCCTCGCCGGTCTGCGGTGCATTGTGCTTGGCCAGCCCGAAATCGAGCACCTTCACGCGATCGTCCCGCGTCACCATCACGTTCTCGGGTTTGAGGTCGCGATGGATGATGCTCAACACATGCGCCGCGGCAATCGCTTCGGCAATCTGGATGGCCAACTCCACCAGCTTGCGCCCCGCTATCGGACCGCGATCGACCATCGCCCGCAGCGATTCGCCTACCACCAGTTCCGAAACGATGTACGCTTGTCCGTCGGATTGCCCCACGTCGTACACGGCAACGATGTTCGGGTGGTTCAGCGCGCCCAGCGCGCGCGCCTCCTGTTCGAACCGCTGGCGCCGCCCCGCGTCGCCGGCCACCTGCGCAGGCAGCACCTTGATTGCCACCGAGCGGCTGAGCCGCGTATCTCTCGCGCGCCACACCTCGCCCATGCCGCCTTCGCCAAGCTTGTCCAGTATTTCGTAGCTGCCCAGTCTGGTGCCGGTCACCCTCGTCCCCCTCAGAGATAGTAACGCTGGACGGCACTCTTTGGAGTCCCACCGGGGGCCACGCCCCCAGCCCGGATTGAAAAACCAAATCGGGCTGATAAGTTATTTCGACGTCCGTTTCGGGTCTCGCCTGCCTGGGCCGAAGTGTACATCCTCGGCGGAGGCTGGCGCGGATTCGACCCCTCGCAGGGCCTCGCGGTAGCCGATTCGCACGTGGCGGTAGCGGCGGCGGCCGACCCCCGCCTGGCCGCCCCCATCACCGGCTCCTTCAGCGGATCCGCCCGCGCCACCATGGATTTCTCCATCTCTGTGCAAGTCGATTCGGCTCGCGACCAAACCCTGGCCGCACCTACTCCCGCAGCTCCACAATCGTAGCCCCCGCTCCGCCCTCCTGCTGCGGCGCAGCATAAAATTTCGCCACGTGCGGATGGTGGCTCAGCAGCTCGGCTATGGTCTTCTTCAGGACACCCATGCCGTGACCGTGCACGATGCGCACGCGGCTGGCGGTGGCCATCACCGCCCGGTCCAAGAATTCGTCCACCGCGTCGCGCGCTTCCTCGGCGCGCTGGCCGATCACGTTGATCTCCTGGTGCAGCGGCGCCAGCTCCGGCGCCGGGGTGTACTTCACCCCCTTCGGCAGCTTGTCCGACGCCGCGGCTTCCGGCAGGACTTCGATCACATCGTCCGTCGAAACCTGCATCTTCATAAAGCCGGCTTCCACCTCGATCCGTTCGTTGCCCAGCAGCCGCCGCACGCGCGCCGGTTCCCGCACGTTCTTCAGCCGTACCCGCACGCCCTCGGTTAGCCGTGGCGCCACGATCCGGTCCTGCCGTGCATCGTCCTGCGTGGCCAGCACCGTGGTCTGGAAATCCTCGCGCATTTCGCGCTTGGTTTTGGCCACCCGGCGCTGCGCCTCCTGCTCGGCTTTACGCCGGTCGGCGCTCTGTGCGATCTTGCCGATGGTCTCCTGCGCCTGCTCCTCGAACCGCGCCAGGGCCTGCTCGGTGCGGCGCTCCAGCTCCTTGAGCTTCGCGCCTTCGCGCTTCTCCCACTCGCGCGCCAGCTCCTTTTCCCGGCGCTCCAGCTCGGCCAGCTTGTCGCGCAGCCTCTGCTCCAGCGCCTGCGTCGCCTCGATCCGCTGGTGCAGTTCCCCCAGGAACCGCGTCACGTCGCGCTCGCGATCGCTCATCGAGTGCCGCGCCCGCCGCATGACATCCTCGGGCATCCCCAGCCGCGTGGCGATCTCCAGCCCCGCCGACTTGCCCGGCATTCCCAGCCGCAGTGCGAAGGTGGGCTCGAACGTCTGCTCGTCGAAACCCATCGACCCGTTCACCACCCCCTCCGTCGAGGCGCCGTAGATCTTGAGCGCCATCAGGTGCGTCGATACCAGCGTGACGGCCCCGGCCGCGCGGAAATGTTCCACCACCGCCACCCCCAGCGCGCCGCCCTCTTCCGGATCCGTCGCCGCGCCCAGTTCGTCCAGCAGCACCAGCGAATCGGGTGTGACGTCGAGCACCATCTCCCGGATGTTGGAGACGTGCGCCGAAAACGTGCTGAGGTTCTCCTGGATCGACTGGTAGTCGCCGATATCCGCCAGCACCCGCTCGAACAGCGGAAACTCCGCTTCGGCCGCCGGCACCGGCAACGCCGATTGCGCCATCAGGCTGAGCAGCCCCACCGTCTTGAGCGTCACCGTCTTGCCGCCCGTATTCGGTCCACTGATCAGCAGCGTGCGGCGTCCCTCGGAAAGTTCCAGGCTCACCGGAACCGCGCTCTTCCGCCGCCGCCGCAGCACGTCTTCAAGCAGCGGGTGGCGCGCGTCGCGCAGCAGCAGCCGCTCGCCGAAACGCGGAATCACGCAATCGAATTCGTTCGCGAACCGGCCCTTGGCGAAGATCAGCTCCAACTCCGCCATCGTGGCCAGCGTCTGCCGGATGGAATCGCCGTAGCCGCGCAGCCGGTCCGTCATTTCCAGCAGAATGCGGTGGATCTCGCGCGCTTCCTCTTCCGACAGCCGCACCAGTTCATTATTGAGATCGATCGTCTCCAGCGGTTCGACGAACAGCGTATGGCCGCTCGAGCTCGTCCCGTGAATCACTCCGTCCAGCTTGCGCCGCTGCCCCGCAATCACCGGGACGACGAACCGCTCATTGCGGATCGTGACGAATTCCTCTTGCAGCACGCCCTCTTCGCGGTGGGCCTTCAGGAAGCGCTCGAGCGATTCCTGGATGGACTTCTTCTGCCGCTCGATGTCCCGGCGGAGCCGGGCCAGCGCTACGCTGGCGTGGTCCGAAACGGTGCCGTCCGGCAGGATCTTGCCTTCCAGGTCTTTCAACAGCCCGCGGAAATCGCCGATCGTTTGCGCCCGCCGCCCCAGCCGCGGAAACCGTTCGGCGGCGGCGGTGAGCACGCTCTTGGCATCGGCGGCGGTATCGAGCAGTGCGAACACGTCGAAGATCTCGCGGGGATCGAGACTGGCGCCTTCGATGCGCAGCTTATGTACCGCCGACTCCACATCCGGCAGGCTGCCGAAATCGATGCGAATGGCGGCGCCGCGCGCCGCGGGCTGCGGGCGTGCCGCCAGCCTCAGGTAACCGATCGCTTCGCCCGCCTCGGCCAGGTCCTCATTCAGCCGCGCCAGGTCCGCGTGCGGTGCTACCTTCTCCATCTCGCGCCGGCCGAGCGGACTCGATACGTAGCGGCCCACCAGTTGCCGCAGGAGTTCGAATTCCAGTACATCCGCGCTGGTCTTCACAGGCCCCCCTCAATCCGCCGGGCGCGCGGGCGCCGCGGCCGCCGGAATGCCCGATGGATTACCTCCAGCGTGCCTTCGGTGATTTGCAGTTGCCGCAGGTCTTTAGGGAGCACCCACTCCACCCGGCACACGTCGTCGCCCGCCGCCAGCGTTCCACCGGTCATCCGGCAAAGGTAATCGATCAGCACGTAGTGATATTCCGGAGCGCCCGCCCCATCGCGAATGATCCGCTCGAAGATCTCGAACACCCGCAACGGCCGTACTTCCAGCCCGGTCTCTTCCCGCACCTCGCGGCACACCGCGTCGCGCAGCGATTCGCCGGTTTCGAGCGCCCCGCCGGGCAGCGACCACCAGCCCTTCAGCGGTTCCTTGCCGCGCTGCGCCATCAGAATGCGGCCGCCTTTCAGGATCAGGGCGCCCACGCCCACCATCGGCCGCTTGGGATATCGCCGGTCGTCCCTTCTCAATAGGCCCCCTTCACGTCCAGGCGCATCCGGAAAACGAATGCGCCGGCCGTGACGAAGAGCGTCTTCCCGTCCGGCTCGCCGAAACCGCAGTTCGACGGCCGTTCGTGCATCTGGATCACGTGCAGCGGCTTGCCTTCCGCGTCGTACACCGCCACGCCTTCGGCCGCGACGTACAGGTTGCCCTTTTCATCGACGCGTATTCCGCCCGGTACTCCCGTGATTCCCGAAATCAGCACCCGCTCATTGGAGGCGTCGCCGCTGCGGTCGATATCGTACGCGCGCACATTGTGTTCGTCCGAATTGACCACGTAGAGAATCCGCCCGTTCGGTGAAAGCGCAATCCCGTTCGGCCGCCCCGCCGGACGCGCCACCAGCTTCATCGGCCCCTTCGGCGGAATGTGATACACGCCGTAGAAATCCAGCTCGCGCTGGTCCGATTGCCCGCCAAATGCGGGATCGGTGAAGTAGACGTGCCCGCTCCGGCTCACCACGATGTCGTTCGGCGCGTTCAGCCGCTTGCCCTCCCACTGATCGGCCAGCACCTCCACCGCGCCTTTCTTGTCCGTGCGCGTCACCCGCCGCAAGCGCGACTCACACGTGTACAAACGTCCCTCGTTGTCGAAAGCGTTGCCCAACGGCCCGTGCGCATCCGTTCGGAAGGTCTCCACTTCGTGCCCCGGCACCCATTTCAGAAGCCGGTCGCCTGGCGTGTCGCTGAAAATCAGGTATCCGTCCTTCGACCACGCCGGACCCTCGGTGAAGCTGTAATCCTTGGCGAGCTGTTCGACTTGTATATCTTTGAAGTTCTGGGCCGGCAGAAGGAGTGGGAGGAGTCCGGCAGCGAGGCCGATTCGCGCGTAGCGGGTCATCTATGGGCGCTTCTTGATCTCGAGATTGTTGATGACCTGTTTGACGCCCTTTACTTTCTTGGTGAGCTTGGCGGCTTTGTCCCTCTGCCGCTGTGTCTCCACCGACCCGCTCAGGGTGACCACACCGTTTTTGACCTCTACTTTGAAATCTTCGCCCCCGCCCTTCACTTCCCGGTCGCCGGCGAGTTTGATGCGCACGTTGTCGAAAATGGCATCGTCGCTTACGGGCTTATCGACGGCCAGACAGACGGAGGCCACGAGCACGAAAGCGATCAGAACGGCACAGATTCTATTGATCATCTCCTCCGGCCATTGTACGCCAGTCGATTGCGTTGAGGAAGGCGGCCTGTTCCCGCCAGCCCGGTTGCACGCGCACATGCAGATCGAGGTAGATCTTCACGCCGAACAGCCGCTCCATCTCTTTGCGCGCCAGCGTGCCGATCGTTTTGAGCATCGCTCCGTGCGCGCCGATCAGGATGGCTTTCTGTCCCTCGCGCTCCACCCGGATAGTAGCGTAGATCCGGGTGAGCCTGGGCGTCTCCTCCCAGCGGTCGACCGCTACCGCCACCGAATGCGGCACTTCTTGCCGCGTGGCCTGCAAGACCTTCTCCCGCACCAGCTCGGCCGCCAGAAACCGCTCCGGCTGGTCGGTCACGTAGTCCGCCGGGAAGTATGCCGGGCCTTCGGGCAGCCGCTCCACGATCGTACGTCCTAAATCGTCCAGCCCCGTCTTCCGCGTCGCCGATACCGGAAGATACTCGGCGAAATCGTACAGGCATTTGTACTGCTCGATTAGCGGCAGCAGCCGCGCCTTCTCCTTCAGCAGATCGATCTTGTTCAGAACCAGGATCACCGGCGTGCTGCTCCTGCGGAGCACGTCCACCGCGCGCCGATCGTCTTGACCGAACTCGCGCGCGGCGTCCGCCAGGAACAGCAGCAGGTCGCGCTCTTCCACCGCGGCCCGCACCGTGTCCATCAATCGTTTATTCAGCGGAGAATCGGCCTTGTGAATGCCCGGCGTGTCCACGAAAACAATCTGCGCCTCCGCCGTCGTCACCACGCCCTGAACGCAGGTCCGCGTGGTCTGCGGCTTGTCCGCCACGATCGCCACCTTCTGCCCCACCAGGGCATTCAGCAGCGTCGATTTTCCCGAATTCGGACGGCCCAGGAGGCTTACGAAACCCGAGCGGAAGCCCTCACTCATGCGCGACCACCTGGGATTTCCCGATGCGCACCTGCTCCACCCGCAGGTCGTCGCCCGCCAGCACCTCCACGCGGATGCCGTCGCGGTCCACCACCTCTCCCGGCCTCGGCACGCGTCCGAGCCACTCGCTCACCAACCCTCCCACCGTCGTGGATTCGATCTCTTGTTCGCGATGGAACGACTCCAGCAGATCGCCTACCCGGTCCAGGTCGAAGCTCCCGGAAACGATGTAGCCGCCCTGCCCGTCTTCGGTGACGTCGGTCGTCGGCTCGTGCTCGTCGCGGATTTCGCCGATGATCACTTCCAGCAGATCCTCCATAGTCGCCAGTCCCGCGGTGTTGCCGTATTCGTCCACCACAATCACCATGTGGGTGTTTTCCTGCTGCATGTGCCGCATCAGGTCGCTCACCGGCTTGGTCTCGGGTACGAACGGGATGGTGCGGACCAGGTCGCGGACCAGCCGGTTCTGCCGCTCGTCTTCATCGATCTCGAACATGTCTCGCACATGGACGAAGCCCACGATCTGATCGATGTTCCCCTCGAACACCGGAATGCGCGAGAACTGCTCGTGAATCACGAGCTGCCGCATTTGTTCCAGGGTGGCGTCCGCCGATATGGTCACGATGTTGGGGCGCGGCGTCATCACTTCGCGAACCACTTTGTCGCCGAATTCCATCACTGATTGAATCAGCTTCCGGTCGTTCTCCTCGATCAGTCCTTCTTCCTTGCCTGCCGTGATCAGCGCCTCGATGTTCTCGGCGGACGTCGGCGGCTCCTCTTCCTGTGCGTCCGAGTCGGCCAGGTCGACCAGCGATTGGAAGAAATTCAGCACCCCCACGCAGGGGCGCGTCACCCATGCCATCGCGCGCAGCAGCGGCACCAGCGGCAGCAGCCACAGCCCCGTCGTCCGGCGGTACAGCAGTTGCGGCAGCGCATACGAAACCGCCAGCATGGTGAGCCACACCGTCAGCGCCGTCTGCCAGAAGATGGCTGCGTGCCACGGAGCGCCATCGGCAAACCACGCGAAGTACAGCGCGCCCAGCAGCACCAGCAGCGTGTGCTTGATCAGCGAAAAAGCCCCCGCGCCCTGCTCCGTCCGCAGGCCCACCCTTTCTTCCAGCGTGGCTTTGAAGAATCGCAGCGAGGGCAGGTCGCGCGTGCGCAGCCGCAGGCTTTCCAGGTACAGCAGTTGCACGAACGTCACCAGCCCGAGCAGCGGCACTGCCAGCAGGGTCGCGACAATCACCGCCAGCATCATAACCGCGCCCGTTCGATGAGGCCGTTCGGCAGCCCGAGGCGCTCCCGCCAGCGCCGCTCCGCTTGGGCCATGGAGCCGGAATCGTTTTCATGATCCATGCCCATCAGGTGCAGCAGCCCGTGCAGCATCAGGATGCGCACTTCCTGCTCCGTGCTGTGGCCGTTGCGCCGCGCCTGTTCGCGCGCGCGCGCCACCGAAATCGCCAGGTCGCCCAGGTGCGCCGGCGGCCCACCGCGGCTGCCCGCCTGCGCCGCGGGAAACGAGAGCACGTCCGTCGCGTGGTCCTCCCCGCGGAATTCCCGATTCAACCGCCGCAGCTCCGCATCGCCGGTAATCACGCAATCGAACACCCGGCCCCGCGCTACCTGCGCCTGGAGCTTCCGCGCGAAGCTCTCGAGCGCCTGCGGCCGCACATCCGCCGGACGGCGGCGAAAAACGATTGTAGTGCCATCGGGTGACATGGGTCGCTCAGGCCTGCGGAGCGGTGTCGGGCGCGGGTGTTTCCGGATCGCCGAGTTTCAGGCTGAGCTGCCGGCCCGCGCCGACGGTTTCGTTGTACCGTTCGTAGGCCTTCACGATCCGCTGCACCAGCGTGTGACGCACTACGTCGCGCTCGTCGAACTGCACGAAACTGATCCCTTCCACGCCCTTAAGGACATCCAGCGCGTCGATCAGCCCGCTGCGCCGGCCCGTCGGAAGGTCGATCTGCGTGATATCGCCGTTCACCACCATCTTGGAGTTGAACCCCTGCCGGGTGAGCACCATCTTCATCTGTTCCGGGGTGCTGTTCTGCGCCTCGTCGAGAATAATGAAACTGTCGTTGAGCGTGCGCCCCCGCATGAACGCGATCGGCGCCACTTCAATCACGTTCCGCTCCAGCAGCTTTTCCACGCGCTCGCTGTCGAGCATGTCGAACAGCGCATCGTACAGCGGCCTCAGGTACGGGTCCACCTTTTCCTGCAACGTGCCCGGCAGAAACCCGAGCCGCTCGCCCGCTTCCACCGCCGGACGCGTCAGAATAATCCGCGCCACCTGCTTGTTCATCAGTGCCGAAATCGCCATCGCCACCGCCAGGTAGGTCTTCCCCGTGCCCGCCGGCCCGATCCCCAGCACCAGGTCGTTGCGCTCGATCGCCTCCAGGTAGCGCCGCTGGTTCACCGATTTCGGCGCCAGGATCTTCTTGCCGAAATTGCGCTGCTTCCCGCTCCGCACCAGCGCCCGCAGCGACACCTCCGGATCCACGGTCACCACCCGCAGATAGCTGTTCAGGTCGCCGTTGTTGAACACGTGCCCTTCGCGCAGCAGCGTGTTGTAGTCTTCCAGGATGTTCTCGGCGCGCGTGACGTTGTCCGCTTCGCCTTCGATTTCGAGGTTGTTATCGACCAGTTGCGTGTGGACGCTCAGGCCGGATTCGATCAGCCGGATATTCTCATCGCGAGTTCCGAACAGGCTCTCTACACCTCGGGCAATGCGCACGCTGGTTTTCATTGAGTGACTGTTGGGTACCTCCAGGACGGGGAAAAATAACGCAAAGAACAGCCTTGTGATGGGAAAGGGCCGGACCTTCGACAACCCGCTGGGCGCGGGTGGCTAAAAACCATCTAGTTGGTATTATACCAGTGCTGTAAAGATCCTACTCTTTTATTGCAGCAACCGCAGGCCGTTCGCTCCCGGAATCGTTCGCACCCAGGAGTTCATCTCTTCTTCGTTCTGTAACAAGTCCCGCAGCGTGGCTTTGCTAAGCACCTGGTCTACCGCCACCTGCACCGCGCGCCACAGCGAACGCACCGAGCAATCCACAGAGCGCGTGCAAATTGCCGCCTGGCCGCTGTGGCTGTCGCAAAAGTCGCTCTCGAACAGGCGTCCGCCCAGCAGGTTGACCACGTCGCCGATCACCACCGACTCGGCGGGCCGCGCCAGCGTGTACCCCCCTTCTTTCCCGCGGGCTGCTTTTACGAATCCGCCCTTGCGCAGCACGCGCAGAATCTTGGCCGCGTAAGCCGCCGATACGCCTTCGGCATGGCTGATCTCCGGAATCGTCAGGCTCTCGCCTTCAAAACCGGCGTACGCCAGGCGTACCAGGCACCGCAGCCCGTATTCTTCGTTCGCGCTCAGCTTCATCGTCTCTCCAACTTCGCGATCGGAATGATCTCTTCCAGACCCAGCGCCAGCCTGGCTGCTTCCGACATGCGTTCCTTCGACCAGGGCGGATCGAAGACCAACTCCAGCCTCACCTCCGTCACCCCGGGCACGCCCCTCGCCGCCCGCTTCACTTCCGCGGGCAGCGTTCCGGCCACCGGACAGTTCGGCGCCGTCAGCGTCATGCGAATCGCGGCACGGCCTTCCGCGTCCACATCCAGGCCGTAAATCAACCCGAGCTCGTAGATGTTCACCGGCATCTCTGGGTCGTAGACCTTCCTCAGCGCCGCGACGATCTGATCCTTCAGGCTCATTCCGTAGTGACCGGTTCCTGGCCGTTGGCCAGCGCCAATTTCAGCGTGTGCCACGCCAGCGTCGCGCACTTCACGCGCGCCGGAAAATCGCGCACTCCGCAAAAAACCACCAGCTTGCCCAGGTCTTTGCTCACCGGCGTATCGGTGGTGAGCAGTTCGTGGAATTTCTCCAGGAGCTTCATCGCTTCTTCCTGCGATTTGCCCTTGAGGTTTTCCGTCATCAGCGAAGCCGATGCCGTCGAAATGGCGCAGCCCGAGCCGACGAAGCTGACATCCTTTACCACCCCGTCTTCCACTTTCAGGAACAGCTTCAGTTTGTCGCCGCAAAGAGGGTTGTAGCCCTCGGCCTTGCGGTTCGCGTCATCCATCGGATGGCAGTTCCGGGGACGCTTACTGTGATCCAGGATCGTTTCCTGGTAAAGATCGTGCACCATCAGGAGAAAATCTCCTTCACTTTGAGAAGGCCCGCGGCCAGCGCGTCCATCTCCGCCGCCGTATTGTAAAAAGCCAGCGAGGCGCGCGTCGTGGCCGGCACCTGGAACCGGTCCATCACCGGCTGCGCGCAATGATGCCCGGTGCGCACCGCGATTCCCTGGCGGTCCAGCACCGTGCCGATGTCGTGCGGGTGGATCCCGTCGATCACGAACGACAGCACCGCTGCTTTCTCCCTGGCCGTGCCGATCAGCCGCAGCCCTGGGATCGCCGCCAGGGCCTCGGTTCCGTACGTCACCAGGTCGTGTTCGTACGCCGCGATCCGGTCGATGCCGATGCCCGCCGCGTAATCCAGCGCCGCACCCAGCCCGATGCCGCCGGCGATGTTCGGCGTTCCCGCTTCGAATTTGTAGGGCAGGTCGTTATACGTCGTCTTCTCGAACGTGACCGTCCGGATCATGTCCCCGCCCCCCTGGTACGGCGGCATGGCGTTCAGCAGCTTCGTTTTGCCGTAAAGAATGCCGATGCCCGTGGGGCCGAACACCTTGTGGCCCGAAAACGTGTAGAAGTCGGCATCCAGCGCCTGCACGTCCACTTTCATGTGGGGCGTCGCCTGCGCGCCGTCAATCATCGTTAGCGCACCGGCGCGGTGCGCCATCGCGATCATCTGCTGCACCGGGTTGATCGTCCCCAACGCGTTCGACACGTGCGCCACCGCCACCATGCGGGTTCGCGGGCCGAGCAGTTTCTCGTACTCCTCCAGCAGCAGCTCTCCCCGGTCGTTCATCGGGATCACCCGGAGCTGCGCGCCCTTCTCCTCGCACAGCATCTGCCAGGGCACGATGTTGGAGTGGTGCTCCATGGCCGAAATCACGATCTCGTCGCCTGGTTTGAGGTTACTCCGGCCCCACGAGCTGGCTACCAGGTTGATCCCTTCGGTCGTGCCGCGCACGAAGATCAGCTCGCTGCTCCGGCGCGCGTTGAGGAAGCGCTTGGCCTTCGAGCGCGTCTCTTCGTACGCCGCCGTCGAGCGCTGGCTCAGCTCGTGAACGCCGCGGTGGATGTTGGCGCAATCCACCTCGTAAAACCGGCGGATCGCCTCTATGACCACCGAGGGCTTCTGGGCCGTGGCCGCGCTGTCCAGATACACCAGCGGCTTGCCATGCACTTTCTGCTTGAGGACCGGGAAATCCTCCCGGATCCTCTCCACGTCGAAACCGGCCGACACAACGCTACTGAGGGTGCTCATGGAATTTTTCATAAAGGGCCCGCTCGAGCGAGTCCCGCAACGCTGAAACCTTCACGCGATCGATGATGTCCTGGGCGAACGCGTTCGTCAGCAGGCTCCGCGCTTCCGATTTCCCGATGCCGCGCGACCGCAGATAGAACATCGCCTCCGCGTCCAATTGGCCGATCGTGGCGCCATGCGTGCACCGCACGTCGTCGGCCAGGATCTGCAATTCCGGTTTGGTGTTGATCACCGCTTCGTCCGACAACACCAGGTTCTTATTCGTCTGTTTGGAATCGGTCTTCTGCGCATCTTTTCGGACGATAATCCGTCCGTTGAAAACGGCGCTCGCCTTGCCGTCGAGAATGCCTTTGTATACCTCGTGGCTGGTGCCGTGGGGTTTGGCATGGTCGATCGTGGTGTGATTGTCCACGTGCTGCGAGCCGTTCACGATGTAGAGTCCGTTCAGCGTCGCCTCCGTGCCTTCCGATAGCGTGACCCGGGCATCGTTGCGCGTCAGCGCGCCGCCTAGCGAAATCGAGTGCGACGAAAAGTTCGCGCTGCGGCCCAGCGTGACCGGAAACGCGGCGACGTGATACGCCTCGCGGCTTTCCTGCTGCACCTTATAGTGGTCCACCACCGCGCCTTCACCGGCCAGAATTTCGGTCACGGCGTTGGTCAGGTACCGCCCTCGGCCGCGGAACGTCTCGATAATGGTGCACTGCGCATTCGCCCCCACGCGGATCAGCGTCCGCGGGTGAACGGCCATCGGCGACACGCCATCGGGCGCCTCGTACGTGATCTCGATGGGCGCTTCCACCACCGCGCCGCGCGGCACCTGAAGCACGGTAAGCTCGTTGAGGAACGCCGTGTTGAGCGCCGCAAAGGCATTGTTGAAATCGCGTTGACCCGTCAGGTAGTCCGCCGCCTGCGCCGGGCTCAGTACCTCCACCGGCTCGGGCGCGCTTAGCGCCACGCTGCCCGCCGCCACACCGAAAACGGTTCGCATCATCGGCGCCACGTTGGTGAACCGCCACTCTTCGTCGTGCGTGGTCGGGAACCCCAATTCCGTAAAGCGACGGAATGCGGCTTCGCGCAATTCCTGAAGCCACTCCGCGGCCGCCGGCTGCTTCGCGAATTCGCCCACCCAGTTGCCGAGCTGCTCCGTCACGGCCGTCATACGCTGCCGACCGCCTCCTCCTCGTCCGCAATCCCCAACGCCGCGTAGCCGCTTTCTTCCAGCTCGAGCGCCAGTTCCTTGCCCCCCGACTTCACAATCCGCCCCTCGGAAAGCACGTGTACGAAATCCGGCACGATGTAGTTCAGCAGCCGCTGGTAGTGCGTTACCACGATCATCGACCGCTCCGCACCGCGTAGCGCGTTGACACCGCCCGCCACCGTCCGCAGCGCGTCGATATCCAGTCCTGAATCGGTTTCGTCCAGAATCGCCAGCCGCGGCTCCAGCACCGCCATCTGGAAAATTTCGTTGCGCTTCTTTTCACCCCCCGAGAATCCCGTGTTCACCGGCCGGTTGAGCAGCGCCTGGTCCATCTCCATCAGCTTCATTTTTTCGCGGACCAGGTTCAGGAAATCGAACGCGTCCAGCTCCGGCAGGTCGCGGCTCTTGCGTAGCGTGTTCAGCGCCGCCTTCAGGAAGTACATGTTGCTCACCCCGGGAATCTCCACCGGGTATTGGAACGCCAGGAAAAGGCCCGCGCGCGCCCGGTCCTCGGGCGACATTTCGAGCAGGTCCTTCCCGTCGTAAAGCACCTGGCCGCCCGTCACCGCGTACAGTTCCCGTCCGGCCAGCACCTGCGCCAACGTGCTCTTGCCCGAGCCGTTCGGCCCCATTATGGCGTGTACTTCGCCCGGGTTCACAATCAAGTCGATTCCGCGCAAAATTTCGCGGTCCCCCACCCTGGCGTGCAGATCCTTGATTTCAAGTAGTGACATCGTTTCGCTGATTCCTCAACCTACGCTTCCTTCGAGACTCACTCCGAGCAGCTTCTGCGCCTCCACGGCGAACTCCATCGGCAGCTCGCGGAATACTTCCTTGCAGAACCCGTGCACGATCATCGAGACCGCATCTTCGCTCGAGAGCCCGCGCTGCCGGCAGTAGAAAATCTGGTCCTCGCCGATTTTCGATGTGGACGCCTCGTGCTCCACCTGCGAGGAAGTGTTCTTCACTTCCAGATACGGAAACGTGTGCGCGCCGCACTGATCCCCCAGCAACATCGAATCGCACTGCGAGTAATTGCGGGCGCCCGTGGCCGATTTCAGAATCTTGACTCCGCCGCGGTACGTGTTCTGCCCGTGCCCCGCCGAAATGCCCTTCGACACGATCGTGCTGGTGGTGTTCTTGCCGATGTGGATCATCTTTGTTCCGGTATCGGCCTGCTGGTAGTGATTGGTCAGCGCCACCGAGTAGAACTCTCCCACCGAGTTGTCGCCGATCAGCAGACAGCTCGGGTACTTCCACGTGATGGCCGAGCCGGTCTCCACCTGCGTCCACGAAATCTTGGAATTGACGCCCCGGCAGGCGCCGCGCTTCGTCACGAAGTTGTAGATCCCGCCTTTGCCTTCTTTATCGCCCGGGTACCAGTTCTGCACCGTCGAGTACTTCACCTGCGCGTTGTCGAGCGCCACCAGCTCCACCACCGCGGCGTGCAGTTGGTTCGAATCGCGCATCGGCGCCGTGCAGCCTTCCAGGTAGCTGACGTATGCCCCTTCATCGGCGATGATCAGGGTGCGTTCGAACTGTCCCGTGTCCTTGGCATTGATCCGGAAGTAAGTCGAAAGCTCCATCGGGCACCGCACACCCTTCGGCACGTAGCAGAACGAGCCGTCGCTGAAGACCGCCGAGTTCAGCGCCGCGAAGAAGTTGTCTGAAGCGGGCACCACCGAGCCAAGATACTGCCGGACCAGGTCCGGGTGCTCCTGCACCGCTTCCGAGAACGAGCAGAACACAATCCCCAGGCCCTTGAGCTTCTCTTTGAAAGTCGTGGCCACCGAGACGCTGTCGAACACCGCGTCCACCGCGACGCCAGCCAGCAACTCCCTCTCCTGTAAGGGGATACCCAGCTTCTCGTAGGTCTTCAGCAGTTCCGGATCGACCTCTTCGAGACTCTTCGGGCCGTCTTTGTTCGACCTCGGCGCAGCGTAATAAATAATGTTCTGGTAGTCGATCGGCGGATAGTGAACGTTGGCCCAGGTAGGCTCCTTCAGTGTCAGCCAGTGCCGATAAGCCTTGAGCCGCCAATCGGTTAGCCACTCCGGCTCGTTCTTTTTGGCGGAGATCAGGCGGACTACATCCTCGCTCAAGCCGCGCGGAATCGCGTCAGCCTCGATCTCGGTGACGAACCCCCACTTATACTCTTGATTTGCAAAGGTCTCGATGGTGTTGGTCGAATCGCTCACCGCGTTGCACTCCTAAACTGTTGCGCTGATACCACATTAGCTAATCTATACTTCTTAGTCAAGATTGCCTGTTCAATGGATGCGCGAGCGGGCTGAGAGGCTTCAACCCGGGGTCGAAAAGTGATTCGCCAGTCCCGGGGGCAGGGCAGTGACCATGCGGACGTGATTCAATAGTATCCGGACGCACCCGGCGGCGGAAAGGGAACACCGAATCGATGTCGGAACCAGTTGCGGATCTCTCCGCGTTGAGCGACCTTTGCACCCCGTGGTGCATCCACGTGGCAGTCACCCTGAGGATCGCCGAGCATCTCAGCGCCGGCATCGACCGCATCGGTCCGCTCGCCGCTGCGGCCGAGTGCGACAGCTATGTCCTCCAGCGGCTCCTCCAACACCTGGTCGGCAGGGGCGTCTTTACGGAGCCGGAGCCCGGCCGGTTCGCGCTGAATCAGGCCGCTCGCAGCCTGCTCGACCCGGCCACCCGCCTGGGGCTCGACCTCAATGGCATCGGCGGCCGCATGGCCTATGCCTGGGGCACCCTGCCGACCTATGTCCGCACCGGCAATCCCGGGTATCACGAGGTATTTGGACTGCCATTCTGGGAGGACCTCGACGCCCATCCCGATGTCGCGGCCAGCTTCGATGCGCTCATCGGCCCGCTCGGACACGGCAGCCCCAATCCCCACTTTGAGATCACCGGCGGCTGGGAGGCCATCCACACGGTGGTTGATGTCGGCGGCGGCACCGGTGCCATGCTCGCCGAGATTCTCTGCGCGCATTCCCACCTCCGCGGCACGCTGGTCGATCAGCCGAAGACCGTCGCCCGCTCCGCCGAAATTCTCCACTCCGCCGGTGTTGCCGATCGCGCCGGCGCCGTCGGCCAAAGCTTCTTCGACCTCCTGCCGCCCGGCGCCGATCTGTACCTGCTCCGCGGTGTGCTGAACGACTGGCCCGATCGGGAGGCGGCGGCCATCCTGAAACGATGCGCCGAAGCGGCACGTCCCCGCGGCCGGGTCGTCGTCCTCAAGAGCGTCGGCGAGGATGGCTCCGGCAGGGGGCTCACCATCGAAATGGTGCTCCTCGCCGGCAAGCATCGCACGGTCGCCGAATTTCAGGGCCTCGCGCGCTCGGCTGGATTGGAAATCGTCGCCGCCGGGCGCCAACCCTCTGGCTATTTCGTGGTCGAGTGCCGACCGGACTAGCGATGACCATCCGCCGCACGCTCGCCGCGCTCCTCGCCGTTCCGCTTGTCGCCCTCGCCGGCCCCCACCCGTCCATGCTCGTCTCCACGGATTGGCTCGCGGCTCACGCCGGCGACCAATCCCTGGTGATCCTCCACGTCGGCTCGCCGAAAGATTACGCAGAGGGTCATATTCCCGGGGGCCTCCTGGTGACGCTCGGCGATCTTTTGACCACTGGCGAGGGCGGTCTGCGCCTGGAACTGCCGCCGCCCGCCGATCTCGAAAGCACCCTGGGGCGGCTCGGCATCACCGGCAGCACGCGCATCGTCGTCTATGCGGGAAACGGGTCCGTGCAATCGGCCATGCGCGTGTGGTTCACCCTGGACTACGTCGGGCTCGGCGCCCAGCCGCGCTGCTCGATGGCGGGCTCGCCCGGTGGCGAGCCCAGCGCCGTCCGCTCACCACCGACCGGGCCCGCGTCCAGCTGGTCCGGTTCGTTGCCCATCCCTCGCCGCAAGCCACCGCCACCGCTGAGTGGGTCCGGAATCATTCTCCACGATCCCGCCGTGCAAGTGCTCGATGAGCGCCTGCCGGAGTTTTACAGCGGAGCCAATGCCGGCGGCATGCCACGCGCCGGCCACATCCCTTGCGCCCGCAACGTGCCGTTCAACAGCGTCTTCGCCGATGACGGGACGTTGAAGCCACCCCAGTCCCTGCGCGCGCTCTTCACCCCGGGCCGCGTGCCCTCGGTCACGGTCTCCTACTGCCACATCGGCCAGCAGGCCACCGTGCTCTACTTCGTGGCGCGCTACCTGGGCCTTCCGGTGCGCCTCTACGACGGCTCGTTTCAGGATTGGAGCCGGCGGGCCGAACTGCCGCTCCAGACCACGCCCGCCGGAACCACGCCGCTCACCCCGATCGATGCCATCTTCTCCCCTCTTGCCGATCGACAATCGCCCAGATTGGCGGTGCTCGTCCGCCATCGCGGCTAGACTTCGCTACGACCAGACCCTCACCGAGCTGTTCCCGGAGTTCCCCTCCTACGGCCGGACCAGTACCGTCCGCCACCTCCTCACCCACACCGCGGGCCTGCCCGACTACGAGGACCTGATGGAAGCCGCCGAACGAGCCGGCAGGCCCATGTGGACCCCCACCCATCAAATTCAGGACCGCGAAGTTCTGGGCCTGCTCGAGCACCAGACCGCCGGCAAATTTGCACCGGGTGACAACTGGTCCTACCGCAACTCGGCCTACGTGGTGCTCGGATTGATTGTGTCGAAACGATCCGGCCAGCCCTTCGGCCGCTTCCTGCACGACCGCATCTTCAACCCACTGCACATGAGCGGCACGCTGGTCTATGCCTACGGTGTAAACAAGGTCCCGAATCGGGCATATGGGCACGCCCGGCGCGCCACCGGCTTCGTCGAGACCGACCAGAGTTCGACGTCCGCCACCCAGGGCGATGGCGGCCTCTATTCCAATCTGGCCGATTCGCATCGATCCAAAAGTGGATCGGCCGTGGAAGCGCGGGGGCTTCCGGCACGAGCAATTACTGGAGTGGGCGCGCGAGAACCGATCAAGACTGGTGCACGCGGTAATCGTGTTGGTCAAGGCTTGGTTGGCCGCGAGCCGCCCGGATTATTCGGTGCGGGCTGGGCTCCTAAGAGAAATGGTCCAGCACCATTGGCGGAATCATACAGAACGCCGGCATCCCAGGGTTTCTGGATTTGTACGTCGCGAGCGACACACCGAAGGCCAGGAGTGGCGCTCGTTTGTCGAGGCATGGTGGCGAGCTTTTCGATCGGAGCCGAAGAAGGTTGCCGAGCTCAATCAACTGTGTGAGCGCGAGGACCTGATGCTGGTCGTTCGCGGGGACCGGACAGAAAAATCCCAACACTCGCCGGCACCGCGGCACGGCAATGTACGCGCTCGCGTTGCAGGAAGAAGCCGAGGCGGCGGTAATGTCGGGGCCTTGCCCGGACCTTTGGGGTCACGGTTCCGACGACTTAAATCCAATTGAGCCAATTGATTGCGATCAGGTGTCGGAACCGTCGGGACCTTCAGCCGGAATCTCCACGCAAGAATTCGAAGAATTTGCTGACGCAAAGAAGAATAGTGCGAACGAGAAAGAAGAAGAGACAAAAACCGGGCACCAGGTCCCGACGGTCCCGACGACGTTTGCAACCTACGACGATTCAAGCACTTCACGTGTCGGAACCGCTGAAGTAAAGGTCCCGACAGACGTCCCGACGCGCACCAACACCCAGCCCGAGCACCGCGGGCCAGCCATCGACTTGGCAGACATTAGGGAGACGAACCGGTGAGATCGCTGTTTGTTTCCACGTCACTCGCGACTTGGTCCACCGAGGAGCCGCAGCGATTCGCAAGCGACTTCCAGATAGGAGCAAGAAGAAACTGCCACCGGTACATCCGGGTGTAGCCTTGCAGGAGATCACGAACGAAGCAGGGCTGTCCGCTAATGCGCTTGCCCTCGCTCTGCGGGTCCCCGGAAACCGGATCACCGCCATCCTGAACAGACAGCGCGGCATAACGGCGGAAACCGCGCTCCGATTGGGCCGCTATTTCGGCACCTCCGCTTAGATGAGCCTCCAGTCCACCTACGAACTGGAAGCGGAGAAGGACGCACCGGCCGACCAGATCGGGCAGGAAGTCATGCCGCGACCCGCTGCGTAGACCGCGCTAAGCCGTCAGCAGACCTGGGCTCAACTGGAGGGTGGTCAACTCCCGTCGGCCGGCGTTCGACCGCGTCACGCTGATGGACGCGCCCGCGACCACGCGCGGGTTGGCCAAGTTTCGTCTCCTTCGATGGTGGCCAGGCGATCAGGCGGCCCGGCGCGGTTTCACCTGACTCTCGACAAGCTCGGCTGAGGCATCCAGCGCCACTTCGAGATCGTAGTTGGCCTGCAGATTGATCCAGAACTGAGGGCTCGTGCCGAAATAACGCGCCAAACGCAGGGCGGTGTCGGCCGAAACGGACCGCCGGCAATGTGCGATGTCGTTGATCCTAGTCACCGGGACATGGAGTTCTATCGCAAGACGATTCGCGCTAAGTCCGAGAGGCTTCAAGAAGTCCTCGCGCAACGTTTCGCCCGGATGAATCGGTGGGAGCTTTGCAGATTTCTTCGCCATGGTTTCCTCAATGGTAGTCCACGATCTCGACCGAGTAGGCATCTGGGCTCTTCCACTCGAAGCAGATGCGCCAGCGGTCATTGATCCGGATGCTGTACTGCCCCAAACGGTCGCCAGACAGGGGCTCGAAATGGTTTCCCGGAATCGCTGCGAGATCTGACAGCGAAGCGACAGCGTTCAGATGATCCAGTTTTCGCTTGGCCACGTTTTCAAAACCGGCGTACTTTCGCGTCTGTTCGCGCCGGAACAACTTCTCCGTGTCTTTCGACCGGAACGAGCGGATCACGTCTCCATGATATACCGCCTCGCATTGAATGGCAAACGGTAAGGAATGCCTGGAAGCGTCGCAAGTGCCGCACCAGCGTCGGTGCTGCCGCAAAGCCTGTCCAGTGCGTTCGTCCACACGCGCGAGTACCCGGTGATCGACAACGAGTACCGGAACGGCGAGTCGCAGCGGTCGGCGCAGGCAGCGAGCAGCCGCAAGAAGTGGAACCTCACCAAGCGCCTGACGCCCGCGCAGTTGCCGGCGCTTCGGACGTTTTACGATACCCGCAACGGCACCCACGAGCCGTTCTACTTTAACGATCTGAACGAGACGAACCCGAAGTTTTCGTACGACCCGACCGGTGCGGCGGTGACCGGCAGGTACATCGTTCGGTTTAACGCTGACTGGAGCCGGTTTGTAACTCCCGGCTGGTCGGACGTGCAACTCGAACTAATCGACCTGGCCTAGAGGAGAAGTCCATGCCCGGAAAGTCGCAGTCCCACACCGATGCCGTGCTCAACGTCCTGCGCGGCACGGACCTCACCGGAGTCGCGCCGTACGTCGGGCTGTTTTCCGTGGCGCCCGCGGATGACAATTCCGCGGGCACGGAGCTGGTGGGCGACGGTTACGGCCGGCAGGCCATCACGTTCGGCGCGCCCGTGACCGACGCCGGGAACGTCCGGAAGGTGGCCAACACGAACACCAGTTCGGGCCCGCGCTCGCGGACTGGTCGCAGGCGGTGGCGTTCGGCGTCTTCGCTTTTGTGGCGGGCGCCCTCCTGTACTGGGACGCGTTGCCGACACCCAAGACCGTTCAGCAGGACGACTATGGCCAGTTTGGGGTCGGCACGCTCGTGGTGATGGAGGACTGAGGCGATGGCCGACAACATCAACATCAAGGATTCGTCCAATGCCGTGGTCCCGGTTGCGACCGAGGACATCGGTGGCGGGGTGGAAGTACAACGCGTCAAGCTGATGCTTGGCGCTCAGGGGCAGGACGGCGGCGAGGTCAGTGGCCCGAATCCGCTTCCCGTGGAGATTCAAAACACCACGGACACGGACGCCCCGTGCGGGGAAACCAGGGGCCACTCACGCACGACGCGCGGGAGCAGTCCAATTACGATTCGGTAAATCCGCTCCTCACGAGAGATACGCACCTCGGTCGTGTTTTGGGCCAGGACCTCCTCGTGAATCCTTCCACCAAGAGGTTGCAGGTCGAACGCGCGCCGGTCGCGGATAGCAGCGTGTTCGTGTTTCACCGTACGGACCACTGGCTCTGAGTTGCTGACGTCGGATTCCGGAGTCGTGCAGTTACAGAACGCCCTCGTGGAGCCGACTCCGTGGAACCCCAGGTGGAATTCTTATGTGTACGGCGATGCGGTCACATGGAACGGGCAGGTGTACCAGTGCATCGTTCCGACATCTGGAGTGACTCCACCTCCTTATCCGAACAACGCCACCAATTGGCAGGTTGATCAGCGCCAGAACAAATCCCTGGTGACCAGCAGTTACGTTTCTCCTCCCGCCGCTGCCAGACTCCGCGTCGAAATCGACCTGGACGCGTACCAGTACAGGCTGGCGGAATCGTTGTTGGCGGCAAGCAGCAGCAGGAAGTCTCGGATCTGCTGTTTCAGGAGCGCCAATTGTTTCTGATGCAGCAGGGTGTGGGCCTATACGGGTCCAATTTCGCTATGGGCGCAAGCGGGCTGTCCGCTTACGCCATCGAAAAATTTAGATAAGGAGAGAGGGAAATGCTCGCAGAAATTCGCGCAGGGTCAAACGCAGTTGTCAGACGGAACGATCGCTCCGGCCGCGAAGCCGCGATCAGCTCGTGCATCCGGCCTACCGGAAACCCGAGTTGCTGGCCACCGCGCCCAGCCAACTCTGGAGCTGGGATATCACCAAGCTTCGAGGTCCCGTGAAGTGGACCTACTTCTGCCTCTACGTGATCCTGGATGTCTTCAGCCGCTACGTCGTCGGCTGGATGGTCGCGCCCCGCGAAAGGGCCGAACTGGCCAAGCAATTCATCGAGGAAGCCATCGTCAAGCACCAAATTCCGGCCGGCCAGCTTACCATCCATGCCGACCGTGGCCGGGTCATGAAGTCCAAGCCGGTTGCCTTTTTGATGGCCGATCTGGGCGTCGCCAAGAGCCATAGCCGACCCTATGTTTCCGACGACAACCCCTATTCGGAAAGCCAGTTCCGCACTCTCAAGTATCGCCCGGAGTTCCCGGATCGCTTCGGCTGCATCCAAGACAGCCGCGCCTTCTGCCAGCAGTTCTTTCCGTGGTACAACCAGGAGCATCGCAATTCGGGCATCGGCCTGCTGACCCCGGCCATGGTTCATTTCGGCGAGGCCCCGAGCGTGCTGGAACGCCGCCAGATGCTTGATGTCGCTTACCAAGCGCACCTGGACCGCTTCGTGCGGCGGCCACCAAGACCGCTGCCGTTACCCTCGGAGGTCTGGATCAACAAGCCGATTCCAGGCAGCCAAACGACAAAGGGAGGAAGTCAGTAAACTCTCATGCCGGGTGCCTCAAAGTGCTTGACACGCGGGCCAGGCTGCTCGATTCCGCGAACTCTTCCTCGGCTTCTCCCACGGTTTTGCCCGCCCCTGCACTCCGGTCGGCCTCGCTACGCTCGGCCTCCCTACGTTCCGCGGTGGGCAAAACCGTAGGGGAAGCCGAAGAGATTCCATTGGTCTTCAAGTAGATGTCGATTCTCGCCCTGCTCAGTAATTACGACCGGGAGAACTGTCTCATCCATGTTGGCACGGAGGAGTCCTTCTGTTTCAGAAGCCATGCGAGGACCTGCCGCATAAGGCGTTTACAGGTCAACTTGAACTTCCGGGTGCCCAAGGATTCTGCCCGGGACTCGCCTTCGCATGCCGCTTTCCGGCACAACTGACGCTATCTTGCTTCTCGCATCGATGGGGTGAAAGTCACTCCGACCAACAATCCTTCCGGAGTGATGAAACGGCTGACGGTCTGGCCCCACGGTTCCTTTTTGTTCTTTACGAGCATTCGATGCCCTTGCGATTCGAGCTCCCGAGTTGCCTTCTCGACATTGTCAACGTCAAACTCAAGCCAGGCGTGTGGCGCGGAGATCTCGTTGGGCCAGGAATCCTTACCAAAGCAGGACTGCGCTACTTGCGAAAGCGGCCACAGAGCGAACGTTTTTGCGCCTTGCAGGGCTTCGGTATGAAGATAGCCGCCACTCTCTTCTTTGAAGCCAATACCGAGGATCTGGTTATAAAGCTTGCGACTTGCAGTCGGCTCAGGGACGATCGGACCAAATCCCGCGATGAATAGCACTTTGATGTTTTCGCTGGCTTCCATAGCATCTCCTATTCCCATGATAAATCCGGCCTTCGCCAACAAGCATGTCGGCTCCGCAAGCACCTGGCCATATCACGCCATCCCTCTACTTTGCCCCGACCCGGAAGGTGTGATCTTCATTCCGTGGATCGGCGTTCCTATCCGTCCAGATGGACCATCGCCACGGAACGCGAGGGGTTGAGCGTCAGGTTATTCTGAGCCATCTCACCCCGATGCATGCTTCATTTCACCCACTGTTGTCCTAAAGTTCCAGATTGGACCATGTAAATCCTTACACGTGAGTTGGCAAACCGCGTGCACCAGCTCGAGGTCAGAATCGCGCCAGGGCGGTTGGGCCCATCATTTGGAGGTAGAGATAATGGCAAACACATTCGGAAGACCGCGTTGCGGCGTACTGCTAACCGCTTCCCTGCTGGCCACGGCAGCGGCCGGAATGGCCCAGATGGGCGGAATGCGGGGCGGGTACGGCGGCATCATGGGTGGAAACTCCCTCGGCGGCATGCTCGGCGGCTCGCTATCCGGGATGATGGGCGGCGGGACAGGTCTGAGCATCGGCACGGACGGAACGCTGTACATTACTCGCTCTGTGCCAGCGCAAAGCCAGTCCACCCAGCCCGCAAGCACTCAGTTAGCGGCGATCGACCCCAACGGCAACGTAAAGTGGACTCTTTCCGTGAATAGCAGCAGCGCCTCGCAACCGGCCATTGGCAAGGACGGGATGCTGTTTGTGACAACGTCCGATTGGTTGAATTGGATGTACGACTGGATGTACACCCGAAGCATACCGTCTGCTGGCAGCACGCCGAACCTCCTGGTCATCAGACCAGATGCGACATCCGCGACCATTATCGCGACCGTTCCGCTTACGGGACAGATCGCATCTTCGCCGCAGATCGCGGCTGACAATGCGGGGAGTTACGCCGTCTACGTCGTGTGCGTCGATGCAATCTCGGGCAGCATCCTCAACACTACCGCAACGGCCGGCTCCTACCTGTATGCGTTTTCGCCGACCGGAACCTTGAAATACAAACTGCAATTGAGCCAGGGCGGGTCCGGAATCATGGGTCCTGGAATGATGGGTTTCTAAAGCTCAAGGCAAAAAGCGTCAAACGCTCTGAACGGCCACGCCGCCGGTGACCGATCGAGGCTGCACCATGGGGCCTTCCATCATCAATATGGTCGGCCTCCACACTAGCCTTTCCAAGCCGATTGGATCCGTCGGCCCTCCCGGCAACCGATTCCGCTAGCGCGCCCTGGCCGCCACGATCGCCGCCGCCATCGCGACCTTGTGATCCTTGCTCAGCCGTACGCAGTGGACGGCTCCGCTGATGCGGCACTCGCCGCGAAGGTCGGTAGCCGCCGTCCGGTTCCCGTGCAAGCTCGCCGCGATGGGTGCGCGGGGCGCCGCGGGCGTCGCTTCCATCACATGCGGCACCGGATCGCCGTACTCATCCACCACCCGCACCGCCATCACCCAGCTTCAGATGCACTCCGCTCAGCGGCTGTCCGGTAACAAAGTTGACCGCGATGCCGCCGAACCTGGCCGGCGAGACGGGCGCCAGTCAACAAGACCAGGGCCGGTAGTAATCTACGGAACCGTCATGATCGGAGGGCTTCGCCCTTTGAAACTTGCTTTCGCAGCAGGAACGTTTTGGGGTACGATCCGCTGCCGCAGATCTTGAAAGAGCCGAAATCCTTGGTCCAATCGCCCCCAGGCACCTGCGGCCGCGTGTCGACCCATAGGCGAAGTTGATCGAGATCCGAGACGCTGATCGCGCGATCACCCATCCGCTCCATCAGATGTTGCCGCACGCCTTCAGGCAGTTTGTCCCAGCGCTCGATCTGCGGCATCAGCCGCCGAAGACCATTCTGCCGAGTTCATCGCCCAGGCGGTTGGCCGCCTCCGGATCCTGCTCGTTACGGAAACGTTCAGCCAGGGCGAAAAACTGTTGCTGTTTTTGCTTCTCTGCCTCGATTCCGTTCTCGATCAGTTCCAGCAACATGCGATTCTTGCTCAGTTTTCGACGCTTGGCCAGACTACCAATCTGCTTGGCCAGCCTGGGCGGCAGACTCACGCTTTGACGAACCGCTTTCTCCGCCGCCTTCATAACACCATTATGCACCAAAATGGTGTACCAGCGATTAGAGGCCCATTCTAACGGCTGCTAGGCCGCATGCGGCATAGTCGGCGCCCTTGCGCGAGGTTGTGCCATCTGGCCGGCGGAGAACTGGAGCAGATTCAATTCCTGCTTGAACGCGTCTCCATCCAGACCACCGGGCGCTATCTCGGCTGCAACCAGAAGTTCCGCGGTGCGGTCAATGACCGGAGGGGCAACGAGCCCGAAGCGAACTGATTGCCGAAACAGCGGGCGGCCGAATCGCCCGCCACTCGGCGACCCGGGACGGTCGATCTCCCGGATCGGACCGGAGGCACTTCCACGGATAGGCGACTATACGCCCAAGTGGATCATTTCCGCATTATCGACACCATAACCAGAGGACTTGGTTTGCAAATTGCTACTGACGGGATATAGCACTTGCCGGAATCGGATCCACAATTTGGATGTCTGTACCCGGCAAGTGCTGCCGTTTTACTGCACTGCTTCGTCGGAGTTACACCTTTTCAAACAGCGGAGATTTTGTCTGTAAACGTATCGGCCGATGTCCGTGCCCTGTACTCCGCCTTCCTCCTGGTCGTAGCGGAAGTGTATCCCGCCATAGACCCGCGCGTCATCGATGTCGTCCGTGATGTCGCTCAACTTGTTGTACTGCAGCACGACACCCGGCATTGCGGGAGTCGATACCGTAATCGAGTGCCGCCTATTGCCGAAGATCCGTGCGAGGATCTCGCGCGCTGAGTAGCTCGCGCTCGCGTGGGCTGACGGATAGCTCGGAAAGCAAGGCGTGACGATGAACGGCTTGTACGCGGGATCGGGTTCGGTCCGAGGATTGTTATCAAGGCCGCCGTCCCTGATTGCGGTTTCCGGGCGCCAGCGCGTGTAATAATACTTGGTTTCCATCACCGTGACCAGGGCGTCGCTCATGGCCATATTGATGAGCGCCAGGGTCCGCGCGTTCTCCGACAGTGAACTGCCCTGCTCAATCGCCAGTTGGCTCGCCACCGGATTCCAAACGGCGACCGCCAACACGATGTTATAGAACGTCGCCACATCGGACAGATGCGGTGGGCGCGCGGCGCTGTTAATGTCCCCCACCTGCTTGACCTCATCATAGCTTCTCGCATACCGGACACTGGTGAGGGCCGGCGGCGGATCGGAGCGAAACTGGCTCGAGCTCTGGATCGCGAATGGGGTCACATTCCGCCATTGCAACAAAATGCCTCCCGCCGCGGAACAACTCGGCGTTAGTTGCCATTGACCAGGATCCGACGAAACCGGCAGGTAGAACTGCGGGGGCGCCGCGCCGTCATTCGTACGGAGGGCGATCATGGCTGCGGCTGCGGCCTCGCCCACTGCGATGCCGTCCAGCTTCGCCGGCCCGTCCGGTATTGAGGCGAGCGAGTTGGCTCGCGCCGCGTCGAGACTTGCCGCAGCCGCGGGGAAGTAGTTCTTCAACACCGTGTGCGCAGCCGCGATTGCCGCCGCCTCAGCCGATGAGCCCGGCGGCGCGCTGATCGTGCCCAGGTACGGTGTGTAGTGGCCGGCGACCGCGTTTACCGCTTCGAATACTGCCAGCTGCGTGATCGCGGCGAAGCGCGCCTGTGCAAACGGATTTTGACCGCTCACAGTTGCAACCATGATCTTGTTCCAGTCCAGGACGACGTCGGCGTTGGCCATGACCGAGCCAACAAGCAGAGCGGCGACCGTTGTCATGAAAGCGTATCTCCGAGTCATTGTGTTTCCTCTCCTTTCACCTACGCCTGTTTCGCGTTCAGCCTCGTTCCCTCCGCTAAACGGCGTGCATGCCTGCAGATGGTATAATGCGTCGAGCTTACGAATCTGAGGGAAATCGCGGGGTTTTCGTGGGATTTTCATGGGCGGCTTCTGTCCGAGCGGCGAAAGTTCTGGGATTCGCTTCGGTCTATTTGAGGTGGACCGTACTCAGGGGCTCCGGTGCGACAAGGCAGAGGTTCGTATCAGCCCGAAAGCGCTATGCGTTCTTTGGGAGCTAGCCTCCCGGGCAGGACAGGTAGTCACTAAGGATCAGCTCTTTTGCACAGTGTGGGCCGACACGGCTGTCAGCGACTCCGCACTGACTTCCTGTATTCAGGAACTCCGGCAGGCGCTTCGCGACGATGCTCGTCGGCCGCAATTCATCGAGACGCTTCACCGCCGGGGATACCGGTTTATAGCAAAGATTTCGGCCTTAACCCAAAACGAGCCGCCGCTACCGATCGCCGATGAGGCCCAGGTCATCGGACGGGAGCGCGTCATCAGCGACGTCCTGAAAATCTGGGAAGCGGCCGAACGAGGAATCCGTCAGGCCCTGTTCCTGAGCGGGGAACCCGGTATTGGGAAGACCACAGTTGTTCAATATGTACTTGCAGCGATCACGGCAGCAAACGCGCCGCGAGTCGCCTGGGGGCAATGTCTCCAGCACTATGGTATCGGCGAGCCGTATCGGCCGCTGCTGGAGGCGCTCATGCGATTGTGCCGCCAGCCCGGCGGCGCCGATCTCGTGGCGGTTCTCGAAAGATATGCCCCGACCTGGTTGGCGCAGTTGCCCGGTCTGCTGGATCCGGACCGTCACGCGAGGCTGCGTCGTACCGCCGCCGGGACAACACGGCAACGCATGCTGCGGGAACTCACCGATGCGCTCGAAGCGGCCGCCGCGCACGTGCCCTTGGTTCTTTGCCTCGAAGACCTGCATTGGAGCGACGCGTCTACGCTCGACTGGCTCGCGTCGTTTGCGCAAAGGCCCGAGCCGACGCGTGTTCTGCTGATTGGAACGTTTCGGCCGCAGGCGGACGCGAGCGACGGTCATCCGCTGTCGAGGGTTGTCGATGGACTGCGTATTAAGCGCTGCTGTCGCGAGATCGGCTTGAGCGGTTTGAGTGAGAGCGAAGTCGCCGATTTCATCGCTCACTGGCTTCCGCCCGCGCCGGGTCACGCACAGGATATGCGCCGGCTGGCGCTCCTGGTCCACCGGCACACCGGGGGCAACCCGCTCTTTGCTCTGAACGTGCTCGACGACCTTGTCGCGCGCAATCTGATTTTTGCCCAGGACGGTCGCTGGGCATTGAACACGGACTTGAACGAGACCAATCTCGGCACACCGGAGGACGTGCGGCGGATCATCGGGGCGCAACTCGAGCGACTTCCGCCAACGGCATGCGCGTTGCTCGAAGTCGCGAGCGTTGCGGGTGCGACCTTTTCGGTGCCGACCATCGCGGGCGCTGCGGGGCTCGCCGCGGACGATGTCCAAACTACGTTGACGGGACTCGAACGGCAGAACCGGTTCGTGCGGCGCCGCGGGACGCGGTTTGAGTTCGATCATGTTCTGTACCGCGACGTGTTGTACGAGCGTGTCCCCTCCGACCGTCGGGCCATCCTGCATCGCGAGGTCGCCGAAAGGGAGGAAGCGGCCTACGGCGAACGCGTCTGGGAGATTGCGGCTGAACTGGCCATGCACTTCGAACGGAGTGGTGATATCCGGCGGGCCGGGATGTATCTGTTGCAGGCTGCCGAGAATGCCGGAAGCCGCAGCGCTTTTTCGGTGGCAGGAATGCACTTTGAAAGGGCGTTGGCACTGATCGGAAACGAACCGGCTAGCCGCGAGCGGACCGAGCGTGAAATCAGGCTGTGGATCGGCCTGGGAGGCGCCGCCATGGCGGCGCGCGGATGGGGCACACCGGAGGCCGAAAGAGCATATTCGCGGGCCCGGGCGCTCTGCAAGGAAAACGGCGAGAGCCCCGAGCTGTTTCCGGCGCTCTGGGGACTTTGGCTCTTCTATTGGGGTCGGGGACCGTTAAACGCCGCCCACGAACTCGCGCAAGACCTGCTGGGCTTGGCGCACAGCGGCGGCGAGGATGGACCGCTGCTACAGGCGCACCACGCCGCCTGGGCCACCGCATTTTCGCGCGGGGATCTGGGCGCCGCATGCTTCCACGCCGGTGAGGGAATCCGGCTCTACGACCCACACCGGCACGCCACCATCGCGGCCACGTATGGCAACCATGATGCCGGCGTGTGCGCCCGTCTGTTCCTGGCTCGGGCCTCGGCTCTACTGGGCCGGACTGAAGCCGCCATTCGCGTGAGCGACGACGCGGTTGCACTGGCTCGCGCATTGAAGCATCCGTTTTCGCTGGCGCTGGCGCATGTGTTCGCTTCGGCCGTCGCCCAGGCGTGCCGCCAAACCGACCGGGTGCGGGCTCATGCCGAAGCCGCGGCGGCCATCGCGCGCGATCAGGATTTTCGGCTTTTGCTCGCATGGTCGACGGCGTTCGAAGGGTGGGCCGCGGCGGTGGAGGGGAATCGTGAAGAGGGCCTCAGTCGGATCGTAAACGCGATTGCCGAAGCGCGGGCTACCGGAGCGGACCAGTTTCTGCCGCACCTCGCCGGTCTCGCCGCGGACGCATACCTTATCGGTGGGAATACCGCCGATGCACTCAAGAGTGTGGAGGACGGTCTTGGGATAGCGGCGCGCACGGGCGAGCGCTTCTGGGAGCCGGAGTTGCTGCGGCTCAAAGGCGAACTGCGCATCGCGCAAGACCCCCAGTGCGCCGCGAACGAGGCCGAGCAGACGTTCCGCGAGGCGATCGAGCATGCCCGCAGCCAGGGCTCGATCCTGCTGGCGCTGCGTGCGGCCGTAAGCCTGGGCCGGTTGCTGGGTCGCGCCGGGCGAGGCGGCGAAGTCCGCGACCTTATTTTAGAAATGTCCCAAAACCTTCAACACAGGACAGGACTTGACATGGATGAGGCGAACGCGCTGCTTGGTGAGTTATCGACCCGCTGACCACTGGCACGAAGCTTCTCCGGCGCGAACGTCTCGGAACGGGCCGCCAGGCTGAGCTGCAATCGCCTCAGAGTCTGGTTCGTGGTGCAACCTGGCCAGGTGTGATGAGAACAAGGGGATCCATTGCCGTTCCCCTACCCGCCGAGACAGCAGTTAGCTCGAGAGCAGCGACACGCTCGCAACAATCCGGCCGTCCGGCAGCAGCGGTAAGGGACGACTTACGACCGCGGGTGTGCAACTGCCATCCTGGAGCGGTTTCAAGTTTAAAAGCGAGTTCATAAACAAATCCTTGCATGGTCTCGCGATGAATCCTTGAGCTTGAACCGGTCTTCGAGGATTGTCTGCATCATGGGGCCTTCCATCATCAATATGGTCGGCCTCCGCTACGCTAGGCTTAGGCTAGCGCGCCCTGGCCGCCACGATCGCCGCTGCCATCGCCACCTTGTGATCCTTGCTCCAGGGCGGCCCGATGGCCTTCCTCAGCTGGAGAAAGTGGCCCTCGAGGTCCTCGATGCGCAGCGCCTCGCTCGCTGCATCAATCACCTTCTTCGCGTCGTACCAGTGGACGGCCCAACCGCGCGCCTCGGCCGCGGCGGCTAGCGCCTGGCGGTACATCACCCAGTCAGCGACGTTCTGCGCCCGGTAGTTCGTAATCCGCTCGGCAATGGTTGGTGGCAGCCCTGGGCACTGACGAAGCGCGACGCCGAGGATGCGCCCGGGCACCGTCATCGCGACCGCCTCCAGGCCCCTCTTCGCGTGCCGTTCCGCCGACCCGCGCACGCGCTCCACCAGCGCCACTGCCGCATCGAGCGGAAGCGTCTGCCCTTCGCTGTGGTGCGGAATCTTCGGCAGGTCCTCGTCCACCAGTTCGACGCGGCGGCGGTCGAGGAGCGTCCCGTCGCCCGCCACCGTCACCAGCACCGCCCAACCGCCGTGATCCGATACCCCGATGATCCCGTCGTCCCTCGACATGATGTTACCCTTTCAGGCTTACATTATCAGGGGAGCCCGCCTGCCCTCCCCACAATCCCCCGACCCTCCCCGCAAAAGCGTTTGGGAATCGGGCCTATCATCGCGATATACTGAGGTTTAGAACTCAGAGTCCCCCCGGATCGACCCATGGCTGAAATGAGCGTCATCTGGCTGCGCGTAGCCGCCGCGCTGTATTCGATCGGCCTCCTGCACGCCATCCTTACCCTCGTGCGGCGCCGCGAACACCTCTTCCGGGTGGCCATGGGCGCCTTCACCCTCGGTTCCGTCTTTCACTTCGTCTCCATCGTCGAAGAAGGCATCCTCAGCAATCACTGCCCCATCACCAACCTGTACGAAACACTCTCTATGTGCGCTTTCCTGGTGGTGGTGCTCTACATGTTCGTCCAGTGGCGCTACCACATGACCAGCCTCAGCGTCTTCGTCTTTCCGCTGGTTTTCGTCATGGCCCTGGTGGGCACGCTCGGCAATCCGGTCAGCGCCTGGTCAAGCCCGGTCGTCCGCAATGCCTGGCTCACCATCCACATCGTGCTGGTGCTCCTGGGTATCGCGGCGCTCCTGTTTTCCGCCATCGGCTCGCTGCTCTACCTCTTTCAGGAGCGCGAGCTCAAAACCAAAAAGCCGCGCAGCATCTATTACCGGCTGCCCCCGCTGGGCACGCTGGACGACCTCATCTCGAAATCCATGGCCGTGGGTTTTGTGCTCATGACGCTGGCCGTCGTCGCCGGCAGCACATGGGGCTTCATCGAATTGAAGACCGCCTGGATCAGACAGCCGAAGATCGCCATCTCGTTTGTCACCTGGGGCATCTACCTGCTCCTGGTGTTCCTGCGGACCGCCGCCGGGTGGCGCGGAAGAAAAGCCGCGATCATGACGGTCACCGTGCTCGGATTCTCCGCCCTGACGTGGGCCGCGCACGCCCGTTTGGGCGCTATTTTGTTCAAACAATGAAGCTGCTCATCACCGGTGTGAGCCACAAGACCGCGCCCGTGGAAATTCGGGAGCGGTTGGCCTTCCGCGAAGACGTGCTGCCCGCCGCCCTGGCCGATCTCAAGTCGCGCGACGGCGTCTCCGAGGCCGTGATTCTCTCCACCTGCAACCGCGTCGAGATCACCGTCACTACCGACGATCGCTGCAATCCCCACGCCATCGTCGACTCCTTCCTCGCCGAACAGAAGGCCGTCGATCCCGAAACGTTCGCCCCTCACCTCTACCGCCACGAAGGCCGCGACGCCATCCACCATCTCTTCCGCGTAGCCGCCAGCCTCGATTCCATGGTAGTCGGCGAACCGCAGATTCTCGGCCAACTCAAGTCCGCCTACGCCGCCGCCAAGGATTGCGGCTCGGTCTGCGGCTGGCTCGACGGACTGTTGTCGCGCGCCTTCAGCGTCGCCAAGCGGGTGCGTTCGGAAACCGGCATCGGGCAGATGGCCGTTTCGGTCAGCTACGCCGCCGTCGAACTGGCCCGCAAGATCTTCGGCTCCCTCTCCGGCCGCACTATCATGATCGTCGGCGCCGGCAAAATGTCGGAGCTCGCCGCGCGGCACCTCCGCCGCTCCGGCGCCTCCCACGTCTTCGTCACCAACCGCACCCACGAGCGCGCCGTGGAAATGGCCAGGCTGTTCCAGGGCACGCCGGTCGAGTACACACGCTTCCTGGGCATGCTTCCCGAAGTCGATATCGTCATCACTTCCTCGGGCGCCCCGCACTACGTGCTGCACAAGGACGAAATGCAGCGCATCATCGCCGCGCGGCGCAACAAGCCCATGTTCCTGATCGATATCGCGGTGCCGCGAAATGTCGAGCCCTCCGTCAACGAGCTCGACAACATCTTCCTCTACGACATCGACGACCTTCAGGAAGTGGTCAACGCCAACCTGCGCGAGCGCATGAAAGAGGCCGACCACGCCGAAGCGCTGGTGAAGGAAGAGGTGGAGCGCATGATGGCGCGCCTCAAGGTAGCCGAGGTGACCCCCACCATCGTCGGCTTGCAGGACCAGCTCGAACTGATCCGCGCCGGCGAAGTCGAGCGCGCCCGCCGCAAGTACGGCCCCTTCACCCCCGAAGTCGAGCAGGCCCTCGAAGCCCTCACCCGCGGCATCATCAACAAGGTGGCCCACGGCCCCATCTCCGAATTGCGCAGCCAGGCCGCCCAACCCGACGGTCACCACGTCGTCAGCGCCATTCGCAAAGCGTTTCACCTCCAGGACTGATTCATGCTCGTCATCGCATCCCGTGGTTCGCAGCTTGCCCTGTGGCAGGCCCGCTGGGTCTTGGCGCAGCTTGCCGCGCGCGGCTACGAATGCCGCATCGAAATCATCAAAACCACCGGCGACAAGATCACCGATGTCCCGCTCGCCAAGGTGGGCACCAAGGGCCTCTTCACCAAGGAGATCGAAGAAGCCCTGCTGGATGGGACCGCGGACCTCGCCGTGCACAGCCTGAAAGACCTCCCCACCGAACTGCCGCCGGGACTGGTGCTGGCCGCCACCCCCGCCCGCGAGGACCCGCGCGATGCCCTCGTCGGACGCCCGCTGAACGGCCTGGCCGACGGCGCCCGCGTGGGCACCAGTTCGCTGCGCCGCTCCGCGCAGTTGCGCAAATTGCGCCCCGGGCTGGTGGTGGAATCCGTGCGCGGCAATCTCGATACGCGCCTCCGCAAACTCGATGAAGGCCGGTACGACGCCATCCTGCTGGCCGCCGCGGGGCTCCAACGCCTGGGATGGGGCGATCGCATCGCCGAAATCCTGACGCCGGAAATCATGTGCCCCGCCGTCGGCCAGGGAGCGCTCGCCATCGAAACGCGCGCCAGCGGCGCGGGCTTCTCTGCCTGCGCCGCCCTCGATGACTCCGCCACGCGTGCCGCCGTCTCCGCCGAACGCGCCGTGCTGGCCTCGCTCGGCGGCGGCTGCCAGGTGCCCATCGGCGCGCACGCCATCGCGGACCACGGCCGCCTCAGCCTGCGCGCGGTGGTGGCCTCGCCCGATGGCTCCGAGCTGATCACGGCGGAAATGGAAGGGGCGGCGAGCGAAGCGGAGACTCTCGGCAAAGCCGCCGGCGCGGCCCTGCTCGAGCGCGGCGCGCGCGCCATCCTGGACGCGGTCTACAGCGGATCATGAGCAAGGTCTACCTGGTCGGCGCCGGCCCCGGAGACCCCGAACTCCTCACCGTCAAAGGCCGCCGCATCCTGGCCACCGCCGACGCCGTCCTCTACGATCACCTCGCCCCCGCCGCCCTGCTGGCCCTTGCGCCCCCCGCCGCCGAGCGCCTCTATGTCGGCAAGAAAAAGGCCGAGCACGCCTTCACCCAGGAAGAGATCGGCGCCATGCTCATCGAGCGCGCCCGCCGCGGCCTCACCGTCGTGCGGCTGAAGGGCGGCGACCCGTTCCTGTTCGGACGCGGCGGCGAAGAGGCCGAAGCCCTCGCCGATGCCGGCGTCCCGTTCGAAGTCGTGCCCGGCGTCACCACGCCGCTCGGCATTGCCGCGTACACCGGCGTCCCGCTCACTCATCGCGAGCACACCTCCGCGGTCACCTTCGTCACCGGCCACGCGGTCGGCGAGATCGATTGGGACAAGGTGGGCCACGCCGAAACCCTGGTGATCTTCATGGGCCTTACCACCTTCCCGGAAATCGCCCGCGAGCTGATCGCCCGCGGCCGCGCCGCCGATACCCCGGCCATGGCGGTTCGCTGGGCCACCCGCCCCGATCAGCACACCCTCGCCGGTACGCTCGCCACCTTGCCGGGACTCATCGCCGAACAGCAGCTCAAGCCGCCCGCCACCATCATCGTCGGCGAGGTGATCCGCCTACGCGAAAAACTCGACTGGTACGAACGGCTGCCCCTGTTCGGCCAACGCATCGTCGTCACCCGCGCCCGCGAACAGGCCGATGCGCTGGCCATGAAGCTGCATGCGCTGGGCGCCGATGCCATCGAACTGCCCGCCATCGAAATCCGCGCCGCCGCCGACTACACCCCGCTCGACTGCGCCATCCGCAACCTCGCCTCTTACGACTGGCTTCTGTTCACCAGCGCCAACGGGGTGCGTTTCTTCCTCGAGCGGCTCGATCGCTCCGCGCGCGATCTCCGCGACCTCCGCGCCCGCATCTGCGCCATCGGGCCGGCCACCCGCGCCGCCATCGAATCCCTCCACCTGCGCGTCGATCTGATGGGCAAAGAGTACGTCGCCGAAGGTCTGCTGGCCGCCTTCGCCGGCCACGATCTCTCCGCCAGGCGAGTGCTACTCCCCCGCGCCGCCGTCGCCCGCGACCTGGTGCCGGTGGAACTGTCGCGCCGCGGCGCCCATGTGGATGTGGTGGAAGCGTACCGCTCGGTGATGCCGGAAAACCTGCCGGCATGCGCCCGCGAATTGCTGACCGGTCCGCGCCGTCCCCACTGGATCGCCTTCACCAGTTCCTCGACCGTCGAAAATTTCGTTGCGGCCGCCGGCGTCGGAGCCCTCGCCGGAATCAAAGTTGCCTCCATCGGCCCCATCACCACGCGCACCGCGCGCGACCTGGGCCTCGCAGTCACCGCGCAGGCCCGCGAATTCACCATCGAAGGCCTCGTCGAAGCCATCCTCTCGCACTCGTCCGCGCCGGCGCCGCCGCCGGCAAGTGAGCTGTAGTTGCCGCCCGCCCCTCACCGGTCTTAGGAGTGTGTCCCCGACTGGTCGTATTTCTGCTCGCCGGCGCTTCGCTCGGCGCCGCCCGGTTGCCCGTTGCATTCGAGCGCAACACCGGCCAGGCCCCCGCTGAGGTCCGCGTTCTGGCCCCCGGAGCCATTGCGCTGCTGGATGGCGGCGCGTTCCGCAGCCGCGGCATCGAGATCCGCCTGGCCGGCGCCGACCGGCGAGCCACACCCACCACGCTCGATCCTCTCCCCGGCCACACCAACTACTTTCTGGGCGGCGATCCCGCCCGCTGGCGCACCGGGATCGCGCAGTACGCGCGCGTCCGCTACCGCAACGTCTACCCCGGCATCGACCTGGTCTTCCACGGCAGCGAATACGATTTCGCCATCGCCCCGCATGCCGACCCCGCCCGCATCGGCCTCGAGTTCCGCGGCGCCCGCCCGCATCTCGAACAGGGCGATCTGGTCGCCGGCCCGCTTCGCCAGCACCGCCCGCGCGCGCACCAGGTAGTCCACGGCAGCCGCCGCGAAGTGGCCGCGGAGTTCATCCTGTGCGGCCGCAGCGCCCGCTTCCGCCTCGGCCCGTACGACGCCTCGGTGCCGCTGGTGATCGATCCGGTGATCGAGTTCGTCACCTACCTCGGCGGGTCGCGCGCCGAGACCACCACCACGGTGGCCGTGGACGGTTCGGGCAACATCTACGTAGGGGGCGCCACCAATTCCGGCGACTTCCCCACCACATCCGGTCCGCTCGGAACCAGCAATCCCGCCGGCAGATATTCGGCGTTCGTCACGAAACTCAGCCCCGACGGCTCCACCATTCTGTACTCCACATACCTGGGCGGCGATGGGGATTCGGGCGGCAGCGGCATGGTGGTGGACGCCGCCGGCAATGCCTACCTCACCGGGAGCACGCTCGCCGGCGCCCACTTCCCGGTCACTCCCGGCGGCTATCGCACCTACCCCGATTACGGCTTCATCGCCAAGCTGAGCCCCACCGGCGACGGGCTTCTCTACTCCGCCGTATTCACCGCTTCGCCCTCGTCCATCGCCATCGATGCCGCCGGCAGCGCTTACGTCACGGGCATTGCCGCCGGCGATTTCGTCTCTACCCCGGGCGTGTTCCAGCGCTCGCTCGCGCCGGGCGTCTGTATGGGGCTGCACGGCAACACGGGCCCCTGCCAGGACAGCTTCATTCTCAAACTCCGGCCGGATGGAGCCGGGCCCGTCTACGCCACCTACCTCGGCGGCGCGGACACCGAACTCGCCCGCGGGATCGCGGTGGACAGCGCCGGCAATGCCGTCGTCACCGGGGAGACGGTGTCCGCCAACTTCCCGGTCACGCCCAACGCGATCCAGCCTTCGTTCCACGGGAAAGTCGTCCTCGGGCCCACGTCCTATGGCGATGCTTTCGTGACCAAGCTAAACGCCGCCGGCAGCGCGCTGGTCTACTCCACATACCTGGGCGGCAGCGCCGCCGAATTCGGCATGGCGGTGGCGCTCGATCCGGCCGGCAACGCCTACGCCGCCGGGAACACCTCCTCCATCGATTTCCCCACCACGCCGGGAGTGTTGCACCCCACCTACATCGGCACCCCACCCAGCCCGCCGGGCTCCGGCGGCAATGGCTTCCTCACCCGGATCGATCCCTCCGGCCGGCTGCTCGCTTCCACGTTCCTGCCGCCGTTCGCGGGGACGCTGGCCGTGGATGGCGGCGGCTACGCGTACCTGAACATGGCCAATCCGCTCGACTACAGTCCTTGTGTCGAGCCGAAGATCACGATTCTGACTCCCTCCGCCGATGCCATTGCCGATGCGGGGGCGAGCGGCGCCGGCCCGAGCGGTAGTTCCAGGCTGGTGCTCGACGGCAAGGGCTTCGCCTACGTCGCCGGCATGACCAGCGCGCGGATTTTCTTCGCCACCCCCGGCACCGTGCAGCCCGAATACGGCGGCGGCGACTCGGATGCGTTCGTCGCCCGGTTCGCGCTGTCCGGCGTGCCGCGCACCGCCGTCCGTTGCGGAGTGAACGCCGCCACGCAATGGCCCGGCGAGATCTCGGTTGTCCCCGAAGGCGCGGTGGCTCCCGGCGAGATCTTCACCCTCTACGGCTCGGCGCTGGGACCCGACACCGGTGTGGCGGCGGACGCGAGCAGCGACCATGTGCCTGCGATGCTCGCCGGCACGCGCGTGCTCTTCGACGGCCTTCCCGCACCGCTGCTCTGGGTGCAGGCGAACCAGATCAATGCCGTCGTGCCCTACGGCGTGAATGCGCCTTCCACGGCCATGACTATCGAGCGCAACGGCGAAACCTACGGTCCCTGGAAGTTGCCCGTGGCCGATGCGGTGCCCGGCATTTTCACCATGGATGGCTCCGGTACGGGGCAGGCCGCGGCGCTGAACGAAGACGGCACTCCCAATTCACCTTCCCATCCCGCGGCGAAGGGATCGGTGATCGCGTTCTACGCCACCGGTGCCGGACGGCTCGATCCGCCTCTGCCCGACGGCGCCATCGCCGGGACGGTCCTGCCGCTGCCCCAGCCGCATTTGGGCGTCTCGGTGCGCATCGGAAGTTTCGATGCGCCGGTGGAGTACGGCGGAGCCGCGCCGGGCCTGGTCAACGGCGCGATCCAGGTGAATGTGCGCGTGCCCGAGGGCGCCCCCACCGGCGATGCGGTTCCGGTGGTGGTCTACTTCGGCAACTACGGCAGCGGCGTTGCGGGTTGGACGTCGTTGCCGGGACGCGCCACGATTGCGATTCGCTGACCCGTCGTACCCAGCCGCCACGAGGTTCCCAGAGCATGCTGGATGTGGCATCGGATCCATTACTCCGGGTCTATCGCCGCGGAATGGGATTAAAATAGGGGTGCATTCCGTCCAAAGCTCGACTTCCCGCCGATGGTGTAACCTCGGCGGCACAGAGGACGCCTGAGTATGAAATTTTGAGGTGTGAACCGCCTATGGCACTTTCGCGAAGACATTTCTTTTTCGGCAGTCTGCTGGCAGGGGCTGTCCCCCGTGGGGGCTTCGGCAGTACCCCTTCCCTGAAACTGATGGGCTACAAATCGCCCAATGAAAAGCTGAATATTGCGTCGATCGGTGCCGGCGGGAAAGCCACCAGCGATATCGCCGGCTGCGCCCCCACCGAAAACATCGTGGCCCTGTGCGATGTCGACGACAAGTCCGCCGCGCGGGTTTTTCAACGCTACGAAAAACTCCCCAAGTACAAAGATTTCCGCAAAATGCTGGACAAGGAAGGCAACGGCATCGATGCCCTGATCGTCGCCATTCCGGACCACATGCACGCCACTGCGGCCATGCATTGCATCGAACGCGGAAAGCACGTTTACGTACAAAAGCCATTGTGCCGCACCATCTGGGAAGCCCGGCAGCTCATGGAGGCGGCCAACAAATACAAAGTGGCCACCCAGATGGGCAACCAGGGTTACTCGAATGAAGGCACGCGGCAGTGCGCCGAAATCGTCTGGAACGGCGACATCGGCAACGTCACCGAAGTGCATGCCTGGACCGATCGGCCCATGTGGCCGCAGGGGCTCACCGAAATTCCGCCGGAAGATCCGGTGCCTGCCACGCTCGATTGGGACAGCTGGCTCGCCATGGCGAACCCCCGCCCCTTCACGATCGGCGGCAAGGGCTATCCGAACCAGTACGGCAACTTCTACCAACCCTTCAACTGGCGCGGCTTTTACGATTTCGGATGCGGCGCGCTGGGCGATATGGCGTGCCATATTCTGGGCGCGCCCAACCTGGCGCTCAAGCTGGACAAGCGTCCGCCGACCAAAGTGGAATGCGTTTCGAAAGAGGGCACCAGCCCTTTCATGTTCCCCAAGAAATCGGTGATCCGGTTCGACTTTCCGGCGCTCGGTTCCATGCCTCCGGTGAAGTTGTTCTGGTATGACGGCCTGAAGGAGAACCCGAAGATCGAGGGCGTACCCGCGGGCGAAGTGCTGGGCGATCTCGGGCGGGTAGTGCGTCCGGGGCAGGAGAACCAGGCGCCCGGGCGCGGACGCGGCATGGGCTTCCCGCGCCAGGAGCCGGGCGGCCCCATCGGTCCGGTGTTCAAATACCAAGAAGGCGTTACCTACCAGCCGTCGCGGGTGCCGGATGGAAGCCTCTTCGTGGGCGAAAAGGGCATGCTCACCACCGGCACGTACGGCGAGAACACGCGCCTGATACCGGTGGAGAAGATGAAGGACTACCACATGCCGCCGGAGCTGCTCACGCGCTCACCGGGCCACTACCGCGACTGGATCCGGGCGTGCAAAGGCGGGGATCCGGCCTGTTCGAATTTCAACGTGGCGGCACCGTTCGTGGAGTGGATGCTGCTGGGTGTGATCGCCCTCCGGGTGGACGGCCCGGTGGAGTACGATCCGTCGAAGATGAAGATCACCAACAACGGGGACGCCAACAAATACTTGAAGCCGTATATCCGCAAAGGCTGGTCGTTCGACTAGAGGTTCCACGCGGTGCGGGCGATCGTCGTACTCGGCCTCGCCGGGCTCGCTCAGGGTGCGCAGGGCGTAGCGGGCATCCTGACAGGGGTCTTCGAGCCAGCGCAGGGCCGCGTAGGGCGAGTCCTGAGGAAGATCGGCTGACCGGGCCGCGCAGATCTGCGCGGAAACCAGAACCCGTTTTGTTGAAAACAGGCGACTTACGCTTCGCAGGCCGCGCAGATCTGCGCGAGATGCCCGTTTTTGGCCGGAAGCATCGAGAGACGATGCGATTCCGGCCCTGTTTCCAGTATCGCCCGGCGCCCTTGGGAAGGGTGCCGGGCCGAAGCCAAAACCGGCGGCAAACGGTTGAATTCAGGGGATCACAAAAAATCGTGTCGAGGCGTGACTCAGCGGAAGTGGTCCATCATGAGGATATCGCTGCCGCTTTGATCCACCTGGGTATACAGGATGGAGCGCCGGTCGGGAGAGATTGAAAACGCCGAATCGGTGATGGCCAACGGGCGTTCGACGGGCCACACTTGGCGGATGCGGCGGCTGGCGAGGTCGTAGAAATCGATGGCGGGCGGAGTGCCGCTGGCGGGCTGGTCGGCGAAATAGATGCCGTCTTCGACCACGGCCCAATAGCCCCAGTATCCGGGCTTCAACTGCTCGAGCACCGGTTCCTCGGCACCGGCGGGGAGGCGTTTGCGCCAGAGGCCCGCGGTGCTGCGCCCTTTGGCATAGTACAGGTACCGGGCGTCGGGCGATTCGAAGGCCGCGAAGCCGCCGGACCGGGTGACCTGCTCTTCGTTGCCGCCGGCGGAGGCATCGACGCGCCAAACCTGCCAGGAGCCGGTGCGGTTGGAGGCGAAGTAGATCCAAGCGCCATCGTTGGACCAGGAAGGCACGACGTCTTCGGCATTGGAGGTGGTGATGCGGCGGGGAGTGCCGCCGGCCGAAGACACCACGTAGATATCGGCCTGACCATCGGGGCGCGTATCGAAGGCGATGTGGCGGCCATCGGGCGACCAGCGCGGCGTGCCGGTGAGCGGTCCGGCATAACGAGTCAACTGGACCGGGGTGCGGCCGTTGGCGTCGGCGACCCAGATTTCATTGCTGCCGGAGCGGTTGGAGCGGAAGGCGATGCGGGTGCCATCGGGGGAATATTGCGGGCTGGAATCGTACTGGGTGGAGGAGACCACTTTCGTGGCGGGCCCGTGCCCGGCGGTGTCGATGCGCCAGATATTGGCGTCCTGAAACGACTGGGTGTAGATGAGCCTGCCGCCATCGCGGGAGACGGCGGGATCGGAGGAATTCTCGGCGACCATGGGGATGCGCGAAGGGGTACCGCCCGACTCGGGGACGCGCCACAGGGCGGAGCCGCGGCGGTCGGAGGAGAAGATGATGGAGCGGCCGTCGGCATTCCAGGCGAGGGCAATCACGTTGCGATTGTCCCAGGTGAGGCGGCGCGGGGGGGCGCCGGAGAGGGGACCGGCATAGACCTCGCTGACGCCGCTCGAAATGGCGCGGATGAAGGCCAGCGATTTTCCGTCGGGGGAGAAGGCCGGGCTGACATCGCCGATGACTCGTTCGGGCGGCAAGGTAAGAGCATTCTTGACGCCGTCGCGGGCGCGGATGCGCACGATGTGGAAGGGCTCATCGGGGCGGTCCTTGTCGGCGGCGGCGAGGAACTCGCCATCGGGCGACCAGTCGAGGTGCTTGCCGAGGGTCTCGACGCGAACCGGATAGACATCGGCGATTTTTCCGTGAGGACCTCCGTTCACCGAGGCGACAAAGACGGCCGATTCCGCGCGCCCGGTACGCAGCCAGGCCAGGCGGGCGCCGTCGGGGGACCAGACGGGGCTGAGGTCGTCGGCCCGGTCGGTGGTGATGCGCCGGGTGGAACCGTCGGCGAGGTTGAGCACGTAGATGTCGGCGTTCTCGCCGTTCTCGCCGCTCCAGACGTACACGATTTGTTTGCCGTTGGGGGAGAAGGTGGGCTGGAACTCGCGGCCGGGGAGGCTAGTGAGCAGGGAGATCTGGGGGGGCGCGGCGGGGGCCGCGAGGCGGGCCCGGACCTCCCAGAAGGCGAGCATGGCGATGACGACGGCGGCGGCGGCGACGACGGCCGCGACGGCGACCTTCTGGCGGCGGATGAGCTTGGCGGCGCGGTAGCGCAGGGTGGCTTTGCGGGCCCGAACGGGAAGGGAGTGGAGATACCGGCCGATGTCGGCGGCGAGGTCGCCCGCGGTGGGGTAGCGGTTTTCGGGCTCGCGGCGCATGGCCATCATGACGATTTTGTCGAGGTCGCGAGCGATCTGGTTGCCGGGCTGGAGGGCGCTGGGAACGACGGGTTCGGCCTCATCGGCCGAACCCCAAAATCCGGTTTTGCGCGGCACAGGCCGCTCGCCGGTGAGCAGCTCGTAGAGCAGGACGCCGAGGGAGTAGACGTCGGAAGTCTCGGTGACGCGGCCGCCGCGCAACTGCTCGGGGCTGGCATAGTCGGGCGTGAGGGCGGGGGCGATAGTGATGGTGGCGTCGGGGCCCACGGGCAGCATCCGCGGATGGAGGATCTTGGCGATGCCGAAATCGAGCAGCTTGGGAATACCGCTGGAGGTGACCAGGATGTTGCCGGGCTTGATGTCGCGGTGCACGACGCCGCGTTCATGGGCAAACTGGACCGCCTCGCAGACGGTGGCGAACAACAGCAAACGCGCGCGGGTATCGAGGCGCATGGCATCGGCGTATACGTCGATGGGCTGGCCGCGGATGAACTCCATGACGAAGTAGGGCAGGCCGTCGGGAGTGGTGCCACCATCGATGAGGGTGGCGATGTTGGGATGCTCGAGGCTGGCGGTGATTTCGCGTTCGCGGCGGAACTGGCGGACCACGTGGTCGATGTCGAGGCTGCGGCGGACGACTTTGATGGCGACATCCTTACGGAAGACTTCGTCGGCGCGGACGGCGCGATAAACGGCGCCCATGCCACCGCTGCCGATCGCCTCGACAACCTGGTAGGCGCCGAGGCGGGCGCCGAGCAGGGGGTCGGCGGGCTTGCGCAGGACGGGTGTTTCGAAAAGGTCACCGGCGGCGTCGTGAGCTTCGATGAGCGATTCGACTTCCTGTCGAAGGCCGGGATCGTCCTGGCAGGCGCGGGCGAGGTATTGGGCGCGGTCGTCACCGGAGAGGCCGAGCGAGACATCGAGGACTTCCTTGATTCGTTTCCAGCGCTCAGGATTCATCGGCGGGGGGTTTGCGAATTTCGCGGAACAGCCAGGCTTTGGCGGCCGTCCATTCGCGCTTGACGGAGGCGGGCGACATGCGCATCACCTCGGCCGTTTCCTCGACGGTGAGGCCGGCGAAGAAGCGCAACTCAACGAGGCGGCTCTGGCGCTCATCGATCCGGGCCAGGGCATCGAGGGCGTCGTTCAAGACGACGAGGTCCAGGTCGGGCTCACCGCCGGCGCCGGGGACGGCGATGGCCTCATCGAGGGAGAGCCTGGGGGCGTTCGAGCCACGCTTGGCGGCATACTTGGTGCGGGCGTAGTCCACCAGGATTCGGCGGATCAACTGCGCCGCGATGCCGAAGAAATGGGCGCGGTTCTGCCAGTGCACGCTGTGCTGGCCGGCCAGCTTGAGATACGCTTCGTTGACGAGGGCCGTGCTCTGCAAGGTGTGGCCGGGCCGTTCCTGGCGGAGATAGCGGCTGGCCAGGCGATGCAGCTCGTCGTACACCAGGGGCGTGAGTTTCTCCAATGCCTGGCGGTCCCCATTCCCCCAATCCGCCAGCAACCGAGTGATTTCGTGCGGCGATGTCACTTTCAGGCATTATCCCATGCCCTGAGCTCGAGGCATTGTCCCAGGCCCTGAGCCCGGTTCCGGCGGACTTTCGCGTTATCTGTTTGAGAAAGCGTTTGCAAACACGATGGGCGGCCAGGGGACTGGCGCGTCGCGCGGGAGTTTGGCGGGTGGCCGCGGCGGCGGCGGTGCTGGCCGGGGTAGTGGCGACGGGGTTCCTGCTGGGGAAGAGGCGGGCGGCCGCACCGGCGGTGCGGCTGGCGGTGAGCGCGGAGCGCATCGCCCGGGGGAAGTACATCTACACGGTGGGAAACTGCGACGGCTGCCACTCGGTGCGCGACTGGACGCGATTCGGCGCGCCGGTGATCGAGGCGTACCGCGGGCAGGGGGTGGAGTTTCCGGCGGAGCTGGGGTTGGGGCGGCAGGTGGCATCGGCGAACATCACGAGCGACGCGGAGACGGGCCTGGGCGCGTGGTCGGACGGCGAGAAGATTCGGGCGATTCGCGAAGGGATCGACCGGGACGGGCGGGCGCTCGACCCGCTGATGCCCGCGCGGCGATTCGGGCGGTTGAGCGATGACGACGTGGGCGCGCTGGTGGTGTATCTGAACACGCTGGCTCCGGTGAAGCACGCGGTGCCCGGAAAGAAAGCTTCGTGGTTCGCCCGGCTGTGGAGCCGAACGGCCCGGCGCGCGGGCGTGAAGAAGAGCGCGCCGGACCGGGGCAACCGGGTGAAGTACGGGGCCTACCTGGCGACGCTGGCGGGCTGCCGGGACTGTCACACGGCGAGCGGGCGGAGCCCGGCGGGGCGCGCGGCGTTCGCGGGCGGGCGTGGATTCCGGCTGGCGGGGGCGACCGTGGTGAGCACCAACATCACGCCCGAACCGTACACGGGGATCGGCCGGTGGACGGAGCAAGACTGGCTGGACCTGGTGTACCGCTACCGGGAGTACGCCGAGCGGGATTCGCCGCACATCGGCCGGCAGAGCGTGACGGTGATGCCGTGGCTGTCGCTGAGCCAATTGCGGGAGGACGACCTTCGAGCCATCTACGCTTTTCTGCGCACGCAGAAACCGGTGTATCGGGCCATCAATCCGCACCCGGTGGAGTGAAGGAGGGCCGCGGCGAGTTGGTGGGGCGGGTACGCGGCAGCGGGGGCCTACGGTCCGAGTCTGGCGATGCGGCCGCGAGGTCCTACCGCCCATGCGCCGGCGCCGGACACGCTGAGGGCGTTGAATGCGCCGGTATCGAAACGGGTCCAAGTGAGGCCGCCGTCGGCCGATGCATCCGAGCCGGAAGTGCCGGTGGCAATCCACAGGTTGCGGGCGGGAAGCCATGCCACGGCCGAACGGAAGCCGGTGGGGGGCGGGCCGGCGGGAGCGGTCCACGTGCGGCCGCCATCGACGGTGATGGCGACGTTGCGGGCGGCATCGTCGGGGCGGGTGTAATCGCCGCCAACCGCGAGGCCGCGGCCGGCGGTGGAAAAAGCCAGGGAGAAGATGCCGGCGGCGGGTCCATCGTTGCGGACCGGCGTGGCGGCGACGGTCCAGGTGGCACCCCGATCGGAGGTGTGAAACACGCGCGCACCGCGCGGGCCGCCCGAGGCAAACCAGGCATCGCCGGTGCCGGAGACGACGAGGCAGGTGCCGCTGGCCGCGAAGGCGCCCTCCTCCGGCAGGGCGGATGGCGTGGGGCGGCGTTCCCAATGGCGGCCGGCATCGGCGGTGACGAGGACCACGAAATGGCCGTCCACGGGGTCTCCCACGACCATGCCGTGGCGGGCGTCCCAGAAGGCCAGCGCGTCGAAGAAGCCTTTGGCGTCGGGATTGGTGAATTGGAGGGTCCACTGCTTGCCGCCATCGGCGGTGCGATAGATGCGCGACTTGTCGCCCGGCCCGCTGCTCAACAGGTAAGCCACGCGGTCATCGACGGCGTGCACGTCGCGAAAATCCAGCTCCGCGGCGCCGGGCACCCGGCCGGCAGACCAGGTGGCGCCGGCATCGGCGGTGCGGAGCCAGGCGCCGCCGGTGCCGCCAGCCCACACCACGCCGCCGGGGGCGGCGCCGACGCCGCGCAGGGAAGCAGTGGTGCCGCTGTTCTGGGCGATCCACGACTGGGCCGCGGCGGCCGCGGTGAAGAAGAGCGCGCAGGCAAGTTTCATGGTCTCCAGCTTGACATCCCGGGCGCGGGCGGCGCATACTCGGGTAAGATGACTACCCGAGATGATGAGGAACGCACGGCGCTTTTGCAGGGCACGCTGGACCTGCTGATTCTGCGCACGCTGATTTTCGGGCCGCAGCATGGGCAGGGAATCGCGCGGGCGATCCAGGAGACCTCGGAAGACGTTCTGCTGGTGGAGCACGGGGCTTTGTATCCGGCGCTGCAGCGACTGGAGGCGCAGGGGTGGATATCGGCGGCGTGGGGCACGTCGGAGAACAACCGCAAGGCGCGCTTCTACACGCTGACCAAGACGGGCAAGAGCCAGCTTGCGCGGGAAACGACGCGCTGGCGGCGGCTATCGGGCGCGATCGCGCGGATCCTCGGCCCGGAAGGGGCGGAAGGGATTTAGCCTTCGACGCCGGGCACGGTAAAGCGCTGGTACATGGCCGCGGCGTTTTCGGGCGTCACCATGAGGGAGTCGAGCACGTACTCCTTTTGCGGCTGGAAGGCGGGTTCGCGCAGGATGCGGTTGCCGACTTCGACGGCCTTGTCCACGCACAGGGGATAGACAAAAGTGGCGGCGAGCACACCGTCCATGACTTTGCGGATGCCGCCGGCCGGGCCGCCGAGGCCATCGACGCCGACGAACACCATTTCTTTTTCGCGGCCGAGCTCGCGGGCGGCGAGGTAGGCGCCGATGGCCATGGGGTCGTTGTGGCCGTAGACCACGTCGATTTTGGAGTGAGCGCGGAGGATCTCGGTCATGCGGTCCTTGGCCTTGGCCTGAATCCAATCGGCCACGGCGTCGGCTACGGTGCGAATGGCGGGGTAACGGCTTAGCACTTCGCGGGCGCCGCGATCGCGGTTGATTTCGCCCTCGACGCCGAGCAGGCCGCGCATGGCCACGACGTTGCCCTTGGGCTGGCCGTACTTTCGGGTGAGGTGATCGGCGATGAACTGGCCGGCGAGGCGGCCGATGGCCACGTTGTCGCTGTGCACGTAGGCGGTGTAGTTGGGCTGAAGGATATCGCGTTCGAGGCAGATGACGGGAATTTCGGCGGCCATGGCCTGCCCCATCACGGCGGTGAGGGCGGCGCGCTCGTTGGGGGCGACGATCAGCAGGTCGGGCTTCTGGCGGATGAAGGTTTCCACCTGGGCCACCTGTTTGCTGTTGTCCTGCTGGGCATCGGCGATGACCAGGCGGACGTCGGGGTAGGGGGCGAACAGCCTGGACATGAGGGCATTCTGCGCGGCGCGGTAGGGCTCGGCGTTATTGGCCTGGCTGAAGGCGACGAATTTCCGGCGGTTGCCGCGGCGGCAGGAGACGGCGAGAGCGGCGGGGAGGCCGGTCAGGAAGAACTCTCTTCGCTTCATGAGTGGTTTTGGGTTCCGCGCTGCACCGCCACGGCGAGCACGATGATGACGGCTTTGATCATCATCTCGACGTTGCTGTCGACGCTGTTGAGGCGCAGCATGTTGGTGAGGACGCCCATAATCAGCGTCCCCACGATGGTACCCGAAATCGATCCCTTGCCGCCGGAAAGGCGGGTGCCGCCGATGACCACGGCGGCGATGGCGTCGAGCTCATAGGCCACGCCGGCATTGGGATTGCCCTGGTGGTTTTCGGCGGTGTAGAGCACGCCGGCGAATCCGGAAAGCAGTCCGGAGAGGGTGTAGACCCAGACCTTGGTGCGGCGGATGGGGAGGCCGGCGTACTCGGCGGCGGTCTCGTTATCGCCGATGGCGCGCACGTGGCGTCCGAACACGGCGCGGGCGAGGACGATCCAGAAGACGGCGGCGGCAGCGGCGTAGGATCCGATGACGATGGTCTTTTCGCGGAAGATGGCGGCGAAGCGCGCGGCCACGTCGCTGCCGAAGCCGATATCGATGTTGGCATTGTTGGAGAGCCATTTGGCGAGGCCGCGGACGCCGATCATGCTGGCGAGGGTGACGACGAAGGGTTGAATGCGCAGGGTGGCGATGACGGCGCCGTTGGCCGCGCCGACGAGGGCGGACAAGGCCACGGCGGCGGCGATGGCGCGGGCCATGGCGACAGGGGGGGCGGCACCGGCCGGCGCGCGGGTGAGCACCATGGCGGTGAGGGTGGTGGCCAGGGCGAGGATGCTGCCGACGCTGAGATCGATGCCGCCGGTGAGGATGACGAAGGTCATGGCGAGGGAGATGATGCCGATGAGGGAGATCTGGCGGAGGATGTCGGTGAGGTTTCCCACCTGGAGGAAGATGCGGGAGCCATCGGCAGCGGTGGGGCTGATGAGGATGGCGAGGAGCACGATGCCGGTCAACGCCAGCAGGCTCTGGGCACGAGCGAGGGATTTGGGCATCAGCCCGCGGCCTCCGGCGGGGAGGACAGGTTGGTGGCGGCGGCCATGATTTTCTCCTGGGTGGCATGGCGGGCATCGAAGATGGCAGTCATGCGGCCTTCGCTCAGCACCAGGATGCGGTCGGAGCAGCGCAGCAATTCCGGCAGTTCGGAACTGATGAGGATGATGCCCTTGCCGTCGGCGGCGAGCTCAGCGATGAGGCGATAGAGATCCTGCTTGGCGCCGACATCGATGCCGCGGGTGGGGTCGTCGAGGAAGAGCAGGGCGGGATCGAGCAGGAGCCATCGGGCCAGGAGCACCTTCTGCTGATTGCCGCCGCTCAGGGCGGCCACGGGTTGATGGAGGGAGGCGCAGCGCAAGGCCAGGCGGCGGGCGACGCGGTCGAACTCGCGGCGCTCGCGGGCGGCCCTCACGAAGTGGAACGCGTGGAGGCGGGGCAGGGCGGCGATGGTGCCGTTTTCGAGCACGCTCATGGACATCATGAGGCCTTGGAGGCGGCGGTCTTCGGGCACCAGGCCGAGGCCGCGGCGGATGGCATCGGCGGGGGAGCGGGGACGGAACGGGCGGCCCAGGAGGCGCATTTCGCCGCCAGAGATGGGGTCGAGCCCGAACAGGGCGGCGCCCAACTCGCTGCGCCCGGCACCGACGAGTCCGGCCACGCCGAGCACTTCGCCGCGCGCGAGTTCAAAGGAGACACGGCGCAAGCTCGCCGTGGTCAGCGCTTCGACGGAGAGCAGAGGCGCTCCCGGCAGGCGCGGGCGGGGCGCGTCGTGAGGGTTCCATTCCCGGCCGACCATCAGGCGGATGAGCGCTTCGGGGGTGGTGGAGGACAGTTCGACGGTGGCGACGGCCTGGCCATCGCGGAGCACGGTGGCACGGTCGGCGATGCGGAAGATCTCGTCCATTTTGTGGGAGACATAGACCACGGCGACGCCGCGGGCCTGCAATTGGCGAATGAGGCGGAAGAGGCGCTCCACGGCGTCGTCGAACAGGGAGCTGGTGGGCTCATCCATGAGGATGATGCGGGCGTTCATGCTGAGGGCGCGAGCGATGGCCAGCAACTGCATCTGCCCGATGGAAAGCGACCCGGCCAGGCGGCGCACCCCGCAGGCGAGGCCCACCTGTTGGAGAAAGGGCCGGCAAAAGGTCTCCATGGCGCCGAAGCGCACCAGGCCGCGCTCGCGAAAGCGCTGATTGGCGATGACCAGATTTTCGCCGACGGTGAGGTGGCGGAAGAGATCGAGTTCCTGATAGATGATGCCGATGCCGAGCCGCTGCGCGTCCTGGGGGGTGCGGATGGCGGCGGGCTGGCCGGCGATGCGGATGGTGCCGCTATCGGCGCGGACGGAGCCGGCGAGGATTTTGGCGAGGGTGCTCTTGCCGGCCCCGTTCTCGCCGACGAGGGCGTGGACTTCACCGGCACGGAGCGAAAAAGAGGCACCGCGCAGCGCCGCTACGCCGCCGTACTGTTTGCCAATCCGCTCGGCCTGTAAGATGTCGGCTATGCCGCCAGGATACAACAGCGGCTCACTTCCGCCCGGAGCGCCAAGGGGATCGACGCAGGGGGAAACGGGGGGGCAGGCGCGGGCAGTTCGCCCGAACCGTCGCGAACACGGTTAAATAGAAGTAGCGCATGAAATTAAATCGTTCGGTCCCGGTGCTGTTGTTGGGCTTCGGCCTGCTTATCGGATTGGTTGCCCTGTCGGGCCTGGGCGCGCTGCAACGGGCGCGGGAAACGTGGCGCGACGTATCGGCGCTGAACGACCGCTACCGGCGCACCGATCACGTGCTGAACGCGGTGGCCTCGGAGCTCTACATGGTGGGGCTGCTGGCGCGCGACTATCTGCTGGATCCGTCGAACGTCCAGGCGGCCGAGTATCGCGCCCAACTGGTGGCCGAGCGGACCTCGATGGAGGCGGAGTTTCGCGAGCTCAAAGATCTGATTCGCAACCAGGACAAACCGCGGCTGGAGAACCTGCGGCTCGAAGTGGAAGGATACTGGGACGCGCTGGACCCGCTGTTCGAATGGACGGCGGCGGAAAAGGCGGCCCGCAGTTGGGGATTCCTGCGGCGGCAGGTGCTGCCGCGGCGGCGGGCGGCGCTGTCGATCGCCAACGAAATTTCGCGGCTCACCGAAGCCAATCTGGACCAGCAGCGGCAGGAGATCGACCGCAAACAGGCATCGATGGCGGGATTCATCGGGCGCATGCTGGCGATGACGGTACTGCTGGGCATTGCCATTGCGAGCGCGACGGTGTTCCGAATGACGAAGCTCGAAACGCATTCCGAGACACAACGCCAGCGCACCGAAGAGGCGGAGGGCGAGCTGCGGCGGCTTTCGCGGCAGCTGGTGCAGGCGCAGGAGGCGGAGCGGAAATCGATTTCCCGCGAGCTGCACGACGAAGTGGGGCAGATGCTGACCGCGCTGCGCATGGAACTGCGCAGCCTGCACGACCTGCGCTCCGACGCGGAGGAGGAGTTCGACGCGCACCTGGACGGCGCCAAGCGGCTGGCGGAACAATCGCTCAAAGCGCTGCGCGATATGGCGATGGGGCTGCGGCCATCGATGCTCGACGACCTGGGCCTGGGCTCGGCGGTGCAGTGGCAGGCGCGGCAGTTTGCCAAGCACACCGGCATACCGGTGAATGTGCAGATCGAGGGAGTTCCGGCGAACCTGCCCGAGCCCTACCGGACCTGCGTGTACCGCATCGTGCAGGAAGCGCTCACGAATTGCGCCCGCCACGCGCGGGCGAAGACCATCGAAGTGGCCATCGGGGAACTGGACGACGGCCTTTCGGTATCGATTCGCGACGACGGGATCGGCTTCGATCCGTCGAACGTGCGCGGCCGCGGACTAGGCCTGATCGGAATGCAGGAGCGCGTGCGGGAACTGGGGGGCGAGCTGACTTTCGCCTCCCGGCCGCGCCAAGGAACGGTGCTGTCGGCGCGCATTCCGCTGCCACGGGAGGCGATCGCGAATGAGTATTCGAGTACTGCTGGCTGACGATCACGGGGTGGTGCGCAAGGGGCTGCGGTTTCTGCTGGAACGGCAACCCGGCATGGAGGTAGTGGGGGAGGCGGGCGACGGGCGGGAGGCGGTGCGGCTGGCCGAAGCATCGACGCCCGATATCGTGATCATGGATATCGCCATGCCGCTGCTGAACGGCATCGAGGCGACCTCGCAGATGGTCAAGCGCAACCCGGCGCTGGGGGTGATCATCCTCAGCATGCACTCCGACGAGGACTACCTGCTATCGGCGCTGAATGCGGGGGCGAAGGGCTACCTGCTCAAGGACTCGGCCGACGTGGACCTGGTGCGGGCGATTCAGGCGGTACACAAGGGCACGCCGTTCTTCAGCCCGGAGATCGCCAAGACGATGCTCGAGGACTACATGCGTTTCCTGCAACAGCGCAACCTGCAGGACTCCTACGACCTGCTGACGGAGCGGGAAAAGGAAGTGCTGCAACTGCTCGCCGAGGGCAAATCGAACAAGGAAGTGGCATCGATCCTGGATGTGAGCGTGTACACGGTGGACACGCACCGCACGCACCTGATGCAGAAATTGAACCTGCACAACACGGCGGAGATCGTGCTGTACGCGGTCCGCAAGAAGATCATCTCCTGAGCGGGCTGGCGGCGGGGCGGGGCCGTGGGGGTCAGGGCCGGCGTTGGGTGATGGCGACGGGCACCTGGAGAGCTTCGGGGGTGTCGTGGCTCCACCAGCGGACGAAGCGGTCGCCCAGGTCGTCGAGGAAGGTGTAGACCACCGGGACGACGATCAGGGTCAGCAGGGTGGAGGTGATGAGGCCGCCGATGACGGCACGCGCCATGGGGGCGCGGAATTCGGCGCCGGAGCCGATTTCAAATGCCAGGGGGAGCATGCCGAAGATCATCGCGAGGGTGGTCATCAGGATGGGGCGCAGGCGCACGCGGGCGGCCATGATGAGCGCTTCGCGGCGGGAGCGGCCCTCGCGGCGCTGCACGTTGGCGAAGTCCACCACCAGGATGGCGTTTTTGGTGACCAGGCCCATGAGGAGGATCACGCCGATCATGGACATGATGTTGAGGGTGTCCTTGACCAGGTACAGCATGCCGGCGACGCCGACCAGGGAGAGGGGGAGCGAGAGCATGATGGCGAACGGCTGGAGGAAGCTGCGGAACTGGGAAGCCAGGACAGCATAGATGAGGATGACGGCGAGCAGGAGCGACTGCATGGCGTAGCCGAAGCTCTCCATCATCTCTTCGGAGTCGCCGGTGTAATCGATGCGGTAGCCGGGGGGCAGGTTCAGGGCGGCGGCGCGGGCCTTGATGCCGGTGACGACCTCGCCGAGCGAACGGCCTTCGGTGCTGGCGCTGACGCGGACTTCGCGCATGAGGTCGCGACGGCGGACCTTGGAGGGGGCGGCGCCGGTATCGAGGCTGGCGATCTGGCTGGCGGGGACGAGGGCGCGGCCGCCCTGGGCGGGGAGATCGAGCCCGAGGAGGTCGACGGCACGGGTGCGGTCGGCGCGCTGGACGCGGAGGCGCACGTCGTAGCTGTCGCCATCGGGGTCTTCGAACTGGGAGACCACTTCGCCGGCGACGAGGCCGCGCATGGTGGAGGCGACGGTGCCCAGGTCGAGGCCGAGGTCGCTGGCGGCGTTGCGGTTGACGGCGATGCGCACCTCGCTTTGGGGCGCATCCTCGCTGGTATCGATGTCGGAAGCGCCGGGGACCTGTTGGATCTGCGCCAGCAATTTTTCGCTGAGGGGGACGAGCTCGGAGAGGTCGGTGCCGCGGACGCTGATCTGGATGGGTTTCACGTCGCCGCCCACCTGGTCGGCCTCTTCAATGGAGGTGCGGACGGCGCGAAAACGGGCCAGGGCCTGGCGGACTTCGGTTTTGAGGAAGCTGTAATGCAGGCGGGTTTTGCGGGGGTTGAGGCGGATGAAGATATTGCCTTCGTTGATGGGCTTGCCGGCGGTGCCGCCGATGGTGACGTAGGTGTAGGCCACGGCGGGGTTGCGGCGGATTTCACGCTCGAGCTCCTGGGCGATCTCGATGGAGCGGTTGAGGCTGATGCCGGGGCTGGCCTTGTAAGCCGCCTGGAACTGGCCGGGGTCGGCGTTGGGCATAAAGGCGGAGCCGAGTTTGCCGAACAGGGAAAAGCTGGAAACGATGGCCACCGCGGCAAGCAGCATCACGGCCCAGCGATGGGAGAGGGACCATCCCAGCACACCGGCGAGGGCGCCCTGGAGGCGGTCCACCTGGTCGTTGAGTTTGCCGAGCAGGCGGCCGAACCAGGAGCGGGGGACGCGCGGGTCGGCCGCCGGATCGTACCAGCGGGAGGAGAGCATGGGGTCGAGCGTGAAGCTGACATAGAGCGAGACCAGGACCGCGAAACCGACGGTGATGCCGAACTGATAAAAGAACCGGCCCATGATGCCGCCCATGAAGGCCACGGGCACGAACACGGCGATGATGGTGAAGGTGGTGGCCATGACGGCGAGTCCGATTTCCGCGGTGGCTTCGCGGGCGGCAGTGAAGTGGTCGGCGCCGGCATGCATGTGGCGGACGATATTCTCGCGGACGACGATGGCGTCGTCGATGAGGAGGCCGATGGCGAGCGAGAGTCCCATGAGGGTGAGGATGTTGAGGGTGAAGCCGAGGACCCTCATGATGATGAACGCGCTGATGACCGAGACGGGGAGGGCGAGGCCGGTGATGACGGTGCTGCGCCAACTGTTGAGGAAGAAGAAGACGATCAGCACGGTGAGGAAGCCGCCGAGCACGAGTGTGACCTGGACGTCGTCCACGGATTCGCGAATGAAGGTGGAGCGGTCCACCACGGTGCGGAGGCGGATGTGGGCGGGGAGGTCGGCGTTGAGCCCGGTCATGGTCTTTTCGACCGCGTCGGCCACTTCGACGGTATTGGCGCCGGATTGTTTGACGATGTCGAGCGAGAGGCCGGGGCGGCCGTCGATGAGCGAGGCGCTGCGGCGCTCTTCGATGCCATCGACCACGCGAGCGACCTGGGGAAGGTAGATGGGGTTGCCGTTGCGAGCGGCGACGATGAGGCGGTCGAACGCCTCGACGGAACGGAATTTCCCGGCGACGCGGACGAGCGGCTCCTGGCGGCCCTGTTCCAGCTTGCCGGCGGGCATATCCATGTTCTCGCGCTGGAGGGCGGCGGCCACCTGGGCGTAGGTGAGGCCGTAGGCTTTGAGCTTATCGCGATCGAGCAGGATCTGGATCTCGCGGCGGGCCAGTCCGACGAGGGTGACCTGGCCCACGCCCTGCACCGTTTCGAAGCGCTTCTTGATGACTTTCTCGGCCAGCGTGGAGAGGGACTTGATGTCGGCGTTGGAGCTTTCGACGGCGATGGAGACGATGGGCATGGCGTTGAAGTCGATGCGCTGGATCACCGGCTCCTTCATGTCCTGGGGAAAATCGGCGCGGATGGCGTTGATCTTGGCCTGGGCATCCTGCTGGGCGTTGTTGATGTGCACGCCGAGGCGAAACTCCACGGCGATGACGGAGAGGCCCTCGGTGGTGGTGGAAGAGATGTGGCGCACGCCGGAGATGGTGTTGAGACTCTCTTCGATGCGCTTGGTGACTTCGCGTTCGACGGTCTCGGGGGAGGCGCCGGGGTAGAGGGTCTGCACGGTGAGCACGGGGATCTCGACATCGGGAAACTGGTCGATGGGGAGCTGCCGGTAGGAGAAGACGCCGAGGGTGACCAGGGAGACGGCCAGCATGGTGGCGAGGACGGGCTGTTTGATGGAAAGATCGCTCAGGAACATGAGTTAACTCCTGGGCTCGACGCGCACGCCTTCGGCGATTTCGATGCTCTGTTCGGCGATGAGGCGGTCGCCCGGGCGGAGGCCATCGAGGATTTCGAGGCGGGAGTCGCGCTCGCGGCCGATGCGCACCTCGCGGCGGGCGGCTTTGCCGTCCTGAACGACGAACACGTAAGCCGATTTGGCGGAGCGGTCATCGCGGTAGACGGCGCCGCCGGGGACGATGACGGCAGCGGCATCCACGGCGGTGAGGATCTCACCCTGGCCGAACATGCCGGCCTTCAGTTTGCGGGCGGGGTTATCGACGGCGATGCGGACGCGGGCGGAGCGGGTCTGTTCGTCGACGGCCGGATTGATTTCGACGACACGGCCAGCGAAGGTGACCTCGGGATAGCTGTTGACCTGGAAGGTGGCGCGCTGGCCGGCGCGGATCGTGCCCAGGTCGGCCGTAGCCACGGAGCTCTGCAGTTCGAGGCGGCTGTTGTCGACGATGGTCATGACGACGGTGGCGGCCTCGACGTAGGCCCCGGTGTTGACGTCTTTGCGCTGGATCTCGCCGGCGATGGGCGCACGGATGATGGTGTCGCGGATGTGCTTGCGGGAGAGATCGAGCGAGGCCTGGGCCTGTTCCACCTGGGCTTTGGCGACCAGCACCTGGGCGGCGGCGTCGCGATCGGCGAGTTCGGCGGTCTTGAGGTCCTTATCGGTGATGCCGCCGGACTTGAGGAGGTTCTGCGCGCGGTCGAGTTCGGAGCGGCTGTGCGATTCCACCAGCAGGGCGCGTTCGAGCGTGGCCTGGGCCAGTTTGACGCCGGTTTCGGCCTGGCGGAGGGAGAGCTGGTAGTTCTCGTCGTTGACCCAGGCGACCGGTTCGCCGGCCTCGACATGGGCGGCCTCTTCCTTGTCGAAACGGGTGATGCGGCCGACGACCTCGGCTTTGACATCGACGCGGGCGGGCGAGATCAGGGTGCCGGTGACCGGGACGACGGCGTGGAAGGCTTCGGCGGCGACGGTGATGACTTTGGCGGGAACCGGCGCCGGTTCGGCGGCGCGACCGGGGGTGGCGGCCTGCTGGCGGGCGCAGCCGGCGAGGAACGCCGCGAGAATCGGGAATCCGATGACGAACACGCATTTGCGCATGAGGTTCACTCCCATGGGGTTTGTCCGATGGCCCACCGCAGGCCGGCGCGAGCGATGCAGTAATCGTGCAGGCCGCGCAGGAGGTCGGTGCGGGCCACCGAGAGGGCGGCCTGCGAGTCCAGAATGTCGAGGGTCGTGGCGGCGCCGTACTTGTAATTGTTCTGCATCATGGAGAGGACTCGTTCGGCCTGGCTGATGTTGGTTTTGGCGGCGTCGATGGTTTCCGAGGCGGCTTTGAGATCGTCGTAGCCCTGGCGGATGGAGAGGCGGACCTGCTGCTCGAATTTCTGACGTTCCAGGCGGGCGGCGTGTTGGGTGGCGACAGCCTGGGCGGTGAGGCCATCGCGCTTGAAGCCGTCGAACAGGGGGAAGGTGAAGTTGACGCCGGCGGTCCAGCGGTTGAACTCGGAATTGACGAGATTGCGGGGAAGGCGCGCGGACATGCCGTAGCTGCCGGAGAAATCCAGGCGCATGCGGTTTTCGGCCTTGGCCAACTGGAGCTGGGTTTCGGCGCTGCGTTCGGCGATGTGGAGGCGCTGCAATTCGGGGCGGGCGCGCAGGGCGCCGCGTTCGAGTTCGGCGAGATCGGTCTGCTCCCAGGGCTTCTCCTGGAAATCGCCGGCCAGCTGCGTGGCGGAGTCGAGCGGGCGGCCGATGTAGTAGTTGACGAGGGCGCGGGTCTGCCTGACGGCATTTTCGGCGCGCAGCAGTTCGGGGACGCCGTTGGAGACGGCGACCTGGGAGCGGAGCACGTCCACTTCGGTGGCGACGCCATTCTGGTAGCGGGTGCGGGCCATGGCGGCGTGGGCTTTGCGCTGGTCCTGGGTTTCGGCCACGAGGTTGCGGTAGCGCTCGGTCCAGAGCAGATCGTAGAAGGCCTTCACGGTGGCGAGGGCGACGTCCTGCCGGGCGCGATCGATTTCGGAGACGGCGCCCTCCTTTTCGATGGAAGCGAGCCGCAGGGCCGTGCCGATCTTTCCCTGGGTGAACAGCGGCTGTTTGACGGTGATGGCGTAGTCGAAAATGTTCACGGGGGAGGGGACCAGGGCGTTGCGCAACTCCTCGGGGAACTTGTCGAGCCCGGAGGCGTTGAGGAGGCTGGGGTCGCGCCAGCGCATGGCGTTGGAGACGATCTGGACGTCGGGGTAGGCCTGGGCCTTGACTTCGCGGATTTTGCCGTTGAGCACTTCGGCCGCGGCGCGGGCTTTGCCGATGTCCTCGTGCCGGGCCAGAGCGAGGCGGACGGCTTCATCGAGCGTCAGGGGGAGCTCCTGCGCCGGGCAAAGGACACCGAGGACGAGCGGCGCGAAGAATAGGAGTTTCATACGACGATATCCTCTATAGTAACGCGCAGATGGCGGCGTTTTCAGCTCATCGGGATGGGCGCGCCGGTTTTCACTGGCGGGTGGGCCGGCAGCGGATCCTTCCTGATGATTCTACCGGAGGTTGCCCGGTTGAGGGGGCAGACCGCGGCTTACGGTTTGGGGCGAGGCGGATAGCCGTGGAGCTGTGGGCCGACCACGTTGGAGAACGGGTAGTTGCCGCGCCGGTCGGCATCGATGGTCCAGAACATGGCGCCGATCATGCCGGGGTAGCCGGCGGAGGAACGCAGCTTATACGTGGTGCCGGCGGGGGCCTTGCCGGTGATGATGTAGTCCATTGCCTGGCTGACGATGGTGGGGGTGGTATCGCCGGTGAGGAAGCCGACGGCCACTTTGTCGGCGGGAAGCGGCGGGAAGAACTGTTGGGGGTCGCCACCCACGTTGAAGCCGTGCAGGAGAAGCTCGGTCATGGCGGCATGATAGTCGACCGTGCCGGGCTGGTAGATTTCGCCATCGAGGCCCTGCAAGGGCGGGGTGTTGTAGTCCTGCACATCGATGAAGGAGAGGATGTCGCGGATGGCGTGCGTGATGGCCAGGTAGGAGCCGAACTGGCCGCCATAGCTGGGGTAGCCGGAGGGGATCTGAGTACCTTCGGGCACGAGGCTGATCATGAAGCCCGCGCCGAAATGGTCGTGCAACTGGCGCAGCGCGGAGACGAGGTTGACGATGGAGGGGGTGGTGGGATGGCGGTAGTCGGAATCTCCGGGGTCGATGGAAAGGGACGGGCTTTCGAAATCGATATCGATGCCGTCGAAGCCGTACTCGGTGACGATGCGGGTGACGGAGGAGACGAAGTTGGGCACGCGCTGGGGATTGGCGAGGGTGAAGTGCTGGCCGCCGCCGCCGAGCGAGATCATGACCTTCCTGCCCTGGCTCTTGAGCCAGGCAATATCGCTCTTGAACTGTTCGGTATCGAGCCCGCCGGGGGTACGGAACTGCATGGTGCCTTCGGGCGCGTTGCGGTCGGGCGTGGAGAACGCGACGATGATGACGTCCCACTGCGGGGAGACTTCGCGCAGCGGGATGGTGGAGCCGGCGCCGCCATAGCCGGCCCAGTAACCGATGAGCTTATGACCGTTGGGCTCGCCGGTGCGTGGGGCGGGCGCGGCGGTGGGTTTGGCAGCAGCGGCGGCACGGCCGCCGCCCGCGCGGGCTCCGCGCGCCGGGCATGGCCGGGCAGGCTGGGTGAGCGCCTGCGCGTCCGGGAAGCTGTAGGTACTGCCGGAGGTTTCCGAGGCGCCGGTGTACCAGGGCAGCAGGGCCACGTTGTGCAGGTGCCAGGCAGTTCCGCCCGACCGCGCGATGAATGGCTTGGAGGTAGGGAAGTTATTTTTCGGGTTGGTATTGGTGGGCTCGAGGAGGAAGTAGGCAGAGGCGACACCGGTGCCGCCGCAACTCCCCTGATCGCCCGGGCGCATGGAGGCGGGGCGCAGCCACGCCGGAAAACTGTTGCCGGGAGTTTTGACGTTGCGGCCGTGAAGCAGGGGATCGTGAAGCGGGTCGTTGACGAATTCGGCGAGCTGCTGGGTGAGCGGCTGCAAGTCGGCATCGGTGACAACGCCGGGGGCGGCGTGGAGGTACGAGCCGATCACAAACGAGTTCTGAGTGGCGGAGTCGACGCCGTGAGTGCCCCAGGAGCAGCACAGGGTGGCGTCGCCATCGGCGTAGTAGGTGGTGTTGTGGGTGAGGGCGATGACGAGCTTGCCTTCCTGTTTCGGAATCTGCTTGAAGAGCTCCTTCTGCAAGAACTCGATATCGGCCACGGCGAACGAAGCGCCGGATTTTTTCGAGGTGAGGATATAGCCATAGCCGACGGGGACGGTGATGCTGACCGCCTTGATGTCGGGCTTACCGAGCAGGGTGTGCCAATCGCCGGCTTTGGGAAAAGTGGTGCGCAGGAGGGCGTCGGCATATTGGGTGTTGCCGCCGGAGGGAAAGGCAAACGGGGAAAAAACGGGCGAGCGGAGGACCGCCGCTACATCGGCGGCGGCGTCCATGCGGAAGGGTTTTCCGGCAGGGGGTTTGGCATCGAAAGAGAGCGTAACAGGAACGAGCACGGTGGGGATGGTGGTGGAGCCACCCTGTGCGGGGTCGCGCCCAAGGAGCGTGTAGGAACTCTGGCCGGCGGCGTGTTGGAACGTCGGGACGGTGCCCTGGGCATGCGCCAACGGCAGCGGCAGGACGAGGAAAGCGAGCAGCAAGAGCGAAGAGCTTCGCATGTCAGGATTCAAGGACCTCTTATACAGGATAGGCGGAGCGGGCGGTTGCGCGCATCCGGCGGACGGAATGGGAAGGGGTGGCGGGCGTCAGGAGGAGGCGGCGGCGCAGACGGGCTCGGCCGAGCGCAGGAATGCGAGGAACTCGAGGAGCTGCGGGGGGCCGCTCACCTGGAAGCGGGCACGGGTGCGGACGGCATTGCCGACGTGGACCGAGATGCCATCCGGGGCGGCGCGGAACATGACTTCCCCGGTGGTATCGTCTGCGGCGCAGACCAGCAGCGGGCGGGACGCGGGGATGCGCTCGAGCAGGAGCTTCAACGCCGAGGCCTGGTTCCAGGCAACGCGGGGACGAATCTCCCAGGACTGCGATCCCGGACGGAGAGCAAGGCGGGCGAGGTACGGTTCGACGGCGAGCCGGATGGTGGCTTCGATCCAGCTATCCAGAGGGGCTGGCGCACGGCGGTAATGAACCGCGGCGGTGAGGCCCTTCCGTTCTACGGTAATGCCGCGAATGCCCGCGAAGGCGGCCTCCAGGTCCCAGCAGGCGAAGTCCACACAGCTTCGCAGGAGTTGCGCGCGTGGGTGGACATAGGAGATGCCGGGCCCCTCGATTTCGAGGCCATGATTGCCGCAGAAGATGAGGTCGAGGTCCACCTTGGCGCGGAGCGCGGGAATGGAGCGGCCGCTCAGGATGGCGACGGAGAGGTGGTCCAGTTCGGCCAGGGAGCGAAGGACCGCGGCGGTTTCCGGAGGGAGGGCAGCATCGTCGGGATAGGCGGCGATGGGGGCGAGCGTGCCATCGAAATCGAGGGCGACGACGACGTGATCGGCATCCAGGAGGCGGGTGCGGACCTCGGGCAGATGCGAGAGCAGGGGACGGTTCACGACGATGCTCCGGAAACCCAGGCGAGGGACTCCGGTTCGGAGTACATGGACGCGGGCGTCTCGACGGCGAGCAGGGTGCGAATGATCTCGAACGCCCAGGCATAGATGTCATTCTCGCTGACGACCTTGCGGAGGGCCCGCATGCGCAGGAGACGCTCCTCGCGGGGCATGGCGAGCGCACGGCGGACGGCATCGGCCATCTGCTCGACGGAAAACGGGTTGACCAGGAGGGCGGAGGTCAACTCGCGGGCGGCGCCGGTAAAGCTGCTGAGCACCAGCACGCCATCTTCGTCATTGCGGCTGGCGACGAATTCTTTGGCGACCAGGTTCATCCCGTCGTGGAGCGAGGTGACCATGCAGAAGTCCGCCAGGCGGTGCAGGGCCATGAGCTCGCGTTGCGGCAGGTGCCGCCGGCAGAGATGGATGGGCTGCCAGCCGCGGCATCGCCACCGGGCATTAATGGTCTCGGCGATTTCCTCGATTTCCTGGCTGAGTCGGCGATAGTCCTGGATGGAGGTACGGCTGGGGACGGCCACCTGGAGGAAGACGAGCTTGCCGCGGTAGTCGGGCTCCATTTCAAGGAGGCGGTCGATGGCCCACAAGCGATCGGGAATGCCCTTGGTGTAGTCGGCGCGGTCGATGCCGATGCCGAGGATGCGGCAAGGCTCGCCGAGTTGGCGGCGCCAGTTTTCCATGTGGCTTTCGACTTCGGGGTCGCAGGAGTCGCGCACCTGCTGGTCGAAATCGATGCTGATAGGAAAGGGACGGACCCGGGTAAGGCGCCCTCCGCGCCAGACTTCATAGTGCTCGGTATCGACCTTGGCCTCGAGGCCGCGGTCGATGGTCTCGAGGAAATTGGCGCAATGGTAGCGCAGGTGGAAGCCGAGGAGGTCGTTGCCGAGCAGCCCGTCGAGCAGTTCCTCTTTCCAGGGAAACACGCGAAACGTTTCGCGGTTGGGCCACGGTATGTGCCAGAAGTGGGCGATGGTGAGATTGGGATTGCGCTCCTTGAGAATGCGGGGCAGCAAGCCGAAGTGGTAGTCCTGGATGAAGACGATGGCGGGTTCGCCGGCGGCTTCCGCGAGGACGGCTTCGGCAAACCACTGGTTGACGGCGCGGTAGCATTCCCAATCGCGGAGCCGGAAGATGGGCCGGTGAAAAGCGACGTGGCAGAGGGGCCAGAGGCCTTCGTTGGCCATGCCGTAGTAGTAACGATTCTCGATTTCGGGATCGAGCCAGACGCGGCGCAGTGTGTAGCGGGGATGATCGGGCGGGACACCGACGTGGTCGCAGGCATCGACCGTGGCGCGGTCCGCGTCGCCGCTGCCGTGGGCCACCCAGGTACCGCCGGTGGCGCGGAGGATAGGGTCGAGCGCGACGGTCAGGCCGCTGGCAGGTTGGAAGCAGGCGATGCCGTCGCCGTCGTAGCGGTGGATGTAGGGTTCGCGGTTGGAGACGGCGATGAAGCGCATGCCTTGGAATTCACTTCGCAGGAGACGGTGCAGGGCCGTTTTGGTCTGTACCGGTCGTTGAAAGGTCGGATTCATATCGCCCGGGTCTTTCTTTCGGGGAGATCGATGGCAAGCGGGGAAAGGGTAGCGGCGGCGGGCGGCAGAGAGTGGCGGGCGATCGAGTTACACCGGCGCACGCCAGGTCCGCGCTCGAACTGTGGCTGTACGCGAATCAATAGAACTAGGGCCTTGGCTGCCATGCAGACCTCCGCTGGATTTTCGACATGGGATGATGAGCACCCGCGCCTGCCCCTTATTGTCTTTTTGAGCCGTGGCCGGGCACATCCCGAAAACAGGTGAGAAGGAAAGGAAAAGGAGACGAAACATCCGGGTGACGTGCGTCTCTGCACCGAGCGCCCGACGCCTCCGCGGCGATGCGGCCGGACTCATTCCGCGGAGCCGCGGAGGGGGCAGGAGTCCGCGGCGATGCGGATCCGCGGGCGCCCGCGCGGCGGCGGCACCCGTCGGACGGGAGACGATTGGGCGCGTCCTCACCAGCGCGCCACTATACTGGAGGAAGGCGTCCACCAAAGTATGGATCGGCGTGACTGGAAGCACAGGGCAAACTACATTGGTCTGCTCGCAGCGGCATTTGTGGTTGCCCTGTTGAGCAGTTGGCTGTTTGGGTCGGGGCTGGACAATGCGGCCTACGACTTCATGTTCCGCGCTTCCCGTCCGCCGGCATCCCAGGCGCATGCGGTGCTGCTGGCGATCGACGAGGACACGCTCCGGTCCACGCCGGGCGGCAAGCAGGGGATTCGCGCGCCGCTGGCCATCGCGCTCCGCCTGATTGCGCCGGCGAAGCCCCGCGCCGTGGCAGTCGACCTGATTCTGGCCGACCAGAAGGTCGATCCGGCGGTGGACCGCGAGCTGGCCGATGCGCTTTGCGCCACTCCCCACCTGGTGCTGGCTTCCCAACTGATCGACAAGGGCTCCCGCTGGGAAGACCCCCGGCCGGAGTTCCTCCGCTGCGCCGCGGCGGTGGGCCACGTGCATGCGCAGCCGGATCCGGGCGACGCGGTGACCCGCACCATCCCGCTGGTGAAGCGCGCCGGGCGCGACCGCCGGTGGGCCATCTCGATGGAGGCATTCCGCCTCAGCCGCGGAGCCGAGATCATAGAGGAAGAAAGCGATCTGCTGGTTGGCAAGGCGGTCATCCCGGTGCCGGATATCGGCAGGTTCGGGCGCCGCCAGGCGGAGGCGGAGGCCATGGGCGCCGAACGGCGGCTGATGCGGGTGCGCTTCCTTCCCGAAACGGCCATCCCGCGCATATCGCTGCGCGCCTTGCTGCGCAACCCCGGGTTGGCGCGCCAGTGCGCCGGCAAAGTCGTGTTCATCGGCGTCACCGCCATCACCGAGTCGCAGGACCGGCTGCTCACCCCGATCAACCCCGGCGGTCCCATCACCGGCATCGAAATCAATGCGCAGGCCTTTGAAACGCTGGACCAGGGGTTGTTCATCTCGGACGTCTCCGATGCCACCGTGTTTCTGTTCAGCGTCGCCCTGGCGGTTGCCCTGGGTCTGGCGTTCCGCTACCTGCCGGGATGGAGAGCGTACGCCGCCGGCGTCCTGGTATTGGTGATCGCCCAAGCGGTACCGTACGTGTTTTTCACGCACAACCGTGTTTTTTCGTTTGCCACGCCCGCATCCGTGGCGTGGCTGGTGTTCATGGCCGCCGCGGCGCACTATCACCTGGTGGTGAGGCGGAACTGGCTGGCCGAACAATCCGCCCGCGAACGCTACCAGCAGGCGATGCATTTCGTCACCCACGAGATGCGGACGCCGCTTTCCGCAATTCAGGGATCGAGCGAGCTGATCTCGCGGTATGCGCTCAGCGAGGAAAAACGCAAGCAGATTGCCCTGCTCATCAACTCGGAATCCAAGCGGCTGGCACGCATGGTGGAAATTTTTCTCAATGTGGAACGCCTCTCCGCCGGACAGATGGAGCTGAAGCGGGAGCCCATTTCCGTGAAAGAGATGATGGAGGTTTGCGTATTTCGGGTAAGCACCCTCGCCGAGCGCAAACACATCGGCATCACACTTCAGCCCGTTCCCGACGACCTGCACCTTAGCGGCGATCGCGAGCTGATGGAGTACGCCTGCTACAATCTACTTACCAACGCGGTAAAATACTCCCCCCAGCGGACCGAAGTCAAGGCCCGGTGTGGGAAGCATGATGGTCATATCCGAATCTCGGTTGAGGACCAGGGTATCGGGATGGACCAAAAGGAAGTGAAGCAGATCTTCCAGAAGTTCTATCGCACAAAGAAGGCCGAAGAGTCCGGGGAAGTGGGTACCGGAATCGGGCTTTCGATTGTCCAACAGATCGTAGAACAGCACGGGGGGCGGATCGAGGTCAGCAGCCAGCCGGGAGCGGGCTCGTGCTTTACGCTGGTGATGCCCACTTCGGCGGCGGCGCCGGTTTCGACGGCGGCAGAACGGCATTGATGCAAAAACTACTGTTGGTGGAAGACGACACGTCGCTGCGCTTCGTCATCTCGACGGCGCTGGAGGAAAAGGGATATTCCGTGGACGCGGTGGCCACCACCGGAGAGGCCATGGAGCGTCTCACCGATCACGCGTACCCGATTGTCATCTCCGATATTTACATCGATGAAGGGACCGGCCTCGATGTCCTGAACGCGGCCAAGCGAAAGGACCCGAACTGCTCGGTGATCCTGATGACCGGCCGCGGCACCATCGAGACCACGGTCGCCGCCACGCGGGGCGGCGCTTTCGACTACCTGGCCAAGCCGTTCGAACTCGACGAAATGCTGGACGCGATCGAGCGGGCGGAAGCGTCGCGCAAGGGGGAGGGCGAAGAGGCGGAAGAAGAGGATCTGCCCGAAACGCAGATGATCGGCAACTCGCGCGAGATGGTCGAGATCTATAAGAAAGTTTCCAAGGTGGCCGACACCGACGCCACCGTGATCATCGAGGGCGAGACGGGTACCGGCAAAGAGATGGTGGCCCGCATGCTCCACCGCTTCAGCCGCCGCAACAGCCAGCCCTTCAGCGCGGTGGACTGCGGGTCGGTGACCCCGTCGCTGCTCGAAAGCGAACTGTTCGGGGTGGTGCGCGGCGCATACACCGGGGCCGACCGCGACCGCATGGGCGTGTTCGAAGCCGCCAATCGGGGCACGGTTTTCCTGGATGAAATCGGCGAGATCGAGCTGAATTTTCAGTTGGCCCTGCTCAGATTTCTGGAAGCCCACGAGATCCGGCCGGTGGGCGCGTCGCGCTCCCGGGAAGTGGATGTGCGGGTCATCGCTGCCACCAACCGGGACCTGCCCCGGATGGTCGAAGAGAAGAAGTTTCGCGAAGACCTGTGGTTCCGGCTGAAGACCGTGCGCATCTTCATGCCCCCGCTGCGCGAACGGAGGAGCGACATCCCGCTGCTGGTTCGGTTCTTCCTGAACAAGTACAACAGCCGGTACGAACGCGATGTGAGACTGATGGAGACGGGCGTCCGCGCGCTCCAGGACTTCACCTGGCCGGGGAACGTGCGCGAGCTCCAGCACATGGTGGAGCGGCTGACGATTCTGGCCGACCGCATTGACGGCGAGAGCGTTCACGAAGCCCTGACCGCCATGGAATCGCGCGAGAAGCCGGTCGAGACGCTCGCCGATGCCGAGGAGGACCAGATCCGCCGCGTGCTGACCGCCACCGGCGGCAATAAGAGCAAAGCCGCCCAGTTGCTGGGAATCGAGCGCAAAACCCTCTACCGCAAGCTGGAGCGGATGAAGCCTTGAGGCTCACTCCTGCCTGCGGACCAGAGTGGCCGTTCCCGAGATCAAGCCCAATTCCTTTCCCAGCCGGTCGGCCGTCCACACGACTTCGACCGTGTTGCCGGTGACAAGGCGCAGCTGCATGGTTCCACTCGCGCCTCCCGCGCCGGCCCAGGACAGATCGGATCCCTCCGGTAAGGCGGGGCCTTCGAACTGGAATGCCACGGTAGGGGAGATGGCCCGGTCCGCGACGCGGTACCTGGCGCGGTAGCGCCCGTGCAGGCGGCCGTCGTTTTCGGCGACACGCATTTCGATGTATTCGGGGCTGTATAGGGTGGGCCGTCGCTTGCTGGGCGAGGGCACAAAGAGCCAGTCGCCGGCCACGGTCGGCCGAGCAGCCGGCCTCAGCGGCGGCATCGGCAGCATCGCGGCCACGGAGATATCCGCGGGCGGCAGGACCGGAGGCGGATTGGCGACGCGGGGAGGCTCTCGGGCCGGGAACACCGGCTCCAGCTCCATTTTCAGCTCCATTTTCGGGGACGAGGCCCAAGTGGCCGTGGCCGAACGTGCCACTCTCCCCGAAGTCTCCAGGGTACGCAAGGCGGCACTCGCCGCAGGAGACGCGGCGGGAGCGTTCGTCGCATCGCGCTCCACCGTCCGAGGAGCGCCCGTGGCTGGGGTTTCCATTTCGCCGGCGCGCACCGGCGTGCGAGATGTGGGAGACGCTGCCCGCTCTTTGGCCGCACCGCGCTCGACGTCCTCCGCGGCGGTCGCTTCCCAGTCGTCGGAGAACTCCGGCTCCGCCGGACTGGGCAGACGCCGGGAAACAAGCACCAGCCCCAGGCAAACCAGTGCGGCCGCCGCTACCCAGAGCGCGGGCGAATTCCAGCGCTTTCGATGGTGCTGGGGAGGTGTAACGGGAGAGTGGCTGGCGAGCGTCCGGTCATATTTCCGGCGCTCCACCGGATCGCTCAACACCGCGACCATCGCGTTCAAACGCCGGAGCTGCAACTCGGCGAGCCGGCGATCGGGATCGTTCCGGCATTGATCCGGGTGATGCAGCCGAACGAGACGGCGGTAGGCGTGGCGGATTTCGGTGAACGAAGCGCGGCAGTCGACGCCCAATTCCTCGTAGTAATCCATGATCAGTCGCCGGGCGCGTGGTGCCGCCCGCCAGGGTGAGCCCGGCCACAGCGAAAAACCAGGCCGCGACAGCCGGCCTCTGCTGCATCGGGTAATCCACCGTGGCGTGAAGCAGAAACGCCAGCGTGCCCAAACCATAGATCGACAGAACCGCGGGTTTGGATAGGCGCGCCGCGAAAAAAATCAGCAGGGCGAGGAACGGCACGCCGCCTTCGGCCGCCCACTGCGCCCAGTCATTGTGGGCCTGGTTGACAAACACGCCGGTGTCGAAAGAAGCGTAGCGCGGGTACATGGTGGACCAGGTCCCCAACCCGCTGCCAGCCCAGGGCCGATCGCGCACCATGCGCACGGAAGCTCTCCAGGCGTCCGCGCGCAGGGCTTCGTGGGCGGGCAGGCGCATGCGCGAATGCAACCCGTGCCATCCGACCGTCGCCGCGGCGAGTATGGCTAACCCCGCGAACTGTACCGAGACGATGGCCAGGCCCTTCCGCGAGCCTCGCCGGATCAGGGCGATCGCCACCGCCGTGGACAGCACCTCCGCGCCCGCGACCACAAACCCCGCCCGGGAGGCGCTGGCCACGACTGCCCCGAAGACGGTGGCAGCCGCGGTCCCATACAGCAGTCGAAAACGGCGTTCCCGAAAGGCGAGATACAGCGCCGGCGGCAACAGCAGTTCGAGCCAAGCCGCAAACTGGTTCCGGTTCACGAAAGGCCCGAAGACGCCGCCGTCGAAGCCGCTGGGAAAGAGCCAGAAGATCGTTCCCGGCGAAGAGAAGTTCTGGAGAATCGCGAGCGCCGCCAGCCCCATGCCAAAGAGAGCCGCACTCCGCAGCAGCAGGTCCCGGGTCTGGGGGTGGCTACCGTAGTGGTGCGCCAGGGCAAACACCAGGGCGAAGGTCAACCAGTCCAGAGCCGCACTCCAGGTCCGGGCATGACAGACGGTCGAGCCCGAAGCCAGTTGGAGCAGAGGCCACGCGGCAGCCGCCGCGAGTGCCAGGTGCTCTACGCGCAGCGGCCGGCGTTCGCCGGATGCCACGCAGCAAGCGGCCAGCCCGAACACGCCGATTTGAAACAAGCTCCAGGCCCATCTCTCGTCTATCCAGACGGTCGCGACACCAAAGACCAGAAGCGCCCCCAGGGCAATGGCTCCAGTCTTCATTCCGCCGACTCCAGCTTCAGGCGGCCCACCGCCACGGTGCCAGTGAGCCGCGCCGAACCGGGCGGCCGCCGGTACATCAACGCCAACCGGCCGACTTCCGCGGGGGCCCGGAATACCAGGGCGCCGTCTGCCTGCGGTTCGCCCGGCGACCATCCGCCCGCCGGGTCGAACCAGACCCAGGTCAGCCCCGCTGGGTCAGCGCCCTCCAGACCGCGAAAGGCAAACTGCACCCGGTATCGTGTGCCGCGAACCACGGGAACCGATTGCCAGGCCAGGAGGCAGTTCTCCGGTTGCAGGCCGGAAACGGCCAGCCGCAGTTCCCCACCCGACCGTCCGGACCGGAGCCACGGCGCTTCCACCAGGTTCCAGTCGAACCCGGCCTGGAGCGGCGCCGCCCGGAAGTCCGGATTGGTCAGCCACGGCCCTCGATTCCGGTCCAGCGGTTCATACGGCAACTGCTTGCTCCGGCAGAGGACATTCCATATCTCTACGGCGCTCCCGGCCATGCCCTGGGACAGGCTCAGATTGCAGTACCCGAGCAGGGTGGGCAGGTCCTCGGCACGCGCCACCCGCGCCAGGTGTCTCGCCAAGGGAAGCGCGGCGCGGGTCTCCTCGTGGCGCACGAGCATAGCGAGGTACTGCCGTGCAACCTCCTGCTTCTCTCCCATCGCCTGCTGTGCCAGGAGGTCCGGATCGGGCTGCATCCGGCGGCAGAGTTCCAGGAGCGGCATCACGTCGCCGTACGCTGATTCGAGCGCGCTGTGCGTCCATCTCCAGAAATCATCGGCATTTTCGCGGCGGAAATAATACTGCGCCAGGGCATAGCGAGGCGCGTACAGGCGGCTGAGTTCCGCGGCGCGCAACAGGCTGCGCTCGGCGAGTGGCAGATCGCCGCGCAGTTCCGCCCTGAGCCCCAGCCGCAGGTGGCGGTCCGGGTTCTGGGAATCCAGTGCCACAGCCCGCCGTAGTTCCGGGAGTGAATCTCCCCCGGCCTCTTCGGTTTTGTCGGCCAGTCTCTCATAGAGCGCGGCGCTGGGGGCCAGGCGCGCGGCCCGTTCGCGGTCCTGCCGGTCAAGGCTGCGCGACAGGTGGTCGGCCCAGGCGAGCCTGCCGGTCCAATACGCCGCGGCCGCGAGTCCGCAGATCAGCCCGAGGCGCACGGCGAGGACTGCGGGCGTACTACGCCGGTGACGAGTGTAGCTTCGAGTCCACTCATCCCGCCGGTACCCGGCAGATGCCGCCCAAATCGAACGCGCTCTAATGAAACGCAAGATCCTGCCGATAGAGTTGACAGTTATGCGGAAGAAGAATCTCAACTATTTGCGGATGCTGTGGCAAGCGGTCGTGGTCCTGACCACCTTTGCCGCACCCGGCTGGCTATTGGCCGACGGCGGCGCCATCGGAATGGCGGTCGCGAATGGTGCTTTTCAAGTAGATCACTCCGCCGTCTGGGGCACCGCGACCCTCTTTGACGGAGCCATGATTGAAACCAGAACCGCCGCGTCGGAATTACAGCTGACCAGCGGCGTCCACCTGCGCCTGGCGTCCGGAAGCCGGGCGACGGTTTACCGCGGCCGCATGGTCCTGGAGTCCGGCTTCAGTCAGTTGGAATCCACTGGGGCATACGAAATCGCCGCACAGTCCCTGGTCATCGCGGCGGGAGAGGACACACTCGCCCGGATCCGGCTCAACGGTGAACGCAATGTGACGGTGGCGGCCCTGCGCGGGTCGGTACGGGTATCCAATGCGGCCGGGCTGCTGGTGGCCGAGGTGCAGGCCGGACATAGCCTCGACTTCGAACCGCAGGCAGCGGGAGCCACCGCTGCCACGCGCGCCAGCGGCTGTCTCCTGGCCAAATCGGGCAAGCTCATCCTGGTTGAGCAGACCACCAATGTCGTGCTCGAAGTACATGGTCCGGATCTCGAAGCGGAAGTGGGGAACCGGCTGGAAATCGCGGGTCTGGCGGAAGCTCAGCCGCCATCGGTTCCCGGGGCTTCCCAGGTGATCAAAGTAGCCGGGCTGACACGGATCGGCGAGGGTGGCTGCAAGACGGTGGCGAAACGAGCCGGCGCAGCCATTGCAGGAGCCGCCGGCAGTGCTGGAGCAGCCGGCACGGCAGCCGCCGCCAGCGGTGCGGCCGAGGCCGGTGCCGCTGGAACGGGTGCAGCTGCCGCCGGTGCTGCCGCAGCGGGCGCCGGAGCTGCCGCGGCGGGCGCCGGAATCGGCGCCGGTACGGTGGCCGTGATAGGCGGCGTGGCCGCCGCGGCAACGGTGGGAGGTCTTGCGGCCGTGGGTAGTCTTCCCGGCCAGACCGAAGCCCCTCCCCCCGCCAGTCGCTGATCGATTTTGGATTCCGTCGTTGTGTGTTCGCGGGCTCCGGGGGAGCATTCCGGAGCCCTCTTTTTGGCCCGCCACCGCGCGGGACTGACGGCAACCTCTCGCTCGATCAACACGCCGGGCCGGCTCCCCCACTGACAATTGGCAAACGCCTGGCAGATAACTCTTTGGATAGGAATCGCAGTTAACCTTTTGGGGGCTGATTTCCGGGACCGAATCCTACCAGAATGAGTGGAAGCGCAAGCTGCACCTTCGGATAAACGGCCGGGGTGCGCTCGCTGCCCGACGAAGCGAGGTCGAAAATGGAACTGATTTTCATATTCATGTCCACAGCCGTCGGAACCGTGATCGGTTCCATTGCGGGCGTATTCACGGCGCAGAAGATACACCGGACGCCTTCCGCGGAGTCGGCCGCACTGCAAATGCAGCTTCGGGCCAGTGAAGCCTCCCTGGCGGAAGCGGCCGCCAATCTGGAAGGGCTGCGCCGGCAAGTGACTGAACGCGATCGAGCCCTGGAAGCCCGCGTACTCGAGCTGAAAGCCAAGCAGGAGCAGCTCGATCAACTGGTGAACGCTGCGCCAGCAGCCCGCACGGAGGGGGAACCAAGCGCCGGCGAACTGGCTGTCCGAGCCGCCGCCCTCATCGAACAGTGCTCCGAGCTCGAGGCCCGAGCCCGTCAGGAGAGGAGCCGCGTATCCGAGGAGGCCAGCCGGCATCTCTCCGCGTTGGAAGCGCAACTCGAGGCTGAGCGGCAGCAGGTCCAGGAAAGCGTCCGGCAGATCGCCACGCTGACGATCGCAGTCGCGGAATGCCAGCAGCGCCGGCAGGAAATCGAGGACGAACACCGAAGAGCCCAGGAAGTGTGGGGTGAGCAGATTGGCCGTCTGACGGCGGAGATGCAACAGTCACAGGAGCAGTGCGCCTTGGCGGAATCTCAGCTCGCCGTCGGCAAGGAGCGGATCGGGAGCCTGGAGGAACAGGTCGTGAAGCTGACCACGGCATCGGCCGAGACCAGCGACCGGAAGGCGTCGATCGAGGGGCAGCTTGCCGCGGAACGCGCGAGGAGCGAGGATCTGGCCGCGCAGCTCGACGACCTGAAGGCGGAAGCCATGCAAGCCGGCGAGCGGAATACCGGGTTGGAAGCGCATCTGACCGCCGCCCAGGCCGAAATCGCCGAGCTGTCCACGAAGCTGGAGATTCTGAATACCGACCACTCCGCGGCCCTGGAGCGCCATTCCGAGCTCGCCGCGGAGCTGGCCGCAGAGCGGGCGAAGAGCGAGGAGTTGGCCGGGCGGATAGCGGAGATGGGTGGGGAATCGACCGAAGTTCGCGACCGCTGTGCCGCGCTGGTCACCGAGTTTGCCGCGGAGCGGGAGAACGGCCGGCAACTGGCGGACCAGGTAGCCCGCCTGACCGTTCAGTTGGCAATGGCGCAGGAGGAGGGCGCCTCCCTCGAAGAGCGGCTGAACGGCGAGCAGGAGCGGTCGCAGGGATTCGCCAGCCGCATCGCCGGGATGAACGACAGCATCGCCCAATTGGAGACCAAGCTGGAAGAGGAGCGTCAGTCCGCGGCCCAGGGAATGCACCTGCTCTCGGTGGCCCAAGACAACCTGACCCGGGTTTTCAAAGCGCTGGCCATCGAGACTCACAACGGCAACGGTTCGGCTCCGCCGGAACCGCCCCAGCCGCCCAGGGCGGCGCAGGATGGAACGACCGCACCGGTGCCGGTCGAGACCGCCGCGGGTTAATGTCGTTCCCTGAGGTGATCCATGGGCCGCCGGCGGCATTCCCCGGCGGCGGCCTGTTTCCCCCGGTCCAGACAACCTTCTAGGCCGGCCCCTTACGCAACATTTACAAAAACCACTCCGAACCTTTACCGTTCCGGTGAGCCGCAAACGGCCGGTACGCCGTCCAAACGGACAGGAGGGCAGTTCGATGAAGCGGCTGATGATGCTGTTGGATCCCGCAAAGAAGGGGCGTGAGGCGGAACGGCTGGAGCAGGAACTGCGGCGGCTGATCATCGGTCAGGACGAGGCTATCCGACAGGTTGTCGATCTCTACCAGACCTTCCTGGCGGGCATGTGCACGCCCGGGCGTCCCGTGGGAAACCTCTTGTTTCTGGGACCGACGGGCTCGGGGAAAACGCGTACCGTGGAGGCGCTCGCGGAGATTCTGACCGGAGATCCGCGCGCGATCGTCAAGGTGGATTGCGCCGAATTCCAGCACAGCCACGAGATCGCCAAGCTGATCGGCTCGCCGCCGGGATATCTGGGCCACCGCGAGACCCGGCCGATGCTGAGTCAGGAAGCGCTGGACCAGTTTCAAACCGAAGATCTGAAGCTCAGCCTGGTGTTGTTCGATGAGATCGAGAAAGCCAGTGACGCTTTGTGGAACCTGTTACTGGGGATCCTGGACAAGGCGGTGCTGACGCTGGGCGACAGCCGCCGCGTGGACTTCTCGCGCACGCTGATTTTCATGACCGGCAATCTCGGCGCGGCGGAAATGAGCTCGATCCTGCGGCCCGGACTGGGCTTTGCGACGCGGCTCGCCGAGAGCGTAGTGGATCAGCGGGTGGCCGGCAAACTGTCGCGCGCGGGGATCGAGGCGGCGCGCCGGAAGTTCACGCCGGAGTTTCTGAATCGGATCGACCGCACGGTGGTTTTCCATCCCCTGGGTGAAGGTGAACTGCGGGCGATTCTGAATCTCGAGATGCAGGTGGTCGGCGAACGGATCAATCGCGCCATGACCGGGGTCGGTCCGGTGATCCTCACCGTCACCGAGGCGGCCCGCACCCTGCTTCTGCGGAACGGAACAGACGCCCGCTATGGCGCGCGCCATCTCAAGCGCGCCGTGGAACGGCTGGTGGTGCAGCCGGTCTCGAACCTGATTTCAACCCGTCAGATTCGCGGGGGCGACTGCCTACTCGTGGACGAGGACGCGGGCGGCTTGATTTTCCAGAAGGAGGGGCGCGAGGCCGCCGAGGGCGAAGCCGCCGCCCGAACCTCCGCGGCCGCCTGAAGGCCAACTCCACACTTCGCCGAAGGGAGGGACGCCGGCATGTCCCATTCGCACGCTATGATGAAAAAATGTCCGGCGCCCTTCCACCCGTCGTAGCGAATCAGACACAGGCGATCATCGATCAGGAAAAGGAATTCGTCCTGCAGAACTACGCTCGCTATCCGGTCGTCATGGCGCGCGGCAAGGGCTGCTATCTGTACGATCTGGAAGGACGGCGCTACCTGGACTTCCTGTCCGGCATCGGGGTCAACGCGCTGGGGCATGCGCACCCGCGCATCCTGCGGGTGCTGCGCGAACAGGCAGGACTGCTCATCCATGCCTCCAACCTGTATTACCACCGGTACCAGGGCCCGCTGGCGGAGCGCCTCGCCCAAATGAGCGGGCTGGCTCGCGTCTTTTTCTGCAACACGGGTACGGAGGCCGTGGAGGGCGCGCTGAAGATGGCGCATTCGCACGGCCATTCGATACACCCGGAGAAGTACGAGATCATCGCGCTCGACAATTCGTTTCACGGGCGCACGATGGGGGCCCTCTCGGTAACCGGCCAGGCAAAGTACCGCCACGATTTCGAACCGCTGATTCCGGGGGTGAAGTTCGTGCCGGTGAACGATGAGGCCGCACTCGAAGCGGCATTCACCGACCGGACGTGCGGGATGATCCTCGAGATCATTCAGGGAGAGGGCGGCGTCAATCCGCTGACCAGCGAGTTCGTCAGCAAAGCGCGCACGTTATCGGACCGGCACAATGCGCTGCTGGTGGCGGATGAGACGCAGTGCGGCGTGGGCCGGCCGGGCACCTATTTCGCTTACCAGCGGTCGACGCCGGTGATCCTGCCGGACGTCGTCGTGGCGGCCAAACCGATTGCCTGCGGACTGCCGCTGGGGTTCATCGCGGCCAACGAGAAGGCCGCCGGAGCGATCCAGCCCGGGATGCACGGAACAACCTTTGGGGGCGGTCCCCTGGGCTGCCGTGTGGCCCTGCAATTCCTCGATATTCTGGATGAGCTTTTGCCGGCTATCCAACGGGTGGGCGGGTACTTCCACGTGGTGTTGAACGAGCTGGCGAGGAAGCACGGGTTCGTTCGGGAGGTGCGTGGGTTCGGCTTGATGCTGGGCGTTGAGCTGACCATTCCGGGCAAACAGATCGTGGTCGACGCGATGGCAGCGGGGCTGCTGATGAACTGCACCCACGAGACCGTCCTGCGCTTCCTGCCGCCCTACATCGTCACGGAAAAAGAAGTGGACGATGCGGTGAAGATCCTGGGCAAGCTCTTTGCGAAAGTAAAAGGCTAGGCGGGGCTGAATCGGCGCGGGTTCCTCGGCATCGAATATCTTGGAAGCAAGATATATGAAACCACGCATTCTGGTATTCGCCGGCAGCACTCGGACCGATTCCTACCACCGGAAGCTGGCCTTGGCAGCGCTCGCCTCGCTCCGTGCGGCGGGTGCTGACGCAACGTTTGCGGACCTCCGAGACTACCCCATGCCGTTGTACGACGGCGATCTGGAACTCATGCAGGGTCTGCCAGATAAAGCCAAGGCCTTCAAGGAACTTCTGAGGCGCTACGACGTTCTGGTGATCGCCTCCCCGGAATACAACGGCTCGTTTCCGGCGCTGGTGAAGAACGCCATCGACTGGGCTTCCCGCCCGGAGGCGGGCGAGGGTCACCTGGCGGTATTCCGCGGCAAGACCGCCGCCATCCTGGCTGGATCTCCCGGGCCGGGAGGGGGAAAGCGAGGCTTGCGGCACCTTCGAGAATTACTCGAGATGATCGGGGTTAACGTCATCTCTTCCCAAGTGAACGTAGCTCGCGTGACGTCGGCCTTTGATGCCGGGGGGCGCCTGGCGCGGACGGAAGACCTGACCGCCCTGGAACGACTGACCACGGAGTTGCTGGCCCAACTGGGGCCCGCGCAGGAAGAGCGACACGCGCTGGTGGCATAAGCCGGTTGCACAATCAGTCGCGTAGGCCGGTTGCATAATAACCGGTTGCATAATAAGAAGTCTGTCCACCGGCCGAGTCGCATTTCGCTATCGGAACTTCCGCCATTTCATGACCGCCCGCTTTCTGGCGTCGGCGTCGTCGGAGATGCAGGCGGTGGCGGTCGGGTGGCAGATTTACGGAATCACCCATCGTCCGCTCGACCTGGGCCTGGTGGGGCTGGCGCAATTCCTGCCGGGCATCGTGCTGTTTCTGATCGCGGGCCATACCGCCGACCGTGTCCCGCGCCAACGCATCTTGCAGGTCTCGATGGCGGGCTTCTCGTTGTGCTCGGTGCTGCTGCTGATTTTTACGGTGCGGGGGCTCCGGTCGCCCTATCCGATATACGCGGCGCTACTCCTGAATGGGGTGGTGCGCGCGTTCAACGGGCCCGCGGCCCAGGCCATCCTGCCGTTGCTGCTGCCGGAAGAGCACTTTCCCAATGCGGTCGCCTGGGCATCCTCAATTTTTCAGGCCGCCATGGTGACCGGGCCCATGCTGGGCGGGCTGGTTTACGGGCTGGCCGGCAGCCCGCTGCCGGTGTATGCGTTCGCCTCGCTGGCGTACCTGGTGGCCCTGGCGCTGTTGTCGGCGCTTCGTGTGGAAGGCGCGCAGCGGCCGCGGGCTACGGCCGACCTGGGGTTGGTTCTAGAAGGCCTGCGGTACATCGGGCGCAACCGGCTGATTCTGGGGGCCATCAGCCTGGACCTGTTCGCGGTGCTGCTGGGGGGCGCGGTGGCGTTGCTTCCGGTCTACGCGAAAGAGATCCTGAACGTGGGCGCCACCGGCCTGGGTGTTTTGCGCAGCGCGCCGGGAGTGGGGGCGGTGCTGATGGCGGCGGTGGTGGCATACCGGCCGTTGCGCCGCCGCGCCGGGGCAACCATGCTGTGGTGCGTCTTTGGCTTCGGCCTTTTCACGGTGATCTTCGGCCTGTCGCATCGCGTGTCGCTGGCCGTGGCGGCGCTCGTCCTGGTGGGCGCTTGCGACATGGTGAGCGTCATCGTGCGCCACACTCTGGTGCAACTGGGTACGCCGGACGAGATGCGCGGCCGGGTCAGCGCGGTCAATGGGGTATTCATCGGCGCCTCCAACGAGGTCGGCCAATTCGAAAGCGGCCTCACGGCGCAATGGCTGGGCGCCGTGCCGGCGGTTATCGCGGGCGGCCTCGGCACCATCGCCGTGGTCGCAGTGTGGGCCTGGCTGTTTCCGGAGCTGCGCCGGGTGGATGAGTTGACTCCGCACCGGGTCGAGTCCTCCGCCTCCGCATCCGGGCCGGACGAGCCCGCCGGTTCGGATCCACCCTCGCGGGGGCCGGTGCCGGCAGGGTAGAGAGTGTAGGCAATTCAGTGGTCAAGTTCGCACAGCGGCCAGGGGACTGAGCCCCGGCTATGTTCCACCGCCTGGGGTGCCGAGGTCGGCCGCATCACCGGGCACGCCTTTTGGAATTTTGCCGGGATACCCGAACAGGCCCTCCTGCCGGATCAGCGCCGCCGCGGGGGCCGGCACGAATCGAGCCCAGGCGGGATCGCCGGATTGGATCTTGTTCAGCACATCGCCGGGGGTGACATGCAATTGCTCCACATCGAATTCCTTCACGGCCTCGACAAATCCGTTCTCCACCAGGTAGTCATATAAGTGCTGCAGGTTGGGCGCGATGGCCGTATCGCCGACGGTTTCCAGTTTCCCCGTTTCCGCCGAAACCGTGGGGTAGGCGAATAGTCTGGCGCGTCCCCGGAACAGCCTGCCCAGACCCTCCAGAATGCCGCCTTGCAGGTCGCGGTAATATTGTTCGTCGAAAATCGCCCGCAGCGTCGGAATGCCGGCCACCAGGCCAATCCAGTTCTGAGTGTATTGCCGCAAGTAAGTGGTAATCAAGTCGAAGCGGGTATAGTTCGAAATCATGACCATCTTATCGAGCGCGCCAATTACCCGGGCGCGTTCCAAAAAGTCCTGATGGTCGATCGACCGCCCGGACATCAGGTTGTTCAAGGTCATCTCCATCAGTACCACCGCGGGTTGAGGCGTACTGTCGGAGCGGGTTGTCAACTGACGCACGGCGGCATCGAGCATCGCGACGGTGACATTCGTAACCGGGCGAAAGCTGCCTCGCTCGATCACCACCGCCCGGGCGTGCACCACCTCGGACGGTTGGACGACTTCGCCCGCGGCGGTGAACATCGCGGCATCCGTCAGCCGCTGTTCCACCAGTTGCAGGCTCATCAAGCGATGGTCCACACCGTCGAACACCGGACCGGAGAACTTGATCATGTCGATCTCGATGCGGCGGCGGTCGAGACCATCCATCAGGCTTCCTATCAAGGCGGGGGGGTCCTGATGCCAGTGGAAGGCGCCGTAGATCAGGTTCACCCCGACCAGTCCTACCGTTTCCTGCTGGCTCGCCGCGAAGGCGTCCAGCATCTCGATGTGGATGATCACTTCCGAGGGCGGCGCCTTGGGGCGATCCTGGAAGCGCACTCCCATCCACCCGTGTCCGCCGGACTCCCGCGCCGAGCCGTGCGTGGCCACCGTATCCGCAAAAACAAAGAAGGCATTTCGCTCGCCGCGAATGTGGTCCAGGCGCTCGCATAGCTGACTGAATTCCCGATCGAGCATGGCTTCCAGACGTTCCCGGCTCACATAGTGCGCGGTGGCGCCATACAGGCCGTCACTGATCGCCATGTCGTACGCTGAAATCGACCCGGCCACGGTAGAGGAGGCCTTGCCGACGTGGAAGAACCATCGTGCTACCTCCTGGCCGGCGCCGATCTCGGCGAACGTGCCGTATTTCAGGGCGTCCAAATTGATGCTCAGCGCCTTTTCCTGCGCGCTAAATACATCTTTCATCATGTGACGGCGGCCTCGATGCCAGGTGCTAGATCTATCCTACGCCCAGCGGTCAAGCGCACTCAGTTGCCGACCGAAAACTGCGCGCCGGCGAGTTTCTTCTCGATTGCGGCGGCACGCTGTTTCTGCGCTTGCGGAATTCCGTCCGGGTCCGACTGGAGCTTTTCCGCACCTTCGCTGGTATACCAGTAGCCGGCGTCGGTGCCCTCTTTCTGCTGCACCATCAGCTTGTAGTTGCCGTCGGTCTCGAAATTGGTCGCCCAGCTGCGGAATTCCGCGGCCAGTTCGCCGCCATCCTGACGATTGGGCGGCGGCTCACTGAGCGAGACTCCGCTGCCGCTCTGGAGCGCCGCCTGTGGGCCGAAGTAAGCCACGGTGAGTCCGGCGAGGCGGCCTTCGGCGCCCAGCAGGCTGAAGTTCACGTCCGTGGTCATGTCGTTCAGGGTCGGCCCGCGGTACGGGTCCGAGGTGTCGCGGTCACCCGCGCCGCTTCCATCCGGGTCGTCCGCCGCCAGGCTCTGGTTGTCTTCCTGGTGGGCCGGCCCGTAGGTGCGAAGGTGCGGGTGCGAATCCTGCGCGATGATCCCTTCCCAGTTCGAACCGTAATCGAGCGTCAGCACGTAGCCCGCTTTCAGGATGCGTCCCGCGCCCTGAATGAAGTGCTCCACTCCCAGGTTCACGTAAGTCACCACGCCGCGATCCTGGCGCGCCAGTTCCAAGGCATACAGGTGCGCATACCGCCGGATGTGCGCCTGCAATTCGGGAATCGCCGACACCGGCACGTACAGCTCGTGGAACCGCAGCGACTTTACGGCCGACTCATAGTGAGCCGACGGAGCCAGCGCCTCGAGGAGCGCCACAAAGGACTGCCGCGTCAGATAGACCTGGTCCTGGTCACCGCGGAAGAACCTCGCCCGGACGCCGCGGTCGCCCCGCGCCACCATGTCGGCGACCGCCGCGGTGACTTCCGGCTTGACCCGCTCCCACGACGGGCGCGGCAGGGATGCGGCCACGAATGCCACTTCGGCGGGTCCGTCCGTGGAGAGGATGACTTTGTGCACGCTGAAGGCGTCCGGCAGTTCATTCGAGAGCACAACCCCTTTCAGGCTGCCCGGTGGAATCGCCGCGGCCGGATCGGTGGCATCCGCCTCACGGGCTTCGAAACGTTTGCCGAAGCGGGCGTTGCGTTCCCGTTGGATCCTGCTCAGTGCCGGAGAACGGTCGTAACAGACGTACAGCGTCTGGCCGGCAAACTCCTTCCACCCTTCCACTCCCTCCGTCTTCGACCGCCGCGAGAGGTAGTCCAGGATGGATTCCGCCAGGGACCCGTTGCCGGCGCCGAATTCGGCAATCGTGAATCGCTCCCCCGGCCGCAGCGTGCCGGCCTGCCGCATGCCCTGCCACATGCGGAAAATCTGCTCGGCGATCATCTGTCCGAAATACGGCGCCAGCACGTTCGGGAAGGTCTGGTAATCGGCCGTGAAATTCACCCGTCCGCTGGCGTAGTAGCCGAACTTGGGGTGAAACATGACCCAGTCCTGGTATTCCAGAAACGAGGGAAACGACTCCGTCACGGCCGCCTCCGACCCGGCAGCCACCCTGATCTCATCGTGCACTTCCCAGCCGTTCACCAGCTGGCGCTCGGCTGCCGCGGCTTGGCCGCAGCAGAGCGTTGCCAGCGCCAGAACCGCCGGCGCAGACCACGAGCTCCGAAAATAAGCACCCATTGTGCAAGCTTACTTCAATTGCGGGGGGGAATTGGTGGCGCCCACAGGCGCGCCCGATTGCGCCTGCGGAACAGCGACCGGACGATCGGCCCCGGGGCATATTCGAAGGCCACGGCGAAGGCTTCCTCCGGCGTCAGCTTGCCGATGTGGCGGGTGCAGAACTCCAGCGCCCGATCCGGGAAACGCCCATACATCGAATGGGCAATCCAGGCGCAGGTCCGCCAGCGCCGGCCGGCATACCTCTCCCACAGGGCATTGTACGCCTGCAACACGCCGCTCTGGTTCGCCTCGAGCGCCCGCTCGATCACCCCTTTGGCCAGCCGCGCCGACTCGAGCGCGTGGCGGATGCCTTCCCCCGCCAACGGATTGATCTGATCGGCGGCGTCGCCAATGGCCAGCACGTTGCCGCTCACGTGCTGGCGGATGCCGCCCTGCATATAACCGATGCCCGAGTGGCGTTCCAGGATCTCGGCGCCATCCAGCCACGGGATGGTGCCGGCGAACTCCGCCAGCATGGCGCCCAAACGCAGCGGCCGGTATTTGCGCGCCTGGTAGACACAGAGGCCGACCTTCATGGTGTCGGCACCCATCGGAAAGAGCCAGGCATAGCCGTGCGGCACAAACGCACTGCCGAAATAGAACTCCACGGTGCGCCGCCGCTCGGCGGAGAGCGGGTCGGTCCGGCAGATCAGCTCGGTCCCCACCGAAGCCGGCGTCACGATGTGCCGGCGCAGTCCCAATTGCCCGGCCAGCACCGCCGCGGCGCCGGAAGCATCAACCACCACCCGCGCCTCGTAGCTGTTCCCGGAACGGGCTACCACCGCGCTCACCCGATCGCCGCAACGGACGCTCTTGATGGTGGTGCCCAGCAACACCTCCGCCCCCCGCCGGCGCGCCTGTTCCGCCAACAGACGCTTGAGCCGCCGAAAATCGAGTACCACTCCGGCCGGCCGCTCGAACTGCCAGGCCACCACGGATTTCGGTCCGAATACCTTGCCGGTATCCCAGGTGGACGCGACCGCCTCTGGCGGCAGATCGAAGGTCTCCACGGTGGGCGAAGGCGAAACCGCGCTCGAGAAATTGGGCTCGCCGAGGGCGTCGGAGCGCTCGAGCAGCACCACGCTCCACCCGCCCGCGGCGAGCTCGCGAGCCAGCCAACTGCCCGCCGGACCGGCGCCCACAATGGCGACGTCGTACGTCATGGCGATGCGCGCTACTCCTCGTACCAGTCCGAATGCGGAGACCAGGCGTGGCACATCGGGCACTGCGTCTGTTTCCACTGCCGCAGGCATGCCGGACAAACGCCGCCGGTGTCGAACGTGTTCCAGGCATGGCCGCAGGTGCACGACCAGAGATCGTGCGGGCCGGGCTGCCAGCCACAGCGGGGGCAGCGGATGCGCGGCGCCGCCGGACCCTTCGGCTTCTCCTCGTCGAGCTGGGTGGGAAGCGTCGTCCGGTCACTCATGGCGCAATGCCACCAGGGGGTCCACTCGCGAGGCGCGGCACGCCGGCAGCAGTCCCGCCGCCAATCCGACGGCCAGGACCAGCGCGGCGGCCGCGGCGATGGTGGGCGGATCGCTCGCTCCCACCGCGAACAGCCGCGCCGCCACCAGCCGGTTCAACGCCAGCGCCGCCGGAATTCCCACCGCCACGCCGGCCGCCACCAGCCAGAGGCTCTCGCGCAAGACCATGGCCAGCACGTTCCCGGGCGTGGCGCCGAGCGCGATGCGCATGCCGATCTCGGCGGTGCGCCGCGCCGCCCAATACGACAACACGCCGTACACCCCGATCGCCGCCAGCGTCACCGCCGCCGCGCCGAACAGGCTGGCCAGCAGCGCCATCAGCCGCTCCGGCAATAACGATTGATCGATCTGGTCGTCCACCGGGCGCCCGCGCAGTCCCGCCTGTTCGGGTGCAGTCCACACCAGCAGGAGTCGATCGCCGAATCCCAGCGGCTGGGCTTTCAGGTTCGTCACCGTGCGCACGAAGAGCCCGGCCGCGATCAGGATCACCAGCGACAGCGCCACTTCCACCACGATGAGCGCCGGCGCGGCGGGCCTTCGTCCTTCCACGGCGCGCGGATGGAGGGAATGCCACGAGGGCGCCAGTCCGAACAGCAGCGCGGTGAGCAGGCATAGACCCGCCGTGAACGCGAGCGCCCGCCGGTCGATGCCCGGCTCCAGGGCGAACGGCACCAACCCCGAGCCCGCGAACCGCACCAGCGCGCCGGTGCCCCAACGCGCCAACCCCAGCCCCACCGCGCCGCCGGCGGCCGCCAGCACCAGGCTCTCCGTCGCCAACTGCCGGGCGATGCGAAGACGCGTGCCGCCGATCGCCAGGCGGATCGCCATTTCGCGCCGCCGGCCCGCCGCTCGCGCCAGCAGCAGGTTCGCCAGGTTGGCGCACGCCACCACGAGCACCAGCCCGGTGACCATCATCAGGATCGCCAGCGGCTGCGCGAAGCTGCGGCGGGAAGCCGAAAAGCCCCGCCCCGCCGGCTCCAGTTCCACCCGTCCGCGGAGCCACAGCTGGCGCGTCGACGGGCTCAGGTTCGGCAGGCCGAGCACGCTTTCGATATAGGACGCCTGGGCCGCCGCGCGGGCCCAGGGCAGGGTCACGCCGCGCCGCAATCGCGCGACCACCCGCACCCATGGCACCTGGCGATCCGGACGCTCCAGCATCACCCGCTCCTGCTGCGCCAGCGGAATCCAAAGATCGGTAAGCCGCCCCGGAGCGTCGCCCGAAAATCCGCGCGGCGCCACACCGACAATCGTAAAGGCGGCGCGGTTCAGGCTCACCGTGCGCGCCAGCACCTCCGGCGCGAGCCCGAAATGCGCCTTTCCAATATCGATAGCTGATCACCGCCACCGGAGCCGCGGTCGGGCGGTCGTCGTCCGCCGTCAGCAACCGGCCGGTGGCGCCGGCGATTCCCAGCATCGGAAAATAGCCGCCCGAGACCAGAGCCACTTCGAGCGGGGTTCCCTCCGCTGCGGCGCGCACGGTCGGATAGATCCCCGCGGCCGCCGAGAACACGTCCTCCCCGGCGCGAAACAGTTCGTACTGCCGATACGGAACCCCGAAATCCGCCAGGACCGGGCTCACGATGCGCACCAACTGCTGCGGATCGCGCACCGGCAACGATTTCAGCAGCAGCGCATCGATGACGCTGAAGATCGCGGTATTGGCACCAATCCCCAGGGCGAGCGAAAGCACGGCCACGGCTGCGAAGCCGGGCGCCCGCCGCAGCCGGCGACCGGCGTAACGGAGATCGTTCTAAAGCCCGTCGGCCATTTTCGTTACTCTACCTTCACGGCCAGCATCGCGTCGAGCGGCGCTCCGGTGCGGACGCCCCCGACGTCGTCGAACCCGGCGGCCTGGAGCAGCGCCCGGTATTCGCTCAAGCTGCGTTCCCGTCCTTCGGTGACCACCAGCATATTGAGCGATTGCATGTTGGCCTCCAGCGGTCCGACGCCGTCATCGTTCAGCAGTTTCTCAGCGATGAGGAGCGCGCCGCCAACCGGAAGGCTCAAGTAGATGCGACGCAGCAGTTGCCCGATCTTTTGGTCGGACCAGTCGTGCAGAATCCGGCCCACGGCATAGAGATCGCCCTCCGGCAGCTTGTCCTGAAAGAAATCGCCGGGGACCACTTCGATGCGGGCGCCGGCGCTCGAGCGCGCTACCTCCTCGCGGGCCACGGGGACGACAGCCGGCAGTTCGAACACCACGCCGCTCAGTTGCGGGTATCGCTCGCAGGCGGCGATGGCCAGGTGTCCGGTCGCGCCGCCGAGGTCCGTAATGCGCCGGAAGCGGAGCAGGTCGAAGGCGGCCACCACCGCCGGCGAGCTGAGCATGCCAAAGCCGTGCATGCCCCTCAGGAAATCGCGCATCGCCTCTCCGGTGCGGAAGAACCCCCCGAAGATGTCGCCTTCCAGTCCGAATACCTGCTTCCAGCGCGGCGTGCCTTCGGCAATGGCGTCCTCCAGGCGGCCCCACATGGGATAGAGCGCGTCATTCGAATAGCGCACGTAGCCGTGGAGCGAGTCGGCGCTCGCCGTACACAGGTAGGTCTCGGCCACCGGTTGGTTTTGGTAGACACCGTTCTGTTTGCGTACCAGGCCCAGCGCCGCGCAGCCGTCGAGCAGGCGCGCCAGCGCGCCGGCGTTCACGCCCAGGCGCAGGGCCAGATCCGCCGCCGTGGAAGCGCCTTCGTGCAGCCGTTCGAACACTCCGATCGACACCGCCGCGAACATGGTCTTCGAGCGGCGGAAGGCGTCGATCAGTTCCAGCACCGGTGCGGGGTCGGGAAGGCTCATGGTTTGCGAAAGTGGTCGTAGCCGAGAGGGGCCAATGGCATGCCGTCCAGTTCCACAATGCCCCGGCGCCCTCTGCGCATGGTACCAATTCGGCTCAACCGCAGGCCGCCGCAGGCCGAGGGAATCTGGGCCTGCGCGGGCACCGTGAAGAGCAGTTCGTAATCCTCGCCGCCATGCAGCGCCTGCTCCAGGGTTGCGCCGGGAAACACCGGCGGCGGCGAAATCCGCGCGTGCAGGCCGGACGCCCGGCACAACCGGTGCAGATCGAGCGAGAGGCCGTCGCTGAGGTCCATGGCCGCGGTAGCGTGCAGTTCCGTCCGCAGGAACCGCCCCAGCGCGAGGCGGGGTTCGGGACGGGCGTGGCACACCCAAGCGCCGCTCCGCCGTCCGCGGGCCAGCCCCAGCGCCGCGCCGCCCAGGCTGCCGGATACGTAGATCGCATCGCCGGCGTGCGCGCCATCGCGCCGCAGCGCTTGGCCGCGCGGCACGGCGCCGCACACGACGATATCGCACAGGACGCGGTCGGCCCGGGCCAGGTCGCCGCCGAGCAGCGGTACCTGCTCGCGCGCCGACAGCGCCAGGAGTCCCTCGTAGAAAGCGTCGATCCACGCCGCGCGCGTGTCCGCCGGCAGCGCCAGCGAGAGCAGGCAGAAGCGCGGTTCCCCGCCCATGGCGGCGATGTCGCTCAGGCCGCGCGCCAGCGCTTTCCACCCCAGGTCTTGCGGACGCTCCGACCCGCGCCGGAAGTGCACGTCTTCAAGCAGCAGATCGGTGGTGAACAGCAGGTCTTCGGAGCCGCCGCGCGGGCGGAAGATGGCGCAGTCGTCGCCAATTCCCAACACGGTTTGGGGGCCTTTCAGGAAGGCCGCACGGCGCCGCAGGGCCTCGATAAACTCCACTTCTCCGCCCACCCGCGCGCGCTTGACCGCACTCATGCCATCTGAGAGAATACCGTACGCAACATGTAACAGGTTGTTTGGGCGCGCCTCTCAATTTCGCAGCAAGCCTCGAAAGTTCCGCTTTCCTTGGTTCGGAATCCAGAGCACGACGAACAATTTCAGGAGAAGGTGTAGTGAAAGAAAAAGGCACAGTGAAGTGGTTTAATGCCGCGAAGGGCTATGGATTCATCCAGCGGTCCGGCGGTGACGATGTGTTCGTTCATTTCTCAGCCATCCAGGCGAACGGGTACCGCACCCTGGACGAAGGAGCCGAAGTGGAGTTCGAGGTCAAGCAGGGTCCGAAAGGCCTGCAAGCCGAGAACGTAAACCGGCTGACATAACTACGATTCCATGAAAACCGTCGTAACCGGGGGCCCTTCGGGGCCCTCTTTTATTGCCGCGTCAGAGGAATCTGTGGGTCACTGATACGGTCGAATGGTGCCGGGAAACTCGGCCCGCGTACCCGCTGCCGGATGGTGAGGGCTTCGGGTCTTTTTCCTGGCCAGTTGCCTTTCGAGCCAGTTTGACTTCCCCGGTAAACGTGGTTGTAAGAGTCCGAAAGCCAGCATGAAGAAGACCAAGTCAACAAACGTAACCGTTGGAATGGACCTGGGGGACAAGACGAGCCGGTATTGCATGCTGGACGAGAACGGGGAGGTGTTGCGGGAGGCCAGCGTTGGGACCACGAAGGAAGCTATTACGCAGGTCTTCGCAACGATGAAGCCATGTCGCGTGGCAATTGAAGTGGGGACCCATTCTCCGTGGGTGAGCCGGCTGCTGAAGAGCGTCGGACACGAGGTGATTGTGGCTAACGCACGGCAAGTGCAGTTGATCAGCAATAGCAGCCGGAAGAACGATCGGATGGACGCGCAAATGCTGGCCCGCCTGGTGCGAGTGGACCCGCGGCTACTACGACCGATCCAGCACCGCAGTGAGCAGGCACAGGAACACCTGCGAGTCATCCGGGTGCGCGCAGCCCTGGTGGAGGCGCGGACCATTCGCACGGCGCACGTTTATGAGGTGCGGGATGGCCAGTTAGCCCGGTGCTTTGAGCAACCACGCGATTCGGCGGTCTTTCACAACTCTTGGGGATCTTCGGAGGTCTGAAGAATCACGATCCTCGCACATTGCCTACCAGGCTGGATGACCACGGACCTGCCATCGAGTAGTGTGAGCGAGTACTTCGATCTTACGCATATAGCCGAATAACATCTATTCGTAAATCTGCAAGGGAAATGCGCTGGATGCAAGGATTGCTCCCTGCTAACGGCGTAGATGGAATGAGAAAGCCGGCCCCGGCGGGATGCGTTAAGCTCCCAATACGCACTCGAAGTGCAAAAGGAGACCGGCCATGAAGAAGAATAGCAGTTCGTTTCCGAGGTTTTGTCTACCAGCACGCCCACTTCAGTGCCGACAAGAAGAGTATCGAAGTAGCCGTGCGACCGCGCAGAGGTTCGGCTGTTCCGGTTCAGCGTGAAATGGAGAGGGGTCGCTCTCCGTTAGTGAGTATTCCGCCCCCTTCGGGGCGGGGATTTTCAAGGCATAAGGGTCTACCGATCCGATGTGTTTTCGGGAAGAGCGCGAAAGGCGAACTTCCGCGCCCAGCGACATCGTTTCGATGAGCCCACCAAGCTATCCCTCGGCATGGTTGCATCCCTGCAGAGCCCGCTTCCGTTTCACCTGGCAGTGTCATTTTAACTCTTCCGGTCACGCCGCCGCCTGCTGCCGGCTTTTTTTCCGTTGTTCGCGCGCTTCTTCCAATTTGCGATCCCGCGCCGCAAGGATCTCGGCCTGGCGCGCCGCCAACATATCCGCCGGCGTGACAAATCCGACGGCACTGTGCAATCGCACGGTGTTGTAGTGGTCCACATACTCCTGGATGAGTTTCAGAGCGTCCTCTTGCGTCAACGGCGTTCCTGGCCGGATGCATTCTGCTTTGAGTGATTTGTGCCAGCGCTCGATCTTGCCGTTGGATTGCGGGTAGTAGGGTGACGTCCTCACATGGGTCATACCCGAGATCCGAATGAACTCTTTGAAATCCCGCGCGATGAACTGCGGTCCGTTGTCGGAGATGATCCGCGGCTTCGCCTCCGGATATTTCTCCCTGGCCCCCTGGAGGATGATCTCAATTTCCGCCTCGGTCATCGACTCCCGCAAAGCCCAATGCACGATCGAGCGGCTGTAGCCGTCCAGCACGCTGCACAGGTAGTAGAACGTGCCGCTGATGTTGATGTAGGAAACATCGATGTGCCAATGCTGGTGCGCTTGGAGTGGTTGCTCGAAGCCCGTGCCTTTCTTGGAAAGCTTCCCTTTCCACTTCGCCAGCAACCCAGCTTGGCCCAAGACTCGCCAGACGCTGGACGGGCTCACCGCCACGATGTCGGCGTCCAACATCATGAACGTCAAGCGCCGATAGCCTTCCAGCGGATTTTTCAAATGGAAATTGATGATCGCCTCCTTCTCCCACTGCTCCAACCAGAAATCCCGGGGAATCCAACCGTTGTGCTCGTTCACCTTGCCATATCGTTCCCGCCACCCATAGAACTTACTGGCTGTGATGCCGAGCCACCCGATGAACCGTCCGACGCCGATCTCCGTCCTCTCCGACCAGCGCCGGACGTAGTCCACGATCTGGTCCCGCACGTCGTGCGGCACCCAGACCCCGTTCAGATCTCCCCAAGACTTTTTTTTAAGGCGACATGCTCCGCCATCAGCTCCGCCAGGACCTCATCCTTGGTCTGGATCTTCTTTTCCAGATATTCGATGCGTTGCTGTTGGGGCTGCTGGTTGGGACGCTCTTTGGTCTGGAAGGCGGCCGCTCCATTCTCGAAGAACTCCTTCTGCCACCGGTAGAAAACCGTTGGCTGCAGGCCCAGTTCATCGCAGAGCTTGGAGATCGGCTCCTGGCTCAACAAATGCCGCCTGAGGACGGCGACCTTCTCGTCGGGTGTGTAATGCTTCCTTGTCTTTTTCACGCGTTCTCTCCGTTATCTTAACGGAGGCGCGATCTCTCCATTTCCAACTGAGGCGGAACACGGCCGCGATCTGCTCGCGCTGCCATTTGCCGGCGCCGGGTTATGACCAACTCGCCGAACGGCGCTTTGAGTTCATTCCCCTGTGGGGTTTTCGCGTCTTCCTTCTGTACACCATGCGGCGCGTCAACTGTCGCCGCTGCGGCGTTGTGGCTGTCGAAGAAGTTCCCTGGGGCGACGGCAAACGCACACTGACGAAAGCCTACATGCTCTTCTTAGCCCGTTGGGCGCGGCGACTGTTGAGTTCGCTCGTCTAATTTGGCCCACTTCGATCGTCTAATTTGGCCCACCCCTGACACCTGGAAATGAAACCATTCCGGGATGGACAGGAGGCTGAAAGTGGAATTATTCGAAGAGATCCGGCGCGGCCACGCGGCCGGAGAGACGATCAAGGGACTGGCGGAGAAGCACGGAGTGCATCGCCGGATGGTCCGACAGGCGATCGGCAGCGCGATTCCGCCGGAACGGAAGCGCTTCGAAAAGGAGCAGCCGCGGCTCGGTCCTTTGAAAGAGATCATCAATCGGATTCTGGAAGAGGACCGGGATGCGCCGCGGAAGCAGCGGCACACGGCACACCGGATCTTTACCAGAGTGCGAGAGGAGCACCCCGAGTATCCGATCGGTGAGCCCACCGTGCGGCGCTTCGTGGCGGGAAGGAAGCGTGAGCTGGGCCTGAGCGGCCGCGAGATATTCGTGCCGCAGTCCTATGCCTTGGGCCAGGAAGCGCAAGTGGACTGGTTCGAAGCCTCTGCGAAACTGGGCGGCGAACGCTGCGTCCTGCAGTTTTTCGCGATGCGCAGTATGGGGTCGGGAGACGCCTTTCACCGGGCCTACACCAATGCGACCCAGCAGGCGTTCTTGGAGGGGCACGAGCACGGCTTCGCGTATTTCGGTGGCGTCTTTCGGACCCTCCGTTACGACAATCTCTCGAGCGCGGTAAAGAAGATTCTACGGGGACGGCAGCGGGAAGAAACCAGTCGCGTGATCGCCTTCCGTTCGCACTGGGGATTCCAGAGCGAATACTGCAACCCGGCGAGCGGCAATGAAAAAGGTGGAGTCGAAGGCGAAGTGGGCCGGTACCGGCGGAACTGGCTGGTGCCGGTGCCGGAGGCATCCGACCTGGCGGAATTAAATCAGCACCTATTGGCTGGCTGCCTGGCAAGCCGGAGTCGAACCATCAGCGGAAGGACGATGACGGTTGGCGAGGCCAGCCAGATGGAACGGGCGCAGTTATTGCCGCCGGCCGAGGAGCGATTCCCGATAGACGAGATCCTGTACCCATTGATCGTAGACAACAAGGGCCGCGTGAAAGTGAAAACGAACTGGTATTCGGCGCCCCTGTGGCCCGGCCTGCGCGTGACCGCGCGGGTATGGCCCTCGCTGATCGAGATCGTGTATGACGGCACATGCGTCGCCCGTCACCAGCGAAACTACGGACGCGGCCACCAGATCCTGAACCTCGAACACTACCTCGATGTATTGGAGAAGAAGCCGGGCGCCATGGCAGGGTCGACGCCGCTGGAGCAGTGGAGGCAGGCCGGACGCTGGCCCGCGTCTTTGGATCGAATCTGGAAGAAACTCGAGGAGCGTTACGGGAAGAGCGGCGGGACCAGAGAGATGATCGGCCTGGTTCGGGTTGGCGTGGTCAGTGGATGGGATCGGCTGATCGGCGCAGTGGAGGAAGCCCTTCACCTTGGGGTAACGGATGCGGCGGCCGTGTTGCACATCATGCGCACGCCGGATGCCGAGGAGCGCCGACGGTGCCAGGTCCAACTGTCGGAAGAACTGGCCCAGTTTGAGCGGCCACAACCCGTGATGAACGCGTACGACCTGCTGCTGAGATGCAAAGGGGTGATCCAGTGAAAAGCCCGAGTGAATCTCTCGAACATGCCAGCGTGCGGCAGTATTGCAAGTCCGTCCGGACGCCGGCGATCGCCGCGAACTTTGTTTCCCTGTCCGAGCAGGCGGTGAAGGAAAACCGCACGCATATCGGGTATCTGGAGGCATTACTTGCGCTGGAGTGTGAGGAGCGCGACCGGCATGCGATTGCCAATCGCATTCGGGACTCGCAGTTGCCCCGGATGAAGACGCTGGAGGAGTTCGACTTTGCGCAGGCGCCGGCGATTCCAGCAGCAAAGATTCGCGAACTGGCCGAAGGCGGCTACATTGAACGTAACGAACCGGTGGTTCTGATCGGCGACTGTGGAACGGGGAAGAGCCATCTGGCGACCGGGCTCTGTCTGGCTGCGTGCCGGCAGAAACGCCGGGTCCGCTTCACCACGGCCGCGGCTCTGGTCAACGAGCTCGTGGAAGCGAAGCAGAACAATCAGGTACGACGCATGATGGCCCGATGGCAGAAGTACGAGCTAATCGCGCTCGACGAGGTTGGCTATGTTCCGCTGGCCGATGTGGGGGCGGAGTTTCTGTTTCAAGTGGTATCCGAGCGGGCCGAGAGAGCGGCACTGATCGTCACGACAAATCTGCCATTTTCAGAATGGACTACGGTATTCCCGAACCCGCGATTGTGCAAAGCCTTGCTGGATCGGGTGACGGACCGGGCCCACATTATTGAAACCGGGACAGAATCGTTCCGCTTCCGGCGAACGATGGAGAGGAGGAAGAAACGGTGAACGGGAGGCGGGCCGCCGGTTCGCGCCACCCCGCCGTTCGTTTCGCCTGAAACGCGCCGCCCTACGGGCGTCGCCAGGCTCCACTCACGCCGGGGCGGCGCGAACAACTCCCGGCCGAATGGGGCAAACTATGACTATCAGGGGTGGGCCAAATTAGATGATCGAAGTGGGCCAGGCCTGATGATCGAACTCAACTGTCATGGAAAGAGACGGCGGAGGCCTTTCGCACCTCCTGGGACAAGGTCTTCGACGCGGTGGAACACGTCGTCACCTTCGGGCTGGAGGATCGGGTGCTGGGACAAATCGATGCGATCGGCGTCGATGAGATCCAATATGCCAAAGGCCACAAGTACTTGACTCTGGTTTATCAGATCGATCTCGACGTCACGCGCCTTCTTTGGGTGGGCCGCGAAAGAACCATCGAATCCTTTCGAGGATTTTTCACGGTCATCGGCGACGAACTGGCTTCGAAGATTGTGTTCGTCTGCTCCGATATGTGGGAACCCTACCTAAAAGTCATTCGCGAGAAATGCTCCGAGGCGCTTCACATCCTCGATCGTTTTCACATCGTGGCGAAAATGAACAAGGCATTGGACGAAATCCGAGCAGGAGAATCGCGCCGCATTGCGAGCGAGGGCGGCGTGCCCGTGCTGAAGAAGTCGTGCTGGCTGCTGCTCAAACCCGAAGAGAATCTGAAGACGGAACAGCGTTTCCGGTTGCGCGATCTGCTCCGTTACAACCTTAAGACCGTATGGACTTGTCCCGATTTTTGAGACAAACAGTTAAGACACAAATTCCATTGAATGGAGAATTGTGTCATGGGGCTGTCACGACGAACTTTCACGCGTGAGGAGAAATTGGCCGCCATCCGACGGCTGGAGACGGGGTCCTCGATTGCCGAGGTGGCGCGGGCATTTGAGGTGAACCCGAATGTCCTGCATCGCTGGCGCCGGGAATTCCGTGAAGGACCGGGCAATGCGTTTCCGGGCTTGGGAAAGCAGCGGTGGGATGATACCGAGCAGGCCAAGCTGGAGCGGAAAATCGGCCAGCAAACCCTGGAGATCGATTTTTTAAAGCGCAGCTTGCAACGCATCGAGGAACAGCGGAGGTTGCAGGCATTGACTGGAAAGCCGCGATCTACGGGAACATCCAGGAGCAAGTCCGGAGGGAAACGAGCATGAGCATCGCCGAGATGTGCGCGCTGGCCCATCTGAGCCGGGCCGGCTACTACCGGTTCCTGACCACGCCGGCCGCCGGGGATAAGGACATCGATCTACGGGATGCCATCCAGCGGATCGCCTTGGAGTTTCCCGCCTATGGACGGCCACGCATGACCGAAGAACTGCACCGGCGCGGCTGGCAGGTCGGGCCGAACCGGGTGTACCGCCTGATGCGGGAGGACAATCTGCTGTGCCTGCGGCGACGGAAGTTCCTGGTGACCACGAACTCCAATCACAGTCGGCCGGTGTACCCGAACCTGGCGCGCGGGATGGCGTTGACCGACATCGATCAACTGTGGGTGGCGGACATCACCTACATTCGACTGGCAGCGGAGTTCGTGTATCTAGCTGTCATCTTGGATGCCTACTCGCGGCGGGTGATTGGCTGGGCGCTGGACCGAACGTTGGAGGACGAGCTTACCATCGCAGCGCTTCGCATGGCGCTTGAGCGGCGCATACCGGCGCCGGGTTTGGTGCATCATTCTGACCGCGGCGTGCAGTACGCCTCACAAGACTACACGGACCTGCTGAAGAGCCGGGACATCACCATCAGCATGAGTCGCAAGGGAAATCCGTTCGACAATGCGGCCTGCGAATCGTTCATGAAGACCCTCAAATATGAGGAGGTGTATCGCCAGGAATACCGCGATCTGGCGGAGGCGCGGGCTTCCATAAAGCACTTCCTGGAACGGGTGTACAACCGCAAACGCCTCCATTCGGCGCTCGGCTACCGGCCGCCGGTGGAGTTTGAACAACAGTTGTTGGGCCAGGCAGCAACCACGAGCGCATGCCGCCGCGCCCTATGACATCGACGCATCATATGAATGGCGGAAGCAAAGGCGCCCTATACAGGGAAACTCGACAAGCGACCGGCAGCTACGTGGTCCGGATTGTAATCGCCACAGCCGAGTTTGCGCCGATGCCTCCCCACTGGCCGGGCTACCCCGGCGGTCTCATTCTGACGGCCATCAGAATGCGTTTTTCAAGGCATGGCGGAATCTATCTGGTCCGATGTGGTATGAAAACCAAACCCCAGGCCGGGAGCCGTGCCGCCTCCCGTCGGTCGGCCCCGAACCCGGGTAGCAGAGCGTGTCGGGAGGACCGCGCTCCATCTCATCGTCCGCAGATGAGTTCCGGCCGGCTATTCCTTGATCGGGGTGCTCGCCAGCAGAGCCCGTCTCCGCTTCACCGGCAGCTTCATCCTAAAACCGTTCCGGGATGGGGCACAATGAAATGGCAGCGAACGGTCAACAGTGTCTTAACTATTTGTCTCAGCAAACGGGGCAAGCGCAGTACGTGCTTACCTTCTTAAAGAAGCCTTTCAGCAGCTCTGGGATTACAACTCGCCCGCATGGGCCGGAAAGTTCCTCGATGACTGGTGTCGGCAAGTGATGCGCTCGCGCATCGAGCCCATGAAGAACATCGCCCGGTCCCTCCGCCAGCACCGCGAACTGATCCTCAACTATTTCCGCGCTCAGAAGCTGCTTTCCAGCGGAGTTGTCGAGGGTCTAAACAACAAGGCTAAAGTCACTATGAGAAAATCCTACGGTTTCCGCACCTTCCGCTGCCTCGAACTTGCGCTCTATCACTCACTTGGCAAGTTGCCCGAACCGGAATCGACCCACGAATTCTTCTGACGAACCCTTTTATTTGCGTTTCCCGCCGGCTGCTCCAGGACCGGCGCTGGGACGCGGCGCGGCGGTCCTCACGCCCCTAACTGCTCCAGGTACTGCACTACCGCCTCGCGCAGCAGCGCCGAGAGCAACTGGTTCGGCTCGCCGGCGATTTTGCGCCGCGCCGACTCGCGAATCAGGCGTTCATAAATTCCCGGGGGAAGCGTCACCGTGATTTTGCGAAACGCTCCCTTTTCGCCGCGCGGCGGATTGAGATCGACCGGTATTTGTTCCATGGGACCCTCAACCCAGACGCAGGACCTCATCACCCAATTCCTTATCCCGCTCCAGCATGACTTTCTCGTAGGCAACCTTGATGAACGGCGGCGCCACGATGGTGGTGGCCACGGACATGAACACCACGATGCCATACGAGCTCTGCGACAGTATCCCGAACCCGAGCCCGATCTGCGCCACCACCATCCCCACTTCGCCCCGCGGAATCATGCCGATGCCGACGCGCAACGCATCGGCCTTCCCCAGGCTCAGCGCGCCGAGGCCGCAACCGATGAACTTCGAAACGATCGCCGCCGCCAGGATCACGAGCGCCAGCAACGCCGTCCCGGCGTTGGCGAACGCCGATAAGTCCACGTGCAGCCCGATGCCGGCCAGAAAGAACGGCACCAGCAGCTCCGACACCCCCTGCGCCAGGTCGCGCTCGCGCGGGCCAGTGCTTTCGCCCAGCGCCAACCCGGCCAGGAAGGCGCCCACAATCGCCGCCACTCCCGTGAACACGGCCAGCAGGGCGAGCACGAACAGCAGGCTCAATGCCATCACGAAACGCGCCTCGGCTACCTTCAGCCGGGCATCCACGTGAGGCACGAGTTTTCCCACGGTCTGGGTTCCCCACTTGGCCACGATGACCGTAAACGCGGTGGCCGCCAAGGCGGTGAGCCCGAGTTGCACGAAGTCCAGGCGGCCGTGCGTAATGCTGCTCACCACCGCCAGGACGAGCAGCCCCAACACGTCGTCGATCACCGCCGCCGCCAGAATGATCTTGCTCGAAGTGGTGTGCAGCAGTCCCTTGGCGGACAGCACCTGCGCCGTGATGCCGACGCTCGTCGCCACCATGGACGCGCCCACGAAGATGGCTTCGTTGGTGGCCGAACCCCAAAGCAGGAGGATCCCGGTGCCGAGGATGAACGGCACCACCACACCCGAAAGGGCGACCACGGCGGCCGTGCCTCCCACCTTCAGGAGCTCCGACGATTTCACTTCGAGGCCGACCCGGAACAGCAGGAACATCGCTCCCAGGTCGGAGAGGGCGCTCAGGAATTCGCTCGGCGCGAGCCACCCCAGCACGCTCGGTCCGATCAGGACGCCGGCCAGAATCTCGCCCACGATGCCCGGCTGGCCGATCCGCTCCGCCAGCTCCGCCAGGACTTTGGCCGAGACGAACACGATCAGCATGGCCAGCGGGATGCTGGCCGGGCCGCTCGTGCCGAACATCAGCAGCGCTGGGGAGAGCGGAAAGGTCATTGCGGGCCGGTTATACCGTGCGCGAACGGCGTCGCACGAACATCGCCGCGCCGCAGATTCCCGCGGCCACGGCCAGCGGCGGCGCGCCGTTGGTTACGAGGAAGTACGCCGCCAGTACGGCGCTCCCGATGAAGTAGCTCCACTTGTATTTCATTTCCAGTACACCGCCAGGCATAGAATCACGCTCATCGCCACCAGCCATACCGCCGGCATGGTGAGGGGCTTGGTCCACTCCGGCTTCTGCGTGCCCTCGCGCATCAGGCGGCGAATCTCCTGCAACTGTTTGCGCGCCAGCCCGAGTTCCCAACTGTTCGTCGCCAGGTCGGCCGCTTTCAGGGTCTCCCGCTCGGCGCGAATCAGCGCGCGCAGCCGATAGTGCAGCTCGGCATATTTCAACTGCGCGAAGAAATGTTCGGGCTCCGCCTGTACCGCCATTTCGAGCGCGTCCATGGATTTGTAGACATCGTAGTTCATGGCGTACGCCATGCCCAGGCAGGTGCGCAAATCGGCCGAGCGCGGCTCGCGCTCGCATGCCTCTTCGAGCGCAGCGATGTACCCGGCCAGTTGGGCCGGCGAGACCGTGTGAGGGTCTCGCCAGGGAACCGGCGGCAAGCGTAGTGGGGTAGTGAGAGTCAGCTCGCCGGTCATCTTATTGCACCCCTACCGCACGGGGCTTCAATTCGAACTCGGGATATCCTACCTGGCCCATCTCCGGCAGGTCCAGTCCTTCCAGCTCGGCCTTCGCCGACACTCTCTGGCCCATCACCGAATCGACCAGGAGGTTCACCACAAAGCTCATGGTGAACACGAATCCCACCAGCGTCACCACGCCGATGAGCTGCGCCACTAACTGCGATGCGTCGCCGTAGAACAGCCCCGTGACCGAACCGGTGACGCCGTTCCACGATCCGCCGTAATTGCTCCTGCCATCGGCAAACAGACCCACGGAGATGACGCCCCACAGGCCGTTGGTCCCGTGCACCGAAATAGCGCCCACCGGATCGTCCACCTTCAGCTTGCGATCCACGAACTCCACCGACAGGCACACCAGCACGCCGGCAATCAGGCCGATGATCACCGAGCTCACGCTGTTGACGAAACCGCTCGGTGCGGTGATCGCCACCAGCCCCGCCAGGAGGCCGTTGCCGGACATGGAGGCGTCCGGCTTGCCGTAGCGCATCCACATGTAGAACATCGCGCCGAAACCGCCGGCCATGCCGGCCAGCATGGTGTTCACCGCGATGGAGCTGATGCGCAGGCTGCCGTTGCCGGATGCGCCCAGCGTGGAGCCGGGATTGAACCCGAACCAGCCGAACGCCAGAATGAAGCAGCCGGTGAGCACGATCACGATATCATGCCCGATGAGGGCATTGGGCTTGCCTTGCCGCGTGAACTTGCCGAGGCGCGGCCCGATGATGATCGACAGAGCCAGCGCCGACAGCCCGCCCACGGCATGGACCACGCCCGAACCGGCGAAATCGCAATAGCCCTTGCCAAGCCCGAAATTCGCGCCCAGGTTCGCCAGCCATCCGCCGCCCCATGCCCAGTTAGCAAACAGCGGATAGGTGAACGCACCCATGATGAACGACGACACCAGGAACGCAGCGTACTTCCACCGCTCGGCCGCCGACCCGGTGACGATGGTCAGCGCGGTGTCCATGAACACCATCTGGAACAGGAACACCACCATCACGCCGACGTCGTAGGTCCCGCCCTGCGTCAGGAACAGGCCGTGCTGTCCGAACAGGCCGAACGGCTTGCCGAACAGCGTGAAGGTCCATTCGGTGTTCAGCGGTGCGGCGCCTCCCAGGTTGCCGACGCCGCCCACGCCGCCCATTTGGATGGCAAATCCGATCAGCCAGTACGCCAGCATGCCAATGCCGTACACCATGAAGTTCATCATCATGGTGTGGTTGGCATTCTTGGCGCGGCACAGCCCGGTCTCCACCACCGCGAAGCCGGCCTGCATGAACATCACCAGGAAGCCGGCGATCAGCGTCCACACGAAGTTGATGGCGATTTTGTTCTGGCCGATCTGGTTGACGACGTCCCCGATCGTCAGGCCCTTCTTCGCATCCGACACGGGAACGTCGGCCACCGTACCGGTGAGGCTGCCGTCCGGGTCGCCGTTGGCGCGGGCGTCCGCTTTAGGCGCTTCGACGCTCTTGAGATCCTCCGTGGTCAACGGTGCTGAACCGGCAGGCGCGGCCGCCGGCGCCTGGGCCAAGGCCAGCCAGGCCAGCGCCAGGATAGTCGTAAGCAGCAGAATGGTTCTCTTCACGGATCCTATCTCCTCCAAATGGCATTCTTCAGAAACGCGCGGTTGATCAGGCCGAGAATGCCGAACAGGCTCACCGCCAGCCCGATCAGCACCAAGGTCATGCGCCCGCCTACGCTCGACGTCATTCCCAGGCTCAGCAAGCTCAGGATGAACCCGAAAAAGGTCACGAGTATTCCAATGAGTAGCATTCGATTTCTCTCCTCTATTCCTCGATGTGTTCCCAGGGCTTGCATTTCAGGAACAGCACGATCGCCCCGCCCAACAGCGCGATGCCGATGATGAGCCACAAAAAGCTCACGTTGGCTGCCAGACCGGCGGCGATAAAAACAAATGCGGCGAGAAACAAGGCGACGCCTTGCGCCTGGGTACGATTGGCTCCCATTTCGTTTGTCTCCAGTTGTGTAGTTACAGCGCGGCTTCGCCGCGGTCGTCGTTGCGTATGCGGATGGCGTCGGATACGTCGTAGACGAATACCTTCCCATCCCCGATCTTGCCGGTCCGGGCGGCGCTCGTGACCGCTTTCAGCACTTCTTCGAAGCGATCGGAAGAGACCACCAGTTCGAGCTTCACCTTGGGCAGCAGATCCACGTTGTATTCCTGCCCGCGGTACATCTCCGTGTGCCCCTTTTGCCGGCCATGGCCGCGGACTTCGCTGATGGTCATGCCATCGATTCCCATGGCCTGCAATGCCTCTTTCACCGTGTCGAGTTTGAACGGCTGCAAGATGGCCTCGATTTTTTTCATGGTTATGCTCCAACCTGCTCGGATGTTTCACGTATCAGCGGGACTTCGGACGTGCCAGATGACTGACACCAATCACGACAGGGTGATAGGAAAGGGTGTTTGTGACAGCGCCTTCCGAATGCAGTTCATTGTGCTACACCAGCATCCACCTGGGAAGCGAAAATATTTTATTTACGAAATCCGAAATCTTTATGGAGGCTGGGAAAGCCCGTGTTTGCAGCAATCCGCCGAGGCTTCGGAAGCCGTCGAAGAGGCCGAGGCAGATCGGAATGGCGGAAAACAGCCGGTTCCAGCCTCAGATCTGCGCCGCCCTCAGCGCCGGCAGGAGGCGCGCGCTGCGGAACGGAACGCGGCGGAGGCGCACGCCGGTGGCATCGAAGATGGCGTTGGCCACCGCGGCAATCAGCGGCTTGCAGATGGTCTCGCCCGCTCCGTAGGGGGGAAGGTCGGGGCGATCGGGATGCGGATCGCCGTTGACCAGGACCACGTCGATGGTCTCGGGCGCGTCGGCATGGGTGAGCGAGGGAGACGAATTCCAGTCCACGCTGGTCACCTTTTCGGTGTCGAAACGGACCTCCTCACAGAGCGCGCGGCTCAGGGCATGGAGCATGCCGCATTCGATGGTGCGCCGCAGCGCTTCGGGGTTGATGACCAGACCGCAATCGTGGGCGCACACGAGCCGCTTCGCCCAGACCCTGCCGGTCTCGCGATTGACTTCGACTTCGACGATCTGCGCCACCACGGTCTGATTGCGAAAGCCGTATGCGACCCCCCGGCCGGTCAGCACCTTCGCGGTGCCAAGGGGCTTCGGGGAAGGACGGCGATCCCAATGGCTGGCTTCCGCCGCCGCACGGAGGACGGCGATGGAGCGCGCGCGCTTGAAGCCGGGGTCGTCGGCGGTGGCGGCGGTGAGGAGCTTCAGGCGGAAAGAGACCGGGTCGGCGTGCGCCGCCGCCGCCAGCTCATCGATGAACGACTCGGCAGCGAACGTCACCTGGGGGCCGTTGGGATCCCGCAGGTTGCCGGTGCGAAGCGGGGTTTCCCAGATCAGCGGAAGGCTGACCACATGGGCGGCCATGCGGCGGTTGGGAATGGCGTACATCTCCGACGGCAGGGCGGCGCTGCCGGCGGCGGGCCTCTCGCGCCGGGCGCCCATGAGCTGAGCGATGAGCACGGTATCGGGCTCGTTGTATCCGACGTGATTGTAGTCGGCGGCGCGGGCGTCGTACTCGTAGGCCACGAGATTGCCCTCGCGATCCAAGGCGCCGCGCAGCTTGAAGGCGAAGGCGGGACCCTTGGTGTCCCACGCCGTCTCCTCATCCCGCATCCACTGCACCCGCACCGGGCGGCCGATTTCGCGGGCCAGGTATGCCGCCTCGAAACCGGCATCGTCGGCGGCGGTGCGGCCGTACCCTTGCGGCCCTTCCATCCACACGACGCGCACCTTTTCGCGCGGCATGCCGAGGAACCTGGCAATGCCGTTGCGCATCCCGTACGATTTCATGTCGTTGGAATAAACCGTCATCTGACCGTTGGATGGATCGGCGGTGGCGTGGGCCGGCCCAAACGCGGTGTGGCCCTGGAAGGGAAAATCGTATTCGGCGTCAATGACCTTGGCCGCGCCCGCGAAGGCCGCATCGGGGTCACCGACCAGGCGGGGGTTGGCGCTGCTGGTCGGCCGCGCATCCCGCATGTATTGATACAGGTTCTCGGAGGACGGGAAGGGCGCCGACGCCGGCTTTTTCCAGTTCACCCTAAGCTGCCGGGCCGCCTGGATGGCCTGTTCTTCCCGCTCGCATACTACGGCCACGTAGTTGCCCTTGCTCACCACCCGGACGAATCCCGGCAATTGTCTGACGGAAGACTCGTCGATGGCGAGCAGCGTCGCGCCCGCGAACGGCGGTTTCACGTTCCGCGCATGCAGCATGCCGGGCAGCCTGACATCCACCGCCCACTTCAGCGAGCCGTCCACTTTGGCGGGAATGTCGTAACGCTGGGGCGACTGCCCGACGATGCGGAGTTCCCCGACCGGCTTAACGTGGGCCTGGCCGGTGGTGGCATTGACATCGTTGCCGGTGAGGGTGACGTGGAACCGTTTGCCGCCGATCAATTGTCCGTAAGTAACGCGCCTGGACGGATCCTCCTTGAGAGTGATGACGCCCGCGCTGACGGACAGGCGATCGACCGGGACGCCGAGCCGCTCGGATCCCATCTGGAGCAACACCCGGCGCGCTTCCGCCGCGACGCGGCGCATGGGCCAGCCATCGGTCTGGATGGCATCCGAACCGCCGGATCCGCCCTGGTCCACGGTGGTGTCGGTGCGGCCCATGACGCAGGAAGTCTTTTCATAGGGGATATCGAGCTCATCGGCCATCATCTGGCGGAAGGCGGTCCCGGTACCCTGGCCACAGTCGGTCTTGCCGACGTAGAACGTGGCGGTGTTGTCCTGGTGAACGACGATCCAGGAATCGAGCTGCCGGAAATCGGGATCGGGATACGGAGCGCCCGCCGGCTGTGCCAGGGCGAGCGGGCTCGCGCCGCCGACACTGACCACCAGCAGGCCGGCAGTGCGGAGAAGATCGCGGCGGGAAGGGGCCGGAAGACTCATGCCATCACCCGTGCGGCCCGCTTGATGGCGGCCTGAATGCGGTAATAGGTCATGCAGCGGCACAGGGTGCCGGCCATGCCCTGACGGATCTGCGCGTCGGTGGGATGCGGATTGCGGTCGAGCAACGCCTTGGCGGTCATGATCTGACCGTTCTGGCAGAAGCCGCACTGCGGCACCTGCTCATCGATCCACGCCTGCTGCAAAGGGTGGAGCCGGCCGTCCCTGGCCAGCCCTTCGAGCGTGGTGATCTCCCCTTTCACCGCGGATGCCGGCGTGATGCAGGAGCGGATCGCGGCGCCGTTTACGATCACCGTGCAGGCTCCGCACTGACCCAGTCCGCAGCCGAATCGGGGCCCCTGCAAACCGAGATCGTTGCGCAGAACATAGAGCAGAGGCGTCGCCGGGTCGATGTCCACGGAGTGATTGCTGCCGTTCACTTTCAAGTTGATGTTGCTCATCGGGGTCCTCCCGGCGGAGGCGGAAGCAGCGTTGCGGCAAGCAGGAATGGTGATTTCACGCGCGTACCCATGGATCCCTCCGGTCAGGCGATGGTTTGCTTAGGATTGTATCGCGTTCGCGCCGGAGCGGAGACGGGGAGCTTCGTGGCCGCCCAAGAACGTCAACGGGCTTCGTAGCGCGTCCAGGCCTCGACCAGGTCCTTGCCGTGAATGCGGATGGTGCGGTCGTCGACGAGTTCGCGGCCGGGGCCCGACCCGGCGGCAATAGGCAGCGAGTTTCGCGTCGTGTATTCAATTTCGAGGGTGACCGGGCCGGTGATGCGGTACGGGTGAATGGAGCCCATGCGGCGGACCGCTTCGGCCGACTTCTCGCGGATCAAATCGCGCGCGGCCGCCGCCGAAAGCGTAATGCACGAATAGCGGGCCAGCCCTTCCTTGACCTCGGCGGTTACCGCATCCGGGACGATTTCGTGCAGTTCGCGAACGGCGGCGCGATCGCCGCTGAGAAAGATCACCGGTATGCCGAAGTTCCCGGCCAGGGCGGTCCGGGTTTCGATTTCGCCCACGGGTTTGCCGTTCAGGCGCATGTTCTGAATTCCGAGCGAGCTGTAGCTGTGGGCCATGACGCCGGCGCGGACGCCTGCCAGGCTGTGCTGGCCCAGGAATGCGACCGCGGCATAGCCGCGCTCGAACGTGAGGAGCGGGCCGAGATTGCCCATCACCAGTTTGGCCTTGGGGTGAATCGTGGCGGCGGAGAGCGTCTGGCTGCCGTCGTGGCCATCCCAGACGATGACTTCGTCGGCGCCGCCGGCGAGGAAACCCTCTACGGCCGCGTTCACTTCGCCGGTCAGCAATTGGCGCAGTTCGGGGCTTTTGCTATCGGTCTGTTCCTGCCGGCAGATTCCGGCGACGCCCTCGGCATCCGTAATCACAAAGACAGTCTTCCGAGGCTGCCCCCACGCCAGCAGCGCCGCTGAAAGAGTCGAGAAAACGAGCCCGATCGTCTTGCTTCGCATATCAACACCTCGCCACAGAGGAAACACAGGGCATCCGGAACCGGCTGCCATGGTCGTGCCGCGCTCCGGCTTAGACCAGGGTCCCATACCGCTTCGCCACGCGGTCGTTCCATTCGATGCCCAGGCCGGGCCGGCCGGACAGAGCAGTGGCACGTTACCACATTTCCGACGGGGCTGGCAGGACCGTGGGGCGCAACCGGCGCCGCCACCGCCCCCGCCAGCGAGCCAATCTTCTTGAGCTCGGGCATGCCCCCGCAAGACTTCACGTCGGGCATGAGGATATCCACGGCTTCGGCGCGCACACGTTTTACGGCGAGTTGCAGTCCATGGCAAACGAAAAGGCGTTTGCGGCCTTCTTGCGCACTCTGTTCCGGGAAGACTGGGTTGTCTATGCCAAGGCTCCATTTGGGCGGGCCGGAGCACGTGCTTCAGTACCGGGCCCGCTATACCCATCGGGTGGCAATCTCCAATCATCGGCTTTTGTCGGTGGACGGCGATCACGTCAGTTTTCGCTGGAAGGACTACGCACATCACAGCAAGTGCCGCGCCATGACTCTGACCATGGAGGAGTTCCTGCGCCGGTTCTTGCAGCATGTACTGCCGAAAGGCCTCCCGCGCATTCGGTACTTCGGCTGGTTGGCTAACCGCCGGCGGCGCGAGCTGTTGCCACTTTGCCGGAGATTGCTCGCGGCCCTGCCCTCACCTGCTGCTGCAACCGCCAGCGACACAGCTGTCTGGAAGTGCCCGGCATGCGGTGGCGAAAAGCGTGTCACAGAGCGGCTAACCGCCAAGCAGATCCTGCGCGAGCAATCGCGCCGGGTCTGCATCCTTGATAGCTCGTAGTGGGTCATTCCATTTGGCGCCAACCCCACACGCTTCGGCGTGCGCACAACACGTGTGTCTCACCGCCGAAAAATCCCCGTTTCCACTCGCTGGTGAATGCCTCACTCCATATCCTCCGCCCCGTTTTCTAGCGGAACTTTCTCGTTCGCCTGGTCAAATCCGTCCTGCCATCGGACCTTCGACGGTCCCAGAGCCATTCAAAACCCATAGCTTGAGGCCTCACGTCGCCGCCGCTCCAGCGGCTTCCTTCTAACGCCCTTATCGAAACCGCCCTGGCCCGACCACTGTTCCTCGCCCCAACTGTCTCTGCCGGGGCGCTTCCGATAAGGTCCTAGCGTTTTCTCGGACATGTGACGGATCGGCGTCGCGAAGCCGACTTCTCGTTCCCAATCCGGGCTCAATGAGTGCATTGGCGATGATGCGCTCGTTGAAAACGAGTGCGCCCCAATATTGACCACGCGGAAAACGCCGAATTCGATCAGGCCTGAGATTCAGCGAGCGCGATTCAGGCGATGTAAGTGGACACGGCCCCACTCACAGATCGTTTCCAACACCGGCACCAGCGTCCATCCATACTTCGAAATCGAATACCGCACGCAGGGCGGTAGGGTGTTCTCCTGATGCCGGATGAGGATCCCGTCCCGAACGAGGTCCTGGAGATGCCGGATCAGCATCCTCTCAGTAATATCGGGAATGCTCCGGCGCAATTCACTGGTGCGCAAGGGCCCCTCGGAAAGCCGCCAGAGAATCGTCCCCTTCCACCGCCCGTCGATAACGGACAACATGGCATCAATCGGGCAGGCCGACAACTCCTTCTTCGATACTGGCATCTTCTTACCCTCTGCACGCTGACATATTTGTCAGCACATCTTTCTGTGTCAGTATACGCGCATCGAGCGTCTAAAATCCAGGAGCGCAAAATGAACCTTCTGAATGTCGCAACAACCCTGTGCATTGGCCTTCTGATCGGCGCCGAGTTCGCAGTGTCTGCCTTCGTAAACCCCGTGCTCTTCAAGCTCAGCCTTGCGGCTCGGGCCGAAGCCACTCGGTTCTTTGGACGCCTTCTCGGCACCGTGATGCCCTTTTGGTATATCGCGAGCCTGCTGCTTCTTCTCTCGGAGACCATCCTCCATCTGCACAAACCCCTTATCGTGTGGCTCGGTGTCGCCGTCGCGTTCTGGGGCGCCGCGATCGCGCTTTCTCTCGTGTCCCTGGTACCCATCAACAACCGCCTGGTGCGAATGGGTGCAGATGGATGGACGGAAAGTGCACAACGGGAACAACGAAAGTGGGATGACCTTCATCGGGTGCGAGTCTTATTTCTGGGCGTCGCCATGGTCTTTTTCCTGGGTGGGATTGGGATATAAGGCGGCGTTGCCCGGACTCCCTGGCGCCCCCACATCAAACCTAGCATTGCTAGATTTACTTACAAGGAGATGTCTATGCACAACGTTATTCCGCTCTCCCTGGCCGTTCTCGTCTCTGTCGGAATCATCGTAATCGGCTGCTTCTATGTTGTATCTCCCCGACGAATCTCAGCAGGATTTGGTCTTAAGGCGCCTGCGTCAGATTCTGACACTTCAGCGTGGTTGCGTCTCAAAGGAATTCGGGATATCGCGACTGGGTTGGCAGTGTTGACCCTGATGTTCACGACCGGCAGCCGGACAGTAGGCATAGTTTTCCTGGTTTTCTCCATCATCCCTTTTGGAGACATGTCCAACATTCTTGTGTCTGGCGGCAGAAAGGCCACAGCGTTCTCCGTTCATGGCGTAACCTGCGCGGTGATGCTCTTCGCCAGCCTTTTGCTGATCCATGCCTTTTGAGCGGCGACGGTCAAAACGAGGAGGAGAACAATGAACTATTGGATGTGGACGCGTTAAAACCAACGTCACCACGCACGGATTGAACACGTTCGCAGCGTAGTCACCGATGGAAAGATCAGCTGCCGTGAAGATGCTATGGTCCTCTTGAAACCCTGTGGCAAAAGCATGAGACTGACAAGATTGGAAAGATCGTCTTCGCGATTGGCTCATAGTTGCACCCCGACGGTTGCCAGGAACAGAGAGCCGTTCCTGGCTTAGCGAGGCGATTCTAATTCACTGGGGCACGCCCGCCGCCATGTTGGTAATCGTTGCGCTATTGCGGGGCGCTATGTAGCAAACAGCAAGCCGGCGACTTCAGGGCAAATCGCTCATTGAGAATGATCTCCGCAGTAAGCGCCGGATAGATATCGGGAAACGCGCTCAGGTCCGCCGATCCACTTTGACGTGTAGTCGCCTATCCGTGGAAGTGGCTCCGGTCCGATCCGGGAGATCGACCGTCCCTGGTCGCCGAGTGGCGGGCGATTCAGCCGCCCGCGGTGCGGGTGATGGATGAGTGCGGCGGTCCGGTGCCGCATGTGATGGAACCGACGCCCGCGGTGCCCCGCGCACCCATCGCGGCGAGCTTACACGGGAACCGGACGACGGCTGCTGACCTTCGCGGTGAGTGCCGCATCAGCGGAGCCGTCCACTGCGTACGACGCAAAGAAGACGGCCCTGGAGCAGCATCACACGGTCGCGATGGCAGCGGCGATCGTGGCGGCCAGGGCGCGCTAGAGGAATCGGTTGTTGGGAGGGCCGACGGATCCACCCCTGGCCGATAGTTTTCGTTAGACCGGAACTCAACTCGGCCGCAGGGAGCGCCAGATCGTGGAGGTTCTCTTTCCCTGCGATTGCGCCTCGGTAAGTTTAAAATATTTGACACAGAGTATAGAATGCTATACAGTGTGTAAGGACAACTAGACAAAAGAGAGGCGTACATGTCATTCCGCGAAAAGAGCGCCTGGATCTCGTTCCTGTCGATGTCGGGGATCTATGGCATCTACTTCTGGTCGGTGATTCACTCTGGCCCGGGGGGCGGCTTTCCCTTCGGCGGACTGTTGGGGACGATCATCGCACTCGTGGTGGTGCAGGTCGTGCTGACGGTCGTAGTCGCGATCTTCCGGCCGAGGGAAGCGAAGGCACCACGCGACGAGCGCGATCAACTGATCGAGCTCAGGGCCATGCGAGTCGCCTATGCCGGGCTTGCGACGGGCATAGCGCTGGCCTGCTTGTTCGGAGCGTTCGATCCCCCACTCGTATTCAACACGAACGCCCTGCTGTTCATCCTTGTGACAGCCGAGATCATGCGCTCCGGCTGCCAGATCCTCCAATACCGGCGTGGCGCCTGATATGGGCGTGATCCGCAATGAAATCAGGCGATTGCGCTTCGAGCATGGAGAGATGACCCAACAGGAGCTAGCGGAAAAAATCGGGGTCACTCGCCAAACGGTGAATGCAATCGAACAGGGAAAATACTCGCCGTCACTGGAAGCCGCGTTCCGAATCTCCGCCGTGTTCGGCCAACCGCTCGAAAACGTGTTTCACTATTCCAGGGACGAATGATCGTCGCCGCTTGAGGGAAGTGCCTCCGGTCCGGTCCGGGAGATCGACCGTCACTGGTCGCCAAGTGGCGGGCGATGCGCCGGCCAGATGGCACAACCTCGCGCGGGTGCGCCGACATGCCGCATGCGGCCGAGTCGCCGTTAGGATGGGCCTCGGATCTCAGTCAAACTTTGCCTATGCTGGCGGGCCGCGGATCGCGGTATGGTGCATGGTAGGGCGACCGCCAAAATCACGATCACCCTGCCAGACCATCGTTCAGCCACTACCGGTTGACAGGCATCGCCGAAACTTCTTAGGATCGGCTAGAGTGCGCACCATCGGACTACCGGCCCTCGTATTGTTGACTGGCGCCGGTCTCGCCGGGCAGACGGCCGGGTTCGGCGGCATCGCGGTCAACTCCGTTACCGGACAGCCGCTGAGCGGAGTGCATCTGAAGCTGTTCACGTTCCACAGCGGCGGCGTCATCCGGGATGCCTACGGCGCCATGAGCGGGCGCGACGGGCGCTTTTCGGTGACCGGCATCCCGCCCGGCACGTATGCGCTCTTGGCGGAGCGCAGGGGATTCGTCCACCTGGTGACCGTCACCGGCGCGATACCGCTCCCCAGCATCACCCTCACGGCCGGGGAGCGGATGACGGACTACCGGCTGGAGATGACGCCGCGCGCGGTGATGGCGGTGCGGGTGGTGGATGAGTACGGCGATCCGGTGCCGCATGTGATGGTGGAAGCGACGCCCGCGGCGCCCCACGCTCCCATCGCGGCGAGCTTGCACGGGAACCGGACGGCGGCTACCGACCTTCGGGGCGAGTGCCGCATCAGCGGAGCACCCGGGAAGTTCTACCTCAAGGCGACGCCGAGTGCGGGAACGAAAGAGGTGCCGGAGATCCGGACGGACGGGACTTCCGACGCGGTTTACGGACCCACCTGGTATCCGGGGGCCACGAGTGCCGAGCGCGCATCGGCGGTGGAAGTGGAGGCCGGCGGCGATACCGGAATCGAAATCCGGCTGGTGCGCCAGCGTACGCTGACGATTACCGGCACGGTGAACGGGATTCCGCCGGGCACCTCCGCCATGGTCGTGGTGTCCTCGGGCGATCGGGCGGATCGTCTCACCACGACCCGCTCGAGCGTGGTGAGGCCCGATGGCCGATTCGCCCTTTCGAACCTGCCGGCGATGTTCTATCGGGTGATGGGAGTGGTGGCGGGGGGCGGTCCGCACCTGCAAAGCCAGGCGGTGGAGATCATGCCGGACGGACCGGACACGGTCGATCTGGCGCTCGTACTCACGGCCGGAGGGGAACTGGCCGGCACGGTCGAGATCGCCGGCGACGCGCCGGGTTCGGCCGGAGAAAAGCGGACCGTGACGCTGGTGCCGGTGGGGGTCTCGATGGGCCCGGCCGCGGCCACGACCGAGCCCGATGGCTCCTTCCAGATGACCGGCGTCTTCGCGGGACGTTACCGGGTAGACGTCCGGCCGCTGCCCGCCAATGGCTACATCCGGAGCACGGAACTGGACGGGACGGTGCTGCCGGAGCGGGAGGTCGATTTTGCGGCCGGCGTGCAAGGATCGAGACTGAAGATCACGCTGGGCCGCGATGGCGGCCAGCTATCCGGAACGGTGCTGGACAAGGGCGGCAAGCCGCTCGCGAATACGGTCGCCATGGTGATCCTGGCCGCCGACCGGGACCACATTGCCCCCAACCAGGACGGGCTGGTCAGGGAAGGAGGCAAATACAGCTTCCAGGGGATCCGGCCGGGCCGGTATCTTGTGTTTGCCATCGACGCGTTCCACTCCGGTCCTTCGAGCGAGGAGGATCTGAAGAAACTGGCTGCGGCCGCCGAAGAGATCGAGATCAAGGCGGGCGACCGGATCACCAAAAACCTGACGGTGCTGGTGCGGGGGGATGGGGATGCGCGGCCTGAGAAGTAGCAGCGGATTGCTGGTGGCATCGTTGGCGTTGGCGCAGGCGCCTCCCAAGCCCGGGCTGGTGGAGGGGACGGTGACCCACTCCCTCACGGGCGCACCGATTCTGCGCGCGCACGTGGCGCTACGGGGTGTGGGCCCCCAAGCCAAGAGCTACGGCGCGCTGACCAACACCGAGGGGAAGTTCTCCATTGCGGGCGTGTTTCCGGGCACGTACCGGGCGGCGGCCGAGCGGGTGGGATTCTTCGCGCCTGCCGAGGCCGGCGGACGCACGACGATCGAAGTGGCGCTCGGCGCCGGCGAAAAGAAAGACGACCTGAAGTTCCGGCTGGCACCGCTGGGGTCGATCTCCGGGCGCGTGGTGGATGCGGAAGGCGAGCCCGTGGAGGCGGCGCTGGTGACCATCGATACCAGGCAGATCTCGAGCGCATCGCCCCACGAGTCCACCGACGATCAGGGACGGTTCCGGCTGGGCGGCCTGCTGCCGGGCCGGTACCGCGTCAAGGCGGCGCCGGCGAGCGTGCTGCCGACGCCGCCCGAGATTCGCACAGACGGCACCGTCGAGGTGCGCTATGCGCCGACGTATTATGGCGGCGTGATGGAATACAAAGCGGCCGCGCGGATCGAGGTGGGGACCGGCCACGATGTCACGGGAATCGAGATCCCGCTGCGGGGCATTCCGATGGTGCGGATTTCCGGCCGGGTAATCGGCGTGAGCCCGGAGGCGCGGGCGGTAGGCCTGATGTTTTCGCAAACCACCGGTACGAGCAGCCGGCTGGGAGTAAAAAACGACGGGACCTTCGAGGTTTGGAACGTCGATCCGGGCAAGTACTTTCTCACCGCGGTGTGGGGCAGCGGGAATCAACGGGTGCAGACGGCCCCGGTGAACGTCGAGATCGGGCAGTCGAACCTGGAGCATATCGAGCTGCGCGTGGTTCCGCCCTCGCCGCTAACGGGGCAGGTGGTATTCGAGGACGAACCGGCGCGCCCCCAGGCTTCCAAGTCCGGCCAGGGGGGGCGGTCCGGGGAGACGGGCGAACCGAAATTGGAACTGCGGACGGTGGATCCGGGTATGTTCGCGAATCCGGTGAGAGCGGACGTGGCGGCGGATGGATCGTTTCACCTGGCCGGCGTAGCGGCGGCGCGGTACCGGGTGATGCTCTCCTGGACGTCGGGCTACGTGAAGGCCATCACGCTGGGGCAGCATGCGGCGGAAGGCAATGTTCTCGACCTGCGCAACGGCGCGGCCGGAGCCGCTCTGACGGTGCTGGTGAGCGCGGCGTTCGGGACTGTCTCGGGGACGGTTGCCGACGACAGCGGTCCGGTGGCGGGCGCACGGGTCGCGCTGGTGCGGGACGATTTTGTGTCGCTCGGGGACGTGACGTTCGCGTCCACGGATGCGGCGGGCTCGTACACGATCGACCACGTCCGGCCGGGCAAGTACCGGATCGCGGCGATCGAGGACAACGATACCGCCGCTCGTTGGGGCAACCTGGATGACTATGAAGACATCGTGGCGCGGATCGAGGTCCAACCCAAGGACAAAGTGACGCAAGAGCTGCGACGGCACCGGCCGGTCCGGTAGGCGCGGGTATGGGCCTCTGGGGCGCGGGCGCCCGCGGACGCATCAACGCACACGGCCGGGACGGGCTGCCCCGCGGCGACGATCCCTGGGGGGACCGCCGCCGGGGGAGGAAGCACCGGGACGCATCCCGGCGCCACCATGCCTAAAAGAAATACTTCAGACTCAACTGCACGTTGCGCGAGCCGATCTTGGTGCTGGTGATCTGCCCGAAGCTGCCGGAACCGAAAGTGGTCCCGGGCGGATTGAAGATGGGGTGATTGCGGAAGTTGGAGGCTTCCGCGCGGAATTCGACGCGCTGCCGCTCGGTGGTTTTCCAGCTCTTGCCGAGCGAAGCGTCGAGCGTGTTGAGGCGCGGTCCGCGCACGTTGACGAAACGCGGGGCGCTGCCGTACACGTCGGCGGCGGGCTGTGAGAACGCCGCCACATTGAACCAGTTGTTGAAGCGGTCGTAGACCGATCCGGTGGTGGCCGGGTCGCCCAGCAGGTTGGGCCGCTGGCCGCCGCTCCACAAGGTTCCGCCGTTCTGGGTGATTTGCAGGGGCTGGCTGCTCTGCACGGTGAAGGTGCCGCTGGTCTGCCATCCACCGATGAGGGCGTCCACCCAGCGGTTGACGCTGGTGCCGAACTGGCGTCCGCGGCCGAACGGGATGTCGTACACGCCGAGGAGGACGAAGCGGTGTTGGACATCGTTGGCGGAGAGCGATTTTTCCTGGTGGTAGTCGAACAGGTTTTGCAGGTTCCCGCCGCTCGAGCTGCTGAGCCAGTTCAGGTTGCTGGAACCGACCGAGACATCGTCGAGCAGCTTGGCGAAGGTGTAGTGGGTCAGCAGCGTGAGGCCCTGGGAGTAGCGTTTTTCGAACTTGATCTGGAAGGCGTGATACCAGGAATCGGCATTGCCGAGCTCGGAGGTGCCGACGCCGTCGAACTGCGGCATGTTGCGGAGCAGGCGGTACAACTGGACGGTCTTGCCGTTGAGGTTGGTGGCCTTGGGGTCGGTGATGTATCCGTAGAAGGGGTTGGCCACCTTGCTTTGCAGGGCGGTGCGGCCCATGCTCCAGTACATCGGATCGAGCCGGTTGAGGCTGGTGGCCGCCGAGTTGGTGAGCTTCACGCCGCGGCTGCCGGTGTAGTTGACTTCGATGAGCGACTGCCAGCCGACCTCGCGCTGCACGGAGAGGTTCCAATTGTACATCTCGGGGTTGGTGGCGGTGTCGCGAAGAATGGTGCCGGCGCCCAGTCCGAGGAAGGTGGCGTCGCCCTGGGAGCTGCCGAGCGGTGTGGTGAGCCCGACCGGGTACGGATTCTCGAGGGTGGCAAACTGGGTGGCTCCGCTATCGAGCGACCACTGGGGGTTGGAGTTGGTATTGAACGGCGAACCGGTGTGGCCTGCCACGGTGGCGCGCGACAGGGTATAGAAGATGCCGGCACCGGCGCGGATGGCGGTTTTGTTGTTCAAGGCGTAGGCGAAGCCGAGGCGGGGAGCGATGTTGTTCATGTCCGCATCGAACGGCGAACGGTGCTGGTCGTTGACGAACTTGTAGACGCCCTTGAGGTCGTAACCGGGAACGGAAATGGGCGAGGGCGCGTTCAGGTCCCAGTAGCTGTAGCGGTTCTGAACCTCCCAGCGGGGGACGTCGAACTCGTAGCGCAATCCCAGGTTGATGGTGAGCTTGCGGGTGACCTTCCAGTCGTCCTGGAGGAAGAAGCCCCAATAGTTGGCGCGGCTGAAGGCCTTGGGATCGAGGTGGTAATCGCCGCCGTTACCCCAACCTAAGAGGAACGAGGCGAACGGGGCGCCCTGGTAGGAGTTGCCAATGTTGGGATCCATGCTGGTTTCGCGCTGCCCGAAGGAGAAGTGGCCCTGCGGATAGCCGGGCTGGGCGTAGTCGAGGAAGTTGTGGCGGAACTCGGCGCCGGCCTTGAGGCTGTGTGGACCCTTCAATTTGGTCCAGGCAGCCGACGCCTGATGCACGCCTTCCTGGCGGTCCATGATGAGCCAGCCCTGGGTGCCGATATCGAGGCCCCAGCCGTTGAAGAACGGGAACGCTTTGTAGTCGGCGGCATCCTGCATGTACTTGGGCAGGCCGAGGGTGGTGGAATCGAACCACTGGAACGGCGACCGCGCGAAATCGGAGTAGACGAACCCGTAGTTCAAGGTCCAGACGGTGGTGGCGTTCTGGGTGAAGGTGAGGTTCCCGGAGGCCTGTTGGGTGTAGGTGTGATTGGGTCCGTCATTGGGGCTGTAGGCCGCGCCGATGGCGGGATCATACGATGCCCACAGGTTGGCGGGTGTGCCTTCGGTGCGGGCGATGCTGTAACGGCCGGTAGCGCGGATCCGGTCGCTGAAACTGTTGTCGATCTTGATATCGGCCTGGTTGGTGACGCCCAGGTTGATGCCCTGCATGTAGAAGTTGTTGGCGTTGGTGAAGGCGTTGGTGGGCGTGGTGTTGGGCAGCGGAATATAGGTCATTGCCTTGGCGGCGACCGGACTGATCATACTGGCCGGAATGACATTGCCGGGAAACGGATTGCGCTTCAGGGCCCCGTTGGCATCCTTATAGGTGTCGAAGGGATTGTACATGGTGACCAGTTTGCCGTCGCTGAAGAGGGTCTCGCTGAAGTCGCCTTTGCGTTGCAGGAGGGTGGGGGCGCTCCCGGTGAAGGTCTGCGGGCTCTTGGAGCGCACCAGGTCGTAGGTGGCGAAGAAGAAGGTTTTGTTTTTGCGGATGGGTCCGCCGATGACGCCGCCCGGTTCATCGCGCCGGTAGTAGGTCTTCCTCGCGCCGCTGCGGTTGCTGGACCAGCTATTGGCGTTCAAGGTGGAGTCGCGGCGGTAATAGAAGGCATCGCCATGGAACTCATTGGTACCGGACTTGGTGACCAGGTTGACCACGGCGGAGCCGGACTCGGCGTATTCGGCGCCGAAGAAGTTCACTTGCATTTTGAACTCCTGGACGGCGTCCACGGAGGGGACGTACTTGAGGTCGGTCGCGCCGGTATTCTGTTCGGTGGTGTTGGCGATGGCGCCGTCGATGAGCACGTCGGAGGTGGAATTGCGTGCGCCGTTGGCGACGAAATTGGTATTGGTGGGGGAGTTGGACTGGCTGTTGGCGCCGACGACTCCGGGAGTGAGGGTGAGATAGTTCAGGGCGTTGCGGCCGATGTTGGGGAGGCCCGCCATGAAGCGGTTTTCGATGACCTGTCCCAGGTTGGCGATAGTGGTATTCAGCAAGGGCGCGGTACTCTGCACCTCCACGGAGGTGGTGACATCGCCGACCTGAAGACCCACGTCGAGGGTGGCCTGCTGCTGCACGGCTAACGGAATCTCGGTTTGCGTGTACTTTTTGAACCCGGCGGCTTCGACAGCCAGGGTGTAGGTGCCGGGCGGGAGGGCGGTCACGGAATAGCGGCCGGCCTCATCGGTGAGACCGGCGTGCGCCACGCCGCGTTCGGCCTCGGTAAAGGTGACTTTGGCGCCGGGCACGCCCGCGCCGCTCTGATCGGTGATGAGCCCGCGCACGGCCGCGGTAAAGGACGATTGCCCCCAGGCCAGGGCGGCGATCCCGGCGACCAGGCACACGGATCGGAACATACGTTGTAACTCGTTCATGCAACCCCTCCAGACGGGAAAAAGGAGATCCATCCCCTGTTGAACCAACATCCGGGCTTGTCGTTACCCGATGCAACCCCTGAGATCGCGCTCCCGGTGAGCGCGGCATCTGATCGAGGCTAGGCTAAGACCAGGCTGCCGGCAACGTTTGTAACGGCTGCGTAACGGCTTGTAACGCTCTATGATAGAGTGGGCTTGGTAATGGGGAGTGCAGTTGGTAAACGGGTGGGGATGCCAGACCAGCCACGGTTTAGCCAGGGGGAGATCCTGGAACATCTGGAGGTGGTTCTCGGGAGTCCGGCGTTCCGCACCAGCCAGAGGTCGTGCCAATTCCTGCACTACGTAGTAGAGTCGTGCCTGGCGGGGGAGCACGATCTGCTGAAGGAGCGGGTGGTAGGCGAGCGGGTATTCGGGCGCTCTCCGGACTACGACACGGGGCAGGACTCGATCGTACGGGTAAAAGCCAACGAAGTACGGCGGCGGCTGGCGCAATATTACGACCTGCACCCGGATGCGCCGCTGCGGATCGAATTGCCGGCGGGCTCGTATGTCCCGGTTTTTCACACGGCCACACCCGAAGCGCCGCCGGCGGCACCGGTTGCGCCGCCCGTAACGGCGCATGTGCGGCGTTGGCCGGTTTGGGCGGCGCTGGTGGTGGTGGTGGCCGGGATTGGAGTGGCGGCGTGGCTGGCGCTGCGCGGCGCGCCCGAGCCGGCGCTGTTCACGGCCTTCTGGAAGCCGTTCCTGGCGAGCCGGCATGACCTGATTCTATGCGTTCCGGCGCCCGAGACGTTCCGGATTTACGGGGACAACCGGGCGCACCTGATCGAGGCGCTGAAGCCGCGGGCGCCGGGGGTGGAGTCGCCCAGTCTTTCGAAGGAGCAACTGCGGGGAGTGCTGGTGGTGCCGGAGCCCGGCATGTCGCTGGGCATGGGGGACGCCCACGCGATGACGCTGATTTACGCCTTTGCCGCCCTAAAGGGAAAGACGCCGATGATCCGGGTGGGCGACAGCACCACGTTCACGGAATTGCGGGCCGGTCCGAATATTCTGATCGGCGGGTTCACCAACCGGTGGACCATCGACCTGATGAAGGAGGCGCGGTTCGCGTTCACCTCCGAAGGCGCGGACTACGGAATCCAGGACCGGCAGACGGGACGGTTCGTGTGCCGCAAGCCGCCACCCTGGGAACCGCTGGGCGATGAAGACTGCGCGGTGGTGACGCGGTTCTGGGATTCGAAGACCGGGCACCCGCTGCTGATCGCCGCCGGGCTGGATCACTTCGGCACCTACGAAGTGGGCGAGTTTCTGACCCGTCCGGAGCTGCTGGAGCCGGCGCTCGAGGGGGCACCCGCGGGCTGGCGGAACAAGAACCTGCAAGTGGTCTTTCGCACGGAGATCGTGAGGGACAGCGTGGGGCCGCCGAAGGTTTTGGCAAGCTACGTGTGGTAGGTGACCAGCCGGAGGAGGGTCACGCCGGCAGCATGGCTCGCCAGCAGGCCTGCCAGCGGCCGCCGGATCGAGTGAAAGCGAAGATATCGTAGCCGGACTCGGTAGACTCCTTGCCCTGTATTTCGTAAGTCATGGTCCAACGGAACGTGGCGACGGCGGTGTCGCCGGCCGCGTGAACGGACGGAGGTTCCAGCTTGCAGTCGCGGACTACGGCGTTTCGCACGAAGTCCACGTAGCTTTGGATCAACGCCGCCTTGCCTTCGGCGAGGTTCTGGAAGTTGGGTCCCTGCATCACGATCCGGTCATGGAAGCATTCTTCGAGCGCGGCCGGAATGGCATCGGGCGGGCCTTGGAGCCAGGCGTTGTTGATGCGCTCCAACAACTGGCGCACGGCTTGTATGTCGTCCATCGAGATCACCATAGCAGAAGCTATAATCGGTGACATGCTGCAACCTACTCGCCGTGACTGGCTGGCCGCGTCCGGCCTGGTTCTGTGCGCAGGCGGACTGCGCGCGCTTCCGTTATCCGAAATCAAGCTCGGCATCACCACCGACGAGATTGACGACGACGTGCTCAAGGCCGCCACGTTCCTGCGGGAACACGGGCTGAAATGGGCCGAAGTCCGCAACATCTGGGGACCGTACAATACGTCGCAGCCCGTAGAGAAGGTGCGGGAGGCGGCCAAAATTTTCGACGATCAGGGCCTTCGGGTATCCATTCTGGATACGGGTTTTTTCAAAATTCCCCTGCCGGCCGAGACGCCCGAGGGACAGAAAACGCTGGATGGGCAGTGGAAGGTGCTGGATGCCGCCATGGAGCGCGCGCGGATTTTCGGCACGCGCAAGCTGCGCGTGTTCACGTTCATGCTGCGCAAGGGCGAGTCGCCGTCGGAGAAGAGCTATGCGCGGATTGACGAGCTGATGCGCGAGGCGGCGCGGCGCGCGCAGGGGTTTCAATTGGGAGTGGAGAACATCGGCGGCGGGCACGTGTGGAGCGGAGCGGAGTCGGGGGCGTTTCTGAAGCGGGTGAAAGAGAGCAACGTGGGGATGGTCTGGGACCCGAACAACGCCGCCGAATCGGGCGAGCAATCGTTTCCGGACGGGTACCGGAAGCTCGATCCGGCGCGGATTTTTCATGTACACCTGCGCGATTACAAGCACGAGAACGGGAAGGTGGTGTGGACCGCGGTGGGCGCGGGCGAGTTCGACAACGTCGGGCAGATTCGGGCGCTTCGGAAGGACGGCTACAAGGAGACGTTTACGCTCGAAACGCACTGGAGGGATCCGAAGGGGAAGTTGTATTCCACCCAGACGTCGCTCGAGGGATTGTTAAAGGTAGTGGAGAAGGTGTGAGGAGGGGGTTCGGCCGTCAGGGGTGAAGGCGGATCAGCAGGTCATCGATCGCGGCGGTGAAACGGGGGGAGTCGGGCGGAGCGGCGGACGTGTTGGCGTAGGGAATGACGATGCGGCGGGGGGCGCGGAAGCGGCCGGCGGGCGCGCCGCCGATGCCGAGCAGCAACGGGTAGCGGCCAAAGGCGATCGCCTGTACGGGGTAGGCCGGCGGGACTTGGCCGCGCTGCTGGAGCGCGCGGTCCGGCTCAACGACGCGGAAGGCGGCGCGGATCGGGGAGTTGACGCGGTCGCCGGCGCGGCAGGCATCGAATCGCAAGTCGCCTTGGGCGGTCACCGAGGCGCGGCAACTTCCAGTTTCCGCGGCAGTGATGGAGAGCTGGCCTTCGCCCCAGCGCAGAACGGCGGGCTGCATGGCCCCGAGGGCGGCGGCGATCGCCTGGAAGAGGTCGCCGGGTTGGGGCGTGCCGGCAGGGGCTCCGCGAATCAGCACGGCTTCGCGGGCGATGTCGTAACGCTCGAGGATGCGGACGGCGGCGAAATCGGCGGCGGCCAGGGTGAGGGCGGCATCGATCTGTGCCAGGGCGGCGCGGTGGCCGCGGCGGTCTTCGAAGGCGAGGGCACGGGTCTGCCCGATGGCCGCGGTTCCGGCCTGGTACTGGAAATCGGCCGCGCCGGCGGCTGCCGCCAGGCTAATAGCGATAGAGCCAGCGAGCCTTTTCGACCACCTTGTCCACATTGGGCAGGAACGCTTCCTCGAGCGGCGGGCTATAGGGCACGGGAGTATCCGGCGCGGTGACGCGCACGATGGGCCCGTCCAGGTATTCGAACACGCTTTCGGTGATGGTGACGGCCAATTCGCCCGCCATGCCTCCGGTGCGGGTGTCCTCGTGGAGGAGCAACACCTTGGAGGTTTTGCGGGCGCTGCGGCAGACGGTTTCGCGATCGAGAGGCATCAGGGTGCGCAGGTCCACGACCTCTACCGAGGCGCCTTCGGGTGCGAGCCTGGCCGCGGCTTCGAGCGCCGTCCAGACCATGGAACCGTAGGTGATGATGCTCAGGCTGGCGCCCTCGCGCACCACCTTGGCCTGGCCGATGGGGACGGTGTACTCTTCGGCGGGCAGATCTTCCTTGATGCGGCGGTAGAGGCCCTTGTGCTCGAAAAAGAGGACCGGGTCGTTATCGCGGATGGCCGATTTGATGAGGCCCTTGGCGTCGTAGGCGGTGGCGGGGCAGACCACCTTGAGGCCGGGAGTGCGCACGAACCACATCTCCGGATTCTGGGAGTGGAACGGGCCGCCGTGAATGCCGCCGCCCGAAGGGGCGCGCACCACGATGGGGACGGCGGCGTTCCAGCGGTAGCGGCACTTGGCGGCGAAGTTGACGATCTGGTCGAAGCCGCAGGAAATGAAATCGGCGAACTGCATCTCGGCCACGGGACGCAGTCCCATGAGACCGGCGCCGATGGCAGCGCCGACGATGCCTTCCTCGGAGATGGGGGTATCGACGACGCGGCGATGGCCGAACTTCTCCACGAATCCGGCGGTGACTTTGAAGGCGCCGCCGTAGACGCCGATGTCTTCGCCCAGGAGGAAGACGTTATCATCGCGCTCCATCTCTTCCCAGAGACCTTCGCGGATGGCTTCCAGGTAGGTGGTGGCCATGATCAGCGGGTTTCGTAGACGCCGTCGAGCAGGGTGGCGGGATCGGGGTAGGGGCTCTTCTCGGCCCAGGCAACGGCTTCGTCCACTTCGGCCAGGATGCCGGCGCGGACCTGGTCGAGTTCGTCGCGGCGGGCCCATCCCTCGTCGAGCATTTTCTGCTGGAGGCGCGCGATGGGGTCGAGCTTCTCCCATTCCGCGAACAGCGCCGGAGGAACGTAGTGGGCCGAATCATGAGCGGAATGGCCGGTCATGCGGAAGGTCTTGCATTCGAGCAGGTAGGGGCCGGCGCCGGAGCGCACGTGGGCGAGGGCGCGGAGGGTGGCGGCGTGGACGGCGAGGACATCGTTGCCATCGACGATGGCGGCGGGCATGTTGTAAGCCGGACCACGATCGGCCACGTTGGCGCAGGCCATCTGGGCGCTGAGCGGGGTGGAGTAGGCGTACTGGTTGTTATTGCAGATGAAGAGCACGGGGAGCTTCTGAACGGTGGCGAAGTTGACGCCCTCGTGCCAGGTGCCGCGGCTGGTGGCGCCATCGCCGAAGTAGCTGAAGGCGACGCCGTTCTTTCCCTGGTAGCGCATGGCCAGGGCGACCCCGGCGGCCACGGGAACGGTGGCGGCGAGGGCGCTGATGATGGAGACGATGTTGAGGCTCATGTCGCCCATGTGCATGTTGCCGTCGCGGCCGCGGGTGAGGCCATCGACGCGGCCCATATACTGGGCGAAGATGCGGCGTAAAGGGACGCCGCGGATCATCAGGGCGGCCATGTCGCGGTGGGAGGGGAGGAGCACGTCATCGGGCGCGGCCAGCAGGGCGGTGCCCACGGGGATGGCTTCCTGCCCGCGGCCCACGTAGACGCCGCCGACGATTTTGCCCTGGCGGTAGAGGCGCCGCTCGATGCGGTCCTCCACCTCCCGCATGAGGGACATATAGTAAAAACACTGATGCGCCAGTTCAGCTTGTGGATGGACCTGGATCTGTTCGGACGGAGTAGTCGCTCGTGCCGCACCCATGGAATCCCCTCGGCCCTGATCGGACAGCCGTATTGTAACTCCTTTTCCGGATTGCTATTGCAGGCGGGGGCGAAGTTGTTCGTTGGAGATCAGGCCGTCGAAGATGGCGAGCACCTGTTTGCGGTAGCTGTAGACGCGCTGGAGGTTCTCGCGGAAGGGAGCTTCGAAATCGTGAGCTTTCATCCACTTCTCGAGCATGGAGCGGGGCACGTCGATGTCCTGCCGGAGGGTTTCGATATCGTGGCCGCGGAGGAAGAGGCCGTAAAAGAATGCTGCTTCCCGTTGGGGCGCCAGGGGGTCAAATTCATCTCTCGCCGTCATAAAAACACTCAGCGAAAATGCCAGTATACCGATGCCGGGAACTTTACGGCAAGTCCGATTTAGAGCGGGCAAGGGCTGGTATGATAGCGGGTCGGAGGGGACCGGAATGCCCACTTTCATCGCCTCGCCGACGCTCATCGAAGCGGCGGGGATCAAGCTCAAGCGGATCGCGGAATTCATCGGACGGGTCAACAGCGGGCACAGCGAGGTGAGCATCGCGCAGATGCACAGCCCGGAGGGATGGCAGGAGCCGGGACAGACGCCGGAGTTCGACGAATTCACCGTGGTGCTGGGAGGCATGCTGCGGGTGGAGAGCCGGGAGGGAGTGCTGGAGGTCCGGGCGGGCCAGGCGGTGGTAGCGGAGTCCGGAGAGTGGGTCCGGTACAGCACGCCGGAATCGGGAGGGGCGGAGTACATCGCGGTGTGCGTGCCGGCGTTCGCGAGGGACACGGTGCACCGCGACGAGGAGGAGAGTTGATGGGGGGCGGGGCTGGAGGGCTAACGGCGGACGGCGGCGCGCGCGGGACCTTCGAGGAGGCGTGAGATTTCGGTGTGAAGCCGCTGGTTGAGCTGAGCGCGATCGGACAGGGTAAAGCCGCGGGTATCGACGGGCTCGCCGATGCGGACGGTGGCGACGCCGCTGCGGAGATACAGCGAGCCCTGCGGCAGCAACTGCCGCATTCCGATGATGGCGACGGGGACCGCGGGCACGCCGGCCTTGATGGCAATGTAGGCGGCGCCTTCCTTGAACTGGCGGAGGCCTTTGGGGGAGCGGCCGCCTTCGGGGAAGAGCAGCACCGACACGCGGCGGGCGGCGATGATGCGGGCGCCCTCGGTCATGCTCTTGAGGGAGTTGCGGGCGCTGGAGCGGTCTACCGGGAGGTGGCCGGCGCGGCGGAGGTGGGTGCCCAGGAACGGAATGCGGTAGAGTCCCTTTTTGGCGAAGAAACGGAATTGAAACGGGAGGCAGTGGAGCAGGGCGGGAATATCCATGTAGCTGGCGTGATTGGCGACGAACACGTAGGTAGCGGCCGGATCGAGGTTCTCCAGGCCTTCGCAGCGTACGCGGATGAAGCTGACGGCCAGCAGGATCCGGCTCCAGACGCGGGCGAGGCGATGCTGGGTGTTGCCGCCGCGGTCCAAAAAAGACGCCAGCAGGGAGATGGTTCCCAGCACCACGGTGGACAGCAGGATCAAGGGCGTGGAGACCAGCAAGGACCGGAGGAAACTCATGGTTCGCCCCAATCATAGCAGGGGGCGCGGGGCACTCAGGCCGGGGCTCACGCCGCGGGGCCGGTGTTGCGGTTGATCTCGCGAAAGAGCCAGGCGCGAGCGGCGTTCCACTCGCGCTTGATGGTGGCCGGGGAGAGCTGCATGACCTGGGCAGTCTCTTCAATGGAGAGCCCCGCGAAGAAACGAAGCTCGACGAGGCGGCTCTGGCGGGGGTCCATCTCGGCGAGGCGATCGAGCGCGTCGTTGAGCAGGACGAGATCGACATCCGTCTTCATGGGGATGGCGAGGGCCGCATCGAGTTCCAGCTTGACGGCGCCCGAGCCGCGCTTTTCGGCGCGCTGGGAGCGGGCGTGGTCGACCAGAATGCGGCGGATCATCTGCGCGGCGATGGCGAAGAAATGGGTGCGGCTCTGCCAGTGGACATCCTGCTGGTTGACGAGGCGCATGAAGGCCTCGTGGACCAGGGCCGTGCTCTGCAAGGTGTGATTGGGCCGCTCGCGCCGGAGGTAGGCGGATGCCAGACGGCGCAACTCGCCGTACACCAGGGGCATCAGCTCTTCGAGGGCCGCCTGGTCGCCCTTGCTCCAGTTCAACAGGAGTTGGGTGACATCGGGGGAAGCACCGGCGGACATAGTCGGATTATAGCGGAACGCGGGCCGGAACAACCCTCTGCTAGGCTGGTAGCAGACCACCAAATGGGTAGCCCGCGGAAACCGGAGATCATGAGCCCGGCCGGATACTGGCCGCAGTTGCGCGCGGCCATCGAGGCGGGGGCGGACGCGGTGTATTTCGGGCTGAAGCACTTCACGGCGCGCGCCAAGGTGGGGTTCGCGGTGGGCGAGCTGGAGGAAGTGATGGCCACCCTGCACCGGCGCGGAGTCAAGGGCTATGTGACCTTCAATACGCTGGTGTTCGACCACGAGTGGGACGAAGCGGCAGGGGCGCTGGCGGGAATTGCGGGGGCGGGCGCCGATGCCATCATCGTGCAGGACCTGGGGATCGTGAAACTGGCGCGGGAAATCGCGCCGGACCTGGAGATTCACGGCAGCACGCAGATGAGCGTCACGAGCGCCGACGGGGTGCGGCTGGCGCAAAGGCTGGGCGCGAGCCGGGTGACGCTGGCGCGGGAGCTGTCGCTGGCGGAAGTGCGCGCGATTGGCGCGGCCACCGACTGCGAGCTGGAGATCTTCGTCCACGGGGCGCTGTGCGTGGCGTATTCGGGACAGTGCTTTTCGTCGGAAGCCTGGGGCGGCCGCAGCGCCAATCGGGGGCAGTGCGCGCAGGCGTGCCGGCTGCCGTACGAGCTGATGGTGGATGGCCGGGCGGCGCCGCTGGGCGACGCGCGATACCTGCTCTCGCCGGGCGACCTGATGGCGGTGCGGCAGATTCCGGAGATCGTAGCGATCGGCGTGGCGGCCCTGAAGATCGAAGGGCGGTACAAGGATGCGGACTACGTGGCGCTGGCGACGCGCGCGTATCGGGAAGCGGTGGACGAGGCGTGGGAGGGGCGCGCGGCGCGGGTGGACGCGAAGGCGGAACTGGCGCTGGAGCAGGTGTACTCGCGCGGGCTCGGGCCGCACTTCCTGGAGGGCACCAATCACCAGGCGGTGGTGCGCGGGCGCGCTCCGCGGCATCGCGGGGTGTTGATGGGGCGGGTAGCGCGGCTGGGGAAAGGCGGGGTGATCATCGAGCCCGGCGAGGCGCACCGGATGGCGCCGCTCAAGCCGGGCGACGGGGTGGTATTCGACGCCGCGGACTGGCGCAGCCCGGAGGAGCCGGAAGAGGGCGGACGGGTGTTCGAAGTGGCGGCGAGCGGCGATGGCAGGCTGGAACTGCGCTTCGGAAACGGCGTGATTCATGCCGCGCGCATTCGCCCGGGCGACCTGTTGTGGCGCACGCACGATCCGGAGCTCGAGCGGTCGGCGCGCGCGTATACGGAAGCCGCCACGCCGGTTCGCAAGCAGCCGGTATGGGTAAAGGCGGTAGCCCGGGAGGGCGAGCCGCTGCGCACGGAATGGCGGGTAGGCGAGGTGAGGGCGGCGGTGCATTCCGGGGCGCCGCTTGGCGCGGCACGGGAACGTGGGCTCGATCCGGCTCTATTGGCCGGTCAACTGGGGCGGCTGGGAAACACGCCGTACGAACTGGCGGGTGTGGAGCTGGACGTGGAGGGCGCGCCATTTGCGCCGGCCTCGCTGCTGAACCAGCTTCGCCGGGAGGCGGTGGAGCGGCTTCAGGAAGGGCAGGGAAGGGCGCCGGAGCGACGGATTCGGCGGGACGTGGAAGTGCGGCCGCAGCGGCCGACAGAGACCGCACCGGGGAGCGCGGCGACGCTCGACCTGGTGGTGCGCACGGCGGAGCAACTGGATGCCGCGCTCGAGGTGCGGCCGGCGACGATCACGCTGGACTATCTCGACCTGTATGGGCTGAAGCCCTCGCTGGACCGCGTGCGGGCGGCGGGCCTGGAGCCGCGGGTGGCAAGCCCGCGGGTGCTGAAGCCGGGCGAGGAGCGGATGGCGGATTTTCTGCTGAGTTGCGAGTGTCCGATCCTGGTGCGGTCGTGCGGGCTGCTGGAGGCGCTGCGCGGGAGGCCGCACGCTCCGCTGACCGGCGATTTCAGCCTGAATGCGGCGAACGCGACGACGGCGGCGGAGCTGATGGGGCTGGGACTGGCGCGGCTGACGCCGACGCACGATCTGAACGCCGCGCAGGTGGCCGAACTGGCGCGGCGGATCGGCGGAGAGGCGATCGAAGCAGTGGCGTACCAGCACCTGCCGGTGTTTCACACCGAGCACTGCGTGTTCTGCCGGTTTCTTTCCACGGGGACGAGCTACCGCGACTGCGGGCGGCCCTGCGAAACGCACCGGCTGGCGTTGCGCGATGCGGGCGGGCGGGCGCACCCGGTGATGGCCGACGTAGGGTGCCGGAACACGGTATTCGGTGCCGAGGCGCAGCAGGCGGGAGATCATCTGGAAGACTGGCTGGCGGCCGGCATCCGGCACTTCCGGCTGGAGTTTGCGCACGAAACGGCGGAGCAGGCGAGGCGCGTGGCACGGCTGTTCGGAGAGGTGCTGGCGGGACGCCGGCGGGCGTGCGACCTGGCGCAGCACCTGGGCCGCCTGGCGCCGCAAGGGGTGACGGAAGGCAGCTTGTACGTGCCCGAGGTTTATCTCACGCTGCCGGTTTTGCCGTGAGGGGCGCGCACCGGCGACGAACGACTGGACCCATCGGAAAGCGTTTTTGCCGTCGCGTGGCAGAGATCAGCCGACAGACCGGGCAACCCGGAAACCAATGACATCGGCTCGAATGGACTGCGTAGCTCGCATGCGGGCGGCTGTCCGCAGCATGACGGCGCTGTCGCGCCAGCCACCGCCGCGCACCACGCGCATCGAGCTGTGGCCGTCGAGTGCCGGCCGGCCGTCCTGGGGAGTCAGGTCGTAGGAATCGTGCCAGAGGTCGGCGGTCCACTCGCGCACGTTGCCGTGCATATCATAGAGTCCGAAACGATTGGCTGCATAAGTGCCGACCGCGACGGGTCCGGAGGACAGCGCGAAGGCCGCCTTGGTGGTATCGATCGTGTCGCCGCACCAGTAGCGGGTCACCGAACCGGCGCGGCAGGCGTACTCCCACTCGGCTTCCGACGGTATGCGGTAGCTCTGCCCCGATGCGGAGGAGAGCCGACCCGCAAAGGCCTGGGCTTCCTCATAGGAGACATTCGTGACCGGAATTCCGGAATCCGGGACCGAAGCCTTGACAGCCGGCACGCGCGGCTGGGGGGATGCGCGGAATCTGCTGAACCAGCCGGGCGCGGGCGCCGGTTTCTCCGGGGCGGACGGAGGGGAACCGACTAGCTTCATGTATTCGGAGAGCAGGACAGGGAAGACGCCGAGAGCGAACGGGGCCGGTATGTTGATGCGCTTTTGCGGGATCTCAAAGGAAGTGCGATCGGGATCGTCCTCGGCGGCACCGAGCAGAAAAGAGCCCCTTAGGCACGATCCGCATGACGGGCAGGTCCGTGCTGTCGCGGAAAACGGTGCCCGGCGGGGTTCCGGGCCGTGTCTTCAGGTTCACTGCGAAGGATGGAAACAGTGGGGTCGTACTCGATTTGCTCGACGGCCAACGCCTTTACCAGGTGATTATTTCGGCCGGCCCGGGTGCTACGGCAACGCACGCCAAGGAATTCCTGAATTCGTTCCGGATCTCAAAATAGTGTGGCGGGGACGAGCGGTCCGCGACGGGGCTCCTCAGGAGCCGTGGCACTTCTTGTACTTCTTGCCGCTGCCGCAGGGGCAGGGATCGTTGCGGCCGACCTTTTGGCCGCTTACGACCTGCTTGGGGCCGGTGGAGTCGTCGCCGCCGAAGGTTAGCTTCTCGAGTTCCTTTTCCTTCTTGCGCTGGATGTTGCGGGTGAAGTCCACCATGGAGTTCTGGGCGGCGCGGCGGGCTTCCTGGTCGGGATCGGGAGCGGGGGCGGCGCTGCCGTTGCCATCCACTTCCTCCTCCTCCTCGTCTTCGTCCGGGAAGGGCAGCACGGGACCGGAGCCGGTGTTCACCTGGAGAAAGAACAGGTAGCGGACCGTCTCGTCTTCGATGCGATCCATCATCGCGGTGAACAGCTCGTAGGACTCCTTTTTGTACTCGACCAGGGGATCCTTCTGCCCATAGGCGCGGTTGCCGATGCCCTGCTTGAGCTCGTCCATGGAGAGCAGGTGGTCCTTCCACTGGTTGTCGATCACCTGCAACATGACGATGCGCTCGGTCTGGCGCATGACGTCGGGGCCCACCAGGTCTTCTTTTTCCTGGTACTTGTGCTGGAGCAGCTCGACGATGTACTGGACGACCTCGTCGCGGGTCATCTCCCCCATCTGGGTGAGGTCGATGCGGGTGCCGAACTGGGAGAGGACATCGTTGCGGAGCGTGACAAGATCCCAGGTATCGGGGTGCTTGTCGCTGGGGCAGCGCATATCGACGAACTGTTCGATGATGCCGCGCACCATGTCGACGATGCGTTCCTTCTGGTCCGCGCCTTCGAGGAGGGCGCGGCGCAGGCCGTAGACGGCCTGGCGTTGTTTGTTGTTGACGTCGTCGTATTCGAGGAGGTGTTTGCGGGCCTCGAAATTCTGCATTTCGACGGCTTCCTGCGCTTTGGCGATGCGCTTGGTGATGAGCTTGGACTCGATGGGCACGTCCTCTTCCATGCCCAGGCGCAGCATGAGGTTCTGCATGCGCTCGCCGCCGAAGATGCGCAGCAGGTCGTCCTGGAGTGAGAGAAAGAAGCGGGAACTGCCGGGGTCGCCCTGGCGGCCGGCGCGTCCGCGGAGCTGGTTATCGATGCGGCGGGATTCGTGGCGTTCGGTGGCGACGATATGGAGGCCGCCCAGCGCGGTCACTTCGTCGTGCTCGCGATCGGTCTGGGACTTGGCGCGGGCGTAGATCTCGTCCCACTTGTCGCGCCGCACGCGGTAGTGCTGGTCGAGGTGGGAGAAGTAATAGAAGTGTTCATCGGCGACGTATTTGACCTGGTCTTCGGGGATCCGCTCGGCGACTTTTTCCTTGAGGCAACCCTCCTTGGTCATGAACTCGGCGTTGCCGCCGAGCAGGATGTCGGTACCGCGGCCGGCCATGTTGGTAGAGACGGTGACGGCGTTTTTGCGGCCGGCCTGGGCCACGATGGAGGCTTCACGCTCGTGGTTCTTGGCGTTGAGCACCTCGTGGCGGACGCCCATGCGTTTCAGAATGCCGGACAGTTTCTCGGACTTATCGACCGAGATGGTGCCCACCAGCACGGGCTGGCCGCGGGAGTTGAACTCCTTGATCTCTTTGGCGGCGTTGCGGAACTTCTCATCCTCGGTTCGGTAGACGACGTCGGCGTTCTCTTTGCGGATGAGGGGGCGGTTGGTGGGGATGACGGTGACGTCGAGGTTGTAGATTTTCTGAAACTCCGCCGCTTCGGTTTCGGCGGTACCGGTCATGCCCGCCAGCTTCTTGTACATGCGGAAGTAGTTCTGGAAGGTGATGGTGGCGAGGGTCTGGTTTTCGCGCTGGATCTTGACGCCTTCCTTGGCTTCGACGGCCTGGTGCAGGCCGTCGGACCAGCGCCGGCCGGGCATGAGGCGTCCGGTGAACTCGTCCACGATGATCACTTCGGGGCCTTCGTCGCCGTCCTTGACGACGTAGTCGCGATCGAGCTGATAGAGCACGTGGGCGCGCAGAGCCTGCTGCACGTGGTGGTTCCACTCGATGTGGGTGGCGTCGTAGAGATTGCCCAGGCCGAGCAGCCGCTCGACCTTCATCACGCCGTCTTCGGTAAGGGCCGCGCTCTTGTGCTTTTCATCGATGGTGTAATCGCCGGTCGTGTACTTTTCGCCGGGCTCCTTGCCTTCGATGACCTCGCCACGGACCAGCTTGGGGATAATGCGGTTGACCTTGTAGTACTTGTCGGTGGACTCTTCGCTAGGGCCGGAGATGATGAGCGGGGTGCGGGCTTCGTCGATCAGGATGGAGTCGACTTCATCGACGATGGCGTAATGGTGGCTGCGCTGGACACAGTCTTCCAGGCGGAACTTCATGTTGTCGCGGAGGTAGTCGAAGCCGAATTCGTTGTTGGTGCCGTAGGTGATGTCGGCGTTATAGGCTTCCTTGCGCTCCTCGTCGTCAAGGTCGTGAACGATCACGCCCACCTGCATGCCGAGGGCGCGGTAGACGCGTCCCATCCATTCGGAGTCGCGTTTGGCGAGATAGTCGTTGACGGTGATGACGTGGACGCCCTTGCCGCTGAGGGCGTTGAGATAGCAGGGCAGGGTAGCGACCAGCGTTTTACCTTCACCGGTCTTCATCTCGGAGATCTTGCCGCGATGGAGCACGATGCCGCCGATCAACTGCACGTCGAAATGGCGCATGTTGAGGAAGCGGCGGCCGGCTTCACGGACCACGGCAAACGCCTCGATAAGGAGGTCGTCGAGAGTGGCGCCCTGCGCCGATTTCTCCTTGAATTCAATCGTCTTAGCGGCGAGATCGATATCGGACAGCTTTTGGATGGCGGGTTCGAGCTCGTTGATGGCCACGACCATGGGGAGCATGGACTTGACCTCGCGCTCATTTTTCGTACCGAAAATCTTTGCCAGAAGGGCATCAACAATCATGGAAGGTCTCGTCGGAGGGAAATCCGCAACTACTATTTTACTCTGTAGGGGAGACGCACGTCGTGGTGGAGGAATTAGCGGGGAGGCCGACGCTCCCGGTCCACGAGGTAATCGGTCAGGCGAATGCCGGAGAGCCGAAAGTCGATGCGCACCGGGGGAAGGGGTTGAGCGACCAGCAGGTGAGAGGCGCCGATCTGTTGCCAGTTGCGGTACGACACCTGGCTGGTGAAACGGACGAGCGGCTGGAAACCGCTGGCGGTGGGCACGGAGGATTCCACGAAGCCCTGGGGAATGATCCAATTGACCGGGTTGAGGGAGTTGCCGACGAAGAGCGAGGCGCGGGGGGAGGGCGAGAAGCAGGCGAAGGAGATCCAGCCTTCGGCTTCGAGCGAATCGCGACAGACGCCGACGCCGGGCACCGGGACGGGGCGGCCCTTGGGCAGGGGAAGGGTGCGCGCGCTGCCGAAGCGGCGGAATTCGAGGGAACCGGACACGGTGGCGGGCGCCGATGCGGTACGGTCCACCAGCTCTTTGGCGGCGAACAGGGTGAGCCAGGCGCGGTTGCCGGCGATACCATCGAATCCGCCGGCTGCGCTGGCGGGGACGCCGCCCGGGCCGGGGAGTTCGATGGATACGGCCATGCGTTGCTGCTCGAGGATCACGCCCGGCGGGATGGCTTCGAGGCGGACGGGAATGTCGAGGGTGGCGATTTCCGGCCGGCCCGCAGGCAGGACGGTGCTGCGCCGGTCCGGCGTGGGGTCGAGCAGGAGGCGCGCCGTGGAGCGGACGCCGGCGGGGCGGTGGACGCGGAATCCCGGGTAGCCGATGGCGATGGCGGCCAGGACAGCCAGGGCGGCGGTCAGGCAGCGGGCCAGGGCGGTCCGGCGGCGGGAGTATTGAAAGACGAGAATGCCGGCGGCACCGGTGGCGAGCAGGGCGGCGAGGACAGCATCCATCGGTCCGGTGGCATTCTGCCAGGGGATCAACTGGTAGTGGGTGAGGAGCATGAAGAGGGTTTGGGAAAACCACAGGAGGAGGAAGGCCAGGAGGGCGGTGGCCACGACCTCTCCGAAATTCCGGGTGATGGCGGCGACGGCCGCGGGCGGGAGCACGTAAAGCGCGGTGAAGAAGACCTGCCGCCAGAGCAGAGCCGGCAGGTGCTCGAAGAGGGGAACGCCGACGGCCAGGCACACTCCGGTGTGATAGGCGAGCAGAGGCAGGTTGACGAAGGCCGCGACGAACAGGGCTTTGGCGGCCAGCATCTCCTTCCAGGAATAGGGGCGGGTGAGCCAGTACTGACGGTGGCCCGGGAGCCGCTCTTCATGGATGGCGGCAACGATGAGCGTCCAGCAGGCCATGGGAAGCAGGAACAGAGGCAGGAACTCATAGAGGGAGGAGGGATGGCGGGTATAGGTGGGATCGAGCGCCGCGGCGAGGAGCATCAGCGCGGAGACGAGGGCGATAGCGGGCCAGAGGTGGCGGGCATCTTTTCGAACGATGGCGAGGATTCGGTCCATGGAGTTCCTCATTGCGGGTCGGTTGCGCGGGGCGCGATGAAGTCCTGCAAACGGACGTGGGAGAGGTCGAGATGGCGTTCGAGACCGGCGACGGCGCGCCAGGTTTCGACGCTCAGATCGAGCGCCTCGTGGCGCACGGAGAAGGCGGTGGAGGCGCGGTCCCAGACCGACCCGCCGAGGGCAAACAGGCTGGGGGCGTCGCCGCGGAGGAGGCTGTCGGAGGACCGGCCGGTGTGGCGGGAGCGGGCGCGCACGTAGGCGCGGGCGGGCGCGGGCCGGGGCCAGGCGCAGGAAACGATGAGGTTGCGCATGTCGGCGAAACGGGCCAGCAGGACCGGGCCCATACGGACGTCGCAGATCCCTTCGCCGGGGAGGTGGCCGGTGCGTCCGGCGGCATTCACGGAGGTGGTCCGCGGGTCGCCCAGGAGGGTCAGCGTCACGGAGAGGTGAATGCGGGCGGGAGCGTCTTTCACCCGCTGGTAGAAGGCGCGGTCCACATTGAGGTACTGCCAGGCGGGTCCATCGGCGCGGATGAGGCGACGGTCTTCAAGGGCAGCTGTGGCGAGGGTGGCGCCGTCGGCGGTCCAGCCGGAGTTCCAGGAATGGCCACCCGCGACGATGGTTGCCGAGACGCGGCGGCTGACCAGGGCGGCGTGCGGCGGGACACCTTCCACACGAATGGGCAGGTACAGCCCTTCCTGCTGGAGGCTCGGAAAACAGGGCGCATCGGCATAGCGCATGCGGGGTCTCGGCACGGTATCCGGCGAGAGGCGCACGGCCGAGGAAGCGGGCGGGGGCGCGGCGAGCCGTTCCTGAAACGCCCAGGCGCCGTGCCACGCGTTGGCGAAGGGCGCGGCGGCGGCGATCAGGACGGCGCCGGCAAGGATGCCGCGAGAGACGAGCGTCCGGCGGCGGGCATATTGGAGCAGCAGCACGGCAATGCCGGCGGCGAGGAGAACGGCGGCGATGGCGGCGGTGCGGATCCATTCGAGATCGTGCCACTCGCCGCGGGCGCGGCGGAAGCGGAACACCAGGCTCGCGACGGCGAGGGCAGCCAGCACCAGAAAGCTCCACAGCATCTGCGCGAGGCTCTCGGTGACGGAGGCCAGCGTGGCGGCCGCCAGGGCGATGCCGCCGGCGAAGAGCAGGGTGGCCGACAGCAGCAGCGGCACGTGGCGGAGGGGCGACAGGCCGTTCACGGCGAGCGAGACGGCTTCGGCGGCGAGCCAGGGCAGGGCCGCAAAAACGGCGAAGAACAGGCCTTTGGCGAGCAGGAGCGACGGCCAATGGTAGGGCCGCGTGAGCCAATACTGGCGATCGCCGGGCAGGCGCTCCTCATGGATTACGGAGGCGGCCAGATAGATCCAGCACACCATCCACAGGACCTCCACCAGGCCGATGAGGCTGTCGGGGGTGAGCACGGCGGATTCCAGCCACGCCACCGCGGCGGCGAGCGTCAGGGCCATCGCCGCGCGCGGCCAGAGATGGCGGGCATCCTTTCCAAACAGCAGCAGGGCCTGTCGCATGGCGGTGGTGCTCACGCTGCCGCCCGGCTGGATTTCGCGAGGGTGACGAAGATCGAGCGGAGCGGCATGCCGTTGACGGCCATGTCGCGCAACTCGGGGAAAAGGCGGCGGACCTGGGCGGCGGTGCGTTCCTGGTCGAATTGGGTATCGATGAACCGGACCACGGCACCGCCGGTTTCGGGCTTCAACCAGCAAACCGGCCAGTCGGGCGGCAGGGAGGGCGCGGCGGCGAAGGTCAGGGTGACTTCGCGGAAGCGGCCGCTGAGGGCCTCGAGTTCCTCGGAGAATTGCAGCCGGCCGCGGTCGAGGTAGCCGATGTGGCTGGCGAAGCTTTCGATTTCGGTGAGGTCGTGGGAGGAGATAAAGATGGTGGTGTTTTCGGCGCGCGGCAGGAAGCCTTCGATAAGCTCGTCGCGGACGAGGGCATCGAGGCCGGTGAAGGGCTCGTCGAGCACGATCAGCCTGGGGCGGTAGGCGAGCGAGGAGGCCAGGGCGGCTTTCATGCGCATGCCGTGGGAAAGATGGCGCAGCTTGCGGTCGAGCGGGAGCTGGAACTGGCGCACCAGTTCGGCGGCCAGGGCGGCGTCCCAGGTGGGATAGAAGTGCTGGAGATGCTCGAGGAAGCGGCCGACCGTCATCCAGCCGGGCATCTCCTGGTTTTCGGAGACGTAGCCGATTTGGGCGAACTGGCGCGGGCCGAGGCGGCGCGAATCGGTAGCCAGGATTTCGGCGCGGCCGCGATTGGGAGGGAAGATGTTCATGAGCACCTTGATGGTGGTGGTTTTTCCCGCCCCGTTGGGACCGACCAGCCCGTAGATGCTGCCCTCGGGCACGTCGAGGCGCAGGCCGTCGAGGACGGGGGTACGGCGGAACTGCTTGGCAAGGTCGAAGGTACGGATGACGGAATTCATGTTTTTTTGCGGGCTCCTTTGCCCGCGGCGGCGGCATCGGCGTCCTGCCCTTCCAGGCGCTCCCAATGGCGGGCGAGGGCGGCCGACACTTCGGGAAGCCGCATGCCGAGTTTTTTGGCCTCTACCACGAGTTGCTCCACCTGGTTCTGAAGCAGGCTGGAGCGTTCGGCGGCGGTGGAGGCGGGCGGCCGGGCCACGACCGTGCCGGTACCGGGGAGGACGTCCAGGAGACCCTCGTTGAGCAGGTGGGTGATGATTTTGTGGGCCGTATTAGGGTTGATTTTCAATTCCGAGCTGAGGGTGCGGACGGAGGGGAAGGGGTCGCCGGGACGCAACTGGCCGGAGACCAAGGCCTTTTTGGCGGCGTAGACGACCTGTTCGCAGAGCGAGGCGCCCGGCCGGAAGTCGACCCGGAACGGAATCACAGGTGTATTATTACGGATGGTACAGCGCGAGTCAAGCGGGAGTGCGGGGACCCGGTCACGGACGGTGGGAACGGGTGAGGAGGTCTTTCAGGATGAAGCCGATTTGGAGGAATTCGTCGAGGTCCGGCGGCTTGGTGATATAGCGGCCGACGCGGTATTGTTCGATGCGGTTGCGCTCGCGGGAAGAGGCCGAGGAACTGAGGACGGCGACCGGCATGTCGGCGAAGGCGCTGGCGCCGCGCAGGGCTTCGAGCACTTCGACGCCATCGTTTTTGGGCAGGTTCAAATCGAGGACGGCGAGATCGGGCACCGCCTCGCTGCCCGCGGCTTCCACGCGGCGGACGAAGGCCAGGGCCTCGGCACCATCCTCCAGCAAGGTCAACTCGCACTCGAGGCTGGCGCAACGGAAGGCGAGGCGCAGCAGTTCGACATCGGCAGGATTATCTTCGATCACCAGGATGCGGGCTTTACGTTCTTGCATTTCCATTTTCGATTCCTTGGGTCCCCTCCGGCATGCCGGAGGTATTGTCGGGCAGAGTGAAATAGAAGGTCGCGCCGCGTCCGGGATGCGATTCCACCCAGATGCGGCCGCGATACCGTTCGACGACGCGCTGGCAGATGGCGAGACCGACTCCCGTACCGGGGATCTTCTTGCCGTGCAGACGTTTGAAGACGCCGAAGATTTTGGTGTGGTATTCGGGGTCGATTCCCATTCCGTTGTCGGCCACGGCGAATTGCAACTGGCCGCCCTCCCGGCGACAGGAAATATGAATCTCGGGCGGGTGCTGGGCGCGGTATTTGACGGCATTTCCGACCAGGTTCTGAAAGAGCTGAACGAAATGGCCGGCGTGCCCGCGGACGGGCGGCAAGGGTTCGGCGGTGACCACGGCCTGGGTCTCCTCGAGGGCAATCTTCAGGTTCTGGCGGACGGTGTCGAGCACGCGGTTGAGATCGACGGGGCCGGCAGGTCCTTCGGGGTCGGCACCGATCTCGCTGTACGCCAGCAGGTCGGCCAGCAGCGTGCGCATGCGCGTGGCGCCTTCCAGGATGTTGCGGAGGAACAGCGCCGCCTCCCCTTCGAACTGGGAGGGATGGTTGCGGACCAGGAGCTGCACATAGGTGGTGATCATGCGCAAGGGTTCCTGGAGGTCGTGACTGGCGGCGAAGGCGAAGCGTTCGAGGTCTTCGTTGGAGCGGGCGAGGCTGGCGTTGGAGCGGCGCATATCGGCGTTGACGCGATCGACTTCGGTCTGGGCGGTTTCGAGCGCGGTGATGGCGTTGTGGGCGTCATCGAGGGCCTGCTCGCGGGCATCGAGGGCATGGCGCAGCTCGCGGTCGCGGGATTCGATGCGGGCCAGCATGCCGTTGAAGGCATCGACCAGGACGCCGAGCTCGTCGCGGGAAAGCTTGGGCGCGCGGATGCGATAGTCGCGAGTGGCGGAGACGGCCTCGGCGGCGGAGGCGAGCTGGGAGATGGGAGTGGCGATGACCTGCCGCAGCCAGGAGGAAAGCACGAGCGCGACGAGGCTGGAGGCGAGGAGGATAGCCAGGACGGTGGCCCCGTACAGCACGGCGCGTTCGTAGAGCTCGTCCAGGTCGTAGAGCAGCACCAGCGTTCCGACGGGGCGGTTGGTCAGGAGGATGGGGTGGATCACGGTGATGTGGCCGGTGGTGAAGCGGACCTCTTCCCGTGGACCCGGGCTGGGACAGGAGGCATTCCCGGCGGGGCGGGTGTACCGGGCCAGGATGGTGCCATCGGGGCGGTAGATGCAGGCCGCCTGAACGTGGGTCCGGGCGCGGAGGGCGCCGAGCGTTTCGGCGGCGGAACGGGGATCGTCGAAGGAGAGGGCGGCGGTGCTGTTATCGGCGGTAATGCGGGCGAGGGCCTCGAGGTCTCGGCGCAGATAGCCGCGGAAGAGGGCGGAATCGGCCACGATCAGGCCGAGCCCCGACACCAGCAGGGCGGCGGCAGTGACGGTCATGGTGATGACCATCAGCTTGCGTTTGATGGGCATGTCCGCGAAAGCTCGCGGGAGCACCGGCGCCGGTGGGGGGACTTTACTTTTCAACGGACCTCGCAACGTTGAGCAGTTTCGAGCTGATTTTGAGCCCGGCCCGGGCCGCCTGGGATTGGCGGATGTCGAACCGCACGCGGCGGTTTTCAATCACGAAGGCGATGATGCCTCCTTCGCGGAGGAAGGTGTCGCCCTCGCCCACGGTGAGGACACCGGGGCCGAGGGTCGCCAGGGACCCCGACCGATCGCCGGGAGGGCCGGCGTCGAACACGATCTGGCAGGCCGCGGGAGCACGGCCGGCGAGCCTGCGGACGATGAGCCTGCGGCCGTTGACGGCTTCTCCTTCGACCATGCGATCGAGCAGGCCCGAGAACGGATCGTCGCCCGCGATGCAGATGGAGAACGGCGACGAGGCATCCGCGAACGTTTCGGGGGGCCACTCGATAAACTTTGTGAAATTCAGCAAATAGGCGGCCTTGACGCGATACTCGAGGGAGACTCCGTCGTCGGCGGCGACGCGGGAAGGCGGTCCGGTAGCGATGGCGGTCCAGGCGAGCGCCCACCACAGGGCGGTCTTCCGCACCTGGACGCGACGGCGAGCGTTGCGCGCCGGCGGGAGAGGAGCGGCGTCGCGGGGAGCATCCGTGAATGGGCCACCAAGTGCCATTGTGCTGGTTCAAAAAACACTGCGGCGGCCGCCTATTTCATCCATGTCAACTGAATGTAGGCGGACCGACGAATACCGATCAATAGGCCGGGATCGCCGGCGTACTCCGGATGAGAGGGCTGGAGCAGGTTCTGTCCGGTGAGGGACAATTCGAATTCGCGGCCGAGCCGTTTGGAGAGGCGCGCGTCCCCGGTGTGATACGCGGGAACGTGCTGGTCGGGGGCGGGGAGCGCGCTCACGTAGCGATAGGTCAGGGTCAACTCGAGCGATCGCGGCAAGGTGAAGAAGAACTGGATGGCGGCTTTGTGGGCGGGGCTGTCGCCTTCGAGCTGCGCCACCGTGGAGGCGTCGTTGCTGGTGGCCTTTCTTCCGGCGTGCAGGTGGATGAACGAGTACGAGGCCCGCAGCCGCCACCAGGAGCGGAGATCCCAAAGCGAGGCCACCTCCACGCCTGCGCTCTCGGCGCGGATGCCGTTGCGGAGATAGAGCGGAAGCACCAGGTGGAGCGGCGGCGGGGAGGATTCGGGCGCGGGCGGAAGGTTTTCGACGCTGAGCAGGTCGTCGTAGCGGTTGTAGAAGCTGTTGACGCTGATGAAGCCGCCGCGCCGGATGTAGGTGCGGTAACCGAGTTCATAACCGACGAGCTGCTCGGGGGAAAAGCCGCCATCGCCGATGAGGCGGTAGTAGAGCGGAATCGCGGGCACGGCCAGTAAGCTGTAGCGGAATCCCTCTTCGATGCGCGAGGGAGTGCGCACGGCGCGGGTGGCGGCGGCCCAGAGGAGGTGGTTCTCGGCGGGCATCCAGGCGAGCCTCCCGGAGGGTTGGAATTCGAACCCGCTGAAGGTGTTGTACTCGAGCTTGGTGCCGAGCGTGAAGGTCAGGCGGTTCGGGACCAGGTCGATGGCGTCCTGCACGAACCCGCTGTAAGTGGAGTAGGTCTGGGTGTGAGGCAGGAAATCGACCGTGGGCACGGTCTGGAAGAAGCGGCTGGGGCTGACGCGCAGGCCGGCGCCCCAGATGAGGTCGTGGCGGCCCGCGGGGGCGTGGTGAATGAAATCCAGATCGACGGTGTGTCGCACCTCGCGGTAGTTGAGGTCCTGGCGGTCGGTACGGTCGTAGTAGCCGCGTACCTGGAAATCGGCGCCATTGCCGAGCGTCCGGCGCCACGTGGACACCACGTTCTGTCCGGAGAAGTACCCGTTCTCTTCGAGATTCGTGACGCTGGGGGGAGCGTAAGTGCTGATGGCGAGCTTCGAGCCGGCGACGGTCTGATAGGCGTTGCCGATGAAGGAGACGGAGTCCCGCGGATTGGGATTCCAATCGGCGCGGAACCCTCCCTGGGCGCGGCGCCAGTCGTCGAATTCGCGGCCGTCGGGATGAAACTGGGGGCCGCGCGTGAAGCCCCTTCCGTAGACGCGATAGCTGAAGCGGCTGTCGCCGGCGCCGTAGCGGGCGGCGAGGAATCCCTGCTCGACATTGCCGCCGCCGGCGGAGGCCAGGGTGCCGCGCGTGTTCATGGCGTTCTTGGTGATGATGTTGATCACGCCGTTGACCGCATTGGCGCCCCAGATGGTGCCGGCCGGACCGCGGATGACCTCGATGCGGTCGATGTCCTCGATCATGGTGTCCTGCATCTCCCAGTAGACCCCGGCGAACAGGGGCGTGTAAACGGACCGGCCGTCAATCAGGACCAACACGGATTTCGACAGGCGCCCCTGGAAGCCGCGGATGCCGATGGCCCACTTGGCGGAATCGATTTGAGCGACTTCGACGCCGGGCACGAGGCGGAGCAGGTCGGGGATATTGGTGGCGCCGGAGCGCCGGATGTCTTCCTGGGTGAGGATGTGGATTGCGGCTGGGGTTCGTAACGCCGAGCTCGCCTCTTTGGACACCGTGGTGACTTCGATGCGGGACAGTTCCTCGAGGCTGAGGGATTTGAGGTCGGCCGGGACGGCGGAGCCGGGAGTTTCGGGCTGTTGCGGCGATCCTGGCGACGGGGTCGCGGAGAGGCCGGCGAACAGGCAGAGTGCAGTGGCGAAGCGGGCGTTGCGGAATGGCCTCAGATGCACGCGTCATCTCCGGGAGGGGGGCTATCGACGACGAACCGAACTTCGGCGCCTCCGGTGCGGGGTTCCACCCAGATGCGGCCGTGGTGCTGTTCGACGATGGCGCGGCAGATGGTCAATCCCAGACCGGCTCCGCCCCCGCCGGACAGTTTTTTGAACGGCCGGAACACGCGTTCGGCCATGGCCGGTTCGATGCCGCGCCCGTTGTCGAGGACGGAGATGTAGCGGACTCCCGGTCCGGGCGGCGCGCCGGACACGGAGACGCGTGGAGGGCAGCCGCTTCGAAAACGAATGGCGTTGGTCAAGAGTTCCTGGAGGAGCCAGGTCATCAGAAAGGGGTCGGCATGCACGGCGGGCAGGGCGGCGCAGCACACCTCGGCGCCGGTGGCGGCGATTTCGGACTGGAGGTTGGCGGTGGCGGAGGCCACGGAGAGGTTGAGATCGAGAAGCCGGGGCTCGAGCGGGCGGGTGCAGATTTCGGAGTAGGTCTTCAATCCGTCGGTCACGGCGCCGACGTCGGCGGCGGAGGCCTCGATGTGCGCCACCAGGCGGCGGGCGTCCTCGTCGAGAGCGGAGCAACTCCGGCTGAGGAGTTGGGCCAGCAAGCGAAGCCGGGAAGCGGGGCCTTTGAGATCGTGGATGGCGGACCGCAGTACGTCCGCCGTGGTTCGATCGATGGCCGTTCTCGGCATAGGCGGGCTATGCGGGACGCAACAACTCGGCGACCTTCCCGGCGAGCGCGCGGGAATGGAAGGGCTTTTGCAGAAAGCCGCTGACCTCTCTGCCGCGGAAACGCTCACGCACTTCGCCATCGCTGTAGCCGCTGCAGATCACCACCGGCAATTCGGGTTGCATGCCATGGATGGCCTGAAACGTCTGCTCGCCATCGAGGCCGGGCATGCTGAGGTCGAGCAGGACCAGGGAGAACCGGGCGGGCGACGTGACGAGCTTGTCGAGGGCCTCCTGGCCGCTGCGGGCCACCTCCACGCGATGGCCGGCGCGCTCGAGGACGGCGCGGGCGGTGCTGCACACCACGGGTTCGTCATCCACCACGAGGATGCTGCCGGCAGGGGACGGCTCCACTGCGCGCTCGGCTGGGGGGGCGACGGCAGGCGCCGCCGGGGATGCCGGCAACAACACGCGAAAGGTAGTGCCCTGGCCGGGCACGCTGTTGACATCGATGGAGCCTTTGTTGCTCCGAACGATGCCGTGCACCGCGGCGAGGCCGAGACCGCGGCCGGTGAACTTGGTCGTAAAGAAGGGGTCGAAGATCTTGCCAAGCGCGTCCGGTTCGATTCCCGAGCCGTTGTCGCGAACCTCGAGGGTCACGTAGGGTCCCGGAGCCAGATCTCCACTCACGGTGGAGCGGAGGGCGTCGATGTCTTGGAGTTCGGCGCGGACGACGATGAGGCCCTGGCGCTCGGGGGGAATGGCTTCGCTGGCGTTGAGGATGAGATTCATGATGATCTGCTGCAACTGGGCGGCGTCGGTGCGGATGGGGGGCAGGCCGGGCTGAATGAGCAGCTTCAGGTGGGTGGAGCGCGGCACGGAGGCCTGAATCAGCTCCCAGGTAGCATGCAGGGTTTGGCCTAGGTCGACCTCTTCGACCTGGAATTTGCCTTTGCCGGCGTAGGCCAGCAACTGGCGGGTGAGGTGGGCCGCCCTCTCGCCGGACTTGAACGCCGCCTGGATGATGGGGCAGACTTCGTGATCGGCGGGGAGCAGGTCGAGCGCATAACTCAAGCCGCCGATGATGCCGACCAGGAGGTTGTTGAAATCGTGGGCCACGCCGCCGGCGAGAATGCCGATGCTCTCGAGTTTCTGGCGCTGGTGGAGCAGTTGCTCGTTGCGCCGCTGGTCCTCCATATCGGTGAGCGTGCCCAGCCATTTTTTCAGGCGGCCGCCCTCGAGCAGCGGCAAGGCGCGCAGGAGTTGAAATCGGGGAGAGCCGTCGCTGGAGCGGAGGCGGAATTGGAGTTCGACGGTGGCGATGCCGGCGGCGGCGGCATCCCAGGACTCGGATACGCGCTGGCGTTCCGCGGCATCCACGAAGTCGAGCCAACCGCGGCCCAGGGCTTTTTCGGGGGAGGCTCCGGTGAGCCGGGCCCAGCGCTGATTCACGTAATCCCAGCCGCCGCCCGGGCGAACGGCAGTCCAGACCACCTGGGGCAGGGCCTCGGCGAGGGTGCGATAGCGGGACTCGCTTTCCTCGACGGCCTTGCGAGCCTGCCGCTCACGCCCGAGCGCCGATTCCAATTGGCGGTTGTGTTCTTCGATCGCGAGGCGCTGTTCTTCCACCTTGCGTTCGAGGGCGCGCTTTTGGAGGGCGTTTTCGATGGTATGCAAAAGCACTTCGCCCGAGATGGAGCCTTTCACGACGTAATCGGCGGCGCCGGCCTTCATGGCCTCGACGGCGATCTGTTCGCTGCCGTACGCGGTGGTGACAATGACGGGGCAGGGATCGGGCTCCTGCAACATGGATCGCAGCAGCTCCAGGCCGTCCATGTCGGGCAAGTTGAGATCGAGCAGGACACAGGCGGGGCGCAGCCGGCGGAGCTGTTCGAGTCCGGCGCGGCCGTGCTCGCCTTCCACGCACTCGAAACAGGGCACACGGTGGTCCTGTTGCAAGAGGCGGCGGAACAGGTCGCGGTCGATGGCGTTGTCATCGATAACCAGAACACGCATGGGCGCGATGGCACCCTGGGCACCCATAGATGCTAACCCTCCGGTGAATGGCGCAAAGAAACTCAGACTACCATTCGGTTTTAGTGTGACTCGGGAATTTCCGCGTGACTCGTTTTCATGAAGCGCGACCGTCATTATAGCGGCAGCCCGGGCGACTGCGATGCGGATTTGTGCAATAGATTACAGGGCCAAAAAGAGGGTGCGGGCGAGTACGAAGGGGGCGCCGGCGGCGATGGGCAACCGGAGCGGTCAGCCGTGGAGTGGAGCGAGAGCGGCGGGTGGTATATCATCTGCGTGATGCGGCGTCCTCTGCTCCTGATATTGTTCTCGCTGGCGGCGATGGCGCAACAGCCGTCGCGGGATTTACGGGTGGACCGGGTGGCGCCGGGGACGGTGGTGGGGGATCGCGGCACGCGATGGGCGGTGGTGGTGGGAGTGTCCAGCTACCGCTACCTGCCGCCTGCGGCGCAGTTGCACTTCGCGCATCGGGACGCCGAGGAGTTCGCCAGGTTCCTGCGGGGACCGGCCGGCGGGTCGTTGGCCGCCGACCATGTGCGGCTGCTGACGAACGAACAGGCGACGCTGGCGCAGGTGCGATCGGCGCTGGAGACGTGGCTGGTGGGGCTGGCGCGGCCCGAAGATGTGGTGTACCTGTTCCTGGCCGGGCACGGCGTGCTGGACGACAACAACGACGGGTATTTCGTGGCGCACGATTCCGACCCGCAGAACCTGCACGCCACGGCGCTGTCGTTTCAGGAATTGGACGCGACGCTGGGCACACGCCTGAAGGCGGGGCTGGTGGTGCTGATCGCGGATGCGTGCCACGCCGGGCGGCTGGGGTGGTCGAGCTACGTCGCGGGGGAGACGGGGCGGGCGGCGGAGTCGCTGGCGCAGATCGGGCAGGGCGACCGCTCGCTGCTCAAGCTGCTGGCGTCGCGGCCGAGCGAGCCGTCGTTCGAAGATGCGGAGTGGAACGGCGGGCACGGGGTGTTCACGCAGGCCCTGCTCGAAGGGTTGAACGGCGAGGCCGACGGCGACCGCGACGGGGTGATCCGCGCCTCGGAGACGATCGACTACGTGTCGCGCCGGGTGCCGGAGTTGACGGAGGCCAGGCAGCACCCGCGGGTGGCGGGCACGTTCGATGCGCGGGTGGCGATCGCGACGCCCGGCAAACCGGCTCCGGTGATATCGAAGCTGCGGGTCTCGGGGCCGTTCCTGCAGCTTCAGGCGCGGCTGGAAGCGGGGCGGGTGCTCGAGCCGGACGGCGCTTATGATTACTACCGGAGCCATACGTTCACGGACGCCGAAAGGCCGGTGGCGGGGGCGCAGGTGGCGGCAGCGCTCGAGGAACTGGGGCAGGCGTGCGTGACCGACTACGTGCAATCGTCCACGGTGGGGCTGAAGCAGGCCATCCTGTTGCGCTCGGTGGAGGCCTACGGGCGTTTGCGGGTACTGCGGCCCTATGACGGGGCGCTGGAGGTACGGCAGCTTTTCTGCCGCGGCCGGCTGGACATCGCGGAGCAGCGTTTTGCCGAAGCAGTGCCGGTGCTCGAGAGGACGATCAAGCTCGACTCGCGGTTTGCGTGCGCGTACAACGCCCTGGGAGTCGCGCTGGAGCGGATCAACCGGCGGGGGGAGGCGCGCAAGGCCTTCGAAACGGCGGCGAAGTTGACGCCCGAGTGGGCCCTGCCGCAGTTCCAGATCGCGTCGCAGTTGCTGGCGGCCGGGGAGCGGTCGCGGGCGGTGGCCTATCTGGAGAAGGCGGTGGCGTTCCACCCGGGCTCGGTCGTGGCGCGGTGGAACCTGGTTCACGTGGACCGGCTGCTGGGCCGGACCAGGGAAGTGGAGCGGCAGGCGGAGGCGCTGATCGGGGTGGCGCCGAACTATGCGCCGACGTACCTGGAGCTGGGGTTGGCATACGAAGCGGCGCACAACTTTACGAAGGCGGCCGAAGCGTACGACGCATACGTGATCCTGGCCCAGAACTATGTGGGGACGGCGGCGGTGCGGGAGCGGGCGGCGAAACTGCGGGGGCGCCGGCCTTGAGCATTTCCAGTTCTTCGGGGGTGCGGGGCCAGTCTTCGCGCAGCAGCCGGGAGAGGGCGCGATCGGCGAGCAGGCGGCCTCCGGTCTGGCACTCGGGGCAGTAGTTGGTCTCGTTGGAAGCGTAGCGGATGCGCTGAATCTTGGCGCCGCAGCGGGGGCACGGCTGTCCGTAGCGGCCGTGGGCGGCCATGCCTTCGCGGAACGCGGTAACCTTTTCGGGGAAGCGCTCGCCGGTCTCGGAGCGGAGGCGTTCCACCCAATTCAGCAGGGTGTGGCGGGTGGCGAGGTAGAGACGCTCGATCTCCCCAGGGGTGAGTTTTTGGGTCATGGCGAAGGGCGAGAGGCGGGCGCGGTGCAGGATTTCATCGGAGTAGGCGTTGCCGATGCCGCTGAACAGGCGGGGGTCGCTGAGGGAGCGCTTGAGGGTGTGATTGGAGGAGGTGAGGGCCGCCTGGAAGTCGGGCAGGCCGGCGTCGAGGACTTCGATGCCGCCGGCATCGAGCGCGCGCAGCCCGGACTCGCCGCGGACCACGTGCAGGGCGGCGCGATGCTCGGAGCCGGCCTCGGTGAGGAGCAGGGTGCCGTTGTCGAATTGAAACAGGGCCAGCGCTTTGGGTCCCGCCTTGGCGGCGGGCGGGCGCCAGTGGAGGCGGCCGGCGATCATGAGGTGCAAGGCCAGCCAGAGGTCACCTTCCAGGCCGAGGACAATGCGTTTGCCCAGGCGGCGGACGTCGCGGACCCGGCGGCCCTGGGTGGAGTCGAGAGGCGGGTCGGTGGAACGGAGCAGGAACGGGCCGCGGACGAGGACGCGCTCGAGCGAGCGGCCAAGCACGCGGCGGCGAATGGCGTCCACGTAGACTTCGACGTCCGGAAGTTCGGGCATACGGTCTCATTGTGGCGCACTCAGCGGGCGCAGAAGGCGGGGACCTGGCCGGCGCGCACACGGGCGAAGCACTGAGCGGAGGGACAGATGGGTACAGGGCGGAAGATCATTGTAAGCGTGGCTACCAGCGCCGATGGGTTCATCGCGCGCGGCGACGGCGGCATCGACTGGCTCGACCGCCCGCGCACCGCGGGAGACTACGGGATGGGCGCCTTTTTCCGTTCCATCGACACGATTCTCTGGGGCAGGCGCACGTACGACGAAGCGCTCGAGCGGGGCGGCGGCGCGGAGTTCGGGCGGAAGGTAAAGAACTACGTGTTCACGCGCCGGGCGGCGGGGCGGGCGGCCGAAGGGATCGAGTTCGTGAACGAGCCGGTGGGGGAATTCGCCGGGCGGCTGCGCGCGGCGCCGGGGAAGGATATCTGGATCATGGGAGGCGGCGGGCTGATCGCATCCTTCCTGGACGCCGGCGAGATCGACGAGTTCATCCTGGGCGTGGTGCCCACGTTCATCGGGCAGGGGATCCCGCTGATGACGGCGCGCCGCCGGACGGTGCCGCTGAAGCTCGTCTCCGCGCAGGAATTCGCGGACGGAGTGGTGCGGCTGCACTACCGGGTGGAGCGGAGCTGAGCGGGGCTAGATACGGACCACGCGGTCCAGTTCGAGAAACTCCTGAATGTGGGGGTGCGGCGAATTGTGCAGGTCGGCCACGGGTCCGAAATAGATCACGCCGCCATCGAAGAGGAACACCACGCGGTCGGCCACCTTGTACATGAGGTCGAGATCGTGGGTCACCACCACCGAAGTGAGATGCAACTGGTTCTTGAGGCGGAGCATGAGATCGCCCAGGTGGCCGGACATGATGGGGTCCACCATGGTGGTCGGCTCGTCGTAGAGGACGCACTGGGGCTGTGCCGCGAGGGCGCGGGCGATGGCGACGGCGCGCTTGTATCCCGTGGAGAGGTCCGCCGGGTAGGCGTCGCGCGCCTGAGCGATATCCACGATGCGCAGCAGGCCGTCGACCACATCCTCCTTGTTCTTCTCGTCATAATCCTGGCGCAGTTCGAGTGAGAAGAGGACGTTTTCGGCGACGGTGAGGGAGTCGAACAGGGCGCCCGACTGAAACACCATGGTGACCTTGCGGCGGATGCGCCGCAGTTCGGATTCGTCCATGGCGGTGATGTCTTCGTGGGCTACGATGATGCGCCCCTGGTCGGGTTTCAAAAACCCCATGATGTGGGAGAGGGTGACCGACTTGCCGACGCCGCTGCGGCCGATGATGGCCACGGTTTCGCCGGGGCTGACGTGAAAATTGGAATCGACCAAAACGGGGCGATCGAACGTCTTATAGACGTGCCGGAATTCGATGTAGTGGGGGTAGGGATCAGTCTGCGGCACAACGGTCCCACTCCTCGGGGGTGTTGACATTTTGAAAGGGTGCGGCGTCGGCCAGGTGCAGAACTCCGGTGCGGAGCGCGCGCAGGGCGGTAGTGATTTTGCGGGTGCCGCGGTCGAAGGCAGCCTGGAGGGCGGGCTCGGAGCGGCGGTGATAGACCGCGCAGAGCGGTTCGAGGAGGCCCGAAGGCCCGGCGGCGACGAGGACATCGGTACGGCGGCGCCCGGCGGCGGCCAGCAATTCGATGAGGATGGGTGCGGTGACTCCGGGCATGTCGCAGGCGACCAGCAGATTCCAATCGGCCCGGGAATGTTGGAGGGCGGTGAGAATCCCGCCGAGGGGACCTTCGCCCGGGAAACGGTCCGCCACCACGGCGAATCCGAGGCCGGCGTAGCGCTCCGGATTGCCGACCAGCACGGCGCTGCCGGCGGCCCGGGAGACCTCCGCCGCGACGGCCTGCGCCAGGTGCCCGCCGCGGAACGGAAGCAGGGCTTTGTCACGTCCCATGCGGGTGCTCGCGCCCCCCACGAGCACATACCCGGCCCGACTCACACAGACATGATAACATTGGGTTTCGCCGAGGCTGTGGACTCACGCCGGCGGAATTTTTTCGAGAGAAATCCAGTTACGCGGCACGGGTTGAATGTCACCGGAATTCCGCCGGGCGCCGGTATGGAAATATGTCGTTGAATCGCACCCCCGGAACGAACAAAATTTCGCTGCTTTGTTTTATACTGTTGAGCGCGCCGGTTGCGGTTCAGGCGGGTGATTTCACGGGCCGGCGGGTGACGAGTGTGGTTCGCGCGGATCCGCGCAGCGGAAAACTAGTGAGAAGCGTGGTGGTAACTCCGATGCAGCCGGCCCCGCACCAGGCGGAAGCGGCGATCGCCCGGCGAGGCGTAGCGGCGCCCGGCACGGAGGGCGCCCAGCCGGCGGCCGGCGCGGGAATCGACCAGGCGGTGGAGCAGATTGCGGCGCGGCACGCGCTTCCGCCGCAGTTGATCCACTCGGTGATCAAGGTGGAGAGCAACTACAATCCGCTGGCCGTTTCGCCGAAGGGGGCGCTTGGGCTGATGCAGTTGATCCCGTCCACGGCGCGCCGGTTCGGGGTGGCGGACGTGTTCGACCCGGTCGAGAACATCGAAGGCGGCGCCCGGTACCTGAGATACCTGCTGGATCTGTACAGCGACAATCTGGGACTGGCGCTGGCGGCCTACAATGCCGGAGAAGGGGCCGTGGCCCGGTTCGGCACGGTGCCTCCCTACCGCGAAACGCAGGATTACCTGCGGCTGGTGGGGTCGCAGCTCCAGAAAGAAAACGCGCGAAAAAAAGAACCCGCAGGGAAACCGGTGGAAACCGCGGAACCGGCGGGTCCGAACCACATCCGGCAGATTGTGGAGGCGGACGGCACGGTGCGGTACGTGACGCGGTAGGTTCCATGATGAGACTGCTGGTGGCGCTTGGCGTTTCGATTCCGATGCTGCTGGGGCAGACGGAGCGGGCGCCGGGCGTGGTGACGGCGGTCCGGCACTGGAGCCTGGCGGATGTCACGCGGGTGGCGATTCAGGTTTCGCGGGATTTCGCGTTTCGCACGGACCGGCTGCACGATCCGGAGCGGGTGTATTTCGATATTCTGGATGCGCGGCCGCGCATCCATTCGCACCGCCTGTATACGGAAGACGTGGAAGACCGGCTGCTGCGGAAAATCCGCGTGGCGGAGACCGCGCCGGGGATCACGCGCATCGTGCTGGAACTGGGCGAGAGCGTCGAGGCGACTCCATCGCAACTGATCAATCCGGACCGGCTGATCGTGGAGCTGCGGCACATCGAGGTGACGGCGATCCCGGCCGCGCCGCCACCCGTGCGGGTTCGGGAGGCCGCGGTTCCGGCGATCGCGATGGCCAAGCCCGAGCCGCCGCGGGCGGAGGTGCCGCGGCCGGAGCCGGTGACCATGAAGGAACCGGGGCGCCTGCCGATCAAGGCCGCGCTGAACGCGCCGGTGGAGCCGGTCGAACCGACCCGGGCACAACTCGCCAGCACCGCGCTGCCCGAACCGGTTGGGGAGACGGTGGCGGCGGAGCGGCCGGCGACCGTGCCGAACCTGGTGCAAGAGGTGGGCAAAGCGGCCCGGCGGACCTCCTCCGGCGATACGTCTCTGGTGCGGGCGCTGGGGCTGAAGATGGCCCGCATCGTGATCGACCCCGGCCACGGGGGTCACGATGAAGGCACGCACGGACGGCACGGGCTGCTCGAAAAGGACCTGGTGCTGGACATCGCCATCCGGGTCGGCAAGCTCATTACCAGCCACATGGGCGCCGAAGTGATTTACACCCGCGCGGACGACACGTTCGTTCCACTGGAAGGGCGGACGGCGCTGGCCAACGAGAAGAAGGCCGACCTGTTCCTTTCGATTCACGCCAACTCGTCTCCGCTGTCACGCACCGCCGGCGTGGAGACGTACTACCTGAACTTCACCGATTCGAAGGAAGCGCTGGGGGTGGCCGCGCGCGAAAACGCCAGCTCGCAGAAATCCATTTTCGAGTTGCGGGACGTGATTCAAAAGATCACCCTGCACGAGAAGCTGGAGGAGTCCAAGGAGTTTGCCGCGCGCATGCAGGCGTCGCTGTACAGTTTCTCGGCCCGGAATTTTCCGAACTCGCGGAACCGGGGTGTGAAGAAGGCGCCGTTTGTCGTGCTGATCGGCGCCAACATGCCGTCGGTGCTGGCCGAGATCGGCTTCCTCAGCAACCCGCGCGAGGAGGCGCTGCTCAGAAAACCGGATTACCGCCAGAAGCTGGCGGAGGCGATCTTCCGGGGCATATCGCGGTACGCCGACAGTCTCAGCCATTTTCAGATGGCGCGCGCCCAGGATTAGGTGCGGGTGCTGTTTTTCGGCACATGCGATTTCTTATAGACGACGCAAAACGCCACACCCTCACTTTCGGTTTATCACGTAGCCCATTTGAGGGGATTGCCAAGCGGAGCACCACATATGAGAATGGGTTCGACGATACCGCATGGCGGCACATGGCATCGTTGCGGTGATCGAAGATCCGTTCATCCGCAGGCTGCTACGGGATATCCTGACCAGGCATGGATACGAGGTGGTCGAATATGCGCCCCACCGTGTCGTAGACTTGCTCCGATCGGGCGCCGAGCAGGTGAGTCTCATCATCACGAACGAGCCGAGCGAGTTCCTGGCCTTCGCAGAGGCGTTGCCGGTGCTGTACCTGGCCGCCGCGCCGGATCCGGAGCTGGCGGCGTGCTTTCGGCGGTGCCGCTGTCTGCGCAAGCCGTTCCTGGCGGAAGATCTGGTGGCCGCGGTGGCGGAGCTTACCGCCTGACGGGAATGGGAGTCGCGCGATAAGGGCTGGTCCACGGCAAGGATCGGCTCGAGCGGTGAGCGTCAGGCGCCGAGCTTGGGGAACAGGGCGCGATCGAGGATGCGGCGCATGAGGCCCTCCATGGTGAGGATCTGGTCCTGCTCGCGGTCGCGGTAAAAGACCTTCTCGTTGGGCAACAGGCCGACCTCGATCTGGAAGGTCCCTGCCCCGCCGTCGATCTGCAAGCCGGGCAGGGCGGGAACGGAGGTGATGTCGACCTTCGCCGTCTCGTTCCAGTTGCCGCCTTCCGGCTCGCGAACGACGATGCGCAGGCTGTCGCCGTTGGACTGCAGCTCGGCGGAATCCGCGCCGAAAGCGGCTACGTAGGACTCGAGGCAGGCAATCAGGCTCTCGCGCAGTTCGTCGAGCGCGTGGGGCAGGCGCCGGCGGATCTCAGCCTCGCGGTGGCGGCGTTCCTGTTCTTCGGTAATGCGCATCTGGAGCCATTGGAAGGGCATGAGAAGAACTCCATGGTATCAGGGGGGAAACGGGAAAAGAGCGGGCGGACAGACCGACCCCGAAGGGTCGGCCGCGGGAGCCGCCCCACGATTTTGGATACGTGGGGGGAGCGAAGGGTTTATGTCGTCCTGCCGGCGAGGGTCACCGCGGGAGCGAGGACGCCGCGCGGCGACGTGGGGGCAGCCGGGGACAGGATCGGCTGGGATGCCGCCTGGAAGTTGAACCATGGGACCAGGGCGTCATCGGCGACACGGCGCCGGCTCATGATGATCCGGCGCTGGCGCAAGGCGCGGGGCAGGCAGCGCGCCAGGTGCCAGTAGGCCGGCAGCGAAGCGGGTTCGAACAACGAACCGCCGAGAACCACGGCATCGCGCCAGAGCATCGGCAGCCAATGCCGGCGCCACAGGCCGCCGGTGGCGTTCTTGACGCGCATGAGGAAGCGGTTCTTCACCGAATGCATGTTGATCATGGCCGGCAGGGAGCGCCGGTTTTCGGGGTTGGCGGTGCGCACGTGATAGGCGGTGGCCTCCGGAGTATAGAGGCATCGCCACCCCAGCAGGAGGGCGCGCCAGGCCACATCGGCGTCCTCTCGATAGACGAAAAAGTCGGGGTCGAAGAAGCTGTCTTCCACCGAAATATCGTCGATCATGCGGCGGCGAAACAGCGCCGCGGCGGCACTGGCGCCGAACACGTACTCCGGGTTCTCGAAGGATGGCCGGTCGGGCTCGTGCCAGCCGCGGTCGAAATGGCGCATGGCGGGAGTGAAGAAGATACCGGTGGAATCGATGCGCCGGTCGGGGAGCTTTGTGAACCCGGGGCCGATGGACAGGAGTTTTCCACAAACGGAGCCGATGGTGGGATCGGTTTCGCCCGCATCGCGGAGCGTGCGAATGAACCCGGGAAGCAGGAGGACGTCGGGATTGAGGGTGAGGACCCAATCCGCCATGGAGCCGCGGATGGCGCCGTTCTGGCCCTCGGCGAAGCCCAGGTTGCGAGGGTTGTAGCGGATCTCGACTCTACGGCGAAATTCCTTTAGAATCTGCCGGGTATCGTCGGTAGATGCATTATCCACCACGCATACTTCAAGGGGCACGCCCTCTTGCCGCAGGACGGCGTCGAGACAGCGGCGGATATACCGGCCGCTGTTACAGGTCACGATGGAAACACAGACACTACCGTCAGCCGCAGATTTCATGTTCCCGCCGACCCAAAGACCCGCCGGCCGGCGCAATCCACTACAGTGAAGAAGAAAAAATTTCGAGGGGCGGCGCCAGGGGAATTGGCGCGGGACGATGGCTGAAATTCCGGCAGGAGACTGTAGTTGGTTGCGAGAGCGCCGGGGTCTTAGAAATGTCGCTATCGATGTCGGTCTATACGGCGGGTGAAAAGCTGGTGGGAATGCTCCGGAAGGAACGGACCGGCAGCACCATGCAGGAGCGCGTGACGCGGCTGTTCGAGGAATCGCGCGAAGACGTTTACCGCTACCTGCTGACCCTTGGACTACACCCGCCAGGCGCGCAGGAAGCGGTGCAGGAGGTGTTTCTGCGGCTGTATGCCACGCTCAAGAAAGGCGAGGAGATCGAGAATCCGCGAGGGTGGATCTTTCGCGTGGCGCACAATCATGGGCTGAAGGTCCGCGCGCGGCAGGCCTCCGAGGAGCCCTTCGACCCGGAGTTGGAATTGCGCATGACGGGAGGGGAGAGCCCGGAGCGGCTGTTGCTGGAAAAGGAGCGGATGATGTGGTTCCATCGCGCGGTGGAGAGCCTTTCCGAGCAGCAGAAACGGTGCCTGTTCCTGCGGCTCGAAGGTTTGCGCTACCCGGAGATCGGGTCGGCGCTGGGGATCAGCGCATCGGCGGTGGGAGAGTTTTTACGGCGCGCGGTGGTGCGCCTGAGGAAGGTGCGGGATGAGTAGCGTGGCGGCGCAGCATCCAGACGACGGCTTATTGCTGCGGTACATCGATGGCGAACTGACGGCGCGGAAGACGCGCCTGGTGGCGCGCCACCTCGAAGCCTGCTGGCAGTGCCGCACGGAAGTGGAAGACCTGGAGGGGACGGTGGCCGAGTGCGTGCGCTACCGGCGGAACGTGCTGGCGGTGCACCTGCCGCCTCCGGGTGCGTGGAAAGACCTCGCTCCGGAATTCGAGCGCATCGATGCATCGTGGCGGGGCGAGCCGTGGTTCGCACGCCTGCTGGGCGTGGTGCGCGGTCCGGCGTTCCGGCCCTGGGCGATTGCAGCGACGGCGCTGGCGCTGGTGTGCGGGCTGTACTGGAAGTTCCAACAAGCGCCGGCGGTGGAAGCGGCGGCGCTGCTGCAGCGGGCGGTGGCGGCGGGGCAGTTGCGGCCCGCGGGTGTGCGCCGCATTGAAGTCCGTACGCGCAGCCGGAAGTTCACACGGACGGTGGGGGTGGCCGGAAAGGCGGCCGCAACCGATGCGGCGGCAGTCGCGCTGGAGGTTCGGTTGACGGCCGCCCACTACGACTGGGAGGATCCGCTCAGTGCTCGAACCTTCGCGTTGTGGCGCAACGGGTTGCCCTCCAAGCAGGACGAAGTCACCACCCTGGCGAACGCCTACCGGGTCGAAACCACCTCGCCTGAAGGGGACCTGTCCTCCGCCAGCCTGACTCTGCGCGATACGGACCTGCGGCCGCTGGAGGCGCGGATCGAATTTCGCGATCGGGAATGGATAGAGTTTTCCGAGATCACGGACGCACCGGCGCGCGATGACGCTCCTCCGGTCATCGCCCCTACCGGGCGTCCGGAGCGGCGGGCCGAACCAAGCCGGCCGGCCGCAACATCGTCCGGGACGGTCCCGGTCTCCGAGGAGCTGCAGGTTTTGGCGGCTCTTCACGAGATCGGGGCCGACCTGGGCGATCCGGTGGAAGTTACGGTGGCGGATGGCAAGGTGCGGGTGGGCGGCGTGGGTCTGGAGGCGGAGCGCCGGGCGCTGATTCAGCAGCGATTGAGCGGCATGCCGGATGTGGTGGTCGCGTTTTCCGAACCGGCGGCGTCGCTGCCGGCGGAAGCCGCGCCTGCCGCGGTCGCCTCCGGGGTGCCGGCCGGCACCAATCCGACCGCGTGGCAATTGCGCCTGGAACAACAAGTGGGGGGACATGCCGATCTGGCGCGATTCAGCGCGTACGTGCTGGAGCGGAATGACGCCCTGATGGCGCGGGCCTACGCCCTGCGCGGCCTGGCGCAGCGGTTTCCGGCTTCGGCCGAAAGCGGCCTGACGGAGGCGGACCGCCGGGTGCTGCGGGAGATGGCGCGGGAGCATGCCGCGGCCCTGAACCGCGAGTTGAGCACCATCGAAAAACTGCTTCCGCCGGTGCTGGTGTCGATGGGCGCATCGGCTGTCGCGCGAGTGACTCCGCAGGCGGAGGACTGGCAGAGCGGTGCCGAAGAGCTGTTCCGCGCGTCACGCCGGGCGGAGGTGTTGCTTTCGCGGTTCCTGGGCGTCTCGTCCGCGGACGGTTCTACCGACCGGCTGGCGCCGGATCTGCTGGCTGCGCTTGGCGAGCAGAGGAACGACCTGGACTCCCTGCGCAAGGTGCTGCCTTGAGAGGGAGAAGCGCGGCGGTGCGGGAGCGGCCGGGAGCAGCCAGCGTCCGCTACCATTGGGAGGCGGCTCGCGGCGGAGTCTCTTTGTGGAAATCCTCTACGGCGGCGGGACAGTAGAATCGAAGTAATGATGCGTCGCTTTGCCGCCAGCCTGTTGCTGGCGTCCGCACTTTGGGCCGCCCGAGAGACGGTGATCGTCGATACGGATTCCGGCCTGTTCGGCGATGACGGCGCCGCGGTGGTGATGCTGCTGCGCAGCCCCTCGCAGGTGTTCGTTCCCGGTATTACGATCGTTCCCGGCAACGTCTGGCCGCAGCAGGGTGCGTCCTACATGCTGCACATTCTGGACCTGCTCCACAGGCCGCTGGTGCCGGTCTACACCGGTGCCGCTACACCTCTGCTGCACACCGCCGCGATGGCGCGCGAGGCCGAACGGCGCTGGGGGAAACTCGAATATACGGGGGCTTTCGCGCTGGATCCGGCCGAAGTCAAACCGGCGCCGGGCGCATCGCTCAGCGCTCGCAAGGCCCACGCCGAGGCGGCGGTGCAGTTCCTGATCGGCGAGGTGGAGCGCCACCCGGGCGCGGTGACGATTCTGGCCCTGGGTCCGATGACCAACATCGCACTGGCCTTGCGGCTGAAGCCCGAAATCGAGACGCGGATCAAGCAGATCGTCTTTATGGGAGGCAACGTGCGCACGTCCGGCAACGCCTCGGCGTCGGCGGAGTTCAACTTCTGGTTCGACCCGGAGGCGGCGCGCATGGTGCTGCGCTCGCGCATCCCGCGTAAAGTCATGTTCGCGCTGGATATCTGCAATACCGCGCCGATCCGCAAGGCGGAGTTCGACCGCATCGCGGCGGTCCGCACTCCGATTACGAACCTGTTCCGGGAGGATCTCGGGAATCGCTATCCCGGGTTTCTGAAGCACCCCGACAGCACGGTGTACCTGTGGGATTCGCTGGCGGCGGCGTACCTGCTGGATCCCGGTTTCGTGACCAAGTCGGAGACCCGCTACCTGGACGTGGTGACCGCCTGGACCAAGTTCTACGGGGCGACGGTGCCGCTGGACCGGTCTCTGTCGCCGCGGGCCACGCCGGTGACCCTGATGCAAACGCTCGACTTCCAACGGGTGTTCGGTCTCTACCGGGACCGTTTGACCCGCAGCCAATAGCTGACCCATCGGCGAGCGGCCGAAGGCCGGTATGGATCGTGAGATAGCGCACAGCGTTGAGCGGTAGAACGCGGAATTCGGATGTTTGAGTACTATTATGAAGGCTATGGTTAGGATCGCTCTGTGGCTTTGCCTGGGGGTGTCCTGTTACGCCGCCGGCGGCTCCTATACCCTGATCGGCTGGAATGATCTGGGCATGCACTGCATGGACGGCGACTACTCCGTTTTCGCCATTTTACCCCCATATAACACGATACACGCGCAACTGATCGACCCCAGCGGCAAGCTCGTCAATGCCCCGGCGGGGATTACGGTGACCTATGAACCGGTGGCCGATGCCAACGGCTCCATCAACAGCAGTTCCTCTGGAAAGAGCAATTTCTGGCAATTTGTGCAGTCTCTGTTCGGCGCCAGTGTGGCGGTGGACACCGGTCTGACCGGGAACGCCATGCCTGGCAGGCAGGCGCAGCCGCTGGCATTCGAACCGGCCCGGAAGTGGTTCACGGCGGACGGAATCCCGTTGACGCCATTCGATGACGCCCGCAATAAGAACTATTACCCCATGATGAAGCTGGTGGCGCGCGATGCCGGCGGCACGGTGCTGGCGAGCACCAATATCGTGCTGCCGATCTCGGATGAAATGGATTGCAGCGCGTGCCATGCTTCCGGGCTGCGCTCGGCGGCAAGGCCCCGCGACGGGTGGGTGAACGACCCGCTGTTCGAGCGGGATTACAAACTGAACATCCTGCGCCGCCACGACGATCTTCAGAGCGGAACTCCCTTGTTCCAGTCGGCGCTGGCGGCAACCGGGTACAGCGCGGATGGGCTTTATGCCAGCGTGGTTACGGACGGCAAACCGGTGCTGTGCGCGGCGTGCCACGCCTCGAATGCGCTGGCGGCGGCGGGACAGCCGGGGATTCCGTCGCTGACCGCCTCGCTGCATTCCTGGCACGCCGACCAGGTGGACCCCGTTACGCAACTGACGTTGGGGTCGTCGGACAATCGCGGCGCCTGCTATCGCTGCCACCCGGGTGCGGTGACGCGCTGTCTGCGAGGTGTCATGGGCAATGCGGCTGCGGCGGACGGGACGCTTGCCATACAGTGCCAGAGCTGCCACGGCGACATGGCCGCGGTGGGGAATGCCGCGCGGCAAGGTTGGCTCGATGAGCCGAACTGCCAGAGCTGCCATACCGGGACCGCGGCCAGGAATGCCGGCGCGCTGCGCTACACCTCCGCCCTGGAGGCGTCGGGCCAGCCGCGCGCGGCGGTGGATTCCACCTACGCCACGAATCCCGATACTCCGGCTCAGGGGCTGTCGCTCTATCGTTTCTCGACGGGGCACGGCGGCCTGGCCTGCGAGGCCTGCCACGGTTCCACTCACGCCGAGTACCCCAGCTCTCACGACAACGACAACGCGCAGAGCCTCGCCCTCCAAGGACACGTGGGGATGCTGGCGGAATGCGGCGCGTGCCATCCCGCCGGCGATACCAACATCAGCCGTGCGAACCTGAACGGGCCGCACGGGATGCATCCGGTGGGGGCCGGGTGGGTGTCCCAACATTCCGATTTCGCGGAAAGGAACCGTGCCCAATGCACGGCCTGTCACGGCACCGACTACCGCGGGACCGAACTGTCGCGGGTGTTCGGAACTCGTTCGGTGGTTGCCTTCAACAACAACACCCTGAATTTCTGGCGGGGTTTCCAGACCGGCTGCTACACCTGTCACCAGGGCCCGGCGAGCGAATCGCGCAATCCCAACGGTCCGCCCAGCGTAGCAAATGGAAGCCTCTCCACGGCGGTGGCAACCGCCGCCTCGGTGGACATCTCAGCCAGCGACCCGAACAACAACGCGGTCAGTGTGTGGGTGGTGTCGCAGCCCGCGAACGGCACCGTGGGCCTCAGCGGCAACCATGCCACGTTTGTGCCCCGGGCCGATTTTGAAGGAAACGACAGCTTCACGGTGGCGGCGTGGGATGGCCAGACCAGTTCTAACCTGGGGACGGTTCAGGTGAGTGTGAAGGCGGCGTCGCGGCCTGTTTTTGCCGCGGGGGACGTGGCCAATGCGGCCAGCTTCCAGCCGGGTCCGGTGGCGCCGGGGGAGATCCTGATGTTTAAGGGCACCGGCCTGGGACCGGATCCGCCCGCCAACCTTCGGATTAACTCCGCCGGCCTGGTGAGCCGGGCGCTGGGCGGCACCCGCGTGCTGTTCGACGGCGCGCCCGCGGCGGTGCTGTACGCGTCGGCCGGGCAGGTGAACGCCGTGGCCCCGTGGGGACTGGCGGGCAAAACGACGACGGCGGTCCAGGTGGAATACGGCGGCATCCGCTCCGAGCCGGTGAACCTGGCGGTGGGCGCGGTCTCGCCCGCCATCTTCCCGGGTGCGGTGGTCAACCAGGGGGGCAGCCTCAATTCACCGGCCAGCCCCGTGGCCAAGGGATCGTACATCACGCTCTATGCCACCGGCGGCGGACCCAACGATACCGTGCCGTACGATGGCGAGGTATCGGCGGTGCCGTTGGCGGTACCGGCAGCCGGGGCGGCCATCCAGATCGGCGGCGTGGCGGCCCACATACTCTACATCGGGGCGGCACCCGGACTGGTTTCGGGCGCCCTGCAAATCAATGTGGAGATCCCCGACACGGCGCCATCGGGCGCGACGGTTCCTCTCCAGCTCACGATCGGCGGTGTAGCGGCGCCGGCAGTGAACATCGCCGTCCAGTAGGATGGTCGGGGCGTTCACCGCCGCGGCCCAAGACTAGGCGCGGCGGCCGATCATTCCCAACACAGCATTGATCAAGACCGCCGCCATCCCTACGGGAATGGCGACCTTCCAGCCGATGTTCATGAGCTGGTCGTAACGGAACCGCGGGAAGGTACCGCGGAACCAGATCAGCAGGTAGATGATGCAGGAGACCTTGAGAAGGAACCAGAACAGGCCGATGACGGCATGATTCACCGCCGGGATCAGGAAGAGGGCGCCGAGCAGCAGCAGCAGCAGCGCCGCGAACACCAGCACGCGTTGCTGCATGGGATCTTTGAGGCGCCTCACCAGGGGCAAAGTCATCACGCCCGAGCCCGCGAACAGGACCGCCGGAAAGGCCATGTTCAGCGGGATATCCAGCCAGGCGACGCTTGGAAACGGGCGCAGCCAGCCACCCCAGAACAGGGTCACCGCCACCGCGGAAACCACGAAGATGTTGGCGTACTCGGCCAGGAAGTACAGGGCCCAGCGGAAGCCGCTGTACTCGGTATGGAAGCCGGCCACGAGCTCCGATTCGGCCTCGGGCAGGTCGAAGGGCGCCCGGTTGGTTTCCGCCGTTGCCGCGATGATGTAGACCGCAAACGGCACGATCATGAACCCGTAATTGCCGAACGCGAACCAGACACCGCGCTGGAGTTGGGCATTGATGATGCCTTGCAGGCTCAAGGTGCCGGCCACCATCACCGCCGATACCAGGGCGAAGGCCAGCGCCACCTCGTAGCTCACCAGTTGAGCCGCGCTGCGCAGCGCGCCCAACAGGGGGTAGTGGCTGTTGGATGACCAGCCGCCCAGAATGATGCCCAGGATACCGACCGACGACATCGCCGAGATGACCAGCAGCCCCACATTCACGTCGGCCACGTAGATCCGGCGCGCGAGCGGCAATACCGCGAAGCTGGCGAGGCCGGTGAAGGTCGAGATTACCGGAGCGAACCAGAAAATGGCGCGGTCGGCATCGGTGGGGATGATGTCTTCCTTGAGCAGCAGTTTCAGGGCGTCGGCGATGGGCTGAAGCAGGCCGTGCGGCCCGACGCGCATGGGGCCCAGGCGCACCTGGAAATCGGCCAGCAGCTTGCGCTCCACCAGCACGATGTAGCCTGCCACCAGCGGGAACAGGGCGATGATCACCAGGGTCACCACGACCGGCACGAACAAGGGATGGTTCAGAACGGTTTGCATATCGTTATTACTTCAGCAGCGAATTCTGCGCCAGGCGGAGAAAGGGCTCCGGGTAGACGCCAATGAGCAGGGTCAGGACGCCGGTCACGCCCAGGGCCAGCCGCAGCCCGAAGCTCGCCGCCAGCGGGGCCTTTTCGGCGGGCTCCTCGCGAACGAACATGCTGCGGACGATCTTGAAATAGTAGTAGATGGCCACCGCCACGTAGAGCGTAGCCACGACCGCAAGGCCGTAGTGCCGGGTCTGGATCAGCGCCAGGAAGATATAGTATTTGCCGAGGAAGCCCGCGGTGGGGGGGATGCCGGCGAGCGAGAGCAGGAAGATCAGCATCAGCACGGCATAGGTGGGATGCTTGTGGACCAGGCCCGCGATATCGTCCAGGTCCTCACCGATAATCTGCGCGCGGCGCAGGGCGATCACCACCAGGAACGCTCCCAGGTTCATGAAGGTGTAGACCATCACGTACACCGCCACTCCGGTGATGCCGGTCTCATTGCCGGCAATCAGGCCGAGCAGCATGTAGCCCGCATGCGAAATCGAGCTGTAGGCCAGGAGTCGTTTGAGGTTGGTCTGGTTGATGGCGGCCAGGTTGCCGAGCGTGAGGGTGACAACCGCGACCACGGAGAGCACCGGCTCCCACATTTCGCGGGCGGGCGCGAGCGGCGCCAGTTGCCCGTAGAACATACGGAGCAGGAACGCGATGGAGGCGGCTTTGGATGCGACCGAAAGGTAGGCCGTGACCGTGGTGGGCGCGCCTTCGTAAGCATCGGGCGCCCACATGTGGAACGGCGCGGCGGAGATCTTGAAGAGGAGACCGATGGCCGTGGTGGCGAAGGCGAGAAAGACCACCGGGTCCCAAGCGGGCCGCTGCTGCACCGCCACGGCGATATCGGCCAGCTTGGTGGAGCCCGCGATGCCGTACATCAGCGAGAACCCATAGGCCAGGAATCCCGTGGAAAACGCTCCCAGCAGGAGGTATTTCAGGGCCGCCTCGTTGGACCGTTTGTCGGTCCTCAGGAAGCCCACCATCACGTAGAAGCACAGCGCCATCAGTTCCAGGCCGATGAACAGGGTCACCAGGTCGGTGCCGGTGGCCAGGAAGTACATGCCGCATTGCGCGAACAGGATCAGGGCGTAGTATTCGCCGTGGTGTTCGCCGGCGATTTCCAGGTACTTGTACGAGACGATGGCCACGATCAAGGCGGCGATCAGGAAGATCCAGTTGAAGAAGATCGCGAAGCCATCGATGGTGACCGAGCCGCCGAAGCCATCGAGCGCGGCGAGGCCCTGGGTGGTGAGCCACGCCTGCTGGCGGTACAGGCCGAATCCGGTGAAGCCCTCCGCGAGGGCCACGAACACCAGCAGGTATTTGCGCTGCCGGGGGTCGGGGAAGATGAGGAAATCGAACAGGAGGATGGCGCATCCGAACAGCGCCAGCATGAGTGCCGGAATGATGGTGAAGTGGTCGCTGGAGTTGTAGTATTGCGTGAAATCGGTCACTGCGCACCTCCGGAGGGAACGGCGGACCGCTCGGCCAGGGATGCCGGTGGCCGCACCGGGAGGGGCGGGGGCTGGGTCCAGCCGCGGATCGGCACCGCGGGGGTGGATTCGGCGAGGCGCGTCCCGGAACCGTAATAGTCGGGGCGGACACGCTGCACGATCTCGGCCACCGGGCGTTGCAGGATCTCGAAGTAGGGCTTGGGATAGACGCCGATCCAGATGGCCCAGGCGATCAGCGGCAGGAACGTCGCGATCTCGCGGAAGCTCATGTCGGGAATGGTGAGGTTCTTGCCGTTGGTCACCTGTCCGAGCATGGTGCGCTGGTAGAGCCACAGCAGGTACGCGGCGCCCAGAATCACGCCCGTCACCGCGAAGCCGGCCCACACCCGGCTGGCTTCGAAGGCGCCCTGGAGAATGGTGAACTCGCCGATGAACCCGTTCAGCAGGGGCAGGCCGGCCGAACTCAGCATGGCGATGGCGAAGATGGTGGCGAACTTGGGCATGACGTGCGCCAGGCCGCCGTATTCGGCGATTTCGCGGGTGTGGCGGCGCTCGTAAATCACGCCGATCACCATGAAGAGCATGCCGGTGGAGATGCCGTGGTTGACTTGCTGGAGGACGCTCCCGGCGATGCCGTTCGGAGTGAGCGCAAAGATGCCCAAAGTGCAGAATCCCAGGTGGCTCACCGAGGAATACGCCACCAGCTTCTTCCAGTCCTGCTGCATGAGGCTTACCAGCGCGCCGTAGATGATCCCGATGATGGAGAGCACGGCCAGGATCTGGACAATGGTGCGGTCCGCCGAGGCCCCCGGCAGCAGCGGCAGGGAAAAGCGCAGGAAGCCGTAGGTCCCCATTTTGAGGAGCACCGCGGCCAGAATGACGGAACCTCCCGTGGGGGCTTCCACGTGCGCATCCGGCAGCCAGGTGTGGAAGGGGAACATGGGAACCTTGATGGCGAATCCGATGAAGAACGCCCAGAACACCCACTGCTGCAATCCCAGCGGCAGGTTGAGCCGGACCAGGTCGGCGATTTCGAAGGTATAGAAGTGATACTGGTTGTAGTGCTGGAAGTAGAGGGTCAGGATGCCGAGCAGCATCAGCACCGACCCGGCCAGGGTGTACAGGAAGAACTTGATGGCCGCATACAGCTTACGCGGCCCGCCCCACACCCCGATGATGAAATACATGGGCACCAGGACCAGTTCCCAGAAGATGTAGAACAGGAAGAAATCGAGCGAGAGGAACACGCCGATCATGCCGGTCTGCAAGAGCAGGAACATGGCATAGTAGGCTTTGACGCGATCCTGCACGGCGCTCCACGAGCACAGCACGGCGATGAACCCCATCAAAGTGGTCAGCATCACCAGCAGCAGGCTGATACCGTCGAGGCCCAGGTGATAGTGTACGCCCAGGGCGGGAATCCAGTCCGCCCGCTCCTCGAACTGGAATCCGGGAGCGCCGGTGCGAAACCCGGAAACCAGCGGGAGAGAGATCAGAAACCCGGCGAACGCCGCCAGGTTGGCCCAGAGCTTGATCAGGTCTTTGTTCCTGCCGGGAATCAGCAGCAGGATCACCAGTCCGGCCAGGGGCGTGAAGAGAACGAAACTGAGTAAGTGCTGGTCCATATGGTTACCGCGCGATGTAATACCCCAGGAACGCCAGGGCCCCCACCACCACGAAGAACGCGTACGCCTGCACGCGGCCGGTTTGCAGGATGCAGACCGGATAGGAAAGCATCTTCACGAAGAAGGAGGTGAAGCGCACCGCGCCGTCGATGATCCAGGTGTCCCACCAACCCGAAAGCGTGGCGCTGAAGCGAGTCAACCAGCCTGCGCCGTTCACGCCGCCGTCCACGATCCGGCGGTCGAACTCGCTGCAGACCCGGCCGCCGCTCTTGCCCATGCCGTTCACGAAGAGGAAATCGTAGATCTCGTCCACGTACCACTTGTTGTAGAGCAGGCCGTGCAGCGGCTTCAGCGAACGTTCGAGCGAATCCGGAATCTGCGGCTTGTGGTGGTAGAAGTACCGCGCCACCACGATGCCGATGACGGCGATCGCCACCGAGAGCGCCATCAGGATCCATTCGAGCGAAGCGCCGTGCTCGCCTTCGTGGGCGGCTTCGACGGCAGCGGCGTTGAACGCCGGCGCGAGCCAGTGCTCGAAGGCGCGGGCGTTCTCGGTCAGGTTCAGGGATTCGATCCAGGGTTTGGGCATGGCCAGCCACCCGGCCAGCACGCTGCCGATGGCCAGCACGATCAGCGGCACGGTCATGGTGCGCGGCGATTCGTGCAGGTGCGCGGCCGCTTCGGGCGCCACCCGCGACTTGCCGTAGAAGGTCAGGTTCATGAGGCGCCACATGTAGAACGCCGTCAGCGCCGCAGTCGCCAGACCGACAAACCAGAGGATCTTCGATCCCTGCGGCGAGCTGTAGGCCTGCCACAGAATCTCGTCCTTGGAGAAGAATCCCGCCAGCCCGGGAATGCCCGCGATGGCCACGGACGCCACCCACATGGTCCAGTGGGTGATCGGGATCTTGGCTTTCAGCGCGCCCATGCGGCGCATATCCTGCTCGCCGCTCATGGCGTGGATGACCGAACCGGAACCAAGGAAGAGGAGGGCCTTGAAAAAGGCGTGGGTGAAGAGGTGAAAGATGGCCACCCAGTAGGCGCCCACTCCCAGGGCCAGGAACATGTAGCCGAGCTGGCTCACCGTGGAGTAGGCCAGGACCCGCTTGATATCGTTCTGCACCAGCGCGATGGTGGCCGCCAGGATGGCAGTGAAGGCGCCCACGGAGGCGACGATCGTCGAGGTCGCCGGGGTCAACTGAAAGAGCGCCGCCGAGCGGGCCACCATGTACACGCCCGCCGTCACCATGGTGGCGGCGTGGATCAGGGCGGAAACCGGGGTGGGGCCTTCCATGGCGTCCGGCAGCCAGACATACAGCGGGAACTGCGCCGACTTGCCCGTGGCGCCGATGAAGAGCAGCAGCGCGATGGCGCTCAACACGCCGAAGTGGGCCGTTTCGGGCGAGAACCGGCCGCTGCGCAGCACCGCGTTCACGTCCACGAACCGGAGCGTGCCGATGACCGACAGCATCAGCAGCATGCCCATGACGAAGCCGGCGTCGCCCACCCGGTTTACGATGAAGGCTTTCTTACCCGCGTCGCCCGCCGATTTCTTTTGGAAATAGAAGCCGATCAGCAGATAGCTGCACAAGCCCACGCCTTCCCAGCCAACGAACAGCAGCCCGTAGTTGTTGGCGAGGACCAGCATGAGCATGAAAAACACGAACAGGTTGAGATACCCGAAGAAGCGGTAGTAGCCGTTGTCGTGCGCCATGTACCCGACCGAGTACACGTGAATCAGGAAGCCGATGCCGGTTACCACCAGGATCATGACCGAGCTGAGCGGGTCCAGCAGAAAGCCCCAGTCCGCCTGAAAGGTCGCCATCTGCCCATTGGCCATGTGAAACGGCAGGCCGGCAATCCAGGTGAACTGAACGATCTGCTGGAGCCGGTCGGTATGCTGGGCAAGCTGCCACACGGCCGCCGCGGAGAGCAGAAGCGAGAGCAGCACCAGTCCCGGGCAGATCAGGCTTACCAGGAATTTGAGGGGCGAGTGGTGAGGGTGGCCGTGATCGTGGGGATGATGGTGGCCGGGATGCGCGTGGCCGTGTTCGTAAACCGGCTCCACGCCCGGGGCCAGGGCCACCGCCGACGGGGGCTGCGGGTCCAGCTGTCTGCCGACCAGCAGCATCAGAATCGCTCCCACCAGGGGGAACAACGGAATCAGCCAGATCAGGTTGAGAAAGTTCACGGTTCTCCTACCACTTCAACAGGTCGATCTCATCCGCCAGCACGGTTTCCTTGTTGCGGAACAGCGCGATCAGGATGCCCAGCCCCACCGCCGCCTCGGCCACCGCATCGGTAATCACGAAGATGGCGAACACCTGGCCGTAGACGTTTCCCCAGGCGTGCGAAAAGGCGATCAGGTTGATGTTCACCGCGTTCAGAATGAGTTCGATGGACATCAGAATGATGACGATATTGCGCCGCGTGAGCACGCCCACGGTGCCGATGAGCAGCAGCGCCGTGCTCAGGACCAGGTAATGAACGGTTGAAATGGGGTGCATCGTCAGATCCTCTTCTTGGCCATCACGACCGAGCCCACCACGGCCACCAACAGCAGAATGGAGGCGACCTCGAACGGCAGCAGGTAGTTTTTGAACAAGGCTTCGGAGACGAGCTCGGTATTTCCCAGCGCCTCGGCGGCGGCGGGGGCCGTGCCTTCGGCTACATGAAAGGCGCCCATGCCGCGATAGAAGAAGTAGCCCAGTTCGGCCGCCACCGCCACCACCGCAACCAGCGCCACCAGCCACTGGCGGTTGAACTGCCGTTCGCGGGCGGCCTGGTCGAGATTCACCAGCATGATCACGAACAGGAAGAGCACCATGATGCCGCCCACGTAGAGCACGATTTGCACAGCGAACAGGAACTCGGCCTGCTGGAGGAGGTACAGACCGGCCACGCCCAGCAGGGAAACGATCAGGGCGATGGCGCTGTGAACCGCATTCCGCCGGGTGATGGTGAGCAGTCCGCCGCCCAGCACCAGGACGGCGAAGACATAGAACAGAACGGTATCGATCAGCATTTGTATTGAGTGGGCCGGGGCCCCTCTTCGAGCATCTGCCGGTCCCAGATCTGGCCTTCGCGGGTGTAGGTGGCCAGCTCGAAATCCTGCGTCAGCTCCAGGGCATCCACGGGGCAGGCGTCTTCGCACAGCCCGCAGAACATGCAGCGCGAGGTGTCGTAGGTAAAACTGGTGAGCTCTTTGCGGCGGGTGGCCTCATTGCGTTCGCTGCTCACCACGATCAACGCTTCGGGACAGGCGAGGGCGCACAGGTTGCACGCGATGCAGAGGGTCTCGCCATTGTCGGGGTTGATATTGAGCCGCGGGGCGCCGCGATAGCGCTCGGCCACTTTGGGGCGTTCCGCCGGATACTGCTCGGTGTAGATGTGCTTGGGGGCCTGATAGCGGAACGTCACCCAAAGTCCCTGAAACAGGTCGACGAGAAAGATTTTTTTCAAAAGCTTGCGCATACTACTCCCACTGTAGTCCGCCCGCCGGACCCCGCGTTTCGGTGTGCCGCGTGCCGCGTCACAGAACCGCCGCCCAACAAGGAGCGAGACACTGCGATTTACCGGTCGATCTCTCCTAAAACGATATCCAAGGTTCCGATTATGGCTACAACGTCGGCGATCAGGCCGCCGCGGATCATTCGGTCCAGGGCCTGCAGGTTGACAAACGATGGCGGCCGGACGCGGCAGCGATAGGGCTGCGTGGAACCGTCGCTCACCAGGTAGTAGCCGAGTTCGCCTTTCGGCGCCTCGATCGAAACATAAACTTCGCCCACCGCCGGCTTGATCACCTTACCCACTTTGCCCATGATGGGGCCCGCCGGCAGGCTGTCCACCGCCTGCCGCATGATGCGGACCGCCTGCCGCATCTCTTCCATGCGCACCATGTACCGGTCGTAGGTGTCGCCGTTCTGCCGGGTGGGAATGTCGAACTCGTACTTCTCGTATCCCGAGTACGGCTGCGCTTTGCGGAGATCCCATTTCACGCCGGCGGCCCGCAGCACGGGCCCGGTCACGCCGTACTCCTTGCACTCTTCGGCGGAGAGAATGCCGACGTCCTTCAGCCGCCCCACCCAGATGCGGTTGTTGGTGAGCAACTCTTCGTACTCGTCCACCTTCGGCAGGAACATGTCGCAGAAATCGTGGATTTCCTTTTCGAAACCGTCGTAGGTCTCGTACAACAAGCCGCCGATCCGGAAGGCGTGGGTGGTCAACCGCGCGCCGCAGTATTTCTCGAAAATCTTGAGCGCTTCCTCGCGCTCGCGCAGGCAGTAGAACACCGGCGTGATGGCGCCGATATCCAGGGCATGGGTGCCCAGCCACAACAGGTGGCTGGCGATGCGATTCAGTTCGGTGAGGATCACCCGCACGGCTTGCGCCCGCGGCGGCGCTTCTACGTTCAGCAGTTTCTCCACCGCCAGGCAATAGCCCAGCCCGTTGGAGATGGCCGCCACGTAATCCATGCGGTCCACGTAGGGATTGAACTGCGCGTACGTACGGTTCTCGGCGATCTTCTCCACGCCGCGGTGCAGATAGCCGATGACGCAGTCGGTGCCCAACACTTTTTCGCCATCCAGTTTGAGGATGACGCGCAGCACGCCGTGGGTGGAGGGGTGCTGCGGGCCCATGTTGAGAACCAGTTCGGTGGAATCTAAGAAAGTCGCTTCCGGCATGTTGAGTTCACTGGCCGCTTTCGATGTTCAGGTTCTCCTGTACCCAGCGCTGGTCCTGCTGAATAATACCGTACTCCTTCCGCAGAGGATACCCTTGCCAGTCTTCGGGCAGCAGGATGCGGCGCAGGTCGGGATGGCCGGCAAATTCGATGCCGAACATATCGAACACCTCGCGCTCCAGCCAATTCGCGGTCAGATGCACGCTCACGGCGCTGGGCGGCTTGTAGGTCTCGGCGATATACGTCTTGATGCGCACGCGCTCGTTGCGCGCGAAGCTGTAGACGATGTAGACCAGGTCGAATCGTTCGGCGCGCTTGGGCCAATCCACGGCGGTAACGTCCACCAGGTAGTCGAAATCGGCCTCCAGCTTGAGGTATTCGAGTACGGGCAGGGCCGCATCCGGTTTGGTGACGATGAAGTTCTGCCCCAGGTAGGTGGAGGTTTCGGTCACCTGATCGCCGAAGCGCTCTTTGAGCTCGCCGGCAAGATCGCTGTTCCAGGGAGTGGCCGCCATCGTCGCGGGTGGTTTGGGGGGAGCGGCATGAGCGCCGGCCGCCGCAGCGGGTTTGGGTGGGGGCGCTTTGGCGGGGGCGGCGGGTTTCGGCGGTGGTTCCGACGCGCCACCCCCCTTGGGGGGCAGCGCTTCCGAGCCTTCCGGCTTCTGCTCGTCAGCCATTCAGTCTCCTGTCGTGAACTAAAACATTTATCACCTGCCGGGGAGGGGTGTCAAATTGCGCAAACCTTTGGTGCGCAAGCGAATGAAGCCGGATTTTCGGCGTCTGGCCGGCCGCCTGGAGATGACCTCAATCACTTGTGCGGTGGCGCCACCGGGTATCCCTGCCATACATATTCCAGAGCCTCGGGCAGGGTCTGCTGTTTCACGGTGCGGTCGGTGTGTCCGGCGTTGCGGGCGAATACGAACTGGTAGTGATAGCCCTTGGCGGCGAGCACTTTGGCCATGTTCTCATTGGCCACGACCCAGTCGTGCATGTTGTCGCGCATGACATTGGGATTGAGAAGGTCGCGGTCGCCTACTTCCATCCAGAGGCGCAGCGGCTTGGCCGGGCTGTTGGGGATGAGGTGTTCGTGGAACTCCCAGGCGCCGTGGGGAGTCTCGGGGTTCGGCGGCCACTGCTGGTTCACATAGGTGCCCGAGTAGGTGAGGACGCGGTGATAGAGTTCCGGGTGATACCACGCCATGATCAACGCGCACGAGCCGCCGGAGCTGCCGCCCATGGTCGCGCGGCCTTCGGGGTCTTTGGTCAGTTTCACGTGGTATTGCTTCTCGACCAGAGGCAGTACTTCGGTCTCGACAAACTCGGCGTACCGGCCCGACATGGTGTCGTACTCGAGGCCGCGTTCGCTCCCCTGGGCATCGCCGCTGCCGTTGCTGATGGAGATGGCGATCATCACCGGTACGCGGCGCCGGGCGATCAGGTTGTCCAGCGCCGTGAACAACGCCCGGTCCGGTCCATCCGCCCCCACGATGAACGGGGCGGCCGTGCCGGGGACGTACTGTTTGGGAACATATACCGCCACGCGCCGGGTGTAGGGCGCGGGATGGCTGGTGGTGACCACCAGTTTGGCGGGGTCGGTGGGGTCCGGCGTGCCGAACGTGCCGGGTTCGCGCGCGATGCCCGGATAGATTTTGCTGTCGGCCGATTCCATGGTGAAGGTGAAGACGTCTCCCTGGGGCACGCCTTCCTGGGCGGTCATCTCCGGCGCGGGATTGTGGGTAGGCCCGAGGATGAAATTCCCGTCGGCATTGGCCGGAGGATTGGCGCCGTCCGGCAGTTCTTTGGCGGTGACGTAGCCGGGGGTGTGTGGATCGCGGGTGGGCGGCGTGGGGCGCACCCGGCGGGCGGGCGCGGCCGGAGCTTGGGCGAAGGACGGCTCCAGGCCGGTCGTCAGGACGATCCAGAACGCGGTGCGGACAATACGGAACATCGGGACTCCTTGGCTGTTGATGTCGATTCCCGCCGCCCTGGCGGCCAGTCCGGCTTGTGCAGATGCCGGCAAGTCGCGCGCTTACCCAGTCGCGGAAATCATCACCGATCTTACCTCAGCCGCCGATGGCCGCGATTGTATGGGAAATCACCGAAACCGCTCAATCCGGCTGGGGTTTCTACCCGCAGGCGGGGCTGTCGGAAAAATTCGCCTGGCGCGGTCTTCCTCAGTAAGCGGCCGCCACAAACTCAACCGCCAAATGGAGACACGAATGAAATCCCGAATGTTCGCGACCCTGTTGCTGCTCGCGCCCGCGCTCCTGCCTGCGCAGGACAAAGGCGGCGGCACCACCATCTATCCCAGTCCCGCCTACACCGAAATCAAGCAGTACCTCAGCCTCACCGACGGCCAGTTTCAAGCGGTGCAAGCCATTCTCGACAACCGCAATCAGGCCATCCAGGCCATCTATACGCAGATCTACCAGAAGAACGACCTGCTGTATCAGCTCCTGAATTCGGACAGCGGAACCGCGGGCCAGCTCGGGCAGCTCCTGATCGACATCCGCAATCTCCAGAAGCAGATCCCTCTGAGCGACGTGCCTTACAAGGCCCAGGTTCTCGCCGTCCTGACGGCCGAACAGAAAGCCAAACTGCCCAAACTGTCCGAAGTGCTCCAGCTTACGGGGACCGCCTCGGAAGCCGGCTCGCTCCTGTTCATCGATTTTCCGCAGTACGTGACCTCGCCCGTGATTGCGGCCACCGGCGCGGGCAGCGCAAATGCCACGCCCAGGCCCTTGCTGGTGCCGCGGCGCTAGCGGCGGCAGGTCGCGACGCCCGCCCCGGCGCGTCATATTGGTAGCGGAGCGCCTTCCCGAGCGCGGATTGATGAATCTTCAGAACCAGGTAGTGCAACTTTACGAGGAGGCTCGCCAGGACGTGTACCACTATCTGCTCAGGCTCGGACTCAGCCCCTCGCATGCGCAGGAGGGCTCACAGGAAGCCTTCCTGCGCCTGTACTCCGCACTCCACCGGGGAGAGTCCGTCCGCAATCCGCGCGCGTGGGTCTTCCGGGTGGCCCACAACCTGGCCATGACCCACCATCACACCGGCGATCGCTGGACGTCCCTCGACCCAGCCCTGGAGGCCGCGTTGCCCGACCGCGGCCTCGGCCCCGAAGCCGGCGCGATCCGGCGCCAGCGGCTGGCGCGGGTGAACCGCGCACTGGCCGAGCTTTCCCCCCAGCAGCGCAAGTGTCTCTACCTGCGCGCCGAAGGGCTGCGCTACCGCGAGATCGCCGAAACTACCGGGATTGCGCTCTCCACGGTGAGCGAGTTTCTCACCCGGGCCGTGGCCCGCTTGCGGAGGGCCGTCGATGAGTGAGCAAGCCATGCATGTGAACGACGAGCGCCTGCAGCGGTACGCCGATGGCGAACTCGACGGCGGCGGCATGGAAACCGTGCGCCGCCACGTCGCCGGCTGCGCCCAGTGCCGGCTGCGGCTGGACGAGATGGCGCGCGCCGCGGATGCGTACCTCGAATATCACCGGCACGCCCTGATCACCCGGGATCCCGCTCCGCCGCGTCCGTGGGAGGACCTGCGGCCGGCCTTCGAACGGCTGAATCGCTCGAGCTCCCGCGCGCACCCGCGATCGGCATTGCGGTGGCTGGCCGTGGCGGCGGCCCTGGTAGTGGCCGTGGCGCTGGGGTACCGGCTGAATCGCGTGGCCCCGGTGAACGCCGCCGAGCTGTTGCGCAAGGCCGCCTCCGTCGAGGCGCCGCCCAACCCGGCGCGCCGCATTCGCGTTCGCAGCGCGGGCCGGAGCCTGGTCCGGCCGGCCGTGCTCAGCGCGCGACGGGAGCCCGTGGCACCGGCGCTCGAACCGTTGTTTCTGGCCGCCCATTTCAGTTGGCAGGATCCGCTGAGCGCGCGCTCGTTCGGCGCGTGGCGGGACCAGTTGTCCCAAAAGGACGACCGCGTGCGCGTCACCTCGGGCAGGTACGAAATCCACACCGCCACCCGGTCCGGGCCGCTGCGGACGGCGATCCTGGTCCTCGATGCGGGCGACCTCCACCCCATGAGCGAAACCCTTCAATTCGTCGATGACCGTGTGGAGATCTCGGAAGCGGAACCGGAGCCCGCGGCGCGGGCGCCCTCCGCTCCGTCAGCCCCCTTGGTAGCGCCCTTGCCCACCGCCGCGCCCGCGGCGGGTGCCGGCCGGGAGTTGCGGGTGCTCGCCGCGCTCCACGCCATTGGCGCCGATCTCGGCGAGCCGGTCGAGGTCACCCGCCGGGGCGCCTCGGTGATCGTCGCAACCACGGGGTTGACATCCGCCCGCGAGCAGCAGGTGCGCGACGCCGTGGCGCCCATCCCCGGGGTGACCGTGCGGGCCGACGCCCCCGAGGCAGCGCCGATGAGCTCGCCTGCCGGCGCCCCGACCGCCACCGCGGCCGGCGTCCGCACCCAACTGGAAGCCGTTCTGGGCGAACCGGGAGTGAATCGAATTCTGGACGCGAGTGAGGCTGTGATGGCGCGCGTACACGCGTTGCGCGGTCTCTCCAGACGCTTTCCGCCTGCGGTGGAAGCGCAACTCGCGGACGCGGACCGGAACGTGCTTGCCTCGTTACGCAGCGAGCACGTTTCCGGGATCAGCGCACACCTGCGCGCGCTCCAATCGGCGCTCGCCCCGCTCCTGCCCAAACTGCCGCCCGCCCCCTCTCCGGCCGCGGCGCCCTGGCAGACCCATGCCGCGCGGATCTTTACCGCGGCGCAAACGGTGGACCATCTCCTGAACCGCATCCTGGCAGGCGGCGAGGATTACGCGCAGCGCGCGCCCGAACTGGCGGAAGCGCTGCGCCGGCTGGATGCCGAAGTCGCCGCCGAGGTGCGCCCATGAAGGTGGGCAGCGCGCTCGCCCTGCTGGCGGCCCTTCCCGCGCTGCATGCGGCGCACCGCGCCCAGCTTGCCGGACGCGTCGAAGACCCGTCGGGCGCGGCCCTGGTGGAGGTGGTGCTCTCCGCGGTCAACGAGGACACGGGCATTCGCCGCACCACCCGCACCGACGCCACCGGCCAGTACGCCGTGGGGGCGCTCGAGCCGGGCATCTACAAGGTCACCGCGCGAAAGGCCGGGTTCCAGACCGTGGCCCGTCTGAACGTGGAGCTTGTCAGCGGCGCCCAGACCCGGCTGGATTTCATCCTGCCGCTCGGCGGCATCCGCGAAATCATCACGGTCGAGGAGGCTCCGCGGGACTCCCAGCCCGGCGGCACCTCGATCGGCGTGACCGCGCGCCGCCGGCTGATCGATACGCTGCCGCTGGACGGCCGCGGCACGCTCACCCTGGTCGAACTCGCGCCCGGAGTGGTCGCGACCCCCGCCGCCTCCGGCGAAGCGGGGCAGTTCAGCGTCAATGGCCAACGCGCCAACACCAACTACTTCAGCCTCGACGGCGTCAGCGCCAACAGCGCCGTCACGGGCAGCGCGGCCCCGGCCCAGTTCTCCGGCGGCGCGCTGCCCTCCATGACCGCGTTCGGCGGGCTGCAAAACCTGGCCGCCCTCGATTCGCTCCAGGAAGTCGAGGTGGAGACCTCGAGCTTTGCCCCCGAATCGGGCCGCTTGCCGGGCGCCCAGGTGCGGCTCTCCACGCGCTCCGGGTCCAACGGTTTTCACGGTTCGTTGTCCTACGCCTTCCGCAACGAAAGACTGGCTGCCAATGACTGGTTCGCCGCCGCCCGCGGCTATGGCCGCGCACCCCTGCGGCTCAACCAGTGGGCCGGGGCCTTGGGCGGTCCCATCCGCCGCGACCGTACCTTCTTTTTCGCGGCGTGGGAAGGGCTGCGTCTGCGCGCTCCGTTTACCTGGTGGGGCGCCACTCCTTCGGCCGAATCGCGCCGCGCCGCGCCGGCCTACCTCGAATCCCTCCTCGACGGATTCCCGCTGCCCACGGGAGGCGACCTCGGCGGGGGCCTCGCCGCCTACACGGCGCGCGGCTCGAACCCTTCGCGCCTCGATTCGGGCAGCCTCCGCATCGACCACGCGCTTACCCCGCACGTCGCGCTATTCGGCCGCTATAGCCAGGCGCCGTCCGCTACTCAGTTCGGCTACCAGCACGTGGAGGACGCCTCGTTTCATACCCGCAGCCTCACCCTGGGTGTGAACGCCGCGTGGGCCGCCGGCATCACCAACGAGGCGCGCCTCAAAATCGCCGGCGATTCGGTCAATGCGCGCTGGCTCAGCTTGCGCCCGGAGGGCGACCAGTTCCTGGACGTGCTGAACGCGGTGCCCTTCGCAGGATCCGCGGCTGCCATTTACGGCATCTCCATCGGCGGCGCCGGCCAGCTTCTCTCGGGCGCGACCGACGGCAATCGCCAGGGACAACTCCACCTGGTGGAAAGCCTCGGCTGGACGCGCAACCGGCATGTGTGGCGTGCGGGGATCGAATACCAGCGGCTGACTCCCTCCCGCGAGCAGCCGGCCACGGCGGTCGCCGGCTATTGGCCCGACCTTGCCAACCTCCTGTCCGGCGGCCCGATGCAGCTTGCCGTGACGCAGGCCGACCAGGCCTCCAGCCTGATCGAGACGCTGTCGTTGTATGGGCAGGACACGTGGCGGCCTTCTCCGCGATTGGCCCTGACGTACGGCCTCCGCTGGGAGATCACGCCGGCTCCGTCGATCCGGCAGAGCACGGTTCCCGTCCCCACCGCGACGGTCTTCCCGGCGCAGGGGGGCCAGAGCGTCCCACCGGATGCCGGGCCGGGAGGCACGGGCACGGCCACACCCCAAACTCCGGGCGGCAGCGGCACAGCCGGCACCGCGCCCGAAGGCATGCCCCTGTGGCCCACCCGCTATGCCCAGATTGCGCCTCGCCTCGGGGCCGCCTGGCGCCTCTCCGACCGGTCGGTGCTGCGTGCCGGCTGGGGCCTCTTTTACGACCTCGCCTTCAGCGTGGTGACCGATCCAATCAACGGCTTTCCGTTCAACCGCTGGCAATTCGGCGATATTCCCGGGGCTCCGGCCGGAACCGCCACGCCGCAAGGCCCCGGCTATCTGCCCAACCTGCGGCTGCCTTATTCGCACGAGTGGAATCTCGCCTGGGAGCAATCCGTCACGTCTTCCGACGTGGTTTTCCTTTCCTACATCGGCTCGGCGGGACGGCGCCTGCTGCGAAGGGAAGCCGGCATAGAGCCCACCGGCGCGGCGGCCGCCAGTATCGCCACCAACCACGGCCTCTCCGGATTTCATGCGCTCGAAGCCGCCTACCGGCGCCGCCTGGCGCGCGGTGTGGAAGCGCTGGCCAACTACACCTGGGGCCACTCCATCGACAACGGTTCCTGGGACTCCGCCGTAGCGCTGGTCACTCCCGCATACACCGCCGTCCGCGACCGTGGCAATGCGTCTTTCGATGTACGCCACTCGTTTTCGGGCGCGCTCACCTACGGGAGCCGCGGCCTGGGTCCAGCAGGGTTCTGGCGGCGCCTCTCCTCGGACTGGAAATTGCAAGCCATCAGCCGCGCGCGCTCGGGCTTTCCGATCGACCTGCTCGAAGGAGAAAACGCCCTTGGTCTCGGCTGGGACAACTACCGGCGCCCGGACCTGGTGCCGGGCGTGTCATTGTGGTCGGCGGACGCGGCGGTCGCCGGCGGGCGGCGTTTGAACGGGTCGGCGTTCCGCAGCCCCGGAGCCATGCAAGGCTCACTGGGACGGAATGCGATTTCCGGCTTCGGCATGGTTCAGGCGGACGCCGCGCTCCGCCGCCGCTTCCCCCTTGCGGATTCCGCCTCGGTCGAAATCGGCCTGACCTGTTTCAACCTGGCAAACCACGCCACCCCGGCCGACCCGGTTCGCTACCGCAACAGTCCGTTGTTCGGCCAGCCCGCTTCTCTGGTAAGCATGATGCTCGGCAACGGCACCCCGCGCAGCGGTCTCACTCCCGCCTTTCAGCCGGGCACCCCGCGTTCGCTCGAGCTCACCGTCAAACTCCGCTGGTAGCGGGAGCGCGGCGCGGGATCATCGCACGGAAAGATCGCGCAGGTAGATGTCCTTGAAGCGCATGTTGCCCTGGCCGCCCGAGTGGAGTTGGAGGGCGATGAAGCCATCGGACGACTTGGGGGTCGGGTCGGTGAAGTCCAGGATCGGAATGCCGTTCAGGATTGCCACCATGTGGTTGCCTTCGACCTTCAGCAGGAAGTCGTTCCAGTCGGTGGGGTGGAGCACCTGTTCATATTCGGGGGAAGGCCAGGCGATCCAGCCGCGGTTGTCGCCGTAGAGACCGCCGGTATGGTGGTTCAGGGTGCGGTCGATTTCAAACTGCATGCCCTTGGAGATGTCCACCGTGCCGGGTTTGAACTCGGTGTGGAAGTAGACGCCGCTGTTGCCGTCGGCCTCGCACTTGAAGCGCAGGGACAGCCAGAAATCCTTGTAGGGCTTTTCGGTGCGCAGGTAGCCGTATTCGCGGCTGACGCCCTGGCCGTGGATGGCGCCCTCTTCGACGGTCCATTTTTCGTGGCCGACCTCGACCCAGTTGGTGAGGTCCTTGCCATTAAAGAGAGCAACCCACTGCTCGTTGGGCAACAGAGTGCGATTGCGCGGAACCTGTGCGGCAATCAGCATGGGGACGGCGAACAGCAGCAAGTATTTCACAGTTCTCCTCTCAGCTCAGACCTTTGATCTTCCAGCCGCCGCGGTAATGCCCGCGCACCAGCGCGGTGGCTTCCCGGGAGTTGGTGAATTTCGATTTGGCGGCATTCCATTCCAGGGTGGTGTTGGGAAAGTGGGTGGCGATAGGGCCCAGCAGCACGGTTTCGGTGAGGGGCCCGGCGTAGTCGAATGCGGCGGAGGCCTTGCCCTTGCCGAGCACGGCATCGACGAACTGGTGGTAGTGGTCGCTGGTTTCGGCGACCGGCATCTGGAAGCTCTGGTTCGAATCCGGGAAAAACACCACGGGAGTGTTGATGTGGGGCAGCAGCATGTCGCCGAGAGTGCCGATGAAGAGCGACCCCTGGGGCGGCACGGTCCCGGATTTCACGCGGGCCAGGACCTCCTGCGGCGGACGCTGCTCGCCATCGTACCAGGTGAGCTTGACGCCGCCTGGGAACGTGTATTGGATGACGGAATTGAGGGCCCAGCTTTCGCGGTTCGGCGCCACGCCTTCGGAGCGCACGGTGAGCGGGGCGGGGAGGCGCAGCGAATCGATCACCGGGTCGAGAATGTGGCAGCCCATGTCGCCGAACGTGGCGGTGCCGAAATCGAGCCGCTTGCGCCAGTTGGAGGGGTGATAGCAGCCTTCCAGGTAGGGTCGCGGTTCTGCGACGCCGATCCACTGGTCCCAGTCCAGCGTGGCGGGGGGCTGATCGACGCGCGTGGGCAGCGGGTTGGGATCGCCCCATTTCTTGTTGCTGAACGAGTGGACCTCATTGACCTTGCCGATGATCCCGGACTGGATCAACTGGACGGCCTGGCGATAGACGCGGTTGGAATGGACCTGGATGCCCATCTGGGTGACCAGCTTTTTCTTGCGGGCGAACTCGGTCAGCTTGCGCACCTCGTGGATGTTGTGGGCCAGCGGTTTCTGCACGTAGGCGGGGAATCCCATGCGCATGGCGGACATCGCCTGGGGCGCGTGCATGTGGTCGGGGGTGCCGACGCAGACGATGTCGATGTTCTTGCGTTCGCGGTCGAGCATGCGGCGCCAGTTGTCGTAGACGCGGATGTCGGGGTATTTCTTTTTGGCGCGTTCGAACTGGGCGGAATCGACATCGGCCACGCAGACCAGGCTGACGTCGGGATGGGTGGCGATGCCGTCGAGGGTGTAGTAGGCCATTCCGCCGGCGCCGAAACTGGCCAGGCGCAGTTTGCGGCTGGGCGGAGCGGAAAGGAGATGGCGGACGAAAAACGGCGCGGCGGCGGCCTGACGGAGCAGGGCGCGGCGGCTGACAATCGGAGGGGTCATGAGAACCCACAATTGTAGCTCCGCAAACCTGCGATGGCATTGCCCGTCACCAACCGGCATCCCGACCCCGGGGGAGAAGTTGCGGCGGGCCGGCTACGGATCGGCGTTCCGGTCGGCAATGTAGAGGCAGCCGGCGCGGAATCGTTCGTGCGTGTAGCGGGCCAGGAATTCGGCGAGCGCCGGCAGCGGGGGCGAGCCGCATCGCGGCAGGGGGGTGACGAAGTGGCGGATGCCGGTGCGCGCCATCAGGGCGTTCACCTCCGCGCCGGATCGAGCCGCCAGGCATTCCCGATAAAAGGTGAAGTTGTGGAGACCCGTGCTGTAGGCGCGCGCGTTCAGGCCGGCAATGCCGTTGGTGAAAAAGGCAACCGGCTCTTCCGGCGCGGTGCGGTTCAGGTGCTCCGCCAAAAGGCGGGATGGCGCGTGGAGTTCGAGGTAGGCGGCCGCTTCCGCCCGGAAGTTCATCGGATTGAGACAGAAGTCTTTGTGCCAATAGCCGGACGCAGGCAGCAGGTACATGCCCGCCGCGACCATGGCGACGGTAATGCCCGTGAGGGCGCCGAACAGGCTGGCGTCGCCGCCGCGGACGAGCTGCAGATAGCGCGCGAACGCGTAGAGCAGCAACGGAAGAGCGGGCACCACATAGCGGACGTAAGAGGCCGTCGCCCAGGTGGCCCCGAAAAAAGCCGCTGCCAGTGCCATGGCGCCGACCATCTCCCGGGTGAACAGCGATCGCGGCGCGGAAAACAACAGCAACAGCGCGAACAGATAGGCCAGTCCCAGCGCACCGTCCCGGCTTTCCAGGAATCGGCTGGTGTGGAAGGTAAGATCGAACGGCACGTGCCAGCTCAGCGGCGTCTTGAACCGGACGTCTTCCCAACTGCTGGAGGTAGCGAAATAGGGAGACCGGAAAATGCTGTTGAGGAAGGGGAATACGGGATTGCCGGTTTTCCAGTAGCCGGTGACCAAAGGGGGAGCGGCGAGGAGCGCCACCAGCGCCATGGCGCGCAGGGCGGTGAGAAGTTGGTGACGGCGATGGGCGGCTTGGCCGCCGCTGGCCGCGACGATCCATACCAGGCACGGCAGAACGAAAGCCAGGGCGACCAGTTTGGTCGCGAGCGCGGCGCCCAGCAGCGCTCCGCAGAGCGGGACGTACCGCGGGTCCGGGCGGCGGGTGGCTTCGATCAGCGCGATGGCCGCGCTCAACAGAAACGCCGTCCAGAGATTGTCGGTGAACATCGCCCCGGTCGTCAGTTGGATCACCGGCGTGGCCGCGAATACCGAGGCGATGACGAGGGCCGGGTTGCGCGAGGTCTGGGTACGGCAAAGATGAAACACCAGCAGCGAGTCGATCACCAGAAACGCAAAGGGCAGGAGCTTGGCGGCGAACTCACCGCCCAGAAACACCAGGGTGGTGAAACACCAGTCCCCGGCCATGGCCATGACGCCCCAACTAACGCGCGTGACATCGAAGTGCCAGGCGTGATGCTGAAGCATGTAGAGCGGGACGGCCAGGTGGACGGCGATCCCGTCGGCACTCACCTCCGGCTTGAGGCTCATGAGGAACTGCGTGCCGAGCGTATACAGGAGGAGCGCCAGGGCCCCGTAATCGGCCAGGTGGCGGGTGAGGTCAGCGGAAAGGGGAACGAGCGCCTTCCACCGGCGATACAACTCCCGGCAAGCCACGGCGGCCGGCCCGGCGAGCAGGATGACGAACACCGGCGTGACATTCCAGCGGCTGAAAGCGAGAAGACCGGCGAGCCATCCCCAGATGGCGCAACCCGCCACCAGAGCCAGCGTGTGTAACAGACCGGAAGAATTCCCCGCGCCCGGAATGAGGCCGAGTGCGGCGAGCAGCCATCTTCCGAGACCGTAGGCCGCGAGCAGGAAGAACGCCAGCGCGCAGACCGGCCTCGGTCCGGTGAGCACCGCGGCATAGAGGACGGCTCCACCAAACAAACAGGGGAGAAGCAGGGTACGGCGCACCAGGAAGAGAACGGAGGCGGCGGCGGCGAACAGCCCGGACCAGGTGAGGAAGCGATCGAGCCCCGTGGAATCCCAAACCGGCTGAGCGAAGATGCGGGCGTGCGCCGCACCCAGGACGCAGACGGAGAGCGATACCAGCATGACGGCCCAACGGACGCTCCGCCCGATGCGGGTTCTCCGAATTCTCCCTTCCGGCTTACATTCCATAGGCCGCCGCAACATCGGCGGTGGGGCGTGAGGCTGGCGGACTCGAACAACCTAAGACCCGCGGACCGGCCCGTTCCACTACACCCCATGCGCGACGTGCCGCGCGGGCTCCGGCGGCCGCGCCTGTCTTGGCGGGGGCTTCCGGATGGCGATGCTACACTGTGGATGAAACCCTGAGGGATGCGGCGTAAGCTGGGGAATCGTTGATGGAATCACTGCCAATTCGTTGGCAGGATGAACGACGTCGGCTACACTGGAATGGATTTGATCCGGAACATCACGCAGATCGACCGGAACCGCGGGTTCAAGGCGCAGATTCTGGCGGCGTCGCTGCGATCGCCGACCCACGGGATCGATGCCGCGCTCGCCGGAGCGCACATCGCCACCATGCCTTGCAAGGTGTTGGACATGCTGTTTGATCACCCGTCCGGCAAAGGCCTGGACCAATTCCTGAGGGACTGGGCCAAGGTCTTGCAGGAAACGCCGGTCGCGGGATAGGCGTATATCGAGGAATGCCGTTAGCGGTGTGGTTGCTGATGCCATCCGAGTGGCTGACGCTCGGGCTGGCGGGAGTGCTGGTGGTCCTGTTGGCACTCATCGGATACAGGTCGTGGCAGAGCTCGCGGATTGCGCCCGAGGAACTCGAGCGGCGGCGGCGGCGGATGCTGATGGGCACCGGCAAAATGGGCGACGCCACGCTGATCGACGCGCGGGAATCGCTGCTGTTCTATTCCTACGATGTGCGCGGCGTGGAGTACACGGCATCGCAGGACGTCTCCCAGCTGGGCGAATTTCTGCCGGCGGAACTGCCGTTGAGCGGACCGGTCCTGGTACGCTACGACGCGCGGAACCCGGCCAATTCGATCCTGGTGGCCGAGGAGTGGAGCGGGCTGCGGGTCACGCGAGTGAGCTGAGAACGGGCGGCGCTGCTATTGCTTCTCCAGCACCAGCTTCTGCTGCACCTCTCCCAGGTCGCTTTTGAAGAAACGGGCGATGGTGAGCGTTTGCCCGTCTTCGGAGAGCGTCCAGCGATCGCTCACGGTCATGTCGTTGCCCCCGAAATTCATCTTGGAGTGGATGATGAGAGCATCGCCATCCCACTTGACGGTGCTTTTGACGGGGCTGCCCATGATCTCGTTGTTGCACTCCTGCCCGTCGGTGGTGTAAACGGCGTGGAATTCGAAATCGCCCTGATCGCCGGAAGACTTGCTGGTAGCTTCCAGCTTGGGCTCGTTGTGGGCGATCTTGCTGGTCATGGAATGGGGCGCCGGCATCTCGCCGAAGCTGCTCTTGGAGGGGTTCAGCTTCCAGTCTCCCGTGTAGTTCGGCTTGGCGAGGGCGGGCAGCGCGGCCAGGGCCACCAGGGCGAGGGCGGCAAGGTAAGGTCGGCAGGTCATCGATTCACCTCAGAATGCATTATAGAGGTTGCGCGGGTGCGCTACGCCGCAGCAGCGAGCTTGCCGGCACGGTGTTTCAGTTTTCCGTATCCACGACCTCGAAGTGGAACCGCTCGGGTGGGAACAGGCCCGTCACCTGCGGCACGAGATGCGACCAGGTCTGGTACGCCGTGCCGGCCAGCGGCGAATTCAGGTAGATCAGAAACTGGTTCGAGAAGCACTCGATCGGGGGCGGCTGCCGGAAGGTGAGGCGCAGCCCGACGGCCTTCTCGAGCGCGACCCCGCGGGTGGGCACATGCTTATCGATCAGCAGGGTGACGAAACTGGCGCGGCTGGCGTGCGGCCAGACATCGGGGTGCAGCAGGCGGCGCAGCGTTTCCTGGGCTTCGAACGTGATCTCGCACTGCCGGATCCACTCCAGCACGGAATCGCCCCACAGCCAGTGCGAGACCAGCGCTCTGTACTGCTCGGTGAGCTGCAGCGCGAGATCCAGTTTCCGCTGCGCCAGGATGTCTTCGCGCGCGTCGATGAGGGCGAGCATGTCCTCGGCTTCGGGCAGCACCGAGTCGAGCCCGGAGGTATGTTCCTGCGGCCCGTATTCGGCCGCGGAATGTACCAGCAGCGGTGGGAGTTCGTGGGTCTGGTTTCCCGGAATCGCGATATACCTGGCATCTCCCATGAGTGCGTCCTGCCCCTGATTATTAGACGCCATAACGGGGCGCTTCTGTTTCCAGTTGTAGCACATGGGGTACCAGTACGCATGCGGAAGTTTGGATCTGCGGGATCGACGATTCTTATCAACCCGGGGAGGCGGACGACGGTGAAGGCGTCCGCGGACAAGCGTGCTATGATGCCGGTCGATGAACGAATACGCCATCGGTGTGGACTTGGGCGGAACCAATCTGCGGGCTGCCGCGATTGACCAGTCGGGCACGATCCTCGACAAGATTTCCGGCAGTACGAACTTCTCCGAGGGGCGCGATGCGGTGCTGCACGATATCGTCACCGCCATCCAGAAAATGCGCGACCTGCACGGCGCGGCCGGGTTGGCGGGAATCGGCGTGGGCGTTCCCGGGTTCATCCGCATGAAGGAAGGATTCGTCACCAGTTCGAACAATCTGCCGTACCTGGAGAACTTTCCGGTGCGGGACGAGATTTCGCGCCGCCTGGGCACGAGAGTGATTCTGGAAAACGACGCCAATGCCGCGGCGCTGGGCGAGAAGTGGATGGGAGCGGGGCGCGAGGTGGACGACCTGGTGCTGCTGACCTTGGGCACCGGCATCGGCGGCGGCATCATTTCCTGCGGCCGGGTGTTGCGCGGCTTTGTCGGCATGGCCGGCGAACTGGGTCACATTACCGTGGTGCCCAACGGCAACCCGTGCGGCTGCGGCAATCAGGGGTGCCTGGAGAAACACGCGTCGGCCACGGCCATCACCGCCATGGCGCGGCTGATGCAATTGGGCGAAGAGCTCTCCTCGAAGGAGGTCTTCGAACTGGCGGCCGGGAGCGGGGAAGTGGGCGAGAAGGCCCGCACCATCTGGAGAGTGATGGGCGAAGCGCTGGGCGTGGCCCTGGCGACGCTGGTGAACACCTTCAATTTCCCGCTCTACCTGCTGAGCGGGGGCATGCTGCCGGCGTGGGAGTTCTTCGCGCCGCACATGATCCGCACCATGGCGCAGCGTTCTTTCACCTATCGCGCCACCAAAGCCGAAACGCGTGTGGAGCAGGCCACCCTGGGCAACGAAGCCGGACTGTTCGGCGCGGCCTATCTGCCGTGGCTCGAGAAGTAAGCGCGCTACACTGGACATTCTATGAGACCAATTTATGTCGCACTCATGGCCGCGGCCGTGTGCCTTACGCCGGCCGGATCGCAGACCCGCTCGAACCCGTTTCTCGGACGCTGGGACTTGACGGTTACATCTTCCCGGGGCTCCTCGAATCAGTGGATCGAAATCGTCGAGAAGGATGGGAAGCTGGATGGACGCATCCAGCCGGGCGGCGGCGCCTCGCACCCGATCGCGGCGGCCAAGCGCGACGGATCGCACCTGGTCGTCACCGTGCAGGCCGCCGGGAAAGGGCCGGAGACGACGTGGGATCTCGCCGTCGAAGGCAATCATCTCACCGGCACGCAGAAGCACGGTGACACGGCGTCGGATGTGAAGATCGAGGGGGTGCGCGCGCCGGCCTTGAAGCGTCCGATGCCGAAAGCCTGGACGACTCCCGAGCCGCTGTTTAACGGAAAGGACCTGACCGGCTGGGAAACGGTAGGACAGAACAGCCATTGGACCGCGCGGGATGGGGAACTGGTCAACGACAATCCCGGACACGGCGGAGCCAACATCAAAACCACCCGCAAGTTCGACGATTTCAAACTGCACATCGAAGTGAACTGCCCCGAAGGCGGCAACAGCGGCATCTATCTGCGCGGCCGCTATGAAATCCAGGTGGGCACGGAAGGCGGCACCCAGCCGAGCCACGAAATGGGCGCGGTGTACGGTTATTTCGCGCCGGCGGCCTTTCCGAAGAAGCTGGGCGAATGGTCGACCTTCGACATCACGCTGGTGGGCCGGAACGTAACGGTGGTGCGCGACGGCGTGAAGATTCACGACAACGTCGAAATCCCCGGGATCACGGGCGGAGCGCTGGATAGCAACGAAGGCGAGCCGGGGCCGTTCTATCTGCAGGGAGACCACCAGGGCGTGATCCGCTATCGGAACATCACCGTGTCGGTGCCGAAGAAGTAGGCGGGCGCCGGCGGGTGGGCCGGCGGACCGTCTGATGTCGCGGATGGGGATGGTTGGATTGTTGGGCTGTCAGCAGTCTCGGCACTCCAATAACGCAGAATCCGATAAGCCGTTGAGAATGACGGGCAGGGTGGGTCCGGCATAACCGGCCACAGAAGCCATCTATTTTCGCGTTCGTAAATTTGTCTGGCTTTGGTTCAATTCTTGTAGTATAGTTACTCCAAGATGGAATTCGAGCCCAAGGGTCCCGAGGCTGCCAGACTCCGCCAGCGCAAATTTGCGCTGCTCCGCCAATTCCCTTTCCCCCAAGATCTGCTGCCAGGCTCGCTGTCCGTCAGCCATACCAAGTGTGGAAAGCCTACTTGCCATTGCGCCAAAGGCGAGGGGCACCCCGCTTGGTCGCTCACCTTTATGGTGGCCGGTAAGAAGCGGGTCGAACGCATCCCCAAGGACTGGGTGGACGACGTCCGCCGGCGCGTCGCTGCCGGCCACGCCTTTCAGGACGCTCTGCGCGAGGTCCTCGCCGCCAATGCCGAGTTGCTGGTATTGCGGCGCAAACAGCAGCCCCGCTGACCGGGCCACACGTTCGCCAAATCCAAAACTACGCCTGCCACTGCCTGGGCCTGAAGTCCTTCTTCCAACGACCGGGCGATGGCCGGGTCCATCCCCATATCCCGGCGCGAGATCTGGTCTGGGCCGTGGTGATCGGACGTGTCCTGCGCGCCGCAAGTTTCTTGCGCCTGGAATGGCTGGCGCACTCTCCGGTGCGCGCCGAGTTGGGCTTGAAAGGCCAGTTCGGGGATGATGCCTTGGCCTACTGCACCGAGCGCATGGACCCGGAGACGACGCGATTGGCTGTGGCGACCGCGCTGCACCAAGCCAAGCGCAACAAGGCCTTCGAGAACAGCCGCTTCATAGGGCTGGCGCTGGACGGTACCGGCGCGGGGCATACCCACAAAGAACCCTGCCCGTTGTGTGATCCGGTCAAGGATTCCAAGGGTGCAGTACATGGTTCCTTGCATCATTTCGTACTGATCAGCATGGTCGGCGTTGGTTTGACGCTGCCGATCGATGTGGAGCCCTACGGGCCTGGCGATAGCGAGTATGCCGCAGCCCAGCGTTTGCTGCGGCGCGCGGTGGGGCATCTTGGCGCGCGTTTCGCCGACTATGTAGTGGGAGACAGCGAGTATGCCACGGCTCCTTTTCTCCACACCGCCGCGGAGGTCGCTCTGCCCATGGTGGCGCGCCTCAAGGAGAACCTTCCTCTTTTAGCCGCTGCCGTGCGCGCCCGCTTTGACGGGCAACCGCCCCAGGCCGTGTTCCAAGAGGGCGATGATCGGGTCGAGGTCTGGGACGCGGATAATTTCGCTCCTTGGGAAACCCTGAACTGGCCCGCCGTACGCGTCCTGCGGTACTGCCAGCACAAACGCGATGGGACCGTAATACAAGCCGAATGGCTGACCGACTTCTCCATCCCCAAACTCGGGAGCTTGAGTTTCTACCGCATCGCCAAAAGCCGCTGGGAGATCGAGAATCAGGGCTTCAACGACGGCAAGAACCGCTATGGCATGGAGCACATCTGCCATCATCAGGCCAACAGCATTCTGATCGTATGGCTGCTGATCGCACTGGCCATGGTGATCGAACGCCTTTACCGGTTGCGCTATCTGCACCGTGGTGACCATGCCATTCGCTGCGCCATGCAACTGCATGACTATCTCTGGTTGACCCTAGGGACCCATAGTCCGCCGGATACCAGTTGACCCCGGCGCCGCGCGGACGGCGAGCACGGCTCCGTTGATCTTTGACAACTCGACTCTTTTCCGTGAAGCGATAACCCGCCGGAGCCGCCATTGCTCAAAAGGCCAGCAGGAACGCTGCCGACCTCACGATTCAAACCGCTCCACAGCGCCGCCCCCTCCTTCGCGGAACTTCCGAGACCGCTGACGGCACGGCAGGCGGCGTGACACTCCGCCGCACCCTGTGTCATAATCCTCTCCATGCCAACGGCTGTCGTTAAGATGGAGCCGAAGTCCGAGGGGATTGCCACTCCAAGGAAGAAGCGTCCCAAGGAATTGGCCGTCATTACCGAGTGTTGTACCGGTTGCGCCGGATCGCCCGCCTGTGTGCCCTACTGCCCCGTGGCCGACTGCATGTACTGGGTGCCGGATGAGGATCATCCGCCCTTCGGCCACATCGACGTCGATCCCGTGCTTTGCATCGGTTGCAAAAAGTGCACCAGCAAAGGCCCGGACGGCGCGTTCCTCGACGGCTGCCCGTGGGATGCCATCGAAATGGTACCCATAGAAGAGGTGGAGGCGATGATCGGCATGAAGATGCCGGCCTGATCCACCCTTTCCGACATGGCTCTCGAAATTCAGCAGCGCGAACGCGAGGGAATCACCGTCCTCGCCCTCGATGGGCGCATCACCGTCGGCCCGGAGGCCAGTTCCCTCCGCGACCGTATCTCCACGCTCAATGGCGCCGGCACCCGCAACGTGGTGCTGAACCTGGCCCGGGTGGATTACATCGATAGCACCGGCCTCGGCGCCCTCGTCATCTGTGCCACCAGCCTGCGCAAGACCGGCGGCAACATGAAGCTGGTCAGCCTCAACCGCCGCAATATCGAGCTCCTGGTCATGACCAAACTCGCCACCGTCTTCGAAATCTTCGCCGACGAGCAGGACGCCGTCAACAGTTTCTTCCCCGATCGCGAGATCAAGACGTTCGATATTCTGGAGTTCGTGAAAAAGACCAAAGAGGAGGAGTGACCTCCCGTCATGTCCCTGGTGGTGATCGGAGGCGTTGCCGCGGGCCTCAGCGCGGCCGCCCGCGCGCGCCGCATCGATCCGCGCCTTGAAATCCTGGTCCTCGAAAAGGGCCCCGTCGTCTCCTATGGCGCCTGCGGCCTGCCCTACCTCGTGGAGGGCCGCGTGCGCGACGCGAGCCAGCTCATTGTCTACACTCCCGAGTACTTCCGCAAACAACGCCGCATCGAAGTGCGCACCGGCGCGCGCGTGGTGGCCCTCTCTCATCCGCGCCGCGAAGTGGCTCTCGATTCCGGTGAGCGCATTCGCTACGACCGGCTGGTGATCGCCGCCGGCGCCCGTTGCGATACGTCGTCCATCGCCGGCGCCGGCGCGCCCAATGTTTTCACGCTCCTCACAATCGCTGACGCCGAACGCGTGCGTCGTTTCCTCGACGAACGCAGGCCCCGTCATGCCGTGGTCGTCGGCGCCGGTTACATCGGCCTCGAATCGGCCGATGCGCTGCGCCGCAACGGCCTTCGCGTCACCGTGCTGGAGCGCTCCGCGAATGTCCTCCTGCGCGATGACCCGCAGCTCACTGAAGCCGTCCGCCGGCAGCTCGAGCGGCACGGCGTGGAGTTGCGCTGTGGGGTCGACGTGCGCGCCATCGAGCCCGCTGCCGTGGCCGGCGTAGCCTGCGAAATGGCCATGGTCTGCGGCGGCTTCCGGCCCAACGTGCAGCTTGCCGCCGATGCCGGCGTGGACATCGGGCGCACCGGCGCCATTCGCGCCGACGAGCGCATGGAGACCAGCCTCCGCGGCGTGTTTGCCGCCGGCGATTGCGCCGAAGCCACCCATCTCGTCACCGGCCGGCCCGCCTGGATTCCCCTCGGGACCACCGCCAACAAGATGGGCCGCGTCGCCGGAGCCAACGCCGCCGGCGCCCGCGAGTGCTTCCCGGGCATCGTCGGCACCTCCATCGTCGGCCTCTTCGGCACCGCCTTCGCCACTACCGGCCTCTCCGCCGCGCAGGCCCGCGCCGCGGGCTTCTCACCCGTGGCCGCCAGGATCGAAGCCTACGACCGGCCGCGCTACTTCCAAGCTGCGAAGACCATCGTCGAGCTCGTCGCCGAACGGGCCACCGGCCGCCTCCTCGGCGGTTCGGTCATCGGGGAGGAGGGCGCCGCGGGACGCATCAATGTCATCGCCACCGCCCTCCAGTCGCGGCTGCGGATCGACGAGTTCGAGCAGTTGGACCTGGCGTATTCACCCCCGTTTTCCCCTGTCTGGGATCCTCTTCTCCTCGCCGCCCAGCAGCTCCGGCGGGAGCTCTGAGCCGCCCGGCCGCGGCCGCGGGCGGTGCCGCTAACCAGCGCCAGCGCCGGCGCGTTGATTTTGGTTAATAAACATACAGTTTGAACCCTGGATATGTTACGATCGGCACTCCAATGAGTAGTCAGATCCCTAAAGCAGCAGCCCTTCTGCTTGTCCCTTTCCTGCTTGCCATGGTTCCGGCGTGGGCAGGTGACACCGAAGACGACGATGGCCACGAAGTGTCCGCCAAACAGGTCATCTTGAGAATCAATGGACCTACCGCGGCGATCCTGCAGCAGTTGAAACAGCTCACCGATTCCGACGATTTCCGCACGCTGAGCCCGTCCCTCAATCTCTTCCTGCTGCATTCCCGCAGCGGGAATGTCAAGGCGCTGCTGAATCTGCTGAAGAACCACCCCGCCATCGCCTTTGTCGAGCCCGACTACATACTCAAAGCGCTCGCCACGCCCAACGACCCGAGCTTCTCCCAGGAATGGGGTCTCTACAACGCCGGCATGCCTGGCGCCGATATCGGGGCCACTTCGGCCTGGGCGCTCTCCACCGGCTCCACCGCCAATGTCGTGGGCGTTGTCGATACCGGGGTGGACTACACCCACCCCGATCTTGCTGCGAACATCTGGTCCGCGCCCGCCGCCTTCACGGTCACCTTGAGCTGGGGTCAGCTTACCTGCCCCGCCGGCTCCCACGGCTACAACGCCATCACCCGGAGCTGCGACCCCAGGGATGACCAGAACCACGGCACCCACGTCTCGGGCACCATCGGAGCCATCGGCAACAACGCTATCGGCGTCACCGGAGTGAACTGGACGACCCGCATCATGGGCCTGAGGTTCATGGACTCGACCGGCAGCGGCACCACCTCCGCCGCCATCGATGCCATCGAGTTCGCCCTCCAGGCCAAGTCGATCTTCGGCGCCAACGCCAATGTCCGCGTGTTTTCCAATAGCTGGGGCGGCGGCGGGGTTTCCCAGTCCCTGCTCGCCGAAATCAACAAGGCCAATACCGCCGATGCGCTCTTCGTGGTGGCCGCGGGTAACGATGCCGCCAACATCGACATCACTCCCACCTACCCCGCCTCCTATACCGCGCCGAATATCATCAGCGTGGCGGCCACCACCAGCACCGACGGCCTGGCTTCGTTCTCCAATTACGGAAAGAGCAGCGTCGACCTGGGCGCGCCCGGCGTGAACATCCTCTCCACCCTGCCCAACGGCTCCTACGCGTACTACAGCGGAACCTCCATGGCCACGCCCCACGTCGCCGGCGCCGCCATGCTGGTACTTTCGCGCTGCAATCTCAACACCGCCGCCCTGAAGAGCGTGCTCCTCTCCACCGTCGATCCGGTGGCCGCGCTCGCCAACATCACTGTCACCGGCGGGCGCCTCAACGTCAATACGGCCATCCGGTCCTGCGCCACCCTGCCGCCGCCCACCGCTACCGCTGCCTTCGTCAAAACCGATACCACCACCTCGGGATCCTGGAAAGGCATGTATGGAGCGGATGGCGCCGCCATTATCGGCGACAGCTACACCTATCCCTCTTACGTCACCGTGACTCCGTCCGCCAACTCCGCCTACACCTGGGTCGCCTCCACCGCCGATTCCCGCGCCCTTTTGAAAGCCGCCTCCTCCACCGACCGCATCGCCGCCTGCTGGTATTCCGCCGGCTCCTTCTATCTCGATTTGAATTTCAAGGACACCGCCTCCCACCAGGTGGCGCTATACCTGTTCGACTACAACGGATTTGGCGGTGGGCGCACCGAGCGCATCGACCTTCTGGACACCGTGGGCAATGTGCTCGATACGCAGTCCGCCAGCGCCTTCCAGGGCGGACAATACCTGGTGTGGAACCTCAGCGGCCACGTGGTGGTGCGCATCACCAACACCAATGGCGCCTCCAATGCCGTGGTGAGCGGGCTCTTCTTCGGCGGAGCGGGCGCCGCGCCGCCTCCGCCTGTCTCCTCCGGCACCGCCGCCTTCGTCAAGACGGACGCCACCACTTCCGGAACCTGGAAAGGCGCCTACGGAGTGGATGGCTACCAGGTCATCAACGATAGCGTGAGCCTTCCCTCCTACGTCACCGTGACACCGGCGGGCAACGCGTCCTACACCTGGGCCGCATCGACCAACGCTCCCGGCGCGCTTCAGAAAGCCGCCTCCTCCACCGACCGCATTGCCGCCTGCTGGTACACCACCGGCAGCATGACGGTGGACCTGAACTTCAAGGACACCGCCACCCACCAGGTGGCTCTGTACCTGCTCGACTACAACGGATTTGGCGGCGGACGCACCGAGCGCATCGACCTGCTGGACACCGCCGGCAAGGTGCTCGATACCCGTTCCGCCAGCGGCTTTACCGCCGGCCAATACCTGGTCTGGAATCTCAGCGGCCACGTGGTGGCCCGGTTCACCAATACCAATCCCGCTTCCAATGCCGTGCTCGGCGGCCTGTTCTTTGGCGGTGCCAGCGCCACCCAGCCCGGCTCCGGTGCCGCCGCCTTCGTCACCGCCGACAACGCCACCTCGGGCTCCTGGCGCGGTACCTACGGTGCCGACGGATACCAGATCGTGAACGACGGAGCCGTCTTGCCCTCCTACGTCACCGTGAAGCCGGCGGGAAATCTGTCCTACACCTGGGCTGCCTCCACCGCCGATACGCGCGCCCTCCTCAAAGCCGCCTCCGCCACCGACCGGATCGCCGCCTGCTGGTATTCCTCCGGCTCGTTCACGCTCGACCTGGCGTTCAACGACAGCGCCACCCACCAGGTGGCTCTTTACCTGTTCGACTACAACGCATTCGGCGGCGGACGCTCCGAACGCATCGACATTCTCGACGGCGGCGGCAACCTGCTCGATACCCGGTCGGCTGCCGGTTTCAGCGCCGGCCGTTACCTGGTCTGGAACTTGTCAGGCCATGTCGTCCTGCGCTTCACCAACCTCAATACCGCCAGCAACGCCGTGGTGAGCGGCCTGTTCTTCCGCTGAGTCGTCGCCCGGAGCCGCGGCGGGTTACACTCGGGACATGGCCGCCCGACGCCATTCCGAACCGCTCGGCATCGGCTCGCCGATACCCGACCTTCGCCTGCCGAGCCTCGAAGGCGGCGACCAGTCGCTGGCCACGCTCACGGCCGGCCGCGTCCTTCTGGTGTTTTTTAAGATCAGTTGTCCGGTTTGCCAGTTCACCCTTCCTTATGTCGAGCGGATCCACGCCGCCGGCACTCTCCCGGTGTACGCAATCTCGCAAAACGACGCCGAAGACACCCGTGAATTCAACCGCGAGTTTCAACTGTCGCTGCCGGCTCTGCTCGACCGCGAGGAAGCCGGCTTCCCCGCCGGCAATGCCTTCCATATCTCGAGCGTTCCCACCCTGTTTCTGGCCGCCGGCGGCGCGGTATCGCGCGTGCTCGAGGGCTGGAGCAGGAAGGAGATGGAATGGTTGGGCGAGCAGGCCGGAATCCGCCTCTTCCGTCCGGGCGACTACGTCCCCGAGTGGAAGGCCGGGTGAAGCTCCCGCAACTAGACTCCCGGAGGGAGCCGGCCGCACGATAGAATGAAATCAGAGCCAATGGGGAACAACACCGGCAAGATCGACATCCTCGGTGCGGCCGCCGCGATCGCCAAAGGCATGGGCGTCACCTTCAAAGAGATGCTCTCCCCCACGGTGACCGAATACTACCCCGACGAGCCTCCCAAATTCGAGGAACGCTACCGCGGCGTCCACGTGCTGCAACGCGATGCCAACGGACTCGAAAAATGCGTGGCCTGTTTCCTGTGTGCCGCCGCCTGCCCTTCCAACTGCATTTACATCGAGGCCGCCGAAAACACCGACCAGCTTCGCATCTCCGGCGGCGAGCGCTACGCCCAGGTTTACAACATCGACTACAACCGCTGCATCTTCTGCGGGTATTGCGTGGAAGCCTGCCCGACCGATGCCATTACTCACGGTCACGGCTTCGAGGTAGCCAGTTTCAATACGGCCACTCTGGTGAAACGGAAGGAGGATATGCTTGCCCCCATCCCGCCCGGAGCGAAGCCCCCGGACGTGGCCACCGGCGCCGGGACCGCGCCGGCCGGGTCGCACTGACCATCGAGCAGCCGTCATGTTTGGCACCATCAGGGAGCAGATCCAGACGATCTTCCGGGAAGACCCCGCCGCCAAGAGCGTCGTTGAGATTTTCTTTTGTTACCCCGGACTGCATGCCATCCTCGCCCACCGCCTGGCGCACCGCCTTTATGGCTGGGGAATCCCCTTCTTTCCGCGTTTCATTTCGCAGTTGAGCCGCTTCTTCACGGGCATCGAGATCCACCCCGGCGCCACCATCGGCCGCCGCTTCTTTATCGATCACGGCTCGGGCGTAGTCATCGGCGAAACCACCGAGATCGGCGATGACGTGTTGCTCTATCAGGGTGTGACCCTGGGCGGCACCGGCAATGAGCGCGGCAAGCGCCACCCCACGCTCGGCAACAATGTCGTGGTCGGTACCGGCGCCAAGGTCTTAGGCAACATCCGCGTGGGCGACAACGTCAAAATCGGCGCGGGCTCGGTGGTGGTGCATGCCGTTCCCGACAATTCCACGGTGGTCGGTGTGCCCGGCCGCGTGGTGCGGGTCCGCTCCGAAGGTCCCCTGGAACATGGCCGGCTGCCGGATCCGGAAGCTCAGGCGATCGACGACCTGGCGCGCCGGGTGGCGGCGCTCGAAGGCATCTTGCAGCAGCTCATCGAGGATCACGAGTCGGAGTTCCACCGCCGCAACTAGCGCCGCGCATCCTCGTTGCCGGCGGCGCCGGCCGCCATGCCGGTGTACCCGCCGGCGCGCAATCCGCCCGCCGCCGCGCGCATCTGCTCCTGCTCCAATATCGCGTTTTGAAGGTATTCCAGCGCTTCGACGATCCGCGCCAGCAGATCGTCGTGTCCCTTGAGTTTCTGTTCGAGCGACTCAACCTGGCCCTGGAAGCGCGCTTCCAGTTGCCGCAGTCTGGCGGCCGGCGACATGACTTCCCCGCGGCCATATCCGGGATCCGTTTCGCGACTCGACCCGGCACCGTCGAAAACCACAGTGACCTCCTCGGCGCTCCTCACCGCAGCCCGCCTGGCTCCGCTGGCCGGTCCACTTCAGCAGCGCCACCAGCGCAGTGAACAACACCAGGGAGTAAACGGTATGCAGGACGGGCGCCATGATTCTGATGTAACCGATGGCGCTGCCCGTGACGAGTCCCGGAAGTACCGGAAAGGTAGGTTGATGTTGACTGTTACTATCCCGCCCCTCCGCCCGGCGCCGTTGGCCGCGTAGCACCGTGCCCGTCGCGCACGCCGGATGTTACAATCGCGCAGGATGCGGCGTCTCCTGGTCCTCGGCCTGTTCGCGTTTGCCGCCTGTCGCCACGCCCCGCCCCCCGCATCGAGGGTAATCCATGTGCGGGTCGCCGGCGACCCGGGCTTCCGCCAGCATACCAACTGGCGCGATCTGGCCGCCTCGCGCATTCAGGCCGTCTCCCACATCCTCGATACGGACTGCAATGTCCGTCTCGAGCTGACCGGCACCTCCGAATGGGCCCCGGATGCGGTGACGCAGGAGGAACGCCGCCGCTCCCTGATCGGCGCGCAGAGTGACGGCAACTGGCTGTTCCTCGGATTCACCGGGGCCGATCCGGCCGCGCCCGAACCCGGTGTGGTGGTTCCTTTCGATGGTCGTGTGCTCGTCTTTGACGACCCCACCCGGTCCGAGCCCCAGAATGTAGCTAATCTTGCGCACCTGCTGGGCCACATGTTCGGCGCCTGGCACTCCCCCGATGCCCGCTCCCTCATGCACCTGCCCCCGGGAACGGATTTCGACCCAACCGCGCTGGCCTGTCTGCGGGCCATGCGCACCTTCGATACACGCACCGGCGCCAGGGGCCTCACCACCGAAAGCCAGAACGAGTTGACCCGGCTCTGGACCGAAGCCAAGGCCGATCCGTCGACGCAGCCGCTCTTCCAGTATTTCGCCGCCAGCGGTTACGAACTCATTGGCATGGGCTTGCTCCCGCAGGCGGTCGACTCGTTGGCGAGGGCCATCGATTTCAATCCTGCCGATATCCGTATTCATTACGCCCTGGCCACCACGGATTTGCTCCTGAGTCGATACCACGCTGCCGCCGAAGAGTTCGGCAAGCTGGCGGAACTCGACCCGCGATCGGCTCCGGGGCTGAAAAACCTGGCGCGCGTATTGATCGAGTCCGGTCCGCGGCAAGGAGCCGTGGCGTCCGTGCGTAAGGCCTCCGAATTGATGCCGGAGAACGCGGCGCTGCACGCCAACCTGGGCAGCGTCCTGGCCCATATCAACGGCCATCTGGACGAGGCCATCGAGGAGTTGCGCCTGGCCGAGCGCCTGAGCCCCGACGATCCGAACATCAAGACCATTCTCCAGGCGGCCCTTCAGGCGAAAACCCAGGGCCGGAATTAGGCATCGCCCCTACCGCGCACGGCCCCGTGTCAGCCGCGCACGGAGCGTGACCTTGAAGTTCCCCGAGCTAGAAACCCTGTCGAATCAGATGCAAGTCCGATTAGGTTACAATAGAAGTAAAGATACATCTTCTGAGACAGGTGCATCTTCCGACCTTCGCCGGGAGAATCGCAAGCAGCTTTCCCGTGACCCAGGTTAATGCTGGCCCGCAGAAAGGACGCACATCGATCATGCTTTTTGAGAGCACTACGCTTCTATTGCGGAGCATCGTACAATCGCTCGAGACCGCCGACGAAAGTCGGTGGGACGATCACATGGAATGCGGCAAGCAGTGCATTTACGAGTTGCACCAGATGTCGCGCTCGTCCAACCGCATGCACAAACCGGACGCCAATTACCGGTTGCAGACGGCCGCGGAGAGGGCGATTCGGGCAATTCCGCATGTAAGAACCATGAATGGAGCAGTTCGGGGGAGAGACCGCCAGATGGCGATTGAATCCGGCAAAGCTGCGATTGCCGAAATGAACGGGACCAGCATCTCACACCCGCCTCTGCTTTCCGCCGCCACGAGCGCCGGCAGCACGAAACCCGAAATAAAAGTGCCGCCACCCGCGGCCAGAACGAAACGGGTTAAGGCGTCTGCCGGGAAGCGGACGGCGGTTGCGAAACGAAGGCCGGCACGGGTTGCCTCGGCAAACGCCTAGCCCGTCCGCTTCTGGTATGATCCTAGCAGCCGGCCGGCCGGCCGGTGATGGTCTGCCGTTTCCACCGCAAGCGGCCAGGCAGAGCTGGAGCTATCGCCATGCGACTCTTCTTACTCCCCGGTTTTCTGGGCCTGATGGCCACCATTCTGTATGCCCAAAGCCGGCCCCCGGCCGCTCAGGGACTTCCCCCTCTCATTGACCGCGAGCTGCTCTTCGGCAACCCCGAGATCGCCGGGCCGCAGCTCTCGCCCGACGGCAAGTATGTCGCCTTCGTCAAACCGTGGAACGGCACCTTGAATGTCTGGGTGAAGAAGACCGGCGAGCCGTTCAGCGCGGCCCGGCTGCTTACGACCGAAGCTAAGCGCCCCATCGGTGGCTATCTGTGGAGCCGCGACAGCAAGTACATCGGCTACGTCAAGGACAACGACGGCGACGAGAACTTCAACCTGTACCTGGTGGACCCGTCCGCCGCGCCCGCCGCCGGATCCCCCGCGCCTCCGTCGCGCGACCTCACCGGGCTCAAGGGCGTGCGCGTGCTTCTCTACAGCGCTCCCAAGGCCGAGCCCGACGTGGTGTACATCGGTATCAACGACCGCGACAAGGCGTGGCACGACCTGTACAAGATCAAGCTGTCCACCGGCGAGAAGAGCCTGATCCGCAAGAATACCGAGCGCGTCGCAAGCTGGTTCTTCGACCTCCAGGGAAACCTGCGGCTGGCCCTCCGGGTGGCCGATAATGGCGATCAGGAAGTCCTGCGCGTAGACGCCGACACCTTCACCAAGGTGTATTCGTGCAACGTGTTTGAAGGTTGTGGCCCGCTCCGTTACCACAAAGACGGAAAACGGGTCTACATGGAAACCAACAAGGGCGATGCCAACGATCTGAGCGAGCTGGTCCTGTTCGATCCGGCCAGCGGCAAGACCGAAGTGGTCGAGTCCGATCCGCTCAAACGGGTGGACCTGGGCGGCGCGTTCTTTTCGGAAGTCACCGATGAGGTGGTCTTCACCAGCTACGAAGACGACCACCAGCGTCGCTACTTCAAAGACAAAGCCTACGAGTCGGACTTCCACTGGCTGGACTCCAAACTCCCCGCGCGGGATATTTCCATCGTTTCCCGCACGCGCGACGAACGGCTCTGGCTGATCAATGCGCACAGCGATACCGAGCCGGGCGAAGTGTACCTCTTCGATCGCAAGGCAAAGGCCCTCAAGCTGCAATACAAGGTGCGCGAAAAGGTGCCGCGGGAAGCGCTGGCCTCGATGAAGGCGATTCGCTACAAGTCCTCGGACGGGCTGGAGATCCCGGCTTACCTGACCCTGCCCCGAGGCGTGCCCGCCAAGAACCTGCCCACGCTCGTCATTCCCCACGGCGGCCCGTGGGCGCGCGATTCGTGGGGCTACAACCCGCTGGCGCAGTTCTTCGCCAACCGCGGCTATGCCGTGCTCATGCCCAACTTCCGCGGCTCCACCGGATACGGCAAGAAGTTCCTCAACGCCGGCAACGGCGAGTGGGGGCGGAAGATGCAGGACGACCTCACCTGGGGCGTCAAATACCTGATCGCGCAGGGCACGGCCGATCCCAAGCGCATCGGCATCCTGGGCGGCTCCTACGGCGGCTATGCCACCCTGGCCGGTGTGGCCTTCACTCCCGAACTCTACCGCGCCGCGGTCGATATTGTCGGCCCCTCGAACCTGGTCAGCCTGCTCGAAGCCATCCCGCCGTATTGGGAGGCCGGCCGCAAGATCATGTATGCGCGCATGGCCGATCTCGGCACCGCGGAAGGCAAGGCCTGGCTCAAGGAGCGCTCCCCGCTGCACGCGGCGGCCAAGATCCGCACCCCGCTCCTGGTGGCCCAGGGCGCCAACGATCCGCGCGTCAACCGCGCCGAAGCCGAGCAGATCGTCATCGCGCTTCGCGACCGCGGCTTTCCGGTCGAGTACATTCTCGCCCCCGACGAAGGACACGGCTTCGCGCGCCCGGTGAACAACATGGCGCTGTTCATGGCGTCGGAGAAGTTTCTGGCCAAACACCTGGACGGACGCTACCAGGAAGGCGGCACTCCCGAAGTGGTGAAGCGACTGGCCGAGATCACCGTCGATCCCAAGAACGTGACGCTCTCGCGGAAGGTGGAAGCATCCGCCGTCGGCGTACCCAAACCCGCGGTGGACTTGAAGCCCGGCACGTACAAATACGCCATGACGATCTCGTTGGGCGCCCAGCAGGTCAAGATGAGCGCCACTACGGTCATCAAGGAGGAGAACGGCGCCTGGACGGCCGTGGACACCATCGAATCGGCCATGGTGAACGCGGTCGATACGACCACCCTGGAGAAGGGCACGCTCATTCCGCGCAAGCGCGCCATCAAGCAGGGCCCCATGGAAGTGGCGCTCGATTTCGCCGGCGACAAGGCGGCGGGCACGGTCACCATGAACGGCCAGGCCAAGCCGATGTCAGCGGATCTCGGCGGGCCTTTGTTCGGCGATGGCGCGGGCAGCGTGCAGGCCATGGCCTGCCTCCCCCTGGCCGAGAATTACTCCACCACGTTTCGCAACTTCGACACCCAGAAACAGAAGGTCAAGCTGATGCAACTCAAGGTGACCGGCGCGGAAGCCGTCACGGTGCCTGCCGGCAAGTTCGACGCCTTCAAGGTGGAGGTCACCTCGGCCGACGGCGGCAATGATCATCTGACGCTGTGGATCGCCAAGGAAGGCCGCCAGGTGGTGAAGATGTCGGCGATCATGGCCTCCATGGGCGGCGCCACCATGAATTCGGAGTTGCAGTAATACCCGCGGGAGCGGTGTCGTCGCGGCCGACGGGCACACTATGCCCACTATGCTGCAAGCAAGTACTTCGTTTTCAAGGATTGTACGTTTTTGAACGGGCACAGTGCGCCCGTTTTGGCGGGGCCTGGAGGAGGCGGAGCGTCCTGGCCGCCGAAAGCGATATAATCCCCTCATCCGAGGCCCTCGACTTTTTATGGCTTCCTCTTCGGCAACCCGATTGGACAGCCGGCCGCCGGCGGTGCAGGCCACCGATCGCGCGCCGGCACGGCTGGTGTCGCTGGACGCGTTTCGCGGCCTCACCATGGCTCTGATGGTGCTGGTCAATAATCCGGGAAGCGGCAGCGATTCGTACCAGCAGTTGCGCCACTCCGCCTGGCACGGGTGGACCCTGACGGACACGGTGTTCCCGTCGTTCCTTTGGATCGTCGGGGTTGCCATCACTCTTTCGATGGGTAAGCGGCTGGCGCAGGGAATTCCGCGATCGAGGCTGCTGGCGCAGGCGTTCCGGCGCGCCGCGATCCTTTTCGTTCTGGGCCTGGCCGTCTACGCCTTTCCCCATTTCAACCCCGCCACGCAGCGCATCCTGGGCGTGCTGCAGCGCATCGCCATCTGTTTTCTGGTGGCATCGGCGATTTTTCTGTACACGAACCTGCGCGGTCAGATCGGCTGGCTCGTCGGCCTGCTGGTGGCGTACTGGTTGTTGATGACGCTCGTGCCGGTGCCCGGGTACGGAGCGGGCCGGCTGGACGTGCAGGGCAACTTCGCCCATTACGTGGACCACCTGGTCCTGGGCCGCCACAACTACGAGCCGACGGGCGACTGGGACCCGGAAGGCCTCATCAGCACGCTGCCGGCGCTGGCGACGGCGCTGCTCGGCCTGCTGGCCGGACGGTTGCTGGGACAGCGGCGTCCGCTCGGTGAGCGCACCACCCGCCTTTTCCTTTCGGGCTGCGTATTACTGGCGGCGGGGTTGATCTGCAATCATTGGATGCCGATCAACAAGAAGCTGTGGACGGACTCGTTCTGCCTGTTCATGGCCGGGCTCGATTGCGTCGTCTATGCCGTCTTCGTCCAACTGGTGGACGGGTTTGGCTGGCGCCGGCTCACCCGGCCCGTCGTCATTCTGGGGATGAACGCGATCACGATCTACATGGTGTCGGAGTTTGCGGCCGAACTCCTCGATGCCATCCGCTGGCAATCCGCCGGAGGATCGGTTTCGCTGCAGAGCTACCTTTACAATACGCTGTTCGCTCCGCTGGCTTCACCGGCCAATGCGTCGCTGCTGTATTCGCTGGCCTTCACCGGCGCCATGTATGCCGTGGCATATGTCATGTACCGCCGGGGATGGTTCGTTCGGGTTTGAAGGCGGGCGGACCGGCTATTCGTCGCGGAGGGCGATTATCGGGTCCACGCGCGAGGCCCGGCGCGGCGAACGGCAGCGGGCGGATCAACACGGCATTGACGACGCTGAAAATGGCGGTATTGGCGCCGATGGTCAGGGTCATCGTCAGAACCGTGGCGGCGGTAAAGACGGGGGATTTTCGCAGGGTGCGGAGAGCGTATCGCAGGTCGGCGAGCAGCATGGGGTAGAGACGCGAAAGGGCGTGAATCGTCACGCCCCCCGCGTTCCACCATCCCGGCCCGAGCTAGTGCGCGTCCGCCCGTTTCAACGAGACGTGGCCGTTGGTGGTGGCAACGTGAATCAGCGGACCGCCGGAGCCCAGGTTCAGGTCCAGCCGGTGCGGTCTCGCGCTGCCTTCCATGGCGCCGGGAAAATCCGACTGCACGCGGCCGCTTTGAGTCTCCAGCTCGCGCATCTCGCAGCCGCACTGCCGGTATACGTTCATTTGACAACCCTTCCCCACGGTCCGTATGATGAAATTTCATTAGCATTCTGCTTCTGCGACACCTCCGCGGAGGCAGGACGTGTGCCTCCATGGCAGTTAATCTCGTCTCTCGGAAGTTCGCAATCTTATGATCAAAGTTGAAGGTCTTACCAAGCGATACGCCCGGACTGTCGCTGTAGACAACATCTCCTTCGAGGTGGAAAAAGGGCAGATCGTGGGTTTTCTGGGGCCGAACGGCGCCGGAAAAACAACGACCATGCGCGTGCTGACCTGCTTTCTGCCGCCCACCGAGGGCAGCGCCAACGTGGCCGGGTTCGACGTGCTCGAGCAGCCCCTGGAAGTGAAGAAACGCATCGGGTACCTGCCGGAAACCCCTCCGGTGTATCCCGAAATGGAAACCGAGGAATACCTGCGGTTTGTGGGCCGGCTCAAGGGTATCGGAAAGGCCGCCATCGGGCGCCGCGTGGATGAAGTGATGGAGCGGTGCGCCGTGATGGACGTCCGCAAGAAGCTGATCGGCAAGCTCTCGAAAGGGTACCGGCAGCGCGTGGGACTCGCCCAGGCCATCATTCACAACCCGGATGTACTGGTGTTGGACGAACCGACGGCGGGGCTGGACCCCAAGCAGATCATCGAAACCCGCGAGCTGATCAAGGCGCTTTCGGGCGAGCACACCATCATTCTCAGCACCCACATTCTGTCGGAAGTGGAGCACTCCTGCGAGCGCGTCATCATCATCAATAAGGGCCGCCTGGTGGCCACGGACTCGGTGAGCAACCTGACCAACCGGCTGCGCGGGTCCGAATCGGTGGCGCTCGAGGTGGAGGCCAGCGACGGGCGGCCGAACCCCAGCGAGGTGCAGGGGCGGCTGGAACAGGTCTCCGGCGTGAGCCGCGTGGTGATGAAGGAAACCAAGGACAGCCGGCTGGTGTTCGAGGTCGAGAGCCTGCAAGGGCGGCACATTCGCGCCGACCTGGCGCGCACGGTGGTCAACTCCGGGTGGAACCTGAACGAATTGCGCGCGGTGGGGTTCAGCCTGGAAGACATCTTCCTGCAACTGACGGCCGCGGAGAAACGGGACCAGGAGCCGGAACCCGCCGGAGAGGAAAAAGGAGCCAAGAAGTGAAGAACGTACTCCTGATCTGCCAGAAGGAGCTGAAGAGCTATTTCGCATCGCCCATCGCTTATCTGCTGATGGCATTTTTCGGGCTGATTTTCGGTTTTGGATTTTATACCGCCACGCGCGATTTCTATCGTTTCAGTTTTCAGGCGCAGATGATGGGGCAGTCGCAGCCGATGAATGTGAACGAGCAGATCATCCGGCCGCTGCTGGGGTTCGCGTCCACGGTGGCGCTGTTTTTGATCCCGATGATTACGATGCGGCTGTTTGCCGAAGAGAAGCGCACCGGGACGATCGAGCTGCTGATGACGTCGCCGGTGAAAGATATGGAGATCATCCTGGGCAAGTGGCTGGGGGCGATGCTGCTGTATGTGTGCGTGCTGGGGATGTCGATGATCAACATCGCCATGCTGTTCGCCTGGGGCAAGCCCGATCTCAAGCCGGTGCTGGTGGCGTACCTGGGGCTGATTCTGCAAGGCGGGGTGCTGCTGGCGATCGGCGAGTTCATCTCCACCACCACGCGCAACCAGATCATTGCCGGGGGCGTCACATTTTTTGTATGTCTGCTGCTGTGGCTGCTGAGCTGGTTCACGGCATTTGACAGCGGCGCGTCGGCCAGCGTCGTCAACTACCTTTCGATCGTCACCCACTTCGAGAATTTCGCCAAAGGGGTGCTGGATTCGAAGGACATCGTCTTTTATCTTTCCATGATTTTCTTTGCCCTGTTCATCACGTCCCGGTCGATGGAATCGCTGCGGTGGAGGGCGTAAGGCATGAAGACCGACTGGCTCAAGAAGAGACAAACCAAGTACGGCGCCTACATGGCGGCCTATATCATCGTGATCGTGGCGGTCCTGGCGGCGGTGAATTTCCTGGCCAACCGCTACGACAAGTCGTACGATTCGACATCCAACAAACAGTTCAGCCTATCCGACCAGACCATCAAGGTAGTGAAGAACCTGAAGCGTCCGGTGAGCATCACTTACTTCGACTCGCAGTCGCATTTTCCGCAGGCGCGCGACCTGCTGGACCGGTACTCGTCGTTGTCGCCCAAGCTGACGGTGGAATACATCGATCCGGACAAGAAGCCGCAGCAGGCGAAATCGGCGGGTTACCGCCGGGATGTGACCCTGCTGATCGACAGCGGCACCAAGAAGGAAGAAGCGAAGACGCTCAGCGAGGAAGAGATCACCGGCGCGCTCATCCGCTCGCTGAAGACGGGCGAGCGCAACGCCTGCTTTGTTTCGGGAAGCGGCGAACACAGCATCGACGATTCGGAGCGCGGCGGGTATGCGGCGGTAAAGGACGCGCTGACCCGCAACAATTACAAGACGCGGGCGATTTCCCTGTTGCAGGCGACGCCGCCGGCCGGGGGAACGGCGGCCGCGGGTATTCCGCCGGCGGCGGGTCACATTGAAGTCCCGAAGGACTGCACGGTGCTGGTGGTCGCGGGGCCGCAGCACGAGTACATCCAACCCGAGGTGGACGCGATCAAGGCGTATGTGGAAGGCGGCGGCCGCGCGCTGATCATGCTGGACCCGCCGCTGAACGCGGGGCGCAGTCCGGTGGCGGACAACGTCACCCTGGAGGCGCTGCTGCAGACCTGGGGGGTCACGGTTGATAAGGACCTGGCACTGGACACGAGCGGGATCGGACAGGTATTCGGACTTGGCCCCGAAGTGCCGCTGGTGGCGAGTTACGATACGCATCCGATCGTGAACCAGATGAAGGACGTGGCCACGGCGTTTCCGCTGGCGCGCACGCTGGAGATCAAGAACGGCGCCAAGACCACGGTGGAGAAGCTCTTTTCCACCGCCGAAAACAGCTACGCGACGACCGAGTTGAACTCGGGGAGCATCCGGCTGGACCCGAAGAAGGACAAGAAGGGGCCGCTCCTGCTGGCGGCGGCGGGCACCTACAGCAGTACACCGCCGGGGCGTTTCGTGGTGGTCGGCAGCTCCATGTGGGCGGGCAATAATTTCATCCGGTTCAACGGCAACCGCGACCTGTTCCTGAACATGATCAACTGGCTGACGTCGGACGAAGACCTGATTTCGATCCGTCCCAAGGCGCCGGAAGACCGGCCGCTGAATATCAGCCCGCAGAAGGTAAACATGCTCTTCTGGCTGAGCGTGGTGATCTTCCCGCTGGGCGTGGTGGCGTTCGGCATGGTGACCTGGTGGAAGAGGAGGTAGTGCGGTGAAGCCGAAAGGGCTGCTGGTTGCCATCGCACTGCTGGCGGTGCTGGGAGGCCTGGTCTGGTGGTCGAACAAGAAACAGGCGCAGGCCAGCAAGTCGCCGAGCGGTACCACGGTGAAAATGCTGGCCATCCCCGATGACCAGTTTCAGGACATCCGGATCCGGAAGGTGAGCGGCGAGGCAATCGAGGTCAAAAAGCAGGGCACGAAGTGGGAGATGGTGCAGCCCAAGGCGATGGGAGCGGACCAGGACGCGGTCGGCTCGATGGTTTCGAACCTGGGCGCGCTGAACGCCGATAAAGTAGTGGAAGACAAGGCCACCGACCTGAAGCCGTACGGGCTGGCCCCGCCGACGCTCGACATCCAGGTAACGAAGAAGGACGGGAAGACGGAGACGGTGCTGGTGGGCGACGATACGCCGTCCGGTTCCGGCGCGTATGCCAAGCTGCCCAACGATCCGCGGGTGTTCGCGATTGCGAGCTTCGTGAAATCGAGCCTCGACAAACGGCCGGACGACCTGCGCGACAAGCGGCTGCTGACCTTCGACTCGGACAAGCTCACGCGAGTGGAGTTGCAGGCCAAGGGGCAGACCGTGGAATTCGGCAAGAACGGGTCGAACGAATGGCAGATCGTGAAGCCGCGTCCGCTGCGGGCGGACAATTCGGCGGTGGATACCATGGTCGGCAAGCTGCGCGACGCCAAGATGGACGTGCTGAACCCGGATGCGGACGCGGCCAAGAAGTTCGCGGCCGGCACGCGGGTGGCAACCGCCACGGTAACGGATGCGGCCGGCACGCAGACACTCGAGGTCCGCAAGGACAAAGACAACAATTACTATGCGAAGGGTTCGGCCGTGGAAGGAGTCTACAAGATCGCCAGCGACGTGGGCGAGGGCCTCGACAAGGGGCTGGACGACTTCCGCAATAAGAAGTTGTTCGACTTCGGCTTCAGCGATCCCAACAAACTGGACGTGAACGGGAAGCAGTACACCAAGAGCGGCGACAAGTGGATGTCCGGTGGGAAGACCATGGAGAATACCACCGTACAGAACCTGATCGACAAGCTGCGGGACCTCAGCGCAACCAAATTTTCCGAGAAGGGCGCGGGAGAGCCGGTGTTTACCGCGACGGTGACCTCCAACGACGGCAAGCGCGTGGAGAAAGTAACGATCCGTAAGCAGGGCGAACAGTACGGGGCGCAGCGGGAGAACGAACCAACCATCTACGAACTGGACACGGCCGCTTTCACCAGCCTCCAAACGGCGGCGGCGGACGTGAAGGAAGCGGCGCCGGCTCCGGCGAAAAAGAAGTGAACGGCCTCCTCACGGACCTTTACGAACTGACGATGGCGGCCGGCTACTTCGAAGCCGGCAAGAGCGAAGAACGGGCCTCCTTCGAATTCACCATCCGGCGGCTGCCGCCGAACCGCAATTTTATTCTGGCGGCGGGGCTGACGCAGGTGGTGGACTACCTGCTGAACCTGAGCTTCGAGGAAGACGAGGTGGGGTACCTGCGGGGACTGCCGCAGTTCGGCAATGCATCGCCGGCATTTTTCGACTACCTGCGCCACTTTCGTTTTCGCGGCGACCTGTTCGCGGTGCCCGAAGGGACGCCGATTTTTCCGGGCGAGCCGATTCTGACGATACGCGCGCCGGTGATCGAGGCGCAGATTCCCGAGACCTACGTGCTTTCGGCCATCGCGTTCCAGAGCTCGATTGCCACCAAGGCGTGGCGGTGCGTGGAAGCGGCGGGCGGCCGGGGCGTAGTGGAATTCGGGACGCGGCGCGCGCATACGCCGGAAGCGGGAGTGTTGGGGGCGCGGGCGGCGTACATTGGCGGCTGCGCGGGCACCAGCAACACCCTGGCGGGATTCCGCTACGGGGTCCCGGTGATGGGCACGTCGGCGCACTCCTGGGTGATGGCGTTCGCATCGGAGCTGGAGGCATTCCGCCACCTGCAGCGGTTCCTGGCGGATCATACGATTCAGCTGCTGGACACGTACGACTCGATGGAGGGCGCGCGCCACGCGGCGGAACTGGGCAAACCGCTGTGGGGTGTGCGGCTGGACAGCGGCGATTTTGCCGCGCTTTCCCGCCAGGTGCGGGCGCTGCTGGACGAGGCCGGGTTGGGCGACGCGAGGATCATGGTGAGCGGCGACCTGGAAGAGTACCGGATCCGCGAGCTGGTGAAGGGCGGCGCGCCCATCGACGCGTTCGGCGTGGGCACCCAACTGGCGACCTCGGCGGATGCGCCGTCGCTGAGCGCGACCTACAAGCTGGTGGAAGTGGACATCAGCGGCATCAAGCGGTTCACGGCCAAGTACAGCGAGGACAAAATTTCGCGTCCGGGTTCGAAACAGATCTTCCGCGAGGCGGCGCGCGACGTGGTGGCGCGCTCGGGCGAATGCGGCAAGGGGGAGGCGCTGCTGCGGCCGATCGTGCTGGGCGGGCGGCTGATCGAGCCGCTGCCCACCCTGGAAGCCGCGCGGCAGCACGCGGCGGAAGCGGCCGCGAAGCTCCCCGACGGTCTGCGACAATTGGAAGTGGGGGAGCCGTGGCCGGTGATCTTCAGCCGTGAACTGCGCGAGCTGTTCGATCGGACGCGCCACAACCTGATCGGATGAATACGGTTTTCGTAGACGTCGATTCGCAATTGGATTTCATGTATCCGGCGGGAGCGCTGTACGTGCCCAAGGCCGAGCGCGTGATCGCGGCGGTCGCGCAGCTCAACCGGTTCGCGGCCGGGCATGGGATCCCGGTGATCTCCACGGCGGACGCGCACGCCGAAAACGACCCCGAGTTTTCGCAATGGCCGCCGCACTGCGTGGCGGGGACGCTGGGACAACAGAAAGCCGGGGCGACGCTGCTCGACCGGCGGGTGGTGATACCGAACCGCGCATGTGCCATCGGGCTGGATGGCGCGCAGCAGATCGTGCTCGAAAAGCAGACGGTCGATGCGTTCCAGGCTCCGAACCTGAGCCGCGTGCTCGACCTGCTGAAAGCGGAGCGAGCGGTGGTGTATGGCGTGGTAACGGAGATCTGCGTTCTGTTTGCCGTGCGCGGGCTGCTGCGGGGCGGGCGGCAAGTGGTGGTGGCGACCGACGCGGTGGAAACCCTGCATGCCGAAGACTCCGAGCGGGCGTTGGAAGAGATGCGCGCGGGCGGAGCGACGCTGTCGCGGGTGGCCGAGATCTGCGGCGCGGTGTCGCCGGCGCACCGGCACTGAGACGAGCTTCCCGCGGCGGGCGGCAATGCTGTTACCGTTGGCTTGGGGGAGCCTTCCTGGTCACCCCGGCGTGCAGGCTGGCGCGGCAGCGGCCAAACGCGAGGCGGAAAACATGTGTTTAGCAGTTCCGGGCAGGATCCTGGAAATCGAAGAAGCGGGCAGCAGCCGTTTGGGCACGATCGAGTTTGGCGGGATCACGCGGCAGGCGTACCTGGACTTCGTGCCCGAAGCGGGCATCGGCGATTACGTGATTGTCCACGTGGGCTTTGCCATCAGCCGGGTGGACGCCGAAGAGGCGGCGCGCACCTTCGAACTGCTGGAAAAGATGGGCCTGCTCGACGAAGAGGGGCTGACTTCCGAACGCAAGGGCCCGGCATGAAGTATCTGGACGAGTATCGCGACCCGAAGATTGCCATGGCCCTGTTGCGGAAGCTCAAAGAACGGGTCACGCGGCCATGGGTGCTGATGGAGATCTGCGGAGGGCAGACCCACACGCTGATGCGCTACGGCATCGACGAGCTGATTCCGCGGGAAGTGGAACTGGTGCACGGTCCGGGGTGCCCGGTGTGCGTGACGCCGCTCGAAGTGGTGAACCGGGCGATCGAGATCGCCTCGCGCCCCGAAGTGATCTTCGTGAGCTACGGAGACATGCTGCGGGTTCCGGGATCGGACGGGGACCTGTTTCAGGTGAAGGCGCAAGGCGGCGACGTGCGCATGGCGTACACGCCCATGGAGGCGTTGCACATCGCGCGCGCGAACCCGGGCCGCCAGGTGGTGTTCTTCGGCATTGGTTTCGAGACCACGGCGCCGGCCAACGCCATGGCGGTATGGCAGGCGAGCCGGGAAGGGCTGAAGAACTTCTCGATGCTGGTGTCGCACGTGCTGGTGCCGCCGGCGATCGGAATGCTGCTGGAATCGCCCGCGAACCGGGTGCAGGGGTTCATCGCGCCCGGCCACGTGTGTACGGTGATGGGGTATCGCGAATACGAAGAGCTTTCGTCGCGCTACGGGGTGCCCATGGTGGTGGGCGGATTCGAGCCGGTGGACCTGCTGGAAGCGATTGCGATGCTGGTGGCGCAACTGGAGGAGGGCCGCGCCACAACCGAGAACCAGTATGCGCGGGCGGTGAGCCGGGACGGAAACGTGGCGGCGCAGAAGCTGGTGGCGCAGGTATTCGAAGTGGCGGACCGCAAGTGGCGCGGCCTCGGGCGGATTCGGCGGAGCGGCTGGCGGCTGCGCGCGGAATTCGACGCCTGGAATGCGGAGAAGGTGTTCGGCCTGGCGGAGACGGACGTGCCGGAGCCGCCGGAGTGCATCAGCGCGGCGGTGCTGCAAGGGTTGAAGAAGCCGTTCGAATGCCCGGTGTTCGGCACGGGCTGCACGCCGGACAGCCCCCTGGGCGCGCCCATGGTGTCGGCGGAGGGGGCCTGCGCGGCGTACTTCCGTTACCGGAGAACGGGGCCCGGGTTACTCGTACCGTAGGGCCACGGTGGGGTCCACTCGCGCGGCGCGGCGGGCGGGAATGTAGCTGGCCAGCGCGGCCACGGCGGTAAGCAGCAGGGACACCGCCAGAAAGATCACCGGGTCGGTGGCTTTCACCTGGAACAGCATGGTTTCGAGGAGCCGGGTGAGCGCCATCGAGGCGGCCAGACCGACCGCGATGCCGGCCACGGCGAGGGTGGTTCCCTGGCGGACAACCATTCGCAGCACGTCGCCGGAGCGCGCGCCGAGCGCCATGCGCACGCCGATCTCGTGTTTGCGGCAGGTAACCGAGAACGAGATGACGCCGTAGATGCCGATGGCGGAGAGCAGCAGGGCCAGCGCGGCGAAGATGCCGAGCAGCAGGGTGGAGAGCCGTTTGGTGGCAATGGAATCGACCAGGGTCTGCTCCATGCTGGCGATGCGCGAGACGGGTTGGTCACCATCGATTTCGAGCACGGCGCGGCGCAGGGAGGGGGCCAGACGCAGCGGATCGGAAGCGGTGCGGACCACCAGGTTGACGGCAGTGCGAGGGCTCTGCGCGAAGGCGAAGTAGATTTCCGGATCCGGCTCGCGGGCGAGCGACATGTGGCGGACATCGGCGACCACGCCGACCACGGGCATCCATCCATCCGGAGCGCCGTTGCCGATGCGCTTGCCGACCGGGTCCTGGTTGGGCCAGAAACGGCGCGCCGCGGTTTCGTTGACGATGACCACGCGCTGGGTTCCGGCCACGTCGCGCTCATCGAAGCTGCGGCCGCGGCGAAGGGGAATGCGCATGGCCTGGAAGTAGGCGGGGTTGACGAAGCGGTACCACAGAATGGGCGCATCGGACACGCTGGAGACGGGGCGGCCCTGGATGACGAAGGGCATGCCGGAGTCGGTCCCGCCGAGGGGGAGGCTGCTGGTGAAGCCGGCGGCCACGACTCCGGGCATGGCCTTCAACCGCTCTTCCAGCCGCTGATAAAAGGCCAACTGCTGCGGCGGGCTGACATAGCGGGCGGGCGGCAGGTTGACGGAGGCGGTGAGCACGTTGCCGGGATTAAAGCCGGGATTCACGTCCTGAAGCCGGATCAGGCTGCGGATCATGAGGGAAGCGCCTACCATGAGGAGGAGCGCCAGGGCCACCTCGGAGACGACCAGGAGGCTGCGCAGGCGGTTTCTTCCCCCGGTGGACGAACCGCGGCCGCCCTCTTTGAGGGTTTCCTGGAGGTCGCTGCGGGAAGCGGCCAGGGCCGGCGCGAGGCCGAAAATCAGGCCGGTGACGAGGGAGACCGCAATGGTGAAGCCGAGCACCGGAAGGTCGATGCGGGACTCTTTCAGCATGGGGTAGGCGCCGGTGCCGATGGCGGTGATCGCGGCGATACCCCAGTATGCCAGCAGCACGCCCAGGGCGGCTCCCAGCAGGGCCAGCAGGAAACTTTCGGTGAGCAGTTGGCTGATGATGCGCCAGCGCGCCGCGCCCATGGCGGCGCGAATGCCGATCTCTTTGCCGCGCGCTCCGGCGCGGGCCAGCAGCAGGTTGGCGATATTGGCGCAGGCGATCAGGAGGACCAGCGCCACGGCGGCGAGCAGGACCACCAGGCTGGTGCGCACATCGCGGACCATGAATTCGCGGACGTCCCAGACGTGCGCGCGGAAGCCGCGGAGGGGCCGGCCGGAAGCCTGTTCGACGCGCGGCGCGATGGTGTCCATTTCGGCCTGGGAGTGGCCGACGGTAATGCCGGGCTTGAGGCGGGCATAGGCGGCAAACCGGAAGTCTTCGCCGCCCGGCGGGCGTGCATCGCTGCGGGCAATCGGAAGGTATAGGTCCGGAGGCCGGTCCTCCAGGCGGAAATCACGCGGCAGGATGGCGATGACGGTGTAGGGGGCGCCATCGAGAGTGATGGTTTTGCCGGGCAGGGCGGGGTCGGACCCGAACTTCCTCTGCCAGAGGCTGTGAGCGATGATGGCCACGGGGGCAGCGCCGGGCTGATCGTCCTCGACGCGGAAGTCCCTGCCGGCGAGCAGGTGGATTCCCAGCAGGCGGAAGAAGCTGGAATTGACCCGCCAGATGGGAATGCGCTCGGGTTCGTGGCGCGTGATGAGGTTGGCGGATCCGGACATGTAGGCGGACATGAGCTCGAAGGAGCGCGCCTGCTTCCGCCATTGGACGATATCGGAATAGGGCCCGAGAGCGTTGCGGATGTTGCGCTGGGCATGATCCATGCGGATGATGACCACGCGGTCGGGTTGGTGGAAGGGCAGCGGGCGCAGCAGCACCGCGTGCACGACGCTGAAAATGGCGGTATTGGCGCCGATGCCGAGCGCCAGCGCGAGGACCGCTACCACGGTCACACCCGGGTTCCGGAAGAGCAGCCGAAGGGCGTAGCGTAAATCTCCGAAGAGGTCCATAAGCGATTTTAAGGTCCGATTTATTGTACAACCGGCCGATTGGCGTGTGGTGGCGCTAGCGCGCGATTACTTCGAAGTTGCTGGCCATACGGCGGAGGGGACGCAGGCGCAGGAGGGTGTCGTCGAGCAGGCGGGCGGCCCGGTAACCGGCACCCCAGCCGGGGAGCAGGCCGGCAAGGGGGGAGGAACCGAAGTCATAGACATCGGTGCGCGTGTCGAAACCGGCCTGGCGGAACAAGCGGGCGGTCGCCTCGGGGTCGAGTTCGCGCTCGTCGGGTGTTTGGTAGCGTTTCATGAGGGCTGGAAAGAAGCGACGGCCGAGCGCGCCCGAAAGCCGGCGCCGGCTGGGGTCGAGCGAGTAGAATACGCCGCCGGGCGCGAGTAACGCCTTGATGCGGAGGGGCAGGCCGGCCAGATCCTCGTCGGGAACGTGGTGCAGAAAGAAGATGGCGATGACGACGTCGAAGCGGCCCGCGGCGGTGGTTCCTTCCTCGAAACGGACGTTGGCGATTCCCAGCCTGCCGGCATCGGCGCGAGCCTGCCGGACGGCGGCGGGGGAGAGGTCGATGCCGAGGACCTCGGCCACGTGCGGCGCCAGCAGCAACTCCGTATCGCCGATGCCGCATCCCAGGCTGAGCACGCGCGAGCGGGGACCGGCGCCGGTGACATCCAGGAGGCGGCGAACCATGTGGCGACGCAGGGCGCGCACCGCCGGCCGCGCGAAGTGGGATTGCGCGAAGCCGGAATAGAGCTTCTCGTGATAGTCGAGTTCCCGCTGGAGCGCGCCGTTCAAGTTAGTGGGATACGACCGCTTCGGGTTCGGATGCGGCGCGCCGGGAGCGTCCGCCGGTCCCGCGGAACGCGTACGCGGTCAGCAGGAGGGATCCCGCCAGCAGCGATCCGTCGCGAAGAACGGTCCAGAACGAGATCGGCTCATCGTTGCTGAAGCAGCCGCAACTGATTTCGAGCCCCATGATCCTCGCCCGGATGATGAGGCCCATGAAGCCCACCAGCAAGATCGACGAAACGGCGGACGACAGGCGGAGCCAGATGCCCGACATGAGCAGGACGCCGAGCGCCATCTCCAGCCACGGCAGCGTGCGGGCGACGATTTCGACGGCGCTCAGCGGCAGGGCGGTCTTGTAGGATGTGATAGCCAGGGCGAAGAGTTCCCACGGCGTACTGAGTTTGACCCAGGCCGCGTACACGAACACGGCACCGAGGGCGAGGCGCAGTACGAGCGCGGCGACACGGAAAGGCTTACTTGAGAAGGCCATCGATCAGGGACTTCATCAAAGGATAATTGGTGGGGTTGGGCCCCGGGAAGGCGTAGCGCTTGGACCCTCGCGTGATGATGACGGTAGGGGTTTCGCTGATCCGTTCCATCTGCCCCAACTGGACGTCCTGGGTGACGGCCGCAATGATGGATGGCTCCTTGGCCAGTTCCTGCACCTTCTTCTGTTCGGTTGGGGTGAGGACGCTGGCCACGGTGTCCCAAACCTTGCCGTTGGTGCCCCAGACCGCCTGGTTGCGGAACAGGGCGTCCGCCACCTGCTGGTACTTGCCGACGTGGGCCGCGGCGGTGGCATAGTAGGCGGCTTCCCGGGAATAAGGATGCATGTTCAGCGGGAACTCGTGATTCACGATACAGACTTTGCCCGGGACGACATACTCCCGCATGAGCACCGGCAGAACCTGCTCGTGGAAGCCGCGGCAGGCGGGGCATTGGAAATCACTATAGAGATCGAGCTTGACAGTGGCGCTCGGGGTACCGAGCATCTTCGCTTTTTCGACATCTCCCAGAGAGGCGGCCAGACAGGGGATCAGGGCGGCCAGCGCGAGGGCGTGTACCTTCATAGTTACATTCTACAAGAGGGTCCGGGGCGGCGCGGGGGGTCGGCGGAGACGCTGGTCCACGCCCGCACCCGGCGGGCGGCACCCTGGCTGCGGGGGCCAGGCGGGCCTGCGGTCCAGGCGGCTAGCCGGCCAACTGGCGAAGGACGTAGGGCAGAATTCCACCGTTACGGTAGTATTCCACCTCCTGCGGCGTATCGACGCGGACCTCGACGGTGAACTTCTTTTCGCCGTGCGAATCGACGGCGCGCACAAAAGCCTTGCGGCCGCCGCCGTTCAGCGAAGCGGGGATGCCTTCGATGTGGTAGATCTCTTTGCCGGTGAGTTTGAGGTTGGCGGCACTGTCGCCGGGGTGGAACTGCAAGGGGAGGACCCCCATTCCCACCAGGTTGGTGCGGTGGATGCGCTCGAAGCTCTCGGCGATCACGGCGTGGACGCCGAGCAGGGCGACGCCCTTGGCGGCCCAATCGCGCGAGGAGCCGGAGCCGTACTCCTTGCCTGCCAGAATCAGCAGCGGCACGCCTTCCTGCTGGTAGAGGACCGACGCATCGTAAATCGACATCGGCGCGCCATCGGGGAGGTGTACGGTCCAGCCGCCTTCGGTGCCGGGAGCAAGCTGGTTGCGCAACCGGATGTTGGCCAGGGTGCCGCGGACCATGACTTCGTGATTGCCGCGGCGCGCGCCGTAGGAGTTGAAGTCGCGGGGCTCGACGCCCTGCGAGATGAGATATCTGCCGGCGGGGCCGTCTTTCGGAATGGAGCCGGCCGGGGAGATATGGTCGGTTGTGACGGAGTCTCCGAGGAGGGCCAGCACGCGCAGGCCGGCGAGGTCGGTGATGGAGGTGGCGGGGTCGACCATGTGGTCGAAGTAGGGCGGCTTCTTGATGTAGGTGGAGCCTTCGTCCCACTGGAAAGTGCCGCCGGTCGGAACGGGCATGGTCTTCCAGTTCTCGTCGCCGTCGAACACGTGGGCGTACTCGTGCTGGAACATGGACTGGTCGATCGAGGAGCGCACGGCGGCGCGGATCTCGTCGTTGGAGGGCCAGATGTCGCGCAGGAAGACGGGCTGACCGTCCTCGCCGGTGGCGATGGGATCGTTGGCGAGATCGATATCGATGGTGCCGGCCAGCGCATACGCGACCACGAGCGGTGGGGAGGCGAGATAGTTCGCCTTGACCAGGGGGTTGATGCGGCCTTCGAAATTGCGGTTGCCGCTCAGCACGGCGGCGACGACGAGGTTCTCTTTTTGCACGGCCTGGGCGACCGGTTCGGGGAGCGGGCCGCTGTTGCCGATGCAGGTGGTGCATCCGAAGCCGACCAGGTGAAATTTGAGCTGTTCGAGGTACGAGAGGAGGCCCGCCTGGCGGTAGTAGTCGATGACCACCTTGGAGCCCGGCGCGAGGCTGGTCTTGACCCAGGGTTTCACCTTCAGCCCGCGGTCGGCGGCCTTGCGGGCGAGGAGACCGGCGGCGAGCATCACGGACGGGTTGGAGGTGTTGGTGCAACTGGTGATGGCGGCAATCACGACGGCGCCGGTGGCCACGTCGGCAGACTCGCCATCCAGTTCGGCGGTGGCGCTCTTCCGGGCTCCGGGGAAGGCGTCGTGGAAGTTCTTGCGGACATCGGGCAGTTCGACGCGATCCTGCGGCCGCTTGGGGCCGGCCATGGAGGGCGTGACCGTGGCGAGGTCGAGTTCGAGGCTGTCGGAATAGAGCGGATCGGGCGTGGCATCGGTGCGGAAAAGGCCCTGTTCGCGGGTGTAGGCCTCCACCAGCGCGATGAGATCGGCCGGCCGGTTGGTGAGCCGGAGGTAGTCGAGGGTCTCGCGATCCACCGGGAAAAAGCCCATCGTTGCGCCGTATTCGGGCGCCATGTTGGCGACGGTGGCGCGATCGGCCAGGCTGAGGGCGCTGAGGCCGGTGCCGTAGAATTCTACAAATTTGCCGACGACGCCCTTCTTGCGGAGGATCTGGGTGATGGTGAGGACGAGGTCCGTGGCGGTGCATCCTTCTTTGAGGGCGCCGTGGAGGCGGAAGCCGACGACGGGCGGGAGGAGCATGGAGACGGGCTGCCCCAGCATGCAGGCTTCGGCCTCGATGCCGCCTACACCCCAGCCGAGCACGCCCAAGCCGTTGATCATGGTGGTGTGGGAGTCGGTGCCGACCAGGGTATCGGGGTAGGCCTGTCCATTGGCGCGGAACACGACGGAGGCGAGGTACTCCAGGTTGATCTGGTGGACGATGCCGGTATCGGGAGGCACCACGCGGAAATTGTCGAAGGCGGTCTGGCCCCAGCGCAGCAGCATGTAGCGCTCGCGGTTACGTTGAAACTCGAGCAGGGAGTTCACCTGGAAGGCATCGTCGGTGCCGAAGCGATCCACTTGGACGGAGTGGTCGATCACCAGGTCGGCGGGCATAAGGGGATTGGCGCGGGTGGGATCGGCGCCGAGCGAGGCGAGCGCGTCGCGCATCGCGGCCAGATCGACCACGCAGGGGACGCCGGTGAAGTCCTGGAGCAGAACGCGGGCGGGCATGAAGCTGATTTCCTTGGCTCCGGGACCGCCCACACCACGGGCGACGTGTTCTACGTCCTCGGCGCTGACGCGGCGTCCATCTTCGTGGCGGAGCAGGTTTTCGAGCAGGATTTTGGTCGAAAAAGGGAGGCGGGAGATGTGGCCGGTGCCCTTCTCTTCCAGAACCGCGAGGCGGAAATACTCGTATTCGGCGTCGCCGACACGCAACTTGGACGCCGCGCCAAAACTGTTCTTGGACATGACTTTGATTATAGTTGCAGCAGGCGGGGGAGCAGTGCGGCAAAGGCGGATGGGAAGTTTCTGACGGCGGGATATAAAGTTCTGTGGAAATCACCCGATTTAGCTTGTGTGTCAGCAAACGTTCCCACCATGGGCGGGCCGGCCGATACACGGGCGCTTCTGGACGACCTGGTTCGCAACTTCGATCGTGACGCCGCCAAGAACGGCAGGCAGATGCGGGACTTGATGACAAGGGACCGGGCCGGATTCTGCTCTGCCGCCACGCAAGTTCTGCGGACCCAGGAGGAATCCCGTGGCTCGCGGCACCTGCTCAGCACGTTGCTGAGCAGCAACCTGCTGCCGGCGGTATTGTGCGACCCGGCGTTGAGTCAGAGCGAAGCCGTGGCGCTGGCGCGAAGTGCGGCCTGCAATTGCGCCATGGTAGACGTGGTGCTGGCAAAGCACCTGAGCGAGACGCTGGCCAGGAGCGGGCACAGTGCGCAAAGCCCGGAATTGCAGAGGCTGATGGAGATCCTGTGCGAAATTTCCGACGGCGCGCGGATTCTGCCTTCCCTGATCGTCCTGGCGCGGCTTCCCAACCCTTATCTGCAATCCAAAGCGGTGCTGATGATTGGCCGGGCCAACAAGAGCGTGAAATGGGTCCAACAACGGCTGACGGCGGCCGATTCGCGGGTGCGCGCCAACGCCGTGGAGGCGCTCTGGGGCGTGGATTCGGAGGATGCTCGCGAACTGCTGCATAAATCCGCCCAGGACGGCAACAACCGCGTGGCCGGGAACGCGATGTTGGGGCTGTACCAATTGGGCGATCCGTCGGTGATTCCGCTGGTGTTGAAGATGGCGGAGCATCCCGCCAAACGGTTCCGCGCCACCGCGGCATGGGTAATGGGAGAGTCGGCAAGCCCGCGGTTCACGCGGCCCCTGGCGCGGCTGATCGCGGAGCCCAACGCTATCGTACGCACGCGCGCATTCAAGGCCTTGGGTCAATTACGGGCGGCGACAGCGGCGGTCAGCAACATGGAACCCTGGCGGGTAGCCGGGCGGTTTCAGCGGATCCAGCAAAACGGCTGGCGAAGAGTGCAGGTGGAAGTGAGCACAGCCGATGGGATGCATCCGGTGCGGCCCCTGCCGACGCATTTCGTTCTCAACGAGGACGGGCAGACGGTGGCGTCGTATGCCGTGGATGAAAGAACGGCCCCGGAGACGCTCTCGATCGCGTTCATTCTGCCGCGGCAGTACAACTCCGAAGGCTCCGTGCTCAGCCAGGGCATTGTGGAATCGTTGGCGCGGAAGCGGCCCGCCGATCTATGGGCGTGCGCGTTCTACGTTCCGACACAGTCGGGTCCCCAGGCGAGCCTGGCGGGACAGGATATCCGCATTGCGCCGGAGGGTCCCTACTCGAGCGACGGACTGCCACTGGCGTACGCGAGCGATCCGGCGGCCGCGCAGGCGGCGTTTTTGAAGGTGCCGTCGCGAATCGACTGCACGGATCTCTGGAACGGCATCCAGCGGGCGGTCATGGTGGACGGCGGGCCGGCCCGCGGGCAGCGCCACGTGATCGTCTACGGCCAGCACGAGAGCGTCCAGCCAACCGGCTATGCCGAGATCGGGTCCGCCGCGCGGAATGCGCGGGCGACCGTGCACGCCATCTCGCTGGCACCAAATCCGCTCTTGGAGAACCTCTGCCAGTTGACGCAGGGGACCTCGCAGATCGCTGCATCGGAAGCAGAGGTGCCGGCGCTGGTGGCGCAGATCTGCCACGACCTCACGGCGCGATACACCATACGGTACCTGCCGGCATGCCCGACCGGGGAGACGTTAACGATTCGGGTTCAATCCAGTGCCGGGTGGGGGGAGGCGACGCTGCCTATTCCGCGCGGTTGCTGAGCTACATGGCTGCCGGTTTGGGGCTTGAGATATTTGCGCGGGATGGGATGGCCTTGGCGTTCCGCATCCCAGAGGATGGTCATGACTTTCCATAGCCGACCGTCCTTCACGAGTTGGAAGCTGTTAATGCCGCGTGCAAAGGGCTTCTCACCGGGGGCGCGCCGCGATTCGTAGGTGCTGAACACGTGGGCGATCGCGCCGAACGACTCGACGCGCCGCGAGAGCTCGGATTCGTAAAACGGCGCCTTCTCGAAGTTGGCGCCGGCCCGCTGGATGTAATCCTCAGGCGTCATGACGACCGGAGAAGGATTGCCGGCGTTGACGTGTATGGAGATAAGGCGGGCGCCGTCGGCGAACAACGAGCGGAAGCGGGTCCAGTCCCGGGTCCCGGCGGGACCGGAGATCACGTCGTAGACGGCACGCACCGCGGATTCGGCCGAGTCGCCGTCGGCGGCGTGGGCCCACGCCGCCGCGATCAGGAAGAATGCCAGGGTACGTCGCCGCATCGCTCTCGGAGAACCTCACTGCCAGTGGGTGGCCAGATGCACCAGGGTGCGTACCGGCACGCCTGTCGGACCCTTGGCAAGAAAGGGCTTGCTATCGTCGAGCCAGGCGGTGCCGGCAATGTCGAGGTGCACCCAGGGCGTGTCTTCGGCGAATTCCTTCAAAAAGATCGCCGCGGTAATGGCTCCTCCCCAACGGCCGCCGACATTGGCTACGTCGGCGAACGGAGTTTTCAGGTAATCCTTATAATCGTCTTCGAGCGGCAATGCCCACATGCGTTCGCCTTCGGCCTTGGCCGCCCGAAGCACGCGGTCGCGCATGTCGTCGTTGTTGGCAAACAGGCCCACATTGAGATGTCCCAGGGCAACCACCACGGCGCCGGTGAGGGTGGCCGCATCGATCAGGTGGGTACAACCCTGGCGGCGGGCGTAGGTAAGCGCATCAGCCAGGATCAGCCGGCCTTCGGCATCGGTGTTGATGACTTCGATGGTCTTTCCGGACATGGCGGTCACAATGTCGCCTGGCCTTTGGGCGCGGCTGCCGGGCATGTTCTCGACGCAGGGGACAAAGGCGGTGACCGGGATTCGGGGCTTGAGTTGGGCGATCGCGCGCATGGCCGCGATCATGGCAGCGCCGCCGGCCATGTCGTATTTCATTTTTTCCATGCTCTCGGCGGGCTTGATCGAGATGCCGCCGGTATCGAAAGTGACGCCCTTGCCCACCAGGCCGAGGTGGGCTCCGTCGCCGGAGGGCGAGTCGGGCCGGTAGCGAAGAACGATGAGCGCCGGAGGTTCGGCGCTTCCCTGGGCAACCCCCAGAAGTGCGCCCATGCCGAGTTCGCGCATTGTTTCCGTCTCGAGGACCTCGCATTCCAAGTGGTATTCGGAGGCGGTCTGCCGGGCTGCCTCGGCCATTTTGGCTGGGGTGAGGCGGTTGGCGGGTTCGTTGACGAGGTCCCGGGCGAAGTTTTGGGCTTCGGCGAGGATCCGTCCGCGGGATACGCCGGCGTCGAGGTCCCCGGCGCCGATCACGGCGAAGCTGGCGACCGATTTCCTGTCATTTCCGGTCTTGTAACGATCCGGCTCGTAATCTCCCAAAATAGCGCCTTCGACTGCGGCAGCGGCGTATTCCGGGGCATTGGTGGAGGCGTCCAGGGCAAACGCGATCCGTTTGACCGATTTGGACTTCAGACTTCGCACCGCGGCGCCGATCGTGCGGCGGAGTTCGGCCGCGTCAAATTTCTCGGGCTTGCCCATGCCCGCCAGAAGGACGCGCGCGGCCGCCACGCCGGGCACGTGGTGCAGCAACGTCAACTCCTGGGGCTTCCCGGTTACCTCGCCCGATTCGAAGAGGTCGGCGGCGCCGAACCGGTCGTCTCTCCTGCCCTCGAAAACCGGCACAATGAGGGCATCCGCCTCGATCTGTTCGGGCGGCCTGCGTTCAATGGTGATCTGCATCACTATGATTCTGCCGGATGTGGCTGTCGCGCGGCAAACCTGGAGTGGTCTGTTTGTGACAGAATTCCAAATTTGGAATCCTCGGATGCGGGTAGGGCATCTTCTACTTTGCGGTTATGTCGTTGTTTTTACAAGCCGGTGTGGTACGATATGTGCTAAGGTAGGGATGGTCGCAGGGTAGGATTTTCCAAAAGCCGTAACTGAGTGACATGATACGGTAACGCAGTGACCATAAGGACCGTCCAATAAATGATGACAGCCGTTCTCTCCGGAGAGCTGGTGGACAACAATGGCTGACCTGTCGCAACCCAACAATCCATATTTCCCGAACGCCGACGACCATTTGTCGCGTCTCCTTGTGTCGGAAGTCGAAACGCCCTGGTGGCACTCATTTTTCCAGAACATCAGGGAAATCATCCACCCACCCAAGCTGCCGCCCCTGCAGGTGACCTCCAAACCGGTAGCCGTCAAGGACATTTGGGGATTATACGGGCGCCAAAAGAAGTCGTTCCTGATGTCAACGGGGGCGCAGGTGCTCATCGTGGCCCTAGTGGTGGCGGCTTCCCTGACCAAGCCGGTGCAGGAAGCAGCGAAATCGGCGGTATCCCTGGTCCTGCCGGCGGATATCGAACCCTACCAGCCGAAAGTGGCGCCTAAGAAACAGGCCATGGGCGGCGGTGGGGGTGGTGGCGATCGTTCGCCTCTTCCGGCCAGCAAAGGCCGCCTGCCGAAGCAATCCCTGCGGCAGTTCACCCCACCGATGGTGGTCGTCAATAACCCGAATCCGAAGCTGACGATGGAGCCCAGCATTATCGTTCCTCCGGACGTTCCCCTCCCCGCGGTGAATATGCCGAATTACGGCGATCCGCTGGGGCGGTTGGGCCCCCCTTCCAACGGGCCTGGATCTGGTGGTGGCATCGGGTCCGGATCGGGCGGAGGAGTCGGTTCCGGCAAAGGCGGTGGTTTTGGGCCGGGCGAAGGCGGGGGAGTGGGTGGCGGTGTATTTCGGGTCGGCGGCGGCGTGACCTCCCCGGTTCTGCTGCACAAGGTCGAGCCGGAATACTCCGAAGAAGCGCGCAAAGCCAAGTATCAGGGTACGGTTCTGCTGTACATCGAAGTCAGCCCCGATGGACGCGCCACCAATATCCGGGTTCAGCGTAGCCTCGGCCTGGGTTTGGATGAAAAAGCCATTGAGGCGGTGAAGCAGTGGAAGTTCAAGCCGGGCTATAAGGGCGGGCAACCCGTGACGGTGGCCGCCACGATCGAGGTGAATTTCCGGCTGCTGTAACGCCGCGGCAACCCTTCGACGAAGCGCCGACCGCGCCTGCGGTCGGCACACTTGAAAGCGGCCGCTACTGCGCCGCGCACTCCGGGCAAGGGCAAATGCGCCGGAGGTGCTCCCACGAGTAAATACCGGTGTTGTGGCCATCGCTCCAATTGATGCGGATGGCGTAATTTCCTACCGGCTCCACCTTCAACATTTTCAGCGCGGGCTTATACATCTGGAACGGATCGCCAGGGTTGGAGCTTTCCGAGGCGGGCGGCGTTCCATGGACACCGGTGCAGGTGGCGCAGGGACAATGGTCGCGCAGATATTTGAGTCCGTATTCGCTGTGATGGCGGTCTTTCCAGTCGATGTTCAGTCCCCTGGACTTGGAGACGGCGATGTGTTCGGGGTCGTTGAATAGGGGCATGCTTACTTGAAGAGGCGTTCGACGTCGTGCACGCCGGAGATGCGGCGCATGGCGGCAACCAGCTTTTCGAGCTGCTTTTTGTCACGCACGTCGACCGTCATTTCCACGACTCCGCCGTCGTGATCGAGGGCGCCCTTGGCCTCCAGGCTGCGGATATTGGTGTTCTCGCTGGAGAGCACGGAAGTAAGCTGGTTGAGCATTCCCGGCCGGTCGTCGGTATGTATGACGATGCGCACGGGGAACGCATCTTCGGCCGCGCGGGCCCATTCCACTTCAATTTTCCGCTCGACATCGTAGAGCAAATTCTGCACATTGGGGCAGATGCGGGAATGGACCGCGACGCCCTTTCCGCGGGTCACGTAACCGACGATGGCTTCGCCGCGGATGGGGTTGCAGCACTTGGCGCGATAGACCAGGAGGTCGTCGATGCCGCGGACTTTGATCACCGCGTCGCCATCGCCGGGGCGGCCGGGCATCCCGGGAGGTAGAGCGGGAGCGCCATCGGCGGATGACAGCGGCACGGCTTTGCCGGCGGGCGGGATTTCGTCCTTCACCGAACCGGGCGCCGCCTTGGAAAGCACCTGGCGGGCGGAGAACCGGCCGTATCCGAGCGCGGCGTAGAGGTCCTCCATTTTGCTGTAGCCGTAGTCGGCGGCGACCGCTTCGAGTTCGGCTTTGCCGATCTTGCCCACCTGCACACCCAGCCGGCGGGCCTCCTTTTCGAGGTACTTCTGGCCGATTTCGATGGCTTTGGCGCGCTCGCTGGCGTTGATGACGTGCTTGATCTTGTTGCGGGCACGCGACGTCTTGACGAAGGCCAGCCAGTCCTTGCTGGGGACATGGGTGGGCTGGGTCATGATCTCCACGATGTCGCCGTTGCGCAGCGCGGAGCGGAGCGGCACGATGCGGCCGTTGACCTTGGCGCCGACGCAGGTATGGCCGACATCGGAGTGGATGGCGTAGGCGAAGTCGATCGGGGTGGCTTCGCGCGGCAGCACGATCACCTTGCCGCGCGGGGTGAACGTGTAGACCTCCTCGGGATACAGGTCCACCTTGAGGGTGGACATGAACTCCTCCGGGTCGCGTACGTCGCGCTGCCATTCCACGAGGTGGCGCAGCCATGCGATGCGCTGATCGTCGACCGCGGGGCCCTTGCGCCCCTCTTTGTACTTCCAGTGCGCGGCAATGCCTTCCTCGGCGATGCGGTGCATCTCCTCGGTGCGAATCTGCACCTCGAAGGTCTGCCCTTGCGGCCCGACCACGGACGTATGCAGGGACTGGTAGAGATTGGGCCGGGGGATGGCGATAAAGTCCTTGATCCGTCCGGGGATGGGACGCCACTTGTTGTGGATGACGCCGAGGGCGGCGTAGCAGTTCTTGACGGAATCGGTGACGATACGGATGGCCATCAGATCGTAGACCTGGTCGACCGTGATGCGCTGGCGCCGCAGTTTGAGGAAGACGGAATACGGGCGCTTGACGCGCCCCTCAATGCGCGCCGGAATGCCTTCGCGGCGAAGCTCGGTCTCGACGGTCTCGCGAATGGCGGCGAGGAACTCTTCGTTGGAATGACGGCGGGATTCGATGGTCTCCAGGATTTCGCGGCAGGCGTCGGGTTCCAGGTGTTGGAACGCCAGGTCTTCCAGTTCGCCGCGCACCTTTCCCATGCCGAGGCGGTGGGCGATGGGGGCGTAGATTTCCAGAGTTTCGCGGGAGATCCGTTCGCGCCGTTCGGGGCTGAGATAGCCGAGCGTGCGCATGTTGTGCATCCGGTCGGCCAGTTTGACCATGATGACGCGGATGTCTTCCACCATGGCCAGGAGCATTTTGCGGAAGCTCTCGGCCTGGCGATCTTCGGCGGAAAAGAAGTCGAGCTTGCTGAGCTTGGTGAGGCCGTCCACGCAGCGAGCGACCTCCTCGCCGAACTCTTTGCGGACCTGGTCCACGGTGACGCTGGTATCTTCGACGACGTCGTGAAGCAGGCCGGTGACGATGGCCACGGCATCCATGCGCATGTCGGCCAGGATGTGGGCAACCATGATCGGGTGGACCATGTAGGGCTCGCCCGAATCGCGAATCTGGCCGTCATGACATCGGCGGGCGAAATTGAAAGCCTTTTCAAGGCCGCTCAGGTCGTCTTTGGGACGATATTCGCGGACCTTGATTTCGAGCTCCTGATACAGGCGCAGAACCGGATCGGCGAGGGGCGGCGGGGGCATCGAAGCGGATTCCGGAACGCTTGCGGATTCGGCGGGCACTGTACTTCGATTGTAGCAGTTGTGTTGTGGAAACCGACATTTCAGTACGGAGCCGGCGATGCGGGGATCTGCCGCAGATCGAGCCGCCGTTAGTGGCGGGGCGCCGAGTATCCCGCGGCGGTTGCCTTCCCCCGAGAAGCCAATTAACATCTTGATATCCGCAACACCCTGGAGGTTAGAGAGATGACGCGAAACGCGTTGCTGCTCGCCGTGGTATTCCTTCTGCCCGCCCTCGCGCCGGCACAGGTGAAGCTGCTCCGGCACCCGACGTATTCGAAAGGCAAGGTGGCCTTCAGCTACCTGGGCGACATCTGGATCGCCAATGAAAACGGTGCAGGCGTCGAACGGCTGACCGACAACCGGGCCCGCGATGCGTATCCGCGCTTTTCGCCGGACGGCAAATGGATCGCGTTTTCGTCGAGCCGCGACGGTAACGACGATGTCTATGTGGTGGCGGCGGCGGGCGGCAAGCCGCGCCAGCTCACCTTCCACAGCGCGGCCGATACGGTGGTGGGATGGTCGGCGGACGGAACCCGCGTGCTCTTCACGTCCACCCGTGCCCAGGGCGTGTTTCCGACCGTGGCGACTCTCTGGGAAGTGCCGGCGGAGGGCGGAATCGAGACACCTCTGCCGCCCGACTGGGGTTCGTGGGGAAGTTACTCGACCGACGGGCGGAAGCTCGCCTTCACCCGCCACCCCTCGGTGTGGTGGCGCAAACACTATCGCGGCGCCTATGCCGCCGATCTCTGGGTAATGGACGTGGCGGCAAAGTCTTTCCAGAAGCTGGGCGATCCGGACTACAAGGGCAACTACTTCTGGCCCATGTACGGCAACAACGGCGAGATCTTCTTCGTGGCAGACCGCACCGCCAGCGAGAAGAACATCAAGTACGGCGGGCCGGAGGTGATGAAGAGCGTCAACAACATCTGGAAGATCTCCGAAAAGGGCGGCGCGCCGGTGCAGGTCACGCACCACGCCGACGGCAACCTGTACTTCCCCAGCATCTCGGCCGACCGGAAAACGATTGTGTACGAAGACAACTTCGGCCTCTGGAAACTGGACACGGCCACCGGCAAGAGCGTCGAGATCGTCATCGACGTGAAGTCGGACTCGAAGGAGAACGACACCGAACTGGTGACGGTGAATAACGAAGCGGACAGCTTCCACCTTTCGCCTTCGAACCGCCGCGCCGCCGTGGTTGTGCACGGCGAGATTTTCACGGTGGCGACCGACCGCGGCGAGCCGCAGCGGGTGACCGAGACACCGTGGCGGGAGCAGGACGTGCGCTGGTCGCCCAACGGCAAGTGGCTGGCGTTTGTCTCCGACCGCACGGGACGACAGGAGCTATGGATCTCCGACGAGCTGGGGAAGACTGCAAAGAAGCTGAGCGACGTGGATTGCGACAAGTCGGCGATTGTGTGGGCGCCGGATTCGAAGTCGCTGATGTGGAGCGGGGCGGACCACAAGCTGCGGCGGGTGGACGTGGACAGCGGCAAAGAGGACGTAGTGGCGGCGAGCGATACGGGCAACGTGGGCAGCCCGCAATTCTCGCCGGATGGCAAGTGGATCTCGTATACCAAACAGGACAAGCTGCTGCGTTCGCGGGTCTATGTGAAGAACCTGGCCAGCGGCGATGAGCACGCCATCGAGTCCGACGAGTTTCAGATCGGGGGCGGAGCCAAGTGGACGCCGGACGGAAAGAAATTGCTGCTGCTGGGTGGCGTGAGTATTCCGTCGATGGCCTCGCAGGGATTCCGTGGGACCCCGGCGCAACTCTACAGCGTTTCGCTGACGCGCATGGAAAAGGGGCCGGCGGACCGGGACATCAACACCGAGGAGCAGGGCCTGGCGGCGGTCGCGGAAAGCGGCGGCGGCCGCGGCGGCCGGAGCGCGGGCAGCGGACCGCCGCGCGATGTGACGGTGGCCATCGAGTGGGACGGCATGGAGCGGCGCATCAAGAAACTGACCAGCATGACCTCCGCGGTGATGAACGTGGTGCCGGCGCCGGACGGCCGTTCCTATGCGTTCCTCTCGGGGGGAGGCCTGGCCGCGGGAGGCCAGGAAGCAGCCGCGGGCGGCGGCCCGGGTATTTACATCCTTGCGGAAGACGGGTCGCGAGTGACGCGGCTCAATACCGCGGTGCCTGGTGAAGGCAGGGCCGGCGGACGAGGGCGCGGCGGGCGCGGCGGCGGGTTCGGCTTTTTTGGCGGCAACGAGCCGCAGTGGTCGCGCGACAGCCGCACGATCTACTTCATGACCGGGGGCGGAATTTACTCGGTGGCGGTGCCGCCGCAGACCGACAGCGGGGCCGCGGGGACCACCGGCGGCGGACGCAGCGGGCGCGGCGGAACCGCGGCATCGGCGCCGGCCGCCGCGGCGGCGACACCGGGCGCCGGCCCGAGGCGGATCAACTTCACGGTGCGCATGACGGTGGATCGCCTGGCGGAGCGCAAGCAAGTGTTCGAAGAGGCCTGGCGAGTGATGAAGAACCGCTTCTACGATCCGGCGATGCACGGGGTGAACTGGGCCGGGGCGAAAGATAAGTACGAGCCGCTGCTCGGGCATGTGGCCGATACCGAAGAGTTGCACAACGTGGTGCTGGAGATGATCGGCGAACTCAACGCCTCGCACACCGGCATTTCGGGCGGCGGAGAGCTACCCGGACAGCCGGCGCCGCCGGAGCGTATCCAGACCCGGAATCCCGGCTTCAGCCTGGCGCCGGATGCCTCCGGGTACTACAAAGTGACCGGCATTCTGCGCAAAGGCCCGGCGGATTTCGAGTACATCAAGCTGGCGCCGGGCAACTTCATCCTGGCGGTGAACGGACGGGAGCTGAAAACCAAAGACAACTACTGGGAGCTGTTCAACGTGCTTCCGGGCCGCAAACTGGAATTCCTGGTGAACAGCAAGCCGGCGGCGGATGGTGCGTGGACGGTGAGCCTGGAGCCGCTTTCGACGGTGGCCCAGGGGAATCTGGAATACGCCGCGTGGGTGGAGAGCCGCAAGGAGATGGTCGAGAAACTGACCAAAGGCGAGATCGGCTACCTGCACATCCGGGCCATGGACGCGCCATCGCTTCAGAAGTTTCAGGAGGACCTGATCGACAATCGCGGCAAAAAAGCATTGATTATCGACCAGCGTTTTAACGGCGGCGGCGGCATCGACCAGGAGTTACTCGAAATTCTGAACCAGCGCAAGCAATATCAGATGACGCGGGGGCGCGATTCGGTGGACGTGCCGCGTCCGGTGCGCGCGTTCTTCGGTCCGATGGCGGTGCTCCAGAACGAGCGTTCGGCGAGCGATGCCGAGATGTTCCCGGACGGCTTCCGCGCGCTGGGGCTCGGCAAGGTGATCGGCGTGCCGACCATGGGAGCGGTGATCGGTACGGGATCGTTCACCCTGTTGGACGGCTCGGCGATTCGCACCCCGGGCTCGGGAGTATTCACGTCGCGCGGCGAGAACATGGAAAATTACGGCGTGCTGCCCGATGTGTGGGTGGACAACGGACCGGCGGATTTCCTAGCCGGACATGACCGGCAGATTGAAAAAGCGATCGAGGTACTGCGCGCCGAGATCCAGGAGCGCGGCGTTGTCCGGTGAGCCTCCCGGTGGCGAGCATGCGCGTCAGTGGATGGCGCGGTCTCAGACATCGCACAACGCGAACGCCTGAGCGAGCCCTTCGCAAGGATCGCGCGTGGGGATGAATTCCTGGCCCACGTAGCCGTCGTAGCCGATCTCGAGAAGGGTGCGCATGACGGCCGGGTAGTGCATCTCCTGGCGGTCGTCGAGTTCATGGCGGCCGGGAATTCCGGCCACGTGCACATGGCCGATCCAGTCGCGATAGCGGCGCAGGCGGCGGATGACATCGCCATTCATGATGGCCACGTGGTAGACGTCGAACAAGAGCTTGACGTACGGTGAACCCACCTGGCGGACGATTTCGGCGCAGTAGTCGATACTGTCACCCTGGTAGCCGGGGTGGCCTTTCATGGGGTGCGAATCGTCGCGGGTGTTGAGCTGTTCGAGACACAGCGTGACGCGGCGCGGCGCGGCGTATTCGGCCAGGGCGCGCAATCCCTTGACGGTGTTTTGGGCGCCCTCGGCGGGCGGGATTTCGGCACTCGAGGGGTCGCCGGCATCGACCCATTTGTAGCCGGTGAAGGCGATGATGCGCTCCACGCCGGACTCGGCACACTGGTCGATGCTCCGGCAGGTCTGCGCGATGACCTCCTCGTGATAGCGCGGATTGTTGAGGCCCCTGGCAAAAACGGGTTCCGGCATGCCGTTCATGGCGATGGCACATTCGAGGCCGTATTCGCGGAGCACCGGCCACTGCTCCGGCGGCACGAGCTCCACACTGCGAAAACCGAGGCGGCACGCGGTTTCGCAGACGTGCTGGATATCCCAGTTCCATTCGGTAGCGTTCAGGCACCAGAACGCGAGTGATTGTTTGATGCGCCCGTTCTTCATGTGGCTCGGGAGAGTATTATAGATCATCTGGCAGCTTGGCGCGGCTCCGCTCACCGGTGGTAGCGGTTCTCTCGATGCGCGCCTTGGCCGCCGCACGGGAGCGGCCGATGGAAAGGGCCGGACTATCCGGCGGAGGTCACCTTGATGCGTTTATCCGGCGTGGGTTGGTGCGGGGCCGCGATAGCAGCGGGTATCGCCTGGATGGGATGGAGTTCGGAGCGGGCGCTCGACATCGTGTTCGAGCGTCAGATGATCGATGCCGATTCGAGCGAGACGGCCGCCGTGGCGGACATCAACGGCGACGGGAAACTGGATATCGTCTCCGGCGAAAACTGGTACGAAGCCCCGAAATGGGTCCGCCATCGGTTCCGGCAAATCGCTTTCACCAACAACTACCTGGATGATTTCAGCGACCTCCCGCTGGATGTGAACGGCGACGGCCGGGTAGACATTGTGAGCTGCTCGTGGTTCAGCAAGCGGCTCTATTGGAGCGAGAACCCCGGAACGACCGGCGCGCCGTGGAAGGACCACGTAGTGGAGTCGCGATTTCCGGTGGAGTTTTCGTTCCTGGTGGATCTCGATAACGACGGCCGGGCCAGAGAGTTGCTGCCCGAATTCGGCGACCCGAAGGCGCCGCTCACCTGGTACGAGTTGCGCGACGGCGCCTTCGTGGCGCACGTGGTTGCCGACCATTCGCTGGGACACGGAATCGGCGCCGGCGATGTGAACAAGGACGGACGGAACGATATCCTCACGCCGAACGGATGGTTCGAAGCGCCGGTGAACCCACGGTCGGCGAAGTGGACCTTCCACGGCGATTTTCAACTCGGCGATGTGGGCTTCATCCACGTGCTGGATGTGAACGGAGACGGGCGGCCCGACCTGGTGACGTCGATGGCCCACAACTACGGCGTGTTCTGGATGGAGCAGACGGGCCCGGGCACCTGGGTGAAGCACACCATCGACGACAGTTGGTCGCAGGCGCACTCCCTGGTGCTGGCGGACCTGAATGGAGACGGCAAGCTCGACCTGGTGACCGGAAAACGCTTTATGGCGCATAACGGCCGCGACCCCGGCGAGCGCGAGCCGCTGGGACTTTACTGGTACGAGTATTGGAAGACGCCGGAGGGTGTGGTGGAGTGGGGGAAGCATCTGATCGACTATGGGGGGCGCGCCGGTGCGGGGATGCAGGTGACGGTGGCCCGGTTGGAGCCCGGGCGCGGTCCGGACGTCATTGTGGGAGGCAAATCGGGCTTGTTTGTGTTTCGGAGGGCGGAAGAGACGGCAGGCAAAGATACGGGGCGTTGAAGACCATGTTGCAACAAATTTGCGGAGCAGTCGCCGGCCTGGCGATGGCATTCGCCGCTTTGGCGGCGGATCCGCAGGCAAAACCTGCGGTGCGGCCGGGGCCCGAACTGCGCAAGCAAGGCACCGCCACGCAGATGATCGTGGACGGCAAGCCGTTCCTCATGCTCGCAGGGGAATTGCACAACTCCAGCGCATCGAGCCTGGAGTACATGAAACCAATCTGGCCGCGGCTGAAAGCCATGCACCTGAATACCGTGTTGGCCACGGTCTCGTGGGAACTGCTGGAGCCGCGGGAGCACGAGTTCGATTTCCGGCTGGTGGATGGACTGCTCCGCGATGCGCGCGCCAACAACATGCGGCTGGGGCTGCTGTGGTTCGGGAGTTGGAAGAACGGCGTTTCGAGTTACGTGCCGCTGTGGGTGAAGAAGGACCTGGCCCGGTTTCCCCGCGCCCGGAAGCAGAGCGGCGAGAACCTGGAAGTGCTTTCGACGCTGAGCGGCGCCGCGCGTGACGCCGATGCGGCGGCTTTCGCGGCGCTGATGCGGCACATCAAACAGGTGGATGCGCAGCGCACCGTGATTCTGGTCCAGGTGGAGAACGAAGTCGGGATCCTGGGCGAGGCGCGCGATCATTCTCCGGCGGCGGATGGCGCCTGGTCGAAGCCGGTTCCCGGCGAACTGATGGAGTATCTGAACAGGAACAAGGGCGCGCTGCTGCCCGAGACGAAAGCGGTGTGGGGAGGGAACGGGTTCCGGACGTCGGGCACATGGGCGGAGGTATTCGGGACTTCACCGGAAGCGGACGAAGTGTTCATGGCGTGGCACTACGGGCGTTACATCGGTAAGGTGACAGCCGCGGGCAAGAAGGAGTATCCGCTGCCCATGTATGTGAACGCGTGGCTGGTGCAGAACGCTACCCAGAAGCCTGGGGGCTATCCGAGCGGCGGTCCGGTTTCGCGGATGATGGACATCTGGCGCGCGGCGGCGCCGGAAGTGGACCTGTTGGCGCCCGACATCTACCTGCCCGATTTCAAGGCGGTGACGGCCAGCTATCACCGTTCCGGAAATCCGCTGTTCATTCCCGAGGCCCGTGGCGGCGCGGTGGGCGCAGCGAATGCCTTCTGGGCCATCGGCCAGCACGATGCGATGGGATTCTCTCCGTTCGGCATCGACGGCATTGCGGGCTTGGCCGGCGAGAACGCGACGCGCGAGGATCCGCTCGGACTCAGCTACCAGGTGCTGAACGAACTGACGCCGACCATCGCGAAATACAACGGCACGGGTAAAATGGCGGGCATCCTTCAGGATCAGGAACAGACGGAATCGATCGTGCTCGGCGACTACCGGTTGAACATCCAATTCACACCCGCACGAGGGATGGCGGCGCCGGGACGGGGATACGGACTCGCCATCTGCACCGGTCCGGACGAATACCTGATCGCGGGCACGGGCTTCACCGTGCGGTTCGCGGCCGAATCGCCGGGCCCCAAAGTGGCGCGGATCGGGCACATCGACGAGGGGCATTTCGTGGACGGCAAGTGGGTTCCCGGCCGGCGCCTCAACGGCGATGAGGACGGAGGCGGCACCCACATGACGTTCGGACGGCTCGGGATCCAGCGGATTACGCTATACCGTCACGATTAAGCGCAGCGTGTCTATCCCCACGGGCCGGCCAGCGGGGCGGCGGGATGGGCTATCGATTGAAAACGGGGAAGGCGCACGCGATCGGTGTCCTTGATGGAGACCAGCGGCATCAGCCCGCGGTCGAGGAGCATCTCGACGGCTTCTTCCGTAAGCAGTACTTCGGCGCAGGGCTTGAGCAGCGATTCGCCATCCTGACGGTATACGTGCAGCGGCAGGCCGTCCACCTGGCTCACCATTCCAGGACGCATCTCCCAACCGTATCGTGAAAAGGCCTCACCGAGGAGATACGCGCAGGCAATAGCGGGATGGCCCCAGAGATAGCGCTCATGTTCCACGGGGTCGGGCATTTCCTCGAAGGTGAATTCATCGGTGGGGTCGGTCTGAGCCCCGTAGGGGAGACGCAGCAGGAAGCGGGGCATGGCCAGGCCGATCCACTGGGCGGCGGGGGAGCGGCGCAAATCGTCGAACACGCGGTCGAAGCCGACGACATCGGGGGCCACGCCGGAGAGGAACGGCGCGCGGGCCTGGCGGGCGATGGCCGCGATCTCGGAGAGCTGAGATTCCTGGCGGGGGCTGAACGAGTATAGGCCGGCGATGACATTCCAGGCGGCGGCGCCGGGTGTGCCGGTGGCGTCCTCCACCGCGACGCGCCGGAGCGCGGCGATCCCATCGGGAGCAGAGGCGGCGCTCTCGGGCATGTCCCACACATACACTTTCAAGGTCTCGTTGGTCTCGAGCCGGCGGACCAGGAAGAAGAGGCTGCGCCAAGCCGACTCCAGTTCGCGGAAGGCGGGGTGGTGGAGGACGCCGCGCATCTCACCGGTAATCGCGGCATCGGTCTGCGCGAGATATTGCGGCTGGCGGGGATCCGGCTTGGGCTCGGCGTACGGCCCTACGAGATCGTGAAGCATCTGGTCCCAATCGCTGCGCGCGGGGGCGGCGGCCGATCCGGTGGGAGCGGTTTCGCCCATCATGGAGCGCAGCAGATCCGCTCCGGAAACGTCGGGAGGCGGCGTGGCGGCGGGGAATCCACGACCTTCGGAAACGCGCTGCCGCAGATCGCGCAGCGCCTGAAACGGCGGCAGGCGAACGAACAGACGGTCGGGGTGAAAATCGTCCAATTCGCGGAAGCGGACGAGGAGGGGCTTACCGGCAAATTGCAGGGAAAGCTCCGGCGCAAAGAGAGCCAGCACCTCGTCGAAGTTGTCGCGGTCGATCTGAACGGGCTTGCGGATGCGGCTGGCGCCCCCGCTGAAATTTCCGGCTATGAGGATACGGAAGGGCGTATCCGCCTCCGGGCGCGGGAGCGGTTCCGGGTCTTCGGCAACGTCGATCTGGACCGAGGCGAGTGAGCTGTTGCGGGGCATGGCACCTTGCAATGTAGCTCAACAGCGGGAAAGCCGCAACGAGAGACTCGGAAGCATGTCCATAATGGGGCATGTTCGGCCTGATTCTGGCTCAGCACAATGCGGCGCAGATTCCGTTGTCTCTGCTGGTGGTGTTCGCGTCAGCGAAGCTGCTCTCGGAGATTTTCGAGCGTCTCGGGCAGCCCGGAATTGCGGGCGAGATTCTGGCGGGGATCCTCATCGGGCCACAGGTACTGGGTTGGATGGAGCCCAACGATGTGCTGCGCATCCTTTCCGACCTGGGGGTGATGTTCCTGCTGTTCCGGGTGGGCCTGGAGGTGAAGGCGGCGGAGTTGTTCCGGGTGGGGGGGACCGCGCTCGTCGTGGCAATCGCCGGCGTGATCCTGCCCTTCGCGCTGGGCTGGGGCATTTGCACGCTGTGGGGCCTTCCGCGCGTTGAGAGCATCTTTACCGGGGCGGCGATGGTGGCCACCAGCGTGGGGATTACCGCGGAGGTGCTGGCCAAGCGGGGATGGCTGCAGACGCGGGCGGCCAAGGTGATCCTGGCCGCGGCGGTGATCGACGACGTGCTCGGGCTGATTGTGCTGGCGCTGGTGAGCGGGCTGGCCAAGGGGTCGGTGCAGTACCTGGACGTGGCGTTGACGGCCACGATCGCGATCGGCTTCACGGCATTTCTGGCGACGTTCGGAGGGCGCACGGCGCAGAAGGTGATGCCGCGCGTACGGGAAAAGCTGAACATCGTGGAGGGCGAATTCGCACTGGCCATGACGCTGCTGTTCGCGCTGTCGCTGCTGGCGGTGTACGCGGGCGTGGCGGCGATCGTGGGAGCCTTTCTGGCGGGGATGGCGCTTTCCGAAACGGTGGACCGGCGGGTCAACGATCTTACCAATGGCGTTACCGAACTGCTGGCGCCGTTCTTTCTGGCGGGGGTGGGACTGCATCTGGACGTATCGGCGCTCACCTCCGGACGGACTGCGGCGCTGGCGGGCATCATCCTGGTGGCGGCGATCGCCTCCAAGTTCCTGGCTTGCGGCGCGGGGGCGCTGGGGCTTGGGCGGGCCGAAGCGGCGCAGGTGGGGGTTGGCATGGTGCCGCGCGGCGAGGTGGGAATGGTAGTCGCGCAGATCGGGCTGAACATGGGCGCGATGGCGCAGGGTGTGTACGGCATCATTGTCTTCATGTCGGTGGCCACCACCCTGGTGGCGCCTCCTTTGCTGAAGGTGGCGTTCCGGGGCGTGTCGCAGCGCATTCCCGAGGATCGCATCCGGCTGGGTTAGAATCGGCTCGTATGCGCCAGAGCCCAGACAATGATCGGACAGCCACGAATACGATGGCCGCCGCGCCGGCACCCAGCGGACCGGCACCGGCGGCTTGCCCGGTCGCCAAGACGGTGGAACATCGCGAGCTCCGACACGGAGCGACCGTGATCGACTCCTACCACTGGCTCCGGGAGAAATCGAACCCCGAGGTGATCCAGCACCTCGAAGCGGAGAATGCCTACACGGCGGCAATGACCCGTGACTTGAAACGTTTCGAGGATGAGCTTTACGAGGAGATGCTGGCGCGCATCAAACAGACCGACCTCAGCGTGCCGGTCCGGCGCGGCGATTACCTGTATTACTCGCGCACCGAGGAGGGCCAGCAGTACCCGATTCAATGCCGCCGCCAAGGCAGCATGGAAACTCCCGAAGAGGTTCTCCTCGATCTCAACGCGCTCGGGAAAGACCTCAAGTTCGTCGGGCTCGGCGCGTTTGTGGTGAGCGACGACCATTGCCTGCTGGCCTACACCGTCGATTTCACCGGGTTCCGCCAGTTCACGCTCCATTTGAAGAACCTGGCGAGCGGAGAGACGCTGGCCGACATCGCCGAGCGGGTCACTTCGGTAGCCTGGGCGGCCGACCATAGAACGCTGTTCCTGGTTACGGAAGACGAGGTGACGAAGCGCTCCGACCGGCTCTGGCGGCATGTGGTGGGCACGACCGGAGCGGAATTGCTCTACGAGGAGACCGACGAGCTGTATAACATCGGCATCGAGAAGACCCGCGATCAGAAGTACCTGCTGCTAGAAATCGAAAGCAAAGACACTACCGAGTTCCGCTATCTGCGTGCCGATCGGCCTCGGGACGCCTTCGCCGTGTTTTTGCCGCGCGAGAAGAAGCATCGATACTATGTAGACCACCGGGAGGGGGTGTTCTATATCCGCACCAACAAACCCGGCAGGAATTTCGCGGTGATGACGGCGCCCGAGAGCGATCCGGCTCCCAAAACCTGGACCACCTTCATCCCGCACCAGGACGAAGTGTTGATCGAGGACATCGACCTCTTCCAGGATTTCGGCGTGGCGGTGGAGAAGGCGGAGGCGCTGAACCGGCTCCGGATTCACAATTTCCAGAACGGCGAGTGGACATCGGTGGCGTTTCCAGAACCAATCTACTTCGTCGCGCCAGGCGGAACGCCCGACTACACTTCGAGCACCTATCGCTTCAGCTATCAGAGTTTCATCACGCCGCCCAGCGTTTTCGACTACGATACCCGGACCGGTCTGTCCACGCTGCGGAAGCGGCAGGAGGTGCTGGGTGGGTACGACCCCAGCCAATATGAATCCCGGCGTCTGTGGGCCACTGCGCGCGATGGTGTCCGGGTGCCGATCTCGATCGTCTTCAAGAAGGGCTACGAACGCGACGGTGGCGCCCCGCTGCTGCTCTATGGCTACGGTTCGTACGGCTTCGGCGTCTCGGTCACGTTTGCGAGCCAACGGCTGAGCCTGCTCGATCGCGGCATGGCATACGCCATCGCGCACATCCGAGGCGGCAACGAGATGGGCGAGAAATGGCGGGAAGACGGCATGCTGCTGAAGAAAGAGAACACCTTCCGGGACTTCATCGATTGCGCCGAATACCTCATTGCCGAGAAGTGGACTTCGCAGGCGCGGCTCCTGATTGAGGGTGGCAGCGCCGGAGGCCTGCTGATGGGAGCCGTCGTGAACATGCGGCCCGAGCTGTTCCGCGCGGTGCATGCCGCGGTGCCCTTCGTAGACGTGCTCAACACGATGCTGGACGCTTCACTGCCTCTCACGATTGGCGAGTACCTGGAATGGGGCGACCCTAACCAGAAAGAGGCGTACGACTACATGAGCACTTATAGCCCCTATGACAACCTGGACAGGCAAGCGTATCCCGCGATGCTGGTTACCACCAGCCTGAACGACAGCCAGGTGATGTACTGGGAGCCCGCGAAATACGTGGCGCGGTTGCGGGCAGTGAAGACCGATCACAATCCGCTGCTGCTGAAGATCAAAATGGACCCGGCCGGCCATGGAGGCGCGTCGGGGCGATATGACCGCCTGCGGGACCAGGCATTCGAGTACGCCTGGCTTCTGGCCCAGGTGGGAATTACTCACTAACCGGGCAAGGCGCTACGACCCCGCAGGGCCGCAGCGCCGTCCGTCCGCCACTTCCTTGAGGATGTACTCGCTTCGGTTACGGAAAACCTGCTGCTAGAACGTCACCCGGAAACCGATCAGAGCTTCGCGGTTATAAAAGGTCTGTTCATACGGAATCTGCTCGGTTGGGTCCAGGACGTGGACCGCTCCGGTCATATCGAAGTGCACAAAGCAACTGAACTTGTAATTGCCTGCCTTTGGGAACTTTACCGAGTAGCTCTGCGGGCCGACGGATGTATCCAGTATTCGTTCGGCAGGAAGGCCAAGGCCTGGCTTCCTAAAAATCCCGGCTCTGCATTCCAACCCAGGCCTGCCATTCGCGAAACGCCGGTTCACGGTAAAGATTTCCAGGCCCGTGACGACCACTTTCGGCTCCTCGGGTTGGGCCGCGCAAACTCCGACCGGAGCGGCTGCCAGGGCGTGAAGCAGTTGATGGCGGGAAAGTCAGTGCGCCAATTGGGCCGCCATTCGGACTATCATAGCTGATATGCCGGAAGCGACAATCGAAACGCCGACTGCGGGTTCGCCGGCCGCGGCGGCGAAAAGGCAACCGCTTGCGGAGAAGTCTCAGCGGCTCGTCAGCCTCGACGCCTATCGCGGATTGATCATGCTGCTGCTGGTTTCCGAAGGCTTCGGCCTAGCGGCCTTGCAGCATTATCCCGGGTGGGCCTGGCTGGCCGCCCAGTGGGACCACTCGGCCTGGCAGGGCTGCACCTTCTGGGACCTCGTGCAACCCGCCTTTACGTTTATGGTCGGGGTGGCGATGCCGTTCGCCTTTGCCCGGCGGATTTCCCAGGGCGCCGGCACCCGGGACCTGTTCCGCCATGTGGCCTGGCGTTCGCTGGCTCTGATTGTCCTGAGCAACATCTATTCCAATTGGGGAAGTTCCTCGCGGCCGCTGCGCCTTCAGTTCATCAACGTTCTGGCGCAGATCGGCTTCGGCTACATTCTGTGCTTCCTGATCACGCGAATGCGCTTTCTCTATCAGGCCGGTGCCGCCGCGGCCATGCTGGCGGGATACTGGGCGCTGTTCGCGATGTTCCCGGGACCCGACGGGGCCTTTTCGCAAGCCGGCAACATCGGCGCCGTGATCGACATGAAACTGCTGGGGTACAACTACCCCGGCTCCTACACCACGATCAATTTCATCGGCAACGCCGTCACCATCCTGTTTGGCTGTTGGGCGGGCATGCTGCTGAAGACGGGGCGTCCGCACGCCAACAAGCTGAAGATCCTCGCCCTCTGCGCGGCGGCTTGCTTTGCCCTCGGCCTGGGGCTCCAGCCGTTCAATCCGATGGTCAAGCGCCTGTGGACGGCGTCCTTCACGTTGTACAGCGCCGGGTGGGTGATCGTGATGCTGATTGCCTTCTACTGGATCATCGAGGTGAAGCAGACGAAGCGGTGGGTTTTCCCCTTTCTGGTGCTGGGAATGAACTCCATTTTCGTGTATTCGCTCGGGCAGATCGGCCTGAAGGGCTGGCTGGATCGCGGATTGCGCGGGTTCACGCGCAATTTCTCGTTCCTGGGCGATCTGGGCGCGATTCCGCAGCACGTGCTGGTGCTCGCGGGGCTTTGGTACGCGTGCTACTGGCTCTATCGGCGCAACATCTTCTTCAAGATCTGAACACCATCACCGGGTCCCGGTGAACTCGTACGTGCCGGACTGCAGGCGGAAGACGGCCTTACCGTTTTCATACCTGATGAAGGTCACGCCTTTCGCCGCGGCGGCGTCCTTTCCGCTTTCCTTGACGGCCTTTGCATCGGTTGCCGGCAGGTAGAGGGTGGCGCTGGTGTTGGCGGGGACGGTGGCCCGGTAGGTAAGCGTGCCGCCAGTCACCTTCCAGGCGCTGCCGATCCTGCCGTACATCGAGTCGTAATAGCCCTCCGCGAAGGTCATCGTTCCCGTGGGGTCCGGCTCGGGCTGAAGGATGAACTTCCGGAACCCCGGTTCATCCCGCTGGATGCCCAGCGAATACGCCATCATCCATTGGCCGACCGCGCCGAACGAGTAGTGGTTGAACGAGTTCATGCTGTTGTTGCCGCCGAATCCGTTCTCCACGGTATACCCGTTGAGCCGTTCCCAGATCGAAGTCGCCCCCTGGTCAACGGGGTAGAGCCACGACGGATATTGGTCGTTCAGGAGCATCCGGTAGGCCATGCCGCTGAGCCCGTTATCGGAAAGTGCCTCGCTGATCCAGGCGGTTCCGATGAAGCCGGTCATCAGCGAATCCTTCGGGCGCATCGTCCCGTTGTCGTCCTTGTTCTCGCGGGCTACCGCGGCGGCCAGGTTCTTGACCATCTGCGGGAGGTTCGCGCTGTCGAACAGGCCCATGCCCAATCCGACGGCGTAAGAGGTCTCGGTGTCGGCCACGCGGAATTGCGGAGGTCCCGCACTCGCTCCCGGTCCGCCGCCGAAGCCGCCGCGTCCGCCGCCGGTGGCGAGGGTCTTCTTTTCGCCATTGACAAATGTGGCGTTGAAGAACGCCTTGCGTTTTTCGTACATTCCCCGGTACCTGCCCGCATCCATGGGCATGTCGAGGATTTCGGCGACCTTCGCCATGATGCGGAGATCGTAGGCATGGTACGCGGTCACCAGGAACGCCGTGCCGAGCGCATTGTTCTGCGGACCGAGCCAGTCGCCCAACTGCCCGTCCGAACTCAACCCGGTCTTCGGATCGATGGTGGTTTCGAGGTAATCGATATAAGCGGACATGGCCGGATAGTGGCGCTCCAGCAGCCCGACATCCTGGTATTGGAGATAGACTTCCCACGGGACCACGATCCCGGCGCTTCCCCAGAGGACGCCGCCGAAGCCCCCGCCGACCGGCGCGACGTCGGTGAACTTCCCCGACGGGGTCTGCACATCGCGCATGGCGTACATATGCCGGGTGAGAAACTGATCGGCATTCGATAGATACGTGGCGGTGCGGGAGAAGACGTTGATATCTCCGGACCAGCCCATGCGTTCGTTGCGCTGCGGGCAGTCCGTCGGAATGGTCAGAAAGTTGTCCACGTTGGACCATACCAGGTTCGACCACAACCGGTTGACTTTCTCGCTGGACGTCCGATAGTCGGCCGACAACTCCCGGACCGAACTGATGACGACGCCCTGAACGGCCTCGAGCGGGAGAGGCTTGTCGATGCCGGTGATTTCGATGTACTGGTAGCCGTGCGACGTGAAGCGGGGCTGGTAGACCTGCGCTCCCGCCCGCATGGTGTAGACGTCCTGGCTGAGCGCGGCACGATAGTTCTCGGTCATGATCATGCCGGCGTTCTTCCCGGACTCTTCGAGAGCGGGGTAGAGCATCTCGGAATAGCGCAGGGTGATTTTCCCGCCGGCGCGCCCGCGGGCAAGGTGGATGCGCGGCACGCCCACCATGTTCTGTCCCATGTTGTAGACGAAAACACCGGGCCGGACTTCCTTCACGCTCCTGGCGGTCAGCACCCGGAACACGCCGGCGCTGTTGCCGATCTGCCCGATCAGCGATAGCCGGTCGAAGGTGAAGGGCGTCCCCGATGCGCCTCCCCGTCCGCCTTCGATGCCTGAAAACGTCGTGCCTTCGAGTGGGACCACGACGGCGCTCTTCCATTGCCCGTCGTGGTAAGCGGCCGTAGTCCATCCCTCGACCGCGCGCTCCCGCGCGGCATCGTAGACTTCGCCGAAATCGAGGCTCCCGTAGATCAGCGGACCGTGGCCGTAGTATTTCCAGGTACGGGGATTGGTGACGACAATCTCCGACGTGCCGTCCTTATAGGTAATGACCAGCCTCGCCAGCAGGGACTGCCGGTCGCCGAAATGATTCCAGATGGTTCCGAAACTGAGCAAGCCGCTCCACCAGCCCTCCCCCAGCATGGCCCCGAGGGCGTTGTCGCCGGATTGGATCATGCCAGTGACGTCGTAGGTTTGGTACATCTCGGTGACGTTGTACTGGGTGAGGCCGGGAGCGTAGTAGTCGTCGCCCAGGCGCCTGCCGTTCAGGAAGACCTCGTAGATCCCGCGCGCGGTGACATAGAGGCGAGCGGTTTCCACCGCTTTGCCGGACGTCTGGAAGCGGGTGCGCAGCATGGGGGTCGAGTTCCGGCTCGGGTTGCGCACCACGAACACGCCCATTCCGCCGCCGTCGAGGACATACCGTCCGTCGGCCACCGACAGTCCGGCGTGGGCCGCGACGAAATCGGCATAAATCCCCTGGTACGGCGAGGCCGCCAGCTCCTCGTGGAAGAGGACACTGTGGGGGGCGCGATTGTTGCGGACGGTGAGGTCGCGGAAGGTGGCATGCTGGCCCGGTTCCACGGAGAATCCCATGTCGCAGAGCATTCCGAACGGAAGGTAGTCGCCGCCCGAGCCGGCAGGATTCAGGTTGACGGAATTCGGGCTGCCGCCGCGGCCTCCAAATCCGCCCCGGCCGCCGGCAGGCGGAGGCGCGGCAGCACCCATGAACGACGCGTTGCCGTCGACGGCAATTGCAATCTGCCCAAACGTGCTGCGGAATTCGATGACGTGTTCGGCGTTCTTGTTCGCGCGGTTGATGACCTCCGGCGCGATCTCGAACGTGCGCAGCGGTTGCGTGGGCGTGTCGGTGTTCTTGTATCCGGCGCGATACACGTGGAGCCTGGCTTTGCCGCCCGGGGAAGCGTCCAAGGCGGAAAGGTCGAGCTCGAGTTTGATATAGCTCTGATCTTTGGCGCTCTCCACCTGGTAGATGTTCTTGTAGCGGTCCATGAGCCGCGAATCGTTGGCCGCGTAAACGAAGCTCGCGCGGGTGCTGCTGGGTGCGATGGCCACCGTATACTTCACATCGAAGATCGCCAAGTACGGCGCATAGAGCACGAGGTCTTTGTCGCCGCCGCCGATCCATTGGGCGCCGCCCCAGGCGGTCGAATCGGGAGCGGAGTCCATGAGGCCGGTTTCGAACCAGGAACCCGCGGTGAGTTGGCTGCCCGCCTGGTTCCACACCGTGACCGTCCACGCGTATCGCGTGGCCGCCTTGAGCGGAGCGCCCTGGTATCGGAGGCCGAGCGAATCGGGGCTTTCCATCCGTTTGGTATCCCAGACGATGCTTGCCTTGGGATCCCTGACCTGGATCTGGTAAGCGGTCTGCGCATACCCGCGCTCACCGGCCGTGGCGATCATCTGCCAACTGAAGCGCGGTTGTGCCACATCGATCCCCAGAGGGCTACTCCGGTATTCGACCCGAAGGTTCCTGATAGCGGCCGCCGCGTCGGCGTGCTGGATGCCACCGAGCAACACAATAGCCAGGATCAGATTCTGTCTCATCGATGCTGACACATTACCACCGCACGGTTAGGGATGTTCCCGCAGGTATCGGCGTCGCTGCACACGGTTCCCGCTGACGCCAATCGCGGCGCAGGCCGGGGTGCCGATTCTTAGTGGATCTGGTAGGGAATGGTGACCTCGACCGTTTTGGGCGGGAAACAGGCGCGGTTGTTGCAGGCCTGGTAGTGTAGCTGGCCCACCGCCGCTCCGGGTCCGGCGGTAGCCGCGGGGGCGACCTTGAAATTCGCCACCAGGTCGAAGCTGCCGGTATAGACCGAAAGGGGCTTTTCGGAAAACTCGTACTTCTCCATCGACGGCTTGGGGTAGATCACCGGGCCGCCCACCAGCGCACCCGGCGATTTCCAGGTGAGCTTCAGCGGGATGAGGTATTCGTCGCTGGGCGTGTTGCTGTTGACGTGATACCCCGGCTGAACCACCACCGGGATCTTCACCTGCAGGGCCTCGCCGCGTTTCCCCGCCACCTTTTGCGGCGTGCCGACGGTGAGATATCCGCTACTTTGGGCGAACAGGGGAAGACAGGTCAGCACTGTCAACGTCATGCGCCACAGGCTGCTGTAGAAGCTGTTGGATGCCATCTTCGAAGTCTTTCTTGCTCGCGAGCCCCACATGGACCGCGGCGATCCTTCCGGTTCGATCGATCAAAAACGTCGTGGGCAGCGCGTCCACACCGCCGTAAAGCTGGGCCGTCATATCGTTGCCCATGAGAATGCGGTAGTTCACACCCAGGTCGGAAATGAACGGTTTCACCGTTTCCCAGCCTTCGTCGTCCATGGCTACGCCAAGCACTTCAAACCCCTTGTCCTTGTTCTTGCGCTGCATCTCCATAAACCAGGGAATTTCGATCTTGCAGGGGCCGCACCACGTGGCCCAGAAATCCAGCAGGACCACCTTTCCACGGTAGTCCGCAAGATGAACCAGTTTGCCGTCGCCGTCTTTGAGCGCAAAATCGGGAGCCAGCTTGCGGTCCTTGTCCGCTTTGACGGAAGCCGCTCTCACAGACTGCGTGGAGGAAGAACAGCTTTCGAGGAAGCACCCCAGCAGGAGTGCGGTAGCGACAGCAAAAGCAAGACGCGGTAAAGACACAAGTTTTCCTGCTCCAATTATATCGACAATGCGCACGTGCCAATAGTTTCGCGAAACCACAAGCGGCGCCCGCGCCGGTACACCGCCTGGAGCGTGAATTCGGGGTGCGCGTGGATACCGGAAAAGAGCCAGGCCGCGGTATCGCAGAAGCTTTCGCAGCAGTATTCGCGCCAGCGCCGGCTCCGTTGGCACACATCGGCCGCGGTGAGCCGCTCTTTGCGCCACTCCGACGACCATCCGAGTTCGCCGCGCGCCCCGGCTTGCCACTCCCCCGCCAGCAACTCTTCGAACGCGCGCCGCGTGGGATTGGCCGAGCGCAGCCAGACGAAATGAAACACCTCGTGCACGAACACTCGTGGAAACTCCGCCAGCGTGCAATCGAAAGCGATGCGGCGGACGCGCAGAAACGACCCGGCGTAAACCGGCCCGTGGCGGTCGCGCATGCCCCGCGCGCCGGCAATCACTACCGGCTCTCCCTGGAGCGGCGGCAATCGGCGCAGCACGATGCGGACGTGCTTTTCGCGAGCCTGGTCTTCATAAACGAAACTCGCCGGCGGGCGGCCGGACGCGTCAGCCAACCGGCGCGCCGGAGCGCTCCGTGGCCGCGAGTTGCTCGGCATAGCTCCTCAGGTCGGGCAGCGTGACGGTGACGATGTCCTTTTCCATATCCTCGCCCGTCTCGATGAGGTGCAGGAGGTGGAGCGCGGCGATGCGGGCACACCACGGATCCTCCATAGGGCGGCCGGCATCCCGGCTGACTCGCACCAGATCGGCGTGGGGCAGAGCGATTGTTTTCTCCACGACTGCGCCGCCCTCGTCCGTAAGGACGAACTTGACGTCGACGGTGTCGGCGTGGCGCAGCGAGATGGCCGTTTGCAGCCATTTGAGCCGCACCTGGAATCTGCGGCCAAACGGATCGGGCCCGCCCTCAAACTCGCGGAAGTTCAGCATCTACACTGTTATCTTACAATGGGTGCGTGGAACAGGTTCCGTTAGTAGCCGAGTTGACCGCGGCCCGCGAGTTTCGCCTCGGGCCGCAACGTATAGAAGAGCCCCGCCCCGGCGAGGTGCAGGTGCGCGTGGATGCGGTAGGCATCTGCGGGTCCGATCTGCATTCCTACTCCGAAGGCGGCGTGGGCGATACGCCGTGCGTCTATCCCATGGTGCTGGGACACGAGCCCGCCGGGACCGTGGTGAAAACCGGCCAGGGCGTGACGGGCTGGTCTGCCGGCGACCGCGCCGCGCTCGAACCGGCGATCTATTGCTACCACTGCGAATTCTGCCGTGCCGGACAGTACAACCTGTGCGCCAACATCCGCTTCATGAGCATGCCAAGCGATCCCGGGTTCTTCCGTGAATTCGTGAACGTGCCCGTGGCCAGCCTGCTGGCGATCCCGCCGACCCTGTCGGCCGAAGTGGCCACCCTGGTGGAGCCGCTGGCGGTGATCGTGCATTCGATGCGATTCGCGGCCATCGAACTGGGCGAAACGGTGGCCGTGTTCGGTGCGGGTCCCATTGGGATGCTCACCGTGGGGTGCCTCCGTGCCGCCGGCGCGGGCCGTATCTGGGTGGTGGAACCGGTGGCCCACCGGCGCGAGATGGCGCGGCGCATGGGCGCCCACGAGACCATCGATCCCGGCCAGGTGGATGCCGCCGCCGAAATCCGGGCGGCCACCGGGCAGCGGGGTGTCGATTGCGCCATCGATTGCGCCGCCAAGGAACACACCACTAACTGGGCCATCCGTGCCGCGCGCAATGGCGGGCGGGTGGTGCTCACCGGCATCCATTCGGCCGCTTTCGTTCCATTCGAGGTATCGCCGATGCGCCGCAAAGAGCTGGCGATATTCAACGTTCGCCGGTCCAATCACGAGCCGCCCGCGGCCCTGGCCCTGCTGCTCGAGCGCACCGACTGGTTCGCGCCGATGGTCACCCACACCCGGCCGCTCGAATGCATCGCCGAAGCCTTTTCGATCGCCGAAAACTACGCCGATGGCGTCGGCAAAATGGTGGTGGTGCCCAGGCGCTGAGGAACGCCGCGGCGCACTTCGCGCCATGACTCGCCCTGCCCTCTATCGCCGCGGCGGCGCGGGTTCCACGTGCACCAGCACGTCCGCCACCCAGTCCAGCGTCTCCAGAATGCGCAACCGCACTTCGTGCGCGATGTCGTGCGACTGGCTGACGGTTATCTCCGGATCCACCTCCAGGTGCAGGTCGACGTGGTAGCGGAGTCCCGTTTTGCGCGCGAAGCACTTCTCCACGCCGCGCGCCGCGGGCACGCTCTCGGCCGCGGCGCGGATCTGACTCATCAAGCGGTCGTCGGGCATCGTGTCGATCAACTGCATGGCGGTTTCATACACAATCCGTACGCCCGCAAACACCACGATCAGCCCCACGACGAATCCGCCGTAGCGGTCCGCATCCACAAACCGCGCCGGATCGCGCAGGGTGAGCGAGACCGCGATCAGCGCCGCGATGGCGGACAGCGTATCCATGGCGTCGTTCCAGGCGTCCGCGATCAGGGAGGCGCTCTTGAGTTTCCGGCCGTAGCGGAATTTGACCGCCGCCAGGCAGGTCTTGGCCGCCAGGGAAGCGAGCAGCGCCCACACCACGAAGGACGCCAGCGGCGGCCGCGGCTGGCCCAGCCTTTGCAGCGAACCGAAGCTGATCAGCGCGCCGCCCGCCGTCAACAACAGGCCGATCAGCAGGCCGGTGAGGATCTCCACGCGACCGTGGCCGTAGGGGTGGTTTTCGTCGGCCGGCTTGGCCGCCAGGGTCAGCCCCAGCAGCACGAATCCGGAGGCGAGGACGTCGCTCGCCGACTCCAGTCCGTCGGCCACCACGGCGGTGGAATGACCGGCCAGCCCGGCGGCGACCTTCACCAGTGCCAATACGCCGCTCACGATCATTCCGGCCGCGGCGACGCGTTGCCCGGTCTGCATAGGGAAGCGGGGCTTACGCCCTCGCCGGGTCGATTTTCTCGGTCTCCACGCCGAGTTCCTGAAACGCTGCCCGGGCCTTCGCCGGGTCGAATTCGCCATCGCGCGCCAGGCGCGACAGGGCCGCCGCCGCTATCGATTCCGCGTTCACTTCGAAGTGTTTGCGGAGATACTCGCGGTTGTCGCTGCGGCCGAAGCCGTCGGTGCCCAACACCTCCATGCGCCCGGGAAGCCATGGCGCCACCTGGTCGGCCACGACCTTCATGTAGTCGCTGGCCGCCACGATCGGGCCCGCGGCGTCTTTGAGCGCCTCCACGATGTGCGGCGTGCGTTTGGGCTGGTCGGGATGCAGGCGGTTCCAGCGCTCCACCGAGAGGGCCTCGCGCCGCAGCTCGTTATAGCTCGTCACGCTCCAAACGTCGGCCGGCACCCCATACTTCTCGCCCAGGATCCGCTGCGCGCGCAACGCCTCGTTCAAGATGGGTCCGCTTCCGAAGAGCTGGATCCTGGCCTTGCCGCCTTCCGCCGCCTGGAACCGATAGATGCCCTTCAGCACGTCCTCCGGACTGAGGCCCTCGGGCATCGGTGGCATGGGGTAGTTCTCGTTGTACAGGGTGATGTAGTAGAAGCGCGCTTCCTGCTCCTGGTACATGCGCCGGATGCCGTCGCGCACGATAATGGCGATCTCGTAGGCGTAGGCCGGATCGTATGCCGCGCAGGTGGGTACCGTGCTGGCCAAGACCAGGCTGTGCCCGTCCTGGTGCTGCAAACCTTCGCCGGAAAGCGTGGTCCGTCCGGCGGTGCCGCCGCACAGGAAGCCCTTCCCGCGGGCGTCGCCGAACGCCCAGATGAGGTCGCCCACCCGCTGGAAGCCGAACATCGAATAGTAGATGAAGAACGGAATCATCTCCAGTCCGTAGTTGGCGTAGGCCGTCCCCGCCGCCGTGTAGGAGGCCATGGAGCCGGCCTCGGTAATGCCCTCTTCCAGAATCTGCCCGTCCTTCGACTCTTTGTAATAGAGGAACATCTCCGCATCGTGGGGCTTATAGAGCTGCCCCTGGCTGGCGTAGATGCCGAACTGGCGGAACAGCGACTCCATGCCGAAGGTGCGGGCTTCATCCGGGATGATGGGCACCACGCGCTTGCCCAACTGCGGATGCTTCATCAGCAGCGTCAGCACCCGTACGAAGGCCATCGTGCTCGAGACCTCACGGCCCGCCGAGCCCTCCAGGGATTCCTTGAACGTGTCGAGCGGTGGCGCCTCGATCCGTGGGGCAGGCGGGCACCGGCTGGGCAGGTATCCGCCCAACCGGCGGCGCTGCTCATGCAGGTAAGCCATCTCCGGGCTGTCCGAAGGCGGCCGGTAGAACGCCGCGTTGCGCGCGGCTTCATCCGGAATGGGGATCTCGAAACGCGAACGGAAATGAGCGATTTCCTGCTCGTTGAGCTTTTTCTGCTGATGGGTGATGTTGCGCCCTTCCCCTGCCTCTCCCAAACCGTAGCCTTTGATGGTGTGCGCCAGAATGACGGTGGGTTCGCCCCTGGTCTCGAGCGCCGCCCGGTAGGCGTTATACACCTTCCGCGGATCGTGGCCGCCGCGCCGCAGCCGCATCAGTTCGTCGTCACTGATGTGCGATACCAGGTCGAGCAATTCCGGGTACTTGCCGAAGAGGTTCTTGCGGATGTAGGCGCCGTCCTTGGTGATGTACGTCTGGAACTCTCCATCCACCACTTCGTTGAGGCGCTTTTGCAGCAGGCCGGTGGTGTCGCGCGCCAGCAGCGAATCCCAGTCGCCGCCCCAGATCACCTTGAGCACGTTCCAGCCGGCGCCGCGGAACGCGGCTTCCAGTTCCTGGATCACCTTGCTGTTGCCGCGCACCGGACCGTCCAGCCGCTGGAGGTTGCAGTTGATCACGAAGATCAGGTTGTCCAGTTTCTCGCGCGACGCCAGGGTCAGCGAACCCATCGATTCCGGCTCGTCCATTTCGCCATCGCCCAGAAACGCCCATACGTGCCGCGGGGTAGGTGGAGTCAGGCCGCGATTCTCCAGGTACCGCATGAAACGCGCCTGGTAGATCGCATTGATCGGTCCCAGCCCCATCGAAACGGTGGGAAAACTCCAGAAGTCGGGCATCAGCCAGGGGTGCGGGTACGAAGAAAGTCCGGGATGGTCGCGCAGTTCGTGGCGGAAATTCCGCAAATGCTCCTCGGTCAGGCGCCCTTCGAGGAAGGCGCGGGCGTACACACCCGGCGAGGCGTGGCCCTGGAAGTAGATCAGGTCGCCCGGCTGATCGCCGTACCGCGCGTGAAAACAGTGGTTGAAGCCGACTTCGAGCAGCGTGGCCAGCGAAGCGTAGGTGGAAATGTGGCCGCCGATACCCGGGTCGTACTTGTTTTGCCGCACCACCATCGCCATGGCGTTCCAGCGCAGCAGGCTCTTGATGCGCCGTTCCATGGCGCGGTCGCCCGGATACGGTACTTCTTCCTCCGGGAGGATCGTGTTCACGTACGACGTATTGAGATGGTTGGGAAGGTCCGCGCCGCTCGCGCGCGCTCGTTCGGAAAGCTGGTCCAGAAGGTACGCGGCGCGGTCCGGACCGGCGTCGTCGATCACCTGGTCCAGCGCTTCCACCCATTCCGCCGTTTCCTGCGGGTCGAGGTCCACTACCCTCTCATTCAGTTTCTGGTGCATGCGTACCTCCTATTATAGTGGTCTGCCCCCATCCCCCGCCCCGTTATGCACGGGTACAATGTGGTCATGGTCAGAGTCGAACATGTGTTGGACACGTGGAAAGCGATCCGCCAGGATACCGCCGCCGCGGTAGAGGATTTTCCCGCCGGCCAGATGGATTTTCGTCCGGCTCCCGACGTCATGACTTTCGGTGAAGTCGCGCGCCACATTCTCGAAGCGGGCGAGGGCCTGACCGGAATGCTGTTGGCCGGAGAAGAGAACTTCAACATCCCGGATTTGCGCCAGAAGGTAGGGAGCCGGCTGACCACCCACGCCGGCCCGGATGCCGCGTCGCTCGCCGAGGGTTTGCGCCGCTCCATGGAGCAGTTCAGCGCCCGGCTGGCCGCGCAACCGCCGGCGTTCTTCTCGCAAGTGATCCGCCGTATGGATGGTCTCGAAGTCACCCGTCTGGAGATGCTCCAAGGGCTGAAAGAACACGAACTTACCCACCGGTCGCACCTCTACCTGTGCCTCCGGCTGAAGGGAATCGTTCCGGCCACCACCCGCCGCCGCATGGCGAAACAGGCCGCGAAATAAAAAACGATCGTTTGCGCCCGAGGGGGCTTGCAAACGCTCCGGTCAATCGTATAACAGTAATATTTCGGGAGGAATTTCGCTCATGGTCACGTGTCCGGTATGCGATGGCACAATCGATGTGGATGAAGAGGATGTCGACGAAGGCGACACCATCAGTTGCGATGAGTGTGGCGCGGACCTGAAAGTCGTGGGCACCGATCCCCTGGAACTGGAATCGGCCGAGGATCTCGAAGAGGAGGACGAAGAGGACGATTCCTTTGTCGAGGAGGAGGAAGAGGAGTCGGACGAGGATTGGAAGTAAGGGGGTGGCGATGATTGAAACAGAAGGATGCGGCCGCACGTCGAACGGATGGGAGGGTTCTATGCGCCGCGTTTGGCCGGTACTACTGGCCGTCCTTGTACTGTTCGGTTCCGCGCCGGCTTTCGCCCAGGGCAGAAAAAAAGCGGAAGACCCCAATCGCAGCGTGCAGGGTGTGGTGACCACTGATACCGAACAACCCGCCGTGGGGGCGGTGGTTCAGTTGAAGAACACGAAAACGCTGGAGATCCGCTCGTTCATTACCAAGGATCACGGCTCCTATTACTTTCATGGGCTCAGCCCGGACATCGATTACGAATTGAAGGCGGACTACCAGGGCGCGTCCAGCGGGACCAAGACCCTGAGTTCGTTTGACTCCCGCAAACAGGCGACCATCAACCTGAAGCTCAACAAAAAATAGGCCCGCGGTAAGGCAGACACTCCGGTCTGCGCCGCCGGCCCATGCCTTCACCCATCCGACTGGAAAGTCTTGCGCCGTGAGGCGCGCCCCCAAGCGTAGGGTCCACGGAGTCCGGTTCAGCTCGGCCGGCGCCGGATCGAAACCACGCCGTGGTCCACCAGCACCGAATCCCGCGGCGTGAGGCTGCCGTAGGGCTGGCCGTTGACCGTCAGGCGGTCCCCGCGAATGACCACGTCCGCGTCGCGGCACGGCGTGAAACGATACTCCGCCGGGCCCGTCTGCTCCGGGGGCGGCACCCGCATCCGATAGCAATCGGTAACCTCCACCTGGTGCGTACCCACGGTGGCTTCCACGCGGCCGAGAAACAGGTTGTTGGACCGGCTGCACGCGCTCCAGAAGCACGCGCCGCAGACGCAGGCAAGGGCCAGCAGCTTCATACTTCTTACCATAATGTACTTTGCAACGAAAAGTCAATAAGGGGTCCGCACCCTTCGCCCCGGTGCCCCCTGTTGCGCGGCGCTTGCACCCCCACTCCCGCGCCAGCCGCCGGCGCCAGCCGCGAGGAACAAGGCTAGAATGGGAGATCCAAGTCCCGAACCGGAGGAGGCGGTATACTGAACCCGAAGCAGCCGGAACAGATCGCCGGGCGGTCAGCGCCGGCGCCACGGCCGAGAGTGCGTTGATGGCCGCCATCGCCATCGTCATCCCCGCCTACAAACCATCGGCCGCGCTTATCGACGTTGTGAGCGCCCTGGCCACTGCATCCAGCCACGCGATCGTGGTGGTCGATGATGGCAGCGGCCCCGCGTATCGCGAGATTTTCGCGCGCGCGGCGGAGTTGCCCGGCGTCCGCGTGCTGCGCCACGCGGTGAACCTGGGCAAGGGCGCGGCCCTCAAGACCGCGATGAACCACGTGCTGTGCGCGCTGCCCGAGACCATCGGAATCGTCACCGCCGATGCCGACGGCCAGCACCATCCCGACGACATCCTGCGCACCGCCGAAGCCCTGATCGCGAATCCTTCCGCGCTCGTCCTCGGCTGCCGCGGCTTCGACCGCGACGTGCCCCTGCGCAGCCGGTTCGGCAACGTCCTCACCCGCGGCGTCATGCACGCGCTGCTGGGCCGCAAGCTCACCGATACGCAGACCGGCCTGCGCGGCATTCCGGCCGCCTTCCTGCCGAAACTGCTGCGTCTCGAAACGACGGGCTACGAATTCGAGCTGCAGATGCTGATCGCGGCTCACGAGCTTTCGATTCCGTTCCTCGAAGTGCCGATCCGCACCATCTACGAAGCCGGCAACGCGTCGTCCCACTTCAACCCGATCGTGGACTCGATGAAGATCTACTTCGTCCTGCTGCGATTCGGGTCGGTCTCGATGCTCACCGCGCTGATCGATAACCTGGTGTTCTACCTGGCCTGGCGGCGTTCGGGCAACGTCATCGCCGCCCAGGTGCTGGGCCGCGCGATAGCGGTGTGCTTCAACTACTGGATGGTGCGCAGTTCGGTGTTCTATTCCCGCCAGCGCCACCAATCGACGCTGCCCAAGTACCTGCTCCTGGTGGTGGCCAGCGGTACGGCCTCCTACGGCGGGATCGAGTTTCTGAACCACCGCCTCGGCATGCATCCCGTCACCGCCAAGTTGATGGTGGAAACGGTGCTCTTCTTCGTCAATTTCGCCGTGCAGCGGCTGTTCATCTTCAATCAGCCCACGGATGAAACCGGGGCCGGACGGCGGACCACCCCGGCGCTCGCGTTTGCGCTCGTGGTGGCGGGGGTCTTCGCCGGCCTGCTGGCGTTGGAGGTTCACGGCATTTGGAATGGCGGACTGTTCCGGCAGCACATCTGGGATCCGGACGGCCTGAAGCGCTTCACGCGATACATCGGCGTCTTCGTGGCATTTGCCGCTCCCGTGCTGATGATGTTCCCCTGGGCGTTCGCCGGCGCGGTGGCCGCGCTGCTGCTGGTGGCCAGCGTGCTCTCAGTGGGTCTCCAGCCGGTGCTCGCCACCGGCTTCTTTTTTCTGTCGGCCTGCGCGCTGGGGTGCCGCCTGCTGGGGGTGGCCCGGCGCGATTCCCTTCCGGTGGACCTCTGCGCCACCCTGGCGGGCGCCGCGGTCTACGTGGTCCTGATGACCCTCACGGCCCGCCTGCCGATCCACTATCCGCTGGTATGGGCCGCGGTCCTGTCCCTGCCGGTGGCACTCGACCTGCGCGGCGTGGGCCGGCGCCTGCGCTATTGGGCCTCCCTGCTGCGCGCGGCGGAATTGCGCTGCCCGTGGGAGCGCGGCGCGCTGGCGCTGCTGTTTTTCTTTGCGATCGCGCACTGGTTCGTGGCGCTCGAGCCGGAAAAATCGGCCGATGGACTGGCCATGCACCTGGCCATTCCCCTGGACATCGCCCGCCACCATGCCATGACGTTCGACCCCGCGCGTTTCGTCTGGTCGGTGATGCCGATGGGCGCCGATTGGGCTTACTCGATCGTGTGCCTGCTGGGGGGAGAATTTGCGGCGCGGCTGCTCAACTACGGCATGCTGCTGATGGTGCTGGCGCTGCTCTATTCGGGCGCGCGGCGCTTCGTTTCGCGCGCTACGGCGTACCTGCTGGCCGCCACCTTCGCCGCCACGCCGCTGGTGCAACTGGTCACCGGGTCGCTGTTCGTGGAGAATTTCATGGCGGCGCTCGTGCTCGGCATCGTGACCGTCACCTGCCTGTTCGGCGAGTCCGGGGAGAAGCGCTACCTGTTCGCCGCCATGCTGCTGGGCGGCGCGGCCATCACCACCAAGCTGGGCGCGGTGGCCTTCGTCGCGCTCGCCCTGCCGTTCCTGGCCGTCGAACTTCGGGCGCGATGGAAATCGCTCGGCCCGCGGCGCGCCGTGGTCTGCCTGCTGGCCCTGCTCCTGCTGCTGGCCACTGCCCTGCCGACCTTCGCCATCGCCTACGCCCGTACCGGCAACCCTATCTATCCCTTCAACAATCAGAAGCTCCACTCCCCGCTGCTCGACCCCACGGTGAATTTCAACGACCTGCAATACCACGTTCCCCTCGACTGGAACGTCCTGCCCCACCTGACCTTCCGCACCAGCGACGTCTACGAAGGCCAGAACGGTTCACTCGGGTTTCAATACCTGATCGCCGTTCCGATGGCCCTGTTGGGACTCCTGGTGGTCAACCGCCGGCTCACGCGGATGGCGGCGGTGATGGGGCTCGGCGCCGGCGTCCTGATCCTGTACTTCCAGCCCAACGTCCGCTATCTGTACGCGACGCTCCCGCTGGTCACGATGGCGTTCGCCGGCCTGTTGGGCTGGTTATTTGCCAACGAGCGCCGGCTCTACCGCGTACTCGTCGGGTACCTCGTCGCAGTCACCGCGCTCAACGCGTACTTCCTTCCCTCGGCCAGTTACTACCACAAGGATTTCTCGCCCCGCCAGCCTTTCTCCCGCGCCGGCAAGGACCGCTACCTGGCCGAAGCCGTTCCTATCCGCAAAGTCATCGAATACTACAACCGCAATCACGACGGCCTGGCGGTGTTGATGACCGGCGACAGCTCCATTGCCGGCATCGAGGGAGAGGTGTACGAGAACCACTGGCATACCTACGCCGTGTGGGCGGCGATCCACCGGGCCGCGGACGTCCCCGCGCTGCTCCGCCTGATGCGCCAATGGAATGTCGGCTACTTCATCTCCCAGAAGCCCGCCTACGCGCAGAAGCCGGTGGATCCGCCCGCGCTCAAAATGCTGCTCGCCTCCTGCACCGTTCCGGTGTACGAATTCGGCGACTACTACCTGTCCCGGCTGGAGCGGGCCTGCCGTCCTCAGGAGGACAAGCCGACGCTGGTGGCGATGCCCGGCTTCAAGGACGATCTCGACCCGGCCATCGTCTTCCGCGGCGCGTGGACCCACGACAGCAGTTTTGCGCTTGCGTCCCAGCACACGGTCAGCTATAGCGATGCACCGGGAGCGGAGATTTTACTGTCCTTCGAAGGCCGGGGTGTCAGCTACATCTACACCAGGGCGCCCAACCGCGGCGTGGCCGCAGTCACGGTGGATGGCGTGGACCAGAGCACGCTGGACCTGTTCTCGCCCACCATCGAATGGCAGTCGGCGCGACGGTTTTGCTGCTTCCCGCCCGGGCGCCACGTGATCGCCATCCGTGTCACCGGCAGGCACGATCCCCAATCGACGGGTGCATTCGTGGATCTCGATACGTTTCTGATCGAGTAAACACCCCGGCCCTCTCACCGATCACCGGACCCTGTCGCGTTCCCCTCCGTCTCGGCAGCGCGCTGCGCTTTGAGCCTCCGGATCTCCTCGAGCCGCTCGGCGATCCGCTTCTCCAGGCCGCGGCCGGTCGGGAAATAATAGCGCCGGCCCGCCAGCGATGACGGCAGGCACTCCATGCCCGGAATGGCATCCTCGAACCGGTGCGCGTGTTCGTATCCCTGGCCGTAGCCCCACGCCTTCATCAGGCCGGTCGGCGCGTTTCGCAGGTTCATCGGCACCGGCTCGGCCGTGGTGCGCTCCACATCCTCGTGAAGCGCACCCATGGCGCGATAGGCGGCATCGGACTTGGGCGCCACGCACAGGTAAATCGCCGCCTGCGCCAGCGCCAGGTCGCCTTCGGGACTCCCCAGGAAGTGCACGGCCTGCATCGCCGCCACCGTCTGCTCCAGTGCGCGCGGGTCGGCCAGCCCGATGTCCTCGCTGGCCATGCGGATCAGCCGGCGGGCGATGTACAGCCGGTCCTCGCCGGCCTCGAGCATACGCGTCAGCCAGTAGAGCGCCGCATCCACGTCGCTCGACCGCACCGATTTGTGCAGCGCGGAGATCAGGTTGAAGTGCTCTTCCCCGCCCTTGTCGTAAAGCAGCACCTTGCGGTCGATGGCGTCCTGCACCGCCGCTTCCGACAGCACTCCGCCGCTGCTCGCCGCCCGTGCCGCTTCGAGCGTGTTGTAGGCCTGCCGCGCGTCGCCGTTGGCGTAAATCGCGATGGCTTCCAGCAACTCGTCGGGAGCCTCCAGCCCCACCACGGGCAGCGCGCGTTGCAGCAGCGTCACGATTTCGGGCACCGTGAGCCCGCGCAAGGCGTACACGCGCGAACGCGAGAGCAGCGCCGAGATCACTTCAAACGACGGGTTCTCGGTTGTGGCGCCGATGAGGATGATATCGCCGCGCTCCACGTAGGGAAGAAATGCATCCTGCTGGGCCTTATTGAAGCGATGGATCTCGTCGATGAACAGAATGGTGCGGCGGCCCAGGCGGCGCAGCTTCTCCGCATCCGCCATCACCGCCTTGATTTCCTTGATGCCGCTGAGCACGGCGCTGAACGGAATGAACTCGCACCGGGTGATGCGCGCGATCAGCCGCGCCAGCGTGGTCTTCCCGGTCCCCGGCGGCCCCCACAGGATCACCGAGGTCAGCTCGTCGCGCTCGATCTGCCGCCGCAGCGGTTTGCCCGGCCCCAGAATGTGCTCCTGGCCGATATAGTCTTCCAGGCGCTCGGGGCGCATCCGCTCGGCCAGCGGCCGCTTCCCGTCGGCCGCAGGGGCCGCGGGCGGCGTGTTGTCGAACAGGCTCATCCCCGCACCCGCTGGCACCGCGCCTCGTACAGCAGGATGCCCGCGGCCACCGCCGCGTTCAGCGACTCCACGCCCACGGTGGGAATCGCGGTGCCGATCGCCGCAGCCCGCAGCTCCGGGCCGATGCCGTGGCCTTCGCTGCCGATGATCAGGCCGGAAGGCCGGGTCAGGTCCACCTCCGCCGGAGGCTGCGCTCCTTCGTGCGCCGCGACGCCCGCGTAGAGTTGTATGCCGTGCTGATCGAGAGCCGACCGCGCGCCCGCCGCGTCCAACCCGTTCAGAAAGGGAACGCGAAACAGCGAACCGGCGGAGGCACGCACGGTCTTGGGATTGTAGGGGCTCACCGTGCCCTTCAGAAACAGCACGCCGGTGGCGCCGAACGCTTCGGCCGCGCGCACGATCGCGCCGGCGTTGCCAGGGTCCTGCACGCCATCGAGCACCACCACCAGCGGCACTCCGCCGAATAGCTGGTCGATCGTCCACACCGGCGGCTTCACCAGCGCGATCACCCCTTGCGGCGTCTCCGTGCCGGCCAAGTCGCGGAACAGTGCGTCCGGCAACACCAGCAGCCGTACACCCTCGGGGACCTGCCGCGCCGCCGATTCCGCCGCCAGCACGCACGCAACTTGACATCCGCTCCGCCGCGCTTCTTCGAGCAGGTGAAACGTCTCCGCCAGGCACAGCCCTTCGCTGGTCAGCCCGCCGCGCGCCATCGCCCGCCGCACGTCCTTCACCAGCGGATTGGCGGCGCTTGTGATGGTGTGCGCTTTCGGCATCTGTTTACAATGGGTTCTGAACGTCAGAATACCGCAGATGAAAAGGACCCTATGGAACGGAACGGTTCTCGCGGTGAGCGCATCGATCTTCGCCGTGGCCTATTTTTCGTTGCGCATCCAGCAGCAGTCCCAGCGCGATGAAGCCCAGCCGGCAGACCTGATCCTGGTGCTCGGCGCGGCCGAGTATCGTGGCAGGCCGTCCCCGGTGCTCAAGGCCCGTCTGGACCATGCACTCGAACTGTACCAGGGCCGTCTGGCCCCGCGGGTCCTGACCACGGGCGGCGCCGGCGGCGATCCGGTGTACACCGAAGGCGGCGTCGGCCGAACCTACCTGATGGCGCACGGGGTGCCGTCGGAAGCCATCGTGGTCGAGAACGAAGGCGAAAGCACGCTGGAATCGACGGCCCGTGCCGGCGAGATCATGGAGCGGATGGGACTGCATTCGGCCATCGTGGTGAGCGACGGGTATCACATCTTTCGGGTGAAGAAAATGCTTCAGTCGCGCGGGTTGATCGCCTACGGATCGCCGCGCAGGGACCGGACTCCGGACCGGCTCCACGACCGCTGGAACTACCTGAAACAGGCCGTCGGGTACCTGCTTTGGAGTGCGGGCCTGGGGGTCTGATTCCTGGAACTTTCCCTCCGGCCGTGGCGTACCATGCACAGAGGTGATCGTACCGAGTTCCGATGCCTGTCCAGAATCCCTTACAAGTCGATGCCGCGGTAAAGCGTTTCGGTGATCTCACCGCGCTGGCCGGGGTGTCTCTCGAAGTGCAGGAACGCGCCTGTTTCGGCCTGCTCGGACCCAACGGGGCGGGCAAGTCCACGCTCATTCGCAGCATCGCCGGGCGCGTGCGGCTCGATTCCGGCACGGTGCGGGTGTTCGGCCAGCCGGCGGATTCGGCGGCCGCGCGGGCCGATCTGGGATGGGTCCCGCAGGAGTTGGCGCTCTATCGCCTGCTCACCTGCCGGGAAAACCTGGAAGCCTTCGGCCGCTACCAGGGTCTGCGCGGCCAGGCTCTGCGCGAGAGCATCCACTGGTGCCTGGAGTGGGCCGCGCTGGCCGACCGCGCCGATACCGCGGCCGGGAATCTCTCCGGCGGCATGCGGCGGCGGCTGAACATGGCCGCGGGCATGATCCATCGCCCGCGCCTGGTGCTGCTGGACGAACCCACCGTGGGGGTGGATCCGCAATCGCGCAATCGCATCTTCGAAATGGTCGAAGCCCTGCGCGACGCCGGCACCAGCATCATCTACACCACCCATTACATGGAAGAGGCCGAGCGCCTCTGCGACACCATCGCGATTGTGGATCACGGAAAAATTATCGCCCTTGGGCCGCGCGAGGAACTGGTGAAGGAGTCCTTCGGCGGGCGCAGCGACGTGGTCATGCGTTTCGGCGTGTCCGTGCGGAATGCGGAGAGCTGGGCCGCCTCGCGCGGCGGCAAGGCCGAGGACGGAGTGGCGCATTTCAGCGTGGAGCGACCCACCGATATCGCCGGGTTGCTGGATGCGGCGTCGCACGATGGCCTGGAGGTGGTGGACGTCACGCTGCGCCGCCCCAATCTCGAATCGGTTTTTCTGCAACTCACGGGGAGGGAACTGCGCCAATGATCGCCGCCATCGTCCGCACCGGATTCCGCTCGCTGCGCCGCGACCGCGGCGCGCTCATTCTCTCCTTCGTGGTGCCGATCGCGTTTTTCAGCATCTTCGCCATCGTTTTCAGCGGCACCAGCGGAGGCGGCACGCCGCGCGTGAACGTGCTGATTGTGGATGAAGACCACAGCCCGGTCTCCGAACGCTTCGTGCGGGGGCTGGAACACGAGGGCTCGCTCCACACGCACCTGCGTCCCGAGGGCGTGGAAGGGGCGGGGTCCGAATACACGCCGGCAACCGCGGAAATCGCTGTAAAGGCCGGCGATGCCCCGGCAGCACTGATCATCCCCAAGGGATTCGGCGCCCATCCGGTCGCCTTCGAGCCGGGCACAGAGCGGCAGGCCGTCCGCATCCTGCACGACAGTTCCGACCCGGTGGCGGCGCAGGTGGTGGCGGGCATGGTGCAGAAGGTCGCGGCTTCGGCGCTGTCCGACAGCATCGCCGGAATGGGAATGAAATATTTCGAGCAGGCCACGGGAGGGCTGTCGGAGCAGCAGCGCAAGGCCATCGCCGCCAACCTGGGCGAGTACCGCCGCTACCTGGACAGGAGCGATCCGGCGAACCAGAAGGCCGCCGGCGGATTCGTGGCGGTGGAGACGCGCGACGTGGTCGGCGAGAAAAAACAAAGCCCCACCATCGCGTTTTACGCCGCCGGCATCGGCGTCATGTTTCTGCTGTTCGCCGCCAGCGCCTCCGGCGGCACCCTGCTGGACGAAGCCGAGAGCGGCGCGCTCGACCGCATCCTCAGCGCGCGAGTGAATATGACCACGCTGCTGGCGGGCAAAATGGCGTATGCCATGCTGCTGGCGTGCGCTCAGCTCACGCTGATGTTCCTGTGGGGCGCGGTGGCGTTCCACCTGGACCTGTTCACCCACCTGCCCGGCTTCTTCGTAATGACCGTTTCCACGGCCTTCGCCGTTTCGGCCTTCGGGATGCTGCTGGCCAGCCTCTCGCGCACGCGCCAGCAGCAGTCCGCCATCGCCACCCTGCTGATCCTCACCATGTCGGCGGTGGGCGGCAGCATGTTCCCACGCTTCCTGATGCCGGAAGGGATGAAGAAGGTGGGGCTGTTCACCCCCAACGCCTGGGCCATCGACGGCTTCACCAAGGTATTCTGGCGCGACGAACCGGTGTCGCACCTGTGGCCCCAGGTGACGGCGCTGATCGTGGGAGGAATGGCGTTGTTCCTCCTGGCTCGCCGTTTCGCGCGGCGCTGGGAATATTCGTAGCGAGATTCCCGGGCGTCTCGGCGATCCGGACGGCGAGCCCCTACCGCTTTTTCGTCCGCTTGTACTCTTCGCGCATCGCCTGCAAGTGGCGGGCGTGGCTCTCCACGTGGTCCGCGTACCCCGCTACCAGATCCAGGAGCGTCATGCGGCCACGTTCGCCGTGATTGCCGGTGCGTTCGAACGCGGCGTCCGGCAGGCCCTTCAGCAGCTCGTAATTCTCCGCCCGCAGCCGCCGGAAGGTCTCGAGCGACTGCTTCGGCTTGCGGCGCGCATAGTCGAGGTTCGCCGCCCATGCGTCCTGGTCCATAGGAACCAGCACCGGTCCGTTCTCGGCAATCACCTGGCGATAGCGGTGAGCCGCCACCAGTTCGACATCCGCCAGGTGGGCGACGATCTGGCGCACGGTCCACTTTCCGGGAGCGGAAGCGAAGTCCTCCTCCTCTCCAAATACTCCGGTGAGCACCACCGCCAGTAGCTCCGGACCGCGCCGGTAGCGCTCGAGAAGAACAGCAAGTTCGGGCATGTACGAAACCGAAGATTATACAATAGGACCATCCTATGAGATTCAGACTCACGGTTGTAATGGTGCTGACGGCTGCCGCGTGGGCACAGCGCCAGCCGCCGAACCGGCCCGTCCGGTTGCCTTCGAGGGGAACCCACGGAGCCGTTGCCGGCGGCACCGAGTACGCCACCGAAGCGGGCATGCGCATGTACTTCGCCGGCGGCAATGCCGTGGATGCGGGCATCGCCACCATGCTGGCTGCTTCCGTCACCGAGTTTTCCCACTTCGGCTTCGGCGGCGAAGCGCCCATTCTGGTGCGCACCAAGGCGGGGAAGGTCTACGCGATTGCGGGTGTGGGCACGATGCCCAAAATGGCTACCGCCGATTTCTACCGGAACCACAAGATCCGGCCCGACGAGATGGTCGATCCCCCCGAGGAGAAGGGGCTCAAAGAATGGGTGCCGGTGGCCGGGATTCTCTCCACGCTGGTGCCGGGAATGGTCGATGCGGCGCTCGTCACCCTGCGCGATTTCGGAACCAGGTCCTTTGCCGAAGCGGTCCAGCCCGCCATCGATCTGGCCGACGGTTTCCCGATCGATGAACTGCGCGCCTTCTCCATCGAACGGAGCCTCAAGTACCTCGAAGCCTGGCCCGCATCCAAGCGCGTGTTCCTGCCCAACGGCCATGTGCCGCGCGCCGGCGAGATCCTGCGCCAGCCCGACCTGGGCCGCACGCTGCGATCCATGGTGGAAGCCGAGAAGAAGGCCCTGGCCTCCGGCGCCAGCCGCGCGAAGGCGATTGACGCCGTGCGGGACTATTTTTACCGCGGCGATATCGCCCACCGTATCGATGCTTTCTCGCGAGCCAACGGCGGGCTGTTGCGTTACGAGGACATGGCCGCTTTCCACCTGGAACCGGAAGAGGCCGTTTCCACGACGTTCCACGGCTACACGGTATACAAGCCCGGCTTCTGGAGCCAGGGCCCCTCCATGATCGAGACCCTGAATATCCTGGAGGGCTTCAATCTTGCCGACCTCAAGCTGAATTCCGCGGACTACATCCACACCCTGGTGGAAGCACTCAAGCTGGCCTATGCCGATCGCGACACGTATTACGGCGATCCCAAGTTCGTTAAAATTCCCGCCGAGCGCCTTCTCTCCAAAGAATACGGCGCCGAGCGGCGCAAGCTGATCGGCCCCCAGGCGTCGCTCGATTTCCGCCCCGGGAATGTCGAGCCGAACCCGCCCAAACACCCGTTCTACTCCGCCATCCCGCACCGCGACATTGATGACGCCCTGCTCGCCAAAGACACCACCTGCGTGGACGCGATCGACAAAGACGGCGTGGCTATTTCGATCACTCCGTCCGGCGCATGGATGCCTACTTATATCGCCGGCGACACCGGCGTGGCGCTCACCCAACGCGCGCAGAGCTTCCTGCTCGTGCCGGGACACCCCAACGAACTGGCCGGCGGCAAGCGGCCGCGTGTCACCCTCAGCCCCACCCTGGTAGTGGGCCCGGGAAATTCCGTCACGACCCTGTCCACCCCGGGCGGCGACAACCAGGACCAGGCGCTGTTGCAGGTGTTGTTCTATGCCCTGGAATTCGGCATGAACCCGGAACAGGCCGTGGAGGCGCCGCGCTTCCAGACCGAGCATCTGGTGTCGAGCTTCGACAACCACGCCATGAGTCCCGGCAGCCTCCTGCTGGACGAGCGCACGGCCGCCCCGGTGGTTGCCGAGTTGAAGAACCGCCACCACATCGTGGAGATGCGCACCCGTTTCGCCAGTGGCGCTGCGCCGGTGATGGTCCGGCTCTATCCCAGCGGCGCGCTCGAGGCCGGCGCGGACCCGTACTACTTCCGCTCGGCGCAGGCGTGGTAGGACCGCTGTTTGAAGAGCCCGGCGGTTTCGATCGCGACGGGTTGGCGGCCCGCCTGCATGCGCTTGCCCGCGAGCACATCTACATCGGCGGCAGTTCCTGGAAATACGAGGGCTGGCTGGGGCAGATCTACACACGCGAGCGCTACCTTTCGCGGGGCCGCTTCTCCCGCAAATACTTCGAAACGGAATGTCTCAAGGAGTACGCCGAAACATTCCCGGCGGTGTGCGGCGACTTCGCCTTCTACCAGTTCCCGACGGACGAATTCTGGCGCAAGTTGTTTCACCAGACGCCCGAGTCGTTTCGCTTCGCCTTCAAAGTTCCCGAGCAGATCACGTGCCGCGTGTTCCCGGTGCACGGGCGATATGGACCGCAAGCCGGGATGGAGAACGCAACGTTCCTGGACGGCCGCATGCTCGAAGAGATGTTTCTTCGTCCGCTGTTGCCGTATCAGCCCAAGACGGCGGTGCTGATTTTCGAGTTCGGCACCTTTCACCGCCGCGCCTTCCAGAACCTGGGCGAGTTCCTGGACCGCCTCGACCCTTTTCTGGCGGGCTTGCCGACGGAATTCCGGTACGCGGTAGAGATCCGCAATCCGGAATATCTGGAGAAGGACTACTTTGCCTGCCTGCGCAGCCACCGAGTGGCGCACGTCTACAATGCATGGTCGAAGATGCCGGAGCTTCACCAGCAAATGGCTATCCCGGAGTCGGCGACGGCCGATTTTCTGGTGGCCCGGGCGCTGTTGCGACGCGGCCGGGTGTATGAGGATGCAGTGGCCACCTTCGCGCCCTATGGCGAGGTGCAGGACCCGAATCCGGAGGCCCGGCAGGCGATGCGGGTGCTGATTGGACGCGCGCGCGAGAACAGGGAGTTCCTCTTCCTGTTCGTAAACAACCGCCTGGAGGGCAACGCGCCGATGACGATCCTGTCGCTGACGGAGCCATGAGGATCGCCCATGCTATACTCGTGCTTTCCAGCCTTCCAGGGGCCCGTAGCTCAGTTGGTTAGAGCGCTACCTTGACACGGTTGTTTTATCAACAACTTACAGATCACTTCCTAGTGTTTCCATAGACTTACAGCCCTGCGATTTGGACGCCATTTGGACTCCAAGAGTGCAACCGTGAGGATTTGGACTCCGTTTGGACTCCGGGTTTCGAGGCATCGACTGGAGTCCACGCGATACCTCCGTTTGCGTGCTGGTCATTCACGTGCTTCACGTACGCGCGTACAGTTACCGCCTTCCAAAAACACCTCTCCTTTGCTTACGCCATGAGCCAAGCACAAGTTTTTTCCAAGTCCCTATATAGGGCGAAAGCTTTCGATGCTCCCTGAGGATGTGGCACGCTGGTGTAGGAGGCTGATGTGGCAACGCCGAAGAGACGCGCGGTGACGATCCAGGTCAACGGCGCGGAGTGGCTGGACCTCGACGCGCGGGCACGGGATGCCAGCCTCACCATCCCGGCGTATGTGAGGACCGCCTGCGGCTGGGCGGCTTGGCTGACTCGCGGCACCGAGATGGCTGGCCGCACGTCGTCCGCGCGCCGCCCGACCCTCGCCTTGGAGCGCAGGAGCATCACCATCGCGGTCACCGGGGAGGAGCACGAGCAACTGGCGGGCGATGCTCGCCAAGCCAGGACCACACCGGCGCAGCACATCCGGACGCGATGTGGCCTCCTGGTCCGCGAGACGTCTCTCCCCGGCACCGACCAGCGTGGCGATGAGGAGGACGACGCTTGGGAGAGGCTGAAGCGCCTTGGGCTGACGCCGGAGGACTACTTCCCGCCCGAGGATTGATCGGCAGGCGTCGATCCGCGCCGTGGCCGGAAGCCACATGCACGATTTGGCGA
>CAVSMH010000009.1:0-156096 GCA_963728965.1 Bryobacterales bacterium
CTTTCCCTGGTGGAGAAGTGGCCGCAGCGCAGAATCGCGCGTCATCTCCACATCGGACGGCACACCCTGGCCAAGTACCTGGACACTCCAGCGCCGCCCCCGAGCCGTCGCGACCGGACCAGCAAGCTGGATACCTTCAAGCCGGCCATCGCCGAGTTTTTGCAGCAGGATCCCAAAGTGCCGGTACAGGTTCTGTTTCAGCGGCTACAAACGCTCAGCTATGACGGCGGCATCACGATCCTCAAGGACTATGTGCAGGCGGTGCGTAAGGACGCCACCCGGCATCGGGCCTACGTGCGCATGGAGCCTTCGCCTGGCGAACGCTTCGACATTGATTGGGGGCACTTCGGAGCCCTGAACTACAACGGGACGCCGCGCAAGCTATACGCCTTCTGCCTGGTGGAATGCCACAGCCGCAAGATGTACCTGGAGTTCACCCACAGCCAGAGTTTCGAAACCTTCGTGCGCTGCCATATGCATGCCTTCCAGACCCTGGGCGGCTGCGCCCGAGAGTTGTGGTTTGATAATCTCGCCACGGCCGTCGCCGAACACGAAGGCAACCTGGTGCGGTTCAACCCGCGCTTCCTCGCCTTCGCCCGCGAGTACGATTTCATTCCACGTGCCTGTCATGTCGCCGCGGCCTGGGAGAAGGGTAAGGTCGAACGCGCCATCGGATATGTCCGCCAGAACTTCTGGCCCCTACGCTCCTTTGCCGACCTCAGCGACGTCAACTCACAAGCGCGCCGATGGCTTCAGGAAATCGCCAACCGGCGCAAACACCGCGAGACCGGCCAGGCTCCCGATGACCGTTTCCAGCCCGAGTCGCTGCGGCCCTTGCCCGTACTCACACCAGATTACCGCGATATTGCCGAGCCCCTCGTGCACAAAGATCTCCGCCTGACTTTCGACGGCAATCGTTATTGCGTGCCCCCGCGCTATGTCGGGGACAAGCTTACCGTCAAAGCGGATTCCTCCTCCGTGACCATCTACGACCAGACCCGCGAGATCGTGAGTTATGCGCGCTGCTGGGAACGCGGCCAAACCTTCGGCGCCGAACGCTTCCAGAAGGAACTCTACGCGCAGATGGCCGCGGCGCAACGCTCGGCCGCTCAGCAGCGGCTCGTGTTGTTGCTCGGGCCGGTTGCCGAACCGTATCTGAGACAACTCGCCGATACGGATCGCTCCCTGACCCGGCAAGTGCGCGAACTATTCGAACTAATTCGCGACTACGGCCCGGAAGCGGTCGCCGGCGCGGTGCAGAAAGCCCATGCGGCGCGCGCCTTTGGCGCCGATTACATCGCGAACATTCTGCGCCAGCAGAATGCGCGGCGCGAGGTGCAGCCGCCGGTGCGCCTCCGCCAACCGGAACTCAATGACCTCGCCACCGACCCGCTCTCGCTGGCCGGATACGACGCCTTCATCCTGCAATCCCGAAAGGACTCTTGTGACTTCCCTCCATGTGAAACTGAACCAACTCAGCCTGACGACGATGAGCAAGCAGCTCGACCAGATGATCGCCGACGCCGCGACTAAGAACCTGGGCTTCGCGCAGGCACTGGAAACGCTCACCGATCTGGAACTGGACTCGCGCAACGGCCGCGCCATCGAGCGACGCTTCCGCATGTCCCGCCTGCATGCCCAGCATTCCATCGACAGCTTCCACTTCAAGCATCACAAGAGCCGCATGGAGTCGAAGAACCGGATCGTGCGCCTACTCGATCTGGAGTTCCTCCAGAAGGGCACCAGCGTCGTGCTCATCGGCAATCCCGGCGTGGGGAAGACCTTCCTGGCCAAAGTCATCGGCTGGCGCGCGTGCCAGGCCAACCAGCGCGTCCTATTCACCACCGCCATGGACATGCTGAACCACCTCAACGCTTCGCAGGTCGATCACTCATTGGTTCGCAAGCTCCGGGTCTATACCGAGCCGGCACTTTTGATTATCGATGAGCTAGGTTATCTGGCCTTGGATCAGCAAACATCAAATCTGTTTTACCAAGTCATCTCGACCCGCCACAGCCAGAAACGTGCCATCGTCATTACGACGAACACAGCGTTTTCCGAGTGGGGCAACATCCTCTACAACACGACGATCGCCACCGCCATCGTCGATCGACTGGTGGAGAACTCTGAGATCTTCCTGCTCGGCGGCGACAGCCTCCGCAAGGCCAAGAACCCTTCGACACCGCCGGCTGAGTAGCGTCGCCGGCCTCGATCATGCGCCGCGCTGTGGCGATATCCCGGTTGGAGGAGTCCACCGGGTAACCCCTCAACGGCGCTGCCAATGGGCGCGGGAGCTCCGGCTCCCGCACTCAAGTCTTCCCCCCGATGTTCAACTTCAGCGCCAATCACCTGCTCCTGCTCTCGCGGATGGAATACCGCACCTGTGCCGTTCTGCTCATGAGAGACGACTCAACCCACCGCGTTTATCGGCTCCATGACTTCACCAAATCCCAGACGCCCACACCGGGCCAATACTATTGCGTTTCTGGGAAGGTCAACAGCGCCGACAAACTCTACCTGGTGATCGAGTCCATCAAGCCAGACACCAAGCACGGCCGATGTTCCACAGTTCCTGCTCACGCTGACGGCGCGGGAGGACGGTCTATGCTCTGACACTATCGGCAGGGAAAAACCTCGGCCAATGGCTGCTCGGCTCTCCGGCGGTTGGCGCCGGCGTGTGCCCGCCGGACCGCGTCGCCGGTTTTGGCAGCACCAAAACCGGCCAAAGTGGTGCCGTTTTATTCCGGCGCTAACACAAAGATTCCCCCAAAGTGAAGAATCTGCCCCTGTTTCTCCTACCGTAAAACCGTCCTAACCCACTGATTTAATTGGTCGGGGCGGGGCGATTTGAACGCCCGACCCCCTGCGCCCAAGGCAGGTGCGCTACCAGGCTGCGCTACGCCCCGACATTTGCTGCTTCTCTGATTCTAAAACACTTTCACGAGCACAGCCTAACCCATACGACGCCCAAAAGGGCCGTACTGTGCCAAAACTGTGCCAAAACCCCATCAGCTGACCTTTTCTGTGCCAAAACCCGGACCGGACTCATTGGCGCGCCGGTTCAACTTCTCCAAGGCCTCACGCTTCATCTGCGAGTACTTCTTAAAGACCTTGGCGTCACCCTGACGCAACAACTGGGTGCCCCACTCGTCCGCAACACCACCTGCGCTCAGACGTGTTGCATAAGTAGAGCGCAGATCGTAGATCCGGAAGTAGCGAACGCCAGCCCTCCTCAGCGTAGCATGCCACACGGTTTTCAGAGCCTTCTGATGGCCGTCCGCGTTCTCCTCGCTTGGGAGCAGCCACTCGCCCTTTCCCGCGAGCGCAGGGCTGATTCCGGAAGGCTTCCACTGCCAACGGAGTCAACGGCACCTCGGCGATGCCATTCGGCGTTTTTGAGTCGGGGATCCTGTTAGGGCCGGTGAGAAATGGCGCCATTTTGGCCGGTTTTGGTCGGCGCCAGCGGCGCCAGTGCTGTTGAGGGACCCATTGGCGAGGACGCGGTAAGAACTCTACACCAGACTCTATATCGTCTCCGGCGCCGACGGATCTGCTTTCCTCAAGGTTGGGCACCAAACATACCTCGGAGGAAGTGATTTTCCCGCCACGCTGCTGCCCGTATTGCCAGCAAGCCTTCCAACCTTCCAAACACCGTCCCGACCAAGCCGTCTGCAGTCGGTCCGCGTGTCAGGCCAGGCGGCATAACGAGTATCGGCGCAAGAAGTGCCTGACTGATCCTGAATACGCTCAAGTGATCTGCGACAGCCGGCGGAAGTGGCGTGAAGCTCATCCAGACTATCAGAAGAATTACCGGCTGACCCATCCCGATGCGGCCGCCCGCAACCGTCAGCAGCAGCACCAACGCGATCAGAAACGGCGCGTCGGTCTTCTTGTAAAGAACACCTTGGTTCTTGATCTAAAGCATTCAGCCGCCGAGGTCTGGCTGGTCGGCCCCTTGGCGGGAGATCTTGTAAAGAACACCCTGGTTTCTTCCAAACTCCTGATTTTGCAGGCTCCCTCCCCGGCGATGGCCCCATCCGCGGAATCTTGAAAAGAACATCGTCATGGTCTTTTGTTCGCACCGCGTTTATAAAAGGGTTGGCATGCTCAGCCCGGAACAGATCAACGAGATTCACCGCCTTTCCCTGGTGGAGAAGTGGCCGCAGCGCAGAATCGCGCGTCATCTCCACATCGGACGGCACACCCTGGCCAAGTACCTGGACACTCCAGCGCCGCCCCCGAGCCGTCGCGACCGGACCAGCAAGCTGGATACCTTCAAGCCGGCCATCGCCGAGTTTTTGCAGCAGGATCCCAAAGTGCCGGTACAGGTTCTGTTTCAGCGGCTACAAACGCTCAGCTATGACGGCGGCATCACGATCCTCAAGGACTATGTGCAGGCGGTGCGTAAGGACGCCACCCGGCATCGGGCCTACGTGCGCATGGAGCCTTCGCCTGGCGAACGCTTCGACATTGATTGGGGGCACTTCGGAGCCCTGAACTACAACGGGACGCCGCGCAAGCTATACGCCTTCTGCCTGGTGGAATGCCACAGCCGCAAGATGTACCTGGAGTTCACCCACAGCCAGAGTTTCGAAACCTTCGTGCGCTGCCATATGCATGCCTTCCAGACCCTGGGCGGCTGCGCCCGAGAGTTGTGGTTTGATAATCTCGCCACGGCCGTCGCCGAACACGAAGGCAACCTGGTGCGGTTCAACCCGCGCTTCCTCGCCTTCGCCCGCGAGTACGATTTCATTCCACGTGCCTGTCATGTCGCCGCGGCCTGGGAGAAGGGTAAGGTCGAACGCGCCATCGGATATGTCCGCCAGAACTTCTGGCCCCTACGCTCCTTTGCCGACCTCAGCGACGTCAACTCACAAGCGCGCCGATGGCTTCAGGAAATCGCCAACCGGCGCAAACACCGCGAGACCGGCCAGGCTCCCGATGACCGTTTCCAGCCCGAGTCGCTGCGGCCCTTGCCCGTACTCACACCAGATTACCGCGATATTGCCGAGCCCCTCGTGCACAAAGATCTCCGCCTGACTTTCGACGGCAATCGTTATTGCGTGCCCCCGCGCTATGTCGGGGACAAGCTTACCGTCAAAGCGGATTCCTCCTCCGTGACCATCTACGACCAGACCCGCGAGATCGTGAGTTATGCGCGCTGCTGGGAACGCGGCCAAACCTTCGGCGCCGAACGCTTCCAGAAGGAACTCTACGCGCAGATGGCCGCGGCGCAACGCTCGGCCGCTCAGCAGCGGCTCGTGTTGTTGCTCGGGCCGGTTGCCGAACCGTATCTGAGACAACTCGCCGATACGGATCGCTCCCTGACCCGGCAAGTGCGCGAACTATTCGAACTAATTCGCGACTACGGCCCGGAAGCGGTCGCCGGCGCGGTGCAGAAAGCCCATGCGGCGCGCGCCTTTGGCGCCGATTACATCGCGAACATTCTGCGCCAGCAGAATGCGCGGCGCGAGGTGCAGCCGCCGGTGCGCCTCCGCCAACCGGAACTCAATGACCTCGCCACCGACCCGCTCTCGCTGGCCGGATACGACGCCTTCATCCTGCAATCCCGAAAGGACTCTTGTGACTTCCCTCCATGTGAAACTGAACCAACTCAGCCTGACGACGATGAGCAAGCAGCTCGACCAGATGATCGCCGACGCCGCGACTAAGAACCTGGGCTTCGCGCAGGCACTGGAAACGCTCACCGATCTGGAACTGGACTCGCGCAACGGCCGCGCCATCGAGCGACGCTTCCGCATGTCCCGCCTGCATGCCCAGCATTCCATCGACAGCTTCCACTTCAAGCATCACAAGAGCCGCATGGAGTCGAAGAACCGGATCGTGCGCCTACTCGATCTGGAGTTCCTCCAGAAGGGCACCAGCGTCGTGCTCATCGGCAATCCCGGCGTGGGGAAGACCTTCCTGGCCAAAGTCATCGGCTGGCGCGCGTGCCAGGCCAACCAGCGCGTCCTATTCACCACCGCCATGGACATGCTGAACCACCTCAACGCTTCGCAGGTCGATCACTCATTGGTTCGCAAGCTCCGGGTCTATACCGAGCCGGCACTTTTGATTATCGATGAGCTAGGTTATCTGGCCTTGGATCAGCAAACATCAAATCTGTTTTACCAAGTCATCTCGACCCGCCACAGCCAGAAACGTGCCATCGTCATTACGACGAACACAGCGTTTTCCGAGTGGGGCAACATCCTCTACAACACGACGATCGCCACCGCCATCGTCGATCGACTGGTGGAGAACTCTGAGATCTTCCTGCTCGGCGGCGACAGCCTCCGCAAGGCCAAGAACCCTTCGACACCGCCGGCTGAGTAGCGTCGCCGGCCTCGATCATGCGCCGCGCTGTGGCGATATCCCGGTTGGAGGAGTCCACCGGGTAACCCCTCAACGGCGCTGCCAATGGGCGCGGGAGCTCCGGCTCCCGCACTCAAGTCTTCCCCCCGATGTTCAACTTCAGCGCCAATCACCTGCTCCTGCTCTCGCGGATGGAATACCGCACCTGTGCCGTTCTGCTCATGAGAGACGACTCAACCCACCGCGTTTATCGGCTCCATGACTTCACCAAATCCCAGACGCCCACACCGGGCCAATACTATTGCGTTTCTGGGAAGGTCAACAGCGCCGACAAACTCTACCTGGTGATCGAGTCCATCAAGCCAGACACCAAGCACGGCCGATGTTCCACAGTTCCTGCTCACGCTGACGGCGCGGGAGGACGGTCTATGCTCTGACACTATCGGCAGGGAAAAACCTCGGCCAATGGCTGCTCGGCTCTCCGGCGGTTGGCGCCGGCGTGTGCCCGCCGGACCGCGTCGCCGGTTTTGGCAGCACCAAAACCGGCCAAAGTGGTGCCGTTTTATTCCGGCGCTAACAGGGGATCCAGACGAGCGCGTTGTTGATGTCCACCTGCTCCTTCTTGATCGCCATGAGTTCCTTGTAGACGCGGAGGTCGGCTTCGGTGATGATCCGGATGACGTTCCGCAAGTATTCAGGCGCTTGGAGTTCGATCTGCTGCTGCTCGGACCAGGTCATGTAGTGCGGCCGAAACATGCCCTTCACCTTTACGGGGAACTCGACACCGAAACACCGATTGGCAGGCAACAGCTTCTTCCGAACGGCTACGCTGAGAATCCTCCTTAACACCCTCAGTTCCTGATGAACCGTAGCCGGCTTCAGCTTGTCGCGCTCAACGAAACCCTCCTTTGTTTTGACGCGGACGCGTTGCTGCAATCTCCGGCGCAAGTGGATCTCGATGCCGTCCGCCGTGATTTCCGCGAGTTTCATTTCGCCAAACGCCTCGCCGAGATGGAGGACGCCGCGCTCATTCGCTTCGTGGGTCTTCGCTGCACGGATTGGGGGCTTGGAGTAGTTTTCCAGGAAGAACGCAGCCCACTCACGAAAGACCAGTTGCTCGCCTTTTCCGAACAATCTCGAGGATTCGCTCATCGCGCGCCTGCAGTCGCTCGCGCAAGCGTTTCTGCGCTTCGTCCCAATCTGCGGATTCCGGGGGATGGCGATCAGCGTTCCGAACTGATGTCGATCACGATTCCGAAGTGATGCCGGAGGGCGCCCCGGAGTTAGTTGGAAGTAAGTAGCGGCGGTCGGAAATCATCTTACGCTACCTTCTGCTTCGGCGCAACATCTTTTTCGACCTTCTCATCCAAAATCGCTTTGAGTGCCCAAAGGTCCTTGTATCCCATGATGCGCCGGAAGCTTTTCTCCGTTGCCAGGAATGAGCTTGCCACCCAGCGCTGCACCATCTTGCCGTCCTTCCAGCGGCTCACTCGATTGGTCCGCATGCGAACGCCGGCGTGCGCGCTCTCAATCACGTTGGTGGTAGCCAAGCAGCGGTGGAGTGAAGTCGGAACGTCGAGCCGGTTGATCGTGAAGCACTCCTCCAGTCCCTCCAGCAGGCTGGCTGCCGCGGCCGGGCACTCTCTTTCGAGCCATTCCGACAGCTTCCGGATTTTCGCCATTCCCTCCTTGTGCCCTAGTTTCCAGGCGGCCTTCAGCAGCGCTTTGACTTGCTCCTTCTGATCTTCCGCCACCCGATCCACCACGTTCCGCAGCTTATGTTGCCTGCAGCGCTGAATGTGATTCTGCGCCCCGAACACGGCCTTAATCGCTGTGCGCAGTGCCTTCGAACCGTCGATCACAAACAGCCGCTTGCGATTGGGATCTACCCCTTGCGCCACCAAGCGCTCCAACAGATCCTTCACCGCCGCGGCATTTTCGGTCGCTCCCTCTTGAATCCCAGCAGATATTTCCGACCCTCCACATCCACGCCCACCGCGCCGATAATGCAGTGGTCGCCGAAGGCCATGCCATCGATGTAGATGATCAGCAAGTCCATTTCGTCAAATCGCCTGGCGGTCAACTCCTCGAGTTTCTTTTCCGCCGCGGTGATCGTCTCTCGGCTCACGCTGCTCTTGCCCACCCCGACCGTCTCCGCCATCGCCGGGATGACGTGCTCATACTGACGCGTGCTCACGCCGCGCATCAGCAAGTCGAGCATGCGAGCCCCCATACCCGCCCGATCCTGCATCGCCACATAGGCCGGAACCGGAACCTCCTTGCCCTTGCCTTTGCCCTTTCGTCGAAGCCGCGGCTTGTTCACCGGCAGCTTCCGATCCCGCAGGTAGACAGTCCCGTTCTGAGTTCCATGCCACCCGATATCCCCATTCCGCAGCTTGCCTTGACTCGGCTCGCCGGCCACCTGCTGCGCCGAGAGCTTCAGCACAGCCTCGATTGTGACCCGACCGGCCACGTCAATCAGCTCCTCAACAGCCATCCGGGATTGCTCGATCAGTTCCACCATCGGCAGCAGAAACTGGCCGTTGCGGCTCAGAAACTCGGTCAGTTGTCGTTCGTTCGCCTTTCCTGACGAAGCGATGGTGTGATAGTTTCGTTTCACGGCGGTTCTCCTTTCCAAAGGATTCAGCACCCCGATTCTATGCGAACCGGGGTTGAACCGCCGCTTCAACTTCCAACTAGACTCGGGCCGCCCTCTGATGCCGATCAGTGTTCCGAAGTGATGCCGATCAGTTTTACGGCTGTAGTTCGGAACGATGATCGGCATGAGATTGGAATGAAGGCGTAGGGCACCACAATGAGACTTTTCGCGATTGACGCCGACAACACCATCACCGCCTACATCGCCGCCGGGCAGATTCCCGAAGGCCAGGAACAATTCGTCAGCGAGAAAGAACTGGCTAAACTCGTCGCCAACTGGCCGGCCGACCGGCTGCTCCATATCTGGAACAGCTTTGCCGGGGTCGCTGGATTGGGCGCCGACCTGAAGCCGGTCAAGAAGTTCAGAGACCGCAAGGGTGCCATCGTCCGGATCTGGAAGGCCATCCAGAAACTCGAAGTGCCCACAGATACGGGCTCCACCGCGCCCAAGGCGGCGAAGGGTGCGACGAAAACGGCGACAGCAACTACGATGGCCACCGCCGGCGACGGCACACCCACGGCGCGCGAGGGCAGCAAGAAAGCACTGGTCCTGGAACTGCTGCGCCGCAAAGAAGGCGCAACGCTGGCGGAAATCGCCAAGGCCACCGACTGGCAGAACCACAGCATCCGCGGCTTCATCAGCGGAACGCTCGTCAAGAAGATGGGCCTCAAGGTCGAGTCCAGCAAGGGCGAGACGGGCGACCGGACCTACCGAATTGGATAAGGCCTCATCGCCTCAGGATCGCCGCCCCGGAAACGGGCGGCGTTTCTGCTTCAGGGCGCGATTATTCCCTTGCTTCGGGGGCCAGCCGGAGTGATGAATCGTCGTGCAAGGAGATAAGCAGATGGCATTGGCCAAAAAGAAGAAAATGAAGCGAGAGACGCCCACACCGGGATTTGCGATATCGATCAAACCCGGGACCGACTTGGGCCTCGCGATGCTCATCGCGGAAACCGAAGACGGCCACTACGAACCGGTCGCGGTAGTATCCTCGGTCGCCGAGGCTCGCGAGATCGCCGCCGGCGATTTCGCCCGCCGCCTCAAGGAGACCTCGATTGGCTGCGAAGACGTGACCTGCCCCGCCCGGTACGCCATCTGGGCGCAGGGCCTCGGCGGGGAATACAAACCACTCCGCGATTACGCCATCGAAGGCACCGAACAGCAGGCGCAGCCAGCGCAGCGTTCGCCGGTTCCTCGGCCGCGGCAAGTCGAAAACGAGGATCTGGACCTCCCGAAAGTCAACGCGGAGTTGTTCGCCAAAATCCGCACCGACAAGGATGGCCCGGAGTTCGATGATGCCGAGGCCGGCATGGTGATTGGCCGCATCGAGCGCTGCACCGTGGTGAGGGTGGATCGCGAGGGCATCAACTACCGGATCGAGATGAAGGTCCCCGGCGCGAAGGTGGCGCACGTTCTGCGGATGCCGACCGCCAAGGGAGATGCAAGACCACGAGCGGGCATCGACCAGCATCGTGGCGGCGCGGCGGTCGGTCGAGACGCGGGCCTTCCTGGAGCCGAGTGGCGCCCTCTACGATGAACTGCACGTCTCCCACGAGGGTTATGCCGGCGCGGTGCCGATCGTGCACAAATCCGCCGTCGTCTCCGAGGTGATCGCGCAACTCTCCATCGAAGGCGACGACCCGGAATAGCCGCGCCCGAGTCCCCGGCGGGACCGGCCATCCGGTTCCTGATCCAGTCTGGGCTCCAGCAGGCCACGTTGTGCGGCAGGGACGAGGACTGCCCGGATCGGATATTCAGGTGCCGCCAATGCGGCCATTCCTCGCCCGCTGAACTCGATGGCTGCCCAGTCTGCGCCGCCGGGAAGGCTATCGATGTCAGCCACGGCCCCGGCTGCCCAAGGAACCTCGTAGAGGAGGCGATGGAGACGTTCAACGGCATGCCGGTACGCCGCTGTTTCCGCCTCCTCAACGCCAAGTCCTTCGGGGTGACGATCACCCTCGCGGATCTCCAGAGGAGGAGTTCCGCGTGATGGAACTGATCGACGCCGTGCGCCAGGAGCAGATTGCCGCCGAGGACAAGGGCGTCCAGAGTTTTCAGGAACTGCTGCTTCGGAGACTGTCGCGGCGGGTAGATGGCAGATCCGTTATACGAACAGGTCGACGGGTACGCGAAGAAGTTCGGCCAGTTGTCTCGCCTGGATCTTGCTGATGCTGCGTTTCCCGTTTAGGATTTCCGATACGCGGCTCTTGGGCAGCACGGTCCAGAGGTCGCTGGGCTTCATGTTCTTCTCTTCGAGCAGATAGGCCAGCATCTTGTGCGGCGCGCCTTTCGGGAGCGGGTGCGCCCGGTCTTCGTATTCCTCGATCAGGATGCTGAGCAGTTCCAGAAGCCGGCCTTCCTCCTCGGAAATCTCGTCTTCCGGCTTTTCCATGAGGGCGCCAGCGGTGGCGAGCAGCCGATGGTACTCCGCCGCCGTTCGAATGACGACAGGCAGGGTTTCATCGAGAAGCTTCCGATATTGACGTTCGTCGAGCAGCGTTGCGCTCATAGTCTCCATTTCCCCTCATCGTATTCGGCGTGTGTGAGGATGTGGCGGATATAGACGACTTGCCACCGATACTTGATCACCGAGACAAGCCGGTACTTGTTTCCACCGAAGTTGAACACCGTGAAAAGGTCCACGGCATCAGCGTGAGGAAAGTCGGCGCGGACGTCGACCAAGTGTCTCCAGGCCGCGCGTTTGGTCATGCTGTGCCAGTGCAATAGCGATTCCAACGCGTCCTTGTGCGTCTCGGTGAATTCGGTGATCGCCGCCTTGCTGATGATCCTCACCGCCCTTTAGGTTACCAAAACGGTAACCGTCGCTGCAAGTGGATTAGGGTTTCGCCATGGCCCGCTTTCAGACCGTCGTTCGCCGCGCCCGGTTCGTCTATTCCCCCTTCACCGCGCCCGAGATGCAAGGATTCGCGCAGGTGCTGGCGGATACGATCCGGGCGCGCATCCAGAGCGGGCAGAACATCTACGATCAAGCCGCGGCGCCGTTGAAGCCCGGTAAAGCGGGGCGCAAGGGATACCCGGATTACAAGTCGGCGCGCGGCCTCCAGCCCATTCGCGATTGGACGTGGACGGGGCACACGCTGCGGTGTCTGAAGGTTCTCACCGCCAACGAGAACCGCGCCGTAATCGGGTTTCTGGACGAGGCCATGCCAGGCCGGCGGCAAACGGCTTCGCAGATCGCCTTCTATAACAACCAGCGCGAGCGGCAGTGGGGCGTGTCCCCGCGACCGCGAGGCGCTCCTGAAAGTGATGCTCAACCACCGGTCCGTGGTCACCGTGCAGGAAGCCAAAGCGGCGTAAATATGGCGGATCAGGCAGAACGCGTCGTTCTCGAAGCCGAAGACCAGGTAACCCCGGTCGTTGGCCAAGGCCAACGCCGGACTGGAGAGCCTTGAGAAAAGAGCCGAGGCGGCGCACGGCAAAGTCATCCGCATCACGGACCAGACCAGGACCAGCGTGCAGCGCCTGATTGCCTCCCTCGAAAAGCAGGCCGAGGCGTACGGCAACCGGTCGCGGCGCCGGGCGTAATCGGCCATGACGTCCCGAGTGGAAGTGTGGAGCGGAACCAGGCGGGTCTTGCCGAACTTGGTTTGGCGGATGGTGAGAATGCCCTCGCCGAGATCCACATCCGGCTGCTCCAACTTGAGCGCCTCGCTGATCCGCAACCCTGCCACGGCCAATAGCCCGAACAGGCAGTGGTATGTCCGCGGCCGTACCTCCTGGCCACGGAAGCACAATGGAACGAAGCGACACCAAATCCACTTTGGCGTAGATTCGAGTGGTGTCTGGGCGTCGATGCCGCAACACATCACCGATCTCATCCAAGGACGCGCCTTGGTTGAGCATCCCGGTGGCCAGGCTGTGGCGGAACACGTGGGAACCTCGATATTCCGACTCCACGCCCGCCCTCTCCAGCGCCCTATCCACCAGCGAGCATATGGCAACCGCCTTGGCGAAGCCGGTTAGCGGCGCCTTCCCGCGAATGAACACGCGCCGACTGGAACACTGGGGCCTCCCAGTGAGAGATAGTCAGCAATGGCGGCTCCCACTTCGGATGGCAATGGCATCTGTGCAACCCGCTTTCCTTTGCCGCGCACCGTGACCAGACCGGCGTCCCAATCCAAGTCGTCCAACGTGAGGGCAACCACTTCGCCGGCTCGCAGGCCAAGACGCGCCAGCAGGAGCAAAAGGGCGTAGTCTCGTTTGCCAATGCCGGTTTCTTTATCACACGAGGCCAGGATCTTCTGGATCTGTTCTCTGACAAGAAACCTGGGCACGTTGGAGAGCGACCATGTGGCGATGGTGGGAACGCACGTCGCCAAGTCGATGGCCACTATGCCGCGAAGGAACAAGTAGCGCAGAAAGGACCGCAATGCAGTCACCACCAGCGGCGCGTTTGGACGTGACCAGGGCAGCCTGCCGCTGCACGAACGCGGTGATGTCGGCCGCGGTGATCTGTTGAAACTGTAAGTCTCCCTTGGGAAAACGTTCCGACAGGAATGATCGTGCAACAGGCGTGTAGTTGATCACTGTCGCCTCGGATAAACTGCGTTCCTGCCGTAGGTAGTGCTGGAAGCGCCCCAATGCGACTTCAACTGGTGTCGGACGTGGAGCGGTCACACCGGATCCGTCGGGTCGGAGCATGGCCAACAGCCGAAACAGCGCCACAGAATCGCCTCTGCGCAGTTTCCGGATTTGTGCCCGGCCACGAAGATACCGCTCGATCGTGGCCGCATCCACATCCTCGCTGGTCAGCCCTTTACGATCGAGCCAGCGGTTGAAACAGCCCAACAATCGTAGCTGCACGAAACCCGAATGGGTTGCATAGCCGTCCTCGTGCAAGCGCTGGGCATAGGCTACCAGCGCCGAAGCCAACGGTCCGCTTTTCAAGGCCTCAATCGTTCGTGGGTTGGTGTGGTCATCTGAGCCGGGCCGGCTACTACCGGTTCCTGACCACGCCGGCCGCCGGGGATAAGGACATCGATCTACGGGATGCCATCCAGCGGATCGCCTTGGAGTTTCCCGCCTATGGACGGCCACGCATGACCGAAGAACTGCACCGGCGCGGCTGGCAGGTCGGGCCGAACCGGGTGTACCGCCTGATGCGGGAGGACAATCTGCTGTGCCTGCGGCGACGGAAGTTCCTGGTGACCACGAACTCCAATCACAGTCGGCCGGTGTACCCGAACCTGGCGCGCGGGATGGCGTTGACCGACATCGATCAACTGTGGGTGGCGGACATCACCTACATTCGACTGGCAGCGGAGTTCGTGTATCTAGCTGTCATCTTGGATGCCTACTCGCGGCGGGTGATTGGCTGGGCGCTGGACCGAACGTTGGAGGACGAGCTTACCATCGCAGCGCTTCGCATGGCGCTTGAGCGGCGCATACCGGCGCCGGGTTTGGTGCATCATTCTGACCGCGGCGTGCAGTACGCCTCACAAGACTACACGGACCTGCTGAAGAGCCGGGACATCACCATCAGCATGAGTCGCAAGGGAAATCCGTTCGACAATGCGGCCTGCGAATCGTTCATGAAGACCCTCAAATATGAGGAGGTGTATCGCCAGGAATACCGCGATCTGGCGGAGGCGCGGGCTTCCATAAAGCACTTCCTGGAACGGGTGTACAACCGCAAACGCCTCCATTCGGCGCTCGGCTACCGGCCGCCGGTGGAGTTTGAACAACAGTTGTTGGGCCAGGCAGCAACCACGAGCGCATGCCGCCGCGCCCTATGACATCGACGCATCATATGAATGGCGGAAGCAAAGGCGCCCTATACAGGGAAACTCGACAAGCGACCGGCAGCTACGTGGTCCGGATTGTAATCGCCACAGCCGAGTTTGCGCCGATGCCTCCCCACTGGCCGGGCTACCCCGGCGGTCTCATTCTGACGGCCATCAGAATGCGTTTTTCAAGGCATGGCGGAATCTATCTGGTCCGATGTGGTATGAAAACCAAACCCCAGGCCGGGAGCCGTGCCGCCTCCCGTCGGTCGGCCCCGAACCCGGGTAGCAGAGCGTGTCGGGAGGACCGCGCTCCATCTCATCGTCCGCAGATGAGTTCCGGCCGGCTATTCCTTGATCGGGGTGCTCGCCAGCAGAGCCCGTCTCCGCTTCACCGGCAGCTTCATCCTAAAACCGTTCCGGGATGGGGCACAATGAAATGGCAGCGAACGGTCAACAGTGTCTTAACTATTTGTCTCAGCAAACGGGGCAAGCGCAACGTGATGTCGCAGACGCCCGGGCGGAAAACCGAAAGCGCGCGGAGGACAAGGATGATCAAACAGGTACCAAGTTCCCGCGACAAGGAACGGCGGTCCGGCAAAAGCCTGAAATGGGAATTCCGGCTGTATGTGGCGGATCAGACTCCAAAGTCCAAACTAGCATTCGTGAATCTCAAGCGAATCTGCGAGGAACATCTTCGCGTGAACTTTCGCATTAAGGTTATCGACCTCCTTGAGAAGCCTCACTTGGCCAAACAGGATCAGATCTTGGTGTTGCCGACCCTGATCAGGATAGTGCCGGAGCCGGTCAGGACAATCATTGGAGATCTTTCAAATACAGAGCGCGCACTGGCTGTACTCGGCTTGCAGCCTCAAATACCGAGGGAGGCAATGTGAAACAGAAGAAGCCTGTCAGCGAGACTGCGGCATTTGAAGAGGCAATGCGCAGCCAGCCAGCAGCCGATCATTACCTGCTGCGACTTTACGTTACCGGAACCACGCCACGTTCCGCCCGCGCAATCCAGAACATCCGGGCGATTTGCGAAGAGAAACTGCACGGCCGTTACGAGCTCGAAGTGATCGATATCTATCAACATCCGGAGCTAGCCAAGCGCGAGCAGGTCGTCGTAACCCCGACGCTGGTCAAGAAACTGCCGCTGCCGGTGCGACAGCTAATAGGAGATCTATCCGACGCAGAACGCGTGCTGGTCGGGCTGGATCTGATGCCGCTTGAAGATCAAAAGCCGGAGAAGGACGGCGATGCGACCTGAGAATATTGAAGCGGTGCTCGAACGCAACCGTGAGCTTCAAGCTCGGCTGGATGTAGTCGAGGAGACGCTTCGAGCCATAAGGAACGGTGAAGTCGATGCCGTCGTGGCGGCTGGTCCCGATGGCGATGCCGTCTATACTCTCAAGGGCGCCGATGAAAGCTACCGCCTCCTGGTAGAGCAGATGGGCGAAGGAGCCATGACGCTCACCACGGGCGGCCTGATTCTTTTCGCAAACGAACAACTCGCCGGGATGTTGGGCTTGCCGTTGGAAAGTGTCATAGGTTCGCAGGTGCAAGACCTCGTCGCACAGGAAAGCCAGGCGGTTCTGGAAGCGTTGCTTTGGTCGAACGATCGAGTGAAATGTGAGTTGCGGCTAAAGAGCGCCGGCGGAGAATTGGTCCCCGTATATTTGGCGGCGAGTCGGCTCCGGTCTGATGAAATAGCTTGCATTTCCATCATCGTTACCGACTTAACGGCCCAGAAACGGAACGAGGAGATCGTCGCTGCCGGAAAGCTCGCGCGCTCAATATTGGAGCACGCGGCAACCGCGATTCTCGTGGTGAATACCGACGGGCGGATTGTAGAAGCCAATCCGGCTGCCGAGCAACTCGCGCGCATGCCCGTCCTCTTGCGTTCTTTTAGCAGTGTTTTCCCGCTGCGCTTCGGTCCGGAGTTGAAGGATCTCGCCTTTGAGGAGATCCTCTCGACAGCGCGGAGCCAGGGGAGCATAACCGGTCTTCAGACGACCGTCAGGAATGCCGACGGCGACTTAGTGCCCATCATCTTGAATGCTGGTTACCTCGGAAGCTCCGATGCTAAAGCTCAGGGATGCACCATCACGTTGATCGATGTAAGCGAGCTTAAGCGGACTGAGGAGGCGCTGCTCGCAAGCGAAGCCCGCTGGCGCGCGTTGCTTGAGTCGGCGTCGCAGGGCGTCGTGGCGGTCGATGAGAGTGGGCGTATCGTTCTCGTGAACGTAAAGACCGAAGAGATGTTCGGATACAAGCGCGACGAACTCCTTGGCCAGTCTCTCGGGATTCTCCTGCCGGAGCGGTTCCGGAAGGCAGACGCCGGACACGTGCCGCACTACTTTGCGCGGCCCCAAACGAGGGTGATGGGGATTGGGCTCGAACTTCACGGGCTCTCGAAGGACGGCGCCGAATTTCCGGTTGAGGTCAGCCTGAGTGCGATCGAGCAAGGCGGATCGCGGCTGGCGATGGCGCTGATCACGGACATTACCGAGCGCAAGAAAGCAGAAGAACGCCTGTGGCAGGCGCAGAAACTTGAAAGCATAGGCCTGCTGGCAGGCGGCGTAGCCCATGACTTCAACAATCTTCTGGTTGGGGTAATCGGGAACACCAGCCTGGCAATCGAAACCCTACCCGAGGGGCATGAATCGGTCGAGTTGCTGCAGGGCGTTCTCAAGACTGGTGAACAACTTGCACATCTAACCAGGCAAATGCTGGCCTACTCCGGCAAAGGACGTTTCCTAGCAGGCTGCTGAAAAAGTCCCAGCTCCTCGTTACCTGTTGAAACAAAAGCGCGGTATTATGTTTCAGAAGCCATGCGAGGAACTGATACCCAACAGAGTTCGATGTTCAGCTACCTGTCGCCGGAAGAGCGCGTACCTGAGAAGCATCCGCTCCGGCCGATCCGGTTGATAGTCGACGAGGCACTGAAGGCGCTTTCGCCGACCTTCAGCCAGCTTTATTCGACCTTTGGCCGACCCTCGATTCCACCGGAGAAGTTGTTGCGAGCATTGCTTTTACAGGTGCTCTATACAGTTCGAAGCGAACGGATGTTGATGGAGCAATTGGAGTACAACCTTCTGTTCCGGTGGTTTGTTGGCCTGAATATGGACGAAGCGGTGTGGGTGCCGAAAGTATTCACCAAGAATCGCGACCGTCTATGGGAAGGAGATATCGCCGAGAAGTTCTTCCAGGAAGTGTTGAGTCAGGCGCGGGTAGTGGACCTAATCTCCGACGAGCACTTCAGTGTGGACGGCACGCTCATCGAAGCTTGGGCGAGCCACAAGAGTTTTCAGCGGAAGGATCAGCCGGCACCGCCGCCCGATGATCCCGGCAACCCGACCGTGAACTTCCACGGCGAGACGCGGAGCAACGACACCCACGAGTCCACCACCGACCCCGACGCGCGACTGGCGCGCAAGAGTGGTGGTCATGAATCGAAGCTGGCGTATTGCGGCAACGTATTGATCGAGAACCGGAACGGACTGGTGGTAGACACGGAGTTACTGCAATGCAACGGTACCGCGGAGCGGGATGCGGCAATGCTGATGGCCGAGCGTGTGGAAGGGACGGAGCGCATTACCGTTGGGGCCGATAAAGCCTACGACACCAAGGACTTCGTTAGCGAGGCGCGAGGCATCAATGTGACGCCGCATGTTTCGCAGAACATCAAGCGTCCGGGTGGTAGCGCGATCGATGGACGCACAACGCGGCATGAAGGCTATCAAGTGAGCCAGCGAAAATGGAAGCGCATCGAAGAAGTCTTTGGTTGGATGAAGACAGTTGGAACACTACGCAAGACGAGACATCGCGGACTGGAAACAGTCAGGTGGGTTTTTACGTTCACGGCTGCTGCTTACAACTTGGTACGGATGCGGAATCTGATGTCGCCGGCAGTTCACACCGTGTAAGGCCGAGGAGAAGTGTGTTTTGAATTTTGCAAAATGTCGTTTCGGGCCCGTATCCCCCTATGTGCGCCCCTTCGCGATGCAATTCTAAGCCTCCTGAGGAAGAAATCGGAAGAAGGCCAAATTCCGCCGGAGGCCATTTTTCAGCAGCCTGCTAGCAGGTTGCTGAAAAAGGGTATTTCGATGCCCGAAAGCACCCAATGTCTCGCTCCGTCAAACGTAGAATCAACAGTTTGCGGCTGTTGGTAAGTGCCATTCTAAGTAGTCCGGGGACTTTTTCAGCAGCCTGCTAGGGCACAAGGAGGGAATGGCGAAAATCCGGAAGCTGTCGGAATGGCTCGAAAGAGAGTGCCCGGCCGCGGCAGCCAGCCTGCTGGAGGGACTGGAGGAGTGCTTCACGATCAACCGGCTCGACGTTCCGACTTCACTCCACCGCTGCTTGGCTACCACCAACGTGATGGGGATCCGCACGCCGGCGTTTGCATGCGGACCAATCGAGTGAGCCGCTGGAAGGACGGCAAGATGGTGCAGCGCTGGGTGGCAAGCTCATTCCTGGCAACGGAGAAAAGCTTCCGGCGCATCATCGGATATAAGGACCTTTGGGCTCAAAAACTGACAACTGGACTTGTCCCGATTTTTGAGACAAACAGTTAAGACACAAATTCCATTGAATGGAGAATTGTGTCATGGGGCTGTCACGACGAACTTTCACGCGTGAGGAGAAATTGGCCGCCATCCGACGGCTGGAGACGGGGTCCTCGATTGCCGAGGTGGCGCGGGCATTTGAGGTGAACCCGAATGTCCTGCATCGCTGGCGCCGGGAATTCCGTGAAGGACCGGGCAATGCGTTTCCGGGCTTGGGAAAGCAGCGGTGGGATGATACCGAGCAGGCCAAGCTGGAGCGGAAAATCGGCCAGCAAACCCTGGAGATCGATTTTTTAAAGCGCAGCTTGCAACGCATCGAGGAACAGCGGAGGTTGCAGGCATTGACTGGAAAGCCGCGATCTACGGGAACATCCAGGAGCAAGTCCGGAGGGAAACGAGCATGAGCATCGCCGAGATGTGCGCGCTGGCCCATCTGAGCCGGGCCGGCTACTACCGGTTCCTGACCACGCCGGCCGCCGGGGATAAGGACATCGATCTACGGGATGCCATCCAGCGGATCGCCTTGGAGTTTCCCGCCTATGGACGGCCACGCATGACCGAAGAACTGCACCGGCGCGGCTGGCAGGTCGGGCCGAACCGGGTGTACCGCCTGATGCGGGAGGACAATCTGCTGTGCCTGCGGCGACGGAAGTTCCTGGTGACCACGAACTCCAATCACAGTCGGCCGGTGTACCCGAACCTGGCGCGCGGGATGGCGTTGACCGACATCGATCAACTGTGGGTGGCGGACATCACCTACATTCGACTGGCAGCGGAGTTCGTGTATCTAGCTGTCATCTTGGATGCCTACTCGCGGCGGGTGATTGGCTGGGCGCTGGACCGAACGTTGGAGGACGAGCTTACCATCGCAGCGCTTCGCATGGCGCTTGAGCGGCGCATACCGGCGCCGGGTTTGGTGCATCATTCTGACCGCGGCGTGCAGTACGCCTCACAAGACTACACGGACCTGCTGAAGAGCCGGGACATCACCATCAGCATGAGTCGCAAGGGAAATCCGTTCGACAATGCGGCCTGCGAATCGTTCATGAAGACCCTCAAATATGAGGAGGTGTATCGCCAGGAATACCGCGATCTGGCGGAGGCGCGGGCTTCCATAAAGCACTTCCTGGAACGGGTGTACAACCGCAAACGCCTCCATTCGGCGCTCGGCTACCGGCCGCCGGTGGAGTTTGAACAACAGTTGTTGGGCCAGGCAGCAACCACGAGCGCATGCCGCCGCGCCCTATGACATCGACGCATCATATGAATGGCGGAAGCAAAGGCGCCCTATACAGGGAAACTCGACAAGCGACCGGCAGCTACGTGGTCCGGATTGTAATCGCCACAGCCGAGTTTGCGCCGATGCCTCCCCACTGGCCGGGCTACCCCGGCGGTCTCATTCTGACGGCCATCAGAATGCGTTTTTCAAGGCATGGCGGAATCTATCTGGTCCGATGTGGTATGAAAACCAAACCCCAGGCCGGGAGCCGTGCCGCCTCCCGTCGGTCGGCCCCGAACCCGGGTAGCAGAGCGTGTCGGGAGGACCGCGCTCCATCTCATCGTCCGCAGATGAGTTCCGGCCGGCTATTCCTTGATCGGGGTGCTCGCCAGCAGAGCCCGTCTCCGCTTCACCGGCAGCTTCATCCTAAAACCGTTCCGGGATGGGGCACAATGAAATGGCAGCGAACGGTCAACAGTGTCTTAACTATTTGTCTCAGCAAACGGGGCAAGCGCACAAAGCGATTTTGGATGAGAAGGTCGAAAAAGATGTTGCGCCGAAGCAGAAGGTAGCGTAAGATGATTTCCGACCGCCGCTACTTACTTCCAACTAACTCCGGGGCGCCCTCATCAAGAAGGGACGATGCGGCACCATGACCCACGATTACAAACGCAACGGCACCACCACTTTGTTCGCCGCCCTGGAAACTCTAGTGTCCTGTCCCTTAAATGTCTTTACCTTTTGGGTCGGCAGGGGCATAATGGAATACGATGCCACGGCCGCCAGCAAAGGCGTTGTCACTTTCTGACGTTCAGCGGAACGAGCTGATCGCGATCACCCCTTCCAGCGGCTCACTCGATTGGTCCGCATGCAAACGCCGGCGTGCGCGCTCTCAATCACGTTGGTGGTAGCCAAGCAGCGGTGGAGTGAAGTCGGAACGTCGAGCCGGTTGATCGTGAAGCACTCCTCCAGTCCCTCCAGCAGGCTGGCTGCCGCGGCCGGGCACTCTCTTTCGAGCCATTCCGACAGCTTCCGGATTTTCGCCATTCCCTCCTTGTGCCCTAGTTTCCAGGCGGCCTTCAGCAGCGCTTTGACTTGCTCCTTCTGATCTTCCGCCACCCGATCCACCACGTTCCGCAGCTTATGTTGCCTGCAGCGCTGAATGTGATTCTGCGCCCCGAACACGGCCTTAATCGCTGTGCGCAGTGCCTTCGAACCGTCGATCACAAACAGCCGCTTGCGATTGGGATCTACCCCTTGCGCCACCAAGCGCTCCAACAGATCCTTCACCGCCGCGGCATTTTCGGTCGCTCCCTCTTGAATCCCCAGCAGATATTTCCGACCCTCCACATCCACGCCCACCGCGCCGATAATGCAGTGGTCGCCGAAGGCCATGCCGTCGATGTAGATGATCAGCAAGTCCATTTCGTCAAATCGCCTGGCGGTCAACTCCTCGAGTTTCTTTTCCGCCGCGGTGATCGTCTCTCGGCTCACGCTGCTCTTGCCCACCCCGACCGTCTCCGCCATCGCCGGGATGACGTGCTCATACTGACGCGTGCTCACGCCGCGCATCAGCAAGTCGAGCATGCGAGCCCCCATACCCGCCCGATCCTGCATCGCCACATAGGCCGGAACCGGAACCTCCTTGCCCTTGCCTTTGCCCTTTCGTCGAAGCCGCGGCTTGTTCACCGGCAGCTTCCGATCCCGCAGGTAGACAGTCCCGTTCTGAGTTCCATGCCACCCGATATCCCCATTCCGCAGCTTGCCTTGACTCGGCTCGCCGGCCACCTGCTGCGCCGAGAGCTTCAGCACAGCCTCGATTGTGACCCGACCGGCCACGTCAATCAGCTCCTCAACAGCCATCCGGGATTGCTCGATCAGTTCCACCATCGGCAGCAGAAACTGGCCGTTGCGGCTCAGAAACTCGGTCAGTTGTCGTTCGTTCGCCTTTCCTGACGAAGCGATGGTGTGATAGTTTCGTTTCACGGCGGTTCTCCTTTCCAAAGGATTCAGCACCCCGATTCTATGCGAACCGGGGTTGAACCGCCGCTTCAACTTCCAACTAGACTCGGGCCGCCCTCCTGAAAGAACTCGCACTGCTCAACGAGAGCTACGCCACGCACAGTACAGTTGAGCCCGTCGATGCTTCGGTGGGCTGTTTGGCGTTCGCCTGGGCATGCGTGCTACGCCGCAGATCACAGTGTGTAGTCTCACACTGGATTGCTGCGTGTCTCTCTGCTCGCGAAGTCAATGCCGGAAAAGTATCGCTGCGTCGGGAAAACTGCCCCGCGCCAGCCGCCACAGGCTGCGGCCGACCAGGAAAAACCAGATTGGGTACATGGGTCCGGCCACGGCAATCAGGATGGCCCCAACGGTCGGCATGAACAGCCCAAAAACGATGTGCGCCAGATCAAGGCCGTGCATCACTAGTCCGAGCCAGCCGGTGAGCCTGCCGAAGGCAGCATTTTTGAGCATCGGGAAACAGATCAGCGCCGCGCCAGCTTGCAACAGGATTCCGCCAACCAGAGCACCGGTGCCGTGCCACAGATCGCTGGCCAGGATGGCCTCGCCCGCCGCAAGAAATTGATTGCGAGCGGCGTCTGTGGTTGCTGCGGCGTATTTCTCGCTGAGCGGAACCATTGAGAGTCCCATCGGCGTGGCCAGTGTGAGGGTGATGCCTGCGAAGACCCATAGTGCGGAGAGAATCGCCTTCACGCCATCTACGCGCCACAGAGCCATCGATAGTGCTAGAAACAGCGGATAATAGAGGGGCAGCGCGACAACGGTCGGCAGGTCGAGGCGCAGCAGGCCCACAATCCTGCTGCTCTGTAGCAGATCGAAGGCGGCGGCGGCACTCGACGGTTGTCCGCCGAGAAGCATCAGCTGGACCATCGTTGCGATGCAGTAGGCTATCAGGACGAAGGCAGCTGCGCCGCCGATGCGACACAGGCCGAGGATGATCGGTTCGGCCCCGTTCTCGTACATTGCCGTACTTGACATGAACGACTCCTCGAATCGCAGTATAAGCGCATCAGCAGGTGCCCGGGGCCGCCGTGGCAGAGTGCGGTAGTCGTCGCACCGTGTGTCCCCGTTTCGTCACACGGCAGATTACACCCCCGGTAGTCGTTAGCCTTGATCGGGTGCCTCGGCGGAAAAAGGCGGGGGAAGAATGTAGCGTTCGGGCCGAGGCACTTTCGATAAGGGAGACTTGAAGGAAGCCGCTGGCGGGGCGGACGACTATGGAGCCGCTAGCCGGGTTTGGTATGGTCGCGTTCGAGGAACAGGCAAGGGGGAAGAGGCGCTGGCCGCCCTGGGAACTGCCCAAAGGAGGCGACGGTAGCTGGAGCGAGGAGCGGAGGAGCGAAAAACAGGTAGTGCTGCGGTGCTTTCAGGCAGGTAGGCACACCATCGCGACCGCGCGCGGACGCACGGGGTGGCGCCAGTTGGAACCAAGCCTAGCAGCCCGTGTCAGAAGTAGGCGTTTTCCAGGCAGCCAGCCCGAAGCAAATTACTTGATATATGCCTGAATCGGCTGGCAGCATGGCCCTCGCGCCGCCGCTTTGCATTGCAAAGCTCTCACTCCTTTGTTCTGGTGCTCGTGATGTCGCCCAGAGCCACGAAAAAATGCGCGCGAACAGCATAAACGGTTGCAAAGAAAGCCCCTGTAACCGCCGGGGCTTCCCCACTCCCATGGTCTGGCGCAGGATCAACGAGAGATTGAACGCGGCTCCGTGCACCAGTAGTCGCTTCAGAATGTTCTTCCGACCCCGCAGGTGCACCCGTCTCATTCCGCCGGTCTCGTATAGGTGTGCGAAGCTCCGCTCCGTCAGTTCGCTCCGCAACTTCTGGAGTCGCTTGTTGCGGTCGCCGCGCCCACGCCGCCGGTTTTCATAGGTCCGCTTCTGCTCTTCCTCCTTCCCCTCACCTTGCCAGTTTCGCCGCCCACGCTCCGGCTCGGGGATGTAGCATCGGACTTCCTGCTCATGTACTTTCTTCAGCACCGCGCCGCTGTGATAGCCCTTGTCCGCTACCACCTCTTCGACTCCATGTTCGTTGATCTCGCGGGCCACAGCTTGCGCTTCTTCCAGGGTCCGGTGGATCGTCGTCGTGTCCCCTTCATTGGCCGGCTGCAGCGTCACTGCCAGCAGCGCCCCACTGGTCAGATCCACTGCGTGCTCGGCCTTGTGCGCCAGGTGCGTCCGCCCATCCTTCATTTTGGTGATTCGGGCGTCGGGGTCACTGGGGCTCATCCACTCCTGATTCGATCCTTTCTTCTTTCGCTTGCGGTCCAGTCGTGCCAACTGTTCGCGCGTCGGGTTCTCGATCCCGGCGGCCTTGGCCAGTTCCTTCAGATAGTCGTTGTAGCTTTGTCCGTTGTCCCGCCGCACGATGCTTTTCAGCGCCGCATTGGCTTCCAGCGTAGTGGCATCAATCGATACGGTCCGTCCGCTGACCAGTCCCTCTTGATCGAGGATCTTCAGCACCCAGCGGAACACGGCCTTGTGCGTCTCCAGCCAATACAATCGCCGCGTGCGCGAAATCGTGGAATGATCCGGCGTGGCCTCATCCAGCGCGTAGCCCAGGAATTTCCGTAACGACAGAGAGTCGGCTGTCCGCCACGCGATTCCTCGCTCCGAATCGAGGCCCTCAAAAAAACCGATCAGTAGCGATCGGAAGTAGACCCCCGGCGCCATGCTGGGCCGACCGTATACGCTGTCTTTGTAAAACTTCCGGCACAGCCGCTCCACCTTGGCATCGAAATCGTGCCCGTCCAGAATCTGATTCAAGCGGTCGTAGAAGACATTGGCTGGTGTCTCGACCACATCGCTGGTTGCGATCCACAGATCCTGTTGCCGCTCCCGCTTCCGCCGCGTTCCCATTGCCATATCCAATAGACGCTCAAAACATTTACGAGGTCACATGTTTTTATTCGCCCGTCTCACTATTACCACAGGCTGCTAGGATCTGTCGAAGAAGCCGCATCGAGAGGCGAATTGCGACGCGGAAAGAGTTGCACGCCCAGCTTCCTGTCCTCGAGCAGATGGTGCTTTCAGCGTAATTACGGCGCACGAGTTCTTCGCGCATCCGCTGGGTAAGTTTGGTCACAGAGACCTCCTTTTCTGTGGCCTACGGTATCGCCTCCAGGATTGTCTTGGCGGCTTTGCGGCTTGGCGTGAGACTCTTCTTCAAGCCCATTGACGATGCGCGTGATACCGTCTTTTATGAGCGCCACCTGGAAATTGATGGCCCAACCGCTTGTCCGCGAGGCGGAGATAGGTCAGAAGCTGCTTCTTGTGAACCGGAGCGAGAATCTCGACGGATCACTTCTACGATCACTTTGTCCTCGACGATCAGGTCGGCCCCAATTCCGGTGTCGATGCGGATGGCCTCGTAGATCACCGGAATCGGTTGCTGGCGCTCCGTGCGAAGACCCTGGCTGCCCAGTTCATAGGCCAGGACCGCATCGTAAACCGATTCGAGTAAGCCAGGTCCGAGAGCCATATGGATGTGGAACGCGGCGTCGACGATCTCCTTGGCGAGGGCGTTTCGGTCATGACCTCTTCAGTTTCTCGCCAAGACACCACGACGCCAAGAACGCAACCCCTGAGATTCAACCATCCTTGGCGTGGACCGTCGCGAGTGACCAACATCATTGCAGGCTGCGACTGCTCCCCGATCACGCCCGCTTCGGGCGTCCGCCGCGCCAGCGGCTTCGTGCTAGTCGCCCGGTGTTTACTCACGTTTCGGCGCGGCGCCCCCTGTGTGAATGGTGTGAATCGGAGGACCACCAAACCTGATTTCCCTTTTGAAACCAGTTGCAGCTTCAGCAGCTTGCCTGGACCACCAGGCGCACACTACATTGGGCGGGCTCGTCCAGGTGAACGCCAGCTCTCGATTTCACGCTGAACCAACCCATGCCGAATGCGGCATAGCGGCCATCCGCGGTGCTACTGCTGATCGGCCAGGGTGAAATTCACGTCGGTGGTGGTCTTCACTTCCACCGGCTCGCCGTTCAACAGGGTGGGTTGATACTTCCACTGTTTCACCGCCTCGAGCGCCGCCGGGACCAGCAGCGGATGCCCGCTGATCACCTGGATCTCGCCCACGCTGCCGTCCTAGGCAATCACCAGACTCAGGCGCACCGTTCCCTGAATGCGGGCTTGGCGGGCGAGCGGCGGATATTCGGCCGGCACCTGGCGGACCAGCTTCGACTGCTGCACGCCGCCGCCAATCAGGATGCGTCCCGGCTGCCCGCCCGGGCCCGGCGCGGCGGCCGGCCCGGGCATGCCTGCCTGCCGGGCCTTCTCGCGTTTGATGGCGAGGGCTATCTCGACCCACTGGTCGGCTTCCTGAACCGAAGTCCGACTAGCGGGGCTGAAGCGTCACACGGGCGGAAACCGACCTCTCTTAAGCGCGCGAGGATTCGGAGTGGTAGACCGACACGAGCGTTCACTTCTCCAGGAGCTTCGGCCAGTTGACGATCACAGTTATGGGCTCCTCACCGCTGTCGGCGATCGGCACGTTCAACAGAAATCGCTTGCCATCCCGCGTCACATCATATTCTCTCAGGCCGCCCGGCGCCAGCCGCGTTCGAAAGAGCGCTTTCGGCGTGCCGGTCCGGAAGAAATTCTCGCCGGATTCGAGCGGGACGGACATCAGCTTCCCGTCCAGCGATAGGTAGAAGATCTCTTTGCTATCTCCGCGCCAGACGGGGTTGGCGCCTCCTGCCGTGGAGATTTGCCATTTCCGCACCGAGTTCCGGGGAGCGCCACCTTCCTTGGCCAGGGCCTCCGCGAAGACCTCCGGGTGGTTGCTTCCGAAACTGGAGCGGCCGGCAGGCCCCGCCGTTGAATACAACAGCCAATGGCCATCGGGCGAGGCACTGGCATCGCCGCCTTCGGTGAAATGGACAGGAGCGCTGTTCCCCTGCCGCGGAATCAGCCAGACCGCGCCGCCAGCAGCGAACCATTCGCTCGCGATGACCCATCGGCCATCGGCGGACAAGCCCGTCGGAAGCTTAGTGAGGAACAGCAGTCCGGAACTGGCTACCGAACCGGGGGTTTTGAAGAGAACCGTCTCCGAACCGGTGCTGTTGGCGGGCCGTTCCACCAGAAGCCGCTCATTTTGCCGGTTGGAAAGATAAATGATTCGGCTGCTATCAGGCAACCACAACGGATAATCGTCCAACCCGGGGTCGTACGTAAACTGGGTCGATTTGTTTTGCCTCAGGTCAAGCAACCAGATATCGGTGTTGCCCGCGTCAGTGCGGACAAACGCAACCGTGGTCTGGTCCGGCGAGATCCTTGGGTGTTTCAGATTGCCTGGTTCTTCAGGCGTGCTCAACGGCCTGCCTCCACGATCGAACCAGGTAAGCTGAGACGAGTTCCCGCGCGCGTGACGGAAAGCCAGAACTCCATTCGTCGATACCGAGAAGGAAGGCCCGCTGCCCCCGACCGAGTTTGCTACAAGAACCGGCTCTCCAGTGAATTTGCCTGTTTTCGGGTGGAGCGGCCGGGCGAAGAGCTGGCCGTTGGTGGTGTACAGCAGCCACCCTCCGCCTTTCGGGTTGGCGACGTAGCGTGACGGCGACTCTTGCAACGGGCCGAGGAATAGGCGCGTTTTTTCATCCAGGGATGCCAGCACGGCGCCCCTTTCCCTGCCAAAGCTGTCGTAAATGAAGTGCTTCCCATCCGGCAGCACGTCGGAAGATCCCTGCCAACTTTCGCCGCGTGAAGCATCCAAATCGAATAAAGGAGCCGGCTTCCCGCCGGATGCTGGAACAAGTTGAAGCGGCTGATAGGGCCTGGCGAAAATAATACTCCCTTCGGGCGTCCACGATGCCGCGCCGGCGACGCATTCGCAAATCAGTTGCGGCGGGCCCCCGGTGATCACGTCGACTCTCTGCAATTTCCCGTTCGCGTTGAAAGCTACCCACCGGCTATCGGGAGACCACGTCGGGACAAGGCCCGCATTCTCGGTCCCGACGACCGGCGTCGCGGCGCCTGCTTCCAGCGACCGCAGCCAGAGTCTGGGCTTCCCGTCCTTGGCGGTTGCAATGAAGGCGAGCTGGCTGCCGTTCGGAGATAACGCTAGTTGCCCCCAAACGACGGGCCCGAGAGTCGTACCTTCCGGAGGCGTGATCTCGAGTTGCATGAGCGGTGCGGTGGCCTTGGATCCGGGGACCCAGGCGATCAGGCCAGCCCCGGCTAGAGCCGCCAGGCCAGCCAGCGCGGCCAGGGCCCAGGCAATCGCTGGACGGCGGACAATCTGCTCTTCTTGGGGTGAGCCTGCAAAAATATCCTCGATCGCGATGCGCGCTTCGCCGATGGCTTGCAGCCGGCGCCGTGGATCTTTCTCGAGACACCGGCGCACCAACCGGCGAACTGGAACGGGGGTGTCTCTCGGAAGGCGGGCAAAATCCGGCTGGTCATTGATTACTGCCGCTACCGTGTCAGACTCGTTCTCTCCCTCAAAGGCCTTCCGGCCAGTCAGCATCTCCATCAGCACCACACCGAACGACCAGATATCGGTGCGCTTATCGATTCCGGATCCGCGCGCCTGCTCCGGACTCATGTACGCCGCGGTGCCCAGCACTATGTCGGAATGGGTGGAAGCGGACTCGACGGGCGCTGCCGGCTCGGCCATTTTCGCTAATCCGAAATCCAGCAGCTTGACTATGCCGGCGCGCGTGATCTTGACGTTGGCTGGTTTCAGGTCGCAGTGTATTCTGCCTCTTTCGTGAGCGGCTTCGAGCGCCTCGGCTATCTGGCGGGCGATATCGAGCGCTTCGGCCACAGGGAGCGCGCCGCGGCGTATCTGGTCGGCTAAGGTTGGCCCCTCCACCAACTCCATCACCAGGTAATTCGGACCGACATCGTAGAGCTGGCAAATGTTGGGGTGATTTAGAGACGCGATGATCCTGGCCTCCCTCTCGAAACCTTCGCTGAATCGCGCGTCAGCGATCTTAATGGCCACCTCGCGATCGAGCCTGGTGTCCATGGCGCGGTAGACTTTCCCCATACCGCCCGCCGCCAGGAAAGAGCTGACCCGGTAAGGTCCGAGAAATTGTCCTGACTGCAACGAAAACGGAGAAACGAGCAGTTGCGAGGCTGCGACGGGGACCCAAGCCTCGTTCTCGCCGTCGGCATCGTGATTCTCCAGCAGCGACAAGACCTCGCGATGCAAGTCCGCGTCCCCGTGGCAGGCCTCCCGGAGAAAACTATCGCGTTGCGCAGCATCGCGAAGCAAAGCCTCATGGAAGAGCGATTCAACTTGTTCAAATCTATCCACAGTTGGTTGCTCCGGCGCTCAACTCGCGGCGGAGCCACGCGAGGGCGAAACTCCAATCCCGGATGACGGTATTCGGCGCCACTCCCAAGACTGCAGCGGTTTCCTCCGCCGTCAAACCACCGAAGTAACGCATCTCAAAAACCTTGCTCTTGCGCTCGTCGGTTTGGGCAAGATGCTGCAAGGCCAAATCTACCGCTACAATGCGGTCGACTTGCTCGGAGGAGAGGACCACTGCTGCATCGATCGGAATGTGGGCCGCGCCGCCCCCGCGTTTCGTCTCGAGCCGTGCGCGCGCATAGTCGACCAACACGTGCCGCATCACCGTGGAGCGACGGCGAAGAAGTGCGCTCGATGTTTCCACCCCTGACCGGCCCCTGGAAGCAACCGCAGAAACGCCTCCTGTACCAGGGAAGAGGGTTGCATCGTGTGGTTCTTGCGTTCGCGCCGCAGATGGCGCCGCGCAAGGTTATGCAACTCGGTTTGGATCAATGGTAAGAGTCGGTCCAGGGCCTGGCGTTCGCCGTCGCGCCAACTGGCGAGTAATCCCGTGATGTCATCCGGCTCAGTTTGCATCCCAGGTCCCAACCCGAGCCAACGGGGGAATGATAACAAATTAAAACTACCGCGTCCTGGTGTCACACGGCCTGAAATCTCGCTTTCTGTTAGTAGAAGGCGCAGCAGATCCGCCCGCCGGCCCAGTATCAGCCGAGGGCGGAATCAGGAGGGATCAAAATGACGAAAGACTTTTTCCGAGTCGCGGCTGTGCTAATGATCGGAGGCGTCACACAGGCTGCTCAAGCCGCGGGCTGGCAGGCGGTTGTGGGCGCCCAGAGCCGTGGCGGGGGCAGTCAGGCCTTGGCCTTCCTGCCCAATGAGCTTTGGGTTCATGCCGGCGATACCATCCATTGGTCGTTTGCCACCAACGAGCTTCATACAGTAACCTTCTTGAAACCTGGCCAGGTGCGGCCGCCCCTCTACGGGCCAGTGTGGGAGGTTTTTGTGGGGTGTCCGAGCGCCACACCCGATGGATCGAGCCTCGATGGGACCGTGTGTGTGAGCTCAGGCCCTTTGACAGCTGGCCAAGGCTATAGCGTAACGTTCCCGAGCGCCGGCAATTTCAAGCTGGTCTGCCTGGTTCATCCTGACATGACGGGAGTCATCCATGTCCTGAACGCGGCGATTCTTCCACATGACCAGGCCTTCTACGACCGCCAGGCGGACAGCGAGCGCGCCGAATTGATTGCGGACGCCTCCCGGCTGGCGGGGCCGGCCAGTGTGGCGCAGGAGGGCGATGTGACGGCCGGCATCGGCGTAATCGTCTCGACAGGAGGGGCAAGCAGCACAGCATCGCACCAGCTCTTTCTACAAAGCCACATCGTCGTCCGGGTTGGCGATACGGTGGAGTGGACGAACCGGGACCCCTCACTCAACCATACCGTCACGTTCGGAGTCGAGCCGGCGGATCCCCGGCCGCCTCTCAACGTACTGCCGCCCGATCCGGATGAGGCGCGGCACGCGGTGATCAGCTCGCCATTCGAAAGCGTGAACTCGGGGTTTCTGGCGCCGGCTCCGCAGGATCGGATCGGGCTTCCACAGTCGTCCCCGGGCGTCACGCGGTTCCGGGTGACGTTCATGGCGCCGGGCGTTTTCAATTGCATATGCGCCCTGCATGATCAGCTAGGTATGAAGGGAAGTGTGATCGTTCATCAGTAGGGGTGGCGTGAAATGAAGCTGCGATTGATCTCAGTGTGCCTCCTTGTTGCTCTCGCATGGTCGCAAGAGCGCGGAGGTGACGGTTACAAGGGCGGGCTGGTCTCACCTCCCTTGCCAAAGCCGCGTTTTGTCCTCACCGACACCGCCGGCTCACCATTTGACTTCTGGCAGCGCACGAACGGGTATGTGACGCTCCTGTTCTTCGGATATATATACTGCCCCGATCAGTGTCCCATGCACATGGCGAATCTGGCTGCGGCTCTGAAGCGAATGCCCGCTGCGGTTTCGGATCGGATCAAGCTCGTATTCGTCACGACAGATCCCGTGCGGGACACGCCCGAGGTCTTGCGTCAATGGCTCGATCTTTTCGATAAGCGTTTTATCGGCCTCACCGGAAGGGAAGCGGTCATCGAGGCGGTCGAGCGAGCAGCCGGCGTCCCCGCGGCAAAAAAGACGGGTCCGGCCAATGGCAACTACGGAGTGGCGCACGCCAATTTTGTCATCGTATACGAAAGACAACCTGGCTCATCTGATTTACCCGGGAGGGGTCAGTAAGGACGACTGGGTGCATGATCTGCCTTTACTGGGTTCGGAGGCCTGGTCGCGGCGTTGAACAGACAGAGCGAGTCGGCGACCGCCGTTTTTTGGAGGACCGGTCGCGGCTTGTCGCGAAGTGTTTACTGACGTTTCGGCGCGGCGCCCCCTGTGTGAATGGTGTGAATCGGAGGACCACCAAACCTGATTTCCTTTTGGAAACCAGTTGCAGCTTCAGCAGCTTGCCTGGACCACCAGCCGCTCACTACATTGGGCGGGCTCGTCCAGGGGAACGCCAGACTATGCCGAATGCGGCATAGCAGCCATCCGCGGTGCTACTGCTGATCGGCCAGGGTGAAATTCACGTCGGTGGTGGTCTTCACTTCCACCGGCTCGCCGTTCAACAGGGTGGGTTGATACTTCCACTGTTTCACCGCGTCAAGCGCCGCCGGGACCAGCAGCGGATGCCCGCTGATCACCTGGATCTCGCCCACGCTGCCGTCCTTGGCAATCATCAGGCTCAGGCGCACCGTTCCCTGAATGCGGGCCTGGCGGGCCAGGGGCGGATATTCGGCCGGCACCTGGCGGACCAGCTTCGACTGCTGCACGCCGCCGCCAATCAGGATGCGTCCCGGCTGCCCGCCCGGGCCCGGCGCAGCGGCCGGCCGCCCGGGCATGCCTGCCTGGCGGGCCTTCTCGCGTTTGATGACGAGGGCTTTGTCGACCCACTGGTCGGCTTCCTGGATATCGCGCTGGTACTCCTCGCGGGTGCCTTTCAAATCGGCGCGTTCGCGGATCAACAGGTTCATGTAGGCCATCGCGTCGTCATACCGCGGATCGATGGCAAGCGCCCGCCGCAGATTGGCCAGGCCCTCGTCGAGGGTGCCGTCGTAGCGGTTCAGCAAGCTCTGCTTGACGGCGCCATCGGGCAGCGGGCCCGGATCCTCGGGCCGCAACCCGAGCCGTGCGCGCGCCGCCGAGTACGCGGGGTACCACTCCGACCACGCAAGGTATCCCAGCGTGTAGCAGGCCTGCCCGTCGTTCGGATCGGCGGTGAGGATCCGCTCGTACCAGCCCCTCGCTTCCGCCCACCGATGGCGGCCCAGGTCGAGGAAGCCCAGCGATGTGAGGGCGACCCGGTTGTTCGGGTCGAGCATCAGTGCGCGCTCGAACTCGTCTTGGGCGCGCGACGCGTAGGCCTCGTTTTCCGGTGTGGCGGCGCCGGGAATGAATCGCTGCATGTGGGCGCTCCCCAGGTAGAGGTGCACGTCCACGTTGGAGGGGTCCATCTCGGAGGCCCTTTGGAAGGCGGCGATGGCGTCGTCGTAGCGCGCGGCGCGAAGGGCCTGGATTCCCTGGTCGAGCCAGCCGCGGGAATCGGTGGGCTGCTGCGCCACCAGGCAACCGGCTCCCATCCACAACAGCGCCACGCAAAACCGCATATCGCCTCTCCGGGGCGCGGGCTTCAGTCCTTGGTCCCGTCGCCTGTGATCAGCCTGCCTTTGTCCAACCGGTAGCGTACCAGGCTCCCGCTTTCGTCTTCGATGAGGTATTCGAGGACCGGCCCGAAAACCGTTTCCAGTTCCTGGGGTGTGCAGGTGGGCAGGTAGAGCCGCATGACGCGCGGGTCGTAATAGCGGAACAGCATGTTCCGCCCCTGCCGGTCGCGCACGCGTAGAAACCCGCGAAAGTGGCGGCGCAGCGTCTTGATGCCGGCATCGCTGCGTGCGAAGATGCCCCAGGCGCGTCCCCAGCCGTGATCGCCGAGGTAGGCGGTGAAGCGGTCGTCGCGCCGGAGCTGCACCAGGTAGGGGGCGGTGATCTGCAACTGCCATGGAAGATCGCCGCTGAACAGGCAGCACTTGTCCAGGTAGGAACCATCCACGGCGCCATAGATTTTGGGATCACGGGCCGCGTCCAGAATCACCCAGGCGCCGGTGCTGCTCGAGGAGCCCTTGGGCCACAAGGCCTCTACCAGTTCCTGCCGCGCCACGCCCGCCATTAGGTCGCACCCCGGCGGGCGGCGGCTGCCTTGGCGCACTCTTCGCAGAACGGAACCCCGTCTTCGGCCGCTGCCGTCAGCACGGCGGCAATAGCCACCAGTTCGGCGTTCTCGGGGAACAGCGCGGCGTCGGGAGGCGGTTCGGAGGGGCCCGAAGAGGTGCGCCGTTCTTCGAGCGGAAAGGCCGGCGCCAGATTGGCCGGGGGCGAGTCGTCGGTGTTGGTGCCGCCCCCTTCCCGGGCGGGGCGCCATTCGTAGACCAGCAGGCGGCGCGTCGCCAACGCGTTTCCGAGCAACTTGATCAGGCCGTCGTCGCTCACACGGCAACTCACCGGATGGTTCTGGGCCAGCAGGCGCCGCAACACCGGAAGCGCGTCATTGCCGCGCCGGGCGCTGCGCATCCACTGCCAGGCCACCGGGCTCGTGCACGGGATCAGTTCCGCCGAAGACTGCGGCCGCTCGAACCACCAGAACAGTCTCCACCTCCCCAGGGAAACCATGTTGGTATTGTACACTCGGCGGCCGGCGATTCCGCTCGACGGCGCCGAAACAGGTCACGGTACCACGTTCCAGCCGTCCACCTGGATATAGGACGGTACCCCTTCGAGGAGCTTCCGCGCAAATGTTGCGGTGATTTCTCGTACTTCGCCCGGCATCAGCTCGAAATAGTTATCGTCCCAGATGACCGGGGCGATGTCGCCGCCATCCTTGCCCTTCAACACGGTGAGATGGACGAAGAAGGCGAGCTGCGCGGACGGGTTCCGCACCACCACGCGCTCCACCCGGTCGGCGCCGTTGTCTTCGGACTGCCACATCACGGTCAGTTTGGCGGGGGGCAGTTGCTGAAGACCGGTGAGGTCGGCATACGACGTCATGGCCGTGTGCCAGGCGTCGGAGGTGTTCCAGTCGAAGACGTCCGGCGCCGTGGAGAGCCAGTAGAAATTCGAGCTCACCGGGTTGCCGCCGGCATCGCGCAGCGAGAGCCGCACGAAGTACGTCCGCGACAGGCCGGCGATTTCGGGAAGTGAGAAAACCCGCGTAACGCTGTCTTCGGCGATATCGGCAGCGGCGGTGAGCGAGAACTTCTCGGTGAGGTCGAAATTGAGAACCTGCGCGGTGACACGGTAACCCGCAAACGCGCGGTAGAGCGAATTGACGACCACGACGGAGCGGTCATCGTAGGAATACTGGACGTGCAGCGGCTCGCAGGCTTTCTTGGTGCCGAAATAGCCGCCACCGGGGCGCAGGTACCAGTCATAGAGGTGCCATACGATCGAGGGCCAGGCGTTGTTGACCATCCACTGGATCACCCCGGTGGCGGTGTACTTGTTCCGCCCGTAGCCTTCGAACATGGCGCGCTCGGCCTCGTAGGCCGCCACCTGGCTCTTCTGGACGTAGTCCGCCAGGTCCCTGGCCTTGCCGTAGCGGGCTTCGAGGGCGGCGGTGTATTCATCCAGGTTGGGATAGGTGGGGGTGGCTTCGTGGTAGATCCAGAACGGGTCGATGGGCCACAGGTGGTCGGCCGGCAACATCTGCCGCAGGCTGGCCATCACCGGGATGGCGTGCCCGGGGGAGATTTCGGTAGCGAATCCAAACGCTCCGCCGCGGTCAGTGTCGAGGAGCCAGTAGTTGGGCGCCACGTAGGCGTAAGGGCCGCGCATCTTGACGCCCGTAGGTCCCGCCCCGGGGGTGATTTCGTCGCTGGCGGAGGCGATGTAGGGGTGGGGCCAGCGCTCCTGCCGGAGCACGTCCAGGTAGACCCGCTCGGCCTGGGGGTTGACGGCCGAATCGCTGCCGTACAGGAAGACAAACACGCCGGCATGATTGCGCAGGCGGCGCAGTTGATCGCGCAGCGATTCGGCGGCAATGGTGAAATCCTCGGGCTTCCACGTTTCGGGCCACTCCCAATAGGCGCAGCAGGACCATCCGGGCATGACCAGCATGCCGTAGCGGTCCGCCGTCTGGAAGAAGTGCTCGCCGGGCAGCTTGCCTTCGAGGCGCAGGGCGTTGAGGTGCATGTCGCGGGCATAGCGGATTTCGTTCTCCTCGCGTTCGTCGTCGGGGCGCAGCATCATGTCGTGCGTCCATCCGCCGCCGCGAATCAGGATGCGCTTGCCGTTGACGCGGAAGAGGCGGTGCCGGTTGGCGTCCACCTCGGAGGTGAACTCGCGGATGCCGAAGGTCACGTCCTGGCGGTCGGAAACGGTGCCGCCGGTTTCGAACTCCAGGTGCAGTTGTTGGAGGTTCTGCGGCCCCAGCCCGTAGGGCCACCAGAGGGTCGGATCGCGGAAATTGAGCTGTGGATACACCGACGGGCTGAAGGTGACGGTGGTCGATTGGCCCGCGGCGAGCCGCACCGGCGTGGACACCGCCACCGTTCCGATGGTGCCGGTGAGGGTGCCTTCGACGTCCTGGCCGCCGGCGTTGGTGAGATCCGCATACACGGTCAGGTGGGCGAGATCGAGCGTGCTCTCGAGGCGGGTCACGACCTGCGGATGGCGCACGGTCACCGGACCGCTGGTGCGGATGTAGGCGTCGCGCACGATGCCCATGTCTTTATCGGGCGGCAGCGGATTCCAATCGACGAAGGTGATGGTGAAGTCGTCTTCGGCCGGGGCGAACACCTCCACGGCGAGCGAATTGAGGCCAGCCACGAGATCGTCGGTGATATCGAACTCGAAGGTGCGGTACATGCCGCGCACCTGGGCGGAGTCGGCCACCTGGCGGCCGTTCAGCCAGATATTGGCGCGGTTGTTGATGGAATCGAAGTTGAGCCAGAAGCGCTTGCCGGCGAACGCGCGTGCCAGCCGGGAGGCTGGGGCGGGGAGTTTGAAGGTGGTGCGGTACCACCAGGAGACGGCGAACGGGCTGTCGGCGGGCATGGGCAGGTTGGTGAAGTTGTCGCCGATATCGCCCGCAGTGCCGGGAAAGGAGCGCAGGTTCATCCCGAAATAGGGATCGGGGAGCACGTGGTTATCGACGAGCGCCGCCAGGATGGTGGATGGAAGGCGGGCGGGATACCAGCCGCGGGTAGAGAAATCGGCGGAGGAAATGGCGGCGCCTTGCGCGGCGACCTGGGCGGACGATTGGATCATCCAATCGCGGTCGAGATCAATCGTCGGTTGGGGCGCGGGGCGTGTCTGCGCGCCGGCGGCGAAGGATGCCGTAAGAAGCAGAAGGAGGACCCTGGTCATGCAAGACACCCGCGAGAGCTTTCGCCCCCAGCCTAGCACGATGGGGGCGGGTTCAAGGGGGTTGACGTATTGACCGATAAGAACGTTAGGATAGAACCAGAATGCCGGCCACGGTGATACCCATCCGCGCGCGCCGCCAGGGTACGTATGTGCTCCTGGAAGCGGCTCTGCCCGAGCGGCCGGCGCGGCCGATCGGAGTGCTGCTGATCGATCCGGCCACGGGGCGGGGATGGATCCGGCTGCGGGAATCGTTCGACGATATGGCCGCGCCGGAGGATGCCGCGGTGCTGGAGGCGCTGGTGCCGGATATGCAGGAACACCTGGCCGAGGCGGGCGCCGAGCCATACCTGGCGTGGCTCGAAGATACCTGCTCCAACGTGCTGCGGGTGGGCGAGCGGCAGGTGGTGGAGGTGGATGCTTTCACGCGCGTGCTGGACCGGCTGTTCGACGAGCACGTGGAGAAAGCGGAGGTGGAGCCCTACCGCACCCACGTGCCGCTGTTCAGCCTGCGGGCCGCGGCGGGCAGCCTGGGCGACGAGATGCCGTCGGAGCCGGAGGACTGGGTGCGCGCGCCGGCGGGGATGCGCCTCACCGAAGACCTGTTCGTGGCCCACGTGGTGGGCCGTTCGATGGAGCCCCGCATACCGGATGGCAGCCTCAACCTGTTCCGCCTGCACCCGGTAGGGTCGCGCCAGAACAAGATTCTCCTCATCCAGCGCTTCGGGGTTACGGACCAGAGCGCGCAGTACACCATCAAGAAATACACCAGCCGGAAGACCTACAGCGAAGACGGCCAGTGGCAGCACGAACGCATCCGGCTGGAGCCGCTCAACCCCGAGTTCGAAGCATGGGACGTGGACCCGCAGGATTTCGCGGTGGTGGCCGAGTGGCTGCGCGTGATCGAGTGAAAGTGGCGGCGCGGCTGCTGGCATGGTACCGGCAGGGCCACCGCGACCTGCCGTGGCGCGGCACCGCCGATCCGTACCGCATCTGGATTTCGGAGATCATGCTACAGCAGACGCGGGCGCAGGCGGTGGTTCCGTACTTCGCGCGGTTCCTGGAGCGGTTCCCCACGGTAGAAGCGCTGGCCGCGGCGGGTGAAGACGAAGTGCTGGCGGTGTGGAGCGGGTTGGGATACTATTTGCGGGCCCGCAACCTGCGAGTGGCGGCGCAGCGCATCGTAGCGGCGGGAGGCTTCCCGCGGGAGTACGCCGCCATCCGCGCGCTGCCCGGCATTGGCGATTACACGGCGGCGGCCATTGCCAGCATCGCGTTCGGGCTGCCGCACGCAGTGGTGGATGGAAACGTGCTGCGGGTGGTGGCGCGGGTGGAAAACGATGCCGCGGATATAGCCTCGGCGCGCACGCGCGATCGCTTCCAGGCCATCGTGCAGGAGTGGCTCGATCCCGCGGATCCGGGCGGGTTCAACCAGGCACTGATGGAGCTCGGCGCCACGCTGTGCCTGCCGCGGAATCCGCAATGCCTGCTCTGCCCGCTGGCCCCGGTCTGCGGGGCGTCGGAAGCAGGCACGGCCGGGCAACTGCCCCTAAAACGGCGCGGCGCGAACGCGGTGGAGGTTGAAGGCGTGCTGCTGATCGCGCGGCGGGGGCGGCGGGTGCTCCTGCGGCAGCGCCCCGCGGATGCGCGCAGCATGGCCGGTTTTTGGGACCTGCCGACGCCGGACGATCTCCCCGCGGCGCGCACCGGAGAGAGCTTCGGCTTCATCGACCACACCATCACCAACCATCACTACCGGCTGGAGGTGGTGGCCGCCGCAGTGCGCCGGACCGGGCCGGACTTTCGATGGTTCGAGCCGGCGCGCTTCGCGGATATTCCCCTCAGTACCCGGGCGCGAAAAGCGCTGAAACGCGCCGGCATTCCGGAACATATTCAGAACTTGTGATCGTTTCGTAAAACTGTCTCACGGAGCGGATTTCTCGCGGTTCCGTCGAGTACACTGCACTCAAACGGTGTTGAAAAGACTATGCCAACGCGACGAAGAATTTTCTGCGCCAAGACGGCACTCATTATGGGCGCGCTCCCGCTTTTGATTTGGGCCGTTGAAAATGGACCGGATGCGGGCTACAGCGGCGTGCCGGGCGAAAGCGGCACCTGCACCGCCTCGGGGTGCCACGTGGGCAAGACCAACGATCCCGCCAACAGGGGTAGCGTCAGCGTGACGTTCCCCGGCGGCAAAACGTATACGCCGGGAGTCAGGCAGCACCTGGTGGTGACCATCGCCGATCCGACCCAGCGGGCCTGGGGATTCCAGCTCACCGCGCGGGTGGCCAGTTCGACCAGCACGCTGGCGGGGACGCTCGCGTCCAGCGATGCCAATACCGAAATCATGTGCGCCACCGCCAACCTGGCCTCGGAGAAGGAACTCCGCTTCAGCGCCGGCGCGCCGCAAACCTGCCCATCGAACATGCCGCTGGCCTACATCGAGCACAGCTTTGCCGGGTACACCGCCAGCAAGGGCCACACCGGTTCGCAAAGCTACGAATTCGACTGGACGCCTCCGGCGACCGACATCGGCAACATCACGGTGTACGTTTCGGGCAACGCGGCCAACGGCGACCTGACGGTGAACGGCGACCACATCTACAATACGAGCTTCACGCTGACGCCCTCGGCCGGAGGGGGAGGCGCCACGCCGTCCATCGACACCGTGGAGAGCGGCGCCGGATTGCAGACCACCGTGGAGTCGGGTTCGTGGGTGACAATCAAGGGAACGAAGCTGGCCAACACCGATCCGGGCCGCATCTGGCGTAGCGATGAAATCGTCGATGGAGCCGCCTTGCCGACGACGCTCGATGGAGTGAGCGTGACCATCAACAACAAGCCGGCGTACGTGTACTACATCAGCCCCACGCAGATCAACGTGCAGGCGCCCACGGACACGGCCACCGGTTCGGTGAGCGTGGTGGTGAACAATAACGGCACCTCGAGCGCGGCGTTCACGGCCAATATGCAAACCTTCGCGCCGGCGTTCTTCACGTTCGGCGCGACCGGATACGCCATCGTGACGCGCTACCCGGATAACGCCATCGTGGCGAGCCCCACCGCGGTGCCTGGGACGGTGGCGGCGAAGGCGGGCGATGTGCTGATCCTGTGGACCACGGGCTTCGGTCCGACCGACCCGAGCGTTGCGGCCGGGCATGTGGTGACCGGCGCACCGGCGGCCACGACGGCTCCCACCATCAGCGTGAATGGCGTGCCGGTCCCGGTGATCGGGGTGGCGCTGAGTCCCGGGAGCGTGGGCCTGTACCAGGTGGCGATTCAGCTTCCGGCATCGCTGCCGGCGGGCGACGTAGCGATCCAGGCGTCGGTGGGCGGCGCGCAGTCGCCCGGCGGAGTGAAACTGTTCATCGGCAACTGAGAACGGCGGATAATAGGGCTCGTGGAGCAATTCGCCCTCGAGTTCGACCTCACTCCCCGGCGGCGCATTTTCAGCGTCATCGAATTGAACGCCGCCATCCGCGCGGCGCTCGATGCCGAATTTCGGGACGTATGGGTGACGGGGGAGATCTCGGGGCTGAAGCTCGCGCCGAGCGGACACTACTATTTCACGCTGAAAGAGCGCGACGCGCAGGTGAAGTGCGTGGCCTTCCGCTTCGCCCACCGCTACTGGAAATTCAAGCCGCGCGACGGTCTGGCGGTGCTGGCGCGCGGCCGCGTGGATGTGTACGAAGCGCGCGGCGAATACCAGTTGCTGGTGGAGACGCTGGAGCCGCAGGGCATCGGGGCGCTGCAACTGGCCTTCGAACAGCTCAAGAAAAAGCTGTCCGAAGAAGGGCTGTTCGAGGCCGCGCGCAAACGACCGCTGCCGCGCTTTCCGCGGCGCATCGGCATCGTCACCTCGCCGCGCGGCGCGGCCATCGCGGACATGGTGAACATCCTGTCGCGCCGGTTCCCGGGCCTGCATATCCGCCTGTTTCCGGCGGCGGTGCAGGGCGAAGGGTCGCCTGAAGAGGTGGTCCGCGGGATCCAGTATTTCAGCCGGGCGAAGTGGGCGGATGTGGTGATCGTGGGGCGCGGCGGCGGTTCGCTCGAAGATCTCTGGACGTTCAACGAAGAAGGGGTGGCGCGCGCCATCGCGGCGTGTGCGGTGCCGGTGGTGTCGGCGGTGGGTCACGAAACGGACGTGACCATCGCGGATTTTGTGGCCGACCTGCGCGCGGCCACCCCGTCAGCCGCCGCCGAGATGGTGATCTGCACGCGGGAAGAGCTGCTGGAGCGCATCGGGCTGGCGCGCACCAAGAGCGTGCAGGCGCTGCGCTACCGGCTGGCGATGCTCGACCGGCGGCTGCGGCTGCAGGGGATCGACCGCGCGCTGAGCGGGCTGCAACGGCGGGTGGGCCGCGGGCTGCAGCGCGTGGATGAGCTGGACTATCGGCTGCGCGAGCGGATCCGCGCGGCGCTCGAGGCGCGCGGGCGGGCCCGCCGCCTGCTCGAGACGCGCGTGCAACGTTTCGACGTGCGGCCCCGGCTGGCGGGCGACCGGCGCCGCATGGAGGCCGCCCACCGCGCCGTGCTGGAGTCGGTCCGGCTGCGCCTGGCGCGGCGCCGCGGCGCCCTCGAACAACTCACCGCCAAGCTCTCGCAGTTGAGCCCGCTGCGAGTACTCGAACGCGGCTACGCCATCGTGTCCACCGCGTCGGGAATCGTCAAAGACCCGGCCGCGGCGCTGCCCGGCACGCCCATCCACGTCCGCCTGGCGAACGGGGAACTGGACGCGCGGGTGGAAGGCGGTTCACCGCAGCTTCCATAAGATCTGGCGCAGCATGCCGAGCAACACCGGCGCGTCGCGCGCGGCCACGTTCAGCCGGCGCATGAGGCGCCGCACCTTCTCTTCCGTGGACGCGCCGGTGACGGGGTTGACGTAGCCGCTTTCGCGAAGCGCCTCCATGAGCAGGGCGGTGATCTGCTCGTTCTCCGCCGCGCTGGCCGCCAGAATGCGCCGCGGGCGGGCCACCACGGCTTTGGGATCGCGCACCAGTTCATAGAGACACAGGGCCACTGCCTGGCCGAGGTTCATGGAAAGGTGGAGGTCGATGGTGGGGATGCGCATGAGCCAGTGGCAATGGCTGAGGTCGTCGTTGGATAACCCGAACTTTTCCGAACCGAACAACAGCGCCACCGGCGCGGCAGCCAGGGCACGGCGGATGAGGCTCGCGCCGTACTCCAGCCGGCGGATAGGATGCTGCAACTCGCGGTGACCCACCGAGGTGGTGCCCACCACCAGCCGGCACGCGGCGATTGCATCCGTTACACTGGCGAATTCCGGCGCGCGGGCCAGCAGGGGCGCCGCGCCCACGGCCGACCGCGCCTCGCGAAAGGCCACGTCGTACGGGTTCACCACGCGCAGTCCGGAGAAACCGAAATTGGCCATGGCCCGCGCCGCCGCGCCGATGTTGAGCGGATTGCGGGTGGACACCATCACTACGCTGAGATTGTCTTTCCAGTTCAAGGCGATACACGCAGGCGGTCCATGAGGTCGGGAGGGATCTTGAGGTTGCCGCCGCACCCGGTGCCGAGCTGCACCTCGGGTTTCACATCGCCATGGAAATCCGAGCCACCGGTGACCAGCAGGCCGTAGTGCTCCGACAGTCCGAGGTAGAGGCGGGTTTCTTCGGGACCGTGGTCGCTGTGGTAGGCCTCAATGGCGTTGAGCCCGGCGTTGCATAATTCGGGCATCAGGGCGGGGACGTCTCCGTTCACGCGGGCGGGATGGGCCAGCGAAGCGACGCCGCCGGCATTGCGGATGCGCTCGATGCCCTCGGAGAACTGGGGCTCGCGGCGATAGACATACGCTTTGGCGGACTCATCCAGGTACTCGTCGAACGCCTGGCGGAAATTCGACACGTACCCTTTTTCCACCATGATTCGGGCAAAGTGGGGACGGCCGGTCATGCCGCGGCCGAGGGCTTCGGCCTCTTCCACGGTGATGTCGAAGCCGAATTCGCGCAGCCGGGCGGCCAACCGGACGTTACGTTCGCGGCGGGACTCCTGCATCTCGATCAGCCAGCGGCGGAATTCGGTCAGACCGCCGTTGGAAAAAAAGTAGCCCAACAGATGAACGGAGCGGCCATGGAGTTTGGTCGAGAGCTCGATGCCGCAAACCACTTCCACCCCACTGGCGCGGCCAAGCGGCAGTGCCTGATCGTAGCCCGCGAAGGTATCGTGGTCGGTGATACCGAGAACATCGACGCCCGTGCGCACCGCTTCCGCGATCAGCCGGGCCGGTGAGTAACTTCCGTCTGAGAGGTCGGTATGCGAATGAAGATCAATCAAATGCGGCAAGACCCAAGTGTTCCAGTGTAGCCCAATACACCGGCCCAACACCCGGGGTGGGTGGGAACAGCACGGGCCGCCACCCGGACGATTACCGGGCGTATCGAGGCAGGCAGCGAGGGCCGCCTGCCCGACCTATAAATCGCGTAATGAGAACAGCGTTAGCGAAGCCGGTAGGTGATTTCGGCACGTTCCTCGCGCAGCCTTTCCAGATCGAGATCCTCGGCCATGGAGAGGTCGACCACGCGGACACGTTGGCCTTCGCGCAATTCCTGGAGTCGCACTTCGCGGCCGTTGGTGAAACGAACGGCGTCGCGATAACTGTTCACGGCAGCGGAGATCTGGGTGAAGGTAACGGACTCGGCGGCTCCCACACCAATTTCGTGTTGGAGACGCACCGGGATGTCCTGGAGTTCAAGCCGGGCGCCGGGCGGAATGCAGACCGCCGGAACCGGCTCAGCCTTAGGTGGATTGAAGAATTCCTTGACCGCGCACCACACACTGCGACGGGCAGGTTCCGGCGGGTCGGCGACCCGCTTCAGATCAGCGGGAGAAGCCAACCCGAGCGATCCCGTGGGAAAGCGGTGGGTGACCAAATCCTCCCCTTGCTGGGCCAAACGGTTAGGTACGGCCATTAATGAGTAGTCACACATGATTCGAAATCCTCCTTAGCATCGATCCTTACTGGCGGGGATCCGCCAACTTCCGAGTGTTCTTGTCTCCCCCTCTTCGCGGAGGCCGGTTCGCCGGGGTCGGCCGTTGCGCATCGCGCGGTGATGTAGAGAAAGTGCGAGTGCGAGAACCTCCCTCGAGGCCGCCATTCCCGCCGCGAAGCCGTATGCACGGCGCCGACGGGTGGGTCCGTCCCCCTACTTCTGAGTTTCCGTTTGCCCTCCCGAAATGACAAGACGGAGAAGCGTGGTGAGGTTCTATTGAGAACCTTACTTTCGTGCGAGCCCGTACAGTGTGAACGAGAGAGTGGCCGGGAGGGTGAGTGGAGGCAGGCAAACCACCGAGGGGTGATGGGAGGGCGCGGCAGAGGCGCGCATGCGGGAGCATCGCCTTGGGGCGACCCTCCGGCTGGTAAGATGTTTCAGTGGATCCCGACCAGACCCTCGCCCAGGCCGCGGCGCCCGCCACGGAACAACATCCCGCCTGGCGGCGCGTGCAACTGGCGCGCCACCCCAAACGTCCGCACGCGCTGGACTATATTCAGCGGCTGGTGACCGACTTTCAGGAAATCCACGGAGACCGCGGCTACGGGGACGATCCGGCGATCGTGGCCGGGCTGGCACAGTTCGAGGGCTCTCCAGTGATGTTCATCGGCGAACAGAAGGGGCGCGATACCAAGCAGAAGCTCATACGCAATTTCGGCATGCCCAAGCCGGAAGGGTATCGCAAGGCCCTCCGCGCGATGCAAATGGCCGCCAAGTTCGGGCGTCCCATCGTGACCCTGCTCGATACGCCGGGAGCGTATCCGGGCATCGACGCGGAAGAGCGGGGGCAGGCGGAGGCCATCGCGCGGAACCTGCGCGAGATGTCGCGATTGAGCGTGCCGGTGGTGGTGGTGTGCATCGGCGAAGGGGGCAGCGGCGGAGCCCTGGCGTTGGGCGTGGGCAATACGGTGCTGATGCTGGAGAACGCCGTCTACAGCGTGATTTCGCCGGAAAGTTGCGCGGCCATTATCTATCGGGACTCGGGCAAGGCGGAGCAGGCGGCCGCGGCTTTGCGGCTCACGGCGCAGGACCTGCAAGGGTTGGGGCTGATCGACGACATCGTTCCGGAGCCGGGTGGCGGCGCGCACGAAGACCCGGATCGGGCGGCGGAACTGCTGCGCGGATTTCTCGGACGGCACCTGGGGGAACTGGCGGGCATGACCTGCGACGAACTGGTGCAGCACCGCTACATGAAGTTTCGCAGGATGGGGAATTTCTTCGCCTGAAAGGGAACCCTGGGTATGGCTCGCTGCGCGCGGTGCTCGTCGGAGATCGGTACCGAGCAGCGCTACTGCGGGCGTTGCGGAACCCCGGTTGCGGTGTCGGAAGTGGGCACGATGGCCATGCCCGCCTCCGGGCTCGGCAGCACCAGCACGGCGGATGAAGGAAGGCTGCCGCCGGGTGCCGTACTCGCGCAGCGATATCGAATTTCCGGCAAGCTGGGCGAAGGCGGCATGGGCGAGGTCTACAAGGCCGCCGACCTCCTTCTCGGGCAGACGGTCGCGCTGAAGCTGCTGCCGCCGGAGTTGGCGTCGCGCCCGGGAGCGGTGGACCGGTTCCGCAACGAGGTCCGCATGGCGCGGCAGATCACACATGCCAACGTGTGCCGGGTCCACGACATGGGAGAGGCGGAACTGCAACTGTTCCTCACCATGGAGTACGTGGATGGCGAGGACGTTTCGTCGCTGTTGCGGCGCATCGGCCGGCTGCCGGCGGATAAGGCCGCCGAGATCGCGCGGCAGCTATGCGCGGGACTCGCCGCGGCGCACGAGAAAGGGGTGCTGCACCGCGATCTGAAGCCCTCCAACGTGATGATCGATGGCCGCGGCCAGGTGCGCATCACCGATTTCGGGCTGGCGAGCGTGGCGGGCACAGTTTCGGCCGCAGAGATCCGCAGCGGCACCCCGGCCTACATGGCGCCCGAGCAACTGGCCGGGCGGGAGGTCACCGAACGGAGCGACATTTACGCTCTCGGCCTGGTGCTGTTCGAGATCTTCGCCGGGAAGCGGCCATTCGAGGTGCAGAGCGCGGCGGAATTGCGCGACCGGCAGGAGTCCAGTCCGCCGAGCCTGGCCGGTTTCGTGAGGGATATAGACCCTGCCACCGACCAGGTGATCGCGCGCTGTCTGAATGCGGACCCGGCGAAGCGGCCGGCGAACGCGTTGGCGGTGGCGGCGGCGCTGCCGGGCGGCGATCCGCTGGCCGCGGCGCTGGCCGCGGGGGAAACGCCGTCGCCGGAGCTGGTGGCGGCCGCCGGGATCTCGCAGGGGATGAAGCCGCAATGGGCGCTGGTCGCGTTCGCGATTATGGCGGCGGGCCTGCTGATGGAAGCCTGGATGGCGGGCCGGGTAACGTTGCTGGCGCGCGTCCATTCCGGCATTCCGCCGGACGCACTGGCACAGAAAGCCCGCGAGCTGCTGGCCTCGTTCGGCTACATGGGGACGCCGGTTTCCGAGGATTGGGGCATCGACCAGAACGGGTTCTTGGCCCGCTTCGCTGCCCGGCTCGACGCCGATCGTGCGCGGCGCCTCATCCCCACGATGCGGCCGCCGCCGGTGTTCTTCTGGTACCGCACGTATCCCGAGCGCCTCATCCCGGATAACGGCGACGTGGCGGTGAACGAGAACAACCCGCCGTGGCTCAAACCCGGCGCGATCGGTATCGATCTGGATCCGCGCGGGCGGCTCGACTGGCTGCTCGTATTCCCCGAGGAGCGCGAACAGGGGCGGCAGGCGACCGGCACGTTCGATTGGAAGCGGCTGTTCGACGCGGCGGGCCTGGACATGGCCAAGTTCGAAAATGCGGCGCCCGTGTGGACGCCGAGCACGGCCTTCGATGCGCGCGCGGCGTGGGTGGAGCGCGGCGCGGCCGACCCGGTGCGCGTAGAAGGCGCCCTATGGCAGGGGCGGCCGGTCTACTTCTGGTCGTGCCAGAAGTCGCTGGACCCCATATCCCAGGCCTCCGCCACGGGCGCCAACCTGTTTGTGGCTTTCCTGGGCGTCTCGCTGGTGTGCGCGGTGGTGTTCGCATGGCGCAATCGCCAACTGGGCCGGGCGGACGTGAAGGGCGCGGTGCGCACGGCGGCAACGGTGGGCGTGAGCGCGCTGGCGGCGCGGCTGTTCGCCTACAGCCACGCGCTCGATTCGGCCGAGTACGGCGCGTTCATGATTTCGCTCAGTGTATCGGCGGGCACGGCGCTGCTGATCGCGGCGATTTACCTCGCGGTGGAGCCTTATGTTCGCCGTTACTGGCCGGACGTTCTGATCTCGTGGGTGCGGCTGGTGGGCGGCGGCCTGCGCGACCCGATGGTTGGGCGCCACATCCTGATCGGCTTTGCCATTCAGGCGTGGTGCGACGTGCTGGCGCTGCTGCAACTGATAAAGCACCCGTTCTCGATCGAGAGCGGGAGCCTGCAATGGGTTTCGAGCACGCCCAAAGCGATCGCGCAGTTGCTCTATTCGTACGGCGCGGCGGTGCAGCCGGGATTCTACGTGCTGCTTTCGACGCTGCTGCTGTTCATCCTGGTGCGCCAACGCTACCTGGCCGCCGGGATTGCCGGACTGGTGTTCACGGCGGTCCTGACGGCCAGCGCGATCGACCCGGCGACGACCGCGGTGGAGGTGGCCATCGGCATCGCCGCGGTGCTGTTCGTGCTGTTGCGATGGGGCTTTCTGCCGGTGGTCGCCATGTTCTTCTGGTCGCGCGTGAGCCGGTCGCTGATCTGGACACTGGACACGCAGGCATGGTATTTCGGGTATTCCCTGCTCGCGATGACGGTGCTGGTGGGCCTCGCCCTGCTGGCCTTCCGCTTCGCGCTGGCGGGCCGATCGATTTGGAAGGAGGCGTGATGAACAGGATTTGCCTCGCGGTGTGTGTCGGGATGTTCGCGGGACTGCCGGCCGCCGCGGTCGCGCATCCGTGGGAGAAGCAGGAACTGACGTTCACAGCGACGCGGTCGTACGGCAACCCGTACACCGAAGTCAGCGTTTGGGTCGAGCTGAGCGGCCCGCATTTCAACAAGCGGGTGTACGGTTTCTGGGATGGAGGGCAGACGTTCCGGGTGCGGCTGCTGGCGACCGAGCCGGGCGCCTGGAAGTGGCGCAGCGGGTCGAACCCGGCGGATCCGGGGCTGGCGGGCAAGAGCGGAGGGTTCACGGTGACGGCGTGGACCGAGGCCGAAAAACAGCAGAACCGCTGAGCCCCATCCACCTGGACATCATCAGCGAGACGGTAAGCCCCGAGGATTACATCAAGGCGGTCAACTACGTGTTCGACAAATACGGCCCGCCGCCGTTCGGCACGCTGCTTTCGGCGAACGCCAATCCGTCCACGCTGGAAAACTGGGGGGAGGATTCGTGGGTGACGCTGCACCAGACCGGCAATATGCGCGAGCATCAACAACTACTGGTACCTGACGCAGATCTTCCGGGCGCCGCACCCGCACCCGGCGCTGAACGGCGAACCGTACTACTCGGGCTATACGGATGCGAGATCGATGGGCGGAGGCAGGGGCTACCAGTTCGGCGCTCCAGGCGGCACCGAAAAGGACGACCAGTTCGTGCGGTCGGGAATCTACGGCAGCTTTCTTTCGGGCGGCTTTGCGGGACACGTGTACGGCGCGGAGGGCATCTGGGGAGCCGATATCGAGCCAGTGGCGCCGATCAAGATGTGGGATGCGTTCCAATGGCCGTCGGGCCAGCCAGATGCAGTATCTGCGGGTGTTCGCGATGTCGATCGGGCGGAGCTACCAGGAACTGGAACCGATCGCGGACCTGGTATCGCCGAACAAGGACCACAATCTGCGGTCGTACGAGGGCTGGGCGTACTGTGCGCGCACGCCCGACCGGAGCATCTTCCTGGCCTATTTCGAGAAGGGCTGCCCGCGCAGCCAGATTCGCGGAGCGCGCATGCAGGCCATCTACCAGGCGCAGTGGTTCGACCCGCGGAGCGGGACCTGGCAGAACGTGGGCAACGGCACGCTGCGCTCGAACCAGATCGGGATCATCAATATTCCCGCGTTCCCGACGGACAACGACTGGGGGCTGAAGCTGACCGTGCAGCCGGCGGGCGGCATACAATAAGCTGCGTGCGCCTCACACGCCGAAGTTTTCTCGCCACCGTGCCGCTCGTGCCGGCCCTCGCGGAGGTGCGGCCGGCCCGGATCGCCGCCGTGGAGATCTGGCAGCTTCGCGGCCATCGCGATGCCGTCCGCGGCATCAACCAGCAGTATCAGGCCAACCCGCTGCACATCTACGACGAGTTGCGCCCGGCGCCCTATCACGACCGCCCCGACGCCACCACGGCCCGCGCCGCGATCAACGCGTTGTACCTCACCATCAAAACCGATCTCGGTGTGGAAGGCCTGTACGGGCCCATCGACAAAGAGGTCGCCATTGTGGTGGACGAACAGCTTCGCCCGTTCCTGATGGGCAAAGACGCGCTGGCGCAGGAGAAGCTCTGGGACCAGCTCTACCGCTCGAACCGGCACGCCCGCCGCGGCCATTTTCTGATGGCCATCAGCGCGGTGGACAACACGCTTTGGGATCTGCGCGGCCGCTACTTCAAAACGCCGGTGTATCGCCTGCTGGGAGGGCCCACCCGCTCGACGGTGGAGGCGTATGCGAGCTGCCTGGGCTACTCGCTCGAGCCGGACAAGGTACAGACGCGGGCCGCCGCCATCAAGAAAGAAGGCTACCGCTACCAGAAGTGGTTCCTCGCCTACGGGCCGGGCGACGGGGCGGAGGGGCTGAAGAAGAATGTCGAAGTGGTGCGGCTGCTGCGGGAAGCCGTGGGTGACGAGACCGAGCTGATGTTCGACGTCTACAGCGGATGGAATCTCGGCTACACCCTGGAATGGGCCAAGCAGGTGGAGCGGTACCGCCCGCGCTGGATCGAAGAAGCCACGCAGGCCGAGAAGATCGACGCCTTCGCGCGGCTGAGCCGGGGCACCTCCATTCCAGTGGCGTCGGGCGAGCACATTCAGGGGCGCTGGGAGGTGTACGACTACCTCAAGGAGGGGGCGCTGAGCGTGGTGCAGTGCGACCCGGAGTGGTGCGGCGGCGCGAGCGAGCTACAGAAGATCTGCGCGCTGGCCTCGATCTTCGACGTGCCGGTGATCCCGCACGGCCATAGCCTGCACGCGGCGCTGCACGTGATCGCCAGCCAGTCGCCCGCGGTCTGCCCGCTGGCGGAGTACCTGATTCTGAAGATGCAGTCGTACTATCATTTCGAGAAGAATCCGCTGTTCCCGAACAGCGCCCGCTTCACGCTTCCGGAGGCGCCAGGCTTCGGCATCGAGTTCGACGAATCTCACATCGAGTCCAAAGACCTGGCGCACTGGAGCTGAGCACTGGCTTATGGGGCGTGCGGAATGACTTTGAGCGTGATGGCCTTCTGCTCGCCATTCTTCAGGGAGACGGCCTCGGCGCGAGCTTCGAACGGCTTGACGAACTCGGGATCCATGAACGCGCCGGGCTCCACGTCCTCCCACGAGAGCACCTTGTAGTCGCCCGGGGTGACGTTCTTGAACTGGAAGGCTCCGTTCTGGTCCGTGAAGGTGGTGTTGTAGAGCGGATAGCGGTGCGAGTCCGGAATCAGGGCCACGGACACTCCGGAGATCGGGTTGTCGTCGGCGCCGTGTACCACGCCGTTCACCTGTGCCGCGCCGAGCCGTAACTTGATTTCCAGTTTGGCGCCGCCGCGGCCGAGGTCGAGGCCGGCATCGGTCATGGTCTGGCCGCCCGACTGGACCGATTCCAGGTACGAACCCGGCGGCCCGTTCAGGATGCGGATGAGGTAGCGATCGGGCGCCAGTTCCTTCAATGTGAACGAGCCGTCCTCGGCCACGGTGGTCCTCACCGGCGCCAGGGACATGCCCTCCAGAATTTCGAGCGCCACCATGGTGCCCTTGAGTGATACGCCGGCGGCCGGCCTGGCATCATCGCCAGACAGCACCATGGTGCCGGGCACATCCGCGTTGGCTCCTACTTCCACGACGACACCCTCCACCGGCTTATCGCCGATTTCGATGGGCATTGCCGCGCCCAATACCTTAAGCCCCGTGGCGTCTCCGACCTTCAGCAGGTAAGACCCGGCCGGAAGGCCCGCGATTTCGAAGGTGCTGTCGGACTTGTTGGGTCTGGCGCTGCGCGCCAGCACCATGGCCAGCACGCCGCCGTTCCTGGGCACCATGCGCACGGTCGCGTTGGGATCTTTCAGTTCGCCCACCAACTTGCCCTTCACGCGCACCGACCGGGCTTTCGCCATCTTGATATCCATACCGCCAGCGTCGCCGCCCGCCGCCACTTCCACCATGGCCGCGGCCGACTCCTCGGTCACATTGGGGTAATAGGTAGTGACGAACGCCGTCTCAGGCTCATCCTTTTTGGCTGCGGGGGGCGGCCCCTGCGGCATCAGGGTCGCGGAAATGGCATACTTGCCGGCCGCGAGGTTGGCGAGGCGGTATTCGCCCAGGTCGTTGGTGATGGCGGTGCCCAGCGGGACCAGCATCCGCCGGCCGCGCTGGTACATGCTCTTGTTGGCGGCTACGATGACTTTCGGCATGGGCTCGCCATCGGCATCGACCACCTTTCCGGACGCCACACCGTTGGGGAGCAGCTTGAAGGTGAGCTCCTTCATGTCCTGACCGGCGGTGAGGCTGAGCAGCGTGCCGCCCATCAAGCCGTTGCGCGATCCGTAGGTCTGGCGGGCGAAGCGGGGATGTTCGCCGACCAGGACATAGCGCCCGGCGTCCAGGTCCTTGAACAGGAAGTGCCCCTTTTCGTCGGTCTTGGCGCTGCCCATAATGCCGGTTCCCGCCTCGTGCACAAGCAGCAGGGAGGCCTCTTTGATGGGGGTGCCGGCCCGCGCGTCCAACACGGTACCTTCGATGGAGCACTTGGGCACCGGAGGCTGGCCGGTCTTCTCTTCGGGGGCTTTGGCCTGAAAGCCCGCAGCCAGAACCGCCACGGCGAACAGCGCGGCCGCTGCCTGGCCAGGTGCGGTCCACCGCCGCGCCGGCCTTCGGTACGTAATTGATACGGATTTCATCGGTTCCTCCCGCGTTGCTCCGAGGCGCTAGCGCGCGCCGGACGCTTTCGCAATCTCCTCGAACGGAACTGCTTTGAGCTCCAACTTCAGGCGGCCGCCTTCCTCGAGCGCTACCGCCTGGGCGCGGCTCTCGAAGGGCTTGACAAACTCCGCGTCGCGAAACGCTCCGCCTTCGATGTCTTCCCACGCTAGCACGCGGTACTTGCCCGGCCGCAGGCCCTTCATCAGGAACGTGCCGTGCTGATCCACGCCCGTGCTGGCGTAGGCCGACGGGCGTTTCGAATCGGGCAGGAACGTTACCGTCGCGCCGGCCGCGGGCTTGCCATCGACGCCCGATACGACCCCTTCCACCTGGGCGCCGCCACGGCTCACAGCGATCGCCAGTTCTCCCGCGCCGGGGAATGCGGTGCCGCTGTCGTCCACGTCGTGCCCGCCCAGTTTGATGGAAAGCACATACGCATTGTCCGGCAGGCCGCTCACGCGCACGCTGTACTTCCCCGGATAGACGCCGTTCACCGTGAACCGTCCGTCGGCGCCGGCGGTCGCCGAAGGGGGATCGATGGGAAAGCCATCCGAGCTTTGCAGCATGACGGTGAGGGGGCTTTCGCCCGCGGCTGTCTCGCCCGGGATGGTGACGCGCCCCTTCACCTCGGCGCCGGGCGACAGCCGGAACTCCAGCCCCTCCACGTGCCGGTCGCCCACTTCGACCGGCATGGCGCCCGCGGTTTTCAAAGGATCCGCGGCGGAACGGGCGGTCAGCAGGTACGAGCCCGGAGTCACCCCCGAGATCTCGAACGAACCGTCCGCCGGCTGGGCGATGCCGAGATTGCCGGCGGGCTGTCCCGAGCCGGAGCCGGTGCGCATCAGCATCATCACCAATTGGGCGCCTTCGGGAGGATTCACCACTTTGCCCCTCACCCGCACGGTAGGGGCCTTGATCATCTGGATGTTGGTGGCGCGCCGGTCCTCGCCCATTTTGACATCGAGGGGCGCGGCGCGGGTGACGTCGGGGGTATTGCCGTAATAGGTAGACGCGTAGGCTGTGTCGGGCGTGTCGGAGGGCCCTTCGCGGCTGATTCCCGCCAGCGCGATTCCCAGGTTCATGTTGGACGCCAGGACGATGTAGCGGCCCGGCCGCAACCCGGCAATGCGATACTCGCCGCGGTCGTTGGTCTGCATGGTTCCGGCGTTGACCCACTCGCGCGTGCCGCTGTTATAGCCGCTGCGGCGGGCGCTGACCATCAGGTTCGGCATCGGCTCGCCATCCTGGTCGAGCACCTGGCCCGAGATCACCGCATCGGGCACCAGCTTGAAGATGACGTCCTTCAACGACTGATCCGCCGTGACGGCGAGCGGCGTTCCGGCATTCGGATTCAGGCGGGCGCCGTAGGCCTGCTGATGGAATCCCGGGCGTTCGCCCACCAGCCGGTAGGTGCCGGGATCCAGGTCGCGGAAGGCAAACCGGCCTTCTGCGTCGGTTTGTGCGGCCGCGGGGTCGCCTTTGCCATCGCGGCGCGTCAGGGTGAGGTTCACCCGGCGGACCGCATCGCCCGAGGCAGCGTTGACTACGCGGCCTTCCAGGGAGCTCTTCGCCGGCAAGGCGGCCATCAGCCCGGGATATGCCAGCAGGGAGAGTGCCGCCAGGAATCGTGTCGAACGTGTCATCAGTTCAGCTCCGGCTCACCGCTGCACGGGCGGTGGCTATTGCAATCTGCGATTAGAATATTGCAAATCGCAATGGCAGTCAAGGGTTATTTGAGAGGTTCGGGAGGCGCGGGAGCGGGGGTGTTCCCACACGGCGGAGGGAAGCGGAAAAACGTGCTTGGTACTAAGCTGAAATCATGTGGTCCACAGGGTCGAGCTCGGCGCGAATCTTGCTAACGCTGGGGATATCGGGGCTGCTGCTTTCGGTTAGCGGGGCGGATACCAAGCCCGATACGCGGAAGTCGCAGGCGGCGTATGAGCGCGGGGTTCGGGCAGCGCAGGCGGGGCAGTTCGCTGCCGCGATTGGCGCCTATACGGAAGCGATCGAGGCCGATGGGGGCAATGCCGAGGCACTGCGCGCGCGCGGGAAGGCGTACCTGGCATCGGGGGAGCGTGAGAAGGCGCAGGCGGACCTGGAACAAGCGGTGCAGGCCCAACCCGGCGAGGCCGAATCGTATGCCGCCCGGGGCGACTACTTCGCGGCGACCCACGATCCGGCGAGGGCGATCTACGATTACACCACGGCGATTGCGCTGAAGCTGGAGCACAGCGACGTGTATACCGCGCGCGGCAATGCGTACCTGGCCACCGCGCAGTACCCCAAAGCGATCGAGGACTTCACGCAAGCCATCAAGCTGCGGCTGGACAATCCCGAACCGTACAAGGGCCGCGGCGTGGCCCGCGCGGCGCTGGGCAACTATCGCGACGCCATCGACGATTTCGACCTGTGCCTGCGCCGCAAGCCGGACTACGAAGAGGCGTGGGTGGAGCGGGGCATCGCGTACGCGGCCTTGGGCGACTATAAGGCCGCCGCGCGCGACCTGGATTCCGGGCTGAAGCTGAAGGCAGACGATCAGCGCGCGCTGCGGGTGCGCGGCGCCGTGCGCGAGCGCACCGGCGACGATGAAGGAGCCGTGGCCGACTACAGCGAAGCCATCCGGCTGAACCCCAAAGACGCACGCCTGTACCTGGCGCGCGGCGCGGTCTATGCGCGCACGAAGAAATACCAGGAGTCGTTGCAGGACCGCGACAGAGCCGTACAACTGGACCCGTACAACGCCGAAGCGTATGTGGCGCGGGGCGGATCGTACCACCTGCTGGGCGAGCACGAGAAGGGGCTGGCGGACCGGACGCTGGCAATCACCATCGACCGGTCGTCGGCGCTGGCGTGGGCGGCTCGCGGGCAGGCGTACTTCCTGCTGGGACGCTACGACGAAGCTTTGGCCGATCTGAAACAGGCGCAGGCGCTGGACCCATCCAACCAGGAAACCGGCAAGCTGGTGGTGGAGGCGCAGGCGAAGGTTAACGAAGCGGTGCAGAAGGCGATGGAGAAGGAGAAGGCGCCGGAGACCGGCCAGTTGGTGCTGCCGGGAACGGCGGGTCCGGATGCCGCGCCTGCGACGGTGCCTGCGACAGCTCCCGCGGCATCCACCGCACCGCCGGCTCAAACGCCTGCCGAGCCGCCGGCGTCCGCTCCTGCGACAGCTCCCGCAGCATCCACCGCACCTCCGGCTCAAGCGCCTGCCGAGCCGCCGGCGTCTGCGCCTCCCGTCGAAAGGCCGATAGCCGCCGCCGCGGAGTTCCACGCGCGCGGCCGGAGATTTCTCTCCGCCGAACGATTTCCCGAAGCCATCGAACAGTTCACCCGGGCCATCCGGCTCGACCCCACTCTCTCGCTAGCGTATAACGGGCGCGGCTATGCCTTGTTCCGTCTGCGACGGTACCCGGAGGCGATCAACGATTTCGACGAAGCCATCCGGCTCAATCCGAACTACGCCAACGCCTACCTGAACCGCAGCGCCGCGCGGCGCATCACCGGCGACAAAGCGGGCGCTGAGGCGGACCAGGCGAAAGCCCGCGAAGTGTTGCAGAAGAGCCAATAACGCCGCGGGCAGGTGATTCCCGCGGAGTGTACAATCGGAACAGGCCCATGCGTATCCCCCGGATTCTTTTTCATTCCGGGCTGCTCGTTCCGCTCCTCGCTCCCCTCCACGCCGCCGAACGGGATGCCCTTGCCATCGAGTCGGTCATCCTGCTGCGGCACATGCCGTTCGGCACGGTGCTGAATCCCATGTTTTCGCCGGACCACTCGCACATCGTGGGCTATACGCGGTGCGGCGATTCGGCGCTGTTTACCGGGCTATACATGGCGGCGGAGGCGTTTCGCGCGCGGGCGCGGTTGGACCCGGAAGCCCTAGCGCATGTGCGCACGGCGCTTGCCGGACTGAACCTGCTGGTCGATATCACGGGACAGGACCTGCTCGCCCGCTGCGTCGTGCCGGTGGATTCGCCCTACGCGACGGGTATCATCAACGAGGAGTCGCACAACGGCATCTACCGCGCGACGCTCAACGGGCGCGCGTGGTACTTCGCCGGCAACACTTCGCGCGACCAGTACGCCGGCGTGTTTTTCGGGCTGGGCGCCACTTACGACCTGATTGCCGACAGCGCCATCCGCGCCGACATCGCCGCGCTCGCCACGCGGCTGCTCAAGAACCTGTTGCAGCATTCCTGGAACGTAGTGATGCCTGACGGCTCCACCAGCACGACCTTCGTGCTGCGTCCGGACCTGGAGCTTTCGCTGCTACAGGTAGGGCGGCACGTCAGCCCGCAGCAGTTTGCCTCCGATTACTCGCGTCTGTCGCTATTGGCGGCGACAGTGCCGGTGCCGCTGGGAGTGGATGCGGCCGACGATCAGAGCTCGTTCTTCAAGTTCAACCTGGACTTCATGAGCCTGTTCAACCTCATCCGGCTGGAGGACAGCAGCACCAACAAGAACTGGTACGAACGGGGTTACGCGGCTGTGCGGGGCGCCACCGACAATCACCGGAACGCGTTCTTCAACATGATCGACCGCGCGCTGCACGGCCCGGAGGCCGCGCGCGACACGGAAACGCGGGCTTCGCTGGATGCGTGGCTGAGCCGCTCGCGGTTCGATGTGGCGGTGGACTGGCGCGGCACGATCCCCTCCTGTGGGAACGCCAACGAAGCCTGTCACCCGCTGCCGGTCGAGCAGCGGGTGCCGTCGGACTTCCTTTGGCAGGTGGATCCGTTTCAATTGTACTTTCCGGGATCCGGGGTGATCGAGACCGCCGGCATCGACTACACGCTGGCCTATTGGATGGGCCGTTTCTACGGGGTCATCCCGCCGCCCCCCACGGGTCGGGATGTTCACCAACGCCTCGAATTGCGCCGCCGCGACCGGTGAAACGAGGCCGCACAATGGAGAGATGGATGAGGAAACGCTGCGGCTGGCGCGCGTGGTGTGGGACTACCACCAGCTCGGGCACGAGCCGGTGCCGGCCGACGCCATCGTAACGCTCGGGACGAACGATCTGCGGGTGGCGGAGTTCGCCGCCGGCTTGTATCGCCGCGGCTATGGCCGGTTGATGATTCTCACCGGAGGCGTGGCGCACCAGGGCGACCTGCTGGGGACGGCATGGGGAAAGCCGGAGGCGGAAATGTTCGCGGAGGTGGCGGCGGCCTGCGGCGTCCCGCGCGAGGCCATGCTGCTCGAGCCGCGCGCCGTGAATACGGCGGAGAACCTGCGGTTCACCCGCGAACTGCTCGGCGAGCGCGGGATCGCACCGCGGAACGTCGTGCTGGCGGTGAAGCCATTCATGCAGCGGCGCGTATGGGCCACAATGGCGGTGGAGTGGCCGGAGATGCCGGCGACCCTGGCCTCTCCGAAGATGTCCCTGGACGAGTACTTCACCGAGGACCTGCCGCCCGAAAAGGTCATCCACATCATGCTGGGCGATCTGCAGCGGATCTGGATTTATGCGCGGCGGGGTTGGTCCGCGCCCCAGCGGATTCCGCCGGAGGTGAAGCGTGCCTACGACGGGCTGGTCGAGCGCGGGTTTACACGGCAGTTGATCGCAGAGGACTGACTGGGTGGCAGGCAGCGCGTCGCGGCGGGCAAGAATACAGCTGCCGCGCCCGGAGGCGCGGCAGCCGCGAGGGTAGGCCGATGGTTGGCTGGATCCTATGTGGAAGATTTCTTGGCCGTGACCTCTGTGGTCATGGGCTCTCCGCCGTTGCGGCCGGGACGAGTGATCTTCAGTTTCATCTCGTTTCCGGAAACGGTGCCGGCGTAATCGGTGGTAAAGGAGTTGTCGCCAAACTGCATGGTCACCTTGAAAGAGATGTTGTCGCCATCAATCTTTCCGTCGCTGATGGCCGTGTCCATCATGCCGTCGCGGCCCGGACGCGTCAGGGTCCCAGTCAGTTTACTGCCCTCGGCCTTCAGCGCGAGGGAGACCTGCACAGGGTTGCCACCCTGGCGGCCCGCCTGTTCCCAGGCCCATTTGCCGGTGACATCGGCCGCCGCCGCGACCAAGGCCAGAGCAAGTAACATGGTTGTGACAAAAAGCAGCTTTTTGATCATCGGGGAGTGAGGCGTTGCCAGTGGGGCGGATGTTACCGTATCCAAAAAATAAGCGGCCCCCTGAGGGGCCGCTCGAAAATGTCTCTTGCCCGGCGGACGCGCCAGCCGAACCACAGGCTCGGGCCGCGTCTCGACGCCGGACATTCGTGTCCGCGCCGAGTGTCGCCGGCTCGGTCGAAATCGCTAGGTGCCGGATTTCTTTGCGGTCACTTCGTTGGTCATCGGGCCGTTCTGCGTATCACGGGTGATTTTCAACTTCATTTCGTCCCCCGACACGGTGCCCTCGTACTTAGTGACCCTGGTATTGCCGTTGAATTCCCGTTTCACTTCGAACGATACGTTGTCTCCTTCGACTTTACCGTTGGTGATTTCGCTGGGAGGAGCTTCGCCGCCACCCCCGCGTCCCATCATGCCCGGCACGCTGCCGGTCAGTTTGCTACCATCCTGCTTCAGGGTCATGGTGACTTGGCGCGCCGGGCCGCCACCCCTGCCCTGTTGCTCATACGTCCACTTGCCGGTCACGTCGGCCGCTACCGCGACTAACGCCACCACAAACAGCATTGTCGTTACAAAAAGCAGCTTTTTGGTCATGGTGCAGGCTAAGGCGTTGGGGGATCGCAGGATGTTACCGCCTTCGGTGGCGATCGGGTTGGTTTCATACAGCACATGGGTGGCAAGTTGCCGCCCGGCTTATTTACTTACATGACAACTCTCTGGTTTTAATACCTTTAATTCATTCGATTGGTGGAATGGCGAGTGCCTGAAGAGGCGTGCGCTTCGGGGTGCAGGTTTTGGAATGCCTGAGCCACAATAAAGCTAACGATGCAAACAGCCGTCGCCAGGGGTGGAAAGGTCGCATGGACTCTTGCGATCGTTGTCGTCTCCGCCTGCCTGGGCGTGGTCATAGACTGGCGAGCTCCGGGTATCGCCCGATACACGCGCGACTGGCTCGTTCGGGCGCGTGGACCGTTGCCGGCGCCGGATGATATCGCCATCGTCGCCATCGACGAAGCCAGCCTGGCGCGGTTCGGGCGGTTCCCGTGGTCGCGGATGGTGATGGCCCGCGCGGTAGACGCCTTGGCCGCGGCCCATCCCAAGGCGATCGCCCTGGATATCCTGTTCAGCGACCCGACGACTCCGGAGGACGACGACGCCCTGGCGGAATCGATCGGCCGGGCCGGCAACGTGGTGGTGGCGGCGCAACTCACCGAGGCGCCGATTCACGGCGGACCGGCGGACTGGCTGCTGCCGCTGCCGGCCCTCCAGCAGGCAGCCGCCGCCGTGGGGCACGTCAACGTACATACGGAGCTGGAGGGAATTCCGCGTCAGATTGAAGTCTCGGAGGCCAACGATGCGGGCCGCGTGATCCCGGCGATGGCCGTTGAAGCCGTGCGGGTGGGCGACGGCATTCCCCCCGGGGCGCTGGTCAACACGTCGCGGGCACTGCTCGTGGGCCCCCGCGCGATTCCGCTGGAGGCTTCCGATCCGGAGGTTTACATCGCGACGGAAAATCGCGGTGCCAATCCGCCCCAGGTGTTGCGCGGCGGGCGCATGACGATCGACTTCATCGGTCCCTCGGGCTCGTTCGGCGCGCATACCTATAGCCTGGCGGGGGTGGTGGAAGGCAGCGTGCCGCGGTCGCGGTTCGAGGGAAAATACGTTCTCATCGGTGCTACGGCGGCTGCCATGGGCGATCGTCTGACGTCGCCGTTCGTCCACCTGTCCGACGCCAGGGCGGACCAGCATGGCGCGTTCATGCCCGGTGTGGAGGTGCTGGCTAACGAGCTCAATACCATACTCCGGGGGCGTTTCGTTTCGACCACGTCGGGCCGGATGGGGTTTCTGCTAGCGGCATTGGCGGCACTGATGACCTTGACCGCGCTCGAGTTCGCCCAGGGCGGCAGGGAAGTGGTGGGCCAACTTTCGGCCCTGGGGGCCGTCGCGACGTTGATCCTGCTGGCGGCCTACGTGGCCTACAGCCGCTGGCTGGTTTTCCCGCCGCTGGTGCCGGCCACGATCTCCTTCGCCAGCGCCGGCATCCTGGGCCTGCTCCACCGGTCGCTGACGGCGAGCGCGCGGCTGGATGCAGGCATTGCGGAACTGGCGGAAGCCGGCGCGTTGCTGGTCCCGGCCCCCGCCAAGCCAGCCGAGGGCAGCTGGCTGCCGCACGGTCTGGAGTGGAAAGCGCGGACGCTCGCGGACCTCAATGCGGCGCTGCTCGACCGAGCCCACTTCGTGGAGTTCGCCCTGCGCTCCATCGATGACGGCCTGCTGATCGCCTCGCCCGCCGGAGTGATCACCTTTGCCAATCGCAGCGCGGCATCCATCCTGGGATCCACGCCTACGGCCCTGATCGGGCAGAACCTGATCCAGCGCCTGCTGCCGCCGCCCCCCGCGGGTCGCGGCCTGGAGACGCCTACCGACCTCCTGGCACGGTTGGTGAAAGAACGCAGCCACATTGAGCAGGAGGTGTCGTTCCGCGACTTGCGCCCACGACGGTACATTCTGCGGATGGTGGCGGTGGCGTCGGGGGAAAGCATGGAAGGGCCGGTGCTGGGCATCGTGGCGACGCTTTCCGATATCACGCGCCAGCACGAACTGCAACAGACCAAGAACGACGTGATTTCGCTGGTGTCGCACGAAATGCGCACGCCCCTCACCGCGATTCAGGGAATGACCGAGCTGCTCGCCGATTACGAGGTGCCGGCCGAGCGGCGTCGCGAGATGCACCTGGCCATCAACGACGAGGTGAAGCGGCTCACCACGATGATCACCGATTACCTGGATATCACGCGCCTGGAATCGGGAGCGACGGCGGTGCGGCGTTCGCCGGTGCGGGTGGAGACGCTAGTGGAACGTATTCTGATGCTGCTCGACCCGGTGGCGGCGCCGAAACGGATACGGCTCGTGCACCGCCAGGCGGCGGACCTGCCGGCGCTGATCGCCGATCCCGACCTGCTGTCGCGGGCCATCGAAAATCTCCTCTCGAACGCCATCAAATACAGCCCACCCGAGACCGAGGTGACGCTATCCGCCTCTCATGACGATGCCGCGGTGTTCATCGAGGTGGCCGACGAGGGCTACGGCATCCCGGAAGCCGACCTGGCGCGGGTGTTCGACAAATTCTACCGGGTGCCGCGGGTGCAGGATGCCGGGACGCCGGGAACCGGGTTGGGGCTTTCGCTGGTTCGGGAGGTGGCCGAATTGCACGGTGGGTCGGTAACGGCCAAGAGCCGTGTCAACCGGGGGTCCACGTTCACCCTCCGAATCCCCCGAGCGGAAGAGCCGCGTCAATAGTAAACTAGACATACTGACCTGCGCGTCTTCCCAGGTCGCGCTCGCGGCGCTGTACCGCGGGATCACATCCGATGTCCCAACAGCCGCACATTTTGATTGCCGACGATGAACGGTCCATCCGGTTAATGCTGGAGACCGGGCTCACCCTGAACGGTTTTCGGGTGACGTCGGTGCGCACCGGCAGGGAAGCGAGGGATGCCGCTTCGTGCGCGCAGTTCGATGCGGTGCTCAGCGACATTTACATGCCCGATGGCGGCGGCCTGGAACTGGTGGAAACGCTGCGCGCGGCGGACCCCCATCTGCCCATCGTGCTGATGACCGCGCAGGGTTCGCTGCAAGTTGCGGTGGAGGCGGTAGCGCGCGGCGCCAGCGACGTGATCGGCAAGCCGTTCGAGATTGCCGCGGTGGTAGCGCTGTTGCGGCGGTACCTGGAGGCGCGGCGGGAAGCGCGGACGCTGTCCCTCGATGAACAGCCGCGGAGCGACCTGACCGGGGCCGGGCTGGTGGGGCGCAGCGCTCCGATGGTGATGGTGTACAAGCTCATCGCCCACGCCGCGCGTACCGACGCCACGGTGCTGATTATCGGCGAATCCGGCACGGGCAAGGAGCTGGTGGCGCGCGCCATTCACGATTTCAGCACGCGCGCCCAGCGGCCGTTCCTGTCGGTGAACTGCTCCGGCCTGACCGAAACGCTGCTGGAGGCGGAGTTGTTCGGGCACACGCGCGGATCGTTCACCGGGGCCGCGGCCGACCGCGCCGGGCTGTTCGAAGCGGCCGAAGGCGGGACCCTGTTCCTGGATGAGCTGGCCTCCACCAGCGCCGCCTTCCAGGCGAGCCTGTTGCGGGTGTTGCAGTCGGGCGAGGTGCGGCGCATCGGTTCCACACAGCCGCGGCGCGTCAACGTGCGCGTGATCGGCGCAAGCAACGCTCCCCTGCGGGAATTGGCAACGAAGGGCGTTTTCCGGGCGGACCTGTTCTACCGGCTGAGCGTGCTTTCCATCGAATTGCCGCCGCTGCACGCCCGCACCGGGGATATCGAGCTTCTGACCGCGCATTTTGTGAAGTGCTTTCGCGATCCGGATCAGCCGGCGCCGCACATCACCAGCGAGGCGATGGCGGCACTGGCGGCACACAGCTTTCCGGGGAACGTGCGGGAACTGGAGAACGCGCTGCGCCGCGCCGTCGCGCTCTCGAGCGGCGGGCTGATCACCATCGACTGCCTGCCGCCCGAAATCGCCACGGCCAAACGGAAACCGGCGGAGGGGCGCAGCGACCACTTAATCGCCGACCGTCCGACCATGGAGGAATTACAACGCCGATACCTTCAGCTTGTGCTGGAGGAAAGCGGTTGGAACCGCCGCCGGGCGGCTGCCGTCCTTAGTCTCGATCGCCGGACAATCCAGCGCCTGATTGCGCGCTACCAGTTGCAAGGGGCGGTCGACCCCGAGGGAGAACCGGAACTGGAAGAAGACAGCGCGTGAAACCGGGTGCCACAGTGCGGAATCGGGCGAGCGTGGCGGCTGCCGGGTGGGTGGCGGGCCTGCTGCTGATTGCGGGCGCTGCCTTCGGGCAATCGACCGACGTGGTGGCGCGGGCCACCGGTGTGAGCGGCCGCGCGTTTCTGACCGAGGGCACCGGTTCGCTGGTGCCGCTGACCGCGGGATACATCCTGAACCCGGGGGACCGCATCGACACGCGCGGCGGCGGCCGGGTGGTCATCGACTTGAGCGATGGCAGCATGGTGGTGGTGCAGCCGGAATCGGTCATCCTGCTGAAAGACTTCCGGCAGGCCGGCTCGCTGCGCGAGTTGTTCGACATCACGGTGGGGATGGTGCGGGTGAAGATCAACCATTTTGGCGGGCGCCCCAATCCCTACCGCATGAACAGCCCCACCGCTTCCATCGCTGTGCGGGGCACCGAATTCAGCATCGAGGTGTCGGCACGGGGCGATACCCAGGTGGTGGTTTACGAAGGCGCGGTGGAGGTGACCAGCTTCGCGGATCCGGGGCAGCGCATCCTGATCGAAGCCGGACGGGGCGTGCTGGTGCGGGCCGGCCAGGATTTTCGCTTTTTCGCGCCGCAAGGCAACCGTCTGGGCGATATCGGCGACCACGATGTGGGCGGCGATCCGCGCCTGGCGCAACTGGTCAACGCGGTCGCACCCACCGGGCAGCCGCGTGACAACCATGTTTCGCCGCACCCGGATCACGACGAGCCTTCGCCGCGGGCCACCGCCAGCACTTACGACCGTTTCATCGCGGGACTGGCAGACATCGCCCAGATGCCGTTTCTTTTCCGCTACAACGCGTTCGCCGAACCGCACCTCGACAGCCTGGAAAACCCGGCCGCCGCGACCGCATTCACCCAAGGGGAAGGGCGACTGTTCCTGCTGCCGTCGCGGCACGGCGCGCAGGGCGTGGGCGAGCTCGGAGCCGCCTTCGGGGACGATGCCTCGCTGCCGGCGGACTACACGCTGTCCCCGCAGTTTTCGATGTTCACGCCGGTGGGCCGCGGTTTCGTGGTGGGAGGCAGCGTAGCGGCGTCGCGCATCGGCAGTTCCGGCATCTCTTCCATGCCCGATCCGGACCCCACCGATTCGGGCGGCGAGCACGTGCTGGACACGACCGGCAAATCGAGCAGCAATTTCTATACCGGGGCGCTGGTGGCGGCGCGGCGCTTCGGCCGCAGCAGCATCGGCCTGGAGGTGGAGCACACGCGGGGCAGCGGCGGGTTGCGCAGCACCACCACCGACGCCGATCCGCATTATGTGTCGCAGGAACGGATCGGCTCGTCGTCGAAGGTTGCGCAGACGCGGTTTACGGCGGGTGTCTCGCGCGAGTTTTCGAAGAAGGCGACACTCGGCGTGTTCTACCGCTACGGTGTGTTCACGGCCGACGACTTCGACCGGAGCCACTCGATCGACGGTTTCGCGTTGGGGCTGAATTCGACCCACACCCAGGGCCACTCCTCGGAACTGGGGCTGCGACTGCGCGGGGCGCTCTCCGGCCGGCTTCTGTACGGGGTTGCCGGCGCATGGACGGGAGTGTCGCTGGCGGACGGGCTGGTGCGCAGCAACGCGGTGGATTCGCACGCGCGGGATCGCGCCCAGAGGGGCTCCATCGGCATCGGCCTGGGGTACGCGGTGAGCCCGCGGGTGATGCTCACGTTCGACCTGGCCGGCGGCGCGGCTCGCACCCAGGCAGCGCGCGTCGAAAGCGACACCGGTTCGACCTTGCAAAACGGCACCAACAACAGCCGCTTCTTCTCGGTGCACAGCGCGATTCAGGCGGATCTCACGCGTCATCTCTTCGTCAGCGCCTCGCTGCTGGGGGTAGCGCGATCGGAGAATCTTCACGTGGACTTTTTTCCGGACCGCTACGGCTACACCTCATTCGTGGCCGATTCGTTTTTTCCGCTGGTGCCGGGAGTGTATCCGACCGGGAGCCGGTTTTCCGATTTTGGCGCGGGATGGCGTTTTTCGCCGGAGGTGTTCCTGCAATACGTCTATTCGACCGATTACGGGGTGACGTCGGCGGCGCACACCCTGATGTTGCGGTACACCTTCCGGATCGGGCGTGAGTAGCCGGGCGGCTCCGGGTGGCGGGATCGCCAGAGGGGCGAGCGATAATCAACCCATGCCCTTCCGAAGCCCGATGCCGGCAGTCCTGGTTTTTGTTCTATCCGCCGCTGCTGTTCCTGCACAGACCATGCCGGCGCCTGCCGGTCCGGTGCAGCCGTCGGCGCTCACCGTGCTGAACAACGCGTTTCGCGCGGCATACGCCGACGCGAAGACGCGCGTCCTGGCGGCCTCCGGTCCGACTCTGATCGTCAACGGCGATACTTTCTCGCTGCTGCGCGACGGGCGACGCAGGGAAGCCAACGTCGGGAGCCCGACGTACGACCCGCTCAAGGCCATTGCCCACATTCCGCTGGCGATTTATGTGACGCTCACGCCGGGCGACGGAGCGGTCGGCAACGATCGCCTCAAGACGCTCGCGGACCTGCGCGCACTCATCCCGCCCGCCGAGGCCAGCCTCGACCAGGTGAGACTCTCCGCCGCCACGCTGGCGCGCCAGAAGCAGATCGTGTCGGCGGCTCTGGCCTTCCTCGACGAGGTGACCGGCCGGGGCCGGTTCGCCCGTTCCGCGCTGGTGGCGTTCACGCGCGGCATGGCTCCGCTGGTGATGGAGAATGTCAGGGAGGCCACCCGCGCGCAGTTGGATGCCACCCACGCGCAGGTCTCGGCGTGGCGCCGGGACATGAGCCCGCAGGAATGGAGCCGGTTGCACGTTGTAATCATCGGCCCGCACATGCCGCGCGAGGACCTGGTGGTCACGCAGTACTTCCTTCGCCTGCTCCACGAGCCGGGAGAGGGCCGCCGCGTAGTGTACGCCGAATCCCTCTGGGAGGAACCGAAGGCGCTGGATCTGCTCGGCACGCACCTGCTCGACGGCAGTGTCGGCGAGGCCTTCTTTGGCGACTATCTGCGCATGCACCGCGACCTGCTGGGCGACGCTGCCAGCCAGTACCTTCCGCACCTGCTGCCTTGATTGTCGCGGGTGCGGTCCTGCAAAATGGCGAATTCTGCCGGCCCGCCTTCATTTCGCTGCGGGATCCCCGGTGGCCGGCGGCGCGTGATCCGTCGTGGCGGGAGGACCGAGCAACTCCGCGAGCACCGGCTTCAACGCGTCTGCCCAGACCTGATATCCCTTCGCGGTGGGATGCAGCTTGTCCCGCGCATTCATCATCCCTTCGAACAGCTTTCCCTGTCCATCGGCGAGCTTCCCGTTGATGTTCAGGTAGCGAATCGTCCTGCCATCCGCGAACCGGGAGAGACTATCGTTGATCCGGCCGATAATGGGCATGAAGCCCGGATTGTCGTTTCGCGGGAAGATTCCCATCAGCACGATGGTCGCCGCGGGAGCTTTCTTTTGAATGGTGCGCACGATTGCCTCCACGCCCCGCGTCACGTCCTCTGCCCTCGCGTTTGCAGCCCCTGCGAGCAGCGGACCGCCCACATTGTTCGTGCCCGCGAGCAGCACGACCACCTTGGGATTTACTGCATCCAGTTCCCCGTTTTCGAGGCGCCACAGGATATTCTGGGTCCGATCGGCGCCCCACCCGAAATCGGCTGCATTCCATCCGTGGAAGTTCTGGTTCCAATTGGCGAGCAGTTCCGGGTAGTCGGTCGCGCCCCATCGCCGCGTGATCGAATCGCCTTCGAAGTACACGTCGATGCCGCCCTCCTTCGCTTTTTCGAGAAGCTGCGAATGGGCCAGGAGTGAGTTCGGGTCGGATCGAAAGACCGGTTGGTCAGCCGGGAATTCCCAGGGCGCGGGATGATACGCGAGGAACTTGTCCGCCCATTGAATAAAGTACTTCCAATTGGGAGCATCGGTGTGCCCGCCGTCATGCTGCCGCCAGGCGAGTTGCCCGTTGAGCAGGCCTCTGTTTACGGGCGGCATCTTTGCGGTGTGATAATCGCCGGTGATCCCCAGATCCGTGGCGCCCAACAGCCGGAACACGGGCCCAGCCGCCACGGTTGCCATGAAGCTGCCTTGCTGGTCGAGCCACTTGGCGTCCCCTCTCTCGGGGATGCCGTAGCTGATGAACGTTAACCGCGGGGCGCACAAGGCAATCAGATCATTCGAGTCGACCGGCAAGTCGCCGGCATTCCTGCTTCCGAACGACGCTTCGGCGGCCCCGTATTTTAAGAAGTTGCCGGCCATCCAGTGATACTCGCCGGTGCCGGTCAGGTTCTCCACCGCCTCTCCGAAGTTGCGCCGATGGGGTTTGGCGCCGCCCTCGCCGGAGGAGCCGACCAGCACGACCGCAAACCGGGTGTCGAAGGCCATAGTCACAAGGGCGGCTTTTCCATAGCGGGACAAGCCTTCTATGCCGACGCGCTTTGCATCCACGGACTGATCGGTTTCGAGGTAATCGAGACCGCGGGAAGCGCCCCAAGCCCAGGCGCGAAGGGCTCCCCAATCGTCAGGCTTTCGAGGCTGTCCCTGATTGGTCAGGCCGATGATTCCCCTCGTCAGACCGGCGCCCTGATCCGGCTGAACGCTGCCCGGGTCCAGGAGCGCATAGCCCCATCCGCCGGCAATCAATTGCTGGGTCGAAGGCGGATCGGTGCCCAGCACCGCCTTCAACTCGGGCCGATTGGCGGACAGATCCGCCATGCGCTTCAGAAAGGCAGCGCTCCCGAACATCATCATCACCGGCACCGGTCCTTTCGCATTGGCCGGCAGCACAAGGGTCATTTGAATGTCGACGGTGATGGCCGGGCACGAAGCGTTGTCCAGGTGTCCGATGAGCTGTTTTTCGATCACCGGAAAAGCGCCGGTTTTCGAGTTGGCTGTGCTCACCACCTGCCAGCTCACCTGGGGGACATCACGAGGGACCCGGCCGAGCACTTCGCGCTCGAAGTCTTCCACGATCTCCGGACGGCGTTGCTGCCACCACTGATCTGCCGTCTTGACCCTCTGCGCCTTTTTCAACGTCAATGCATCGGGCAGATCGGGAAACGGATTGGCCTTCGCCTCATCGTAGTTGGCGTGATTGGGGGCTTTCTCGTTGCCGCTCGGGCCGGGACGAAGAGACGTGATGCCGAGCTGGTTCATCATGTCGCGATGGTCCTGCTCCGCGGTCCAGGTCATCGGGGCGCAGCCGCTTGGAGAGCCGGCGGGCTTTGGCACAGCCAGGCTGGGATTCTGCTGTGCCGGGGCCATTTGGGTGGCAAGAAAGGCCGAAGCGGTGAGTACAACGAGCTTCGGGATTCGATGCCTCGCGTGGATCGGAGTGATCATGTTTGACTCTCGAACAAATTGTACCGGACATTGTACCGGACATGGAGGAGGGCGCCAGGTCCCCTGCCGGCCCGGCTGCGCGGCATGGCAAGATATGACCATGCAGTCGAAGCACAGCGGGGAGCCGTCGTTTCAAGCCAAACTCGAAGGCACGGAGAAGGGCCGTGTTTATGTGGTCCTGCCGTTCGATCCGGAGCAGGTTTGGGGATTGCGGGCGCGCTACCACGTCAGGGGCACGATCAACGGGATGCGGGTGAGAGGCGCACTGGAGCAGTTCAGTAAAGGATATGTTCTGGCGCTCGGGCCGGCGTACCGGCGCGGAGCTGGGCTGCAACCGGGAGATTCCGTCCGAGTGGTGCTCATGCCCGAGGGTCCGCAGAGCGAAGCCCTGGCGGCCGACATTGCCGCCGCCCTCGCGGCCCAACCGGACGCGGCGCGGTTCTTCGATGGCCTGGCGACCTTCTATCGCAAGAACTACCTTCGGTGGATTGACGCAACCAAGCGCAGCCCCGAGCTGCGTGCGCAACGGATCGCCGAGCTCATCGAGTTGATGAAGGCGGGCAAGAAGGAGCGACCCCGGTAGAGTCGCATTCCGGACCGGTGTTTCGCCGGGTCCGGCCGGGTCGTTTTCGCCGGTTCGCCGTCTAATGGGAAGTACATTCGAATGGGAAGGGAGCCGCCATGCGCTTCTTGTCTGTTCTTGCCGCCGACCTTCGCTTTGCCATTCGGATGGTGCGCCAGAACCCTGCGTTCTCGTCCGTCGCGATCCTCTGCCTCGCACTGGGTATCGGAGCGAGTTCCGCCATCGTTTACAGCCTAACGGATTACCCGGAACTGGAGCGCAGCGCGCAGACCCTGGAGGATATCGCCGCGCGCGAAAACAGGAACGCAGGGGTTACCTCGGGACTTCCGGAAAGTGTTCGCGCCGTGCTTTTCACCCGAACGCCTTCGATTATTTCGGCGTTCCGGCGATGATCGGCCGAACCTGGAGCATCCAGGACATTCCACAGCCACGTGCACCTCCGTCCCTCGACGCGGAGTTGCAGGCCATTACCCGGAGATTCGCCGACCGAAGTTGAAAGTTCTGATGGCCGCGGTTGGCGTGCTGCTGGTCATCGCGTGCGCGAATGTGTGCGTCCTGCTTCTGGCGCGGGCTACGGCACGCCAGCGGGAGATTGCCATCCTCGGTTCCATGGGCGCTACGGTTCGCCGCATCCTTCAGCAGCTGCTGACGGAGTCTGTGATCCTCGCGCTTTCCGGCGGGGTGCCAGGTGTGCTGCTGGCGTATCGAAGCGTTCCCGTGATCGTGGCGCTGATGCCCCAGTATTCGGTCCCGCACGAAGCCGATATCCACGTGAACGGGCCAGTCGTTCTGCTGACGTTTGCCATCTCGGTGGTGATCGGAATTCTTCGAGCGGGCCTATCCACGCTTCAGTATGGTCCTGTTTTCCCTCTTTGGCGCCGTAGGCCTGCTGCTGGCTGCCACGGGGTTGTACAGCGGGGTGTCCTATACGGTAGAGCAGCGTACCCAAGAGTTCGCCATCCCCATGGCCGTGGGCGCTCAGTGGGGCTTGCCGGCAGCATCGTCTTGAGCCGCGTTACCGCACGCTTCGTGGAAGGGTGGAATCCGCGCGCGATCCAATCGCATTCGCGATCGTCGTGGCGGTTCTGGCACTAACAGGATTGCTCGCCTGCTGGCTGCCCGCGCGTCGCGCCACCGCAATCGACCCGATGATCGGGCTGCGTCACGATTGATTGCAAGCCTTGCGCAAGAACAGGTTAAAATGAAGGCCACCAAAGGACACCCGATGCGGTCCCTCGCACTCTTTCTGTTTCCTGCCGCGGCCCTTCTCGGACAAGGTGGTGGCTCCGTGCAGTTCCGGGATTGGACTCCGCCGGCCTCCACGGCTAAGGCCGTCACCAGTTGCCGCCAACTGCTGAGCCAGACCAGTTTCGAGCTCTCGGTCATCAGCGCGGTCCTGCTTTCTCCTACTGCCAGCGCGCCCGAGCATTGCCAGGTGTTTCTCATGGCGCAGCCCGAGGTCAACATCGAAGTCAATCTTCCCACCCAATGGAACGGCCGCTTCTATATGTTTGGCAACGGTGGCTGGGCGGGCGAGGCATTCGACTCCCCGGGCAGGATCGCCAATCACGCACGAGCGCTTCGCGCGGGATTTGCCACTGCGTCCACCGACACGGGACATTCCGCCGTTCGCGAACCCGGCGCCAGCTTCGCGCTGAACCGGCAGAAGCTTCTCGATTTCGGATTCCGTTCGCTACACGTTACCGCCGAGGCCGCCAAGCTGCTCATCCACAGCTACTATGGCGTGAATCCGTCCCGATCGTACTTCGACGGTTGTTCGCAAGGCGGCCGCCAGGCACTTACCCTCGCACAACGGTTTCCCAACGACTTCGATGGCATCGTTGCCGGCTCTCCCGCGCTTTATAACTCCGGCAACATGGTCGCGCGGGCCTACTGGATGCAAGGTATGGGAGCCAATCCCTTTCCTGCCGCCAAGCTGGGCCTTCTTGCCGACCGCGTCTACGAGAAATGCGATGGCAAAGACGGCCTCAAGGACGGGGTGATTGACGATCCCCTTCATTGCGGCTTCCGAGCGACGGAAGACCTGCCCCGCTGCGCCGACGGAAGAGACCAGCCCGACTGTTTCACCGCTTCGGAAATCGCCTCGGCCGATCGTATCTACAGCGATGTCTTCCGGCAGGGCAAACGTTTTTTCCCCGGCTGGCCTGCCGGCGCGGAAGTTACCGGGCCGAACGGGCGGAGCGGCTGGCTGGGCCAGGAGATCAGCACGCCGGACCGCGGCAGCGTGTGGACCAGCTACGCCCAGGGTTTTCTTCGCTACATGGCGATGCCGGAGGCCGATCCCGAACCGGCGATCGCGAATTTCGATATCGACAAAGACATCCCACGCCTGGAATTTCTGCACCAGGTCATCGATGCCATTGACCCGGATCTCTCCGCCTTTCGCCAACACGGCGGCAAGCTCATCGTGTATTTCGGCTGGTCCGACCCGCAACTCAATCCGCGCGTGGCGGTCGAGTATTATGAGCAGGTGGCGCAGCGAATGGGCGACACCACGGGAGATTTTTTCCGCCTCTTCCTGGTGCCCGGTATGTTTCACTGCGGCGGTGGCGTGGGAACCAGCACCTTCGATGTGGCTACGCCGCTGCTGCATTGGGTGGAGTCCGGCGATGCTCCGAACGCTATCCTGGCGAGTCGGGTTTCAAGTGGAAAGGTAACTCGCACGCGGCCGCTCTGCCCCTATCCCCAGATGGCGCATTACAAGGGCAGCGGCAGCATCGATGACGCGGCGAACTTCCGGTGCGCGGCACCGTAGAATCCCCGGGGCGGCCCACCCCGGCTCGACGTGATGGGTGTGGTGTCTCTGGAGGATTCCACGCGCTCAGTCGAAAAACTGACGATCCTCGGCCGTAAGGTGGGATTTCGCTGCCTGCACATTGAATGTGACGCCAAGACCGGGCCGGTCCCAAACGTCAATGAAGCCGCGTTTGACGATGGGGTTCGGCAAGCCCTCGACGATTTCATACCACCAGTCCGGTTGGCCCACCGGATACTCGAATGCGATGTAGTTTTGCGGCAGGGCGGCCGCCATGTGAACGTGCGCGGCGAGACCGATCAGCCCGTCGAAAATCCCGTGGGGAGCGACCAGGATGCCGTGAAGATCGGCGTATTCCGCGATCCACTTCAGTTCCGCGATTCCGCCCACGTCTTCCGGGTCTGGGCCGATGATGTTGACCGCCTGTTTTTCGATCAGATCTTTGAAGTTTTGCCGGAGGTAGATCTGCTCTCCGGTGTGAATCGGGAGCGACGTGCTCTGCGTTACCTCCCGGAAAACATCGGCGTTGGGGTAAGGCGTGTAGTCGCCCGTGATCAGGTCCTCCAACCATGCGATGTGGAGCGGCTCGAGCGCGCGCGCAAAGGTGATCGCATCCTTGACGGTCCATCCTGGTCCACAGTCCAAGGCCAGCCCGATTTCATCGCCCAGGACTTTCTTCATCGCTTCCACGCAGGCGATGACCTGTTTGAGGCCGCGCTCCGTCAGGAGGCCCCGATCGGAGTGCGGCGTTCCCGTCCGCGGTTCGTCATACCACCCGTTGGACATGGCGCGCATCATCGCCGGATTGTGAAACCCAACAGCCTGTTTGATCAGGGTGAAACCTTCTTTGGCTTCCTTCATTTTCAACATGTTCTCGGCGTAGTCCTGCGGCGTTTGACCGGTCATGGGGAAACGGACGCCACCGTTGTAGATACGGACGCGGTCGCGGATTTTTCCGCCCAGAAGCTTGTATACCGGCACTCCGGCCACCTGCCCGGCGATGTCCCAGAGAGCAATCTCGATGGCGCTCACCGCCGACCCCCAGGGCTTGAACGCACCAAGACGGCGGATCTTCAGCATCACCCGCTCAACGTCGGTCGGGTCTTCGCCCAGCACATAGTCCTTGTAGAAGAGCACCATGGGCTTGAGATACGCCTTGGCGGACTCGGCTTGACCATACCCGGAGACGCCCTGATCCGTGACAATCCGCACGACCGGGTTTCGGCCGATAATGGCGCACCTGAGGTCGGTGATTTTGATTGGTGATTTGCCGGTCCCCCTTTCCGGGGCCGGCCGATTGACGCTTTGCTGGGCCGCAAGCGACGTTGCGGCCGCTACTCCCGAGAGCGATCCGATAAATCCTCTTCGCGTCGAACTAGCCATACGCTCCTCATCTGCATTCGCATTCAGGAAATTCCGGAACTGATTGTACACCGGGTAGCCTCCGTTCGAGTGGCGCGCCGCCCGGGGCAACGCAGGTCAGCCTCAGCGCCGCGGATCCCGTGGGAAAATAGGAGTTCCCGAACAGCATGGCTTCCCACATTGACCCCAAGAGTCCGCTTCTGGAAGAACTGCGGTGGCGCGGTTTCCTCGATGCGGTGACCACCGACGATCTGGACGCTTACCTGAACGAAGGGCGGCGCACGATATACGTGGGCTTCGACCCCACCGCCGACAGTCTGCACCTGGGCAGCCTGATTCCGGTGATGGGCCTGGCACACGTGCAGCGCCATGGGCATCGCCCGTTGGTACTCGTAGGCGGCGGCACCGGGCTCATCGGCGACCCCAGCGGCAAATCGTCGGAGCGAACGCTGCTCACCAAGGAACTGGCCGAGCAGAACTCCTCGGCTATTCGCGCGCAGTTGAGCCGCTTCTTCGACCTGTCCTCGGACGACCGGGCGCTGATGCGGAACAACGCCGACTGGCTGGCGACGTTGAACCTCGTGGATTTCCTGCGCGACGTCGGCAAGCATTTTTCGGTGAACGAGATGATCAAGCGCGACTCGGTCCGCATGCGGCTGGAGGAGCGCGAGCAGGGCATCTCCTACACCGAGTTCAGCTACATGCTCCTGCAGGCCTATGACTTCATGTATCTGTGCCAACATTTCGATTGCACCATCCAGATGGGGGGCAGCGATCAATGGGGCAACATTCTTTCGGGCAAGGAACTGATCCGGCGGATGTTGGGGCAGCGCGGGGAAGGCATCACTTTCCCGCTGCTCACCACCTCCTCGGGCAAAAAGTTCGGCAAGACGGAAGAAGGGGCGGTGTGGCTGGACGCTGCCCGCACCAGCCCCTACCAGATGTATCAATACTGGCTGCAGACGGCCGACGCGGATGTAGTTCGTTTCCTGAAGCTGTTTACCTTCCTCGATCGCGAGCGCATCGAAGCACTGAAGAGCGAAACGGAACTCCGCCCGGAGGCCCGCGAGGCGCAGCGTGTGCTGGCCGGGGAGTGTACGGCGATCGTGCACGGGGCCGCGACGGTGCGCGCCGTCGAAGCGGCCAGCAGAATCCTGTTCTCGGCGTCGGATGAGGTTCCAACACACGAGACCATCGCCCTGCTGGCGCGAGAGGTTCCGGTGACGGAGATTCCGCGAGCAGAACTCGAAGCCGGCATCGGCTTGGTGAATCTGCTGATTCGCACCAGGCTGTCGGAAAGCAAAGGCGCGGCCCGCAAACTGATCGAAGGCGGCGGAGTGTATCTCAACAACGAGCGGCAGATCCAACCGCAAAAAACGATCACGGCGGACGATCTGAAATGGCCGGCAGCGATTCTGTTGCGCGCGGGGAAGAAGAACTACCATCTGGTGAGGATTCAGTAACAGAGCTCGGTGGGACGGCAGCGTTCCCAACAATTAAGGACCTGCCGCGATTGTCCGACTGCGGCGATTGGGCGAACACGAGGCTTTTCGCGGTGCTGTCGCGGCCCACACCGGACCCGTTCACGCAGGCTGCCCGATCGGCCCCGGTGGGGGCGGTTCTGCCACAATGGGGGTTTGCCGGATCATGGAACGCCTTTATTACACCGACTCCTATCTGCGTGAGTTCACGTCGCGGGTGGTGAGCGCTTCTGGGGATGGGCTCACCGTCTACCTTGATCGCACCGCCTTCTATCCCACCTCGGGGGGACAGCCGCATGACCTCGGCATCATCGGCGGGGTTCCGCTGATCGAGGTGATCGACGAAGACGATCGCATCGCCCACCGGGTCGGGGCGCCGCTCGCCGCGGGAACGGAAGTGGTCCATTGCGCGATCGATTGGAAACGCCGGTTCGGACATATGCAGCAGCATACGGGCCAGCACCTGCTTTCGGCCGTCTTTGAGGAGCGCTTCTCGCTGAAGACGGTCAGCTTCCATCTGGGCGCCGAAAGCTCCACGATCGATCTGGAAGGGGGCGTGCTGGATGGGTGCGGAGCAGCGGAAGCCGAGCGGCGGGCGAATGAAGTGGTCTTCGAGAACCGCCCGGTTTCCGTGACGTTCGAACAGTCCGGCGCGGTTCGGGACTTGCGTAAGCCCTCGGCGCGGGAAGGCACGCTGCGCATCGTGAGCATCGCGGGCCTGGACCGCAGCGCCTGCGGCGGCACCCACGTGCGGACGACGGGTGAGATCGGCGCGGTGCTCATCCGCAAACTGGAAAAAGTGCGGCAAACGACGCGGGTGGAGTTCCTCTGCGGAGAGCGCGCAGTCGTGCGGGCGCGGGCGGATTACGAGGCGCTGTCCAAAAGCGCGCAACTGTTTTCGGCCTCGCTGGACGAAGTGCCGGCCATGATATCGGCCCAGCTGGAGGCGGCGCGCACGCAGGAAAAAGCACGCCGCAAGCTCGAACTGGAACTGGCCGGCTATCACGGCAGAGAGCTGTACCAACAGACGGCGCCCGGCGGGGACGGCGTGCGGCGCGTCGAGCGGCGGCTCGACCGAGGCAACCTGGAAGAATTGCGGGCGGTGGCGCAGAGCTTCACATCGCAGGCCAAAGCGGTGTTCCGGGCGGCGCTCGCCGAGCCGCCTTCGGTGCTGCTGGCGGTATCGGCGGACGCGGGAATCGATGCCGGCAAGCTCGTCAAGGCGGCGCTGGCGGACGCGGGCGGGCGAGGCGGAGGAACCGCGCGGATGGCGCAGGGAAGCGTACCTTCGGCCGCGCTGCTGGAGCCGGTGCTGGCGAAACTCGACCCGGCGTGATGCCGCCGCGCGGCTATGGCTGCTTGCGCAGTTCCCGGAAGAGCTCGCGGAAGGTGGTGGCGGCTTCCATGGCGTTGACGTTTCGGATGTCTTCGCCGAAATACGCTTTGGCGAAGACGCCGAAGCCGCACCACGTGGTCTGCAACATGCCCTGCAAGCGCGACGCCACCGGGGGCGCCGAATTCATGCGCGCCAGGCGGATCAGGTCCAGTTGGCGCAGTGCCACGGTGGACCGCCGCCAGGGTGACGACACCACCTGGAAGCCTTCGAGGGCGAAGTAGGCCGCGGTCGGGTGCGCGACGTTGTAGTGCCAGTCGGAAATCACGATGTCGCGGGGCACGGAGTGAATCGCGGGCGCGGTTCTGTTTTTCGCCGCTTCCCATTCGCCGATCCCGGTTACATCCCCATCGATGAAACGGTCGCCCCACATCCACATGGTGCGGTTGGACTGTGCCAGGTGGTCGTGCAGGGTACGGACCTCACCCGCGAACAGGTCGGCCTTGTTCCTGCCCTTGCAGCGGGGGCACTCATCCTGGCCGATCAGGAACACCTCATCCATACCCACGTGGAACGCGTCGGCCTGCGTCGCCGCGGCCAATTCGTCGATCAGGTCGAACAGCACCTCGTGCACCTGGGGATGCAGCGGGCAGTAGCTGCGGCAGTAGATGCCTTCGTTGGCGGGATACCGGCCGGGCGTTTCGTCAAACTCGGGATGGCCGCGCAGCAGCCCGAAGGTGGTCTTCGCCCACGACTGGTGGCCCAGCAGGTTGATCATCGGAATCAGCCGGATGCCGGCGGCGCGGCACGCGTCGGTCAGGCGTTTGACATCGTCCGCAGACAAGGGATTGGCATCCACGACTTCGGGGTGTTTGGCAAACTGGTAGCGGTAATTGAACTCCAGCACCAGGACATTGACCCCTTCCTTGGTCAAGCCGTCTCTGATGAAGCGCTCGGCGAGCGGGATTTCGTCAGGCATCGGCGCGGAGAGATGTATGCCGCGGATGGGCAGCGGCTGGCTCCAGGCCGCTGCGCAACACACGGCCAACGCCAGGCAGGACTTTTCGATCGTTCTCATGGTAGTTCGAGCATCTTTCCCGAAGACAGAGTCAGGCGGCCGTTTTCATAGCGGCGTTCGGGTGACCGCGACCATTCCACGCGGGTGCCGCCGTGCGATTCGATGGCGGCTTCCACCGCGCCGGCGCGCAGATAGAAACCATAGCGGGGCAGCGTGTGACCCTCGACGGTCCATGGTTCCGCGCCGCGGTTCACCCAAACGTCCGCCCCCTTCTCCCAGTGCACATGCTGGCGGTGAATATCGTTGCCGGCGAACTCCACGGTATCGATGCGGTCGAGCGCCAGGGCCTTCATGGCATCGGCGGTGAGCCAGTGGACGCGCACCACGTCGCGGTTGAAGGCCTGCGGCACCATAGCGGGGCGGCCGGAAAGGACCTCGGTGGTGATGTAGTCATCACTGTAAGCGCCGTGCTCCTTTTGAGGGAGCCCGCCCAGGTAGCGCCCTTCGTAGCCGGCGCCGTGCAGGATGAACTTATCGTGCCAGGCCACGTCGATCCACGGAATGCGTTCGGAATCGGCGCACTGGATTTTCCAGGTGAAATTCGGACCGGCGGGATCGATGCGCAACTGCTGGGCGTCGGCGCCGTCGAGCCAGCCGATCAGTTTATCGTGGCCGGCTTCGGAAAGCTGCGGGGCGTCATCGCCGAGGAAGTCGCGGATCCAGGCGAAGACTCCGCCCCACACACGCCTGGTGGCGCCGCGGTCCACAAACCTGCCGTCGCTGGTCCAGTAGTCGTAGGGCGCCATGGACGACCAGACGTCAATGAAATATGCGGTGGGGGAGAGGCCCTCCTTGATGAGCCGGACGTTCCGTTCCACGTAAGGCTGGAGGCGGTCGGGCCGCGCGCGGTACGACTGCGCTTCGCGGCCGTAGTTGAACCAGGCGCGATAGGGGGTGCCGTTCTGGCGGAACACGATGTTGTCGTAGGTGAAGCCGTCGAAATCGGGGTAGAAATCGATGTAGTTGTCGTGCGGGGCAAACAGCGAGCCGGCGTGCCTGGCGGCGGCCACGAGTTGGCGGAATTCATCGGGAGTGCCGAATTGCGGGTTGGGCGGGTAGATGTCCGGTAGCCGGTAATCGTAGCCCCACCGCTGCCAGCTATGCCAGACGACCAGCGCGCCAGTCAGCCCATATTCGGCAGCGCGATCGAGGCTGCGGGCGCTGTCGCCGTAGCGGCCCGACCAAAGATCGAAGGTGAACCGGCCAGCCAGTTTGGCCACGCCTCTGGGCGGCGTGCGCGTATCCTGCTCCCGGATACGCTTGACCGCGGTGAACACGTTGCGCGCCGGGAAGAACTCCAGGGTCTGCGCGTGCGGCGTCACCAGGCTGTAGATGTGGGCACCCGGATCGACTTCCAGGCGATCGGGGATGGCGTCGGAGTTCTCCACCAGGGACTGCCCGTTGGGGAAATCGAATCCCGCAAAGGAGGTGGCCAGGTTGTGTCCGTCGAAGCCGAGGCGGAAGGCGTGCGGATTTTCGATCACGTTGCCGGGGCCGCCGTACACCCGCGTGGCATTCTCGCTCCACGGGCCGGCGGAGACGCCTTCCAGATAGAGTTGAAACCAGGGCCGGGGTGCGGGCACGTTCTCCAGCCAGAAGCGTGCGCGCAACGCATCGCGCTCCACCCAGAGTTCGCTCATGACATCGAACGAGCCGGCCCAATTGCGGAAGCGGTGACGGACGCGGACGCGGCCGGGCGCCGGCTCTTCGCGGGCTTCCAATAACTCGGTGGAGGCGCGCCAATCCTCCAGCGCGTCGCCCGTCACGCGGACGCGGAAGCCGCGGAAGAACAGGCGCCGGCCGTCGCACACGAATCCCACGGGGGCATCGAGGATGCCGCGAGAGCCGGGCCAAAGGCGGACTTGGCAGCCATCGGCGGTACCCAGCAATCGCCCCTCGGCCGCGGACGGCGGGAATGCCGGCGGGCGGGGCGGATCGCCGGCAATGATGGTCGGCTCGGCCCACTGGGCATCGCCCTCAAAATCGCGGGCTTCGAGGCGCAATCGGATGGACGTGCCGGAATAACGGTCGAGATCCACAGCGGCCGTTTCGAAGCCGGGGACATGCGGCTTGCGTTCGAACAGCGTAGCGAACGCGCCGCCTTCGAACGGCGCGGCCTTGACCGTGAAGGAGGCGGTGCCGGCCAACGCAAACTCGAGCCGCAGCGGCTTCACCCGCGGTAAAGCGAGCGGGTATTCGACGGCCGCGGATTCGACCGTTTCGCGTTGAGACGGCGGCCGCGGCCCGAGCGTCATTCCGATGCCCTCGCGCAAGTGCGGCAGCGCGCCGTAGAGAACGATCGAGCCGGCATCGAAGACCTCACGGCCGGTCTGTCCGGCCTCCGCGCCGGCATTGACAATTTCGGCGCTCTCGCGCCTCACCGGCATGCGCCACAATCCCAGGGTTCCGCCTTTCGGCACGGAAACGGGGTGCCACTCCGCGGGAAGCTTCGGCCGCGGCAGGTTCGGGATGCGCGGTTGCACAATCATCACCGGATGGGCCACGAGCTTCTGACCCTGATACGTGAATTCGGCGTAGACGTGGATGGGGTAGTGCGCGTTGTAGGTGGCCGGTGGGAAGGTGAGGGTGAACTCGCGGCGGGTGCGGCCCCGCGGGCCGAGGCGGAACGGAACGGCGCCCGCCGGCTCGGCTTCCCACTGGTCGATCACGGCCATCCGCAAGGTGCCGGCGATCTCGGTGTCGCCCGCGTTCTGCAAGGTCACGGGGACGACGAAGGGAACGCCGGGGCGCGACAGGTCGGCATATCCGCCGGCGCCATATGCGCCCACCGCCGGCGGTTGCATCGAAACCGTCAGCGGCCCGGCGGTATCGGTGGGCGGACTGTAGGCGAAAGCAGCCAGGGCGGCCGCCGTCGATACCAGGAACCCGCGTGCGCGCATCGCTTGCCTCAAGGTTTGTAAGTCCTGGACTCGCCGGTCCGTGAGTTCGTCACCACCAGCGTGCCGTTTTTGTCGGCGGATACCTTGATCCATTTGCCGTCGGGCGAATTCTGCAGATTGGCGAGGAACTCGTCGGGCGGGTTGTCGTTGGGCGCGTTGGCGGACCAGTGGGTCATGTAGAGCGCCTGCATGCCCGGCGCGGCGCGGAGCATCTTCACCACGGACGCGGCGCCAATCTTGCGGGGGCCGTTGTTCATCACGGCCACGCGGGCGTGGATGGCGTTGACTAGCGCAGGCGAGTTGGAGATGTCGTTGCCGTGGTGATTGACCATGAACAGGTCCACCGTGCCGATCGGGTTGTTGGGGCACATCATTTGCATTTCCCGATTCCAGGTGAGGTCGCCCATGTCGAGCATGCGGAATTTTCCGAAGGTGAGCAGCATGCTTACGGAGTTGCCGTTCTCGGAGTTATCCTCGTTGACGCGGCCCCAAGTCTTGGGCTGAACGCCATCGCAGGCGGGATTGAGAGCGCCGGCGCCCTCGAGCGGAGTCCGGATGGCCTGGCCGGCGGCGCCGAGCACGAGAACGTCCACTCCTTTGAAATGGATCTTGTCGCCGGGCCGGGCAACCTGGTGTTTGGCCTTTGCCCAGAGTTCGTCGTAAGCCTTGACGGCAGCGGTGGTGCGGGGATCGCTGACCGCGGCCGGCCCGTGGTCCACGAACAGGGCCACCGGGATCTTCCCCACCAGGGACGGCGCGTTGTTCACGTGGTCCAGGTCGTAGTGGGTCATCACCAGGATATCGATTTTCTTCACTCCGGCCGCCTGGCACGCTTCGAGGATGCGATTGGTGTCGCGATCGTTATTGCCGGGAAAACCGGTGTCGATGAGCATCGACTGGCCCGAGGGAGAGAGGAGGAGCACGGACTTGCCGCCTTCCGTGTCGATGACCCACATGTCGAGAGTCTCGGCCGCGGGGAGGATCGGTAGGAAAAAGACGCTGCACACTGCAGCCAGCAGGACGCTTCTCATGGCGCAAATGGTAGCAACTCACTCGGGCGGGTTCAATGCGCCCGCGCCGCGGGTCACGTACACTGTTGCGAGGAGATATGGCAAATGGCAGGAATCTATAAAATTCTGGAAATCGTCGGCACTTCTCCGTTGAGCTTTGCCGAGGCCGTGAAAGCCGGGGTGGCCGAAGCGTCGAAGACCGTCCGCCATATGGACTGGTTCGAGGTGGTGGAAGAGCGTGGCCGGATTGTCGATAGCGAAGTGAAAGAGTTTCAGGTCACCATTAAAATCGGCTTCAAGCTGGAACGCTGACCACAATTACACCTTTTTCCAATACTCCATGGTCGGGCCGCTATAGACGCCCTGCCCGACGATGGCCTTGCGCCGGATGGAGGCCAGTTCCTCCGTGCCCAGCGGCTTGAACGACTGGGCGGTGCGAACGTTGTCCTCCATCTGCCCCTGGGTGCCGGCGCCGCAGATAGCCACATGGACGGGCATGCTCAAGGTGTAGGTCAGGCACTCGCGCGGACTGAGGGCGCGCAGCAGAAAGGCCTTGCAGAACACTTTGATGGCCTGAATGCCGATGCCCTTCCCGACGGCGACCGGCAGCGAGGTGTTCTCGAAGCTGAGGTAGGCGTGATCGGCGGCGTGCACGGGCATCAGCACGGAATCCCACCCGTCGTAGGCTTTGAGCAGGGCTGCGTGTGTCTGTGGATCGAAATGGCCGGTGAAGCCGATGAAGCGGCACTTGCCTGCTTTCTTGGCCGCTTCGAACGCTTCCATTGCGCCCTGGGGGCCGAGGATGCGATCGATGTCCGCCGGCGTCCGCACGTCGTGCATCTGCCAGATATCCAGGTAGTCGGTTTTGAGCGTGCGGAGCGACAGGGCCAGTTCCTGTTCGGCCTCGAGCCTCGACTTTTTGGTGCTCTTGCTGGTGAGGAAGACGTTCTTGCGGACGCCCTCCAAGCCAATGCCATAGGCTTCTTCGGCCTTGCCTCCCCAATACGAGCGGGCACAATCGAAATAGGTCAGCCCGAGATCGTACATTTTCCGGATGTGCGAGGCCGCTTCGGCGACGTCGGGGTGCAGGTCCATCCGCGCGCCGCCTTGCGCGATGATGGAAACGCGAACGCCGGTTTTGCCATAGACTCTGGTGGGGATGTCGCCGGCTTTGGGGCGCGGCGGCCGGGCATGCGCCCCGGTCAAGCCGAGTCCCGTGAATGCGCCCCCTACAAACGCTCTTCGCTTCATGGTGAACGCTCCTTACGTGTCTGAAGGCGGGAGAAAATATCGCTGCGGAAAAGGCGAGAAGACAAATCTCGCCGCGACGGGCACGAGTGCCTGCCCCGCGTCCAGCGGCTTGCGCCGATCGACATGTCCCGCAGTTTATCGCACTTTGAACCGGGAACTCAGGGTCGAAAGCTGATCGTCAAGCGAGACCTTTTTCGGTTCGGGCCGCGCCGCGTGCTTGCGGGCGGGCTCCGCGGCCGGCTCGAGCGCCTTCATGGAAAGCGCAATGCGCTTCGCCTTCGGGTCGACATTCAGGACCTGCACTTTGACGATCTGGCCGGCTTTCACCACTTCGCTCGCATCCTTCACGAAGCGGTTGGCCAGCTCGCTCACGTGGACAAGGCCATCCTGGTGAACGCCCACGTCCACGAAGGCGCCGAACCGGGTGACATTCGTGACCACACCCTCCAGGGTCATTCCGGGTTTGAGGTCGGCCAGCTCCTTCACGTCGTCGCGCCATTGCGGGGCGACGAACTTCTCGCGCGGGTCGCGTCCGGGCTTGCGGAGCTCCTCGCGGATATCGCCCAGGGTGTACATGCCCACGGTTTCCGTGGCAAAGCCCTCCAGCTTCACCTTTTCGACGAGGTCCGGTTTGGTAATCAGCTCGGCGACGGTGACGCCCAGAGAGGCCGCCATCTTCTCTACGATGGCGTACGATTCCGGATGGACCGCGGTCACGTCGAGCGGATTGTCGCCACCGCGAATGCGCAGGAAGCCGGCTGCCTGCTCAAAGGTCTTAGGGCCGAAACCGGATACCGCGGTGAGCTGGACGCGCGAGCGGAATTTGCCGTGCTGATTGCGGTACTCCACCATCTTTAGCGCGGTCCGCTCGTTGATTCCCGCGACATAGCGCAGCAGCGCCCACGACGCGGTATTTAGGTCCACCCCCACGCGATTGACGCAGGATTCCACGGTAGCTTCGAGGCTCTGCTTCAGGCGGCGCTGGTCCACGTCGTGCTGGTACTGCCCCACGCCGATCGATTTCGGATCGACCTTGACGAGCTCGGAGAGGGGGTCCTGCAAGCGGCGCGCGATCGAGATCGCGCCGCGAATGGTGAGGTCGAGATCGGGGAACTCCTGGCGCGCGATTTCGGAGGCCGAATACACCGAGGCGCCGGACTCGCTCACCGTGACCGAGAAAATTTTCGCCAGGTTCGCCTGGCGCAGGAAGTCCTGAACGAACGCCGCGGTTTCGCGCGAGGCCGTGCCGTTGCCGATGGCGATGGCCTGCACGTTCTGCCGGGCGATGAGCGATGCCAGTATCTTGACCGAGCCCGCCAAATCGTTCCGCGGCTCGAAGGGGTAGATGACGGCATTCTCGAGGAACTTGCCGGTGTTGTCCACGACGGCGATTTTGCAGCCGGTGCGGATTCCGGGATCGATGGCGAGCACGGTGAGCATGCCCGCGGGGGGTGCGAGGAGCAGGTTTTCGAGATTCTCGCGGAACACCTTGATGGCTTCTTCGTCCGACCGGTCCTTGAGCTCCAGACGCACTTCGGTCTGGATGGATGGATTCAGGAGGCGGTCGTAGGAATCCGCGATCGCCTCCTCCAGGTGCGGAACCCACTCGCCGGGCGCGCGGACTACTTGCGAGCGCAGCCAGGCGAGCGGTTTCTGCGGATCGAGCTCGATTTCGAAACTCAGCACGCCTTCCTTGGCGCCGCGGCGGATGGCCAGCATGCGGTGCGAGGGGATTTTCGCGGCAGGCTCGCTGTACTGGGCGTACATCTGGAATTTGCGTTCGGGATCGGCGGCACCCTCGATGGCGCGGCTGGCGACGATCCCTTCGGCCATCATCATGCCCCGCACCGCCTTCCGGAACCCGGCGTTTTCGCTGATCCATTCGGCGACGATGTGGCGGGCGCCGGCGAGCGCATCGAGGACGGTGGGCACGCCGTTCTCGTCGCTGACGTAAGCTGCCGCGATAGCCTCGAGCGGCTCCGCGCCGGGCTTCTGGTCCCACAGGAACTGCGCCAGCGGCTCCAGGCCACGCTCGCGCGCGATGGACGCCTTGGTGCGGCGCTTCGGCTTGTAGGGCAGGTAGAGGTCCTCGATCTCGGTCTTCTCCAGGGCGGCTTCGATGCGGGCCCGCAAGTCGGGAGTCAGCTTGCCCTGCTCGCCGATGGACTGAAGCACGGTTTTCCGGCGGTCTTCGAGCTCGCGGAAGTATTCCAGCTTGTCCTGCACGTCGCGAATCTGCACTTCGTCGAGGTTGCCGGTGGCCTCCTTGCGATAGCGCGCAATGAAGGGCACGGTGGAGCCATCGTCGAGAAGCCCGATCACCGACGCCAGGCTTTTCAGGGCGATGTTGAGTTGTTTGGAAATATGGACCAGTACGGAGGTAGGAAGCGCTTTGAGTTCGGCCATAGGTCCCGTGGAAATCTCATCATGACACAGGACGGGTTCTGCTAGACTGGGCGCGAACGAAGGAAACGCTTATGTCACGATTTCTCTTTTTGGTGCTTGCGGCTGCCGCGGCACTGGCAGCGAACGATCCCTGGGCCAAGGTGAAAGACCTCAAGAGCGGCACCGAACTGCGGGTGTTCAAAAAGGGTACGGCGCAACCGGTGATGGCGAAGATGGACGAAGCCAACGACGAGCGGCTGGTTGTGGTGGTGAAGAACGAGCAGATCGCGATTGCCAGGGCGGATATCGACCGCCTGGACTATCGTCCGTCGAAACGCACCAGCCGTGTCACAACCCGGACGGAGTCGAAAACCACGGATCCCGATACCAGGCCCGCTCCTCCGGGGTTCGAATCGCGGACGCCTGGAACGTCCTCCTCATCGACTGTCAATATTGGTTCCAAACCGGACTTCGAAACGCTCTACCGGCGACCGAAGCCACCGCCCAAGAAGTGACGCCCGGGGCGTGTCAGAATTACCCGCGTGTGTGTTATCTGCCGATGGCCGGCGGCGTCTGCACCACCGACAACAACAGACAAAACACCACCAAAACCGCGAGACCCGCTGCGACCGCCATGTTGTCCACTTACCTCTGCGGGATTGCGTTGCAATTCTCGGGCCGCGGGTGAGACGCTCGGCGATCGAGACCGGCCGCGCTTAGAAGCTGTACCGTAGGGTGAGGATCGCGTGGGAGTTGCGGCGGTATTGGCCCAGGAAATCGCCCTCCGACCCGCGGATCAGAACCAAGCCCGCCGTCACCCGCCAGTGTTGCCCGAACGCCTGGGTGTACTCCGGCTTCAAATAGGCCCCCCGCCCATTCTGGCGGACGATGGATTCCAGGGCCAAGCCGCGATTTACATCGATGGTATATCCGGCGCGGAACACGAAGGCGCGCGTGGAGCCGCGGACGGGCGAGTAGGTGATGGCGGTTCCATGGGCGGTGATGGCCTGCCCGGCATAGCCGCCGACGAAGTTCCACTCGCCGGATTGCCGCTCCAGTTGAAGGACAAACAGGGCGTACTGGTCGGCCTGCGGGGTGGACGACGTGAAGTACGCAGCCTCGGCTTTGACCGTGACGAGGGGCAGGGGAACTGCCGCGGCTCCGCCGTACATGCGCATCTGCGGATAGAATCGGGCCACCTCCCCGCGCGGCGGCGGGAACTCGATCTGCGCGCGGTACAGCGGAAGATGGTCGTACCCGTTGTAGAACGACAGCGAATATTCGGCGGCACGGCCGATGTGGTTCCAGCGGGCGCCGAACTGCGATCCGCCTGGAAAATCGGGCGGCAACTCGTGGATCGGAATGCCGGCGGGCAGTACGGCCCAACGCTGATTCAACAGGGGTACGCGGCTGGGCGTCAAACGCGGGCAATAGACCAGGTCGAGAGTGTTCGACTGCAAGCCGTATGTGGCGCGCGCGGCGGTGACGCCGAGGAAGTCGTTGTCCACGACATTGACGAAATCGCGGGGCGCGAACCGATCCGTGGGATTGAGTACGTCGGTCTTGCCCCAGCGGATGAACTGCTTGCCGGCTTCGAGGGTGAGCTTGCCCCGGGAATAGGTCAGGCTGAGGCGGCGGATCTCGAAAGCGGGACGCCGCCGCTGGCGGTCCCACCAGGAAACGGCCGCCTCCCGCCCGGTTTCCCGGTGCGTGTCGGTTCGTGCGTCGATGGCGCCCGCCAGCCGGAAGCTCGCCGAGAGTTTATAGAACGCCTCGTAGCGGAACAGCGCCTCGACGATGGCGTGGGAACTGTCCCCCGGAGCCGCCTGCGGGAACAGCAGCGCGGTGGTTTCGAGGAAGCCTCGCTGGCTGAAGTCCTGCGCGCCTGCCGCCACCAATGCGAGCAGCAGCAGCCAGGATCTCATTGCTCTCGCCGCAGCGCCTGTAGGGTGAAGTCGTCGTCCCGCATGGGGAGGTTGTATTCCAGTTTCAGCAGGCGCAGAATTGTGCGGCTGTGGCGGCGCAGGTCGGTCATTTCGAGCGCGCAGGCGGTCCAGACGCCTTGCACGTTGCGGACGTCGGTATTGTGCAGGCGGCGGACCACCTGGTCCTTGATGGAGTTCTCGTACTGCACGGGCACGTAGTTGTCCTTCCGGATCCAGGTGCGGCTCAGGGTGTATTGGGACACTTTACCCTGCCGGGGCCGCGCTTCGATGCGCCAGCAGGGCGCGCCGTCGATGGCCTCCTCGCCGGCCAGCTTGAAATCGTACTGGTCCACGTCGCGCTCCTCCAGGTCTTCGAAGCTGAAGTCGGTGCCGAAAAACCGGGTGGAGCGATCCTGGAGCGCGATGCGCCGGTCGCGGCCGATGGCGGGAGTCCACATCCACTGGTCGGAGGAACGGTCGGGATGATTGATGACCAGCAGCGCCACGCCTTTCACCTCGGCGGGTGACGTGAAGCGGAGGATAACTTTGCTGTTGCCGTAGGCGCCGATGCGGAACGACTGCCACGATTTCCTGGTGGTCTTGCCGTTGGCGGCGATGACCTCGAGTTCGCCTTCGTAGCGCTGCGAGGTGGAGCGGCCACGGCGTTGCGACTCTTCCACGATCTGGCGAGCGTCCTGGGCGAAGAGCGGGGCGCAGCAGAGTAAGGCAACCCATGCCTTATTCATACTCGAGGGCCTCCACCAGGGAGCTGCGCACGGCGGCTTCGGCGGGCAGGACCGCCGAGATCAGGGCGGCGCACAGGACGATGGGCAGAAGCCCCGCCGCCATGCCGAAGGGGAACTGGTACGAGATCGGCGTGCCGGCGATATCGCGCCCGATGGCTTCCAGCTCGTAATACAGGAACAGGGCGCCGGTCGCGATGCCGAGCGCCAGCCCGATCAGCCCGATGGCCGCGGCCTCGATCCAGATCGTGCCGCGAATCTGCGCCCGCAGACCGCCTACGGCGCGAAGGACGCCGAGCTCGCGCCGCCGGTCGGCGATCGACACGGTGAGGGTATTGATGATGCCCAGAACCGCTACCAGGAGCGCTACGAACACCTGAATATAAGTCATGCCCAGCCACTGGTTGGCCACCTTTTCGATATAGTCGCGGACCTCGCGGTTGAACAGCACGAACAGGCGATACCGGCGGCCGAGCCGGTCCACGATCGTGGTGCGAACGGTTTGCGGAGAGACTCCGGGCTTGACGTACACGCGGAAGATGTCGATGGAGTCGTCGCCGTAGAGGCTGATGTACTTCTTGCGGTCCATGAACACGGCCCCGAGCTGGTTGGAGTAGTCCAGGATAATTCCGACCACTGGCAGATGCGCCACACCGGCCGGCGTGGGCAGCCCGATTGTGTCGCCCACGTGCATCTTCTGGAGGATGGAGAGGTTCTCGCCGATGATGACACCGCGTCCGGCGGCGGTCTCCCGATTCATGTAGGCTGCGTCACCGGCCACCACCTGGCGGTGGACCCGGCGGTCGATACTCACCAAATCGGTAGCGATCAGCATCACCGGCGACCCGCGATAGTCGATGCGCGCGGTGCGCACCGCTTGGATCTCGTCGATGCCCGGGATCTGGCGCACCTCGGGCTCCATGCTCGCCGGGAAATGAAAGTTGCGGCCGGCCAGGGTCTCCGACGTGGAGACGAACAGGTCGGGATTCAAGGTGTCGGCCACCCATGCGCGGATGGATTGCAGGCTGCCCCGGGAAACGCCGCCGTGGGCGATGGCGAGCGCCAGGGACAGCATCAGTGCGGCCACCGTGGCGGACGTGCGGCGCGGCGCCTGGATCAGGCTGTCGGCGGCGAGCGAGCCTTCGACCGGCCGCAGCCACTTCAACGGCCCCCGCATCAGTTTGGCCAGTCCCAACGAGAGAAAGGGGGTCAGCAGCAGCGCCGAGACCACGGTGAGAAGGTAACCGGCATAGAGCGCCGGGCGGAAGCGGTGCAACGCCAGGCACAGCATCGAAATCACCAACGCGGAGAGCGCAATATTGCGCCGCAGACGGTTTTCGCCCGCGCTCAACACCTGGTAACGGCCCTTTTGCAGCGCCTGGACCGGCTCCACGCGGGCCGCGTTGCGCGCGGGGATGAGCGCGGCGATCATGCTGGTGGCGATCCCCAACCCCAGTGCCGCAGCCAGGAAGCGCGGGTCCACCAGGATCTCTTCCGTGTTCTGCGAGACGCCGAAGACGGCCTCCATCAGTTGGCCGGTGAGCCCGGTGAGGCTGCGCGTAAACGCCAGCCCAAGGGCCACGCCCGCGAACGATCCGATGAGGCCGGCGGCCGCGCTCTCGCCCAGAAACAGCGTGCGGATCTGGCCGCGCGTGGCCCCCAGGGCGCGCAGGATGCCGATTTCCGAGCGACGCTCGGTGACGGCGATCGAGAAGGAATTATAAATGATGAACACGCCTATGAAGAGCGCAAACAGGCTGGAAATGCTCAGCGCGAAGGTGTAGATGCTCAGCAGCGATTCGAACTGCCGGCCACGTCCGGATGGCGGCTCCACGGTGAAGCCGGGACCCAGCGCGTTCTTGAGCGTCGCCTCACCCCGGGTGAGCGGGACGCCTTCCCGGAGACCGATATCGATGCGATCGAAATGGCGACCGCGGCCGAACACCTTCTGCGCCGCGTAGATGTCCATGATCCCCAGGTTGCCGCCGAAGGCCGACGCCATTCCTCCGGCTTTCAGGATGCCCCGGACGGTGAACTCCTTGCGGCCGTCCATGGTGTCGAAGGCGAGCTTGCTGCCGGTGCGCAGGCCGTTGCGGTCGGCGAATTCACGGGTGACAATCAGCGAATCCGGCTGCGCCAGGAAGACCAGCGGATCGTCGATAACGTCTTCCTCGCCCTGATCGAATTCGTAGTCGCGAAGGCTGCGGTCGCCGGTCATATCGACCGCCAGGATAAGCAGCTTGCCCTGGCCGGGGAGACCGGTATCGACGGAGGATTCGATGACCGGCGCGGCGGCGCGCACCTCGGGGACCGCCTGCACGCGTTCCAGCACTTCTTCGGCGAAGCCGGCATCGCCCGATGTCACCTGCAGCTGCGCTTTGCCGGCAATCCGGTCCACGGTGCGGTTGAAGGCCGCCAGCACGGAGCGGTTGGCGCTCTGCATCCCCACCAGCAGGGCCACGCCGAGCACGATGCCCACCGTCGTCAGCGTCGACCGCAGCATATGCCTGCGCACGTAGGGCCAGGTGATCAGCCGGAGCAGCCTCATCGCCGCACGTCTCCGGCGATGCGCGCGTCACACAGGGTCACGGTGCGGGGAGAACTCTCGGCGACATGGTGATCGTGGGTCACGATCAGGACGGTGGCGCCCAGGCGCTCGTGCAGATCGTGAATGAGTTTCAGGATCTCGCTGCCGGTGCGCGTGTCCAGATTGCCGGTGGGCTCGTCGGCTAACAGCACCGGCGGGGAGAAAGCCAGCGCCCGCGCAATGGCCACGCGCTGGCGTTCGCCGCCCGAGAGCTCATCCGGAAGATGGTCGAGTCGCCGGCCGAGCTGCACCAGCTCCAGCAGCTCGCGCGCCCGCTTCTCGATCTGTTTGCGGGGCAGGCCCTTCAGGTGAAGGGGCAGGGCCACATTCTCGACGCAGGTGAGGCTCGGCAGGAGATTGAAGAACTGGAACACGAAGCCGATCTTGTCGCGGCGGAGGCGCGTCAGGTCGTCATCGGAAAGCGAGGCGATGTTCCGGCCATCGATGCGGATTTCGCCGGCGCTGGGCCGGTCGAGGCCTCCGATCAGGTTGAGCAAAGTGGACTTGCCCGACCCCGAAGGGCCCATGATCGAGACCATTTCCCCCCGGCCGATGGTCAGGTCGATGGCATCGAGCGCCACGATCTTACGTTTTCCGTCGAAGTGTTTGCAGACGCCGGCGAGCGAGATCATCCGATCCCTCGATGATAGCGTGGCGTAAGACTCCATCGCGGGAAGGCTGCAGCCCCGCCGTTTGGGCGGCCACCGGCGAGGACGGGCACCGGCACCCGCGCACTGTTATGCTCTTACTTTATGCTCAGTGAGAAGCTGCGCGAATGCGGCGTGGTGGGCGCCGGGGGGGCCGGGTTCCCCACGTACGTCAAGGCGCAGTCTCGAGTCGAATTCATGATCGCCAACGGCGCCGAGTGCGAGCCGCTGATCCACAAAGACGCCGAGATTATGAAGCACTTTCCCAAGCCGATCCTGGCGGGGATGGCTTCCATGATGCAGGCCACCGGCGCGACATCCGGCAAGTTCGGGGTCAAGACCAAGAATGCGGAATCCATCGAAGCGCTGCGGCACAATCTGGACGACGGGCGAATCGAATTGGTCCTGCTCGGCGATTATTACCCATCGGGGGACGAGTACGAGCTGGTTTACACCGCCACCGGCAGGCTGATCCCGCCCGCCGGCATTCCGCTTCAGGTCGGCTGCGTGGTGAATAACGTGGAGACGCTCTACAACGTCAGCCAGGCGGACCGCGACACGCCGGTAACGGAAAAGTTCCTCTCCGTCTGCGGCGCGGTGCGCGAGGCGAAGTCGTTCTGGGCTCCGGTGGGCACGTCGTTTCGCGACCTGCTGGCGGTGGCCGGGGGCGCCTCCGTCCCGGATTTCGGCATTTTCGTGAGCGGCATCATGATGGGCACCCTGACGTTCGATCTGGACGAGGTGGTGACCAAGACCACCGGGGGCCTGATCGTGCTACCCCGCGATCACTACCTGATGAGCCGCCGCACGCGTTCGCAGGGCGAGATGAACCACATCGGCAAATCGGCCTGCGACCAGTGCAGCTACTGCACCGAGTTCTGCCCGCGCTATCTGTTGGGATATGACGTGCAGCCCCACAAGGTGATGCGTAGCCTGGGCTTCACCTTGACCGGCGGCGATATCTGGAACCAGTGGGCGCAACTGTGCTGCGCCTGCGGCTTGTGCACACTCTACGCGTGTCCCGAGGACCTGTACCCGAAGGAGGCCTGCGATGACGGGAAACGATCCCAGCGCGCCCTCGGGCTCAAGTTCGTCCAGCAGAAACCGGTGGTGGTGCATCCCATGAAGGAATACCGCCGCGTGCCGCTGATGCAGTTGCGGCGCCGCCTGCAAATTGAAGATTACGAGCGCGAGACTCCGTTTGAGGACGTCAAATTGCGTCCCGCGGCGGTGAAGATTCGCATGCGCCAGCATGCGGGCCAGCCCGCCGTTCCGGCGGTGCAGGAAGGGAAGAAGGTGAAGCGCGGGCAGCTGGTGGGGCGCGTGGATCCGTCGCAACTGGGCGCCCAGGTTCACGCCAGCATAGACGGCAAGGTGCGGACGGTGACGCCGGAATACGTAGAGATTATGGCATAACCCATGTCGAAAGATTCTCTCGGATTGATCGAGTTGACCAGCATCGCCGCTGGCTTTCAAACCTGCGACGCCATGCTCAAGGCCTCGGCTGTCGACCTGGTACTTGCCCGTTCCATCTGCTCGGGGAAGTACATGGTGATGGTGCGCGGCGATGTGGGTTCAGTGGAGGCGGCGGTATCGGCCGGAGTGCACGCCGGCAATTTCTCGGTGATCGACTCGTTCGTGATCCCCAACCTGCACGAGTCCGTGTTCCCCGCCATCAGCGGCACGACGAAGGTGGAGGAACTGGAAGCGCTGGGGGTGGTGGAGTCGTTCTCGGTGGCCTCTCTGATCGAGGGCGCCGATGCGGCGGTGAAGGCGGCCAATGTCCAGTTGATCGAGATCCGGCTGGCGATGGCCCTGGGCGGCAAGGCGTTCGTGACACTGACGGGCAATGTGGCGGCCGTGGCGAGCGCGGTGGAAGCGGGCGCGCAGGTGGTCGGCCAGAAAGGGATGCTGGTGAACAAGGTCGTCATTCCGCACCCGCGCCCGGAACTGCTCAACGAGATGATCTGATCCAGCGCGGCTTGGCCGGCCGGCGTGCCGAGGCTCTTCACCGGTCGGTGGCTTCCGTCATCCCAGGTAGTCGAACAGGCTGCTGTGCGGCATGCGGGACTGCATCTGGAAAGCCGCTTGAAGCTGCGTGGTGGCGCTGGACAGCTCCAGCGCCGCGCTGGTGATATCGGCGTCTTCCTTCGCCGACATCTCCGTCTGGAGCCGGGTACCGTAGCTGTCCGCGAAATCGGTTGCCGACTGGATTCGGGACTGGATTCCGCCATAAAACGCCTCCATGCTGTTGAGGTGCGTGCTGGCCTGGCGCAGCGGATCGATGGCGTTGGCGATGGCCGTGGAGTCGTTGCTCGTTAGCGCCTGGTACAAATTGCTCAGGGCCGTGAAGACGTTGGTCGGGAGCGGGTTGCCGGCGGCATCCCGGGCATCGAAGATGTCCTGCGCCGTCTTCGACGCCAGGAATGAGCCGCCCGCGGGGTCTTCCACGCGGGACGTGGCCGCTGCCGGCGAGAGAAGCGTCACCGCGTCGCCGACCAATCCAAAAGTGGGGCTGTCGCCCCGGTCTCCGCTGAAAATATATCGCCCCTGAACCGATGTCTGGCTGAAGGACACCATCTGTTCGAGTAGCGATTGCACCTCCAGTGCGAGACTGTTGCGGGTTTCCGCGGTCTGGGTGAAGTTGGTCCCCTGGCTGGCGAGCGTGAGCGCCCGATCCATCAGGCTGATGGAAGAAGCCAGAGCGCCGTCGGCGGCATCGGCGTCGGATTTGGCGAGCACGAGATTGCCCTTGACCTGGCTATTGTGCTCGTTGGCGGCGCGGAGCTGGAGCAGCGAGCCGATCTGGTCGGGTGCATCGGAGGCCGCCGTAATTCTCTTTCCGGAGGAGATCTGCCGGTTGGCGGTGGCCAGCCGATCCTGAATCCGTTCCACGTTGGCCAGAAAGAGTTCGGAGCTCGGATCTAGATTAGTGATCATGTCGGCCTCTAGGGTTGCAGGATGTTGATCGCGGCTTCGGTCAACTGATTCAAGACCGTGATGAACCGCGAGTTGGCTTCGTAAGCTCGTTGAAACTGGATGAGAACGGTCGCCTCCTGGTCGAGCGAGACGCCGGACATGTCCTGGCGTAGACTCTTTGCCTGAGCGACGGTACCCTGGCGAACCTCCAATTGATCGGTGGCCTCATTCAGAGCGCTGCCGACTCGGGCGGCCATGGCGCCGTAGTACGCACTGTAACTGGCTCCGTTGATCCGGTCCTCGTCCTTTTGAGGGCTGGCAAGGGCCGCCAGAGCCAGCGGAATCCCATTGAAGATATATGGCGGTCCGGGGTCGATGGAACCCAGTTGGTCCGCGGTGACGCCCGCGACGACTCTCAGGGATTCGGCCGCCTTGGTATCGTTGGTGTCGTTGTACTGGAACAGCGCCGCACCCTGGACGGGCGGGGCGTCGTCCGTCACGTAACCCGAAAGCAGCACTTCGTTCACCCGGTCGGCGAACTTCTTCGCCATGGTGTTCAGATCTCCGGGTTGGTAGGCGTCGCCGAGATAGGACAGCAGTGTCTGGTTGCGCATTCGCAATAGCGCCCCCAGTTGTCCTCCGGTGGTTTTGGCGGTGATATCCGTACCGTCAGCTGCGACGATGTGCGCACTCGGCGGGGCATCGGGATAGACTACCGCGTCATCGGTCGGCACTCCGAGCACCGGCGCGAGCCGGTATTGCCGGTCCTCCAGCAGCAGCGGGGTCTCACCGTTCAACAGCACGGCAACGGAGCCATCCTGCTGAACAGACGCCGTGAAGTCGACGTACTGCGACAGATCCTCCAGCAGGGAGTTGACCTGGGCGTCGATGCCGGCATCGTTCTTGGCGCCGGCCATGATCTGCTGGTTCCACGATTGCAGCTTGCCGACAATCGAATTGACCTGGTCCACCGTCTGCTGAACCTGCTGCCAAGTGTCCTGGGACAGGTTGTTCAGCCCAGTGGCGGTCTGCTGGAAGGCGGCCGCTACTTCGCCGGCGCGGTCGATTACGGTCAGCCGGGCGGTGGCATCGGTAGGACTTTGCCCCCAACCCGAAAAGCTCTGATAGAGGCGATCCAGGGCGGCGGTGATTCCGGAGCTCCCGGAAATATCGAAAAACGACTGGACTGCCTCCAGGCTGTTGACGTCCTGATTGGCTTGTCCCAGCAGGACGGTCTGGCGGCGGACTGCCTGTTCGGCATATTGGTTGCGGGCGCTGACCGTCTCCCCGGCGCGGACGCCGCCCATTACCCCCCAGCTCAAGTCGAGCGGCATGGCCTGCAAGCGCATGGTCTGTTTTGCGTAGCCCGGGGTGGAGGCGTTGGCTACATTGTTCTGGGTGACGGCGAGGACCTTGTCGTACGCGTTGAGCGCGTTGGAGGATGTCAGAAGCGAGGCGAGCAGATTGGACATGGCGTTGCTATCCTTCGAAGCTGATCTTGGGTGGGTGAAGCAGCGGGGCAGGCTCGCCCCCCGGCTGATACCCATCCACCTTGGTGGCCAGCATCCGCGTCCACCGGCCGTGGTACTCGGCAGCGTGATCCAGTAGTTTGCCGGCGCGGCACACCGCCCGGTTCAGTTTCCAGGCTTCGGTGAGCGCATCCGCATCGCCAAGCGCGCCATGCAACCATTCGACATTGTTAGTCAGTTCCGAGGTCGCTTCCGCGAGCACGCCCGTGCAGCGATCGAGAACTTCGGGAGAAGGAGACGCCAGCCACGTACAGACCCGTTCCACCTGGGAACGGGCCGATTCCATCCGCTGCGTCACCTCTCCGGCAGTCATGTTCAGTCACCGCCCATGGCCAGGGCTTCGGCCACCATTCCGCGGCTCGTTCCGAAAGCGTCGGGCCGGTATTTGCCGGCCCGGTACTGGGCCGCCAACGCCTGGACGTTCTGAGCGCGACTGGATTCGTGGGAGGCGATGGCGCTTGACAGCCTTCCCAGGGTGCTCGACAGTTCGACCTTGTCGCTGTTTTTGTCGGCGCCACGCGCCGCCGCCCTGCTGCTGTCCGCCCCGTTTAACCGCTGGGTTTCCTGGGAACGGCCGGCTTCAGCGGCCGACCCACCCGTCAGATTCAAATCGTAGAGTCTCATACGACACGCCGTCCTTTGGCTAAATGTCATATCGGAGGAAACCTTGCGCCGCTTTAGGCCTTTTGAAAATATTTCCCGAAGAGTTTTTCTAAAGTTTTGCGGCCATCTGCCGATCGATGGGATGACATGGAAGGTAACGATCGAACCTCCCGCGAACTGACACGCCTGGCACTGGCCGTGGCGGCGGGAGACTGGCCGCGGTTGCTGGTGGGAGACAGCCCCCAAATGCGGCGTATGCACCATATCATCCGCATGGTGAGTTGCCGTCGGGCGACGGTGCTGATCACCGGGGAGACCGGAACGGGCAAAGAACTGGTGGCGCGCGCCTTGCATCTGGCTAGTGGCCGCTGCCGGGCACCCCTGGTGGCGGTGAATTGCAGCGCCTTGCCTGAGAACCTGCTGGAAGCCGAGCTTTTCGGACATGTGAAAGGCGCCTTTACCGGTGCTTTCCAGCATCGGGTGGGGCGCTTCGAACAAGCCCAGGGAGGCACCCTATTTCTCGATGAAATCGGGGATTTACCCATGGAGCTTCAGGCCAAACTCCTTCGCGTCCTTCAGGAACGCGAGTTCCAGCGGCTGGGCAGTTCTGAGACGATGCGGCTCGATATCCGGGTGGTGGCTGCCACCAACCTCGATCTGGCGCTGCGCATCGAGCAGGGCCGCTTTCGCGAGGATCTTTTCTATCGTCTGAACGTCGTGCCGATCCAGATGCCGCCCTTGCGCGAGCGCCTCGGAGACATTCCGCTCTTAGTGCTGCACTTTGTCGAAAAGGTCTGTCGTCTGGAGTCCATCCCCCTCAGAACCGTTTCCGAGGATGCCATAGAGCGGCTCACCAACTACTCTTGGCCGGGGAATGTCCGTCAACTCGAGAATGCCGTGGAAATGGCGGTGGCCATGAGCGGAGACCAGTTAATGCTCCAGGCCTGTGATTTCCTGCTGCCAGAGCCCGCCTCGGCGCGTCCGCCCTCCCGAGGCAACGCCACGCCGTTCATCGCCCTGCCGGACGGCGGGCTGGACTTCGAAGGGACCGTGGCCGAAATCGAGCGCAGCATTCTGGACCAGGCACTGCGCCGGACCGGAGGGAACAAGAAGGCTGCGGCCAGCATGCTGCGCCTCAAACGGACCACGCTGTCGGCCAAAATCCGTGCGCTGGATGAATCGGTGTGCAACTGAGCAAACGCCTACCAGAGATAGTCTTTCGCGATCGCCCGCTTGTCGTACCCGTCCAGTACGTGAACGACCCGTATCTTCTTCAGCGAAACGGGGGAGAGCTGGCCGATGGGGATATAGATGATCGTCCGGCCCAGCCGCGAGGCGATGGTTTTGAAAATCGATCGCGGCGGCCTGGCGGCGACGTAAACCACGAAGCGCTGCAAGGAATAGTCGAGCGCCGCAAGCAACAGCCGTTCCGCTTTCGACTCGGCAAACTCATAGTCTGGATCCTGCCATACGTCATACATGCGGCGGGGCGGCAGGCTCATCAGGAACCCGCCGTATTCCGCGCGGCCGATGCCCGGCCCGACCAGTTTGTCGAACGGAAAGGTGGAATAAAAAGCCATGTCCGACTCGTTCTGGTTCTCGCCGAGCCAGGTGGTGGTATAGGAATAGCGGTCCCCAGGGTCTTCGTCGAAGATGACCACGACCGCGCCGACATCGCCTTGCACCTTCTGGAACTGGCGGACATAGATCCGCCCTTCATACCACTTGCGGATGGTCTCGCGAATGTCGACTCCGTCGAGCACCGAAGTGGTGAACGGTTCCACTCGGGCACGCTCCTCCGAAATGACCGTCTTGCCTTTTCTTTTCAGAAACCTGCCGTAGTCCTCGATGACGAGGTCCTCGGGAGGATACGAGCAGATGCCGTTGCCGTTGAGCTGGCTGGCCCACTCCCCTGGTGACTTCTCTTTGGGGCGGGGCTTCAGGCCGCCAGGCCGAAGGCGCCGTTTGGTGGGGGGAAGCCGGCGGCGAAGCCGGATGCGGCGCGTCTCCAACCACACCTCCTCACCGGAGATCTTCACCGTGACGAGCTCCGCTTCGGACCGTTGCGGGGGGTAGCGTCCAGCCACGGTCCACACATCCCAGGCATAGTTGTCGTCGGCCACGCCGCGGGCAGCCACGGTGAGATCGAAGATTCCAGCAGACAGCTCATGGGCGGACAATGCGAGGTTGCGGGCGTAGCGCGCCAGCAAACGGCGCTGCCAGTGCGCGATACTCTCGCCGGTGCTGGCTTCATGCTCCTTCTCGGCTTCGCGAAACACCGCCAGTTGGGCGTGACGCCGGTCGATCCACTGGGTATCGGTCATCAACTTGCGAAAGGTTTCGTAGCGCCACTGAAGGGCCGGATACTCCACCGTGATCTCACCCAGCGAATCGGGGTGAGGATTGAACAGTTCGACGCCCTCGCGGTGGCTCCGCACCAACGGCTGTGCCTGGGGCTCCTCCATCGCGTCCAGCAAGGGGTCAAGCAGATTGAGGGATACCACCACCATCACCCGGGCGGCGGGGTTCGTGCCTTGCAACTTCCAGGCGATACCGGCCGCGTGTTGCGACACTTCCGCCGAGCGGGCTTGCGGATATACGCGGTAGGCCTCGATGTACCGCGCCAGGCCAATGTAGCGGATGGCATAGGTGTCGGGGTAGTTGTCCTTCAGATGGGGTCGGGGGCCGGCATCGGGGTCGGCGAAGACGATCTCGGCGCCAACCTCGATTCCGGTACGGATTGCCTCGGTGAACGGGTCGGCTGGTTCGATGGGAACGTAGACCGCTCCATCTTCCGCTCCCGGTTCGTCGTCCGGATAGAAGATCAGCGACATTTCCGGCAAGCGTCCTACCGCCTGAAGCCATGCCGGCTGGAGGGCCGCGGGAAGTTCGAGGGCGACGACCTCGGGCCGGTTCTCGAGGATGGCCTGGCGCACCTCAAGGGCAAATTCGAGCCGTCCGGGCACGACCGGGAAATACGTGAAACGGCCTCGTACGAGGCTTCCCGGATCGCCGGCCCTAGGGTCGATTTCTCCGGACATAACGCAGCGCTTCCTCGCCCAGGACTTGGGTCACGGCAATCTCCAGGGCTTCGGTTTCGTGAGTTCGCTGAGTGGCCAGGCTCTTCAGCTTGATGGCGAATCGTGCCACACTGATGCCGTCCCTGACGGTATAGCGCTCGTCGGCGGCGTGGGCCATCTGAAGGAAGTCGGTGACATAGTTCAGAATGCGCTCCTCCGCGAAGGGCAGGTTTTCCTTCAGAATGTGGTATTCCTCGTCCCGCTCGGGAAAATCGATGAAAATCTGCGGCTGAAGCCGGGAGTGAATGTACTCCGGCAACTCGAACGTGGAGGCGTCGTCATTCATGGTGGCGACCAGGCGAAACTTGGGATGGGCCGTGATTTTGATCCCAGCCACAATGGATTCCACGTACCGGCGATTGTCGAGCAGGGGCGCCAGGCTGGCCCAACTCTTCTCGCTCATGCGGTTGCCCTCGTCGATGATGGCGATGCCTCCGCGCAGCATGGCGGTGACCAGCGGCGATGCCACGTAGCGCAAGCTGCCTGCGCCTTCGATCACGGGGGTGATCAGCAGGTCCTCCGGGCGGGTGTCCATGGTGGCCTGGAGGATGTAGACGTCACGGCCCATGCGCCGTCCCGCGGCGTATGCCAGGGTCGTCTTGCCAACCCCGGGCTTGCCCAGCAGGCGCGGGTTCATGGGCAAGTCCTGTTCGTTCACAACCATCCAGGCGGCCAACAACTGCCGCATCAGTTCGTCCTGGCCGACCCATTGAACGGCGAGTTCATCGGGATGTGCCAGGTGCAGGTTGACGCCTTCGATCTCAACCGTCATAAGCCTGTACTCATTATGAGGCACCACGGGGCTCAGGGGACACCATGACGCTGCCGGGCACGCCGGCGGCACGGCGCGGGACACGGGTTGGCGAGCGATGATTGCCTCGGCGGCGAGCGGCGCCGCTCCGGCTCTCCTCCCTACGGCCGGCCCGCAGACACATGGGGCAGGGCGAAGGCGACCAGGAAATCGCCCAACGGCGCCATACCGGGGACGCCGTGGCCGCCGGCGGCGATCACCAGGTACTGACGGCCATCCGGGCCGCGAAACGTCATAGGCGTAGAGCGGGCACTGGTGGGCAGATCTCCTTTCCAAAGCACCCGTCCGCTCTCAGCGTCATACGCATAAACGGCCGGGTCGAGCGAGCCAGCCATGAACACCAGCCCACCGGCGGTCGCGATGGGACCGCCGAGGGTGACCGACCCGAAGGCGGCGAGCGGCGTACCGGCATCTCCCGGTGCCGGAAACCGGCCGGTGGGAACCGACCATTTCTTCTGGCCGCTATCCGCGTCTATGGCGTTGAGCACGCCCCAGGGCGGGGCATTGCAGGGGAGGCCTCCCGGGCTGCGCAGAAAGCGGCGCGCCATGCCGTAAGGCGTGCCTCGCTGCTCGGCAAACTCCCAGTCGCCGTTGAGATTGCGCCCGGCGGTCTCACGTTCTCGCGCGAAATCGGCGCGGCGGATGAGGCGCACCTCGGCGGCGAGATTGTTGGTGGGGATGAAGAGGAGGCGCCGGTCGGGATCGTACGCGGCGCCGCCCCAGGCCATGCCACCGATGTTTCCGGGAATCACGAAAGTACCGCCGAGGCTCGGCGGTGTGAAAACCCCCTCGGAGCGCAGCTTGCCGATTTCGGCGGCACACCATTTGCGGTTAGCCTCCTCGAGGCCCCAGGGTGCGTCCGCGTCTTGCGGTGCCAGCGGCGCCGGCGCCACGGGAAACGGCTGCGTGGGTGAGGCGCTTTCGCCGGGCACATCGGACCTGGGCACGGGCCGCTCTTCGACGCCGAACACTGGCTGTCCGGTATCCCGGTCGAGGATGAAGTAGTTGCCGTCCTTCGAACCCACCCCGGCCGCCGGGATGACCTTGCCATTGCGGTGGACGTCGAACAGCAGCGGAGGGCACGCCACGTCGTAGTCCCACAGATCGTGATGCACGGTCTGAAAGGCCCAGACGAGGGCGCCGGTATCGGCACGCAACGCCACCAGCGAATTGGCGAAGAGATTGTCGCCGAGCCGCTCGCCGCCATAGTAATCGGGGCTGGGACTGCCGGTGGGCACGAACACGAGGTTGCGCCGCGGGTCGGCGGCGATGATGCTCCAGGCGTTGGCGGCGCCGGTGCGGCGGGCGCTGCCGTTCCTCCAGGTGGCCGCGCCGCGGGCCTCGGGATCCTGTGGGATCGGGTCCCAGGTCCATTTCAACTTGCCGGTTGCGGCGTCGAAGCCGCGCACTTCTCCGCTAGGCTGGCTGACGGAGCCGTTGTCGGCTACTCCGGAACCGACTACCAGGGTGTTGCCGGCTACGGCCGGCGGTGATGTTTCCTCGTAATCGGAGAACTCGCGCGCGCCGATACGAAGCCCGTTGCGCAGGTTGACCACGCCGTTATCGCCGAACGTGCGCACCGGGATGCCGTTCGCGGCATCGACGGCGATCAGGCGCGCATCGAGTGTGGCGATGTAGATGCGACGCCGGCCCGCGGGCGGCTTCCAGGTGGACACGCCGCGGTTGGCAAAGTCGCCGAAGCCCGCATCCCGGTCGACTTTGCCGTCATACGACCAGCGGAGCTTGCCGGAGACGGGGTCGAGCGCGATGATGCGCCCCAGGGGCGTGCCCAGGTAGAGCGTGCCATCCACGTAAAGGGGAGTGGCTTCAAATGCGGTGGGGCGGCTGCGCCTGGGCTGGTACGCGTCGCCGGTGCGGAATGTCCACGCCACGTCGAGCCGGGAGACGTTGTGCGCATTGATTTCGGAGAGAGGGGAGAAGCGCTGGCCCCCGGGATCGCGCCCGTAGGCCTGCCACCCGTCGTCCGTCTGGCCGGCAAACGGCAGCGACACCATGGCCAGGGCGAGTGCGCATAAGCAGATCACGGCAGCGCTTTTCAGCATCCTTACGGTGCCCTCCGTTGGACCCAGCATACAATGCGGAGACGTGATCGAGTATCGCGAAATCCCCCCATCGCCCCGGTTCGCGAATGCCGTTGCGGCGTAGCATGGGTCTGGAGGATGCATGCCAGCCAATATCAACCACCGCCGGATCGATTACGTCGAGTTCCCGGCCATCGACATTGACGCCACCCGGCGCTTCTACAGGGAAGTGTTCGGGTGGGATTTCGAGGACTACGGACCGGACTACACCAGTTTCCGGGATGGGCGGCTGACGGGCGGATTCTGGAAGGCCCCATCGATTCAGCCGGGCGGCGTGCTGGTGGTGATCTACGCCGCCGACCTGGAGGACATGGAAGCCAGGATCAAAGCCGCCGGCGGTCGGATCGTGAAGCCGGCGTTTTCGTTTCCCGGCGGCCGCCGGTTCCACTTTGCCGACCCCAACGGCAACGAACTGGCGGTGTGGTCGGAGGAGTAGGCCCGACTGGCGTCAGGCGGGATTCCGCTCGCGGCGATGGGCTTTGAGGAAGTCCAGTTCGGTCTGCTTGGGGATGCCCGGCTCGAAGCAGCGGCGGCAGCGGGCTTCGTACATTTCGGAGGCGCCCACCACGATGAGGTCGTCGCATCCGCGCAGCCGCTGGGTGTGCTTCGCAGGATTGCCGCAGCGCACGCAAATGGCCAGGGTCTTGGTGATGGATTCGGCGTGAGCCAGCAGGTCGGGTATGGGGACGAAGGGCCGGCCCAGATAGTCGGTATCGAGGCCGGCGATGATGACCTGCTTGCCGCTGTCGGCGAGACGTTGCGCGACCCCCACCAGCGCCGTTCCCATGAAATTCGCCTCGTCGATGCCCACGACCTCCGAGCGCCAGTCGATGCGGGAGACGATCTCTTCGGCGCCGGAGACCACCTGCGAATGCATGCGCAGGTCGCCGTGCGAGACAATTTCGTCCTCGGAATAGCGGGTGTCGATGGAGGGTTTGAATACCTCCACCCGCTTGCGGGCGATCATGGCCCTCCGCAGCCGTCGGATCAATTCTTCACTCTTGCCGGAGAACATGGGTCCGCAGATGACTTCAATCCAGCCGATGTTGCCGGTGATGATGTCCATAGGAACCGCCAGCATGGCACAATTGCGCGGCTCGAATCCAGCGGTGCGCGCGCGCAAACCGGCTCCCGAAGCCGTCGCTGCCATCCCTTATAATGAGTGTTCCTGATCTGAAAGACCATCCTGACCTCAAAAAAATGAACAAGGAGTTTTCATGGCTGTGAAGCGTATCGGCATCCTCACGGGCGGCGGCGATGTTCCGGGACTGAATTCCGTGATCAAGACGGTGGTATACCGAGGTAGCGAAATCGGATGCGAAGTGATCGGCATCAAGCGGGGATGGGAGGGACTCACCCACGTCGACCTCCAGGACCCGGCCAGCCGCTCGCGCTACGTCCTGCCGCTGAATCGCGAGAACACGCGCACGATCGACCGCACGGGGGGCACGTACCTGCACAGTTCGCGCACCAACCCGTCGAAAATGAAGAAGCTGCCGCCCACCCTGGAAGGGCGGGATTTCCCCAGGACCGAGACCACCAAGAAGGGCGTGACTTCGACGGTGATCGATGTGACCAAAGCCGTGATCAAGAACATCGAGACGCTGGCTTTGGACTACCTGATCGCCATCGGCGGAGACGATACGCTCAGCTACGCGGCGGAGTTGGATCGCCAGGGCATGAACGTGATTGCCGTGCCCAAGACCATGGACAACGATGTCCGCAACACGGAATACTGCATCGGCTTTTCGACCGCCATCACCCGCGCCATGGACGCGATCGAGCGCCAGCGGACGACCGTCGGCTCGCACGAGCGCGTGGGCATCTTCCGCGTCTTCGGGCGCGACGCCGGATACACCTCGCTCTACACGGCGTACGTCACGTCCATGCGGTGCTGCATTCCGGAATACAAGGTCAATTTGGCCAAGCTTATCGATCTGCTGATCACCGACAAGCGCAACAATCCCAGCAACTACTCGCTGGTGGTCCTGTCCGAGGGCGCGGAGTGGGAAGGCTACACGGTCAAGGAGTACGGTGATGCGGACGCGTTCGGCCACCGCAAGAAGATGAGCGTGGCCGAGGATCTGAGCAACGAAATCAAGGCCGCGACCGGAGAGGAGACGATCGTCAGCGACCTGACCTACGACCTTCGGTCGGGCAGCCCGGATTTCGTCGACCGGATGGTGGCGGCCACTTTCGCGGGTATGGCCATGGATGCCATCCAGGAGGGTAAGCGCGGGCAGATGACGGCCATCGCGAACGGATGCTTCACCATGACCGGCATCCCCGACCCCAAGCTGGGGCCCCGCCGCGTGGAAGTGGAAACGATGTACAACACCGAGCGGTACCGGCCGACCTACGACCACAAACTGGGGCTGCCGATCTTCCTGACGCGGGCCTGACAATTGAACTGGAAGCGGCTCTTTTCCAGACCCGGGCGCGCGTTGCTCACCCCCGAGTTGCGCGCGCGTATCCAGGCCTCCTTCGACCATGCCGCGGCGGACGAGGAGCATTTCCCCTCCACCATCGATCCGCGGATCTACCATGTGAAACTAATTCGCCAGCACCTGGGCGATCTGGCCGGCAAGCGAGTGCTGGATGTCGGCTGTGGCAAGGGCCGCTTCGCACGCGAATTCCAACGGCAGGAGCCTTCGGCGGAATATTGGGGCCTGGATCTCTCCGCGGAGATGCTGCGATTCGTAACGGCCGGCATTCATCCGTGCGCCGGTTCCATGACCGCGCTGCCGTTTGCCAATGGTGTATTCGAAGCGGCGTATGCCACCGAGTCCCTGGAACACGCCGTGGAGATTGAAAAAGCCGTAAGCGAGATGTGCCGGGTGGTCAAACCGGGGGGACGGATTGCGATCATCGACAAGAACGCCGACCATTGGGGCCGCCTGGCGACTCCGGAATGGGAACGGTGGTTCACCCGCAAGGAGTTGGAGCGCCTGCTGCGGTTCCACTGCCGGCAGGTGAGCAGCCGGTATATCTCCTACTGGGAGGATGTAGCGCCGGACGGCCTGTTTGTGGCCTGGCTGGCAAAGAAATAAGGAGGCCCGCAGAGCGGCTAAAGCTCTCCACACTCTCCGCCGATAGGAACATGTGTGGATTTGGCGGGCGAAACGTCGAGGTAAGGCCACCGGCAGGCGCGGGAATCGCGGGCTGCTTCGCAGGCTCTCCCTGAAGCATAAGCTGCAAGCGATCATCATGCTCACCGTGATGTCGGCGCTCGTAGTGGTGTGTGCCAGCCTGGTGCTTTCCGAATATCTGAGCACGCGCGAATCGATGCGCAACGGGCTGGAACTCCTGGCGGCGATGACGGCGGAGAACAGCGTCGCGGCGCTCAGCTTCGATGACGCGGCGGCCGCCCGGGAACTCCTCCATGGATTGAAGATGCAGCCGGCCGTAACGGCGGCTTGTTTGTACTCGGCCCGGGGTGCGCCGTTCGCGGCCTATCTCCGCGCGGACGTCAGCGAGACCGGCAGTTCTCCCACGCCGTTGCCGCACCCGGCCGCTTTTGGTGCGGGCCGCCTGACGGTGTTGCGGCCGGTGAACTTTCAGGACCAGGCGATAGGCTGGCTCTATGTCGAATCGGACCTGCGGGAGTTGGACCAGGGCGTCCGCCAAGCCCTGCTCATTGCGTTGGGCGTGATGGCATTGGCCGGCATTGCCGCTTATTTCCTGGCCGCCCGCCTCCAGCGCCTGATCTCCAGCCCGGTGATCCACCTGGCCCAGACGGCCAAAGCGGTGACCCTGTTCAAGAATTACGGGATCCGCGCGCGCAAGGAAACCGACGATGAGCTCGGCATGCTGATCGACGGCTTCAACGAGATGCTGGCCGAGATCCAAAGGCGGGATTCCGAAATCGCGCGGCACCAGGAAGGGCTGGAAGACGAGATTGCGGACCGCACGGCGGAACTCCGCAACCTCAATCGCGAGATCGTCGGGGCGCGAGACCGGGCCGAAGAGGGCAGCCGCGCCAAGACTGAATTCCTGGCCAACATGAGCCATGAGCTGCGCACGCCAATCAACGCGATCCTCGGCCTGACGGGCCTGACGCTGGAATCCGGACTGCCGCCACAGCACCACGAATTCCTCCTTACCATCAGAAGCTCGGCCGATTCACTGCTGAAAGTCGTCAACGATATCCTTGATTTCTCCAAAGTCGAAGCCGGGAAGCTGGAGCTGGATTCGATGCCGTTCCGGCCTCGTGAATGCGTGGAAAGCGTCGTCAACCTAGCGGCCGTCGCGGCGCAGGAGAAAGGGCTGGACTTGGACTGGTCCCTGGATTCCCGGGTCCCCGAGCATGTGGTGGGCGATCCGATGCGGCTTCGCCAGGTGCTGCTGAATCTCACGGGCAATGCGCTCAAATTCACCCCACAGGGGCGCGTCTCCATCGAGGTAGCGGCCCTGTCCCGGCAGCAGGGAACGGCGATCCTGAAGTTCGCCGTCCGCGACACGGGTATCGGCATATCGATCGAGAAGCAGCGCACCATCTTTGATGCGTTCTCCCAGGCCGACGGTTCGATGAGCCGAAAATTCGGCGGAACGGGCCTGGGGCTGACCATTTCTTCGCGGCTGGTCACCCTCATGGGAGGATTTATTTCGGTGGAAAGCCGTCCCGGCCAGGGAAGCTGCTTTCATTTCACGATTCCAGTGACCGTCGGGCAGCAGGACGAAACTCCGCTCCCCCAGACGCTGCCGGCAGTTTCCCCCCCACCTGCGACGCCCGAGTCCGGTTCCGCCTTACAAATCCTGATTGCTGAGGACAACCCGGTAAACCAAAAGGTGGTTGCGGCCATCCTGCGGAAACGCGGGCACCAGGTCGCCCTGGCGGGTAACGGCAGGGAAGCCGTGGCTGCGTTGGCGCAGTCCAGGTTCGACGCCGTGCTGATGGACATGCAGATGCCCGAAATGAGCGGCTATGAGGCCACGGTGACCATCCGTCGGGCGGAACGGGAGAGCGGACTCCATGTCCCCATCATTGCCATGACGGCGAACTCCACCAAGGGCGACAAGGAGCATTGCCTGGCTTGTGGGATGGATGCCTACCTGGCCAAGCCCCTGTCCGCGGACGAACTGATACGGACGCTGGAGACCCTGTCCCGTGTAAGCTGATGCCGCTCCAGAAGTGGCGCCGGACACTCGCGTCTGCCGCGCCGAGGCCCGTCGCGTCGGCGTCCCCGTCTGGCAAACGCGAAGAGCCGTCGTCGTAAGGCGCGCCCCGGGCTCGGGCCGATGCGCTACGTGCTCCGTTTGGCCGTCACTTCAGTGCCCCAACTGCCGTCCGCGGTGCCGAAGCTGAACTGAATCTGATCGGCTGAGACCTTACCCTTGTAGACCAGCTTGATGGTCTGACCCTCGTAGTCGATGTTGATCCAGAATGAAACGGCTTCCCCTTCTACCTTGCCGTCCTGGATCTTGGCGGCGGGTGTGGGCAGCCCGTCGATCGTGCCCGTAACCGCTCCGCCGCTGCTCTTTAGGTTAAACGTTAAGGGGACACTGTTCCCGTTGTAGTCGAAGGCCCCCTTCCAGGTTCCGCTCACATCGGTTGCTAAGAGCCAGGCAGCCGTCAGGCAGAGAAAGCTCGCAAGCGTCAACAATCGTTTCATTGGAGTAAGCCTCAGATCAGAGAGTCTATCACGCCCCGCTGGCCGTTACAGGGCGGGCGGTCCGTTGGCTCATTTCGAGCCTCGGCCAGGAATGGGATTGATGGGGATGGTGTCCGCGCCCCCCGCGCCATTCCATCCGCCCCCTCCCGACGCCGCGCCCCCCGCCCCCGGTACAATGAAACTTCTATGCCATTCCAGGAAGTGGTCGAAGCGGAAGGCCACCTGATCGACTCTCACGTCATGGAGGATATCTTCGATAAGGTCGTCGAATACAACGGCCGGTTCGAAGTCCAGAAGTTCCGCATCGGGCGCACCAACAGCGAGCCGTCCTACCTCCGTTTGAAGGTCGAGGCTCCCGACGGCGATTCTTTGCAGCGCCTTCTCAACAGTCTCCTGAAACTGGGTTGCGCCACCATCGAAACCGGCGACGCCACGTTGCGCGAAGTGGAACAAGACCGCTGCGCTCCGGAGGATTTCTACTCCTCCACGAACCATCGCACTTGCGTGCGCATCGGCCAGCAGTGGATTGACGTCGAAAACCAGCGCATGGATGCCATGATCGTCGTTCGCGACGGGCGCGCCTTCTGCCGGCGCCTGCGCGATCTGAGGCGGGGGGATCGGATCGTGGTCGGCCTGCGCGGCATTCGCGTCATCCCCGAAGCCAAAGAGCGCGACCGGCTGGCGTTCGCCTTCATGTCCAACGGCATCTCCTCGGAGCGCCAGGTGGAGACGGCCGTGCGGCAGACCGCGGCCCTGGTGCGGCAGGCGATCGAGCAGCACCTCAAGGTGATCGTGGTCGCCGGTCCGGTGGTCGTGCACACCGGCGGCCAAGCGGGTCTGGCGGCACTGGTCCGCGGCGGCTGCGTGCAGGCGCTGCTCAGCGGAAACGCGCTCGGGGTCCACGATATCGAAGCCGCCCTGTTCGGGACTTCGCTCGGTATCCGGCTCGCCGATGGCCGGCAGGAGGAGCACGGGCATCGCAATCACATGCGGGCCATCAACGCCATTTTCCACGCCGGCTCGGTGGCGGGCGCGGTGGAATCGGGACGCTTGCGCTCGGGAATCCTCTTTGAATGCGTCAAAGCCGGCGTACCCTTTGTGCTCGCCGGCAGCTTGCGCGACGACGGCCCGCTGCCGGAGACCATCACCGATATGAACGCGGCCCAGGACGCTTATGCCGAACAGCTCGTCGGCGCCGGACTGGTGCTTTGCCTGGGCTCGATGCTGCATTCCATCGCCACCGGAAATATGCTGCCGAGCTGGGTCAAGATCGTATGCGTCGACATCAACCCGGCGGTGGCTACCAAGGTCAGTGACCGGGGCACCGGCCAGGCGGTCGGCGTGGTGGCGGACGTCGGCCTGTTTCTGGACCTGCTTTCGAAAGCCCTGGCATGAAACGACAGTACACCGATGAGCACGCGCGCGCGGGAGTCGCCGCCGCCCTTCCGGAAATCGAGACATGGCCCAACCAGTATCCGGACTACGAGATCGAAATCGTCACGCCCGAGTTCACTTCCGTTTGCCCCAAGACGGGGCTGCCGGATTCCGGAAAGCTGGTGCTGCGCTACGTGCCGGACGAGCGCTGCCTCGAGCTGAAGTCATATAAGTTGTACCTGCTCGCCTACCGCAACCTGGGCATCTTTCAGGAAAATGTGGTGAACCGGGTCCTGCGCGACGTGGTGAAGGCCGCCAAGCCGAAAATGGCCACCGTGATCGGCGATTTTTCTCCGCGCGGCGGACTGGGCACCGTCGTCACCGCCACCTGGAATCGGCCCGCAAAGGTGCGCCGTGGAAAGCGCTGAACTGATCGCCATCCTGCGCGAGGTCCGCGAACGGGTGCGCGCCCGCCATCCCCAGACGGCACCGGGGGCCTCGGAGATCGTCCTCCCCGATCTTCTGCCCATGGTGCATGCGCGCGATGCGGCCATGGGAAAGGTCGCCGCCATCGGCACCGTCAATCCGCGGCCCGGCGGACTGGTCAACGCGGTCGTCCAGGGCTGGAAACGCTTCGTCGCCCGGGTGCTCGACTGGCATGTGCGGGAGCAGGTGGAATTCAACCGCAAAATTCTTGCGTGTGTGGATGCGGCCATCGAAGCCTTGAGCGATACCAATCGCACCCTCGCCGAAGTGGGCAGCCGCCTGACCGAACGCGACCGGCTGCGGGAAGAGTTGGGCGAGTTGAAGGACATCCGCAGCCACTGGGCGGACTGGCGGTTTGAGTGGGAGCACAAGCTGCAACAGAATGAGATCCAGTTTCTGCGCAGCGTGGCCGACCTGCAAGGCGCGTTCCAGCATCGCACCACCCTCATGGATGCCAACTACCGCGACAGCCTGCATGCGCAGCACACCGAATTCACCTCCGCCCTGGCGCACCATGCCGTGGATATTCAGCAGCGCATGTGGGCGGAGCTGGAGAAGGTCCGCGTTGAATACGAGCGGCTGATCCACTCCGAATTGCGCAGCATCCGCCAAAGGGCGGCGTTGACCCCTCGTTCGGCGTCACGGCCCGAAACAGAGCCGCCCGCCGCCGCCTCCGGGGCCCTTTCGATGCCTTTCGACTACGCCCGTTTTTCGGAGCGCTTCCGCGGCTCGGAGGAACATGTCAAGGCGGGGCAGAAGGTCTACCTTCCCCATTTCGCAGGCTGCCGCAGCGTGCTCGATATCGGCTGCGGACGCGGAGAATTCCTCGAGTTGATGCGTGATGCGGCGATCCCGGCGCGCGGCATCGATCTCTCCGCGGAGTCCATCGCCGCCTGCCGCCAGCAGGGTCTCGAAGCCGAAACCGCCGACCTGTTTCAGTACCTCTCCGACCAGCCGGAGGGCGCCTTCGATGGAATCTTCTGTGCCCAGGTGGTGGAGCATCTCCCGCCCGAGCGATTGCCGGGAATGATCCGCCTGGCCGCCCGGTGCCTGTCCCGCAACGGCGTCATCGCTATCGAGACGCCGAATCCCGAGTGCCTGGCCATCTTCTCTACGCACTTCTACCTCGACCCGACGCATACCCGTCCGGTGCCGCCAGCCCTGCTGGTTTTTTACCTGGAGGAGTTCGGGTTGGGGAGTATCGAAGTGAAACGGCTGGCGCCGGCGGTGGAGTCGATGGCGTCGCTGCGCTCGCTCCCGGGCGAGTTTCGCGACGCCTTCTTCGGCGCGCTAGATTACGCAGTGACGGGTCGCAAGCTCTAGAACCAGCGGCGCACCGGAAACGTGGAGCCGGATCGGCCGGGCGGCGATGTCCAAGACGAACGGCCAGTCGCCCGAACCGAGGTAGAGGCCGGCCTTCACGCCTGGAATGGCGCCCGCTTCAATCGTCACCGTCAGCGGCATCTCGTGTTTGTTCCGCACCACCGTAATCGTCACCGTGTTCTTCGAGCGCGAGGCGCGCAGCGCGCTGGTGATCTCGCGGGTGCTGCTCACCTTGGTATCGTCCACCTTCACGATGACGTCGCCCGCCTTGATCCCGGCCTTCTCGGCCGCCGAGTTCTTCATGACCGATTTGACCAGTACGCCGTCCTTGACCCCTAGAAAGTCGGCGAATTGATCTTCCTGCCCGAGCGATTCGCCCTCGATGCCCAGCATGGGGCTGCGATACAGTTGCTGGAAGCGGGGAATTTCGATCGGCGGAATGGTGATTTCAGGGAAGCGCGGAATCTCCGGCATCACGAAGGTGCGACCCTCCATCGTCATTCCCTTACGGGCTTCGACCGTAGGGGTAAGGGTCTGCGCCGTTCCATTCCGCATCACCACGACTTTGACCTGACGCCCGGCCGGCGTCTCCTGAATCAGCCGGGTGAGCTGCATGAAGCCCTCCACCGCTTGGCCGTTATACTCCCAAACCACGTCGCCTTCCTTGAAGCCCGCCTTGGCGGCCGGGCTGTCGTCTACCACGTTGGTCACTTCCACGCCGCGCGCTTCTTTCAGGTTCAGGCTCTTGGCGCGATCCGCATCGACGACGTCTTTCCCGCCGATTCCCAGGTAGGACGGGCCGGCCGTGATCGTCGCCACAGTCCGCGCCCGCGGCGTCTGCGCCGACGCAGGTCCCGCCAAGCTCAACGCCGTCAGAGCCGCCATACCTATCCACAAACTCATTCTCATGGCTAACCTCTATCTTTGACGCTTGATTGAAATCGTTCCACCCGTGCCCAGGATCTGCACCAGCGGGCCGCCGCCGTTCACCGCACCCTGCGCTACCACAAGTGGTCCCTGGCGGCGCACCTGGATCTCGCGAAAATCGGAAACAATGCGCCGTATGTCCGCGACGCTGAGCTGGGCCTGGATGTTCACACCCACGTTAGACGGGATCAGAATCGTGATGTCACCATTGCCGGTAGCGAGGTAGGAGTCCGAAAATTTTCCGGCCAGCAGGCTGGCCAGAATGCTGCCCATCGTCGTGGACACGCGCATCGGCCCCGCGATATTGCTGATGTGGATACCTCCGCCGCCCGACTCGCATCGCACCCCGGCAGCCGAGCCTACCTGGACGTTGCCCGCCATGTTGCGTACCGTCACGATGCCGCCCGCCCTATCGACGACGATTTCGCCGCCGCCCGAGGTGGCAGTCACGGGCCCCCCCGCCGTGCCGATGTGAACGCCGCCGCCACCGGTCTCGGCGCGCACCGATCCGCCGGCCGTCGCCGCAAAGATATCGCCTCCACCCGTTTCCAAAATCGCTTCGCCGCGCACCGTCTTGACCGTGATATCGCCGCCGCCAGTGGTGCAATGCAGCGACCCGCCAATCTCCCCCACGTGCACTTCACCGCCGCCGGTGATGAGGTTGGAACTACCGGCGATGCGGTCGGCCGTCAACCCTCCCGCGCGCGTATCCACATCCAGGTTGCCATTGACCCCGATTGCCCGCACCGCGCCTTCCGAGGTCGAGATTACAGCCGAGGCGAGCTGCGGCGCCCGCAACGTAACCGACGCCATCGCCGGACCGCCCGGCGCGGAGAGCACCGTCCACGGGCCCTGCGATTCCACCCGTACCGCGTACTGCTGCAACCAGCGGCGGGCTTCGGCCTCCGTCCGTGCGCTGCGCACGTTCACGGTGAGCCGCACCGTGTAGCTCAGGTTGTTGGAGATGCCGCCTTCCAGGCTGACCGGTCCGTGAGCATTCACGCGGAGGCGCGCGGCCATCGGGGCGCTGCCGCGGATGATCCGAACCCACTGCCCGTTCTCCCGTGTCAACGGCTGGGAGATTCCCAACGGCACCAGCGCCAACACCACCGCCGTGATCCGGAGCGTCAGGCCCCGATTCCACTTCCCGGTAGCTGCGGCGCCCTCCCGCGGGCGATCAGAATGTGCCGATCGACGCATTCATGTCCTTCAACGCCTTCTCGACCTTCAGGCGGACGTAGTTGTTATCTTCCTTCTGCACGACATCCTGGAACACCCCGATCGTGTCGCGGTTACGGCTTCCCACCAGCAGATCGACCGCCTGCATGCGCACCGCCGGATTGTCGTCTGCGAGCAGCACTCGTGCCAGCGTCTTACGCACATCGCCGTCGCCGGTCAACGGGCGCAAACCGTCCAGCGCTCTCAACCGCACTCCGGCATTGGAGTCGTGCACCAGGGCATTCAGCAGAATGTCGCGCACTTCGCTGCTCCCAGCACGATCTTTTAACAGCCCGACCGACTCCACACGCACCGCCGGGTTGTCTTCCCGCGCCGCGGCCAGGAGCAGTTTCTGAATGTTGGGATTGTCGGGGTTGCCGGAGACCGTCCGCCGCCGTGTCTCGTCGAAAGCAATCTGCACGTTGCCCGAGCTGTCGGGTTGGATCGACCGGACGGTGGCGAAGACGTCGTCGGAAGGTGAGCCCGCCGTTGGGGTAGACGGGCTGGTGCTAACCAGCCGCGCCGAAAAGAAGCCCACGGCGATCAACGCCAGTGCGCCGATCGGACTGCGCAGGCGGGTCAGACCCGTGAAGGTTGCAGCCATGGCCTCCAGGAACAGTGTCCACGGTCCCTTCGCCGTCGGTGCCACCCGCGGAGCCCCACCCTTGATGGCGGCCAGCAGGTCCGCACGGCAATCCTCCAGCAGCATCGCCGGAACTTCCGCCTGCCGCCGGTCCAGCCCCGCCGCCAACGCCCGTTGCCGCTCCATCTCGCCGCTGCATCCCGAGCACTCGTGGAGGTGCTGTTCCACGCGGTCTTCTTCGTCCGGGTTTAACTCGCCGTAGAAATAAAGCGGTAACAGTTTCGAAACCGAATCGCAAGTCATACAAAATCCCCCAACACCGAACGCATCTTTTGTGTCGCCCGGAACAGGCAATTTTTCGCGGCCTCTTCGGTGGTGCCTAACATCTCGCCGATGTTTCTCAAACGCAATCCCTGGTAGTGCCTCAACTCGAATACCATCCGCTCCCGCGGCGTCAAATCCTGCAGCGCTTCTTCAATCTTGTCTTTCAACTGCCGGTTCCACATGCTGCGCTCCGGGTCGGATTGCGCAGCCTCTTCTTCGAAGGCTTCCATTCGGTCAATGGGTCCATCGGTGGTCTCCACGACCGCGGATTCCTCTTTTCGCACCTTGCGTTTCCGCAGTTGATCCAGGCAGATATTGGTAACGATGCGGTAGAGCCAGGTATGAAAACTACAGTCGAACCGGAACGCGTGGAGGTTACGATACACCCGCAGGAAAGCCTCCTGATAGACATCCCTGGCGTCCTCTGGCGACCGCAGCAGGTTCATCGCAAGCCGAAGTACACTTTGGTCGTACGCGCGGACCAATTGCTCAAATGCATCCTGGTCACCGCGCTGCGCCGCCCGAATTAGGGAATCTACCTGTGGGCTCAATCGGGCGCCTGCCGCTCCGGCTGCACTATGCGCATACGCCACGTTAGTTTAGCGCCTACCGTCTCCCAATCTATCTACCTGTGAAATTGGACGCGGCTGTGGCCGAATTGTCACGCAGAGATGTCCGGAGTTGAGACGAGTGTCAATCCGGTTGACAATTGGAACACCGGGGGGTATTCACCAACCCGCCAAAAATCCCACAGCTTCCCCTAAACGGGGGGGCAGCCGAGCGGCTGCTGATTCCTACATCATTATTACCAGCTACGCAATTTCGCGAATCCGGTTCCACAGGAGTGTTTCAATGTCAGCGTTCCGCGTTTGTGCTGCGGCCCTCTTCGGCCTTTGCCCGGTTCTCGCTCAGGTCCCCACGATCGGGGGGTGCCCGGCCTTCCCTGCCAACAACATCTGGAATACCCCGGTGGATCGCCTCCCGGTAGCCGCCCGCACGGCGGACTATATCAACAGCATCACCCGCACGGGTACGCTCCGATGGGACGCCGTGATCCCCATCAACATCGTCCCAGGCAGCCAGCCGAAAGTGCCCATTAACCTTTCCTATGATGGGGAAAGCGACCCCGGACCGTACCCCTTCCCGCCCGACGCGCAGTTCGAACCGGGAGACAGACACGTCATCGTGGTGGACAAAGACAACTGCGTGCTTTACGAGACCTACAACTCGGTATTGCAGGCGAACGGCAGTTGGAACGCGGAGAGCTCCGCCAAATGGAGTCTGTTGTCCAATGCACTACGGCCAGCCTCGTGGACTTCGGCGGATGCGGCAGGATTGCCGATTGCGGCGGGTCTGGTGCGGTACGAGGAGGTGCTGTCGGGCCAGATCAATCACGCCATCCGCTTTACCGCGCCGCGTACCCAGCGGCTGTACGTCTGGCCCGCGCGACACTACGCTTCCCTGGACACGTCGGCGCTGCTGCCGCCCATGGGGCAGCGCTTCCGCCTGAAAGCCGCATTCGACGTGTCCAGTTTCCCGGCACACGTCCAGGTCATTCTCCGCGCCATGAAAAAATACGGCATCATGTTGGCCGACAATGGCTTACCGTGGGAGATGCAGCTTGCGGCCGACCCCCGCTGGGACGAAAACGAGCTGGTCGCGCTGCGCTCGGTGGCGGGTTCGAACCTGGAAGCCGTGGATGTGACCAGCCTTATAGTCGGCGCCGACTCGGGCCAGGCGGTCCAATCCACTTCCCAGCTTGCCGCGCCTCTCCCCGGCAGCGCCCTTCCCGGTGCGGCTGCCACCCTCTCGTGGCCCGCCGCCGTCGGCGCGGACTACTACTGGCTCGATATCGGCACGGCTCCCGACCAGGACAACGTGTTCGCCGGTCAGACCGCGGCTACCTCGGCCGCGGTGAACGGCCTGCCGTGCGACGGCCGGACGCTTTATGCGCAACTCAGCACCCATCTGGCGGTCGGCGGATGGCAGCCTCCGCAGCGCTCCAGCTATAAGGCGGCGTCGGCCTGCGCGGCCGGCGCCCAGATGACCTCGCCGGCGGCCGGCAGCGTGCTCGCGGGCACGACCCAGACTTTCGCCTGGACCCCCGCGGCCGGCGCGGACAGCTACAAACTCGATCTCGGCAGCAGCGCGGGGGCGGGCGATCTGGCATCCATTCAGACGGCCGCCACTTCTCAAACCGTGAGCGGCCTCCCCTGCGACGGCCGGACGATCTACCTGCGGCTTTCGACGCACCAGCCCGCCGGCTGGCAGGCTCCGCAGCAGTTGACCTATGTGGCGGCCTCCAACTGTTCCGCCACCGCCGCGATCACATCCCCGCCTCCCGGAGCGACGCTCGCCTGCGCCAACGTGACCTTCACCTGGTCCGCCGTTCCCGGCGCGGACAGCTACTGGCTGGATCTTGGCAGCGCCGCGGGACAGGGTGACATCTCCGCCAGCCAGACGCCCGGCACCTCGCGCATGGTGAGCAGTTTGCCTTGCGACGGCCGGACCGTGTACGCCCAATTGCAGACTCACCTGAACGGCGTCTGGCAAACGGCACGACGCTATACCTACGTCGCCGGCGGTGCCGCCTCTTCGCCTGCGGCGCCGATCAGTCCGGCGCCGGGCTCGAAACTCCCGGGGAGCATGGTGACTTTCTCGTGGACCGCGCCGCCGGGCGCAACGAGTTTCTGGCTCGACGTGGGAACAGTGCCGGGGCAGGCCAACATCTTCACGGCTATGGTTGGCGGAGACCTGTCGCGTACCGTCAGTGGCATCCCCACCAATGGCGCACCCGTCTACGTACAGCTTTGGAGCCTGATCAATCTCAAGTGGACGCCGGCCCGCTACACCTATACGGCGGCGTCGCACTAACCTCCGCAACCCATCCAGCAGGCTGATCGCGGTCGAGTTCACTCCGATCCCAGCGTCAGGCGCAACCTGGCGGCGATCGCCTGTCCGGGGTTTCGCCACATCTGGCACTAGTCATTGGACTGCCTCCCGCCCATGAACCCGGCGGTTCACCCCCCGACCCCTCCGGTTCGCCGCGTCCTGCCCTCGCCTTATCTCTCAACCATTTAGCCTTGGCCCCCAACCTGCCTCCTCCCTGTCCATCGAGAGCGCCCACCGCGACTCGAAAATCGGAGGATCTGAAAATGACAATCGTGACAAAATCCATCCTGCTGGCAACCACCGCGCTGATCTTGGCCGGCATCGCTTCCGCCCAATCGCTTCATGCCGATATCCCGTTCGCGTTCCGCGCCAGCGGCAAGCTCATGCAGCCGGGAGCCTACACCATCACCGTGCTCAACTCCAACAGCATCGAGGTGTACCGCCTGCTGAACACCGAACAGCGGGAATCCGTCGCCGTCCTCGGCCTCGTCCCGCACGATGCCGACAGGCAATGGCGCGACGATGGGAAACCCCGCCTCACCTTCCAATGCGGCGACCGCAACTGCGTTCTCGCCGAATTCTGGACCGGCGTTTCCGGCCACCCGTCCTATCGCTTCCACGTCCCGAAGGCGCCCGCCGAAGCCCTGCACATAGCGGTGGTCACCGCCCGCCCCATGCCGTAAAAACGGGTTCGCCAAGAAACAGCGCCGCGGGCGTTCACTTCACCCGCGGCGCCTCTTTCCTGCTCTCGTCCTTAATTCAGAAAATAGGTGCGGTATAGCGTATCCCGCTGCTTCGGCACGAACCCCGCATCGCGGATGATCCGCCGCAGTTCCTCTTCGCTCGCCCGGTGATGCGCCCCCGCCGCCGATACCACGTTCTCCTCGATCATGATGCTGCCCACGTCGTTGCCGCCGAACCGCAGACCCAACTGGCACGTCTTCAGCCCCTGCGTCACCCACGACGATTGCACGTTCTCGATGTTGTCCAGGTACACGCGCGAGACCGCCAGCGTAGTCAGGTACTCCACCGCCGTGGCCTCCTCTTTCACGAACCGTCCGAGCGAGGTGTTCTCGCGCTGGAAGGTCCACGGGATGAACGCCGTGAATCCGCCGGTCTCTTCCTGAAGGTTCCTCACCAGTTCCAGGTGATTCATGCGCTGCTCCAGCGTCTCGCCGCAGCCGAACATCATCGTCGCCGTAGTGCGCATCCCCAACTCGTGCGCCGTGCGGTGTACGTCGATCCAATCCGTGACCGAGCACTTCAGCCGGCTGATGCGGTGCCGCACCGCTTCGTCCAGAATCTCCGCCCCTCCGCCCGGAATGGAATCCAGTCCCGCGTCCCGCAGCCGCGCGATGGTCTCGCGCAGACTCAGCCCGCTCACTTCCCCGATGTTCGTCACCTCCGGAGCCGACAGGCAATGCAGGTGAATCCGGAAGCGTTTCTTGATCCCGCGAAACAGATCTTCATACCATTCGATCTTCAAATCCGGATGCAACCCTCCCTGCATCAGCACCCCCGTGCCGCCCAGGTCCAGCGTCTCCTGGATCTTCTGGTAGATGACTTCGTTCGGAAGCACATACCCTTCCGCATGCCCCATCGGCCGATAGAACGCGCAGAAACTGCAATACTCCGTACAGAAGTTGGTGTAGTTGATGTTGCGGTCGATAATGTACGACACGACCCCTTCCGGATGCCACTTCCTTCGCACCCGGTCGGCTTCCATCCCGATGCCGATCAGGTCGTCCGATGCGAACATCTCCAGGGCTTCTTGTCGAGTCATCATATCGTTACCCAGCGGTAATTCCAAAATAGCAAAGCCGGGCTATCGTCTCTATATGAAATTTCGATCGGGACCCCGGGCATCCGGCATGCTAACCTGACAGTGATTCCGGGCGCCCACGTCCGAGCGCCTGCGTCAGCCTTTCTGATCCCCGTTACCGATCCGAATCGTGCCCGCTGCCGGGCCGTGCGCCGTACCCCTACAAACAATCGGAGGATGCCATGACAAAAATCAGCGTCGTGCTCGGGCAAACCATATCGGTGGCCCGTCTGCTCCATTCCCCTGAAAAACGGGCCGTCCGCACCGCTGCCAGAGCGCAGAAGCTCTCCGCATCCCGCGCCTACGATCGCGCCGCCGCCGAGCTCGAACTCGCCATCGAGTACGACCCGGATTATCCCGACGCGTACAACAATCTGGGCGTGCAATACATGCGTCTCGGCCGCACTTCCGAAGCCGTGACCGCATTCCGCCGCGCCATCGCCCTCGATCCCGGCGGCGCCCTCCAGCAGGCGAATCTGGCGGTAGCCCTCGCCCGATCCGGCCGCCCGGCGGAAGCCGAAACCTGGGCCCGCGCCGCCGTCCGCCTCGACCCAACCAATCCCGGCACACGCAACGTACTGGAAACCATTCGGAATGCCCTCCGCCACGTCCAGGAGACCAGCCCCCGACCCGTCGCCAGAACATCCGCGGCGCGATAAAGCGGCGCCGCTCCGGCTCCGTCACGGCACGTTGCAATTTTGCTAACCCCTTGTTCGGCAATGGCTCGGCAGGAAGACGGCCCCGCGTGAGGGCCGCTCTTCCTGCCCCCGTGTGTCAGGCTGGCAGGAGAGTCGGTTTTTGGCACCCGCCCAGCGATGGGTGCCCCGTGGCTTGAGGGACTCAACTTGAGTCACGAGTGGCCACCCTCTGCCCGTCCGCCCCGCGCGCTTGCCCCACCGCCCCGCCAGCTACAATACATAGATAGTGTCTGGGAAAACCTTCTACCTCGAAACCTTCGGCTGCCAGATGAATGTGCACGACTCCGAAAAGGTCATCGGCACCCTCATGTCCCACGGCTACTCCCAGGTCGAGACGCCCCAAGCCGCCGGCCTCGTCCTCTATAACACTTGCAGCATTCGTGACAAGGCCGAACAGAAAGTCTTCAGCCGCCTGCAAAACTTCAAGCGGGACGCCGGCAACGGCAAGGTCTTCGGTGTCCTCGGTTGCGTCGCCCAGCAGGAGGGAGAAAAGATCTTCGACCGCGCCCCCCATGTCTCCCTGGTCTGCGGATCGGCCAGTTACACACGCCTCGGCGACATGCTCGTCGAACTCGAATCCGGCAATCGCCGAGTCACCGGCCTCACCCTCGATACCGAAGAGACATTCGATACGCCCTTCACCCGCCGCGACAATCCCCACCGGGCCTACATCACCATCATCGAAGGCTGCGACAAATCCTGCGCCTATTGTGTCGTGCCGTTCACCCGCGGCCCCGAGCGCAGCCGCACCAGCGAAAGCGTCCTCTCCGAAGCCCGCCGCCTCGCGGGCCAGGGCTATACCGAAATCCAGCTTCTCGGCCAGAACGTCAACAGCTACCGCGATCCTTCCCCCGCCGGCTGGGATTTTGCCACCCTGCTCGCCCGGGTCGCCGAAATGCCCGGTATCCGGCGGGTCCGCTACACCACCTCCCATCCCCGCGATTTCGTCAGGGCAATCGTGGCCGCCATGGATGCCAACCCGGTCCTGTGCGATCACGTCCACTTGCCCGTGCAGTCCGGCTCCGACCGCGTGCTGCAGGGCATGGACCGGCTCTACACCCGCGCCGAATACATGGAGCGCATCGCCTGGCTGAAGACCGCCCGGCGCAACTACTCGCTTACCACCGATATCATCGTCGGCTTTCCCGGCGAGACCGAGTCCGATTTTGAGCAGACGCTCGACCTCCTCGACCAGGTCCAGTACGACTCCCTCTTCAGCTTCAAGTATTCCCCTCGCCCCAACACCACCGCCCTCGCGCTCGGCGGCCAGGTGCCCGAAGACGAAAAACAGCGCCGCCTCGCCATCCTCCAGGAGAAGCAGCGCGCCATCCAGATCCGCCGCAACGCCGAACTCATCGGGACTCTCCGCGAGGCTCTCGTCGAGGGCCGCAACCACGCGCTCGGCCAGTGGATCGGCCGCACCTCCGACAACCGCACGCTCAATTTCACCCACCCGGACATCCAGGGCAACTCCCTGATCGGCCAGTACCTGCCGGTTCGCGTCACGCGCTCCGGACCCAACTCGTTGGTGGGGGAAAGCGTAACTGTGGTGTAATGAAATCGGGAGGGAGTGTCGATGGAAGTTGAGATGAAAATCCGTGGGCTGATGATGGACCCGGTAACCAATATGCCGATCGTCATCCTCAAAGATCTGCGCGGTAACACGGTGCTTCCCATCTGGGTCGGGGTCTACGAAGCCAACGCCATCGCTCTCGAGATCGAAAAGGTCGCAACCCCGCGCCCCATGACCCATGATCTCATCAAGACCCTGCTCCTCGGCCTGAATACCGGACTGCGTAAAGTCGTCGTCAGCGAATTGAAGGACGACACGTTCTATGCCGTCATCTGGCTCGATCGCGACGGCGAACTGATCAGTGTGGATTCCCGCCCCAGCGATGCCTTGGCGCTGGCCCTGCGGCTGGACTGCCCCATCTACGTCGAGGAGACCGTCCTCAAGTCGTCGAAACTCACCTCGACGGTTTCCGACAAGGTCAACAACGAAGAACTGCGCCGTTGGCTCGAAGGCCTCAACGACGAGGATCTCGGCCGCTACAAAATGTGAAAGCCGATATCGCAGCGCGTCTCAAAACCCTGGACATTTCGGTCATGACGGAGGGCATGTATTTCTCCGTCTTCTTCCGCGAGGGGTGCGTCGCCATGGTGCCTCTTACCGATGACGGAATGGCCTACGCCGGCATCGGCAGCAGCGGACTCTCCACAGAAGAAGGGCTGGCGTACCTGGTCTACCGCGAACAGGTTCCCATGCTGGTGGGCCACAGCTTCGAAATGCCCGCCCTGCCCGAACAGGTGGCACAGATCCTCCGCTTCTCGTCGGACCTGAAAACGGCCCTGGAACTGGAGTAGCCCCTCCGGCCCCCTTGCCAATTGCGATAATGGCGTAGAATCACAACCTGATGGTCTCAGTGGGAGAAAATCTGGCCCTTGCCGCGGACGCAATCCGTGCGCACAAGCTCCGCGCCTCGCTCACGGTGCTCGGTCTTACCCTCGGTGTCGCCACGTTGATCACCGTCATGACGATCGTGCAGGGCGCCAATCTTTACGTCGAACAGAAAATTGCCGACCTGGGCACCAACGTCTTCCGCATTTCGCGGACGCCGTTCGCCGTCACCGATTTTACTCAACTCACCAAGGCACAGCGCTACCGCTTTCTTTACCCGGATGACGTCAAGTCGCTCACCGAAACCTGCGGCAACTGCCAAATGGTGGGCGCCACCCTTAGCAGCACCACCAGCCTGCACTACAAGGACAAGGAACTCGAAGACGCCTCGCTGTTCGGGCATACGCCCAGCATGAGCTTCATCGATACGCGCACGGTCGCCCTGGGGCGCTACTTCACCGAAGTGGAGGACCAGCATGCGGCCAGCGTCTGCCTGATCGGCGACCGCGTGGTCCAGGAGTTCTTTCCCGATGCCGATCCCGTCGGTCAAATGGTGCGCGCCGGGGGCTCCGAATTGCGAGTGATCGGTACCTTCGAAAAGATCGGTTCCGTGTTGGGCCAGGACCAGGACAATTTCCTGGTGATTCCCCTGCGTACCTACCTCAAACTGCGCGGCCAGCGGAACAGCCTGACCATCCATGTCAAAGCCGAAGGACCCGACACCGTTTTCCGCGCCGCGCAGGACGATGCCCGCCGCATCCTCCGCGCCCGCCGCCACGTGCTTCCCGGCCAGGAGGACACGTTCTTCATCGCAACCGCCGATACCTACATTTCCTTGTGGCAGAGCATCAGCTCCGCCTTTTTCGCGGTTTTCGTCATGGTCAGTTCCATCTCCGCCATGGTGGGCGGCATCGTGATCATGAACGTCATGCTGGTCAGCGTCACCGAACGCACCAAGGAAATCGGCATCCGCCGGGCCGTGGGGGCTACCCAGGCGGACGTGCTGCGCCAGTTTCTGACCGAAAGCGTCCTTCAGTGCCTGGCCGGCGGCGCCGTCGGCGTGCTGATCGGCTTCGGATGCGCGCTGGCGCTCCGCCAGACTACTTCGTTTCCGGCTTCGGTGCAGACTTGGGTGGCCATCCTTGGGGTCATTACCAGTTCCATCATCGGACTGTTCTTCGGAATCTACCCCGCGGTGAAGGCTTCCAAGCTCGATCCCGTGGTGGCCCTGCGGACGGAATGAGCATGACGCGATCGGAGGTTAAAGAAAACCTGCTGGTGGCCATGGACACCCTACGCTCGCGCAAAGTCCGCTCGGCCCTGACGATCCTGGGAATCGTCATCGGTGTGACCAGCGTGATTTCCGTGGCGGCCATCATCGACGGTTTGAATGGCTACATCGAGAACCGCATCAAGTCCTTCGGTTCGCGTTCGTTTTTCATCACCCGCATCCCTCCGGGCACCACTCCGTTTTCGCGCCTCTCGCAGAAGATCCGCACCCGCAAGTACCTGGAAATCGCCGACGCCGGGTACCTGAAGGAAAACGTCCCCGGTCTGGATGTCTCGACTGCGTTCGCCCAGAGCATCGACATTGGCCACGATTCCATCAGCTACGGCAACGAACACGTGGAACGGATGATCGTGCGCGGCACCGAACCCGACTACTCGGCCGCCCTGCCGCTGTTCACGGTGGCGACCGGCCGCTACATCTCCTTGTTTGACGAAGAGCACGCGCGCAACGTGGTGGTGATCGGCTCCGCCATCGCCGATACGCTCTTTCCGCAAGCGGACCCCTTGGGGAAATCGGTCCGCCTGAACGGCCGGCTCTACGACGTGATTGGCATCTTCGAGAAGGACCCCGGCCTGTTCGGCGGTTTCGGCGTGGACCAGTTCGCCGTCATCCCGCTCTCCAACTTCCACAAGAACTATCCCAACATCCGCGAAATCTTCCTGATCTTCACCGTGCGTGAAGACGCGAACATGGATTCGGTGCGCGACCTGGTGGTGGAAATGATGCGCCGACGCCGGCACGTGCCCCACAACGCGGAAAACGATTTCGATATTGCCGACCCCAACTTCATCACCAACCTCTGGAACCAGGTGACTGGCGCGATGGTGCTGCTGACCGGCATCATCAGTTCCATCGGGCTGCTGGTGGGCGGCATCGGCGTGATGAACATCATGCTGATTTCAGTCACCGAGCGAACCGGGGAAATCGGCATCCGCAAAGCCATCGGCGCCCGCAAATCGGATATCCGCGTGCAGTTCCTGCTGGAGGCCATGGCGCTGTCGGGCATCGGCGGCGTGATCGGCATCCTGATTGGCAGTACTCTTTCGTTCGCCGTACGGCACCTGGCTTCGATTCCGGCGGTCGTCTCGCCCTTCTGGGTGGTGATGGGCGTCACGATGTCGGTCGGCGTCGGCCTGTTTTTTGGCTTCTACCCCGCCAATCGCGCCGCCAACCTCGATCCGATCGTCTGCCTGCGCTACGAATAGCACCGGAGATGCTGCCGTGGCCCGCGCTCCCGACCTTCCCACTGGGAGAACCGGGAGTCGAGGGAGTCGAGGGAGTCGAGCAGAGAGTTTGTCAGGCAACCGGCCGACTTGCTAGACTGGGTCTTGTTCGAAAATCGGGCCGTGGCGCAGCCTGGCTAGCGCGCTTGCTTGGGGTGCAAGAGGTCCCGGGTTCAAATCCCGGCGGCCCGACCAGCCATAAACCCTACCAAAACAAAGACTTACGAAAATGATTTACACGCCACACGTGTCCAAAAACTCGGTTCCCGGAGTCCTCTGGAGTCCAAAACGGCCACTTCCGCCGATGCTGGCCTGGTACGGTTTGGACGCCACGTGCTGACACGATAAGCCGTGAACTTTCATGGACTTGGGGTCGTGGGACGCATGGGAGGATAAAATCGGGCTGATCTATCCTATCCGTTTTGAAATGGATAGGATAGGTCTTTCCCGCTCCCTATACTGCATGAAAGATTGACGTCATCGGGTCCAATGCACCTCGCTAGTGTCCTGTCACGTAAATGTCTTTATCCTTCACGGGCGGCATCAGAGAGGCATGTCGGAAGCTCGGCGGCGGCTATTTGGAGGCGTTGAAGCCTTCTGCTAATCCGACAAAGGCGGAGAATCCAAGCTGCTTAAGGGCAGTGGTTACGGTCTCGGTCGGAGCGAGACCCAGCACTCCGAGAACAAGGCCGTTCGGAAATGAGAAGTGATCATCGCGGATTTCCCCATGGTGCTCTTGCAACGTGGGAAGAACGGCCAAGAGGTTGCCCAAGCGGTCCTCCTGGTCAGTTACGTCGTAACAGGTAACGGCTCCTGTCTCCCGGTGATCGACGGTCCGATGGGCGGCCCAGATGCGCACACAGGCAGCCTTGTTGAGGATGCTGGCAACAGCCCACACAGGAGCTGTTTGTGCGGCAACTTCGATACGGTCTCCGTAGTTTGGGTCCACGACTACAGTTGCATTGGTCATTTCACCGGCGCCTCCTGTGCTTCTCTCACGCGCTCGATCTTCCGCAGGATGGTCTTGGGTTTTGCCACCCAATGAAACGGACGTGGATGCTTGTTGTTGTCACGGATGTACTCCCGAATCGCTTTAACCAGTTCGGGGACACTCCGGAACGTGCCCCGCCGGATTCGCCGCCGCGTGATTTCCGCGAACCACCTTTCGATCTGGTTCAGCCAAGAAGCGCCTGTTGGGGTGAAGTGCACGTGATAGCGGGGCTTCTCGGTGAACCAGTTGCGGACAGCGGGATGCTCGTGGGTGCCGTAGTTGTCTAAGAATAATGTGCACGTCCAGGTGGCGCGGAACCGATGCTTCGATTCTGTCCAGAAAAAGCAAAAACTCTTGATGCCGATGTCGCGGTTGGCATTGGCCGATGACCGTACCCTCCAGGACGTTCAAGGCGGCAAACAGCGTAGTCGTTCCGTGCCGCTGATAATCGTGCGTCTGACGCTCCGGCAGTTCAGGGCGAAGCGGCAGAATGGGCTGCGTCCGATCCAACGCTTGAATCTGACTCTTTTCGTCTACGCTCAGCACTATCGCCTTGTCCGGCGGATTCATGTACAACCCGGTAACGTCTCGGAGTTTGGCCACGAAATCAGGATCGGTGCTGAACTTGAACGACTCGACCCGATGTGGTTGCAGCTTGTGTTTTCTCCAAACGCGTTGTACTGTCGAACGGCTTACCCTTTGGGCTTTAGCCATCGTCCGAACACTCCAATGAGTTGCGTTCGTCGGCTTCGTTTTCATGGTGGCATCCACGATGGCGCTTCCTTATCCGCCGATATAACTTTGGGCCTGCCGGTTCGCGGTTGATCCTGGAGGACGCCGCCCAACCCTGTTTCCTCGTACCGCCGGCGCCACAACAAAACCGTAGGAAGTGTCGTCGAGAGTTGGCGTGCAAGAACCTTATTGGGCACGCCATCCGCGGCTCCCAACAGAATTCTAAGGCGCAACACAATACTCTGTGGGGTGGCGCGATGGCGGCAAGATGGTGCAGCGCTGGGTGGCAAGCTCATTCCTGGCAACGGAGAAAAGCTTCCGGCGCATCATCGGATACAAGGACCTTTGGGCACTCAAAGCGATTTTGGATGAGAAGGTCGAAAAAGATGTTGCGCCGAAGCAGAAGGTAGCGTAAGATGATTTCCGACCGCCGCTACTTACTTCCAACTAACTCCGGGGCGCCCTCGTTTCACCGCTGGAAGCAAGCCATGCGCGCGGGCCCCACCATCTCACTTTCACCAACCAGCATTCCCCTCGTTGCCTTGCATAAAGAACGCAATCGGGCATTTTATTAACCTCTCGGCTTGTGCTGATCGGTGGTTTCTTCGAAACCGTGGCTCACTGCTTCTTTGGCGGCGGCGCCTGGACGTAGGACGAGTCCTTCGGCTGTTCGTCAGCGAACTGGTCGTCGTCCTTCACTTCCTTCTTGAGCCGATAGAGTTCTTGTTTCAATTGCGCCACCAGTTTCTGTGCCTTGGGATCGTTGTAGACATTGTGCATCTCGAGCGGGTCCGCCACGAGATCGTAGCACTCCCACTGGTCTTTCTTCCAGAAGTAGATGAGTTTGTGCGTATCGGTCCGGACGCCGTAGTGTGCGCGTGTGTTGTGGTCGCCCGGATCGTGATAGTAGCGGTAGTACATCGAGTGGCGCCAATTGCGCGGCGTCGTCCCTTTCCAGATCGGGAGAAAGCTGCGACCCTGCATATCCTTCGGCGTCTGCTCGCCGGCCAGATCGAGGAACGTCGGCGCAAAATCGCAGTTGATGCCGATGGCGCTGGAGGTGCTGCCGGGCCGGATCGTAGCGGGCCAACGGACCAGGAAGGGCATACGCAGCGACTCTTCATACATGAAGCGTTTGTCGAACAGGCCGTGTTCGCCGAGGAAGAAACCCTGGTCGCTTGTGTAAATGACGACAGTGTTCTCCCGCAAGCCGTTCCCATCCAGCCAGTCGAGCACGCGACCCACATTGTCGTCGACGCTCTGCACGCAGGCCAGGTAATCCTGCATGTAGCGCTGATACTTCCAGTCCTGCAGCGCCTTGCCAGTCAAAAGCCTCTTCACGCCGTCCACTTCTGATTCGACTTCAGTGGGCTTCACCGAAAGCCACGTCTGCAACTCCGCTCGCGAAAGCCCCGCCGGGGGAGGAATCTTGAGACCGCGCCGTGTCAAATCCCGGAAAACCGACTGCAGCTGTTCGCGAAGCGCGTCGGTCCGGCCAGCATAGTCGTCGCGCAGCGTCAACGGCTCGGGAATGTGTTTGTGCTCGAACATCTTGCGGTGCTTCTCGTCGGGAGTCCATTCGCGGTGCGGCGCTTTGTGATGCGACATCATGAAGAACGGCCTGTCCTTCGGGCGGTTCTTGAGAGCGCCGATGGTGATGTCGGTAATGATGTCCGTGGCGTATCCTTTGTGCACCGTTGAGCCGTCTTTGTCGTAGAGGGTCGGGTCGTTATAGACTCCCTGCCCCGGAAGGATGTTCCAGTAGTCGAATCCGGTCGGGTCGCTTCCAAGATGCCACTTGCCAATCATCGCCGTGTAATAGCCGGTTCTCTGGAGCATTTTGGCGACAGTCGGCTGCGAACCGTCAAAGCGGTTGAACACCGGGACGCCATTCATGTGGCTGTACTTTCCGGTGAGGATGGTGGCGCGGCTCGGCGTACAGATGGAGTTGGTGGCGAAGACCCGGTCCATCCGCATCCCCTCTTTGGCGATACGGTCCAGATTCGGCGTCTGATTGACCTGGCTGCCGTAGCAACCGATGGCCTGCGAGGCATGGTCGTCGGTCATGATGTAGAGGATGTTCGGCCTTCTCGAGGCGGCGGCTCCGAGGAACGGCGCAGCAGCGGCGAGGCTGGCCGCACGGGCGCCGAAAGCACGGCGAGTGATGATGGATGCTGTGTTCTTCATGGGTCTTTTGCTTGATGAACCTCACCGGGGAATCGTAAACTGCAATCTTATCTCTCGTAGCCTCCGTATGTCCTGCCACCACGGCGGCAGCTCGGGACTCGCGGGATCATCGAAGGTGGCGCGGATTGTTCACGGGCCGGAAATCGGGCTCCGGGAAGGACTACAGGAATGATGACAATCCCGCGCTCCAACGCCGTCGCCAACTCCAGCCGCACAAAATCGTTCGGATCGTCCAATCGCCTGGCACCTGCCTCACCGCTGAGCCAATCGGCTCCGATAAATGCCAGCACTACATCAGGCGTGATAACGGCTCGTGTAATTCGCTCCACGAAGTGGTCTCCCACCACTATGGCATCAACGTCCATAAAAACGCGGAACTTGCCAGAGAATCCGAGAAGCACATTTGGGCTTAGTCGTAGCGAAATCCGCCTCGCAATACCAAACGCCCCGGAAGTCGGCCTCGCGCCACTCAAGTGCGGGTCGGCGCGACGACCATCCGACGATGCTGGATCCACTGCTACGCTCGCTGCACGTTGCGCAGCGCTCGATCCAGATCCGTCCGAAGGTCCTCGACGGCTCGATGCCCACGCTCAGCGCAGCGTCGGAGGAAGGTGCTCCTGGCACGGAATGCTCGCCTGCCGTTCGATGGTGGACTGGACGGCGCCCAGAATGGTGGCGTGCTGGATGAGCTGCAACCCGGCGCACACGGCGTCGGCGGCAGGGCGTCGCCGCGCACGTCGAAACGAGATGATTGTGCCGAAGCCATTGAGCTGGCGTTGCACGGCCTCGTGAGTCGGATTGCTCGAAAGGCCGGGATAGCGCGTCAGAGCGACGTTGGGGTGGCGCTCTCAGTTATGACCGGCGTTAGTTAGTTCGGGTCCCCACGAAAGAGAAATTCCGACGCGCGTAGTGCGTGTGGACGTGCGCGACGGGCGAAACGGAGTGACCGATGAAGAGTAGCGAGCGACGAGAGGCGGTCGGCGGGGAGCCGCCCGCGATCAAGTGCCCGGACCGTGTACCGCGACGCGGACACTGGTCCCAGACCGCGTCACGATTGTCCATGGCAGCTCCGAGGTCGCGAGACCGCAGCGATCTGGATTTGATAAGCCCGAACGTTCGGCGTGCGTGTGCGCCAACGCCACCACGGCCCAGCCGCGGTCGCGCGCGGCTCTTAAAACGAGCCGCCATCCTGCCGGGGAGATCGAAAACGCGGAAGGCAGGTTCGTTCGATTCGGCAGCGACAGCAGGTGCTGTGCGCCCGCGGCGTCGAGGGCGAGCACCCACCACGCCTCCATGCCATCAGCCGGCCAAGCTCTCAAGATCTCCGCCTCTATGTGCGGTTGGAGGCTAAGGTCCATATCACGCCCGGGGGCCGAACGTGGACCTTAACCGCGCATCCAGCGCGGAGCCCCCGGCAACCAAGCCGCCTGCGGCGGTCGCCAGAATGCCGATCAAACGCAGCCACTCGCCGATCGTTCGCACGGTCGGATCCGGCGATGCCGCAAGCGCATGGCCGACTCCGGCCAGAATGAGGCCGATGATCAGAATGGCGAGTCCGATGAAAAAGCTGGCGCCGAGGTCATTGCCCACGACGGCCTTTGGAGCTCCGGCTTCGGCGCGCCACACCGCGAGCAACGCCAAGCTGGCCCGCAGCCCGCCTCCGACCTCGTCGGACGCATGTACCGCTTCCTCCGGAAAGGCGAGCAAACGGGTGAACGCGACCGAAAACGGGACGGCCGCGAACGGATCGACGGGGCGGTCCCGAAGCATGTTGTCGCCCAGCGCGATCTTCCGCCGCTGTCCACGAGCGTCCACTTCGAGGATTACCGATTTGCTGTCGAACGCCGCTGTGGCCGGCAGGTCGCTCAGCAGCGGCCGGAGCGCCACGATGGCCGAGACATCGATAGCGAGCGCTTTGACGTGCTGCGTTGCTTGCGCCCACAACGCGTCCAGGACATCCATGAGTCTGGCCGGCTCACCCTTCCGGAACCCCGCCGCCGTTTCGAGCTTCGCTAAAAGGCCGAGCCTCGTTGTATGCGTCGGCAACGGACGCGATGGCGAGCCGCAGCAAGATCTCGTTCCGCGCTGCCTCGCCGGGTCCGAGCGCGCCGGTCTGGCCGGCCTTGGCCGCATGCGCGATGACCTTGCCAGCGCCATTCATGATGTCGAACGCTACCGGCGAGTCGAGTGTCATCTCCTGCCTCCCTCTTCCTCCAGGTTGCCCGTGAACAGAAGCCGCTGGCTCACGCTATCGACCCTGGCAAAAACGGCCGCCGGAGGTCCGTAAGCCCAGCATCGCGGAACTGGTCAAAGAGGAGATTGGCGGGGTTTTCATACCCCCCAGGACTGCCGAGGAACTGCGTTGGCAGTGGATCGATTACAGCGTTTTGCCCCTGAGCGATTTCTCAAACTGGTCGGCATCCCGAGGGGCCGATTCGAAAGCTACGCTCGGCCGAAAACCCTTGATTTGGAGTTGTTTGGCACTGGCAGGGGCGTCCATTTGAAGTACACGCCGCGCGACGCGATGAAGGTCATAGCAATCGACGGCCTCTCCCGCGCGGGGGCCTTGGGACTGGTGTCTGTACCAGTCTTTCCGGAAGAACGGGACCTTCGATCTGGATGTGAATAGCCACCAAAGCGGCCAATCCACCAAGGAAGGCCGGCCCGTCCCGATCGTGATGAACACCGAGCAGGATCGCCTTTTGATGGAGACGGGCAAGCCGGACCCGTTCGCGAACGAATTGGAATTGAACCTCGCCACATGAAAGGCCAGTGGCCGCTGAAGGACTGGTGCTGGCTCACTTTTGACGTGGATGGCTTTTTGAAAACAGCCATCCCGCGGATTGTCAAGTTCTTCCGGCAGCACGGGGTCGAGATGCGCGACCTCTAATCGCAGCAGCCTACACCCCGCAGGCCAAGCCGGGGCCCACCGACAGGAGAGGTGTGCCTATACAATTTGCGGGAGAGCAGTTGGAAGTGATCCTGCGGCGGCAGGACGTACCCGTTGTGAGGAAGTGGATTTTTCAAGGCGCGTCTGCCTGTCCGCCACGGGGCAGGAAGTCCTTGGCAGATTCGTACTGGCGGGATACGTCGGCGTCGGCAATCACAGTCGCATCCAGTTCGTTAAGTCGGAGGGCGTTCGCTACCGGCCCGAGGAGTTCGGTTCGCAACGGCAGATCGTTGTGGACGTTCAGGCAAGTGCTGAACTTGCTCGCGACGCTCAGGATGAACCCGGTCGCTACGGGCGCGAAGAAGTGGCAGCCACAACCCGCCCGCGCCAAAACTGGCCAGGGTGGGACGACGGTGACGATCTTCCGGAAAGAAAAAACCATGGCCAGCCTGGAGTCCGGAACCATCCAACGCCTATCCCCTGGCGAATCGCTGGAGTTCTCCGACCCCGCCCGACACTGGCGGCTAGGCCGAGTGCGCCAAGACGCAGTTGCGGTTGATCGCCAGCGGTCTCGGGCTACCCTACAACATATTGAGCGGCGACTTGTGGACAGGCTAAGTCCCCCGCACAGCAGATTCTTACGCCATGCCCCCAAGGGGAACGTGCCATCGGAACAGGTATAAGTGGCGGCCGCAAAGAGCGCACCGGCAGGGTTGGAGGAGCCATTGGAGAGCCCCTTCGAAGGCATTTCGGGCGCCGACGCTTCTCAAGTCGATGGATTTGCAGTATGGGCAGCCCATCGAGAACAGCCTTAGAGGGATGCGGATCATGTGCCTGTCTCCGTTTTGACCGCGCCGGTTGCGGCAGGAGCGGCGCGATCCGCCGGAGGCGTCGAATAGTATGGGCGGTTGGCCGTTCGCCGGCCGGTCAGGGAGCGGCTCGCCTCACGCGCCGCCTCCAGTTGTTCCGGCGTACGCAGGTCCGGCTCCGAGAGCCGGACCCGCTCTTTCGCGCGGGCAACCTGACGCTTGTGTCGTTTCAGTAATCGGTTCATTCGTGTCCTTCACCCGTCGGACGCGTCGGCCTTATTCGGCCGGCTCGGCCGGCTCTTCCACAATCCCGCAGATCGTAGCCTCAGTCGTGAGCATTAGAGAAGCGATGGAAGCTGCATTCTGGAGAGCGGTTCGCGTCACCTTGGTGGGATCGATCACACCCGCCTTTACCAGGTCTTCGTACTGTTCGGTATTGGCATTGAAGCCGAAGTTCGGGTCTTCGTTGGCCTTGATCTTCCCGACCACAACGGCCCCCTCGACGCCGCAGTTCAGCACGATCTGCCGCACGGGCTCCTCGCAAGCGCGACGAACGATGGTGACTCCGAACTGCTCGTCGCCGTCCAGTTTGAAATCTTCGAGGGCGACCGCCCCCCGGAGCAATGCAACGCCTCCGCCGGGCACGATGCCTTCTTCGATCGCCGCGCGAGTGGCATGTAAAGCGTCTTCCACGCGCGCCTTTTTCTCCTTCATCTCAGTTTCGGTGGCCGCGCCGACTTTGATGATCGCCACGCCGCCGGCCAGCTTCGCCAGCCGCTCCTGCAGTTTCTCGCGGTCGTAGTCGGAGGTTGTGTCTTCGATCTGCGCCCGGAGCTGCCTGATTCGTCCATCGATATCCTTCTGCGCCCCGCCGCCGTCGATGATGGTCGTCGTGTCTTTGTCCACGGTGACGCGCTTCGCCTTGCCGAGGTCGTCGAGGCGGACACCTTCCAGCTTGATGCCGGTCTCTTCCATGATTGCCTTGCCGCCGGTCAGGATCGAGATATCTTCCAGCATTGCTTTGCGGCGGTCGCCAAAGCCCGGGGCCTTAACGGCACAGGCGCTGAGCGTGCCGCGCAGCTTATTGACGACCAGCGTGGCCAGGGCTTCACCTTCGACCTCCTCGGCAATGACCAGCAGCGGTTTTCCGGCCCGCGCAATTTGCTCGAGAATCGGCAACACGTCCTTCATGTTGCTGATCTTCTTGTCATAAATGAGGATGTAGGGGTCCTCGAAAACGCACTCCATGCGTTCCGCGTCGCTCACGAAATAGGGCGACAGGTAGCCGCGATCGAATTGCATGCCGTCCACGGTCTGCAATTCGGTGGTCATGGTCTTCGATTCCTCGACCGTGATCACGCCGTCCTTGCCCACTTTGTTCATCGCCTCGGCAATGATGTTTCCGATGGTGGAGTCGCTGTTGGCGGAAATCTTGCCCACCTGGGCGATCATGTCGCCGGAGACGGCGCTGGAGAGCTTCTGGACTTCTTCCACCACAACTTTCACGGCTCTGTCGATACCGCGCTTGATCGCCATCGGATTCGCCCCGGCCGTGACTGCTTTGACGCCTTCGCGGTATATTGCCTGAGCCAGAATCGTAGCGGTTGTAGTGCCGTCGCCGGCGACGTCAGAGGTCTTCGACGCCACTTCGCGCACCATCTGGGCGCCCATGTTCTCGAGCGGGTCCTTCAATTCGATCTCTTTGGCCACCGTTACACCGTCTTTGGTGATCGTCGGCCCACCATACTTCTTTTCGAGAACGACATTGCGTCCGCGGGGTCCGAGGGTCACTTTCACCGCGTCCGCGAGTTGGTTAACGCCGCGCAAAATCGCCCGGCGGGAGTGGTCGCTATAAGTAATCTGCTTTGCCATGGATGTCTTCTTCCGTTCTTTGGATTTTGAATTAGCTGGCCTTCGAGAGCGCCTGGTGGGCCGCGTCGAGAACTCCGAGGACATCCTCCTCGCGCATGATGATGTACTCAGTGCCGTCCAGTTTGATTTCGTTGCCGGAATACTTGCCGAACAGGATGCGGTCGCCGGCTTTGACGTCGAGGTCGACCATTTGGCCGTCGTCCAGCCGCTTGCCGCGCCCAACGGCCATGACTTCGCCCTCCTGGGGCTTTTCCTTGGCCGAATCAGGGATGACAATGCCATTCCGCGTGGTTTCCTGCTCCTCAATCCGCTTCACCACGATGCGGTCGTACAGGGGTCGTATGTTCATGATACGGTTACTCTCCATTTCGATTGAGCCGTTGCGGGAAAGGGGGCGGGCTCGGAGCCCGCCCCGTCAGGCGAAAAAAGGACTCCCCTCTGCACATGTCGCGGATGAGCGGAGACCTTCAGGTAGGGTATGCCCAGGAACGATCTGCCGCTCACTCGCGTAATCTCGATGCTATTGCAGTGCTGCAAGGTCACGATGGCGGTGAGCCGCTTCAACGCCGCGCCGAGCGCCTTTTGGCGGTCAAAGCCGAACACGGTGGCCCCGATTTCTCCAGCCATGAAGAAAAAGGTCCATCCTGCTTCCCGAAGCGCCTTTTCGAACGTGAGCCGATCGTCTCGAACCGCTACCCACCCATTCGAATGTGGCTCGCTCTCGAGCAGGAGGGAGGCCGGCAAATGCGTGGCATCCTTAACCCAAATACTTCCCGCTGCGATGGTGTTTGTCATGATCGGGGTCATTTCACCGGACCTGGAGCGGCGCTCGCGGCATGAGCCAGCCATACCACCGGGTGGGAGCGGACTTCTCCATTGGACTCCGTGATGTCCGCCCAGTTGACATCGCCTCTCAACCGGAGAAAGACGCCGGGGGTGCCTTGATATGAGCCAAGGGCCAGCACGACTTTGTCGCCCTCGCGGAATGTAGAAACAGCAAGTGGGGTGCTCGTCATCTTGTGCGTCTCCTTCGATCAGGCATTTTCTGCCTCGGGTTACATGCGAAACGTCGGCTTGTTCACAAGCCTTGCCTTTTCCAGTTTGGTTCTGGCTGCGTCTGCTTCACTCGCGATACGGGCGGCATCTCTTTGCGGGGCTTCCCGATCGTCGAGCCGCTTGGCCTCCAGTGTGGCAGCTAGAGCCGCTGCCTGCAGCCGCTTAGCGACACCGACCAGCCTGAATGTGGGCCCATACGAGTTCCGGATCAGGTCGAAGCGGTACTGCGAATCCTCCCATTGGGCGAGAATGTCATCCCGATCGCCGTAGCTTCCCGCAACGACCTTGGCCGGCGCTGTGGGTCTCGAGGCTGGCCCGTACGTCGTCGAGATTGCATCGATGAAGTCGTCGTCCGTCAATCCCTCCGTTTCGTACCGGTCGTACTTGACGACGATCCGAAACAGTTCACCATCACAGAAGCCGAAGACCACCTCTTGGGCCGCTTCTCTTTTGGACGATGGGCCGAGAGACTGAGGCCGCCATTCCAGCTCCTGGATGAGGGCCGGGCGGCGATGGACCATCTTCACCTGAGACGGATTAGCGCCCGCCAGTTTGGCGACCGTCGACACGTTGGCGCCGAATTGAAAACTCCGGTACACGGAGAGATCTGCCGCCAATGAGGCGGTAGAGCCCGCTCCGAACACCAGGATTAGCGAAATGGTGAATCCCGATGCGATCCGTCGGAAGTTATCCATTGTGAGCCATCCTTGCATCCCGGTCGTGCGACCAGGCGAGTGACGCGGCGAACAGAGCGACGCTTCCCAGCACCAAGGCGCGTTCCCAGCCGCCTGAAAAGCTGAACACGGGCGCCACGGGATTATACAGGAGCGCAAGCGCGCCGAACACGGCGGCGACTGCGTGATACCTCGCCCGGAGGACTTGGAACATCACGACCAGCGCGCCGGAAGTCACCACGAGTCGCGCCACGAACTCGAACCAGCCAAGACGGGACCAGAGGCCCGCCGCGGCAAGCAACGCCGCAATCGAGGCCCATTGGATGGCCTTTACCCGCGCGGCGCTGCTACGCCGGTCATTCACACGGCCCTTGGTCGGCCATTCCTGCCATTCTGCTTCGTCGAGCGACTTGGCTGCCGGTGTTTCCCCTTGGTTTCGTGATTCCTTCAGGTTGTTCATTACGCCTTTCCTAACGCACGATCGCCGCCAAAGGATTTGGCATTGAGCCGATTCGGTCGCCGCAGTGTTTGGTTGGAGTCTCGGGGGCTGTCGGGTAACGGTATATGGTCAAGTGACCACGGGCGGTCAGGTCTGTTCGAAAGCCTTGAGGCGCGATAACGCCGATTGCAGTCGAGACGGATCCAACCGCGCCAAGGCGGATCGAGCACGATTCGCGATTCGCCCAAGTGACTGCCCCCGGACGCAACATTGGGGATGACAGCAAGCTGCCACCCCCTACGCGGCTTCGTCCAGACGTCTGACGGGTCCGCTGTCTTTGGCCAGCAGGGGCACAATCGCCAGGGTAGCCACCAGAATCATTCGCATTTTCTTACCTCTTTTGGTCGACCGGTGAACCCCGGTGGGGCTTGGGCGACACGGCTGGTTGTGCACGGGTCGCGCCAACAACCGGGTCTTTTGTTGAGCCCGTTCGGCCGGGCGGCCTTGGCGGCGTCGGTGGAGCGCTTCGCGAGCGACCGCCGGGCGTCAAATGACTAGGCGCGGGCGGACTCCGGCCAGCGTGCCGGCATCGGCGCGAACTTCTCGAGCCAGGGGCCGTGATTGGGGTTATCGAGCGCGGAAGCCGCTGACGGGGAGCTGTCGAATCGTGAATCACGAGGTTCAACAGCGCTGGTGGTCAACAGCAGCCCGATTAGAGATCCTTGCGGGAGATACCGAGCTTTTTCATCATGGCGTTCAGAGTGGTCCGGTGCAGTCCGAGACGCGTCGCAGCCGTTGTGACTACTCCGCCGCTCTCCTGCAGCATTCGGATGATGTGTTCCCGCTCCACCTGCTCGAGCGTGGCGCTGCCCGCGGCTTCCGGGGCACTTTCGCGGATCTCGGCTAACGGCGCCCGCAGGCTGGGACCTCTCGAGAGGATCACTGCCCGTTCAATGAAGTTTTCGAGCTCGCGGATATTGCCCGGCCAACCCCAGCTCACCAGTTCCCGCATCGTCTCCGACGGGATCTTGTCGATCTGGCGATCCATCTTCGCGGCATACTTCTTCGTGAAATGCCGGGCGAGGATGGGGATGTCCTCGGGCCGATCGCGCAACGGAGGCGTCGTGATCGGAAAGACTTTCAGCCGATAGTAGAGATCGCTCCGGAAGAGTTTATCGCCCATCATCTGGGTGAGATTCCGGTTGGTCGCCGCGACCAGGCGGACGTCAATCGGAATGGTCTTCGTGCCGCCCAGCCTCTCAAACGACTTCTCCTGTAACGCCCGGAGTAATTTCGGCTGCAGGTCCAACGGGATATCGCCCACCTCGTCCAGGAACAGGGTGCCCCGATGGGCCATCTCGAACCGCCCGATCTTTTGCTGCAACGCGCCCGTAAAGGCGCCTCTCTCGTAACCGAATAATTCGCTTTCGAGAAGTCCGGTCGGAATGGCCGCACAATTCAATGTGACGAACGGGAGATGATTGCGCGGGCTCATACGATGGACCGCCCGCGCAACCAGTTCCTTCCCGGTGCCGGTTTCTCCCAGGATCAGAACGGTCGCGTCGGTAGGCGCAACCACTTCGACCTGCCGAAGAATGCGTTTCAGGGCGGCGCTGGCGCCCACCATCTCCTCGAAGTCCTTTTGTGGTTCGACGTCGTCTTCCTCGACGCTCTCCAGCCGGTCCCGTTCCCGCAGGTCCTGCACAAACGTGATCCATCGGAAAGGAGAGAGCTTCAATACCGCCGTGGCGACCAGGACTGGAATGCGGGTTCCATCCTTGTGGATCAGGTCCTTTTCAAAGGGCGTGCAGGCGCCGAATCTGAGACCTTCTTCGTGCGCCAACTCATCGAGCGCCGCATACTCCGGCGGGGTGAGATCGGGCCAGTTTAGCCGCCCGGAGAGCAAATCTTCGCGGGTATATCCGACCAGTTCGAGAAAGGCGTCGTTGGCGTCCGGGATTCGGTCAAACTCGCCGGATGCGACGCCGGCGATGGTCGATTTCGCCGGGATCGGTCGCGCGCGCGCGCGCGTGCGCCGCAGCTTCTCATCTCTCTCGTGACGATCGCTGAAATCGCGGACGACACGCGCAAAGCCCTGCAACGCGCCGTCTTCCCGGCGGAGCGCCATGGTAACGACGTTGGCCCAAAATCGCTCGCCGCCTTTTTTCAGGTGCCAGTCTTCGTTTACCAAGTGGCCTTCGGCGGCAGTCCGCTTCAGTTTTTCTTCAAAGTTCTGGCGAACCTCCTGGTCGCTCGGATAGAGAAAGGACACATGTTGGCCGATGGCCTCGTCGGTTGTGTAGCCGTAAATGCGCTCGGCGCCCGAATACCACGTGACGATCTCTCCCTCCACATCCAACAGGAAGAGCGCATAGTCCTGGACCCACGATGGGATCCGATCGTTGTCCGCCTCGACCGCGCCCGCTGTCTCGGACGCTGCTGTCTTATCGTGGAGGAGCAGCACATGACGCACCGGCAGCACGTTCCCTTTGGCAGTGTACGCAACTTCGCGCGGGCTTCCATCAGGACCAACCAGATGGAGCGTGCCTTTCTGTTGCCCATGCTTCTGCAAGGCCTTTCCAATCTGTGAGATTTGGGGCTTGAAACCGGGTTGCGCAAAGTCGCCGACCGGGCGGCCGATGATCTTCTCCCGCGGGACTCCTAACAGTTTGCCGGCGCCGGCGCTGGCATCCCTGGAGTTGCCTTCGTCGTCCGTAATGAGGATAGGAGCCGAAGGATGATAGACAATCGCCCGGAAGAGGAGTTCCAGTTCTCTTGGGCCGTTCTCCACGAGCCAGCGGATGGCTGGCGAGGCAGCGGAACTCATCGTTGCTTAGACCTCCACGCCGTCGATTCCGAGCAGCCCCAGGGCCGCCTGAGAGACGAAGTCGGTTCACGCCGAGAGGATCCCGCAAACAGTTGGAAGCCGAGAACGGCAGCCGTCCCTATGTTACCATTCGCGCGCTGCGACGTTAACGGATCGACCAAATATGGTCACCGAGCGGTGTCGGGCAGCACCGGCCGTCATTTTCTACGGAGCACCTTTCGCTTGAGATCCGGCAAAAACTCCGCCACCAAATTGTCGAGCACATCGAACCCGAGTGTCACTGAGCCCTGTATGAATCCGAGGCGCGCCGTATTTAGCCGGCTCGGATACCACTGGTTCGAGAGAAACGCCGCGCCATACGCGCTTCCGATCCGCCACGAGGACACCGTTTCGCCGCCGTCATCCGTGCGCGTGAGCAGTGTTCCGCGGAGCGCACGTCCGGACCGGCGCCAAAACCCGCCGCCGCCCGACCGGACGTAACGCGGGTCCTGATGCAGCGTCGAATCGAGGCCGAGCGCGAGCGCGCTGCGGATTCCGGACGCTGCCAACGTGGAGCCAAAACGCTTGCCATACCCGGCGGCGCCCTGTCCCCACTCGGTGGGGGCGTCAGCTTCCTGCCGGATTCCGGCCGACACGGCGGCGCCCACGATGGCCAATGGCGCGAACGTGCTCTTGGCGTGAAAGTACAGCTTGGCTTTCCGGTCGAACTGCTCCGCCGGCTGAGCCACCGCGGCAATCGTCAGCGACAGGATCAGGAGCAGGTGTGCCAGTCTGGTCTTCACGATTCGACACCTTTATCTTTCCGTGACATGGTTTCCGGACGTGACACTGGGCACGTTTTTCACCAAAGCATCCTTTATGTATGCGAGCACGGCATGCTATGGGGCCATACCGTGAACGCGCTTGACCGCATTTGGTCACATGACGCCTTACGGTCAGTTCCCCCCGCACGCTCCAGGTCTGCGAGTGTGGCCGGATGCGGGCACATATGGCCGAACCGGGGTTCCGCGCGAACGGCCCCCGGAGTGCCTCTATCGAAAATGCGGGACGTGTCCGCCGAGATCTGACTCACGCCGTACTCGCAGCGACAGCAGACTACCCGGTCCAGACAGGGGAAGAAGAGACGACATGAAGCTAATCAAAGCAGCAACGACCACGTGTTTTCTGGCGGCAATGGCCGCCCTTGTGGAGCCCGCCAATTTAAAGGCCGGGCCCATGGTGCTGGAAATGAGGCAGGCGCCCGTCATGGCCATCCAGACGACCGGAAACGAAGTGCAGCTCGCGGAGCCGGTGACGCCGCCGCCGGCTTGGACGGAAGTGGCGACAGCCGCCCCAAATACGGAAGGGGCGCTAGCGGCCACCGCCAGCCCATTGCCCCGAATGGCGCTGTTCCGGCTTCTCGCGTGGAGCGGATTCCTGGCGCCCCGGTTTATCCGGGTTGCGGTTCGGGTAAGGACCTGACTGAGCTGTCACGCGGTGAGCCGACCCGACGCGCAACCGCATAAAAGGGGACAACGTGCGACAGAGAGTGATCCCGATATTGGCGCCCACCGCGAAACGCCGGATGAATGTGGACAGGTGCTATGCGACCAAGGTTCGCGGACTCGCCGTGCTCAATTCGCCGCTGTTAAACAAGGGAATCGCGTTCACGGCGGAAGAACGAAGAGCCTTGGGCCTCACCGGTCTGCTCCCGCCGGACATTAGCACGCTGGCGGCCCAAGTCATGCGCGCGTACATTCAGTACGAGCGCCTGCCGGACGTATTGAGCAAGAACGTCTATCTCACCGCGCTCCACGATCGCAACGAAGTGCTGTTCTACCGCTTGCTCTCCGAGCACTTGCGCGAAATGATCCCCGTAGTAAACGATCTGACGATCGGCATCGCGATCGAGCAGTACCACCACGAGTGCCGCCGCCCGCGCGGCCTTTACCTCTCCATCGATCACGCCGATTCCATCGAGGAGGCATTTGCCAGCCTCAACGCCAGTCCTGGCGATATCGACCTGATCCTGGCCACAGATGCCGAGCAGATCCAGGGAATCGGCGATTGGGGAGTCGGCGGAATCGAAGTGTCGATCGGCAAATTGGCGATCCATACGGCCGCGGGTGGAATCGATCCGACGCGCGTGATTCCGGTGATGCTCGATGTAGGCACTAACCGTGAAAGCCTGCTGAGCGACCCCATGTACATCGGCAACCGGCACGCCCGGATCCGCGGGGAGCAGTTCGACGCCTTTATCGACGCTTACGTCAAGGCCGCGACCAGGCTGTTCCCCAAGGCGCTGCTGCAGTGGGAGGACTTCGCGCCCGGCAACGGACGGCGCATCCTCGAGAAGTACCGCGACCAGATCTGCACCTTCAACGACGACATGCAGGGCACCGGCGTCATTACGCTGGCAGCGGCGATTTCCGCGGTCCGCGTCTGCGGAACGCCGCTCCGCAATCAGCGGGTGGTCATCGTTGGCGCGGGCGCTGCGGGAATAGGGATCGCCGACCAGATCCGCGACGCGATGACGCGTGAGGGGCTGTCCAAAGAGGATGCAGCCCGGCGCATCTGGTGCGTGGACCGGCAGGGGTTGCTCACCGCTGGTATGCCAGGGTTGTGCGACTATCAAGCGACCTATGCCCGCCCGCCTGCCGAAAGCGTGAATTGGAAGCACGACGGCAACGGCCTTGGCTTGGCCGAAGTCGTTCGCCGGGTGCGGCCGACCATGCTGATCGGCGCCTCCACCGCGTCGGGCCGTTTCACCGAAGAGATCGTCAGGGAAATGGCCGCCCATGTCGACCGGCCCATCATTTTTGCGCTTTCGAGTCCGTCGCCGCGGTCCGAGGCCACCCCCCCCGATCTGATTGCCTGGACCGAGGGGCGGGCGCTGATCGCCACCGGCAGCGCCTTTCCGCCCGTCACATATAAAGGGGTGACCTACGTGGTCGCGCAGGTGAATAATGCCATGTTGTACCCGGGTCTTTGTCTCGGCGCGATCGTCTCGCAAGCCGGCAGGATCAGTGCCGGCATGTTCGCGGCGGCGGCGAGCGCCGTGTCCAGCCTGGTGACGGTGCGCCAGCCTGGCGCGTCACTGCTCCCGCAGATCGACGATTTGCGCAGCGTGTCGCTGACGGTCGCAGTGGCTGTCGCCGAGGCGGCGGAAGCTGAGGGCTTGGCCGGAATTGAATTCAGCGACATCGTTCAACAGGTGCAGGACGCAATGTGGCAGCCGGAGTATCGGCGGATCGAGGCGTCCTGAGGAAGACGCGAATGGATCGCTTCCACGTGGTGGCAGACGCGGTGCAAACAGGCCTGGGGGGCCCTTGCGGAGTGGCTAAATGGGTGTTCGTATTGCAGAACGACCCTTCCGATTACCCTTCCGCCTGGTGGCGCCGGTCTGTACGGTGCGCGGGCGGAGCCGGAGCCGTCGAGTCGCGGACTACCGTTCGCGACGCAAAAGGCCGCATCGCTTCCGGCTTACACGAAGTGGACTTTCCGGAAATCGCGATACCAGCGGTTCCGAGACTCTCACGCAGGTCACCCGCTACCCGTTTTCGGCTCTGCCCCCGGCCGGTTCATCGTTCGGGCGGAAAGGGTCGTCTTAACCCACCGGAAAGGAATGCCTCATGAAAGAAACCTCTAAAGTCCGCAAGATCGCCTTCGTCGGCGACCACCTGCCGCGCAAATGCGGCATCGCCACGTTCACCTCCGACATTCTTGCGGCGGTCGCGACAGCGCATCCCCAAAGCCACTGCTTCTGCGTGTCGGTGAACGACATCGAGGGCGGCTACGATTACCCGGAAGTGGTGCGCTTCGAAATCGAGGAGCAGGACCTGTCGTCCTACCTGCGCGCGGCGGACTTCCTCAACATCAGCAACGTGGACATTGTCTGCCTGCAGCACGAGTTCGGCATTTTCGGCGGCCCGGCCGGCGGGCACATTCTGGCGTTCCTGCGTGAATTGCGAATGCCTGTCGTCACCACGCTGCATACTGTGCTGCGCCATCCGCAAGCCGACCAGCGTCGGGTTATGGACGGACTAATCTCGCTCTCTACCCGCCTCGTGGTGATGGCCGAGCGGGGACGACAGATGCTGCAGGACATCTATCACGCCCCGCCGGCCAAGATCGACTTCATCCCGCACGGCATCCCCGATGTTGGTTTCGTCGATCCCACCTATTTCAAGGACCAATTCGGCGTGGAAGGCAAGATCGTGCTTCTCACTTTCGGTCTGCTTTCGCCGAACAAGGGAATCGAATATGTGCTGAACGCGCTGCCACAAATCGTGGCCGAGTTCCCCGAGGTTGTCTATATTGTCCTCGGCGCCACGCATCCCAACGAGCTTCGCGAGCATGGCGAAGCCTACCGGCTCAGCCTTGAAATTCTCGCCAAAAAGAATAAAGTCGACAAGAACGTAATTTTCTACAACCAATTCGTAGACCTGGAGAACCTCAAGGAGTTCATTGGAGCAGCGGATCTCTACATAACCCCTTACCTCAACGAGACGCAGATCACGTCAGGCACCCTGGCCTACACTTTTGGCGCCGGCAAAGCGGTGGTCTCCACACCTTACTGGCACGCCGCGGAACTGCTCGCGGACGACCGCGGCGTCCTGGTGCCGTTCGCCGACGCGCCGGCGATCGCGCGCGAGGTGGTCGGGTTGCTGCGAGACGACACCCGCCGGCATGCCATTCGGAAGAACGCCTACCGGATCGGCCGCGAGATGATTTGGAGCAATGTGGCGCAGCTGTATATGATCTCGTTCGAGTGCTCCCGCCTGGAAGTGGCGGCGCGTTCGCGAAAATCTCTTGCCATAAAGACGCTCGATCGAACGCCGCGGGAACTGCCGAAAATCAAGCTTAGTCATCTTTCGCGCATGACTGATTCGACCGGGGTCTTCCAGCACGCTGTCTTCACGGTCCCGAATTTCTCCGAAGGCTATTGCACCGACGATAACGCCCGCGCATTTGTCCTCGCGGTCCTGCTGGGCGAATTGGGCGAGGAGCAGGAGTCCGTGCGGGCCATGGCCACCACCTGCGGGGCGTTCCTTCATCACGCCTTCGATCTCAGAACCAGGCGTTTCCATAACCTCCTGAGTTTTGAACGGCGCTGGCTGGACGAACAGGGATCGGAGGACTGTCATGGGAGGGCGCTCTGGGCGCTCGGCGCGGCTGTGGGACGCTCGCCCTTCCGGAGCTTCCAGATGATGGCTGGACAGCTCTTCGCGCTGGCGTTGCCGTCGCTGACCGGGTTCACTTCACCGCGGGCTTGGGCGTTCGGCCTGATCGGCATTCACGACTATTTGCGAAGGTTGAGCGGCGACAGCCTCGTCAACCAGACGCGGGAGACGCTCACGCGCCGGCTGATGGAGCTCTTCGATGCGACGGCGCAGCCGGACTGGCCCTGGTTTGAAGACGAATTGTCGTATGACAACGCGAAACTCGCGCACGCCCTGATTTTGAGCGGGCAGGCCACCGGACAAGCGGCGGTGCTCGACCGGGGACTTAAGGCCCTTCGTTGGCTGACGGAATTGCAGATGTCCGAGAAGGGTCACTTTCGGCCGATTGGCAGCAACGGCTTCTACCGCCGCGGCGGCGCGCGCGCCAATTTCGATCAGCAGCCCGTGGAGGCGCAGGCAAGCGCCTCGGCTTGTCTCGAAGCGTATCGCGCCACTTCCGACCCCTGGTGGTACGAACAGGCGCAGCGCGCTTTCGATTGGTTCATCGGCTGGAACGACCTCGGACTGGAACTTTACTCTCCTGGAACCGGCGGCTGCCGCGACGGGTTGCACGTAGATCGCGCCAACGGAAACCAGGGCGCCGAATCGACCCTCGCCTTCTTGCTTTCGTTGGCGGAAATGCGATTGGCGCAAAACGTGTTGACCAGCTTTGAGGAGCCGATCGTTGTCGAAGAAGAGCGGCCGCCACTGGCTTTCGCGCTTGGCGTACAGGACGGCAGATGACCCTCCTCATGAATCGCACGGCCACGATCCTCAGGCCCGACCAGACGCGCGTTCTTCTGCGGCCCTTCAGCCCCGGGGGGCCCGAGCGGATGGCCGGGATCGTCGCCAGGGTTCTGGCGCTTCCGGAGGACAGCGTCGGCGAGGTCCTGGGGGGCGTCTGCGCGGAATTTTCCGAGCGGCACCAGAACCTCCGCCGTCTTTATTTAGAACGCTTCGAACAAGTCCGCGGCTTGGCGCCGACGAGTGCGGAGATGTCCGAACGGAGGCGGCTGCTGATCGGATCCTATTTCCTGGCCGAGTACTCCCTGGAATCGGCCGCCTTGTTCAATCCGTCTATCGTTCCGCACCCTGATCAGACGGACCTTCCGTCCGGCGCGCTCCGGTTCATTCTCAGCCTGCGAGCCACTGGCGAAGGACACATTTCCTCCATCACGTTTCGAACTGGCGTCATCCACCCCGATCAGCGGATCGAAATCTTTGCCCTGGGCGGCTTCCTCTCCGAGCCACGCCAGATTCCAAACCCGGAGTATGAGAAGGCGTTGTTCGAGCGAAAGCTCTTCGAGCTCGGATTGAACGGCGAATTCACACGGCGGGTCATGCACAAACTCGGAGAGCGCTTCGCACTCGAAGACCTTCGCGCCGGTCTCAAAGCCGAGCAGTTCAGTCAACCGGAGGGAGTGACACAGGAAGATCAGAACGCCGCGCAGGGAATCTGGGTGCTCGCCCGTTCCAACTACGAAGTTCACTTCGAGCCCGAACAGCAGATCTCCGAACGTATCATTTTCCCGGCCACGCCTTCCCAAAGAAACGGCATCGAGGACGCCCGATTCGTCTGCTTCCGGAACGATGACGGCACCGCCATTTACTACGCGACCTTCACCGCTTTCGATGGCAAGGTCGTAATGCCGGAGCTGGTGGAGACTTCGGACTTCCTCCATTTCCGATTCATATCCCTGAATGGTCCAGCCGCCCAAAACAAAGGTATGGCCATCTTCCCGCGGAAGATCGGCGGTCAGTATGCCATGCTCTCCCGCCAGGACAACGAGAACATCTACCTGATGTTCTCCGACAACGTCCATTTCTGGAATGAGCGCAGGCTGCTGCTCAAGCCTGCATTTCCGTGGGAACTGGTCCAACTCGGGAACTGCGGATCGCCGATCGAGACTGATGCCGGATGGCTGGTCCTCAGCCATGGGGTCGGCCCCATGCGCCGGTACTGCATTGGAGCCTTCCTCCTCGACCGCGACGATCCCTCCCGAGTGATTGGGAGACTCCGTGATCCCCTGCTCCAGCCGAACGCGGACGAGCGTGAGGGGTACGTGCCCAACGTCGTCTATACCTGCGGCGCTCTCGTCCACAACGGCGAGTTGATCATCCCATATGGTCTTGCCGATCACGCCACTGGTTTCGCAACGGCCCCACTCACCAAGATCCTGTCGGCCATGGAGACGGGAGACAGGGTGAGTGCATGACGGTTCCCAACAAGCGGATCGCTGTCCTTTCGCCGGTCGCCTGGCGAACGCCTCCCAGGCGGTACGGCGCGTGGGAGACGGTCGCCGGCAACATCGCCGAAGGCCTGGCCGCACGCGGCTGGGATGTGACGCTCTTCGCCACCGCGGATTCCGTGACCAGCGCCCGCCTGCATTCCGTAGTGGACCGAGGGTACGAAGAGGATCGCGCCGTCGACCCCAAAGTCGCCGAATACCTTCACATCTCGGAGGTGTTCGAACATGCCGCTGAGTTTGACCTCATCCACAGTCATTACGATTTCATGCCGCTGTCCTATACGCGGCTCGTGAGGACGCCGGTGCTGACGACTATCCATGGGTTCTCATCGCCGAAGATCATGCCCGTGTATGAGAAGTATCGCGACGGATATTTCGTCTCGATCAGCAACTCCGATCGCGCGCCGCGGCTGAATTACCTGTCGACGGTCTATAACGGAATCGACCTGTCGTTGTACCCTCTCCGCTCTGGCGGGGGCGATGACCTGGTCTTCCTCGGCCGGATTCACCCCGATAAGGGCGTTCATCTGGCGATCGAAGTCGCCCGCCGGAGCGGGTTGCCGCTGCTCATCGCCGGCATCATTCAGGATCAGGCATACTTCCGCGATCGGGTGCAGCCCCACCTGAATCAAGCCATCCGCTACATCGGCGCGGTGGACGTGCCGGGCAAGAATGCGCTGTTCGCGCGTGCCCGCGCTCTGCTGCACCTGAACACGATCCCGGAGCGATTCGGACTGGTCCTGGTGGAAGCCAATGCCGCCGGCGTGCCCGTGATCGCCATGGATCTCGGCTCTTGTCGCGAGGTGATCGCCGATGGCGAAACGGGTTTCCTGGTGACCAATGTCGACGAAGCTGTGCGGAGCCTCGAGCGCCTTTCGGAGATCGATGGTGGTAAGTGCCGACAACGGGTCCAGCAGTGCTTCTCTGTCGAATCGATGGTGAAGTCCTACGAACGGGTTTACGGGACGATTTTCGACCTCGTAGCATCGAGGCGATCATGAAGCCGGACATCGTCAGGCGATACCGCGGCAACCCCATCCTCACCAAGGCCACCATTCCGTATCCGGTCGAAACCGTTCACAACGCGGCGGTGGTGAAGCACGGAGACGAGTATGTCATGCTCTTCCGCTCTCACCTCCGCACAGGACGGTCCATCATCGGGTTAGCGCGCAGTCCCGACGGATTCCGGTTCACCGCCGATCCGGAGCCCTTCCTGACCCCCGCGCGCAATGGTCCTTTTGCGCCTTACGAAGAGTTCGGGGTCGAAGATCCGCGTGTTACCCGACTGGACGGGGAGTTTCTCATCACCTATAGCGCATACTCGCGGAATGGAGTGAGGGTCGCCCTTGCCAAGACAAACGACTTCACGCAAGTCGAACGTTTCTCGCTGATCACGCAGGCGGACTATCGAAACGTGGTGATCTTCCCAGCGAAGTTCGACGGTCTCTATGCGAGGCTGGATCGTCCGCATTCGGAACTCTCCCCATGGTCAGTTTGGATTTCCTTTTCTCCGGATCTGCGCTATTGGGGCGAATCTCAGCTCGTCATGAAGCCGGAACCATACCACTGGGATGAAATGAAGATTGGCCCGGGTGCTCCGCCGATCAAAACGGACCAGGGATGGCTTTCCATCTATCATGGCGTTTTCAAGACCATGGACGGATCGGTCTACCGGTTGGGGGTCGCTCTTCACGACCTCGAGAACCCGGCCACGATCCTCGGCGTGAGCGACTCGTGGATCTTGCAGCCGGAAGATCCCTGGGAAATCACCGGGTATGTCCACAACGTCGTTTTCACTTGCGGCGCGGTCCCAGAGCCCGATGGATCCGTGAAAATCTATTGGGGTGGCGCCGACACGGTCATGTGTGTGGGCGAAGCCAGTGTCTCCGATCTAGTCGCGCTATGCCTGAATCACGCCAGACCGGCAAAATGAGCGTGAGGACACCGTTGTGCCAGAGAAGGTCAGGTCCGTAGGGAGTGGACGGCAAGGTGCAACGAGAGTGCGTGCAGAAAAGAGGCGCATGGCTGAAACTGTAGATCTCGAAACGACGTGTCCGAACAATCACAATCAGACAATCACCCTGACCCGTGAGGAATTTGAAAACAAATTGAAGGCTGATTCGTTGGTCTTCCATTGCAATACCCGACTGTTCCGGGCCATTCTTGCCCACCATGTCTGACTCTTCGGGTTGCTCAGGAGTGCAGCCGCCGTCGTTTCACCCTTCTTATCCGCTTCAACTCAGCCGGATCGTCTGGTTCCGGGATGGAATGCACCCCGATCACCCAGGTCCTTGGGTCGTGTGGTAGCTTCAGTTTTCTCGGCGGCTTTCCCTTCCTGTTGCCGTGCCGGTGCTTCCGCACCGGGATCTTCGCTATTCTGGCGACGAAGCCGTCATCAATCGGTTCTGATTGCTCCGACAGCGATTCGATGAAGGCGATTGCCTGTGCAACGGCTGTAGGGTTGTCGGTTTCCAGCCCCGCCTCAAGTAGCGTGTTCTGAGACGATTCTGACAGGTTAGCCGATGAAGCGAACACCCTGCCGTCAAGCACCACAACTTTTGAGTGCAAAGGTCCGTAGCTGTAAAGCTGGACGCCACGCCGATGCAGTTGAGCCACGACCTTGGCTGATGTCTCACCCGATGCAATCGCCGCATCGGACGCATCCATGACCAGCTTGTCGCCTGACTGTAGGGCTAACGGAAGGTCTTTGGTTACGTAGGCGATTGCCGCACGTTTTGCCTTAGCCGTCTTAGAGACGGCTGCAATCCGCCGCCAGAGCTTCTGAGCGTGGAACTGGATCATAGGATTAGGCAGCGTAAAGCAGACGTTGCATTTCGTTCACTGCACTACGAAGTTGCTGCACGCCGCCGAAGTAGTCCACGATCTCGGAAACATTGCCATAGTCCGAGATCGGCGGAACCTCCAGAATTTCCGGGATCGAGAATTGCTCAGTGCCATGATCGGCGTACTTATCCAGCATGGCGCTGAGGACCGCCCTGGCGCTGCTACCGTACTTACCCAGGAAAGCGGGCGGATCATCCTTGAGTTTCGCTGCCCGGTCCTTCCGGGTCCGCACGATGGACTGGAAGGCGAAATGGCACAGGAGATCGAACGGGTCCGCATCCGGTAATTTGGCAGCGTCAGCCAGGGTCTCGAAATTGATGCCCCGCTTCGCCAGTTCATCCACGATCTCCCGTCGCCGCTCCAGGTCCACCCACGCATCCCGCAACTCTTCGGGCGTGCGCCACAGTGTTTTCACCTTCTCCCCGGCATATTCGGTTAGCTTCACCATTCGGAGGCGCTTGCCCTCTGCATCTAAATCCCAAACTACGTTGGCCGTAATTTCAATGTTGCCGCCGTCCACGTAGTACTTCTTCGGTCGTTTTGGAGCTTCGTCAACGATGCCTTCATGACCGCTTCCACCATCGTCGCCCTGGCCGTCAAACGTATCGCTGTCGGTGACCTCTTCGACGGGACCATCTTCGCTGCTAGTCTCGGTGATTTCTTGAGTGGTCTCGCCGTCATCGTCTATCTTGACTTTCTTCACGAACACCGGATCGCCGTCGAAGTCGGTGTCCGCAAACAGCCGGGTAGCCGATCCCGTGTAGTCGAGAATGTTGAAGTAGAGCTTGCCGTAGTCATCCCGGACCCTGGTGCCACGGCCAATAATCTGCTTGAACTCGGTCATGCTGCCGATGTTCCGCATGATGGCGACGTTCTTACAAGTCGGAACATCAACACCCGTGGTGAGCATCTGGCTGGTGGTGGCGATAACCGGCGAGACGCTTTCCAGATCCTTGAAACGTCCCAGGTGACCCTTGCCGATGTCGCCTTCGTCAGACACGATGCGGCAAACGTAATCCGGGTGCTTCCTCATCAACTCCGGGTTGCATTTCGCCAACGCCGCCCTCATGTTTTCTGCGTGCTCCTGGTCCACACAGAAGACGATGGTTTTGGCGTAAGGGTCATCTTTCAGGAAGGCCGTAATGTGCTTGGCAATGGCATCCGTCCGCTGTTGCAACACGACATCCTTCTCAAAATTCGGTGTGGTGTATAGCTGGTCGGGGATCTCGTTGCCCCTATCATCAACCTGTCCCGCTTCTGGACGCCAACCAGCGGCGTCTACAGTGGTAAGGATTCGGTGGACCCGGTACGGTGCCAGGAAGCCGTCTTCAATTCCTTGCCGCAAGCTGTACGTGTAGAGCGGCGCACCGAAGTATTCGTAGGTGTCCTTGTTGTCCTTGCGGAGCGGCGTGGCGGTCATGCCCAGTTGGTAGGCTGGCTCGAAGTATTCCAGAATCTCCCGCCAGTTCGAGTCGTCAGCGGCGGAACCCCGATGGCATTCGTCAATCACAATGAGATCGAAGAAGTCCGGGCCAAACTCCCGGTATAGTCCTGGTTTCCGCTCATCCTTCGCCAGCGATTGGTACAGGGCGAAGTACATCTCTCGGCTTTTGTTCGCAATGCCGTTTTCAATCTTCCAACGGGCATCACCGAACGGCAAGAAATCCTTGTCTTTCGGATCGTCCACCAATACGTTGCGATCCGCCAGAAACAGAATTCGGGGTCGCCGGTAATCGCTCGTCCGGTTCCAGCGGGATGACCACAGCTTCCAGCAGATCTGGAACGCCACGCTCGTCTTGCCCGTGCCGGTCGCCATCGTCAACAGATTCCGGCGCTGGCCTTGGAGAATTGCCTTCACTGCACGGGTGATGGCGATGTCCTGATAGTACCGGGGTTGCTTTCCGGCGTAAGTGTTGTACGGGGTCAGCAGGCGTTTCGACGCATCTTCCGGCAGTGCTTCCGCCTTCGTAAACCGGCCCCACAGTTCGGCTGGCGTAGGAAAAGTGTCCAGTTCGGATTCCTTGCCGGTTGTGAAGTCGAATTCGATGATTCCGGTGCCGTTCGTGGCGTAGGCGAACTTCAAGCCGAGAATCTGAGCGTAGTCCTTGGCCTGTTGAAGCCCGTCAGCCGGGAGCCGGTGCTCAGATTTCGCCTCGACCACCGCCAGGATGAAATCCGGTGTGTAGCGAAGCAGATAATCCGTTTTTCTCTTTTGAAGTCTGGTGGCCTTCGTTCCAGCGACGACGATCCGCCCCGCCGTAAAGGTGCGCTGTTCGGCTATCGAATGCGGGTCGCCGTCCCAACCGGCTGCTTGGAGCTTCGGCACCACGTACTGGCGGCAGGTGTCCGCTTCAGTGGTAGTGCCCGTAATGTGTTGGCCGATTGGAGGCATGGTATGGCGGCTCCCGGTCGAAGAAATCACATTTTAGCTGCTGGACGTTTCCGGCGCACGTTCGAGGATGCAGCGTGGATGCTCTGCGATTGGGCGATGCAGGTGGCCGGGTGGATCACAGTTCCTTGGCCGCAGCGCCGTCAAGCTGCCGTGCTAGGATGTGACACTCTTCAGCACGGGTTCGGTAATCCGCTGCATTATCCGGCTCACCCGCTGCTGCTGCTGTTGGGCAATGGCTCTATAATCTGCTGACGCCCTGTTGAGTACAGCGATAACCTTTAAGATCAAATCCTGGTTCATCGTTCTCCTTTGACTTCACGCCAGAGAATAACCGTAACGGACTTCATCGGTGCTCCCCACAGGCGTTTTTCGAGCTTCCGTGAATGGATAGTCTAACGCTTGGCTGTTGTCGTGTCCGGGTGCGCAACCAAACGGTGATGCCGAATTCTTCTCCCTGCCCACCACCACCCCCAGGCGAGAGACCCCAAAACATTTCCTACTGCCTTTGTTGGGTTGCGGAGTAAACTGGAAGGCGGTGGTGGTGAATGCGGAGATTCGTTCCGGGAGGTCTCAGGAGCATCGGTAATCAGATCGAAGTTCCCATGCGTTCCGATAAAGACGGGTATCTCGGGCGGGAGTGTCCGAATCCAGAATGCGAGGAATACTTCAAGATCACTCCAGGAACCGGGGTCAAAGGTCCAGCCCCTTGCCATTGCCCGTACTGTGGTCATGTAGGTGATCAGAACACCTTCTTCACCAAGGAACAGATCGAGTACGCAAAATCCGTGGCGTTCGGAAAGATAAGGGAAGCTATTCACAACGAACTCAAGGCAATGGAGTTCAACATTCCGCCAAGGGGTGCGTTTGGAATCGGGATCAGCATGAAAGTGAAACCGGGAGCACCGATCCCGATTCGCTGGTACAGGGAGAAGAACCTTGAGACTCCGCTCGTCTGAGACCAGTGCGGTCTTCGTTACGCCATTTATGGTGTCTTCGGCTGGTGCCCTGATTGCGGTGTCCATAATTCACTCCAGATCCTCAACAAGAACCTCGAACTAGCACGCAAAAAGCTCACCCTTGCGGAGTCAGTCGAGAAGGATCTTGCCGATCCAGTTATTGCCGATGCCCTGGCGGGTGTGGTTTCGGCGTTCGACGGATTTGGCCGAGAACTCTGTACCGGGGAGAAGGCATCATTCCAGAACCTTGAGGGCGGCAGGAAGCGGGTTCAGCAACATTTCGGATTTGACCTTGCGGATTCAATCTCGACTGACGAATGGAAGTCGGCCTGTCGTAGCTTCCAGAAACGGCACGTATTCGCTCACAAATCGGGAGTCGTTGACGAAGAGTACGTAGAAAAGGCGGATGATCCCCATGCCATCGTTGGTCGCAAGGTCGTGCTGCAATCCTGTGAGGTCTCCGAACTCATTGGCATCGTTGAAAGGCTAGGCCGGCGGCTGGCGCGGGCATTTGAGGTGAACCCGAATGTCCTGCATCGCTGGCGCCGGGAATTCCGTGAAGGACCGGGCAATGCGTTTCCGGGCTTGGGAAAGCAGCGGTGGGATGATACCGAGCAGGCCAAGCTGGAGCGGAAAATCGGCCAGCAAACCCTGGAGATCGATTTTTTAAAGCGCAGCTTGCAACGCATCGAGGAACAGCGGAGGTTGCAGGCATTGACTGGAAAGCCGCGATCTACGGGAACATCCAGGAGCAAGTCCGGAGGGAAACGAGCATGAGCATCGCCGAGATGTGCGCGCTGGCCCATCTGAGCCGGGCCGGCTACTACCGGTTCCTGACCACGCCGGCCGCCGGGGATAAGGACATCGATCTACGGGATGCCATCCAGCGGATCGCCTTGGAGTTTCCCGCCTATGGACGGCCACGCATGACCGAAGAACTGCACCGGCGCGGCTGGCAGGTCGGGCCGAACCGGGTGTACCGCCTGATGCGGGAGGACAATCTGCTGTGCCTGCGGCGACGGAAGTTCCTGGTGACCACGAACTCCAATCACAGTCGGCCGGTGTACCCGAACCTGGCGCGCGGGATGGCGTTGACCGACATCGATCAACTGTGGGTGGCGGACATCACCTACATTCGACTGGCAGCGGAGTTCGTGTATCTAGCTGTCATCTTGGATGCCTACTCGCGGCGGGTGATTGGCTGGGCGCTGGACCGAACGTTGGAGGACGAGCTTACCATCGCAGCGCTTCGCATGGCGCTTGAGCGGCGCATACCGGCGCCGGGTTTGGTGCATCATTCTGACCGCGGCGTGCAGTACGCCTCACAAGACTACACGGACCTGCTGAAGAGCCGGGACATCACCATCAGCATGAGTCGCAAGGGAAATCCGTTCGACAATGCGGCCTGCGAATCGTTCATGAAGACCCTCAAATATGAGGAGGTGTATCGCCAGGAATACCGCGATCTGGCGGAGGCGCGGGCTTCCATAAAGCACTTCCTGGAACGGGTGTACAACCGCAAACGCCTCCATTCGGCGCTCGGCTACCGGCCGCCGGTGGAGTTTGAACAACAGTTGTTGGGCCAGGCAGCAACCACGAGCGCATGCCGCCGCGCCCTATGACATCGACGCATCATATGAATGGCGGAAGCAAAGGCGCCCTATACAGGGAAACTCGACAAGCGACCGGCAGCTACGTGGTCCGGATTGTAATCGCCACAGCCGAGTTTGCGCCGATGCCTCCCCACTGGCCGGGCTACCCCGGCGGTCTCATTCTGACGGCCATCAGAATGCGTTTTTCAAGGCATGGCGGAATCTATCTGGTCCGATGTGGTATGAAAACCAAACCCCAGGCCGGGAGCCGTGCCGCCTCCCGTCGGTCGGCCCCGAACCCGGGTAGCAGAGCGTGTCGGGAGGACCGCGCTCCATCTCATCGTCCGCAGATGAGTTCCGGCCGGCTATTCCTTGATCGGGGTGCTCGCCAGCAGAGCCCGTCTCCGCTTCACCGGCAGCTTCATCCTAAAACCGTTCCGGGATGGGGCACAATGAAATGGCAGCGAACGGTCAACAGTGTCTTAACTATTTGTCTCAGCAAACGGGGCAAGCGCACCTCGTGTCGCACCGGTCACGGCTGAACCGCCGCCCAGAACTCCGCTGATGTTTGGACGGGAATGACCTCGAAATCGACCAGATCCTCCCGGACGGCGATCCGAGGCTCCAGCGACTCCCGATCCGGCGCTTCCATCACCTGAAAGCACCGGGCATTCTCGGCATCGATCTAAGTTGTATGACAGGCGATTCTCATTGTCAGGGTCTCCCGCTGATTTAGGGGCTGGCGAACGGAAATCAACAAGCCACGGAACTGCCTTATCACGGCAACAGGACGGGATAGAAGAGCGAGAGAATCCACTGACGGCGACTCGATCACTGAATTCGGCTGCGGGAATCCTGATCTAAAGTGGTTCATACCAAACATCAGCGGTCATCACCGAACGCTCCCGGCATCCAACTGCTCCTACTGAGCAACCATGCACCACGCCGAAGCTGAAGTTCAGGGGTGGGCCGATCACACCGGAGCGATGTGCGATTTCTAATGAACCTTACTGCGCAACTGATCGCCGGGTCCGGCCAGTCTCTTTCCCAAGCCTCAAATGCAAACACTCTCGGGTGTCTCACAGCAGAACTCGGACGCAGGGGGTTGGACCGAACGCAGGGAGGAAGTCGAGGAAACCCTAGACTACGGAGCATTCGCCAATCATCATCTGACAGGGGCTTCCAAACCACTGCAAACGTAAGGGGGAACCGCTCCCGAAGTTCGATGTCGTACCCCACTTTCCATTCAAACTGGCACCACGGTGATTCGACATAACCTGGGGAAACAAAGCTAATGACACAAGCGCTTGCTGAAATAGCATCCGCCAGTTCACGCTTCAACTCCAGCGCTGATCGTCGCTGCGGCGGAAGTGAGGCGTAGTCATAGAAGGGCGGTGAAAGATGGTCATACAAAGGGTCTGGTACAACAAACCCTTCGGCTCGTAGCCTGTCAATTATCCGGTCAATAACCGATTTGATCACCACAACTTCGGCTTCTCGGGTCGTGTAGCTAATGAAGCAGGAATACTTGAACATTCCGTTAAACACTGATCTTCAGTGGAACATTGTACAATACCAGTTCGGCTTCTTCGGCAACATGGGTTCCGAGAGACGGCACAAGTATGAGAGTTTCTGATCCGTGCGCTCCTGATAGCAAAGGCAGCAGCGAATCCGTTAGCTCACGGACTGCAAGGCTCTGCGAGGGTGAAGTTGCTCGTATCCAAGGGTCGAGGCGGTGGCGATGTCGAAAGAAACACCCGAGGCAACACTCAAAGATCCAAGTGGCGTTGGAACGGGTGGTATCGAAGAGCATCAGACCGGCTTGCGCTCCATGAATTGATTCCTTATCTCCAAGCCCGGTAGCCGCATTCCTCCCGCAAGGGCTAACAATCCTTGCTGATTCCGGCTCGTGCCCTTACTCATATCTGTGCCGGTTGGGATCGAATGAAACCGGCTCGTCAACTTCGATCCGCCCATCGCTCTTGACCCAACACGAAAACTGCCGCTTACCCCAATCGACTTCAAACAGAGCGTTCCCTTCGGAGTAAAATCGTGGAATTCCGGTTGCTGTTAGACCTTCGATAGTGACGGGATAGTACTTCGTCGTTTCACGAAGGCAAGACGCCAAAACATCTTTGTATGCCGTTCTTGCAGACAATTCAGCACCACGATCTCGAAGTTCAAGGTCTACAAACGTTAGCTCACGCCCTTTATCCCTCGCATCGGGAGAAACGACCCTCTTCACCCACAAGTACACATTGCCATATGGCTGCTGTACCCTAAACTCGCTCTCACGTTCGATTGCGTTACTCAGCCCTGCCGGAACGAGAACGTTGAATCCCTTAAACAGACTCTCTGCTGCCTTGACGTAATGCTGCTTGGCGGCTTTCACAAGGACGCTATTGTTTAGAGCAAGTTCAAGGTGGATTTCTTCGACTCGCTGCTTGTAGCCTTGAACCCGGTACTCAATGAGATTCTGATCAATGGATGGAAGTTCTGTTTGACCGACCCCAACTGCGTATGATTCAGTGTCACAATAACCTCTTGGCGGCTCATCGATTCGCCATCCCCGTGATTTCAAGCCAACACCAGCCAGCAGGTTACAAAC
>CAVSMH010000010.1:0-358881 GCA_963728965.1 Bryobacterales bacterium
AATTACCTGGGGCCCATTTTGCTCGCTCGCCAGGCCGCCGGACGCATGCAACGAGTCTCCACAAAAGGTGCAATCGTCCTGATCTCCACAGTGCAGGCTAATGGGCTGTTTACTGGCTCGACGATCTACGCCGCGCAGAAGGCAGCGCTGCAACACGCCGCCCGCATATTGGCGAAGGAGTGCCGCGGACCGGTCGATATTCGGGTGAACGTCGTAAGCCCGGGGGTGATCGATGCAGGAATGGCGCAGGCGAGCATCGCCTCTGGAAAGTATGATCGATACATACAAGAAGGTGCAATCGCCAGGTTCGGACACACGCAAGATATAGCCCGCGCGATCCGGTTCCTGTTGGAACCCGACAACTATGTCACTGGCCAGGTTTTGTGCGTGGATGGTGGCATGACACTTTAGACGCCCATAAACCGCGCCCGGCGCGGACCGTGATCAAGCGGCAAATCATAACCCACGAGGCAGAACTGATCCAGTGCAAACAGAACCACAGATTCCATTCCCGCTCCGGCCGCCAGTCTTCGTTCCTTATTCCAGGGGGTTGTATAGTCTCCGATGCCCACGAGATGGCTACTTTGTGCGGACGGAAAGTCGTAGGTTGCCGGCAGATTGATCGAATCGCGCGCTTTATTCAGGTTTCGATTTCCAGTGTAGGTGAAGTTCTCGGTCTTCAAGCAGTCCAGCCTGGCCGGAGTCCATTGCTCGACCGGGAAGTTTATGACCCGATTCAGACGCGTGTCGTTCACATCGGGTGGATACAGTACTTCGAATCGCGTCGAAGGATAGGTTTGACGGACGTAGTCCATCACCGCATCGGTGAATTGTCCAATCAATGCCGGCAGAAGTGTGCATTCTGCCGAAAAGAGTGCGGGATCTACGTCTTGGCTAGAAACTAACCCGATTGGTCGTCCGTAAGCCAAGGCGAAAGCCTGCTTCGTGTAGTCATCGTAAAATGGCATGCTCTGGCCGTCACCGAAGTACCACCATTGCACCTCTCCGAATTGAAGATACGGTACAATTCCGGCTTCTGCCATGGTGCCGGCCATGTTTAGATAGACCCCTCTCCAAAAGCTCGTGCTGGCCGGGCTAAAGTTGGTTTGTAATGCCGGCGTATTCAGCCAACAGGGGCCGGCCAGGTATCGTTGTGCAATTCCCGCTTCCAGGCTGTCGTCGCCGTGGCGCAACTCCATGCTGAAGGCGGCCGCCACATCGATGCCGTACTGATGTAACGCACGAAAATAGCTGCGGCTCCAATCCCGGGCCGCACGGTTGATTCGTGGAGCCGCTGTGAGGTCGGTGCGCCAGGTACCGTCTGCCCCTCCCTCCAGCGTCGCTGCGCTCACGGTCGCCGTGAACTGCTCATTATGGGTGTCGGCGGAAATTGGGATGGACTCGCCATCCAGCCCCAAGGCGTGCGCCGTGATTGTCAGGATCGCCCCTTGCGCTCGCGCCCAGACACTCGAGGAACCGGCAGTGATCGACATTTCGAAGGACTTCGCAATCGTCTCCGCCGTGTCTCCAATGAGGTTGCGATGTTGGATTACGCTACCGGCGATCGCGATCTCGGTAACATCGCCGAACCGGGGCGTACCGGTAAACTCGATTGCACCCGACGCATAGCGATTCCCGTCATTCACGAGTTCATAAAACCACATCGCGCCGGCGTAATGATTCGCCCTGCCTGTGAATCCGAGTGCATGGATGAGCCACGCGGTCCGTTCCGGTGCGATAGCAAGCGAATGGTCGGTATCCCAGTCCGTTGCAAGAGTCGTTGTGGGATACGGCGCAAACATCGGCAGGCTGCTTGTCGGAACGGCGAGTTCTAGAAAGTCGAAGTAAACATGCGTCTGCTCCACGCCGCTGTGAGTAATTACGACTACATGGGGCACTTGCCCGGCGAGAGTGGCGACCGGAACTCGTATCAGCACGTCCTCCAGAGCGCGGCCGAGGTTGATGCGGATGGGAGAGTTCCCATCTACCTGAACGGTAACTTCTCCGCCGTTGTTGACAAACCGGGTTCCCAGGTAGAGAGTATGGAAACTCGCCGCTAAATAAGTACACCGCACGTGCGCTCCCGCTTGCGTTGTGTGTCGTATCGACCCGCCAGAATAGTTTCCTCTTTCCTCAGACCATACGCCAGAGTATATCAATTGGTCGGAATCATCTTCGATCCTGCGGCTTCCGGGTCCGGCAACGTTGTAGGTAAGGCTGGCCCCGGTTACCTGCCAATTCGACACTGAAACTTGAAAATCTCCTGGCTGATAAAACTCGAACTGAAGGTCGGCTGCCCATGTCCATCGCACCCGTCTGACGTTCGCGACTGGCACAGGTTCATTGTCTCGACCAATCAGGTTGTTGAAATCCAGGTCTACGCGCCACCGCTCGGGCGATGTACCCCCTGTAAACATGACCCATTGGGGCGACCACAATTCTGTTCCCATTCCATGTACCGTCCCATATACGCCCACTCGGTTGCCGTTCGCCCCTAGCGCTGTGTCATAGGTCAGAGTAATCTGGTCGTCGTTCACAATGGCTCGAACACCGTTTGGTCCGCTGTTGGCGTTGATCGAACCGGCCAATCCGGTTAGCGCTGCGGTCAAAGTGTCCGTTGGTGCGACGATGTAACTGTAGTGCTGATCCAGCCACGATAACTCAATCTGATCGCCCGGCGTCGGTGTCCCCTCGAGTTCCAGCGTCGCGGATGCTGGTGCATAGATTCCGCTTACGGGTGTGGCGTGAGCCTTGAGGGGCACCCAGTGAAGCGTTTCCACGTTTCCGGACTGTTCCCAGATTCGAAGATACGACCACCCTAAACCGTCGTAGACCGTGGAATCCATCGCCATGCAGTTGATCCGCGTTTCCTCATAGGTCAATCGGATTCCACGAAGGTCGCCGTCCGGCAGATTTCTGAGAGCGGGATGCTCAAAGACGTTGTCCCGGCTCCACTCCACGACCGCCCAATCGAATTGTTGCCGCCAACGCCCCGATACTGTGAAGCCGTTGGCGCTGGTTTCGCTCAGCGCGGCAATGGCCGAGGGCTGCTGGAAATAGCACTGCAGGTCACGATCGGGCCGGAGTTTGGTCAGCTGTTCCGCCATCAGAGTCGAATCAGGACATTCAGGTCGGCGCCGGGAAAAACCTGCCCGACCGCTAGAACGGAGAGAGTCATCGTGGACTCCGACTCCAGAGGCGGCAACGTCAATCCATTCACATTGTTCGAAACAATCATGCCAGCAGAAAACGTCAGAGTGCAGTATGGGCCGCCGTTGACATTCAGACGGACCTGCACCGGAGCGTCGGCGGCTCTCCCCAGGATCGCGTACACGTCGCGGACCGAATGTGTCGCTTCAACGATCAGTGCTGGCCCTACGCTGTCTTCCACAGCCAGGAATCCGTCGACCTGGAACGAGTACTGGCCGCCCGCCAGGGTGCGCAGGCCGCAATCATCGTTGTGTGTCAAATAAGAGGTGCTGGTAGGACTGTTGCCCCTCCCATTAGTTACGAACAACTCTGCGGATGCAACGCGGATGTCCGGCATCGGAATCGGCAAAGTCCAGCTTCCGCTGTACGAACTGCCGAAGAAATCAAGTGGAAAGGGCGCGATCACCGTCTTCGTTTCAAGGCTGTACATCGGCGTCAACGCCGGATACTCCGCTGGTGTTGTGCCATGCATTCCACGTGTTACCTGGTAACGGGTGCCGCCTTGCAGGATGTCGTCAACGCGAAGCACTTCCTGGCCAAGTTGAACAAACTCGCCTGCCTTAGCGGATCCCGGTGAGTTCAAATCCAGCATCAGATCCCCGGCGGAAATGGCGTTTGTGAGCGCCAGCGTTGGAATGCCCTTCAACTCGTCCCAGTAGTAAAGAGTCAGGGTCGCTGACGAGACCGTCCTTGTGTTCGTCATGTCAGGGAAGGAAACTCCGCTCAGGAACAGCCCGCCCCGTTGCGGAGCGGGTCCCAGGGCAAACACCGGCGCCGATGGTACGTCGCTGTCGGCGATCGGCCCACTGCCGCTTCCGCCGATCCGCCACCGTGTGAGAGTCGAAAGCTCGCCCGCACATTCCACGTCATTCACATTGGCCGCCCGCCCCAGAATTTGCACGGTCTCATCCGTTCGGTTCGGAATGGCGAACTGCGCCGGGCTGGTCTTGGCGAGGGCGCCGAACTTCCAGCTATTCTCAGCCACCACAAAGAAACTGCTGGCATCGGGTTCGAGATCCCACGGAGCCACAACCGTGACCAGGTTCGCGGTGTTCGCCGCGATGGTTCGTTCCTGGCCCGCGCCCCGGCCCCTCGTGATGCGAATGGCCATACCTCGATACCGGTTCTCCGCCATCTGAAGAGAGGAATTGCCGATCGTGTTGATAGAGTGCTGAGTCGCCGCTATCTCTGGCTGCAATTCCATCCTCCAGTAAAAATTTCCATGATCAAAATTCGGATCCGGCGGTGCAATCAACTGCCTTGGCAGTCCCCCGTCGGTAAACTGTGCCGCAAGGTCCTGGTCAGAGGCGATTCGATATAACTGTGCCGGACTGATGCCGCGGTAAACGTGAAATACGTTGCTTTCGGGCGCGAAGCTCAAATTCGACAGCGTCACAGCACTGCCGTCGTTTTCGATCTTTGCGCGCACGATAAAGGACAATGATCCTTCGCCTCCGGCTGAATCGCTGGCCGAAATGGCATAGTATAGGATCTGTCCCGCTTTCAGGCTGCCTCCCCCAGAGAACTGCGGAGCCAGGCTCAGCATCGGAATCCTTGCTCCCGCTCCTGCGGCAATGGCAGGCGCAAGGAAACTCACCGTGACACTCGTCTCCGCCGTGCCGTCGCTATTCGTCGTTACGGACTCAGCCACACCGAACTGGATATCGCCGCCATCGTCCATGATCGTGCCGATCAAAGGCTTCGGAACACCGACTCCGGCCTCTTCCTGCCGTCTCCCGCCCGAAGAAATGGCTTGGCCGTTTGTATCCGCATACCAGTCGTCGTCATGGATCTGGGCAGTAATCGTCGTGATGCGATGATTTGTGCCTGGACTGAGCTTTGTGACCCGAAATACCTGCCGATTCCAACCCTCTTTCAGATATGTCACGGCAATTAAGTCGCCGGCCCGCACGCCAAATGCTTTGACACTGGTCTCAAATTCAATATATGTGTTGCCGTAGATCGATTTGTCCAGGCTGACCTTGAGCAGTCGTCCCGCTTGATCGTAGTTTGCCACCCCGAGCGCACTGAATGTGGAAGAGATCTCTTGCCCGGTTTTGGCCACATCATCCAGATCCACGAGTGAGTAACTATCCTGCTGGTATTCGTTCAGCGCATCCTGAAATTCCAGGGTATATCGATTCGGGGTATCGGCTATACTGCGCGAGAACACGCGCACGCTGGGCTCCCCGTTTGGCCGCCTCAGGATTCCCGAGAAACCGTTGCTGCCGTCGCCGAATTCGTAACTTGGCCAGCCGCCGTTTAACGGCTCGGTGCTGTTTGACCACGCGGGTTTCACCGGCTGCTCGGCCGCCACTGTGTTCTCGATGCGCAACTGCAGCAACCCGTCGGCGCCGTAAGTGAGCAGCATCCGGGCCGAGTTCCGGACGCCGCGCACAAGGTCGCCGGCGCTGCGCCGGTTCTGCAATATTACGTTGCACTGGAATCGCGGCACCGTAATCGCTTTCCCGTAGATGTCGTACGCCGGGATCTCTTCGTCGCAGTACGCTGCCGACGTCGCGAAACTGTTCGCATCGATTTCCGACATGCTCCAGCCGGACCGCCTCAACATATCCAGAAGAATCCACGCCGGGTTGCTTGAGAACTGCTCACCGCCGTAGCTGCCATCTGTTCCATAAGTGGGGAGGTTTAGGCCCTGCGCCAGAACTTTCACCCTGGGCAGTGACGCCCCGTCGTTCAGTCGGTTCGGCACGACCACCGATAGATAGGCCATGCTGCCGTACGTGTCGCCCAGGGGCTTTCCGTTCGCATCGGCGAAGTCGGCGTTGCTGGTTCCGACTCTGGTTCCGTAACTCCGAATGTTGTACCAGCCGGTCGCTGTCATATTGGTGCCGTCTACGCCGGCCGGCACTTCCACGTCATTTACCAGCACCTTGAGCACGTCGTGCATCTCGCCCATCCCGAGCAACACTTCCATTCGGGTGAGATTCCCGTCGTTCCGTGCGAATACTACGGGTGGCGTGTACCAGGCCGTTCCGTACACAAGTGGAACAAAGTCGTTGTATCGAGTGTCGTTGACCGAAAGCGCCGAAGTATGCCAGCTCTTATCACCGTAGGTCCGAACCGAAATGGCTGGCGGAACGAATTCGATCCCGCCGAAATGACTGAACATCTCACGCAGTTCGCAGTCCGCACGCGTATAGCCACAAGTGGTAAAGGGTTGGTCACCTTGCAGCGCGCCTTCACCACCTTCGATCCCGGCCGAATAGCCGCATTTGTAAAACCGCGAGTACTTGCCGTTGGCCCCACCGTTCACGGCCTCGGCCCTTTGCGTTTCGCTGCCTGGGAAATCCCAAGGGCATCTCCGCTGGATCCGTACCTGTGGCAGCAGCAGCCGTTGTAAGTTCATCCGGTTCGTCGCGGTAAGGCGCAGTGTACTTTCCCGTATTTCATCCGGGGGGTTACAGATGCCCTGGAATATGATGGCCGTATCCGTGAGCGGAGAATTGTTGCGCAGGTCGTAAAACAGGAAACCGACTCTCAGTCTGGCGCCCTTCCATCCAATCGCGCTCTCGATTTCCGAGAAGCGCGAATCCGCGTTGGCGAGCAGAATCGAAATCCGCGGAATTCCATCGACGCCCTGGTTGGACGCCGTCTGGATCTCAAATGCGTTGTGCTGGAGAACTCTGGCGTCGTATTCCGCATCCCCTACCGTTACCGCGTGGGTGCTCCATCGCTCTATCCGCCCATCCGGCAGTGCGCAATCGAACACCAGTAGCGGCGTATCTGTGACCGCCTGTTCCTTCAGCTCAAATATGGTCTGCATGAATAATCGTCACCGTGCAGGAATGCTGATCGACGCCGGTGGTCGTAACCCGGAATTCGTCGTCCCTGAGTCTTGCTCCTTCATAAACGCCCCCCGTCGTGCTTGGCCGGTATATCGACGGCGAGGCCTGAACTTCTGCCTGCATTCCAAACACGTCCAGCCCGCAGCCGGCCGGAATTTCCAGGCCGAAGTTGGCCGGTCCGGTTCCCGTCGCGACCACCCGCGTCCACTCATTGGTCACAGCCCGTTCGAATCTCCCGGCGCCCAATACCAGCTCGATCTGCAACGGTGCCGTGCCGCGTACGTACAGGCTCAAACAATAGACATAACTGGCCGGCGCAGAAACGGTTTGAATGAGAGCCTGTGAGGCGGCGCCTGTGTTGTCGACGTGCCAGCCCCGGTTTCCGCCACCCGCGTCCGGGACCCCGCCTGCGATCGATAGCATCGGGTCCCGTTGCCAGACCGCGTGATCCAGTTGATCGCTCCATGACAGCAGGTTGGCCGTCGGGTCCAGAAAGGTAAACTCGTTGAGGCTTCCCTCGGCGGCACAAAAGAACTCCTCCAGCGCCGCCAACTCTTGGTCGGTCAGTGCCTTGTAAGTCAGGCTCCATTCCGTGATAGTGGCTCCCGGATCGGCCAGCTTTACGATGCTGCAGTCGGCCGCGCGATTTACCACGGTGCGCAGCGTCCGCCGCTTCTGAATTGGAAACTGGCTTAGTGCGCCGCTGTCAAGTTGTGGATAAACCAGCATCTTGTTATCCCCGGTTCTCCCGCACCGTCACCGCCGTTCTGCCCCACATCTCAGCGACCGCCGTAACGTCTAAATCATCTGTCTCCAGGCAGCAGTTCTGATACACCAGGCCATCCCAGGGATCCGTGAATGCGAAGTTCGCGAATGTTCCCTGGTTTGAGGCGAAGAACTCCTCCACCGCGGTCAACTCACTCTCATCCAGCTGGTCGAGTCGGATCTGCCATCGATGCAGTGGCCCGGCCGAGTCGCGGTATCGCTGCTCGCGCCCATCCACGAACCGCAGCGTTTGATTTTGGAACGCCAGGTTCCTCTGCGCCGGATATTGCGCCACCGCGCTCGTTTTCAAAAGGGGAAAGGTTGTCATGGCCTATAAGTCGTTCACGACATCATTGATTGAGTTCAGATTGAGCATCGCATCACGAACCGCCGCCGCGATATCGCTGCTTCGATCGAGAAACGACCGCGCATCCATCGCATTGACATTCACGGTGATTTGCGGAGCTGGACCGGTTGGTGTGCCGCTGCTGTCAGTCTGTGCCGCCCTCCGCTCTGACGCAACCGGCGCGTATAGCCTGGGCATCCCCATCTGGTCGTAGTCGCTGTTGCCGAGCCCGAAGTCGCCTTGGGCCCCCTGAAATTCGAGCGATGGCGGCAATGCGTACTTCACCAGTGGTGATGGCGCTTCCGGCGCGCCTCCGCCGAATAGTCCGAGCAAGCTGCCAACCAGGGGGATCACCCCAAATCCGCTCTTGAGCACCGTCGAAGCAATCGTTTCTATCGTGCTTCCGGCGCTACTCGGGCCTTTGTCCGAAAGCACTGCCCCGGCCAACGGAATCGACCCGAAGACGGTATTCAAAACCGTCGAAGCGATGGACCCGCCATTTTCGGCGGCGGTGGCCGTCTTGCCGGCGCCCGCAGGGGTAACGGTATCCACGGGGACCGGTGTGATTCGGTTCCACGTATCTCCCGCCGACTCCACTGCCTTTGCCATGTTGGCGGCCGACTTGTCAATTTCCTGGCTCGCTTCTATCAGCGGGAGCTGTGTCTGCTGCCCCAGGTCTGCCGCCAGTACGAGGAACGTTTCATACAGTGTGTCTTGTGATGTGTTGGCCATCGCTTATCTCACGCGCGAGTTCTCTCTCCAGAATTACGAATGCCTCGGCCTGCCGCGCGCTCAATTCGGCCGGTTCAATCCGGCCGAACTGGCGCCGGACCAGAAACTCCTCCACCAGGCAATAACTTTCGGCGCTGATGTACGACTTGGGGCATGTCCGCAGCGACACCTGTTTCCGGGCCCAAACCAGCGAAGTGCCGGAGTTACTATCCTGCTTAACCCATCCGCAGCTGCGCTTTCGTTCCAGGCCGGATTTCCGGCAAACCTCGCATTTCCACCCGGCCTGGTTCGCCCACTGAAAATGGAATGCGACGATCAGTTTTTTCTTGCTTCTTCACTCAACCCGATTTCGGCTCTCACCACTTCGAGCGCCTCGCGAAACAACGCCTCTGGCCCCGTTTCGGCGAGCGCCTCCGGTGTGGCTTCCACCCCGTCCAATTGAAGTCCCGCTATCGCTCGGACGCCCCATCGGACGAACAGTCGATCGATTTCCGCTTGGAGCAGCGCCGCGTCCATTTTGTCGCCTACCTGTTGCCCCGCCTCGAGGAACTCGACCCGCCTCGACAACTCCCGAACCTGTCGCATAAGCTCCATCCGCCGGCCGAACGACATCCGACTTACGGAGAATGTCACACCTGGCGCCACCCGTGAATCCACTTGCATTTCGCTCTCGTAGTTCATTGCACGCTTTCCTTCTACCAGAGGTAGACCTGAGGCTTTTCCAGACGCTTTCCGGGCCGGGATCAATTGCGGCCCCATTGCCCTTTCGCGCTATCCAAACGCCACGGCGATTTCGTCGTCCACCGTGCCCTGTGCCCTCGATGGCCGAAAGCTCCATTGCAGCCGATTCTCTCCGTCATCGAACTCGGGCACCTCGGGAATCACGCTCTTGAGGTACACGCCCATCATCTGCCCTTCCACTTCGCCTAACTGGAACATCACCGTTACCGGCGATTGCTGTCGTGCAGCCTGGTACAGCGATTTCGTCGCTTCATCATCCTGGCTGAAAAGGTCGAACGTCGCTGTCACAGCGCGCTGGCCCGGCCAGATCGCTTTCGGTACGCTTGATCCGAATTCCCTCGCACGCATCTCCACCGCGTTCTTCAACACAACCGACGCGCTCGTGATCGTGAAGAACTGGGTCGGCGAGGTTCCCAGCCAGGCCTGCCCCAGGTTGCCCGGCACCACCGAGAAATCGAACGCGTCCAGCGCGGGCTCCTCCGGAAAACTCTGCAGTTGCCCGATGTCCGCGGAGAAACTGCTGCTGTCCACCACGTCCTGGGCGAGGCCGCTGAAGTGAACCTCGTGATAGTCGCCATTGATCTGGATCGACATTTGATCCACTGCGGCTCCGCACAGCAGCCTCTGCACCGCTGTCGTCGGGCTCCAATAGTCGAAGATACTCACACTCGGCAACTCCGTCGCCGGAACGTAAGTGATGGTGGCGCCCACGCTGGCCCCTCCCGCTGGCGGAATGGTGAACGGCGCGTTCAGTTGCACCGTCTGGGCGTCCACAATCGCCGCCACGAAGCGGATCTCGCCGTCGGCCGCTACTGATTGTCCGGCCCTCAGTCCATGCGGCGACGTAAACGCCAGCACACCCGCCGGCGTGCTCGATGCGACCGTGCCCCCGATGAAGTGCATCGGCGCTGCGCCGAGTGCCGCCTGAAACAAGGGTCCGTAACAGGGCCCGTTTGAGGTCTTGTCCCAGTTGGTCAGATAGGTCCGAAGCTCGTAATTCGTGCGCCGCCTGCCTCCCGATGGCAGGCCGAAAAATGTACGGCTGCCGGTCTTGTCTTTCCGGTCTGCCCGTTCCAGTTGCTGTTGGATCGCCAGCTTCAACGCCGGAATCCGGTCCGCGGCTGTAATCGATCCGACCTGTCCAAACGAGCTCTCCAACGCCGTGTAGAACCGGTTCGCATTCGACGAAATGTATGAGGCCATATTAGTTCCTGCTCACTCCAATCTCGAAGGTGACCTTGGCCACCTGAATGAAATTCTTGCCGCCGCTCTTGACGGCCCCGAAAGTTACCTCGTATCCGCCGCCGTAAAACATGCCGTCCGCCCAGTCGCCACGTCCCTGATTCAGCACCCGGGTAACCGCGTCCGCATAAAGTTCCACGGTTTCCTGAACTCCTTCCAGCCGGTCCTGTGAGTGCCTCACTTCGATGGCCATCTGAAGCCGGCCCGAGAAACTGCGAAACTTTTCCTTCAGGTCGTTCACGACTTTTTCGCAGTACACGTGGACGGCCGGATATTTGATGCCGCCACTGCGTTCCGCCAACTCCGCCGCCACGTTCTGCGCCCGCACTTGTGCGGCATCAAGCAGATTTGTCGGCCCGTCTCCCGCCGTCAGCGCGGCGAGGCTGCTGTTGATTCCCGTTGGAGCTGTAATCCTCTGAATCACTTTCGCTGCCGCCGCAGCGCCGATTTTTGCCGTCATTATCCCCTCTGAAACACAAATGGAATCCGCTGCATGTAGCTGGGCGCCTGGCCATCGCCGGGTGCCGGCCCATCGGTTCGCGGTGCCGCCATCAATTGCCATGGCTGGTCCGGCAGCATCGGGGCATCGTTCTGCCGGGTCATGCTCTCCGGTGCATTGCCAATGTACACATTCCAGCCGGCCGCTCCCCCGGGCGCTTTCCCGGGCTGCACGATCAGCCCGTTTGATGCCGTAGTCAGCGCGCCGGGCATTGCCGCTCTACCCTCGTCGCCGGAGCTGTTGGTCCAACTCATCGTGACGTAGTACGTATCGTTCGGCAGGCTGCCCCCTGCCGCCGTTTCCAACTGCGGAGTGTTCGCTTGCGGCACCGGATTGGCTGCGATTCCCACCCCTAGTTGAGTCACCTTTTCCCGAGCCCACTTGGCCTTCTCGCGAAACTGGTCCCGTTTGGCTTTGTAACGATCGTTCAATTGGCTGAAATAGGCATCGCCGTACACCAACGCCAGTGCGGTGTGAGTGTGCCAGAGTTTGAGCGCGGGTGTGCAGACCACGCTTTCCAGCCCGGGTGCCGACTGGATCCATGGCTGATCGGCCTGACTGGTAAGTCTGGACAGCAGCATCTCCAGTTCGAGCGAGAGCTCCGTTTCCGCCAGGTTCAGCTTTTGGGTAACATCGATTCCTTCGATGCTGGCGACGTCCAGAAGCTGCGAGTCCTGCGCCTTCAGGTCCTCGAGCGTTGAAATCCCGCCATCGGTGAATAGGGCCATGGCCGGCTACTCCTTCGGCTGGGAAGCGCCTTTCAGCCTGTCCAACTCGGCGCTCGAGAGCACCGACAGGTGCAGGCGCGTTGCGGCCGCAATCTGCTCCGCCACTCGCTTCGCCTCCAATAGCGTCTCCCGAAACATTCGGGCTTCCTCGCTGGTAGCCAATCGGGCTGAGCCCTCGACAATCAGCTTCGCGGCGAGCCGGCGCTGTACCTCGACTTTGGTGCCCTCTTTTCCCCCATCGCCGGTTTCCCGGCTCACCACAATCGGGAACTCTTCCGTTATCCTGCTCTCGATTTCGCGAATCTTTTGGTAATAGAGCTTCAAATCCATCTAATCCTCCTCGGTCGCACGGCACCTCTGCCGTCGTTACTGTTGAGCGGGGCGGACCCTTGCCCGCCCCACGCCATCTCCGCCTAGGTGTTCACCTGCACGCCCGCCGAATTGCGCAGCACGCCGCAACCGTACAGAACGTCCACTGTGAACTGCTGGGCCAGGGTGTTCGGCTGGTAGCTCATCACCACCCGCATGCCGAAGTTGCCGAGCTCGGCATATTCCGCGATAGCTCCCGTTCCCGGCAGCGGCTGGGGCAGCCGGCGAACCACCAGGCCGATAGCGTTCTTCGTGAACGCCAGGTTGTGCGTCGTCAACGGGCTGCCCGTCTTCTCGACGAACTGCGAACGGAACACGAAAAAGTCCTTCACCTTTCCGACCGTTCCATCCACCAGCGCCCGCAGGCCCGCTTCTCCCGCGGTTTGATACTCGCTGAACCGCTCAATCTGGCGCCACGCCGAATACGTGGCCGCGTCCACCACCATGAATTTCTGTTCGCTTGGCGGAACCTTGGCGAGGAACAACGCCGTCTCCGCCTCGTCGATCGTGGCTTCCGTAATCGGCTGGCCCGGAATCCCAACCGGAGGGTTCGCCGTAAACCGGCTGTACAGTCCCAGCAGATCGGTTTCGATCTTCTGGGCGATCGCCGCCACCGCCGGCTCCATGTAGATCTTCAGCAGGTCGGGAACTGCCAGCACTTTGGTAACGTCCGGAATCTGGAACGTTGCCTCCGCGTGCGTGTCCAGCACGATCTGGGCGTTGCCCAGGCTGGGATTCTGCGTCTGCACGGTCCCACCCTCGGCGATGTTGTTCGCCACCATCGTGGGAGGAATCGGAACGTTTACCGTGTCGCCCGCCTGCGCGAGGATCGGTTCGTAATCGCGATTCACCAGGTTCCCCATGACGAGGTTCCCCACCAGCACCGGCAATGCGTCCGCCGCCACCAGCTTCACAATCGCATTTGCGACGTTATTTGAGGTAATAGCTGCCATTCTTTCTCCTTATTTCACTAGCGCCCGCGGTTTTCTCCGCTGGCGGTTTTCACATCCCCCGTAGGGTCTGCGACGCGACGCGCACGATCTCCTCTCGTACCCGCTGCATCTCTTCTGCGCTCATCCCTGGCCGGATTCGCTCCAGGTCCACCGTTTCTCTTCCGGTCGCCGGGGCTTTCAGAGTTGCCGTCATCCCGGTTCCTCCCGCGATGCGAGCCGGAAGAAACTCAGGATTCTCCGTCACGAATGCCGATAGGTAGTCCCTCAAAGGCATTTCGCCCGACTCGCCTCGCGCAACCAGCCGACCCTCTTCGGTGCGCACCACTCCGTCCTGCACCGCTTTGTAGGCGAGGTCCAGTTTCGTCACGCCCAAGCGCTGCAGTTCCGCACGGATCGCCGAATTCCGCTCGGCTTCTACCGCAATCTGCCGGCTTCGCTTGTTCTCTTCCACCAGCTCGTTGAGACGCCGTTCCAGTTGTTCGCGCCGTTTCCTCTCATCCAGTAACTCGGCTTTGTAAGCAGGTTCGCTCTTTGCCTGTTCCTGGCTGCTGTACTCCTGGATCGCCGCCCGCACTAGAGCTTGTACGTCGATACCTTCCATATGTCTCCTGTCAAATCCTTCCTTTCATCGTCCGGTCTGCCACTGGCGGCTTGTTACGCGCCGCCCCGATCGATCTCCTCGGCAACTCGGTTCTTCATCTCCTGCCGCGCATCGCACAGGTACTTGAACGCCAGTTTCTTGAACAATTGCTTCTTGAGCGTTTCGGATCCGATCCCGAGCTCCAGGAGCTTTTTGGCGTCGTCCAGCTCGTTGCTGAAATCACCGATATCGAACTCGTCCAGACCTGAAACGTCAATCCGGATGTCGTCTTGCCGCGCGGCTGCGATCGCCCACAGAACTTGCTTCATCGTGTCCTTCACCGCATCGCCGTACGCGCGCAGCACCTCGTACGTCACGCTGAAGTCCCGTTGCTTGCTCAACCCCGATTGCCGCAGGTCTACACCACTCGATGTTCCGGCCTGGCTCATCAGGTAGCAGACTCGGTAGATCTCGTCTTTGAGCCTGACCAGATTATCGGCTGCGATCTGGTATACCTTGCCTTCGGGTTCCGTCCATCCGAAGCGGTCTTCCGGCCCGAGTTGTATGTAATAGGATTCGCCGACGATTTGGTTCCATTCCCGTTCCGAATAGATCACCGGAGTCGCAAACAAACCCATGGTCAGCGCCCACGCAAGGGCATTGGACTTATTGAAATGCTCGAGTTGCAGGGTCGCGGCCTTGTTCATCAGCCACATTCCCTCACTCACCCGCATGACAAAGATCGGAACTCTGTTTAAGCCGGCTAGTGCGTGTCGTCCTTCGTCGATCTGCTCGAGCGGGGCGCCCTCGCCCGTCTTTCGGAATAGCTGGAAGTGCTCGCGGTCGTAGTAGACCCACCGGGTCTCGCGCTCCCATTTGGCGTCCGTCACTTTCGACTGCTGGAGGCAGGACGTCCGGATCACCGCCCACTCGAGCCCGCCCGTGGGGTCATAGTTCCAGTTGATGACCTCCTCCGGAGCGTAGTCCACCAGGTACGCGCGCGACCTGCCTGAGGCGTCCTCCTCCGCGCGCGTAGCTGCGGTCCCCTTAACGCGCGGAAAATCGACCACCGTGTAGCTGCTCCCGCAAACCAGGGCCTGCACGAACTGCCGCCGGAAGAACTCGGTGAGGTTCGTGCCTTTGAAGTCCGAGTCGTCCGAGAGCATGTCGTAGAAACGCTTCGCTTGCGGATCGCCGCCCTCGAACTGCATCACCGGTTCGCGGCGCATCAACGTTGCCGCGTACCAGTCGATGATGGATCCTATGTAGTTCTCGTAGAAAACCCGGCTCAGGCGTTCCTGAAAGACTTCACCGGGTTCCTTGTGCCTTCGTACAAGGTACTCGGACGCGTTCTGACGTAGTTGCTCTCCACCTGCATAGAGGTCTTTGTACTGTCGCCACATCGCCTTGCGGGCGATGTATTCCGGATGCTCTCGATTGATATTCTGCATTAAAGCAGTCTCCCTGGCCGCTCGCCGATCGTCGGCAGCGGTCTGCACTCTTGCCAAATCAGGTATCCCAGCGCATCGGACAAATGGGTCCTCAGCCGGTCGCGGTCTTTATCGATCTGGTTACTGTCAGCGCGATAACAAACCTGCTCGAAATCCTTGATAAGCTCTTTGCACTTCGGGTCTACAAGGAGTCCGATCCGCCCTGACGCCGTCTGCAAGGTCCGGTTCGTTAAGTTAATCCGTTCCCGGACGCTGGGATTTGCTTTCGGTACACGATATTGAACCGGCATGTTCGAATGCACGGCAAAATACTCCTTCACCAACTCATAGTCCGATGCCCCGGTCGTCTGCTGGTGGCTTCCTGAGGCGTCTCCGTAAATAATCAGCCCAGCCCCGTGCTTCGGATACCGCCGCAACATCGCCTCACATGCCTGTTGCGTGGTGCCGTGCCGTATCACGATCTCGTCCAGCACCCGTACAACCCCCTTTGCGATCTGGACGATCACCGAACTCATGGGGTCTACGTTGAAGTCCAGCGCCCAGAGCAGCGGCAAGGTTGGGTCCACGGTCGACTCCGTGATATGTTCGTGGCGGTTGAACGCTGAGTAGACTCGTCCGCCATCCATGCTGAGATAGGACCCCAGTACCTCCTGCTGATAAAACGTCTCGTCGTAACTGTCCTTTAGGCGTTCATAAAAGTCCCCGATCCGGTCCAACAGGTACCGGTTTTCGAACGGTTGCGCCAGCACCACCTCGTGACTGGGCGCCTTCTCTGAAATGAATCTGCGGTATACCCAATCGAACCCTTTGGGAGTCCATACCGCGAACCCGCACAACTTTTTCGCTTTTGGATCTCTCAGCCGGCCCTGCAGCCGCAGCCATGCTTCTTCCTGCGTGTACGTCAGTTCGTCAAGTCCAAACCATGCCAGGTTGGTGCCGCGTAGCCTCTCGAATTCGTCCACCGGCCGGAACAGGATCCGCGATCGGGTGTCCTTCATGACCAGAATGTTCTCGGCCTTATTGTGGTCGTAACGAATCTGGTTGGCTTCCAGAATTTCAAACAACGTTGCTTGCGTAGCGTCCCGCAGCATCGGGTACGTCGGCGCGCCTAAAAGGCCCAAGCGTCCCGGATTCAAATAACTGAGCCGAAGAGCCTCTTGGCAGAGGGCCTGGCTTTTCCCGCTTCCGATCGGCCCGGAGAACCCTTTGAATCGGGCTTCCGAGTCGTGAAACCGTTTTTGCGACGGCAGCGGCTTGTAGACAATATCTATTTGTCGGGTGTTGTCGCCGCTGGTTCCACCCATGTGACCTTGATCTCCTTCGCCTCGCCCTGCTCCAACTCCTGTTCCAGTTGCATGAGTTTCAGGAAATCACCAACCGTCGGCTTGAACTCGTCGGTCTCAAGCTTCTTTTCCATCTTGGTGATCGCCACTTCCAGTAACTGCGCGATGCGGATCTTTTCCTTCATCTGCTTCCAGCGTCCGCAGTCCCGGCAGTCTTTCGGAGCCTTGTCCCCCGCGTTTTTTTTGGCCATCCGTGTCCTAAAAAGAAACGGCTCCGCATTGCTGCGAAGCCGCGCAACCCTCCTCCTGATTTGAAAGTAGCACCGCTGTGTTTTCAGCTAGCCCTGCTGACAGAGCTAACTATCTGAAAACATAGTGCGAAATGTTTTTCAATGATTTGTGACGAGAAATTTGCCGCCGGCTTGTTTCACGTGAAACAAACTTTTCCTCAATAGATGCAACATGCGCGGCATCTGCGGTCCTTCGAAGACGATGTAGTACCGCTCCGGTGACGGCCACAGTTTCTGCAGATCGTTGTCATCGATGAAAACGCCCTTGGGAGCGTCCGGGGCGTAGGATCCGTAGACGAGGTTATTTACCCGTCCGTTCAACAGCAACGCCTCCCGGTTCGTATAAAAGAAAACCGAGGAAAACGCGTAATATTGGTCGTCCACAATCAACTTACCCGGAGGTGCGTCCAGGAGTGCCTCGGCCAGCGGTCGCGAAGACAGATACGGGTCGAAAACCACCAGCGCCAGCCGCGCGGCGTGGAAGAACACCACCATCATGGCCGTAAGCGCGACCACCGGTACTCGCCCGCCGTGGCGCCATGCTCCGATGGCACCCGCCCCAAACGCCACCCCGGCCACCGCCAGGGGCAGCCGCAGATAAGCGAACGCCCGCAGCGTCAGATCGGTCATGTGCCCAAGCGACAACGTATAGACCTCGGGATTCTGGTTCAGCGCCACTGCGATATCGCCGGGCGCTGCCATACCGCGAACCATCCACAGGATCGCCAGGATGGCGAGCCCGGCCAAGGTTGCCACGACCGCGATTACCTTGGTGCCATACCGCAGAAGCCGATCGCCCGAGGCCACGGCCGAACCGAGCAGCAGCGCCAGGGCAGGATAGCAGGGCATCGAATAGTATTCCTGTGTCGTCGAAAACGTGAAAAACACCAGGATGAACCCGCACCAGCACAGCGCCAGCAACCGCACCCGCGACGCCCGGTCCGGCCCCCGGTATTGCAGCCTCCATGCCGCCGGCAGGTACACGCTCCACGGAAACAGCCATAGCAGGTGGAAAAGCCAGAAATACAGCCGCGGGACGGTGTTGTAATCCCTCGGGTACCGCAGGTTCAGAAACCGCAAAACGTGTTCATTAATGAAGTAGAACCAAAAGAAACCGTGATACGAGCCCCGCTCGCTGTGCATCGTGAAATCGAAATACGGCGGGTTGCGCAAAGTCGCCAATACGTGCCACGGCGCCGCGATCAGCAAAAACAGCAACATCCCGGCAACCGGCCGCAGGCGCCGCCAGGTTCTCTTCACGAATAGTTGCCGTGTAAACCAGAGATACAGGATGCCGGCGGCGACCGGGAACAGTGCGGCGATCAGACCCTTCAGCAGCAGTCCCGTCCCCATCGAGCCCCACATTACCAACGCCCAGGCAGCGGGGCGCGATTCCTCCTCGTCCAACGCCCGCAGCAACCCCCACAGGGTCAGAGTGATGGCCAGCGTGAGTACGACGTCGGGTATGAGGATGCGCGTAAACAGAAACAAACCGACGCTGGTGGCCAGCACCAGTCCCGAATACATCCCGGCCCGCCGCCCGAAAGCCCATGCTCCGAACCGGGCGGTCACCCAGCAGAGCAGGACCGTGCAGAGCGCGAGCGGAATTCGCGCCGCCCAGTCGTGCACCCCGAAGACCATGAACGACACCGCGATCATCCAGTATTTGAGGGGGGATTTCTCCAGGTAGGCGATGCCGTCCAGCCGCGCCGTCACCCAATCACCCGATTGCAGCATGTTCCGGGCGATCTGCGCCTGCACTGCGTCCACATCATCCATCAGGGACGGCGGGCTGATGATACAGCCGAAAAAAATGAGGGTGGCGACCAGCGCGACGATTAGCTGGTAGCGAATATGCGAACCGGCTGCGCCTCTTCCTTTAGAGGAAGGACCTCGACCTTCCATCTCTTCATCCACAGGAAAAGCGTCAACAGGCCCCATAAGTGATATCCAATGTTCGTCCGCCTCTCCATATGATCGCGTATCAGGGAATGAATTGCGTGGGCATCGAAGACGCCGGTGTCTTCAATGGTCTCCGGCTTGAGGGTGTCCATCAGCAGCTCGCGGAGCGGCCCGCGGAACCAATCGTGGGTGGGGATGTCGAATCCGGTCTTCTTGCGTGTCAGCACCGCTTTCGGTAATTTGGTCCGCATCAACTCCTTCAGGATGAACTTCTGCCGAAAGCCGCGAATCTTGAGGCTGGGGGGCAAAGACGCGGCGAAATCGACGATCCGTGGGTCGAGGAATGGCGGGCGCACTTCCAGGGAATGCGCCATGCTCATGCGGTCGGTCTTATAGAGGATGTCATCCGGCAGGTAGTAGTTCTGGTCGACGCGAAGGTAGCGATCGACGATGCCCGCGCCTTCCAGGGGGATGCGGTCCACCAGCGCCCGCAGACCGTTCCCATTGGCTCCGCGGCGGATCTGGTTCCGCTGCTCATTGGAAAACGCGCCATTCCAGAAAAAATGAGCTTCGTCCGGATCGAGCAGGCTGCCCTCCAGCCACCGTTTCAGCTTGTATTCCAGGCTGATCTTGTCGTCCGAAACGGGCAGATACATCTCCAGGGCGCGCCGCATGACGCGGCGGAGCGGGCTGGGAACCAGGCGGAACGGCCGAACCAGGCGGTCGGCGACATAGGTCAGATATCCACCGAACAGCTCATCGGCGCCCTCGCCGGATAGCGCCACCGTTACGTGGTGCCTGGTCATTCGCGAGAGATACCAGACCGGGAGCGATCCGGCGTCGGCGCCTGGCTCGTCCGAGTAATACGCGAAATCTTCAATCGCACTCTGGAGCTCGACGTCCGGATTCAAGTCAAACTCGTGGTGGTCGGTGCCGTAAACGCTGGCGACCTCGCGGAAGTACGGCGTTTCGTCAAAGCTTCGCCCCGCGAACGATACCGAGAATGTCTTGAGGGGACGCGAACTCAGGGTTGCGGCGTAGTGCAGGATTGTGGACGAGTCGAGGCCTCCGGACGCCCACACACCGAGCGGGACGTCCGAGACCAGATGTTCGCGCACCGACTCGCGCAGCAGCCAGTCCAACTCCTCTTTGGCGGCGGGTAGCGAGAGAGGACGCCCGACGGGCGGAGCGGCCTGGTGCCAGGACTCAATCCGAATCCGGCCGTTGCGCCATTCCAGCATGTGGCCCGGAGGAACTTTGCGAATCCCGTCGATCAGGGTCCGGGGACCAGGAACATAGTTGACCGAGAGAAACGAATCGAGCGCCGCCAGGTCCAGATAGCGCGGAACGTCGCGGTGCTCCAGAATGGATTTGAGCTCGGAGCCAAACAGGATGTCTTCGCCGCGCGCGCAGTAGTACAGGGGCTTGATCCCCATGCGGTCGCGGGCCAGCACCAGCCGGCGCGTCGATTCCCTCCAGAGAGCGACGCCGAACATGCCCCGCATCCGCGAGAAGCACTCGATGTCCCACTCCAAAAAGGCGTGCAGGACGGTCTCGGTGTCGCAACTCGAAACGAAGCGATGTCCAACCTGCTCGAGGTCGCTACGGATTTCCAGGTGATTGTAGATCTCGCCGTTGAAGGCGATGGCGGTATCGCCGTCTTCGCTCAGCATGGGCTGATCGCCGCCGTTCAGATCGATGATCTTGAGGCGCACCGCGCAGAGCGTGAGTACACTACCTTCGTGAACGCCTTGTTGATCCGGTCCGCGGTGACGCAACCCCGATGTAATTCGGTTCGCGATGCCTTGTTCAACGCCGCGACCTAGATGCGAATATCCCGCAATCCCACACATCCCCGTCGATACCCGTTAAAACGACAAATGTAAGGAAACACCCACTCTACCGGTGGATTGTTGACGAATATAGCACGAAATAGCGACCGAGGGAATTCGGCAGGGTCGTCCTACTCACGCTTGCGACCCACAGTGTGGCCTGAGTGAGGGTCAAACAGGGCGACCTCATCGCCGTTTTCGACAACACCTCCCAACTGGACAGCCTGCGCAGCGCCGAAGCGAAGTATGACGATTTAGTGCACCAGGTGGACCAGAATCAGGCACAAAATCGCGCGGATGCGGAGACCCGGCTGGCCGATCTCAAGCAGGCGGAGGCGGACTTCGCCAAGGCGGAACTGGAGATGCAAAAGGGCCCCGTCCTGACGGAAATCGATCGGCTGAAGACCGAAGTCCGCGTGCAGGCGGCGCGGCAACACGTGGACAGCCTGAAAAAGTCGAATGCCATCTACGACATCTCCGACGCGGCGGCGCTTCGTGTCCTCCAGTTGCAATGCGAACGGCAGAAGGTGGTGGTGGAGCGGACGCACAGCAACCTGTCGAGGCTGGGGCTTCATTCACCGCTTGCCGGCATGGTCGCGCATCAGAATCTCTATCGTTACAACACGATGGGGCACGCGCAGGAAGGCGACCAGCTATACCGCGGCCAGCCGCTGGTGAGCATTTTCGATCCGTCGGAGATGCTGGTGCGCTGCGCCGTGGGGGAACCGGATGGAGCGGCGCTGGTGGAAGGAGCCCGGGCCATGGTGTACCTGGATGCCTACCCGGAACTGGCCCTGCCGGCGCACTTCGTATTCGCCAGCCCGGTCGCCGCATCGGCGTTGGGTACTCCGATCAAGACGTTCACGGCGGTATTCAAGCTCGATAAAGAAGACTCCCACCTCATGCCGGATCTGTCGGCGGTCGTCGTGGTCGAGGGGGCTGCTGCCGGGGGGATCCGATGAGTGCGGCCCCGCAACTCGCCCCTGCAGCGGCCGAGCCGGCGAAACCGCGGTCGGGAAGGTGGCAACGGCGAATTCGATTATGGCTGATCCTGCTGTCCGTACTTGCTGGGGATCGGCGCGGCTTCGGCGGGTGTCTACCGATGGCGGCAAGCCCAAACCGCCGTCGAGGTGCCGGTTGCACCCGCACGCAAGGGTGACTTTCTGGTAATCGTCCGTTGCCGCGGCGAACTGAAAGCGCAGCGATCGGTGGCGGCTTACACACCCATGATCCCTAACCTGCGGATCGCGTGGATGGTACCGTCCGGAGAGAGGGTCAACTCCGGCGACCCGATCATCCGGTTCGACTCGAGCAGCGCCCAACAGGAACTGGCGCAGAAGGAAGCGGGATTGAAGCAGGCGCAGGCGACGCTCGAGCAGGCGGTGGCGCAATCGCGGATCACGGCCGAGCAGGACTCGAGCAACCTGGCCGACGCAAAGTTCACCGTGGAACGCGCGCGGCTGGAAGCTTCGAAACAGGCGATCGTCAGCCGGATTCAGGGGGAACAGAGCATGATCGACCTTGGGGTATCGTCCGGTGGAGGTGCAGGTGCTGGCACGCAACCCGACCGCCGGCACAGCGAGTTCGGAGGTGCCTACCACGCGGATCAAAAAAGGCCGGGTCACAATCAGCGTGGCGGCGCGGGGTGAACTCCAGGGCGGCAATTCGGAAATGCTGACCGCTCCGATGGTGGGCGGCAGCGAGACGCCGATCCTCTTTCTGCGGGAACCCGGAGAGCTTGTTGGTAGCCGTTGACGTCGTGGTGCAGTTCGAGGCTACGTGAATGTGGCGCAGAACAATAACGGGATGATGATCATGTATCGGGGCATGAGCCAGCCGCCGTTCCAGGTGGGGACACGGCGCGCGCCGGGCAGGCCATCGTGCAGATCCCGAACATGCACAACTGGGAGGTGAGCGCGAACGTCGGGGAACTGGACCGGGGCCATCTGGCGCCGGGGCAGAAAAAGTATCGGTTTCGGCGGTGGCCCTGGCCGGCAAATCGTTTCCGGGCCATGTCAAACTGCTTGGTGGAACCACAGGCCCGCCCTGGGACCGGCGGTTCGAGTGCCGGATCGCGCTGGACGAGGCAAGTCCGGAACTGCGGCCGGGTATGACCTCCAACATGGTGATCACGGTTGATTCGCTCGAGGATGTCCTGTGGGCGCCCTCGCAGGCATTGTTCGAGAGCGATGGCCGCAGCTATGTCTATCTGCGCGGCGGGAGCGGGTTCCGGCCCCACGACGTGGCCCTGGTGCGGCGCAGCGAGGCGCAGGTGATCCTGAGCGGGGTGAACGAAGGCGAGGTGGTGGCACTGTCCAATCCGGCCGAAGAGACCAAGGCTGCCGCCGGCAATAACGGAGCGATGAAGGCGCTCTCCAAATGATCATCCGGTTCTCCGACATCGGCCAGGCGCTGGCCAACCTGCGGGCGCAAAAGACCCGCACGCTGCTCACGGCGCTGGGCATTGTTTTGGCGTGGGTTCGGTAATCGGGATGTTGGCCATCGGCTCGGGCGCCAAAGAAGAGTCGCTGCGATTCATCGAACAGGTCGTGACCGCGGTGCTGAACTCGACGCATCACAATACGCAGGATTTTACAGTTACGATTCCAGCGGCCCTGCTGGCGCAGCAGCAGCGCAAGCAAACGATTTTCACCTACGTGATGGTGGCGATTGCGGCCATTTCACTGCTGGTGGGCGGCATCGGGATCATGAACATCGTGCTGGCGACGGTGCTGGAGCGGACGCGCGAGATCGGCATCCGCCGCTCGATTGGCGCGCGGCGGTTCGACATCGTGCGGCAGTTCCTGACGGAATCGGTATTGATCTCGGTGGGAGGCGGGGTCCTGGGAATCGGCTTCGGATTTTTCCTGGCGTGGCTGATTGCCCGCACGGCGGAATGGAAGACGATCGTAACGACGGCGTCGGTGGTCATCGCGTTTGGAGTGTCCGTGGCCGTAGGGGTGATCTTCGGAATTTACCCGGCGGTGAAGGCGTCGCGGATCAATCCGATCGATGCGTTGCGGTACGAGTAAGTCCACCGGCGTGAGAGACGAATGGCTAAAGGCGCGGCTGGCGCACCGGGTGGCTCACTCGGCCCCGAGCTGATCGCCCGCCACTCGGCGGGCGATCGCGGGGGTGAGCTGATTATTGCTGTGGTTGTGACTCAGCGCGCCGTGGCGGCCTTCTTCGCGGGCTCCGGCTCCGCTAAGACCGCGCGGTAAATGAGGCCTCCCAGTGCGCCGCCTACAATGGGCGCCAGCCAGAACAGCCAGAGTTGCTGCAAGGCCCAGCCACCGACGAACAACGCCGGTCCGGTGCTCCGCGCCGGATTCACCGACGTGTTCGTGATGGGGATACCAACCAGGTGAATCAGCGTCAAGCCCAGGCCGATTGCGATGGGCGCAAAGCCCTGCGGCGCGCGCCGATCGGTGGCGCCCATGATGATCATGAGGAACATGAACGTCAGCACTACTTCGGCCATCAGACAGGCCCCCAGCGAGTACCCGCCTGGGGAATGCGCGGCATACCCGTTGGACGCGAATCCGGCCGCGAGATCGAATCCCGGCTTGCCGCTCGCGATCAGGTACAGGACGGCCGCGGCGACAATTCCACCCGCCACCTGCGCGACGACATAGGCCCACAGCTCCGAAACGGGAAAGCGCTTTCCGAGTACCAAGCCCACAGAAACGGCCGGATTGATGTGGCAGCCCGAAATGTGGCCGATGGTATACGCCATGGTTAGAAGTGTCAAGCCAAACGCCAGAGCCACTCCCAGGAAGCCGATGCCAAGACTTGGGAATGCTGCAGCGATCACCGCACTGCCACAGCCCCCGAACACCAGCCAAAACGTACCGATGAACTCCGCGGTTGCTCGCTTGCCCAGAGACATAAGCGACCTCCTTTACGTATAACTCGTACCGTGCCGTGGACCACCGCCCGCCGTGGCGGGTGCGTGAGCCTTCGCGGCTGCCGGTACGGAGATATCATAGTCCTGCTGAACGCCGAAGGATAGCCCGGTTTGGGCAGTTCCTTGGAAGAGCGCTCCGAGTAGACTTGACGCCACGGGGCGGGTCCGGGCCGGCGACCCACTCCGAAGGCGAACGAGGCCCGCACCACGGTATTCTGGAAAGACCGTGAAACTACTGCTGAGGGGAGTTGCCGTCTTTCTCTTCGCCTGGATCGCCGCCGGGCAGGACCATCGCGGCTGGAGCGACTACGGAGGGGCGGCCGATGCGGCCCAGTATTCCGCGCTCCGGCAGATCGACCGGTCGAACGTGCGCAAATTGCAGACGGCCTGGGTGTATCGCACCGGCGATCACAACCGGTACGATTTCAACCCGATCGTCATCGATGGCCGCATGTACGTCGAGGCCAAGAACAATGCCATTGTGGCACTCGACGCTGCCACGGGTAAGGAACTGTGGGTTCATGGAACGGGCTATGGGCCGCTCATCACCCATCGCGGCATTAACTACTGGGAGAGCCGCGACCGCTCCGACCGGCGCCTGCTGTTTGCGCGGAACAACGTTCTTCAAGCGATCGACGCGCGAACCGGGGAGACCATTGCTACCTTTGGGAAAGAAGGCGGCGTGGATCTGCGCGAGGGGTTGGGACGCGATCCTTCGCGGCTGCGCCTGGTGCAATCCACGACGCCCGGACGCGTATTCGAGAACCTGATCATTCTCGGTTCGGCCACCAACGAGGAATACGACTCCGCGCCCGGCGACATCCGGGCCTACGACGTGCGCACGGGGCGCCTGGTCTGGACCTTCCACACCATTCCGCACGCGGGCGAGTTCGGCTACGACACCTGGCCCAAGGACGCGTGGATGACGGTGGGGGGGGCGAACGCGTGGGGCGAACTGTCGCTCGATGAGAAGCGCGGCATGGTTTTCATCCCCACCGGCAGCCCCAAATACAATTTCTACGGCGTGAACCGCACCGGCGCGAACCTGTTCGGCGATTGCCTGCTGGCGCTCGATGCGCGCACCGGAAAACGCGTCTGGCATTTCCAGATGGTGCATCACGACATCTGGGATTACGACAACCCGGCTGCGCCCAAGCTGCTCACGGTGCGCCACAACGGCAAATCGGTGGACGCCGTGGCGCAGGTGACGAAACAGGGGTTCGTGTGGGTATTCAACCGGGTTACGGGCGAGCCGCTGTGGCCGATCGAGGAGCGCGCCGTACCGCGCAGCGAGATGCCCGGCGAAGAAGCATGGCCCACCCAGCCGTTCCCGCTCAAGCCTCCGCCGTTCGCGCGCCAGAGCTTTACCGAGAAAGACTTGAGCCCGTACATCGACGATCCGGCGGAGCGCGCCCGCTGGCGCGACGCCATTCAGAGCGCGCGCAACGAGGGGCTGTTCACGCCGCCCGGCACGCGCGACACCGTTCAGATGCCGGGAAACAACGGCGGCGCCAACTGGGGGGGAGCGGCGGCGGATGTGTCCAACGGAGAGCTGTACGTGGTCTCCAAAGATTTTCCCGCCATGCTGAAACTGACGCCCGCCGGCGAAGGGCGCTACAAGAGCCCGTTCGGATTCATGGTGACCAGCACCGGGCTTTCGGCGATCAAGCCGCCATGGACCACGCTGACGGCGTACGACCTGAACCAGGGCACCATCCGCTGGCAGATCCCGCTTGGCGAAGTGCCCGACCTGGCGGCCAAAGGCATCAAAGACACCGGCGCGCATTTTCCGAAAACCGGGCCGGTGGTGACCGCCGGCGGATTGATCTTCGCCGGGACGCGCGACCGGAAATTTCGGGCGCTGGATGCGGACACCGGGAAGGTGCTGTGGGAGACGGAACTGGAGGCGGGCATGGAAGGGATTCCGGCGGTGTACGAGATGGCCGGCCGGGAGTACGTGGTGATCTGCGCGGCGGCGCCCTCGACGACGCATTTGCACGCGAGCCCGGGACATCCGGTCGTGCGCGAGCCGATTGCGGGAGCCTATGTCGCGTTTGCGCTGGGGAAGTGAAGGGGGGTGGCTGCGCTGGCGCGTTGGGCTGGCCGCGGCGGCGGGGCTGATCGCGATTGCGTCGCTGTTCACCCACCTGCCCGAGACGAGTGAGCGGCCGCTGTTGGAGGGTGCCCGGATCGATCCGGCGGTGCTGGCGATCATCCGACAGTCGTGCGGCGATTGCCATTCCGAAGCGACGCACTATCCGTGGTACAGCTACGTGGCGCCATCGTCGCTCCTGGTGGCGAGCGACGTGGGGCGCGGCCGCCGGCATCTCAACCTTTCGCGCTGGAAGGAGTACACGACGGTGCGGCGCATGCGCAACCTTTCGGAGATGGCGAACCAGGTGAAGGACGGCGAGATGCCGCTGTGGTGGTACACGATCATCCACCGCAATGCGAAGCTCTCGAAGGCCGATGTAGACGCGATTTTCGCGTGGACGCAGACGGAACGGGCGCGGCTGATTGACGAGCAGTCCCGCCAGGAACCGTAGGACTCTCGTGTCTGCCGCGGATCCCGGCTTCAAGGTTCTTCGATCGCCAGTACGCGGTCGGCAGTGACATCGCGGAGCACCTGGCGGACGCCCGACGGCCAGGCGATTTCGATGCGCTCGGCGCGCTGCGCGTGGCCCAGTCCGAAATGCAATCGCAGATCGCTTTGCGAAAGATAGCTGCCGCCGCTGCGCACCTGGTCGAATTGAGTGCGGCCGGCAGCGGTTACGCGCACGTTGGCGCCGAGCGCGCTGCGGTTGGAGCGCCGGCCGGACAGCTTGAGCAGGAGCCAGTGGTTGGCCGGATTGGCCGCCTGCTTGAGCAGCGACGGCGGCTCGTTCTGATTGTTGATGAGCACTTCGACGGCGCCATCGTTGTCGTAATCGCCGAAGGCGGCGCCGCGCGCCGAGTGGCGTTCGGCGAGGCCGGGACCGGCGGCGGCGCTGACATCGGCGAACTTGCCATCGCCCAGATTGTGGTAGAGAATCGCGCGGTCTTTGTAGTGAATGTCGATGCCCAGGCGGTCGATCTCGGGGAAAGCGTGGCCGTTGACGAGCAGCAGGTCCTTCCAGCCATCATTGTCGAAATCGAAGAAGCCGCAGCCCCAGCCGACGAAGCGCGTGTTGCGGGCGATACCGGCGGCCACGGTGGCGTCGTCGAACTCGCCCGCGCCGCGGTTGCGGTAGAGGGTCTCGCGCTCATCGGAGAAATTGCTGCGGAAGATATCGGGGAGTCCGTCGCCATCGAAATCGGCCGAGGCGACCCCCATTCCCGAAAGCGCCTTTCCGTTCTCGTCGAAGGCCACCCCGCGCAGCACCGCCTCTTCGGCGAATTTCCCATGGCCCTGGTTGATGTACAGCAGCGAGGGTGTCTGGTCGCAGGCCACGTAAATATCGATGAGGCCATCGTTGTTGAAATCGCCGGTCAGGACGCCGAGGCCGTAGTGGCGATCCGGGGCGTCGATGCCGGATTCGCGCGACACGTCGGTAAAGGTTGCATTGCCGTTGTTGCGGTACAGGATGTTGCGGTCGAAGGGGAGGCCGCGCGGCCCGCAATTCACGGCGATGCCGCGATACCAGCAGTAGGCGTTCTGGCCCGGCTTGGGGGTGGTGTTGGGATCGAACTTCAGGTAGTTGGCGACGAACAGGTCGGCGTGCCCGTCGTTGTCGTAGTCGAGAAACGCACAGCCGGTGTTGTAGCGGACACGATCCTGGGTGAGGCCGGAGCGTGCGGTGACGTCCTCGAAGCGGCGGCCCGCGGTGTTGCGGTAAAGGTGGTTCTGGCCCCAGTAGGTGACGAAGAGGTCGGTGAAGCCATCGTTATCGTAGTCGCCGGCGCAGACGCCCTGGCCCCAGCCGGTGGCGGCACCGAGGCCCATGCGGGAGGTGACCTCGGTAAAGCGGCCATTGCCGTCGTTGTGGTAGAGACGGCTGGGACCGCCCTGGCCAGACACGACGAAGATGTCCAGCAGGCCGTCGTTATCGTAGTCGAGAAAGGCCGCGCCGCTGCCCGTGGTTTCGATGATGAACTGCTTGGTCTGATCGCCGCCGTTCGGAAAGGAATCGGTGAGGCCGGCGCGCGGGGCCACATTCTGAAAGTGGACGGTGTAGGTAGCTCCCGCAAAAAAGAGGAGCAGGGCCGGCAGCTTCACTGCTTGGGCGCCTTCTCGCCGAGCTTCTTGAGAAACTCGGTGAACTCGCCTTCGGGAGGCCTGGTGAGCTGGTCGAGGGTGGCTTTTTCCCGCTGCGCGTCGGCCATCCGGCCGGCATTGCGATAGGCCATCATCAGGCCGTAGTGGGCGGATTCGTTGGCCGGTTGGAGTTTCACCGCGCGTTCGAGCAGGGGGATGGCGGCGGGGGGCTTTTTGGTTTTGGCCAGAGCCACCAGAGCTTCGGCGAAATCGGGATTGATTGCGGCGGCCTTTTCGAAGTGGGCGGAGGCGCCCGCGGCGTCCTGCTGGGCCACCAGGACCTGGCCGATCTCGTATTCGGCCACGGCATCGGCTGGATTGAGGGCGAGCTCGGCTTCGAACTCCTTGCGGGCTTCGCTGAGGTTGGCGGGCTCGTGCGACTGCATCAGCAATGCGCGGCCGAGGCGGAAGTGCAGATCGACCGCCGCGGGATTCTTCTCGATGGCTTTGCGGTACTCGGCGGCGGCGTCCTGGTAGCGGCCCTGAATTTCGAAGATCTCGCCGGAGAGCTGGTTGACGCGATACGAGGAAGGCGTTTTCTGGTACATGCGGAAGACCGCGTCGTTCCAGGCCTTCATGTGAACCTTGGCGGTCTCGTAGAGGACGTCGGCATCGTCGGGAAAATCCTTCTGGAGTTTCTGGAGCGCCGCCAGGGTCTCCGGCAGGCGATTGGCGGCGAGGTCGCATTGCACGAGCGCGATGCCGGCCAAGCGCCGCAGTGTGGCATCGGCGTTGGACTGGAACTGCTGTTGCAAGTCGGTGCGGGCGGTATCGCAGCCTCCTGTGGCCGCCCGGGTGAGGGCCAGGAACGTGCGGGCGGTGGTATCGCGGGGGCTGGCGGCCACGATCTTCTGGAGCATTTCGCGGGCCTGGGAATACTGGCCGTGGTGGAACGCCGCGATGGCTTGCGGGGTGGTTTGGGCGTGGAGGCCGAGCGCCATGGCCACTGCCGGGATGAGTCTGGTGGCGGCAGAGATGGGAGAGTTAATGGCCGGCATCGTCCAATACCAGGTCGAGATCACCGAAGCGGTGACGCCGGCGGCCTTCGAGCATGCGGAAGGCGAGCAGCGGAGGCGTTCCGGGGGCAATTTGGGCGCGCGGCGCGAGCCGCTGGGCGGGCGGCGTGGCGATTTCGACCACGCGGCCCGAGGCGGCCACCTTCTGCACCAGCATCCAGACGAACAGCGTCGGTATCATCGGTTCTCCAGTTCGCGCAGCGCATTGCGGGCGGTGATGCTGTCGGGCTTTTGCTCGCGGAGCCGCAGCATCACGGCGCGGGCCTTATCGAAGTCGCCCCTGGCCGTGTAGATGCGTGCGAGGTTCAGGTACAACAGCTCATCCCGCGGGGCCTTGCCGATGCCGTACTCGAACGCCGCGATGGCATCATTCGGCTGGCCCAGTTGTCCATATAATACGCCGAGGTTGTTGATTGCGCCAGCATCGTCCGGCTTGAGGGCGATGGCTTTCTGAAACCACTGCTTGGCCTCACGGTAGCGTCCGGCATCGGCATGAATCTGACCGATGGCGTTCACGGCCACCTGGTTGCGCGGGGTCTGGCGGACCACTTCCTCCAGGTACGGTAAAGCCTGTTCCGGATAGCCGGCATTGGCGAAGCCCGCGCCGAGTTTGAAATAGTTGCGTCGGGGCAGCGCGAAATAGTCGCCGGAAAAAGGAAGCGCAAGCGGCTGGCGATTGGCCTGCCGCATGGATTTCAGGTCGGCTGCCAGCGCGGCTGCGGTGGGCGCGGCGGCGTAGAGTTTGTGGACGCGGCTGCGGTCGTCGATCAGGAGCACCAGTGGCAGCACCAGGTCGGTTCGCCAGTCGAGCAGGTAACGGCGAAACAGGGCATAGCCGGCGGCTACGTCGGCGGGCTCGCGGCGCAGGTCCACTACGGCGATGGCGGTTTCGAGGAGGGGGCGTTCCCCCGCGGCGATGTAGAGCAGGCCCGGTCCCGGACGCTGGTCGGGCAGGGGAACCGGATCGAGCAGCCAGGTATCGTGGGTACGCGGCTGATTGTCGGCGACCAGCGGCGCGGCCGTGGCTGCGGGCAGGGCGCGCGGCGCGAACGGCTGCTGATCGACTTGTTCGGAGCCCTCGGTGACCTGGTAACGGAACCCTGGCGCCAGGTCGCGCAGTTCCTGGTGCAAGCCGGAGGGCCATTCGATGCGCACGTCGGCGGGTTCCTGCGCGGCGAAATACAGCACCTTGGTGTGCTGCGCCATGTAGCCCGACCCGGCCTGGAGGAATTGCGTCCGGCCGTGTACTGCCACGCGCGCGCCGATCGCGTCGCGGTTCGATTTCGTGCCGGTGAGGCGCAGCGCGATGGCTTTGCGTCCGCCGGTGGAGTCGTTGCGGAACGCCTTCACCTGCGGCGCCAGGCGGCTTTTGAGCAGCAGGTCGAGGCTGCCGTCGCCGTCCAGATCGGTGACGGCGAACGCGCGGCTGTCCAGGGCGCAGTCGAGCCCGCTGACGCCGGAGTAGTCCACGTAGTGACCGTCGCGGCAAACGTAGAACACATTCGGCTCATGCCCGCTCCAGCTATAGTCCTCGCGGATGTACTGGTTGATGGCGTTCCAGCCGTTCTCGTACCCGGCGGAGCGCTCGGGCGTGGTGGGCGATTTCGCGACTACCTGGCGCCAGAAGAAGCTCATCAGGTCGGTTTCGCCGGGGCTGGTGAGCATGCCGCAGGTGATGAAGATTTCGGGCGTGCCGTCGTAATCGAAATCGTGGGCGTCGGCGCACCAGGCCCAGCGGCCCATTTCGGCTTCCCGCGTCTCCTCGAAGGTGCCATCGCCGCGATTGCGGTAGAGCGAATTGCCTTTGGTGTGGCGGCGCCAGGCCTCGCGCAAGGAAGGGTCGTGCGCGGGCTGGAAGGCCGGGTCGCGCGTCACACGCTGGCCCGCATCGGACCACATATTGGAGACGTAGAGGTCGGGGCGGCCGTCGCCATCGTAATCGAACCAGGCGGCGCTCATGCCGGGGCCGATGTCCTCCACGCCCGCCTCGCGCGCGGCATCGTGAAAGCGGCCGCCGCTGTTCTTATACAGGTTGTGGCGGCCGAAATCGTTGGCCACGTAGAGATCGGGCCAGCCGTCGCCATCGTAGTCGCACCAGGCGGGAGCGAAGCTGAAACGGTCGTTGTTTTCGTTCAGGCCGCTGGCCTCGGTGACATCTTCGAACGTGCCCGAACCGTCCGGCGCCAGCCGGTTGTGAAACAGGAAATTGGGCGGGCCGTTGCGCGCGTCGTGGTACGGCACCGGGTAGCGATACTGGTCCTCGCTCTGGAAATAGGTATAGGTGCAGAGGTAGAGGTCGATGCGGCCATCGCGATCGTAATCGGCGGCGGACATGCCGGTGAAACTGCCCTGCGCCGCGGCGCGAAAGTGGAAAGCATCGGGGCGTAGGGCGAAGCGGCCGTCGCCGAGGTTGAGGTACAGCAGAGGGCCCGCCGCGCGGAGCACCACCAGGTCCTGATGGCCGCTGTTGCGCAGATCGAGAAAGAGGGCGCACGAGGTATCGTCCAGCAGACCGACTCCGGCGTGTTCGGTGATGTCGATCATGCGCCCGTCGCGAAGTTTGTACATTCGATTGGGCAACCCGCCCGGTTGGCACACGAAGACTTCGTCCACGCCGTCGTTGTCGCAATCGCCCACGGCGATGCCGTTGTTGCCATAGATGTCGATGCCCGAAGCCGAATCGAGCCGGGCGCGCCAGTACGGAATGCCGCGGAGCATCTGCTCGCGGAACGAGTCGCAGGAGCCGAAGAGCTCGGCGGTGATGTCTCGAAAGAGCGGTCGCGGCGCGCGGGCGACGGTTTCGGCGATGGGCTCGCCGGTGGCCTTGCGGAGGCCGACGCGGTATTCGAGGCCCTGCTTCACTTCGTAGCGGAGCACCCCGTCGGGCAGCACGTAGTAGCGGCCCTCGGGGTTCGCCTTGCGCAGCGCGGCCGCGGTGTCCATGGCGGCTTTTTCTCCGGCGAACTCGTCGCTACCGGGGGCAATGAATCGCGCCAGCGCCTGGTACGGACTGGTTCGGCGGAAATGCACGGGAAAGGCCGCGCCCACCGCATGCCGCGGCCACAGCAGCGGGGCGGCAGCGAGACTGCCGATGAACTGGCGGCGATTCATGTCTAGACGCCCAGCCAGTCCTTCAGATGGGAATGGACCGCGGCGAGTTTCAACGGGCCCTTGGCGGCCAGCAGGGAAAAATCGGGCGGGCCGATGGCCAGCATCTCCTCCATGCCGTCGGCCACGAACAGGTAGGCCGTGTTGTTGCGGTACTCGGGATATTTCTGGAATTCCTGCCAGATGTATTGATAGAACACCTCCAGGTCCACATAAGACCCGAGGGTGTCCATTTGCGACGGGATCGGGTTGGCGGTTTCCTGGTCGGCATAGATGAGGAGGCTGCTGAACGGCTTCACCTTGTTGCGGATGCCGAAGCCGACGATCACCACGGAGGGCCGCGCGCGCCGCACGGCCTGCACGGTGGCCCACTCGACGAACGTATTGTTGATGAGGAGGGTGCCATTGCCGCTGAGCAGAATGGCGCGGGCGAACTCGGCCAGAATCGGATCGTGCGCGAGCTCGCCCTCGGAGGCCAGAATCTTCAGCTGCTTCAGGCGCGCGCTGAGCTGGCGGGGACCGGGAACGTCTTTGGCTTCCACCACGGCCCGCACTTCCTGCATCAGGCGCTTGCGATAGGGCTCCAGCCGATCGTAACTGTACTTCACGACCGAGCCGGATGGCGGGCCGATCGCAGCGAGGCTGCCACCCGCCTCGATCATCCAGGAGGTATAGGCGCCACCGGTGCGCCCCGCGGAGAGCCGTTCCGCGATGGTCATCGCGGCGCCGCTTCGTTCCGTGCCGGTGAGCAGCAGGGGGACGAAGTCGCCGGGGTCTTCGGGGCCTTCGAGCGCGACCCGCTTTCCGCGGCCGGCCAGGCGCGTCCACATGCGGTCGGGGCCGACGGCCATCTCCGCGGGAGCGAGGACGACGACCAGGCGCGGATGGCCGTTGCGTGCAATCTCCGCATCGAGCACCGGATCGAGCCGGGCGAACACCTGTGCGATCGCCGCGCGCCACTCGGCATAGTGGGGATTCCGATTGAGGAAATCAACCTGTTCAAGGGTGAACTGCCCTTTCGGGAAGTTCCTTTCGTTCACGCCCATCTTGTGCTCCAGATCGCGCAAGGGGGCGAACAGGGCCGCCGCATCGGTGGACCGCTCGAGCAGGGCGAACAGGCGCTCGAAGTATCCGCGTTCGGCGGGGAACAGCAGGTCCCAATCCTTCATGCGGTCGAGGCAGAAGGAGGAGAAGGATACGGGGAGGGCGTCGAGCAGGGCCGGCGAAATTTTGAGCGCGGCGGATGGCATTACAGCAACAACTCCGGCATGGGCCTGCCGGCGCAACCGCCCGCCTTCACGCCCAGCAGGGCGGCCGTGGTGGCGGCCACGTCCACGTGATAGACCGGCCGGTCGGTTTCGCCTTTCGGCACGGCGGCGCCCATGGCAAGGAGCCACATGTTCCGGCAGGAAGGGTCGCCGCTGCGGTGGTTGAGGAAGCCGTTGGCGGTGTTCTGGTCGCCGTCGCGGCCCAGTTCGGGCAGCACCAGCATGGTGGTCTTCTCCCGGTAGGCGGCGTTGTGCTGGATCTCGTCCCAGAGCATGCCGGTGAGGCGGTCGGTGCGGGTGATCGCCTGGAGGTACAGCGAGTAGGAGCCCCAGTGGGCCACATCCATATCCCAGAAGTTCACCAGCAGCAGGCGCGGCGCAAATTCGCGCATCACCTCGCGAGCGATGAAGAAGGTGAGCTCGTCTCCCGAGGTGGGACCTTCCGGCCCATTGATGTACTCGACCAGGCCGTGCAGCAGGGTTTCACGGACCTGCTTGTCGAGCTTGCGGCCGGCCTGGAAGATGGTCCAGCCGACGCCCTCGTAGCCTTCGCTGAGCACGCCCTCGAGGCGCTGAAGGACGTTATCGCGGCTGGCCACGCCGCCTTCGCTGCCCTTACGGATCACATCCTGCACCGCTTCCAGCAGAAGTTGCTTGGGCAGCACCACGTTAGCCCCGAACGGCTGGCCGAAGGCGCGATCGGAGCTCCAGCCCATCGAAGCAAAACTCTTATTGGTGGCCACCGCCCAGGCATCCAGAGGACCGGCGCCGGTCTGCTTGCGAAAGTATTCGAAGACCGTGGGACCGGCGGGAGGCTGGAATCCGAAATCGTCCACGCGCTGCCAGTTGCCGGTGAGAATGCTGGCGGTGGAGTTGAAATGGGAGAGCACGCCGGAGTTGATGCACGTGCGGAAGAAGTGGCCGCCGGGCCGCAGGCCCACCAGCCTGGGAATGTTGTGCAGGCCCTCCGGAGCGAACGTTTCGGAATAACGCACGCCGCCGCCGAAGGTCACGATGATGACCTTGTTCCCGCCCAGCCGGGGCTCGGCGGCGCGCAGCCAGGAGGGCGCGATGCGGTTCGCAATCGAGAGCCCGGCCAGTTGCACGAATCGCCGCTTGGAGAGGCTGAACATCAGTAGTCCGTGATCTCTCCGCCGGAGATTTTGCGCCGCACGGCGGAACCGAGATCGAGCGGGTGATCGTATCCGGACTTGATTTCGCCCGACGGCGAATAGTAGGGGCCGATATCGCAGGCCATGCTGCCCTGTCCTTCGGCAACGAATTCAATACTGGTGATCAGCTTGGCCGATTTGTAGCCGTATCGCGCCGGATCGATCAGCCGCAAGGGCGCTCCGTGCCGGTCGGCCAGCGGCTTGCCGGCCATATCGAGCGCCAGCATCACGCGCGGTTTCATCAAGTCCTCGATGCTGAAATATTCGTACCACTTGTCGGCGCAGTCGAAGCGCACCGCCTTGGCGTTGCCAAGCGGCTTGGCCAGTTCCATCAGGTGGCCGAAGCGGAATCCGCCCCAGGCGGTCCGCGACGACCAGCATTGCACGCACTTCATGCGCGTATTCTGCGATTCCTGCGGCAGGGCGCGAAGCTGTGCCAGGGCGAGCGACTGCGGTTTCTCCACCAGGCCGTGTATCTTCAACTGGTACGCGGCGTGGTCGAGCGCGGGCACAGGGTTGTACCACATGATGCGGAAGCCCAGCTCGTCGGGAGCATCGGTGGGGAGCAGAAGTTTCCGCTTGGGATCATCCGCGCGCATACCGGCGGCGGAAACGGCGGCAGCGGCAAGAAAACGGCGACGGTTCACGGGTTCGCTCATTTTACAACGGTCGAGAGCCTGGCGTGTAGTTCTCGTTCGGCGCGCGCCTCGGCCGGTTTTCCCAGACGGTCGTAGAGCCGCGCCAGGCGGTAGTGCGCCACCGGATCGTCCGGGTGAAGTTCGATACCGCGGCGGATTTCTCGCGCCGCATCCTCGTATTTTCCCTGTCCATCCAGCAACACGCCGAGCTCGAAGTGGGCTTCCCAGGACCGGTCGTTCTGGGCGACAGCCTTGCGCAGCAGGGGCTCCGCCTTCGCGGAATCGCCCGCAATGCGCAGCGCCTTGCCGTAGAGATAATTGCCGAGCCACGTATCGCGCTGGGCGTAGACGGCAAACACGCCGGCGATGCGCGGCAGTTGGCCTTCGGCCTGGTCCAACATGCGGCCGAGAAATACGTACGGCTGTTCCACATCGGGATCGAGCCGAATGGTGCGCAGGAAGGCTTCGATGGCTTCCGGAAAGCGGCGCAGGCCGTAGCAGGCGACACCGGCCGCCAATTCGAGTTGCGCGCTCTTGTCGAAGTTCTTACGCCCGGCGTCCAGCACGTTGAGCGCGGCGGCGAAATCCTGCTGCTGGAAGTAAACCTGGGCCAAGTCGAAGTAGTCGGCTTCGCGGTAGGGATCGCGGCGAATCACCGATTCAAGCGCCGCGGCGGCCTTGCTTCGATCGCCCGAGCCGGAATAATAGACGGCGAGGGCCCGCAGAATCGCCGGGTCATTCGCCAGCGCCTCGGCCTTGCCGGCCGCTGCACGCGAGGCCTCGGAGCGGTTGAGCTTCCAGTACGTCTGTGCCAGCGCCAACCACACCCTGGCATCGCGCGGCTCCAGTCGCGACGCCGCTTCCAACTGCGACTCGGCTGTCGCGAGGTCGTTACGGTTGAGTGCGATCAGCCCTGTCCGGAAAGTCGTGTCAAACTGGCCCGCGAAGAGGAACAGCCACAGCCAGAGCATACCCAGGGAACCAGGGCAGGCCCGGAAGGCCTGCCCCACCACCATATCAGAACTGCACACGAAGCGAGAACTGGATGTGGCGCTCCGTGCCGGGAAGAGTGGCGGTGATCTTACCAAAATTCCCGTTTCCGCCGAGTACTCTGCTGTCTTGCAGGTTATTGCCCGGCCGGTCGAACACGGGCGTGTTGAGCAGGTTGAACGTCTCCGCGCGGAACTGGACTCTCCATCTCTCGGTAATCGGGAAGTCCTTGAATGCCGAAAGGTCGAGAGTCCGCCAGGCGGGACCCGTTTGGCTCTGCAACCCCAGGTTGCCGCCCGTCAGAGCCGTCGGGACGGTCACGTTGGTGATGTCGAACCATTCGGACGGGGTGCGGCCGCCGGAGGGGGCTACGTTCGGGTCCTGACCCGGAATCGCATCCGGCCGGCAGGCTCCCCAAATGCCCTGACATCCGTTGTAGCGGAGCGAGTAAGGCACGCCGGTCCGCAAGGTCAGCACACCATTGAGGTGCCAGTTGGCGGCAAGCGTGTCCGCGGCGCGGCCCATATTTCCGCCCAGTGCTTTGCCCCGGCCGAAGGGCAGGTCATACACAAAAGCGGTGGTGAAGCTGTGGCGGATATCCCAGGATGCGGTAGAGTACTGCGACGACAGATCGGTTGGATCGGGCGCGCCCAGACCAGCCGAACCGCTCAGCGGAGTGCCGCTATTCGCCATCGCGTGGGACCAGGTGTAAGCGATTTGGAACTGCAGGCCTTGCGAGAACCGCTTGTCCAGCTTCGATTCCAGGGCCGCATAGTTCCCGTAGCCGAACGAAGAGGTCATCGACAGGCCGTTGCCGATGGAAGCGCAGGTGGTGCAACCCGCCGGCGGCTGAATGATACGCCGGTTTTCGGTGTTGATGGCGGTGTTGGTAGTGCCGATGTTGACCGCCGGATCCGAGTTCCACAGAATCACTTGGTGCGCCTGGTGGTTGCCAAGATACCCGACCTCCAACGCCATGGATCCGGGCAGTTCGCGTTGCACCACGAAGTTCCACTTCTGCACCATGGGATTGCGGAAATCCGACTGAACGCCGCGGAACGACACCGGCGCCGGTAGCGTGAACACGTTGACCGGGTAGCCGCCCGTGAGTCCGCCGGAGAAGTAGTTGCAGCCCGGGCACTCCGGCTGGGAGACGCCGATGAAACTGCTGACGCCGCTCGAGCGCGACAACTGCACGGACTCGTTGAACGGAACGCCCTCACCGCGATTGGGGCTGCCTCCCTGGTTTTCCTCACCGCCGTAGAAGATGCCGAAACCGGCGCGGATCACGGTTTTGTCGGTGATCTGGTAAGCCAGCCCGAGGCGTGGACCGATATTGTACTTGTCCCACGGGATGAGCGTGCTCGGCACCTCGCCGCGCGATACTTTCACGCTTGGGAACGCCGCCGCGAAGTTCGGCGGGAGCGCCTCGTTCTGGTTCGGCCCCTTCGGAATGAACAATGTCTGCGTTTGCAGGTCAAAGTTGGCCTGGCGGCCGAAGCGTTCATCGATCGGCGACCACAATTCGTAACGCAAGCCCAGGTTCAAGGTGAGCTTGGAATTCACGCGCCAGTCATCCTGCGCGTACCAGGCCCAGGCGCTTTTTTGCGACGATACGAAATTCGTGGTGGAAATGCTGCCGCTATCGATCTGTCCGAGGAGCGCGGACGCGACCGGGTCGCCCGTCACCGAGTTGATTGCCTGCCCGCCGCTTCCCTTGGCAGTGAGAGGGAACGCAGTCTCGTTCTGGTTGTAGCTGATGACGCCATGCGGATTCGGCACCTGGAAGAACGGGAATTTGATTGGCCGGTATTCGGCACCGAATTTCAGCGCGTGCTTTCCCTTGGCGAACGCGACGTTCTGAATGAAATCCCAGACATTGTTGTATTCCTTGGTGGGAATCCAGTTATTCGCACCAGTTTGGGCATAGCCGTTGCTGAAGCCGATCTGCGGCAGTCCACCGTTCAGAGCGGTGGCAGTGGTCGGGTTGTAGCCGCCGATACCGAACTGCGAGAAAAGGTCGGCGGTCGGATTCGCGCCCAGGCGGGAAGTGACCAGCCGAGTGAATCCCACGCGCGTTTCGGAAACCACGGTCGGCGTCCACACTCGGGTGTAACTCATCTGCGCGTTGCGCGAGAGATCTTCCTCGGCAGCGCCGTTGAACGGGGAACCGTCCAACGGGCCCGGGAAGGGTGGGCCGTCGGTCTTCGAAGTATTGGCCCAGCTTAACGAACCAAAGAGGCTGTCTTTGGCGCTGATCCGGTAGTCCACACGACCGTCACCCTGGTCCGTGACCTGCTTGCCCGGGGTGATGTAGTAGAAGTCATTGGCCGGGTAGGTGCCGGTTTTGATCGGCTGGTTGGTGCCCGGGTACAGTTGCAGGATCTTCGCGAAAGCGGGATCCCAACGGCTTTGCGGAATGAGGTTGCCGGGAAAAGGCGTCCGCGAGATGGGTACGCCACTGGCGTCGTATTTCGTCGATTGGGGATCGTAGACGGCGCCCTGATTGATGGCGGCGCCGGTCGCCGGGTCGGTGCCGATCTGCGGACCGAGCAGGCTCGAGAAGTCGCCCTGCTTCATGGCCGCGGTCGGAATCGTAGTGAACCCGGAGTAACCGAGGTTCTGCACCGCGCCGCCCGAAGTGGCGATGCGCGTTCCCTGGTAATCGCCGAAAATGAAGAGCTTGTTGCGAACGATCGGGCCGCCCGCGGTAGCGCCGAACTGGTTCTGTGCAAACGGGCCGCGCGGCACGCCGGCCACGTTGTTTTCCCACCGGTTGGCGTCGAGCGCCTTGTTCTGAAGAATCTCGAACAGGCTGCCGTGAAGCTGATTCGTGCCCGACTTCAGGTTCACGTTCACCACCCCGCCGGCTGCCCTGCCGTATTCGGCGTTGTAGCCGTTGGTGAGGATATTCATCTCGCCGATGGCTTCGACCGAAGGTCCGATGGCGTAGGCAGTCTGGTTCAGAAAGTCGATGGTGTTGATGTTATTGTCGACGCCGTTCAGCAGGAAATTGTTCTGCCCGTTGGAGCGGACGCCGTTGGCGGAAAAGCCGCCGTTGGCCGAGTCGCGCGCGCCCGGTTCGGCCGGGACTACCGCCGGAGACAGCCGCGCCAGGTATGCGAAGTTCCGCTGCCCGCCCAACGGAATATCCGTCATGGCCTTGGTATTCAGGTTGGCGCCCACCTGGGTATTTTCGGTTTGCAGGATGGGCGAAGCAGCGGTGACTTCCACGGTCTGGCCGACATCGCCGACGGCCAGCGTGATCGTGACGCCGGTGCGCTCGCCGGCGGTCAGCAGGATGTTGCGCTGCTCCGCTTTCTTAAACCCGGGCGCGGTTACGCTTACATTGTAGGTTGACGGTTTCAAGGCCGGACGCACGAACTCGCCGGACCCGTTGGTAACGGTTTCATAGACGAGTCCGGTTGCCGTCTCGGTGATCTTGACAACCGCGTTTGGAACAACCCCGCCGCTGCTATCGGTGACGGTTCCCACCAGTGTGCCCAAATCCCTCTGCGCATAAGCGCAAACACCCGCGAGCACAAGACAAAGCAGTAAGCGGCGAACGGCTTGGTTCATTACTCCCCTCCCTCTAAGTGGCATGCTTGTAAATGACAGCGTTTTCGGTAGAATAAGCCCATGCGAGTCAATGGGTCAAGAAGTTTTGTGTCCTGCAATCTGAGGTGGTGACAGCCGCACACCTGGAACGTACTTGTTTGCTGGAGGGATGTATTCAATCGCACAGCCGCATCGTTCTTCTGGCTATCGCAGCCGCGCTGGCCGGGGGTACTACTATGACCATCCGCCTGGTGGATGTGGCGCCCGCGGCCGGGCTTACTTTTTCGAATACGTTCGGCGGCAGAGAGACGAAGACGTTTATCTTAGAGTCGACCGGCAACGGGGCCGCCATTTTCGACTACGATGGCGACGGCGCCAACGATATTCTGATCACGAATGGAACGACTCTGGAACGCGGCCGCGCCTCCGCACCGAGTAGGGTACAGTTGTATCGCAATGATGGCCACGGCCGATTTACAGAGGTTTCGCGTAGCGCCGGCCTGAACCTTGAAGGTTGGGGGCAGGGAGTCTGCGTAGGTGACTACGACAATGACGGCAAGCCGGACCTGCTGCTCACTTACTATGGATACAATCACCTATATCGCAACCTGGGCGATCAGTTTCGGGATGTTACTGCCGAAGCGCACCTACCAGTAGGTGGTGTACGCTATGGCGCCGGCTGCACGTTTGTCGATTACGATCGCGATGGCCGGCTTGACCTGTTCATCGCGAACTACGTCGATCTGGACCTTGCCAAGACCCCCCGGCCCGGCGAGGACCCATCCTGCAACTGGAAGGGCCTGGCGGTGTGGTGCGGCCCGCGAGGCCTGCCGCTCGGCCACAACGTGCTGTACCACAACCGCGGCGACGGCACCTTTGAAGACGTGTCCGAACGGGCGGGGATCCTCAAGCCCGGCGGACGCTATGGACTCGGCGCGGTGGCGGCGGACTTCGACGACGACGGCTGGCCGGACATCTACGTGGCTTGCGACCAGACCCCCAGCCTGCTCTACCATAACCGCGGCGACGGCACCTTCAAAGAGATCGCCGTCGAGGCCGGAGTGGCGTACAACTTCGATGGCCAACTCCAGTCCGGGATGGGAATTGCCGTCGCCGACTTCAATGGCGATGGCCGGCTGGACATCGCCAAGACGAATTTCTCCGGCGATATTCCGTCGTTGTTCAAGAACGAAGACGGCAAGTTTTTTACCGATGTTTCACTCCAGGCCGGCCTGGCGGCCAATCACCTGCTCGGTTGGGGCATTGCGTTTGTGGATTTCGACGACGACGGCTGGAAGGACCTGATCATTGCCAACGGTCACGTCTATCCGGAAGTGGACCGTTCGCCGGTGGGCGACCGGTACCGGCAGAAGACACTGTTGTATCGCAATCTCGGCAATGGAAAGTTCGCCGACGTCACCGCTTCGGCCGGTCCGGCGCTGGCCATGCTACGTCCCGCGCGTGGCCTCGCGGTCGGCGACGTGGATGGCGACGGCCGGCCCGATGTCGTCATCGTCAACATGAATGCCACCCCCAGCCTCCTCAAGAACACTGGCCCGCGCCAGCACTTCCTCTCGGTCTCGCTGACCGGCACGAAGTCGAACCGTAGCGCCATCGGAGCGCGGGTGACCCTCGAGGCCGGTGGGCGGCGTCAGATCGACGAAGTGATGAGCGGCGGGAGCTACTATTCGCAAAATGAGATGACCCTCTATTTCGGCCTCGGCCCGGCAACCATCGTGGATCGGCTCGCGATCCGCTGGCCCAGCGGAACGGTACAGGTGCTGGAGAAGATCCCGGCCGACCAAAAACTGCAAGTCGCCGAGCCGTGACCCGCCAGCCGCAGTGACCTACCCGACCGCTCGGCACGAGCGGTTTAACGAGCCATACCTGTAGAATCAGCCATTCACATACCTCAGGCCCGCTCCTGTTAGCGGCCGCTAGCGGTACGTCTTATCGTCCAGTTTACTCAGGTCCAGCCCGTCCTCCAGCACTCCCAGGGTGACAATCGCAAAGGAGAATACGGAGGTGCCGGGTTCCAGGTGCCCGCCGAAGGCGTGGTCCGGATTGGCCAGGGTGATGTGCGCGTGGATTCTGCCGTTGAGCACATACCCGTTCATGCCGATCAGATCGGCCGGGGCGGTGGGGTCCTTCACGAACATGTTCTTCGAGGGGAAGGTCCGGTTGCTCACCTGGTGCACCTGGTAGCCGCGCACCGCGCCCGCGGCGGAGAGAATCACCGCATTGCGGATCTTCTCCTGCTTCACCATCTTTTCGAGGCCGGCCAGCAGGTCGGTATCGAATTTGAATCGCAAAATCACCACGCGCTCGAAGCGGGAATTGACGGCGTACACATCGGGCACGCCGGGGCTATTCGGCTTGGCGTCATCAGAGGGCTTCGCGGCCGAATTCACGATCTCCCGTCGGGTCTGCTGCGCCGCCAGCCCAGCCGCAACCGCCAGCGCGATCACCATCAGTTTTTTCATATTCGGAATCCGTCACTGCTCAGTGTACCGGCTCAGCGAGCCCGCCGTGTCCGCCCGGATGGCCGGCAGGCCGTTACTTCAGCGACGCGCTGATCCGGGCCCGATACTGTTCCGCCATCTGGAGGATCAGCGGTTGGTTGAGGGTGAGGATCCTGGCGTCGCGCACCACGAGCCGGCCGTTGACCATGACGTCGCGGACGTCTTCGGCCTTGAGCGCATACACCATCTGGGAGATCGGGTCGTACATCGGCACGGCATTGGGCCGGTCGAGGCGCACGCTGATCAGGTCGGCACGCTTGCCGCTCTCGATCGACCCGATGTCCTTCTCCATCCCCAGGGCGCGCGCGCCGCCGATGGTGGCCATCTGGAGAACGGTGCCGGCGGGCAGCACGCGCGGGTCGAGCGAAGTTACCTTTTGCAGCTTGGCCGCGAGGTCCATCTCTTCGAAGAGGTTGAAATCGTTGTTGCTGCCCGCGGGACCGTCCGGCCCGAGCCCCACCGCGAGACCTGCCGCCAGCATGCGTACCACCGGCGCCACGCCGCTGGCCAGCTTCATGTTGCTGGAGGGGCAGTGCGCCACCCCCGTGTCGCGCCTTTTCAGGATGCCGATATCGGCATCGTCCACCCACACACAGTGGGCCGCCACCGTGCGGCCGGTGAGCACGCCCAGGCTGTCCAGCACTTTCACCGGAGTCATCTTGCGCCGGGCCAGCGTGTCGTCGCTTTCCTTTTTGGTTTCCGAAACGTGGATGATCAGCGGAGCGTGATACTTGTCGGCGAGCGCGCGCGAGGCCTTCAGCGTTTCGTCGGAGTTGGTATAGAGCGCGTGCGGCGCCACCGCCGGCACCACCAGCGGATCGCCGCCGAACCGCACCAGGAACTTCTCGGTGAAGCGCAGCGCGTCGGCGGGAGTTTTGTTGTCGGCCACCGGGAAACCGATGATGGTCTCGCCCAGCACCCCGCGGATGCCCGCCTCCTTGGCCGCCTCGGCCACCACGTCCTCGAAATAGTACATGTCGGCGAAGGTGGTGGTGCCGCCGAGCAACATCTCGAGACATGCCAGGCGCGTGCCCCAGCGCACGAAGTCGGGCGAAACGTTCTTGGCCTCCGCGGGAAAGATGTAGTTCTCGAGCCAGTCCTGAAGATTCCGGTCGTCCGCGATGCCGCGAAACAGGGACATGGCGGCGTGAGTGTGGGTATCGATGAGTCCGGGAGCGATGACGGCGTCCGGCCGATCGAGCCGCTGCTTCGCCTGAAAGTGGGCGTCGATGTCGGTCCGGGTGCCCACGCCCACGATGCGGTCGTTGCGAATCGCCACCGCGGCATTCTCGATCACTCGCTGTTGGCCATCCTCGGTGATGAGGTAGCGCGCGCTCCAGATCCAGTCGACCGGCGTCTGCGCGCGCGCGGCAGGTGTGCCGAGAACGAGGGCCAGCAGCAGGCACAGGGCAGCTTGCGGACGCGAGAAGGCGCCGGGGCTGGTGTCCGCGGCACGGGGAGAGTTAGAGATACGAGTCATCGAAGGGCTTCGGAAAGAGTTCTTTCAGATGATACGTCTCGGTCTTGCCGCGCGGGTTCACCAGGACGATTTCGATATCGCCGCAGAATTCCCACAGGATCTGGCGGCACGCCCCGCACGGCGGCGTCAGCTTCCCGGTATCCGCCGCGACGGCGATGCGGCGGAACTGGCGCACGCCCTCGGAAAGGGCCTTGAATACGGCGACGCGCTCCGCGCACACGGTAAGTCCGTAGGTGGCGTTCTCCACATTGCAGCCGGTATGAATGCGGCCTTCGGCATCCTCCAGGGCAGCTCCTACCTGAAACTTGGAGAATGGCGCCACAGCATGTTCCCGAGCGGCAAGGGCGGCCCTGGTGAGCAGATCGATCATGACGCTTCGGCCAGGCGGGGCAGGAGCGCCCGCAGGAATCGCACCAGGGTATCGCGGACGGCGAGCCCGGTCTGGAGCACTTCCTCGTGATTGATCTTCTGCGGCAGGATGCCGGCGGCCATGTTGGTCACACACGAAATGGCCAGCACCTTCATTCCGAGGTGCACCGCCGCGATCACTTCGAGCACCGTGGACATCCCCACCACATCCGCGCCGATCGCGCGCAGAAAACGAATCTCGGCGGGCGTCTCGTAGGAAGGTCCCAGCATGGCCGCATACACGCCTTCCGTGATCGGGATTCCCAACTCGGTGGCCACGGCCCTGGCGATGGCGCGGCAACAGGGCGAGTAGGCCTCGGACATGTCGGGGAAACGCGGCCCCAGCGCATCGTCGTTGGCGCCCACCAGGGGATTCACGCTCTGCAGGTTGATGTGGTCGGAAATCAGCACCAGGCCGCCGCGGTGCAGTTCCAGGTTGATGCCGCCCGCGGCATTGGTGAAGACCATGGTCCGGGCGCCGAGCGACTGTAGCGTGCGAACGCCGTACACCACCTGGGCCGGTCCATAGCCTTCGTAGAGGTGCGCCCGGCCGGCCATTACCGCGACGTCCACCGGTCCGATCCGGCCCAGGATCAGCTTTCCCTCGTGGCCCACCGCCGTGGAGCACGGCCACCCCGGAATCTCCGCATAGGGGATTTCGTTTCCTTCGGTGAGCTCCTCGGCGAAGGCTCCCAACCCGCTGCCCAGCACCACGCCGATCCGGGGCCGCACCGGCGTGCGGCTTTCGATGTAACGCCTGGCTTCTTCGATCACAGGAGCATTCCAGCAATGCACGCCGACATGAAATTCGCCATGGTTCCCGCCGCCACGGCCCGCAGGCCGAGCCGCGCCAGGTCGGACTTACGGTTCGGCGCCAGCGCCCCGATTCCGCCAATCTGAATGGCGATGGAACTGAGATTCGCAAAGCCGCACAGGGCGTACGTGGCGATCACAAACGAGCGCGGGTCGAGCGTCGCTTTCATCGGGCCGAGTTTCAGAAATGCCACGAACTCGTTGAGGACCAGGCGGGTGCCTAGCAGGTTGCCGATGGTCGAAGCGTCTTTCCATGGCACGCCCATGACCCACGCGACGGGCGCGAACACGATCCCGAACAGGTTTTCGAGCGACTGCGGCAGCCAGCCCATGTGGGGCAGTCCGTGCGCCCAGCCCATGATGCCGTTGACCATGGCGATCAGCGCCAGGAACGCAATCAGCATTCCTCCTACATTGAGCGCCAGGTGCAACCCATCGCCCGCGCCCTGGGCCGCGGCGTCGATCACGTTGACCGCCGTTTTTTCCACGCGGATGTCGACCTTGCCGGCCGTGGCCGGCTTTTCGGTTTCGGGAATGAAAACCTTCGCCAGCATGATGGTGGCCGGCGCGGTCATGATCACGGCAGTCAGCAAGTGCTTGATATCCACTCCGGCGATTTTCACGTAGGCGGCCATCACCGAGCCGGACACGTGGGCCATGCCGCTGGCCATGATGGTGAACAGCTCGGATTCCGTCAGGCCCGCCAGAAACGGCCGGATGGTCAGCGGCGCCTCGGTCTGCCCCATAAAGATGCTGGCCGCCACGTTCAGCGATTCCGCGCCGCTCACGCCCATCAGCTTCTGCATCCCGATGGCCATGCCGCGCACGATCACCTGCATCACTCCCAGGTAGTAGAGAACGGCGAAAAACGAGGCGATAAAGATAATGATGGGCAGCACCTGGAAGGCGAATATCACGCCGAAGGGGCCGCCGCTCTTGCCCAATTGGTCGCCGAAGACGAATGAGCTGCCCGCCTCGGTGTAGCCCAGCATGGCATTGACGCCTCTGCCGATGGCCTGGAAGATTCTGCCGAAGTCGGTCTTGAGGACCAGCACCGCGAAGGCGAACTGGAGCCCCATGCCCCAACCGATAATGCGCAGCTTGATGGCGCGCTTGTGCGAGGAAAACAGCCATGCGGCGGCCAGGATGACGACGAGCCCGAGGAGTCCCGTGAACCGGCCCATTTACCCCACGACTTCCAGGATCAGTTCCCGCTCGTCCGGCTTTTGGGCGGAGATGCGGAATGCATCCTCCACCATCTCGGCGGCCTCGTTCACCCGGTCTTCCTTGGTGTAGTACAGGCGGCACAACACCGATCCGGCATCCACCTTCTCGCCCACCTTGACCTCGAGAATGATGCCCACGGCGGGATCGATGGAATCCTCTTTCTTGTCGCGGCCGGCGCCGATCAGGTTGGATGCCAGGCCGATGTCCTCCGCGTCAATCGAGGTCACGTAGCCGCCGCGCGGCGAGGTTACCTCCCGCATCCCGGTGGCATTGGGCAGCAGCTCGAACTTGTCCAGTGCCTGGGCGTTGCCGCCCTGCGCGGCCACCACTTGCTTGAACTTCCGGTAACCGGAGCCCTCCACCAGGTGCTTTTCCGCCATACGCCGCGCATCGTCGAGCGAGGGAGCCTTTTTGCCGAGGTAGATCATGCGCGCGGCCAGTTCGATCGAGAGCTTGGTCAGGTCGGCCGGGCCGGCATTCTGCAGGGTCTGCGACGCTTCCATCACCTCGAGCGCGTTGCCCACGGCAAAGCCGAGGGGCTGACTCATGTCGGTGATCAGGGCCTGAACCTTTTTGTCCATCCGGCGGCCGATGCCCACCATGGCCTGCGCCAGCCGGCGGGCGTCGACCTGCTTTTTCATGAACGCGCCGCTGCCCACTTTCACATCCAGCACCAGGGCGTCCACTCCCTCGGCCAGCTTCTTCGACATGATCGACGACGAGATCAGCGGGATGGACTCCACCGTCGCGGTCACATCGCGCAACGCGTAGAGCTTGCGATCGGCCGGGGCCAGGCGGTCGGTCTGGCCGATGAAGCAAAGGCCGTGCTCGCCAAGCTGCTTTTCGAACTCCGCGGCGCTGAGATCGGTTCGGAAACCCGGTATCGATTCCAGCTTGTCCAGCGTGCCGCCGGTGTGTCCCAGGGCGCGGCCGGACATCATGGGAACGACCACCCCGGCGGCAGCGGCCAGCGGCGCTACGATCAGGCTGGTCTTGTCGCCTACACCGCCGGTGGAGTGTTTGTCCACCTTCAGTCCCGGCACTCCCGAAAGGTCCACCGTGTCGCCGGAGCGCAGCATGCATTCGGTAAGGCGACTGACCTCGCGATCCGACATGCCCGAATAGAAAACCGCCATCAGAAATGCGGCGATCTGGTAATCGGGAATGCTGCCTTGGGTGTACCCTTCGATGAGGTACTCGATCTCCTCAGGGGCGAGTTCTTCCCCATCGCGCTTCCGCTGAATCAAGTCAACTGTACGCATTATGAGACACTTAGGCTACCATTCCACGGGGGCCAAAGTAAAGGAAGCGGTTTTCGGCGGAAAAGCAGACCAAGACGCGACCCGGACAGTTGGGTCATCCTAGTAGCCATTTGGTCCTGCTTCGGGACCGGGTAATCTGCGAATTTACCAGTATAAAGCTTTCTGGCGTGTCGCCGATAGAAATGGCAGGTCACCGTGTTAGGTGCCTGGATGGCCGGCGCCGTTCGGTCCCGGCTGACATCTGGAGTATGAACCATGCGTTTTCGCCTGAAGTCGATCGTCCCCGCGGTGGGCACCCTGGTGCTCGCCGCTAGCTGCCTTGGCCAAACCACCCTGTCGCCGGAAATCAAGGCAAAGATCGCGAACAAAGCCAGCCAGCTCAAGAGCTGGAGCACCGATCCCACCATCGTAGCTTCCGTGAAGGCAGCCAATACCAATCCCGCCGAAGAAGCAAAGGGAATGACCAATGAGCGGTGGAGCAAGTTGACGCTATTGGATCCGGTGGTCCGCTCGTTCAGCCGCAACCCACTGGCGCAATATATCAAGACCAAGCGCGACGACCAGATCTCCGAGTGCTTCATCTCGACCGCGGCCGGTACCAAGGTAGCGTTCCTTGCCAAGCCCACGAGCTGGTCGCACGCCGACAAAGACAAGCACAAGGTACCAATGAGCGGCAAAGTGTGGACCGGGCCCGAGGAGGTGGACCAGTCGACGGGCGAGCTTCAGGTGCAGGTCGGCCTGCCTGTGCTCGACGGCGGCAAACCCATTGGCTCCATCGTGGTCGGCCTGAGCGTGGCGAAGCTGAAGTAGGCCAGCGCCATGCACAGCAAGGAGGCGGTATGACGATCGGGCGCCGGCTCGCACTGGTGGTAGGCGTATTCGCGGCTGTCACGTCCGCGGGCACGGGAACGGTCTATTTCTTTACTCACCAGAGCTTCGTGCAAATGGTGCACTCGTTCACGGATGGAGACCGTCTTACGACGCAGCTTTTTGACCTGATTCAGGGCGTCACCACGGTGGCGTTCACCGGCCAGCAACTGGTTCGGCAGAAGGATCCGGATGCGATCGAGAAGTTAATCGAAGGCGGCCAGGTGGCGGCCAAAACGGCGCGCCAGCAGGTCAACGCGCTCGGCGCCGGGGGTGCGGAAATCGCATCCGCGTTCGAAGCCCTCGCCAGTTCCAGCGAAAAGTGCACCCAGCAGGTCTTGGTGGGTGAATTCGCATTGGCTCAACGGGTTCTCCTGGAGGAATCCAATCCGGCCTATGAGCGGCTGCTGGCAAGCGTGCGCCGGTACCAGGAAGCCGCCGACGCTCGCGATCGGGCCACGGTGCTGCAGGTGCAAGCCGGCGTTCGGCATAGCCAGCTCATCGTGTTACTCCTGGGCGCGCCGTTAATGATGCTCGCGGTGGGCTTCGGATGGCTCGTCGTTTATCGGGTGAGCGGCAGTCTGCGAGCCACTGCGGCCGAATTGCGCGCTACGGCCGAGCAGACTACCGAGGCATCCAAACAGATCGCTTCCGCCAGCCAGATCCAGGCCCAGAGTGCCTCGGAGCACGCCGCCTCGCTCGAAGAGACCGCGGCCGCCGGGCAGCAGATCCACGCCTCGGCAGCCAGGCACGGTCACAGTTCCCAACAGGCCGCTCAACTCACCGACGGCTCGAAAGCCCGTTTCGAAGAGGCGGACCATGCCCTGGAACAGATGGTGGCTGCGATTACGGATATTCATGGCGCCACCCTGGGTGTTTCGAAGATCATGAAGGTGGTGGACGAAATTGCCTTCCAGACCAATATCCTCGCGCTCAATGCGGCCGTCGAGGCTGCTCGGGCGGGCGAGGCGGGAGCGGGTTTCTCGGTGGTGGCCGATGAAGTGCGCGCCCTGGCGCAGCGCTGTTCGCAGGCGGCCCAGGAAACTGCTGCCCTGATGTCCACCGCCACCGCCAAATCCGCCGAAGGAAAAGCTCGCGTATCCCAGGTGGCGGAAATCATCCGGGTCATCCGCCAGGATGCTGCGCAGGTGTCCCTGCTGGTCGAAGAAGTCGATCGCGACAGCCAGGACCAGGAACGCGGAATCGCTCAGATTTCCCGATCCATCAGCGAGATGGAACGGGTGACCCAGACCTCCGCCGCGGGAGCCCAGCAGAGCGCGGCGGCGGCGGCCGAGTTGAATCGGCAGGCGCGCGTCCTCCGCGAAGCGGTCGGCCGTCTCGCTGCCATGGTCGGCGAAGAAGCTCGGTCGACGCTCGCGGTCTGATTGGCGAGCACCTGTTACGATAGAGTCGATGACGCCCAACCAGCCGGGCCAGCCGCCCAAGTTGCCCATCGCCGGTGTGAAGAACCTCATCGCTGTTGGTTCCGGCAAGGGAGGCGTAGGCAAGACTACCGTTTCCGTGAACCTGGCCGTGGGGTTGGCTGCTCTCGGCTACAAAACCGGCCTGATGGATGCCGATGTCTACGGGCCCAATGTGCCGCTCATGATGGGTATCAACCGTACCCCGATGGCCTATGGGGAGCGCATCCAGCCGATCGAGCAGTTCGGCGTACGGCTCATGTCTATGGGGTTTCTCAACCCCGGCGATAAGCCGCTGGTGTGGCGGGGACCCATGCTGCACAGCGTCATCCAGCAGTTCCTGCGCGGCGTGGATTGGGGCGAACTCGATTTCCTCATCATCGATCTTCCGCCCGGCACGGGTGATGTACAGCTTTCGTTGATCCAGACCGCCCCGATCAGCGGCGCCATCGTCGTCACCACCCCCTCCGATGTCTCCCTCGAGGATGCGCGCAAGGCCGTTTTCATGTTTCACCAGGTGAAGGTGCCGATTCTCGGCATGGTGGAGAACATGAGTTTTCTGACGTGCCCGCACTGTCACCAACGCGTCGACGTCTTCAGCCATGGCGGCGGAAGACGTACTGCGGAACAGATGCAGGTCCATTTTCTGGCTGAGCTCCCGCTCGATCCGCAAGTGCGCGTGGGAGGGGACAGCGGAAATCCCATCGTGCTGCGTAAAGGGGAAGGCGAAGCCTTCCTCGAACTGGCACGCAACACCGTCGTCCGCGTCCAGGAAATCGGCCAGGACCAGGGCCCGAGCTGGGAAATCAGCGAATAGCGTGCGCGTGAGGTTTGGCCGGGCCCTGCTGGCGGTGCCGGTCCTTCTGTACATCCTCCTTCCGACGCGCAATTACTATTGGGACGGGCTGGCGTTCGCTATCAATGTCGAAGGATTCGCTCCCCTCCGGCAGACGATTCACCCCAATCACCTGATCTACACGGTCTCGACAGTCTGGCTCTACCGCGCCGTGCTGGCTGCCGGCATTCCCATCCGCGCCCTATTCCTGATGCAGCTCGTGAATGGCCTGCTGGCGGGCGCTGCCGTGCTGTTGGTCTACCGGGCGCTCCGCCGGAGGCCGCTCTCGACGGAATCGGCGCTCGCCGGCGCCCTGCTGTTCGCCTTCGCCGCCACTTGGTGGAGGTTCGCGACCGATGCCAACGCCTACGTGCCTTCGGTGTTCCTGGTGCTCTGTGCCAACGATCTCATCGAGGAGGACCGCTCTCGGTGGGGCGCGGGACTGGCACACGCCGGGGCCATGCTCTTTCATGAGCTTGCCATCTTCTATGTGCCGGTAGTGTGGCTCCGCTGCAAAGGTTGGCGGGACCGGATTCGCTATACCGTGGCCGCGCTCGGGCCCGTGGCTATCGCTTACCTGTTCGCCTACCGCGCCGTGTTCGGCCGGTTCGACCTGCGCGGGTTCCTCCACTGGATTGTCGCCTATACACCGGATGCAGGGTTCTCGTTTCAACCGGTGCGCAACTTCCTGCTCACGTTGTCTGGAACGTTGCGCCTGTTTGCCGGGGGCAAGATCGGCCAGGCGGTGCCGGGCGTGCTGACCGCCGCTGGAATCCTGCTGCTCATCGCGACGATGGGAGCGATTGCCTACCGCTTCCGGCGCCCGCGCTTCACGCGCCCGCCCCGCGACCTGGTCCTGTGGGCAACTCTATACCTGGTGTTTCTGTTTTTCTGGATGCCGCAGAACACCTTTTACCGGTTGTTCTATCTCGCGCCACTGGTGTTGCTATTCGCGGTGTCACTTCGGCGCATCGCGCCCCTGGTGACGGCGGCCCTCTTCCTCTGGAACGGCATTTTTCTGATTTACCCGCAATCGCGCGTGGAGAGCAATGCGCCGCTCGCGTTCGCCCTGGCCGAGCACCGGCGATGGCCGGCCGGAACGCCGATCGTGTTCCATCGTTTCCATCCGGACTTGTGGACCATCAGCTACTTCAACCAACAGGCATCCTGGATCGGGCTGCCGCGGATTGATTTCGCGGTCCTCGACCAGGGCCTGGCAGGAGCACGCGAACAGCACCAGCCTTTGTGGTTGGAAGCGACGGCATACGAATTTCTATCGGGTGATAGCGCCGGCCGCCAATGGATCGAGCGCCACCGGGACGCGACGCCTCCGATCGAATGGACGGACGCGAAGCACGCGTTCCGGTTTTACCCGATGCGTTGAGTGCCGCCTACCCCGCCACCGGCGCTTCGCGCTCCATCTTCCGGGAGCCCTTACGCCACCGCTGCACCGTCTCCTGCGCCGCCGACATATAAATGTAGAACACCGGCGTCAGGTAGAGCGTCACCAATTGCGAGAACAGCAAGCCGCCGACCACCACCAGCCCCAGCGGCTGCCGCGCTTCGCCGCCCGCACCGTAGCCCAACGCGATCGGCACCGCTCCCAGTAGCGCCGCCATGGTCGTCATCATGATCGGCCGGAAACGGATCAGGCAGCCCTCGTAGATCGCTTTCTCCGGGCTCAGGCCCTGTTGCCGTTCCGCTTCGAGCGCGAAGTCGATCTGCATGATCGCGTTCTTCTCCACGATCCCGATCAGCATGATCAATCCGACAAACGCGTAAATGTTCAGGTCGATGCGGAACAGATACAGCGTCACCAGCGCGCCGAAACCGGCCGAGGGCAGGCCGGAAAGAATCGTCAGCGGATGAATGTAGCTCTCGTAAAGGATTCCCAGAACGATGTACACCACCGCGATGGCGATGATCAGCAACACCCACAAATTCCCCAGCGAGTTCTGGAACGCCTTGGCCGCGCCCTGGAACTGCGTGCTGATGGTGGCGGGCATGTTTTCATCGGCGATTTTCTGGATCTTCGACACCATCTCGCCCAGGGCCGCCCCCGGCTGCAGATTAAACGAGATCGTGGCCGATGGAAGCTGGCCGTAGTGGTTGATGGTCTGCGGACCGGTCTCGCTGACGATCTTGGCAAGCGTATCCAGCGGGATCAGCCGGTTGTTGGTGTTCTTGAAGTACAGCAGCGAAAGCGCGCGCGGATCGGCCTGGTACTGCGGCATGAGTTCCAGCAACACTTTGTATTCGTTCACCGACCCATAGATCGTCGATACCCAGCGCGGCCCGTAGGCATCGTACAGCGCGTTTTCGATCTGGTTCGCGTTGACCTGCATGGCGGCCGCTTTGTCGCGGTCGATCGTCACGTTGACCTGCGGAGTGTTGACCGCGACGTCGCTCGAAACGTCGTCCACCCCCTGGAGCTCCGCCACACGCCTGGCCATATCCTCGGCGGCGGCATAGAGTTCCGTCTTGTCCGGCGACTGCATCGAGAACTGGTACAGGCTTTTGGTCACCTTGCCGCCGATGCGGATGGTCGGCGGGTTCTGGAGATACACCTTCATGCCGGCGAACCCGGACAGCTTCGGGCGCAGGTTCCGGATGATGTCGTCCACGTTCATCTTGCGCTGGTTGCGGGGTTTCAGGTGCACCACCAGTTCGCCGTAGTTCGGACCTCCCAGGTTCGACGCCGTGGTTCCGCCGACGCTCGCCATGAGGGCTTCCACGTTGGGATCCTGCGCCACCGCGCCGGCGATCTCCTGCTCGTATTCCATCATCTGATAATACGAGGTGCCCTGAGCGGCTTCCGTGTAGACCTGCATCTGGTCCGTGTCCTGGTCGGGAATGAAGCCCTTCGGGATCTTCACGAACATCAACATGGTGGCCGCCAGGACCAGCCCGGAAACCGCCATGGTGGCCGGCCGGTGGCGCAGCGCCACCTGGAGCGTGCGGTCGTAGACCCGGAGCATCCATTGGAAGAACCCCTCGGTCACCCGGTAGAACCAGTTGCGCCTGCCTTCGTGAACCGATCGCAGGAAGCGGCTGCACAGCATTGGCGTCAGCGTGACCGATACCACGCCCGAAATCAGAATCGCCACGCAGATCGTGACCGCAAACTCTTTGAACAGCCGGCCCAGGACTCCGCCCATGAACAACACCGGAATGAATACCGCGGCCAGCGACAGGGTCATCGAAACGATGGTGAAGCCGATCTCGCCCGATCCTTTGAGCGAAGCCGCCAGCGGGCGCTCCCCGTTTTCGATGTGCCGGACGATGTTTTCCAGCATCACGATCGCGTCGTCCACCACGAACCCCACCGAGAGAATCAGCGCCATCATGGACAGGTTGTCCAGGCTGAAATCGAGCAGGTACATCACCGCGAACGTTCCCACAATCGAGAACGGCAGGGCGAGCGAAGGAATGATGGTGGCGGAGAAATTGCGCAGGAACAGGAAGATCACCATCACCACCAGCCCCAAGGTCAGGACCATGGTGAATTCCACATCTTTGTACGACTCGCGGATGGTGTCCGACCGGTCGTACAGGATGTCCATGTGCACCGCTGGCGGCAGTTCCTGGCGGAACACCGGAAGCAGATTCTTCACCCCGTCGGTCACGGCGATGGTGTTGGTCCCGGGTTGCCGCTGGATGGCAAGAACGATCGAACGGCTGCTGCCCCTGTGGGTGTAGAACCACGATGCCGTTTTGTCGTCCTCGACGCTGTCGATTACCTGTCCCAGCTCTTCCAGTCGCACCGGCGAACCGCGGCGGTAGGCCACTACCAGCGGCCGGTATTGCGCCGCGGTCATCAACTGGCCGCTGGCCTGGAGCGTGAACGCGCGCTGCGGCCCGATGATGGCCCCGGTCGGCAGGTTTACGTTCCAGTTCTTGAGCGCAGTTTCGATTTCGTTGATGCCGATCTGGCGCGCCGCCATGGCATGGGGGTCCATCTGGACGTGGACCGCATACTTCTGGGCGCCCAGCACCTGCACCTGCGCCACGCCCGAAATCATCGAAATGCGCTGCGCGATGCGGGTCTCGGCGTACTCGTCGAGCGTCCACAGCGGCAGCGTCGGCGAAGTCAGCGCAATGTAAAGCACCGGCTGATCGGCCGGGTTCACCTTGGTGAACGTCGGCGGGGTCGGCATGCCCTGCGGCAGCATGCGCGACGACTGCGTGATGGCCGCCTGCACGTCCACCGCCGCGCCGTCGAGCTTCCGGTTCAGGTCGAATTCCAGGGTGATCTGCGTGTTGCCCAGCGAATTCGTCGAGGTCATCGAATTCAGCCCGGCGATCATCGAGAACTGGTTTTCGAGGGGCGTGGCCACCGCCGCCGCCATGGTCTCGGGACTCGCGCCCGGCAGGCTCGCCGTCACCAGCAGCGTGGGGAGGTCCACATTGGGCAGGTCGCTCACGGCCAGCGCGCGGTACGCCACCGTTCCAAAAAGGGCGATGGCCGCCATCATCAGACTGGTCGCGATAGGCCTCTCGATGAAGGTCTGGGAGATGTTCATTCGTCAGTCTCCCGCCTGCATGGCCGGGGACATCGCCCTGCGCGGTTTCCGCGCGGCCCGCCAGCGCTCCACGATTGCCGCCAAATACGTATACACCACCGGAGTCAGATATAGAGTCATCAGTTGCGAAAATGCCAGCCCGCCTACGACAGCCATGCCCAGTGGACGCCGCGATTCGCCGCCGGCGCCGTAGCCGAGCGCGATCGGCAGGCCGCCCAGCAGCGCCGCCATGGTGGTCATCATGATCGGCCGGAAGCGGATCAGGCAGCCTTCGTACACGGCCTCCCGCGGCGATTTGCCTTCTTTCCGCTCCGCCTCCAGCGCGAAGTCGATCTGCATGATGGCGTTCTTCTTCACGATGCCGATCAGCATGATCAACCCCACGAACGCGTAGATGCTTAGCTCGATCTTGAACAGCAGCAGCGTCAGCAGCGCGCCGAAACCCGCCGAAGGCAGCCCGGACAGAATCGTCAGCGGATGGACGTAGCTCTCATACAGCACGCCGAGCACGATGTACACCACCAGGATTGCTACGGTCAGCAGAACGCCCATGTTTTTGAGCGAATCCTGAAACACCTTCGCTGTGCCCTGAAAGGTGCCCGTAATCGTCGCCGGAAGATTCGCCTTGGCGACTTCCTGGATCTCGTCGGTGGCCTGTCCCAGCGACACGCCGGGCTTGAGCGCAAACGAAATCGTGACGGAGGGCAACTGTCCCGAGTGCGGAATCGACTGCGGCCCCGCATCCGTCTTGAGGTCGGCCACCGCGTTGAGGGGCACCAGTTGATCCGAGTCGGACTTCAGGTAGATCATCGACAGTCCGTCGGTGAACTTCTGATACTCCGGGTTCATCTCGAGCAGGACGCGATACTGGTTCGTGGGCGCATAGATGGTGGATGCCAGGCGCGGGCCGAACGCGTCGTAGAGCGTGTTGGCGATATTCATCCAACTCAGGTTCAGGGCGGCGGCCCGGTCGCGGTCCAGCGTGATATTCACGCGCGGCGTCTTGATCTGAAGGTCGCTCGCCACGTCCACCAGTCCCGGCAGCCGCGCGATCATCCGTTCCAGTTTGGGCGCCTCCTGGTAGAGTTGCTGGGTGTCCGGCCCGTAGAGCGTGAAATCGTATCCGCTCTTGGACATGTGCCCGCCGATGCGGATGGCCTGCGGGATGGTCATGAAGACGCGCAGTCCGGGGAAATTCGAGAGTTTGGGCCGCAGCCGGTTCACCACGTCGGTCATGGTAGCCACGCGCTCCCGACGGGGCTTGAGGTTCACCATGAAACGGCCGCTGCTCGAGGATGCTCCCCCGTAGCCGCCGCCCGTGCTGGAAAAAAACGTCTCGATATCGGGATCGTTCACCAGGATCTTCGCCACCGTGTCCTGGTACTTCAGCATCTGGTAGTAGGAGGTGCCCTGCGCGGCTTCGGTCTGCACGTTGAAGTTGTCGTTATCGGTGTCCGGAATGAAGCCTTTGGGTACCACCGTGTACAGGTATCCGGTCACCCCCAACACCACCACGAACATCCCCAGCATCACCGGGCGATGCCCCAGCACCCAGTGCAGGCTGACCGCGTAGGTGTTGAGCATCCGGTTGAATACACCCTCCAGCACGCGGTACATAAGTCCGTGCCGCTGGTTGCTCTGCGGCCGCAGGAAGCGGCTGCACAACATCGGCGTCAGGCTGATGGAGACCATGCCCGAAATCAGAATCGCGGTGCAGATGGTCACCGCGAATTCGCGGAACAGCCGGCCCAGAATGCCCGACATGAACAGGATCGGGATGAACACCGCCGCCAGCGAAAGGGTCATCGAAATAATCGTGAACCCGATCTCGCGCGAGCCGCGGAGCGAGGCCTCGAGCGGCCGCTCGCCCCGTTCGATATGGCGCACGATGTTCTCCAGCATCACGATCGCGTCGTCCACCACGAACCCGATCGACAGAATCAGCGCCATCAGCGAGATGTTGTTCATGCTGAAGTTCAGCAGGTACATCACCGAGAACGTGCCCACAATCGAAAAGGGCAGCGCCATGGCCGGAATCATGGTCGCCGAGACGTTGCGCAGGAACAGGAAGATCACCATGATCACCAGGGCCAGCGTGGCCATCATGGTGAACTGGATATCGTGGAAGCCCTGGCGGATATTCTTCGAACGATCGCCCCGGATGCTCATGTGCACCGCCGGCGGCAGCTGCGACTGAAAAAACGGGAACAGGCGCTTCACTGCGTCGGTCACTTCGATGGTGTTGCTTCCCGGCTGCCGGAAAACCGCCAGGTTCACGCCCCGCGTGCCCTCCGTGCCGAACTCCCCGCCGTAGATTTTAGAGTAGTTCTTGTCGTCCTCGGTGCTGTCGAGCACGTGCGCCACCTGGTCCAGCCGCACCGCCGCTCCGTTGCGATAGGTCACGATCAGGGGCTTGTAATCCGCCGCCCGCATGAGCTGGCCGTTGGCGGTGATGTTGTACGAGCGTTTGGGTCCGAACAGCGTGCCGGTGGGTATGTTGACGTTCCAGTTCCGCAGCGCGGCGTCCACTTCGTTCAGTCCGATTCCGCGGGACGCCAGGACGTTGGGGTCCACCTGTACCCGCACGGCGTACTTGGTGGAGCCGAATACCTGTACCTGGGCTACGCCCTCCACCATCGAAATGCGCTGCGCCACCATGGTTTCGGCGTACTCATCCACGTCTGAGAGCGGCATGGTCGGCGAACTGATGAACAGAAAAATGATGGGCGAGTCGCCCGGGTTCATCTTGCGGAACGAAGGCGGTGTCGGCATGCCGGGCGGCAACAGCGGCATCGCCTCGGCAATGGCGGTCTCCACATCCACGGTGGCTCCGTCGATCCCCCGGCTCAGATCGAACTGCAGCGTAATATTGCTCGATCCCTGCCCGCTGGTGGAGGTCATCGAGTCCAGCCCGGCGATGGTGGTGAACTGCCGCTCCAGGGGCGTCGCCACCGCCGATGCCATGGTGTCGGGGTTCGCGCCGGGAAGGCTGGCGTTCACGTTAATGGTGGGGTAATCCACCTGCGGAAGGTCGCTCACCGGCAAGGCGCGGTATGCGATCACGCCAAACAGCGCGATCGCCGCCATGAGCAGGCTGGTCGCAATCGGCCGGCGGATAAAAGTTTCGGATACGTTCATACCGATGCCCTTTTCTGGCCGCGCCCCGCGTGCCGCCGTGTCATGACTCTGCCGTTGTCGCGCAACCCGTGGTTACGACTTGGGCTGCTCGCCCTTACCCTGGCCCTGATCCCTGCCTCCGCCATCCCTTGTCTCTCTGGCGCGGCCTTCCCGTCCGCCGCCTTTCTGGCCGCCGCCCCTGCCGTCGCGCACGGCTACGCGGCTGCCCGGCGCCAACCGGAGTTGGCCCTCCGTGACCACCACTTCCCCCGCCTGCAATCCGGAGTCGATCACCAGGTCCTGATCCACCCGCGCTCCCGTGGTTACCGGGCGCGATTCCACCGTGCGATCCTGCTTCACCACGTAAACGAACGATCCGTTCTGCCCCGCCTGCACGGCTTCGTTCGGAACGACCACCGCATTCTGCTGCGTGGTCAGGCGCAGCGTCACGCGCACAAACTCTCCCGGCCACAACTGGTGGTCGCGATTGGGAAACGTGCCCTTCAGCCTGATCGTTCCGGTGGTCATATCCACGGCGTTATCGACGAACGTCAGGACGCCGGTTTCCTCATCCCCGCTCTCGTCCTGCGGACGCGCCCGCACCGGCAGTTTTCCCTGCGCCATGAACCGTTTAATGGCGGGCAGTTGCGATTCCGGCACGGCGAAGGTGACATAAATCGGCTCCACCTCGTTGATCGTCACCAGTTCCAGGTTATTGGCCGTCACCACGTTGCCCTGCTTGACGGTGAGATTCCCGGTGCGGCCGTCGATCGGCGAGATGATCTTGGTGTAACTGAGCTGCACCCGGGCATTCTCGGCCGCCGCGCGGCTCGCTCCGATGGCCGCCCTGGCGCTCTCGATGGTCGCCTTATCCGCCGCCACGGCCTGCGCCACGGCGTCGGCGTTGGCTCGCAACTGCTCCGACTGATCGCGCGAGATGATCCCCGACTTGAACAGTTCGGCATAGCGCCTGGCTTGCGCCTCGCTATACCGCGCCTGTGCCGTGTCCCGCGCCAGGTTCGCCTGGGCCTGCCCCAACATGGCCTCGTCGCGCGCGGTTTGAGCCAGAGCTTGGTTCAATGCCGCGTCGAGCGGCCGGGGGTCGATCGTGAAGAGCTGGTCGCCTTTCTTGACGTAGTCGCCTTCGCGGAAGGAGACCTGCGTCAACTGCCCGTTCAACTGCGCTTTTACCGAAATGGTCGAGTACGCCTCCACGTTCCCGATCACCTGCACTTCCACCGGCACGTTCTTCAGCGCAACCGTGGTCACCGTCACCGGGACGTCGCCGCCCGCGCCCCGTCGGCCACCCTTCCCGCCCGCACCGCCAGGCCCCGATGACGCACTCGCCCCGGAGTCGGAGCAACCCGCGAGAGAGAACAGTGCAACCGCTGCAAATATAAGAATCCAAATATAGCTTCGCAAGCGCCAGCCGGAGAGCCCCTGGCGGGGAAAGGTAGGCATAGAGGTATATTGTAGGGCGATATGGCTAATGCTAAAGTTACGCGACTCCTGCCGCAATGGCCCGAAAGAGGCAGAGATTATGGAACTTTCTCAGAGCTTGGGCTGCGGAGGCGGCAGGTCGCGAGCCACGACGGAGTCGGAAAACCCAACACGCTTATGACTGCCGTCGCAAAACGGCTTATTCTGCGATTGTCCGCAGCGGCATAGCGAGATTGCCGTACGTCCGGCGAGCCCGAACGTCGTTCCCGCCGGGTCTAAGATCTCGAACTCTCCTTCGACCCGAATCGAGCCGTCGTTCTGCACCGTAATCCTGGTAGCCGCCATAAAGGTAAACTCATGCTCCCATCGCCAGCCCGCCCGTGCCTCAAAATGGCTCCGCGCGCTCACCGAACCGCGCCTCGGCCAGCGGATACCGGCGCTATTTTTTCGTGGGCGGTGTCGTCGGTTTGGCCTCGTCCACCACCTCGCCGTAGCGAATCGTCGATTTCCCTTCGTACTTCTTGTAATCCTGGTATTTTACGATCATCCGGATGCGCTGGTTCTGCCCGCTTTTGAAATGCAACGTGTCGTCGGCCCGGGTGTAGGTCGGGAACCAGTATTTTCCGTCGATCTGCTCGCGGTACGTCTCGAATTTCGGGAATTGGTTATCGCCGCCCCGCTTGATCACACCAACGCCTTTGCCGTACGTCTTCACAATCTGCAGATCGCGATCGTCCACCCAGATTTGTCCTTCGAAATACCGTTTTCCCTGCACCAGCTTCTTGGGTTTCACCGAGAACACGTAGCAGCCGATCTCGTCCACTTTCTCGCGCCCGAGGTAGTTGACGTCGTATTCGGGAATCTCCGCCGTCGTCATAACGAACGGCTGCACGTTGCGCAGGTCCTGTTCGTCTTCGGGGGTCAGCAGGATGTTCCGCAGATTCTGAACGGGAGCGTACACCACCTTTTCCATCCGGCGCCCCTCCGGGCTGAAGATGATGTCTTCCACCAGCTCCCATTTCCCACCCGTCGGATTCCCGCTGGGGTCCAACTCCTCCAGCTTTACGCTCTGGCGATAGGTGTAGTTGTTGCGCGCTTCGGAGAACTCGGCCTCCTTGGCGGCGAATTTCTGAATGATCTGCTGCGCGTCGATGTGGTCCTTGGTATCGGCGTTATCGGCCGCCCCGATGGGCAGGCACAGAGCCGCTAGCGCGGCGGAAAGAACGAATGCACGCATCATGCCCCTCAACCGTGAGACGGTCTCACTTCCCTAACAGTTTCTTCGCGATGGTCACCAATTGAATGTTGCTGGTGCCCTCGTATATGCGCCCGATCTTGGCGTCCCGATACAGCTTCTCCACCGGATAGTCTTTCGTGACACCCACGCCGCCGTGCACTTCGATGGCTTTGGATGCGACCTTTTCGGCGATCTCCGAGCTGTAATACTTGGCCATAGCCGCCTCGGTCAGGAACGGCAGCCGGGCGTCCCGCAATCGCGCCGCGTTGTACACCAGCAGACGAGCGGCTTCCACATCGATGGCCATCTTCGCCAGGTCGAATTGCACCCCCTGGAACTCGCCGATGGTCTTGCCGAACTGCTTCCTCTCCTTAGCATACGCCACGGCATGGTCGAGCGCCCCGCGGGCCAGCCCGATCATCTGCGCGCCAATGGCGATGCGCCCCTCGTTGAGCGTCTCGATGGCGATCTTGTATCCCTTCCCCACCTCGCCCATGACGTTCTCCCGGGGCACCCGGCAGTTATCCAGAATCAGCTCGCAGGTCGAGGAGGCCCGCAGCCCCAGTTTGTCTTCCTTCTTCCCCACTTGAAACCCGGGCATCTCGCGCTCCACCAGGAACGCCGTCACACCGCGGTATCCGGCCTCGGGCCTGGCGTTAGCGAACAACAGGAAGAACCCCGCTTCGGCGGCGTTGGTGATCCAGAGTTTCCGCCCGTTCAGCAGAAAGTGGTCGCCGTGCTCCTCGGCTCGCGTGGCCATGGCAAAGGCATCCGAGCCGGACCCTGCTTCGGAAAGGGCATAGGACGCTACCGTGTTTTCCGCCAGCCGCGGCAGATACCTAGCCTTCTGCTCCGCCGTGGCCCATCGCAGCACGGCGTTGTTGCAGATGGTGTTCTGCACGTCCACAATCACGCCCGCCGACGGGTCCACTGCTGACAGTTCCTCCACCGCCAGAATCGCCTGAAAAAAGCTGCCGCCTTGTCCGCCGTACTCCTCGGGAATTTCGATTCCCATCAGCCCCATCTCGAAGAACTGGCGGATGATGTCCTTGCGGAATACTCCCGCTTCATCCATCTCGCGGACGTAAGGCCGGATCTGCTCGCGCGCGAACTTTCGCACGGTGGTCTGGAAGAATCGCTCTTCCTCGCTGAGAGCGGTCAGGGGCCGGGGCGCGGCCTCGGTCCCTTCTGCGGTAGGCATGCAAGAATTGTAGGACAGGCCCGCGGGGCTGTCACCCGGAATCTCAGTCCACCGGCGCCAGGGCCCGCCACTGCCGCCCCTGCGACTGCGCCACTCCCGCGTGAGTTACATAGCCGTTGTACGTATTCACCCCCTGGCACAGGGCGGGCGAGCGCTCGCAAGCCGGCTCCAGGCCGCGGTTGGCCAGTTCCAGCAGGTAGGGGAAGGTGGCGTTGGTCAACGCAAAAGTGGAGGTGTGCGGCACCGCTGCCGGCATATTCGACACGCAATAATGCAGCACGCCATCGACAAAGTACACCGGCTCGGTATGGGTAGTGGCGTGGGAGGTCTCGAAGCACCCGCCTTGGTCGATGGCCACATCCACCACCACCGCGCCCCGCTTCATGTTGGCGATCATCTCCCGGCGCACCAGCTGGGGTGCCGACGCTCCCGGAATCAGCACGGCTCCTACCACCAGGTCCGCCGTCTTCAGATTCTCGCCGATGGTCCAGGCGTTGGATGCCAGCGTCACGATCTGGCCGTTGAAAATGTCATCCAGTTCGCGCAGCCGGTTGAGGCTCTTGTCGATGATCACGACGTGCGCGCCCAACCCGAGTGCCATCTTCGCGGCGTTGGTTCCCACAATGCCGCCCCCGATGATCACCACGTTCGCCGGCGCCACGCCCGGCACGCCGCCCAGCAGGATGCCGCGCCCGCCGTTGGGCTTCTCCAGATACTGGGCGCCCACCTGCACCGACATTCGCCCGGCCACCTCGCTCATCGGCGTCAGCAGTGGCAGCGAGCCATCCGTTTCCCGAATGGTCTCGTAGGCCACGCCGTTCACCTTCGACCGCAACAGTTCGTCGGTGAGCTCCGGCAGCGGAGCCAGGTGCAGATAGGTAAACAGGATCAGCTCGGGACGAAAATGAACATACTCGGCCGGCTGGGGCTCTTTCACCTTCACCACCAGGTCCGCCCGCTTCCACAGCTCCGCCGCCTGGTCGAGAATGTGCGCGCCGGCCTGCATATATTCGCGGTCGGTGAGCGAACTGCCCTCGCCCGCGTGCGACTCCACCAAAACCTCGTGACCCGCCTCGCGCAGCGCGGTGACGCCGCTGGGCACCAGCCCGACGCGCGTCTCGTGGTCCTTCACTTCTTTGGGAACGCCTATGATCATAACGTCTCTCCGGTGATAGCGTAACACCACGCATGCGTGGAGGCGAATTCCGGGAAATCCGACGGTCCGTTCGGGGTGCTTTCGCACGCGTTCTGGACGGCATCGGTCCGAATCGCACAGTTCCAACACGAAGAGTGTTACATCTTTTTTGCCGGTCAGGGAGAATAAGGAATGCAGATGACACTTGGTTCCGAATCCACTGGCGTCTCCGAAAACCGGTCCGGGTTCGCGCGGGCCTTGGATGCGTCGAGCATTGTCACCGTGGTTGCCACTGTCAAAGACGCCCGGGCTCTGCCGCATGGGTCCATCGTCGGCGATCTGCACGGCGGCCTTACTTTCTCCGACTCCGTTGCCGCGGCCATGGAAGGTCGCAGTATTGGCGGATGGCAGGAGATTCAGACCCCTTTGAACGAGACCTGGACGATCATCATTCTCGACCGCTAAGGTCGGTGCCGTTCCGCCCCGGGCTTTTCGAATGGGTAGTATAATCCACTGAAACGGCCGGCCCGGAGCTTGTCGTTTTTTGCCTCTGCGTCCGGCCAGAAAAGAGAGCACTGATGGGACAAGCGCCGGCTACCATTCTCAATCAATCCATTCAAAACCTGGCTACAGCCCTGAGGGGGCGCCTGATCGGCCCCACCGACGAGGGCTACGAAACCGCCCGCAGAGTATATAACGCCGACATTCAATGCCGGCCGCGGCTCATCGCCCAATGCGCCGACGTCGCCGATGTCATCCAGTGTGTCCGCTTCGCACGGGAGCAGCGGCTCGCTCCGGCCATCCGCAGCGGCGGCCATAGCGTGCCGGGTTTCGGCACCTGTGAAGATGGCCTGGTAATCGACTTGGGGCGCTTGAAGGGCATCCGTGTGGATCCCGCGCGGCGAGCGGCGCGCGTCGATGGCGGCTGCACCTGGGGCGAGGTCGATCACGCGACTCACATCTTCGGCCTGGCAACACCCGGAGGCGTCGTTTCCACAACGGGAGTGGGCGGGCTCACTACCGGTGGAGGCTTCGGTTACCTTTCGCGCCGCTATGGGCTTGCCTGCGACAATCTCCTTTCGGCCGACGTAGTGACGGCGGACGGAACGCTGCGAACGGCCAGCACGGCGGAAAACCCGGACCTCTTCTGGGCGATTCGCGGCGGCGGCGGCAATTTCGGCGTGGTCACTTCATTCGAGTTCCGCCTGCACCCGGTGAGCACCATCTATGGCGGCCCGATCCTGTACCCGCTCGAGCGAGCCACCGAAGCCATGCGACTCTTCCGCGATTACCTGCACTCGGCGCCCCGCGAGTTAAGCGCGTTTTTCGCTTTTCTGATCGTGCCGCCCGGCCCGCCTTTCCCCGAACCGCTGCACGGGAAGACCATGTGCGGCATCGTGTGCTGCTACTGCGGCGACCCGGCGCAAGGCGATCGCGTGACCAAGCCGCTCCGCGACTTCGGTCCGCCGGCGTTCACGCTCACCGGCCCCATGCCGTATCCCATGCTTCAAGCCGTGTTCGATCCGCTCGTGCCGCCCGGCCTGCACCACTATTGGAAGGCGGATTTCGTCAACGACCTGACCGATGACATCATCGCCGAACACGTCCAGTTCGGTCCGCAAGTCCCCACCGTGAATTCCGCCGTGCACATCTATCCCATGGACGGGGCGATCCATGATACGGCCAAAGATGCCACCGCGTTCGCCTATCGCGACGTTGGCTTCACGCACGTTCTGGCCGCCATAACTCCGGACGCCAACGCGCTGCCCGGATACCGGGATTGGGTCCGCGCCTATTGGAACGCGCTTCACCCGAAATCCGCCGGGGGAGCCTACGTGAACTTCCTGATGGAGGAGGGCGACGAACGCATCGCCGGCGCTTATCGCGGCAACCTGGCGCGGCTGGCATCCATCAAGGCGAAGTACGATCCGGACAACCTCTTCCGCGTGAATCAGAACATCAAGCCAGCGGCCGCCTGACGGCCTCATCTGGCCGGCTGCCTGTTGCCCGGCGCCCTGCGTCCTCTGCAGACGGCACTGGAATCGGGTTAAGTTGGCGTCATGCGGGTTCTTGGCGGTCTGTTGCTGGTAGCAGGTTGCGCGTCGCTGGCCGCGCAGACCCGTGCCGATGTGCTGCGCGGCGAATACGGGCGATATCGCGCGAACAACGATCTGCTTTTCTATCACCTCGATATCCGCGTCGATCCGGATAAGAAATTTCTCAGCGGAAAGAACACCGTCCGTTTCCGCATGCTCCAGGATGACGACCGCATCCAACTCGACCTGTACGCGAATCTGCAGATCGGCAAGATCACCCTGGGTGCGGCTCCGCTCCAATATCAACGCGAGCTGAACACCGTCTTTGTGGATTTTCCGGAAACCCTCCGCAAGGGCCGGGTGTATTCGATCGATTTCTTCTACTCGGGGAACCCCGTTGAAACCGGGCGGTTCGGCGGCATCAGCTTCCGTAAAGATCCTGCCGGCCGGCCGTGGATCAACACCGCCTGCGAGGAGGTCGGCGCCAGCGTCTGGTGGCCGAACAAAGACCAGTGGCGCGACGAAGTCGAGAACATGCGAATCAGCGTCTCGATTCCCAACGATCTGGTGGACGTGTCCAACGGCAGATTCCTCGCCAAGACCGACCTGGGCGATGGCTACACCCGCTGGGACTGGGAAGTACACTATCCCATCAACGCCTACGATGTCTCGCTCAATATCGGGACGTACGTGCATTTCGGAGACCGGCTCGGCGACCTGCCGCTCGATTTCTACGTGCTGCCCGAGAGTCTGCAAAAAGCCACCCGGCAGTTCGCGCAGGCCAAGCCCATGATCGAGGCCTTCGAGCACTACTTCGGCGAGTACCCGTTTCCGAAAGACGGCTACAAGCTCATCGAGGCTCCCTATTCGGGCATGGAGCACCAGAGCGCGGTCACTTACGGCAACCGGTTCGCGAACGGGTACCTGGAGCGGGACTGGACCGGCGTGGGCATCAGCCCGAAGTTCGACTTCATCATCATCCATGAAAGCGCCCACGAGTGGTTCGGCAACGCTGTGTCCGCGGCGGACGTGTCGGACATGTGGATCCACGAGGGCTGGGGCACCTACCTGGAGGCGCTCTATGTGGAGTACCGCTTCGGCCACGATGACGCGATCCGTTACCTGAACGGCTACCAGTCCAAAGTGCGCAACCAGCAGCCGATCGTCACCCGGCGCGGAATTCAGCGCAGCCCGCCGCAGGACCAGTATTTCAAGGGAGCCCTGTTCCTGAACACGCTGCGCAGCGTGGTGAACGACGACCGCCGCTGGTGGACGCTCATCCGCGGCTTTTACCAGACGTTCAAGTACCGCAACATCATGACCGAAGACGTGGTGCGGTTCTTCAACCGGAAAACGGGCATGAACCTGACCCCAGTCTTCGACCAGTACCTGCGCCATGCCGCGCTGCCCACCCTCGAACTGAGGTTCGACCCGGCGCAAGGCACGGTCGATTACCGGTGGCAGGCCGATGAGCCGGCGTTTGCCATGCCGGTACGCGCCGGAGGGCAGATGCTTCAGCCCACGACGGCGTGGAAGACGATGAAGACCTCGCTGGCGCCGGCCGCTTTCGAAGTGGCCACCGATCTCTACTATGTCAACGTCCGCCGCATCGTCCCGTGAAGTCGTGTTATAGTTTTCGGAAATTGAGAGTATCGGTGCGGAATCAGACCCGCCAGACGCTTCTGGCGGGGGCTGTGGAGGTGGCAGACACCAGCGCCAAGCGGCGGACAGGACTTCTGAAGCACGAGCGGCTCGAGCCGGGCGAAGGCCTTTGGATCGTGCCTTGCGAATCGGTGCATACCTTTTTTATGAAGTTCCCTATCGATCTGGTCTACCTCGATAAGAAACGGAAAGTCCGCAAAGTGCGCCACGCGGTGCCTCCCTGGCGCCTGTCGGCCTGCCTGACGGCGCATTCCATTTTGGAGTTGGCGGCCGGCACGGTGGCGCAAAGCGGCACCTCGGTGGGCGACGAACTGGTGATCGAGAATCTATGAAGGACCTTGCGCGGTTGCGTCGGTAACGGGTCGGTCCTGTGCGGCCTTCGGTCAGAGGGCTGGTGCCCGGCATCGGGCTGATTGTGGCGACGAGCAGAGCCTTCAAAATCGGGCGTGAAACCACGGCGGACGATCGGCGAATGGGACCAGCGCCGCCTCATCGTCGGGATCGACCGTGGCGTGGTGCAACCCGCTTCCAAAGAACGTTTACATTCCTTACGGCGGCCGGATCAGGCAGTGCCCCGCGACACCCTCCCGGCCGAAACCTCGCTCAATTTCCCGGAATGCACGTCGTAGACAAAACCGCGCACGGCTATCTCCCGCGGCACCCACGGATGCGAGCGCAGCTTGAGCATTTGCGTGCGTACGTTCTCCTCCACGTCCGGAAACGCGAGGAAGGCGGACGGTGCGACCGCCACGGCTCCTGTCTGGCTGCGCAGTTTCTGATGGAGATCCTGGTCTTTGAATGTCAGCATCCCGCAGTCGGTGTGGTTCACAATCATGAACTCCTGCGTGGCCAACAGGTAGTGCGAAATGATCAGTGACCGCAACGCATCTTCGGTGACGATGCCGCCGGCGTTGCGGATGATGTGCGCCTCGCCGGTCTTCAATCCCAACATCGGTTCGATCGTTAGCCTCGCGTCCATGCACGCAACAATAGCCAGTTTGCGGCTCGGCGGCATGGCCAGATTCCCCAGCTTGAACGAATCGGCGTATTCCCGGTTGGCACCAAGAACTTCGTCAATGACGCTCATTTTTCTGCCCTCCCTGCCAAGTATGCCGCCGGCCGCTTCCACGGGAAATCTCCCCCTCCGCGTGGTTCGCGAGTTTCCTCACAAATGCGCACCGGCGTCTCCGCCTGCCGCAAAACGGCGGCCCCACCCCCAAACGCGCCCTCGCCGCGCAGATTAAACTGTGGCATGCGGCTCCATTCGGAGGCCATGCCATGATCGGTTTTTTGTTTCGCGCCATGACCGGCAGGTCGGGCCTACAAAAGGTGTTGCGCAAGCATTTCGGAGGCCGGCCGCTGGGCGAGATTGTCACCGCGGCGAGAGAGTTTCCCGTCACCTCGCGAGTCGATGTGCAGGCGGCGCTCGAACAATTGATGGCCGCCCGGCGCGATGCGAAGCTGCTCGGGATCCACTCGCAGATGAACCAGGAAACCACCAGCCTGGCGACCCTGTTCAGCGGCGGCCCGTTTCCCATCGACCTGGGCCCTCTGCAACACGATGAGGTGGATATCGGCGATCCGGCGCCGGTTCGCTGCCTGAAGAACGCCTTGTGGCTCTCCTCCGGCGGCAGCCTTCCGTTTGCGCTGCTCCTCACGCCTTCGATGCGCTTCGGGCAGGTCGGCGGCTCGCACGTCGAAATCGCCGTTCCGGCGGGTGAAGAGGGCGCGCGCTTCTCGCAGGAGTTGTTTCGCGATCTCGAACTCTGCGTCGCCGCCGGACGCACCTACCGCGGCCGGGTGATCTCGCTCGAGAGCTACTACGATTACTCCGGCCGCGGCGGCTCTGTCAAGGTCCACCGGCTCCACAAGGTCAGCCGCGAGGACGTCATCCTGCCCGCCCGCACCCTGGCGCTGCTCGACCGCAACGTGGGCAAGTTCATCGCCGCCCGCGATCACATCAAGCACCTGCAATTTTCGGCTAAAAAGGGGCTGCTCTTCTATGGTCCGCCTGGCACCGGCAAGACCCACACCATTCACTATCTGGCGTCCCAGTTGCCGGAGCACACGACCCTGCTCATCACCGCCGAACAGGTGGGCCTGCTGGACGAGTATTTCCGGCTGGCGCGGTTCCTCCAACCGGCCATGATGATCATCGAGGACGTGGACCTGATCGCCCGCGAGCGCGTGCACATGCAGAATCCCGCCCAGGAGGTTCTGCTCAACAAGCTCCTGAACGAAATGGATGGCCTGCGCGAGGACGCCGACGTGCTCTTCATCCTGACCACCAACCGCCCCGACCAACTCGAGCCGGCACTGGCGGCGCGGCCGGGCCGCATCGATCAGGCCATCGAATTTCCCTTGCCCGACGAAGTGGGACGGGCCAGGCTGGTCAAGCTCTATTCCCGCGGGCTCCAGGTCCCCGAGCCGCTGATGGAGTTGATCGTGCGGCGCACCAAGGGCGCCAGTCCGGCATTCATCAAGGAACTGATGAGGCGGTCGGCCCAGTTTCAGCTCGAACTGGGTAACGACAGCCTGCTCGCCGCGCCCGCCGTGGACGGTGCCATTGAAGAAATGGTGTTCGTCGGCGGAGCGCTGAACCTGAAATTGCTGGGAGGCTCCGCCGAACTCGGCCACATCACCGAGGCGTAATCGAAGCCCCCGCCGCCGCTAGTTCTTCACCGTGCCCGGCGCGCTCCGCGGACGGCTCAACGAAGTCTCCGCGGCCAACTGCAGGTGCATCGCCGAGGCCCGCACGGTGCCGGGAATATCGGGACGGCTCAGCACTTCGAACAGCGCCATGGCCGCCTTGCGGTCGGTGGCCATCATGCGGTCGGCGCACAACAGCAGCCCGTTCGCAACGTGCGCGCGGATGGCGCCCCTGGTCTTTCCCAGCGCGTCCTGAAGGGCTTTGGCGGCCGTGGGGATGCCGATTGCCCCCAGGCCTGTTGCCGCGGCCCTGGCTACCGCGGGGTCCGCGTCGTGAATCAGCCTGGCGAGGGGGTCCACCGCCCTGGCATCCCTGCGCCGCGCGAGCGAGTTGATCGCGCCCACCAGCACCAGCCCCTTCAGTTTGGGCAGTGCGGCGCGCAATGCTTCGTCCGCCGCCGGATCGGGAATCGATTCCAGCGCATCGCGGGCGTAGTCGGAAACCCGCTCGTCGTTCAGCAGCGCCGCCAGCGCCGGCACCGCGTCTTTCGTGCCGATCACGGCCAGCCGCTTGCAGGCGATGCCTTTCTTGAAAACGTCGGCCGGCGCGGTGCCGGGCTCCTTCAGAATGGCGAGGAGAGCCGCCTGGTCCAGCTTCTCGATCGTTTCGGCCTTGAACTCTTCCGGTATCGGCGGTTTGACGCGGCGAGCACGCGCCGGCGCGCCGGGCGCGGGCGCACCCTGTCCGCCTGGAGTTCCCGTCTGCGCGGCGGGAGGATTGGTCTGTCCAGTCGTTTGCATCGTCGGAATCTCCTCTCTGGCCTAACTCACCCACGGTTTCCGCAGGGCTCGCGAGCGCATCCGGTTCGCCTCGCCATCGTCGATGAACTCTTCCTTCGCCGGATCCCAAGCCAGCTTTCGGCCCAGTTCGAAAGCCACGTAGGCCGCATGACAGGTGATGTGCGAGTTGCAGGCGTGGTCCGCATTGGCGCGCGGCTGCGACCGGGTTTTGATGCACTCGATGAAATCGCGCCAATGGTAATGCAAGGTAAGATTGGCGTCGGTGACGGTGGGGACCAGCGGTTTGAGATTGTCGGACACCGCGATTTTTCCGCTGTCGCCGGTTTCGACCCATCCCTTGTCGCCCTCGAAACGAACGCTGCACGAGCCCATCCCCAGCCATCCGTCGTTGGGGTCGCGTTTGCCGAGGTTGTTGCCGTCCCGCATCACCAGCCTGACCCCGTTCGGATACTTGCAGTACACGAAGTACGGGGCGCCGTTGGCGCCTTTGGGTTCGTACTCAATGGCATGCGTCTGGTCGCAGTCGGCGGCCCATTGGCAAAGATCCACGGTATGCGATCCCCACTCCAGAATGCCGCCCCCGTGGAAATCGTACCAGTTGTTCCAGCCGCCTCCGCCGGTCACGTAGAACGAGTTGTACGGACGCCACGGGCAGGGCCCCAGCCAGCGGTCCCAATCGAAGACCTGTTTGGGCGGCTCCTCCTCGGCCGGCAGCCAATCCTTGGAAGGGATGGGAGGCCACGCGCTGTAGGTCCCCACATTCGCGTGCACTGTTTCGAGTTTGCCCAGCTTGCCGTTGCGCGCCGCTTCAATGGCCCACACGAAGTTCGGGCCGTTGCGCCGCTGCGTGCCCGCCTGGTAGATCCGCCCCGTCCGCCGGAACGCGTCGGCCAGGTCCCGGCTCTCGCGAATCGACATCGAACAGGGCTTCTCGCAATACACGTCCTTGCCCGCGTTGGCTGCCTGAATCGACAGCGGCGCGTGCCAGAATTCCGGCGTGGCGATGATCACGGCATCGATGTCGGGGCGCGCCAGCACTTCCTCCTGGTACGCGTACATCATGCAGTCGTTGGTCTGGTAGCGCCGGTCCACCGTGCTTTTGATGGCCTCCCGCCGCTCGTTTTTCACGTCGCAGATGGCCACGAACCGGACGTCCTGATAGCTCAGGACGGCATTCACGGATGCCGTTCCACGGCCCCCGATCCCGATGCCGGCGATCACGACTTTGTCGCTGGGCGGCACCGCCCCCGCGCGTTGCCCCAGTACCGAACTCGGCACGATCATCGGCGCCACGGCGGCCGCCCCCGCTGCGGTCAGAAATTTTCGCCGTGAAACCGATTCTGTCTTTGCGCTCATGGTTGCTCTCCCTTCCGGATTCAGAGTTAAGCCATAGCCGCGAAAAAGGGACGCACGAGGAGTTGAGGACTCTATGCTCCCTTAGACGACTTCTCCACAAGTATAGTTCCTCACGCGTCGGCTCGCACGGCGCCCGCCATCGGCTCGTTCAATTCCGGCCCGGCCGCTGCTATTCTGATGTGTTGCCGAACCTGAAAAATCCGTCAACGCCGGACCGAACGTGGCGTCCGGAACAGGAGAACAGGACCGTATGCTCTACACCAGAAGAGATGTTGGGAAAATCGCCCTGGCCGCCGGAACGGCGTCTGCCCTACTGGCGAAACCGAATTCGAAGTTCGGTGGCGTTCAGATCGGTGTCATCACCTACAGCTTTCGCGCTCTGCCCAGCAGCGCGGAGCAGGTTCTCAAATACTGCGTCGATTGCGGCATCAGCGCGATCGAGTTGATGAGCAACGTCGCCGAAAGTTATGCCGGCTCGCCCGTGCAGGGCGGCGGCCCCGCAATGGGTCCAGCCGGCCAGCCCGGTCCCGCCGGGAACCGCGCACCGGGCGCACGCGCTGCCGGTCAGGGCCGCGGCCCCGGCGGCGGACGTCCGCAACTGACCCCGGAGCAACTGGCGGCCCGCCAGAAAGCTGCCCAGGAACTCAAACAGTGGCGCCTCTCCGTATCCATGGACAAGTACAAGGCCTTCCGCAAAATGTACGAGGATGCCGGCGTCAAAATCTACGCCTTCAAGCTGCCCCCCACCATGTCCATGTCCGACCAGGAATACGAGTACATCTGGAATGTGGGCCAGACTCTCGGCGCCAATCACATCACCATGGAACTTCCGACCGACGATGCCCTCCTCGCACGCGTGGCCGAATACGCCGCGAAGCGCAAACTGAACATCGCTTTCCACACCCATGGCCAGGGAGGCGCCTCCGGATTCGATAAGGTGCTGGCCGCGTCCAGCTACACCGCCCTCAATTTCGATGTCGGCCATTACTACGGCGTGAACGGCCAGTCTCCGGTCCCGCTGGTCGAGAAGTATCACCAGCGCATCGCGAGCCTCCACTTGAAGGACCGCAAAGGTCCCGCCGGCGCCGGAGCAGGCAGCGGCCCGGGCGGCGGCGGCCCCAATATGCCATGGGGCCAGGGCGAAACGCCGCTCAAAGAAGTTCTTCAGTTAATGAAGAAGCAGAAATACAAGTTCCCGGGCAGCATCGAATACGAGTACAACACTCCCGAAGGATCCGACGTGGTGACCGAAGTCAAGAAGTGCGTGGAGTATTGCCGCAAAGCGCTCGCGTAACGGTCCGGGAGCCCGCGGGGCCGATCGCCCGCGCGGCCTCCGTCACACCTCGAAGAACACCGTCTCCCGATCGCCCTGAAGCCGGATATCCAGGTGCCACACGCCGGGTCGCCCCGCCACCGGACGCGCCAGCAGCGTGTCGCGCCGGTCCGCGGGCACCAGCGCCAGCACCGGATCGCCGGCATTGGCCGGATCGCCCGCGAAGTACACCCGCGTCATCAGTTGCTTCAGCAGGCCGCGGGCGAACACCGCCACGTTTACGTGCGGTGCGCCCGCCCGCGCGCCGGGCTTGACGGTTTCGAAAACGCAGGTGCCGTCCTGGCCGGTTTCGAGCCGGCCAAAGCCGCGGAAGTGCGGGTCGGCCGAGGCGCATTCGGAGTCGGCCGGGTGGGCATACCGCCCCGCCGAGTCAGCCTGCCAGATCTCGATCAGGCAGTCGCCCGGCGTGGGCACGCCCTCCCCGTCCAGCACCCGGAACGACAGCCGGATACGCTCCCCCTGCACGCCATCGCGAACCAGAATGCCGAGACAGCGGTTGCCGGCAAGCCCAATATGGAAGAACGGACCGACGGTCTGCGAAGCGGTCGGACACAGGGACATCGTCACCTCCCCGGCTCCTCGAAAGGCGTAGCGTGGCGGCCGCGCAGCACCAGGTCGAACCGGTAACCCAGCGCCCACTCCGGTTCCGTCAGCCCGGGATCCAGGGTGGAAACCAGCCGGTCGCGCGCCTCCGCGCCGGGAATCGATTGCAGCACCGGATCGCCGGCCAGCAGGGGATCGCCCGGAAAGTACATCTGCGTCACCAGCCGGCTCAGAAACGCCGAGCCGAACAGGGAAAAGTGAATGTGTGCGGGCCGCCACGCGTTGGCATGATTGCGCCAGGGGTAAGCTCCCGGCTTGATCGTCACAAAGCGGTATCGGCCGTCGTCATCGGTCACCACGCGGCCGGCGCCCACGAAATTCGGATCGAGCGGCGCCGCGTGGTTGTCGCGCGGGTGTGCATATCGGCCGGAGGCATTCGCCTGCCATACCTCCACCAGCGCGCCGCGCACCGGGCGCCCGTCTTCGTCAAGCACCTGCCCCGCCACGATGATCCGCTCGCCCAGCGGCTCGCCGATGCCCTGCCGCGTCAGGTCGTTGTCGGTTTCGCCGATCGGGTTGCTTCCGAACAGCGGACCCGTCAGCTCCGACAACGTATGCGGCAGCGCGATCGACGGTTGCGAGGGCGCGCGGCCCAAGGTGGACCGGTACCCCGCGTAGCTGTTCGCCGGCTGGCTTCCGGGTGGCGGACCCGGATACACATAGCTGCTCATTCATTCCCTCCCGCCGCGCCGTGCGCCAGCGCAGTCCGTGCGTGCAAAGCGCGTAGCACTTCCAGCTCGCGCGCCGTTGGCGGCGCGGTTTCCTCTATCGCGTCGCCGAAACGGATTCCCCAGCCGGTGTTCTCGCGCACCCGCTCCCGCGTCACGCCAGGATGCAGGCTCACCACGGCCATTTCGTGGGTCTCCGGCTCGGGCCGCATCAGGCACAGGTCCGTCACCAGCAGTGTCGGACCCCTGCCCCGAATGCCCAGCGCGCGCCTTTCGCGGCCGGTGGGGCCGTGCCCCAGCGTGGTCAGAAAATCCAGTTGCTGCACGAACGTCCTCGGGCTGTGCCGCATGATCAGGAAGATCTGGCCGCACCCGGTGGCAATCTCCGTAGCCCCGCCGCTCCCCGGCAGCCGCACTTTGGGGCTCCTGTACGCGCCGATCACGGTGGTGTTCAGATTGCCGAAGCGATCCACCTGCGCCCCACCCAGAAAGCCGATCGTGATGCGCCCGCTCTGCAGCCAGTAGCGGAAGATCTCGGGCACCCCCACGGTGGTCAGGGCGGTCTCGCAAAGCTCCCCATCGCCGATCGAAAGCGGCAGCACCTCCGGCCGGGTCTCCAGCGTTCCCGATTCGTAAACCAGCCGGAGCCGCGGTGCGTGAGTGAGCCGCGCCAGGTTGCACGCCGCCGAGGGCAGCCCGATGCCGACGAAGCACACGTCGTCGTTGGCCAGCGCCCGCGCCGCCGCCACCGTCATCATCTCGGCCGCCGAGTAGCTCATGAGGCCGCCGCCAGCACGTGCTCGCGCATCCACGATTGGAACCGCTCCCGCTCGCGCGCAATCGCATCCCAGGCCATGTAGAAGGCATTATCGCGCTTGTAGTAGCCGTGCGCGTACGAAGGGCGCGCGCCACCAGGCGCCATCGCCACCGCGCTCAGCGCCCAGCCCGGCAGAATCACCGCGTTCGGCCCGCGCGCCCCGAAATCCCGCACCACCTCTTCCACCGTCACGATGGCTCGCCGCGCCGCCAGCACCGCCTCCTTCTGCACCCCCACGATGCCCTCGATGAGCACGTTGCCCTCGGCATCGGCCTTCTGCGCGTGGACGATGGCCACATCGGGCCGCAGCGCCGGAACGCTGGTGAGTTCCTCCCCGGTGAACGGGCAGCGGATGAACCGGATGTTGGCGTTGACCTTGGGCAGGTCCGTCCCTCGATAGCCCAGAAAGAACGCGCAGGGCATTCCCGCCGCGCCGGCGGCATACGCGTTCGCCATCGCCGCATGGCTGTGTTCCTCGATCTCGAGCGGCTGTGGCCAGCCCCGTTCCACCGCGTCGCGGAATCGATGCAGCGATCCGACGCCCGGATTCCCGCCCCACGAAAACACCAGCTTGCGCGCCGCGCCCATGCCGATCATCTGGTCGTAGAGCAGGTCCGGCGTCATCCGGATCAGGGTCAGGTCGCGCCGTCTCTGCCGGATGATTTCATGGCCGGCGGCGAAGGGGATCAGGTGGGTGAATCCCTCCAGGGCCACCTGGTCGCCGTCGTGCACGTGGCGCGCGATTGCCTCCGATAGCGAAGTGAATTCCATAAATCCGTTCGCCCGCCGGCCGGCAACCGGCGCGGAGGCCGCCGTGTTCGGCCGCCTGTTCCGTCTGCACCCGCCCGGGCGATAATCGATTCATCCTATCAGTTGAGGCCACAGTGAACGTGATGCGCACCCAGGTCGCGATCGTCGGGGCGGGACCGGCCGGCCTCCTGCTTTCCCACCTGCTCGCGCGCGAGGGCATCGCCTCCATCGTCATCGAGTCGCAAAGCCGTCAACATGTGGAAGCCCGCATCCGCGCGGGCGTGCTCGAGCAGGGCACGGTTGACCTGCTGCGCGCCACCGGCCTCGGTGAGCGCATGCAACGCGAGGGGCTCGTCCACCATGGCATCGAACTGCGCTTCCAGCGCCAGGGTCACCGCATCGACATGCACGCGCTCACTGGCGGGCGGGCCATCACCGTCTACGGGCAGCACGAAGTGGTCAAGGACCTGATCCGCGCCCGCCTCGAGGCCGGCGGGCAAGTTCTCTTCGAAGTCGAAGACGTCCGTATCTCGGGGTTCGAAGGCGCGGCGCCCCGCATCGGTTTTACCTGCCGGGGGGAGTCGTGCGAAATCTTCTCCGACTTCATCGGCGGCTGCGACGGCTTCCACGGGGTCACCCGCGCTTCCATTCCGCCGGGTGCACTGCGCTTCTATGAGAAGGTCTATCCCTTCGGCTGGCTCGGCATCCTCGCCGAAGCGGCGCCCGCGTCCCGGGAACTGGTCTACGCCAACCACCAGCGCGGCTTCGCCCTGCTGAGCATGCGCTCGCCCGCGCTCAGCCGGTTGTACCTGCAATGCCGGCCGGAGGAAGACCTCGCCCTGTGGCCGGATGCGCGCATCTGGGAGGAACTCGGAATGCGATTCGAAACGCACGCGGGTTTCACGCTCAACCAGGGGCCCATCGTCCAGAAAGGCATCACCGCCATGCGCAGTTTTGTCGCCGAACCCATGCAGTTCGGGCGCCTGTTTCTGGCGGGCGATGCGGCCCATATCGTTCCGCCCACCGGCGCCAAGGGACTCAACCTGGCCGCGGCCGACGTCTGGGTGCTCGCCCGCGCGCTCGCCGCCTGGTACCGCGATGGAGCCGCCGAACTGCTCGCCCGTTATTCCGCGGTGTGCCTGCGCCGCGTCTGGCGCGCTCAGCACTTCGCATGGTGGATGACCTCCATGCTGCACCGCTTCGAAGGGGATAACGGTTTCGACTACCGCCGCCAGATGGCCGAACTCGACCACCTCACCACGTCCCGCGCCGCCTCCGCCAGCCTCGCTGAAAATTACGTAGGATGGCCATTCGATCTGCCAGGAGAACTCCCATGATGCGAACCGCTCCCCCGTTCCGCGCCGACCACGTCGGCAGCCTGCTGCGACCCGCGTCCCTCAAGCAGGCGCGCACCCAGTGCGAGCGCGGCGAAATCGCTCCCGGCCAACTGCGCGCCGTCGAGGATGCCGCCATCCAGGCCGCCATTGCCCGGCAGGAGGCCATCGGCTTACGCAGTGCCACCGACGGCGAATTCCGCCGCGCCATGTGGCACTTCGATTTCCTCGAACGGCTGGACGGCGTCGAGGCCTTTCGCGCCGCTCACGGCATCGCTTTCCAGGGCGGCATCGAGACGCAGCCCAAGGGGCTGCGCGTTACCGGCCGGCTCGGCTTCTCGTCCCACCCTATGCTCGAGCATTTCCGCTTCCTTCAGCAACACACCCGCGTTACCCCGAAGATGACCATCCCGTCGCCCTCCGTGCTGCACTTCCGCGGTGGGCGCAACGCCGTCAGCCCGTCGGTCTACCCGGACATGGAGGCCTTCTACCGCGACCTCGGCCTGGCCTACCAAAAAGCCGTGGCGGCGTTTGCCGAGGCCGGCTGCCGCTACCTGCAACTCGATGAGGTCAACCTCGCCTACCTGTGCGATCCCGAGCAGCGCCGCCGCCTCAGCGAGCGCGGCGACGACCCCGAGCGCCTTCCTGAAATCTATGCCGCCATGATCAACACCGCCATCGGCGGGCGTCCCCGCGATATGGCGATTACCATGCACCTGTGCCGCGGCAATTTCCGTTCGAGCTGGATCGCGCAGGGCGGATACGAACCGGTCGCCGAAATCCTCTTCCACCAGATCGGCGTCGATGGCTACTTCATGGAGTTCGACACGGAACGCGCGGGCGGCTTCGAACCCTTGCGGCTCGTCCCCCCCAACAAGGTCGTGGTACTGGGCATTGTGACCTCGAAATCGGGCGCGCTGGAGTCGAAAGACGCTCTCCGCCGACGCATCGCGGAGGCCGCCCGCTACCTCGACGCAGATCAGCTCTGTCTCAGCCCGCAGTGCGGCTTCGCCAGCACCGAAGAGGGCAACCTGCTCACCGAAGACGAGCAGTGGGCCAAACTCGCCCGCATCGTCGAAGTGGCGGACGAGGTGTGGGGCGGGCGATAGCCCCGCTCATTTCCGCGGTACCGCGTGAGCTTTCACGTAGTCGCCGATTTCGTCTTTCGGCGGCCCGATGTAGTGGAACTGCTCGGCGTAGGCCAGCCCGTACTTCGCTCCGATCTCACGGTCGCGCGCCAGGACGAATTGCCGGATGTATTCCCGGTTCGCGGTGGCATCGTCGTTGCCCAACAGCGGCAGTCGTTGTCCCTTTTCAGCCAGCGCCTGACGCAACCGCGCCCCGCTCGCGCCGGCCGGCCCCTGGGTGATGTTCACCAGGTTTACGTCGATCTTCCGTTCGACGGTGGATGTAATGTCCACCACCCGGTTGACGCGCTGGTCGAACCGGGCGAAGTAGTATTTCTCCCGCACGCCGTGCGGCTTCAAACCCGCGGCAAAATGCTCGGGATAGTCCTTGTCGCCGCCCGCCATCCAGCACGCCGCTTCCACGCACTCCGCGGTGACATAGTGGTCCGGGTTCTCTTCGTAATGCCCCCACGGGTCGTAGCAGATCACGGTATCCACCTGGAGCAGCCGGAACAGGAAAATCAACCGCCCCCGCAGTTCCGGGCGCGACGTGCCGTCCATGTTGTGGTTGGGGTAGTTCAGGTTGAATACGCGCTGCAGTCCCAGCGCCCGCGCCACCTCGCGGTTGTCGGCTTCGTTGGCCGCAACCACGGTGCCGACGCTGCCCGCCCCCGCCGAATCGTCGTTGGTGGTGCGGATGAGGTGGCCGGTATAGCCCTCGGCGAGCAGTTTCGCCACGGTGCCTCCGGCAAACAGCGGGATGTCGTCGCAATGCGGCTGAATCGCCGCCAGCACCTTGCCCGCGTGCGGCTTGCCGGTAGCCGCCCTCTCGATCACCACTTCGCCATGCGCCGAGTAGTCGGTCTGCGCCCGTCCGCAAGGCACGAAGCACGATGCCAGCGCGGAGCCAAGAAAAGTGCGGCGTCTCATCGCCACGATCATAGGCGAATCGTCGGGGCAAGGCAACGCTTCCGCCAATCCACGCCTTGCACAACCCGCGAAGCGAACGATCGCACGCTCTCCCGAAGCACCCTGGCGGAAGTGCGCCGTTGCGTACCCAGCCTCGTTCGAAGCGCCCCCTCGTGGCAACCGAAATGCGCGCACCGCGGTGCAGTGCAGTGAGTTGGCACCTTTCTTCTCGCTCTCCGTACAACATGAATTCGGAACCGCAACACCGGGCCCTCGCGATCCCCGCCGCGCGCACCATTACGTGGTCCGGCGCGGTTCGCCTGGCCGTGGGCATTTTTCTGGGACTCGGCGCCGTACGGTTCGTGTGGACATTCGCACAGGCGCTGGCCGTGCCCGTTCTCAGCATTACCATCGCCGAAGCATTCTCCCCCTTGATTGTTTGGGCACAACGGCGGGTGAGCCGCACTGTTGCCGTCATCGCTCTCTATGTGCTCCTGTTCGCTTTGGCGTCGGCGGTGGCCTGGATCATGATCCCCGCCATCGCCGGCCAGTTCGACCAGTTGGTATCCATCATTCCCCAGCAGTTCGCAGTCCTGGAGAGCCACTTCCATCACCTGCTTTCGAAGTGGGGGATGGCCAATGACTTCAGCGTCTCCGATCTCATGGGACCGCTCTCCCGGCGCCTCCTCTCACTTCCCATGCAGGTTGCCACGGCTGGTTTGACTACGGTCCTGGTGATCTTCCTCTCGTTCTACTGGCTCCTGGCGACACCCGCGATCGACCGCTTCTTCCGGTCGTTGTTCGCCGAACCGGGACGGACGAGAATGGACCAGATTGCCTCGCATATGAGCCGCGCCATGGGCGGCTATCTCCGTGGCGTCGCACTCAACGCGCTGGCCGTTGGCGGATTAACCTGGATGGCGCTCTATCTCGCGGGCATCAATCTGTCGTTCGTGCTCGGGACGCTCACCGCATTCGGCGTCAGCATTCCCGCCGCCGGCCACCAGGTGATGGCCAGCGCCAGCCCGCGCTCCACGCCCCAGCACCGGCACCACCTGCCGGTCGATGAAGTTGATCGTGGTCTCACCCAACAGCAGCGGCACCAGCAGGACCAGTCCGGTCGCGGTGAACAGGTTCCGCCTGTGGCATGGCGGCTACCGTTGACTCAACCCGCCGTCAACCGCCAGCGTCTGGCCGGTGACGAAGTTGGTGGCCTTCAGGAAGTACACCACCGCATCGGCGATCTCCGCGGGCGTGCCGCCCCGCCGGGCGGGAGTCGCCTCGATCATCCGCTTGCCGCGCTCGTCGATGTCCTCGAACGGGATCGCCCCGGGCGCCACCGAGTTCACCGTGATCTCCGGCGCCAGCGCCTTCGCCAGGGCGCGCGTCATCATGATCACTCCGGCCTTCGATGCGCAGTAGTGCACGTGCTCCGCCCACGGCCGTATACCGCCCAGCGAGCTGATGTTGACGATCCGCCCGCCGCCCGTCTTCCGCATCAGCCGCGCCCCGCTCTGGCAGCAGAAAAACGTCGCCTTCAGGTTCACCGAGTGGATGAAATCCCAATCCTTCTCCGTGATCTCCAGCGGATCCAATCGCGTGAACCGCGCCGCGTTGTTCACCAGGCAGTCCAACCTCCCCATGCGCTCTTCGAGCTCCGCGAACATGCGCCCGATTTCGTCCACTCTCTCCAGGTTGGCGCGAAACCGCTCCGCCCCGCACTCCGCCGCCGTCTGCCGGGCTTCCTCCTCGGATTGATGGTAGTGGATTGCCACGCGCGCGCCCTCTTCCGCCAGCCGCAGCGCGATCCCGCGGCCGATCCGCCTGGCCGCGCCCGTCACCAGAATCACCTTCCCGCTCAGCTCAGATGGCCCGGTCGCCATGGATTTCGATCTCCTCGGGCTCCACTCCTTCGAGCGCCGGCTCCGGCAGCCGCCCGGTCAGGTTCGCCCATGCCCAGTAGATCGCCGTCGTCGAGCTGAGCAGCCCCGCCACCGTGCCGATGGCGCGGGCATCCCAGTGCTCCGAGGCGATGCCTGCCAGCAGCATCGATATCATCATCACGCTCCACTGCGTCGATTCCATGGTGGCGAACACCCGCCCGCGGAACGAGTCCGAAACGTGCCGCAGCAGTTGCGACATGTTCAACACCGAGCTCACTCCCACACCCGCGCGCGAAAGCGCGATGAACACCAGCGCCCAGGCGAAACTCCGCGTCTGGCTGAACAACACGTACGAGGCGCCGTGCACGACGTAGCAGATCACGATCACCCGCTTATAGGCAGTGAAGCTCAGCCGCCGTCCGGTCTGGTACGCCAGCGCACCGCCGATCACCAGCCCCAGCCCCGCGCAGCCCCAGATCATCCCCAGCCCGGCCGGTCCGCGATTGAACACGATTTCGCCGAATACGGTGAACAGGATCTGCGCCGCGCCGCCACCCGTGGCCCAGCCGATATTCACACCCAGAAGGCCCAGCACCAGCGGCACCGAACGCATGTAGCGGAGCCCCTCCACGTACTCGTGCCACGGCCGCACCACCTCCGCCTCGGTGAGCGCGCGCTGCGGCGGGCGGAACCCGCGCCCGGGCAGGTGCAGCCGCGAAATGCAGAACGCCGAAATCAGAAACGAGAGCGCATTCCCCGTAAAAGCCCACCGGTACCCGAACTGCATCACGCTCGCGCCGCCCAGAAACGCCCCCAGCGCCAGCGTGGTCCATTGCGTGGTCTGGGTCAGCGAGTTGGCGGTGTGCAGTTCGTCCTTGGTGGCGATCGTCGGCAGCACCGCCGCCCGCCCCGCCGTGAAAAACGGAGACGCCGCCATCAGCAACGCGCTCAGCAGGTAAAGCAGCCACGTATCCCGCCGGTTCACCGTCAGGATGAACAGCGCCGCCAGCACGCCGCGCAGCAGATCGCTCGCCATCATCACCCGCTTGCGGTCCAACCGGTCCAGCACCACTCCCGCCAGCGGCCCCGCCACCATCGCCGGAATGGCACGCGAGAGCATCACCCCGCTCACCACCATTCCCGACCGGGTCGTGGCCACCGCCAGGCTGAACACGGCGACGTTGTTGAAATGGTCGCCGACCTCGCTCACCACCTGGCCGATCCACGTGTTGCGGTAGTTGCGGTTGTCGCGCAGCAGCGAGACAAAGGCCTTCAACCGAGCGACTCCTCCCGCACCGTGATGCTGCGAATGTAGTCGCGGTCCAGCGCGTATCCGAAACCCGCGCCGTCCCGAACTTCGATCGTCCCGTGCGGCGTAGTCTCCACCGCCGGTTCAATGATGTCCTGCTTCCAGTACCGTCTGCTGGCCGAAACGTCGCCCGGCAGCACGAAATTCGGCAGCGTGGCCAAGGCCACGTTGTGCGCCCGCCCGACGCCCGCCTCCAGCATCCCGCCACACCATACCGGAATGCCCGCCGCCTGCGCCGCGTCGTGGACCCGCTTCGCCTCGCCGAACCCCCCCACGCGCCCCAGCTTGATATTGATGATCCCGCACGCCTGCATCTGAATCGCCTGCTGGGCATGACGCGCCGTGCGAATCGACTCGTCCAGGCAAATCGGCGTCTGGAGCCGCCGCTGCAGCGCGGCGTGATCGATGATGTCGTCGTGGCCCAGGGGCTGCTCGATCATCATCAGGTAGAACTCATCCAGCCGGCTCAGCCGGTCCGCATCCGCCAGCGTGTAAGCCGAGTTCGCATCCGCCATCAGCCTGATCGAGGGGAACCGCTCACGCACCCTCCGGACCACGTCCACGTCCCAGCCGGGCTTGATCTTCATCTTGATCCGCTGGTACCCTGCCGCCAGCTCGTACGCGATCTTCTCCAGCAGTTGCTCCACCGAATCCTGAATGCCGATCGAAACCCCGCACGGAATCTCGCGCCGCGCCCCGCCGCCGATCTTCCTCCACAGCGGCACACCTTCGCGCCGCGCCGCAAGGTCCCACACCGCCGTTTCGAGCCCGCCCCGCGCCATGTTGTGCCCGCGGATGTGCGCCGTCCGCGGGTAGACGTCCTCGGGCCCGCCGAACTCCCAGCCGAGCACCCTCGGCGCCACGTAATCGTGCAGGATCAGCCACGCCGAATCCGTCCACTCCTCGTTGTAGAACGGATTTTCGCCGGCGGTCACTTCGCCCCAACCGGATGCGCCCTCGCTCGCGACCTCCACCAGCAGGATGTCGCGCTTGTACGTGCGCGAAAAGCTGGTCTCGAAGAAATGCACCAGCGGCATCGAGATCTGCCGCAGCGTGATCCGTTCCAGTTTCATGGCAACCGCTCCAGCAGGTACGCACCCTCGCCTTCCTGCCGGTCGAACCCGGTCACCGCCAGCCCGCGCGCGAAAGCGCTCTGAAACCGCTCCGCGTTGGCGCGTTGAATCTCCCGCGCGCGGTCTGGTTCCCGGGCGCGGATCAGCGCGATGTCGCGGGGATACGAAATGCACTCTTCCGCCCGCCGCTCCCGTGGCTCGCCGGCCAGCACGGCTCGCACCCGCGGCGAATCGATCCACCATTCGGCAATGCACCGGTCGGTCGGCAAGCCGCCGTGCAGCGGGCTGGCCGTGATGCCGTACTGGTTCACGCTGTACCGCCGCACGATCGCCCCCAGCCGTTCGATATTGAGGAAGGCGTTCTTCAGCTCCAGCGGATCGAAGGTCCACTCGATCAACGCGATGCCCCGCGCCAGCGCGTCTTCCCGCTGCCGCAGTTTCAGCCGCCGTCCCACGCCCGTGTTGTGGTACCGCTCCAGCACGCCCAACATATGGCTGTGCAGGTACGGCCGGCCCTCCGGCTTCACGCCCGGAATGGCGAAGCAGAAGCCGATCATCTCCCCCCCGTCGTAGGCCCCGAACACGTGCCCGCCCACTTTGCTCACCACCACCAGAAACCGCAGCGGGAGCAGTTCGACGTCGTCAAATTCCCAGATCGCTTTTTGCAGGCGAAGCACCTCGGCGAACTCCTCCAATTGAAACAACTGCCGGATTTCGATCATCCCTTCGCCTCCTGCCACAACGCCTCCATCTCTTCGATATTGGAATCCTCCAGCGTTTTGCCGCGTTCGGCCAACTTGCGCTCGATGTAGCCGAACCGCTCCCGAAACTTGGCATTCGTCCGGCGCAGCGCCTGCTCCGGATCCACCTTCACGAACCGCGCCAGGTTCACCAGCACGAACAACAGGTCGCCGAGTTCGTCTTCCAGTTCCGCCGCGGAAGCGTTGCGCCGCGCCTGCTGAAACTCCCCCAGTTCCTCGTGGAGTTTCTCGATCACCTGCTCGGCGGTTTCCCAGTCGAACCCCACACCCGCGGCGCGTGAGGCGATCTGCTGCGCCTCCACCAGCGCCGGCAGCGCCCGCGGTACGCCGCCCAGCAGCGTCGCCGGTTCCCTGCCCAATTCCCTTTTCTCGGCGGCCTTCACCGCTCCCCAGATGCGCTTCACGTCTCCAGCCGTTTCGGCCGAAGCGTCGCCGAACACGTGCGGATGCCGCCGCACCAGCTTGGCGTTAATCGCATCCAGCGCATCGCCGATGGCGAACAGCTTCTGCTCTTCGGCCATCTGCGCGTAGAAAACGGCTTGCAGGAGGAAATCGCCCAGTTCCTCGGCCAGATCCTGCCAGGCACGCCGGTCGATGGCGTCCAACACCTCGTAGGTCTCTTCGAGGGTGTACGGTTTGATCGAGTCGAAGGTCTGCTCGCGGTCCCACGGGCAGCCGCCGGGGGCGCGCAAGCGGCCCATGATCTCGACCAGTTTCTGAAATTTTTCTCCGGGATTCATCAGGTGGTGGCAACGCAGTTACAAGTACTCAGTATAACCGCCCCCCCAATTTCCGATTCGCCCTTCTTTATTTTCATATATTTAGGTCTGTTTCACGTGAAACATAGTACGATGCGGGTTCCCAACCTGGGCGTCATCGCCGCGTCGGCGATGCTGGCGCAGGCATTTCAGTTCGGCGATGCGGCGGCGGGCGATCCGCGCGTGGCGGCGTGTTCGGGGCTGCGTGCCGGCTCATCCCGGGCTACTCTGAAGACTGGATCCGCATGCCGTTCTACGGCAGCGAGGCGCTATCGCAATCCGTCTCGGCGGTTCTGTTTGGGGCCCTGTGCGTCTAGGTGGTGGGGTGCGCGGGCCGCGCCAGCGGAGGATCGTGATGAGATTTGAAGAGCTCGCGGGCAACGCCATTCTGGGCATCGATACTTTGTGGGGCGGCGATGTGATGTCCGCCTCCGGAACCGGGCGCTCCATCGCCGATTCCTGGTTTTCCGACGAGCCGCTGCCCCTCGCCTACACCCACCCCAGCGCCGCGCGCGTGCGGGAGAGCGGCGGGATCCTGTCGAAGCAGCCCGATCGGGACGCCCTCGCGCGCTACCTGGGAGAGGTCGATACGCTGGGCCATATCCGCGAGCTGCGCTTTCAGGCGGCCGGCATCGGCGGACTCCGCGGCGAGTACCTCACCGGTATGGCGCTCTGTTTTGAAACCATGTGGGACCTGGCCATGGAGATGCTCGGCAGGGGCGAACCCGTCCCCTATGCGCGCTGCGTGGAAGCCTCCACGGGCCGCCCGCCCCAGCCGTCCGATCCCTCGGGCAAGCGCATGATCCTGGGAGAGCTGCTGGCGGGTTCCGGCTACTCTTCGGTGGACGCGTGGCGCCGCGCGCACCAGGTGCCGATGGCCTCCATCCGCACCCTGGGCGCGGCGGTGATCGCGCTCTACGACCAGTGGACCGCGCTCCACGTGTTGCCCTACCTGCCGGAAGCGCTCGCCGCCGTGCCGCGCGCCAACATCCAATTCCTGCCGATTCCGGACGCCTGGTTTTCCGGCTCGATGAACTACGTGGGGCGCGCCCGCCGGCCCGGCGGCGAACCGCAGTACGAGGCTACCTACGAGATCAACGCCTCGCTCCAGATCTCGGTGCCGGAGTTCCTCCAGCTCGTTACCCACGAAGTGGTCCCCGGCCACGTCACCACGTTCGCCTACCTCCAGAATCTCTTCTACCGCGGCAAGGTGGGGTTCGAAGCTTCGGTCCTGACCATGAATACCCGCGGCGCCGCGCTGTTCGAGGGCATCGCCAACAACGCCATCCTGATGGCGCACGGCGTCAAGGAGGTGCATGAGCTGCCCGATGCGGACCTGCGCATCGGCGTACTCCTGGCCCTGCTGCAGGACGACGCCAAGAATCAGGCGTCCTACCTCACCTGGCAGGAAGGCATTCCGCAGGAGCAGGTGGCAGCCGTGCTGCGGAACGAGTACCTGGTCTCCGAAGAGCGCGCCGGGAAGCTCTCCGGGGCCTGGGGCCGGCACCCCCTGCTGGGACGGATGTACCTGCCCGTCTATCGCGCCGGCACCGATCGTGTGGCCGAACTGCGCCGTCAATATCCCCCGGGCAAGCTTGTGCCGGTGCTCTACGGCTGCTCGGGGCTGGTGGACCTCTCGACGATCGACAAAGCCCTGGCGTGAGCGCGCGCCCTATCGCGTGAAGCTGTGCCGATCTCACGAAGAACGGACACCTGAAAGCGAACCTGGCAGGCGACCGTCTGCAGGGCATCGGGCGTAACGGCGGTGCCCAATCCTGCCTCTGTCGCAATTCGCTAGTGCAAACGACGACATTAGCCGAAATGTATTCTGTAACCGGTTCCGCCGGGGGGCGGTTTTGGGCTACGGAACCATGGCAGTTTCGCCGCAAGTGCTGCCGCCGGGTTGCAGCTTCAAGGTGAGCCACAGTTACGGCTACGGCGCAGTGGACGCGAACTCCGATTCAAGGAATATCGACGGTGGCATATAACCCGATTCCCACGTATCTACAGGAAGCAGAAGAACTGCTCGCGGACATCGAACAATCCGCCCTGAACCTGGGCGCGGAAGAGACCCGTGTCGAAATGGTCAATCGACTCTTCCGCGCCTTTCACACCATCAAAGGCTCCGGCTCGATGTGCGGGCTGAATACGGTGGCCGACTTCACGCACCACGTCGAGAGCCTCCTTGACAGAGTGCGCGAAGGCGCCGTCGCCGTATCTCCCGAACTGACCGACGTGCTGCTCGCGGCAGCCGACCAGATCAAGACGCTCCTCGCCGCCGAGCAGGCCGGCCAACCGCTGGCCGCCGATGCGAGCCGGATGCTCATCGAGCGGGTTGGGGAACTATCGAATGCGCCCGTCGGCCCGCAGGATACGCCGGCCATCCTGCCCGGCCGCGAAGACGGCTTGCCATGCCAGGGAACCGGACAGACGTGGAGCATCCGCTTTCACCCGAATCCCGGTATTCTGGCTTGCGGCGGCAATCCGATTCTCCTGTTCCGGGACCTCGCCCGGTTGGGGCCCTGCGAGATCGAGGCTCACACGGAAGGCGTGCCCCCGCTCGGTGACATGCAGGCCGACCTCTGCTATTTGTGGTGGAGCATTACCCTGGAGAGCGCGGCAGGCGAAGACGCCATCCGCGAGGTGTTCCTGTTCGTCGAGGACGGGAGCCACCTCGAAATCGAACCATTGGCGCCGCCCGCTGTGCCGACCGGGCGGGCGGAAGTGCAGGCTTACTCCGCGAGCAAGCCCGAATGCGCGGAACGCCCGGGCAAGGACGCCATGGGGAAAGCCGTGGCGAAGGAATCCACCGTGCGGGTGCCTTCGGGCAGGCTCGACCGGCTGGTAAACCTGGTGGGCGAACTGGTGATGAACCAGTCGCGCCTGGCACAGGCGGCTTCTCAGGTGGGAGCCGCGGAACTCGCCAATCCGGTTCAGGAGCTGGAACGCCTGGTGGCGGAACTGCGGGACGACGTGCTGGGCATCCGGATGTTGCCGATCGGCACCATCTTCGGCCGGTTCCGGCGGTTGGTGCACGATCTCTCCATCGAACTAGGGAAAGAGGCGGACCTGGTCACCGAGGGCGCCGAGACCGAATTGGACAAGAGCCTGCTGGATCAACTCGGCGAGCCGCTGGTCCATCTGTTGCGCAACTCGATGGACCACGGCTTCGGGCATCCGGAGGAACGCACGGCAGCCGGAAAACCGCGGCGCGGCACGATTCGCCTGGCCGCCGAACATACCGGATCGGACATCGTGATCACGATTGAGGATGACGGGCGCGGCATCGATCGGGCGGCCGTCCGTGCCAAAGCGGTGGAGAAACACCTCATCGCCGCCGAGGCCAACCTGAGCGAGAAAAGAAATCCTCAATCTCATTCTGCTGCCCGGCTTCTCGACCGCCGAGCAAGTGACCAGCGTATCGGGGCGCGGCGTCGGATACAGCCATGCTCACCGAATATGGCAAGAGTGGCGTAGGAGACAGGGAACGGCCGTTATTTGAGGCCGCCATGGCGGCGCGAACGCCGTACTGGGTCAGTTACGATGAAGTCCTCGGTCTGAGCAAGGCCTCCAGAAACAAAGACGCCATCGACTTGATCAACACGCAGCTAAAGCCCCTATATAAACGATACATGGACGCCACGGACGCCGAAGAAACGTTCAATAAAGCGGCCGCCGATGCGGCGGGAAAATCCATTGTGGATGTCGTGAGCGGCTCCAAGACCGGTGTCGTGATCGCCCTTGTCCTCGCGGTGATGATCGGCATCGGCGTCTCGATCCTGATCACGCGCAGTATCACGCATCCGCTCGCCACCGCCAGCAGCCTGGTTACCACGGTAGCTCAGGGCGATCTTCGCAAGAAAGCCGATGTAACTTCTCGCGATGAACTGGGACAGATGGTTACGGCAATTAATGACATGATCGACAACCTGCGTAAGACCGCCGCGGGAATCTCCGCCGCCTCTGCCAATGTGCTGAGCGGCAGTGAAGAGATGAGCTCCACGGCGCAGCAGCTTTCGCAGGGAGCTACCGAGCAGGCCTCGGCCGCGGAAGAGAGCACGTCCTCGATGGAGGAGATGGCTTCCAGCATCCAACAGAATGCCGATAATGCGCGGCAGACGGACAAGATCGCGTCCAAGGCGGCCGAAGACGGCCGAATCAGCGGCGAAGCGGTCGCGCGGACCGTCGGGGCCATGAAGGAAGTTGCCGAGAAGATCAATATTATCGAAGAGATCGCCCGAAAGACCGACCTGCTCGCCTTGAACGCGGCGGTGGAAGCGGCGCGCGCCGGCGAGCACGGAAAGGGATTCGCGGTGGTCGCTTCGGAGGTTCGCAAGCTCGCCGAACGCAGCCAGACGGCCGCCGCCGAGATCAGCCGGCTTACGGCCGACGGTGTAAAGACCGCCGACGGGGCCGGACAGATGCTGGCGAAGCTGGTGCCGGACATCCAGAAGACGGCCGAACTGGTGCGGGAGATCGCTGCCGCCAGCATGGAGCAGAGCACCGGCGCGGCGCAGGTGAACAAGGCCATCCAGCAGCTCGACCAGGTCATCCAACAGAATGCTTCGGCTTCCGAAGAGATGGCCTCAACCGCGGAGGAGCTATCCAGCCAGGCCGAAGTCCTTCAATCCGCGATCGCTTTCTTCAAGGTTGACGACGCCCATCAACTGCAGGCGCCGCAAGCCAGGCGAACCGCGGCGCGCGCCCAGCTGCAGCGCAAGGGTGCCTCTTCCAAACCGGCGGAATTGCATTCAACCGGCGTGTCCCTGGCGCACATGAATCACGCCGTCTCCTCCGGCGGACCCACCATTCAACTCCACGACAACAGCCTGAGCGCCGATTCGCGGGACAAGGAGTTCGCACCGTATCAGTCGTGAGACGGAGGCGACAAAACGACATGATTTCCGAAACCAGTCAATACATGACATTCAAGCTCGGCAACGAGCTATTTGCGATCAACGTGGCCCAGGTCCGCGAGATCCTGGAAGTGTCGCAGATCACCCGGGTGCCCACCGCTCCGCGCTACATGCGGGGCGTGGTCAACGTGCGCGGACAGGCCACTCCGGTTGTGGACCTGCGGCTGAAGTTCGGGCTGCCCGAGAACGCCGACACGGTGCATACGCGCATTATTGTGATGGAACTGGAGCTCGACGGGGAGGCCACCGTTCTGGGCGGCCTTGCCGACAGCGTGCATGAGGTGATCGAGCTCGAGCCGGGCAACATCAACCCCCCGCCCCGGATCGCCATGCGGTGGCGAACCGATTTCATCCAGGGAATGGGAAAGCGAGGCGAGGACTTCATCATCATTCTCGACGTAAACGCGGTGTTCTCGTCGGAGGATCTCGCGGCGGTCGGCGAGGCCTCGAGCCCGGTGGGGGAGTCGGTATCGGCTTAAGGCCGGTGCAAAAAGATGGCGAGGCGCGGAACAGGTATGTGGCGGGAGCGCGGCGGGATCCGTTCCGGCGCGGCAGACACAAGGGTCTCGGCCACATGCAGCGCCTCGCCGGCTGAGGGGGTATCTTCGTTTGCGAATCGTTCAGCCGGTTGCCAGCGGGAGCACAACTATGCCTATCACCGAGTCCGCTGAAGCCAGGGATCTCTCTCGAGAGACGTTTGCCCGGTTTGCGCAGTTCATCACCGGCGAGCTCGGCATCAAGATGCCGGAATCCAAGCTCACCATGGTACAGAGCCGGCTGCTACGCCGGGTTCGCGAGCTGCGGCTTTGCTCGGTGGAGAAGTACAGCGAATACTTTTTCACGGCCTCGAACACGGAGGAGCGCGAGCATTTCATCAATGCGATCACGACCAACAAAACCGATTTCTTCCGCGAGCCGGAGCATTTTGATTATCTGACCCGGACCGCCCTTCCGTCGCTCAGACGCGAAGGCGCGGGCCCCTCCCGGGCGCGCCTGAAGGTGTGGTCCGCCGGCTGCTCATCGGGTGAGGAGCCGTACACACTGGCGATGGTGCTGAAGGAGTATGCTTCGGAAAACGCGGGCTTCGACTTCGCGATTCTCGGTACCGATATTTCGACCAAAGTGCTGGACCAGGCGAAAAGCGCCATCTATCACGAGTCGCAAATCCTGCCGGTGCCGCCGGAACTGCGCAGAAAATATGTGTGGCGGAGCCGATCGAGCCATCAACCGCTGGCGCGTATCGCTCCGGCGCTGCGCCACACAGTGACCTTTCATGCCCTGAATTTCATGGACAACGATTATCGCATCGGCGACGTCTTCGACGTCGTTTTCTTTCGCAACGTGATGATCTATTTCGACCGGCCTACGCAAGAGGCAGTGATCCACAAGATATGCCGCCACCTGGCTCCGGGCGGCTACTTCTTTGCCGGACATTCCGAGTCGCTGGCGGGGCTTGATATTCCGTTGCGATGTGTACATACGTCGGTGTTCCGGAAGCCGGGTTGAGTTATACCGGCCGGTTCGGATTCTGATCGTCGATGATTCCGCGTCTCTCTCAGGCGGGCCGGGGCTTCACGATCGCTCAGGGTGAGAGCACTTGGGTGGGTTTCGGAATGCCCGCCGCAGGGATCCGGCGAGGCGGGGCGGGACGGGTTGTGCCACCCGGCCAGATTGCTGCCGAAGCGCTCGGGCGATGTCAACGCCGGGATTGGGCAGTCCCGTCCGGCGGCGCTTCAGCGGACAGAAACTCGTAAAGCAGTCCGTGAAAATGGTGCACGCCGTTTTCGCGTTTCACCGAGAACCGCCCCTGATTGTAATGCCGCGACCGCAGCCCGCGCGCGACCGACTCGCACAGCCGGATGTCCTCCTGCTGGATCTCGTCGCTGAAATCGATGGTGGCCTGCCCGACCTCGCCCGCCCAGGCGAACCACTCGAAGATGGTCAGGGTGCGGTCCGGGCCCAGCGGCAGAATGATATTGCTGCTCAGATTATCCGGGTAGATGTTGAGCATGAAATTCGGAAAGATCCAGTAGTAGAGGGCGGTGCGGCTCGCGTCGGCGAACTGGTAGCGCCGCGCCTCGGCGTCCGGGCCGCGCGCCCGAATGGGCGCGATGTGCGAGGAGTAGTAGCGGAACGTCTCGACGCGGTACCGGGCATAATCGAGTTCCCGCATCAGCCCCGGATGCGCCGCCGGGAGGTGATAGCCTTCCAGGTAGTTGTCTATATACAGCTTCCAGTTGCACTCCACGGTGTAGTCGCGCCGGCAGGAAAGCCGCATCTGTTCGAACGGACATCCGAAGCGGGCGATCTCGTCCGGAATCGCACCGAGCACGCGGCCGAGCGGTTCGGGCGCGGCGGCCAGGTTCACGAACACGAACGGTCCCCAGGTTTCCACGGCGAATTCCGGCAGGCACACGGCGTTCCGGTCCCACTCCTCGACGCCTTCGAATTCGGGCGTGCCGAACAGGCGCCCATCGAGCGAATACGTCCAGGCGTGATAGGGGCAGCGGAGCACGGAGGCCAGGCCGGCGCCTTCCGCCAGCACCGAGCCGCGATGGCGGCACACGTTCGAGAAGGCGCGCAGGCGGCCATCGTGGGCCCGCGTCACCACCACCGGTTCGCCGGTGACATCGCAGGTGAAGTAACTGCCCGGCTCGGCCACCGCCGCGGCCCGCCCCACGGCCTGCCAGGTACGCCCGAACACCAGCCGGCGTTCCGCCTCGAGGAACCCCGCATCGGTATACCAGCGAGCGGGAATGGTGGAGGCGCGCGCCAGGTCCGGCTGGAACGTGTAGTCGCTCAGATCCATGGTGAAGACCATGATAGAAGATCCGCGAGCCGGTGCCGCTCCGTTAGCGTGGTCCGGGTACGCTCGGACGGGCGCAGGCGCGGCTAGCGGAACAGGGCTTCGGCACCGCGCTGAATGGCGGCGGCGCCGGCCATTCCCGCCAGGGCGGAGAGACACGCGGGAGCCGCGCCGCGGCGTTTCCACTCCTCGTGGACGGCGTGGTAGCCGAGATAAAACAGCCAGCCCGCGGTCATGCCAAGGGGCCAGGTGATCCAGGCGCTGCCCAAGTGCGGCGCCATTCCCAGGCCCACGATGCCGCCCACCAGCGTCGAACCCTCCGCCAGGGCGCACCAGCCCAGCGCGGCGCCGCGCGGTTTCATGGCCGCGCGCACCATGCCGCCCAGCGCGATTCCCTCGGGAACCTTGTGCAGCGCCACCGCCAGCGGTACGGCCACGCGCAACCCCAGCGGCACGTCCAACTGCACCGTGGCGATGCTCCAGCCGTCCAGGAAGCTGTGCAAGGCGGCGGCGGCGATCAGCGGGCCGGCGAAGCCGTGCAACTCGGTGGCGCAGGAGTTGTGATCGTGGTCGTGCGCGCACGTGGGGCACACCGGATAGGCGTAGCGGTTGAGCAGCAGCAGCAGCCCGTAGCCTCCGGTGAAGAGCAGCAGGCTGAGCCCCCAGCCCAGCTCGATGGCCAGCTCCGGGAGCAGGCCGAACAACGCCACGCCCAGCAAAACTCCGGCACTGAGCGGGACCACCGCGCGGGCGCGCCGCCGCATTCCGGTGAGCCACAGGCCGATGGCGGCGCCCGCCAGGCCGACCGCCGTAGCCAGCGCCGGCGCGGCGATTCCGGCGGCGGATGAAAGGTGCCCCTGCATGAGGTCGAACTGCGATTGTAGCCGAATGCCGGGGTCGGACGGCTACGGCTGCATCGCGGGCAAGGAGGGCAGGGGTCCCACGGACTCCTCAGTGCCCTTTCTTCCCAGCGCTTCCTCGTACACGCTCGCGAAAAAGTCCCGCGACGTGGGAGAGCAGCCGATGTGCAGGTTTTCGCGTCCTTCCTCCACGAAGCCGAGGTATCCTTCCCATCCCAGGTCCGAAAGCACGAACCGCAGACACTCCAGTTCGGCGGGAGGCAGGCCGGAGTAATCGATATCGAAGACCTGGCCCGAGCAGTGCGAGAGCGCTTCGCGGCCGATGGACTGCCGCAGCGAATCCTCCGGTTCCACCAGGGATGTCACCAGCAGCGGCTGGAACTTCCGGCCCGGGTGCATGGACTCGAACAGGCGGCGCGTTTCGAATGCCACATAGGTCAGGGTGCCGATAGCGGCGGGCGAGGCCTGCGCGTAATATTCCAGGTTGTCGGGGGAATTGGGAGAGAGCCGAAGGCGATAGCCGAAATACTCCGGCCGATCGGGCGCTTTCACCAGGTGCCTGCCCATATCGGTGCGGATGTCGTCGCAGTTGCGAAAGATCAGGTCTTCGCGCTTCAGCCACACCGCCAGGCGGTGGGGGGCGCGCCTGCCGTTCTCGAATTCGCTGCGGTACTGGCGGGCGAGCGACTCGAACCCCGCCGGATCGCGGCGATAGAGCGCCAGCAACTGCGCCGCGCGCATGACGCGGAAATAATAAGTAGGCGACCAGTCGCGCTGCATCTGCTGCTCGACGGCTTCGTACAGTTCGCGATTCCATGCCGGGTTGGCCGAGAAGAACATGCGCGGCACGGTGATCTCGTCGCGAGGGATGCCGCGGGCGCGCCGGGTGAGTTCCTGCATCTCGGTGACGCACCCCTGCCCGCAATGGTAGGCAAAGACGGCCCAGTCCAGGCCTCCGAACTTCTGCACCATGGACGCCAGGTAGCGCGCCGCCGCGGGAATCGCGCGCTGCGGCGACAGACGGTCGTCGCGCACCGTGACCACGTAGGGAGTCCTGTGCCTGACCGTGCGGTAGCGCCGTTTTCGGGACTTGCCCCTGGCCGGCAGCAGCACCCTTTCGCGAGTCACCTTGAAGCGGGTGGCCATGACCACGCGCAGCCCCATGGCCCGCGCCGTCGCCGCGGAAATCTGCATGATGCCCTTGGGGCCGGTGGGGCTCTCGGCCCGCGGCAGGCCCCAGCTTTCCAGGTAGGAGATGGCCTCCAGCAGTTCGCGCGGGAATCCCGCACGCGCCGCCGAAGACCGCATCAGCGATTGCAGTTTGGGGCTGGTAATGCGTTTGGCGCCGGGGACTGCCAGCGGATCGCGCAGGATGCTGAAGGTCTGCGACTGGATCATCAGATCCGTGCGGGCATCCAGGAGTTCGCGGGAAACATCATCGCGGTCTACGCCAACACCCGAGACCCGATGAGATGGAGAGAAATAATCGGGTGGGCCGGCCTGATCCAGTAGCGCAAGGGTCAGGAGCAACAGAACTGCGGTTTTCATCCCTGGGAACATTTTAGCCCTGAAATGGTAATTTGCAGTGATAAAAATCGCGAAGGGCAACGCGGAGCGTGCAGAGGCCGGGAGGTTGGGGCGGCGGCCAGTGAGACGCCGTACCCCGCCGCGGCTCAACCCAGCAGGTGGCCCATCTTTTCCTTCTTGGTGCGGAGATAGGCTTCGCGGGTTTCGAGCACATCGGCGAGGCAGGGCACGCGTTCCACCACCTCGATGCCGGCGGTTTCCAGGGCCTGTACCTTTTCGGGGTTGTTGGACATCAGGCGCACCGCCTGCACGCCCATGGACTGGAGGATGGCGCCCGGCAAGCGATAGCTGCGTAAATCGGGGTCGAAGCCCAGGCGCTCGTTGGCCTCCACCGTGTCCGCCCCCTGGTCCTGCAGTTCGTACGCCCGAAGCTTGTTGAGAAGTCCGATGCCGCGGCCCTCCTGGTGTTCGTAGATGAGCAGTCCGCGGCCTTCCAGGGCGATGCTTTTAAGGGCGATTTCGAGCTGGGCGCGGCAGTCGCAGCGCAGGCTGTGAAACACGTCGCCAGTGAGGCATTGCGAGTGGATGCGCACCAATGGCGGCGCACCGTCCCGCACGTCCCCCATCTCCAGGACGACGGCCTCTTCGATCCGGTCGCCCGCCCGGCCCTCGAATCCGAAGATTCGAAAGAACCCGAACTGGGTCGGAAAATCCGCTTCGGCCACTTTCGTCAACCGCCACGCCGAGGAATTGTTCATGCTTGACTATTAGGAACCTTAATCCTTCTATTATAATGGCTTCCAAGACCCAATGCTGGATGATTACGCAGTCCCGCTGCTGTTGAAGCTGGGAGTGATGGCGTCGGTCGCCAGCGTCCTGGCGCGGTCGAACACGTTCAAAGCGATGCTGATGCGCGAAAGCCGCACCATGCACCAGCGGCTGGCGCTGGCGCTGTGGCTGGGAGTGGCGTTCGGCGGCGGGGTGGCCATCCGGGTGGCGGGCCGGGGTTTCTACCAGGCAGCCGACGTCGGGCTGGAAGGCAGCCTGCTGGCCGGATTGATCGGCGGCTATGTCGCGGGACTGCTCACCGGGATCCTCGCGTCGCTGCCGGCCATGTTCCACCACGAACATGCGGTGATGCCACTGATGGCGGGAGTGGGCGTGCTCGGCGGGCTGCTGCGCGACATTGCCCCTGCCTCCGAAGAGATCTGGCGGTTTTCGCCGTTTTTCGATCTGAACATCTACCGTTTTTTCAAGGAAAGCAAGAATTACCGCCGCACGGCGTTTCACCTGGTGTGTCTGGCCGGCATCCTGGTGGCCGAGGCGCTGCGGCACATGTTCCCGACCGCACCGCGCTTCCCGGGGCTGGCGCGGCCCAACGGGCTGACCACCGCCGCCATCTATCTCACCACCCTGTTCGCCGTGGCGATCCCGTTGAAGATCTGGAGCAGCGCGCGCAACGAGAGGAAGCTCGAGGAACAGGAGCGGCTGCTGGTGGAGGCGCGCCTGGCGGCCCTCACCAGCCAGATCAACCCGCACTTCCTGTTCAACACGCTGAATTCGGTGTCGTCGCTGATCCGGACCGATCCCAACCAGGCGCGGCTGATGGTGCTCAAGCTCTCGACGGTGCTGCGCCGGCTGCTGCGCAAACACGAGAATTTCAGCCCCTTACGCGACGAGCTGAGCTTTATCGAGGACTACCTTTCCATTGAGGTGGTGCGCTTCGGCGAAAAATTGCGGTTCGAAAAAGAGGTGGCCGGCGATACGCTGGACATGCTGGTGCCCAGCATGCTGCTGCAACCGCTGGTGGAGAATTCGATCAAGCACGGCTTAAGCAACAAAGTGGAGGGTGGTACCATCCGGATTCGCACGCATCGGGCCGGATCGAAACTGCACCTGCTGGTGGAGGACGACGGGATCGGGATTCCCGAGGCGCGTCTGGCCACCCTGCTCGAACAGGGCATCGGGGTCAGCAACGTGAACGAGCGGTTGAAAGTGCTGTTCGCCAACGAGTACCGGATGTGGATTGAAAGCCAGCCCGGACAAGGGACCCGGATTCAGATTGAAATGCCCGAGTTGCAGATGGATCTCGCGGCCGTATCGTAGCAGACACTGAAAGCTTTGAGGAGACGCTTTGGACAGACTGGAAGAGTCGTTGGCCGCGTGGCCCGTAAACGGATTGCCCGCAACCCTGGCGGAACGGACGAGGCGCGTTTATGACCGGATGGCGGCAGTCTACCCGATTTCGACGATGTTGTTTCATTCGCATGCGCACCGCTGCGCCGTGGAAGCTTCGGGTTTGCGCGACGGCATGAACGTGCTGGAAGTGGCGACCGGTTCGGGGGAGATGTTCCGCCGGCTGGTGCGCGCCAATGCCGGCGGCAGCACGGTGGGCGTGGACCTGTCGCCGAACATGGCGGCCCGCACGCAGCGCGCCGCCCGCCGCCAGTACCCGGCAGCCCGCGCCCACTGCCAGGCGGTGGATGCGCGGCACATGCCCTTCCGTTCGGAGAGTTTCGACGCGGTGTTCTGCTGCTACCTGCTGGAACTGCTTTCGGCCGACGATATCGTGCTCACCCTGCGCGAGTTCCGGCGCATCCTGCGGGGCCGCGGGCGTCTCACCCTGGTGCTCATCGGCCAGAACACCCCCATGTTCAATGCGGCCTACAAGGTGGTGGGCAAGGTGGCACCGGCGTTCTGGGGCAGACAAGTCGAGCAACGCGTGCCCGCGCTCATCGAATCGGTGCGATTCGAGATCCTGGAGGACCTGCAGGTCCGCCAGGGGTTCTACCCCTCGCGCGTGCTGGTAGCCCGGAAGTAGATCGTCACTGGCTGGCGGCGGGCGCGGCCTGACGGATGAAACTGTAGTTCTCGGCGGCGGCGGCGGGCGCGATGTGCATCACTTCCAGGTTCAGGGTCTTGCCATCCTCGGACGCTTTCAGGCGCTTCTTGATCACGTTGTCGCCGCCCCGGCGGCTTTCGATCATGACCAGCATCGGCCCGTTGTAATAGAGGGTCAGCTGGGCATCGTTCACCTTGCACTCCTTCCCCATGGTGCTGCAGGCGATTTCAACCTTCTTCTGTTTGCCTTCGGCGTCGGTCACATTCTCGGTGATCTGAATGGAGTCCGCCTTCTGCGTGATCGACAGCGTTCCCGTCTTGAGTTTGTCCGGTCCTTCGGCGCTCGGGGCGGGAACCAGTTGCCAGCTGCCGCTGAGAGCGGTTCGATCGGCGGCAAGCGCGGTCCCCAATGCCAACGCCGGAATCCAGAGCCATTTCCACATATACACCCCCACTAGTCTCCAGTGTAGGCCGCCGCCGGGCAAACCGGCATACGATCTTTTCCTTACGAAAACCGGCGCGGGGAGCCGCGATAGAATCGTTCAGGCGTGCGCATCACGATTTCGAAAGAGAACTACCTGAAGGCCATTGCCGAGGCCGAATCCGAAGGGGAGACCGTCAAAGCCGTCACCCTGGTGCGCTGGCTGGGGGTCTCGCCGCCGGCCGTGACCATGGCGGTCAAGCGGCTGCGGCGCGACGGGCTCATCGATGTAGCGGCCGACGGGCAACTGGCGCTCACCCGGGCGGGCCGGGAAATCGCCAGCCGGCTGCTCAACCGCCACCACCTGATCGAGCGGATGCTCACCGAGATTTTCGGCCTGGAATGGTACAAGGTGCACGAAGAGGCGGAACAACTGGAGCACGCCGTCTCGGCCGATTTCGAACGCAAGCTGATCGAGAAGCTGGGGAACGGCAACGTATGCCCGCACGGCAACGTGGTGGGGATGGACACTCCGCGACAGCGGCGCGAGCGCGGGCTCCAGCCGCTGGCCGAAGCCTCGCCGCACGTACCGGTCGCGGTGGCCAGCGTGTTCGAACGGGACCGCGGCCTGCTCGAGTACCTGGACCGCCTGGGAATTCGCCCGGGCGTTCGTCTGCAAGTGATTTCCACTGCCGAAGAGATGGAAATCGCCGCCGGCGACCGGATGGTCCGGCTGCCGAAACCGGCGGCGGCGAGGATCTGGGTCAAGCCGGCCTGAAGCTCGGGCGGCCCGTCACTCCGATTTCGAGTAGTAGTAGGTGTACTTGCTGTAGAGCTCCGAAGCCCGGGCTCCGTTGGCCACAATGCCGAGCACGTTGTTCTCGCAGAGCGACTGCATGGCGCGGGTCACGTTGTCGAACGTCGTGGTGCCCACCTTCACGACCAGGATGGCCCCATCGGCCAGGGTGGCCATCAGGTTGGCGTCGGCCGAGAACAACAGCGGCGGCGTATCGAAAATGGCCCAGTTGAAGGCGCGCGGCAACTCCTCGAAGAGCGCCTTCACCTGCCGCGTATTGAGCAGCTCGAGCGGATTCTTCACCGGCGAGCCGGCCGACAGGAAATAGAGATTCATGCCCTCGATCTTGCGCAGCGCCTGGGAAAACGAGCACTGGCCGGTGAGGTAGTCGGAAAGCCCGGGGGCGCGGTCCACCTGGAGCAGGTTGTGGATGATGGGGCGGCGCAGGTCGAAGTCGGCCAGCAGTACGGGGGTTTCGGACATGTGGGCCTGGGCCAGCGACAGGTTCACGGCGGTGAACGTCTTTCCCTCGGCGGGTGACGGGCTGGTGACGACTACGGTATGCAGCGGCTGGAGCGTTTGCAGGTGATTCAGCCGGGTGCGCAGCGTGCGGAATTCCTCCGCCGGGGTTTCGTGCGAGTCGTTCAGGTTCAACAGGTGGGATTCGGGCGCCGGCTGATATGGAATCACCATCGCCTCGCTCAGCATTCCCGGCTGTATGTTGAGACTCACCGGGGCCGGCGCGGAATGGCCGCCGTTCACCGGAAGAAATGGCGGGGCTTGCGAATCCACCGCCCGGGCGAGGGCTCGCGGCTCAGCCGCCGGATACCCGGCCTCCTCGGCGCGCCGCAATGCATCGTGTACTCTGCTCATTCAGACTCCGTGATCCAACTACGCGCGGCCCTGTGCCGCCTAAACACCACCGGACATGTAGTAATACATCGACCCGAGCATCAGGACCGAGCCGACGATCAGCCCGCTCGACCACGCGAGCCACACCAGCCGGCGCTTCCGCCGCAGCAGCAAGGCGTTCTCGAGCAGGGGAATGCTGCTCAGGACGGGGAGATTGGTATAAGCCCGCACGTCCTTGAGATTCTTCAGGGAGGTGTTCTTGACCTCCCTTGCGGCCGCCAGCGTCAGGCCGGCCACCAGCCCGGCTAACGTGCCAAACCCGGCCCATGCCCACCGGTTCGGTTCCACGGGTTTATCCGGGAGCGTCGCCGCATCCAGCACTTCCAGGTTCTCGCCGGCCTTCCGCTCTTCCAGGTTCTGGGCGGTCTGGGAGACCTCCTGCTTTTTGACGAACTCGAGGTACGCCTGCTTGGCCAGATTGAAATCCGAAAGCAGCCCGGCGTACTGCTGTTCGTTGATGGGGGCCTCATCGACGCGTTTCTGATACGCCGCGATCTGCTTCAGGACCTCAGCGCGATTCCGGGTGAGGGCCTGCATCTCGGAGTCGCGGGCGTTGATCTTGGCCTGAATGCTGGTCTGCAACTGCCGCAGTTGTTGGAGCCGGGCGTCGATGGTGGGGTTCACCACGCGCCGCGGAGCGCTGGCCGAAGTTCCGGAATTGGCTGCGGCGGACGCCTGGGCGCTCTCCTCGGCTTCCAGTTCGGCCTGCTGTTTTTCGAGCGACTTCAGGACCGCTTTGATCGAGCCGATCTCGGGATAGTTCGGGCCGTAAATATTCTGCGCCTGCGCCAGGTTGGAGCGGGTGGCGGCGATCTGCTTGCTCAGTTCCACCAGTTTTTCGTTTTTCATGGAGAGCGACTGCTGGCCCGGCAGCACCGTCTCCAGGTTGTTCTGATAGTACGCCTGCTCGTTCTTGTTGTTCTGCAGGTCCGATTCGAGCATCACCTTTTCCTGGGCATCGCGATCGACGGCCTGGGCCATCTGCATGGCCTGCATTTGCAACTGGAACACCGCCTGCGTGTTGGCCTGCACCTGCTCGGGCAGATGCCCCTGGTTGGCGATGCGGAAGGCGGTCAGTTTGCGATCGGCTTCGTCCATCTTTTCCTTGGCGGACTTCTGTTCGGATTGCAGGAAGCTGGTGGTGACTTTGGCCTTCTCGCTCTGGAAGGTGATGCTCTGCTCGGTGAACCGGTTCACCAGTTCGCGCACCACCAGTTGCGCCTTGTAGCGATCGAAATAGTCGAACGAGATCTGGAAGGCCGTGGCCATGCGGCGATCGCTCGACGTCAGGATGGGGGTCAGCTTGATCTTCTTGTTCTTCATGTCCTGGATGATGTCTTCCATCGGAACCCGCTGGCGTTCTTTCTTGTAGAGATCGAGCGATGGCTTGCGGATGATGTCTTCCAGGGTGGTGCGGCTGAGGATGTCGGTCTGCATCTGGGTGAGCCGCTCCGACATCTGGTTGAAGTTGACGGCGGGGATGAGCTGTTCCGGCACGGTCGGCGGCGTCACTCGCAGCACCGCGAAGGAGCGGTACGTGTCGGGGTACAGGAAGGCCACCACTACCGCCACGACCAGGCCGAGAAACATCGGTGCGATGATCCAGGAGCGGTAGCGCCGGAGCATGTCAATGTAGTCCTCGATATCGGGCGGCCGCCGCGTAGGGGTCTGGAAGTTTTGTGTCGTGCTCATCATGGACAGAATCTCCGGATAGGCGTCACCGGACGACGATCAGGTCGCCCGGCTGAAGCAGGATGTTCTGATCGCGGTTTTTTCCCTTAATCACCTGGTTGTAATTGAACTTGAATTGCTTGTCGCCGCGGATTACGCGAATATCCTTCTTGTTGGCGAAATCGCGGAAGCCGCCCGCGTTCACCAGCGCTTCGAGCACCGTCATGGGCACGATCAGGCTATAGCGCCCGGGCTTGTTGACTTCGCCCTGAATGAAGAAGTTCTTGCTCTTGATCTCGGTCACGCTGACGGTGACTTTGGGGTTGAGCAGAAATCCGCCCGACTTCAGACGCTCGGTAATCTCCTCGCTGATTTTTTCGGGGGTCTGGCCGGCGGCAACAACTTCACCGATCAATGCCACGGTGATCTTGCCGTCCGATCGAACCATGGCCGGACCAGTCAATGCCTGGTTTCCCCACACGACGATCCCGAGGATGTCCTGGGCGCCGATCAGGTAGGTGTGCTCGAGCGCCGGAGTGGCACCGGCGGGTTTGGCGTTCGGATCCGGGGCCGGAGCGGCGATTTTCGCCGGATCCGTTTCCGGACCCTTGTCCACGCTCGGCTTCGGTTCATCCGCCGCGGGCTTCGCGGGATCGGACTGGGCCGGCGCAGGGATGGTGGCTTTAGGGGACTCGGCCACCGGCGAGGTCTGCCGCTTGTGGGCCTCCTGGCCGGCCGGCAGCGGATCATTCACCCCGTAATACGAAACGGGAAACGCCGCCAAACAGGCGAATAGTAGGGCCGTGATCATCATTTTCCTTGAGACATCAATGGACTTTAGCCAGCCGCGTCCATGGCTGTCACCTTTGCAACAAAGTGGCGAGCGCCTCCTCTGTAGTGTACAGCATTAGCGTAACCCGGCAGGAAGCCGCTCACCAGTTATCATAGTACTAGTGCATACCGATTGGCGGGCACTTCCGTAAGGCTCCAACCTGAGTCGATCGGATACACTTCCGCATAGTGTATTTCTCCCAAAAACCGGAGGAATATCCCTGGGGCATTTGTATGTCGCAGATAAATCAAATACTCTGAATACAGATCCCGGGATTCTCCGCGGCAACAAACGTGCTTGAACGCGGGACGGATAGTCCTATCGTCGGTGGGTTGAGCGGCGCCATGTTTCAGGAGCTGAAGTTTCAGCTTTCGACAGCCATCCTGGTCATACTGACCTTGGCGGCCGGCGTGTCCGCCGTCATCAACCTGGAACAGCAGTATCGCTTCCGCCTGCCCGAAGATGGAGCCATCTGGGTGGACCGCGGTTCGCAGGTGGTGGCGTTGTATGTTCCCGCGCAGAGTCCGGCAGGCAGAGCCGGCATCCATCAGGGCGACTGGTTGAAACAGATCAACGGCGTCCACATCGATAAGGCCATCGATGTTCCGCAGATTCTTCTGCACGTCGGCGCCTGGCGGACCGCGACGTACGTGATCGATCGCAACGGGGTGGAAGTTCCCGTCAACAACCTGATCGTGGGCGAAGTGCCGCTCGACCGCGCCGTGCTGTACCAGTACGCCGTCGGTTTCGCGTACCTGATCATCGGGCTGTTCGTTTATTTTCGGCGCGGCAGCGCCCACAAAGCCCAGCATTTTTTCATTCTGTGCCTCACCTCGTTCATCTTCCTGTGCTTCCACTACACCGGCAAGCTCAACGGCTTCGATAAGGTCATCTACTTCGGCAACGTGGCCGCGGGTCTGCTGGCGCCCACCGTCTTCCTGCACTTCTGCCTGACGTTCCCCGAACCGCGCCGGTGGCTCCAAACCCGGTTCCGCCAAGGCTTGCTGTACGTGCCCGCGGGGCTCGTGTTCCTGCTGACGCTTTCCCTGACGGCGGGCTGGTTGATCGTCGGCATTTCGGTGATCGAATTACGCTGGCTGCTCGACCGCGTGTGGCTGGTGATGGCTACCGTACCTTACATCGCCGGCGCCGTGGCCCTGAGCGCGGAATACCGCAAGGCGGAAGATCCCATCGTCCGGCAGCAGCTCAAGTGGCTGCGCAACGGCACCTACTGCGGCATTCTGCCCTTCGCCATGGTTTACGTGCTGCCCTACGCGCTGGGCGCCGTACCGAACGAATACCAGAAGATGGCGGTGCTCTCGCTGCCGCTGATCCCGCTCACCCTGGCGTACGCCATTGTGCGCTACCGCCTGATGGACGTGGATATCATCTTCCGACGCGGCTACGCGTATACCCTGGCAACCTTGTGCGTGCTGGCCGCGTTCTACGGGATCGTATTCTCCCTGGGCAGCCTGGTGAAGCAGAATTTCAAAGACCTGGGCCAGACCGGGCTGATTACGGTCATGCTGATTACGGCGTTCCTGTTCCAGCCCATCCGCAACTGGATCCAGGAGTGGCTCGATCGGCACTTTTACCGCGACCGCTACGATTACCGCCGCACGCTGGTGGAATTCGCCCGCGAGCTGAGCTCGGAAACCGATCTCGACCGCATGCTCTCTTCGGTGGGGGAACGGTTGCTGGAGACGCTCTCCATCCAGCATCTGGTGTTCTTCCTGGCGGAGGAGAACGCGCCCAACGATAGCGGCGAACCGAATTTCCGCCTGCGCAAAGCCATGGGCGCGAACCGGCGGCTGGCCAATGCCGCGTACGACGACCTCGATCTCGGGTTCCTGAACTGGAAACTGCCGGAAGGGTACCTGTTCTTCGAGCGCACCCGGCACCAGCTCGATGCGGTTTCCCGGTCGTGGCCGGCCACCGTGCGGCGCACCATTGCCGACCTGGACCTCACCTATTACCTGCCCTGCAAGGTGCGCGGCCGGGTCATCGCCTACCTGGGCGTCAGCCGCACCTCCCACGGCGACTATCTGTCGAGCGTGGACGTGGAACTGCTGGTCACCATGGCCGGCTATGTCGCCATCGCCATTGAGAATGCTACGTTGTACCGTTCGCTCGAGCGCAAGGTGGAGGAGTACGAGCGGCTGAAGGAATTCAGCGAGAATATCGTGGAGTCGATCAACGTCGGCATCCTGGCCGCCGACCTGGAGGATCGCGTCGAGAGCTGGAATACCCAGATCGAGCTGCTTACCGGCGTGTCCCGGGCGCAGGCGGTGGGCCGCCGGCTGATGGATCTGTTCCCGCAGGATCTGGCCGAGCAGTTCGACCGGGTGCGCGGCGAAACCGGCATTCACCACATTTACAAGTACGTGCTGAAACCCGCTGCCGCCACCGTCAATGGCAATGGCAATGGCCATGGCAACGGGAGCAGCAACGGCAGCGGCCTTGGGAACCTGGTGCCGGCGCGCTTCCGGGAGACCACCCTGAACCTCGCCATTGCGCCGCTGGTTTCCAAGGACCAGCAGCAGATCGGGCGCCTGATTATCTTCGACGACGTGACCGACCGCGCCGAACTGGAACAACGGCTGGTGCAGGCCGATAAGCTTTCCAGCATCGGGTTGCTGGCGGCCGGCGTGGCCCACGAGGTGAACACCCCGCTGGCCGTGATTTCGACCTACGCGCAGATGCTGGCCAAGCAGGTGGCCGACGATTCGCAGAAATCGCTGATCCTCGACAAGATCGCCAAGCAGACCTTCCGCGCCAGCGAGATCGTCAATTCGCTGTTGAACTTCTCGCGCACATCCACCACTTCGTTCGGCAACGTCAACCTGAACCGCGTCATCCAGGAAACCATCTCGCTGCTGGACCACCAGTTTCAAAAGTCGGGCATCCACATCCAGAGCGATTTCCTGGCGGAGCTGCCTCCGGTCCACGGCAATGCCGGCAAGCTCCAGCAGGTGTTCCTCAACCTGTTTCTGAATGCCCGCGACGCGATGTCCAGCGGCGGCACCCTGGAGGTCCGGACCTGGACCGAAGGCGCGGGGGTGAAGGTGGAAGTGGGCGACACCGGCCCGGGCATCGCGCCCGAGCACATCCACCGCATCTACGATCCGTTCTTCACCACCAAGGTGGCCCGTAAGGGCACCGGGCTCGGCCTGTCGGTCTCCTACGGTATCATTCAAGAGCATGGTGGTTCGATCGAAGTCTCCAACCGGCGTAGCGGCGGCGCGGTTTTCCGTCTCGAGCTTCCCGTGGCCGCGGCAGCGGCGCGGAAACCGGTAAGTGCCGCCTGAGATGAGCGCCGCGCAGCCCGCCCCCGGAGACAAAGGCAGCGTCCTCGTTGTCGATGACGAATTGGATATTCGCGAGGGCCTGGAACTGCTGCTTACCTCCGAAGGCTATACCGTCGAACTGGCCCAGAACGGCACCGAAGGCATCCAGAAGATGGACGCCCGCCGCTATGATCTGGTGCTGCTCGACCTCATGATGCCCGACCGCTCCGGCATGGAGGTGCTCGAAACCGTCCGCCAGCGCGACCGCGATACGCCCATCTTCATGATCACCGCCTACGGCTCGGTCGAGGCCGCGGTCAACGCTCTGAAGCTCGGCGCCAACGACTATTTCTCCAAACCCTGGGACAACGAGAAGCTGATTATCGAGATTGACCGCATGATCGCGCGGCGGCGACTCGAGCACGAGAACACCCACCTCAAGCGCGCCCTGAAGCAGCGCTACAGCTTCCCCAACATCATCGGCAAGAGCGACCGCATGGTGCGCATGCTGGACCTGGTATCGCAGGTGGCCTCGGTCCGTTCCACCATCCTGATCACCGGCGAAACCGGAACCGGCAAGGAACTGGTGGCCAAGGCGATTCACGCCAACTCTCCCCGTGCCGACCAGATGTTCGTGGCCGTCAACAGCGGCTCGCTGCCGCCGGAACTGCTCGAATCGACCCTGTTCGGCCACATGCGCGGCGCGTTTACCAGCGCCATCCAGTCGAAGAAAGGGTACTTCGAAGTGGCCGATCGCGGCACGATCTTCTTCGACGAGATCGGCACCATCGGACCGGAGACGCAGATCAAGCTGCTGCGCGTGATTCAGGAAAAGGAGTTCACGCCGCTCGGCGCCACCGACCCGATCAAGGTGGATGTCCGGATTCTCGCCGCCACCAACGCCGATCTGCTGCAACTGGTGAAAGAGGCCAGATTCCGCGAGGACCTCTACTACCGGCTGAACGTCATCAATATCGCACTGCCGCCGCTGCGCGAGCGAAAAGAAGACATTCCGCTGCTGGCCGAGCATTTCTTCGATTACTACTGCCGCGAGAACAGCAAATTTCTCGATCCGCAGGGCCGGTCGATGCTGCGCTTCCATCCGGAAGCCATGCAGATCCTGATGGAACACGCCTGGCCCGGGAACGTGCGCGAGCTTGAAAATGTGGTGGAGCGGGCGGTGGTCCTGGCGCAGGATCCGGTGGTGCCGGCGAATGTACTCCCCGAGCCGCTGCTGCAGGCCACGGGCATACGCGTGGCGCGGGGCGAGGGCGTGCCTCTTCCGGCCGACGCCTCGCTGTTTGAGATCTGCAACGATTTCGAACGCCGCGTGATCATCGAGCGGCTGGAGCAGTGCAACTGGAGCCAGACCGAAGCGGCCGAGAGCCTGCACGTGCCGCTATCGACCCTCAATCAAAAGATCAAGCGCCTGGATATCAAAATCCGAAAGAAGTCCGAAATCTGAAGCCCCCGCACGGCGTGCTCAGCGCCTCTCCCCCAACCACCGCGCGAACGAATCCGGGGCAGTCATGGTGGATAGCCGCCCCTGCCGCACCAGCGCCCAGTCGTTGAACTGCCCGGACTGCTTGATCTCGGCCAGCGTGACCGGCGGGTCCACCCGCCCCGCAAATTCCAGGTCCACTACCGCGGACTTCGGGTTTTTCGGATCGTCCCGCGGCTCCGAGCGCACCGTGGCCAACCCGACCACGGCCGAATGACCGCCGCTGTGATAGATGAACACGCGGTCGCCGGGACGCATCTCACGAATGGCGCGAACGGCCTGCGCATTGTTCACCCCGTCCCAGACCGTCTGGCGGTCCCGCTCCAGGTCGTCGATGGAATACGTTTCAGGGTCGGTCTTGGCCAGGAAATACTTCATGGCGGTAGTTTCGCATATCGCCGTCTGGGAGAATGGGACATGGCCCAAGAGGAACCCTGGCTGCGCGGTCCCCTTGCCGGCGTGGATCCGCTGGTGGCGCCCGTGTTGTATGCCTTCCAACAGGCGCGCGAAGATCTCGCCCGGTACACGGCCAACCTCGGCGCCGATCAGATCTGGGCGGCGCGCCAAGGCTTCGGGTCGGTTGGTTTCCACGTGCGGCACATCGCCGGAAGCGTGGATCGGCTGCTGAGCTATCTCCAGGAGCGCGAACTCACCCACGCCCAACTGGCGGAACTCGCGGCCGAAAAGGAGCCGCTCGCCGGCGGCCGCGAGGAACTCCTGCGACACCTCGACCAGGCGCTCGCCAAAGCGGAACAGGTGGTGCGCGCGGTGGATCCCGCGACCCTGGCCGAACCCCGAACCGTGGGGCGCAAACGGCTGCCCACTACGGTCATCGGCCTGCTCACCCACATCGCCGAACATACCCAGCGGCACGTCGGCCAGGCCATCAGCGCGGCGCGGTGGGCAGCGCTGTGAACGCATAGCGAAAGCCGTTTTGGGCGATTCCCCGCAGCTCGGTTTCGGTGAAGCCGAACTGCCGCGCCGCCAGGCGATACTCGCCGGTCAGGGTGCAGCCGAACATGGCCGGGTCGTCGGTGTTCAGCACGATCGGCACGCCGGCCTCGTAGAGCCGCCGCACGGGGTGGTCCTCGATGCGCTTCACCACCCCGCTCACCAGGTTGCTGGTGATGCAGATCTCGAGCGGAATGCGCCGCTCCGCCAGGTGGCGCTGCAGCGCCGGATCCTCCACCGCGGCGATGCCGTGGCCGATGCGCTCGGCGCCCAGCGCGAGCGCGCTCCATACCGATGCGGCGGCCGTGCCCTCCCCCGCATGCGCCGTGAGCCGCAGGCCGTGCCCGGCGGCAAACCGGAAAATTTCGCCGAACCACTCGGCGGGGCCGCGCTCCTCGCTGCCGCCGATGCCGAACGCGACCACCCCCTCCGCCACCCGCTCCGCCGCCAGTTCGGCCACCCGCATGGCCGGCTCGACGCCGAACTGCCGCACCGCATCCAGAATCCAGCGCACTTCCACCGTCGATTCCGCCGCCGCCCGCCGGATGGCCTCGAAAATCGGCGCGAACGGCGCGTTCTTCCAGAGCACCACGCCGGCCGCTACGATGATCTCCGCATAGCGGACGTTCTGGGCGGCGAGCCGCTCCAGCAGGCGCCGCGTGGCCAGCGCATACGCTTCCGGGGTGCGCAGCAGCTTGCCCACCGCACCGAACGCTCTCAGGAATGCATTGAAATCGGCATAGCGGTAGAGCGCGCGGAACTCCTCCACGGGAGTGGCGGGGTCGAGCTCATGCAGCGTCTCCGGCTCGACCGAGCCTTCCAGGTGCACGTGGAGCTCGGCTTTCGGCATTTCCAGCAGGAAATCGGCCATACTTGATTATCGGTGGCACGAGCGTCGCCGCTCGTGCGGCTTTCCCAGGCGAACACGACGAACATGACTGTTGAAGAGATAGAAGCGATCGTAGGCGGCTACCACGGCGATGCCTTTCGCATACTCGGACCCCACCGGGTGCGCAAGAAGGCCGGGCAGGGCCGCTGGGAAGTGCGCGCCTTTCTGCCCCAGGCGGAATCGGCCGCGGTGGAAGCCGGCGGGCAGCGGCGCGACATGGAGAAGCTGCATGCCGAGGGTTTCTTCTGCGCCGTCCTGAATGGCGATCCGGAACGTTACCTCATCCGCGCCCGCCAATGGGACGGGCGTGAAGTCGCCATCGAAGACCCGTACCGCTTCGGCCCGCAGGTCTCCGACATGGATCTCTACCTCCACAACGAAGGCACCCTTCAGGAGGCGTATCACGCCTTGGGCGCGCACCTCGCCGCGCCGGATCACATTCCCGGCGTGCGTTTCGCGGTATGGGCGCCCAACGCCGAGAACGTCACCGTGGTGGGCGAGTTCAACGACTGGGACATCCGCCGGCATCCCATGCGGCGCCGCAACGGCGGCGTCTGGGAGATCTTCCTTCCCGGCCTGCGCGAGGGAACTGCCTACAAGTACAACGTGCGTTCCCGCTTTTCCGGCTATCAGCAGCTTAAAGCCGACCCATACGCGTTCTTTTGCGAGATGCCGCCGAAGTCCGCCTCCGTGGTCTGGGATATCGACAAGCACTCCTGGCAGGACGCCGCGTGGATGGAGGCGCGCGCGAACACCGACTGGCTCAAATCGCCGGTCTCCATCTACGAAGTACACCTGGAGTCCTGGCTGCGCGGGCCCCACGGCCAGCCGGCCACCTACCGCGAGCTCGCCCTAAAGCTGGTGCAGTACGCCAGCCACATGGGCTACACCCACCTGGAACTGCTGCCGCCCATGGAGCATCCCTTCTCGGGTTCGTGGGGCTACCAGGTGATCGGCTATTACGCCCCTACCTCGCGCTTCGGGAACCCGGACGATTTCAAATTTTTCGTGGACGCCTGCCATCAGGCCGGCATCGGGGTCATTGTGGACTGGGTGCCGGCCCACTTCCCCAAGGATGCCCACGGGCTGGTGTTCTTCGATGGCACGGCGCTCTACGAGCACGCCGATCCGCGCAAGGGCGAGCACCGCGACTGGGGCACCCTGATCTTCAACTACGGCCGCAACGAAGTGCGCACCTTCCTGATTTCGAACGCGCTCTTCTGGCTGAAGGAGTATCACATCGACGGCCTGCGCGTGGACGCCGTGGCCTCCATGCTGTACCTGGACTACTCGCGCCAGCCCGGCGAGTGGATCCCCAATCAATACGGCGGCAACGAAAACCTGGAAGCGATCGACTTCCTGCGCCGCTTCAACGAACTGGCCCACAGCGTGCCCGGCGCCTTCACGGTGGCCGAGGAATCCACCGCCTTCGGCGGAGTCTCCAAGCCCGTCTACCTGAACGGCCTGGGCTTCACCATGAAGTGGAATATGGGCTGGATGCACGACATGCTGGATTATTTCGGCTACGACCCGGTGTACCGCAAGTTCCACCACAACCACATCACCTTCAGCATGCTGTACGCCTTCAGCGAGAACTTCGTGCTGCCCATTTCGCACGACGAGGTGGTCTACGGGAAGCGCTCGGTGCTGAACAAGATGCCGGGCGACGAGTGGCGCCAGTTCGCCAACGTGCGGGCCTTTCTGGCTTACATGTGGGCCCATCCAGGCAAGAAGCTGCTGTTCATGGGGCAGGAAATCGGGCAGCGCGAGGAGTGGAGCAACGACTCGACCGTGCGCTGGGAGCTGCTCGAGTTCGACTATCACCGCAAGCTTCAGGCGATGGTCCGCGAATTGAACCGTCTGTACCGCACCAACCCGCCCATGTACCAGGTGGACTTCCACTGGACGGGTTTCGAATGGGTGGACTTTCACGACGTGGAAAACTCGGTCATCGCCTTTCTGCGCCGCGGCGAAAACCCGGCCGACTACATTCTGTTCTGCTGCAACTTCACTCCGGTGGCGCGCCAGAGCTACGAGTTCGGTGTTCCGGAGGAAGGCTTCTACGAGGAGATCCTCAATACCGATTCGGCGTTGTTCGGCGGCTCCAACGTGGGTAACGGCGGCCTGGTATCCTCGCGCCCGATCCCGCGGCACGACCGCAAGCACAGCATCGCCGTCACCCTGCCGCCTTTGGGGGTGGTAGCCTTCCGCCGGCGCTGAGTTCTATAACACCAGCCGTTCGTCGCCGTCGCGGCGCGTCACGTGCTCGCGGTCCAGAAATTCCAGCAGCGGGATCGCGTATTTGCGCGAAATCCCGGTCCACTCCTTGAATCGCCCGACGTTGAAACGCACGTTGCGCCGCTGCGACAGCATACCGCGCAGATTCTGAATGGCGCCCTGGTGAAACACCAGGTCCTCGCTCACCCGCACCAGGCGACGGTCTTTGAGCAGGAGTTCCAGCAATCGCCGCGCCCGCGCGGGCTCCACTCCGGCTTTCGCCAGCACTTCGCCTACCGCGGGCGTCGCCAGGCCCGCCTGTTCGAAGGCGCGCTCAATCGCGCTGCGTGCCAGCTCTTCGTCTTCCTTCAGCACCACGGTATGGCTGCGCAGCCGTACCGACTCGCCTTCCACCACCACGTCCCGCGCATCCGCCAGGAGCGCATCCACCAGGAATCCGGGCGCGTCGGGCATCGCCCCATTGCGCAATTCCTGTTTCGGCACTCCCGCCAGCAGCGGGTTCTTCGCGTGAAACTGGCGGATCTCATTTACCAGCCGGTCGCGGGCCGATTGAAACCAGGCGCGGTCCACGTACCAGGGCGGCGTCTGCGGCAGCGCGACCAGCGGCGCGCGCGCGGCAGCCGCGGCGATTTCCGCGGCCATCAGGCCGGTGCGCGCCGCCAGCGCCACGGTCCCCAACCCGAACGCCGATTCGCGGACCAGCAGGGCCACCCGCGCGGACGCATCGCCCGAAAGCAGCACGTCCAGGCGGGCTCCCGGGTTCTCCGCCCTGCGGTAACGGTAGTCGCCGCGGTCCGCCACCACGCCGCCGCCGATTGTCACCACCGGCGAGAACATGCGGATGATGAAGCGGTCGCCCGGCAGCAGCAGCGCCGGTGCGCGCAGCATCAGCCGCGCCCACGCCGTGCCGCCCGGCAGCAGCCTCGGAGCGCCGCCCAGCAGCCGCACCTCCGCTTCGATCTCCGCCGTGCCCGAATGAAAATGCACAGGGGCGCGCTGCTTCAGGGGCTTGGCCGAGGGCAGCAGGTCCAGCCGGCAGTCCACCCGTTGCACCGCTTCGAAGCGTCCCGGCTCGGCCAGCACATCGCCGCGCGCCAGTTCGGCCGGCTCGATGTCCGCCAGGTTCAGCGCCGTCCGCTGCCCGGCCACCGCGCGGTCGGCCTTCGCGCCGTGCACTTCGACTCCGCGCACCCGCAGCCGCCGCCCCGCGGGGTAGACTTCCACCTCCTGCTCCTTCCGCACGGCGCCCGAAACCAGCGTGCCGGTGGCCACCGTGCCGAAGCCTTTCACCGAAAAAACGCGGTCCACCGGAAGACGGAAAGGGCCGCCCGCGTTCTTCTGGGGCACTACGCCCGCCACCGCGGCCAGCGCGCTCCGCAGTTCCTCCAGGCCTTCCCCGGTCACCGCGCTCACCGCCACCATAGGGGCGCCTTCCAGGAACGAGCCCGCCACGAACTCCTCCATTTCCAGCCGCACCAGCCCGCGCAGATCGCTGTCCACCAGGTCGGCTTTGGTCAGCGCGATCACCCCGCGCGGAATCGCCAGCAGCCGGCAGATGTCGAAATGTTCGCGCGTCTGCGGCTTGATGGATTCGTCGGCGGCCACCACGAACAGCACTACGTCGATCCCGCCCACGCCCGCCAGCATGTTCTTCACGAACCGCTCGTGCCCCGGCACGTCCACGAAGCCCAGCCGCAGGTCCGGCGTCAGTTGCAGGTGCGCGAAACCGAGATCGATGGTGATACCGCGGCGCTTTTCCTCTTCCAGGCGGTCCGCATCGATGCCCGTGAGGGCCTTCACCAGGGCCGTTTTGCCATGGTCGATGTGCCCCGCCGTGCCCACGATGATGTTCTTCATGGCGTACTTTTCATGGTAGCTTGGGCGAATATGTGGCTTGGCATCGATATCGGGACCGGGGGCTCGCGCGCGCTCCTTGTGGATGCGCGCGGCGCCGTCCGCGCGGGTTTCACGGCTCCGCACGAGGACATGCGGATGGAGCGCCCGCTCTGGGCCGAACAGCGCCCCGAAAACTGGTGGGACGCCGCCGTGGCCGCCATCCGCGGCGTGCTGGCCGAGGCCGGCGTGCCGGGCGATCAGGTCCGCGGTGTCGGGCTTTCCGGACAGATGCACGGTCTCGTGATTCTCGACCGCGCCGACCAGGTCATCCGCCCCTCCCTCATCTGGTGCGACCAGCGCAGCCAGCCGCAGGTGGATTCCGTCAACGCCAAACTCGGCCGCGACAAAGTGCTCGAATTCATCGCCAATCCCGTACTCACCGGCTTCACCCTGCCCAAACTCCTGTGGGTGCGCGACAACGAGCCGCGCTATTTCGAGCGGGTCCGCCGCCTGCTCCTGCCCAAGGATTACGTGCGCTTCCGGCTCACCGGTGAGTTCGCGTCCGAGGTCTCCGACGCCTCCGGAACGGCAGTGTTCGACGTGGTGCGCCGGCGCTGGTCCTTGGAGATGATGGACGCCCTGGGGCTCGACCGCTCCATCCTCCCCACCTGCTACGAGTCGAGCCAGGTCACCGGAAGCATCACCGCGCCGGTGGCGGGGCTGACCGGACTCGCCGCCGGCACGCCCGTGGTCGGCGGCGGCGGCGACCAGGCATCCAGCGCGGTCGGCAACGGCATCGTCGAAGAGGGCATCGTCTCCTGTACTTTGGGGACCTCCGGGGTCGTCTTCGCGCACATGGATAAGGTGGCCTACGATCCCGCCGGCCGGGTCCACACCTTCTGCCACGCCGTGCGCGACAAGTGGCACGTCATGGGCGTCACGCAGGGGGCCGGCCTCAGCCTTCAGTGGTTTCGCAACCAGTTCGCCCCCGGCGCCGCCTACGATGCGCTCACCGCCGATGCCGCCCAGGCGCCCGCCGGCGCGCAAGGACTCTTCTGGCTGCCCTACCTGATGGGCGAGCGCACGCCCCACCTGGATGCCACCGCGCGCGGCGGATGGATCGGGCTCACCGCCAGCCACACCCGCGCCGACCTGATCCGCGCCATCATCGAGGGCGTCTCCTACAGCCAGCGCGATTGTCTCGACATCATCGAATCGCTGGGCGTTGCCGTAAGCTCGGTGCGCGCCTCGGGCGGCGGCGCAAAGAGCGCCTTCTGGCGGCAGTTGCTGGCCAGCATCCTGAACAAGCGCGTGGTCACCCTCGCCACTCAGGAGGGCTCGGCCTACGGCGCGGCCCTGCTGGCCCTGGCCGGAACGGGCGAATACGCGAGCGTGCCCGAAGTGTGCCGCGCCGCCATCCGTGAAGTCGATTCGGTTTCGCCCTGTTCGCCCGACGCCCGGTTTTACGCCAAGGCGTACCGCATCTACACGTCCATGTATCCGGCCCTCAAATCGGCCTTCGCACAGATGGCGGCGTTGTAGGGGTCACCGCCTTAGCTGCACCGGCCGCCCGAACTGGCGCTCGAACAGCCGCATCATCCACTGGCGGTGCTTCGCCAGGTAGGCCTCGAATTCGTCGGGCTTGGCCGGATCGAACTGCGGCGCCTCCCAGTCGATCTCCGGAGGCACGGCGTCCAGCACCGCTTTCGAGTCCTCCGGCCGGTCCACCTGCTTTCCGCTGTAGCGGTTGCCCTCGAAGATAATCCCCGTGGCGCCGCCCCATCCCGGCTCGATCGCGTACGTGCCGTCCTCGAAACGCTTCACCTCGTGCCCGTATCGCGCCACCCCATCGACGTAGAACGAGTTTCCGGCGAACACCGCCCCCTTCGACCAGCCCTGCCAGTTGGAAACCAGCAGCACCTGCACGTCCAGCCCGCGGCCCACGTAAATGGCATTGTCGCGCACCGTGGTATTGTCCGCGCCGCTCAGGTTGAAGATACGCGTGCGGTCGTTGCGGCTGATGTTGTGCCGCACCACCGTGCCATCGTTGCCCAGGTTGTCGAGCGGATTCCGTTGCACCGGTGTGCAGATCAGCAGGAAGCCGCCCTCGTTGTCGTGGCTGTAGTTGTACTGGAACAGCGTGTTCCGCGAGTTGTAGTCGGAATCGAAGCCCTCGCCGTCCTGCGTGTTCCGGGTCAGCGACGCCTCATTGAGCTGGAACACGGAGTTATCGGCGCTCCACGGCCAGATTCCGGCGTTGAAGCTCCGCGCGCGGCGATTGCAGTCGCGCGCGATGTTGTGTTCCACCAGCACGCCGTCGGTGGCCCACGGAACGATTCCGTCGCCGCCGATATCCTCCACGAAATTGTCGCGGATCGCCACGTGCAGGCTCGGGAACCAGTGCCGCCTCGTCCAGTGATAGCTTTGCGCGGCAATCGCCGAACGATCCACCTTCCAGACGATGTTGCCCTCGATCGTCAGTCCGTCGAAACGGCTGGGCGTCCGGTTGCCGTTGGTGCGGAAGATAATGCCGCCGTTGTCCTTGACCCGGTTCGACCCGTTCACGTCGTGAACGTAAAGCCCCGCCACCACGATGTGTTTGCCGGTGCCGAAGTTGTCGAGGAAGATGTGTACCCCGCGGCGCACGCCGGCTGCCGCGCCCTGGTTGGTCAATTCGAGGTTGCGCACCTCGATGTACTGCACGTTGTAGAGCCGCAGCGTGTCTTCGACCGCCCCTCCGCCATCGATGCGCGGCCGCGCCCCATCCCCGTAACGATCGATCACGATGGGCGCCGCCTCGCTGCCGGAGCTCGGCGGCACGAGTTGCCCCTGCCACACCGCGCCGCTCTTGAAGAGAATGCGATCGCCCGGCTGGAATCCCGAAGCGTTGACCTTGGCCAGCGATTGCCACGCCGCGGCGGGCGCGGTGCCCGTTGCGGCATCCGATCCGCGCGCCGAATCCACGTAGTACGTGGCAGCCTGGCATGAGAGTGCCGCGCCCGTGAACGCAACTGCCAGCCATTGCCTGCGCTGCATGAGTGAGCTCCACCGGGAGCCTAACAGATCGCGGTAGCGGATTTCAAGGTCGCCCGCTCTCTCAAATCAGCCCCTTTTCACCACAACGCAAAAGTGATAGTCTACTTCCAACTGAAATCCGGGTCCTTTTGCGGCTGTCGCTGGGGGGCCCAACCATTTGGCGCGGTAGCAAGGAGGGGAAATGAGTACTATCCTCACAGGGGCGCCGTCTGCAACTTACCCTGCCCTTTCCGGGCAGGAAACCAAACCACAATTTCCGGGCATTCCGACCACCTCCGACGGCGCGGGAACCGTCGTTTGGGTCGAAACCCACATCACTCAGGGCGCGTGCGCGTACCCCATCACTTCTTCCACCACCATGGGCGGCGGTTACCAGGTCGAGGTGGCCAACGGCAAACGCAATTTGTGGGGCGATGAATTGGCCTTCATCGAACCGGAATCCGAGCACAGCGCTGCCAGCAGCTGCGAAGGCTTTGCCGTCGCCGGCGGGCGCGTAACGAACTTTACCTCCGGCCAGGGCCTCATCCTCATGAAGGAGGTCCTCTACACCATTTCGGGCAAGCGCCTCCCCATCGTGTTCCACATCGGCGCCCGCGCCCTTACCTCGCATTCGCTCAACGTCCACGCCGGCCACGACGACGTCTACGGCGTCGCCGATTGCGGCTGGGGCATCCTGTTCGCCCGCAACGCCCAGGAATCGGGCGACCTGGCGCTGATCGCGCGCCGCACCGCCGAAGACTCCGTTACCCCGTTCATGAACGTTCAGGACGGCTTCCTCACCACTCATACCATCGAGAATGTGCGCCTCCCCGAACCCGACTTGATGAAGATGTACATCGGCCGGCCCGAGCTTCGCCTCCGCAACCTGATGGATCCGCGCATTCCCCTCATGTCCGGCGTCGTCCAGAACCAGGACAGCTACATGAAGGGCAAAATCGCCCAACGCCGCTACTACGAGCGCATCCTGCCGCTGCTCCAGAACGCGATGCACGAATTCTACGTGCTCACCGGCCGCCGCTACGACGTGGCCCTGCCCTACCGGCTCGAAGACGCCGAGTACGCCATCGTGGGCTCGGGCTGCATGATGGAAACCGCCGAAGCCGCGGTGGATTATATGCGCGACCGCCTGGGCATCAAGGCCGGACTGCTCCACATCACCTGCTTCCGGCCGTTCCCGTCGCAGCAAATCGTCCGCGCCCTGCGGCACGTCAAGGCCATCGCCGTCATCGAGCGCCTCGATATCCCCATGATGCAGTCCAATCCGCAGCTCTGCGAGGTCAAGGCGGCATTCGCCGACGCCATGTCCGGCACCGAAGGCTATCCCCATCTCCATCGCATGCCCCGCTTCACCGGCGGCTCCGCCGGCCTCGGCAGCCGCGATGTGCGTGCCGGCGACCTCATCGCCATCGTCGAAAACATGCGCAGTCCCCAGCCCCGCCACTACTTCACTGTGGGCATCAAGCACGAAACCGCCTTGCCGGTCACGCTCGATCCCGACGTCCGCGGCGCCGGTTCCTTCTCCATGCGCGGCCACTCCGTGGGAGGCTATGGCTCGGTCACCACCAACAAGGTGATCGCCACCATCGCCGGCGAAGTATTCGGTATGGATGTGCAGGCCTATCCCAAGTACGGTTCCGAAAAGAAGGGCCTTCCCACCACCTATTACCTCACCATCGCCCGCGAGCACGTCCGCGTTCACTCCGAGCTCGAACACGTCGAATTCGTCGCCCTCAACGATGTGAACGCCTTCAACCTCGAGAATCCCCTGGCGGGGCTCGCCCAACACGGCATGGTCTTCGTGCAGAGCCAGAAGACCGACGCGGCCGAGGTCTGGCAATCCGTGCCCGCCTGGGCGCGAAAGACCATGGTCGAGTGCCAGGCCCGCCTGTTCGCGCTCGATACCGTCCTCATCGCCCAGCAGGTCTCTTCGCGCGCCGACCTTCAGCAGCGCATGCAGGGCATCGTCCTGCTGGGGATCTTCCTGCGCGTGACGCCCTTCCAGTCGGAGTTGGCGCTCAGTGAGGAGGAGGTCTTCCGCGGCGTCGAAAAGTCCCTCCGCAAGTACTTCGGCAAACGCGGCGACCGCGTCGTGCAGGACAACCTCCAGGCAGTCCGCCGCGGCTATCACGAGGTCCTCGAAGTGCCCCGCGAGGTGATGTTGTCCACCGCGTCCGCCGACCAGGCCAATGCCGGATTGAGGATTATGGCATCGGGAGGAGGGAGCATCCAATGACCGAACCAATGCCGCTCGAAGCGATGTTGGAAGACATCCGCACCAACGTGGTCGATATCGCCGACTTCAACGAACGCGTCGTCGGCGCCTACAACAACGGCCTCGCCGAGCGCGGCCTGCCGGCCGACGACCAGAGCGCCCGCAGCGTCGTCCCCGGCGGCACCGGCGCGCTGCGCGACTTCAGCTACATCGCTCCCGACATTCCCGAATTCATCGGCGAAAACTGCGTCGGGTGCATGGAGTGCGTCACCGAGTGCCCCGATACCGCGATCCTCGGCAAGGTGGTGGAGCCCGCCACACTCAAGCAGTACCTCGCCGGCATCACCGACGAAACCGAACGCCGCCAGATGACCGAACAGTGGAGCGTCACCAACAAGTACTACAACGTGCTCGAAAAGAAGGGCCTCGGCGGAGGCAAGTTCGGCATCTTCATCGACCCCACCAAGTGCAAGGGCTGCGCCGAATGCGTGGACGCCTGCGGCGATCATGACGCCCTCCGCATGATTCGCAAAAACGATCAGAACATGGACTGGTATCGCAAGGCCTTCCGCATGTACAAGTCGATGCCCGAGACTCCCTCCCGCTTCATCAACGAAAAAGCGCTGGCCGACATGATGCTGGCCGAACGCTCGCTGTTGTATGTGGGCGGCGCCGGGTCCTGCATGGGATGCGGCGAGGCCACCGCGCTGCGCATGATGCTGGCTGCCACCGGGTTCCTCTATGGCCAGGAGAATGTCGGCATCGTCGCCGCCACCGGCTGCAACACGGTCTACACTTCCACCTACCCCTACAACCCGTACCGCGTCTCCTGGACCAACTCGCTGTTCGAGAACGCCCCGGCCGATGCCATGGGCGTGCGCGCCCGCTGGGACCAGCTCGGCTGGCGCGAAAAGCGCCTGTGGATCGTGGGCGGCGATGGCGCCATGCTCGACATCGGCTTCCAGTCGCTCTCCCGCATGCTCGCCGCCGGCGCCGACATCAAAGTCCTCGTGCTCGATACCCAGGTCTACTCCAACACGGGCGGCCAGGCATCCACCAGCTCTTTCAAAGGGCAGGATGCCAAAATGAGCTACCACGGCACCTCCATCAGCGGCAAAAAGGAGAACCGCAAAGAGCTCGGCAACATCTGCATGATGCACAAGGACGTCTACGTAGCCCAGACCACCTGCTCCCACATGAACCATTTCTACAAGGCCGTCATGGAGGCCAACCAGTTCCCCGGCCCCGCCATCGTCAACGTGTTCACCACCTGCCAGCCGGAACACGGGGTCGGCGACAATATGGCCGAGCACCAGGCCAAGCTGGCCGCGGATTCCCGATCCTTCCCCCTGTTCATCTACGATCCGCGAAAGGGGCCACGCTTCAAAGACCGTCTTTCGCTGGTCGGCAATCCCAACGTGAAAGACGACTGGTACGTGCACCCCAAAACCGGCGAGCAGATCGACTTCATCTACTTCGCCCGCACCGAGGGCCGTTTCGCCAAGCAGTTCGATAAGGACGGCAATCCTTCCGCCACCCTCATCTCAACGCGGCAGGAGCGCCTGGAAAACTGGCGCCTGTTACAGGAGCTGGCCGGCATCAAATAAGGTAATAGGAGTTGCATCGTGATTTCGCTCGATGACCTCGCCCAGGCTGCCGAGGATCTCCGCAAGCTCGGTTTCGACGCGTGCCACGAATTCGTCTATGGGCGGCACGGCTGCATGGAAGGCCTCGATGTCGGGGAGGACTTCTTTCCGCTCTGGGAGCTGAGTCTTCCGGAAAACCAGGACGATTTCGCCCACGTCAACTTCGCCGCCATCAAAGCCCGACGCGATCCGGACTGGTGCGCCGAACGCCCCAAATCCCGCGTCTGCGCCGAAACATAACATCGCGCTTTCGTAGCGCCGCCATTCCTGCCTGCCGCGCCGGGACGCGATTGGTCTCGGCGCGAAACTCCCGGTCACAGCCCCAGGGCAATTTTTTTTCGGTAACTAACTCGCTTCCTACCAACGACTTACTATCACCCAGCCGCCTCTTTGCCGCCGCAGTTTACGCCTTCCAGGTCCTATAATCGTTTTTTCAGCATGACCAGCTTGTGGCAGGATTTACGTTTCGGTGCGCGCATGTTGCTGCGCCGGCCCGGGTTTACGATAGTCGTCGTCGCGGTCCTGGCTCTCGGTATCGGTGCCAATAGCGCCGTCTTCAGCGTCGTCAATGCGGTGTTGTTGCGCCCCCTGCCTTACCGCGACCCTAACCGCCTCTACCGCGTGTTCGAAACCGATCCCAAAGGCGAGGACAACGGTGTCTCTCCCGCGGACCTGCTCCGGTTTCAGGCGCGGAGCCGGGTCTTCGCGCAGTTCGCCGTGTCCCACTGGCAGAATGTGACCCTCACCGGCGCCCAGGGGCCCGAAAATGTCTATGGAGGTCGCGTTTCCTCCGGCTGTTTCGCCATGCTGGGCAGCCTTCCCGCCATTGGCCGCTCCTTCCGGCCGGATGACTTCCGCCCCGGCGCTCCCCCGGTCGTCCTGCTTTCCGATCGCCTCTGGCAGCGCCGCTTCGGACGCGCCGCCGCGGTCATTGGAACGGCGCTGATGATGAACGGCCAGGCCCACACCATCGTCGGCGCCATGGCTCCCGATTTCCTGTTCGACCGCCATTTCGAACTCTGGACCCCCTGGCCGTTCACCGCCGAAGACGCCTCCCGGCGCGAGGCGCGCACCACCGCGGCGCTCCGCCTCGCCCCCGGCGTCGCGCCCCACCAGGCCGAGGCCGAACTCCGCCGCGTCTTTCGCGAGATCTCGCCGGAAGACGCCCGCCAGGGATGGGGCTTGCGCCTTCAGCCCATGGCGAGCCACCTCACCGCACGCTACCGGCCGGCTTTGCTGGTCGCCCTGGGTTCGGTCGCCTTGGTCTTGCTGATCGCCTGCCTTAATGTGGCCAACCTGCTGCTGGCGCGCGCGGCCGATCGCTCTCGCGAAATCGCCGTGCGGGCCGCGCTCGGCGCCGGCCGGGCTCGCGTGGTTCGCCAACTCCTCACCGAAAGCCTGCTGCTCGCCTCCGCCGGTGGGGTGGCCGGCCTGCTGCTCGGCGCCGCGGGCGCCAAGGCCCTGGTGTCCCTCTTCCCGGAGCGCATCCCCTTGCCCCGCCTCGAGCAGACCCGGCTCGATGCTTCGGTCCTGGCCTTCACTCTGGCGGTGTCCCTCCTCACCGGTGTGCTCTTCGGACTCGTCCCCGCGCTCCGCGCCGCCGGCCCGAACCTGCACCGCGGTCTCACCGAGAGTGCCCGCGGCTCCAGCGCCGGCTCCCGCTCCAGCCGCCTGCGAAGCATTCTGGTGGTCGCCGAGACCGCCCTCTCCCTGGTACTCCTCATCGGCGCCGGCCTCATGCTCCGCAGCCTCGATCGCCTGATGCGCGTCAATCCCGGCTTCGATCCCGAATGCGTGCTCACCCTGCGCGTCCCTCTGCCCCCCGCCATCACCGGCAAGGGCCGGCAGCGCGAGTATTACGGACGCATCCTCGAACATCTCGAGACCCTTCCCGGCCTGCGCTCCGCCGGACTCATTGCCCCCCTCCCACTGGCCGACGTGGATGCCAACGCCACCTTCGCCGTCGAGGGCCACCCCGTCCCGCCCGGCGAGATCCGCTACGTCAAGATCCGCATGGCCAGTGCGGGGTATTTTCGCGCCATGGGTATCGCCCTCCGCCGCGGCCGGGTCTTCCAGCAGTCCGATGGCGCCGAGGCTCCCGGCGTCGTCGTCGTCAACGAGTCCCTGGCCCGCACCTATTTCCCGGATGCCGACCCGATCGGCCGGCGCGTCACCCTGTCTGCGGACGGAGCCGGCCCCTTCCTCACCGTGATCGGCGTCGTCAACGATGTGAAGTATCTGGACCTCGGCTCCCGCGCCGAGCCTGAGATGTACCGCGACTACCGCCAGTTCCTCTTCGCGCCCTTCGCCACCACCCTTACCCTGCGCACTGCCGCCGGCGACCCCATGCGGCTGGCTGCGGCGGCGCAAAAAGCGATTCGCTCCGTCGCCGCGGACCAGCCCGTCAGCGACGTCAAATCCATGCGCCGGGTGATCTCCGATAACGTCTCGCAGCCGCGCTTCTTCACTCTGCTGCTGGCCGTGTTTGCCGGCATCGCCGTCCTCCTCACCGCCACCGGTCTCTATGGCGTGCTGGCGTACACCGTCAGCCAGCGTGCGCGCGAAATCGGCATCCGAATGGCGCTCGGAGCGTCCCGCGACGCTATCTTCGGGCTGGTCCTCGGCCATGCGCTCCTCCTGGCCGCGGCCGGAGTCGTGCTCGGCATTGCCGGTTCGCTGGCGTTCACCCGCTTGATCGCCGCCCAGCTCTACCAGACCGCCGCCACCGATGTCGCAACCTTCCTCGGCGTTTCCGCCCTCATGGTGGCGGTGTCCTGTTTGGCGGCTTACCTCCCGGCACGCCGCGCCGTTCGTGTCGACCCCGCCCGCGCCCTCCATGCCGGGTAACCCGGGCATAATGGTGGAATGACCTCCAGACGCAAGTTCCTCCAGACCAGCTCGGTCGTCGCGACCCTGGGCGCCGCCCTCCGTGCCAAACAACTCCGCACCGTCGGCGTTCAACTCTACACGCTGCGCTCCGTGTTGCCGCAAAAGCCGGCCGAAGTTCTGAAAGCGGTGGACGCCATCGGCTACCGGGAAGCTGAAGCCACCACCGCCGGTCTCGACCAGATCTGGCCTGCCCTGGAGAGCACCAGTTTGAAGCCGGTGAGCATTCATCTGGATTCCAAGCTCGTAACCCAAGGCAATGAGGACGAAGCGCACCGCACCCTGGAAGGTCTGAAGCGGCGCGGCTTCTCTTACGCCGTTTTCCCTTACCTCCCGCCTGCCGAGCGCGGCGGACTGGACGTGATCCGCGCCGTGGCCGACAAGTTGAACCGTTTTGGTGAACACTGCCGCAGCGCGGAGCTCGCCTTCTGCTATCACAACCACGCCTTCGAGTTCGAGCCCATGGGCGGCACCATGCCCTTCGAGGTGCTGCTCGAGCGCACCGACAAAAAGCTGGTCGGCATCGAGTTGGACGTCTTCTGGGTGAGCGTGGCGGGCCACGACCCCGTCGAGATGCTCGGCAAGCTCACCGGCCGCGTGCCGCTGATTCACCTCAAGGACAAGGCTCAGGGCACCCCCGTGATGTACAAGGAATCGGTCGATCGAACGGCCTTCAAGGAAGTGGGCCACGGCGTGATCGATTGGCCCAACGTCCTTCGCGCCGCCGAATCCGCCGGTGTGGCCCACTATTTTGTGGAGCAGGACCAGACTCCCGGCGACCCGGTGGAGAGCCTGCGCCAGAGCTACGCGTATCTATCGAAGTTGGACTTCTGAGCGCCGGCGGGAATCCCCGTCAGCCCGGCCAATCGCCACCGCAGCGCGACCCGGCGGGGGGCTGGACCCCGCCGGGTTCCGCCGAGCTCAGGCAAGGTCGTAGCGATCCAGGTTCATCACCTTGTTCCATGCCGCCACGAAGTCCTTCACAAACGTTTCCTTCGCATCGTCACAGGCATAGACTTCCGCCATGGCCCGAAGCTGGGAGTTCGAACCGAACACGAGGTCGACCCGGGTGCCAGTCCACTTGACTTCCCCAGTCGCGCGATCGCGCCCCTCAAACATGCCATCGGATGTGGAGGAGGCCTGCCACCTGGTATTCATCGCGAGCAGGTTGACGAAGAAATCATTGGTCAGCGTCTCCGGCCGGTTGGTGAAGACGCCGTGTTTGGACTGAGCGCAGTTGGCATTCAGGGCGCGCATGCCGCCGACGAGAACCGTCAACTCGGGGGCAGTCAGCGTCAGCAACTGCGCCTTGTCCACCAGCAGTTCCTCCGCCGGACTTGGTTGTCCGTTCCGGAAATAGTTGCGGAACCCGTCTGCGATCGGCTCCAGGACGGCGAATGCCTGCACATCGGTCTGCTCCTGCGAAGCATCCGTGCGGCCCGGCGAAAAGGGAACCTTCACGTCGTGGCCCGCCCTTCTGGCTGCTTCCTCGACGGCTGCGCAGCCCCCCAGAACAATCAGGTCTGCCAACGAGACCTTTTTTTGGCCGGACTGCGAGCTGTTGAAATCTTTTTGGATCGCTTCCAGCGTCGCGAGGACCTTCGCCAGTTCGACCGGTTGGTTCACTTCCCAGTCCTTCTGCGGCGCCAGGCGAATCCGCGCCCCGTTCGCCCCACCCCGCTTGTCGGAGCCGCGGAACGTCGCCGCCGATGCCCAGGCAGTCGTCGCCAGTTGGGAGATGGACAGTCCGGATGCGAGGATCTTGGCCTTCAGGGCAGCCATGTCCTGCTCCCCGATTAATTCATGATCCACGGCCGGAACCGGGTCTTGCCACAGCTGGGGCTCGGCGGGAACCAGCGGCCCGAGGTACCGCGAGAGCGGCCCCATGTCCCGGTGCGTCAGCTTATACCAGGCCTTCGCGAACGCGTCTGCGAACTCCTGCGGATTCTCCGCGAAGCGCTTCGCGATCGGCGCATAGATCGGGTCCATCTTCAGGGCCAGGTCGGTCGTGAACATGATCGGGGCGTGCCGCTTCGACGGATCGTGGGCATCCGGAACCGTGCCCGCCGCGGCCCCGTTCTTGGGCGCCCACTGGTACGCACCGGCTGGGCTCTTCCCGAGCTCCCACTCATAGCCGAACAGGTTTTCCAGGTAGTTGTTGTCCCACTTCACCGGGTTGGTCGTCCATGCGCCCTCCAGCCCGCTGGTGATCGTGTGGACGCCATTGCCGTTGCCATATGCGTTTGTCCAGCCGAGGCCCTGCGCCTCGATGCCCGCGCCCTCGGGCTCGGCGCCGACATACTGGCCCGGATCGGCCGCGCCGTGGGCTTTGCCGAATGTGTGCCCGCCGGCGATCAGCGCCACCGTCTCCTCGTCATTCATCGCCATGCGGCCGAACGTCTCCCGGATATCCCGTGCCGCGGCCACCGGATCCGGCTTTTGATTGGGCCCTTCCGGATTCACGTAAATCAGGCCCATCTGCACGGCGCCGAGAGGGTTATCCAGCTGACGATCGCCGCTGTAGCGCTCGTCCGCCAGCCACTTGCCCTCAGCTCCCCAGAAAATGTCGTCGGCGGGCTCCCACACGTCCTCGCGCCCACCGCCGAAGCCGAATGTCTGGAATCCCATCGACTCCAATGCCACGTTACCGGCCAGAATCATGAGGTCGGCCCAGGAGATCTTCCGGCCATACTTCTGCTTGATCGGCCAGAGCAACCGGCGCGCCTTATCGAGGTTCGCATTGTCCGGCCAGCTATTGAGGGGTGCGAAGCGTTGTGTGCCGGAGCCGGCCCCCCCGCGGCCGTCGCCGATGCGGTACGTGCCGGCGCTGTGCCATGCCATCCGAATGAAAAACGGCCCATAGTGCCCATAATCGGCCGGCCACCAGGCCTGCGACGTCGTCATCAGGGCATGCAGGTCTTTCCTCACGGCATCCAGATCGAGGCTCTTGAATTCCTCCGCATAATTGAACGCCTTGTCCATCGGATCGGACAGGGGAGAGTGCTGGCTCAGAATCTTCAGGTTCAGCTGATTCGGCCACCAGGCCGCATTCGTCGGGCCCCCAGCCACCGTGTGTCTGCGAGCGCCGCCCGTTACCGGGCACTTCGTTTCGGATGACAGGTTTTGATCCGGGCTCTTGGGGACGGATGCCCCCGCCGCTGTACTTAGTTTTTGCTCCATGTGTATTTCTTCCTTCCAATTAGTCAAGAAACTGTGACAGCCTGCAACCGTGGCTTTCCCGTTCGCGCAATCGCGGGCCGCCGCGCGCCGTTCGTCTGGTATCCACACCCCTACGGCACTTCAACGGGAAGCGTGCCGCGGAGCGCACTTCGTGCAGAGCCCCCGGAAAATGAGTTCGCATTCGCGAAAAACCCGCTTACCGAGCGAGCCCGAGGCAGGCCTGGGCACGTCGAACCACTCCATATCCTCCACATTGCCGCAGCGATCGCAGATGAAATGGTGATGCCGCATGACTTTCGCATCGAATCGCGCCGCTCGGCCCTCGACGGCTACTTCACGCACCAGGCCCGCCTGCACCAGGTCCCGCAGATTGTTATACGTGGTGGCCCTGGAAGAGCGCGGATCCACGCGATTCACCGCTGCGAAGATTTCCGCGGCCGTCGGATGCCTGGCATGTTCCATCAGGAAGGCCATCACGGCGTAACGCTGCGGAGTGCACCGCAACCCGCTGCCCTCCAACGAGCGTTTAATCGCCTCGGCATCCATGAATAAATTTAGATTATGTCTAATGTGATATTTTGTCAAGACTCAGGCGCTGATTCTCGGGGCGAGCGCCCCCTCGCGAAACCGGTTTCGAAAAGCCAGGAGAGATTCTTCCCTGCGTGCATTCTTCGATAGGATCAAAGCAGGACGTTCGATTCGCACGAGGAGGAGCCCTATGAACGCGCAACGATTTCAAGGCAAGGTCGCCGTCGTAACGGGCGGCAACAGCGGAATTGGTCTCGGTGTGGCCAAGGCGTACGCGCGGGAAGGCGCGCAGGTGGCAATCACCGGCCGGAACGACAAGACCTTGCAGGCTGCCGCCGGGGAAATCGGCAAAGGAACACTCGCCATCCGCTCCGACGCCGGCAAACTGGCGGATCTCGAAGCCGCGATGAAGCAAATCAACGAACGGTTTGGCCGCATCGATGCCCTGTTCGTCAACGCCGGCATTGGCAGATTCGTTCCGTTCGAAGAGATCACCGAAGCGTTCTTCGATGAGACCGTCGCCATTAATCTGAAGGGAGTCTTTTTCACGGTGCAGAAAGCCATCCCGCTGATGCCCAAAGGCTCGGCGATCGTCCTCAACGCGTCCATCAACGCGCACCTGGGCATGCCGGGGACCACCGTGTACGGCGCGACCAAAGCGGCCGTTGTCAACATGGCCAAAACACTCTCCGCGGATTTATTGGAAAAAGGGATTCGTGTCAATGCCATCAGCCCTGGCCCGATCACTTCGTCGCTGCTGGCGCGCGACGGAATCACCCGGGAGAAACTTCAGGAAACGAAAGACTGGATTCAAAACCAGGTCCCGATCAAACGCTTTGGCACACCGGAGGAGGTCGCGGCCGCCGTGCTTTATCTGAGTTCCCCGGAATCCTCCTTCGTGCTGGGTGCCGAACTCCTCATTGATGGCGGTATGGCGACGCTTTGAGCGTCTGATCCGGTAGAATCCGGGGGCAACCTCGTCGCCCCCGGCAACCTCGTTCACACCAGTTCGGAGATTTCCGCATTTTTCCTGCTTCCCGCTGTGCCGCCGCCACTTAGCGTGTATTAAAATCCGCGCTTCCGAGCCCCGCCGCCCCCGGAGCCGTGGACCGTGGCGCTAAGATGAAGACGTCCAATCCGGCCGATCGCGCCGGCTTGCCGGCCATCTTGAGTCATGCCATGAAGACCGCCGAACGCCAGTTTACGACCATGAGCGGGGTGCCCGTCGAACCCGTCTACGGTCCCGAACACCTCCAGGGTCTGGATCCCGCGCGCGATCTCGGCGACCCCGGCGAGTTCCCTTTTACCCGTGGCATTCATCGCGACATGTACCGCGGCAGGCTCTGGACCATGCGGCAGTTCTCCGGCTTTGCCACACCGGAGGAAACCAACCGGCGCTATCATTACCTGCTCGAACAGGGCCAGACCGGCATCTCCGTGGCCTTCGATCTCCCCACCCTCATGGGCTATGACGCCGATCACCCCGCCAGCCTGGGCGAGGTCGGTAAGTGCGGCGCGTCCGTCTGTTCGCTCGAGGACATGGAAATCCTCTTCCGCGGAATCCCCCTCGGCGATGTCACCGTCTCGATGACCATCAACTCGCCCGCCGCCATCCTGTGGGCCATGTACCTCGCCGTCGCCGAGCAACAGGGCGTTCCCTGGGCCCGCCTCTCGGGCACCCTGCAGAACGACATTCTCAAAGAATACATCGCCCAGAAGGAATACATCTTCCCGCCGCGGCCTTCCATGCGCCTGGTCACCGACACCATCGAGTTCGGCGCGCAACACACCCCCCGCTTCAATCCCGTCTCCATCAGTGGCTACCACATTCGGGAAGCCGGCTCCACGGCCGTCCAGGAATTGGCCTTCACGCTGCGCGATGGCATCGAGTACGTCGATTGGGCCCTCGATCGCGGATTGAACATCGACGATTTCGCGCCCCGCCTCAGTTTCTTCTTCAACGCCCACAACGACTTCTTCGAAGAGATTGCCAAGTACCGCGCGGCCCGCAAAATCTGGGCCTATGTGATGCGTGACCGCTACGGCGCCCGCGACGAGCGAAGCTGGAAATTGCGGTTTCACGCCCAGACCGCCGGCTGCTCGCTCACCTGGCAGCAGCCCTACAACAACGTCGTGCGCACCGCCCTGCAAGCCATGGCCGCCGTCCTCGGCGGCGCCCAGTCGCTGCACACCAACTCCCTCGATGAAGCCTATGCGCTGCCCGGCGAGCACGCCGTCATCCTGGCACTTCGCACCCAGCAGGTCCTGGCCTATGAAACCGGCGTGGCCGCCACGCCCGACCCGCTGGGCGGCAGTTATTTCCTCGAAAAGCTGACGCTCGATTCCGAAGCCGCCGCCCACGATTACATCCGGCGCATCGATGCCCTCGGCGGGATGATCGCCGCCATCGATGCCGGCTTTCCGCAAAGCGAAATCGCCGCCGCCAGCTACCGCTATCAGCGCGAAGTCGAGGCCGGCGAACGCATCATCGTCGGCGTCAACCGGTTTCAGTCCGAAGATCAACCCATCGAGCTCTTACAGATCGATGAGACCTCGGCCCTTCACCAGTCCGAAAAGCTGGCCCGCCTGCGCGCCCGCCGCGACCGCTCCCGGGTCTCCCAGTCCCTCGACGCGTTGCAACGCGCCGCCGAGGGCGCCGAAAATACCATGCCGTTCCTGCTCGACGCCGTCCGCGCCTACGCCACCCTCGGCGAAATCTGCGATGCGCTGCGCGCCGTGTTCGGCACCTATCAGGAGAAAACCCATCTCTAGCGCCATGTCTGTTCCCATTCGAGTGCTGGTTGCCAAGCCCGGTCTGGACGGTCACGACCGCGGCGCCAAGGTCATCGCGCGGGCCTTGCGCGACGCCGGCATGGAAGTCATCTACACTGGTCTCCGCCAGACGCCCGAAATGATCGTCAACGCCGCCTTGCAGGAGGACGTCCAGGTCATCGGCCTCTCCATTCTCTCCGGCGCTCACAACGCGATCGTCCCGCGGGTTCTCCAATTGCTCCGCGAAAAGGATATGTCCGACGTGAAACTCATCATCGGCGGCATCATCCCCGACGAAGACGCCGAAGCCCTCAAACAGCAGGGCGTCGCCGCCGTCTTTCAGCCCGGCGCATCGCTGGATTCCATCGTCACTTTCATCCGCGAATCCACCCGTGACTCCAGTTGAGTCACGCTAACCGACCGTAAGTCCCGTAGTTTCAGAAAACCGAATCGAACTTTTGACTCAACTTGAGTCAGCCCATCCCTATGAGGTATCTCTTATCCATCGATGGCGGGGGTATTCGTGGCATTATTCCCGCCCTGGCGCTCCGGAAACTCGAGCAGATCACCAACAAGCCCGCCCGCGAAACGTTTTCCTTCGTCGCGGGCACGTCCACCGGCGCGCTGCTGGCCTCCGCCGTGGCCGCCGGCATTCCCGCTTCCCACCTCGTCGATATCTACAAGAACCGCCTGCGCGACATCTTCAAACCTGGCAAACCGTTCAACACCATGCGCCAGTACACCGCCGGCCACAAGTACGATTCCGCCAATCTCAACAAGGTGCTGCGCCAGGAATTCGGCGCCGCCGCCGACTGGTGCCTCAACGATTCGCCTATCGACATCCTGCTCACCGCCAAAGGCCTGGCCGACGGCAAGCCCTGGTACTTCGTCCGCGACCAGCCCAACAATGCCCGCACCACCGGCACCCTCTCCCTGCTTGACTGCGCCACTGCCAGCGCCGCCGCCCCGACCTATTTCGATCCCTGGCCCATGCCCCTGCCGGTTGGCGGCAAACTGGTGGATGGCGGCGTCGGCGTCACCGGCAACCCCGTTTACCAGGCCTGTGTCGAGGCCTTCTGTTACACCCCCGGCTATACTCCCGAAGAAACCACCATCGTATCCTTCGGCACCGGCCGGTTCGTAAAGAAGTCCGACCCCAAACTCATCACGTCCTGGCTCGACTGGGTCCTCGACGCCCTGCTCCACTCCCCCTGCGACCAGCAGACCGAGCTTGTCACGCGCCACTACTCGCAGGCGATCTTCCACCGCTTCGATCCCGACCTCCCCGCCGACATCGACATGGACGCGATCGACCACATCGCCGCCCTCGAGCAGACCGGCCTTCAGCTCGCCTCCCGCCTCGACTGGACTCCCATTATTTCGGGGGCAGGCCACATAACGCCCAAATTAAATTTGGTTTGACTAATCAAATCAAATCGCCCATAATCCTCCCGAGTGACCCCAACCGAGGTGGAAGAGGTGGAAACCGTCCTGCGCTGTTATCCGCAAATCTACTTCGCCTGCCATCGCCGCCACATCCGCGACGAATCCACTCGCGCCGAAATCAGCGCCCACCAGGCCAGCGTGCTCGACCACCTCGACGATGTCCAGCCCACCTCGCTCCTCGATCTCGCCAGGCACATGGGCGTTACCTCCTCCACCATGTCGCTGACCGTCGATCGGCTCGAGCGTGGCGGCTATGTCACCCGCTCCCGCAGCCGCCGCGACCGCCGTTGCGTCGAACTCCGGCTGACCCGCGCGGGCGTGCGCATCAAGCGCCAGCAGAAGGTGCTCGAGCCGGAGTTGATCGCCGCCGTCCTCGCCCGCCTCGGACCCATCCGCCGCCGCGCGGCACTTCGCGGCCTCTCGCTGCTCGCCGAGGCCTCCGCCGAAATGATCCGCTCCGGCGACCTCAACCGCATCCTCAACGGAGAGAAACGATGAACTGGATTCTGTACATCGCCGGACCCATCACGTGCATCGTCGTCATCATGGCCGTCGTCGGCGCGCTCCTGCCGAAGCGCCACCACGCCTCCCGCAAAGCCCGCTTCCGCGCCGACCCCGGAGCCCTCTACGCGGTCCTGGCCGGCTCACCCGACTGGCGCACCGGCGTTAAGAAGTTCGGCGTCCTCCCCGACGAGGGCGGCCGCAAGCGCTGGTGGGAGGAGGACAGCCATGGCCAGAAGATCACCTACGAACTCGTCGAAGACCGCCCGCCCTCGCGCCTGGTCATTCGCATCGCCGGCACGGGCCTGCCCTTCGGCGGCGCCTGGACCTTCGACATCGCTCCCTCTCCCGGCGGCGGCTCCGAGCTCCGCATCACCGAGGACGGCGAAATCTACAATGTGATTTTCCGCTTCCTGGCGCGCTTCTTCTTCGGCTACACCGCCAGCATCGAAACCTATCTGCGCGACCTCGGCGTGAAGTTCGGCCAGGTCCCCACCATCGAGGCCTGACGGTGGGACAGGAACGGCGAGTCCCGAAATTCGTCTGACTCCGCCAGGCTCCGCGGGAGTATTCTTAGATGCCAGGAGCCACCATGCCTGACTACTCACCAAAAGGACTCGACCGCCGCACCCTCCTGCGGGGGGCCGCCGCCCTCGCCGGCGGCACGCCGGTCCTCACCGTCGGTTGCGGAACCGCTAACCACGAGGTCTCCGCGGCCGGCGCCGAAGCCACCATCTCGGTAGGCGCCACCAGCCCGGTCGCCGAAACCACCGCCGGCAAGGTGCGCGGTTTCACGAAAAACGGCATCCACACCTTCAAGGGCATCCCTTACGCCGCCTCTACGGAGGGCGCGGCCCGGTTCCTGCCCCCCGCCAAGCCGCAGCCCTGGGCCGGCGTCCGCAGCACCCTCTACTACGGCCCGACCTGCCCCCAGGCGCCCCGTACCGGCTGGCATAGCGACGAGAACGCGTTCCTGTTCCAGTGGGACGATGGGCAACCCGGCGAAGACTGCCTGCGCGTCAACCTCTGGACGCCCGGTCTCGCCGATGGCCGCAAGCGCCCGGTGATGGTCTGGCTCCACGGCGGCGGATGGGCTGCGGGCTCGGGCCAGGAGCAGCCCGCCTACAACGGCGAGAACCTCAGCCGCCGCGGCGACGTCGTCGTGGTCAGCCTCAATCACCGCCTCAACCTCCTCGGCTACATGAACCTCGCCGCCTATGGACCGAAATACGCCTCCTCCATGAACGCCGGCGTCCTCGACCTGGTGGCGTCGCTCGAGTGGGTGCGCGACAACATCGCCAATTTCGGCGGCGACCCCAACAATGTGCTGATCTTCGGCCAGTCCGGCGGAGGCGGCAAAGTCAGCACGCTGCTCTCCATGCCCTCGGCCAAGGAACTGTTTCACAAGGGCGTCGTGCAGAGCGGCTCCACCCTGCGCCTCGGCGATCCCGAGCTCAACGCCAAACTCGCGGCGGCCGTGGTCTCGGAATTGGATCTGACCAAGGCCTCCATCGACAAGATCCAGACCGTCTCCTATGCCCGCCTGCTCGACGCCCAGGCAGCGGCGTTGAAGAAGCTCCAGCCCAATCCGCCGCAGGGCGGTCCCGGCATGCCGGTCGCTCGCGGCGCGGCTCCCCGCCTCGGCTTCGGCCCCGTGGTGGACGGCAAAATCGTCACCCGCCATCCCTTCGACCCCGATGCGCCGGACACCGCCGCCGCCGTTCCCATGTTGATCGGCACCGTCCTCAACGAGCAATCGCCCAGCATGAGCAACCCCGCCCTGGAGTCGATGTCCGAAGACGAGATGAAGCAGCGCGCCGCCGCGCGTTACCACGACAAGGCCGGAACGGTGGTGGCTGCCTATCGCAAAGCCTATCCCAATCTCAAGCCTGTCGAACTGCTCTCGCGCATGTTCAGTGTGCGCACCAATGCCGTCACGCAGGCCGAACGCAAGGCCGCGCAGAACGCCGCGCCCGCCTACATGTACCTGTTCGCCTGGCAGACGCCCATCCTGGACGGCCGCCCGCGCGCCTTCCATTGCAGCGAGATTCCCTTCGTCTTTTACAACACCGACGTGTCCGCCTTCGCCACGGGCGGCGGACCCGATCCCCGCGCCCTGGCAGCCAAAGTCAGCGATGCCTGGATCAACTTCGCGCGCAAAGGCGACCCTAACCATGCGGGCCTCCCCAACTGGCCCAAATACGATGCTGGCGGACCGGTGATGATCTTCGACAAGAACTGCCAAGTCGCCAACGATCCCGATCGCGAACTGCGGAAGGTGGTCGCCGAAGCCATGGCCTGAGGCGCCGGGCTCACGGTTCGCGCCGGTCGCCCGCGTAGGCCCGCGCCGGCCCCGCCGTTCCGCAGGCGCGGGCGGATCGCGAGTATACTGATTCGCATATGCGGTCGATCGGCATTTTTCTCGTCTTCGCCTGGGTTGCCGCGGCACAGCCGCAGTACGACCTGTTGCTGCGCGGCGGTCATGTGATCGACGCCAAGAATCGCGTCGATGGCGTCCGGGATGTCGCCATTGCGGGCGGCCGGATTGCGCGGGTCGCGGAGAAGATCGATCCCGCCGAGGCGCGAAAGGTAGTCGAGGTCGCGGGGCTGTATGTGACTCCCGGCCTGATCGATATTCACGTCCACGTTTACAAACGCACCAGCCCGCCGCCGGGGGCGCGGGATGAATCCGTGGATCCGGACGCGTTCTCGTTTCGCAGCGGTGTGACGACCGTGGTGGACGCCGGCTCATCCGGCTGGAAGGACTTCGCCGATTTCCGCGACCACATCATCCGCCGGGCGCACACTCGCGTGCTGGCCTTCTTGAATATCGTGGGCGCCGGGATGGGCACCGGCCAGGAGAACAACCCGGCGGAAATGGACCCCGAGGCCGCCGCGCGCACGGCCAGGGAAAACGCGGATCTGATCGTGGGTTTCAAATCGGCGCACTACGCCGGTGCCGGCTGGCCCTCCGTCGAGAATGCCGTCAAGGCCGGCAATCTCGCCGGACTTCCGGTGATGGTGGACTTCGGACAAATCACCAGGGAACGCAATATCGACACGCTGTTTCTGGACAAGCTGCGGCCGGGCGACATCTATACCCACTGCTTCTCCGGCCATCGAGAGGAGGTGCTCGAGAACGGAAACCTGAACCCGGCGATGATCGAAGGCCGCAAGCGCAAAATCATTTTCGATATCGGCTTCGGCCAGGCCAGCTTCTACTGGTACGTCGCCGAGCCGGCGTATCGGGCCGGGTTTCGTCCGGATTCCATCTCGACCGACCTGCATACCAACAGCATGAACGGCGGCATGAAAAACATCGCCAACGTGATGTCGGCAATCATGGCGCTGGGCTCGACCCCGGCGGACGTGATCCGGATGACCACCTGGGCGCCGGCGCAGGAAATCCACCGGCCGCAGTTGGGAAACCTGGATGTGGGCGCCGAGGCCGACGTCGCGGTGCTGCGCCTGGAGAAGGGGCAGTTCGGGATGCTCGATTCGGCCGGAGCGCGGATGCCCGGCTCCCAACGGCTGGTCTGCGAGCTGACGCTGCGCAAGGGCCAGGTCGCATGGGACCGGAACGGCCTGGCGAGCGAGGACTGGCGGCAGTTTCACTACCGGAAGGGACCGTTCTTCAAATCGGGATCCCCGACGTCGAAGTGAGGACGTAGGGCGAGGGAGATCGACTGCCGCTGTGGGCCGCGCTCATTTCTGCGCCGGGCCCGGTCCGGGGTAGTTGGGCGAATACAACTGGCGCGAGTGCCGCACCCCGAGCCGGCCGCCGACCACCCAGGGCTCACCGCGCTGGGCGAGGTGCGCCACCAGGCGGGCACGCCATTGGCTCAAAGCCCGCGCGGACGCGGGGTCGCCCGACAGATCGGCCAGCTCGAACGGATCCTCGCCCAGGTGGAACAACTGCTCCTGGCCGGAGTTGGCGTGGTAAATATACTTCCAGACTCCATCGGTCAGCGCGTTCCAGTGGTTATCGGGGCTGTAGACCACGTCGTGCTCGAGGTCAATCCACTCCCGCCAGTCACGACCGGGATTGCGCGCCAGGCTCAACAGGCTGCGGCCTTCGACCGCCGGGGGAACCGGTACGCCGGCGGCATCCAGCAGGGTCGGCAGCACATCGCGGATTTCGACGGGTTTGGCGATCGCCTGTCCGGTGGCGGCGCGGTCGATGCCGGCGGGCCAGTGGAGCAGCATGGGAATGCGGGCGGCGGGCTGGTAGGCATAGCCCTTGCGCCAGAGGAACTGATCGCCGAGCATGTCGCCGTGATCGGCGAGGAAGAAGATGAGGGTGTTGCGCAACTGACCGCGCGCTTCCAGAAGAGCGACGACGCGGCCGATCTGTTCGTCTACGAAGCTGACCGAGCCGTAATACCCCTGGCGGGCGGCGCGCACGACTTCGGGCCCCATGTCGCCATGCCAGGGATCGGGAAGAGGCTTCCCTCGATCGCGGTACCTGGCTGCCCAGCGGCCCGCGCGGGCCGGAGGCAGAGCGGCGGCCGCATAGCGGTCCATCCAGCGGGGCGGCGGGTCGTAGGGGCTGTGCGGCCGCTCGAAGGAGACCTTGAGGAACCAGGGCTCGGGGCGGCGGTACTCGCGCAGGAAGTGGATGGCGGTTTCGGCGATCCAGGCGGTCGGATGGAGCCGCTCCGGCAGAGGGAAAGCTCGCGCAGTATAGCCATTCCAATCGATCCCGGTCGGTTCGGGGTTGGCGCCGGGGGCCTCGGAGAAGAGCCAGCTTCGATAATCGCTGCGGAAGCCCGGCGATTCCTCGCGGCCGGACTCGTCGAGAATGGTCCGATGGAAGCCGTGCAAGGTGCGCTGCGGCGTCCAGTGCATTTTGCCGATGCCGAGGGTGTAGTAACCGGCATCGCGCAGCAGGCGTGGCAGTTCCACCGGATAGTGCTCGGCGACCTGTCCGTAGCCGAGCATGCCGTGGCTCCACGGCGACATGCCGGTGAGCAGCGCCGCCCGCGCCGGAGTGCAGGTGGGGGTGGATGAATAGGCGCAGCGGAAGCGCACGCCGCCGGCGGCGAGCCGGTCGAGATGCGGGGTTTGAATGATGGCGTTGCCATCGGCGCCCAGGCAGTCGCCGCGGTGCTGATCCGACATGAGGAGCAGGATGTTGGGCCGCTCGGTGGGAGCCGCGGCCGGCGCGCCCGCGGGCAGTGCGGCCACCGTCAGGCCGGCCTTCAACCAGTCGCGGCGATGAATCAGCGGAGGCTTACGCTTTGACGCCATCGACCTCCCAACGGGCGATGCGGCGCTCCCGATAGGCGAGATTGCCGAGATGGGCGGCCGAGGCGGCGCTCACTCCCGCTTCGACGGGAGCGTTCGGCGTCTTGCGGCTGCGCACGCACTCCAGCCAGTTGGCCAGATGCAGCAGCTCGCCATCGGGCTTGTCGTAGAAGTCCGCCCCTTTCGGACCGCTCCCCAGAATGAACTCACTGGCCTCGATGGCCTCCGCAATCGGCTTGCGGTTGGAGGCGTCGCGTTTGACTTCGGGGATCACTTCCAGGCGCCCGCGATCGAGGTAGAGGGTGGCCTCGGGCGTCATGAACTCGAGCATGGCGCCGTTGCGCGCATTCAGGAACGTGGACTCGAAATACACCTGCGCGTTGGGATAGTGCAGGAGCGTCTGCGCGGTATCGGGCGTTTCCCATTGTTGCGCCGTGAACTTGTCGCCGATGGTCATGGCGGCGTCGGGATGATCGACGCCGAGATACCAGTGGGCGACATCGATGTAGTGCACCATGAGGTCGGCCAGCACGCCGCCGCCGAAATCCCAGAACCAGCGCCACTGGCGGAATCGATAGGCGTCGAAGGGCTGTTCCGGCGCGTCGCCCAGCCAGGCGCGCCAATCCACCGACGCCGGATCGATGTGGTATTGGGTATAGCCCGTCCGGGCGGCGTTGCGGTTCCAGGTGAGGTGCACCTTGCGGATAGGGCCCAGGCGCCCCGAACGCACCAGCTCGTACCCCTTCTGAAACTGCGGCATGGAACGTTGTTGCAGCCCCACCTGCACGATGCGCCTGGAACGATTCCGCGCTGCGATGACGGGCGGACCCTCCGCCAGCCGATGCGTCAGCGGCTTCTCGACGTACACGTCCTTGGCGGCGGCACAGGCGGCGATGGTCATGGGCACGTGCTGATGATTCGGCGTGGCGATCAGCACGGCATCGATGTCCTGGCGGTCGAGCACGGCGCGATAGTCGCGCGCGGCGAAGGCGCCGCGGGAAGCCAGCTCGCGGCCGCGGGCGAGATTGTCCTCCCAGACATCGCACACCGCGGCGATGGCCGCGCCGGGAATCCGAGCCAGGGCCTTCATGAGGGCTTGTGCGCGGCCGCCCGTGCCGATCACGCCGACCCGGATCGTTTCGTTGGCGGCGTAGCCGAGGGCGGACGCCATAAAGCCGCCGGTGATCGCCTGGAGCATGTGGCGGCGATTGCTGTTTTCCATACACCCCTCCGCGATGGCCATTGTATCCCGGCGTGGCGATATCATGAATCGCATGCCCGCGGAAGACCGGGCCGAGGGATGGGCAGGGATGAGCATGCATCGCCGAGAGTTCCTGGTAAGTGCGACCGCCATGGCCGCGGCGGGCGCCGAGAGGCCGGCCATACCGATCATCGATACGCACATTCACCTCTTCGACCCGGGGCGGCCCCAGGGAGTGCCGTGGCCGGCGAAGGACGATGCCGTGCTCTACCGCGCGGCGCTGCCGGAGCGCTATCGCGCGCTGGCCGTTCCGCTGGGCATCCGCGGTGCGATCGAGGTGGAATGCAGCCCGTGGCTGGAGGACAACCAGTGGGTGCTGGACGTGGCTGCGCGGGACCACCTCATCGTGGGCACGGTCGGGGACCTGGAGCCGGGCAAGCCGGAGTTCCGCCGGCAACTGGAACGCTTTCACCGCAACCCGCTGTTTCGCGGCATCCGCTATGGAAATCTATGGGGGCGCAGCCTGGGAGAGGAATTGGGCCACCCCGAGTTCGTGGCGGGTTTGAAGGAACTGGCCGGGGCGGGGCTGGTTCTGGATACCGCCAATCCGGACGCGGCGCTGATTCAGGCGGTGAGGCGGGTGGCTTCGATGGTGCCGGAGTTGCGCATCGTGATCGATCACCTGCCGCAGATGGAGGTGCCGGCGGGCCTGGAGGCGGTGTTCGGTGAACTGGGCCAGGCACCGCACGTTTATGTGAAGATCTCGCAGGTGTTCCGCCGGGTGGACGGGCGGGTACGCCAGGACCTGAAGTTCTACCGCAGCCGGCTGGATTTTGTGTTCGATACGTTCGGTGAAGACCGGGTGCTCTACGGCAGCGACTGGCCGAATTGCGACCAATGGGCGCCCTATGGCGCCGTGCTCAAGCTGGTGGAGGACTACTTTGCGGACAAGAGCGTGGCCGCGGCAGAGAAATACTTCTGGAAGAACTCGGCAGCGGCGTACCGGTGGGTGCGGCGCGAGGCGACGCAGCCCTCGGGGTGACCGGCTGAAACAGGGGGCTATTTGTTGTCCTTCTTCTCGCCCGGCCGCATCAGGGTGGGCGGCTTGCGGGCCGACTTCTGGGAGGCGGCCTTTTCGGCAGCCTTCTTGTCCGCGGCCTGCTTACCTTCGCGCTCCACCGGAGTCATGGCGTCTTCGATGGCCTTTTTCTCCCGCTCTTCGCGCGCTTCGACATCCTTGGTGCGCTGCCCCAGGTCTTCCTGGGCGAGGGAGAGGCTGTCGGTAGTGGCTTCGATGGCCGATCGCAGAACGAACTCGTAGCGCTCCAGGTCTTTGGGCTTGCTATCGGAGATTTTCTGGAGCACGGGCAGCGCGTCCTGCTCGGCTTTGGCCAAGGCGGACAACCCGGGTTTCATGTCCACTTTGCGCGCCAGGGCTTCATCGGTTACGTCGTCCACCGCGTCGAGGATTCTGGCGTAGTCCTCCAAGGCATCGTGGATCAGCAGCGAACGGCCGGCTTTTTCCCGGGCCTGAAGGCTCTTCACCAGTTCGACCCGCTCGCGGGCGAACTTGGCGTAGAGGGTGATGCGGGCGTTCGGCTCCTGCGCTTCGCGGATCTGGTCGATTTCGTCGGCGGTCAGGAAGTCGCGCTGCTGCGCCGCCAGGGTCCCCGCCAGGACCAGCACCAATAACCCCAGTGACCGTTTCATTTCTTATTGCCCTCCATCAGCCCCAGCAACAGGTCGTCATGCACCTTTTGCACGCGGGCCTTCACTGTGTCCAATAACGGCCGGTCCGCAAAACTCATCGCCTGCTGAAAGCCATCCAGTTTGCGCAGCAGATTGCGGGTGGCGATCTCGGCCCGTTTGAACCATTTTGGACTGCGGCGCGGGTTCTTGCCGGTGTCCTGGAGAGACTGATACGCCAGGTCCACCGATTCCTCGATCTCCGCGGCGGCGCCGGCCACTCCCTTGAGATCACCCTGATCGTAGGCGGCGCGCGCCGCCTGGTAGGCATTCTTCGCGTTCTCCAGGGCCAGCCCGGAGCGTTTTTCGAGGTTTCGCTCCGCGCGAGCCCGCGACAGGTCAGCCAGCGCCGACCCGGCGAACGCCAGTCCTACCACCAGCGACGCCAGCATTCGAAACGCCATCAACGTTTCTCCAGTTCCCGCTGTAAGATTCGGATCCTCTGCCGCGCTTGAAATTCCTGATCCGGGTTTTGGTCGCGGCTCATCGACAGAAAGTGCTGATAGGCCTCCAACGCGGGTTTGGCCTGCTTCAGCTTATCCAAGATGATGGCACGGAGGAACCAGTTGCCGGCGGTGCTGTCGCCCAGGTCGCGGGCGCGGTCGAAGGCCGCCAAGGCGCGCGGCAGGTCGCCGGTCATGTAGAGCATGCCGCCGAGCTCGTTCCAGGTTTTGGGCTCGTTCGGCTTCACCTGCGCGGCGGCGTAGAACTCCCGGGCCGCGGCGGGGTATTGTTTACTGTCGCGGAGGGCACGCGCATACATCATTCGCACATCGTAGTCGGCGGGCTGAGCCTCGACCGACTGGGCGAGCAGGGGCAGCGCGCGGGCGACCTGGTTATCAAACAGGTAGGCGGCCGCCAGGGCTACCCGGTTGGCCTGGGTGGGATCCTTGCCGAAGGCCGCCTCCAGGCGCGGGATGGCGTCGGCATACTGCTTGTTGTCGAGCATGAGCTGGCCCAGGTGCTCCTGGGCCGCGACATTGTCCGGGAACTCGCGATAGATGGCCATGGCGGGTGCCGGCTGCTTCTTCTCCTCGTACAACTGCGCGAGCTCCAGCAGGTAGTCGCGATACTTCGGCTGGAGCTTGCCGGCGCGACGGTAGTGGGGCTCGGCATCGTCGAGCTTTCCCTGCCGCGCCAGGGCCTGGGCCATTCCCAACTCGGCATCGGCGGAATCGGCGTTGAGGGACAGGGCCTCGCGGTAGCTGGCTTCGGCCGGCTCCCACGCACCGGTTTGTAGCTGCGCCTCGGCCAGGTAGTAGCGCGGACGGAATTCGCGGGGTTTCTGTTCGGCCGCGGCGGACAGCAGCGGCAGCGCTGCGGCGGGCTGCTTCTGGCGCATCAGGATGATGCCGGCGTTCAACTCGGCCTCGAAGAGGCCTGGTTTGAGCTCGAGCGTTTTGCGATATTCGGCGACCGCGTCCGCATCCTTGTGCAGGAAACCGTAGGCGAGGGCCAGATTGAAGTGCGCCGAGTAATCCCCGGGATCGGCGGCGATAGCTTTGGTGAACGCTGCCGCCGCGGCCTCGTACTTCCCGTCGTCGAGGGCTTTCATTCCCTCCGCGTTGGAATCGAGAGCCTGGGCGAGCAGCAGCGCGACCACGAAAGCGGCCATATCCTAATTCTAACGGCTCGGCATTCTAACGGCTCGGCGCACCGCGACGTCGCGAGAATGGGTACCGGATTATTGCCCCCGGTTCGCGTTCGGTATGGGCGCCACCGCCGGCACCTCGGAGTTAAACGACAGCGGGATATCGACGTAGGCCGCCTCGTCTCCGTTTTCGTCGGTAACGCGCAGCCGATAGTGCCGCGGTGGCGCATCGAAGGCGATGTTGCCCTGGGCGGACTCGGCGGGCGCCACCTTGCGCAGGCTGCCGATCCACTGCGGAATGCCATCGCCGTTGCTGACGGGCTGGTAGGTGTTGCCGTCATCGTCGACGATGCTCAAATCGGGCAGGATAATCTCGCTGCCCGCGCCGTTCACCGCACTCATCCGGACCAGGAAATACCGGTTCTTTGGAATCCGAGGCGCGGGCTGCTGCGGAAGCTGCGTCAGCCACTGGGTTTCGAACACGGTGTAGACCATGTGCCCGACGGTAGCTTTATCACCCAGGCTGTAGACCCTCAGGTTCTGTCGGGGAGCCGGCGAACAGGCGCTCCACAAACAGACGGCACCGGCGGCCGCGAGGCAGGGGAAGACACGACGCATGCTTCACCCATTCTCCGAACTGGCGGGAGCGCTTGTCAATCGGCGGGGCCGCCGCGACTGGGGGTAGCGGGCCGCCGCGGGCCAGACTACAACGTGGAGAATCCGTCCGGCGCCAGGCGCACCTGCCGAGCCTGATGGAAGGCGACGTTGGCCAGGTGCGGAGCGGAAACCGCGCTGGCGCCTACTTCCACGGTGGCGTTGGGCTGTTGGCGGGAGCGCACGCAGTCCAGGAAATTCTGGATGTGCGGTTCGATCGGAATCGGCGCCTCCATCTGCGCGACCGGCTCGGGATTTTTCGGATGCGGTTCCTTCCAGATGCGGTAGCCGACATTGTTGATGATCATGGTGCCCTCATCGCCCTGGAACTGGATGGACCAGTCGTTGTCGTACGAATTGCAGTAGTTAAGGGTCCAGGTGGCCATCAGGTTGGGGTATTCAAAGACCGCGCAGAACACGTCGGGCACTTCCGAGCCGGTGTTCTTGGCCTTCTGGCCGTAACAGATCGCCGATTTGGCCAGACCGGAATTGGTAAACCACTGCACCACATCCATGAGGTGCGTACCCTGGTCGGTCATGTTGCCGCCGGAATAGTCCCAGAAGTAGCGCCACGAACGGAAACGCATGGGCTCGAGGTCGCGGTCTTTGGCGGGACCGAGAAAACGGCGCCAGTCGAGTTTGCCGGGGAGGGGCGAATTGTTCAGCGGCCTGGACACGTTCCAGTTCCACATGGGCTTGACGAGGGTGATCTTGCCCAGGATGCCGCCCGCGACGATCTCCCGCGCTTTGATGACCGAAGGAGCGCTGCGGCGCTGCATGCCGACCTGGACGATCTGCGAAGTCTTGCGCACCGCCTCGACGATCTGCCGGCTCTGCTCGAGGGAATGCGACATGGGTTTTTCGAGATAGGCATCCTTGCGGGCCTCGAGGGCGGCGAACAGCATGGGGGCGTGCTGATGATCGGGGGAGGCGATCACCACCGCGTCCAGGCCGGGCTGCGCCAGCAGTTCGTGGTAGTCCACGAAGGTCTTGGCGTTGGGCGAGTCCTTGAGCGCGGCCTGCACGTAGGGTTCGTACACGTCGGCCACGGCGACACACTCGGCTCCGAGCTTTTGGAAGTTCTGGTTGAGGTACCGGCCGCGGCCACCAGCGCCGATCAGGCCATAGGCCAGCCGGTCGTTGGCGCCGAAAGCGCTGCGCGGCACGAACAACGGCGCCGCCAGCGCGGAAGCGAGGAAGTTCCTGCGATCGCGATCCATGGCGTACAGTGTATCAGGACGCGGAACTCCCGGTATCTCACACGACTTTCGGCATCCGGGTACGGCGGGTGACCCACTGCTCGCTGGTAAAGAGGCGCGGCCCGACCTGGATCATGCGCGGGAGCATGGTGAACAGATCGCTGGGTGTCCAGGGCGTGCCCTCGCGGGTTTTCAAACCGCGCGCATTCAATTCCGCCGCCACGCGGGAGAGCGGGCAGTCGTCCACGATCATATCGAGCGCCACGGTGATGGTCTCGCGCTCGGTGGGGTGCTCGACCAGCCCGGTACAGTCCGGCGATACCTGGAGACCGTAGGGAATCTCCTCGCGATAGATCTGTTCCACGGAGCCTGGCGCTACGATATCGCGTTCCCACTCGATGGCGGCCGGACGCCAGCCGTTCTGCATGCGCTGCATCAGGTATTCCAAGGTCGGCAGTCCGGACAAGGGCTCCCATACGCGTTCCTTCTTCGCCATGTTCACCTCCGCGCCGGTGCTATGCACGCAGGATGCCGCGGGCGGAGGCGGCCAAAACGAGCCGGCGCCGGAGACCGGAGTGTCCGCGCCAGCAACGCAGTGTCCAGCCCTGGGACGGGCTGTCCCGCTGTGGGACGATAGAAACGACGCCACCCATGCTCGAAATGATCCGCCCGGCGACCGCCGCCCACGTTCGAGCCGTGCTGTTCGACTTCGACGGCACGCTCTCGCTCATCCGCACCGGCTGGATGGGGGCGATGGTGCCAATGATGGTCGAAGTTCTCGCCGGGCTTCGAACCGGGGAAACAGAGGACGAATTGCGCCAGGTGGTCGAAGCATTCGTCTGGCGCCTGACAGGCGAGGAAACGATTTACCAGATGATAGCCCTGGCCGACGAAGTGACGCGGCGGGGCGGCAGCCCGCTGGACCCGCTGGCATACAAGAAGCGCTACCTCGACCTTCTCTGGAGCGTGATCCGGGGCCGGGTGGAGGACCTGCGCTCCGGCCGCACGGAGCCGGACCAATACCTGGTGCCGGGCGCGCGCGCGCTGCTCGAAGACCTGAAGGGCCGCGGCCTGCATCTGTACCTGGCGAGCGGTACCGATGAGATCTATATGAAAGAGGAGGCCGGCCTGCTGGACGTGGCGCGCTATTTCGACGGCGGCGTTTACGGCGCGCTCGACGACTACCGCAGCTTTTCCAAGCGCATCCTGGTGCAGCGGATCCTGGGGCTGCCCGGGATGCGGGCGGGTTCGCTGCTCGGTTTCGGTGACGGCTACGTGGAGATCGAAGAAGTCCGGCGGGTAGGCGGCGTGACCGTGGGGGTGGCCACGGCCGAGCCGGAATGCGTGGTGGTGGACGCCTGGAAACGCGAGCGGCTGATCGGCGTTGGGGCCGACTACATCGTCCCCAACTTTCTGTGCCACGATATCCTGCTCCGGACGTTATTCAATGACCATGAGCCGCTATGAGATGTTCGACCGTTCCCGGCTGGAGGTGAAGCCGCTGGGGGAGCGCAGCCACGATCTGCACCTGGATCACTGGCTGGCATTGGACGATCCGGCGCCGCCGTTCGCGCACCCGGACCTGGAGGCCATCGCCGGGCGCCTGCGCCGCGCCCGGGAAAGGGGGGCCGCCCGCATTCTGATGATGGGCGCGCACGTGCTTCGCGCGGGCGTCAACCGGCACCTGATCGACTTACTGGAACACGGCTGGATCGACCATCTCGCGCTGAACGGGGCGGGGGCCATCCACGATTACGAACTGGCGCGCATCGGCGCCACAACCGAAAGCGTGGATCGCTACGTGCGCACCGGCGAGTTCGGCCTGTGGAGGGAGACGGGGGAACTCAACGACTGGATTGCCGAAGCCGCGGGGGGCTCGTTGGGGCTGGGCGAAAACATCGGGCGGCGCATCGAGGGGGGCGATTTCCCGCACAAAGAGCTCTCGGTGTTCGCCGCGGCGTGGCGGCTGGGCGTGCCGGCGACGGTTCACGCGGGCATCGGCTATGACATCATTCACGAGCATCCCAACTGCGACGGGGCGGCGCTGGGAGCGGCCAGTTACCGGGATTTCCTGATCTTCGCCCGCACGGTGGAGCGCCTGGAGGGCGGGGTGCTGCTGAATTTCGGGTCGGCGATCATGGGGCCGGAAGTCTACCTGAAGGCCCTGGCCATGGCGCGCAACGTGGCGCGGCAGGAAGGGCGCTCGATTCGCCGCTTCGCCACGGCCGTGTTTGACCTGGTTCCCATCGGCGGCGATCCTCGCAAGGAACTGCCGAAGACGGATCCCGGGTACTACTTCCGGCCGCACAAGACGATCCTGGTGCGGACCGTGGCGGACGGCGGGGAGAGCTTCTACGTTCGTGGCGATCATCGCGCCACGGTGCCGGCGCTGCGGCGGCTGCTACGGGAGCCCGCGCGATGACCACCGCCGGGATCGTGAGCGAACTGGGCAAGCTGCGGGTGCTGGTGGCCGGGGATGTCTGCCTCGACCGCTGGTGCCGATACGACCCGGCGCTGGCGGATGCGTCCCGGGAGACGGGCATTCCACGCATCGGGGTAGTGGAGACGGAAACCACGCCCGGGGCCGCGGGCACGGTGGCTGCGAATGTCGCGGCGCTGGGGGCCTCGGTGGCGGTGCTTGGCCTGGTGGGCAGCGACGGCTTCGGCTACGAACTCGAGCGGGCGCTCGACAGCCGCGGCATCGGCACGGGGCTGCTGGTCCGCGGCGCCGGCATTCCGACGTTCACATATACCAAACTGATCAACTGCCGCAGCGGCGAGGAAGATCTGCCGCGGGTGGATTTCGTGAACCCGCGCCCGCTTGCCGCGGACCTGGACCGCGAGCTGACGCGCAGCCTGGAGGAGGCCGCCGCCGGGTACGATGTGATCCTGGTATCGGACCAGGCCGAGACCGAGGCGGGCGGCGTGGTGACGCCGCGCATGCGGGAGGCCCTGACGCGCATGGCGAAGACCGATGCGCGCCGCCTGATCTGGGTGGACTCGCGGCTGCGGCCGGACCAGTTTCGCGGGGTCATTGTGAAACCGAATCGCAAAGAAGCCGACGCCGCGTCAGAGCGCGCGCTGGGGCGGATCGACTACCCCGCGCTGCGCCGGCACATCGAAGCGCCGCTGCTGGTGGTGACGCACGGCCCCGAGGGAGCCTTGGTGGTGGACGAGCGGGCCGCGCGGTGGGCGCCGGCGCGGCGGCGGGAGCAGCCGGTGGATATCTGCGGCGCGGGCGACAGCTTCTCGGCAGGCGCCGCGCTGGCGCTGCGGGTCACCGGCGACGCGATGGCGGCAGCCGCGTTCGGCAACCTGGTGGCTTCGATCACGATCATGAAGAAGGGCACCGGCACGGCTTCGCCCGCCGAGGTCCTGGAGGCGAGCTGAGGTGGGCCGGCGTTCCGCTCACGCGCCCGCGCGGGCTGCTGCCGCTGCTCCCGCGCCGGCGTGGCTCGGTCCGCTGGCGGCGGCCTCCGCCCTGGTTCTTTTCTTTGCATTCACCACTACCGCGGTGGGCGATTACGATTTCTGGTGGCACCTCAGGACCGGACAGTATATGGTCCAGCATCACAAGCTGCCGGCGCCGGACGAGTTCGCCTTCACGACGTACCTGGGCGCGCCGGCCTACCGGGGCGAAGCGGTGGTGCGGTACTTCAACCTGACGCACGAGTGGCTGGCGCAGATCGTTTTTTATCTCACCTACAGGGCGGCGGGTTTCGGCGGGATCGTGCTGCTGCGCGCCATGCTGCTGGCGGGGTTCTGCGCGCTCATCGGATTGACGGTGTACCGGCGCACGGGCGGGTTCTACCGCGGTGTGGCGGGGGCGCTGCTGGCGGCCACGGTGGCGTACCAGTTTGTTCCGGAGCGGCCGTACCTGATCAGCTTCGCGTTCCTGGCGGGCACGCTGGCCATTCTGGAATCGCGGCGGCGCTTGTGGATTCTCCCGCCGCTTTTCCTGATCTGGGCGAATTGCCATTCGGGCTTCATTCTGGGTTGGGCGGCGCTGGGCGTTTACTGCGGAGAATCGTCGTACCTGCGGCTGCGCGGCAAACCGCTGGCGGAGGAGCGGCGGCTGTGGTTCGCCAGCCTGGCGAGCCTGCTGATCTCCGGCCTGAACCCGAACGGCTTCCGCGTGCTCCAGGTGATGCGTTGGTATCAATCGAGCGCCCTGCAGTCCACGGTGGCGGAATGGCAATATCCGCTGCCCTGGCCGCCCTCGCCGTTCAGCATGCTGCTGGCGGGAGCGGTGGCGGTACTGATATGGCAGCGACGCCGCAGCCGCCCCGCGGACTGGCTGCTGCTGGTGGTGTTCGGCGGGGCCTCGCTCACCGCGGTGCGCAACATTATCCTGGCGGCGGTAGCCGGCCCGATCGTGATGGCGAGCTACGTGCCGTGGCGCCGGCAGGCGAATCGCACGATCGGGATGGCGTTGGCGTTGCTGCTGCTGGTGGCCGCGGCGGTGCGCCTGGCGCAGGGCAAGTCGTTCCAGTTCCACGCCGCGGAATGGAAGTTCTGCGGCGGCGCGGCGGACTTCCTGCTGTCGCACCACATCACCGCGCCGATGTTCAACACGTACGAGATGGGCGGCTTTCTCATCTGGAGGACCTGGCCCGAGGAGCGCGTGTTCATCGACGGACGCGCGCTCAACGAGGGCGTCCACCGGGACTACCTGCGGATGGCGTTCAACGCCGACAGCACCAACGGAAAGAGCGCCGAGGAACTGTTGGAGCAATACGGCATCGAGGTAATCGTGATGAACGGGTTCGACTACCCTACGGGCGCGGTCTACCTGTTGCCGGCGGCGCTGGCTGATCCCCATCAGACGGAATGGAAGCTGGTGTACGACGATGCGCAGGCGGTGGTGTATATGCGGCATCCGCCCGCCGGCGTGGCGCCGCGGAACCCGCTCGAAGCGCTTTCCTCGCTAGAGGCGCAGTGCAGCACGTACGTGGAACACGATCCGGGGCGGCCCGGGTGCGCGCTGGGACTGGCCGACCTGTTCCAGAAAATCGGCGACCCCGCACGCGCGCAGCAGTGGCGCCTGGCGTACGCGCGATACACCGAATAGCGGCGCTCCCGCCATCCCGGACCGGTGAGAGAATAGGGAGGCTTATGGACAAGCGGATACTCGGCGAATTCATGGGGACACTGGTCCTGATCCTCATGGGGAACGGCGTGGTGGCCAACGTCTCGTTGCGGAAATCGAAAGCCGAAGATGCCGGCTGGATGGTGGTGGCCACCGGCTGGGCGCTGGCCGTGATGTGCGGCGTGTTCACCGCGGTGGCGTGCGGCAGCTCCGACGCGCATCTCAATCCGGCGGTGACGCTGGGGTTCGCCATTCAGTCGGGCAACTACAGTTACGTGCTCCCGTACATGCTGGCGCAACTGTGCGGGGCAATGCTGGGAGGCGCGCTAGTGTGGCTCTATTTCCTGCCGCATTGGAAGGAGACTCCGGACGCCGATCGCAAGATGGCGTGCTTCTGCACGTCGCCGGCGATCCGCAATCCCGCTTCGAACCTGTTCTGTGAGGCCATCGGCACGTTCATCCTGGTGGTGGTGGCGGGGGCCATTTTTTCGAAGACCGTTACGGCTCCCTCGCCGGGGCTGGGTCCGTACCTGGTGGGCAGCGTGGTATGGGGGATCGGCCTGAGCCTCGGCGGCACGACCGGGTACGCAATCAATCCGGCGCGCGATCTGGGGCCGCGGATTGCACACTCGATTCTGCCGATCGCCAAGAAGCGGGGATCGGACTGGGGCTATGCCGCAGTGCCCGTGCTGGGGCCGCTGGCGGGCGGCGCGCTGGCCGGGGTGTTTATCAAGCTGGCGCGGTTTTAGAGGGCAACACAGCCGGGTGTGAGATAGCGCACGGGGCGGGTGCGCTGCTTCGATTCATGGCATTTCTTTCTCCGAATACCGGGCTCATGCGATGGTTCCGCCGACGGTCGCCGAACCTATACTGATTAGAGAGGCATGGATGCATCCGAACTGAGACCGCGAGCGATCATCTCCGCCATGAAGCCGGAAATCGATTGCGGGCGGTTTCCGATCAAACGCACCACAGGCGAGTCGGTAACGGTCGAGGCGGATGTTTTCGCGGATGGCCACGACGCGATCGCCTGCTTGTTGCTCTACCAAAAAGAAGGAGCGGCCGGTTGGGAAGAAGTGCGCATGTCGCCGCTGGCGAATGACCGGTGGAAGGCCGAATTCCCGGTGGACCTGGTGGGGCGGTATGTGTACACGGTGGAAGGCTGGGTGGATTCGTTCCGCACCTGGCGCCGCGACTTCGTCAAGCGCGTGGAAGCCGCGCAGGATGTGCGTGTCGATCTGCTGATCGGCGCGGGACTGCTCGAAGAGGCGGCCGGTCGCGCGGCGGGTTCGGACCGGGACCAACTGCGCGGCTGGGCCGCCGCGCTGCGGGAAGATTCCGATCCCGGGCAACGGCAGGAACTGGCGCTGCGCGAGGAGATCGTGGGGGTGGCGCTGCGCTACCCGGATCGGCGCCTGGCCACGCGCTATTCCAAAGAACTGGCGGTGATCGTGGACCGGCCCAAAGCCCGGTTCAGCGCGTGGTACGAGTTTTTCCCGCGTTCCTGTGCGAGCGAACCGGGACGGCACGGGTCGTTGCGGGATGCCGAAGCGCGGCTCGACTATGTCGCCGCGATGGGATTCGACGTGGTGTACCTGCCCCCGATTCACCCCATCGGCACGAGTTTTCGAAAGGGCCGGAACAACTCCACGGCGGCCGAGCCGGGCGATGCCGGCAGCCCCTGGGCGATCGGATCGGAACAGGGCGGGCACAAGGCCATTCATCCCGATTTGGGGAGCATGGCGGATTTCGAGCACTTCGTTGCGAAGGCCGCCGGACTGGGGCTCGAGGTGGCGATCGACATCGCTTTCCAGTGCTCGCCGGATCACCCGTACGTTGCGGAACATCCGGCCTGGTTTCGCCGCCGGCCGGACGGCACGATTCAGTATGCCGAGAATCCGCCCAAGAAATATCAGGATATCTATCCGCTGGAATTCGAGACCGAAGACTGGCAGCCGCTGTGGAACGAACTGATCGGGGTGGTGAAGTTCTGGTGCGAAAAAGGGATCCGTATTTTTCGGGTGGATAATCCGCACACCAAGGCCTTCCCGTTCTGGGAGCGGCTGATCGGGGAAGTGAAGCGCGACTATCCCGAGGCGATTTTTCTGGCGGAGGCGTTCACGCGGCCGAAGGTGATGTACCGGCTGGCCAAGCTCGGCTTTTCGCAATCCTACACGTACTTCACGTGGCGCAATACCCGGCAGGAGCTGATCGAATATTTCACCGAGCTGACGCAGTCGGACGTGCGCGAGTTTTTCCGGCCGAACCTGTGGCCCAATACGCCCGATATTCTGCCCGAATATCTTCAGTTCGGCGGGCGGCCGGCGTTCATCGCCCGGCTGGTGCTGGCGGCGACGTTGGGCGCCAGCTACGGGATCTACGGTCCGGCTTTCGAACTGGCCGAAAACCGGGCGTTGCGCGCGGGCAGCGAGGAGTATCTCGACTCGGAGAAATACCAGCTGCGGCTGTGGGACATCGACAACCCCTGGAGCCTGCGCGAACTGATCGCGCGGGTGAACCAGGCACGGCGCGAGAATCCCGCGCTGCACGGCGACTGGAGCCTGCGCTTCCACGAGATCGATAACGAGAAGCTGGTGTGCTACAGCAAATCGACGCGCGATTTTTCCAACGTGATTCTGGTGGTGGTGAACCTGGATCCCCACCATACGCACGCCGGATGGGTCAACCTGGACCTGGGCGCGCTCGGCGTGGACGACGTGCATCCGTACCAGGTGCACGAATTGTTGGGCGACAGCCGCTTCTTGTGGACCGGCGCGCGCAACTACGTGGAGCTGAACCCACAAACCGCTCCGGCGCATGTATTCCGTATCCGGCGCAAGATCCGAACGGAGCGGGACTTCGATTATTTCCTGTAATCGCGGAAGCACAAAATGGCAATCATGTCTTTGAGCGATTTCGACCTGCACTTATTGTTGGAGGGGAGCCACCACCGAAGTTACGAAAAACTCGGCGCTCACCTGCGGGAGATAGATGGCCGGCGCGGGGTGCAGTTCGCGGTGTGGGCGCCCAATGCCCGAGAGGTTTCGGTGATCGGCGACTTCAACGGGTGGCAGCCTGGCGAAAGCCGCCTGTCGGTTCATCCCGGGGCGGGGGTGTGGGAAGGGTTTTTTCCGGAGATCGGGCCGGGAGCCTTGTACAAGTACCATATCGTCTCGCAGTACAACGACTATTCCGCCGATAAGGCCGACCCGTACGGATTCGCCGCCGAGATCCGGCCCCACACCGCTTCCAAGGTGTGGGACCTGGGCGGCTATCCGTGGGGCGACGGGGGATGGATTGAATCGCGCAGCCGCAACCAGGCGCTGGACGCTCCGGTTTCGATCTACGAAGTGCACCTGGCGTCGTGGGCGCGCGTGCCGGCGGAGGGGAACCGCTGGCTGACGTATCGCGAGATGGCGGCCCGGCTGGGCGACTACGCGCATGAGATGGGCTTCACGCACGTGGAACTCCTGCCGGTAACGGAGCATCCGTTCGACGGCTCGTGGGGCTACCAGACGGTGGGGTACTTTGCGCCCACCAGCCGTTTCGGCACGCCGCAGGATTTCATGTACCTGGTGGACACGCTGCACCAGCGGGGGATCGGAGTGATTCTCGACTGGGTGCCCGCGCATTTTCCCACGGATGCGCACGGGCTGGGATATTTCGACGGGACGCACCTGTACGAACACGCCGACCCGCGCCAGGGCCAGCATCCGGACTGGGGCACGTTCGTATTCAACTTCGGCCGCAACGAAGTTCGCAATTTCCTGATCAGCAATGCCCTGTTCTGGTGCGACCGGTATCACATCGACGGTCTTCGGGTGGACGCGGTGGCTTCGATCCTGTACCTGGACTACGGCCGCCGCGAGGGGGCGTGGATTCCAAACCGCTACGGCGGCAACGAGAACCTGGAGGCGGTCGATTTTCTGCGCAAGCTGAACGAAACGGTATACGGCGCCTACCCGGGGGTCATGATGCTGGCCGAAGAGTCCACCGCTTGGCCGATGGTCTCGCGGCCGACCTACCTGGGCGGGCTGGGATTCGGCTACAAGTGGAACATGGGGTGGATGCATGACATGCTCGACTACATGTCGAAGGATCCCATCTACCGCTCGTATCATCACAACCGGCTGACCTTCAGCCTGATGTACGCGTTCTCGGAAAACTTCGTGCTGCCGTTCTCGCACGACGAGGTGGTACACGGCAAGGGTTCGATGATCGGCAAGATGCCGGGAGACGACTGGCGGAAATTCGCCAACCTGCGGTTGTTGTATGGATACATGACCGCGCATCCGGGAAAAAAGCTGCTCTTCATGGGCGATGAGTTCGGGCAGTGGAAAGAGTGGAACCACGACGAGAGCCTGGACTGGTCGCTGTTGGAGTACCCGGCTCACACCGGGCTCCAGCGATGGGTGCGCGACCTCAACACCTTTTACCGCGGGCGCCCGGCGCTGTACGAGCGCGACGCCGAACCCGGCGGTTTCGAATGGATCGACTGCAACGACAGCCAGCGGAGCATCGTCAGCTTCCGGCGGCGGGGGCGCGAAGCGGGCGAGATCGTGTTCGCGTGCAACTTCACGCCGGAACCGCGGCAGAACTACCGCATCGGCGTCCCGGCCCGCGGCGATTGGAAAGAGGTGCTGAATTCCGACGCCACGCTGTACGGGGGAAGCGGGCAGGGCAACCTGGGGACGGTGGCCGCGGCGCCCATCGCGATGCATAATTATCCCTGGTCGTTGAACCTGACATTGCCGCCGCTGGCGATGGTAGCGTTCGAGCGAGCCTGATCGTCCGCGGAGGATACCGATGAAGCTGAAGGGGAGCGCCCAAGATCCGCTGTGGTACAAAGACGCGGTGATTTACGAAGCCCACGTCAAAGCCTTCTTCGACGCGAACAACGACGGCTCGGGCGATTTTCAGGGATTGCTGGAGAAGCTCGATTACCTGCAGGACCTGGGGGTGACCTGCCTGTGGCTGCTGCCGTTTTTTCCTTCGCCGTTGAAGGACGACGGCTATGACATCGCGGACTACACCAACGTGCATCCCGGGTACGGCACGATGGACGATTTCCGGAATTTTCTGAACGCGGCGCATGAGCGCGGGCTGCAGGTGCTGATTGAGCTGGTGGTGAATCACACGTCGGACCAGCATCCGTGGTTTCAGGCATCGCGGCGCGCGCCGGCGGGCAGCGAGGAGCGCGATTTCTACGTGTGGAGCGATTCCGACCAGATATACCGCGACGCCCGGATCATTTTCACCGACACCGAGAAATCGAACTGGTCGTGGGATCCGGAAGCCAAGGCGTACTACTGGCACCGGTTTTTCTCGCACCAGCCGGACCTCAACTTCGACAATCCGGCGGTGGTGCGCGAAGTGGTGCGCGCCATGCAGTTCTGGCTGGACATGGGGGTGGACGGGCTGCGGCTGGACGCGATTCCCTACCTGGTGGAGCGGGAAGCCACCAATTGCGAGAATCTGCCGGAGACGCACGGGGTGGTGCGGCAGATCCGGCGGGCCCTGGACGACCGCTACACCAATCGCATGTTTCTGGCGGAAGCCAACCAGTGGCCCTCGGACGTGATCGCGTATTTCGGCCAGGAAGACGAATGCCACATGGCGTTCCACTTCCCGCTGATGCCGCGCATCTTCATGGCGCTGCGCCTGGAAGACCGCCATCCCATCACCGAAATCATGGCGCAGACGCCGGCGATTCCGGCGAGCTGCCAGTGGGGCCTGTTTCTCCGCAATCACGACGAGCTCACGCTGGAGATGGTGACCAATGAAGAGCGGGACTACATGTACCTGGCCTACAGCGCCGACCCGCGCATGCGCATCAACGTCGGGATCCGCCGCCGCCTGGCGCCGCTGATGGAGAACAACCGCCGGCGCATCGAGCTGCTCAACAGCCTGTTATTTTCGTTTCCGGGCACGCCCATCATTTACTACGGCGACGAGATCGGGATGGGCGACAACATCTATCTCGGCGACCGCAACGGGGTCCGCACGCCGATGCAGTGGACGGCCGACCGCAACGCCGGTTTCTCGCGTGCCAACCCCGCCCGGTTGTACAGCCCGCTGATCATGGACCCGGTCTACGGCTACGAAGCCGTCAACGTGGAGGCGCAGCAAAGCGACGCCTCGTCGCTGCTGCACTGGATGCGCAACATGATCGCGTTGCGCAAGCTGTTTCGGGTGTTTGGCCGCGGAACGCTGGAATTTCTGCAGCCGGAGAACCGCAAGGTGCTGGCGTATGTGCGCAAGTACGAGGATGAGCAGGTGCTCTGCGTGGCCAACCTGTCGCGGTTCGGACAGCCGGTGGAGCTGGACCTGTCCGCGATGGCGGGCATGGTTCCGGTGGAGATGCTGGGGTTCACGGAATTTCCACCCATCGGCAGGGCGCCCTACCGGCTCACGCTCGGGCCGTATGCGTTTTTCTGGTTCGAGCTGCAAGGCACACCGGAGCCGTACGAGGTGCGCGTGCCAGCCGAGTCCGCGGGAGTCTGCCCCGTGGAGATCCAGAAGGATCCGGAAGAGCTGTTTCGGGGGAAGGCGCGGAAATCGCTCGAAACGGTGATTCTGCCGGAGTACCTGCCAAAGCAGCGATGGTTCGGAGGTAAAGCGCGGACGGTGCAGGAAGCCCCAATCCTGGACTGGATGTGGCTGCAACGCGACGGCGTCGCGTCCGCGCTGGTGCTGGTGGAAGTGAAGTACGCCGACGGCAGCGCGGAATTGTACGACGTTCCCCTGGGGATGGCCGTCGGGCGACAGGCGGAGGCGGTGCAGCAGTCCCGGCCCGAGGCCGTGCTTTGCGATCTGCGAAAAGGGGACAGCCCCGGTGTGCTATTCGACGCGATGGCGGACGACGGGACGTGCCGTGCGCTGCTCGAGGCGATTGAAACCGGCCGCCGCATTGCGGGGCACACCGGCGCGGCCGAAGCGTTCCCCACCGCGGCGCTGGCCGGCGTGGATGGAGACAGGGCCGAGTTCAAGGTAACCCGCGGCTCCGCCGAACAGAGCAATACATCGATTCTGTTCGGGAGCAAGCTGATCCTGAAGCTGTTCCGGCGGCTGGAGCGGGGACCGAATCCCGATTTCGAAATCGGGCGGCAGCTCACGGAGGCGGGCAGCTTCGACGCGATTCCGGCGCTGGCGGGCGCAATCGAATACGCCGCGCCGGCGGCGGAGCGGTCCACCCTGGCGATGATGCAGGAGTTGGTCCCGAACCAGGGCGACGGGTGGAAGATGACGCTCGACGAGCTGGGCCGCTTTTACGAGCACTGTGCCACGATGCGCACTTCGCCCGAAGAGCTCGAAGCGGCGGACGGCAGCCTGCTCGAGCTTTCCGGGGCGGAGATTCCCGCTTCAGTCCGCGAGAAAGTGGGGCTGTATCTCGACTCTGCCGCCGCGCTGGGGCGCCGGACCGCACAGATGCATCTCACGCTGGCGGCTCCCACCGGGAATCCCGCGTTTCAGCCGGAGCCGCTCACGCCGGAGGACCTGCGGGTGCTGACCGTAGCGCTGCGCGAGCACGCCGGGAGCGTATTTAACGCGCTCAAATCCAGCCTGTCCGGCTTGCCGGACGACGTGGTGGACCGGGCCGCGCTCACGCTGGGACAGCGGCGGCGCATTCTCGAGCGCTTTCGCGTGCTGGAACAGATCGATCCGAGCATCGTGCGCATCCGCATTCACGGCGACTATCACCTGGGGCAGGTGCTGTGGGTGAAAAACGATTTCGTGATCCTCGATTTTGAAGGCGAGCCGGCGCGGCCGCTGGCGGAGCGGCGTTTGAAGCAGCCCGCGCTCAAAGATGTGGCCGGCATGCTGCGCTCGTTCAGCTACGCGGCCTTTGCCAGCCTGTTATCGTTCACGGCGCGGCGCCCGGAAGAATATGGAACGCTCGAGCGTTGGGCGGCCTTCTGGGAGAAGTGGATATCCGCCGCCTTCCTGCGCGCCTACCGGCAGACGGCCGGCGATGCGCCGTTCCTGCCGGCCCGTGCCGAGCATCTGCAAATGCTGCTCGACGCGTTCCTGCTGGACAAGGCGTTGTACGAGTTGAAATACGAGCTGAACAACCGTCCCGCGTGGGTGCGGATCCCGCTGCACGGGATTCTCGAGCTGGCGCATTAAGCCTACAAATGGTGGAAGCGGCTGGCGGCCTCTTCCTGCTCGAGGCTCTTGCCGGCCTGCCGCTCGAGCGAACGGCTGACCATGTCCTTGGAGCCCAATCCCACCGCCAACGCCAGCGCCAGAACGATGCCGCCGAACAGGATGCCGAAGGCGAGGCGCACGATCTGGCCGCCGATCCCGATATGTTCCAGGGCCATGGCGGCGGCCAGCACGAGCACCAGCCACTTCACGCCCAGGCTCAGCAGCCGGGCCCACTGGATTTGCAGGTTGACCGCGCTGATCAGCACACCGCGGGCCGCGAACCGGGCAAAAACAGCCCCCACGGCGAGGATCAGCACCGCCGCAAACAGGTTGGGCAGATAGGTCAGGAGGCGGATTACCAGGGTGGAAGTGAGGGTGGCATCGAGCGCGCTCAGGCCGATGGCCAGGCCAATGAGGATGATGAACCAGTAGGTCAGCCCCGCCATCAAACGCGAGGGGCTGCCCGCGGGCGACCACTCGCCCAGGTTCGCCAGGCCCCATTGCTCGACGCGCCGGTCGAAGTCGATTCGCTGCAGCGAGCGCCGGATCATGAAGCGGGCGATCCAGGCGATGGCCACCGTCAGAGCGAGGATCACGGCCAGCGCCAGCAGGCCGGGGAGAAACTCGGCAATGCTTCTGGTGACCCGCGCTGCCGCCTGGTTGAGGATTGAGTTGATCTCGTTCAGCATAAGAACCTCCTTCGAATGGCCGCTCCGACGGTTAGGGATTGAATTTGTCCGGCCACCTCCAACGCGAAATCAAATATCTTTTTTGGGTATCGAACTGCATGGCGAGCCGATCGAGCCGTTCTTCGATTTCCATGGCGCCGGCATCCTGCATCTCCCCGGTAAACGACGCCGCCCATCCCAGGTAGAGCGGCGTGATGGCCTGGAGCAGATGGTCGCGGCCGATGCTGCGCAGGTGGTAGCCGAGGGCGAAATCGTAGACGACCCGCGCCCAGAAGTCATCCGCGAGCCGGAGCTCTCCATCGGCCTGCCGCTCCATGCGGCGGAGATCGAGCAGGGTGGCCGGCGGCAGAAAGAGCCTCCAGATATCGATCAAATCGTGACAGCCATGGCGGAACATATCGATCATCGGCTTGCGGTTGATTTCCGGGCGATCGGTTTCGACTTCGAGGGGCGGCCCGAACCAGGGAACGGGCTCCGAGCCGCGCACCTTTTGCCAGTACGGAGCGGTGAGGTCCATCTGTTCGAAGATGTGGGCAAGAACCTGGCTGAGGGTGCGGCTCAACTCCGGCGGGACCTCGCGCGCGCGGACCTGGCGTGGTCCCAGAAAGCTCTGCCCAACCCGAAAGCCGTGGATCACGGCCGGCACCGCGCTCCAGGGATCCAACAGCGGCGGCACCGGCGCATTGGAAACGGTCTGCTCGATGTACAGATCCATGAGGGGCGCGGAAAATCCGAGGTCCGCGCCGACCGGCTGCCGCAGGCGCTTGCCGAACAGGGCGCGGGCGAACGGGGAAAGGATGCCGCTGTTAATCAACCCATCGAACCGCTGCCGGCGGTAGGACGGCACGATCAAATCCACGCTTCCGTCGAGAATCGGGCGAGTGAGCCGCTCGATCCACTCGGGCGTGATGCTTTCCACCTCGGCGTCGAGCAGCGCGCAGGCCTTGGCGCCGAGCTGGCGCGCCAGTTGGAATATTTTGAGAGCGGCCTCGGTGCGACCCGGCACGCCGGCGAGGGGCGCCGAGAGCCGGTTCACCGGATACACCGGATACGACACCTGCAGGAGCGGAATCCGCTCGCCGATGATTTCGCGGAGGTGCTCGATGGTGCCGTCCCGTGAACTGCCGTCGGCGTTGATGATCACCCCGCGCTGGCCGGAAAACCCGCCGTCGAGCGCGGCCAGGCCTGCTTCCGCCGTTCGGGCGATGGTGTCGCGGTTGTTGTACGTGGGGACACCCAGGACCAGATCCGCCGAACCAATCCGGCCGAGGTCCTGTTGGACGTCCTCCGACTGCCCCTCTTTTTCACCGACCTTCTGCATGGCTGCAACGCGCGGTGACGCTGTACTTTCTCATAATCTCATGCGCCGGTGGAAGTGCCAAATACCGCAAATCCGGCAGGCCGGAGCCAGGACGCCGCCGGCAGTCAGATACCGGCGACGGCATCGACGGTGACGGGTTCGATATGGAACCCGAGCTTCGCTCCCAGCGAATCGATCGCCGCTTGCCAGCGTGCATCGCGGGGCTCGGCGCCGCCGCATGCCGCCAGCGGCTGCCGGCAGGACTGACGGGCGCGATAGTACAAATTCTGCGCCGCCCAAAGCGTGGTCGAAAACGGCAACATATGGCTCAGCGTGACCACCTCATGGAAGCGCCGGATCCGTTCCGGATCGGTGGGATCGGCGTGAAATTCGTGCCCGGCGCGTTCCACGATCCGGCGGAAGGCGAATTCCAGGGTGACATGGTCCAACTGAATCCCCGTGCGGCGGACCTGGTCCAACAGCGCCTGAACGGCGGCGGGGTCGGGCGCGTCATCCGACAGCGCGCACAGCAGTTCCTCCTGGAGCGTGAAGTCCACGGCCATCTGGAAACGTGCCGGCGGCCGGATGTTCAGCTCGGCGAGGAAGCGGGCCAGCGTCGAATAATGCGCATAAAAGCTGCGGTACAACGCGGCCGCCTCGGCCAGCGCTTTTTCCATGATCAGGCCCACGATCTTACGCTGCTGGTCGCGGAAGAGCAGGCCCAGGGAGAACGTGCCGTCGCCGAAATGACGGTCCACCGCGCGAACCAGATTGGGCACGTCGCCCCGCTCGAAAACGCCCTTGATTTCCGCGAGGAGAGTACCGTACGCGTCCTCTCCCAGATACTCGCGCACGCCGCCGCTCACGTTCTGATCGCCCAGGTGGAGAACGCCGAAACTGAGGGTAGCCGATTCGCGAGTGATGCGCGAGGCGATCTGCGCGCGGCCGAGCGCCAGCCGCGCGTTGCCCACCTGGCAGACCTGAAAATGCTGGCGGTTCGCGTCAAATGCATAGATCCGGCTGCGCGGCTCGAATTCCTCGAACAGCGAACTGATGGCGTAATGGGCGCCCACTTTCTCGAGGTTGACCACCGCCGGCCGCACGAACTTGTCGTAGATGGTCTTTCCGTCGCGATGCTCGGGCAGGTTGCTCTCGGCGAGCGCCAGGCGCGAGGTGAACTCGTCCTCGAATTTTTCGTCGAACAGCTCCTGGCCCAGTTGGAGGGCGCGCGCCGCGTATTGCAGAACCTGCACGGTCTCGATACCGGAGAGCTCGTCGAAGAACCATCCGCAACTGGTGAACATCAGCATGGCGTGACGCTGAAGCTCCATCAGCTTCAGCGCCTGAATCTGTTCGGCCGGCGCGAGCCGGTGGGAAGCCTGGGCTTCCAGGAACGCGTCCACCGATGCGCGGCTGCGGTCGAGCACGACGGAGATGTACTCGTCGCGCGCCTGCCAGGGATCCTGAAAGAGTTCGAGGCCGCGCGCCGCAAACCGGCAGGCGAGTTCGTCGCGCAGCCACTCCAGGGCGTTGCGCAGCGGCGCGCGCCAGCGCTGGTGCCAGTCGCCATGCATACCCGAATTGCATCCGCACGCAGCTTTCCAGCGCTCCACGCCATGCGCGCAGCTCCACGAGCTGCGCTCGAAGATTCGCGCTTCGTGGGTGGGCGGGTGTTTTTCGAGAAACTCGCCGTAATTGGTGAGGCGGGCGAACTGGCTCTGCTCGAGGCAGTCGAGCGCATAGGCGAGCGCCATGTCGCCGTGGCGGCGATGGTGGCCGTATGTCTCGCCATCGGTGGCAATGTGAACGAGCTGCGGCCGCCGCCGTGAATCCGAGAAGGCGCCGCAGAGGCGATTGGCGAGGTTCTCGCCGCGCGCCAACAACTCTTCAAAAGCGATGGCGCGCGAGATCGGGCCGTCGTAAAAGAAAACCGCGATCGAGCGGCGCGACGGCAGGTTCACGCGATAGGGGGTGGAGGGATCGATGCGCCCGCAACTGGCATCCTTCCACGCGCGCCCGCCCAACGGCCGGACCTGGTTCGCCTGGTAGGGCGAAAGGATGGTGAATTGGATTCCCGACTGGGCCAGAAGATCGAGCGTCTCGAGATCGACCGCGGTTTCCGGCAGCCACATGCCTTCGGGTTCGCGGCGGAAGCGATACTCGAAGTCCCGGATTCCCCACAGCACTTGGGTTCTTTTGTCGCGCGGGGTGGCCAACGGCAGGATTACGTGGTTGTAGGCTTGCGCGATGGCCGAGCCGTGCCCGGAAAAACGCTTCTGGCTTTCGCTATCGGCCGAGAGAATCGAACGGTATAGGCCCGGGCTGGCTTCTTCCATCCAGGCCAGCAGGGTGGGGCCGAAGTTGAAACTGATGCGCGAATAGTTGTTGACGATGGAGACGATCCGGTTGTCGGCATTCAGGATTCGCGAGGCGCTGTTAGGCGCATAACACTCCGCGGTGATGCGTTCGTTCCAGTCATGGTACGGATACGCCGAATCCTGAAGCTCGATCGCCTCCAGCCAGGGATTTTCGCGCGGCGGCTGATAAAAGTGGCCGTGAATACAGACATAGTGGTCCATTCAGAACCTCCCAAAAAGAATCCGGGATTCCAACCCGGCAGGTGTAATGCGGGCGGGGAAATGGCGCTCCGGGCGGGCCCCGCATTCCAGCACTATCATACAGGGCCGCCGGTCCGCGCAGGCGCGGGAGCGGGCCGGCAGGCGGCCGGGATCACAAGTCCGCGATTCCGGGCCGGTCGAAATACCGGCCTCGAGAGCGCACGCACATGGCGCGGTTCATACCCACCCAAAATCCCAGTGTAAGAGGCCCGCGTACAGTTCGGCATAGTGCCAACAAGGGAGTTCGCCGCCGAAATGGCCGCATGGCGCGTAGTCCCATGCCGCGCATGCGAAAATAGTGTTGGCGACGAGCGAATGGCAGCCGCGCTGCCGGCGACCACCACTGCCAAGCGATTCAATAGGGGAATTGACCGCCGCAGCGGCGCGCGCTCATTTCGAAAACGGAGGGATATGTTATGGGTGCTACGTCCGCCGCGGCGGCATCCGACAGCACACTCGGCGCGTCGATGGCAGGGAAAGATCAGGCCCGGTTTGTGGTCTGGGCACCGTCCGCCGAAGCGGTCGAAGTGCATATCTTCGGATCCCAAGAGAGCTTTTTTCGCCTGGAAAAGGGCGACCGCGGCTACTTCCGCGCGGTGGTGGACGGACTGCGTCCCGGGGCGCGATTTAAGTACCGCCTGAACGGCGGCCGCGAGTACCCCGACCCGGCATCCCGATTCCAGCCTGAAGGCGTGCACGGACCTTCCGAAATCGTTGACCGGGCGTTCGCCTGGGGCGACCAGGGATGGCGCGGGATCGCGCTGGTGGATTGCATTTTTTACGAGATGCACGTTGGCACGTTCACGCCGGCAGGCACCTTCGATGCCGCCATTGCGCAGCTCGACTATCTGGCCGATCTCGGCGTGACCGCCGTGGAACTGATGCCGGTAGCGCAGTTTCCCGGCGCCCGGAACTGGGGTTACGACGGCACCTACCCGTTTGCCGTGCAGGACTCCTACGGCGGGCCGAACGGGCTCAAGCGCCTGGTCGATGCGGCCCATCGGAAAGGCCTGGCGGTTGTGCTGGACGTGGTGTACAACCACCTCGGCCCGGAAGGCAACTACCTCGGCCAATTTGGCCCGTACTTCACCGACCGGTACCAGACGCCCTGGGGTCTGGCGGTGAATTTCGACGGGCCGGACAGTGCCGCCGTGCGGCGCTTCGCAATCGAAAACGCACTCCAATGGGTAACCGAATTCCATGTGGATGGGCTGCGCCTCGATGCCGTCCATGCCATCTTCGACCAGTCGCCCAAGCACATCCTTCAGGAACTGGCGGAGGCCGTGCACGCGAGCAGCAGGGAATTGGGCCGGCCGCTGTACGTGATTGCCGAAAGCGACCTCAACGACAGCCGGCTGGTTGAACCCGTCCAGGACCGCGGCTACGGGCTGGATGCGCAATGGTCGGACGACTTTCACCACGCGCTCCACACCGTGCTGACCGAAGAACGGGCTGGCTACTACCAGGATTTCGGCAGGATCCAGGATTTGGCCAAGGCGGTGCGGGAAGGCTTCGTTTATTCGGGGCAGCTTTCGGCTTACCGGGGGCGCCCGCACGGGACGCCCTCGCAGCACATTCCACCCGAGCGTTTCGTGGTCTGCTCGCAGAACCATGACCAGATAGGAAACCGCATGCTGGGCGAGCGGCTGGGCGAGCTGCTGGAATTCGAGCGGCTCAAGCTGTCGGCCGGCGTCCTGCTGCTTTCTCCCTTTCTTCCGCTGCTGTTCATGGGCCAGGAATATGGCGAGCCGGCGCCGTTTCTATACTTCGTCAGCCATTCCGACCCGGGGCTGATCGAGGCGGTGCGGCAGGGCCGGCGGCGCGAGTTCGCCGCATTTGCCTGGCGCGGCGAGGTGCCCGACGCACAGTCGGTGGAGACGTTCGAGCGATCGCGGCTGGACCACTCGCTCCGGCAGTCGGGGCGGCACCGGACCTTATTGGAGTTCTACCGGGAGCTGATCCGCATGCGAAAGAGCATGCCGGCTTTGCGGAGGCTCTCGATGGAGCCGGGAGCGGTTGCGGTATTGGAGGAGCAATCCGTGCTGACGATGGAGCGGCGGGCGGGCGACGACCACCTGCTGCTGGTCGTTCACTTCGGCGAGCGCGGCGCCCCGGTTAGCGTTCCCGCCCAGACTGGCTCCTGGCGCAAGTTGCTGGATTCCTCCGACCGCCGATGGATGGGGCCTGGCAGCGAAGTCGCGGATAGGCTGCGGTCCGGCGGCTCGCTCGAAATGAGCTCGAGGCCCAACAGCCTGTATCTGTTTCAGAAGGTAGCGGAAGGGAAGGAGTGACTCGAGTCGATCGTCGCGCGCCATGATCCGCATCATTGCGATTCTGCTCGCCTGCCTCGCCGGAACAGCCTTGGGCGGCACGCACGAGCTCCCGGTTACCGTTTCAAGCCTTGCCAACGGCATGCGAATCGTGGTTCACGAAGACCACGACATCCCCAATGTCGCGCTGTGCCTGTTCTTCCGCGTGGGATCGCGAAACGAGCGTCCCGGGATCACCGGAATCTCGCACTTTCTGGAGCACATGATGTTCAACGGCTCCAAGCGCTACAAGCCGCGGGAATTCGACCGCGTCATGGAAAAGAACGGCGCCAGCAACAATGCCTATACCACCCGCGACGTGACGGTTTATTCGGACTGGTGCTCACGCTCGAGCCTGGACCTGGTGTTGTCCATGGAGGCGGAGCGGCTCGCCAACCTGGCTTTCGATCCGGCCATGGTGGAGTCGGAACGGAAGGTGGTGCTCTCCGAGAGGCGCACCACGGTGGAGAACGACAACTTCGGGTTCCTGTATGAGCAGTTGTTCGCGACGCTGTACCGGAAGCATCCTTACCGGTGGCCGGTGCTGGGCTGGGCCGCGGATATCGAGGCGTGGAAGGTGACGGATCTGCGCGCCTACTTTCGCCCGGGCTACGGCCCCAACAACTGCGTGATGGTGGCGGTGGGCGATATCGCGGCGGGCCGGTTCCTTTGCCAGGTGGAGAAATATTTCGGTGCGCTTCCGCGGCGCGATCCGCCGCCCCACGCCGGCCCCGCGGAACCCGCGCAGCAGGAGGAACGGCGGACGGTGGTGGAGCGGCCGGCGCAGGCGGCGCAGCAACTGATCGGGTACCACGTGCCGCCCTCCGCCAATCCGGACTGGTGGCCGCTCCAGGTGGCCGGCGCGGTGCTCACCGAAGGCCATAGTTCCCGCCTTTACCGCAGGCTGGTGCGCCAGGAGCAACTCGCCCGATCCGTGGCCTCCTGGCTGCCCTTGAGCCTGGAAGCGGGCGAGCTGATGGTGAGCCTGGAGCTGAAGCATGGAATCGATGTGGCGCGGGCGGAGCACGCCCTGGACGATGAGATCGAACGTCTGCGGAGCTCGCCGGTCTCTCTCCGCGAGCTGCGCGCAGCGAAAAACAAGATCCTGACGTCCTATGCGCGGCGGATTCGCACGAATTCCGGGATGGCGGACTGGCTGGGTACCTACGAAGTGTTCTTTGGCGATTGCCGCAAGCTGTTTTCGGCACCCGGGGAAATCGGGCGCGTCACCGCCGCCGACGTCGAGCGCGTGGCGCGAACGTGGCTGTCTCCGGCCAACCGGGCGGTGGTCACCCTCCAACCCTCCGCGGCCGGATCAATCCTGGAGACGGCGCAGTGAAGGCGGAAGTCATCGCCGGGCTCGTTCTGGCCTGGAGCGTCGCCGCTCAACCGACTTCGGTTACGCTGCCGCCCTTCACGCGGGAAGTATTGCCGAACGGAGTGGTGCTGTGTCTCATGCCCAAAGACGATGCGGCGCTGGTAAGTGTCCGGGCGGTGGTGCGCGGCGGAGCGGAATCGGACCCGCCGGGGCGGGCGGGGCTCTCCTCGGTAGTGGCGAACCTGCTGACGCGCGGCACCCGAACCCATCCGGCGGACGAGTTCGCCGCGGAGATCGATTTCCTCGGCGCGAACATCGAGAGCCACGTCGATGCGCAGTCGAGCACTCTCGCGCTGGACGTGTTGCCGGAAAACGCCGCGGCCGCCATCGCGCTTTTCGTCGATGGGCTGCTTCGGCCGGCGTTTGCGGATGAGGAAGTGCGCCGGCAGCTGGCGCGCTCGATCGAGTGGGCGCGCTCGCGCAAGGACTCTCCCGAGGACGCCCTCTGGCAGTACTTCCGGTCATTCTTTTTTCTGCCTCCCCATCCGTATGGCCGGCCGTTCGGAGGCGATGAACTGACCCTCGCGAGCATCGGGGGCGCCGCCGTCAGGGAGCATCACGCCCGCATGGTGGTGGGACGCAACCTGATCGTGACGGCGGTAGGACCGTTTGCGGAACCGCGGCTCCGCGGCGTGCTCGCCAACGCCTTCGGCAGTTTTGCCCGGGGCGAACGGTACGAATGGAAACGACTGCCGCCGGCTACTCCTTCGCGGTCTGCGCGTTTACTGTTGATCGACAAACGGGACGCCACCCAGACGCAGTTTGTGATCGGGTTTCCCGGCATCCGGCGCACCCACCCCGACCGCCTCCCCCTGAGGCTGGTCAACAACATTCTGGGCGGGCGGTTCACGTCGCTGCTGAACGAGCGCCTGCGGGTGGAATCGGGCCTGACTTACGAGGCGTACTCTTATATCGAACAGGACCGCCTCAACGGCGCAATCGCGGTGCACAGCTACACGGCCACGGCGGACACGAAGCGCGCGCTCGACCTGGCCCTGGCGGTTCTTGGCAGGTTCGCCAAAACCGGCGTGACGGCCGACCAACTGGCAGCGGCCCGGACGTACATCGAGGCCGGATACCCGCCCGACCATCTGCAGACGGCGGACCAGCTTGCCGACCTGCTGGGCGAGTTGGAGTTGTACGGACTGGGCCGGGACGAGATCGACGGACTGTTTGCGCGGCTGGATGCGGTGACGCTCGATCGCGCCAATCGCGTGCTGAAGCGGTACTACACCGGGGCCGCGCCGGTGCTCGTGCTGATCGGCCGGGCGGACCGGGTCCGTCCGCAGGTGCGGTGCTACGCGGATCTCATGATGGAGGCCTCGATCGCCCAACCGGGTTTCCCGCAACTGACCGGGCCGGCGGGGACACAGAGCAAAACGCGGACGGAACCGTAATACGGACGAGTTGCAGGGAAGCTCAGCCGCCGTCCAGGGGCTTGCCGATTTCCCAATGGTGGCCGAACGGGTCCGCCAGTCGTCCCAATCGCCAGCCGTACTCGTTCTTGACCGGTGAAACGGAAGTGGCTCCGGCCTGGAGCGCCCGGGCGAACGCAGCATCCGGATCTTGCACCACCATCACCATGCGCACGGTGCCGCCGCCCAGGGTCTCGGGGCTGAAATTCAGGTGCTCGGGCGACTCGTCCGCCACCCAGAATTCCCCCGTCCCCACCGCCAGCCGCGCCACCACCGCACCGCTCTCGGCGTCGATGCGGAACAGCTCGCCCGCTCCGAATGCCGCTTTGTAGAATTCGATGGCCCTGGCCCCGTTTCGCACCGACAGCATGGGAGCGATCGAAATCGTCCGCGTCCCGCCGCTTTCCGAACCTTCGCCCATTCGCAAGCCCTCACTCTCCGGTTAGCCATGTCTGCCATCGGCTATTATGTCACCGCAGGCAGGCCGCGCGGCGCCCCGTTAAAATGGGCTGGAAAGCAAGCCCATGATTCGCGCTCTCTTCCTCGCGCTTCTGGCCGCCGCCACCCTGGCCGCCGCGGAACCCATTCGACTGCATCCCGACAATCCCCGCTACTTTCTCTTCCGTGGGAAACCGGCGGTGCTCATCACGTCGGGCGAACATTACGGCGCCGTTCTCAACCTGGATTTCGACTACGCCCGCTACCTGAAGACGCTGGCGGCCGACCGGCTGAACCTGACCCGCACCTTCGCCGGCCCCTATCGCGAAGCGCCCGGCTCCTTCCACATCGCCGGCAACACGCTGGCCCCCAAGCCCGACCGCTTCCTCGCGCCTTGGCCGCGCACCGCCACGCCGGGCGCGGCGGATGGTCTGGGCAAGTTCGATCTCACCCGCTGGAACGACGCCTATTTTGCCCGCTTGAAAGCATTTCTGCGCGAGGCCGGCAGCCGGGGCGTCGTGGTGGAGTTCACCCTCTTCTGCCCGTTCTATCGCGACGAGATGTGGGACCTCAGTCCCATGAATGCGCGCAACAACGTCAACGGCATTGGCAACCGGAAACGCACCGAGGTCTACAACCTCGCCGATCCGGCGCTTCAGCGGGTGCAGGATGAACTGGTGCGGAAAATCGTTGCCGAACTCGCCGGGTTCGATAACCTCATGTACGAAATCTGCAACGAGCCGTACATCGAGGACATGGTGACGCCCGCCTGGCAGCGCCACATCGCGGGAGTGATCGCCGATGCCGAATCCACCGGCGGCCGGCGCCATCTCCTCACCGAGAACGTCGCCAACGGCTCCAAGAAGGTGCCGGATCCCGATCCGCGGGTGTCGGTGTTCAACTTCCACTATTCGCGGCCTCCCCTGAGCGTGGCGCTCAACCAGGATCTCCACCGCCCCATCGGCTGCAACGAGACCGGCTTCGATGGACACGCGGATGCGGTCTACCGGGTGCAGGGCTGGGAGTTCATCCTGGCCGGCGGCGCGCTCTACAACAACCTCGACTACTCGTTCTCGGCGGGACACGAAGACGGCACCTTCGCCTATCCGGAGCAGCAGCCGGGCGGCGGCAGTGCCCCATTGCGCGGCCAACTGCGCATCCTCCGCGACTTCATGGATGCGATTCCGTTCGTGCGCATGGCTCCCGCCGGCGGTGTCCTCCGTTCCGGCGCGCCGGACGGAGCGGCCGTGCGGGTGCTGGCAGCGGAGGGCAAGGAGTACGCGCTCTACCTCGATCACGCGCGGGGGCGGCGCGGCCAGACGCCCCGGTACGTCGTCGATTCCACCCCGCACACCGCTCCGCTCGTGCTGGAACTGCCCGCCGGGCGGTACCTGGCCGAGTGGATCGACACGAAGACCGGCCGGACGGCCCGGCGCGAAGACTTCGCGCACCCCGGCGGACCGCGCACCCTGGTTTCGCCTGAATACTCCGAAGACATCGCGCTGCGCGTGCGGGCCGGCCCGCGGTGAGAACCCGAACCGGTTAGAGTTGGGTTCGAACCCGCACAGTCGCGAGTGCGGCGGGGCAGCATACTAAGAGTGGAGGATCCAATCATGGTCAACCAGAAATACGCTACGCACGGCTACTGGCTTCTGGCCGGTATATTTGCCGGAGCGGCTGCCGCGCTGTTGATGGCGCCAAAGAACGGCCGCCGAACGCGGCGGCTGCTCCGGGAACGGGTGGAGGATGCGGCCGAGTCCGTGTCCGATGCCCGCAAGGAGTTACGCGATCGCGGCCGGCGCATCGCCAAGGGCGCGGAAGTCTTCGTCAATCGCGCGAGTCACGCCATCTCGCGCTGACCGCGGGCGGCCTCATTCGCCGCCCGATTCCGGCGCGGCCTCGGAACCGCCTTCATCGTCGCGGATCTGCCGGTCCAGCTTACGGTCGGCTTCGGCCAGCAGGTTCTCGGCCGCGTGCATCGAAATGAACCCCTGGTTGGCGGACCGCTGGATGGAACTCTTCTCGGCCGCGATCAGCATACCTCTGGCCGTGCGGATCTCGTCGCTGGTAATGTCGTGGTTTTTTTGCTGTATGTCCGCAATGGCTGCCTGAACCTCGTGAACCTGCGCATCCAGTTCACTCTTGAGTTTTTCGTAGACCAGGTGCGAGATGGCATGGTCTCTCAGCATTAGTTCGAGTTCCCGCCGGCTCGCGGAATAGGCCGCGCTGCGCGCCTTGGCGACGTCGTAATCGTCTTCCCGCGCGGTTTCGATTCCCAACCAGCTCAGCAGCGGCTTTACGGTCAGCCCCTGAACGATGATCGAGAAGGCCACCACGCCGAACGCCATGGCCAGAATATCGGTGCGATACGGCACGTCGCGGCGAAGGCTCAACGCCAGCGCCATGGAGACGCTGCCGTGGATTCCGCCCCACACCAGCACGTGCAGCCAGCGCAGCGGAATCGCCGCTCCCATCAACCGGCTGCCGGCCCCGATCAGGTACACCGAAACGGCCCGCCCCAACAGCACCGTCACCGTCGCCAGCAGGATCCCGCGCCAGGATTCGATCAGGTTGGTGACGTGCACTTCGATCCCGATCAGCAGGAAAACCAGCGAGTTGATCACGAACGAAACATATTCCCAGAACGACCGCAGCGCCACCCGCGTGCGGGCGCTCATCCCCACTTCCAGTCCGAAATTGCCCGTCATCAACCCGGCGCACACGGTGGCAATCACGCCCGAAACGTGCAGGTGTTCCGCAATCAGGTACGAGCTGTAAGCCAGGATCGTGGTGAGCGTGATTTCAATCTGCGGGTCGTCTACGCGCTCCGTCAGCTTGCCGAACATGTAGCCGAGCCCCAGCCCCAGCGCCACCCCGCCCAGCGTCACCACGGCAAAACTGCGGATGCCGCTGAGGACGTTGATATCGCCGCTGGCCAGCCCCGCCAGAATGATCTGGAAGATGACCACCGAAGTGCCGTCGTTGAACAGGCTCTCGCTCTCGATGATCACCGAAAGGCGCTTCGACACTCCCAGGTCTTTGAATAGCGCCACCACGGAAATCGGATCGGTCGCCGAAATCAGCGCGCCGAACAGCAGGGCCGGCAGCAGGCTCAGCCCGACCACCCAGTGCACCGCGTAACCGGTGATCACCGTCGCCACCAGCACGCCCACCACCGCCAGCAGCAGGATCGGGCCCAGGTTCTCACGCAGCCGCCGGATGTTGATGTTGATCCCCGATTCGAACAGCAGCGCGGGCAGGAACAGGATCAGAATGATGTCCGGCGTCAAAATCTGCACCGGCTGTCCCTGCCCCAGAACCTTGAGAATGGGCAGGCGGAACAGGTCGATAGCGAAGCCCCCGGCCACCAGGGCCACCGTGTACGGCACGCGGAACCGCTTCGTCACCAGGGCGATCAGCGACGCCGCAATCAGCAGCCACAACAGGAACTCGATAACCGAAGCCGGGGACATTCGAACCACGATCATCGCACAGCCGGCCTCTTCCGGCCGTGCCGATCCGGGTATATGTTTGTAGGGAAGGTCCGCCGGCCGCGGCACTGGTGAATCTGCCAACGAGAATGCCCTTCGACAGCGCCATCTGGAACGAATTCGGTAAGGAACTGGAGTCGCGAACGGCCCAACTGACGAGCGAATTCGCCGGTGCGTGGAAGGACATTTCCGCGTTGATCGCGCTGCAGCGGGAATCGTTCGCCACGCTCCGCAATCCCGAGCCGCCGGCCGAGCGGCTGCAGTTCCTGGATGCCTTTTTCGGGAATGCCGCCCCGACCCTGCTCTCCGAGCCGCTGGCGGTGTATGTGCAAAAACGGCCCCTGCAGCGGTCGCTCGCCGCCATGGAGGAGTGCGAGTCGGTGCTGGGCGACCTCCTGCGCCGGCTTCCCAAGGTCGCCGAACTCAGCGGCCGCGAGGTGGTCGAGCTGACCGGCGCGGATCGCCGCTCGCAGATGGCGCTGTGGCGATCGCTGCATCGTAAGCCGAAAGCGGTTCACCTGCGCGATGCCGCCTCCGATCGCCTGGAGCGAATCGTTCTCTCCCGGGCCCCGCTCGATGGCGCTTTCCAACTGCTGCTGGCCGAATCTTCCCTGCACCTGCTGGTACCGTGGCAGACCTGTCGGCGCGCTTTTCTGGCGGCCCTCGCCCAGTCCGACCGGGAACGGGTGGATGTCGAACGCGCGCGCGAGTGGTGGATCGATGCGGCCGGCCGCTACGAGCAGCGCGCGGCCCTGCTCCTGGCGCGCTATGAGGCATGGGCGCGGTCGATCGCGCCGGCCCTCGGCCAGGCGCTCGTGCGGAATCCCCAGCCCGCTTCTGCCGGCCGGCGCGCCCAATGGGCCAAACAGCATCGCGAGCACCTCAGTTTCTGGTCGCGCCAGCAGCGCGCCGTCCGCTCCGTAGTCGATCTGGAACTGCACCTGGCGCGGCTGGCCTGTGACACCGGTCTCGAGACCGGTGCCAGCCTGGAATCGCTCGATGCCGAACACACCGAGCTGGTCGAGGAACTCGATGCCGCCATCTGCTGGCTTCAGGAGTGGCCCGATGGCGAAGCCTGCGACGCCTTTCCACAGCCCAAAGCGAGGCTGCTGTCTTCCGAGGAACGCATCTCGGAGTGGCTGCGCCGCGCCTCCGCCCGCGTGCGAGAGGAACTGCCGGCTGCCATCGAAACGGTCGTGCCGCGCCAGGCGCTGCCCGGCTGGCGCAAGCCGTGGCGCGATCTCGAACCCGCCAAAGTGTTGCTCGGCGCGCTCACTACCGCCGGCGCGCCGCTGCTGCTGGCCGGCTTTCGGGAAGTGCAGGAGGTCCACCGCGCCATCGTCCGCGAAATCGAGCGCGCGCGCGAAGTCGTCGATTTCGGAGTCGAAACCGCGCGCCTGGAGCGCGGCTCCGGAGAGGCGTTCGCCCGCGAGGCCGTCCGCAACGCCTCCACCCTGCTGAGCTATCAAAAAGGAGCTACGCCCGAAATCCGCCCCGCCGTCGAGGCGAGCGCCGCCCGCGCCGCTGCCGCCGTGCTGCTCGAAGGCGATCTCGCCCTCGAGAAGGGCCGCATCGGCCTGTTGGCCCATGTCACCCGCCAGCGCGGCGGCCGTGCCTGGCGCCAGTTCCGCGCCACGACCGGGCGCGCGGTGCAGGCCGGTTCGCAGCGGCTATGGGCGGCCACGCGCGCGGTGTTCCGCTGGGTGCTGCTCAGAATCGGCTGGATCTCCGCTTCCCGTCCGCAGATCGAACCGGTGATTCGCCGCGCCGACCTCGCCGATACCCTCGACGTCCATTTGCACGCCCGCGACCTGCCCATGATCTACCGCCGGCTCTTCCGGCTCGCGCCCGTCGAAGATCCCCGCTTCCTGGTCGGCCGCGACGCCGAAATGGCCGGCTTTGCCGATGCCCTGAAGCGATGGGAAGCCGGCAAGGGCGCCAGCGTCATCGTCATCGGCGCGCGCGGCAGCGGCAAGACCAGCCTCATCAATTGCGCCGCCTCCGGTGTCTTCGCCCGCTGCGACGTGGTCCGCGGCCAGTTCTGCGAACGGCTGGAGACGGCCGCGCAGATGGCCGGGTTCGTGCGCGACCTTCTCCGCGTTCCCACCCATGCCGATCCCGCCGCCGCCCTCGCCGAGCGGCGCCGCGTCATCCTGATCGAGGAATTCGAGCGCACCTTCCTGCGCACCGTCAACGGATTCGATGCCCTGCGCATGCTGCTCGACCTCATGTATTCCACCGGCCGCAGCACCTTGTGGGTGTTCAGCGTCAACGAGACCGCCTATCGGTACCTGGAGGCCGTGGCCGGCCTCGGGCGCCACTTCTCGCACCACATCAACGCCATGTCGGTGCGCCAGGCAGACCTCACCAACGCCATCCTGCAACGCCACGGGCTCTCCGGCCTGCGCCTGGAATTCGCCCCGCTCCCGGTGCAGGATCCGCGAGTCAGCGGCGTCCGCCGCTTCCTGGGTTTTGAGCAGGATCCTCAGAAGCTCTTCCTGGATGCGCTCTACGAACAGTCCGAGGGCATCTTCCGCGCCGCCTTCGAATTGTGGCAGGGCTCCATCGAAAGGGTCGAAGGAGGCATCGTTCATATGCGGCAGCCGCTGGCGCCCGATTACGAGAAGCTGGTTTCGGAAATGACTCTGGAGGACTGCTTCATGCTCAAAGCCATCCTCCAGCACGGCAGCCTCACCGCCGCGGAACTGGCCCGCGTGTTGGCCACCAGCCGGGAAGACAGCGTGCGCCAGTTGAAGCGCCTGCACCTGTTGGAAGTGCTCGAACCCGAGCCGGCCAGCCCCGGAGTGCGCGTGCGGCCCGAGGCCGGCCGCCTGGTGCGCGAAACCCTCAGCCTGAGGAACCTGCTCTAGGAGGAATGTCCGATGCACACTGATTCCCTCGCGTTGTTTCTGCTCCAGGACAACCCCCAGATGAACTTTCTCCGCTATTTCACCATCACCCGGATCGCCACCGTGATGATGATCTTCGCCCTCACCTGGGTGCTGATCCGCTACGCCACCAGGATCCTCGATCTGGTCAGCCTGCGCGGGCCGCGGGCGCGCTTCGCGGTGAAATGGATCGAGCCGGTGCTGCGCATCGGGCTCTGGTTCCTGGCCGGTTTCGCGGCGTTCGACCTGCTGTCTCCCTCCCGCGAAACGTTTTTCGCGGCGGTCGGTTCGGTGGCCATCGCCATCGGCCTGGGCGCGCAGGATCTGATCAAGAACCTGGTGGGCGGCCTGGTGGTGGTGGCCGACCGGCCCTATCAGCTTGGCGACCGCGTCCGCATCGGCACGGCCTACGGCGAGATCGATCACATCGGCCTGCGCAGTACCAAGCTCACCACCTCGGACGACACCCGCGTCACCATCCCCAACTCGGACATCCTCACCAACGAGGTGTTCAACTCCAACTCCGGCGTGGCCGACTGCCAGGTGGTGACCGACGTTTTTCTGCCGCCCGAAACGGACCCCGCGCTGGCGTCCCGCATTGGCCAGGAGGTGGCCTACACCTCGCCTTTCACCTATCTTGCCAAACCCGTCACGGTGCTCCTCCTGGACGAGTTCGACCGGCGCCCGTATTTGAAGCTCCGCATCAAGGCATACGTGTTCGACCATCGCTACGAGCCGCGCATGCAGAGCGACATCACCTCCCGCGCCAAAACCGAGTTCCTGCGGCTGGGCCTGCTGAAGGCATGGGGCGGCACGGATGGGGAAGTTTGATCGGCCTTCCGATGGGGAGGCGCGTCGCTGGACAGACGGCTCTTTGCGCCTTTGGCGCCTTGAGAACGGCTGCCCCGGGAGGGCCGCTGCTCTATTCTGAGGACATGGATCGTGAGCAAATCGCGCAGGGCTGCCTCGACCAGGCCGGACGGCTGGCAGCCCTCAGTTAGCATGGCTGCGCCGTCTTCGCGCCGCTCCCCGGCCGGAGGTCCGGCCGCGACTACGCCGCCTCGGGCAACTCGTGCCGGTCGGCGGGGTCGAGCAAACCGGTATTGAATGCCAGGCGCAGCGGGACCTCGCGCAGGTGCATCGGGTCGACGCCTCGTGCCGGCTGCCGCTTCTCCCACCCGTTCTCCGTGGCGGGAAACATAAACCAGCCGGTCCCTTCCACGTATGCGATCCAGTGCTGATAGTGAACCGCGCTGCGATAGAGCTTTGTCATTTTCAACCTTCCTTCTTGAGCTGCTGGTACTGCCGCACGGGCGCGGGCCGCGTGAATTTGCAGTTCGCTACGCATCCCTTGTTCTTGCACGTGAGACAGACACGCTTCTGAGTCATTGGAGCTACATTACCGGAACGCGGTGAGGGCTTTCAAGGAGAATTGCGCGGGGTGGCTGTACCCGCTGTTGGGGGGGCTAGGCGCGCCGGAAGCGGTTCATGCGGTCGCCGAGCAACATCGCGGACGCGACGACCAAGACTGGGGCACATCCGAGCACAACCGTCGCGCGACGCCTTCTACGGAGCCTTCGCTACGCCTGCATCAGCTTGACCGCGGCCAATGCGATCCCGGTGCCGATGGCGGCCCCGGCGAGGACGTCGCTCAGGAAATGCATCCCCAGGAGAATGCGCGAGGCCGCAACGCTCAGTGCGCAAAACAGCAGTCCCATGGCCAGGTCGGGGTAGAACGAACTCAACGATACCGCGACGGCGAAGGCGGTGATGGTATGGCCGGACGGAAACGAAAAGCGGTCGGGTGGCAGCAGGGTGGCCCAGCAGTGCGGCTCGAACACGCACGGGCGGCGGCGGCCGGTGGCCCTTTTCAGACGAAGGAACAGCAGGATTCCCAGGCCGACGGAGAGCGCCCCCGCGCCCAGGGCGCGGAACCGGTCATCGCCGCCGAACAGCAGGACGATCAGCGCCATGGCATACCAGAGCCAGCCATCGCCGCCGCGCGTCGCCGCCAGCATCCACAGCCGGATCCACTGCGGCGCCGGCCAGCGATTGATGCGGCGCATCAGTGTGTGGTCGCGGTGTGCGATGAAGTTCAGCATGGCGTCGGCGCGAGTCATGCGGCCCCCTCCGCCGTGCGGACGGCCCAGGCAGGCCCCCGCGAATCCATGTGCAGATCCCGTGCCATCCCGGTCGTGGAAAAGCCGTTGTTCCCACGTTTCACAATGTGAGGAACGGAACGTACCCGGCGGCTAGGGGAACCCTCGCACCGCATACCTCATTCATAAAGCACGAACCAACACAATTCGGTGACACATCGGGAAAACATTCGTTAATCCGTGTGATTTTGGAGGCGTTTCAGCCGACGATCTCCAGCAGATTGCCTTCGCTGTCTTCGACCTGCGCTTCGTAGAAGCCATCGCCGGTGACGCGGGGTTCGCTCACCACAGGGACGCCGGCGGCCTTCATGCGGCGCACGAGATTGTCCACCGCATTGCGCGATCCCACGGAAATGGCGATGTGGGCGTGGCGCGGCGCTTCGCCGGGCGCGGCCATGAGCTCGAGCGGAGCGCCGGAGGCGAGGGTCAGGAAGTAGGATTCGAATGGGCGGCGCGCGCTGGTGTAGCGTGGGCCGGCGTGGGCTTGGAACCAGCGCTCGTAAAACGCGCGGGCGCGGGGGAGGTCGGCAACCCACGCCGCCACGTGCGCGATCTGTCCCGGCGGGGTCGCGGCATCGATGCGGGCGTCCAGCCGGTCGAGCAGCGTATCGATGGCTGCCAACAAGTCTTCGGGCGCGAGGACCCGGCGCACCAGGGTTGCCCACTCGTCGGGAAGTGCGCCGAGCAGACGCTTCTCGCCCGGGTGCGGCCGGCGCTCCAGGGCGAACCAGATGTCGAAGAACGAGGCCAGCAGCGCGGCCACGCGATGATTGCAACTCACCGGATCGCCGCGCTCCAGCGCCAGCGCGATCTGCGCGCGGTAGGAGGACCGGTTCTTTCGCAGCACCGGGAGGTTCTTGGCCAGAATGGCGCGCTGGAGTTCGCGCGGGTAGGAGCACCGCGCGCGCTCCTGCAAGGCGCCATACCAGCCGCGTGGATCGAACAGCGCCTCCGAGTGCAGCACGTTGTACCAGAAACAGGTGCTGTACCCGAGGGAGGCCTGATGGCGCACGAGTACCCGATCGAGTTCCTGTTCGATCCATCCGGGCGAGCGGTACATCACGTCCAATCCGATGCCGGTCTCCGCGTCGCGCCACTCGTCGCCGGGCTCCCAGAAGCGGTTATCGATTTCGGCGCCTGGTCCGGCTAGCAGCCCGTGTCAGAAGTAGGCGTTTTCCAGGCAGCCAGCCCGAAGCAAATTACTTGATATATGCCTGAATCGGCTGGCAGCATGGCCCTCGCGCCGCCGCTTTGCATTGCAAAGCTCTCACTCCTTTGTTCTGGTGCTCGTGATGTCGCCCAGAGCCACGAAAAAATGCGCGCGAACAGCATAAACGGTTGCAAAGAAAGCCCCTGTAACCGCCGGGGCTTCCCCACTCCCATGGTCTGGCGCAGGATCAACGAGAGATTGAACGCGGCTCCGTGCACCAGTAGTCGCTTCAGAATGTTCTTCCGACCCCGCAGGTGCACCCGTCTCATTCCGCCGGTCTCGTATAGGTGTGCGAAGCTCCGCTCCGTCAGTTCGCTCCGCAACTTCTGGAGTCGCTTGTTGCGGTCGCCGCGCCCACGCCGCCGGTTTTCATAGGTCCGCTTCTGCTCTTCCTCCTTCCCCTCACCTTGCCAGTTTCGCCGCCCACGCTCCGGCTCGGGGATGTAGCATCGGACTTCCTGCTCATGTACTTTCTTCAGCACCGCGCCGCTGTGATAGCCCTTGTCCGCTACCACCTCTTCGACTCCATGTTCGTTGATCTCGCGGGCCACAGCTTGCGCTTCTTCCAGGGTCCGGTGGATCGTCGTCGTGTCCCCTTCATTGGCCGGCTGCAGCGTCACTGCCAGCAGCGCCCCACTGGTCAGATCCACTGCATGCTCGGCCTTGTGCGCCAGGTGCGTCCGCCCATCCTTCATTTTGGTGATTCGGGCGTCGGGGTCACTGGGGCTCATCCACTCCTGATTCGATCCTTTCTTCTTTCGCTTGCGGTCCAGTCGTGCCAACTGTTCGCGCGTCGGGTTCTCGATCCCGGCGGCCTTGGCCAGTTCCTTCAGATAGTCGTTGTAGCTTTGTCCGTTGTCCCGCCGCACGATGCTTTTCAGCGCCGCATTGGCTTCCAGCGTAGTGGCATCAATCGATACGGTCCGTCCGCTGACCAGTCCCTCTTGATCGAGGATCTTCAGCACCCAGCGGAACACGGCCTTGTGCGTCTCCAGCCAATACAATCGCCGCGTGCGCGAAATCGTGGAATGATCCGGCGTGGCCTCATCCAGCGCGTAGCCCAGGAATTTCCGTAACGACAGAGAGTCGGCTGTCCGCCACGCGATTCCTCGCTCCGAATCGAGGCCCTCAAAAAAAACCGATCAGTAGCGATCGGAAGTAGACCCCCGGCGCCATGCTGGGCCGACCGTATACGCTGTCTTTGTAAAACTTCCGGCACAGCCGCTCCACCTTGGCATCGAAATCGTGCCCGTCCAGAATCTGATTCAAGCGGTCGTAGAAGACATTGGCTGGTGTCTCGACCACATCGCTGGTTGCGATCCACAGATCCTGTTGCCGCTCCCGCTTCCGCCGCGTTCCCATTGCCATATCCAATAGACGCTCAAAACATTTACGAGGTCACATGTCTTTATTCGCCCGTCTCACTATTACCACAGGCTGCTAGGGCACGGCGGAACGACAGCGGCACTTCGCCGAGGGCATACACGTAGAGATCGAGATCGGACCGCTCGTCGGCCGAGCCCGTTGCCGACGAGCCGGCGAGCGCCACAGCCACTACCTGCGGCAACTCGCCGAAGCGGCGGGCGATATGGAGGGCGAGAGGGTTCAATCGATCAGCCCGTTTCGTACGGCGAAGCGCACCAGTTCGTTGATGCTGTGCAGGTTGAGCTTCTCCATGATGCGCCCGCGGTGGGCGTCCACGGTGTAGACGCTCAGCTTGAGAATGCCCGCGATCTCCTTGTTGGTCTTGCCTTCGGCGAGCATCTGAAGCACTTCACGTTCGCGGCTGGTGAGCAGATCGATGGGGTTGGTAACGTGACGCCGGTAGTCGTCGAGCACGGAGTTGGAGACTCCGGGGCTGATGTAGCCTTCGCCGGAGGCCACCGCGCGCACGGCGGAGACGAGGTCGTCGGCCACCGAGTCTTTGAGCAGGTAGCCGCGGGCCCCGGCGCGCAGGATTTCGCGCACGTAGACCGAGTCCTTGTGCATGCTCAGCGCGAGGACGCGGCTGTGGGGCGCGCTGGCGGCCAGGCGGCGCGTGGCTTCGATGCCGTTGAGCTCGGGCATGGCGACATCCATGACCACGATATCGGGACGGAAGCGCTCGGCAAATTCGATAGCTTCCCGGCCGTTGCCGGCCTCGCCGACGATCTCCATATCGGGCTGCGCGTCGAGAATCATCTTGAAGCCCTGGCGGACGACGGCGTGATCGTCAGCCAACAGGATGCGGATGTGTTTCATGACGGATCGGGACCCGCACCTCAATTAGAACACCCTCGCCGGAGCGGGAGCGAACATTGAGATCGCCGCCGGCGCTGCGCGCGCGGGCACGCATGCCGATCATGCCCATGCCGCGCGGAGGGGAAGATTCGGGGCCGGCGCCGGGCGGCAGACCGCGTCCGTTGTCGCGGACGACGAGGCCGATCTCACCCGACTCGGCGTGCAGCTTTACGTGGACGCTGGTGGCGTGGGCGTGACGCGCGACGTTGGTGAGCGCCTCCTGGGCGATGCGGAAAAGGTGCGTTTCGGTTTCATCGGGGAGACGGCCGGAGTGGTTGGAGTCGAAATCGACGGCGATGCCCGTACGGGCGGAAAAGCCTTCCGCCAGCCAGCGCAGGCCGGCTTCGAGTCCGAAATCGTCGAGAATGGTGGGGCGCAGAAGTTGCGACATCTGGCGCACGTTGCCGATGGATTCGTCGATCAGGCGGAAGCAGTCGTCCAGGCGCGCATGGTTGAGCCGGCCGTTGGATTCGAGGGCCGTGAGATTGGTCTTGATGGCGGTGAGGGACTGGCCCAGCTCGTCGTGGAGCTCGTGCGAGAAACGCCGGGCCGTGGCTTCCTGGTCCTCGAGCATGTGCCAGGAGACGCGGCCGAGCTCGGCTGCCTGCCACTCGATGCCGCGGGTAAGCTGAGACACCATGCGCACGGTGACCACGGCAAACACCAGCGCCAGCAGGGCGCTGGCGGCCGCGAAGGCGAACGAGGAGGTGAACAGCCGGGAGGAGAGGCGGTCGATCCGGCCCTGGGCAGCCGCCACTTTGCGGTACTCCGCCTCGATCAGGCGGGCGACCACCGAGATGAAGGCTTCGTGGTCGCGGAACAGGTCCACCGAGGCGTAGGTCTCCACGTTTTCGGCGGTGAGCAGACGGCGCGCTTCGTGGGAGAAGTCCGCGGACGATTCCTTCAGGCGATTCCACAGGCGCGCTTCGGCGGTTTGCGAGCCCTCCACGGCGATGTGGTCGATGTCGCTGTCGGCTTGGTCGAGCTGGGCCATGATGCGGTCGTAGTCCACCGAATCGGGGTCGCGCGCCAGCACCGAGAACACCTCGCTGAGGCTGCTCTGGCGGCTGTGCAGCTCGTCGATCAGGCGGTTGGTGACCGACTGTTCGCGAAGCAGGCTGGCGGCGTTTTCGCGGATGGCCTGGATATTGCGGACACCCACGATGGTGGCCGCGGCCAGCAGCAGGATGACCAGGGCGAAGCCGGAGATGAGGACGCGAAAGATGTTCTGGTGGGTGATGCGCCGCGGATACATCCGTTTTCAGTATCGCGCGGGCCGGGCGGCGCGGTGCATCGCCGCGCATGGTGAGCGCGGTCAGTGCGCGGTGTAATACGGCTTCAGGGCGGGCACGAGGCGCACCAGTTCGGCGGCGGCCATGGCGCCGATTTCCTGTCGGCCTTCCGGACCGAGATGGGTGTGGTCGGGCTTTCCGGCCGCATCCACGGCGTTGATCGCATCGCAACCGGCTGGGCCCAGTTTCTCGGCTTGGGCCAAGGTCAGGGAGTAGAGATCGATGAGAGTCACGTTCCGGTCTTCGGCCACGGCGCGCGCCGCGGCCACGTAGGGCACCAGAGAATCGCGGACAATTTTGCCGTCGGGTGTGAAGTTCCGGCGCACGATTGAGGTGACAAGCACCGGCCGGGCACCGTTGACGCGCGCTTCGGCGATGTAGCGCGAGAGGTTCTCGCGGTAGGTGGTGGCGGCGTCGGTTTCGCGGTCGGGACCTTTGCCGGGAACATCGTTGTGCCCGAACTGGATCAAAATGTAATCGGCTTTGGCGGCGAGCGCGGGCGCCCACAGGCCTTCGTCGCGGAAGCTCTTGGAGCTGCGGCCGTTTTTGGCGAGGTTGATTACTTCCACGCCGGCGCCGAACGAGGCGCGCAAACCGGAACCCCAGCCGCCCTGGTCGTTGACCGTGGAGTCGCCTGCCAGCACGATGCGGATGGGCGGCGCGGCAGGCTGGGTGAAGCCGAGGGCGGCGAAAAACCCGAGCAGGAGCAAGGCTCGCGACATGAGTCTCAGGGTAGCGCGAATTACAATCGTTGATAGTGCAAACACGAATCGGCGGAATGTTCGGGGCGGCCACGCTGGTCTTGAGTGCGGCTGCCGTGGGCCGCGCCGACAGCCAGCCACGGGCGATTCCGGCATGCTCGGTGCTGTCGGCCGAGCGGGCGGCACCTTCCGGCAAGCTGGACACGGCGCGCATTCAGACCGCGTTGAGCCTGTGCGCGCCCGGCCGCGCGGTGGTCCTGCGAGGCGACGGAGCCCGGCGGGTCTTCGAATCGGCGCCGCTCATTCTGCCCCGCGGGGTGACGCTGTTCGTCGGTGAGGGCGTGACCCTGTACGCCTCGCGCAATCCGCGCGATTACGACCTGCCGCCGCGGCGCTGTGGAGAGGAGCCGCCCGGAAAGGCGGCCGTCTGCAAGCCGTTCGTGTTCGCCTACCAGGCGGCGTTCAGCGGCGTAGCGGGCCCCGGCACGATTGACGGGCAAGGCGCCCCGTGGTGGAACCTCCCGCGCCAAGCCAGGGCGCTCGCCAGTACGGTCGCCGTGCCGGACCTGGTCTCGAGCTATGAATCGCAAGGATTCCGGCTCGACGGAATTACCTTGCGGAATGCCGCCGGCATGCATGCCGCGATTTACAAGACGATCGGCCTGGCCGTGTCGAACCTGAAGATCGCGTCGCCGGCTTCGGCGGGACTGCTGCTGAGCAATGCGGTGGATGCCAGGATCAACGGAGCATGGATCCGCGTGGCCGGCGAAGCCATCGGGGTGGAGGCCAGCATCCTCGGTGCCTCCGCAGGGCTGAGCCTGCGCGATGTGCATGTCTTCGGCGGGAGGGGGATCCGGATCGGCGGAGCGGCGTACGGCGATGTTCATGGAATGGAGATTGCCGATGTCACGGTGGACGGGGCCGCCGCGGGATTCGAGATGAAACTCGCCGCCGCCGACGGCCTGGTGCCGCGCGATATCCGGTTCGGGAAGACCTGTTTCCGGGATGTGGCCGATGCCCTGCGGGTGACGCCCGCCGGCCGCGAGGCCGATTTCCGGGTGCCGCCCGCGGCGAATTGCGTCTACCCGGCCTTCGGTGCCGCCCCGAAATTGGATCTGACGGCGGACCTCGGGAGCGCGATGCGGTTCGGCACGAAGGAAAACCTGGTAGTGTCGCCGGACGGCGCGAGTGGATTCCGATCGGTCCAGAGCGCGGTGGATGCGCTGCCGGCCACCGGCGGCGAGATCCTCATCAAGCCGGGCACGTACCGCGAAGTGGTGACCATCCGCAAACCGAAGGTCCGGCTGCATGGGGAAGGGAACCCGACCATCGTTTTCGGGAATGGGGCGCCCACCTCGGGCGGAACGTTCAACACCGCCACGGTATTTGTGGAAGCGGACGGGGTGGAGATCGACACCCTGACGATCGCCAATGATTTCGGCATCGGCAAGGGCCAGGCAGTGGCGCTCGCGGTCACCGGCGACCGCGCCATGTTTCGCCAACTGCGCCTTCTGGGAGCGCAGGACACGCTGTTCGCCGCCAGTCGCTACTGCTACGGCGACTACGGCCCATGCGTGCCGGCGCGGCAATATTTCGCCGATTCTTACATCGAAGGAAATGTGGATTTCATTTTCGGCGACAGCCAGGCGGTATTCGAGCGCTGCCGGATTCATGGCATCGCGCCGGGCAACGTGATGTACACCGCGCAGAGCCGGCACACGGCGGAGCAGAAGGCCAGCGGATATGTGTTCGACCACTGCCGGCTGACCGCCGCTGCGCGGCAGCGTGGGGTGATTTCCCTGGGGCGCCCGCGGAGACCGTATGCCACCGTGGTGTGGCTGCATACGGTAATCGAGGCACCCGTGATTCCGGCCGGGTGGACGGAATGGGCACGCTTCGGAAAGCCAAGCCTGCCGACCGCCTACTACGCGGAGTACGCATCGACGGGGGCGGGAGCTAACCTGCAGCGGCGAGAGCCGTATTCGCATCAGCTCTCCGCCGCAGAGGCGGAGAAGTGGGCGCCGGGACCGTTCCTGGCGGGGAAGGATGGCTGGAACCCGGGTGCGGCGCGGCGGCGATAGTTCAGGCCGGGCCGGCGTCCGGAGTGCCGGCAGCCAGCGCGTCGGCGGAATCGTAGTCCTTTTGACCGCCCATGCTGTCGCCCGCCAGGGTGCGGGCATAGCCCCGCCAGGCGTAGAGTTGCGGTTCGCGGGGAGCGAGGGAGATTGCCTGGCTGAAGTCCTGGATGGCGGATAGCAGCGACCCGCGCCGCAGGTGCAATTCCCCGCGGTATTGGTATGCCTGCCAGAATTGCGGGCTCAGGCGGATGGCCTCGGTGAGGTGGGTGAGGGCGTCATCCGGCCGTCCGGAGGCGGCGAGGTGGTTGGCCTGATCGAGCATCGCGGCGGGATCGGGAAGTGACGAAAACCGGCGGCCGACCAGGTGGAAGTACACACCCACAATCAGGCACAGGAAGGCCACATCGGCGGCGCCGGTAAAGTCCCACGCGCCGAGCAGAATCCGCGACGCCAACGGGAGGCTGCCAAACAGCGCCGCCATGGCCCAAGCGGTGCGGCTCCACTGGCGTGCCTGTGTTCTGCTGGCCGGACGCGGGATGTCAGTGCACCTCCAGGCTCTCGGGCTTGACGCCTTTGGCGGCGCCGCCGAACCGGAACGGCGAAGGATGATACTCCCCTACCAGGTCGACTTTCGATTGCGCCGGGATGCGCTTCTCCAACCCGAGGGCCCAGTAGCATGCGTTCACCAGCAGGCGGCGGAAGGGTTCGTTCCGGAGGTCCTGGCTGGAGCCCATGGTAGTGGTGAAGATGCGGGCCGCTTTGCCGCGCGCGCCGGTGTAGGTTTTCACCCACGCTACGGGCAACATGGGATCGTTCAGCTTGCCTGAGGCCGGCGGGTCGGTTGCGTTCATGCCGGTGAGCACGGCGCCGAGCAGGAGCGGCACCGAGTCGCCGGGGAGCGGCAGTCGCACTTCGTAGACATCGGTGGGTACCCACACCGCGCCGCTCGGGATACCGCGGAGAATCGGATGGTTCGTCTGTCCGGGAGCAGTGATCGCGCGCGTGCTCTGGACGCCGTGCCGTCCGTGGTGATTGATCCAGGTCTCGCCCAGCACCTGGCGCCCGAAGCCGCCGTCCCATTCCTTGCTGTTCCAGGTGTAGCGGCTGTAGGTGGCGCTGGACTTCAGGGCGAAGGCATGGGTGGCGGTGCGGAGAGCGACAATGGGGCGGCCGGAATCGACGTAGTCCACGATGTGTTTCATCTGCGCATCGGGCAGGTCGCGGTGGCGAGTGAACAGCACCAGGAGGTCGGCCTTATCGAGCGATTCGAGCCCCGGGATGTTGGTGGTGATGTCGGGATTGATGGTGCCATCGGCCGGGTCGATGGCGAACAGGACAGTGCAATCGAAGCCGTGATAGCGGGCCAGAATGCGCGCCAACTGGGGAAGGGCTTCTTCGGAGCGGTACTCTTCATCGCCCGAGACGAGCACAATGCGTTTGCCCGCGCCGGGACCGGAGGCGCCGCGAACGACGAGGCGGTCCGCGGCCGGCAAGGCGGCGAGGAGCCCGCCTAAGAGAAGCACAAATCTGGCGAAGGCCATGGAGCGCTATGGTACTATGCGCGGGCGGGCGAGGGATAGGGGCCTTCGCGGGACCGGCGTGCCGGCGGCGGAGGCCGGTGGCGGGCGGCCCTGTGCAAAGCCGGCGCGGGTGGCAAACGGTTGCCCGTCTTCCGCCAATCATGTTACGTGTGAGCGTATGCCATTAGTATCGATGCGTCAGCTTCTTGATGAGGCTGCCAAAGGCGGTTATGGCGTTGGTGCGTTCAACGTCAATAACATGGAACAGATTCAGTCGATCATGGAGGCGGCCCGCGAAACCAAGTCGCCGGTGATCGTACAGGCGAGCCGCGGCGCGCGCTCCTATTCGCAGGACCGGTTCCTGTATCATTTAATGCTCGCGGCCACGGAGCTTTACCCTGAGATCCCGACCGTACTGCATCTCGATCACGGCAACAGCGTCGAGACCTGCAAGAGCGCCATCGACATGGGCTTCACCAGTGTGATGATGGATGGCTCGCTGATGCCGGATGGCAAGACTCCGTCCAGCTTCGACTACAACGTGCAGGCCACCCGCGAGGTGGTGGAGATGGCGCATGCCAAGGGCGTCACCGTGGAGGGCGAGATCGGCTGCCTTGGCGGCATCGAGGACGGCCACGGAGCCGGGCTCGACGGTCTGTCGCATCTGACCGACCCGGCGCAGGCGGAGGAGTTCGTCAAACTGACCGGGCTGGACGCGCTGGCCATCGCCATCGGCACCAGCCACGGCGCCTACAAGTTCAGCAAGAAACCCACCGGTGAGACGCTCAAGATGGAGCGCCTCATCGAGATCCATCGCCGCCTGCCCAATGTCCACCTGGTGATGCACGGCTCTTCCAGCGTGCCCAAGGAGTTGCAGGACATCATCAATCAGTACGGCGGCAAGCTGAAGCCCACCTTCGGCGTTCCGGTGGAAGAGATCCAGCTTGGCATCAAGAACGGCGTGCGCAAGATCAACGTCGATACCGACAACCGGCTGGCCATCACCGGTGCCATCCGCAAGGTGTTCATCGAATCGCCCGAGAAGTTCGACCCGCGCGACTACCTGAAGCCGGCTCGCGAGGCGATGAAGAAGGTGGTTGCGGAACGCATGACCCAGTTCGGCCAGGCCGGCCACGCCGGCGACTACGAGCCCATCCCGCTTCAGGCGATGGCCGAGCGCTATCAGGCCGCGCTGGTCTGAGGCGGTCCCCAACCTTCGACTTTCGGCATTCACCCACCGTCGGGCGTCAACCTCGTGGGCAGCGCCCGACGAATCTCGTGGACACTCGATCCGGCCGCATCTTCCAGCCCGGTCGTAACTCCAGCGCCATCAACTACTTGAGCTTTGGCATACTCCGTGCATTCCCAAGGGCAGAGAGACAGTATGCACACTCAGAGCTCCAACGCGGATGAAGGCAACGGGATCGGCCCCTCCGGGAATTCCGCCGATTCCCGGGCGCCCTACCTCGCAATGGCCCCTTTGGACGACGTGATGTTTGAACAACTGGAATACCTGCTGGCACACACCAGCGTGGACTGCGCGCCGGAGTGCGCCGAATGCACCCGGCTCGCCCACATTCAAAAATGGCTGCTGCTGCCGTTTCTGCGGGCATGAGCGATACGGACGATCGCTCTTGGGGACGCCCGCCGCGGCGGCTTAGGAATACTTCTTCATCAGCGCCTTCAGTCTCGCCCACGCTTCCTGCCGGGCTTTCTTGTTGGCCTCCTGCGCGTCGGGCTGCTCGCCTGCCCGCATGAAGCCGTGGCCGGCCCCGGCATAGGTTACCGGCTCGTAAGTCTTGCCGGCTGCTTTCATCTCCTGCTCCGCGCGCGGGATGGTGGCGCCGATACGGGCATCGTTGCCGCCGTAGAACCCGTACACCGGCGCCTTGATTCGGGCCATGTCTTCGCTGGGCGGCGGGGGTCCATAAAAAACGAATGCCGCGGCCAGGTCGGGGCGGTTAGTCGCGAATCGGAAGGTCTGCCCTCCGCCCCAGCAGAAGCCCACCACAAACAGCTTGCCGTTGGCTGCCGGCAACTTCTTGCCATAGTCGGCCACCGCATTCAGGTCGGCCGTGATCTGCTCCGGCGGCAGTTTGCCGATGGCCGGTCCCACGCCGCCCGCGGGAAAGTCTTTCGTCCGCCCGCCGCCGGGCGCCATCCCCGAAAGCAGGTCGGGAGCGATGGCGATATACCCAGCCGCGGCGAACTGATCGGTCACGTCTTCGACCCAGTCCGTCATCCCGAAAATCTCGTGGATCACCACGATCACCGGCGCCTTCGTGCTCACTTCGGGATACGCAACAAACGTTTCCACCGACCTGCCGTCGTGTTTCACCGTCACCCATTCGCGATGGCGCGGCGATTTGTCCACCGTCTGGCGTGCCCAGTCCTGCGCGCACAGAGACGTCACACCCAAAACAGCCAGCATTCCAATTCGAGTCATGCTATCTTTTGTACCGCAGAACCGGGCGGTGGAATGCCAGCACGGTCGCCGCGGGGAAGGCACCGGCCAGGCCGGGAGGCCGCGCCGCTACTTCTTCACCGCGAAATCGAACACCTGCATGTTGAGCTTGCCCTCGGTGTATTCCACTACGGCGTACTCGCCCGGCTCCAGCGGTTCCTTGGGCCAGATCTTGTAAAGTCCGTCCGGGGTCAGTTGCTGGCGAAAGATCTCCACCATCTCGGGCTCTTCCACGACTTCTTTGGTGACCGGTACGAAAGTCAGGTTCTCCACGATCCGTATCGCACCCTTGGGCGTCACCTTCACCATGCCGAACCGCTCCGTCTCGGAAAGCTGGATGTAGAACTCCTGCTCGGGATTGGTGAAAACGTTCAGCGAATGGCCGCCGGCGATTTCCAGCGTTCCCTTGCCCGAAATCACCGGCACGGGCGCGAGTTTCGCCAGGATCGACCGTCCCTTCCGCGTGCGTACCGTCACCTCCGCCGCCTTGATGATCCTGGTCTGGTTGCCTTCGCGCCAGTACACGCCCGGGTCCTGCGGAATCTGCATCACTTCCTTATGCAGCTCGCGCTCGACCTTTTCTTCCGCGGCGATCACCTTGGCGTCCTTTTCCAACTCCGCCTGGCGCTGCTGAGCCTCGCTTTGGGTGCGCTTCAGGTTCACCAGCTCCAGTGGAATCTCCTCCCAATCACTTCGCTCGACGCTATAAAAGCGGACGCGGTCCGATTCCACTTTATATTCGCTGACAACGTGATAGCTACCATCTTTCAAGTACAACTTGAGGTTTGCAGCCCACGCCGCGACGGTCAGGACAGCCAATGCCAGAAGAAACCTGCGCATATCCCTACTGACTACTCTAGCGCCACCCGGCGTTTCGGGACCATCTGCTAATTCGCGGGCGTCCGCTTCGTCCCATGTTCGAACAACGGAACAATTCCCGAACGATAGCGTCTCATTTGTCGTATATGGCAAAGAAGCAGTTAGGCCGATCTATGCAGTGGCTGTCGGTTTGCGTCGATAATAGGGTTTCGAGGTTTTCAATCCACATGTCTCACGTCAAGCCATTCATTGTGATTCTGCTGTGTCTCGTCATGGCAGCGCCGGGTTTTGCGCAAACGCATGACCTTTATTCCGATACCGGCCATGGTTTCTTCAACTGGTTCACGCGGAACTACGTCGCACATTCCGTGTCGCCGGTGAGCTTTGAAGATTCGCCGCGCCTGGACAAACTGATGCGCGCCGGCGTCATCTATCTCTCCCTGCGCGATGCCATTGCGCTGGCCCTGGAAAACAATCTCGATCTGGAATACGCCCGCTACAATCCCAAGCTGTCGGAGGCCAACCTGAAGCGCGTGAGCGCCGGAGCGCTGCTGCGCAACGTGTCCAACAGCATCTCGAGCGGCCCCTCGTCGGCTTCGCTGGGCGTGCTGGCGCAGGCCAATACCGGCTCGGGCGGGCTCTCCAACGGCGGCGGCAGCGGCCAGGGCGGCGTCCTCAGCGGGTTGCAGGTGCAGCTATCCGGCACTGCGGTGCCCAATCTCGATCCCACCTTCTTCATTAACGGCCAAGGCATCCACCAGACGCAGATCCAGACCGCCACCAACATCAGCGGCACCAACTACCTGGTGACGTCCTACCAACAGTCCAACCTGGGCGTCCAGCAGGGCTTGCTCACCGGCACCAGCCTTCAGTTGGGAATGGGCAACACGCTGCACTACCGGCAGAACTCGCCCTACAGCATGTTCAGCCCGTTCGACCAGGCGTCGCTCCAGTTTTCGGTGCAGCAGAACCTCCTGCAGGGGTTCCGCCGTTCGGTGAACAACCGCTACATCCGGGTGGCCAAGAACAGCCTCCGCATCTCCGATCTCACCTTCAAAAACCAGGTGATGACGACGGTCTATAGCGTAGTCAATCTGTATTGGGACCTGGTGGCCTTCAATGACAGCCTGCGCATCAAGCAGCAGACGCTCGACTTGAACACGCGGCTCTACGAGGACAACAAGCGGCGCGCCGAGCTGGGCGCCATCGCGCCTATCGATATCATCCAGGCCGAAGCCGAAATGAAAGCCAGCCAGCAGGACGTGACCACCGCTAAATCGCAGGTGCTCCAGCAGGAGACTATCCTCAAGACCTACCTGACGCGCAGCGGTATGAACCGGCTGGATGTCACCAGCGCCCGCATCGTGCCGACCGACCACTTCGACATTCCCAAGCAGGAAACCGTACGGCCCATTCAGGATTTGGTCACCGACGCCCTTGCCAGCCGTCCCGATGTCGAGCAGAGCCAGATCGCGCTCGAGAACAGCCGCATTACCACCCTGGGTGTGAAGGATGCGATGCTGCCGCAGCTCGCCGCGTTCGCGAACATGTCAAACACCGGGCTGGCCGGACAGATCAACGGCCTACCCGTTCCCGTCACGCTGCCCAACGGCACCACTCAGTTCGTCACCCGCACACCGGCCGACGTCAATGGGTTTTTCCTGGGCGGGTATGGCACCGCCCTCAGCCAGGTGTTCAGCCGGAATTTCCCGAACTACAGCGCCGGCATCAGCCTCAGCATTACGCTGCGCAACCGCTCCGCACAAGCCGATTACATCACCGACCAATTGAACTACCGCCAGCAGCAGATCCAGGACCACCAGCTTCACAACAGCATCAAGCAAAGCGTGGTCAACGCCCGCATCGCGCTGGAGCAGGCGCGCTCCGCCTACGACACCAGCGTGGAAGCCCGCAACCTCCAGGACCAGGCGCTCTCCGGCACCCGGCGGAAGTATGAACTGGGCACTGCCACCATCCTCGACGTGGTGATTGGCCAGCGCGACGCGACCAACCGCGAGCTGGCGGAGGTCGACGCCCGCAATCAGTACATCCGGGCCCGGCACAACCTGGACAACATTCTGGGCCAGATCCTCCAGGACTACGACGTCAATATCGACGAAGCGAAGACTGGCATCGTGGGCCGGCCGCCGGACCTGATCCCGGCCGTGCCGCCCTCGCCCCAAGCCGCGGCCGGCGCCCCGCGCCCGTTACGCTAGCCGCCCCGCCCCGCGCTGACGACAACGTGAGCAGGGGCGGTGTCAGGATTTGGGGGCATCCGCGACGGGGGCTTTTTCGCCGGATCGCTTGGCGGTGGAATCGCCGGCCTCGGCGGCGGCGTTCTCGAGCACGGAATTGACTTCGCCGCCGACCAGAATTGCAATGCCAAACAGGTAAAACCAGACCATCAGGATCATCAGCGCGCCGAGTGAGCCGTAGACGGCCGAGTAGGTGTCGAAGAGTCTCAGATACAGACGCAGGCCGGCTGAGGCGATGAGCCATAGCAGAAACGCAACGGCAGCGCCCGGGAAGACCCAACGCCAGCGCTGCACGCGCACGTTGGGCGCAAAGCGGTAGGTAAGGGCAAGCGCCAGCAAAACAAACGAGACCACCAGCGGCCACTGCACGAAGGGCCAGGCGGTTTCGAACAGCGGTTTGAAGCCCACGTGGGTGGCGACAAAGCTGCCGAGCTGATTGCCATACAGGAAGACCGCCATGGCCGAGATGGTGAACAGGGATAGAGCGAGCGTCAGGCCGATCGCGACGGCGCGCCGGCGCAACCAGCTTCTGGCTTCCCGCACTTCATACGCCGTGTTCAAACCCTCGATCACCGCCACCATTCCGGCAGCAGCCGACAGGACGCTCAAGAGAATCCCGATCGACAGCTTGCCGCCCCCCGTGCCGGCAGTGATCTCGTGGAGCGTGGTTTCCACAAGCTGGTAAGCCGACCACGGAAGAGCGCTTCGGAAATAGCGCAGCAGCTCTAATTGCAGGCCGGCGCCTCCCGAGACCAGGCCCAGCAGGGAAGTGAGTACGATCAGCAGAGGGAAAATCGAGAATAGAAAAAAATAGGCCAGCTCGGCGGCCCGTCCGAAGACATTGTCGGCCTCCACTTTTTGCCAGATGCGAGCGACGACCCACGAGCGGTCGAGACTGGCCAGAATTTCCCTTCGGGTTCTTCGAGCACGATTCATGGAGGTCTTAGGGCGAGTGTGGCCGCGGCCGAGCCGGGCCGTGTCGGGCGGCCAAGGCACGGCTGGCGAGATTGGAACGCATCTGCTTCCTCTTTATTTTGGCGCGGCGGCGCGGATAACGGGCAGGGTGGCGGGATTCCGGCGCAATTTCCGTTGAAATTTCGTACCGGAAACGGCGCGTTTCGTCCGCCGCAGAACGTTCTCACCGGTTTACTGGGATGAGATCACGCATTTTCGGGATGACGGGGTTTCAACCTCAAAACTAGTCTGGAAACATGGGGATCGTGGGGGAGGCCGGTCCCGGCGCGCCAGAAACCAGTGTCTGCGCCAGGTTCGTTCGACCGAAATCGGCGTATTCTATCGTCAGGGAATTCGCCCGGGAAGAAACGGCGAGGATGATTGCAGAAACACACGAGAGTCCGCACGCGAGACGCGGCTTGTGCGGCCATGCGCGCTAAGACTCCGCTGCCCAGTTCCACCTATCGGCTGCAACTGAATCGCGGCCTCACGTTCGAGGACGCGGCGGAACTGGTCGGGTACATTCACGACCTCGGCATCGATACCTGCTACATCTCCCCCATCCTCAAGGCCCGCGCCGGGAGCATGCACGGCTATGACGTCATCGAGCACGGTCTGTTGAATCCGGAGATCGGCACGGTGGATACGCTGGAACGATTCGTGACGGGTCTGAAGAGTCTGGGCATGGGATTGATCGTGGATGTGGTTCCCAACCACATGTGCGTTTCGGACCTGGGGAACTGGCGGTGGTGCGACGTGCTCGAGAATGGGCCGAGCTCGCCGCAATCGCTGTTCTTCGATATCGACTGGGATCCGCCGCGGGAAGACCTCGCCAACAAGGTCCTGCTTCCGCGGCTGGGCGATCAGTACGGACGGGTGCTGGAGAGGCAGGAGATCCAGATCGACTATACGTCGGGCGCCTTCGTGGCACGCTATTACGAAACGGATTTTCCCCTGGCGCCGCGAACGTGGCCGCTGATCCTGGCGCATGCGCTGGAGACGGCCCGGCAGGCGCTCGGCAACGGGCATGCGCACGTCCTGGAACTGGAGAGCATCATTACGGCGCTGGGCTACCTGCCGCTGCGGACAGAAGTGGACCAGGGACGGATTCGGGAGCGGCAGCGCGAAAAGGAAATCATCAAGCGGCGTCTGGCAGCCCTCGCCACGGAATCGAATGCGGTGCGAGAAGGCATTCTGGCGTCCCTCAAAAAAATGAATGGGCAGAAAGGAGAACCTGCCAGTTTCGATCTGCTGGAGCGTTTGTTGGCCGACCAGGCCTACCGGCTGAGCTTATGGCGTGTGGCGGCCGACGAAATCAACTACCGGCGCTTCTTCGACGTGAATGAACTGGCAGCTATCCGCACCGAAGATCCGGCCGTCTTTCAGGAGACCCATGAACTGATCTTCGAGCTGATCCGCAGAGGCTGGATCACGGGTCTGCGCGTGGATCATCCGGACGGCCTGTTGGATCCGGCGCGCTACTTCGAGGATTTGCAGACGGCCTGCCTATCGGAGAGTGAACGGAGCGAGGGCCAACGGCTTTACGTGGTCGCCGAGAAGATTGTGGCGAGCGACGAGGAACTGCGCGAGGGCTGGCAAATCGAAGGGACCACGGGATACGGCTTTCTGAACGTCCTGAACGGACTCTTCCTTTACCCAGGGAGCAGGACAGCGTTTCAAAGCCTGTACTCGCGTTGGACGGGGTGGAAATCGTCGTTGAAGGACCTGGTATACGACTCGAAGCGGCTGATCCTGCGGGCCTCCATGTCGAGTGAGTTGAACGTCCTGGCGCGGCGGCTGGATCGTATTTGCCAGCAACACCGGCACTCGCGCGATTTCACGCTGGAGACGCTGCGGTTCGCGTTGAGCGAGATCATCGCCTGCTTTCCGGTGTACCGCAGTTATCACTCGGTGGAGCAAAGCGAACCCGGCCCGGAGGACCGGCGGCACATTGAACGGGCGGTGGCAGAGGCGAAAGACAGGAATGCCGCGACCAGCGCCTCGGTGTTCGATGCGATCGGTTCGCTGCTCCTGCTCGAAGACCCGGAGGGGACGACCGAGGCGCAGAAGGCGGAGCGGCGGCTGTTCGTGATGCGTTTCCAGCAACTGACGGGACCGGTGATGGCGAAAGGCGTGGAGGACACGGCGTTCTACCGATATTATCCGCTCGCTTCCATCAGCGAAGTAGGCGGGGAGCTGACTCAATTCGGCGTTCCCCCGCGGGTATTCCATAGCAAGAACGAGATCCGGCTGCGCAAGTGGCCGGGAGCGATGCTGGCCACCTCGACCCACGATACGAAGCGCAGCGAGGATGTGCGGGCGCGCATCAACGTGTTATCGGAGATCCCGCTGAAATGGTATGCCGCGGTGCGGCGATGGAGCGACCTGAACGCGAGCATGCGGGCGGAGATCGACGGCGCCGCGGTTCCGGACAGAAACGCCGAGTACCTGCTCTACCAGACGCTGGTGGGCATGTGGCCGATGACGCCATTGACCGAAGAGGAGTACGCCGAGTTCGTGTGGCGGATTCAACGCTACATGGAGAAGGCGCTGAAGGAAGCCAAGTTGAACACCAGTTGGGTCAACCCCGACGAGCCCTACGACCGGGCGGTGCGCGACTTTATCGGCGGCATCCTGCACAACTGCGAAACCAACGCATTTCTGGTGGATTTTCGGAGCTTCATCGCGCCGGTGGTCCGCGCCGGCATGCTGAACGGCCTGTCGCAGGTGCTGTTGAAGGCGGCCGCACCCGGGGTACCGGATTTCTATCAGGGCTGCGAGTCGTGGAATTTTTCCCTGGTGGATCCGGACAACCGAAGGCCGGTGGATTTCCGGCGGCTGCGAGAGGAGTTGAGTGGGCTACGGCAGGCGGGGGAGGGGTGTGGGGCCAAACTGGTGGCCGAATTGCTGCGGACGCCCGAAGATGGCCGAATCAAGCTCTACCTGACCAGCCGCGCCCTGGGATACCGCCGGTCGAACCGCGAGCTGTTTGCGGCGGGCGACTACCTGCCGCTCGAAGCATCGGGGCCGCGCAAGGATCACGTGGTGGCCTTTGCGCGGAAACACGACGGACGGCTGGCGATCGCGGTGGCGGGGCGGTTCTTTCTCAAGCTGAGCCCGGCCGGAGACCTCTCCTCCTCGCACGGCGTTTGGGCCGACACGGTGCTGAATCTCCCCAAGAGCGTTCACGCGGAGCATTACCGGGATGTGCTGACGGATCGAACCATCCGGTTCGAAAGCCGCGGCGGCCGGCGCGTGATACCGATGGCGGAGCTGTTTTCGCCGGGACTGCCGGCGGTGCTGCTGGAGCGAGCGCCGGCCAGGCGGCGGGGAGAGCTTCGGATCTAGGCGTTCACGAGGGGAGCTTACTGACGTCCCAGCCGCCGCCCAGGGCTTTGATCAGGAGCACGGTGGCTGTCATTCGGCGGCGCAGGAGGTCGACTTGGAGCCGTTCGTTGGCCAGGGCGATACTTTGCGCCGTCACCACTTCCAGATACGTCACCAGGCCGCCGGTATAGCGGCGCATGGCGAGTTCGAGCGAACGCTCGGCCGCGGCGACCGCTGCGCGCTGCGCGTCCACTTCCTCTTCAAGCGTGCGGAGGGTGGCCAGACTGTCTTCCACCTGCTGGAAGGCTTCGAGCGCGGTTTCGCGGTAATCGGCCACGATGGAGTCATAGGCGGCAGTGGCGGCTTCCTGTGCCGCGCGCCGGCGTCCGGCATCGAACAGGGTTTCGAGGGCATTCGGACCCAGCGCCCAGAAACGGCTCGGCCAGGTGAACCAGTTCACGAACGAGTCGCCCTGCACTCCGCCGGCGCCGGTGATCAACAGCGCCGGAAAGAATGCGGCGCGCGCGATGCCGATCCGTTCGTTGGCTTCGGCCAGGCGCCGCTCGGCCGCCGCGACGTCGGGGCGGCGCTCCAGCAGTTGCGAAGGCAGTCCGTTGGGGATCACCGGCGGGGTGCCCGCCAGCGGCGCAAGCGGCAGCGAAAGCGATTCCGGCGTGCGCCCGGCCAGCACGGCGATAGCGTGTTCGAACAGTCTGCGTGCCACCCCCACATCCACGTCCTCTGCCCGGGTGGTTTCCAATTGTGTCCGCGCTTGCGCCACTTCCGCGCCCGACGCCAGCCCGCCGGCGAACTGGCGCTGCGTCAGGTCGAGGGCTTTGCGGTATTCCGCCAGGGTGCGGTCCAGAAGTTGTTTCTGGGCGTCGAGACTGCAGAGTTCGAAGTAGTCCATGGCCATCTCCGCATGCAGGCTCAGGCGGATGCTGTCGAGGTCGGCGGCGGTCGCCTGAGCCTCTTCGCGCGCGGCCGCGATGATGCGGCGGACGCGGCCCCACCCGTCCAACTCGTAGGACAGATCGACAGGTAGTGCCAGGTTGGAGTATTGGTGTACGGCGGACGGACTGGTTCCGGTTTTCGCGGAAGGGCGGTTGGTGCTGAATGACAACCCCGATGCAACACTGGGGTAGAGCGAAGAGCGGCTCTGGGCGACCAGCGCGCGCGCCTCGCGAAAGCGGGCTTCGGCGGCCTTCAGTGTCTGGTTGGAGACTTCCACCTGCGCCTGGAGCCCATCCAGCTCCGCGCTGCCGAAGATTTTCCACCAATCCGGGGTGAGGCTGCCCTCGGCGGGTTGCGCCTGTTTCCAGCCTTGCGATTCTTTGTACTCGGCGGGCAGTTGTCCGCGGTCGGCCGGCGCGGTGGCAACCGCGGGACGGGTGTACTTTGGACCGACCATGCACCCGGCCAGCACCAGCAGCGACGGGAGCCATACGGCGGAGCGCGCGCCTCTCACTCGGCGGCCTTTCCCGGCTCCGGTCCGGTCACCCGCACGGGCGTTCCCGAGGTCAGCGAATCGGAAGGGTTCTCGATGACGAGGTCGGCGGGGGTGACGCCCGCGGCCAGTTCCACTTCGTTGCCGAAATCGCGGCCCATAGTGACCGGCACGAGCACGGCTTTCCCCTGACGGATGACGGCCACCTGCAATCCCGCCGAGCGGAAGATGAGGGTATTGGCCGGCAGCATCACTGCGCCGGACCGGGAACCGAGGTGAAAGTGTACGGAAACGAAAGCGCCGGGCAGCAGTTCGCCGGTCGAGTTTTCCACGTCCACTTCGGTCAACAGGGTGCGGGAAACGGGATCGATGGAGTCGGCCGTGCGCGCGATCTTACCGGAAAAGACACGTCCTGGAAACTCGGCCAGGGTCAGACCGGCGGCCCTGCCCACGGAGGCCATGCGCGAGTAAACCTGCGGCACACTGACGTACACGCGGAGCCGCCCGGTGGCCGCAAGGTCGAACATCTCCTTGCCGGGAGAGTTGGCGCCGGCGTCGATGAGGGCGCCGGTATCGATGTTGCGCGTGGTGATCACGCCGTCGAAGGGCGCGTAGACCCTCTGAAACCGCTGCGTCTCTTCGAGGCGCCGAACGTTGGAGCTGGCCGAATCCACGGTGGCCTTCTTGGCCTGCATGTCGCCCAGTTTGTTTTCGAGATCCTGTTTGGCGACGGCCTCGGTCTCAAACAGGTTCTGGTAGCGTGCGGCGGTGGTGCGGGCGAGTTGGTAGTTGGCCTGGGCGGTGGCCACCTCGGCGCGCGCCTGTTCGAGTTGGCGGTCGATTTCGGGCGTCTCGATTTCGGCCAGCATCTCGCCGGCTTTTACGTGGGTGCCGATATCGCAATACCATTTTTTCAAGTAGCCGCTGACGCGCGCAAAGATCGGCGTGGCCACGAACGCCTGCATGTTGCCGGGAAGCACCAGTTCCTCAGTGGCGGAAGCAGGCTGGGGCCGCACCACGGCCACGGTCGAAACGGCCATGTCCAGGGTTTCGCGCGTAAGCACGGCGTCCGCCTGGACGCGTTCCCGGATTCCGGAATGGATGACCGAATAGAGCGCCGCCGCGCTCGCCGCCAGCAGCAACACCAGGGCGATGCGGGCGACCGGTGAAATCCGCCGCCGCGGCACGGCCTCCGGCGTATGCGGGGGCTCCTTCGTTTTTTGCGTTTCCTCGCTCGTCATCTTGCGTCCTTGGTACTACCCGGGTGCGACCGAACGCTCCGGCTGCGGCGGCCTGCGTCGATGCAACGTGCTGAAGACGGCGGGCACGAAAATCAAAGTGGCCACCGTGGCAACCAGCAAGCCGCCGATCACGGCCCGGCCGAGCGGGGCGTTCTGCTCTCCGCCTTCGCCGATTCCCAGGGCCATCGGCACCATGCCGATGACCATGGCGAGGGCCGTCATCAGCACCGGCCGAAAGCGCGTCCCGCCGGCGGCCAGCGCGGCCTCGACAGGGTTGCCGGTCCTCTCCAGCACCTCCTTGGCGAACGCGATCACCAGAATGCTGTTGGCGGTGGCCACGCCCATGCACATGATGGCCCCCATCATGGCTGGAACGCTGAGGGTGGTGCGGGTCACAAAGAGAATCAGCACGATACCCGCCAGAGCCGCCGGCAACGCGGTAATGATGATGAACGGATCCAGCCACGACTGGAAGTTGACCACGATCAGCAGGTACACCAGCAGAATGGCGAAGAGCAACCCGCCGCGCAGGCTTACGAACGACGAACGCATGGTGGCGACCTGCCCCCGCAAAACCATTTCCGAGCCGCGCGGCAGATTGTTGCGATTGGCGTCCACGATCCGTTCCACTTCGTTGCCGACGCTGCCCAGGTCGCGCCCGTCTACCCCGCCATAGATATCCACCACCCGCTGAATGTCGTAGTGGTCCACCGTGGCCATTCCGCTGCCGCGGCTGATGGAGGTCATATTGTTGAGGATTTCCGGAGCGCCCGCGTGGCGCCGGGTCAGCGAAATGTTGCGCAAGGCCTGCAGCGATCCGGCGGCGTACTGGGGCGTTTCGGTCACCACGTTGTAGCTTACGCCGTTCTCCGGATTGAGCCAGAAGGTGGGCTGCGTCTGGAAACTGCCGCTCAGGGAAATCAGCAGGCTGCTCGCCACGTCGGCCTGCGTGTAGCCGCTTTGCGCGGCCTTGATCCGGTCGGTGAAGATGTGCAGTTTGGGCTGGTCGAAGGCCTGTTGGATGCGCAGATCGGCGATGCCCGGAATCCGCCGCAACTGGTCCAGAATCCGGTCGGCCAAGTCGCGGTTGCCTTCTACATTCTTGCCGATGACCTGCACGTCGATGGGAGCGGGCAGGCCGAAATTCAGGATCTGGCTGACGATGTCGTCGGGAAGGAAGTAGAATGCCGTGCCGGGAAACTCCCGCGGCAGGGCGGCGCGCAGGGCGCGGACGTACTCCCGCGTGGGCCGGTGTTCCGGCGACAGCGACACAAAAATGTCCCCGTCGGCCGAACCGATGGGCGCCGAGTTGCTGTAGATGGTATTGATGCTGCTGTACGGCAGGCCGATCTCGTCCAGCACGCTGACCAATTCCCCGGGTGGAATCTGCCGCCGGATGGATTGCTCCACCAGGTCGCAGATGCGGGCCGTCTCCTCGATTCGGGTGCCTGTCTTGGCCCGCATGTGCAGCTTGAATTGTCCGGTGTCCGAGTTGGGAAAAAAATCCTGTCCCAGCCAGGGATACAAGAGGAACGCCGCGCAGCAGACCAGCAAAAAAAGCGGGACAAAGACGGCGCGGCCGCGCAGCAGCACGGCCAGCAGGTTGACGTAGCCGGCACGCACGCGGCCGAACCCGCGGTCGAAGGCCCGCTGCACGAGCACGAGCGGGTTATAGGTGCGCCTGTGCGATTTCAGCCGCAAAAGGTACATGGCCAGCGTGGGCACCAGGGTCCGCGAAAGCACATAGGAGGCCAGCATGGCGAAGACCACGGCCTCGGCCAAGGGCACGAACAGGTAGCGCGCCACGCCGCTCAGAAAGAACATGGGCAGGAATACGATGCAGATTGAGAGCGTGGAAACCAGGGCCGGCACCGCAATCTGCGCCGCGCCTTCGAGGATGGCGGTTCGGAGAGGGTGCCCTTCCTCCATGAAACGCTCGATGTTTTCAATCGTGACGGTCGCGTCGTCAACGAGAATGCCGACAGCCAGCGCGAGCCCGCCCAGGGTCATGATATTGACGGTCTGGTGCAGAAAGCTGAGCGCCATCACCGAGGTGAGAATCGAAAGCGGGATCGATACCGCAATGATCAACGTGCTGCGCCAGCTTCCCAGGAAGAGCAGGATCATCAGCCCGGTCAGGGCGGCGGCGAGCACAGCTTCGCGGATCACCCCGCTGATGGCGGTGCGCACGAAAATTGACTGGTCCGCCAGCGGCTGGATTTTCAACGAGGACGGCAGCGTGGCGGCGACCCGGGGCAGCAGCTTGCGGACGCCTTCGACCACCGAAAGCGTGGAGGCATTGCCGGCCTTGAGGACGGTCAGCAGCGCGGCGCGACGGCCATTCTGGCGGACGATGTTGGTTTGCGGGGAAAAGCCGTCGCGCACGTGTGCGATATCGCGGATGAAGATGGGCGCGCCGTTCACCACCTTGACCGGAAAGTCGTTGAACTCTTCCACCCGTTTTGGGCTGGCGTTCAAATCGACGTCGTATTCGAACTGGCCGATTTTGGAAACGCCCGCCGGTATGATGAGGTTCTGCGAGTTCACCGCGCTCACCACGTCGGCCGGCGAGAGCCCGCGGGATTGCATCGCAGTGGGGTTGAGGTCCACCACGATCTGACGCTGCTTTCCTCCGTAGGGAAACGGGATGGCGCAGCCCGGCACGGTCACCAGCCGCGTGCGAATGAAATTCACGCCGTAATCGAAGAGCTGCTGCTCGGAGAGCCCGGCGCCGGAAAGTCCAAGCTGAAGGATGGGAACGCTGGAGGCATTGTAGGCCAGCAGAAACGGCGGCGTGACGCCCGGCGGGAGGGCTCGCAGCACCGACTGCGATACCGCCGCCACCTGCGCCGTGGCGGCGTTGATGTTGGCATTCGGTTGAAAAAAAACTTTGACAATGGCCCGCCCGTCGATGGATTGCGACTCGATGTGCTCGATATCGTTCACGGTGGTGGTGAGGATGCGCTCGTAGATCGAGGTGATCCGCTCTTCCATCTCCTCGGCGTTCAATCCGGTGTAGTTGAAGGCCGCCGCGATCACCGGAATGTCGATGTTCGGAAAGACGTCCGTAGGAGTGCGTTGAATGATGACCGGGCTGAGGATCAAGATCAGCAGCGCGAAAACGATGAAGGTGTAAGGCCGGGTAAGTGCAATGCGGACAATCCACATCGCCGGCTACTCCCTCCTCAAAGTCGACAGCGTCATGTTTCGATTGTCGCATCTATGGCAAGGCCTGTTTTCGATGCCCGATTGTGCGTCACCAAAGCGTGCAGCGGCACGATGCTGAGAAAAAAACACGCCAGGATCGCAGCTCGATTCAGGGTGCCGGAGCTGTGTGATACCGCCCGGATCAGAAAACGGCGGCTCAGCCGCCTTGAACGCACCCTGTTACGATGGCCGACAGCACGCTTGGAGAATGTACCGTGAAGAGACTGATGTGGGTTTTCTCTTTCTGTTCGCTGACCGCCGCGCCCCTGCACGTCCAGTATTCCGAATTCACTCCCGGCCCCGGCGGGAATCCGGCCGGCTGGACCACGTGGAGTGCGCGGGCGGAGACAGCGCCGCACTGTTTCATCGATACGCTGCGTTTCCGAGGCAAGCCCGGTTCCCTGGCGATCTCGGGGGCGAGCAACCTGGCGGAGCACGGCGGCTGGGAGCACGTCGAGCACGGCATCGAGGCGGGCGCCTGGTATCGATTCACGGCCTACTACCGCGCCGAATCGGTGGCTGCCGAGAACTGGCAGGTAGTCGCACGGCTGGACTGGCGCAACCCCAAGGATCTGCGCACTGGGCAGCCGGATTACGCGTACAGCGCCCGGCGGGAAGGCGCATGGACGCGCTTGAGCATCGAAGCACAGGCTCCGAAGAATGCGGCCGCGGTGGCGCTGCAACTGTATTTATCGAATGCGCCGCAAGGTGCGGTGTGGTGGGATGACGTCTCGCTCGAACAGATTCCGGCGCCGGCGGCGCGACTAGTGCGGGTGGCCTCGGTGAATTTGAGGCCGCAGGGGACCGGTTCGGCGGCGGAGAGCGTGCGGCGCTTCATCGAGACGATCGAGACCTCGATCCACGACAAGACGGATGTGATCCTGCTGCCGGAAGGAATCACGGTGATCGGCACCGGCAAGTCCTACGGGGATGTCGCCGAGACGATCCCCGGTCCCACGACACAGCGGCTGGGTGAGTTGGCGAAGAAGCGTCATACCTACATCGCGGCGGGCATTTACGAACGGGAAGGTCCGGCGGTCTACAACACGGCCGTCCTCATCGACCGGGCGGGCAACGTGGCCGGCAAGTACCGGAAAGTGTATGTGCCGCGTGAAGAGATCGAGCACGGGCTGACGCCCGGTAACGACTACCCGGTGTTCCACACGGACTTCGGAACGGTGGGACTGATGATCTGCTACGACGTGATGTTTGCGGATCCGGCGCGCGCGCTTGCCGGGCGCGGCGCCGACATGATCCTGATGCCGATCTGGGGCGGCGACGAGACGCTGGCCAAGGCCCGTGCCATCGAAAACAAGGTGTTTCTGGTAGCTTCGGGTTACGACCATCCCACGTACGTCATGGATCCCAATGGCGAGATTTTGTCGGTGGCGCGCAAGAACGGCGACATCGCCACGGCGGCCATCGACCTGTCGAAACGCTATACCGATCCTCAATTGGGCGAGATGCACAGCAGGCGGATGAAGGAGCTACGGCTGGACATCCCTGCCACGCCGCCAGGTTTCGAAAACTGAGCGATGCGTCGCCGCCGTTTCCTGCCCACTAATCGCGACGTAACGCACAGCTTTCATGCCCGCATCCTCGTAGGCGCGGAGAATTACCGATCGCTGCATGCGACAGTCTCAGCATCGAGTCCCGCGACATCCCGGCGCAGGGGTTATGTGCGGCAGCTTTCCTCCTCTTGCATGTCGTAGGCGATAGCAACCTCGCGCCCGCCATGAAGGATGGATTCACGGCCGGCCTCGATGACCCGCTCGTTGAAACTGCTGTTGGCCGGGGTGGCCACAATGCCCGTGCGGTTGATCTCTTTAATTGCCGACTGACGGCGCGCGCGGGCATGCGGTTCGGGCAGATCCTCGCCTTCCTGATCGATCCGGATGATGCTGCGAACGATGTAATCGATCGAGCGGTAGCCGTATCCCACCGGCACCAGGCCGTTGCCCAGATCGATGAACTGGAAATAATCCGGGTTGGGCTCGGCATAGAGCGCCGCGGCGGAATCCGAAGGGTGGCGCACGTAACAGTGGGAGACCCCGCGGTACTGGTCTGAGTGCATGAGGAGGCCGCCCTTGCCGCCGCCGGTGCAATACATCGTCAGGCCCTGGCTGTTGCTGCCGGGCCCAGCGTCGGGATAACCGAGCGTGTCCTGCACATTGAGGCATGCGCCGTTATTCCAGACGATGCGCGCATCGGTCCACAGAAAACCGTAGTTGCCGCTGGGATAGCGGTCGCGCTGGCCATACACCGAGACGGCGACCGGCAATAGTCCGGTAATGAAGTGGACGAGATCGACGTAGTGGCAGCCCACGTAGGAGAATGCATCGGAGTTCTCCGTCGTGCACCAGTTCTGGAAATTCGAATGGCGATAATACCACTTCTCCATCAGGCGGCAGGAGCCCAGCTTGAATTCGCCGAAACACCCTTGGCGGTAGGAGGCGCGGGCGATGAAGTTGCGGTCGTCAAAGCGCTTGTGGTAATCGACTGCCACGAGCAGGCCCCGAGCGGCGGCGGCCCCCTCGATGGCCACGGCGCCGGCATGGGTCAACACCAGGGGCTTGACCGCCAGCACGTGCTGGTCGGAGGCAAGCGCGGTCATGATCACGTCGAAGTGTAACGGATCGGGAACGGCAGCAGCCACGATATTGCGCGGCGCAAGGCGGGCGATGGCCTCGCGGTAAAGCTCCGGGTGGGCGGCATCGGGCGCGCCGGGCGCCTCGATCGGCAGGAATCGCTGGCCCGGGAAGGCGCGGGCGAGGCTCGGGGATTCGGCCAGGCGCCGCAGTGAGCGCGCGTGCAGGGAGCAGATGGAGATATCGCCGATGACCCCGAGGCGCTGAAGTTGAAACAGGGAGGGCAAGAGCTGGTCGTGGGTGATCATGCCGCCGCCCACGATGGTGACGGCGGGGACCTTCACGGCACCACCGCCTGGCGTGTACCGATCGCTTCTCCTACGGCCTCTTCGAAGCCCTCGAGGCTGTCGAGCAGGGCTGCCTCACTGATACACAGGGGCGGCGCAATTTTCACCGTGGAGCCCTGTAAACCAACCGGGGCGAACATCAGCACCCCTTTTTCGATGGACCGGGCGACGGTCTCGGCCGCCAGGACGCCATCCGGAAGTCCGCTTTCGGGATGGACGCAGATGACGCCTGCCACGAGTCCTTTGCCGAAGACCGCGCCGATCTCCGGATAGCGACTGCGAAGCGAGTGCAATCTTCGGTGAAGGAGTTTGCCCCGTTCCGCGGCGTTCGAAACGAGGCCGTCTTTCAGCAGAACGTCGATCGAAGCCAGTGCGGCAGCGCAGCACACCGGGTTGCCGGTATGCGTGGAGGTCATCGAACCGGGTTCGAACTGGTCCATGATTTCGGCGCGGCCGGCCACCGCCGACAGGGGGAGGGAACTGGATATGCCTTTTCCGAACGTAGCCAGATCCGGAATCACGCCGTAATGCTCGAAACCCCAGAGGGTGCCGGTACGGCCGAATCCGGCCTGGACTTCATCAAGGATCAATAGCGCGCCTTCGCGGCGGCACCAGTCCTGGAGAGCCTGCATATAACGCTGCGGAGCGAACGCCGCGGTTCCGCCCTGGTAGGTCTCCATCAGCACGCCCGCCACATTGCGCGGGCTCACTCCCGCCGCCTGCAACGCCGCGGGAAACCGGTCGAAGGAGGTATCGCTCGACCAGTACCCGTCCGGGAACGGCACCTGCACGAAACCGGGGTCCAGATGAATGATCCACTCCTTCAGGGCGGCAATGCCACCCGCCTGCTGCGATCCGAGCGTACGGCCGTGGAAGGCCTTATCGAAGGAGACGATGACGTTCTTATCGCGGCCGCCGGTGCGAACGCCCCACGCGCGAGTGAGCTTGATGGCGCATTCCACGGCCTCGGACCCGGTGGTCAGCAGAAACACCTTTTCCAACGGTGCCGGCAGCAGGCCGCCGATCCGTTCCACCAGGTGGGCCCGTTCATGGCTCGGAAAGCAGTAGCTGGTCAGCAGGGGCTTGTCGAGCTGGGCGCGCACCGCGTCGCACACTTCCGCCCGCGCATGTCCCACATTCGCGATCAACACTCCTGACGACCAGTCGACCCAGCGGTTTCCGAAGCCGTCGAACACCTGGAAACCCTCGGCGCGGTCCCAGAGTATGGGAGGCTGGCCGCGCATGGCGAGCGGCTCGCGCCGGTATAGCTGTTCCAGCACGGGCAGGGACTGCGGAACGGGGATGGGTGTCCCGATGCGCCGGAAGGCGGTATGCACGTGAGAAACGTTTCTGGGGATTAGCGCGTCTTCCCGGTACAAGTTCTCAACCTCGTTGCAGCCTGCTCACCCGGGCTCAGCGAGTGCAGCAAACTGGTAGGTCCAATCTAACTACAACAAGGCCGCGCGTCAAGAACCTCTCCCGGGCTTTACGATGCTGAACGCGAGAAATTCAGATGCAGCCCGTCACGCCGCGGGAGCGGCCGTCCGGACGGGCGGCATCGGTTCCTGCGGCCGTTCTGTTCGGGCGGCCAGGCGGCTCAACCCGAGAATTGCAGCGAACGAGGCTGCGATCATGGCGAAGCACCAGCGTAGTCCCGCCGCACCGCCGATCCGGCCCGCCAGCCACGGCAGCGTCATCCCGCCCGCCAGCGCGACCGTAAAGAGAATGCCGAATACCGTGCCCGAGTGCGACTTGAATCGCGCTCCCGCAATCCCCAGCACGGTGGGGTAGATGCCGGCCAGCGACCAGCCGCATACCACGATAGCGAACGTCGCGACGCCCCACGAGGGAGCAGCCGCGGCCAGAACCGCCCCGGCACATGCTCCCATTGCGCAGAACGCCAGAATGCGGTACGGGTCGGTCCCCAGAGCAATACGGCTCAACACCGTGCGCGACACCATCACCGATGCCCAGTAGCCAGCCAGAATCCACGACGCCAATGAAACCGAGTTCACCGCCATATCGTGCGTCACATAGGTCGAAATGAAGCCGCCCAGCGTGAACTCTACACCCGATTCGAAGAACAGCAGGAAGGCGAATGCCAGCACGAGGGGTGAACGCAGGAAGCGGGGCAGGTCCGCCACTGGCAGTGCGTGGCCCTGTTTGGGAACGGGGAACGGCAGCACTACTGAAAAGAGCCCGGCCAGCGCGCACAGAGCGGCCGCCGCCAGGAGCAGGACCCCCATCGAAAACCAGGACAACAGCGCTCCAATCGTAAATGGCAGAAACAGCGCGCCGAAGCCGAAGAAAACCCCCAGCACACTGAGCGCGGAACTCTTCCGGCGCGGATCCTCATGCAGGTCCGCCACCAGGGTGTTGGTGGCGCCATTCAACGCACCGCCGCCGATGCCGAGCAGCACCACCGCCGGCAGCAGTTCCGCAAACGCAGCCGCGCGAACTACAATCACCAGCGCCGCCGATACCAGCATCGGACCGAGCGCCATCGGGGGCTTCATGCCGAAGCGGTCCATCGCCGGCCCGAGCACCAGGCTCGACGCCAGCATGGCCCCGTTCATCACCAGAAAAAGCGTTCCGATATCGGCCGTGCCGAATCGTAGCCGGCTGGCGAGCGACGGCAGGATGGCGCCCAGGAGCGCCATCACCATGCCGAAGACGAACATGCCCGCGTACGCGGACGCGCTCAACTGCGCCAGGCGGCGGTCGTCAGGCCTTGACATAATCTACCGGTGAGCGCTCGAACAGCTTTTCGGTATATGCATCGAACACCCGTAGATTGTGGTCTTTGGCAATGCCGGGGACATTGGGCGAGACGAACGTTTCGGGCTTGCAGCCTTTTCCCTTGAGGCGGGAGCCGGTCTCGGCCACGAGTGCCATCGCGGTAAAAACGGCAGCCATGGTTGAGCCCGCCGCGATCTTCTCCGGGTAGCCGATGTCCACCAACGAATCCTCGGGCGGAACGCAGTTGTCGATTGCGATATCGGCGACATCGGAGAGTCTCTTGCCGCTGGAGTGGGTCGCCTTCATCGCCCGAGCGTTGGCCAGGGAGGACACCGTGATCACCGTCAGCCCCTTTTCCTTGGCATAGAGAGCGGCTTCAATCGGCGCCGCGTTCATGCCGCCGTGGCTGAACACGATCATGCAGTCTCCCGGTTGAAAGGCAAAGCTCTGCAGGAAATTGGCGATGTATCCTTCGCGCCGTTCCAGCCACAGCAGTTCGCGTGCGCCTCCCGGGCCGACCACGTTGTGCCACATCAGGCGCGGATCATAGAGGGGAAAGAAGCCGACGAAGCTTCCATACCGCGGAAACACGTCCATTACGGGTATCACCGAGTGGCCGCTCCCGAAGAGGTACGCGCGCTTTCCCGCCGCCAGCGCGGTTGCCAACATCTCGCCCGCACTCTCGAGGGCTTTCGCCTGGCTGTCATGAATGGCGGCCAGGACGCCGCTGATCTGCTTGTAGTAGGTTTGTGCCGACATAGATTTGAGTCTCCAGCGGGTTACTGTTCCGCCTCCAACCAGGCGAGGCGCGCGGCTCCCAACAATCCCGCATCTTCGCCGAGAGCCGTTCTTTCAATGCGCGTGTGGCCAGCGGTCACCGGCTGCGTCCAGCGCAGCGCGCCCGACCGGATCCGCTCCAGCATCAGGTCGCCGGCCTGCATGAGGCCGCCGCCGAGAACCACCATTTCCGGGTCGAAAACGGCGATCAATCCGGCAATCCCCAGCGCCAGGTAATCGGCGGTTTCGCGCAAGACCTCGATGGCTCTCGCTTCGCCCGACCGCGCCGCCGCCACTACCGCTTCGGCCGATTTCATGCCGGCGCGGCGCGCCACGGCCGGCCCCGCGGCTTCCGTTTCCCAACCGCCGCAAGCCGCATACTCGGGTTTCCACGGGCCGCCTACCACCATCCATCCCGCCGCGCCGGCGATGCCGTGCGCGCCTTCGAGCGGCCGGCCGTGGGCCACGATTCCCACCCCGATCCCGGTCCCGACAGCGATGAACAAAACGTGTTCGAGTCCGCGTGCCACGCCCAGCCACTGCTCAGCCAGTACGCTCCCCGTGCGGTCGCTGCCGATGGCAATCGGCACATCCAGGCGTTCGGCCAGCGCAGCCCGCAACGGGTGAAACTCCTGTCCCCACAGGTTTGGCGCCCACACCGCGCCGGTCGCCGGATCGGCGATTCCGGGAACGATCACGCCCAGCGCCGAAACCGGACCGGGGCAATCCCTGGTGATCTGTGCCACGCTCTGCTCAAACGCCGAAGCGGCCGGCAGTTTGCGTTTGTGGGCGATCTGTCCGAATTCGTCCACCAGGGCGATGGCGGTTTTGGTGCCCCCCAGATCGATGGCGAGGACGTTCTTCATGACCCGGCCGGGGACCGCGTGCCGGCCTCCGTCACTCGATGCCTCCTTCGCGTGTGGCTTGCGGCATGCGATTGGCCGAAAGCTCGAGGATCACGCTATAGCGGTCGCCGCGCATCGTGCTCTGCACGAATTCGAAGGGCTTTCCGTTGGCCAGGAACGTGATGCGCTCGACGGCGAACACCGGCGACCCCGCCGCAATACCGAGCATTCCGGCCGCCTCCGCCTCCACCGCAACGGCAAAGTAGGTTTCCAGCGCCCGCGCGGGCTGCAAGCCGTAGCGGGTTTGCAGGAGTTCGTACAGCGAGACGTTTTCGAAGTCCTCATCCGTCAGCGCGGGCGCCAGGGCCAGCGGGATATGCGCCGTCTGAACCCCCATCGGCTCGTCCTCCGCCATGCGCAGCCGCTTTAACACAAACACGGGCTCCTCGTCGCGCAGTTCCAGGCCTTCCGCGATTCGACCTGTGGCCTTGGCGATCGCCCGGTCGATCACGCGGGAACTGGGTCTCAGGCGGTGGCGCCGCATCTCCTCGCTGAAGCTGGTCAGCTCGCGCGGCCCCTGGTCCAGCTTGGGCTTTGAAATGAACGTCCCCCGACCCTGTTCGCGTCGGACGTACCCGAGATCAGCCAGCTCCTGCAAAGCCTGCCGCACCGTAATCTTGCTGACTCCGAAGGTCTCAGCGAGTTTGCTCTCGTTGGGAAGCTGCTCACCGGTCTGCCACCTCCCCGATTCGATGCCCTCCATCAGAGCGCACTTGAGCTGGTGATACAGGGGGACCGGCAGGTCCTTATTGAGCGGCGTGAGTAACATCCTACGCTTATAAAGACATAATCTCTTGAGCCTTGTCAAGGAAAGATCACGGGTACAGCAGGTACTTGGCGCGAATGCGGCGAAACTCCTCAAGCGGCTTGCGTGCTTCCTCGAGAATCTGCCGGCCGCTCTGGCCGGCTTTGAGCTTGGCCAGCACCTCGTCACTGCCCAGAAGGCGCGGCGACGGCTCGAACCGGCCGGGATGGAACTTCATCGTCGCGGCCAGCAACTCGAAGCCCATCAGCACGGGATCGAAGGTATCCCGGCTGACGATCTGAATGTCCAGCCCCTGGCACTCCTCGCCCCGATAAGGGGCCGCCGTGGGGCGGAACCGGCGCGGCACGAAGCGCACGCCCGGCATAGCGAGCCCGTTCAGGTAGGCGGCCACCTCGCTCGCCCGGAACCAGGGAGCGCCCACGATTTCGAACGGGGTATCGGTCCCGCGCCCCACCGAGACGAACTTCCCCTCGAGCAGGCACGTGCCCGGATACAGAATGGCCTCCGTGAGGTTGCGGATATTGGGTGAGGGATTCACCCACTCGAGTCCCGTCTGATCGAACCACATCGTCCTCTTCCAGCCGCGCATCGCGACCACGTGCAAATCGGCCCCGAGTTTCTTTTCGCCATTGAAGTAACGCGCCATCTCGCCCATCGTCATGCCGTGACGAACCGGGAAGCCGGGCATATACGTCACGAACGAGGTGTACTTCGCGTCCAACAGCGTTCCGGCGATGTCGACTCCGTTGATGCCATTCGGCCGGTCCAGCACGTAAAACGGCAGGTGGTTCTCGGCCGCTGCCTCCATCACATAGGCCATGGAAGTCACGCTGGTGTAGAAACGGGCGCCATTGTCCTGTTTGTCATAGACGAGCACATCGACATTCTTCAACATGGCGGGCGTGGGCTTGCGCACGTCGGCGTTGTAGAGGCTGAAGATGGGAACACCGGTGGCTTCGTCCACGGACGACTCGATGCGGTTATCTTCACGCGTGCCGTTGATTCCGTGCTCAAACGCGAATATGGCGGTCAAACGGATCCCCGGCGCGTGCGCAAACAGGTCGATGTTGCGGCGGCCGTCGCGGCTGATGCCCGTCTGGTTTGTCGCAAGCCCGACACGTTTGCCAGCGAACGGCTGAAAGTGGTTTTCGATGAGAAGGTCAAGACCGGTTTGGACCTGCGCCGCGGCCGGAAGGGCAAGCCCGACGCTTACGATGACTGTGGCTAGTCGGCTCATAGTATCTTTATAAGATTACAATCATTGCTCATCCCGCTGTACGATTGGCTTCGTTCCTGACGGTGGTCGCCCGCCTCCTGCCGGGTGCACCGCCCGCTGCCTACGTGGGCGCGGCCCGGTGCGCCACCTGCCATCCCGAGGAGTTCCGCCGGCAATCGGAGAGCGGCCACGCCCGGGCGCTTTCCCCGGCGGCCCGGCACCGTCTGGCGAAGGAGTTCGCCGTTCCCGCCGAACTGCGTCGCGGAACGCAATATGGCTATCGCTTTTCGATTCAGCCGGACCATCTCCAGGTGACGGTCTTCGATGCGCAGAATCGGATCGACATACCGGTTCAATGGGCATTCGGGGCCGGGGATCAGGCCGTGACGTTCGTCAGCCGGATTGACCGGAACTGGTATCTGGAGCATCACCTCACCTACTACCCGGGCATTCGGAAAATGGCCGCCACGCCCGGCCACCCGGAGCGGGAACCCGCGAATCTTTCCGAAACTGCCGGTTTCGTCTACCAATCGCGCGATCCCTCCGCTGCTATCGTGCAATGCTTCCAGTGCCATTCGACCGGCGGCGTGGAGGTGGCGGTTGCCGCCATTGAGCCGGCCGAACCTGGCGTGCATTGCGAGGCGTGTCACGGACCCGGCAGCCTGCATGCCCTGACGGCTCAGGCCAAGTCGATCTCCAACCCGGGGCGGATGACGGCCGCCCGGCTCAACGTCGTTTGCGGACGGTGTCATCGTCCCCCCGAGCCGACCGACGGCGAAGTCGATTGGAACTTCGCCTGGAACGTGCGCCACCAGCCGTCATATCTGAGCCAGAGCAAGTGCTTTCGTAAAAGCAAGGGGGCTCTCTCCTGTCTGTCCTGCCACCGCCCGCACGACCCGGTCGAGCGCGCCGCGGCTTACTACAACCGCATCTGCCAATCCTGTCATCCCGTCACTCATTCGCAGGTGGACCGCGGCAATTGCATCGATTGCCACATGCCGCGGGTATCGCCGCAAGCGCCGTTGCGGTTCACGAATCATTGGATCGGCGTTTACCGGTCGGGCGCACGCCTCAAGCCGGCGGGCCCGCAGTAGCGGCCATCAAAGTGAGGGGAGCCGCTGCTTCCGCTGGTCCGGATCCGACATCAGCGCCACGGCGTGCTTGAACCCGGAGAGACAGCCCCGCATCACTGCCAGGCTGCCGTAGTAGTCGTTGTAACGGAAGAAACCCGTCTGGCCGCGCCACATCGGATAGAAGTCGCAGGCCTCCATCCATTTCTGGTACACCGATTCGATATCCAGGTAGGTGTCCGGCTGGAAGTTGTTGGCGTCCTCCCAGTTGTCCGCGTAGTAGAGCTTGGAGACGGTATGTGCAGGCGACTTACGTTCCAGCGTGGCCAGGTCGGCGTAGAAGATCGCATCGTGAACGATCAGGTGGCAGTTCTGGTGGTCTTTATGCCAGCTTCCGTTCCAATGCGTCACCACGATATCGGGTTTCTGTTCCCGGATCGCGTCGCATACCGCCTTGGAACTCTCTTCGTTGAAGGGGATTTCGGCATCGGGGTAGGGCAGGAAGATGGCATCGGCGCCAAGCAGGCGCGCGGCCTTTTCGGTGGCTTCGCGCTGCATTTCGCCGTACCGCTTCACCGCAATGTTCTTCGGCGCGCCCCTCTCACCCATGGAAAGGCTCAGGAAAACTCCCGTGCCTCCACGCTCGATCTGCCGCGCGACCGTCGCTCCCATGGTGAACAGTCCGTCGCCGGGGTGTGCTGCAATCGCCATGATTCTGCCGGGCATAGCTTTCTCCAGATTTTGAAGTTAACATCTAACCGTGCGATGACGGCGGGCCTGCCGCACTTTGGCACCGGTGGCGTGGCCCCGCTCCAGCAGATTGCCACCGTTGGGCGACCTGCGCGGCTGTCCCGCTGATTTTTTGCTTGCAGTATCTTTCAGTCAGTTTATAATCTCAAGAGATCAGTACATTATAATCATGTTTGGCCTGCGTGGGAGTAGGCTCAAGGAGAAGCTTGTATGACGGCTTTCGCGAAAAAAGCATCGGGCGGATGCTGGTTACGCGTTTTCGCCCTTTCCATCCTCATGCTGGCGGCGCTGATTCCCGGCGCGGCCCAACAGACATCCGGAACCGTGACGGGTGCCGTCACGGACTCTTCGGGCGCCGTCATCGCGGATGCCCAGGTGCGGCTCGTCAATACCCAAACCGGCGTAATCCAGAAAACCTCCACCAGCCAGACAGGGGACTTTCAGTTCCTCATCGTGCCGCCGGGCGTCTATGCGGTGGAGGTCGAAAGCCCCGGCTTCAAGACCTTCCGCCGCGACGGGATCATTGTCGAGGTGAACCGCTCCCTGGCCGTCCCTGTGTCGCTGACTGTCGGCGCAGTCGCCGAAACCGTCGAGGTGAGCGGAGGCACGCCGCTGCTCGAGCCCAATACGTCCACGCTCGGCACGGTAGTCGATAGTCGAAAAGTCGCGGATCTTCCTTTGGCGGGCCGCAACCCGCTCGCCCTGGCCAACCTGGTTCCCACGGTCCAGGGGATCGGCAACTTCGGCAGCGAAGTCTACTCCACGTGGAGCATGGGCCAAGTGGTGATTGCCGGTGGCTCGCCGCTCAACAACGGCTTCGTCATCGATGGAATCGCCAACGAAAAGATGACCGACTACAGCGCCATGGCGTTCCTGCCGGTGGATGCGACGCAGGAGTTCAAGGTCATCGCCAATAACATGTCCGCCGAATATGGCCGCAGCGGCGGCGGCATCATCAGCATGGTCAGTAAGTCGGGCACGAACGAGTTTCACGGCAACCTGTTTGAGTACGTGCGCAATACCGTCTTCAACTCCAACGAGTTTTTCGCCAATAAGGCCGGATCGCCGCGCCCGCCGGTGCACTACAACACCTTCGGCGGAACCCTGGGCGGCCCCATCCGTAGAGACAAGCTGTTCTTCTTTTTCAATGTCGAGGAGTTCAAGGAGCGCCGCGCCGCATCCCGCACGATTACGGCGCCGGACGCCAGTCAGCGCGCCGGTGACTTCTCGAGCACCTTCGCCGCCACTGGCTCCAGTTGCAGCCAGATCGTGGTCTATGACCCCTCGACCACCCGGGACGATCCCAACCGTAAAGGCCAGTATCTCCGCACGGCGTTCCCCGGCAATCGGATCCCCGCCAGCCAGATCAGCCCCATCGCGGCCGCGATGCTCAAGTACTACCCCAATCCGAATCTCCCCGGATTGCCCTGTTCGGGCGCGCAGAACCTGTTTCAGGCGGCGCCGGTTGCCACCGACAAGAGCAATGTCGGAATCAAAGTCGATTACAACCTCACCTCCACGAAGAGAATCTCGGGCCGGTTTACGCGGGACTACCTGGATCGGGCCAACTCCAACTATTTCGGGAACATCGCCGACGCCACCGGATACCACGTCCTGATTCCGCGCCGCACCGCGTTCCTGGAGTACACCGACACGATCACACCCACGCTGCTGCTGGATGCCCGCATCGGTGTGAACCGCGAACAGGAGCAGATCATCTCTCCCAGCGCCAACTTCGATGTGACCTCGATCGGCTTCTCCCAGTTCTTTGCGGACACCATCCAGAAGGGAATCAAGGGCGCGGGTTTCCCCGCCGTCAGCATCACCGACATGAGTAACTTCGGACGCCCCGATTCGACCGGCAACCCGACCGCGACCGGCACCGCCAACGCCACCGTGACCAAAATCCACGGCCGCCACAACATCAAAGCGGGTTATGAGCAGCGGTTGTATCGCCGCAGCGACTGGGGAACCTCCAACAGTTCCGGCAGCTACGCCTTCAGCCGCAGCTTCTCGCAGGGGCCCGATCCCCTCGCCGCCAGCGCCACCGGCGGTTACGGCCTGGCCACCTACCTGCTCGGCACGCCCACCAGCGGGAGCTCCGGCATCACCACCGACACCGCCGTCAGTATGAACTACTCGGCGGCCTTCCTGCAGGACGACTGGAAAGTCACCAATCGGCTGACGCTGAATCTCGGCCTGCGCTGGGAATACGAAGGTCCTACCAAGGACCGCCGCAACGTTTTCCCGAATTTCGACCCATCGATTACGAATGCTCTCGCCGCACCGGCGGGCATGCCTGGCCTGAAGGGCGGCTACACCTTCGTGGGCGCCAACGGGATTCCGAATGGCCTGACCGACCCCAGCCACAAGAACTTCGGTCCGCGCCTTGGATTCGCCTACCAGTTCGATCCCAAGACCGTGATCCGCGGCGGATACGGCATCAGCTACATTCCAACCTTTGGGCCGGGTGGCACGGCGGCGGGCGCCGGCTTCTCGACCACCACCACCATGGTTACCTCGATCGACGGCGGACTCCATCCGTACAACACCCTCGCCAACCCGTTCCCGACCGGGCTCACCCAGCCCAGCGGCAGCAGCCTGGGGACGCTCACCGCGGTTGGACAGTCGGCCAGCGCGCAGTTGCGCGATACGCGCCGCGGCTATGCCCAGGAATGGAACCTGACTGTCCAGCGCGAACCGTGGGCCAACTGGCTGCTCGAGATTTCGTGGGTGGGCAACAAGGGAACCCACCTGACTATGTCGCGAGCGCTCGATGCGCTTCCCACCTCGCTCCTCTCGCTCGGCACTCAGCTCACTTCTACCGTGCCCAACCCGTTTGCCGGCCTGATTACCACCGGCACCCTGGCGGCTGCGACGGTGACGCGCCGGCAGTTGCTGCTGCCCTTCCCGCAATACCTGAGTGTGTCGAGTAACGCCTATATGGGGGACTCCATCTACAACGCCTTTGCCCTCAAAGTGGAGAAACGGTTCTCGCGCGGCTTCTCGCTGCTCGGCAGCTACGTCTTCTCGAAGCTGATCGACGACCTGCCGGCAACCGGCCGCCCGGGAGCGGTTCCCGGAACCAGCGTTCAGGACTGGTATAACCTGCGCGGCGAACGGTCTCGCAGCTACCAGGACATTCCTCAGCGGGTGGTGATGACCGCAACGTGGGAACTTCCGTTCAAGCCCTCCGACCGCATCCTGCGCGGCATCGCAGGCGGCTGGCAAGTGAACGGCATCTCCACCATTCAGAGCGGAAGACCGATCGCCTTGGCGGCCAGCATCAGCGGCGGCGGCAATCGGCCCAACGTGGTATCCGGCACGAGCGACCAGCCCACCGGGCAGTCGCTGTTCAATTGGTTCAATACCGCCGCGTTTGCACAGCCCGCCGCGTTTACCCTGGGGACCGTCTCGCGGACTCTGCCCGACATCAACGGTCCCAGCTTTTTCGATCTGGATGCGTCGCTGTTCAAGTTTTTCCCCATCCGCGAACACATGAAGCTGCAATTCCGCGCGGAAGTGTTCAACCTGACCAATACACCCAGCTTCGATGTTCCGGGCAGGACCTTTGGTTCCTCCACCTTCGGCGTCGTGACTTCCACCTTGTCGCCGGTGCATACCCGGGAAATGCAGCTCGCCTTGCAGTTGATCTTCTGATATGCGCCGCGCAGGGCTCCTGGCGTGTTCCGTAGTCGCGCTCTGGCTGCTGGAAGCGTGTGCGCTCCGGCCGCCGACGCTCCCGGCGGGAGAGCCGCTCCGCGCACGAACGGTCCTGGTGGATGCCACGGTCGGCCAGGACCGGACCTATGCGGCGGCATTCCAGGAAGTCGAACGGTGGATCGGACAGAAGGCCTTTCCGGGCGCCGTGGTGGCGGTCGGCCAACGCGGCAAGCTGGTGGCTCTCAAGCCGTTCGGGAGGATGGATTACTCCAGCCACGCCGACCCGGTCCCGCGCGACGCCGTTTTCGATCTCGCTTCGCTGACCAAAGTGATCGCGACCACTACCGCCGCGGCCATCCTCTACGACCGCAAACAACTCGACCTGGACGCGCCGGTCGTCCGCTACCTGCCGGAATTCGCCGGCGTCTCCGGCCACGAGAACGTCCTGGTGCGTCACCTGCTGACCCACAGTTCCGGACTGAATTCCCGGCAGGTGCTCTGGAAACAGGCCGGCGACCGGCAGGGCATTCTGAAACTGGCTTTCGCGCTGCCGCTCGAATGGGCTCCCGGCGAACGAACGCAATACCGCGACTACAACATGATCGTGATGGGCGAGATCATCAACCGCATCACCGGCCAGCGGCTCGATGAATTTGTCGCGCGCAACGCGTTCGAGCCCCTGGGCATGCAAGACACCCGCTACAATCCGCCGGCGGAGTGGTTGAGTCGTATCCCTCCTACCGAACAGGACGACGTCCTGCGGCACCGCATGGTGCATGGCGTGGTGCATGACGAGAACGCTTTCCTGATGGATGGCGTGAGCGGTCATGCCGGCCTCTTCTCCTCGGCGCGCGATCTTGCTCGCTTCGCACAAATGTACCTCAACGGCGGCGTCTACGATGGAAAACGCATTTTGAGCGAGGCCACCGTCCGCCGGTTTACGGCACGCCAGGTGTTTCCGATCGGGACCACGCGCGCGCTGGGGTGGGACACACCGGGCGAAGGCTCGTTTCCCGGCCCCCTCGCCGTGCCGTCCGCCATCATCCACACCGGTTTCACGGGCACTTCCATCTACATCGACCGTTCCCGCCAATCATTCATCGTTCTGTTGACGAACCGCGTTCACCCGACCCGGCAGAACCTGCGCATCAACCAGGCTCGGCCCGCGATTCATACCGCCATCCTTTCCATCCTCGACCATACCTGACATGAGATTGACTTGTGCCTTTGGCTATTGCCTGATGGCCGGCTTGCCGATGGTTGCCGCCGAGCAACCGCCGCACATGCCGATGCCGATCGAATTCCAGAATTCCGCCGAGTTCGGCTGGTTGAACAAGAAGGTGCTGGACTCGCGGCTGCTCGACGATATGTCCGATCCAACAACCTGGACCGTGCAGGGGCAGGCCAACGTGATCGGGACTCAGCCGGGCAGTGTCGGCTTGCCGCACGCGCTGCGTGTGGATATGGAACTGTCCCGCGAACAGCCCCCGCCCACGCGGAACGGCCTCGCCGCCGTCAATTTGAAACGCTCCTTCGCCGGCGAGGACTGGAGCCGGTACAACCGCATTTCGTGCTGGATCCGCCCGGAGTTGTCGGGCTTTCCCATGCTTCCCCTCGAGCTCGTCCTGCGCAACGACGGGAAGGAGAAAGTGCCGGATGTCTACCATCGCGAAGGCATTCACTACCTGACTCTCCAGGACCGCAAGTGGCAGCACGTGGTCTGGGAGATCGCACCCCTGGCTCGCGACAAGGTGATCTCGCTCGAGATCGGCTACTGGGTGAACAAAAGGCTCCCCGATCCGCAGGACCGCGTCGCTTTCGAAATCGCCAGGCTCGAGTTGGAGCGCGTCGAGCCCGACCTCTACGAGGGTTGGAATGTGGCTCCCGGCAGAATCTCGTTCAGCCACACCGGATACCAGGCGGGCTCGTCGAAGACCGCGCTGGCGAGCGGTCTTGCGGCCCGCGAATTCCAGTTGATCCGGCTCGACAACAACGGCGCGGGTGAGGTCGTACTCGCGAAACCGGTGCGCGGCCGGAAAACCCGGTTGGGCGAGTTTCAGGAATTGGACTTCTCCGAGGTGCGGCGGCCGGGCAGCTACGTGATTCAGGCCGGCGACACCCGCACCCGGCCCTTCCGCATCGATGAAGATGTCTGGAGCGGGACCATCTGGAAGACCATCAACTTCTTTTTTGGAGAGCGGTGCGGCTTTGCGGTTCCCGGCTCGCACGATGTGTGTCATCGGGATTGGCAGGCGACGCTCGGCGATAAGAAAATCGTCATGAACGGCGGCTGGCACGATGCCGGCGACCTCTCGCAAGGCCTTGTGAACACCGGCGAAGCGGCTTACGCCATGTTCGCCCTCGCCGAGCGTTTGCAGGCGCGGGGCGACAACCCGGCGTTGTTGCGGAGGCTGATCGAGGAAGCCAGGTGGGGCCTGGCATGGATCCTCAAGGTGCGTTTCGAAGGCGGCTACCGCATTGGTTTCGCCGGAATGAACATCTGGACGAATGGTATTTTGGGCGATGCCGACGACCGCACACGCGAGGCGCGCAACAATCCTAACGTGAACTACATCGCTGCCGCAGCCGAAGCCGCCGCCTTTCGCGTGCTGCGGCACAGCCACCCGGAGCTTGCCCGGCAGAGCCTACAGCTTGCGGAGGACGACTGGCGCTATGCCATTGCCGGTAAAGAGGGGCCTGAGACCTGGAGCACGCCGGCCTTTGCCGCTTCGCCCATGGAACTGGCGGGCATTGGCGCGCTGGCCTCGCTCGAGCTGTACCAGGATACCGGCAACGAAACGTACGCCCGGAAAGCCGTCGAGCTGGCCGCGATCATCGTGGCTTCGCAGCAGCGAACCTATGTGGGCAGCGCGTTCCCGCTCGCCGGTTTCTTTTACACCGGCCCCGATAAGAAGACGCTGTTCCACCAGTTTCATCGCGGCAACGATCAGGCGCCCATCGTGGCACTGGCCCGTCTGTGCGCGGCGCTCCCGGATCACCCGGACTGGATGAAGTGGTATTCGGCCGTGGCGCTGTATTCCGAATACCAGAAGACCTCCGTGCAAGCGACGGCGCCCTACGAGGTGCTGCCCGCGTATGTCTACAAGGATTCGGAGTACCTGGACGTGCCCGCCGAGGGCGGCATGTATCAGGCCACGCGCGCAGCGTTTCGCGAACAGGTGCTGCACGGCATGCCCATGGGCGGCGGGTACTATCTGAAAGCCTTTCCGGTTTGGTTCGCGCGGCGCGGCAACTACGGCGTGCTGCTCTCCCAGGCCAAGGCGCTCTCCACCGCCGCCCACCTGCGAGGCGATTGGGACGCCGCCAACCTGGCGCAAAAACAGCTTCAGTGGATCGTGGGCCGCAACCCGTTCGTGCAGAGCACCATGTACGGCGAAGGATACGATTGGGCCCAGCAGTACAGCGTCTCCTCGGGCGATATCGTCGGCGCCCTACCGGTGGGAATGGAAACCCGCGGCTCGAACGACGCGCCCTACTGGCCTTCGCAGAACTGTTACGTGTACAAGGAGGTATGGGTCCACTCGACCGGCCGCTGGCTCTGGCTGATGCAGGACCTGGCGGGACCGGCGCTCGTCGAAGGCCGCGTGCCGGCGGGAGCTGCCGCTAAAGTGGAGTTCGTCGAACCGTCAACCGGGCGTGTACTGCCGGTGGATGCGGATCTGTCCGGTTCGTTTCGCTCGTTCGTGCCCGAAGGCAATTACAGCATTCGTTCCGGGATCCGGCAGGTGAGCCTCACGGCGCTCCCCGGAGGTACCTATGTGGTGGACCTGCGGCCTGGCCGGTCTGTCGATTTTGCCCTCGCGGCCGAAACCGCGCGGAACGGCGAGGTGACCATCCGGCTGACGGCAACCGGAGACGGCCGCCACACTTTTGCGCTCCGCGCCGATAATCTCGAGCTGGACCCGTCGGCAAAAGAACTGATGCTGGCCCCCGGCAAAGCGGGCGCGCTCGTCTGGAAAGCCAGGATGGTGGCGCATGGCGGGCCGTGGGTTTTGGTCGCCGTCGCGGATGAGGACGTATTGCGACGCCGCGAACTGGTGGGTTCGATCCGATGAGGTTCACCCTCGTTCTATGCGCCGCCGCCACCCTGGTGTCCGCGCAGACGCTTCGCACCGACGCCCGTCTCTCCACGCTGATCCAGGAAATTCGCGCGGAGGTGGACGGAAACGAAGCCCTGGATTTCGTCGTTCGCCTGCACCATAGCGACCGGTGGGCCAATTTCGCGAAATTCCAGGAGACCGCCGATTCCCTGCAAAAAACGATGACCGCGATCGGCCTCCGCAAGGTGGAGTTGCTCTCCGCTCCCGCCGATGGCGTCACGCAATTCGGCTTCTGGACCATGCCGCTGGCATGGGATGTGAAACAGGCGCGGCTTGAACTCGTCGAGCCCGCGGCTACTCCCGAGATGCGCGTCCTGGCCGACTACCGCAAGGAGCCGGCATCGCTCATCATGTGGAGCGGCGCCACGCCTTCGGGCGGCATCACCGCGGACGTGGTCGAACTCGAGCCGGCTACTCTTGCGCAGCTCCACCGTCTCGACGTAAAGGGAAAGATGGTGCTGGCGCAGGCGCCGCTCGATCTGGCCCAACGTGGTGCGCTCAAAGCCGCCCTCTATCAAATGGGCGCGGCGGGTATGATCAGCGATGCCACCGAGAATCCCGACCTGCTGAACAGCCACTACTGGATGAATGCCTGGGGCGACTATGGCTGGGGCTTCACCCGGTCCAGCAGCCCGCTGGTAGGCTTTTCGATCACGCCGCGACAGGGATCGTACCTTCGCGGCCTGCTGGTGCACGGCACCCGCGTGCGGGTAAAGGCCGTGGCGGACACCCGCTACTATTCCGGCCCTTACCCCTATGTCACCGGCGTCATCCCCGGAAGCGATTCCGCCGAGGAAGTCCTCGAGCTGGGACACGCCTTCGAACTGGGCGCGCAGGATAACGCCACCGGAGTCGCCGGCATGCTGGAAGCCCTGGCCACTCTCCAGCGGCTGATCGATACCGGCAGGCTGCCGCGGCCGAGACGTTCCATCCGCATTCTCGCCATGCCGGAAGATTATGGTTCGTCGGCATATATCGCCACCCACCGGGACCGAATACAACGGACCGTGGGAGCTATCTGCCTCGACACCGCCGCCGGTCCCTACGACGAGACCCCCGGCTACAGCTTTGCCATGAATCCGGACGTGAACCGCTCGTATCAGGATGCGCTGATCATGCGCATCGCCGAGGGTCACTACGCGGGAATCCCGCGGCGGTTCCCACGCTGGATACCCTACCGCCCAACTTCAGATTCGTTCCTGAGCGACCCCACCATCGGCGTCCCCACCGTGGCCGCGGCAGGCAGCAGCGGCGCCGTGAACGTGCATCACAACAGCGCCGATACGCTCGACCGCGTGGACCCGCGCTCGCTGCGCGATTTAAGCGCTGTGGTGGCCGGCTTCCTGTACTATCTGGCGGCGGCTGGAGATCGCGACATCGAGTGGCTGGCCGGCATTACCGTCGACCGGAGCTACGAAAATACCATTCGGGCTGCGGCGCCATTCTTCGATCGGGTGTCCACGATCACGAGCGTCGAGGCCCTCGGACGGGAGTTGCACGCCGGGCTCGCGAAGATCCGTTACAACTCGGATCGCGACCGCGAAGCGTTGCTCTCCATGCTTCGGCTGGCATCTTCGGCGGGCCGTGAGAAGATCCGGCCGCTGGTGGACGCATCGGTCGAAAGAGCGCGCCGTTTCGCGGACGGCGAGTGCGCACGGCTTGTCGAGGCCGTGAACCATCGCGCCGGCGAACTTGGCGTCGCCCCATCCGTAACTCCGGTGGAGCCGCCCGCCGATCCGCGGCGCGCAGAAGCCGCACAGATCATCGTAAAGCGGAAACGATTCGGGCCGGTGACTCTCGATGATCTCCCGCTTGACCAGCGGGAAGGCTTCCCGGGCTTCGCGGGCACTCCCGCCCCGCTGCCACTTCTGGTCTGGTGCGATGGAAAGCGAACCCTGGCCGAAGTGATTCGCCTGATCGAACTATCGCAAGGCCGCATGGATTTCGACTTCGTCGGCTACTTCCGCTTCCTGGCCAGGCACGGCTACGTCGATCTCCTTCCGGCCCATTAAATCCCAGCCGTACTGCCTGGCGCCGACGCTCCGCTCCGCCGGGTCGAGCTTCGCCCCGGCGCTCCCCCGCCCTATTGCTCGGCCGCGCCGGATCTTGACATTCGGGTGCGAAATGTGACATATTTGATCCACTTTGCAGTCTCGCACGTCCAAGGTTTTCTTATGTCCAGAGTCCTTCACGCAAGCAGTGTCTTCGTTTTTCTAGCCGCCTCCCTGTTGGCTCAAACGGATCGCGGAACCATTACCGGTACGGTCGTGGATACCAGCGGCGCGGTGATTGCCGGCGCCAAAATCCTGTTGGTCAATAGCGAAACCGATCTCAAACAGGATACCGTCACGACGTCTACCGGCAATTACACGCTTACCGCATTGCCCGCCGGCGTCTACACGCTGTCGGTGGAGCAGACCGGATTCAACCGGTATCAGCAGAGCAATATCCAGATCCAGGTCGCCGTGACCACGCGCGTGGACGTCACCCTGACCGTGGGCCAGACCACCGAGTCCATCGAGGTCACGGCCGATGCGAGCATGCTCAAGACGGAAAGCGCGGAACAGTCGAGCACGATTTCGGGCAAGACCATCAATGAGCTGCCCGTCAATTTCGGCATCGGCGCCGGGGCCATTCGCAATCCGTTGTCCTTCGTGCAATTGACGCCCGGCGCCACGATCTCCGGTTGGAACACCATCCAGGTGAACGGATTGCCCGCGGGCTCGTTCCGCATCCTCTTCGAGGGGCAGGAATCCAATAACGGGCTCGACGGCCGGGTCTCCGATGAGACTCAGCCCTCCGTGGAAGCGATTCAGGAATTCACGCTGCAAACCTCGAACTTCGCCGCCGAATTCGGGCAGGTGGGCGGCGGCCTCTTCAATTTCACCTCGCGCAGCGGAACCAACCAGATTCACGGCAGCGCCTACTCTTACTTCGCCAACGAAGCCCTGAACGCGGGCATGCCCTACACCGACGACGGCTTGGGCCACCACTTCCGGCCGCAAGAACGGCGCATCGATGCCGGCGTCTCCTTCGGCGGGCCGGTCTACATTCCCAAGCTCTACAACGGCCGGAACCGCACCTTCTTCTTCTTCAATTACGAGAAATACCGCGACCGCCAGAATGCGTACATGGGCTTGGGAACCGTGCCTACCGCGAAGATGCGGAACGGTGATTTCAGCGAAGTGCTGACCAACCGGAACCTGGGCACGGATTTCGCCGGCCGCGCGCTTCTCGAAAACACGATTTATGATCCGCTGACGCGCACCACCGACGCCAGCGGCAGGTTCATCGTGAATCCGTTCGCCGGCAACCTCATCCCGTCCACCCGGCTCGATCCGGTCGCCTTGAAGATCCTGGACTATATCCCGAATGCGACCAATCCCAACAGCATCGTGAACAATTACGAACTGCGGAATCCGTTCCATAAGATTCAGGACCTGCCTTCCTTCAAGATCGACCACAACCTGAACTCATCCAGCCGCCTCAGCGGCTACTTCGCCGACGAGATCACCGACAAGGATGTGGGGCAGGACGGGTACCCGGATCCGATTTCGATCCGCCGGGCGCTGCACATCAAGGGCATCAACGCCCGCGTGAATTACGACCAGTCGCTTTCGCCGACCCTGCTTCTGCACATGGGCGCGGGGGTGCAGCGCTATGTGAACCCGGACACGGCTCCCCCCAATATCACCAACTTCGATTCCGCGGGCCTGCTCGGCATCCAGGGCGCGCCAGGGACGGGCTTCGTCCGCCTTTCCGGCGTGGGCACCAATACCTATGGCGGACTGGCGCAGTCGTCGATTGCGACATCGACTTCGTTCGGGCCGGTGGGCCGCGGCAAATTCTCCGGTACGAAACCAACCGCGCTGGCGCAGGTCACCTGGGTCCACAATAACCACACATACAAGACCGGCAGCGAATGGAAGATCGACGCGTTCAGCAACTACTCAGCCACCGGCCTTGCGCCGATTTTCGGCTTCAGTTCCGGACAGACCGGGCAGCCGTTGTACGGCGGAACCCTGCCAGGCGGCACTACCATCGGCCATCCGTTCGCGAGCTTCCTGCTGGGGCAGTTCAACAGCGCCAACATTTCCAACGTGCAGGCGCCGCAATACCGTAAGTCGTCGTGGGCGTTCTACGTGCAGGACACGTGGAAGGTCAGCCGCAAACTCACGCTCGACTACGGCATCCGCTACGACCTGCAAAAGCCGCAGCGCGAGCTGAACGCGCGCACCAGCGGATTCAACCAGGCCATCGTCAACCCGAATGCCAACGGCATGCTGGGCGGCGTGATCTATGAAGGCAACGGGCCGGGGCGCTGCAATTGCGACCTGGTGGCGACCTATCCATACGCCGTGGCGCCGCGCATCGGCGTCGCCTATCAATTGACACCCAAGACGGTGCTGCGCGGCGGATGGGGACTCGTCTACGGGCAGAGCAATATCTTCGCCTATATCGGTGGCGGCAACAGCCAGGGCATGGGCTTCAATACCATCAACTTCACCTCGCCGGGCAATGGCGTGGAAGCGGGCACGCTGGCGAATGGCTTGAGCTGGGATCCTGCCGTGCTGTACGGCGCCAGTTATAATCCGGGCCTCCTGGTGAATCCCGGTGCTGCTGTCCAAAACGCGCCCAACGTGCTCGACCCCAATGGCGGCCGTCCTCCGCGCATCAATCAGTGGAACGTTTCGGTGCAGCGCGAAGTGACCAAGGACCTCGTTCTCGAAGTCTCCTACGTCGGCAACCGCAGTGTGTGGCTGAACCAGAATGGCCTGATCAACTACAACGCAGTGGACCCGAACCGCTTGACGGCTTTGGGCATCGACATTACCAATCCCACCGACCGCACCCTGCTCACGTCCTCCATCACCTCGACGGTCGCGGTGAATCGCGGCTTCACTAAGCCCTATCCCAATTTCCCCAACACCGGCACGGTCATCCAGAGCCTGCGTCCGTTTCCGCAGTACGGCGGCATCGGCTCAATGTGGGCGCCACTCGGCAAAACCTGGTACGACGCCCTTCAGGCAAAGGCCACCAAGCGCTTTTCGCGCGGCCTGGAGTTCACCGCCTCGTATGCATTTTCGAAGAACCTGGACAACTGGGAAGGTTCGGGCAACATTTTCGACCGCGACAGTTTCAAGAGCCTGGCGGCGAGCAGCCTGCCGCACGTGCTCACGGCGAGCGTCAATTACCGCGTAACCTCGCATGGTTTCGTTGCCCGCAACCGGTTCACGCGCCTGGTCCTGGCGAACTGGAATGTCGGCGCGGTGCTGCAATACACCAGCGGCGGACTGCTCCAGGCGCCCGGCTCGACGAACAGCCTCGGCACCTATCTGCCGGGGCAGGGAACCCGCCAGTTCCGCGTGGCCGGCCAACCGCTGTTCCTGAAAGATCCGAACTGCGGCTGCATCGATCCGACGCAGGAGACGATTCTGAATCCGAAGGCTTGGGTGGACCAGGCCCCAGGCGTGTGGGGAACGGCTGCGAACTGGTACAACGATTTCCGCGGCCAGCGCCGTCCGGCGGAGTCGATGAGCCTCGGGAAGACGTTTCCCATTCACGAGCGCGCGCGCATCAGCTTCCGGGCCGAGTTCTTCAACATCTTCAACCGGCTCGAATCGTTCCCGAATCCCAGCACGGCCAACCCCGCCACACCGCCCACGCGGTCTAACGGGCTGCTGACTGGAGGATTCGGCTTCATCAACTACACCCAGATCACCAGCAACAGCCAGAACAACGCCTATCCGTCACCGCGCACGGGGCAGGTGGTGTTGCGCTTCGAGTTCTGATCGGAGTCACGCGCTGGCGTCGCCCTGGGGGCCGGCAGGCCTCTCGGGCGCGCGCCGGCCCACCATCAGCCACACCGGGAGCCGCGGCAGATGGAACTCTGCGGGCTGCACATGGCGTGGCGCAGTTAAGGCCGCATGGATCGAATAAAATAAGTCAAGGTTCTTGATGCTGTTCCTCGTCGCGGCGTTCTTTGTGGGTAGCCAGGAATGCCAGACATGCCACGCCACCATCGCAGAGAAGTACTCCCGAACCGCTATGGCGCAGTCGAGCGGTCCGGTGAAGTCGGTCGCACCGGCGGAGTTCATGGCGGCGGGGCAGGCCTACCGCATCGCCGGCAACCGCCTGTTTGCAGGGACGGCCAGCGTCGCGTTCGATTACTTCATCGGCTCCAATACCCGCGGCCGGACCTGGCTGTACCAGCGAGATGGCTACCTCTTCGAGCTGCCGGTAAGCTGGTACGTCCAGACGCAGTCCTGGGATGCTTCGCCTGGCTATGAGCAGTACCGCCACGCGCGTTTCGACCGGCCGGTGGAAGACAGTTGCCTTGGCTGCCATGCCAGCCGCGTGCGCGTGGTCCGAGACACTCAGAACCGCTTCGGTGAGCCCCCCTTCGCCGACAACGGCGTCTCGTGCGAGCGTTGTCATGGCCCGGGCAGCGAGCACGTTCAGAATCCCGCCGCCGCGCCCATGGTGAACCCCGCCGCGCTCGATCCGGAGCGGCGCGATTCCGTCTGCGCCCAGTGCCACCTCTCGGGAGTAAGCCGCGTGACCCGTGCCGGCCGCCGCTTCGCCGATTTCCGCGCCGGCGAGAAGATCGCCGACTACGCCACCTATTTTGTCTGGGACGCCGCGCATCAGGATCTGAAGGTCACCAGCCACGTCGAGCGGCTGGCTGCCAGCGCGTGCAAACGGGCCGCGGGCGACGCGCTCTGGTGCGGTTCGTGTCACGACCCGCATACCGACGCGAATCGCACCCAGGCGGCGTGTGTCGGATGTCACTCCGAGGCACACCACGCGAAAGAAGAGTGTGCCACGTGCCACATGCCCAAGGCCGCCGCCGTGGATGCCGGCCACGGCGTGTTCACCGACCACTCCATCCCTCGCGTCCCCAGGCATGCCGCCCAGCACGCCGGCCAAAAACACCTGGTGGCCTTCCTCGGTGCCGCGGACGATCGGGCCTGGGGAATCGCCTACGCCGAGGCCGGCGACGGCCGCGCCCGCCAACATCTGCTCCGCGCCCAGCCGGCGGACGCACAGGTTCTGCTGCGGCTGGCGGTCTCGGAGCCGGATGCCCGGCGCGCCGCCTCGCAATACCAGTCCGTGCTGCGCGAGGACCCTGGGAACGTGACTGCCTTGGTGAACCTGGGCGTCTTCTATGCGCGGGCTGGAGGCACCGAGGAGGCGGCCAAACTGTGGCGGCGGGCCTTGGACGCGAATCCCGCGATCGAAGGCGCCGCCGTGAATCTGTCGCAGGTTCTGCCGCGCGATCAGGCGCGCCAGGTGCTGGAGCGTTATTTGAGCTTCAACCCGGGCTCCACCCCCGCGCGCGCTCTGCTGGATGCGCTGCACTGATCCCCATGCATGCCGGCGCGGCGCAGACTCTCGTGTCTGTCGCGCCGGGACTTCTCTCGGCGGTGCTTTTCGCTTATACCGTGAAAATCTCGATCGCCCGTTTCAGGCTGGCCTGCGGGTCGCGCCCCTGTGCCGGCGAATATTCGTGTCCCACGTAGCCCGTGAAATTCACGTCCGCGATTGCCTGCGCGATAAACCGATAGTTCAGTTCCTGGGTCTCGTCGAGTTCGTGCCGCCCCGGGTTTCCCCCCGTGTGGAAGTGCCCGATCCATTGCAGATGATCGCGGATGTTCCGCACGATATCGCCGTCCATGATCTGCGCATGGTAGATGTCGTACAGGATCTTCACCCGCGGCGAGCCGACCCGCTTCATTACGTCCACGCCCCAGGCGATGTGATCGAACATGTAGTCCTTGTGGTTGACCTTGCTGTTCAGGTACTCCATGCAGATCGTCACGCCCTTGTCCTCGGCGTGCGCCTTGACCTTGTTCAAAAACGTGACGCAGTTCTCCGCTCCACGCGCGTCTTCCATGCCGGCCCGGTTGCCCGAGAAAGTAATGACGTTCGGCACGCCATTGGCCGCCGCTTCGTCGATGGCGGCGTGGAAGGGCTTCTCGAATCGCTCGTGGTTTTCCACCCGGTTCAGTCCATTTTGGATGCCCGTTCCGCCGCCGCCCGGGTACATGGTCGGCGTGAGCCCATACTTCTTCAAGGTCGGCCAGTCCGCCGGCCCGATCAGGTCATACCCCACAATTCCCATGCTGGCGGCGAGCTTGCAGGTCTCTTCGAAATTCGCGCCGCGGCCGAAGACACCGCGGGTGACCGTCTGTTTCAAACGTCCTGTATGTGAATTGGCGGGCGCCTGGGCCCACGCGGCGGACGCGGCAACAACTGGAAAGAAGTCTCTACGACGCATGACAGCATGAGTAACACAGGGCGCTCGCCCGCGCAATTTTCTCCGTCATCCCGCCGGCGGTGTGGGACGATGGAACAATGGACGATGCGCTCCTGTTGCACCGCATCCATTTTGCGTTCACGGTTACTTTTCACTACCTGTTTCCGCAGCTCACTATGGGGCTCGCGCCCCTCATCGTCGTCTTCAAAACCCTGTACCTGCGAACCAATAACCCGCTCTACAACCGCTCGGCGCGCTTCTGGGCCAAGGTGTTCGGCATCAACTTCGTTATGGGCGTGGTCACCGGCATCCCCATGGAGTTTCAGTTCGGCACCAACTGGTCCCAGTTTGCGCGGCTCACCGGCGGCGTCATCGGCCAGCCGCTGGTCATGGAGGGCGTGTTCTCGTTTTTCCTCGAATCCGCCTTTCTCGGCCTGTTTCTCTTCGGCGAGCGCCGGCTCAGCCGCTTGGCTCACTGGTGGATGGCCGTCGCGGTCTTCGCCGGTTCCTGGCTCTCCGGCTTTTTCATCATCGTTACCAACGCCTGGATGCAGCACCCGGTCGCCTATCAGCGCATGCCCGACGGTACCTTCAACGTCACCAGTTTCTGGGGCCTGCTCTTCAACCCCTGGGGGCTGATTCAGTACGCTCACAACATGTGCGGGGCGCTCATCACGGGCGCTTTCGTGATGGCCGCGGTCGGCGCTTATTACCTGCTCGAAAACCGGTTCGCCGAGCAGGGCCGCGCCTTTCTGCGCGTTTCCGTCATCGCCGGAATCATCGCTTGCATAGCCCAGATCTTCCCCACCGGCGATATCCACGGCAAGTACCTGGCTGTCCATCAGCCCATCACCACCGCCGCCATGGAAGGCCTCTTCCGCACCGAGACCGGCGCCCCCATCGTCATCCTGGGCCAGCCGGATGCCGAGAGCGAGCGCATCGACAACCCGCTCACCGCCAACCGGGTGCTGAGCTTCCTGATCTACGGCACCCCCACCGCGGCCGTCAAAGGCCTCAACGAATTCCCTAAAACCGACTGGCCCACCAACATCCCACTGCTGTTCTACAGCTATCACATCATGGCCGGCCTGGGGACCCTGTTCGTGGCGGCCATGGGCGCGGCCGCGTTCCTATTGTGGCGCGGCAGGCTCTACCGCACGCGATGGATGCTGTGGATTCTGCTGCTCTGCGCCCCCTTGCCTTACGTGGCCAACACCGCGGGCTGGCTTACCGCGGAAATGGGCCGCCAGCCGTGGGTCGTCTACGGGCTCATGCGCACCAGCACCGGCTATTCGAAGTACGTCCACGCCGGCAACGGCCTCTTTACCCTGCTCGGCTTCATGGGCATGTACACTCTGCTCGCCGTGCTTTTCCTGTTTCTGCTGAGCCGCGAAATCGCCCGCGGTCCGGTGGACGACTCTGCCGCCGACATCACCTCGGGAGTGTCCGTCACATGCTCCTGACCTGGTTTCTGCTGGTAGCCGTCATGATCACCGCCTACGTGGTCCTGGACGGGTTCGACCTCGGCGCCGGCGTGCTGCACCTCTTCCTGGCCCGCAACGAAGAAGAGCGCCGCCTCATCATCCGCAGCATCGGCCCGGTGTGGGACGGTAACGAAGTCTGGCTGCTGGCCGGCGGCGGCACGCTCTATTTCGCCTTCCCCCTGCTCTACGCCTCCGGCTTCAGCGGCTTCTATCTGCCGCTCATGATGGTCTTGTGGCTGCTCATTCTGCGCGGCATCGGCGTCGAACTGCGCATGCATCTCGATTCGCCGGTGTGGCGCGGTCTGTTCGACGGCTGCTTCGGCATCGGCAGCCTGCTGTTGACCGTCTTCTACGGCGCCGCGCTCGGCAACGTGATTCGCGGCGTTCCGCTCGAACCCGACGGCTACTTCTTTCTGCCGCTGTGGACCAACTGGAACGTCGGTCCGCAGCCGGGCGTGCTCGACTGGTACACGGTGATTGCGGGAGTGGTCGCCCTGGTGGCACTGTCGCTGCACGGCGCCAACTACGTGGCGATCAAAACCACCGGGGACTTCAATGCCCGCGCTCGCCGCGCCTCCCGCCTGCTCTCGCCGGTGCTGGTTCTGCTCACCGCCGGCAGCCTCGCCGCGACGCTTGCGATCCGTCCCGCGCTGCTCGACAACTATCTCCGCTTTCCAGTGCTGTTCGTGATTCCGGTGCTGGTAGCAGCCTCGCTCGCCACCCTCTGGAACGCCAACCGCCAAAACCTCGAACGTGCCGCGTTTCTGAGTTCCTGCGCGTATCTCGTGTTCATGCTCGTCGGTGCGGCGGCCGCGGTCTACCCGAACCTGCTGGTCTCGACCACCGATCCCGCGCGCAACATCACCGTCTACAACGCCCATTCCGGCGAGCACTCGCTGGCCGTAGGTCTCATCTGGTGGGGCTTCGGAATGGCCCTGGCGGTCGCATACTTCACATTCGTCTATCGCATGTTCCGCGGCAAAATCTCTCCCGCCGCCGGCGGTCACTACTAAGTCCGACAGACCAGGCACATCTCGTTCTCGGTGCTTTCGCTGCAACAGGGTTAGAATACGGAGCGTGACACCTCCTACTCGCCGTCAGTTTGTCTCCACCCTGGCCGCGGCCCCGCTGGCCGCCGCCGCCGCGGCGCCGGCGCGCCTGCCCATCCGAAAAGCCGTCTGGTACGGCATGCTTCCGAAAGCCCTCGGAATTCCCGAAAAGTTCCAACTGGCCAAGGACTGCGGCTTCGAAGCCATCGAGTGCCCCACCACGCCCGATGCCACCGAAGCCGAAGAGATGCTCGGCGCCTCGAAGAAAATCGGCCTGCCCATCCACTCCGTGATGAACCAGGAGCACTGGCGCAGCCCGCTTTCCTCTCCCGATCCGGCCGTCGTCGAAAAGAGCATGGAAGGCATGCGCACCAGCCTCCACAATGCGAAGCTCTGGGGCGCCGACACCGTGCTGCTGGTGCCTGCCGTCGTGACTGCCGACGTCACTTATGCCCAGGCATGGGAGCGCAGCCAGCGCCACATCCGCCAGCTCCTGCCCCTCGCCGCCGAAGTGAAAGTAATCATCGGGATCGAAGACGTGTGGAACAAGTTCCTGTTGAGCCCGCTCGAAATGGCGCGCTACGTGGACGAGTTCCAGAGCCCCTGGGTCCGGGCCTACTTCGATATCGGCAACGTGGCCATCAACGGCTACCCGCAGGACTGGATCCGTACGCTCGGCAAGCGCATCGTGAAGCTGCACGTGAAGGACTTCGCCTTCAAGAGCAATCCCGCCATCCGTAAGCGGGTACCGGATTTCACGGCGCTGCTCGAAGGCGAAATCGACTGGAAGGCCGTCCACGCCGCGCTCACCGATATCGGGTACAAAGGCACGGCCACAGTCGAACTCCCCGGAGGTGATGCCGACTATCTCAAAGAGGTGAGTAAGCGCTTCGACCGGATCCTCGACGGCGTGTAGCACCCCGCTCGGCCGGCTTAGTTCGCGGTGGGTCTCTCCGCGTGATCGATGACCAGCACTTCGACCGGGCCTCCGCCTGGCGCGAGTTTCAGCCCGAGCTGTTCTTCGAGGGCGGTAAAGATGTCGGGGCGGTTGGGTGCGCCCGCACTTCCAAACCCCGGCAATCCTGAAGTGGCCTGGTCCGCGGCAAAACTCAGGTTGAGATCGAATTCGGCCGTGAATCCGGTTCGATCCAGGACCGGCCGGTCCAGCACCACCGCCAGCTCCCGAACAAGGTCGGCCATACGGACCTTGCTTCCTTGGATGTCCAGCAGGCCGGACCGGTTCCCGGAGAAGGGTCCCGAGACATAGCCGCAATCGACCTTCCCCGGCACGGATCGCGGAGTCGTGCCAGGTGGAAAAGAAACGCATCCAACCTCTTTCGGCGGCGGCGGCAGTCGGAAGCCGTTCCTCGCGCGGGTCAGAACATACACCGGGAGATCCCGCGTCTCCCGATGGAGCCTCAGTTTGAACCGATCGGCCAGGAGCGATTGCCACATTTGCCAGATCTGCTTCGGATCGCTGCCAGCGGGCGGTTTGGCCTCGATATCGTAGCGCTCGGAATGGACCCAGGCCGGACCTCCGGTCACTTGCGAGGCCGGTAGCGGCAGCGTGTGGCCTGCCATAGGGTTGTCGTGGGACGCGTACGCGAAGCGGATGAGAAGCATCAGCGACGCGTTGGCGCTCATCCCCATCGGGTGCTCGAAACGTTCACTCCAGTTCGACGTGTTTCGTTGGATCGCGATCGATTGAAACGTGGGATGCGCGGCGGACTGCCCGAACACGCCGAACGTAGCGGCCGCCAGCAGGATCGCTACCGCCGCCGAGCCTGGACCCAGGCCCGCGCGGACCGCCGGCCGCGGCTGCCCCAGCACTCTCGCGATGCGGCCGGACAGGGATCCGCCATTGGCGGCCAGCGCGGTGCGGAGATGCGCCGGACGGTAGGCTTCCAACCGGGCCAGGGCGCGCGCATACGTGAGCGCATCGCCCGAGACCGATACGGCCTCATCGTCGCAGCACAGTTCGCGCTCGGCCCGAATGTGGCCCGATACCCACCACACCGCCGGGTGGTAAAACAGCAGCGCTTCGGCGGCGCTTTGCAGCAGGTTGACCAGGTAATCGTGTCGCCGGATGTGCGCCAGCTCATGCAGCAGCAGCGCCTCCACTTGTTCGGCAGGCAGCCCGGCCAGCGCCCCCACCGGCACCAGCACCACCGGGCGCAGCCAGCCGACGACCGCCGGCGCTTCGACCAGTGCGGAGACCAGCAGCCGCACTGGGCGAGCCAGGCCGAGGCGCGCGCCGAGCCTCCGCAGAGTCTCCTGCCATTCGACGGGCGCCGCCCGTACCCGCACCGACCGCATCCGTGCCGCAACCACCCAACCTCCCGCCAGCCGCGCCCAAAACACCACCGCACCGGCAAGCCAGGCCATCACCACCCAAGCCAGGAGCCGTTCTCGCTGCACGTCCAACACCACGGTACGGACGGAAGCGGGCAAAGGCGTGGTGCCGATATCGGTCTTCCAAGCGGCTGTGGGAATGTTTCGCTGGCCATAGGACGGTACCGGACTGGCGTCCCAGGGACCCATCAGCCCCCAGGTCACGAGCGGAGCCGCCATCATGGCCACCAGCGCTCCGCAGGCGAGCAGGTATCGCGCCTTCGCGTTCCTCCGGCGCGCCATCGCCCGCCGCACCGCCGCATAGGGGGCCGCAATCGTCAAGCCCTGCCAAAGGAAGTGAACCAGTGTCCAACCGAGGCGTTCCACCGATGCCGACGAAGCCAGCGTTGGCAGGACGTTCATGACGAGCGTCCTTTCTCTTTCGCATAGGCGTCCAGCATGGCGCGGATTTCGTTCAGTTCCTCGTCCGAGGCCGGCTGCGCCGCCAGCGCGCCCACCACCAGGCTGCGGGCCGAACCGCCGAAAGCCCTCCTCAGCAGGTCGCCCGCTATCTGCTGCTGGGTTTGCTCTTTGGGCACGCTGGCCTCGTAGACGTGCGATCCAAACCGTTCGCCGCGCAGGAGCAGTCCCTTTTCCTTCATCAATTGCATCTGCTTCAGCGTGGTGGTGTAGCCGTTCTCCTTACCGAGTTCCTCGTGGACTTCCCGTACGGTCGCCATTCCCAGCCTCCACAGCACCGCCAGAATGTCCAACTCGGCGGCGGTCGGAAGGGCCAGAGGCGCCCGGTTGCGGCGGGAAGAAGCCATCTGCATCCACCATACGACGATAAAAGACGTAAGTCAACGATAGAAATCGTACCGTGCGCGGACACATTGGCGAGAGCCCGGGCACAGGGCCCTCGCCACCCGCCCCCGCTCAGACGAACTTGTAGGTGCCCGGCACAGGCAGTGGGATATTCGGCATCGTCTCCTCATAGCCGAACGATTTGGGCATCAGGTCCTGCTTGGAGTTCATGATCTGATCCCAGGTGATCGCCATGCCCGAGTAGGCCGATTCGCGCGCCATGATGCAGGTCAGCGTGCTCTCCGCGATCGGCACGGACTGGTTGATGTACGGCCCGCGCCCGAGAATGCTGTCCACCATGTTGATGTGCTCCTGCACGTAGGGACTGATGCCCTTGGTGCCGAGGTCCGTCCCACTGGTGTGGCCCTTCGCCCCCACAATCAGGTCGCTCACGTTGTTGTACACGCCGCGCGGATACTGCCGGCACGTGCTGCTCAGGTGGACGCCGTTGGGATAGGTGAAGTCCGAAGAGATGTGGTCGTAAATGTTGCCGTACAGCGGTTCGCGCGGACGCCACGCCGCGCCGCCGGACGCCACCACGCGCTCCGGATGCCCGCCCATTACCCAGTTCATGAAGTCGATGTTGTGAAAGTGCTGCTCCACGATCTGGTCGCCGCACAGCCAGATGAACGAATACCAGTTACGGTGCTCCCACTCCATGTCGCCCCACTTGGGATCGCGCCCCTGCGCGTGGAACACCGGACTGCTGAGGTAGTTGGAGTAGAGCGCCACCACGTCGCCCACGGCGCCGGCATGCACCTTCTCCACGGTTTCCATGTATGGCTTGTCCTCGTGGCGCTGCGCGCCGGACATCACGGTGAGTTTCTTCTCCGCGGCTTTGCGTCCCGCCGCCAGGAAGCGGCGCACGCCGGTGGCATCGGTGGCGATGGGTTTCTCGGCGAAGACATGTTTGCCCGCTTCCACTGCGGCTTCGAAGTGCATCGGGCGGTAGCCCGGCGGCGTGGTCAGCATCACGATATCGAGGTCCGAGTGAATCAGTTTCTGATAAGCATCGAAACCTACGAAATGGTGGTCCGGCTGGACCTTGATGCGCGGCTGGAGGGATTCCACCAGTTCCTGCGCGGTCATGGTCTTTGGCTGCCCGTTACGTTCCACCGTGATGCCGGCGTGGCGGCCGAGGTCGCGGGGTTCGCGCAGCCGTTTGAGCGAGCTTTCCAGGTGATCCTCGAATACGTCCGCCATGGCCACCAGTTCCACGTTCTCGTTGCCGGTGAGCATGTCCACCACTGCCTGCGTGCCGCGTCCGCCGCAACCGACGATGCCGGCGCGCAGCGTTTCCTTCCCCGCACCGCGGACCAGGTGGGGTTTGACTATGGTGAACGCGGAGGCGCCAACCGCCGTCCGCCTCAGCAGAGACCTTCGGGATATCGGGTTCGGATTGTCTGGCATGATGTTGGGATCATACTCCCTCACGGCTCTGGTTTTCAAATGGCCGGCACCGCGCCGCCTTTCGACATGCTACGACGCCTTCCGCCTGACGGAGCGTTTCCGGGGCGGAATTGCGGCGCAGTATGATTGGTTAGTCCAATGCCCACGCAACGGAAGAAAGAAGACCTCACGGCGAGGCTGCTGGCGACGTTCAAGCAACTGATCTCCGAAGGCACCATCGCACCGGGTGCGCGGCTGCCCGCCGAACGCGAAATGGCCTCGCATTTGCGCGTCAGCCGGGGCTCGCTGCGGCAGGTGCTGAAGATGCTCGAGTTGATGGGTGTTGTCTCGCAGCGCGTGGGTGACGGGACCTATCTGAATCGTGCCGCGCACTCCATCCTCGCCGAACCGATGGAGTTCCTGATCCTGCTGGATGGTATTTCCTTTGAGGAGTTGATGGACGCGCGGCTGATCGTCGAGCCGGAACTCGCCGCCCGCGCCGCGATCCATGCCACCGCCGAGGAGGCGGCGCTGTTGCGCCAATCGCTGCTTCGCATGGAGAACAGCCGCGACGATCATGCCGGGCTCATCGAGGCGGACCTCGAGTTTCACCGCACCATCTTCCAGATGGCGCAGAACCGGGTCTGCCGGCTGATGTTTTCCATCGTTCACGAATCGCTGCACGGGCTGATGGAGATCACCTCGCAGATGGTGGACCTGGAGCACACCGTGAGGCTCCACCGCCGCATTTCGACGGCCATCCGCAAACGGGATCCTGACGAGGCCCGCGCACGGATGTTCGCCCACCTGACCGATGCCAAGGACCTGCTGATTCGCTCGCACCAGGCCCGCGCCCAAGCCCGCCTGGGCGACCGGTTTTCGCGGCTGTCGCTGACCGTGCCCGCGGCCCCAAGGGGTGCGCGGCGGGTTGTCACGTCGTGATTGCCGGCCGGTCAGGCGCCTGCCGTCTGGAGAGCGCGCAACCGCCGCTCGAGAAAGCGCCGCTCGCTGTCGTTGGTGGCCAGGGCGAGCGCCCTCCGATAGCTTTTCGCTGCTTCCTCGCGGGCGCCGGTGCGGCGCAACAGGTCGGCGCGGGCGGCGTGCAGCAGGTGGTAGCCGTCCAGATCGCCTCCGGCGGCGAGCACATCGATCAGGCTCAGCGCCGCCTCCGGGCCCGCCACCATCGCGACGGCCACGGCGCGGTTCAGCGACACCACCGGCGAAGGCTGCAACCGCTCGAGCAGATCGTACAGCCGGAGGATCCGGCGCCAGTCGGTATCTTCGGCCCGCGCCGCCCGGCAGTGCTCGGCCGCCAGCGCCGCCTGCACCGTGAAAGGACCGGGCTCGCCGCGCAGCGCTTCCTCGACCAGGGGCAGGGCCTCGGCGATTTGCCGCCCGTGCCAGCGGCAGCGGTCCTGATCTTCGAGCGTCACCAGGTCGCCGGCCTCATCCAGCCGGGCCTCGCGCCGCGCATCGTGCAGCAGCATGAGGGCCAGCAGTCCGGTCGCCTCCGACGGCGGTTTGGGCGCCATCAGGTTTCGCACCAGGCGTCCCAGGCGAATGGCCTCCGCGCAGAGGTCGGTGCGGAGCAGGGAATCGCCGCGGGTGGCCGCGTAGCCTTCGTTGAAGATGAGATAGATCACCGTGAGCACTGCGTCCAGCCGGGCCGGCAGTTCGGCAAGGTCGGGCACCCGATAGGGAATCCCGGCATCGCGGATCTTGCGCTTCGCGCGTACCAGTCGCTGCGCCATTGTCGCCACCGGTACCAGAAAGGCGCGGGCGATCTCGTCGGTCTCGAGGCCGGCCAGGGTGCGCAGCGTCAAAGCAACCTGCGCCTCGAATGCCAGCGCCGGGTGGCAGCAGGTGAAGATCAGCCTCAGGCGATCGTCGGGTATCTCCGCGATGTCGTAGTCTGGCTCTTCGACGGTGTCGCCTGACGCCGCCAGGCTCTGTACCGTCTCGGCGAATCGCACGCGGCGGCGGATGCGGTCGATGGCCTTGTGACGCGCCGTCTGGATGATCCACGCGCGCGGCAAGTCGGGCACCCCGCCGTCACGCCACTGATCGACCGCGGCGGCGAACGCTTCCTGGGCCGCCTCTTCAGCCACTTCGAAGTCGCCGAAAAGCCCGATCAGCGTGGCCACGATGCGGCCCCACTCGGAACGATAGACTTCTTCCACCGCCATGTCGGATTGCGAGCGCATGCACCGATGGTAAATAATTCTTCGGTGGGTCGTCGATCCGGTTGCCGGCATCGCGACCTACTGGTTGGAGGTATACGCGTGAAATATATGCTGTTGGTCTACCTGGATGAGCAGGCCCTGAACGAGAGCGAACGTGAGAAATGTTACGTCGAGTCGGCGCAACTGGCCCAGGACCTGGCGTCAAAGGGTCAGTATTTGGCCGCTTCTCCGCTGCACCCCACCGCTACGGCGACCAGCGTCCGCATGCGCGAGAACCAGCGCCTGGTCACCGACGGCCCCTTCGCGGAGACGCGCGAGCAGTTGGGCGGCTACTTCCTGGTCGAAGCCCGCGACCTCGACGAGGCTATCGGCATTGCCGCCCGCATCCCCGTAGCGCGTGTCGGCACGATCGAAATCCGGCCGGTGTTGGAAGTGGCGGGATTGCCGGACGACCCCGCGGCGAAACGATCCCAGGTTGCTGGTCGCGCTACCATGACCACGTAATGGTCCATTGCCGCTCCTGCTCGCACGAGTCTCCGGACGACAGCCGATTCTGCTCCTGGTGCGCGGCGCCGCTGGAAGTCACATCGGCCATGACGGCGGTCCTGCCGGCGCCCTCCTCCAGCCGGCCGCCTGTCGGAACTGTATCGCGGCTCACCAGCACGAGCGCGGTGGATGAGGGCCGGTTTCTGCCGGGAACGCTGCTGGCCGGCCGCTATCGCGTGGCGGGGCTGTTGGGCCGGGGCGGCATGGGCGAGGTGTATCGCGCCACGGACCTTACCCTGGGCCAGGCGGTGGCGCTGAAGTTCCTGCCGGAGGCGATGGCTCGCGACGACCGCGCACTGGCGCGCTTCTATAACGAAGTGCGGATCGCACGCCAGGTAACGCACCCCAACGTGTGCCGCGTTTACGACATCGGCGAGGTGGAAGGGCTGCACTACATCTCGATGGAGTTTGTGGATGGAGAGGACCTGGCGTCGCTCTTGCGGCGCATCGGCCGCCTGCCCGCCGACAAGGCCATCGACACTGCGCGCGGCTTGTGCGCGGGGCTCGCCGCGGCGCACGAGAAGGGCGTGCTGCACCGCGACCTGAAACCGGCCAACGTGATGATCGACGGCCGTGGCCAGGTGATCATCATGGATTTCGGACTGGCCGGCCTCACCGAGCAGTTGCAGGCGGACGTGCGCAGCGGAACGCCGGCCTACATGTCCCCGGAGCAGTTGGCGGGCACCGAGGTCACCGCCAAGAGCGACATCTACGCGCTGGGCTTGCTGCTCTACGAACTGTTCACGGGGCGGCGGGCATTCGAGGCGGCATCGCTGATGGAACTGATGCAGATGCAGGAGCGCGCTTCGCCGGCCAGCATCACTACCCTGGTGAAGGACTTGGACCCGACGGTGGAGCGCGCGATTCTGCGCTGCCTTCAACCGGACCCGCGGCTGCGCCCCAATTCGGCGCTGGCCGTCGCGGCCGCGCTGCCTGGCGGAGATCCGCTCGCCGCCGCGCTGGCTGCGGGCGAGACGCCATCGCCCGAATTGGTGGCGGCCGCCGGAGAAACGGAGGGTTTGAAGCCGGTGCTCGCGCTGGCTTGGCTCGGAGCCGCCCTGGCCGGCATCGTTGTGATTGGCGTGTTGGGGGTGCGGTTCGGCATCACCGAACGGATTCCGCTGGACGTATCGGCCGAGGCGCTGGCGCGCGATGCACGCAACCTGCTGCGCAGTTTCGGCTACGCCCAGAAGCCCGGTGACAGCGCTTGGGGCTTGGGCTATAACGGCGAATACCTCGACTATCTGAAGCAGCACCCCGATCGCGCCTCCGCCCGCTGGAAAGATCCCGCCGCGGGAGAGCCTCCCGTGATCCGGTTCTGGTATCGCGAGAGCCCTCGCGAGATGTTGGCCGAGCGCGGCTTCAACGCCTCCATTCAGTTTGCGGACCCGCCTTTGCAAATGTCCGGTTCGGCGCGGTTGTACACCGATGCGGAGGGACGCCTGGAGAGGCTCGAGGCCGTTCCGCCCCAGGTCGAGCCGCCACCCGCCACCGGCGCCGCCCCTTTTGACTGGACCGCGCTGTTCCGCGCCGCCGGGCTGGACCCCGCGCATTTCCACGGCACCGACCCGCAATGGACCCCGCTGGCCAACTGGGATGCTCGCTCCGCTTGGACCGGCGACGATCCACGCACCGGCGCGCCCTTGCGCGTAGAGGCGGCTTCGTGGCGCGGCAGGCCGGTGTTCTTCCGCGTGATCGGCCCGTGGACTCAGCCGGAACGTATGCAGGGCGGCTCGGGCAGATCGACGGGCCAACTTGCCGTGATGGCGGCGGTGTACACGGCGCTGATTACGGCCGTCGTGATCGCCTGGTACAACCTGCGCAACGGTAAAGGCGACCGGAGGGGCGCGCTCAAGCTCAGCTTGCTTTATTCCGTGTCCCAGTTCGCCTCACAGTTTCTGGTGGCGCACCACACCGCCACCACGCTCGAACTGGACGTTTTCTGGAAAACACTCTCCACCGCGGCGATCAACGGGGCCGCGTTGTGGACCTTCTACCTGGCGCTCGAACCGTGGGTTCGCCGGCGCTGGCCGCAAACCATGATTTCGTGGAGCCGCTACACCACGCAAGGCATCCGCGATCCCCTGGTCGGCCGGGAGACGCTGTATGGAGTCTTCTTCGGATGCGTTCTGGCGGGTATGAAGCTGCTGCAACTTGGGCTGCACGGCAGCGGGGGCGAACCCGTGATGCCAAGCTTGGAGGTGTTGCTGGGAGGCCGCGCAGCCATCTCCTCCGGACTGATTGTGATCACCGCGGCCCTTTTCGACGCGATGATCCTGTTCTTTTTCCTGTTCATCACGCGTGTGGTGTTGCGCCGCCAGTGGATCGCCGCGGCGGCATTTGTGGTGCTCGTCGCCGCCGTCTCTTCCGCCGGGACGGCCTATCCCTGGACCGACGTGCCGGTGAACGTGCTTTTCGGCGCAATCTACGCCTTTGTGCTGCTCCGCTTCGGTCTGGTGGCCCTGATCGTGACGGACGGGATTTTCGAGATTATGCTGGGGGCCCCGCGAACCCTGGACTTCTCCTCGTGGTACGCCGGAGTGGGCGTGCTTCCCCTGGTGTTGGCAGCGAGTATCGCTTATTACGGCTTCCGAATGTCGCTTGCAGGGCGCCGCCTTTTGCGCGAGGACTTGCTGTAGCTTTCCGTTTGTAGCTTTTCGCCCTTGTATGCCCGCGCGCCGCCTGCGGCATCCTGCGTGCGTATATGCATAACAGCATGCGATGGCACTGGGTAACATTTGCACTTTTTCTTTTTGTAACCGGCTTGTGTGCGGAAGGCCACCATGGAGCGAACGCGCTCTCCAGGAAGGGACATGCCAACCGTGTGGTTCAGCCCCAGCCACCCAGTTACGATCCCGCGGCGATTGCCAATCCAAATCAGCCCGATACCGCGGAGGGCGATCGCGGTTCGGCCGTGCTGCGGATTCAGATTCTGCTGGGCCGCGCGCATTTTTCATCGGGTGTGCTCGACGGGCAGTTCGGCACCAACCTGAAGAGAACCGTGGCGGCTTACCAGGCGAAGCAGCACATCCCCCACGACGGCGTGGTGAATGCCGCAACCTGGGCGGCGTTAAACCGCGATATGGCGCCGCCGCTGGTCAGCTACGCCATTGCGGCGGACGATCTGAAAGGGCCATGGGTCAACGTTCCGGGCAGCATGGAGGAGCAGGCCAAACTACCCTACCTCGGATATGCATCGCCCCTCGAGGAATTGGCCGAACGGTTCCATGTCAGCGAGGCAGTCCTCCAGGCACTGAACCCGGGGGCCGATTTCGGCCGCGAGGGCCAGGTGATCCAGGTGCCGAACGTGCTGATCATGCCGCCGGCGCAGGCCAACAAGGTGGTAGTGAGCCGGTCTGAGTCCTCGATCCGGGTCTATGACGATGTGGGGAAACTCGTCGCGTTTTACGTCTGCACGAGCGGGAGCGAGCACGACCCGTTGCCCATCGGCGACTGGAAGATTCAGGGCGTGCGCCGCAATCCGGAATTCCACTACAACGCGAAACTGTTTTGGGATGCCAAAGACCCCGACGCGACGGCGGTGATCAAGCCCGGTCCGAACAATCCGGTAGGCCTGGTATGGATCGATCTTTCCAAGGACCACTACGGAATTCATGGAACGCCGGACCCCTCGAAGATCGGGCATGCATCTTCCCACGGGTGCATCCGGCTGACCAACTGGGATGCGTTGGAACTGGCCGCGATCGTGAAGCCGGGGACGCCGGCGATGTTGCGGGAGTAAAGGAGTAAAGCGATGAACGTGCGTGCGAGAATGGCGGCTGCATTCGTGTTGGGCCTGGCGGCAGGAGCGCTACTGTTGACGGTCGGACTTTGGTGGTCGGGCAGTCTGCGGGTGAACCCGATGGTTTGGCACCGGAATCATCCGGCAACGCCGGCCGTGGACCTGACCGGGACGGTGGCGGAAGCCAAGAACCTGCCGCCGGCGCCATTGCCCGAGGTGCCCCCGCCCGCAGTTTCCCAGCCCTCCGTACCCGCGGCTCCTGCCCCCAAAGTCGGCCAGCCGACGCCTGCCGTGCCTCCCCCCGCGGTGCCGCAGCCGGCGCCGCCGCCGCCTGCGGGCGGCAAGACAAATCCAGGAAGCACATCCGCCAATCGCATGGCTCCCGAAGCGCCGCCGCACCTCGCCTTACCGATCGCGGGCCTCGATCCGTCGAAGATCGCCGATACGTTCGCCGACGCGCGCGACGGCCGCCGCCACGAGGCGCTCGATATCATGTCGCCGCGCGGCACGCCTTTGAAGGCCGTGGCGGAAGGAAACGTGGTCAAGCTCTTCACCAGCAAACAGGGTGGCCTGACCGTGTACCAGTTCGACGATAGCCAGACCTACTGCTTCTACTATGCGCACCTCGATCGCTACGCTCCGGGGCTCCAGGAAGGCACGTTGCTGCGGAAAGGCGATGTGTTGGGATACGTGGGAAGCACCGGCGATGCCTCGCCCGATGCACCGCACCTGCACCTGGCGGTCTTCAAACTGGGGCCGGAAAAGAAATGGTGGCAGGGGACGCCGATCGATCCGCTGCCGCTCCTGCAATAGGCCGCCGCCTTACTTGGGCAGGTAGGAGCGCGCCGCCAGGATCAGGTCGTGCTCCTGTCCTTCCTCGGCGTGGCTGTAGTAGCCCACCTGGGTTCCGGGCTTGAAGAAGAAGGCCGCGCCCGCCGTCACGGGGTGGCGCACCTCTTTGCCGTCGGCGTCGAGCCCGGCCACGATCTCGCCGCTGCCGCGCAGTAAGAGGTAGATTTCTTCCTCGCGGCGGTGGCTGTGCGGAATATTGGTTCCCCCCGGCGCGAAGTCCATGATGAACAGGCTGTTCATGACGTACGCGGCGGAAAGCTTATCGCGGGTGCTGGAGGTGAGGCCCATCAGCAGTTTGAACTGCGTGGTGGGGCCGTGGCTGCCGAGCACCTGGAGCTTTACCTCGTCCGCGGAAGCAAGCATGAGCTTCGCAGTGGGCGCTACCTTGACGGTGGACGGGATGCGGTACCCCATCACGATCGCCTTCGCCGGCGCACCCGAGGAGTTGGCGAGGCCGTGCCGCACGCCTGGCGGTAGGTACACATAGTCGTTGGCTTTGACGGGTGCTGTCTCCTCCCCGTAGAGGAGCGTGGCCCGCCCTTCGGTGATGAAGTACATTTGCTCCTCGGCCGGATACTCCACCAGGGCTGTGGCACCGCCGGGCATAATGGTGAGCTCGCCGTAACGCGCCACGCTTTTGAGTTGGTCCGCATCCGCGTCGCCGATACCGAACAGCGGCTTATAGGAAACCTTGGAGATGTTCGCCGTGAGGTCGTCGGGACGCGCCGGCACGTCCGCCAACTGGCGGCGAAGGAAGAGGGGATCCGCCGCGAGAAGACAACTCGAAGCGGCCAGGGCCACGTAGGCCAGGTGCCGGAGGGTGCGCATCACGGCCCTTATGGTATCTGATGGCGCGGCGCGACGAGGACGTGCCGGGGCTATTCGTCGCGATACTGTTCGTTCTTCTTGAACACGAAGGCGATAAATCCGGCCAGGATCAGGAACGGAGGCGCGCCCAGCACCACGATGCCCATGTCGAGCACGCGCGCCCGCGCCTGGTTCTGCGCGTGGGCGGTACGGTAGCACATCACGCACTGCGCCGCCGATGGTATCGAGAGCGCGGCGTAGAGCGCGGGGATCAGCAACAGTCGTTTCATAGGGGCGGCCGCATTACCTCGACGCGCGCCGCGTCGCTGAGGAAAGTCAGCATCAGCACGATGCAGAAAATCAGCATGGGAAACAAGGTCAGGAACAGGCTCAGCCGCTCGAATTTCAGGTGCATGAAATAGGCGATGATCAACGCAGCCTTGATGATCGACAAGCCCACCAGAATAGTCAGCATGATGAGCGTTGGCAACTGCTCGTAGGCGAGAAAGACTTCCACGCCCGTGAGCACCAGCAGAACGATCCAGACCTTGGCGAAGGTGATCGTGGTGGCCCCTGTGGTGTGTTTGACTTCTTCGGTATGAATGCTCATGCGAACGCTCCCTCAGATTCTTGCCGACATCAGGTAGACCAGCGGGAAGATGAACATCCACACCAGGTCCACGAAGTGCCAGTACAGCCCGCTCACCTCCACATCTTCCGCTTTGAACTTGCCGCGCAGCACGGCCTGGCAAATGATGGCGAGATAGACGATGCCGATGATCACGTGGGTCATGTGCAAGCCGGTGAGGGCGAAGAACGTACCGCCGAAGAGCGGCACGCCCCAGGGATTATCGAAGGGGGTGACGTGCTCGTTGTGAATCAGGTTCAACCACTCGGTGAGGTGCAGCGCCACGAAAGCGCCCCCGCCGCCAATCGTCGCCAGGATCCAGCCGGCGGCCGCCTTGCGCCGGCCGTGGCTCATGGCGTGTACGGCCATCACCATGGTCAGGCTGCTCGAAAGCAGGCAGAAGGTCATGATGCTGGAGAACACGATGCTCGGCGAAAAGTGAAACGGCCTGGGCCAGTTCGGATTCGAGACGCGGCTGTAGGTGTAGGCAAACAACAACGCCGAAAACGTCAGCGCGTCGGAAATGATGAACAGCCACATCCCGAACTTTTTCGAGTTGGTCGCGTACGGTGAGCCTCCCCCCTCCCAGGGAGAAACGGCAGCCGCACTGATCTGCTGCGTTGACATCCTTACCCCCAAACGTAAAATAGAACCATCAGGTACAACCAGAGTCCGTCGAGAAAATGCCAGAAGATGGCGGTGACGTCGATGGCGGTCCGTTTGGCCGGGCCGAGCCGCAGCCGCCACGCCTGCACGTCAACATACACCAGCGCCGCCACGCCTCCCAGCAGGTGGAAGGCATGCGCGGCCGTCAAGACGTAAAAAAACGAACTGCTCGGGTTGGTGGCGATGTACACGCCCGCGTCTTTCAACTCGCGCCATGCCATCGCCTGGCCTACCAGAAACAGCACGCCCAGGGCGGTAGCCACGGTCCACCACAGGTTGAACGATTCGCGATGGTGCCGTTTCAACGCACGGCGCGACAGATCGAGCACAATGCTCGAAGCCAGCAGCAGAGCGGTGTTTACCCAGAGAATGTGCGGTTTGGTGAGGCTTGTCCAATCGTCGGAGAGGCCGCGGCGCACCACCAGGGCGCTCGTGAAGGCGGCGAACACCATGGTGCTGGCGGCCAGCAGGACAAATAGGCCGGTGAACGAGGCGCGCCGGTTGGCGCCGCGGCCATCGCTTCCGCCTCCGCCCGAACCCCACTCGATGGGCGGGGGCGGCGGGCCTTGGACGATATCGTGGGTGAGGGATCCAGCCATACTCATTTGGATGCGTCAGCGCCCGGAGTGCACTTCGGGCGGATCGGTTTGCATGATGAAATCGGTAGGTGCCCCGGGAATACTGTACTCATACGGACCGTGGTGCACCACGGGATGGACGCCGGCGAAGTTGTCGAAGGGCGGAGGCGAGGGAACGGTCCACTCGAGTGTGGTCGCGTTCCACGGATTCGACGACGCCGGAGCGCCCTTGCGGATGCTCCAGATCAGGTTGAGGAGGAAGATGAGCTGTGCGGCGGCCGTGATGTATGCCGCCCAGGTCATGAAGGTGTGGACCGGGATCAGCCCGGCCAGGTACTCGACATCGGTGAAGGCGGAGTAACGCCGCGGGTTGCCGGCGATCCCCAGGTAGTGCATGGGCGTGAAGATGGCGTACACGCCGGCGAAGGTGAGATAGAAGTGGAGCTTGCCCAGGGTCTCGTTGAGGTGCTTCCCGGTCACCTTGGGGAACCAGTAGAAGGTGCCCGCGAACATGCCGAAAATCGCCGCCACGCCCATGATCATGTGGAAGTGCCCCACCACGAAATAGGTGTCGTGGAAGTACAGGTCGAGCGCCGGCTGACCCAGGAAGATGCCGCTTACGCCGCCCGTCACGAACAGCGAAACGAAGCCCAGGGCGAACATCATGGCGGTGGTGAAATGGATCTTGCCGCCCCACAATGTGCCGATCCAGTTGAACGTCTTGATGGCTGACGGCACCCCGATGCACATCGTCAGAATGGAGAATGCCATCGCCGAGTAGGGATTCATGCCGCTCATAAACATGTGATGGCCCCACACCAGGAATCCCAGGAAGCCGATGGACAGGATCGCGTACACCATGGCCTTGTAGCCGAAGATGGGTTTGCGCGAGAACGTGGAGAGCAACTGCGAGGTGACGCCCATGCCCGGCAGAATGGCGATATACACTTCCGGATGGCCAAAGAACCAGAAGAGGTGCTGCCACAGCAGCGGCGAGCCGCCCTTGTGGTTGGCGATGATCTGGTCGCTGATAAACAGTCCGCCGGGAAGGAAGAAACTCGTGCCGGCGAGCCGGTCGAGCAGCAGCAGGACGCCGGCGGCGAGCAGCACGGCAAAGCCCAGCAGGCCCAGGATGGCGGTGACCAGCCACGTCCAGCACGTCAGCGGCATACGCATCAGGCTCATGCCCTTGCAGCGGAGATCGACCGTGGTGGCGATGAAGTTGATGGCGCCCATCAGCGACGCGCCGCAAAAAATGGCGATGCTCAGAATCCACAGGTTCTGCCCCATGCCTTCGCCGGGTCCGGTGATGCGCCCGACGCCGCTCAGCGGCGGGTAGGCGGTCCACCCGGAGAGCGGCGCGCCACCCTGCACGAAAAACGCCGATACCATCACCACCAGGGCCAGGAAGGTGGTCCAGAACGACATCATGTTCAGCACCGGGAAGGCCATATCTTCGGCGCCGATCTGGAGCGGAAGGAAATAATTGCCGAACCCGCTCTGCGGCACCGTGGTGAGCACGAAGAACACCATGATCGTGCCGTGCATGGTCATCAGCGACAGGTACAACTCCGGGGTCATCACGCCGCCCGCCGCTGCGGTCGGCCATAACTTCGCAAACCACGACACCGACACGTTCGGGTTGATCATGTGGTAGCGCATCAGCAGCGAGAGCGACATTCCCAGGAATACCGAAAACAACCCCAGGAAGTAGTATTGGATACCGATCACCTTGTGATCGAGGCTGAAGATATAACGCCGGATAAAACCGTGCGGCGCCGCGTGGGCGTGGGCTACGGGAGAAGACATATTTTCACCTTTGAATGCGTTCCCCGGAATCTCACTTTTGGGCCTGTTGTTGCTGCTTCCACTGCTCGAAATCGGCTTCGCTCATAACCTGCATGGTGGTGCGCATCTGGAAATGGCCCAGCCCGCACAGTTCCGAGCAGGGGACTTCGTAGATGCCGATGCGGTCAGCCTGGAACGGGAGGGGAATCTCCATTCCGGGCACGAGGTCCTGTTTCAGGCGCAGTTCGCGAACGAAGAAGTTGTGGATCACATCGCGCGAATGCAGCAGGAGCTTGATCGGTTTGCCGACCGGGACCTTCAACGATGCGCTGACGATATCGTCTTTGCCGGCGGGATCGTGCTCATCGAGTCCCAGCGGATTGCCGGCGGAGTCGTTGATGAGCTTGAGATCGGTGCGGCCGAATTTGCCGTCGGGCCCGGGATAGCGGAAGGACCACGCAAACTGTTTGGCGGTGACCTCGACGGCGAGGGCGTCCGATGGCGACTGGGCGAAGTGGACGCCGGCCCAGATCCGCGTGCCCATCAGCACCAGGCCGAGAAACAGGATGGCGGTGGCGGTGGTCCACAACGTTTCGAGCTTATTATTGCCGTGGGAGTAGACCGCGCGGCGACCGTCATCCCGGAACTTGACAATGGCGTATCCAAGCACGAACTGCGCCAGGACGAAAATGATGCCGACTACGATCAGGGTGCGCATGAACTGCACGTCGTACGCCAATCCATGCTGCGAAATAGCGGGCGGAAACCACCAGGTTCTCGCGAAAAAAAAGTAAGCCGTGACGATCGTTATCACCCACACCAGCGGGGCAAGCAGCATCCCGAAACTCCTCCACGAGGGCGCAATGCCCTCCCCATGCGCGACCACCGGGCTCTCTGAGGCGCCCGGACCGGAGATCGCATTGAAGCGGAGAAGACATTATCACAGCCGGTGAAGGAGGTGCAAGTCGGATTTCAAACGGAAGGCAAAGGAAAAGGTCCGCCGGCGGCCCTACCGGCGGACTTTTCCGCCGCCCCGCCCGTCGTTAGAATGAGGGTATACGATGCTCCGCATATCCATACTGTTGATGTTCGCCGGACTGCTCTGCGCGCAGAACGCCGACAATCCGTTCGACCGGCCGCCCGCCCGGGTGGACAAGGCGCTGCGCAGCCGGATCGCCGAGTTCTACGAAGATCACGTCAAAGGTGAGTTTCGCAAGGCCGAGGCGCTGGTGGCCAACGACACGAAGGAGTTCTTTTACAGCCACAACAAACCCTCGTACCTGAGTTTCGAAATCGGCAGGATTCAATATTCGGACGGCTACAAGCGCGCCCGCGCGACGGTGATCTGCGAGCAGTACGTCATGGTGCCCGGATTTGCCAACAAGCCCATGAAGGTGCCGACGCCCAGCACCTGGAAACTGGTGAAGGGCAAGTGGTACTGGTATGTGGACCAGGAGGCCATGCGGAATACGCCGTTCGGCAAACTGGTGGGCGGGCCGCCTTCTGCGCAGGGTGGTCCGATTCCGGCCGTAATCCCCGACACCGTGGAGCCGTTTCTGAAGAAGGTGAAAGTGGATAAAAAGGCCGTGATCCTGAAGCCCGGTAACTCGGACCAGGTTACCATCTCGAACACGGCGCCGGGTGTGATGAACATCTCGCTGTTCGGCGCCCTGGCGGGAGTGGAAGCTAAACTGGATCACACCAGCCTGACGGTGGCCGGGAAAGCGGTGCTGACCCTCCGCGCCGCGGCAGGCGCAAGGTCCGGTCTGCTCACGATTCGCGTGGAGCAGACCGGGGAAGTCATACCCATCCGGGTAGAGATCCAATAGAAAGCGCACGAGCGTTCGGCGCCCGTGCGGGTTGCGGCCGAGCGGTTAGCTGATGCGCTCGTACCAGCCTTTACCCACGGCTCCGCCCACGCATTGATACACGTGGCCGTCCATCGGCGGGGTCTTTTTACCCGACTTGAACCAGGTGTCCATCGGGCCAACGGCGAACCACACACCAGCTCCGCCGTCCGCGGAATGGCCGATGTCGATCACGCCCTGGGGCAGCGCGGCTTCACGCTCGGCTTGGGTCTTGCTGCGGTCTTCGGGCAGCGGCGGCACGTCGCACACGGGTTGATCGCCCCGCGTGACGTAGGCCCACCCCTCGGCGTCGACCTTCACCACCAGGCCGTTGGGCGGTTGCGGCGGATTCGAGGTATCGATCCGGCCGGCGTCCACCGAGATTTTCCAGTTATTGAAGGCCGTCATGTAGATAGTCTTCAAGTCTTCGTTGCGGAAATCGCACTGCAGCTTCGCGCTCGCCAGTACATTTGCCTGAGCGGCTTCCAACGTAGTCGTCTCAGGGTCGAGTTTTACGGGTATAGTCCCCATCCAATCTCCTAGTTCCAGGCTAGAAGACGGTCAGCGGGGTTCCGGTGGCGGAAGGTGGCAAGTGGTTGATTTCTTGGACAAAACTATTTTGCTGGGGGCGTGAATGCCTCATTGGGGGTCCCCCACAACGGAGGATGAAACGAAATCCGCGCCGGATATCGAGGTTGCCGCCACAGAGTCTGCACCACAGAGAGCGACGAATTGACTGAACCGGCGGGGAAGACCGTACGTTGTTAGAATCGTATGAGGCTCCTTATGGACCGGCCTGCCACGACCCAAGCTGCTACCGCCCGCGACATTATTATGGAGATCCTTCGGAATATGCGGGAAGGGCTGGAGCCCCTTCATTACTCCGTGCTGCCCCCTTCCATCTTCGACGTTTACCTGTATCCGGATGATTTGGAACGGCTGCGCGGCATTCTGCCGCGGATTCTGGATGAGGCCCGGCGGGCGCTTGATGCGGAACTGGAGAAGCTCAATCGGGCTTCGCTGCGGGAGCGGTTGAAAATCGCGCGTCGCGGGGAGCCGAAGATCGCCGCGCCGGAGGGCGGGTGGCGGATCCGGCTCCTCGAGAATACCGACGACGATGCCGAGCCGGGCGACATCACGATTCATTCGGAACTGGCGCTGCCGGCCAAGCCCGAGTTCGGCGCCGGGTCCATGACTAAGCGGATCGCGACGCGGCGCAATGTGGGCGGCGGGCGCACCACCTATCAGCCCCAACCTGCCGCGGCGGCAGCCACGACGGCCGCGGCTCCTGCGCCCGCCGAGCGCCCGCCGGAGATCGAGGCCGGTTGCCTGGCCGTGATCGAGTACGACGATCACGGCGTGCGGAAGACGTTCCAGATGACCAAAGAACAGATCGTAGTAGGGCGCGGCGGGCGCGACTACTGGACCGATCTCAAGCTCGACACCGTGCCGGATGTTTCGCGCGAGCACTTCCGCCTGCGGCGCGACGCGGAAACCGGCAAGTTCTTCCTGAAGGACCTGAGCCGGCTGGGCACCACCATCAACGGGGAGAAAGCGCCTTCGAGCATCGAAATCGTGGACGGGGAGAAGCGGGACCGGAACGTGGAGGCGCCGGTGCCCGACGAGGCGCGGATCGGGCTCGCGGACGTGCTCTACCTCCATTTCCGAAGCGCATCGCATGGTTAAAGCCAGACTGAAGTGTGCGGGTGATACCCACCCCGGCCGGGTGCGGACCAACAACGAAGATGCGTTCCACCTGGACGTGGACCGCGGCATCTTTTTCGTGGTGGACGGCATCGGCGGGCAGGCGGCGGGGGAGAAAGCCGCCGCCATCGCGGTGGAGCGGCTCCGCGCTCGCCTGGAGCGGCTGACTGGCACGGCGGAGCAGCGCATCCGCGAGGGCATCACGGTGGCAAACAATGAGATTCTGCGCGCAGCCCGCAGCCATCCGGAATGGGAGGGCATGGCCTGCGTGCTCACCGTGGCGGTGCTGGAGAACGGCTCGGCGGTGGTGGGCCACGTGGGCGATTCGCGCCTGTATCAGGTGCGCGCCGGCGGAATCCGCAAGATCACGCACGACCATTCGCCGGTGGGCGAGCGCGAGGACAACCGCGAGCTGAGCGAGGCCGAGGCCATGCGGCACCCGCGGCGTAACGAGGTTTTCCGCGACGTCGGATCGGAGGAGCACACTCCCGACGATCGCGACTGGATCGAGATCCGGCGGCTTGCGTTCGACGCCGACACCGCCCTCCTGTTGTGCAGCGACGGGCTGAGCGACCAGGTGCCTTCGGGCGAGATTCGCCGGCTGGTGGAACAGAACGCCGGTAACCCGGAGGCGGCGGTGCGCGACCTGATCGATGCCGCCAACCGTGCCGGCGGCAAGGACAACGTTACGGTGGTGCTGATGGAAGGCGAGCAGTTCCAGGCGCCGGCCCGCGTCGTCGCGGCACCGCCAACTCGCACGGGTGGCCGCTGGTGGTTTCTGGCAGCCGGACTGCTCTTGGGCTTGGCGGCGATGTTCGGAGCACTGAAGTGGCTCGGGTGGCGGGTCCCTCCCCCGCCGGTGGCGCCCCCGCAGGTAGTCCTGGTCGGTACGGGACAGGCGTTCACGCGGATCGGCGACGCGCTGGCGCAGGCGCGCGCGGGCGACGTCGTGGAAGTGCTCGCCGGCGACTACCACGAGCAGGTGCGGCTCAAAGAAGGCGTCACCGTACGCAGCCGCGTGCCGCGGGAAGCCGTGCTGCTGGCAGTGCCGCTGAGCGACGGCCCGGTGGTGGTGGCCGACTCGGTTAAAGACGGGCGCATCGCGGGCTTTCTGATTCGCGCCGACCAGCAGGCCCCGATGGCGGCCGGAATCGTGCTCACCGGTTCGGATGTGGTGGTGGAGGACATGGAAGTGAAAGGCGCCGCCAAGGGAATCGTAATTCACGGTGGAACTCCGGTGCTGTTGGGGAATTCCATCCTCGACGGCACCGGCGAAGGCATCGTGGTGAGCGCTTCGAACGCCTGGGTTCTGCATAACTCGATTCGCAGGAACAAAGGCGCCGGGCTGGCGGCGCGCGACGGTGCCCAGCCAGTGGTGGCCGAGAACGTCTTCGAGAGAAACACAGTGGAACTGCCGAACGAAATGCTCAATGCGGTGAAGGCGCTCAACGTGTTCGTGGGAATGCCCAGGGTGGGGCCAGCCAGAAAATGATAGCGCCGGCGAGCCGGAAGATCGGAAAGTACGGCATCCTGCGCAAGCTGGGCCGCGGCGGGATGGCGGACGTGTACCTGGCCCAGGATAGCGAGTGCCACTGCACGGTGGCGCTGAAACTGATCGAGCACGCACCCGACCCCGATACGCAGGATGCGATCGAGGCCGAACGGCGCGGCGCCACGCTGCAAGCCCGGCTGGCCGAGACCGAGCGGCACGTCGTGCGGATTTTCGATTCGAGCGACGCCGACGGGTTCTTCTACGTGGCCATGGAGTACGTGGAAGGCCAGGACCTCTCCGAACTGCTGCGGCGCGGTCCGCTGCCGGCGGAGTTCGCCGTGGATGCGGCCCGGGCGGTGGCGCAGACCCTCGACAGCGCCCACCATCTCCAGGTGATCATCGATGGCAAGGAGTTCCACGGCATCGTTCACGGCGATATCAAGCCGAAGAACATCCGCATCGACACCACCGGAGAGGTGCGCGTACTGGATTTCGGGATCGCCAAGGCGCTGTCGCTTTCCCGGCGACTGACCCGCAACGAGTTCGGCAGCGTGCCCTACGGCTCCCCGGAACGGCTGGAACTCGGCGAAGTGAACGTGCTTTCCGACCTGTGGTCGCTGGCGGTGATGCTGTACGAAATGCTGACCGGCGCGCAGCCCTACCAGGCGGAGAACACGGAGCGGCTCGAACGCCTCATCCGCTCGCGCGTGGCACCGCCGGCGCTGCCGGATTCGTGTCCGGAGACGCTGCGGCGCATCCTCCGGAAAGCGATGGCGCCGGAGCCGGAGTTGCGGTACCAGTCGGCGCGGGAGTTCGACGAAGACCTGGCTGCCTTTCGCGAGGGCGGAACGGTGCGGGCGCTGGTGGAGGATCTGGAGGCCACGCGCCGGACGGGGCGCCGCGACCTGGACGAGACACGCCGCACGCAGACCGGGACACTCGCCGCGGCCGACGATGAGACGCGGCGGACCGCCACCAACGGCCGGGCGTCCCTTCATTTCGGAAAATGGCCGCCCAAGCGGCGCCGTCTGCTGCGCCGGAAGATCCTGTCCGTCGCGTCCCTGGTAGTGGGATTGTGGATGGCGTGGCTGCTGATTTCGAGCGTGCTGCTCTACAAGCGCGGGCAGGCGCTGACCCGCGAGATTGCCGCCGAGCAGGTGACCGACCCCAACCAGGTGTGGGCGCGATGGACCGAACTGGCGGGAAATAATCCTTCCTCTCCGTGGCTCAGCGCGCCCCGCAAGGCAGTGAAGCAGAAACTGGCGGGCGCCGCGGACCGGGTGATCGAGAGTTACCGCAACGGCGACGTGGTATATGAGACCCAGTGGAAGAGCGCCCGCGACCTGCTGGCCCACACCCTGGTGCTCGATCCGGACAACGAAGTGCGCGCGAAGCTGCGCGTGTGCGAGGGGCACCTGGCGCGAATCAGCGGCTCGAGCCACCGCTCGGCGTCCGAATATAACGATGCCGTGTCCAAGTTCAACGAAGCCCACCAACTGATGCCGCAATCGCCCGACCCGCTGCTGGGACTGGCGCGGGTTTACGTCTACGGCCTGAAAGACATCGATAAGGGCTACCAGGCGCTGGAGCAGGTGGAAAAGCGTGGGTTTCAACTGGGCAATCGCGAGAAGAGCCTGCTCGCCGACGGGTATCGTGAGCGGGCCGACCGGCTCTTCTGGGACTCCCGCACGGTGCGCGGGATGCCGCAGGAGAAGGACGAGATCGAGCGCGCCAGAGACGACTACGAGCGGTCGCTCAAGCTGTACCAGAGTGTGGCGCCGTGGGGCAACGCCTATGCCAGCATCGGGCGCGTGGAACAGAGCCTGGAGAGCGTCAATTCGCGATTGCAGCAGATCGAGCACGGAAACGGCCCCCTGGGCGTGCTGGAGAAGGCCAAGAAGATTCCCTCCTGGCTCAAGCCCCTGATCGATCGGATCACCAGGTGAGGATTCTGGTGCCGGCTTCCGATTGCTGGAGCGGGACTCTACCCGCTCTTTGGCGAAACCATGGGACCGTACCGCGGCGGCAACACGGCGGGTCGAGGATATGGCGGTAACACGTAGCAGGGCGGCCGAACGGGCCGAAGTGCGGCGGGTGCCCGGAGGCCGCCTCTTGTGGCGGCGGCACGAGCTTGGGGGCATGGTGGCCGCGTGTCTGCTGGTCGCGGTCGGGCTCATTCTGGTCTACCGCTCCAAAGCCGACGCGCTCAACGATAACCCGCAGTTGGTGAACCTGAACGCGCTGACCGCGCGCGAGGAACTGTTGCCGGCGCTGGGCTCGATTCAGGACCCGCGGGAACGGCTGGAGACGGCGCGCAAAATCTACTACCTTTCGGGCTCGCTTCCGAATGTGGGCGGAATCCGGCACCTGCTCAGCGGCGAGCAGTTTCGCGAGTTGAAGCCGACATTCGTGGTGCGGCGGCCGGCGCAGTTCCGCCGGGCATTCTGGCTCTGGGTGACGCTGTTCTTCGCAGCGTTCCTGGCAGTGCACGTCTGGTGGAGCCTGCGGCGGTTCGAGGGCGACCCGCTGCTGCTGCCGGCGGTACTGGCCCTCAGCGGGATCGGGCTGATCCTGATGATCAGCCTGCGCGATCCACTCCGCGACAACCTGCTGTTCGTGGAGTTCGCGCAGGGCGCCGTTCTGGGCGCGATTCTGCTGGCCGGGCTGAGCGCCCTGGACTACCAGAAACTGCTGGGGAAGCTCACTTTCGTTCCGCTGCTGGCCAGCTTTGCCCTTTCGGTCCTGCTGATCTTGTTCGGCCATGGACCGGGCACGAGCGACGCCAAAGTGAACCTGCTCGGGTTCCAGCCGGTGGAGATCATCCGCCTGCTGCTGATTCTTTTCCTGGCGGGTTTTTTTGCCAGCCGGTGGGACGTGCTGCGCCACGCGCGGGAAACGCGGCCCTCGCTGGCGCGGCTGACGCGCCGCTTCGATATTCCGCCGGTGGAGTACACCGCGCCGGTGGTGGTGTCGGTGGCGTTGTCGCTCGTCTTCTTCTTCCTGCAACGCGACATGGGCCCGGCGCTGGTCTTCGCGAGCCTGTTCCTGGTGCTGTACGCGGTGGCGCGGGGCAGCGTCCTGGTGCCCGCGGTGGGCCTGGGGCTGGTGGCCGCGGGGTTCGGATTCGGTTATCTCATCGGCGTGCCGCACACCGTGGCCAGCCGCATGGCCATGTGGCTCTCGCCATGGAACAACGTGGTGCACGGCGGCGATCAACTGGCGCATTCGCTGTGGGCGTTTGCGACGGGCGGCCTCACGGGCATGGGAATCGGCAGGGGCGATCCCGGGCTGGTCCCGGCGGCGCACACCGACCTCATCCTCTCTGCACTGGGTGAGGAGTGGGGATTCCTGGGTGTGGCGGCGGTGCTCGCGCTCTATGCCTTCCTGGTGTACCGTTCGCTGCGCATCGCCACCCGGTCGCGGTCGGATTACGAATTCTTCCTGGGTACCGGGCTGGCGGCGGCGACGGCTTTGCAGGTTCTGTTGATCTCGGCCGGCGCGTTGGGCGTGATGCCGCTGTCGGGCGTGGTCACGCCGTTCCTGAGCTACGGGCGCACGTCCATGCTGGCGAACTTCGCCATGATTGCGATGGTGGCGGCGATTTCCTCGCGCGCCGGCAAACCGGTCGCGGAGCGGCTGCCCCCTCTGCGCGCCGGAACGCGCACGCTCGCCGCGGTGTTCGCCGTGTGCGGAGCTGTGGTGCTAGCCAAGGCGGCTTACGTGCAAGTGCTGCGCAGCGCGACGGTTATGGGGCAAGGCACTCTGGTGGTGCAGGCCGACGGGGCTCGGCGCTATCAGTACAACCCCCGATTCCAGGACGTGATGCGCGAGATTCCGAAAGGCTCGATTTACGACCGCAACGGTCTGCCTCTGGCCACCAGCAACTGGGACGAACTGGAAAAGCACCGGGCGGAATACAAGCAGCTCGGCATCGATATCGACCGCGCGTGCTCCAGGACGGACACCCGCCACTATCCGCTGGGCGGGCTGCTTTTCGACATGCTGGGCGATTTGCGGACGCGCATGCGGTGGGGTGCGTCGAACACTTCCTTCGTGGAGCGCGACTCGGCACGGCGCCTGCGCGGCTACGACGACCGGCCGGAACTGGTGCAGGTGAAGGATCCGCGCAGCGGCCGGATGGACACCGTGATCCGCTACGACTACCGCGAGCTGGTGCCCTTGTTGCGGCATCGCCGCGACCCGCAGAATCCGGCCGTGCGCCGCATCCTGGACCGGCCGCGCGACGTGAAGATGTCGGTCGATGCGCGGCTCGAAGTCAAGCTGGGAGAGATTCTGCGGAACCAGTTGCGGCAGGCGGGCAAGGACAAGGGGGCCGCGGTGGTGATGGATGCAGCGACGGGAGACCTGCTCGCGGCAGTGAGCCTGCCGGTGCCGCCCGATCGCCCCGAAGCCGCGGCGCCGGCGCCCGATGCGGCGAATCCGTTCCTGGACCGGGCGCGGTACGGGCTCTATCCGCCCGGCTCGACCTTCAAAGTGGTGACCGCCATGGCAGCGCTGCGAAAGGACGCGGGCCTGGTGCACCGCACCTACGAGTGCATCCGCCTGCCCGACGGGCGTGTGGGCAACTACATCAAAGGCTCGAGCCGGCCCATCCGCGACGATATTCAGGACACCTCGCCGCACGGGACGGTCGACATGGCCCGCGGCATCACGGTTTCGTGCAACGCGTACTTCGCCCAGTTAGGGACGTACGATGTGGGGGCGCAGGCGCTGTTCGACACGGCGAAGCTGCTGGGCATTACGGTGGCCGCCCCGGATACGGCCGCGCAGCTTCATAAATCCCTGCCGCAATCGGCCTACGGGCAGGGGCAGGTCGTAGCGTCGCCATTCCAGATGGCGCGCGTGGCGGCCACTGTCGCGGCGGGCGGCATGATGCCGCAAGGCCGGTGGATTACCGACGAGAACAACGTACGCACCAACGAACCCGCCCCGGTGCTGCCCCCCGAGGCGGCGCAGACGCTGGCCCGGTTCATGCGCGCGGTGGTGACCTCGGGCACGGGGCGGCGCGCCGCGGCGTCCGATGTGGCCGTTGCCGGCAAGACCGGTACGGCGGAGCTGGCCGACGCGCCTTCCCACGCCTGGTTCATCGGCTTTGCGCCCTACGGGGGCACGGGGCGCAAGCTCGCCGTCTCGGTGCTGGTGGAAAATGGAATCTACGGCGGTACGGCGGCGGCGCCCGCGGCGGCCGAGATCATGAGCGCCGCGGCGAAGCTGGGGTTGATGAAACCATGAGCGTGTTTTCCGAAATTGAGAAGACCATCGAACGCGGCTTCCGTCGATGGACCGAGCGCGTCTTCGGAGCCGTCGAGTCCGACGAGCTGTTGTTGGTGCATCGCGCGGTTCTGGAGGCGATCGAAAGCAAAGTTCAGACCGTGGCGCGCGGCAAGCGCCTGTTTCCTTACTCGCGGCTCGTGGTGACGATGGTGTCGCCCGATGCCGACCGCCGCGCGGTCTACCAGGCCGCGTTCGCCGACGGCGGGCGTCTGGAGAGCGAAGTTCGCGAAATGCTGGAAGGCACTGGCTGTGAGCTCACGCGCGGGTTGACGCTCGAAGTGCGGACCGCCGGGAACGGGGACAAGCCGTTCCTCATCGAGTATGAGGTGGGCTCCGTGGCGCCCGCGCCGCCGGCGCCGGCCGCCGCTCCCGTGAACCTGGCTGCGCCCGCGATCGTAACCGGCGTGGCGCGGCTGGTGGTCGTGCGGGGCAAAGCCGCCAGCGAGGATTACCGGCTCGACAAGGCGCGCACCAATATCGGGCGGATGGTGGAATTGACCGACGCCGAGGGGCACGTCGTGCGCCGCAACGACCTGGTGTTCGAGGAAGGCGGCGACGACGCCAACGGAACCGTATCGCGCCGCCATGCGCACATCCGGCTCGAGGCCGGCGAATACCGCATCTGCGACGACGAGAGCGAGTTCGGCACGCGCGTTTTCCGCGACGGCCGACCCATTGAAGTCCCCCCGGGAAACCGGCGCGGGGAGCGCCTCCGCTCCGGCGACGAGATTTACCTCGGCCGGGCCTGCGTCCGGTTCGAGCGCTAGTGGGTGGCCGCGGCGCCGCCGCACTACCATAGAAGGATGCCGGCTTTTCTGTTCGACCTCGACGGCACCCTGGTGGACAGCGTTTACCAGCACGTGCTCGCGTGGAGAGACGCGCTGGAGGAAGCGGGGCTGCCCCTGGCGGTGTGGCGCATCCATCGCAAAATCGGGATGAGCGGCGGCCTCTTCGTGAACGCGCTGGCCCGCGAAACCGGTCGCCCCATGGACGCCGAAGACACGGCGCGCATGCAGACGCTCCACGCGGAGGCGTTCCGGCGCTATTCGGCGCAGGTCCGGCCGCTGCCGGGCGCGCGCGAACTGCTGGCGTACCTGGCCAAATCGGGCGTGCCGCATGCCGTTGCCACCAGCGGCTACCAGGAAAGCGCGGGCCGCTCGTTGCGGACGCTCGGCATCGGCCCCGACGTGCCGGTGGTCACCCGCGACCAGGTGGAACATGCCAAGCCGGACCCCGACCTCTTTCTGGCCGCGGCCCAGCGGTTGGGCGTGTCCATTGAAGATTCCGTTGTGGTCGGCGACAGCATCTGGGACCTGCTGGCGGCGCGCCGCGCGCGCGCGCTTGGCGTGGGACTGCTCTCCGGCGGCTACGGCTCCGAGGAGCTGGAGCGCGCGGGCGCGTATCGCGTCTACGAGGACCCGGCGGACCTGTTGGCCCACTTGGACGAGCTGGGCGTCAGGGTGGGCTGAATCAAGATCCACGAGATGCCCGCCATCAGGTAGAGCGCCGAGAGGATGTGCAGCGGCGCGTTCCAGTTGCCGTAACGATCGACAATCTGCGCGAGCACGATGGGGCTGAGGATCCCGCCCACCTGGCCCGCGGTATTCATTACCGCGCTCAGCACCGCCGCGTTTCTGCCGCCAAGATCGATGGCGGTGGCCCAGCTTGGCGCGAGCGTGAACATGGATAGCGCTCCGGCCGCCGCGATCAGCACTCCCGCCAGCCGCGGATTGGACGATACCGTGCCCCCCAGCATGATCAGCGATCCCAGGAAGTAAGCCACGGCGCCCACCGCCGAACGGCCGATGCGCACGCCGAATCGCCGCGACAGCGCGTCGGTGGTCATCCCACCCGTGATATCGGCCACCACGCTGAGCAGCAGGGGCAGGCCCGAAAAGATCGCCAGTTCCGCCGACGCCAGGCCGCGCGCCTTTGCCAGGTAAGTGGGCAGCCACGTGATGAAGAAGTAGAACCCGTAGGTGTTGGCGAAGTACTGCGCGCAGAGCGGCAGCAGGCTCGGCGTGCCAAACACCTGGCCCCAACTGCCGTGCGCGTGCGCCGGAGGCATGCCCCGCTCCCTTTCGATGAGGTCGCGCTCGGCGGCGGTCACGGCGGGATGATCGCGCGGCTCGTCGCGAAACCAGCGATACCAGAACCAGGCCCATGCCAGCCCTATCGAACCGAGCCCCACAAAAACCAGGCGCCACGGCATCAGCGTGGCGATCCACGCCACCAGGCCGGGCGTGAGCCCGCCCGCCAGGTGCGCCCCCGCGAAGAAGATGCCCTGCACCCGTCCGCGCTCGCGCTCCGGAATCCACCGCGAGAAGACCCGTGCCGCGTTGGGCCACGCGCCGGCTTCGCCCGTGCCGAACAGGAAGCGCACCGCCAGCAGACCCGGGTAGCTGAACGCCGCCCCGGTGAGCATGGTGAACGCCGACCACCAGACCACGATGCGCGTCAGCACGCGGCGGCTGCCGACGCGGTCGGCCCACCACGCAGTGGGGATTTCAAACAGCGCGTAGGCCAAGGTGAAGGCGCTGAACACGTACCCCATCTCGATGCGCGTCAGGTGGAGATCGCGCATGATGGAGGGCGCGAGAATCGAGATGCAGACCCGATCGAGATAAGTGACGCCGGCCAGGGCGACCGTGAAGCCGACTACGTAGTAGCGGACGGAGTGCACGTGTTTCGAGTTTACCGGAACCGCCGCCGCGGGCTGATAATCTGAGAACTATGGGGTTTCGTCTGGCGATCAACTACCGGCCGCGCGGCGATCAGGAAACGGCCATCGCGGAACTTACCCGGGGAGTCCGCGAGGGCGAACAGCACCAGGTGCTGCTCGGCGTCACCGGTTCCGGCAAGACCTTCACCATGGCCAAGGTAATCGAAGCGATCGGCCGGCCGGCCCTGGTGCTGGCGCACAACAAGACGCTGGCCGCGCAGCTCTATCACGAGTTCAAGTCGTTCTTCCCGGACAACGCCGTGGAGTACTTTGTCAGTTACTACGATTACTACCAGCCGGAAGCGTACATTCCGTCGGGCGATGTCTACATCGAAAAAGAGGCCACCATCAACGATGAACTGGATAAGCTGCGGCTCTCCGCCACCAAGTCCCTGTTCGAGCGGCGCGACTGCGTAATCATCGCCAGCGTGAGCTGCATTTACGGCCTGGGATCGCCCGAAGCCTATTACGGGATGCTGCTCATGCTGGAGAAAGGCCAGAAGATCTCCCGCAACCAGATCGTCTCCAAACTGGTGGAGATCCTCTACGAGCGCCACGACGGCGAGTTGCAGCGTGGCACATTCCGCGTGCGCGGCGATGTGATCGAGATCTATCCCACCTACGAAGACAACGCCTATCGCATCGAGCTGTGGGGCGACGAAGTGGAGAGCCTCTCCCAGATCGAGCCCTTGACCGCGCAGGTGAAGCAGACCTACATCCGCCTGCCCATCTATCCCAAAACGCACTACGTCATGTCGGAGGAGACCAAGCTCGGGGCGATGGACAGCATCCGCGTGGAGCTCGACTGGTGGCACAAGGAACTCGAGAAGCAGGGCAAGCTGATCGAGGCCCAGCGGCTCTACCAGCGCACCATGTTCGACCTGGAAATGATCAAGGAGATCGGCTACTGCCACGGCATCGAGAACTACTCGCGGCATTTTTCAGGGCGCCTTCCGGGCGAAGCGCCGCCCACCCTGCTGGACTACCTGCCGCACGACGCGGTGATGTTTCTCGATGAGAGCCACCAGACGGTTCCTCAACTGCACGGGATGTATCACGGCGATCGCTCGCGCAAGGAAGTGCTGGTGGCGCATGGCTTCCGCCTGCCGAGCGCGCTCGATAACCGGCCGCTGACCTTCGAGGAGTTCGAGCATCGCGTGAACCAGTTGGTCTACGTCTCGGCTACGCCGGGGCCGTATGAGCTCACCAAATCGGCCGGTGTCGTGGTGGAACAGATCATCCGGCCCACCGGGCTGGTGGATCCGACCGTGGAGATCCGCCCGGTGCGCGGGCAGGTGGACGACCTGCTGGGCGAGATCCGCAAGCGCACCGAAAGCAGCCAGCGCGTGCTGGTGACCACGCTCACCAAGCGTATGTCCGAGGACCTGGCCGAGTACTACTCCGAGGTGGGCGTGCGCTGCCGCTACCTGCATTCCGAGGTGACCACCTTTGACCGCATCAAGATCCTCCGCGACCTGCGCCGCGGCGAGTTCGACGTGCTGGTGGGCATCAACCTGCTCCGCGAGGGTCTCGATCTGCCCGAGGTCTCGCTGGTGGCGATTCTGGATGCCGATAAGGAGGGCTTTCTGCGGTCCGCGGGCTCGCTGATCCAGACCATCGGGCGCGCGGCGCGGCACGTGGAAGGTCACGCCATTCTCTATGCCGATGTGATCACCGACAGCATGCGGCGGGCCCTCGACGAAACCGGCCGCCGGCGCACGACGCAAATCGAGTACAACGAGCGGAACGGCATCGTGCCGCAGTCGATCATCAAGCCGATCGATATGAGCCTGGTGGCGGTGGCCGAAGGGGACTACGTGACGGTGCCGCTCGACTGCGACGAGGAAGTGGACTCGCTGACGCCCGAACAGCGGGCCCGGTTCATCGCCGAGCTCGAACAGCGTATGCGCGACGCCGCCCGCAAGTTCGAATTTGAAAAAGCGGCCCAGTTGCGCGACCGCGTGAAGGCCTTGAAAGAGCTGGTGGCGTGATGCATCAGCTTGCCCGCAGGGCCACCGATGGATCGATGTGCGAGGCCCGCCGGGCGGGCAGGTAGCTCGCCACCGCGGCCACGGCGGTGAGTACCGCCGTCATGCCGCAGAACGTTACCGGATCCGTCGCCGTCACGCCGTACAGAAGCCCGCCGAGCGCCCGCGCCAGCACCCAGGAGGCAACCGCTCCCACCAGCATGCCCGCGGCCGCCAGCCCCAGCGTCTGGCCGACAATCCCCGCCTGCAGGGTGCCCGCCGATGCTCCCAGCGCCATGCGAACCCCGATCTCCTGCGTCCGCTGGCTCACTGAATACGAAACGACGCCATAGATTCCCAGCGACGCCAGGATCAGCGCGAACAGGGCGAATCCGCCCAGCAGCAGCACGATCAGCCGCCGCGGCGATACGGCTTTATCGACGAGTTCCTGCAAGGTGCGAAAGTCCTTGCCGGGTATGTCCGGCGCGATCGGCCGGAGGGCGGCGCGAACCGCTGAAGCCAGTTCGGCCGGCGGCAGCTTGGTGCGTACCACCAGGTCCACCGAAGCGATGTCGCGGCATTGCCGCATGGGCAGGTAGATTTCCATTCCGGAGCCCTGCTCCAGGGCCAGGTGCCGCACGTCCCCCACCACGCCCACCACACGCCGCTCGCCGCAAGCCCGTATGAACTTGCCGAGCGCGCTTTCACCCGCGAAAAGCGTGCGCGCCATGGTCTCGTTGATGACGATCACCGGATCGCTGCCGGGGGCGTCCCGTACGCTGATATCGCGTCCTTCGCGCAAGGGTATGCCCATGGAACCGATGTAGCCGTCGCTCACTACACGGACGAAAGAATCGGGGAACTTCCCTTTCGGATAGGTCTGGCCTTTGGCCGGCGTGCCCCAACTTCGGTTGCGGCCCAGCGGCAGCGCATCGGTCAGGCCGGCCGCCAAAACGCCGGGAACGGCCCGCACCCGCCGCAGCACGTCGTCGAAGTAGGCGTTCTGCTGGGGCTGGGTGGAATACCGCGAGTCGGGATCCACGCGCAGCGCGGCGGCGCGCTCCGGCCGGAATCCCAGGTCCACATCGAGAACATGCAGGAAGCTGCGTACCAACAATCCCGCGCCTACCAGCAGCACGCTGGCGAAGGCGATCTCCGCCGCTACGAGTGCGTTCCGGATCCAGCTCCGCCCCCGGCCGGCCGTCGAACCTCGCGTGGTGTCCTTCAGCACGTCGTGAAGCGCCGCACCGGGCGTCTGGAGCGCGGGCGCGAGGCCGAAGATCACCCCGGTAAGCAGCGAGGCCGCCAGCGTAAACGCCAGCGCCGCCGGATCGGTGCGGACGCTCCGCAGCAGCGGAATGCTGACCGCATCCAGGTGCGACAGAATCCGCGTGCCGGCGATTGCCAGAACCACACCCAGCGCGGCGCCGCAACAGGACAGCGCGATTCCCTCGGTGAGCATCTGCCGGATCAGCCGCCCCCGTCCCGCGCCCAGGGCGGTGCGGATCGCAATCTCCTTCTGCCGGCTGGCGGTGCGTGCCAGCAGCAGGTTCGACACGTTGGTGCAGACAATCAACATAACCACACCCACCGCGCATGCCAGCACCGTCAACGCTAATCGCAGCCGCCCGCTCACGTGTTCCGCCAGGGGCTTGATCACGCCTTCAAAGTTGTTGCGCTCCGGGTGCGCCCGCACGATCTGGGAAGCCAGAATTTTCAGTTCGGCCCGGGCCTCCCCCAGCGTGACCCCGGGCTTCAGGCGGCCGATGATGGCCATCGTGTTGCCCCAACGGTTCGTTTCGTTGCTGAGCGGAAACGGGAAATACAGATCGAAATGGCTGCCCGGCGCGAATACCGCCGCAAAATCGAAGGAGGCCGGCAGCACACCCACCACCGTCACCGGCTGGTTATTCAGCGTGAGCGCCTGGCCCACGATCGCGGGATCGGAGCCAAACCGCCGCGCCCACAGCCCGTGGCCCAGCAGCACGGCTTTGGGCCCGTGCCATTTGCATTCTTCCGCATTGAACAGGCGGCCGAGCTGCGGCTGAATGCCCAGCACCTGGAAGAAATTCTCCGACACCGGCACCCCGCTCAGCCGCTCCGGCTCTCCCTGCCCGCTGAGCAGATTGTCGCCGACGCCATAGAACGCAAAATAGGCTGCCAGGTCGGAAAACGACCGGTTGCGCGCGCGCAGATCGAGCAGGTGCCCCACTTGCGTCGTCTGGCTCGAAAGACCGCTGCTGTCGTGGTTGGCGATCCAGACCAGGCGCTCCGGATCGGTGAACGGCAGCGGCCGAACCAGCACCGCATTGACCACGCTGAACACGGTCGCGCTGGCGCCGATCCCCAGTCCCACGATCCAGATGGCGAAGGTGGCGAACCCGGCATCGCGCCGCAGTGTGCGAAACGTGTAGTGCAAGTCGTGCAGAATACTATCCACTACGGAATGAAAATGGCCGGAAGCGGTAGATCGGGGCATCAATACTGATACTCCGCAAACCCGGGAAGGTTACGCTTGCATTCCGGAAAAATATGGCGCCGACCGTTTGCGCGGGGTAGAGTGGGGCCGGTTGCGCCGGCCCCAAGGAGGTGGCTGCACGCCAACTAAAACCGAAGGCCGATTGTAATGGGAATGAAGTTGGTGTCAACGCGATTTGTGAACATGTGGTGGAATCGTGCTTCGGCAAAAAGCTTCGTATGGCTTTGCCCCAATCTGAAGGCGACACCGGCGCCCGCGTCCACTCCACCCTTGTAGACTCCGTAGGAGCCGATTACCTGGTTGGTAAGGATATTGGCGGGATAGACGATGCCCCACCACGGGTCGAACACGGTGATGGTCGCCACCGCCGGCTGGGTGAATTCGATCGTGCGGTGATAGATGCCGCCGCCGCCGGTCACATAGAAATCGACCGGGCTGGATTCGGAAGGCGTCAGATGAATTACAGGGTCCAGCGTGAATGCCCATACCCTTGTGCTCCCGTTCGGTGCCTGAACCTGGTCGAGCGCGGCGCGGTTGATGCCGAAATCGTTGTACATGAAGTTCAGATTGATGCCGGCCCAACGGCCCGTGAGACCGGCGCCGGCCGAGATGTTCCAGCCATTGTCGATGCGGCTTCCGATCGGGTTCAGTGGCACCGAGGGCCCTCCGCCTACGTAGCCGGTAAAGCGAGCCTGAGCCAGCGCGGGCAGTGCCGAAATACAGCTTAAAGCGAGTAAGGTTGCGAAAGATTTCATATCCGTGTGAGACTCCTCAAGTCGTACTGAGTTGGGGCACGCGCCGTGCCACTTCACACCCGGCGATGTTAAGACTGAAACAGCCGGATTCCGGCGATGCCTGCGGCGCCCGCGCGCAAGCACTCCGGCGCGTTGCTCTGTGTGATGCCGCCCAGCGCGACCACCGGTATGGTGACCGCCTTCACCGCCTCACGCAGCCGCTCGACTCCTTGGGGTGCGCCCCATGCCGCTTTGGAGGGCGTGAAGAATACCGGACCGAAAACGGCGAAGTCGGCGCCCTCCGCTTCCGCCGCGCGCACCTCCTCGAGCGAGTGCGTGGAGACACCAATCAGGAACCCCGCCGGAACGATAGTGCGTAGAATTTTCGACTTCACCGCGTCTGCCGGCAGATGCACACCGTGAGCGCCGCAGGCCAGGGCGATATCGGTGCGCGAGTTCACCAGGATGCGCGTGCCGTGGGGATTGGGCAGCCCGATTACGCCGCGGACCAGCGCGCACAGCTCCCGCGCCGGCAGGTCTTTTTCCCGAATCTGGATGCGCTCCACGCCCTCGCCGAGCGCCCGTTCGATCCAGCCGAGGAGCGCGCCGATGCCTCCCGCGCCGCGCCGGTCGGTGATGTAGTAGCGCAGCATCAGAGCGGTTCGTAATAGCACTCGCCCGCGCATGCGCGGCAGAGTGCCACCCCCTCGCGGATTACTTCCCGCCGGAAGTTGATGCCCTCGCCGCACCGGGCGCACACCACCCGCGGCGCCTTGTATCCCGGCAGGTCTTCCGGACCGATCGAGACGCGCACCCAGCGGGTCGCGAACAGCTCTTCATCGGCCATCTCCCGATACGCGCGCATCTGCTGCTGGTTGCGGTTTTCGATTTCGGGGTACATCTCGCGAGCCCGCTGCCTGGCGCTTTCGAGCGCCGCCACCCGCACCGCGCGATTCCGGCCGAGGTCGCAGAACGTCGCCGCCACCTTGCCGAAATCGCGGAACTTCAGCGCCCGTTTGCCGAGCCGGCAGCCGGTCACGATGGGGATGGCGTCGGTGGCGCAGCGGTCGATTTCGACAAACGTGACCAGGCGCTTGCGGTCGGCGCCCGCCGGGTCCTCCAAACCCAGTAGCCGCACCCCGCAGAGCGCCATGCGCAGCCCCAGGATCTGCCCCGCGCACAGATGACCGTGGGCGGCGGCGGCCAGGGTTTCGTATTCTCGCAACGACTGGAGCGGCATATCAGACGGGCCGGAAGCGCGCGCTGAAATGGCGAAGAAAGGGCGGCTCCTCCACGATCTCCAGCCCGCCAATCTGCTGCTTCCGCTCGTTCACTTCCAGAATCGCCTCCACCACGTAATCGATATGGCTCTGCGTGTAGACCCGGCGTGGGATGGCCAGCCGCAGCAGTTCGTGCCGCGCCGCATCGCCGAACATCAGCGAGCCGATCTCCACCGAGCGGATGCCCGCGTGGCGGTACAACTCCACCGCCAGCGCCTGGCCCGGAAACTGGCGCGGCGGAATGTGCGGCAGCATGCGGGCCGCATCGATGTAGATGGCGTGGCCGCCGGGAGGCTCCACAATGGGCACGCCGCGGTCGGCAATGTGCCGGCCCAGGTACCCCGTCGAGACAATTCGGTAGCGCAGGTAGTCGGGCTCGAGAATCTCCTCCAGCCCCACCGCAATGGCTTCGAGGTCCCGTCCGGCCAGGCCGCCGTAGGTCGGGAAGCCCTCGGTCAGGATCAGCAGGTTGGTCTCCTGCTGGGCAATGCGGTCGTCGTTGCTGCACAGAAAACCGCCGATGTTGGCGAAGGCGTCCTTTTTCGCCGAAAACGTGCAGCCGTCCGCCAGTGAGAACATCTTCTGTGCGATCTGTTTCGGCGTGCAGCCCGCGTACCCGGGCTCCCGCTCGCGGATGAACCAGGCGTTTTCGGCAAACCGGCAGGCGTCCAGGTACAGCAGGATGCCGTGCCGCGAGCAGACGCGCCGCACCGCTTCGATATTGGCCATGGAGACCGGCTGGCCGCCGCCCGAGTTGTTCGTCACGGTCAGCATCACCAGCGGAATGCGGTCCGCGCCCTCCGCCGCGATCAGCGCTTCGAGCGCGGGCACGTGCAGGTTGCCCTTGAAGTCCAGCCGCGCCTGCGTGTCCGCCGCTTCCGGCAGCGGCAGGTCCACCGCCCGCGCGCCGGTGAATTCGATGTTCGCGCGGGTGGTGTCGAAGTGCGTATTGGAGGGAACGATGTGCCCGGGCCGGCACATCACCGTGAACAGGATGCGCTCGGCGGCGCGGCCCTGGTGTGTCGGGACCATGTGGCGGAAGCCGGTAAGCTCGTCCACTACGCGCTTCAGGCGGAAAAAGCTGTCGCTGCCGGCATAGGATTCGTCGCCGCGCATCACCGCGGACCACTGCCCCGTGGACATGGCGCTGGTGCCGGAATCGGTGAGCAGGTCGATCAGGATGTGGCGCGCTTCGATAAGAAACAGGTTGTAGCCGGCCTGCGCCAGCAGGCCCTCGCGCTCTGCGGGCGTGGTCTGGTGAAGCGGCTCCACGCTCTTGATGCGGAACGGCTCGATAATGGTCTGCACTCAGACCATTATTTCATCGTGCGCCCACCGCCGCGCCGTCGCGCAGTTCGTCCGTGCCGCGCCGCACCACCCGGTCGCCCGGCTGAAGCTTGCCCGTCACCTCCACCTGGTCGCCCTCCGCCGCCCCCTTCTTCACATCCACCCACTCGGCCCGCCCATTGCGGTCGCGAATCACGAAGGTGCGCTCCGAAGTGGTCACCACCGCGGTTCGCGGCACGTACAGGCCGGGGCGCGCGCGCCGAACCGGCCACGCGATGGTGGGATACATGCCCGGCGCGAGCGACCCGTCGCGATTGATCACGTCCAACTCCACCGGCATCGTCCGGCTTTTTGCGTCGACCGCGTGGGCGATGCGCGCGACTGTGCCGGTGTAGGTCCGCTCCGCGTACGCCGGCACGCGGAACGGCACTGTGGCGCCGCGCACGATCCCGCCGATATCGGCCTCCGGCACCGGCACCACCAGACGCAGGCGCGATACCTGCTGGATCACCAGCAGCGTGCTTTCCGGACCGGTGCCGGCCAGCGCGCCCGGATGTACCACCCGCTCGGTGACCACGCCGTCAAACGGCGCGGTGATCCGCAAGTAACCCATCAGCTCCTTTTCCGCATCCACGGCCGATTCGGCGGCGCGCACCGCGTCCTGCCGCGCGCGCACCAGGGCCTGGGCCGCTTCCACCACCTTTTCGGCCTGCACCAGTTCGTTTCCGGCCACCGCCCCGGGCGTTCCGGAGGCCTTCTTCAGGCGCTCGCTGGTGGCCTGCGCGGCGGCCAGTTGGGCTTCGGCCTGGGCGCGTTCCGATTGCGCGCCCTGTACTTTGCTCTGCGCCTCGGCAATCCGCGCCTTCAATTCCGGCGCGCTCAACTCCACCAGCAGATCGCCCTGCTTGACCTCGCTGCCGCGATCCACCAGCACGCGTTCCACGTAGCCGGGCACCTTGGCGTGCAGCGATACGCTCAGGAACGGCAGAAATTCGCCGGGCAGTTCCAGCGTGCGCGACACCGGCCGGGACACGACCGGCGCCAGTTCGGTGTTCTGCGGCAGGGCGGGGAGGGCGAGGAGCAGCGACAGGACCCCGATCCGCCCAAGCGAAAGCGGATGCGCCACGCCCGCTGATGGTATCTTAGTTCGCATCATAGTATCGGCTCGTCGGGTCTCGCGGATTCAATGAGGGCGAGGCGATCGATGCGCCCCGCTGCAGTATGGCGTAGATCGAGGGCAAAATCGTCAGCGTGGCGAACGTCGCCACGATCAGCCCGCCGATGACCGCCCGGCCCAGCGGCGCGGCCTGCGAGCCGCCCTCGCCGAATCCGATGGCCATCGGCACCATGCCGAACGTCATCGCCGCCGCCGTCATCAGAATCGCCCGCAGCCTTCCCGATGCGCCCTGCCGCACGGCGTCCAGCACCCCCACGCCCTCGTGCCGCGCCCGTTCGGCAAACGTCACCAGCAAAATCGAATTCGCCACCGCGATGCCGATGGCCATGATCGCTCCCATGAACGACTGCACGTTCAGCGTGGTGCCCGTGGCCAGCAGCATCAGCAGCACGCCGCACAGCACCGCGGGAATGGTCAGTACGATAGCCAGCGCCAGCCGCACCGACTGGAAGTTGGCCGACAGCAGCAGCAGAATCACCGCCACCGCCAACAGCAGCCCGATGCGCAATCCCCCGAGCGTCTGCTCGAGCGGCGGGATTTCGCCCCGCAGGCGCACGGTCACCCCCCGCGGCGGCGTGCCGGCCGCGGCGATGGCCCGATTGAGCCTCCCCGCCGCCTCCCCCAGCGTCACTCCGTGAATGTTGGCGGTGAGGCTCACCACGTGCTGCCCGTTGTAGCGTTCGATCAATCCCGGCATCGTGCCCAGTTTCAACCCCGCCACATCCATGAGCTGCGGCTCGGACCGGCCGCCGCGCATCACCGGCAGTCCGGCCACCTCCTCCACGCTTTGCATGCGGTTCTGCGGAATCTCCACCTGGATCTGGAACGCATTGCCGGAGTTCGGATCGCGCCAGTAGTTGGGGTCGGTGAACCGCGAACTGGACGTGGCCGGAACCACCGAGTGAACCACGTCGGCCATGGTCAACCCGAACTGTCCCGCGCGCTCGCGGTCCACCGTGATGTCGAGTGTCGGGAAACGGCCCTCCTGCGCGAATTGCAGGTCGCGCAGGAAACCCAGCTTCGCAAGCTGCGTCCGCACCCTTTCCCCGAACGCGTAGTCGTCCGCCAGGCTCACCCCCTGCACCGCCACTTCGACCGGCGTAGGAGCCCCGAAGCTCATCACCTGCGATACGATGTCGCCGGCCTCGAACGAAATCTGCGCGTCCGGCAATTCGCGCACGAACGATGCCCGCAGCCGCTCGCGCAGCGCCTCTCCGCGCGGCGCGTCCGGCTTCAGCCCCACCTGGATAATGGCCTCCTGCGGCCCGCTGGTGAACAGGTGGATCAGGTCCACCGGGTAGCTGGAGGGCACCACGCCCACGAAGTCGCTGGTGATGGTCACGTTCTCCGGCCCCGCCGCGCGCCGAATCACGTCCAGCGCGCGCAGCACGATCCGCTCGGTCTCTTCGATGCGTGTGCCCGCTGCGGCGCGCAGCCGGATCCGAAACAGCGGCGCGTTGGCCTCCGGAAACAGTTCCGTTCCCATGCGCGGCACCAGCAGGTACAGCAGCCCCAGCGAGGTGACCAGGTAGAGCGGCGCCAACACCCACCGCAAACGCAACACCCCGCCCAGGTACGAAGTATAGAATCCGCGCAGCCGTCCCCACAGCCCCTCGCGTTCCTCGCCGCGGTGCGCCTCGCGCATGATCCACGTCGAAAACACCGGCACCAGGCTGCTCGACAGCAGGTACGACGCGATCATCGAAAACGCCACCGCCAGCGATAGCGGCACGAAAAGCTGCCGGCCCACGCCGATCATGAAAAACGATGGCACGAACACCGCCAGGATGCAGAACATCGAGAGCAGCCGCGCCACCGCCGTGCGGCTGCACGCCTCCACCACCGCCCTCGCCCGCGACACGCCCGGCAGCATCTGCGTGTGGATGTTCTCGATTTCAACCGTAGCCTCGTCCACCAGCACGCCCACCGCCAGCGCCAGCCCGCCCAGCGTCATGATGTTGATGGTCTGCCCGGTGAGCCACAACAGGATCAGCGCGCTGAGCAGCGCGAACGGAATGTTCAACACCACAATCAAGGCGCTGCGCCAGTCGCGCAGGAAGATCAGCACCATCAGGCCGGTGAGCGCGGCGCCCAGCAGCCCCTCCACGATCAGCCCGCGAATGGAGTTGCTGACATATGGCGATTGGTCGAACTCCAGCCGCACGTCCACGTCATCCGGCACGGCCTTCCGGAAATCCGGCAGCGCCGCTTTCACCGCGTTGATCACTGCCAGCGTCGAGGCGTCCGACCGCTTGGTGACCGGGATGTACACGGTCCGTTTGCCGTTCACATGCGCGTAGGCCGTGACGATATCGTTCCCGTTCTCGATGGTGCCGATGTCGCGCAGGAATACCGTGGTCCCCGAAACCGGACGAATCGGCGTGCTCAGCAATTCCGCCAGGTTGCCGCCCAGCGCCGCGTTGGTTCTCGCGATGCGCTCTACCTTTCCCGTAAACATGTTGCCGCTGGGCATCACCAGGGTGGCGTGATTCACCGCCGCAATCGCCTCTTCCGGAGAGATGCGATACTGCTGGAGCTTGTCCGGATCGAGTGTAATTACGATGGTCCTCTGGTTGCCGCCGAAGGGCGGCGGCGCCGATACGCCCGGCAGCGTGGCAAACAGCGGACGCACCCGGTTGATGGCGAAGTCCTGCATCTCCCCCTGCGTGCGATTGGCGCTGCTGAACACCAGCAGGCCCACCGCAATGCTGCCGGCGTCGAACCGCGTGATGAACGGCGGCACCGTCCCCGGAGGCATGAACGAGCGCGCCCGATTGACGTAGCCCACCGTCTCCGACATCGCCTGGCTCATGTTGGTGTTCTCGTGAAACACCAGCTTCATCAGCGTGGCCCCCTGGATGCTCTTGCTCTCCACGTGGTCGATGCCGGTGATGTAGAGGAAGTGATACTCGTAGTAATACGTCATGTACCCTTCCATCTGCGCGGGATCCATTCCGCCGTAGGGTTGGGCGACGTAGATCGCCGGATCGCCGACCTGCGGGAAAATATCGGCCGGCATACGTTCCAGCGCCAGCAGCGCGCCGAGCGCAATGGCGATCAGCGCCACCACCACGGTCAGCGGCCGGCTGAGTGCGGCCAGGACAAGTCTCATGGAGTTATCTGAGCGGAGCCAGTATAGCGCAGCAACGGTCAGTCCAGCGGCCGTTTCAGAAAGAGCGTGAACTGATCGTATCCCTGGTTGTTGTCATCCACGAACTGCTGCACGCTCGCCGAAACCAGTTCCCAGCCGTCCTGCCCCATCTCCTCCAGCTTCTGCTGGATGGCGTCCAGCTCTTCATCCGACCGGTAGATCGAGTAGGCCCATCGCATTCTGCCATGATCCCAAAAAAATCGGTCGGCGGATCGCGGCCTCTCCCCCGGCCGCAAGAACCATCGCTGCCGGCTCAAAAAAAATCCCGGAGCACGATGTGCCCCGGGTGGGAAGAAACGATTCTCGCGGCGGACTTATTTGCGATCCTGCAACTGGTAGCCGGCCGGCACCTGGAACAGGTCGGCGGGCTGCTCACCCCGAATCACGTTCGTCATTCGAAACACCTCTTCGCCGGTGCGTGGATCGTTGCGGCGGTTCATCATCAGGGTCTGCAGATCGGGCGAATACCAGCGCTCGCTGGTGATTTCGATGGGCCGGTCGTTGCCGATCGCCCCCGTCTCGATCTTCGTCACCGACTTGGTGCCGTCGCAGTTCACTCCTTCGATGATCCGCGTGCCCAGCGATTCCGTTTGTGCCGGTGCTCCCCTCTTCATCACCATGTACCGGAAGTTCTCGCCCGGACCCACATGGGCGATCGTGCCCGGCATGTCCGCGCCGAGCTTCACCTCCGCCATCCGCTTCAGTTCCGCCGGATCCACCGGTTCTCCGTTCGCCGTCGCCGTCGTGATACCGTCCCGCACCCGCATTTCGAACGTCTGGGTGCTCCCGGCGGTGCTGCCAACCACGCTCCCGGCCATCGGCCCAACCGCCGACCCGCCGATCGCTTTTCCCTGGGCGATAAACACGGTCTTCATCATCGCCTTCCGCGCGGATTGCGTCTTCGGATCGAGAAAGTAACTTGTATTGCCCACCGGATCCCAGATCGTCACCTGGTCGGGAGACTCGCGGCGCACCCGCCCCTCGCTGTCCCGGAATACCTTGGTCTGCTGCTCGTTATGAATGCGTGTGCCGTCCGCCAGCACCTGCGTCGATTCGGCAACCTCGACGGCGGAATAGGGCGCGCCCTTCACGGTGGACCCCATGGCGCCCCCATCGAGCGCCACCATCCGCGCCTCCGACACCATCTTCTCCAGGTCCGCCTTCATCTTCCACTGGAGCCCCGGTTCCTGCTGTGCCGTCGCCACCAGCGCCACCAGCGGTATCATCGCCAGAATTGCCCAGCATCGTCTCATGCTCTGTTCTCCTCTCTCCCGCTATTTGAAACTCACCAGCCGGATCGCCCGCGGCCGGCCGTCCGACCCGAAAATCACATCCGCCGGCACCTGTTGCGGCCCCAGCGCCACCCGCACCACAACGCCGGTTTCGAACGGCTCATCATCCAGCCGCACGAAACCGTCATTGGCGCCCGCCGGCCGCGCCGGCGCCATGGCCCGCCGCACCGGCCGCCGGACCGGCTGCAACACCTCGCTCCCGGCCGGATCCACCACCGGCGCCCGCACCGCTGGTTCGCGACGTTGCGGCATCTCCGCCGCCGTTGCCGTCCGCGGCCCATCCGGTGCCGCCGGCGGCGGTCCCCCGTGTTTCGGTATCAGCAGTGCCGCCATCGCCAGTCCCGCTGCCAGCGCCAGGGCCGCTGCCACCCACCGCCGCGTGCGCGCTGGCCGCTTCGCCGCCATCACCGGTTCCAGGCCCCCGATCCGCTGCCATACGAACGCCGCCCGCGCTTCCAGTTCCCCGGTTACCCGGGCACATTCATGGCACTCCGCCAGGTGCAGCGCCACCTGTTGCTGGGTCTCCGGCTCCAGTTCGCGGTCCAGATACGCCCGCAATTCGCCTTCCGACCAACATTCCGTCATAGCTCGTCTCCGTACCGGGCACGGAACCTGCGCTCGAATTCCGCTTCGGCCCGCGCCAGCAGCGTGCCCACCGAACCCGGCTGGATTCCCAGCGTTTCCGCCAGTTCACGGTACGCCAGCCCATCCGCCCGCAGCAGCAGCAGTTGCGCGTCTCGCGGTTTGAGCGCGCTCAGCACGGTCTGCACGCGCGCCCGCCGCTCCTCCCGCAGTACCTCCTGGAGCGCATCCGGCTGACCGCCGGTCCGCAACTGCTCGGCCCCCGCCTCCTCTTCCCGCCGCCGCCGCCTGCTGCTCGACCGTAGCGCGTCCAGCCCCGCATTCGTCGCCACCCGGTAGATCCACGGCGTCACGTCGTCGCGCTCGCGCAGTACGTCCGGCTGCCGCGAGAGTTTCGAAAATACGTCCGCCGCAATCTCCTCCGCCTGCCCCCGGTCCCCCGTCAACCGCGCCAGCAGGCTCGTGATGCGCGGGTAATGCTCGCGAAAAATGGCATCGAACGACATTCCGGCGGCGCGGCCACGGGCGCCGGCGCTGGCCGGCGTCAGCGCGAATTCCTCAGCGGGCTGCACACTCTTTATTACGATCTTCACTGCGGTTCTGTGACGGGAATTTGTCGGACAGCTACCATATAACCATGATTTCCTGCCGCCAATTGACGCGCCGCTTTGGCGACTTCACCGCCGTCGACGGGCTCACCTTCGATGTCGCCCTCGGCGGCATCTGCGCCTTTCTGGGACCCAACGGCGCCGGCAAATCCACCACCGTCAAGATGCTCACCGGCTTGCTGCCTCCCACCGCCGGCGAGGTCGAGGTCTGCGGCCTCGACGTCAGGAAGAATCCCCTCGAGGTCAAACGCCGCATCGGCGTCCTGCCCGAAGACCTCGGCCTGTTTGACGACCTGACCGTCGAAGAGCACCTCCACCTCACCGGCTCCGTCTACGGCGTCGACCGCCACGAAACCCGCCGCCGCACCGACCAGTTGCTGCACGCCCTCAGCCTCGAGCACGGCCGCCGCACCTTCTCCGCCTCCTGCTCCCACGGCATGCGCAAGAAGACCGCCTTCGCCATGGCCCTGCTGCCCAACCCCCGCGTGCTGTTCCTCGATGAGCCCTTCGAAGCCATCGACCCGGTCACCTCCAAAATCATGCGCGAGCTGCTCCAGTCCGTGGCGCGGCGCGGCGTCACCGTATTTCTCACTTCCCACATCCTTTCCGTCGTGGAGCGTATTGCCACCCAGTTCATTCTGATCCGCAAAGGCAAAATCGTCTGGGATTCGCCCGCCGCCGGCCTCCCCCAGTCGCTCGAAGACCACTATTTCGATCTCGTCGAAGCGCCCGTCGTGGAGGAACTGGAATGGCTCGGGTCGTCGCCATCCTGAAGGCTCTCGCGGTGGCGTTCCGCCGCGACCAGAAGTCGCTCGAATCGATCGCCGGCAACAACTTCTTCCTGGTTAGCGCCCTGCTCCTGCAACGGGCCGGTGGCTTCATCTACCTGATCGTCGGCGTCGTGCTGCTGTTCCCCGCCAGCACCGACCCGCTGCGCAAAATCCCCGCCTCCCGCCTCGCCTTGTGGCCGCTCCAGCGCCGCGAGCGGTTCCTGCTGCGCGCCATCAGCCCTTGGGCCAACCCGGTTTCCTGGCTCATCGCCGGGCTGGCCGTGTGGGCCGCGCGCGGCAAGCTGACCTTCGGGCTTTGGGGCTTGATCGCGGGGCTGTTCGCCGCCGGATTCCTGCTCTCGGACCTGCCCGGCATCTCCACTCAGTCCTTGTGGCGCCGAATCCCGCCGTTCCCCGGCCGCCTCAACCAGCTCATTCGCAAAAACGTGCGCGAGATGCTCTCCACGCTCGATTTCTACTGCGCCCTCATCCTCTGCCTCTTCACGGTGGGCTTCCGCATCGCCGGCCTGTTGCCCTCCGAGGCGCGCATGATCATCAGCATTCTCGTGGTCCTGGCCCTTTCCAGCTACGCCCAGTCGCTTTTCGGACTCGATGGCCCCGGCGGAATCGCCCGCTATCGCCTGCTGCCGCTCCCGGGCTGGCAGATCCTGGCCGCCAAGGATGCGGCATTTCTGCTGATCGCCATTCCCCTGGTGCTGCCCCTGGCGCCCGCCGCGGGCTCTGGCGCAACCCTCATCGCGCTCGCCATGGGCCACTCGCCCACCGTGGACCAGCCCCGCGAGCAGACCCGCTGGCGTTTCTCCATGGGCGCCTCGCTGGTCTTCGGCATCCTGCAGGCCATCCTCATGGCCTCGGCCGCTTCCGCCATCGTTTTCCAGAGCCGTCTGGTGTTGGTGCCGTGCATCGGCGCATGGGCCGGCTCCCTCTGGTATTATGGACGGCGCCTCGAGGAGCGCTTCGCCGAAAACTGACCCTCGGCCCCGCCGGCCTTACAGCGTCGCCTCCACCGCGGCCGACCGCCCGCTCTCGTTGCCGTTCTGGTCTACCGCCGTCACTTCGTACCGGTACGTCTTTCCATGCTCCACTTTCTGATCCGACCAGGCCGGAATCGCGGAAAGCTCCGCTACCTTCTCGAAAGCGCCGCCGCCTGCCGAGCGGTACACGCGGTAGCCCGCCAGGTCCGGTTCGCGGTTGCGGTCCCACGTCAGCTCCATCGAAGCCGGCGCGGGCGACGCCCGCAAGCCGGTGGGAACCGCCGGCGCGAATTCGTCCTTCGGGGTGATCTCCACGGTGTCCGAAGGATCGCTTTCGGCGTCCGGAAGGCCGGCCGTCGTCACGATCCGTTGCACCCGGTAGGTGTACGATTGTCCGAATTCGGCGTCGGCGTCGGTCCATTCCGGCTGCCCCACCTGCTCGCCCACGGCCGTGAACTGCTTCTGGTTGGCGCCGCGCCGGAGAATGCGAAATGTGCCGCCCGCGCCCTCCCACGTCAGCCGCACCCCGTCGGCCGTCGCCTGCGCCTTTAGCGAACGCGGCTGTTCGGGCGGCGGCACCACCCTCAGGTTCACGAAGTTCGACCAGTCGGACTTCTTGCCGTGGGCCCCCACCGTCCGCACGGCCACCGTGACCGTCTTGCCGGTCCACTCCGCCGCCGGAATGCGGTACGTCGCGAGGCCCTCCTGCACCTTCCCGCCGGAAATTTCCGTGGCGCCCTCGGCCCACCGTCCCGCGTCGAACCCGCCCGCGGTGCCCGTGCCCACCCGCAGCTCGAACTCGAGCGGCCCGCGAATCGCCACGCCCTCCGTGGTCTCCACCGGCACCGTAAAATGGACCACGATTTCCGACGCCCGCTCCACCGCTTCCAGGTCGCTCACCGCGGCCGGAATGTTGGCCAACGGGGGCAGCGGGTCGCCCACATAGGCGCAGCCGCACAACCATAAAGTGGCCGCCAGCGCCGCGGCGCCACCCGCGCAAACTCGCATGAAATTCCAGGGTAGCAGGCCCCGGGCTTACGACTCGGCGTCCAGGACCTCGCGTACCTTCGCCAGCAGCGTGTCCGGCGTGAACGGCTTGTGCAGAAAAGCGTGCGGCGTGTCTCCGCCCGTGCCGATCGGGTTGTCGCGATAGCCCGACATGTAGAGGATCTTCAGCGATGGCGACTGCTCCGCCAACTGGCTCCCCAGCTCCAGCCCCGACATCTGCGGCATCACGATATCGGTCAGCACCAGGTCGATCTTGTGCGCGTTCTTCTCGAAAACCGTCAGCGCCCCCGGACCGTTGACCGCTTCCAGCACGTCGTACCCGTTCGACCGCAGAATGGCGCAGACCAGCCGCCGCACGCCTTCCTCGTCATCCACCAGCAGGATCGTCTCGGAGCCCTTCGCCGACGTGGCCCGCACCACCGGCGTAATCGATTCCGTTACCCGCGGCAGGTAAATCTCGAAAATCGTGCCGCATCCCGGCTGGCTGTACACCGTCACCTGGCCGTCGCTTTGTTTGATGACCCCATACACCGTCGCCAACCCCAGGCCGCTGCCCTTGCCGGGGGCCTTCGTGGTGAAGAACGGCTCGAACAGCCGCGAGCGCGTTTCCGGATCCATGCCCACGCCCGTGTCGCTCACCGCCAGCATCACGTATGCCCCCGGCGGCAATCCCAGGTTCTTGCTGCCGGGCCCTTCATCCAGCTCCACGTTGGCCGTTTCCAGCACCAGTTTGCCGCCCTCCGGCATGGCGTCGCGCGAGTTGCTGGCCAGGTTCACGATCACCTGTTCGATCTGCGCCGGATCGGCCTTCACCCGGCCCAGCCCGGATGCCGGGAACAGAATCAGCTCCGTATTCTGTCCCAGCAGGCGCCGCAGCATCGGCTCCATGTTGCTCACCACGGTATTGAGATCGATCACTCGCGGCTGTGCCGTCGAACCCCGGCTGAAAGCCAGCAAGTGGCGGGTCAGCGCCGCGGCACGCTCGCCGGCATAGATGATCTCGTCCACGAAGCGGTGCAGCGACCCGTTCGCCGGCACTTCGGCGCGCAGCAGTTCGGCGTACCCCGTGATGACCGTCAGCACGTTGTTGAAATCGCCCGCCACCCCGCCGGCCAGCCGCCCCACCGCCTCCATCTTCTGCGAATGTGATGCCTGCTCCTCCAACTGCCGCCGTTTGCTGATGTCGCGGAAGACCAGCACCGCGCCTCGTACCCGGCCCCCATCGTCGCGCACCGGAGAGGCGCTGTGCTCGATCGGAACCTCCGTGCCGCTGCGCGATACCAGCACCGTATGCTCATCCACGGCGGCCATCACCCGGTCTCCCAGCGCGCGTTCGATCGGATTCTGCGCTGCCTCGCGCCCGAATTCATCCACCAGTTTGAGGACCTCCGACGCCGGACGCCCCCGCGCCTCGCGGCTGTGCCAGCCGGTCAGCGTCTCGGCCACCGGGTTCAGAAACGTGATGCGCCCCTCGCGGTCCGTGGCCAGCACCGCGTCCGCAATGCCCGACAGCGTCGAGAAGAAAAGCTGCCGATTTTCCCGCCACGAGGCCGTGACCCAGGTGATCAGCCCGCCCACCAGCAGGAAAAACACCGCCCGCGCCACAATCCCGAACGGACGCACCGGCGAAGCCTCGCTCCGCAAAAATAGCAGGATGACCGCCGCCGAAGACAGCACCGTCGCCGTGGATCCGCCAGCCCGTCCGTAAAACCACGCGCACACCCACACCGCGGCCAGAAACGGCAACGCGAGGCTCGGCTCGAAGTAAGGCCGGAACACCAGCGTGGTCAGTACCGCCGCTGCGGTCAGGCCCACCGCGAAGACACTGCTGTAGAGGATGGAATTCCTCGGGAGGGTCATGTGCGAGACGCCCGGCTACAGAATACTACAACGTACTAGCGCGGCTCCTCCGGCTCGGGTGTGCTTTCATACAGGGACCTCTCGCCTGCCGGCCGCGTCTTCCAGCGGCGGTGAATCCACAACCACTGATCCGGGTGTGCGCGGATCACCTCCTCGAGCGCGCTTTGCAGGGCCTGCGTATCGCGCGCCGCATCCCCCGTCATGGGCACCGCCGGGTAGAACCGCAGCACATACCGCCGCTCTTCGTCCGACCATAGCGCAAACCCCGGAATGACGGCCGCTCCGCTGTGGGCCGCAATCTTGGCGAAGCCCGTTCCGGCACACGCGCGCAGCCCGAAAAAATCGACGAATACCCCGCCATCGGGCGACGCGTTCTGGTCCACCAGCACGCCCACCGCTTCATTGCGCCCCAAGGCCTTGAGGATTCCCCGGGCAAAGTCTCTTTTGCCGATTGCGCGATTGCCCCGCAGGCCGCGGCGGCGCTCCACCATGCCGTCGATCAGAGGATTGTCCAGTGGCCGCACCACCACGCTCATCGGCTCCGCCAGCAGCGCATACGCATACGCGCTCAATTCCCAATTGCCCAAATGCCCGGTGGCGAACAGCACGCCCCGCCCCGCCTCGAGCGCCGCCCGCACCCGCTCCTCGCCCTCCCAGCGAATCCACTGCCCCAGGTTGCCCGCGTGGATCGCGGGAAACCGCGCGAACGTCACCAGCAGCCGCGCGATCGATCGGAACACGCCGTCCACGATCGCGCGCGTGGCGTTCCGCGCCGGCCTCCGGCAGCGCCAGCTCCAGGTTGCGCAGCGCCGTGCGCCGCAGCCGCGGCAGGGCCCGGTCCAGCACCCGCGTATAGCCGCGAGCCAGCCGGTGCGCCACCGCGAGCGGCGTCCAGGCCAGCGATTCGACCACCGCGCGCGCTGCCGCGTATTCGGCGACATTACGGATTACGGAGCGGCGGCGCATCAAAACGCATTGTAACCGTCACCGTGGATTGCCCGGCCGGCCGCCGCAACCTGCTGCTGCTCGATTCCGCCGTGGGTGGGAAGGCGTGCTCGGCCTGCGGCACGTCGAGCGGCATGGCTCGCGACTGATGTATCTTGTCTTAACGGATTTTTTCGCAGCGGCCCCGCTGCTCAGGAGGGAAAAACGTGCGTCTTCCAGGCAGCATTCGCTTGGGTGTTCTCCTGCTGATTGCCGCAGGATCTGCTCTGGCCCAGTCGCAAGCCAATACCGGCGCCATCGAAGGCATTGTTGCCGACCCGTCCGGACGGCCCATCCCCGGCGCCGCCGTCACCATCACCAACGTCGGTACCAATTTCACCCGCGACCTGGCGACCGACGACGAGGGCCGTTTCCGCGGTCTGCTGCTGCCGCTCGGCCCCTACAAAGTCACCGTGAAGGCGCCCAGTTTCGGCACCACCGTCCGCGAAGGGCTCGACCTCGCGGTGGGCCAGACCATCTCGCTCACCTTCGCGCTGAGCATCTCCCAGGTCGAACAGGTCGTCGCCGTCACCGCCGAAGCGCCCATCCTCGAAACCGGCCGCGTCGAAAGCTCCACCTACCTCAACACGCGATCGGTCGAAGATCTGCCCAATAACGGACGCAACTTCCTCAGCCTGGTTCCCCTCACCCCCGGCGTCTCCATCGTGCAGGGACCCGATGGCGACGAGATCTCCATCAACGGGCAGAAGGGCATCAACAACAACGTCTCCATCGATGGCGCCGACAACAACAATCCCTTCTTCGGCGAGCAGCGCGGCGGCCAGCGCCCCGCCTTTACCGTGAGCCTGGACGCCATCAAGGAAGTGCAGGTGGTGTCCGACAGCGCGCCCGCCGAATTCGGACGCAGCTCCGGCGGGTTCATCAACGTGGTCACCAAGTCCGGCACCAACGGCCTGCACGGCACCCTGCACGAATACCAGAAGTGGACCGGCCTGACCTCCCGCCTCTCCGACGGCACCCGCCTCAGCGGCTTCGCCCAGGAGCAGTTCGGCGGCACCTTCGGCGGCGCCATCCGCAAAGACAAGCTGTTTTACTTCGCCGCCTTCGACCAGCAGTTCTTCACGCAAACCAAGCAGAACAATCCCAACCGCATGGACCCGGTGCTGGTGGACTTTCTCGCTACCCGCTTCAGCGACCCCAACGAGAACGGCCCCATCACCCGCAAGAACCAGGCCATCGCCACGCTGGGCAAAATCGACTGGTATGCCAGCTCCCGCAACCTGTTCACCGCGCGTTACAACTTCGCCCACTCGCGGCAGCCCAACGGCACCTTCGATGTGGAGCAGTGGGGGCGCAGCGCCAACGCCATCGAACGCGATTTTTCCAATACCGTCAGCACCCAGCTCAACAGCACCCTTACCCCCGCCACCCTCAACGAACTGCGCTTTCAGTTCTCGCGCGAAGACCGGCCGCGCGACTACGAAGGCCCCAGCCTTCCCGGTCAGAGCCGTCCGTTTCCCGATACCGGCGTCGATTTCGGCGGCCAGTACCGCTTCGGGCTGCCGTTCTTCATCCCGGTGAAGGATTTCGATACCCGATTTCAATTCAACGACAACCTGTCGCTGGTCCGCGGCGCGCACAACATCAAGGCCGGCGTCGAGTTCAACCGCACCTCCACCACCCAGACCTTCCTCGGCTTTGCCAACGGCCGCTATATTTTCGACAGCGTGCAGGGCTTCATGAACTACGTCAACATCGGCCCGGCGTTTGTGGAATGTTCGAACGGCACCACCAATAACGCCGGCACGTGCCCCGCGGGCGCCACCATCGTGGGCCCGCTCGAACTGTTCCTGCAGTTCGCCGGAGTCGGCGGAAAGACCGTGGAGCAGGCCGGCACGCAGAGCATTCCCCAACTGGAGCCCGCGCTGTTCCTGCAGGACCGCTGGCAGATTCGCCCCAACCTCACCGTCAGCTATGGCCTGCGCTGGGATGCCGAGGTCGAGCCCGATCCCATCACGCCGCCCGGCGAGGTCTTCTTCGCGCCGTTCATCGGCAAGCCGGGCTTCCCCTCCGATGGCCGCATTCCCTCTTCGATGAAGCAGTTTCAGCCGCGGCTCGGCATCGTGTGGAGCCCCGGCGCCAGCGCCAAAACCCTGATCCGCCTGGGCGGCGGCATCTACTACGCCCGTACCCCCGGCCTCGACCTCGCCAGCACCCGCTCCACCAACGGCTCGGTCGGCCAGTCCATCTATCGCGATTCCACCTTCAACAGCTTCGGCCTCACCCCGCCCGCGTACACTTCCCTGGTGGCCGATGCCGGCAGCGCCCCGCCCGATCATCCGCAGGTGTATATCACCGACCGGAACTTCCGCAATCCCCGCACCTACATGTGGGCGCTCACCGTGGAGCAGGCCCTCACCGGCACGATGAAAGTGAGCACCGCGTTCAGCTACGCCAAAGGCGTTCACAACAGCCGCTTCGTAGACCGCAACGACCCGGTCTTCGGCTCGCCCTGGAGCAGCGGGCTGGGTGCCGCCGGCAGCAACGGCATCGGCCAGTTGACCACCCTCGAGAGCTCCGCCAAGTCGCTGTTCCGCGGCCTTACCATCGGCCTCCAGAAGCAACTCTCGCAGCACTTCCAGTTCCTCATGAACTATCAGCTCTCCGAAGACCTCGCCGATGACGATAACGAGCGCGATCCGTTCAGCTACCGCTACGCCGTGGCCAACAACTTTCAGCCCGACTACGGCTTCTCCGATCGCAACGAGCGCCACCGCTTCAATGCCTTCGGTCTGTGGCAGGCGCCGCTGGGTATCGAGTTCTCGCCCCTCATCAGCTTCCACTCGCCGCAGCCGATCTCGGTGGCCAACCGCGTGCTGCCGGGCGGCTACATCGTCCGGCGCAACACGTTGTGGAAGGACAATACCTTCTTCGCCCTCGATTTCCGCGCCGCCAGGAACTTCCGTTTCGGCGAGCGCGTCCGCTTGCAGGCCATTGTGGACGCGTTCAACCTGACCAACCGCGCCAACCCCAAGCATCCCGAAACCACCAACCTGCTGTTCAACTTCGACGGCACGGTGCAAAGCGGCCTGGGCGATCCGCGCCAGGCCCAGCTCGGCCTGCGCCTGATCTTCTGAACCTATGCGCTGGCTCCTGTTTTTAGCGGCAGCGGCGGCCTGGTGCCAGGCTTACGACGTGCAGCCGCGCACCGTGCCCCAGGGCGAGACGCTCAAACTGCGCGGCGCGCCCGCGGCCCGCGGCGCGCGCCTGAACGGCATCACCGTGCCCCTGTTTCCGCAGGCCGATGGCGGCACGTTCGGATTGATGCCCGTGAAGGTGGACCAGAAGCCCGGCGCCTATCCGCTCGAATTCCTCGATGCCGCCGGCGCCGTGGCGCATACCGCGACCGTCACTGTCGCGGACGCGCACTACCCCAGGCAGAATATCGTTCTCTCCCCGGCGCTCGCCACGCTCAAAGCCTCGCCCGAAGAAGGAAAACTGGTTCACGCGTTCCTGAAGGAAGCCTCCGCCACCCGATACTGGGCGGAGCCGCTGCGGCTGCCGGTGCCCGGCTGCATGACCTCGCCTTATGGCGTGGCCCGGCTGCACAACGGCAAACCGACGGGCGATCACCACGGCGGCATCGATCAGCGCGCCGCCGGGGGAGCGCCGGTCCGCGCCATTGCCGCCGGCATGGTTCGCATCGCCCGCCCCTTCAACCTGCGCGGCGGAACCGTGGCCATCGATCACGGACAGGGGCTCGAATCGATGTATTTCCACATGTCGCGGATCGCGGCCGTGGAGGGGCAGGCGCTCCAGGCCGGCGACGTGATCGGCTACGCCGGCTCCACCGGCCGCTCCACCGCGCCGCACCTGCACTGGTCTCTCTACGCCAACGGCCTGCCCGTGAACCCGTCGCAGTGGGTGAAGCTCCAGCCGTGCCGCGCGCGCAAACCTGCCCCGGCGAAGCGCGGCAGAAGGCCGCGGCCGGGCGCGGGTTCGGAACAATGAGCCCCGGCGGCCGCGCCTTGGCCTGCGCCATCGGCCTGGCAGGATTGGCGTGGACCGCCGGTCCGCCGGTGATTCCGGTGGGGCTCGATGCCTATCGCCTGTGGGAGCGCTGGCCATACCAGCGCATCGGCGCGCGCGCCTACATGCGCAGCACGTACGACCGCACCGGCGGCAACGAACGCGCCGATGCCTCCCACTTCCTCTACCAGCTCGCCGACGATTTCAATGTGAGCCTCGACGTCGCCGGCCCCGGCATTCTCTATTTCGCCCGCTACAACCACTGGCACGGCAGCCCCTGGCACTACCAGGTGGATGGCGCCGACCACCTCGTGCGCGAAACCAGCACCGCCGATCCGCTCCATCCCGCGCCCGATTCCACCTTCCTGCCACTCGACCTGTTCCCGAACCCGCTCACCTGGACCTGGTCGCTGACCCGCGGCGCCGACCTGATGTGGGTGCCCATCGGTTTTGAAAAATCGTTCCGCATGGCCTATTCGCGCACCTTCTACGGCACCGGCTACTACATCTACCATCAGTTCGTGGAAGGCGCGAAGCTGTCGCACCCGATCACCGCCTGGGACGCCAAGACGCCGCCCGCCCGGGATGTGCTCGAACTGCTGGCCCGTTCTGGAGAGGACATCGCGCCTCGGCCCGGCGCCGCGGGCGTGGTCGGCGAAGCCGGGGAGCTGAATCTGCCCGCCGCCGGCGAGGTGGCCGTCTGGACGGGCCGCCGCGCGCCGGCGATGCTGCGCCTGCTCGAGTTCTCCGTGCCGCGCGATCGCGCCCTGGCCTTCTCCTCGGCCCGCCTGCGCATCGTCTGGGACAGCCGTAAGGAACCCTCCGTCGATGCGCCGGTCGCGCTGTTCTTCGGCGCGGGCACGCTCTTCAACCGCGACAACAAGGAGTATCTCGTCAAAGGCTTTCCCATGGTGGTGCAATACCAGGGCGACCGCGTGGTGCTGCGCACCTGTTTCCCGATGCCCTATTTCCGTTCGGCGCGCATCGCACTCGTGGGCAACGGCGCCGCCATCGGCGGCGTGAAATGGGCCGTGCGCTGGGCGCCGTTCCGCGATCCGCCCAACCAGGTGGGCTATTTTCATGCCACCTATCGCGACCACCCCTCGCCGCGCCGCGGGCACGACCTGGTGCTGCTCGATACCACGCAGGCGGAAGGCGGTGGCGACTGGAGCGGCAGTTTCGTCGGGACGTCGTTCATCTTCTCGCACAACGCCGTCCTCAATACCCTGGAAGGCGATCCGCGATTCTTCTTCGACGACAGCCGCACGCCCCAGGCCTACGGAACGGGAACCGAAGAGTGGGGCGGCGGCGGCGATTACTGGGGCGGTCTCAACATGACGCTGCCCCTGGCCGGCCATCCCGCCGGCGCCAAAAATGCCGCCGCGGCGCGCGGCGCCGAAGACCGCATCGAATCGGCCTACCGTTTCCTGCTGGCCGACCTGATGCCCTTCGGCCGCAACGCCCGCATCCAACTCGAGCACGGAGGCGCCAACGAATCGGCGGAGCACTACCAGACGGTCACCTACTGGTACGGCCTGCCCGCGGCCTCGCTGATCCCCACCGATGCCTTTTCCGTCGGCGATCCGGCCAGCGAGAAACAGCACCGCTACTGGTCTCCCGATGCTTCGGCGCCCTATCCAATCGCCTCCCGCTATGAATGGGGCGTGGACACGACGGCGGGCGAGGTGGTCTATCCCGCCCACACCGAACGCGGCCGCACCACCAAAACGGCCTCGGAGTTCACCCTGCGCATCGACCCTCACAATTGGGGCGTCATGCTGCGCCGCACGCTCGATTACGCCTTCCCCAATCAGCGCGCGGAGGTTTCCATCGCCCAGCCCGGCAAGGCGGATTGGAAGCCGGCGGGCATCTGGTATACGGCCGGCTCCAACACCTGCGTCTTTTCGAGTCCCGCCGACGAGCTCGGCGCGACCCGGCATGTGGTCGAAACGTCGAACCGCCGTTTCCGCGACGACGAGTTTCTGATTCCGCTGGCCCTGACCGCGGGTCGCTCCGCCATCCGCATCCGCGTAACGTTCACGCCCGTTGCCATTCCGCTCTTTCCATCCCACCCGGTTCCGGAGTTGGCGTGGAGCGAGATCCGCTACACGGCGTACAGCCTGGTGATGCCCCGGTTCCGGGTGAGATGACGCGCGGTTACACGATGCCGTTTTCCATGCTCAGCCGCGCCACTTCCGCGTAATGCCTGGCGAGGATGCCGGCGAGCTGAAGCCAGTTTTCGCCGTGCCGCTCCTTGCGCGCGATCTCGTCGAAGTCGCGGATCGCGGCGGCGCAGCGCTTGTCCAGCTCGGCCAGGCGTTCGTGCATTTCGAGCTGCCGGGCAGCCGGCTTTTTCGGCGGCATCGCGTTTCTCAGTCCGGCCACCGCGGCGGCCACCTTATGGGCATTTTCCGGAATCAGTTCGATGGCTTCGCCATCCACGTGAATCGCGCCGTCTTTCACCGCCGGTTCAATCGCCCGATAGGCGTCGGGCGAGATGCGCGTCATCTGCGCGACGGTAAAATACGACGGGCCGAACTCCTCCAGCAGGCGGATGGTCTTGTCCGCCTGGGTCCGGCTGACCTTCAGGTAGCGCGTGCAGAATTCGTTCCAGGACAGGTTGCAGGACCGGTATTTCTTCTCTTCGCGCAGCCGCCGCAAACTGGCCGCCTGAGCCGCCGAACAGCGGCCGGCAATCAGCCCAAACGCCTGATTGTGCCCGAGGACAACGCCCAGTTCGAGTGTGTCGGCAGACTCGGCCGGCAACCCGGAAATCGGTTCTTCCATAGTGAAGCTCCAGGCGAAACGGGCACACTGTGCCCGTTTCAAAATGTAAATGATTGAAATGGAGGTACTTGCTCGAGGTGCGGCGGGCACAGTGTGCCCGCCTGCAACTTCAGTATGGCATGGTGCCCCCCGCAGGCCGTCCGCGGCCGGCGCTCGCTGCCACGCTCAACCTGAGCAGCCCGCAATACTTACCGCGGCTGCCGGGAATTCTCCAATGCTTGTGACCGGCAGGCAGGCGCGTGACGCGTGTGAGAATGAGAGCGATGGCCGCCGCCCGCTCGCTGCGCTCGAATTTCGCCTGGACGTTTGCCGGCAACGCCCTCTATGCGGCCGGCCAGTGGGCCATCCTCAGCCTGTTTGCCAAGCTGGGTTCGAGCGAGATGCTGGGGCAGTATGCCCTGGCGCTGGCCATCACCTCGCCCGTGGTCATGCTCAGCCACTTGAACCTGCGGGCGGTGCTGGCCACCGATAGCGGCGCCAGGTACCCGTTTCGCGATTACCTGGCGGTGCGGCTGGCGGTCAGCGCGGCGGGCCTGGCGGCCATCGCGGCAATGGCGCTGGCGGCGGCGGGCTCGCGCGCATTCGCCGGCACCGTGCTGGCGGTGGGCGCTGCGCAAACCGCCGAGACGGTGAGCGACCTCTACTACGGAGCGCTCCAGCGGCGCGAACGCATGGACCGCATCGCCTGGTCGATGATGGCCCGCGCCGTCATCTCGGTGGCGGCGCTGGGGGTGGCCCTGTGGAGCACGCGCCAAATCCTGCCCGCCGCGATCGCGCTGGCCCTGGGGCGCCTGGCCGTGCTGCTGGCCTACGACCGGCCCGCCGGCCAGGCCGGCGAATTGCGCGACAGCGCGGGCCGGCGCGCTCAACTCGCCATCCTCCGCACCGCGCTGCCGCTGGGCGTCGTTCTCATGCTGGTTTCACTCAACACCAACCTGCCGCGGTATGCCATCGAGCGCCACCTCGGCACGCGCGAACTGGGGGCGTTCGCCGCGGTCGCGTCCTTCCTCACCGCGGGCAACACCGTCGTCAACGCGCTGGGGCAGGCGGCCACGGCGCGCATGGCCGTCTACTTCGCGGAGCGCGACTGGCTCCGCCTGCGCCGGCTGGTGGCGCAGCTTCTGGCCATCGCGGTGGCGCTGGGCGCGGCCGGCGTGGCGGGCGCGGCGCTGCTGGGAAGAACGGTGCTGCGCCTGGTGTACCGGCCGGAGTACGAATCGCACAGCGGCCTGCTGATCGGTGTCATGCTGGCGGCCATCGTTACCTACCTGGCATCCATGCTCGGCTACGTCATCACCAGCGCGCGCGCGTTCGATGCGCAGTTGCCGCTGTTCGCCCTGGTGGCGGCGGCATGCGCGGCGGCGGCCTGGCTGCTGGTGCCGCGCTTCGGATTGTACGGCGCGCCCATGGCGCTGGCGATTGCGGCCGCCGTGCAGATTGCGGGCGAGTTGCTGATTCTCGGCCGTGCCGTGCGCACCCGGGAGCCGGCCTGATGACCGCCGCGCGCGTGGCCTGGGGCCTGCTGTGGCTCTTCGTGTTTTCGATTCCCTGGGAAAAGAGCGTGTGGGTGCCGGGCGTGGGCACCATCTCGCGGCTGCTGGGCATGGCGGCTTTCGCGGCGGGCGTGCTGGTGGTCATCCAGCGCCGTTCGCTGCGCCGGCCCAACCTCGCGCTGGTGCTGGCGGCGCTGCTGGTGCTGTGGTCGGCGCTCAGTTGGATGTGGAGCCTGGACCGCCATGCCACCCTGCTCCGCATGCACACCTTCGCCGAACTGCTGGCCATGCTGTGGCTCATCTGGGATGCCTGCCGCGGGCCCGCGCGGCAGGCGCAGTTGCTGGCGGCTTACCTGTTTGGCGCGGTGGCGGCTTCTTCGATCGCCTTCTGGCGCTACGCCCACCACCGGGAGACGTACTGGCGGCGGTATGCGGCCGCGGGGTTCGACCCTAACGATTTCGGGCTGATCCTGGCGCTGGCGATTCCGCCCGCGCTGTATCTCTCGTACCGGTCGCGCGGGCGGATGCGGGCGGTGTACCTGGCGTCGGTCCTGGTGCTGATTCCCGCGGTCATCCTGACGGCGTCGCGCACCGCGCTCGGCGCCACCTTTGTGGCGTTTGCATTCGCCATCTGGACCTGGCGCGGCGCCGACCCGGCGCAGCGCGCGGCCAGTGTCGCGCTGGTGGCGGTGCTGGCGCTGGGGCTGGTACAGTTCGCGCCCGCACCGCAGCGCGACCGGCTGGCCACCATCACCACCGAATTGAAAAAGGGCACGCTGCACGGCCGCACGCGCATCTGGAAGACCGGCCTGAAGGTCCTGAAGCGGCATCCCGTGCTCGGCGTGGGTTCGGGCGCCTATCCGGAAGCGGTGTCGCCCTGGCTGGGAAAGCCGGAGGGCTTTCAGTACGTCGCGCACAATACGTTCCTGTCGGTGCTGGTGGAGACGGGCGTCGTCGGGTTCGCCGTGCTGGCCGCCCTGCTCGGTACGCTGGCGCTGTTCATCGCCACCATGACCGGGCCCGAGCGCGCGCTGTGGGGCATCCTGGCGCTGGTGTGGGCGGTGGGGGTGTCCACGCTGACGTGGGAACACTATAAGCCGACCTGGCTGATCATGGCCTTGCTGATGACCGAGTGGGCCCGGTCGTGCTGGGCGCGGAAAGCGGCCTGAAGCCTTGCCTGCCGGCGATCGCATCCGGGTGTTGGAGGTGCTGGCGTCGCTCGGGCGCGCCGGCGCCGAACGGGTGGCCGTCTCGCTGGCAACGGGGCTCGACCGGCGACGGTTCGAAGTGGAGGTGGCCGCCCTGTACGATCCGCGGGCGGACGGATTTGAGCCGGTGCTGGCGGAGCGCGGCGTGCGCACGCATCATCTCGGCAAACGGCGGGGTTTGGACCTGCGCATGGTGCCGCGGCTGATCGGCGTCATGCGCGGCTTCGCCCCGGCTATCGTCCACACGCATTCCTATGTGCTGCGGTATGCCTGGCCGGCCAATGCCGCGGCGGGCGGAGGCCCAATTGTGCACACGGTCCACAACCTGGCGCGGCGCGAGGTGGACCGGGTGGGCCGCCTGCTGCAGCGGGCGGCCTTCCGCCGCGGCGTGCGGGCGGTGGCGGTGGGCCGGGAAGTGGCGCGCTCGATCCGCGAGTACTACGGGATCGAGCCGGCCGCGGTGATCCCCAACGGAGTGGAGCTGGAGAGCTTTCGCGCCGCGCCGCCGGGAGCGGAATGGAAACGCGCGCACGGCTTCCAGGAAGCGGACCGGCTGGTGATTTCGGTGGCGCGGCTGGACCCGCAGAAGAATCCGCTGGGGCTGATCGAGGCCTTCGCCAAAGGGCTGGCAGGCGACCCGGCGTGGCACCTGCTCCTGGTCGGGCAGGGCCGCCTGGAGGCCGCCGCGGCCGGGCAGGCCGAACGGCTGGGCATCGCGCGGCGCGTCCATTTTCTGGGCAGGCGGAGCGACGTGCCGGAACTGCTGGCGGCGGGCGATCTGTTCGCGCTGGCGGCCGATTGGGAGGGCCTGCCGGTAGCGGTGATTGAAGCCATGGCGGCCGGGTTGCCGGTGGCCGCCACGGCGGTGGGCGGAGTGGGCGAACTGGTGGAAGAAGGCATCACCGGCTACCTGGCGCCGGCGGGCGACATGGCGGCGCTGGGGGACCGGCTGGCGGCGTTGGCGCGCGACCCGGGCGGGCGCGCGGAACTGGGGCGCTGCGGGCGGGAGCGCGCCGGGCGCTACGGCCTCGACCGCATGGTGCAATCGTACGCCGCTCTGTTCGAGCGCGTGGCGGGAGGCGAGGGTTCGGCATGACGCGGGTGGCCATGCTCACCACCAGCCTGGCGCGCGGCGGCGCCGAAGTGCAGGCGGCCACCCTGGCGCGGTCGCTGGCCGGCCGCGGGTGGGAGGTGCGGGCGATGGCGCTGACGCAGCCGGGCGCGCTCGCGGAGGAACTGCGGGCCGCGGGCATCGCCACCGGGCCGCATGGCCTGGCGCGGCTGGTGCCGGCGCTGGCCCGGTTCCAGCCGCACATCCTCCACGCGCACCTGTTTCACGCCAACCTGGCGGCGCGGCTGGCGCGGCTGGTCTGTCCGGTGCCGGTGGTGATCTCGACCATTCACAGCCTGGCGGAAAGCAGCCGCCGGTCGGCGCACATCGCGCGCCGCGACTTCGCGTATCGGGCTACGGATTGGCTGGCGGATGCCACCGTGTGCGTCTCCGCGGCGGTGGCCGAGCGGCACCGCGCGGCGGGCGCGGTCTCGGCGAAACGGCTGCGCGTGATTCCGAACGGTGTGGATCGGGCCAGCTTCCGGCCGGATGCCGGCCTGCGCCAACGCACGCGCGCGGAGCTGGGCCTGCAAGATGGGTTTGCCTGGCTGGCGGCGGGACGGCTGATGTGGAAGAAGAACTACCCGGCCATGCTCGAAGCGATGGCGAAGCTCGGCGGGGGCGTGCTGCTGATCGCCGGGGAAGGGCCGGACGAGGCGGACCTGCGGGCGCGCGCGGCGGCCCTCGGCGTGGACGCCCGTTTTCTCGGCGCGCGCCGCGATATGCCGGCACTGATGAACGCCGCCGATGGCCTGGTGTTGTCCTCGGCGGTGGAGGGTCTGCCCATGGTGCTGCTGGAGGCGGCGGCGTGCGGGCTGCCGCAGGTGGCCACGGCGGTGGGCGGCGTGGAAGAAGCGGTGCTTCACGAGCGGACCGGATGGCTGGCGCCGGCCGGGGATCCGGCGGCGCTGGCCGCGGCCATGGCGCGCCTTGTGAACCTGCCGCCGGCGGCGCGGGAGGCGATGGCGCGCGCCGCCCGCGAACATGCGGCGCGCTTCGACCTGGCGCTGGCGGCGTCGCGCTGGGAGGCGCTGTACGGCGAGTTGCTGCAATCGGCGCGGCGGCGCGGAATGGAACCGTAAGCGGCCATGGATGTCACCAATCGTTTCGTGCTGGCGTTCGCCCGGGAGTACGCGCGGCGGCATCCCGGGGCGCGGGTCCTCGATTTCGGCTGCGGCGGCGGCGCGCTGGTGGCGGCGGGGCTGGAGGCGGGCCTGGCCATGCACGGCACGGACGTGTTCTACGGGGGATCGGAAGCCCGCGCGGAAGCCGCGGCGGCGGGATTGCTGGGGCAGGCCGTGCGCGAAATCCGCGACGGCCGAATCGGTTTTCCGGATGCGTATTTCGACCTGGTGGTCAACAATCAAGTGATGGAGCACGTCGAGAATCTGGACGCGGTGCTGGCTGAAATCCATCGTGTCCTGAAGCCGGGCGGAGCGGTGCTGAGCCTGTTTCCATCGCGCGACGTGTTTCGCGAAGGGCACATCGGCATTCCGTTCTCCCACTGGTTCGGGAAGAACTCACGGCTGCGCTTCTACTACACGTGGGCGCTGCGCGGGTTGGGCCTGGGCACGTGGAAGGAGCAGGCGCCGACGGCGCGGGCGTGGGCCGCGGCCAAACTCGCCTGGATCGACACGTACACGCGCTACCGGCGGCGGCGCGAGATCGCTCAGGCATTCGGGCGCTATTTTCAGAACGAGCCTCGGGAATCGGACTACATTCGCTTCCGGCTGCTCGATCGGCCGGGAAGGCGCCTGGTTGCCGATGCGCTGCGCTTTCCGCCCGCCGCCGCCCTGGCCCGCGCCGTGTTCCGCAAGCTGGCCTTCCTGGTGATTCTTTCGCGAAAGGCGGAGCGGTGAAGATCGCCTACGTGATCACGCGCGGGGACGCGGTGGGAGGCGCGAGCATCCATGTGCGCGACCTGGCGCGGGCCATGCGGGAGAGCGGACATGAAGCGGTGGTGCTGGTGGGCGGCAGCGGGGCGGTGACCGAGCAGCTCGCCCGCGCGGGCGTGCCGTTCCGGCCGTTGGAGCGTCTGCGGCGGCCGATTCATCCGGTGCGGGACTGGCGGGCGCTGGAGGAGATGACGAGGGTGCTGGGAGAGGTGGCGCCGGACCTGGTTTCCACGCATACCGCCAAGGCGGGCTGGATCGGGCGGGCGGCCTGCGCGCGGCTCGGCTTGCCGGCGGTGCATACGCCGCACGGATGGGCCATCGGGCGGCGCATCTCGGCGGGATCGGGCGTGCTCTTTACGCTGGCGGAGCGGGCGGCGCGGGCGTGGGCGCGTGCCATCATCTGCGTTTGCGAGCACGAGCGGCGGCTGGCCATGGCCAAGCGCGTGGCCCGGCCCGAAGACCTGTTCGTGGTGCACAACGGGGTGCGCGACATCGCCTCGGCGCTGCGCGCCGACCCCGGGCGCGAGCCGGTGCGCCTCTGCTCGGTGGCGCGCCTGGAAGCGCCGAAGGACCACGCCACGCTGCTGGAGGCACTGGCCGGGCTCCGTTCGCCGGCATGGACGCTGGACCTGGTGGGCGACGGACCGCAGGCGGACGCCATCCGCCATCGGGCCGCCGCACTAGGCGTGGCGGAGCGGGTGCGGCTGCTCGGATATCAGCCCGAGACCGCCGTGCCGCTGGCCGAAGCGCAGGTGTTCGTGTTGTCGTCGCGCTCGGAGGCGTTCCCGCGCAGCGTGCTGGAAGCCATGCGGGCGGGGCTGCCGATCGTGGCATCCGATGTGGGCGGCGTGCGGGAAGCGGTCGCGCACGGGGTGAACGGGCTGCTGGTGCCGCCCGCGGACGCGCGGGCATTGGGCGAATCGATCGGCGCACTTCTGGGCGACGCGGAGTTGCGCCGCAGGATGGGTGCGGCCGCACGTTCCGTCTACGAACGGCGTTTCCGGTTGAAATGCATGGTGGAGAAGACCCGGGCCGTCTATGATACTGTTCTAAGCAGAGCGGCTTCGGCCCGCCCTCCGGTGTAATGTGAACCCTGGAACCTGCCGCTTGCTTCAGCGCCGGGCGCGGATTGCGAAGCGCATGTTCGATATCGTAACGGCGCTGGTGCTGCTGGTTCTGGCGATTCCGATCGCCGTCGCGACCGCGGTGGCGATTCGGGTGGAGACGCGCGGGCCGGTGTTGTTCGTGCACACACGGATCGGACGGCACGGGCGGCGGTTCCGGCTTTGGAAATTCCGCAGTATGGTGGTGGACGCGGACTGGACGTTGACGCATTACCTGGCGCAGCACCCGGAGCGGCGGGCGGAATGGGCGGCCACCCACAAGCTGAAGGACGATCCGCGGGTGACGCGCGTGGGCCGGGTGTTGCGGCGGTCGAGCCTGGACGAGCTGCCGCAGCTCTGGAACGTGTTGCGCGGCGATATGAGCATGATCGGGCCGCGGCCCATTGTGGAAGCGGAGACCGCCAAGTACGGGGAGGCGCTGGCCCTCTACCTGGAGGTGCTGCCGGGCCTGACGGGACTGTGGCAGGTGTCGGGGCGGACCGACACGAGCTATCAGCACCGCATTCAGCTCGACACGGAATACATCCGGAACTGGAGCCTGGGGATGGATCTGATGGTGCTGCTCCAGACGGTGCGGGTGGTGCTGCTGGGGCATGGCGCGTATTAGGCGCGCGACGGCGGCGACCCGCAGAGCCGGCCGTTTTACCCCGCCGGTTTCAAACCTGCTACAACAGATCTCATGGCACAGGAACCGACCGACCGCCGCAACTTTATCAAGACCGCGGGAGCCGCCGCCCTCACGACTTCGTTGTTTACCGGCAAGCTCCGCGGCGCTAACGACAAGGTCAACATCGCCTTCATCGGGCTGGGCCGCATGGGTTCGGGCAATCTGGGCTATGCCGCCAAGGTGCCCGGATTTCAGACCGTGGCCGTATGCGACGTGTATCAGCCCACGCTCGAGCGGGCGCAGGCGCAGGCGCGCAAGCTCGGTTTCGAGGATGTGAAGGCCATTAAAGATTTTCGCGAGATTCTCGCCGACAAGTCCATCGATGCCGTGAACATCTCCACCCCCGACCACTGGCATGCCTACATGACGGTGGAAGCCTGCAAGGCCGGCAAGGACGTGTACGTGGAAAAGCCCGCCTGCGTGTACATCGACGAAGGCCCCAAGATGGTGGAGGCGGCGCGCAAGTACAAGCGCATCGTGCAGGGCGGAACCATGCAGCGATCGGGCGCGTTTTTCCAGAAAGCCCGCGAAATCGTCAAGAGCGGCGAGCTGGGCGACATTACCTTTTGCCGCACCTTCCAGGCGGGCAGCGGCAAGAAAGAAGGCGAAGGCAACCCGCCCGATACGGAACCGCCGGCCGGGCTGGATTGGGACCTGTGGCTGGGCCCGGCGCAGAAGCGCCCCTTCAACGCCAACCGCTGGGGCGTAGGCGACCGCTGGTCGACGTTCCGTTATTTCTGGGACTACGCCGGCGGCGCCATGACCGATTGGGGCGTGCACCTGCTCGACATCGTGCAGTTCGCCTTCGATGAAGTCATGCCGGTCTCCCTATCGGCACAGGGGGGGAAGTTCTACGTGACGGACAACACCGAGACGCCCGACACGATGATGGCCACGTACCACTATCCCGATTTCGTGGGCTCGTACGAAAGCCGGACGACAAACCCGTTCCCGCTGTACAACGACACGTACGGCACCGCGTTCCACGGCACGAAGGCCACCCTGATGGTGAACCGCGGCGGCTACGCCGTGTACCCGGCGGCCAAAGGCGGCGAAGTGAGGCAGGAGCACAACCGCGAGCTGGCGGAAATGAACGTGCCGCACTGGAAGAACTTCCTGGAGTGCATCCGCACGCGGCAGAAGCCGATTTCCGAAATCGAGACGTGCGTGCGATCGAGCGCCACCTGCATTCTGGCCAACCTGGCGCTGCGCCACTCGGTCGCGCTGGATTGGGACGACAAGGCGTTCACCGTGAAGCAGCACGACATCAAGCCGTTTCTGAAAGCGAAGTACCGCGCGCCCTGGAAACTGGAGGTGTGATGACCGCCGAGCAGGTGCGCCGCTACTGCCTGGCGCTGCCGCACACCACCGAAAGCAGTCCGTTCGGACCGGACGACCTGGTCTTCAAAGTGGGCGGCAAGATGTACGCCGTGGTAGTGCTGATTCCGGCGCCGGTATTTCTGTCGTTCAAGTGCACGCCCGAGGAATCGGCGGAGCTGGTGGAAATGCCAGGGATCATTCCGGCGCCCTACCTGGCGCGGTCCCACTGGGTGTCGCTGGAGCACGAGGACGCGCTGCCGGCGGCGGAGCTGAAGCGGCGCCTGCGGCGGTCCTACGAGCTGATTTTCGAGAAGCTGCCGAAGAAGACGCGGACGGCGCTGGCGCCGTAGTCAGATCTTCAGGAACAGCTTGCGCTTGTACATCCAGTACAGCATCGCCCAGTACGCGGCCAGGACGGCGACGCCCATGAGGAACGGTTCGTGGCCGGTGCCCCAAACCTGGAAGATGCCGCGGCCCAGGTTGATGCGCAGCGAGCTGACGATAAAACGCTCGAACAGGTGCGCCATCAGGTAGGCGGCGATGGAGTTCATGCCGATCACCACGAGGGGGAAGGCCAGCTTCTTGTAACCCTTGGCGTCCACCACCCAGGAGAACGCGGCCAGGAACAGGAAACACAGGCCGCCCGAGAACAAAGTCCAGCTCGGCGTCCAGATGCGCTTCACAACCGGGCAGATGCCGGTGAAGTGGAGCAGCAGTCCGGCGGCAACGCCCGCCGCGCCCGCGATGAGGAAGCGCTTGAAGGGGATCTTGGGCGCGGCCGCGCGCAGCCACCGTCCCGCCGCGAGGCCGAGGATCATGGTGCCCAGGGTGGGGATGAAGCTGAGCGTGAGATAGCCGCCGCTGTTGTACACGAAGGGCTTCACGCGCGGGAACAGGTTGAGGAACCACTGGTCGAAGGCGTTGCCGAAGTTGGCGTTCTTGTTCCAGTGGGCGGCGAATCCGGTGAAGTGGTGCGACCAGTTGGCCGGCACGCCCACCGACTGCCAGTCAAAGCCCGCGCCCGCCGCCGGGTAGAGCGCCCACGCCAGCCAATACCCGAACAGGAGGGCGCCCAGTGCCCACCACTGCCATTTGGGCGGTTTGAACCCGAGCAGGAAGAGCAGCGGGTAACCCAGGCCGATCTGGGTGAGGGTATCTTCGAAGGTGAAGTAGGTCTGGGTGCTGTTCATGGAGCGCAGAAAGATTCCGAGGGCGATCAGCAGCAGCGAGCGCCACAACGCGTGGGCGAAGAGCTTGCCGGGGGTGCCTCCCTTGGCAATGCGGCTGGCGATGGAGTAGGGCAGCGCCACACCCACGAGAAATGAAAAGCCGGGCTGGATAGTGTCGTGCAGGGAACAGCCGGCCCAATCGACATGGCTCTGGTTGTATCCCAGGAATTGCCAGAACGGGTTGCCGGGAAAGGCGCGCGCCACGGCGGAGAGCCTCAGCACTTCGGCCATCATGAGAAACATCACGAAGCCGCGGTAGGTGTCTACGGCGACGTTTCGCGGCAGCGGCTTGGGAAGGGGTGTGGATTCCCGCGCAACGGCGGATGCGGGTAATGTAGCTTGCATTGACAAACAGTATACGTCGCTTACACGACGATGACAGCGGCCCCGTTCACGGCATCGTGCTTCACGGCTTGGAGGGCCTGGTTGGCCTGGTCGAGGGGAAAGACGGTGACTTGGGGAGTGAGGCGGATTTCGGCGGCCAGGCGCAGGAAGTCGCGGGCATCGGCGCGGGTCATGTTGGCGACGCTGCGGATTTGCCGTTCGCCCCACAGGAGGCGGTCGTAATCGAATTCCGGAATGCGGTCCAGGTGAATGGCGTTGATGGCGACCACGCCGCCTTTGCGCAGGCTGGAGAGGGCCGCCACCACGACATCGCCGCTGGGCGCGAAGGTCACCGCGCGGTCGAGTGCGACGGGAGGCTTGTCGCGCTCGTCGCCGACCCATTTCGCGCCCAGCGATTCGGCCAGCCGCCGATGCGAAGCCCCGCGGGTGGACACGTACACGTCGCACTTCCAGGCGTGCAGAACGGCGATGGCGAGGTGCGCGGAAGCGCCGAAGCCGAACAGGCCGACGCGCTCACCGGGTTCCACGCCGGCCACGCGCAGGCTGCGGAAACCGATGATGCCGGCGCACAGCAGCGGGGCCGCGTGCAGGTCATCGAGCGCCTCGGGCAGCGGATGGACGAAGTCTTCGCGCGCGACGGCGTACGCGGCGTAACCGCCATCCACGTCGTAGCCGGTGAACACGGGGGCGTCGCAGAGATTCTCGGCTCCGCGGCGGCAATGCGGGCAGGTGCCATCGGTGCCGCCGAGCCAGGAGACGCCGACGCGCGCGCCGGTACCCACAACTTCACCCACGATCTGATGTCCGGGAATGACGGGCTGGCGGTGGGGGGGCAATTCCCCTTCGACGATATGCAGATCGGTCCGGCAAACGCCGCAGGCGCGCACGCGAAGGAGCACCTGTCCCGCGCCGGCCTGGGGAGCGGGCACGTCGCCGACATCGAGCGGATGCGTGGCGATGGGTCCGGATTCGCGCAGAGTGGCCGCCTGCATCGGATACTCCTCACCTCCACTGTACCCGAGACGCACTGGACCCGAGACAGCCGGCGCCGATTCGGGCGCGCTGGCCGGCGCCCGCCAACTAGGGTATTCTTGTTCCTATCGAAAATGTCCCGAAACTTACTCTCGCTTGCTGCTTTGCTGTGTTTTGGGGCTGCCCACATGCGGGCGGATGAAAAATCGCTGAATCCGCGGGTCCAGAAAGTCGTGGCGGAGGTCTCCGAAGAGCGGATTCGCGCGATCCTCGAAAAGCTGGTCAGCTTCGGTACGCGCAACACGATGTCCAATCAGGACGATCCGGCGCGGGGGATCGGCGCCGCGCGGCAATGGATCCTAAGTGAGCTGAAAAGCTACAGCCCGCGCCTCGAAGTCCGGTTCGACAAGTACCGCGTGAAGAAACAGGGGCAGCGCATTTTCAAGGACGTGGATCTGTACAACGTAGTGGCGGTGCTGCCGGGCAAGCGATATCCCGAGACGCAGGTTTTCCTGAGCGCGCATTACGACTCGCTGAACCTGGGGACGCGGCCGGGCGGGGCGCCCGCCGGTCCGGGAACCGACGGCGCGGCGGCGGGGGCAGGCCAGCGGGGACCGCGCCGCGCCCCGCTGACGCCCGAGCAGCAGGAAAAGAACGCGGAACTGCCCGCGCCCGGCGCCTGCGACGACGGCAGCGGCATGGCCGCGGTGATGGAACTGGCGCGGGTGATGAGCCAGTACGAATTCGACAAGACGCTGGTGTTCGTGGCCTTCGCCGGCGAAGAGCAGGGGCTGATCGGAGCGTCGCTGCTGGCGGCCCGGTCGCACGGGGAAAAGCAGGCGATCGAAGCGGTGCTGAACAACGACATCATCGGCACCGACACGGCGGGCAACGGGCGGGTGGGCAACCAATCGGTGAACGTATACAGCGACGAGACCGCCGATTCTCCCTCGCAGCAGCTTTCGCGCTACGTGCGCGAGATCGGCCAGCGATACATTCCCGCCATGCGAGTGGATACGATTTTCATGCAGGATCGCCTGGGCCGCGGCGGCGACCACACCCCGTTCCAGTGGGAGGGCTACGCCGCCGTGCGCATCTCGACGCCCAACGAGATCTACGCCAACCAGCACCATGCCACCGACACGCTGGAGAACATGTCGGTGCCATATACGACCAAGGTCGCGCGGATCAACGCGGCGGTGGCGGCGAGCCTGGCGCTGGCGCCCAAGGCTCCGGTGGTGATGCGCGAACCGCGGCCCGGCGGCCGGGGGGCGGCGCCTGACGGCACCGGCGCGGCGCCCGTGGCCGGCGGACGGCGTCCCGGCCCGATGATCGCGCGCGGCCAGGGGTACGACGCGGTGCTTCAGTGGCGGGTGAGCGGACCGGACGATGGTATTAAAGGTTACGCGGTGATGATCCGCCCCACCACCGCGGCCTATTGGGAGCAGGAGGTCTACGTCGGCAAGGTCACCCAGTTCACGCTGAAAGACGTGTCGATCGACGAAGCCAAATTCGGGGTCAAGGCCATTGGGACGGACGGATCGGAAAGCCTGGTGACGCCGTACGTCTATCCCCCGCGGCAGAAGACCGAAATTCAGACGGAGCAGTAGCCGTGGCTGCGGCCGGCCGGTTCACGAGACGTGAATGCTGGGGCGCCTCTGCGGATCGGGAATGGCCTTGCGCAGGACCTCGCGCGTGATGGGCGCCACGTCGCCCTCGCCCAGGAACATGAACCGGAAGATGTAGCCGATGGGGTTGCCCTCGGTCCATCCGAAGTAGGCGTGCGCCAGGCGGCCGGTGAAGTTGCTGATCTCGATCAGAATAGCGGCGATGGCATTGGGGATGGCCGGGCTGGTGGTGCGCAGGATGCTGTGGCGGCCCAGGCGAAAGCCGCGCACCAGCACCTCGCCCGAAAAATCGGAGGCATCGCCGGGCTCCACTTCGAGGAAGATGAGCTGTTCGCCGGCGGACAGATGATGGGAGCGGCGGATTTCGCGGTCCTTTTGGTCGTACTCCTCCAGGGCTTCCCCGCGCGACCGATGGGCGATCACGCGGATGATCCGGTCGCGATCGCTTTTGACTATGCGGACCGCGTCCTCATCGAGCACGACGCGGCCGATGCGGAGCTCGGTCGCGCGCAAAGCCCGCGAGACCAGCGAACCGACGATGGTCAGAGCGATGAAGAACGAAGCGATGCGAATGCCCTCCGGCCGCTCGATGACGTTGGCGACGGTGGTATACGCGAACAGCGCCGAGATCCCGATGAAGGGGATGCGCAGCCACGAGCGCCATAACGCCGCGGTGACGGCGATGGAGGCGGAGCTCATCAGGACCAACACGCCAGTGGCATAGGCGCCGCCCTGCGCGTCCACATCGGCATGGAACAGCAAGGTGACGGCGAAGGCGATGGAGGTGAAAACGATGACCAGCGGCCGCGAGGCGCGCGCCCACTCGGGCGCCATGCCGTAGCCCGGAAGGTAGCGCGGGACGAGGTTGAGGAGGCCCGCCATGGCGGACGCGCCGGCGAACGCGAGGATGAGGATGGTGCTGATATCGTAGACCGTGCCGAAGCCTTCGCCCAGTTGGCGGTGGGCCAGGAACGCGAGTGCCCGCCCGTTGGCCTGGCCGCCACGCTCGAACTCCTGCGGGGCGATCAGCACGGTGGTGATCACGCTGCTGCCGAGGAGGAATCCGCTCATGATGAGGGCTGCGGTCATGAGCAGTTTGCGGGTGTTGCGGATGCGCCGGGGGAGGTCGCCCTCGATGAGGGGCATCACCGCCACTCCGGTTTCGAAGCCGGACAGGCCCAGCGCCAGCTTGGGAAAGACGAGCATGGCCGCGGCGACCATTCCGGCAACGCTGCCGTGCACCTGGAAGAGATGCTCGTGCCAGCGGTGCAGGACATCGGGATGCGAGGCAACCGCGTAGAACCCGACCGCGATCACCACCAGGTTCAAAGCAAGATAGGTAGTGACGAGCAGCACGGCGACGCCGATGGCCTCGCGGAAACCGAGCAGGAAAATGCCTCCGAGGAGTCCCAGCAGCGCCAGGGTCACGCCCACCTGGTGATGCATCCAGGCGGGGAAAAACGGGTTTTCGACGACGTGCGCGGTGGCATCGGCGGCCGACAGGGTCATGGTGATGGTGAAGTCCGTGGCGGCGAATCCCAGCAGGCAGAGGACCAGGAGTTTGCCGGTCCAGCCGGGGAACAGCGAGGCGAGCATGGAGATGCTGCCCTGGCCCTCCGGGCTTTGCCGGGCGACCAGGCCGTACACCGGCAGGGCGCCCAACAGGGTGACCAGCACCAGCACGAGGGTGGCAACCGGGGAAAGGAACCCAGCCGCGAGGAAGGCGATTCCGGGCTGATATCCCAAGGTGGAAAAGTAATCCACGCCGGTGAGACACATGACCTGCCACCACCGATGGGTGCGGGTATGGGTTTGGGCGGCGTGCGGTCCGGAGGGGGCTTTCAATTCGCTCAGCAGCCACTCGTAGACGGCGGTGAACGGCCCGCTGGCGGCTTTTTCCGTGGCCGGCACCTAGGGGTTCACCAGCATTTTTCAATCGTACCGCGCGCCTCGCTGGGCGGGAGGGGGGACCTTGGGTCAGGCGGTGGGGTCTTTTCCGCACCGCCATTCGTATAACAATCACAATGGCGGCGACGACGTTGTTCTTCGCAGTGGAAACGGCTGACGATCGCCGGGCACTCGTGCGCGGGTTGCGACGGCGGGATCCCGCGTTGCTCGACAGCCTGATCGAACAGTACCAATACCGGCTGTATCGCTACCTGCTTTACCTGACGGGCAGCCAGGAGACCGCCGAGGACCTGTTTCAGGAGACGTGGATCCGGGTGCTCGACCGGGGCCACCAGTACGATGGCCGGGCGCGTTTCGAAACCTGGCTGTTCACCATCGCGCGGCACCTGGTGCTCGACCTGCACCGGCGGAAGACGCCGCAGAGCCTGGAGGCGCTGAGCGAGGGGGAATCGAAGCCGGTCGAGTTCCCGGCCTCGGACGCGTCGCCGCTCGACCTCTTTACCCGCCAGGAGGAGCAGGCCAACCTGCGCGCTTCGGTGGGCCGGTTGCCGGCGGTGTTCCGGGAGGTGCTGCTGCTGCGCTTCCAGGAGGAGATGGCGCTCGAAGAGATTACCGGGGTGGTGGGCGTGCCGCTTTCCACGGTGAAGTCGCGGTTGTACCGGGGGCTGGATGCGCTGCGCAAGCTGATGGAAGGGAGGGAGTCGTGAGCGAGGATGTGCACCAGGCGGCGCGGGAGCGAATCGACCGGGAGCACGTGGAAGGTCTTTCCGCCGGCGAGCGGGAAGGGCTCGAAGCGCACCTGGAAGCGTGCGCCGAGTGCGCGCGGCTGGCGGCGGCCACGCGGCAGGCGATCGGTTCGCTGCGCTCCATCGCGGTTCCGATGCCGCCCGCGCTGGCTGCGCGGACCCAGTTGCGGGTATACCTGCGCAGCCGGGAAATGCGCGACCGCCGGCACGGGTGGGCGGTGTGGATGGCGTTCGGGATTTCGTGGGCGCTGGGACTGGGCAGCGCCCCCTATGTGTGGCGGGCCTTCCGGTGGTTGGGGGGCCAGGCGGGGCTTCCGGATCCGCTGTGGAAGATGGGTTTTGCCCTGTGGTGGGCGGTGCCGGCGCTGCTGGCGGTCGCCTTCCTGCTGATTGACCGATGGACCGACAAGAGGACTTTCTATGTCAAGTGAATCTTTCAGCGAACGAATGCGGCTGATCCGCTTTCGGATGAAGCGGGAGAAGTCCCGGTTCTCGGACGAGATCCGGCTCGTCCCGCGGCAACTGATGTGGACCGTGCTGGCGCTGTACGCCATCGCGGTGGTAGTGGCGGTCGCGACGGATCGCATGCGCCTGTGGGAGAACGGCGAGTTGTGGCCGCCGGGCTACAGCATCGAGGAAGCCTCGCTGGCGGTTGCCGGGGCGGTAACGGCCGCTGCCATTCCCATCGCCTGCGTCCTGTTTCTGATCGGCTATATCAACCAGGACGCGAAGCGGCGGGGGATGAACTCCGGGCTGTGGACCCTGCTGGTGATCATGCTGCTGCCAGCGTGGGTGTTTACGGGTTTCATCATTTACTTTCTGGTCCGCGAACCGCTGCCCTATCACTGCACCCAGTGCGGGGCCATGGTGAGCGCGCGGTTTAACTATTGCCCGACGTGCCGATGCAATCTACGCCCGACGTGCCAGCAGTGCAAGCGCGAGATCAGCGACCGCGACCACTTTTGCCCGTATTGCGGCGCGGAGGTGGTGCCGGTTGGGGAGCCCGTTTCCTCCGGGCCGCTGGTCCGCTGACGGTGCCTGGCGGAGGGGGGCGCGCGGCGGGGGCGGTTCGCTCAGGACCGGTTCGGCGCGGCGGCCACTCCCTCTGCCAGGAGCGGCAGTCCGTCGGCGGGCGCCGGCAGACGCACCGTAAAGGCCGTACCTTCTCCCAGGCGGCTCTCCACGGTGATGCGGCCACCCATCATTTCGCAGAAGCGCTGGCTGATGGCCAGCCCGAGGCCGGTGCCGCCGTACCTTCTGGTTGCCGAGGCATCCAGTTGGCAAAACGGCTGAAAGAGGCGCCCGATGTTCTCGGCGGCAATGCCGATGCCGGTGTCCCGTACCGTCCAACAGACCCAGCGCCGGTTCTCCGCCGTTTCCTCGTGGATGGAAAGCGTGACCGTACCGCCGTCGGTGAACTTGATGGCGTTGCTGAGCAGATTCAACAGCGTCTGGCGCAACCGCATGACATCGGCGTAGACGAGGCACGCCCCGGCGCCATCTTCCACGACGAGCCGGTTGCCGTTTTTCCTGGCGAGGGGCTGCACCAGCGAAATCACCTGCTCCAGCAGGGTTTGAGCCGGTATCACTTCGAGATTCAGGTTCATCCTGCCGGCCTCGATTTTGGAAAAATCGAGGACGTCGTTGATCAGATCGAGGAGGTGGCGCGCGGCTCGCTGGATGCGGCCGAGGTCGGCGACGGCGGATTGGTTGCCGGCGGCGGATTCGTCTTCCTGGAGCAGTTCGCTATAGCCGATGATGGCATTCAACGGTGTGCGCAGCTCATGGCTCATGTTGGCCAGGAAGGCGCTCTTGGCATGGTTGGACGCTTCCGCCAGTTCCTTGGCGCTGACCAGGTCGAGCTCGATGAGGCGGCGGCGGGAGATCTCGTCCTGCAGCTCGCGGGTCCTCTCGCGGACCCGCTCTTCCAGCCGATCCTGGGCTTCCCGCAGCGCCCGATCGCGGTGATGGATCTGTTCCATCATCTCGTTGAAGCGGTCCACGAGGAGGCCCAATTCGTCTTCGGAGCCCTTGGACGCGCGAATGGAATAGTCCCGCTGGGTGGAGACACGGCCGGCGACACCGGCGAGAGCGAGGATCGGACCGGAGATGAGTCGTTGCAGGCGCGAGGACAGGGCGATCGCCAGCAGCAGCGCTACCCACAGCACGCTGGTTCCAATGAAAGCGAATCGCCGAAGGCGGGCGTACATTTCCTGGAGGCCGACGCTCAACCAGACCGTGCCGACGCGTTCCCCATCCAGATGTACGGAATACGCGACGACGAGTTGGCCCGACAGGAACTCGGAGCGGTCGGGGCCTGGGCGTTCGGGACAGCCGGGATTGCGGGGCGCGCGCTCGTAGCGTGCCGCCAACCTGCCATCGGCACGGAAAAGGCACCCGGTGAGAATGCGCGGCTCCGCGCGCAAGGCGGAGAGGATCTCGCGAGCAGCCCGATCGTCGTGAAAAACCAGGGCTGCGGCGCTGGTGTCGGCCAGCATGCCGGCCATTGCGGTTACGTCGCTATGGAGCGTTTGCCGGTAGGCCTTGAACTCGTACACCCAGAGGCCGACGCTGGCGACCGCCAGGGCAAACGCCGAGGTACCCGAGAAGAGGATGGTCAATTTCCGGCTCAGAGACAGCCGGGCGAACCATTTCATGAACCGGTCACTCCGCGCAGTGTCGCCAGCCGCAGAATGCGGGAGCTGAGGGCAAAGCCGGCTTTCTGGGCGGCTGACAAATTGATTTCCAGCTGCACGCGATCGTCCTTCACGACGAGCGCGATGACGCCACCGGCGTCGATGAAACGATCACCTTCCCCTACCGTCAGAACGCCTGCTTTGAGCAGGCTCTCGGCCATACCCGAGAAGCGTTTGCGGGCGGCGGCGCCGATGAAGAGCATTTGACACTCGTACGCTCCCTCGGCTCCATTGAGACGGCGCAGTACGGCCGGCCGGCCGCCTACACTCTTGCCACGAAGCGCCTTGTCCAACTCGTTGGCCAGCGGATCGGCGTCCATCACGCCAAACAGGAATGCTGCCGGAGTGCCTGCCTTCCTCTGCGGCCAGTCGACGAACTTCGATAGCGTGAACACCATGGCGGCTTTGACCTCATATTCATCCGCCTCGAGGAGTTGGCCGGAAAAACCACGCTTGCGGAAAGCGAACACGAGCAGCGCCAGGATGGCGCGCCGGGAGAGACTCGCTCCGAAATGGGTGGCGTGCCGCAACAGGAAGACTCCTCAGAAGCTCCAGGCCATCTTCACGAAGAAGTTGCGCCGGATCCAGGTGGACCGCGTGTAGTCCTCGGAGACGAATTCGAGGTGGCGGTCGTCGAAGAGGTTGTGAACGCCCGCGGTGAGCTCGCCGAACTCGCCGACTCCGCGCCGGATGTTCAGGTCGACACGAGCATAAGAGGGCGCGGCAGGTTCCATGATGCGGGAGGCGAAATAGACGGAGGAATCGAGGCTCAGCCGGCGGGTCATGTCCCAGGATGAGCGGAAGTCGAGCGTGGTTCGCGGTGTTGCCCACAAGGCGCCGGGAGGCTGCGGCAACAACTGGGAAACGGACGAACTGACATCGGCGTCCATCCAGGCATCGCTAACCTGGAGCCGCCACGACCGCACGGGCGTCCAGGAGGCGGCGATCTCCACGCCCCCGGTATTGCCCCTGGCCGCGGCTCCGAATGTCTGTGGAAAGAACAGCGCGGGCGCGGGCGAGAATGTCATGTACGGGACGCCCGGAAGCGTCATCAGGAACCGGGAATAGTGGTTGTAGAAACCGGCGATATCGACGGTGATGCGCTTCAGCACCTGGCGCCGATAGCCCGCTTCATAGGCCAGGAGCACCTCCGACGGGGCATCCGGATTGCCTACCAGCAGGGCCGTCACCGGTATGCCGGACTGGGGAGGCAGCGGCGCCGCGATCAGGGCGTCATTCTCGAATTGGGACGGTGTCCGCACGGCGCGCGAGGCCGAGGTCCACACCGACTGCCGCCGGTCCGGCGTCCACAGCAATCGAAGCTGAGGTTGCACTTCGAGGCGGTTCAAGGAATACTTGCTGGTGCCTTCGAGCTTAGCACCGACGGTAAGGGTCAACCGGTCCGGAAAGAGGCTGATTTCATCCTGGAGGAAAAAGCCGAGCAGATTATCGCGATAGAGGGGGTGCTGCATGGGGCCGCGGATCCGATTCCTCCTCCAACGATAGTCGAGACCCCACATGAGGTCCTGGTGCCCGCCCCAGCGGAAGTGATGCTGGAAGTCGAAATTCAAGGTGGCGAGCGTGCCGCGGGCGATCATTTCGCTGCGTGATTCCTGGCTGTAAAAGACCTGAATAGCGAAATCCGACCTCGTCAACTGGCGGCTCCAGTGGGCCTGGATGTGGCCGCCGCTGAAATCGAACGGTTCGGTCGCCGAAAGGGCGGAAGGCAGCGGGAATACGGGATTGACGCTGGAGTGCCCATCGCCCTGCTGGATATCCCCATCGAGGGTCACCGAGTCGCGGGCGGAAGGCTGCCAGTCCAGGCGCGCGCCGCCGAAGATCGAGTGCCAGCGGTCCACGGCCGCATGGCCTTCGGCCGTCAACATTTCCGGACGCCGGGCGAACCGGGTGTAGGCGCGGTATTGCAGGTGATCGCCGCGGGTTCCGCCGTAGCGGATACCGGTATCCGGAAGGTCGGAGACTCCGGCTTCTGCCGTTACCCGCACACCCTGGGTGTCGCTTGCCTTCCTGGTAATGATGTTGATAACGCCGTTGACCGCGTTGGCGCCCCACATGGTTCCGCCGGGCCCGCGAATCACTTCGATGCGCTCGATATCGTCGAGGGGCACCTGATTCTGGTCCCAGAAGGTGCCGGAGTAGAGAGAGTTATAAATGCTCCGGCCATCGATCAACACCAGTATCTTGTTCGAACCTCGTCCGTTGAACCCCCGGGCGCTGACGGCCCAGGTGTTGGAATCGATCTGCGCCACCTGGAGACCCGGGACCACCCGCAACGCTTCGGGAATGGTGGTAGCGCCCGAACGGCGGATGTCATCGGCGGTGATGACATAAGCCGCGGCCGCCACCTGGAGCAGTTTCTGATCTTTCCGCGCCGCCGAGGTGACCTCGATCTGCATCAGCTCTTCGGGGCTGAGATCGGCAAGGCTGGCCTTCGAAGGGTCTCCGGTTTCGGCCGCGCGCCCCGCCGCGACGAGCGAGAGCATGGCCACGGCGCACTGCGCCAGCACAATCGACCGGGCGCCCCGGGGAGGAATCTGGTTCAATACCATTTTCTCTCTTTCCGCACGTGTTTCATGCTCTCCAGCAGCCTCTCGATCGGGAGCCGCCGAACTGGGCGGTCCCACATGGTATGGTTCGGTCGAATGGGGGCAGAACTTTAGGCCGGCGCTGCAGAAATCACGGATCGGCGAGGCAACTTGACATCCCCGCCCCCCATCCCGCACGCTGTACGTTTATGCCGATCCTGCAGGTCGTCGTCCTGGCGGTGGTCCAGGGTTTCACGGAGTTTCTGCCCATCAGCAGCACCGCGCATCTGTACCTCACTTCATGGCTTCTGGGGTGGCAAACCGAGAGCCTGGATTTCGATATCATGCTGCACCTGGGAACGCTGATCGCCGTGCTGCTCTATTTTTTCCGGGATTGGATCCAGATTGTGGCCCAGGCGTTCGGCGTCCGTTATGAGCACGACCGTGCGCTCCGCCGCAATTCGGCGATGCTCTGGCTGCTGGTGATCGGCTCCATCCCGGTGGGTGTCGTGGGAGCGTTGTTCAACAAGCAGGCCGAGACGGTGTGGCGCACACCGGTGGTGATGGGGATCATGCTGATTCTGGTGGGCGGGATCATGTGGGTTGCGGAATCGGGCGGGCGAGGTCTGCGCGACCTGGCGGCGGTCGGCCTGGTGGATGCGATCGTGATTGGGGCGTCGCAGGCACTGGCGGTGGTGCCGGGGTGCTCGCGCAGCGGCATCACCATTTCGGCCGGGCTGTTTCGCGATATCACCCGCGAATCGGCGGCACGATTCTCATTTTTGCTGTCGACGCCCGCGATTGCCGGGGCCGCCGTGAAGGCACTGTACGATGTCAACAAACACGGCGGCGGGCTGCACACGCTGCTTACGGCGCAGTTCGCCGTCGGGGTGGGCGTCAGCGCGATTACCGGATGCGCCGTGATCGCCTGGTTCCTGCAATATTTGCGTCACGGCAGCCTGCGTCCGTTTGTGTACTATCGCGTGATTTTTGGCATAATAGTCCTTGCTCTGGCTATCATCCGCCGGCCAGCGTGATGAAGCTGCTATCTCCTACACAGCATCAACGGCTGAACGAAGTCGCCGGTTTTGTGTTTCTGTCGCTGGGACTGGTGCTCCTGTTGAGCCTGGTGTCGTATCACGCCGAGGATCCCTCCTGGGATACGGCCGCTGCCGTGCGTCCCCACAACCTGATCGGCTATCCCGGCTCCTACCTTTCGGACCTTTTGTACCAGGCATTCGGCGCCGCTGCGTTTCTGTTTCCGCTGCTGTTGTTCGTGCTCTCGTGGAAGTGGATTCGCAGCGAGGAAATCGAAGCGGGCATGGTGAAGGTGGCCGGCTCGCTCCTGCTGACGCTGAGCCTGTGCACGGCCTTCTCGTTCCTGCCGCTTCGATTGTTCGGCGGCTACGTGCCCATCGGGGGAACCGCCGGTTTGGTGATGACCTCGTGGCTTTTGGACGGGTTGAACCTGGCCGGCGCACTACTGGCCACGGCCACGGCGATGGTGATCGCGGTATATCTCGTGTCCACGTTTACCCTTGCGAAATTAGGGGAATGGGCCGCGGGACCGATGGCGTGGTTCGGGCGGCGGCTGGCGGGCTGGCGCGCCTGGCGCGAACGCCGCCGGCAACGCGCGCTGGAGAGAATCCGGCAGCGCCGGGCGCGGAGGAAGAGTGCCACCGAAGCGGCCGCAGCGCCGGGAGTTGCATCCGCCGAAACCGGGACGCCACCGTGGGAGGAAGCGCCGGCAGCCGACGTGTCCGAGGGTCAGCCCGAGCCGGAGTACGAAGAGGCGTCCTTCGAGGAAATCCCCATCTGTCCGCTGGAGGAGCCGGCAGCGCCGCCGGAGGTGGACCCCTACCCCGAGGCGCCGCCAGTGGCGGCGGCTCCGACGCGGCCGCTTTCCTACCATCTTCCGCCCAGCGCCCTGCTCAACGAGGTTCCGGGGCGCAATCCGTATGATGAGCAGGAGTTGAAGGACACGGCCCTGCGCATCAAGTCGAAATTCGAAGAGTTCAACGTGCTGGGCAACGTGGTGCAGATCAACCCCGGCCCGGTGGTCACCACGTTCGAATTCAAGCCCGAGGCGGGGATCAAGTACAGCCGCATTACCAATCTCACCGAAGACTTGTGCCTGGGCCTTCAGGCCGAATCGATCCTCATCGAACGCATCCCCGGCAAGCCCACCGTCGGGATCGAGGTCCCCAATACGCGCCGCGAGATCATCGCCCTGCGCCAGGTGCTCGAGTCGGAGGAGTTTCAGCAATCGCACTCGCGCCTGACGATCCCGCTGGGGAAGGACATCAACGGACGGATTCGCGCGGCCGCGCTTGAATCCATGCCCCACCTGCTCATCGCCGGCTCCACCGGATCGGGCAAGAGCGTGATGATCAACTCGATGATCATGGGCATCCTTTATAAAGCGACTCCCGACGACGTGCGGATGATCATGGTCGATCCCAAGCGGGTGGAACTGGGCATGTACGAAGGCATTCCGCACCTGCTCACCCCGGTGATTACGGATCCGCGCAAAGCCACCAACGCATTGCGCAACGCGGTGCTCGAGATGGAGCGGCGGCTACGGCTGCTGGCCGAATACGGGGTACGCAATATCGACCAGTTCAACAAAAAGATCCGCCAGCTTCAGGATGAGCCCCGCGACCTGTTCGCGGAAGAATCCACCGCGGAAGAGCTCAGGCCGCTGCCCTATATTCTGATCCTGATCGATGAATTGGCGGACCTGATGATGATCGAAGGCCGCAACGTGGAGGAGAGCGTCACGCGCCTGGCGCAGATGGCCCGGGCGGTGGGAATGCACCTGGTGCTGGCGACGCAGCGTCCGAGTGTGGACGTGATCACCGGCCTGATCAAGGCGAATTTCCCGGCGCGCCTCAGTTTCCGTGTGGCCACGCGCGTGGATTCACGTACCATTCTGGATGTCATGGGGGCCGAACACCTGCTCGGCAAGGGCGATATGCTGTTCCTGCCGCCCGGCTCGTCGCGGCTGACCCGGGTGCACGGGGCGCTGGTGACCGAAAACGAAATCAACCGGGTGGTCGAGTTCTGGAAGCGGCAGGCGTCTCCCGAATACGACCAGTCATTCCTGATCGCCCCGCCCAGCGTGGAAGAAGGTCAGGCGGAAAACGAACCGGCCAGCGACGAGCAGGATCCCATGTACGAAGATGCCGTACGGCTGGTTCTGCAAATGGGGAAGGCCTCCACTTCCACCCTGCAGCGACACTTGCGGCTGGGCTACGGACGCGCCGCGCGCATTCTCGACATGATGCAGCGCGACGGGATTATCGGGGCTCCGGATGGCAGCAAGCCGCGGGAAGTACTAAAGCGTCCCGACTGGCTGCGCGAAGTGCAGGACCAGACGAAGTAACGGCAGTTCACGTGCAAAACTTCAGGGCCGGAGACTTTGGAGGGATGAAGTTCATTCTGTTCGTTTCGCTGCTACTGCCCGGCGCCATCGGGCTGTCCGCACAAAGCACGCCGCCGGAGACCCGCCCGCAGCAGAACCAAAATGAAGCGCAGCGCTCGGTGCTGGAGGTAAAGCCTGGGGAGCGGGCCATCAAGAGCAAGGACGTGTGGGAGAAGACGGGGTACTTCCATCCATTCCGCCGCATGCCCCGATTCATTCTTCAGGACCAGCGAAACATCTGGACCAGCCCCTTCCACACGGTCAAGAGCGATATCAAATGGTGGGCCATTGCGGGAGCGGCAACGGCCACCCTGATCGCTACCGACAAATGGACGGGGAGGAACATGCCGAGCAACGACACGTGGCAAAGCGCGGGCAATAAGACCTCGGCGATCGGCGCGGCCTACACGCTGATTCCGATCGCCTCCGGGTTCTATTTCCTGGGCACGGCCCGGCACAGCGAACGGTTCCGGGAAACCGGGTTGCTGTGTTTCGAAACCTTGATCAACACTACCTTGGTGGAACTGGTGATCAAGTCCGCGACGGACCGAGCGCGGCCGCTCGAAGGCGCCGGCGACGGCCATTTCTGGGACTCCACCGGGCCGCCCTGGAACGCGAGTTTCCCGTCGGGCCACTCCATCAACACGTTCGGCCTCGCGTCGGTATTTGCCCACGAGTACCACGACAAATTATGGGTAAAGATCGCGGCGTATACGTACGCGGTGGGAGTGGTCGGTGCGCGGCTGGTGGCCCGGAAGCACTTTCCGGGGGATGTGGTTGCGGGCGGCGCGATGGGATGGTTCATCGGCGATTACGTGTACGCCAAACGACACAACCCCGACCTGGACGGCAAACCCAGCCTGTCGGAAAAGATCCTGGACCACGTGCATTTCAACCTGGCCTGGAACTGAGGGGTTGTCGCGGGCCGCTCGGGCGTTCATCGCGGGTTTTTTTGGTTTGCGGCTGCCCGAAAATCGGCGCGGTGGGATACCAGAAGCCAGATGGGAACGGCGGCCAGCGCGCATCCCAGCCAGGCGAGAAGCGCCGCGAAATCCATGCCTCCCGGGGAGACCGGCAATCGCAGGACCCGCGGCAGGTGTCCGAGGACGACCTGGGTCCGCACCGGAAAACCGGGCAGCATCACCCACGCCACGGCGTTCATGGCCAGGAATCCGCAATAGACGATGGCGCCGATCCGGGCCGCCTCGACGCGCCCCAGCAGTCCGGTGCCGAGGTAGATTTCGGCCGCGGTGTACGCGGTGTAGATGGCGAGCGCGCTCCAATCGGTGACCACCGTACCGAACACTGGGGCGGGAACCCGCAGCATGGCCGCGGCGGCGGTGGCGATGGCCAGCAGCAGAAGGCACCATCCGACCACATCGATGCTCACCGGCGTTCCCGCTGGCGGGCGCGGTTCGGAGAAGTACAATTTCGCGTGCGCCGAGCTGAACAGGAGCAGCCACCAGGCACCGATCAGGGTGAGCCCTCCATAAAAGGCCGCCAGCAGGCGTCGTACGTCGATGACCGGGCCGCTGCCGGCAGGGGCCGAGGATGGCATGCGGATGAACAAGAGGCCGACCAGCGCGGAGAGCCCCATGCCGACGAGCAATACCGCGAAGATCACCATGGAGATGCGCGCCCAGCTACGCCGCCCCAGGACGCCTCCCCCGGTGAGGAGTCCCCACAGGGCGAGCACGCCGAAGAACACCACCAGCACTACCAGCATGGCGCGGGTGACGTTGGGGGCATCTTCCAGGCGCGATGCCATGCGCAGCACCACGGTAGCAGCCACCAGCGCCGCCAGACTGCCCAGCAGGGCGAGCGCGGCGCTCAGGCGGATGCCGATCCAGGATTGAGCCATCGGTGCTGACAGTGTAGCGCGCCGCGCGATAATGCGAAGCGTGCTGTTCGGTGTGGCGGTAGCGGCGGCGTGGCTGTACCTGCTGGTTGGGCGGGGAGGCTTCTGGCGGATGCAGGTTGAGCCGCGGGCGCAGGAACCCGGGCGGTGGCCATCGGTCGCGGTGGTGATTCCGGCGCGCAACGAAGCCGCCGTGGTGGGCTGGGCGGTGGCCTCGGTGGCGGCGCAGCGTTACCAGGGCCCGTGGCGCATGGTGCTGGTGGACGACCACAGCACGGACGACACTGCCGCCATCGCACGACGGGCCGCGCCGGATGCCCGGTTGGCGATCGTGGCGGCCGGCCCGCTCCCATCGGGCTGGACCGGGAAGTTGTGGGCCCTCGCCGAAGGCGTGCGGCAGGCCGCCGGCGATCCCGAATACTTCCTGTTCACCGATGCGGATATCGCGCATCCGCCCGGCAACCTGGCACACCTGGCCGCTCGTGCGGAAACGGAAGGCTACGATCTGGTGTCGTTTATGGCAACGCTCGAATGCGGGAATGCGGCGGAGCGCGCCCTGATTCCGGCGTTCGTGTTCTTCTTCTTTCTGCTGTATCCGCCGGCGTGGATTCGCGATCGGCGGCGGGCCACCGCGGGAGCCGCGGGCGGATGCATCCTGATCCGGCGGGCGGCCCTGGAGCGGATCGGCGGAATCGCCGCGATTGCCGGCGAACTCATCGACGACTGTGCCCTGGCGCGCGCCGTGAAACGCCAGGGGGGCCGGGTATGGCTCGGGCTGAGCGCGGAGACGCGCAGCATTCGCGCTTACGCCAGTTTCGGCGAGATCGGCCGCATGATCTCGCGCAGCGCGTTCACGCAGTTGCGGCACTCGCGGCTGCTGGTAGCGGGCACGGTGGCGGGAATGGGCCTCCTGTATTTATCGCCGCCGTTGCTGGTCTTCCTGGGGCACGGCGGCGCGGTGGTTGCGGGAGCCAGCGCCTGGCTGGCCAGCGCCGTCGCTTATTATCCGATCCTTCGGTTCTATCGTCTATCGCCCTGGCGGGCGCCGCTGCTGCCGGCGATCGCCGCGTTCTACGCCGGGGCCACGGTGCATTCGGCGATCGCCCACGGGCGGGGCCGGGGCGGGGAGTGGAAGGGCCGGATGCAGGATATCGTAAAGTCATAAGTATGAGGCGGCTTGTGGTTCCGCTGCTTTTTCTACCGCTGCTCGTGCCAGGGCAGACGGTTGAGCTGGCTTCGATCCGTGGCCAGGTGGTCAACGCCGTTACCGGCGAGCCGATTCGCAAAGCGACGGTGGTGGCGCGCTACATCGAAAAACGCCAGCTTGCCGTCAGCACCACGACGGATGCCGCCGGGCAGTTTGCGCTGGAGGCTCTCGAACCCGGCTCGTGGCGGCTGAGCGCGGAGCGCAACGGTTTCGTGGCTTCCGAATACGGCGCGAGGAAGCCTGGCCGGCCGGGCACGATGCTGGTGCTGGCCGCCGGCCGGAACATGACCGAGGTGGCGGTGCGCTTGTGGCCGCAAGGCGTGATCACCGGCCGCGTGCTCGACGAGGATGGCGACCCCGTGCGCGGCGCTTCGGTGCAGGCGTCCCGCTTTCGCTACAACGGTCCGCGAAAACAGCTCATGACGGCCGGCGCGGCCAACACCAACGACCTCGGCGAGTATCGGATTTTCGACCTCACGCCGGCGAAGTATATCGTCACGGTACGGTATCGTCGCGACCCGCCGGGGCGAGGGACGGTCGATCGCACCCCCGGCGCGCAACCGGACGAGAATTACGTGACCACCTACTACCCCGGCACCCGCGATGCGGCTGCGGCGGCGCAACTGGATGTGACGCCGGGCGGACAAGTCCGGAACATCGACGTGACGCTGAGCAAGGCGCACACGGTTCGGGTGCGCGGCCGGCTGGTGGGCGAGAGTCCCGAAGGCGGGCGCCGGATGCAGGTGGTTCTGATGTCCGCGGCGGGCGGATCGCAAGGGGCCGCGGCCTCGCCCAACGGCGAGTTCGAAATCGCCGGCGTGGTGCCGGGCTCTTATGTGTTGATGGCATATTCCGGCCGCGGCGGGAGAACCAGCGCGGTGCGGCACCCCATCGAGGTCGGCAACGGCAACGTCGAGGGAGTCGTGCTCAACATGAGCCAGGCGGTTACGCTGAGCGGCCGGGTGCGCGTGGACGGCCAGGGTACCCTGCCGGCGGGAAGGCTGCTGGTGCGATTGCAGCCCTACGAGCAGGGCAGTTTCCAATTCGGTCCGCTGCCGAATGCCAGCGTGGGGGCGGACGGAGCGTTCAAACTGGATAGCACCACACCCGACCGCTACCGAGTGATGGTGGCGGGAGTGCCCGAAGGGTACTACGTCAAATCGATCAGCTCCGCCAACCTGGATGTGCTGGCCGCCGGGCTGGACGTGGGGGCGGCGGCGCCGCAGCCGCTCGATATCGTGCTGAGTCCCAATGCCGGGCAGATTACGGGCACGGCGCAGAACGCCGCGGCGCAGGAGCCGGCGCGCGGGGTCACGGTGGTGCTGATCCCGCAGGACAAAGAACGCCGCGACATGGCGAACCTCTACCGGGCCACGACTACCGATGCGGCGGGGCACTTCACCTTCCGCAGCCTGGTGCCCGGCAACTACCGAGTGTATTCGTGGGAGGACGTGGAGTACGGCCTCTGGTTCGATCCGGATTTCATGCAGACGATGGCGGGGAAAGGCGAGCCGGTGACGATCGGGGAAGGCAGCCGGGAGAACGTGCAGGTCACCGTCATTCCGGCGGATTGAACGTGGCATAATCGCTTCGTGAAGCCCTCCGTCGCGAAAGCTGTGCTGGGCGATTCCCAGTTCTGGATTCCGGTGGCCGTGCTGCTGTTCGGCATCGGCATGCTGCTCCTCGTCAAATGACCGGCAACCCGACATCGCGCGCGCTGCACCGGTTGGGCGTGATTTGTGGCCTGGGGGCGGGGGCCTGGCTGGGCGCGGCCGAGGCTCCGACCAAGCTGGTAACGGTGGGGTTCTCTCCGTTTCTGATCTCGCTCGGCATGGTGGCGGGAGTGTTCGTGGCGCGCTGGACCGTGCCGATGGCGCTCAAAGGCACCGGCTACATCATTCAGGATCTCAGGGAAAAAGCGCACCTCATTGTCTGGGCCATTCTGGCGGGGATGCTGTGGGCGGTGGCCAATACGCTCACCGTTTTCGCCATCCGCAACGTCGGGCTGTCGATCGCGTTCCCGCTGTGGAACACCAACAGCCTGGTGGGCCTGTTCTGGGGCTGGCTGCTGTTCAACGAATTGCGCGGCGCGGGGGCGCGGCAATGGCTCAAGGTGCTGGGCGGGGCCGCCGCGATCGTCACCGGGGCGTGTCTGCTGGCTTACGCCACGTCGCAGCACGGCGGCGGCGCGCCGCGGGCGGCGACACTGGGCATCCTGGCGGCGGTGGGCGCGGGTGCGTTGTGGGGCACCATGTACATTCCCTACCGCAAAGCCTACATCAGCGGCATGAATCCGCTTTCGTTTGTCACCGTGTTCACCTTCGGTGAGCTGGGGACCGTGCTGACAATGGCGCTGATGTTCGGGGGCGGCCCCGCCCAACTGGGCGCCGACCTGGAGCGGGCGCGTCCGGCGCTGTTCTGGCTGTTCCTGGGTGGATTCTGCTGGGTCATCGGCGACCTCTTTCAGCAGTACGCCGCCAAGTACATCGGCATCGGACGGGGCATCCCGCTGTCCAATACCAACCAGCTATGGGGCCTGGCCTGGGGCGCGCTGGTCTTTGGCGAACTGAGCGGGCTGGACCGGACGGCGCAGATGCTGGTCGTCGCGGGCTCGCTGGTGATGATCGCGGGCGCCACCGCCATCAGCTTCGCCGAGGCGCCCGCCAGCGAGCAACTCTCCTGGCGCCGCGCCATGGAGCGGGAATGCCAGCGCTACCGGCTGGACCCGGAGCGGGTCGCGGCGGCGGTGGAAGGGCGCGACCTGTCATCGAAGCAAAGGCCGGGGCGGCGCTGGTGGGAGTTTCTGGTGCTGGCGGCGGCGGTCGGCGTGTTCATCTGGCTCGGCAGCATGGCCGGCCGGCAGTCGATTGCGATGCACCTGGGCTGGATGTCCGTACTGATCGCGGCCAGCCTGGTGCTGCTGGTGGTTTGCGGACTGCGGCTGTGGAAGCAGACGCGGTTTTCATAGGGCAGGCCGGGGGTCTACCCTGCTCTCTCTATGATAGACTCAGGGTTCCGCATCTGAAACTTCGTGACCTTATTATTGGAGCTATGTCTTGAAACTCGCTCCGGTTGATTACCTGATCCTCGCCCTGTACTTTCTCTTTGTTCTAGGGATCGGCTGGAGGCTTCGCAAGAAGATCTCCACCAGCGGCGACTTCCTCCTTTCCAGCCATGGGGCGCCGGTGTGGATCACCAGCCTGGCATTCATCGCGGCCAATCTCGGCGCGCAAGAATTGATCGGCATGTCAGCGTCGGGCGCCAAGTACGGGATCATGACGGCGCACTTCTACTGGCTGGGCGCCATCCCCGCGATCCTGTTCATGGGCATTTTCATGATGCCGTTCTACTACGGCAGCAAGGCGCGATCCGTGCCGGAATATTTGAAGATGCGCTTCGACGAGAAGACACGCGCCTACAACGCGGTGACTTTCGCGGTGATGACCATCTTCTCGTCGGGCATCTCCATGTACGCGCTGGGGCTATTGCTGCACCTGGTGCTGGGCTGGAGCTTCACGACCGCGGTACTGGTGTCGGCAGCCATCGTGCTGGCGTACACCTTCCTCGGCGGCCTGACCAGCGCGATCTACAACGAGGTTCTGCAATTCCTGCTGATTGTCGCCGGGTTCGCGCCGCTGGCCATTCTGTCCATCGGCAAGGCGGGCGGGTGGTCAGGGATTCAATCGCGGCTGGCGCCGGTGATGACCCACGCCTGGAAGTACATGGGAAGCGCGAGTGAGAATCCGATGGGCGTGGAGATCTTCGGGATGGTGGCGGGGCTGGGCTTTGTGCTCTCTTTCGGATACTGGTGCACGAACTTTCTGGTGGTGCAGCGGGCGATGGCCGCCAGGAACATGGCGGACGCGCGGCGCACACCGCTGATCGGCGCGCTGCCCAAGATGTTCATTCCCTTCATCGTCATCGTACCCGGCGTGGCGGCCCTGGCGCTCTCCAAAATGGGGCTGGGTTACGATCTGCCGATGAAGGCCAGCGGACCGGATTACGACCAGGTGATCACGACCCTGATGGCGAAGTTCTATCCCGCTGGAATGTTGGGCGTCGGTCTCACCGGCCTGATGGCTTCGTTCATGTCGGGCATGGCCGGGAATGTCACCGCGTTCAACACGGTGTGGACTTACGACATCTACCAGAGCTACATCCGCAAGGGCGCGCCGGACCGGCACTACCTCACGGTGGGACGCATCACGACGGTGGTGGGCGTGCTGCTCTCGGTGGCGGCGGCCTACGTGGCGCAGTCGTACAACAACATCATGGACCTGCTGCAACTGGTCTTCGGTTTTGTGAACGCGCCGCTGTTCGCCACCTTCCTGCTGGGGATGTTCTGGAAGCGGACGACCGGCCACGGCGCCTTCGCGGGGCTGATCACCGGAACGGTCGCGGCATCGGCCACCTGGGGCCTCACGGTGGCCGAAGGCAAGGGCGGTGTGTTCGGCGTGGTGCACGAGTTTCCGTCCGTCATGGCGCAGAACTTCTGGATTGCGATCATCGCCTGGACTTCCTGCTTCCTCGTCACCCTGGTAGTGAGCATGATGTCGCAGCCCAGGGCGGAAAAAGAACTGGAAGGCCTGGTCTACGGCCTCACCAAGATCGGTCACGATCCGGATGCGAAGTGGTACGAGCGGCCCGCGCCCCTGGCGGTATTGGTTTCGATAATCCTCATCCTTCTGAATATCTGGTTCGCATAACATGATGGATCTACGAGTTCCTTCGGGATGGTTTTTCACCCTCCTCGGCGTGATCCTGCTGGGGATGGGTCTGTTCGCGCCGGACACGCGCGCGGCTCTGACGGATGCCAATGTCAACCTCTATAGCGGCATCGGCATGCTGATATTCGGACTGTTTCTTCTCGGGATGGCGTGGCGCGCCGCGCGGAGCCATTCATGACGGCCGGCTTCGCGGAACGATTCGGCTCCGCCGCAGGCCTCCGCGTATTTCGCGCGCCGGGGCGCGTGAACCTCATCGGCGAGCATACCGACTACAATCTCGGTTTCGTCTGCCCGGTGGCGCTGGACCTGGCCACGTATGTGGCGGTGGCGCCTTCGGCCGATGGCCAACTGCGGATCTACTCGGAGGATCGACAGGAGATGCGCGAGCTGCCCGCATCCGGCATCGGAACCGTCCAGCCGTCGCACCACTGGTCGGACTATCCGGTGGGCGTGGCGCACGAGCTGTTCCTGGCTGGATTCGCCATCCAGGGGGCCAACCTGCTCATTCGGAGCACCGTGCCGGAGGGCTCGGGCCTGAGTTCCTCGGCCGCCCTGGAAGTGTCGTCGGCGCTGGCGCTGCTGGGGGGACGGGCGCTCGAACCGCTGCAACTGGCGCTGCTGTGCCAGCGCGCCGAGCGCAATTTCGTGGGCATGCCATGCGGCATCATGGACCAGTACATTTCCGTGTTCGGCCGGGAAAACTCGGCCGTGGAAATCGACTGCCGCAGCCTGGGACATCGCGATGTGCAACTGCCCGCGGGCATCACCTTCGTGGCCGTGAACACCATGGTGAAGCACGCCCTGGCGGGCTCGGCCTACAAGGAACGGGTGCAGGAATGCGCCGCCGCGGTAGAAGGCATCAAGTCGCGCTATCCACAAGTGGCGAGCCTGCGCGACGTGACGGTGGAGCAGTTCGAATCGGTAGCGCCGTCGCTGCCGGAGGTGATCGGGCGGCGGGCGCGGCACGTGGTGACCGAGGACGAGCGGGTGGAGCGGTTCGTCGAAGCCAGCGCGAAGGACGACCTCGTGGGAATGGGCAAGTTGCTGGTGGAATCCCACCGAAGCCTGCAACACGATTACGAAGTGAGCTGCGCGGAACTGGACTTCCTGGTGGATGCGGCGTTGCGGATCGATGGCGTGTTCGGCGCGCGAATGACCGGCGGCGGCTTCGGCGGATGTACGGTGACGATGCTGCGCCCCGGTGCGGTGGCACAGTTCGAACAGGAAATCGCCGTCGCGTACGAAGGTCATTTCGGAGTGACACCGCGAATCTACCGGTGCACGCCTTCGGCCGGCGCGGGCGAAGTTAAGAATCTTGAGACAATCCCGTCCAAGAACTGACTAATTAGCAAAAGAGAATGAGAATGTCCTCCCAGGCGGGGCAAGCTGCAACGTTTGCCCCAAACGGGATTCCCACCGTTTAACCCCCAACACCCAATTGATTCTCCGCATGCCCTGGCCAGCAGCCGGGCGAGCCCGCGACGGAGTGCGGCGCCGGCGGGCTGTAACGGCCCACCGACGAATTCTGAGACGAATCCGTACGCCACTCAACTAATCAGCAAAGAACAAGAGAATGTCCTCCCAAAAGGGGCAAGCTGTCAAACGTTTGCCCCGGGGGGAACGAACCGTCTACTCTCAATAACCCTGCTCGCGCAACTGTTCCACCGTCAGGGGCGACTTCACATCCAGTTTGCGCAGCAGTTTCTCCACATGCTTGGCAAGAATGTCGCACTCCAGGTTCAGCCGCGCTCCGGGGCGGTAGCCGCCGAGGGTGGTATGACGATAGGTGTGCGGGATGATGGTGACGGAGAGCGTATCGCCTTCGAGCGCGGCGATCGTGAGGCTGATGCCATCGATCGCAATCGAACCTTTGTACACCAGGAACGGGTCGAGCTCGGCGGGAATGCGCAGCCGCAGCCACCAGTTTTCGTCGCCCAGGGGTTGAAGCGACAGCAACTCGCCGGTGCCATCCACATGGCCCTGCACGATGTGCCCGCTCAATCGTCCGGTGGGTGAAAGGGGGCGCTCGAGGTTCACGCGCGAGCCGGCGCGCAGCTCGCCCAGGTTGCTGCGACGCAGCGTTTCGGGCGCCAGGTCGGCGGAGAAGGCCGCGTCGCGCGGATCGATCGCCGTCAGGCAGACGCCGTTGACCGCGATACTCGCGCCTTCGGTCATGTCCTCCATCACCGTGGCGCAGCGGATCTTCAGGCGGGCGCCCGCCGAACGGACTTCGACCGATTCGACGGTGCCCAGTTCTTCAATAATCCCGGTGAACATCCACGTATCCTTCGACCGCGAACTCGTCCGGCGGAATCGGGTGAATGGTGATGCGGTGAATGGGAATGGCGTCGGAGCGGCGCCGCCGTCCGATGCCGCCGGCCAGGGGCAGCGCCTCGAGGCCGCCCAGGATCTTGGCGCCGTAATAGAAAAAGATGCGGTCCACGCATCCGGATTCGAGCGCGGTCCAGTTCATCTTGCTGCCGGCCTCGATCATGAGCGAGAGGTAGCGCTGTTTGCCGAGCCAGTCGACGGCCCCGCACAAGTCGGCGCGGCCTCCGAGGCCATCCATCATGAGCAGGCGGATGCCGCGGCCTTCGGCGATCTTGCGGCGTTCGGGCGAGGATGCCGAAGTCGTGATGACGACCAGGTCGCCGGCCGCGCTGCGCACCATTTTCGAATCGAGCGGAATGCGGAGCTGGGAGTCCATGACGATGCGGAGCAGGGGGCGGCAGCGGGCGAGACCGGTGCGATCGGTGAGCAGGGGGTCGTCGGCGAGCACCGTGCCGATGCCGGTGAGAATGGCGTCGTGGTCGTGGCGCAATTCCTGCACGTGGGCGCGGGCGCGTTCGCTGGTGATCCAGCCGCGATTGTCGTCGGGCGCGGAAATCTTGCCGTCCAGCGTGATGGCGGTTTTCAAGGTAACCAGCGGGCGGCCGGTCCGCATGAAATGCAGGAACGGCTCGTTGAGCTTGGCGGCTTGTTCGGCGAACTCCTCGGCCAGCACGACTTCGACGCCGGCGTCGCGCAGCCTTTGGAAACCCTGGCCGGCCACCAGCGGGTTGGGGTCGGAAATCGGGGCCACCACCCGCGTCACGCCGGCTTTAATCAGCGAATTCACGCACGGCGGAGTGCGCCCCTGGTGCGAGCAGGGCTCCAGGTTCAGGTAGAGGGTGGCGCCGCGGGCGCGCTCGCCGGCCTGGGCCAGTGCGATCACCTCGGCGTGCTGCACCCCGGCGTAGGTGTGAAATCCGCGGCCTACCACTTCGCCATCGCGCACCAGGACGGCGCCCACCATGGGGTTGGGGCTGGCCAGCGAACGCCCCTGCCGCGCCAGGTCGATCGCTTCACGAATATATTCCGGGCTCATGTTTCGAACAGCGATTCGATGAACTTTTCGGGATCGAACGGCAGCAGGTCCTCCGCTTTTTCGCCGATACCTACGTAGCGAATGGGGAGATTCAGCTCACGCGCGATGGCCACCACGATGCCGCCTTTGGCGGTGCCGTCGAGCTTGGTCAGGACGATGCCGGTAACCCCGGAGGTCTCGGTGAATTTGCGCGCCTGCTCGAGGCCGTTCTGTCCGGTCGTGGCATCGAGCACCAGCAGAACTTCGTGAGGCGCGCCGGGAATCACCTTCTTGGCCGTACGGTCCATTTTTTGGAGCTCGGCCATCAGGTTCTCCTTGGTCTGCAGGCGCCCGGCGGTATCCACCACAACGTAGTCCACTTTGCGCGCGCGCGCCGCGTTGAGGGCGTCGAACAGGACCGCGCTCGGATCGCTGCCGGGGCCCTGCCGGATGACGGGACTCGCGGTGCGCTGGCCCCAGATTTCGAGTTGCTCGATGGCCGCGGCGCGGAAGGTGTCGGCGGCGCAGAGCACCACCGAACGCCCTTCATTCTTGAAGCGCTGGGCGAGCTTGCCGATGGTGGTGGTCTTTCCGGAGCCGTTAACGCCAATCACCAGAATCACCGCGGGCGGTTCGGCGACGCGCGCCGGAGCGTGTTCACTGGCTTCGAGGATCTCCAGCAGATGCTCGCGGATCAGACCGCGCAACGGCGCGGCGTCGTTGAGCTGGTGGCGTTCGACCCGTTCGCGAATGCGCGCCAGGATCTCCTCGGTGGTGCGGACGCCGATGTCGGCCGAAATGAGTGTGAACTCGAGGTCCTCCAGCAGCGCGGCATCGATCTCCCTGCGTCCTTGCAGCGCATCTTCAAGTGCGGAGACCAGCCCCGCGCGAGTCTTCTGCACCCCGCTCTTCAATTTCTCGAGAAGGGATGGCTCCTGCTCGACGGTGCCAAACAGAGTCTGGATCATTTTGCATTCATTTTACCCGACCAGGGGTGCAGACACCCGGCTGACGGATCGGCAGCCGCGCGCGGCGGTTGGGCGCCGGCCGCCGGCCGGGACGCCTGACGGATCGCCAGCCGCGCGCACCCACGCCGGAAAGCCGCCCCGGCTGAATGGTAAAATAAGAAGGAGCCTCCCCAAAAACATTTGTCATGAAATTTGGTGTGATCGTCTTTCCCGGCAGCAATTGCGACCACGACGCGCTGCACGCGGTTTCGGCCAATCTGGGTCAGAAAGCGGAATTCGTCTGGCACGATTCCGAAGAGTTGGGCGATGTCGACGGGGTGATCCTGCCCGGCGGCTTCTCCTACGGCGACTACCTGCGCTGCGGCGCCATCGCCAGGTTTTCGCCGGTCATGAAGGCGGTCCGGTCGTTTGCGGCGGATGGCGGCCTCGTGCTCGGCGTGTGCAACGGGTTTCAGATCCTGGTGGAGGCCGGCCTGCTGCCGGGCGCGCTGATCCGCAACCGCAGCCTGCGGTTCGTCTGCCGCGACGTCCACCTGCGCACCGAAACCACCAATTCGCCGTTCACCTCGGCGGCTCATCGCGGCGAGATCCTCCGGCTGCCGGTGGCGCACGGCGAAGGCTGCTACTACGCCGACGACCGCACGCTCGACGAGCTCGATGCCGAGGACCGCGTCGTCTTCCGCTATCTCGATAATCCCAACGGGTCGCTCCGCGATATTGCCGGCATTCTCAATCGCCGGCGGAATGTGCTCGGGATGATGCCGCATCCGGAGCGCGCCACCGAAGAGCTGATGGGTTCGAGCGACGGCAGGGTGGTTTTCGAGTCGATGCTGCGCACGGCGGTGCGGGTATGAGCACCATCGCCATCACCCCGGAGATGGTGGCCCAGCATCAGCTCACGCGCGAGGAATATCAGAAGATCGTCGATATTCTGAAGCGCGAGCCCACGTACACCGAACTGGGCATCTTTAGCGTGATGTGGAGCGAGCACTGCTCGTATAAGAGCTCGCGGCTCCACCTGAAAAAGCTGCCCACGCGGGGCAAACTGGTGGTCCAGGGGCCGGGCGAGAACGCCGGCATCATCGATATCGGCGATGGCTACGTGATCGCCTTCAAGATCGAGTCCCACAACCATCCGAGCTTCATCGAGCCCTTTCAGGGCGCGGCCACGGGCGTGGGCGGGATCCTGCGCGACATCTTCACGATGGGCGCGCGCCCCATCGCGGTCCTCGATTCGCTGCGTTTCGGGCGGCTGGACGACTCGCGCACGGGAACCCGCAACCGCCGCATCCTGAACGGCGTGGTTTCCGGCATCGCGCATTACGGGAACTGCTTCGGCGTGCCCACGGTAGGGGGCGAGTGCAGCTTCGAGCCGTGCTACGACGGCAACCCGCTGGTGAACGTCTTCGCGCTCGGCGTGTGCCGCAAGGAGGACGTTTTCTTCGCCAAGGCCGCCGGGGAGGGCAATCCGGTGATCTACGTCGGCGCGCGCACGGGCCGCGACGGCATCCACGGCGCCTCCATGGCCAGCGCCGAATTCACCGAGGAATCCAAGCAGAAGCGGCCCAACGTCCAGGTGGGGGATCCCTTCATGGAGAAGCTGCTCCTCGAAGCGTGCCTGGAGGCGATGCAGACCGGCGCGATCGTCGGCATTCAGGACATGGGCGCGGCCGGGCTCACCTGTTCCACGTGCGAAATGGGCAGCCGCGGCGGCGTCGGCATCGACATCGAACTGGATCGCGTGCCGCAGCGCGAAACCGGCATGACCCCTTACGAAATCATGCTTTCCGAATCCCAGGAGCGTATGCTCCTGGTGGCCGACAAGGGGCGTGAAGCGGAAGTGTTCGCAGTGTTCCGCAAGTGGGGCCTGGAAGCGGTCGAGATCGGCACGGTGACCGGCGACGGCAAACTGCGCGTCCGGCAGCATGGCGAAACGGTCGCCGAGATTCCCAATCGCGAGCTGGCCGATGAAGCCCCCCTGTACGACCGGCCCCATACACCGCCGCCGGCCGCTCCCGCCGCTCCCGTCCGCTACATCGCCGCGGATGTGCAGAGCACGCTGCCGGTATTGCTGGCGGCTCCGGACCTCTGCTCCAAACGCTGGATCTGGCAACAATACGACTACCAGGTGCGCACCAACACGGTGGCGGGTCCGGGCGGCGATGCCGCCATTATCCGCATCAAGGAGACGGGCACCTCGGTGGCCATGGCGTTGGATGGCAACAGCCGCTATTCGTATCTTTCGCCGCGGGAGGGCGCCCGGCTGGCGGTTGCCGAAGCCTGCCGCAATCTCTCGACCGTGGGGGCGCGGCCGGTGGCGGCCACCAACTGCCTGAACTTCGGCAACCCGGAGCGCCCCGAGATCATGGGGCAACTCGTCGAGGCCATCGAAGGCATGGCCGAAGCCTGCCGTTTCTTCAATACGCCGATCACCGGCGGCAACGTCAGCCTGTACAATGAAACCCTCGGCGAAGGCATCTTTCCCACGCCGGTGCTCGGCATCGTGGGCGTGATGAAGACCGCGCCGCCGGTGTCGCGGAGCTTCCAGAACGTAGGTCGCACGGTGATTCTGCTGGGCGGCATCCGCACCTGCGACGACACCCGCTTCGGCGGCACCCAATATGCCAAGGAAGTCATCCGGCAGTTGTGGGGGCTGCCACCCGCGCTCGACATGGAGTACGAACAGCGCGTCCAATACGCCATGCGGCGGATTATCGAAGAGGGGCTGGCCGAGTCGGCGCACGATTTGAGCGACGGGGGGCTCGGGGTTGCGCTCGCCGAATGCTCCTTCGGCCCGGGCGAGATCGGCGCGCAGATCGAAATCCATTCGCACCTGCGCCCCGAGGTGCTGGCCTTTCACGAGGCGCCGTCGCGGATTCTGATCTCCACCGCCTTTCCCAAAAAAGTGGCCGCGATCGCCGAGAAATACGAGATCGAAGCGCCGGCCGTGGGCGCTACAATCGAGAAGGGTATCGAGATCCGGCAACGCACCATTACGCTGGGCTCGTGGGATATTGCCGCTCTGAAAACCGCCTACGAGGGGGCGCTCGAATCGTATGTTCGATAAGTTCCACGAAGAGTGCGGTGTGGTGGCCATCTACGGCCATCCGGAAGCGGCCAAGCTGGCCTATCTCGGGCTGTACGCCTTGCAGCATCGCGGACAGGAAAGCGCGGGCATGTGTACCACCGATGGCGACCAGGTGTACTGCCACAAGTCGATGGGCCACGTGGCGGATATATTTACCAGCGAAGTGATCGCGACGCTGCCGGGCGAACTGGCCATCGCGCACACGCGCTATTCCACCGCCGGCGACACGGTGCTGCTGAACGCCCAACCGTTCTCGGTAGCCTGCAACAAGGGCCGCGTGGCGGTGGCCCACAACGGCAACATTACCAACGCCACCGAACTGCGCGCCATGCTGGAGCGGCAGGGCTCGATCTTCCAGGCGTCGAGCGATACCGAGGTGATCCTGCATCTGCTGGCACGGTCGTCGGAGCGTACGCTCGCCGGGGCTCTGCGCGATGCGCTCCTGCAGATCGAAGGCGCCTTCTCGCTGGTGTTCCTGGCACAGGACCGCGTCATCGTGGCCCGCGATCCGAACGGTTTCCGGCCTTTAGCGGTGGGCGAAATGGAAGTTTCGGGCGGCCGCAAGTGCTATGTGTTCGCCTCCGAAACCTGCGCGTTCGACCTGATCGGCGCCGTGTACCTGCACGACGTCCGTCCCGGCGAAATGGTAATGGTGGGCCCGGAAGGACTTACTCGTGAACGGTTCGCTCCCGAGCGGCCGCATTCCCAGTGCGTTTTTGAACACGTCTACTTCTCGCGCCCGGATTCGATCGTTTTCGGCCGCGCCGTGGAGGAGTCGCGCGAGAACCTCGGCCGGCTGCTGGCGCGGGAATGTCCGGCCGATGCCGATCTCGTGGTGCCGGTGCCCGATTCGGGCGTGGCCGCGGCCATCGGTTACTCCGAAGAATCGGGGCTGCCATTCCGCCACGCGCTGATCCGCAATCACTACGTGGGCCGGACGTTCATCGAGCCGTCGCAGGCGATTCGCGATTTCGGCGTCAAGTTGAAGCTCAACCCGGTGCGCTACCTGTTGCAGGGAAAGAGCGTCGTTCTGGTGGATGATTCGATCGTGCGGGGCACCACCAGCCGCAAGATCGTCCGCATGGTCCGCCAGGCCGGCGCGCGCGAGGTGCACCTGCGAATCTCCTGTCCGCCGACCCGGTCGCCCTGCTTTTACGGGGTCGATACGCCCACGCGGAGCGAGCTGATCGGCTCGAATCACAACGTCGAGGAGATCCGCCGTTTCGTGGAAGCCGATTCGCTCGGCTACCTGTCGCTTGCCTCGTTGCGGCAAGCCGTCGGCGACGAGAGCCACGAATACTGCTACGCCTGTTACACCGGCGACTACCCCACCGATCTCGTCAATATCGAAGAGTTGATCGCCGCGCGCCAAAAGCGGCACTGAATGCCCCTCACTCTGGACGGCCGTTCCCTCGAACTCTCCGCCGTCTGCGCCATCGCCCGCGCCCGTACCGGCGAAGTCGGGCTCGCCCCGGCGGCCACCGAGCGAATGGAGGCCTCACGCGCGGTGATCGAGCGACTCGCCGCGGGTGACGATCCCATCTACGCGGTGAACACCGGCGTCGGGCTCCTCGCCGACGTCCGCATCCCGCGCGAGGAACTCGACCAGCTCCAGCGCAACGTGATCCGTTCGCATGCCGCGGGTGTCGGGGAGGCGCTGGCCCGCGAGGTCGTCCGCGGGATGATGGCCATCCGGGCGAACGTGCTCGCCGTGGGCTACTCGGGCATCCGCCCGCTGGTAGCGGCGAGCCTGTGCGATCTTCTCCGCCGCGGGGTGACCCCGGTGGTACCCTCGCAAGGCAGCGTCGGCGCCTCGGGCGACCTGGCGCCGTTGGCCCACATCGCCCTGGTGCTGATCGGTGAGGGCGAGGCCGAGTTGGAAGGCGTAGTGTATCCCGGCGCCGAGGCGCTGGCGCGCGCGGGGCTGCAACCGATCGAACTGCACCCCAAGGAAGGCATCAGCCTGATCAACGGCACGCAGGCGATGCTTGCCATCGGCTGCCTCGAGCTGGAAGCGGCGGAATTGCTCGCCGACACCGCCGATGTGGTCTGCGCCATGACGCTCGATGCGTTGCGCGGCACGCCGCGCGCGTTCGAGGAGCGCATCCACCAGGCCCGCCCGCACCCCGGGCAATTGGAAAGCGCGCGGCGCCTGCGCAGCCTGCTCGCCGGCAGCCCGATCCGCGCGTCCCACATCACGTGCCGGCGCGTGCAGGATGCCTACTCGCTGCGCTGCGCGCCGCAGGTGCACGGAGCGGTACGGGACGCCCTGGCCGAGGCCCGCCGGGTGTTCACCATCGAGCTCAACTCGGCCACCGACAACCCGCTGGTGTTCGGGGAGGAGATCTTCTCGGGAGGCAACTTCCACGGCGAACCGCTGGCCTTCCAACTGGATTTTCTGGCCGTCGCGCTGGTCGCCCTCTCCAGCATTTCCGAGCGGCGGATCGACCGGCTCGTCAATCCGGCCCTCAACGAGGAACTGCCGCCATTCCTCGCCGGACACGCCGGACTCGAATCCGGCCTGATGATGGCGCAGGTGACCGCCGCCAGCCTGGTGGGCGAAAGCCGCGTTCTGGCGCATCCCGCCTCCACGGGCTCCATCACCACCAGCGGCAACAAGGAAGACTTCGTGAGCATGGGCATGACGTCCGCGACGAAACTTCAGCGAATCGTGAGCAACACGCGCACGGTACTGGCTATCGAGGCGCTGGCCGCGGCGCGCGGGCTCGACCTGCTGGCCCCGCTCCAATCGAGCGCGCCGCTCGAAGCGATGCGCGCCCGCATCCGCGCGGTCTCCCCGCCCATCACGGGCGATCGCCCCTTCCACCGCGACATTGCCGCCATTGCCCGGCTCTTCACGTCGAATACACTGCCACCCGTGTGATGGTGCGGTAGCCCATGCGCTCGTACAGGTTGTAGCCCGCGGGCGTGGATTGCAGGATGCTGCGCTCGATGCCGTGGGTGTTCGCCATATCTTCGAGCGCGCACCGCATGACCCGCTCGCCGTACCCCATGCGCTGGTGCCCGGGCAGGGTCGCGACATTATAGACGCCCAGCACGCCCGCGCCCACCACGATGGCGGTGGTCGAGACCGGCTCGTAGTCGGTATAACCGACGTAGGCGGCGAAGTTCTCCCAGACCGCGTCGTTGTCGAACACTTCGCGGAACCAGGTGAGGGGAACATGGAAGCAGACCGAGCCGATGTGGCAGAAGGCGTCGCGGGTGGCGCCGTCGCCCACGCGGCGCACGTCCAGGCGGGGCAGCGGCCGGACGGGAGGGCGGATCGATTCGGCCACCATGCCCGGAAGGTTGACCGAGTGCCGCAGGCCGTGGCGTTCGAAAAGCTGGCGCGAGCGGCGCAGCGGACGGGAAGCCATCCAGTCCTCGCACACCCAGAAGGCCCACTCCAGGCCGCGCGCATTGAAGTGCACGTAGGGGAGCAGGATGCGCTGCTGCAGCTCCGATTCGGTGGAGACGGGGGCGGAGAGAAAGGCGGCGTTGAACATCTGGAAGGTCACGCCGGCGGCGGCGATGCTGACGCCCTGGAGTTCCCGGTTTTCGCCGGGGCCGCGGCTGGCCGCGATTACGCGAAAGGACTCGCGCAGGTTGTCAGCCACGGTCTGGAAGGTCACCGCTATTAGTATCGCAATGTCTTGGATACCATGGACGGGTGAGGCTCTCGCGGCGGGAACTCCTGGCCCTGATTCCGGCGGCGGCCGGCGCGCAACGCGGACCGGCACGGATGGCCCGGCGAACGATCGTGGAACGGCACCAACCGGTGCTGCGGGCGATCGACGTCCGTTCGCCGCTGTCAGTGGGCAACGGCGAGTTCGCCTTCACCGCCGACCCGACGGGTCTGCAGACCTTTTCGCGGCTCTACGACCACAGCATGCCCCTGTGCACGCAGGCGCAGTGGGGATGGCATACCATACCGCGCAGCGGGCCGTTCGAACTGCGGCTGGAGGAGTACGAGACCCACGGCCGCAAGGTGGGCTATCCGACCAGTTCGGCAGGGCAGAAGGAGCTGTTCGACTGGCTCCGCGAAAACCCGCACCGGCTGCATCTGGGCCGCATCGGGTTCGCCATCGATGGCGCGGAGGAAATCTCCGCAATCGAGCAGACGCTGGACCTGTGGAGCGGTGTGCTGCGGAGCCGCTTTCACTATGGAGGGAGCGAAGTGGCGGTCGAGACCTGCTGTCATCCGCAGCAGGACCTGGTGGCCGTGCGCGCCAGGCGGGCGCCGGCCGTGGTGTTCGATTTTCCGTACGGATCGAGCGCCATGAACGCGGCGGACTGGGACCATCCGGAGAAGCACCGCACCACCGAATCGGCCGCCGGTCCGAACCGGCTGGACCTGGAACGCGAGCTCGACCGCGATGGCTATCGCGTGGCCATCGCCTGGCAGACACCGGCGACTATGCAACGCGCGGCGCCGCACCGGTTTGTGTTGAGGCCCGCGGGCGACCGGCTGGCGTTCGTGTGCCGTTTCGGCGGACCGGGCGAGCTGCCATCCGCGGATGCGACCTTCGCCGCCGCTCGCCAGCATTGGGACCGGATCTGGTCGAGCGGCGTGGCGGTGGACCTCTCCGCTTTCGGGGAACTGGAACGGCGGGTAGTGCTTTCGCAGTATCTGACTGCCATCCAGTGCGCCGGCTCGATGCCGCCGCAGGAAACGGGGCTGACCTGCAATAGCTGGTACGGTAAATTCCACCTGGAAATGCACTACTGGCATGCCGCGCACTTCGCGGTGTGGGGCCGCGCGGCGCTGCTCGAGCGCAGCCTGCCGTGGTACCAGTCGATCCTGCCCTCCGCGCGTGAGAAGGCGCGCAGCCAGGGGTATCGCGGCGCGCGCTGGCCGAAGATGACGGCGACCGATGGCCGCGACAGCCCATCGCCCATCGGCCCACTACTGATCTGGCAGCAGCCGCATCCGATCACGATGGCCGAGTTGTGCTACCGGGCCGGCGGCCGGCGGGAGACGCTCGAACGATACCGGGACGTGGTCTTCGAATCGGCGGAGTTCATGGCATCGTTCGCCTATCTGGACCGCGGGCGGTACGTGCTGGGGCCGCCGGTGATTCCGGCCCAGGAGAATCATCCGCCGAGGGAGACCTGGAACCCGACCTTCGAGCTGGAATACTGGGCCGACGCGCTTGCCATCGCGCAGCAGTGGCGGACCCGCCTGGGTATGGCGCGCGAGCCGAAATGGGACGAGGTGCGGCAGCGCCTGGCCGCGCTGCCGGTGAAGGACGGAGTATACCTGGCTCACGAGAACTGCCCGCAGACATTCACCGACCGGAACCGCGACCATCCTTCGATGCTCGGCGCGCTGGGCGTGCTGCCAGGCACGAAGGTGGATCGGGAAACCATGCGGCGCACGCTGAAGAAGGTGTTCGCCGAATGGAAGTGGGAAGACACCTGGGGGTGGGACTTTCCGATGGTGGCGATGACGGCTGCCAGCCTGGGCGAGCACGCGCTGGCTCTCGACGCGCTGCGGATGGACACGCCCAAGAACACCTGGCTGCCGAACGGCCACAACTGGCAGCGCGCCAACCTGCCGCTCTACCTGCCGGGCAACGGCGGGCTGCTGCTGGCCGTTGCCCACATGGCCCGGTTGGGAGCGATTCCCTACCTGGCGGAAAAGTGATAGCTCGTGACCGTGTGATAGGTTGCGCCCGGCTTCAGCGTGGTGGTGGGGAAGCTGGGCTTATTGGGCGAATCGGGGTAATGCTGCGTCTCCATGCAGAACGCGCCGCGGAACGGATAGACTTTGCCGCCCTTGCCATGGAGGGTGCCATCGAGGAAGTTTCCGGTATAGAACTGGAGGCCCGGTTCGGTGGTCCAGACTTCCATCACGCGGCCGGACTTGGGGTCGTGAACTTCGGCCGCTTTCGTGGAACCGCCATTGCCCTTGTTCAGCACCCAGTTGTGGTCGTAACCCTTGCCGAACTCGAGCTGCTCATCCTTCTGACTAATGCGGGCACCGATGGCGGTGGGTTTGGTGAAGTCGAAGGGAGTCCCTTTGACGGGGCGCAGTTCGCCGGTCGGGATGAGCCCCTTGTCCACCGGAGTGAAGCGGTCGGCGTAGATGGTGACCTCGTGACCCAGGATGTCGCCTTCGCCGGCGCCGGACAGGTTGAAGTAGGAGTGGTTGGTCAGGTTGACTACGGTGGGCTTGTCGGTGGTGGCGGTGTACTCGATCCGGAGTTCGTTCTTGTTGGTCAGGGTATAGACCACTTTCGCCGTCAGGGTTCCGGGAAAGCCCTCTTCGCCGTCCTTGCTGGCGTAGGTCAACTCGAGCCCGGGGCCGTCCGCACCGCCCGCTTCCCGGGCGGTCCACAGGCGCTTGTCGAACCCCTGCGGGCCGCCGTGGAGCGTGTTTTCGCCATCGTTCTTGGGCAAATGGTACGCTTTGCCGTCCAGAGTGAACTGCGCATGGCCGATGCGGTTTCCGTAGCGGCCGATGAGCGCGCCGAAGAAGGCCGTCTGCTTGAAATAACCGGGCAGGTCTTCCATGCCGAGGACCACGTCGGCGAATTTGCCGGACCGGTCGGGCGCGGTGAGTGATACGACGGCGCCGCCGTAATTGATGATGCCCGCCTGCATTCCGTTGGAGTTGGAGAGCGTATAGAGATCGATCGGAGTGCCATCCGGCATTTTGCCGTAAGCTTTCTTGTTCACGTGGGAGCTTCCTTTCTTCGGAGTGTTTTGCGCCAGGCAGACGCATGCCGCGGCGCAAACCAAGACGGACACAATCCGGCGGAATTGTCTCATGTCAGCTATGGTATGACATCAGGTCCGACGGCGGTGCCAGGCGCCGCCGCCGATGCCGCCGGCATCGATCAAGACCGCCACGATCAGGAGGATCACGTTGATGCCTTCGAGGGGGCGGTTGCTGTTGACCAGCCAGGCATAGACGATGGTGGTCAGCGGGAGGAACAAGAAGCCGAGCAGGGGAATGAGCAGGCCGTGGTACGCGCGCTGGAGGTAGTTCGACAGCAGGAACATCAGCACCAGGACAAGCCGGGGGAACGCGAGCACAAGCAGGAGGAGGAGGCACGGCATGACCGTATGTTCGCAGAAATCCGGCGGGTCCGGTGTACGGGCCTTCACCGGCAGGGTAGAATCAGAATTTGCATGCCCGCCATCGTACGGACGGTTCTGATCGTGGATGACGACCCGCAAGTCCTCCGGCTAGTGGAGAAGATGCTGCGGCCACGCAACGTCAACGTCCTGATCGCGCCCCGGCCCACGGAAGCGCTTTCCATCTGCGAGAGCCAGCCGGTCCACCTGCTGATTTCCGATCTGGCGATGCCCGAAATGGACGGAAGCAAACTGGCGGAGCGGGTGTTGCAACTTCATCCGGAGGCCTCGGTCCTGCTGATTTCGGGGCACTACAAGGAAGCACCGGCGAGGGCGGGACAGGTATCGTTCCTGCGAAAGCCGTTCTTTCCATCGGAGCTGCTGAAATACCTGCGGGAATTGTTGCCCGAGGCGTGACTTCGGGCCGTGCTTACCAGCCGCCGACGCCGAGCAGCACCAGGCCGGCGACGATCAAGCCGGTAGCCAAGGTCTTGCCGATCAAGGCACGGCGGCGGAAGTCTTCCTGGAGCCACTTCGGTTTCCTTCGGGACACCAGATAGGCCGCGAGGAAGATCATGACATAACGGACTCCCGAGATGGCATCCACAATGGCCGGATGGGCTCGACTGATCGCGAAGAAGATCAGGAACGATCCCTTGTCCCAAACCAGGGAGACACCGATCAGCGCATGGGCAAGAATGGCGATCCAAATCCCGTTCATCGCCATGTCCAGTCCGCCGGAACGAGAGTATCCGCGCTTGTGCGCGGGGATGTGCCGGACCGCACCAAAGCCGCCGTGATCATGGCAGACGCCGGCTCCGGTTCGCAGAATCGGAGCGCACCCGCCTCACCGGAAGGGCCATGTTGTAAGCCTCCGACCACGGGCGGGCAATTCACGTGCCGATGTGGGGAGAGATTCGCCGGTAAGCCGGCGAACAGCCGGCGCCCGTTCGATGGTCCGGTATGTCTCCTAAATGACCGCGAAACGCGGAACGCGGGACTTACACTCGGAAAGGGAAGAGCGGCGGGAAATCGAGAACGGCGGGCGGTGCGCACTGAGGATTGCCGGCCATCAAGCGACATTCCGGCACAGGAGGAGCGATCGCGGTGAGAACCGCCCTGGGAAGAGCGTTGGCGGCGTGGACGGGAGTCGCGGCGGCTTGGAGTGCGGTGGCGCCGAACGTGGACGAGATTGTGGCGCGATCGGTCGCCAACAACCAGGCGAACTGGGAAGCGGCGCCACGCTTTACATTCCGGGAGCGCGACATCATCACCAAACACGGAGACCGCCATTCGCGGACGTACCGCGTCCGGATGGTTGAGGGATCGCCGTACAACGAGACCATCGCCGTGGATGGGAAACCGCTGGATGCGGCCGCGATGGAGCAGCAGAAGAAGGCGCTCAAGAATGAAATCGAGCGGCGGCGCCATGAGAGTGCGGGCGCCCGGCGTGAGCGCATCGAAAAGTACGAAAGGGAGCGGCGGCAGGACCACGCGCTCATGCGCGAGATGATCAAAGGCTTCGTTTTCAAGCTGGCCGGAACGGAATCGGTGGACGGGCACGAGTGTTTCCGGGTGCAGGCGTCGCCTCGGCCCGGTTACAATCCGCCCAGCCGCGAGACTAAGGTCCTCACCGGCATGCGCGGTACACTGTGGATCGACACCGCTCAGTACCAGTGGGTGAAAGTGACGGCCAGCGTGTTCCGCCCGGTGGCCTTCGGGCTGTTTATCGCCAAGGTACAACCCGGCACCGAATTCACGCTCGAGGAAGCGCCCGTGGAGGGCGGACTGTGGATGCCGGTCCACTTCCAGACCCGGGTACGTGCCCGGATCCTGCTCTGGTCGCACAACTCGGCCGAGGACGACGCCTACTCCGACTATAAGCGGGCTGCGGCGGCGCGCTGACCAGCGGACCGGTTTACGCAGGTACGGTGATGCCGAGCTTGTTGTGCCAGGGGGTGGCGGAGCGAATGGCTTCGTTGACAGCATTGATGTTCTTGACGCCTTCGCGGCCGAGCCACTCCTCGAGCGCTTTCACTCCGTGCTTGGCGTAAACCGGGATGCCTTCCTTCCAGGTGGCGCGGCCGCAGAGAACGCCGGAGTAATCGGTGCCGGCCTCCGAGGCCATGCGGAGCGATTCCACAAATTGCGCATTGCCTACGCCGGCACTGAGGTAGATAAAGGGCCGGGTGGCGACGGCGGCGGCATCACGGAAGTGGCGGAGCGCCTCGTCGCGGGTGTAAGCGCGCTGGCCTTTGAAGACACCGGAGCCCTCCACGTATTCCGCGTTGATCGGGACCTCGACCTTCAGGATGTCCACGCGGTACTGCGATTTGGAGAATTCCTCCATGCTGCGGCGGACGATTTCGGGCTTGGATTTGGCGAACTCGAATCCCTTCTCGTCGCCGCCTTTGGGATCGTAGCCGACGAATTCGAGGAAGAAAGGGACCTCGTAGGTTTCGCATTCGGCGCCGATGCGTTCGATGAAGGCGTGCTTGACATCATTAATGGAAGGGTCCTCGTAGGGGGTGTAGTAAATCAGGATCTTGACCGCATCGGCGCCCCAGTCGACGAGCCGCTTCACAGAGACGTGGGGCAGGAGGTCGGGAAGGCGGCCTGGACGGGTGTTGTCGTAGCCGCTCAGCTCGTAGGCCAGCAGGAGACCGGCGTTGCGGCTGCGGGCGTGGGCGGCCTCGAGGCCGAATTCGGGGTCGAGGAGGATGGCGCTGGCGTGCGGAGTCAAAACCCGGGTGACGGCGGCCTTGAACTCGCTCATCATCTCGGGGGTGATCTCCTTGACGTTGACGCCTTTGCTCACGGCCAGCGATTTCTGGAGGCTGCCGCGCTGATCCATGGCCGCGGCGGCGATAATGCCGCGGTCGTTGGAGAGCGCCCGCATGCGCTTTAACTTGTCCTCTGATATGGTCATGGCCGTATTATCGCGCAAAGAGCCTGGCGCGGCGGTTCGTGGAGCACCATAGCCACCCGTAAATTCCCCGGAACAGCCCGATCGGGGGATGCGTAGCAACAGCACAGGGAGGACTGCGGCATGAGCACCTGGTGGCAGGACGTGAGGTACGCATTCCGACGCCTTTCGCATTCGCCCGGTTTGGCAGCGGGGGCAGTGGTTTCGATTGCGCTCGGCATCGGCGCCAATGCCACGATCTTCTCGATAGTGAGCCGGTTTGTGCTGCGCCCGGCTCCGGTGGGTGAGCCGGGGACGCTGTTGACGCTGCACACCACACAGCGCGGCGATTGCTGCAACCAATTCACCTGGCCGCTGTTCACGGACGTGCGGGAACAGGCCAGGTCGTTTTCCGGAATGGCGGCCTACTATGAAATGCTGCCCGCTTCGGTAGCCGGAGACGGCAGCCCGGAGCGGGTATGGGGCCAGGCGACGACGACCAACTTCTTCGATGTCGCAAAACTCCGGATGGCGTTGGGGCGCGGGTTCGCAGCGGGCGAACAGCGGCTCAACCTGGTGGTCCTCGGCTATGGCCTTTGGCAACGGCGCTTCGGCGGCGATGCGGCCATCGCGGGCAAAAACGTGACCCTCTCCGGCCGGTCCTTCACGGTGGTGGGGGTAGCCCCGCGCGCATTCCGGGGCCTCGACCCGGTGCTTTCGATCGAATTTTGGGTTCCACTCGAGACGGTGGACCAACTGGTGCCGCATACGAGCAACTTCGCATCGCGCGACTACAACTGGCTGTCGGTGGCCGGACGCCTAAAGCCGGGGGTGAGCCGAACACAGGCCACGGCGGATCTGGCCGTGATCGCCGACCGTGCCGCGCGGGCGCACCCGGAAGCGGAACAGGGCCGCGGCTTCCGGTTCGAACAGGCCGGCTCGCTTGCGCCCAAGGGACGGTCGTTCATCATGATGTTCCTGGCGGCGCTGACCGTGGTGGTGATGCTGGTTCTGGCGATCGCGTGCGCCAACGTCGCCAATCTTCTGCTGGCGCAGGCCGCGGGCCGCCAGCGGGAGATGGCGGTACGGCGCGCCCTGGGGGCCACCCGCGGGCAGTTGCTGCGACAGGTGCTGACCGAGAGCGTGCTGTTGGCGCTTGCGGGCGGGCTGCTCGGCGTGGGTTTCTCGCTGTGGGCAACGGGCGCCCTTTCTTCGCTGTCGCTGCCCGCGCCGATCCCGCTCGACATCGGGGTCGGGCTGGACTGGAGGACGCTGGCGTACACATTCGCACTGAGCGTGGGCAGCGGCGTACTGTTCGGGCTGGCCCCGGCGGCCGCGGCGGCACGGCCGGGACTGGCGAACGCGATCAAGGGCGCGGATACGCTCGGCGGCCCGGGCAGCCGCTGGAGCCTGCGCAACGTACTGATCGTGTCGCAGATCGCGATGTCGCTGGTGCTTCTCTGCGGCACCGGACTTTTTCTGCGCAGTTTGCAGAATGCGGCCGCGATCGACATTGGCTTCCGCTCGCGCGGGGTGCTGATGATGTCTGTGGATCCGCGCCTCCACGGTTATTCCGCGGAGCGGACGGCGAGGCTCCTGACGGAGCTGCGGCAGCGGGCGGCGGTCTTGCCGGGGGTGATTTCGGCTGCCTGCACCGACGTAGTGCCGCTCTCGATGGGCAACCGGAGCGACGGCTTCCGCGTGGAGGGCAGGAGGGATGCCACGACGGGCCCGAGCGTGGATCTGTACATGGCGACGAGCGGCTACTTCGATACGCTGGGAATCACCCGGATAGCCGGCCGGGATTTTGGAAACGAAGACCCCGCGGGGCCGAAGGTGGCCATCATCAACGAGGCCTTCGCCCGACGATGGTTCCCCGATGAGAACCCGCTTGGGCGGCGGGTGAGTGGGGCCGGGGTCACGTACGAGATCATCGGCGTGGTGAAGAACATCAAGTCGCGGACCCTGGGCGAGGACGTACGGCCGGTGCTGTTCCGGTCGCTGGCGCAGAGCATTGGCCGGGACCCCTCCTTTTTGGGATATGCGGTGCTGGTGCGCACGGCGGGGAACGCCCGCGCGGTGGCGAGTCTGTTACGGCGCGAAATCCGGTCGCTGGATCCCACGATGGCGATCTTCAACGCCCAAACCATGGAGGAACACATCCGGTCGGCCCTGTTTCTGCCGCGGCTGGCGGGCACGCTATTCGCGGTGTTCGGCGGTGCCGGATTGTTGCTGGCGGCGGTGGGACTCTATGGGGTGATGAGTTACTCGATCAGCCGGCGCACCCGGGAGATCGGCATCCGTATGGCGCTGGGATCTCCGGCAGGCGCGGTCCGGGGGCTGGTGGTTCGCCAGGGCATGCGGCTCACGGTGGCCGGCGCGGTGCCGGGCCTGGCGGTGGCGTGGGCGGCAGCGAAGGTGTCGGCCAGGGCCCTGTATGGCGTTGGTCCGCACGATGTGCCAACCTTCATCGCGGTGCCTCTGTTTTTGGCCGCGATCGCATTTCTGGCGTGCTGGATCCCGGCACGGCGGGCTGAAGGCATGGATCCACTGACGGCCCTGCGCCACGAGTAGCGACCGCGCCCGAGCTTGCGCGGGCGGGCGGACAACATCGAGCGCGATGCACACACGCGTTATGATGAGAATCTCCCGCCATGATTGTCGAAGCCAGCACCGTGCGGTTCGATTCCCTGTCGCTCGACAGCGGCGTGACGCTGGGTCCGGTGGATGTGGCGTACGAAACATATGGCACGCTGAACGCGGCTAAATCCAATGCGATCCTGGTGCTGCACGCGTTTTCGGGGGATGCGCACGCGGCCGGGATCAGCCACGAGACGGGCAAGCCGGGCTGGTGGGACAACATGATCGGGCCGGCGAAGGCCTTCGACACGGACCGCTATTTCGTGATCTGCAGCAACGTGCTGGGAGGGTGCCGGGGCACTACGGGGCCGGCGTCGATCAACCCGGCTACCGGCTGTCCGTATGCCATGACGTTCCCGGTGATCACGATCGGCGACATGGTGCGGCTGCAGCGGATGCTGGTGGATTGGATGGGGATTTCGCGGCTGCTCACGGTAACGGGCGGATCGATGGGCGGGATGCAGGTGATGGAATGGGCGGTGGCGCATCCGGAGCAGGTGGTGTCGGCGATTCCGATCGCCTCGACGACGCGGCACAGCGCGCAGCAGATCGCGTTCAACGAAGTCGGACGCCAGGCGATTATGGCCGACCCGGATTGGAACGAAGGGAACTACTACGGCAAACATGCTCCGGCGCGCGGCCTGGCGGTGGCGCGAATGGTGGGGCACATCACCTACATGAGCGACGAATCGATGCGGGAGAAGTTCGGACGGCGGCTGCGCGGCAAAGAAACCTTCAGCTTCGGGTTCGATGTGGATTTCGAGGTGGAGAGTTACCTGCGCTACCGGGGCAGCCAGTTCGTGAACCGGTTCGATGCCAACTCCTACCTGTACATCTCCAAGGCGATGGACTATTTCGACCTGACGAACGGCAGCGGGACGCTGGCATCGGCGCTGGAGCGGTCGGAGGCGCGGTTTCTGGTCATCAGTTTCACATCGGACTGGCTGTACCCGAGTTACCAGTCGCAGGAGATCGTGAGGGCGCTGCGGTCGCGCAATCGCGATGTGGCTTACGTGGAACTGGAATCGAATTACGGGCACGATGCGTTCCTGGTGGACGTGGCCGAGCAGTCGGAACTGATTCGCGGATTCCTGGCCAGCACGTTCGAGAAGGTGCAATGAGCGGGCAGGCGCTGCACAAGCCGGCGTTTGTGCCGAGCCTGTTGGGGCGGAGCGATTACGCGATCATCGGCGACATTGTCGAACCGGGTTCGAAGGTGCTGGACCTGGGATGCGGCGAGGGCGAACTGCTGCACTGGCTGGCGGCCAACAAAAGTGTGCAGGGCCGGGGGGTGGAGATCTCGCGGACGAAGGTGCAGCGGGCGATCGCGCGCGGGGTTTCAGCGCACCAGGGCGATATCAACGACGGCCTGGCGGATTATCCTGATGCGACGTTCGACTACGTGATCCTGAGCCAGACCTTGCAGGAGACGCTGCATCCGCGGCGAGTGCTGCGGGAAATGATGCGGGTGGGGCGGCGGGCGATCGTGGCATTCCCGAATTTCGGCCACTGGCGCGTGCGGTGGTCGATGCTGACCACCGGACGGGCGCCCAAGACCGAGTTGTTTCCGTACGAGTGGTACGATTCGCCGAACATTCACTTCCTGACGGTACAGGATTTTGAAGAACTGGCGGCCGTGGAAGGGCTGCTGGTGGAGCGGCGGTACTTCCTGTCGGGGAACCGCACGGTAACGTGGCGGCCGAACCTGATGGCGAAGGTGGCGGTGTTCCTGGTGACGCGGGAGTAAAGCACGGCCAGGCCGCAAGGATCGCCGCGGATCACTCTTCGCGTAGAGCCTGCACGGGGCTGATGCGGGTGGCGCGGCGCGCGGGCACCCAGGCGGCGGCGAGCGTGGTGAGGGCCAGGATGGCGGCGCCCGCCACGAAGGTCACAGGATCGGTGGCGCGCACACCGAACAGCAGCGAGCTCATGACGCGGGTGAGGGCGAAGGCGCCGGCCAGCCCGAGCGCAATGCCGGCCAGGTTCAGCGCGAAGGTGTGGCCCAGGGCCAGCTCGAGCACGTGGCGGGGCTGGGCGCCGAGCGAGACGCGAATGCCGAATTCGCGGGTACGGCGGCCGACGCTATACGAGGCCACGCCGTAAATGCCGATGACGGCCAGCAGCAGGGCCATGCCGGCAAAGGCTGCGAGCAGCCAGGCTACCAACCGCTGAAGCGAACGGGTAGCGGCGCGGGCGGCATCCAAGGTCTGCACTTCAAAAATCGGTTGATCGATATCGATGCCGCGCACCACGTTGCGCATGGCGGCGGTCAACGAGGCGACGTCTCCCGGCGAACGCACCACCAGCGACATGGCGGGATTGGGCTCCTGCGCGAACGGCACATAAACATGACCGATGCGGCGCTTCATCAGCCGGTTCACGAGGGTGTGATCAACCGATCCGACTACGCCCACAATCTGGCGGACGGTCTCGGTACTGCTCAGCCGCAGGGGGCGTCCCACGGGATTCTGGTTGGGCCAATAGCGTTGGGCGGTGAATTCGTCAATGATCGCGACCGGGGCCGATTGGGGGAGGTCGGAGGACGAAAAATCGCGGCCTTGGCGGAGGGGGATCTGCATGGCGTCGAAATAGCCGGGCATCGTATCGCTGCGGAAAACGATGGGAATGTCTTCCTGGCGCGGCTCGGGACGGTCGGGAAAGCGGAGACCGGAGGCGTGGATCTCGTCGCCGGTGGGCAGGGAGTCGATGGCGGAGACCGAGCGAACGCCGGGCAGGGGACGGGCGCGGGCGACCACCTCTTCGAAAAAGGCGACTTGCTTTTCGGGAGCGGCGTACTGGCTGCTGGAAAGGGCGATGCGCATGGTGAGGGCCCCCGAAGGGTTGTATCCGGGATCGGCCGAGCGTAGCCGCTGGAGGGTTTGCAGCATCAGCGCCGCGCCTACCAGCAGAACCAGGGTCAGGGCCACTTCGGCGACTACGAAAGCGCTGCGCAGACGTCCGTGAGCCGGCCCGGCACTCGACCGGGTGGTGATTTTGAGAGTTTGGTTGACCGCCGTGCCACGCACCTGGAACGCCGGCAGCAAGCCGAACAGCAGGCCGGTGGCGAGCGAAAGGGCGAGGTTGAAGGCGAGCACGACCGGGTTCAGCGCGATGGATTCGGCGTTGGGCAGCGCTTCGAGCTGATAGCCGGTGATGAAGTGGATGCCCCAGGCTGCCGGCAGAATTGCGACCAAGCCTCCCCCCACCGACAGCAGCAGGCTCTCGGTGAGCAGCAACTGCCAGAGCTGGCGGCGGCTGGCCCCGAGGGCCGCGCGGATCGACAGTTCGCGCATGCGGTAGGTGCCGCGTGCCAGCAGCAGGTTGGCGATGTTGGCGCAGGCGATCAGAAGGACGAAGCCGACCGCGCCGAACAGGACGATCAGCATCGACTGCGCATCTTGCACGAAAGCGTCTTCGACGGGTTGCAGGCGGGCGGTGTTGTCCCTATCCTCGTGGTACTGCTGGGAGAGTCGTACGCTGAGCGCCGTCATCTGCCGCTGGGCGGATTCGAGCGAGAGGCCGGTGCGCAGGCGGCCGATCACCCCGAAGGAGCGAGTGCCGCGGGTGGCTGCGCTTTTTGAGGGTATCAGGGGCGTGTACAACTGCTCGGTGCCGAAGCGCGGGAAGGTCTTGGGGAGAACGCCGGTGATGATGTGGGGGGCGCCGTCGATGACGATGGGGGAGCCGACGGCGGCGGGGTCGGCGCGAAAGCGGGATTGCCACAGCCCGTAGGTCAGGACGACGACGGGCGGGGCGCCCGGCTGGAAATCCTCGGCGCGGAAGAGGCGGCCGATGCCGGCGGGGGTGGCGAGGACCTCGAAGACACCCTGGTTGATGCGGTTTCCGGTGACGCGCTCGGTGCGATCGCCGATACGGACGTTGAAGCCGGCATCGATGAAGAGGCCGAGCGAGGAGAACACGCCGGCGGCCTTCCAGTCTTCATAGTCGGGCACGGAAGTGGGGAACTGGTGCCAGCCGCGGCGCGTGTTTTCGGTCCAGACCAGGACCACGCGATCAGGGTGCGGGATGGCGAGGGGCCGGAGGGTCGCCTGAATCACACTGAAGATGGCCGTGTTGGCGCCGATTCCCAGCGCCAGCGTGAGAATGACGATGGCAGAGAAGCCCGGGTTGCGGCGCAAGGTGCGGAAGGCGTAGCGCAGGTTCATGACGATGGGCAGATTATACCAGGAGAAAATCCACGGTCCTGGCAGTCAGGATGTCGAGCACGTTGTGGAGTTCGTGGTCCGAATCGACGATCTCCAGGCGGGTGTTGGGGTGGGCGGCGGCGAACTCGCGGGAGAGCGAGGCGGGGACCACGTCGTCGTGGGCGCCGTGGAAGATCAGCGCCGGCTGGAGGAAATCGGGGAAGGGCTCGTAGTTCGCGGCGTCTTCGATCAGGCGGTAGCCGAGCGGGCGGGTACATTGGTGGGCGTAGTGGTAGACGTCGAGCGTGCCGCTGCGGCGCCAGGCTTCGACCGCCTCCGGACCCAGGCGCTCGGCAAAGCGGCGGGCGAAGTCGAAGGCGGGAGCGAGCAGCACCAGGCGGGACACTGCGGGATGCCGGGCCGCGAACAGTGCCGCCAGGTATCCGCCCATGCTGGAGCCGATCAGCGAGACCGGCCGGCCGCCGCCGGCGCGCTCGATGACGGCGAGCTGGCCGGTGAGGGTGAGGTGTTCGAAATCGCCGGCGGCAAGATCGAGGATGTCGGCGGCGGCGCCGGCCTGTTCCAGCCGCGCGCGTAAGCGGACGGCCTTGGTGGAATGCGGACCCGAAGCGAATCCGTGCAGGTAAAGAATTGGGGTCATTTCTTGGCGGGTGCCGGCGGGAGTGAGGCGGGGTCGGGCACCTCGGTGAACTTGATGTCGGCATCGGCGCTGAAGAATTTGAAGGGCTCGTAGCGGTAGAGGTTTTCGGTGACGAGCTGATCGTCGATGCGGTGCTGGTGCCGCACCGAGGCGGGAGTGAGAAAGCCGTGGGCGGACGGAGCGTAGTCGATAGTGGCTTCGTCGCGGATTTTGTGCTTGGAGGCGTCGATGTACTCGACCCAGGTGGCGACGCGGAGGGGGAGCCCATCGGAGCGGCGCACCCAGAGCGTGCCCTGGAGCGGGCGGCGGGCGACGCGCTTGCCGCGAAATTCAAGCTCGCCGGCTTCGGCGTTGGTCTGCTGCCACGTGTAGACCAGGGCGTCGTCGGGGCCAATCCGGTCCTGGCCGGCGGGGGCGATCCGCATCTGTTGCTGGCCGCGGTGGGTGAAGGCCAACAGGATCAGGCCGTAGTCCGTGGCCAGATCGACAAGGCCGTGGTGGGCGAAGTCCTCCAGCATGCGTTTGCGCAGGCGAACATCATTGGAATGGACACCCAGGGAGAGGGCGTGGCGGGCCTTTTCGGGGGTCCGGATGGGGCGGCCATCGACCGAAGTCACGACGCGGAACTCGACCAGGGGAGGCGCGGCGGAGTTATCGAGAGGGCCGACGCTGTACTCGGAGACGATCTCGCGGAGCTGGAAGCGCGGCTTGGGAACTTCCGCCGCAGCCGCGCCGATGCGGGGACGGAAGCGGGAAGGGGGCATCAGGGCGCGCTGCTCAAGGGTCTCCTGGGTGAGGGACTTGGGTACGTTCTGTTGAAAAACCTCGGCCTCCTCGGCCACCCGGGAGAGTGCCTCGCGGAGCGCGATTTGGGCGGACGCCGGGAACGCGAGGAGCGCTGCCAGGAGCGGGAGCGGTCGGAGCGGCATCGTCATTCATTGTAATACCGTTGCGATGGAGGCGCTGGAGTAACCCGGCCAAATGCGTTTAACATATTTGTAATCAGAGAATTAGTGGATTAATTGCGGAGGAGGCGAGGAAATTTTGGGAGGGGCGGGGGAGGTTTCGGAGGGAGAATTCCTGGAATTATTTTGATTCTCCTCTTGCGCTGTGTCGTCGGGGGTGCTATCTTTAGGAAGTCACCGATTTCGAGGGCTCTAGGCATCGTTCGCCCTGGGGAAATTTGCTCAGGAGCGAGAGGCCGTGGTATAAAGATAGAGACCCTTTGCAAGGAATGGTAACAAAACTCCGCCCGGGCCACCGGGGGGAGCGGAATACGGCCTTCCTGTTTGGTTCTTTTTCAAGTTCTAAAGACATATTCCGGGGCAGGCATGCGTCGTAGCGGTCTGCGACCGGGCAAGTTTCGAGGCCTGCAGGGCTGGCGGATATTCAGATGATGTCCGTCGGGGCTGCGCAGATCTTTGACAATCTGGTTGGATGCAGTAAAGAAACACTTCGTCAGAACTCTGAGTAAAACTGGAGCGATTACAACTCTACATGTTCAAATGAGAGTTTGATCCCGGCTCAGAATCAACGCTGGCGGCGCGCCTAACACATGCAAGTCGAACGAGAAAGTGGAGCAATCCATGAGTAAAGTGGCGTACGGGTGAGTAACACGTGGGTAATCTACCCTTTAGTGTGGAATAACCCTGGGAAACCGGGGCTAATACCGCATAAGCTCGAGAGAGGAAAGCAGCAATGCGCTGAAGGAGGAGCCCGCGGCCGATTAGCTAGTTGGTAGGGTAAAAGCCTACCAAGGCAAAGATCGGTAGCCGGCCTGAGAGGGCACACGGCCACACTGGCACTGAAACACGGGCCAGACTCCTACGGGAGGCAGCAGTGGGGAATCTTGCACAATGGGGGAAACCCTGATGCAGCGACGCCGCGTGAGCGATGAAGCCCTTCGGGGTGTAAAGCTCTTTCGGCAGGGAAGATAGTGACGGTACCTGCAGAAGCAGCTGCGGCTAACTACGTGCCAGCAGCCGCGGTAATACGTAGGCAGCGAGCGTTGTTCGGAGTTACTGGGCGTAAAGGGTGTGTAGGCGGTTGCTTAAGTTTGGTGTGAAATCTCCCGGCTCAACTGGGAGGGTGCGCCGAATACTGAGTGACTCGAGTGCGGGAGAGGAAAGTGGAATTCCTGGTGTAGCGGTGAAATGCGTAGATATCAGGAGGAACACCGGTGGTGTAGACGGCTTTCTGGACCGTAACTGACGCTGAAACACGAAAGCGTGGGTAGCAAACAGGATTAGATACCCTGGTAGTCCACGCCCTAAACGATGCATATTTGGTGTGGGTCATTCAGTTGATCCGTGCCGGAGCTAACGCGTTAAATATGCCGCCTGGGGAGTACAGTCGCAAGGCTGAAACTCAAAGGAATTGACGGGGGCCCGCACAAGCGGTGGAGCATGTGGTTCAATTCGACGCAACGCGAAGAACCTTACCTGGGCTCGAACGGCTGGCTAACGGCGGTGGAAACATCGCTACCCCGCAAGGGGGTCCAGTCGAGGTGCTGCATGGCTGTCGTCAGCTCGTGTCGTGAGATGTTGGGTTAAGTCCCGCAACGAGCGCAACCCTTGTCCTGTGTTGCCATGCCGAAAGGCGGAACTCGCAGGAGACCGCCAGCGATAAGCTGGAGGAAGGTGGGGATGACGTCAAGTCCTCATGGCCTTTATGTCCAGGGCTACACACGTGCTACAATGGGCGGTACAAAGCGCCGCGAACCCGCGAGGGGGAGCCAATCGCAAAAAACCGCTCTCAGTTCGGATTGCAGGCTGCAACTCGCCTGCATGAAGCTGGAATCGCTAGTAATGGCAGATCAGCACGCTGCCGTGAATACGTTCCCGGGCCTTGTACACACCGCCCGTCACATCACGAAAGTGAATTGTACTAGAAGTCTGCAGGCTGACCCGCAAGGGAGGCAGCGGCCCAAGGTATGATCCATGATTGGGGTGAAGTCGTAACAAGGTAGCCGTAGGAGAACCTGCGGCTGGATCACCTCCTTTCTAAGAGAGAACGTGGGTGGAGTCTCGGAAACCGTCCTGTTGAGTGTACACAGGGCCGAGTAAGAGACAGCCGTTCCACTCCAAACCACTGTCCGAGCTTCGGCGAGGGTAGTGAGCCCGCTCTGGTATCTCCACTTGGAGTTCGGAAGTGAGTCTGAGGTGGCCATGGACTGGTTCCGTGGTCCCTGCATCCAACTGGCCTCGATTGATTTTGGGGCTGTAGCTCAGCTGGGAGAGCGCCTGATTTGCATTCAGGAGGTCGCCGGTTCGATCCCGACCAGCTCCACCAGCAAAGCGGAGTACGGCGGAACCGGGCCTGTAGCTCAGATGGCTAGAGCGCACCCCTGATAAGGGTGAGGTCGGTAGTTCAATTCTACCCAGGCCCACCAAGACAGGTGAGCCGGGGTCGCGATCGCGGCTCTCACCATCAGCAGTTCGTTGAACCGGCTGGTTCAACCGATTGCTGACGCAGTCGAGATCTTTGACAACTGAATATTGACGGGCATAACAAACACAAGTGTAAGCGCGAAAGTAGCGCCTGTGATGTGTGAAGTAGATTTTATGGTCAAGCTACTAAGGGCGTGTGTGTGGATGCCTTGGCGCAAGTAGGCGATGAAGGACGTGATCAGCTGCGATAAGCTTCGGGAAGCCGCTAATAGGCTGTGATCCGGAGATTTCCGAATGGGGAAACCCAACGGGTGCGAACACCCGTTACCATCATCTGAATCCATAGGGTGACGGAGCGAACCGGGGGAAGTGAACCATCTCAGTACCCCGAGGAAGAGAAAACAACCGTGATTCCGAAAGTAGTGGCGAGCGAAATCGGAAAAGCCTAAACCAGGTGATTCGAAAGGAGAGCCTGGGGTTGCAGGGCCACAATAATCCGCTGGCCGTTGCTGGGCCGCGACCGAAAGGGAGCGAGTACAGAAGCGATCGGCAGGTTAAACGAGGGATAGGAAAGTGTTAGTCGAACGGTCTGGAAAGGCCGGCCATAGAGCGTGACAGCCGCGTAGGTGAAAATGCAATCCTCCTTCCAGTGGTTCCTAAGTAGGGCGGGGCACGTGGAACCCTGCTTGAATCTGCCGGGACCATCCGGTAAGGCTAAATACTCACTTGCGACCGATAGTGAACCAGTACCGTGAGGGAAAGGTGAAAAGAACCCCTGCGAGGGGAGTGAAATAGTACCTGAAACCACACGCTTACAAGCAGTTGGAGGGCTATGCTCCGCAAGGAGAATGCCTGACATCGTGCCTATTGCATAATGAGCTGGCTAGTTATTCTCAGTGGCAAGGTTAAGCGAAAGCGAGCCGTAGCGAAAGCGAGTCTGAACAGGGCGATGCAGTCGCTGGGAATAGACGCGAAGCGGGATGATCTACCCTTGGCCAGGATGAAGGCCGTGTAACAGCGGCTGGAGGTCCGAACCAGTGTTGGTTGAAAACAGCTTGGATGAGCTGAGGGTAGGGGTGAAAGGCTAATCAAATTCCGTGATAGCTCGTTCTCTCCGAAATAGCTTTAGGGCTAGCCTCTCGTGGTCCGTCGCGGTGGTAGAGAACTGATTGGACTAGGGGCCTTCCCAGGTTACCGAATCCAACCAAACTGCGAATGCCGTGAATGTGTAGCGAGGGAGTCAGACAGTGGGGGCTAAGCTTCATTGTCGAAAGGGAAACAGCCCAGACCGTCAACTAAGGTCCCCAAATCCATGCTCAGTGGGAAAGGAAGTCGGGACGCTCAGACAGCCAGGAGGTTGGCTTAGAAGCAGCCATCCTTTAAAGAAAGCGTAATAGCTCACTGGTCGAGCGGCTCGGTGCCGACAATATAACGGGGCTTAAGCATGGTACCGAAGTTACGGATTCGTAGCAATACGAATGGTAGGAGAGCGTTCTCAACGCAGTGAAGGTCGTATCGAAAGAAGCGCTGGAGCGTTGGGAAGTGACTCTGCCAGCATAAGTAGCGAGAAACCAGGTGTGAACCCTGGTCGCCGTAAGTCTAAGGATTCCTGAGAAAGGTTAATCCGCTCAGGGTTAGTCGGAGCCTAACGCGAGGCCGAAAGGCGTAGCGGATGGACAGCAGGTTAATATTCCTGCACTACCTTGTTTCGATCAAGACCGAAGGGGGGACGCAGACCGTAAGCTCTGGTGCGCAATGGTTTCAATCCAGGGTGAAGGGAGGTCCGGATAGGCAAATCCGCCGGGTCGTCCGCCAGGAAAAGCCTCTAAGGAGAAATAAGGTATCCGTACCACAAACCGACACAGGTGGACGAGAAGAATATTCTAAGGCGCTCGGGTGATGGTAGGTTCAGGAACTAGGCACATTAGCTCCGTAACTTCGGGAGAAGGAGTGCTCCACGTAAGACGTGAGCCGCAGTGAATAGTCTCAGGCGACTGTTTAACAAAAACACAGGTCTCTGCAAAGTCGAAAACGACGTATAGGGGCTGACGCCTGCCCGGTGCCGGAAGGTTAAAGGGAGAGGTCAGCGCAAGCGAAGCTTTGAACTGAAGCCCCGGTGAACGGCGGCCGTAACTATAACGGTCCTAAGGTAGCGAAATTCCTTGTCGGGTAAGTTCCGACCTGCACGAATGGCGTAACGATCTGAGAACTGTCTTAACCTGCCGCCCGGCGAACTTGTGGTCCCGGTGAAGACGCCGGGTGCCCGCCACTAGACGGAAAGACCCCGTGCACCTTTACTATACCCTTTCATGGAACTATGGGGCGATCTGCGCAGGATAGGTGGGAGGCTTTGAATCCGGGTTCTCGGACTCGGAGGAGCCAACGGTGAGATACCACCCTGATCGTTCTGTGGTTCTAACCTACATCCCGTAATCCGGGATGAGGGACAGTGGAAGGCGGGTAGTTTGACTGGGGCGGTCGCCTCCTAAACGGTAACGGAGGCGCGCGAAGCTTGGTTCAGGCGGCTTGGAAATCCGCCGACGAGTGCAAAGGCATAAACCAGGTTAACTGCGAGACCAACAAGTCGAGCAGATGCGAAAGCAGGCCTTAGTGATCCGGTGGTTCTGTATGGAAGGGCCATCGCTCAACGGATAAAAGGTACGCCGGGGATAACAGGCTGATCGGAGTCAAGAGTTCACATCGACGCTCCGGTTTGGCACCTCGATGTCGGCTCATCGCATCCTGGGGGTGTAGAAGCTCCCAAGGGTTAGGCTGTTCGCCTATTAAAGCGGTACGTGAGCTGGGTTCAGAACGTCGCGAGACAGTTCGGTCCCTATCTGTGGTGGGCGTAGGAGATTTGAGGGGGCCTGCCCTTAGTACGAGAGGACCGGGGTGGACGAACCTCTTGTGATCCAGTTGTGGCGCCAGCCGCATCGCTGGGTAGCGAAGTTCGGTCAGGATAAACGCTGAATGCATATAAGCGTGAAACCTTCCCCAAGATGAGATCTCCCAAGCGAAAGCTAAGAAGGGCACTGGAAGACTACCAGTTTGATAGGACGGATGTGTAAGCGTGGCGACACGTTGAGCTTACCGTTACTAATTGCCCGTTCGGCTTGACCATAAAATACTACTGCGCACACACAGCGTGCGCTGCTTTCCAGCGTTCGGCCCGTCAATATTCAGTCCAAGGACTCTGTCGAGTTCAGTCCCCAGTTTCTGGGTGACCATAGCGAGAGGGACCCACCCGTTCCCATCCCGAACACGGTAGTTAAGCCTCTCAGCCCCGATGGTACTGCACGCGCAAGTGTGTGGGAGAGTAGGAAGTCGCCCGGTTTAATCTCAAAAGCCCTCGATCCCTCCGAGGGCCTTTTGTTCATTCACATTACCTTGATTTCGCCGATCGGTTTGCCCCGCGTTTTCTCCGTGTTATAGTTGGAGCGCGTTTGATAGCTTCCGCGAATCCGGCCGAGTGTTTCTGAGCGACGGCACCGTCGTCCCGCTTGTGTTTCCTCCCCGATGAGCCCGCTTTCAAATTGTCTGGAGGACTTAGTGAAGAATATTTTCGTGGGCAACCTGGATTTCAATGCAACCGAAGAGGCTGTTCGCAGCCTCTTCGAACGATACGGCCCGTGAACAGCGCCCGAATCATGACCGATCGCGAAACCGGCCGGTCGCGGGGATTCGCATTCGTCGAAATGGAAAATGAAGACGGAAGCGGACCAGGCAATCTCAGCGCTGAACGGCTATACGCTGGACGGCCGGGCACTAAATGTCAATGAAGCCCGTCCCAAACCCGACCGCGGTTTCGGCGGCGGTGGAGGCGGCGGCCGCGGTTCGGCGGCGGCGGCGGCGGGCGTCCCGGCGGCGGCGGCGGCGGTGGTGGCCGGCGTCCGGCGGTGGCGGTGGCGGCGGCGGCGGTCGTCGCGAACCCCGCTGGTAGGCCGCGAATATCAGCTTTGATGAAGGCGTCTGCGGCGCCCCTTGCTTGGGATCCGCCGGCGACAGCCCGGATTGCCTGTTCTTAGACCCCGCGGGTGCCGTTTTCCAGGAACGCCCGCAGACGGTGGCTGCGGCTGGGGTGGCGCAGCTTGCGCAGCGCCTTGGCTTCGATCTGGCGGATGCGCTCGCGCGTGACGGCGAAGTTCTGGCCCACCTCTTCCAGCGTGTGCTCGCTGCCGTCCTCCAGGCCGAAGCGCATCTTGATGATCTTCTCCTCGCGCGGCGTCAGCGTCTTCAGGACCTGCGCGGTCTGCTCGCGCAGATTCAGATTGATCACCGCGTCGGACGGCGAGATCCCGTGCTGGTCGACGATGAAGTCGCCCAGGTGCGACTCTTCTTCCTCGCCGATGGGCGTTTCCAGCGAGATCGGCTCCTGCGCCACGCGCAGCACCTTGCGCACCTTCGAGACCGGCAGTTGCAGCCGCTTGGCCAGTTCTTCGTTGGTGGGCTCGCGTCCCAGTTCCTGCACCATCTGGCGCGACGTGCGGATCAGCTTGTTGATGGTCTCGATCATGTGCACCGGGATGCGGATGGTGCGCGCCTGGTCGGCGATGGCGCGCGTGATGGCCTGGCGCACCCACCAGGTGGCGTAGGTCGAGAACTTGTAGCCGCGGCGGTATTCGAACTTGTCCACCGCCTTCATCAGGCCGATGTTGCCTTCCTGGATCAGGTCCAGGAACTGCAGCCCGCGGTTGGTGTAGCGCTTGGCGATGCTGACCACCAGGCGCAGGTTGGCTTCGATCAGCTCCTTCTTGGCGGCTCTCGGCTTCCTGGTCGCCCTGGTGATGATCTCGCAGCGTGCGGCGCAGTTCGGCGGCCGAGGCGCCGAACTGCCTCCTCCATCTGCTGCAGGCGCTGGCCGAAGCTGCGCTGCTCCTTGCGCAGTTCCTTGATGCCCTCGGCGCGCCCGCCGGGCCAGCGCTTCCAGCTTGCGCTGCAGACGCGCGATCTCGTCGCTCCAGCGGCTTCAATTCTTCGACGGCGGCGCGCAGGCGGTCGATCAGGTGCCGGATGACCGGGCACTGGAACTTGATGGCGCGGCACCAGGCGCGAGATCCGCACCACCAGGCGGGCCAGTTCCCACAGCTGGCGGCGGTACTGTTTGGGCTTCATGCCGCGCGGGATGGCCATGCAGCTTCTGGCGGCACTGCAGGATCTTCTTGTACTGGCGCGCGATCTCCTCGACGGCAGCGCGATGAATTCCTCGCGCTTCTCCTCCACCAGTTCGTCGGTGAGCATCGGGGTCGGAGATCTGGATGACGTCGCGGGCGGAAAGCGTTCCGCTGCGCCATCTCCTCGCCCATGCCGATGATCTCCTGGATCACCAGCGGCGAGCGCGAAGAGCGACTTGAGGACGGTGTTCTGGCCGCGTTCGATGCGCCGGGCGATTTCGACTTCGCCTTCGCGCGTGAGCAGCGGGCACCGTGCCCATCTCGCGCAGGTACATGCGGACCGGGTCGTTGACCTTTTCGCCGACGCCGGCGGGCAGTTCGAGGTCGAGGAGTCTCCTCGCCCTCTTCGAGCTTTTTTTCGAAATCCTTGGGCTCTTCGAGGATCTCGATGCCGGCGCCGTCGAGTCCGGCCAGCACGTCTTCGAGTTCGGCGCCGCCGGGCAGGTCGCCGGGCAGAACTTCGCTGACCTCGTCGTAAAGACGTAGCCCTTATCCTTGCCCATCTGCACGAGCCGTTGCAGCCCGTCGTATTTGTCTTCTATCGCCACTGAAGCCCCGTACTCCCGGCGGATGAAGAATCCTGAATCATTGTACACCACTGGGCACGCACAATGCGGCGGCGAATTGTCGTCAATTCTCCACCGCGGCCTGCGCGTTCGATGCCCTGCAATTCCGCGGTGAGACGCAACTGCCTCCTCGAGGTCGGCCGGCGCGTTCCGCCTCGCTCGATCCGCGATCTTCAACTGCGACGCGGATGATTCTGCTGGTCGCTGCGCCGCATGCTGGCGCAGCGCGGCGACGCACCTCCTCGCGCGACAGCTTCCTGCCGTCTTCGCTCAATACGGCCTGCCGCCAACAGGTTCTGGTCGGCGTCCTCGAGACGTCATTGATCTCGTCGAAGCCCACGCGGCCGCCGGCATCCTCGAGCGCGAAGATCGGCCTGAAAGATGCGCCGCGACGGCAAGATTGTCGATAGCTTCCAGTCGATCGCAACGTGTCGAATCGTTTCGCCCCGGCATCTCCGGCTCGGCCAGCAGCGCGTTCAGCAGCATGCGCTCGTCGGGACGCAGCACGATCCTGGGGCGCTCGATGGCCTTATCTCCGCGCGATCCGACACCGCTTTCCGGAAATGCATCCAGCACCATCCCGCGGTCCACGCCGATATAGCCCGCCAGATCGTTGGCGATGGCCATGCGTTCGAGCCGGTCGGAGATGTCCTGCACTCCGGCAGCAGGAAGTTGCAGCACCGCCACCTTGCCTTCGGCGGTGCGCACGTCGTGCTTCGCGCGCGCGCGGTCGGCCAGCCAGTAGAAATAGCCCTTGGCGCTGTCCAGCCGCTCGCTGATATGCCTCGGCGCCGCGCTCCTTGCAATACTCGTCCGGATCCAGATCGCCATCGAGTTCCATGATGCGCACGTGCATGCCTTCGTCGAGCAGGACGTCGATGGAGCGTTCGGCGGCATTGGCGCCCGGGCCATCCGGATCGAAGTTGACGACGATGCGCTGCGAGTGCCGCTTGAGCGCCTGCACCTGGTGCGCGGTCAGCGAGGTGCCGCAGCTGGCGCACGACGCTGGCGGAATCCGGCCGCCGTCACGCCGATCGCATCCATATAGCCTTCCACCAGGATGACGCGGTCCTCTTTGCGGATCGCCTCCTTTGCCCGGTGCAGGTTGTAGAGCACATGGCTCTTCTTATAGATCGGCGTTTCCGGCGAATTTAAATACTTGGGTTTATCGTCGGCGGCCAGCGCGCGCCCGCCGAAACCGATGATCTTGCCCGATTCGTTGTGGATGGGAAACATCAGGCGGTTGCGGAAACGATCGTAGAAGGTGCCGTCGTCGCGCCTGGCGACCAGGCCGGACTGCTCGATTGCTGGGCGGTGGAAATCCCGCTGCTCGAAGAGGCGCAGCAGGGTGCGTCCGGAGCGCGTCGGAATAGCCGAGGCCGAATGGTCTACGGTGTCGCGGCGCGACTCCGCGTTTGCCAGATAGGCGCGCGCCTCGGCGCCCGCCGGGGACGCGAGGTTGGCGCGAAAAGCCTCCTCGGCGAGCTCGTGCATTGGCGAGAGCGCCGCGCCGCAGCGTGGCATCCTCGTCGGCGTACTCCGGCGCGCTTGGGCATGGGAATGCCGTAGCGCTCGGCCAGCGATTTGAGCGCTTCGTAGAAGCTGAGGCCATCCTTCTCCATGACGAATTTGACCACATCGCCGCCCGCGCCGCAGGAGAAGCATTTATAGAACTGGTGGACCACGTGGACCGTGAAGGAAGGGCGACTTCTCGTTGTGGAAGGGGCACAGGCCCATGTAGCGGTTGCGCGCCGGAGCGGCGCAGGCGGACGTATTCGCCGATCACGTTGACGATGTCCACCGAAGACTTGAGCTGCTCGACGAAATCCATGAGGCCCTTGCCTGCCATTATCCCGCACAGCGGGGGGTTTGAAAGCTTACAGGTAACAATGCGACCCTAACCGACGGCGTATTGATTCGGGGATGGCTATGACAACAGACTCCAATCATGAGCGGGGGAACACGTGCCTGACCTGAGTCCGTGGTTGCGGGTCATGACGGCTGTGGCGCCGTTTGGCGTCGCGGTATTCATGCGCCTGCTCCTGGGCAACAACCGGCTGACGAGAAGCCTGATTTCGGTGACCGTACTGTGGTTTGCGGCCAATATTCTGATGGCGCCTTACTCGGCGGGCGTAAGGACGGACATTAGGAACCTGCGCACTCTGCTACCATAGCAATTGGGTGATGCCGGAAGCCGGCCACCTGTTAAAGTCCAATTTGTAAAAAAGGAGGCCGTATGAGATCCATTGGCTTACCTGAACTTCTCGTAATTCTAGGAGTCGCCGTACTGCTTTTCGGCGGCAAGAAAATTCCCGAAGTAGCGAAAGGTTTGGGCGAGGGGATTCGCAACTTCAAGACATGCTTTGAAGGGCGACGAAGAGAAGGTCGAAGAAAAGAAGCAGGCGTAGGCTTCAGGAGCTGCCCGCAAGTTGGGCGGATTTCATCTCGGCTTCAGCATCCATAGGAAAACAACAAACCCCGCGGGCTCAGGGGGCGCCGCGGGGTTTTGCTTTCATTGCGGCGAATCGCCTGGCCTACTTCTTCTTGGGCGGGACGATCGCGTCCTTCGCGGCCTTGGCCACGCGGAACTTCACCACTTTCTTGGCCGGGATTTTGATGCTCTCGCCAGTAGCCGGGTTGCGGCCCATCCGGGCCTTGCGATCCACGCGCACCAGCCGGCCGATCCCGGGCAGCACAAACACACCGTTCTTCTTGACTTCCGCTGATTGCCATGGTGGATAGATATCCAGGAACTGCGCGGGCGACTTTATTGTTCACCTCGCAGTTCTCGGCAAGAGTCTGACCAATTGCGTCTGCGTCATTCGTTCATTCGCCATAAATCTCTTTGATTCTCCCGTGCCTGCCGCGCAATTTCATGCGGATGATCCGCGGACGCGCCTGCGAACATCACATCGAAGCAGACGGCGCTGGAGCGCGCTCGTCCATCGTGATTAATGATACGGGAAGCCAAAGGCCCCTGTAAAGGGAAATACGAGTAAAAGGCCGTTTTTCGGGTTTTTTGCGCATCGAGCGCGTAGAAGGCGCGTCAGACGGCGGTTTCGACAGCTATGGGGGCGTGGGAATGCTGAAAACCAAGGCTTCCGGGGCCGGCTCCGCACCAGAAAATCTCCTCTTCCGCATCGCCGAGGGAACCTGCCACGCTGTTTTTTACCAGCGCAGTCGGATCCGGCACCCGACGCTCGCATCGCGCTGCCGGATCTCGGCGGCGGATCGGAGCCGGATGCGCAATGCGGCCCGCACGGGGCGGCCTCCGGCTGGTCTCTTCCAACCCGGCCGGGGCGCCGCGCGCAACTGATTCACGAAAAGAAAACTGGTTCCGGTGCGGGCGGCCACTTGCACGAGTTTTCGAAGCCCTGGGTGATGAGGCGGGTATGGAGGCCTGGATAAGTGCTGGCCACACCCCCTTCGAGTTCGGCCCGCGGCACGAGCGCAGCTACCGAATCGATCGCTATCAGATCGACCGTGCGCGACAGCGCCAGCGCGGCGGCAATCTCCAGGCCTCTTCTCCACAGCCCGGCTGCACCAGAATCAATTGCTCGAGGTTCACTCCGAGCTTCGCGGCGTAGGAAAGGTCCAAAGCATGTTCAGCATCGAGAAAGGCCGCGGTTCCGCCCGCGCTCTGTGCCTGCGCATCGCGTGGAGGGCGAAGGTGGTCTTCCCCGACGATTCCGGAGCCGAAGATCTCAACGAGCCTCCCGCGGGGGAATCCGCCAAGTTTCCTAACAACGCCTGAGTGGGGGCGAACCGGCCGGAATCCCCGCGGGGGGCGCCGGACCGAATCGCTCCGAAAGACGGCAAAGCGCCAAGTCGATAGCCTTTCGGCGATCCGCTTCGTTCAACAAACTCTCCCCTCGACTGATCAGTGCAGCGGGGAGGAGTTCGCTCTCAACTGGAAAACCGGGTTAGCGCTTCGATGCCGGCGCGCCCGGCCGGGCGGCGGCCGGTTCGGCCTTGGCCGCGGTTTCGGGAGGGATGGGCTCGGCCTTTGTAAGACCCAGCTGCTTTCGCAGTTCGGCGTCGATGTTCTGCCGGATATCCGGGTTGTCCTTCAGGAACTGCCGGGCATTCTCGCGGCCCTGGCCGATCCGGTCGCCTTTGTAGCTGAACCAGGAGCCGCTCTTTTCGACCACGCTCTGCGCCACGCCCAGATCGAGCAGGTCGCCTTCCTTGCGAGATGCCTTCGCCGTAGATGATGTCGAACTCGGCCTCGCGGAAGGGCGGGGCCACTTTGTTCTTGACCACCTTCACCTTGGTGCGGTTGCCGATGACCGCGTCGCCATCCTTGATGGCGGCGATGCGCCGGATATCCAGCGCGGACGGACGAATAGAACTTCAGCGCGCGTCCGCCGGTGGTGGTTTCCGGGATTGCCGAACATCACGCCGATCTTCTCGCGGATCTGGTTGATGAAGATCAGGCAGGTCTTGCGATTTGGAAACCATGCCGGTGAGTTTGCGCAGCGCCTGCGACATCAGCCGCGCCTGCACGCCCATGTGGCTGTCGCCCATCTCGCCATCCAGTTCCGCTTTGGGAACCAGCGCCGCCACCGAATCCACCACCAGCACATCGATCGCGCCGGAGGCGATCAGCGCGCCCGTGATTTCCAGAGCCTGCTCGCCGTAATCGGGCTGCGAGACCAGCAGATTGTCCACATCCACGCCGAGTTTGCGCGGCATAGATCGGATCGAGCGCGTGTTCGGCGTCAATGAATGCGGCCATGCCGCCCTGCTTCTGCGCCTCCGCGATCACCTGCAGCGCGATGGTGGTCTTGCCGGAAGATTCCGGCCCGAAAATCTCGATTGATGCGGCCGCGCGGGAAGCCACCGACGCCCAGGGCGGAATCGAGCGAGATCGACCCGGTCGAAATCACCGAAACCGGAACAATGGCGTCTTTCGACCCCAGGCGCAGGATGGAACCCTTGCCAAACTGTTTCTCGATCTGGCCCAGGGTGAGTTCTAACGCCCGTGCGCGCTCTTTGTCTTCCATTAGACAAACTCCTCATTTCTGCTGCGAAAAGAAGATTATAGCAGCGGCCAAACCCGGTATAATGCCAGCGGGAGCTGAATATGAAGGCCAGAGTCGCGGTCCTTTCCCTCATCGCCGTCAGCGCCCTGCTGGGAGGGGAGAAAAAGCCCGCCACGGCGAGTAGTGAAAACGAAATTGTTCGGCTGGACGCGAAGGTGTTCCCGGATAAGGAATCGCTGAAGCCCATTCTGGGTTCGGATCTGGGCGGCCACTACATCGTGGCGCAGGTGAAAGTAGAGCCCAAGTACACCAAGGAAATCACCATCGACCGCGACGATTTCACCTTGCGCACGGATAAGGACGGCGACCGCACACAGCCGATGGCGCCGAGCCAGATCGCCGGCGGCGGGGCGCTGGTTCTGACGGGCGTACAGGGTCCGGGCGGCGATGGCGCGGAACGCAGCCGCGGGTGGAGCATAGGCGGCATGGGCATGGGCGGCGGCAATGGATCGGGAGGCGCGGTGGACCCGTCCAAGGTCAAGGCGACCATGGAGAATGGCGAGAAGGACAATCCGCTGAAGAAAATGCTGGAGGCCAAAGTGCTGCCGGAGAAGAAGATCGAAGAGGCGACCACGGGCTTCCTCTACTTCCCGATGGAAAAGCAGAAGATGAAGGACCTGGAGCTGATCTACGGACCGAAGCAGAACCAGATCCGCATACGATTCAAGTAGACGCATTACCCTGGTAATATATAGGTATGGCGTCGATACGATCCAAGGTGACCGCGCAGGGGCAGATCTCGGTCCCGGCAGCGGTGCGGCGAAAGCTCGGTATCGGTCCCGGGTCTGTCCTGGAATGGGAAGAGGATGGCGATCGCATGATTGTGCGGCGCGTGGGCAAGTAGACTTCCGAAGACATCCACCG
>CAVSMH010000011.1:0-244380 GCA_963728965.1 Bryobacterales bacterium
ATGCCGGCGATGGGATCGCCGGCGGTGTCGTGTTCCAGTAGGATTTCGATGGCGTCGATTACTTCGGGCGTTTTTTTTTCCACCGGCTTGCGCCCGGCGCCGTGCTGTCGGATCCGGCCGACCTCGACATCCTGATCCAGCAACTGTCGGCGGCCGCGGGCGATGGTGTGCGGATCCAGGCCCAGAAACTCGGCCAGCACACTGTCGCCGCCGTGGCCGAGCTTCATGGATTCCAGACCGGCGTACAAGCGGCGCTGCTGCTCGTCCAGCAGACTGTAGAACAAGATGATGGCGGCTTTCATCTCATCGGGAGACACTTCCAGACGGACGGCATCGACAACCGTAGGGACGGACTGGTTGCTACGACGTGTCAGACGCTGTCGCTGGCGGATGGCCGGGTCGATGGAAGTGTAGAGGAACAGGCCGGAGATCAATTCCCGGGCGATCCTCTTCTGCTGGACAAGGTGGCGTAAGACATCTTGCGCTCCTACGTGCAGGATCGCAGACAGTTCTTCCGCAAAATATCCCGCGACCGAGCTATGGATGAACGCCTCGGCAGTGGCCAGCAGGGTACCGTAGCGGGAGAACCAGGCCGGCGTGCAGGACCACAAGCCATCGGCTCCGAAACGGGCGATCTCGCGAAGCGTGTAGAAACGGCCGCCATGAGAATAGCTGGTCAGGTAGTCGAGTTCTTTGAGTTTTCGGAAAACAGTGAGGTCGACGTCCGTGCCGAGGGCACGTTTCAGATCGGGAAGGGTTGCGATTTTGTCATGGAGAAGCAGCTTTCGCAACGAATCGGGAGAGAAGGCGAGAGGTCTCATAATGTTATAGTTGCGACTGAAAGACGGATACAATCGACACTATAACATAACCGACGATGAATTCGGCAAGGTGCGGATCGGTTCCAGTTGCCCGTCGATATTGAGGGAAACCTTAAGTGAAGCGGGATCGTGCCGAAGCGCGCAGTCGTCGGTAATGTGGACGCTACGACTACGAATGAGCAGTTATTGTTGCGTCAGCCCTTAGCACCCGCAGCCTGGCCCATCCCGGAACCGAGAAGGCTCTGGCCGTTCAGGCTCTCGGGACAGTGGAGCATCCACGTCTCAATAGAGCGGTCACCGCTCTGCTCGAATCGCGAGCGCTCGCACTCTGGGTCGACGCCGTATCCGAGCCGGGACAACCCATTCAGGAAGCGATATTGACGGAACTGCGAGGCAGATGCATCGACGTTCCGCCATCGCCAGGGCTCGGCCCTCGATGGACCCGATCCCTTTTTGCCAGCATCCTCCGCCTTGGCGAGTCGAGTTGGCGCGGCATAGCTCGTTCCGAGGGATGGTTTCCGGCACTGCGATACGAGGTCGTTAACCATCCGCGTTACCAGCGACTCGTTCACTACAACCAGCACTGCCACGATGGGTGGTCGCAAAGCCTTCCCAAGCCCTGCCCGACGTTCTCCGAATGGCTTAAAGCAGCCGACCGCTACTGTGTTGTTCGGAATGCCTAGAGACCTCATTCCTTGGCCGCTCCGGTCGCTCTCGGCTTGGCGGTGCGGTCCGGGTATCCCATCTCGCGAAGCCAATTCTGCATGTCCACGCTCAGGCTCTCGAATGGGATCTTCTCCGGATGGTCGGCAAGGAACTTCGAGACCGAACTATCGGTGATGCGGCCACCTTTGGTCAGAAGAAGCTTTTCGGCAACCCAATATTGAACCCTGGCAGGCGGAACGGCGAACATCTCTGCGACATCCTTCACCTTGAATCCGCCAAGACTCTCTGCCGTGTATTCGAGATCCCGGAGCTTCTTCCGGACGGCCCCAACAGAGCGGCCGAGCCGTTGCGCAATCAGGTTGAGCGATGCGTTGCTGTCGATGGACCAGAGCAGATGGTTCTCATCGGCGTCCGTCCAGCGCGGGGCTCTTGGTCGGCACAGATCCAACGCCGCCGCGCGTTTCTTGACCGAATACCGGGACCAGGTTGGTTGGTACTGTCGGATGGCCCGGCCGGCAGCCCGCAGGCCACCGCGGGCCCAAGCTGCCTTCAGAACGTCATCCAACTCCGCAGTCCACTGGCAAGTTTTTCCTCTAGCAGGTTGCTGAAAAAGGGTATTTCGATGCCCGAAAGCACCCAATGGACTTGTCCCGATTTTTAGACAAACAGTTAAGACACAAATTCCATTGAATGGAGAATTGTGTCATGGGGCTGTCACGACGAACTTTCACGCGTGAGGAGAAATTGGCCGCCATCCGACGGCTGGAGACGGGGTCCTCGATTGCCGAGGTGGCGCGGGCATTTGAGGTGAACCCGAATGTCCTGCATCGCTGGCGCCGGGAATTCCGTGAAGGACCGGGCAATGCGTTTCCGGGCTTGGGAAAGCAGCGGTGGGATGATACCGAGCAGGCCAAGCTGGAGCGGAAAATCGGCCAGCAAACCCTGGAGATCGATTTTTTAAAGCGCAGCTTGCAACGCATCGAGGAACAGCGGAGGTTGCAGGCATTGACTGGAAAGCCGCGATCTACGGGAACATCCAGGAGCAAGTCCGGAGGGAAACGAGCATGAGCATCGCCGAGATGTGCGCGCTGGCCCATCTGAGCCGGGCCGGCTACTACCGGTTCCTGACCACGCCGGCCGCCGGGGATAAGGACATCGATCTACGGGATGCCATCCAGCGGATCGCCTTGGAGTTTCCCGCCTATGGACGGCCACGCATGACCGAAGAACTGCACCGGCGCGGCTGGCAGGTCGGGCCGAACCGGGTGTACCGCCTGATGCGGGAGGACAATCTGCTGTGCCTGCGGCGACGGAAGTTCCTGGTGACCACGAACTCCAATCACAGTCGGCCGGTGTACCCGAACCTGGCGCGCGGGATGGCGTTGACCGACATCGATCAACTGTGGGTGGCGGACATCACCTACATTCGACTGGCAGCGGAGTTCGTGTATCTAGCTGTCATCTTGGATGCCTACTCGCGGCGGGTGATTGGCTGGGCGCTGGACCGAACGTTGGAGGACGAGCTTACCATCGCAGCGCTTCGCATGGCGCTTGAGCGGCGCATACCGGCGCCGGGTTTGGTGCATCATTCTGACCGCGGCGTGCAGTACGCCTCACAAGACTACACGGACCTGCTGAAGAGCCGGGACATCACCATCAGCATGAGTCGCAAGGGAAATCCGTTCGACAATGCGGCCTGCGAATCGTTCATGAAGACCCTCAAATATGAGGAGGTGTATCGCCAGGAATACCGCGATCTGGCGGAGGCGCGGGCTTCCATAAAGCACTTCCTGGAACGGGTGTACAACCGCAAACGCCTCCATTCGGCGCTCGGCTACCGGCCGCCGGTGGAGTTTGAACAACAGTTGTTGGGCCAGGCAGCAACCACGAGCGCATGCCGCCGCGCCCTATGACATCGACGCATCATATGAATGGCGGAAGCAAAGGCGCCCTATACAGGGAAACTCGACAAGCGACCGGCAGCTACGTGGTCCGGATTGTAATCGCCACAGCCGAGTTTGCGCCGATGCCTCCCCACTGGCCGGGCTACCCCGGCGGTCTCATTCTGACGGCCATCAGAATGCGTTTTTCAAGGCATGGCGGAATCTATCTGGTCCGATGTGGTATGAAAACCAAACCCCAGGCCGGGAGCCGTGCCGCCTCCCGTTGGTCGGCCCCGAACCCGGGTAGCAGAGCGTGTCGGGAGGACCGCGCTCCATCTCATCGTCCGCAGATGAGTTCCGGCCGGCTATTCCTTGATCGGGGTGCTCGCCAGCAGAGCCCGTCTCCGCTTCACCGGCAGCTTCATCCTAAAACCGTTCCGGGATGGGGCACAATGAAATGGCAGCGAACGGTCAACAGTGTCCTAACTATTTGTCTCAGCAAACGGGGCAAGCGCACAATGTCTCGCTCCGTCAAACGTAGAATCAACAGTTTGCGGCTGTTGGTAAGTGCCATTCTAAGTAGTCCGGGGACTTTTTCAGCAGCCTGCTAGGCTTGCCGACCTTCCGTCCCTTCCTACTCCCTGTCGACTTAGCCGGTTCCACAACTCTGGTTCCCATATCCCGGTTTCCAATCTGTCGCTACACCCAAGATGGGCTTTAATCATTCGACAACCTGTAGTCGTCCCCGTCGCTCGGATGCCACTGAATACACCTTCATGCCCTCTTAAACCGCCACTGAGTTCCGGCAGCCGCCGGTATGCCTCTCTACTGAAATAAGTAGTTCGTGGCCAAGAAAGTCAGACAGCGGCTCACACGGAACCATGAACTTGAGCACAGTCGGGGGCCGCACACGTGCTCGGAAAACTGGCTCTGCGTCGCTCGTACCGAGACCCAGGTCGACGAATTTCCGCGGCCTTCCCGAAACAGCTTTCAGACGCAGGAAGCCGATCAATTGTCGTATGCTTTTGATTTGCGAGGCTGGGGAAGTCTGTCTCGCTGCGACGCTCATGCCATACGTACGGGATTCCGCGCAATTCTTCGACAGCAACACCGCTACTAGCCGAGATCGTGTTCAAGGCCATTCGTGCCTCGGCCGGGCCCTCGAAAACGCGGAGCTTTTCGACTGCCCGGTCGGCTTTTCCTTTGCCTGAGTAAATGCGGCGGACGCGATACAGTGCCCACGCATCCGACTCGATGCTCTTGCGGTACAGTTCGACCGCAACGTCGTTGCCGGCGTCGATAGTGATCTGGATCAAAGAGCGACCCTTGTAGATCGTTGCGCGCGGGTTGAGGGCCAGGGAAAGGTGTTCAATTCTCATGGCATCGCCGACCTGGCGCGGGTGCTCTCGCTGCCGCTCGATCGCGTCATCGCGCAATGCGTTGAAAGGGCAGTAAACGCACGCCGATTTCCTCCAGGTAATACCCAAGACAGAGCGGATGTATTCAATGCAGGTCCGCCGGTCCCACCCCCATTCAAGCAGCGGATAGAACGCTTCCCGGCTGAGTGTGTTGTACTCGCAACTGCGGTTGATTCGGCGCTTTTCCTCGACATTGAAACCGAATGCTATTCGTTCGCCGAATGCGTACTCGCTCTTGGCAACTCGCCCGGTTTCGTCGGCGTTATATCCGATCGCATGGCGGGCACGGCCACGCACGTGTTCATCTAGCCACTGTTCGATCACCCACGCCTTGAACTTCAGGGCGCAGCGGTGGACACCGCCGTACTGCGGTACCGTTCCGTTCCGCTTCAGCTCATCCGAGAGTTTGTAGTCGCCCTCCAGGAACACCCTTGCAGGAGTGCGGGAATCGTCGAGCACCGTTATGCCTTCCCCTTCGAGATGACCATGTCGCGCGACCTGCACGTACCGTATCCCTTGAGCACGCATCAGCGGAAGGATGTGGGCCTCCACGTCGCGACCGGTGTCGGTGTATTCGTCGCCGACCTGGGACGTAATGACGATCAGATCTTCCAGCGAGCACGGTCAGGCTCGCATCAGTTGCGCGAGCCAGCCCAAACCTGACAATCGTGGCCAACAGTATGTGCGCGCCGAAGTAACGCAGGGACGGTTCGGCATCTCGGGTGTGCATCTGCCCTGCGGTGTGCTCCGCGATTACTTTTACGTCACCGACCGCCATCAAACCTGGGATCGGCAAACGCGTCTATACGAAATTGTGCGAACGTCTCCGAGCGCGTCACCGACCGAACTGCGTCTGGCTTTTAAACTTCGCCAACTGGAACTCAACGCCGAACATGCTCCCAAAACCGACTTTTCCGCCCTGGAGCGGGCTTTTAACATTCTGGCGCAGCCGGACCTGCGGGCTTGTTACAACCAGTTGTTAACCGATTCGGAGGGCCAAGTGGTGTTCCCGTACGGCGGCCTCGGCTCGATTCTCGCGAACGGTCAGAGATCGCGCGACGGTCAAACCTTCTTTGCCAGTCGCATCCTGTCCTTTCGCCCCGATGTTCGAGAGCGGCGTTTCCGCGTACCCCTGCGCAAGGTGGTTTTCTATCACGACCACGCCGTCTACCGCGATGGCCGTCGGAGACTGGAGATTGGTCTCGACCAGTCGGTGATGCCGATCGTTTGGGGCGCCACATGGAACCAATGGAGACACCTGCTCGGCGCCAAGATGGAGATCCAGGCCACCTTCGTGGCAAACGCCAAGTACCAATGTCGCAGCGGCGAATGGCATGTGCTGAACTGGGAGACCGCTCTTCCGAGCCGCATTGAGGTGAAACTACCGGCCGATCTCGCTGAGCAGGTGGACACGGCGCGTAAGATGTATCATCGCTTCGGCCAGTTCTCGGATGCCCTGGAACAGGTTCGCGCTCGCATCGACAGGGAACCTGTTGAAAGGGAGGAACTGCGACGCCTCTGTTGGGACCTCCACATCCCCGGCGACTTCGACGTGGCTCAAATCAACTGGCGCCCGGACTACGATGCCTTCTTCTACCGCCACCTCTGCCGGAAGGCGCGGCGGCTGTACCTGTTCCGCGGGGAGTATATCTTGGAACTCCCGATGGCCATTGCTGTCGAGACGCCACAACTGGGGAACGCGACGTATGTTTTCGCGAGGCCTCCGAACATTGAGACCTTCCTTGCAGCCTATACCCGGATCACCAAGGAGGACATCCGTCAAAATCGCGACAACGCGGCAGAGAAGCTGGGATTTTTGAGGCGCATTGTGCACGGGCCAAATCCCCGCGCCTGGGTCAAAGAGCTGGATCGCCGGTGCGGTGAAGCTGTAGACTGATCGCGCAAACGTATCGCCGCCGTCGGCAGTAGACTGAGTAGGTCGCTGCCGCCCCAAAACACTTCTGGCACACGGACTATTCAGTGCCGGCCTGGTTGATTACGCAGGGATCGTTGCTACGAGGCCGTGCCTGAGGCCCGTTCATGCGGCTTCGGTACCAACCCGCCTCGGTTTTGACACCAGCAGTGTCAGAGAGATCCGATGGTACGGGACTCGCGGGGCAACTGATCCCCGCACCCCCCGGATGAGATGCACGAAGCCGTAACGCTCCATGGTTTTCAGCGTCCGGGACAGGTTCGATTTCTTTCGCCCGGTTAGTTCCGCCAGTCGCGCAAGCGATTCAGGGGCGGAATCGGCGATGACCCCAAGCAGGGCACGGTTGCGGTCGGATAAGACCCTGGCGAAGCTCTCAGCCGAGGTGAACCACACTTTCGGCTCGTCGGCCGCCGGCCGGTACTCGCCTCGAGCGATCGCAACCGTCCGAGCTTTCATCTGCTCGTAACTGGCAATCCCCACGCGCAGCGTCCTCATTAGATGACTCCCTTCTCTTTCAAGAGTTTATCCACCTCGGTCCAAAAGTCCACCAGAAGCGTGGCCGCGTCTTTGAACCGATAGGGTCGAACGGTCTCCATCCGGTGCTTGTGGTCAAGAGGACCCCGGCTCTTGCCCCCAGGCCCATGCGATTCCCGGACGGAATGAGCGTTGTCATATCCAACCAACCGCTGCCCACCCGGGCCGTGCAGCGTCAACGAGTAGTTCAGCCCATGCGGCCGCTCGGCGGAACAAACGACACGACTGACCGAGAACCGAACCCAGTACTGGCCCTTCGCATCGACCACAAATACCTGGCTGTCAAGATCCAGCAGCACGTCTGCGCCGGGATCCCGATCGTGCCCTTTCATCGATCCAAGGTTATCATCAACTGATAACCATTGCAACCGACAACGTCCAGCGCCGCTGGGCGGCGCAGGTTCTTGGCGGCTAACTCCAGTCGGGCTACGCCCTCCCTCCGTCAGCCGCCAAAACCCAAACCTGACCATCATCCGCGACGTCAACGGCCGCCTCGCAAAAAAACCCGGGCACAAATCCCGGATTCCCGAGATAAGAGATGGAGCACGCCACCGTGGTGGAAGTTCCACAGCAAGGGCATGCGACCTACGTTTTCTCGCGTCCGCCGAACCTCGATCACTGGGTCCGTGCGTACGCCCGAACTGCCAAGGACGACATCCGCCAGAATCGAGGGAACGCCGCCGAGCAACTCGGCTTTCTGGGCCGCGTCATGCACGGACGAAATCCAAGAAACTGGTTGCGGACTCTCCGCGCAAAGATTGGTGAACCGGTGGACTACTCACTCTGTGACTTGAACCATAAAATGGCCGTTTTGAACCATAATGTGGCCGGTAATTCAATGGGCCGGTAATTCTGACACCCACCGCCAAAGGTAAACACCCGGAGCTGGAACGGTAAACGATACGCGACAAGGCGCTCTGTATCCAGGCGGCACGGTATGGCGGCCCAGCGTTCTTCCACAGCGCCGAAGGCGAAATCACGACCTTCCCGGCTTTCGCCATCTGTTCCGGTTCAGCTGGAAATGGAGAACGCGTTCCCCCATTAAGATAATTGGAGCGAACGCATGAAGAAGCAACGGAAGCACTACACGCCGGAAGAAAAAGTCGCCATCCTGCGGCGTCATCTGTTGGAGCAAGTCCCAATCTCGGAGTTATGTGACAAGCACGGACTCCAGCCCACGGTCTTCTACCGATGGCAGAAGGAGTTCTTCGAGAACGGGGCGGCTGCCTTTCAGCCGAAAGCGCGGGCTAACCATACCACCGAGCAGGAACGGATCGACTACCTGGAGAAGAAGATCCAGACCAAAGATGAGGTCCTGGCCGAACTCATGGCGGAGCACGTCGCGCTAAAAAAAACGCTTGGGGAACTCTGACCGGGGTCTGGGTTCCGCATGATACGCGGGACCAGATTGTGGATTTCGTCCGGCGCTGGTCGGAGAAGACCGAGATCGGCGCCGGGCGGTTCGTCAGGTGGCTCGACATCGCAGCCAGCAAGTTCTACGACTGGCTGGAACGCTACGGCAAGGTGAACGAGCACAACGGCTGGGTTCCCCGCGATTTCTGGTTGGAGGATTGGGAGAAGCAGTCAATCATCGGCTTCCATCTGAAGAACCCGTTGGAGGGCTATCGGCGGCTGACGTTTATGATGCTGGACGCCGACATTGTGGCGGTGAGTCCGACTAGCGTCTGGCGGGTGCTGGGGCAAGCCGGACTGTTGTCGAGGTGGAATGGAAAGCCATCGAAGAAGGGCACGGGCTTTGAGCAGCCACTGGTGGCGCACCAACACTGGCACATCGACGTGTCATACATCAACATCAGCGGGACATTCTATTACCTGTGCAGCTTTCTGGACGGCTGCAGCCGCTACATCGTCAACTGGGATCTGCGGGAGTCGATGACCGAGGCGGACATCGAGATCATCTTGGAGCGGGCAAAGGAGCTGCACCCGGAAGCAAAGCCACGGATTATCTCCGACAACGGGCCTCAGTTCATCGCCAAGGACTTCAAGGAGTTCATTCGGATCTCCGGCATGACGCACGTCAGGACGTCGCCTTATTATCCTCAATCGAACGGGAAAATCGAGCGTTGGCATAAATCGCTCAAGGGAGAGTGCATCCGGCCGGGAACGCCACTGTCGCTGGAAGATGCGCGGCGTCTGGTGGAGGGCTACGTCGACCATTACAACGACGGTCCATACTGCCTCACCTCGCTATCTGCTTGAAAAATCGAAAGCGCCCTGTTGGCGCTCAGGTATTGCGGGTACGCGATGGCCTTGCCCGACGCGCTGTATCACAGCGCGAGCAGATTCTGTTTCGAGCTCAGCTTGGCGAAAGATCCACGGACCATCCGGCAACGGATGTTCGGCAAAGATCTCGCCGCGCTCAACGGCCAAACGAACGGTCCTCGGGCTCAAGCCCAGGAATGCCGCTGCTTCGGTAAGATTCATCCAACCCTCGGCCTTGCGTTTTTCCGGGTTGTAGCAGGGAATGTTTTGGTGGCTGCGCAATGACGTCACTCGTTCTCGCGTCCAACGATTGCCGCGCCCAGTCTTCACTCCATTGCGGTTCAACATCCCGGCGATCAGATCATCGGAACAGATACGCGCCTGAGTCCCCACAGCTTCTACCGCGGCATGGGATGTATGGCCATTGTTGTAGCCGCGGCGTCGGCGCGGAACACGCAGTTCCGTATGCACACCCCCCTTCCAATGGATCACCAGAATCACTTCGCCGGCCGCGCTGTCCACATCGGCGACGACTTCGTGAATGAGTGTTCGGACAATCCGTTTCTTCAAGCGTGCGTCGGTTTGGGGGGCGTTCCACACCGTTTCTAGTTGCCTGGCCAACTCCTCAAACTCCTGCGGTTCTGCCCGCGGCTGTTGCCCGGCTTCCCGCTCGTGTTGCTCGATGCGAACCTCCACTTCGCGCACGTGCTGGAGGGCTTGGTTCCAGCGCCGCTCTAGTTCACCTGCAACCAGGCGGTTCTCGGGATCGGTCGCATCGTATTGCCGCCGCGCTCGCTGGGCTGCGTAATGCGCCGCTTCCAGATCCCGCCGCAGCGCTTCCAACACGTCATCTCGCTGACGAGCTTCTTCTTGGCCCGCCAGCACGGCGGCTTCCACCGCGGACGGCTGAACCACCTGGAGCACTTCCTTGCTCATGGCTTCATCCACCGGAATGCCACCGAACGCGATACAGCGCTCCTGGCCATTGTCCAGCCAACCGCGATCGCAGGTGTATCGCAAGGCATGACAGTTGCCAGTGTAGCTCACGGTCAGCTTACGACCACACCGCCGGCAGCGCAACAGTCCGGCCAACAACGCAGCTCCATGCTTGGGGGCGCCGGGTTGCTCCCCGCCTATGAAGTTCTCTCGAATCGCTCCTTGGATAACTTCGAACTCGTCCCAGCTCAGATAACCTTCATGCATGTTGGGGATCAACGCTAGCCAGCGGTTTCGTGGCTTTCGGCGAGAGCTATGGTGCGGCGCCCCATGCTCGTAGCGCAACAACTGTTCCGTCTTGCCGTAAGCGTAAGCGCCACCGTAGGCCGGATTGGTCATCATCTGATACAGGCTGCGGTAGGCCGGTTGCTTCCAAATAAGCTCACCACGCGAGGTGTGGGCCGGTAGTTGGAGTCCCTGCTCCAAGAACCACAGCAGCGTTTGGCGCACGCTCCCGAGTTCACGGAACTTGGCAAACACCAAGGCAATGGCCTGCTGCACGCGGCGATCGGGATTTTTCTCCAAACGTTGATCCTCGGTCTTGACATAGCCGACGGGCGCGGCTACCACCAGTTCGCCCCGGCGTGCCTTCTCGTGTCGCGCTTCCACAGACCGCTGACGCAGCAGGTCGAGTTCGTATTCGTTCAGACTTCCCTTCAATCCGAGCAGCAGACGATCATTGCTTTGTCTTGGGGCATAAACGGTTTCCTGGTCGATCAGAACCGTGTCCACCACTCGACAGACTTCCACCAGTTGCTGCCAATCCCGGCTGTTGCGCGCAAAGCGCGATACTTCTCGCGCGGCGACGGCGCCCACCTTGCCCAGACAGACCTCGGCCACCATGCGCTCGAAGCCAGCACGCGCCACTGTGCCAGCGGCGGAGCGCCCCAGATCTTCATCGACGATTTCGATCTCCCGCCAGCCCAACTGTCGCAGGCGTTGTTCCATTGCGTATTGCAGCTTCTGGCTTTCCAAGTTATGGGTGACTTGGTAGGCGGACGACTGCCGGATGTAGAGGATCGCCTTCCGTTCCAGATGCTGCGGCTTGATCTTCTCAGTCATTGCTCGCCTCCGGGACATGACCGCCGGTCCCTCGGACCACGTGCTGGCGCAGCATTTGCGCCAGCAGTCTCACGATCCTCTGACGAACTTCTCCGGGCACTTCCGGACTCCGCTGGGGCGGCTGGAACAACCGGAACTGAATCCCTCTCGACTTCGCTCTCTTTCGCATCAGCACCTCCTCGAATTACAGGATGATGCTGAGTTTGCACCTCCAGTCCGATGCCGAACCTCGATGCCAGCAAAATCTTTAGCGCCTGGAGCGCCCGACAGTCGACTACGGCGGCTCCTGCTTGTTTCACTCGGCTGCAGACACTAGAATCGAACATCCACTCCGGCACCTCTTGAACAGGAGACGCGCCGTCGTCGTCGGCCCTACAGTTCAGCGCGACTCCGCCCCTTCGATGACGGATGCCCCGCACCACGACCTGGCGCCCATACCACGGATGCCAGCGATAGTGGACTTCCCGTATCTCAGTTTTATGAGTGTTTGATCCCTCAGTTGTACAACAACGTCCGCCTGAACAGCGCTATCGGCTACATCACACCGAAGGACATGCTGGCGGGACGGCAGCGGGAGATCCACGCAGAGCGCGACCGGAAGTTGGAGGCGGCGCGGAAGCAGCGGCAGATTCGTCGCCAAGAAGCCGACTGACGTACAGATCAGATCGCAACCTGTGGACGTAGCTTCTTATCAGCTTCATTTCGCGCCGCGCGCAACGCGCCAATTGCGTACTGACCTGATGCCTGTCAAAGGCGGCGTGTATCAGTCAGTGAGAGCCGGGGATTCTCCATTCGCACGGTTACCCGGCAGCCGGGAACATGTCTTTCTATGTAATCGTTGCTTTTGGGACGGTCGCGGCTCTCAATGTCTAGTTTGGAGACAAAGACGTGGATAATCCCGGTGAGGTAGAATACGCGAACATGGGCTGCGTCTCTCTCCGAAGGGGGTAGCCCCGAAAGAAGGACGCGATGTCTAAAATACGATCGCTCGGTCGGATTTCAGATATGTGGACAGCACCAGGGATCGGTCAGCTCAGGGCTATGATGCTTGATCGGCCCCATCGTATGAGCCATGTCGGGGCGTCGCTTTTCGCCATGCTAATTGCGGTTTCGCACCTGGCTGCTCAAGGAGGACCGGCGGCTGCCTCACCCGCGGGTTGTGAATCGATGATGCGTTTGCAACTGCCGGGCGTCCCCTTGACCGTTACCAATGCGCAACTGATCCAAGCGGGCACGCTTCCATCCGGTCCCGGAAGCAGAGGATTAACGGCGAGGTTGCCGGCCTACTGCCGCCTGGACGGAATGATCGAGCGGCGAACGGGTGCTGCGGGAGTCAGTTACGGAATCGGGTTCGCACTCGCATTGCCCGAGCCATGGAACGGGCGTTTTCTGTTTGAGGGCGGCGGGGGTTTTAATGGTTCCGTACTGCCGCCGATGGGACCGTTCGCGGCGGGCGAGGAACCGGGGCTTGCGCGCGGGTTCGCCGTGGTCAGCACCGATACCGGTCATCGGGGACAAGAATTCGACCCGAGTTTCTTCCAGGACCAGCAAGCAACCCTCGATTTCAGTTATGCGGCGATCGGCCGCGTGGCAGAGGCCGCTAAACACATCATCGCGCATTATTACGGCAAAGCCCCCAGCCGCTCCTACTTCACCGGATGTTCGGAGGGGGGACGCCAAGCGATGCTCATGGCAGAGCGCTACCCGACGTATTTCGACGGAATCGTGGCGGGTGCGCCCGCGATGCGCCCGAACTCCAGTCTTGGCGGTCTGTGGGTTGCCGCCACATTGAACGAAATTGCGCCCAAAGACCAACGCGGCCAGCCGATCACGCGCGACGCGTTGTCCGAAAGCGACAAGAAAGCCGTTATCGACGGTTTGTTGAGCGCCTGCGACGCCTCGGACGGTCTCAAAGACGGCATGGTGTTCAACATCGAGGCGTGCCGATTTGATCCGAAGACGCTGGTCTGCAAAGGCGAAAAGGCGGATGGCTGCCTATCGATGAGTCAGGCCACGGCACTGCAGAAGGCGTTCGCAGGGCCGAAAGACTCGAAAGGACGTCAGGTCCACCCTGGGTTTCCGTTTGATACGGGAATTGGAGCGACTCAGCGCGCCGGAGGCGGCGCGGCTGGGTTCACGCCCGGTCTGTTGAACGGCGGCACGACCCCTGTGCAACCGGCGTTTTCCGAGATAGGCATGGACGTGGACAGTTGGGTAGAAAAGGTTATGTCACTTCCCGGCATCGCCCAGGGGGAGACTTGGAGTTGGACTAACCTCAACACGTTTTCCGGCCACGGGGGCAAGCTGATCTTCTGGAACGGGCTCAGCGACCCGACTTTCTCGGCGCTCGATACGGTCGACTACTACAAACGTATGACCAAGGACAACGGCGGTTCCGAACAGGTGCGCAACTGGAGCCGCTTGTTCCTGGCTCCCGGGGTGGGGCACTGCAAAGTGGGACCGGCGGCGCTCGACACGTTCGATGCCTTGTCTGCCATCGTCCACTGGGTGGAGCAGGATGTCCCGCCCGATAGCCTCACCGCAACCGGCCCGGCATTTCCCGGCCGCAGCCGGCCGCTTTGCGCCTATCCACTGCACGCCCAATATAAAGGCTCTGGCAATCCTGAGGATGCAGCGAATTTCGAATGTCGCCCCTGAAGAGCTTTCTTCCTACGCTGCAACGGATCGCTTGGTTCCCGCAGTCAAAGCTGTGTGATCAGGTTTCTGATCGTTGTGGCGACCCCAATCCCGTGACATTACGAGAGCCTTAAGACTCGCGGAGTGGTTGGTGCGCCAACCAGAAGTCGCAACCGGCCCGACGGAAACTGATGAACCGGCCTGATGCCCTGGCAGACCGTTCGTAGGAGGTGCTTGGTCACACGAGCTATTCTTTTCCTAGCCGGTTGGTTTTCCTCAGCGGAGGATCAACCTCTGCTTTAAGCCGAGCCTCGGAGCCGCGCGGTACACAGTCTACGGGCCTGGTACGAGCGGGCCCTGTGGTGTAGTTAGACCAACCCAAGCTGATCTCCTTTTTGAAACCGGCAGTAATCTCAGCCGCGCTTGGGTCGCTAGCCGTAAGCATATTGTTTGCAGGCTGGCCCGCCGAAAACGGCGCTACCATTTCGGGAATTTGTAGCTAAGCCCACGCTGCTTGGTTTAGATCGCGACTCCTGCGTCTGGGAGCGCCGGATCGTCGCCGGATCCAGCGCCAACTCCGGCACGCTTCAGCCATCAGGCGGCGTTCACGGCGGCGGGCCGCGGCTGTGGCGTTCGGTTGTATCGCAAAACCAGTTCAGCCGCTAACAGAGAGAATGCGATGTGCAGCCACAGGCCGGAAACGGAATGCGTCTCGAACGCCTGGATCGCCGGGTGCACGATTTTGCCCAGCCAGGGGAACTGATCGACGCACCGCGTTTGAAGAAACACCGTCGCGATCGCGTAGCTCCGGGTCATCCACTTTTGGTGATCTCGGATTCTGCGCCGCCTCGCGAGAGTGAACCCGGTGACCGTGGTGAGGGCAAACAGGAACCCGAATCCGCTGGAGCCCACGACGAGACGCAAGGGAGCCACGCCATGCGTGTACTTGATCGCCTCGATCACGATCCCCAGCGGCGCCGCCACGGCGACGCCAACGACGTACACTCGTCCCGCAATGCGATGCCAGGGGAGATGGCGTTGGCGTAGCCTTCGGGAGAATTGCAGCGGCCCGAGAAATAGGGCGAGGCCGCCCGTCACAACGTGAGGCAGCAGCCACCATTTGAACGGACGGTAGTGCTCCCAGATCCAGTGCTGTGGGTTCAGCATCACGCGATCTCGGTACAGCACAACCAGCATCATCGCGGCGATGATCGCGAATAGAACATACTTCGAGTGTGATAGCTGGGGGTTTGCGGCGGGAGCCTGTTCCGATCGAGCGGTCACTGCGCGTCCCTTCTGCCGGGCGACACCGGCGCCGGACACGATTCAGCATATCCCATCCGGAAGTAATCCCAGTCGGAAGGCATCCGGCGGTACGGCCTAGCAGTCTCAAAACCTCCGTCTACGAGACTACGGCAGGTCTTCGTTCGGGTGTTGTAGATCAGCCGAAATCTTCTCTCAAGAGCCATCTCGAAATCAGCGTCTCAGAAGTGTACCCCCTCGACGAGCTTTGTTACGTAGCCCGCAGGGTCCCGAAATACTTAGCGGTACAAAAGTCCCGAAATGGCCCGGCCTGGCCTATACTCTAACGGAGAGCGCCCGCACTCCCGAACTTGAACGGCTCTCAAGGTGTTCGCTTTGGAGTATAATCGGCTGCCATGCGAGGGATGGTGTTTATAGTGGCGGCTCTGGCGCTAGCAGCCTTAGCGCAGCAAAAAGAGCCTCGGCCTCCGCCTGGCCTCCGGTGCCCGCAAAGGACGCTGGTCCTCTTTAACGTGGACTGGAATGCCTTTAAACCCGACATGTTTAACGAACACTCCGCCTATCTGCTCACCCAGATGAAGGCGGGAAAAATCGTCTCGGCAGGAGCACTGGACGTTGCACTTACACCTCCTGCCTCGAAGAAGGTGCCCAATGGCGCCGCGGTAATCTATACGAGTACGAATTGGTCAGAATTGAATTCGTGCGACCGGAGCATCGTCTGCTCGATCTCGGAACCCTGGCTCACGCGAGCCCGCCAGCACCACCGTCCTTCCCTGGAGTGTCTCAGTCGGTGACGACATCTTTCTCCAACGCCAAATAACCGCAGGCAACCACGACAAGGAACATAGTCAGTACTTCGCTGTCGCCCAGATTATATTCAAAGACGCCTTCAACCAGGATAGCCAAGACCACGGCAATTCCGGCGTGCAGGAGGAACCTGCGGCTGCCGCGGCCCGGTGGCAGGTCGCGGAGTCCCCGCCAGAAATCGAAAAGGATCTGGCCCAGCATCCACATCATGATCAGCATCGTCGGCACGCCGCGTTCGGCTGCGTATTGCAGGTAGATGTTATGCAGGTGACCATACCAGCCCTCCGGCAGTTCCGTGCCAGCCGGCACCCACTCGTTGAATTCGTACTTTGGGCCTTCGGGTCCCAATCCGAGAAGAGGGTGGGCTTCGATCATTCGGAGACCGGTTCGCCAGGTGACCAGGCGAAAGCTGTTGGAGTCGACGCCTTGGGGATGAATGAGCGAGGTGAATCGATCGCGGATCACGGCGGGCGAGAAGAAAAAGCCCAAAGCCAACACTAGCGGAGCTAACAGTATCAGCCAACGCCGCCAGAACCAGACCAGGTACAGACCTGCCACGGCGATGGCGATCCAAACCGCACGCGTCTCGGCGAGGAGCACGGCGGCCGAGATCAGGAACCCACACAAATACCACGTCCAGGCCCGTTTTTTAAGCGGAGGACCGAAAAATAGAAACGCGGCCAGGCCGAGCAACGCAATCATCTCTTGTGCAGAAAACGTGTTCCAGTGGCTCATGAAACCGGTGATTCGCTCGCCTACGTAGAACGCATAGTCATTCTGGTGCAATTCACGAGCCTGTTGCACTTTCTGCACGAATTGGACCAGCCCGCGCGTCGCGGTGATGGCGGCGAACCCTGCCCACGTGAGGAAGATCCAACGGATGAGCCGGTTGTTCCGCAAAGCGGAAAAGACGACCAGCAGTTGGCAGAAGACAAAGAACTTGCGCACCTGAGGAATCCCATGTGCGATGTGACCCGAGGCCAAAAGCGAAATCAGCGTACCCAGCATGAAGAGCCCCAGGGCCCACTTGATGCGTGGCAACCGCAATGGCTCCCCCGAGAAGAGGAGTGCGGCCAAGGCGAGTCCCAGCAGGATATCGGAGACTGCGATCGAGAATAGAATTGACGTGGCGGACGCGAAGGTCAGCCAACGGGCGGCGCGCAACGCCATCGGTTCCTGAGAGTTCATGTAATGTTCGTGACCCGGATCGAAGCCAACACAACTTGCCGGTTCAGTCCATTCCATTATCGCGTCCTCGCGCCGCGCAGGCCTTGGCGGCTGCGGGAAATGTCGCCGCGGTCGAGGATCCGGCCGGCTCTCTCACGACCTGTGGTACAAGTGAGGTTCACCATGCTCACTCGCTGCCCCTGGGCACAAGGCGAACGCTATGAAGCGTACCACGACACTGAATGGGGTGTACCGCTTCACGACGATTGCGCGCTGCTCGAATTCATCGTCCTTGAAGGGGCGCAGGCAGGGTTGAGCTGGTCCACGATACTCAACAAACGGGAGAACTACCGCAAAGCGTTCGATGGATTCGACCCCCACAAGATCGCGCGCTACGGCGAGCGCAAGGTGAACGCGCTGCTGGCAGACGCCGGCATCGTGCGGAACAGGTTGAAAATCGGGGCGGCGATCGAAAACGCCCGAGCGTTCCTCAAGGTTCAGAAGGAATTCGGCACGTTTGACGCCTACATCTGGCAATTCACGGGCGGGCAGGCGATGCGGAATTCGTTTCGGAGCCTGGGGGAAGTGCCGGCTCGAACCGCCGAGTCGGACCGTATGAGCCACGATCTTCAGAAGCGCGGCTTTCGATTCGTCGGATCGACGATCTGCTACGCATTCATGCAGGCCACCGGAATGGTCAACGATCACCTGGTGGACTGCTTCCGCTACAACGAGGTTGCCGGTTGAACCGAACCCGATATCCGCGGTCTACTTCTCGCCGGTTCCGAGCAGCGTCTCAAAGTAGGGGGCCTCGGCCTCGCGGTGGACAATCGCCGTCTCGACGTTTCGAAACCCGGTGGTCTTCAGGTACTTTTCGATTTCCAGTTCGGTGAAGCCGAGCCACAGGTCGGCGTACATTTCGCGGGCTTCTTCGAAATGATGTCGATTCAGATCGAGAACGGCGATGCGACCGCCTGGCTTGAGAATGCGCCTTGCCTCGGCGAGCGCGCGATCGGGATGGACGGCATGGTGGAGGGCCTGACTCAGAAATGCGAGGTCCACTGTGGCGCTGCGGATCGGCACCTCTTCGATGTCGCCCAGACGGTACTCCAGATTAGCGATGCCATGCTGCCGCGCGAGCGCCGAGCCGAACTCCACCATCTTTTCCGAGTTGTCAATGGCGATGACTTTCTTGGCGCGCTGGGCCATCAGTTGCGAGATGGTGCCTTCGCCTGCACCCAGATCGGCGATCACCAGGGGTGGCATGAGTTTCAGCAGGGCCTCGGCGATGCCTTTCCAGGAGCGGCCGGGCACGTACTGACGCCCGAACTTCCCGGCGAGCTCGTCGAAGTAGCGGCGCATGGTGTCCTGGCGCTTGCGCAGGACCAGGCGGAGCGCCTCACAGTCCGTTTCCGCTTCGGGAATCTCCGCGGCCGCTTCCCGGAGCAGGCTCATTAACTGAGGTGGCGCGTGCAGGCGATAGAACGCATTCTTTCCCGTCCTGCGGTCTTCCACGAGGCCAACCTGTTTGAGTTGGGCCAGGTAGGTCGAGATCTGGCTCTGGCCTTTGGCCAGAATCTCCTGCAACTCTGCCACCGAAAGCTCCTCGGATTCGAGCAAGAGAAGCAGCCGGAGGCGGTTGGGATCCGCAGCCAACCGCAGGGACTTCAGAATTGACGCCATGGGCTTCCATCGACTAATATCAATTTATCAAGATTTGACGATGTGAGGTGAGAAAAGGATGGGAACTGCAACGCTAAACCAGACCACCGCGGATTACAAAGTGGCCGATCTGTCGTTGGCCGAATGGGGACGGAAGGAGATCTCCATCGCTGAACAAGAAATGCCGGGGCTCATGGCCATCCGGCGCAAATACTCCACGGAGAAGCCGCTGGCCGGGGTTCGGATTACCGGGTCGTTGCACATGACCATTCAGACGGCCGTGCTCATCGAGACGCTGGCGGACCTGGGCGCGTCGGTGCGGTGGGCCAGTTGCAACATCTTCTCCACGCAGGATCACGCGGCGGCCGCGATTGCGGCGGCCGGCGTGCCGGTGTTCGCCTGGAAGGGCGAGACGCTGGAAGACTATTGGTGGTGCACCTATCAGGCTCTAAGCCACCCGGGCGGAAATGGTCCGCAACTCGTGGTGGACGATGGCGGCGATGCCACCCTTCTGATCCATAAGGGATTCGAGCTGGAACACGGCAGCGAGTGGGTGAACACTGTTTCCGGCAGTCATGAAGAAGCCGTCATCAAGGATCTGTTAAAGAAAGTACACTCCGAGAATCCGCGCCGCTGGCGCGAAACCGTGGCCGATTGGCGGGGCGTGAGCGAGGAAACCACCACCGGCGTGCACCGGTTATATAAGATGCACGAGGCCGGACATCTGCTGGTTCCCGCCATCAACGTGAATGATTCGGTCACCAAATCCAAGTTCGACAACCTATACGGCTGCCGCGAATCGCTGGCCGACGGCATTAAGCGCGCCACGGACGTGATGGTAGCCGGCAAAGTCGCGGTAGTGTGCGGATACGGGGATGTCGGCAAGGGCTCAGCACACTCGTTGCGCGGGATGGGCGCACGCGTGATCATCACGGAGATCGACCCGATCAACGCGTTACAGGCCGCGATGGAGGGCTTCGAAGTGACCACCCTAGAAGACACGCTGGGCCGCGGGGACATTTACGTAAGCTGCACCGGCAACTGCGAAATCATCACGCTGGAACATATGCGGCAGATGAAGGACCAGGCGATCGTTTGCAATATCGGCCATTTCGACAACGAAATCCAGATGGACCGACTGAACGCGTCGGAGGCCCGCAAGACGAACATCAAGCCGCAAGTGGACATGTACAGTTTCGCGACCGGCAACAGCATCTTCATCCTGGCTGAGGGCCGGTTGGTGAACCTGGGCTGCGCAACCGGCCATCCCAGTTTTGTGATGAGCAATAGTTTCTCGAACCAGACCCTGGCGCAAATCGATCTCTGGAAAAATCGGGACAACTACAAACCCGGCGTCTACACGCTCGCCAAGAAACTGGACGAGGAAGTGGCTCGCCTGCACCTCGAGAAGATCGGCGCAAAGCTCACCACCCTTACCCCCAAGCAGGCCGAGTATCTCGGCGTACCCGTAGAAGGCCCCTACAAGCCGGATCACTACAGATATTAGACCTGGCGGCAGGGAGCGGCATACCATGTTACATTCTTAGGAAGCACCCGCAGGAGGACAGCTTGGCATACCAAAGATATCTATTCACTTCTGAATCCGTGACGGAAGGCCATCCGGATAAGATCGCGGACCAGATTTCGGACGCCGTATTGGACGCGGTTCTGGCGGACGATCCCACCGGGCGCGTGGCCTGCGAAGTCATGGTCACGACCGGCACCTGTATCGTGGCCGGGGAGATCACCACCAACACCTATGTGGACGTTCCGCGCGTTGCCCGCGGGACGATTGAATCCGTGGGTTACACCGATGCCACATACGGTTTCGACTCGCACACCTGCGGTGTGCACAACCTGATCCAATCCCAGTCGCCGGACATCTCGATGGGGGTAGACACCGGCGGAGCCGGAGATCAGGGCCTGATGTTCGGGTTCGCTTGCGATGAGACATCCGAACTGATGCCGCTGCCGATCATGATGGCTCATAAACTGGTGCGCCAACTCTCGGAGGCGCGGCGCAATGGTGTTCTCGATTTTCTGCGCCCCGACGGAAAGAGTCAGGTGAGCGTGGAATATGTCGAGGGAAGGCCGCAGCGCATCGAAGCCGTGGTGATCTCGACGCAGCATAGCCCCGAAGTATCGATAGAAGAATTGCGGCGCGAAGTCAAAAAGCGCATTATCGATCCGGTGATTCCGTCCACCATGGTGGATTCGCAAACCAAGTTTCATATCAATCCGACCGGACGGTTTGTCATCGGTGGCCCGCATGGCGATACGGGCGTGACCGGGCGTAAGATCATCGTCGATACCTACGGCGGCATGGGCCGGCATGGTGGCGGTGCATTCTCCGGCAAAGACCCGACGAAGGTAGATCGCTCCGCCTGCTACATGGCGCGCTACATCGCGAAGAACCTGGTGGCGGCCAAACTCGCCAGCCGGTGCGAAGTGCAGTTGGCGTATGCGATCGGCGTGGCGGAGCCGGTTTCGGTTCGCGTGGACACCTTCGGAACCGGAGTGATTCCGGACGAGCGCTTCACCGAACTGGTCCGTGAGACATTCGTCCTCACCCCGAAAGGCATCATCGACAGCCTGAACCTGCGGCGTCCCATCTATCGGAAGACGGCATCGTTCGGCCACTTCGGACGCACCGAAGACAGCTTCACCTGGGAAGCCACGGACAAGGCCGAGGCTTTGAAGGATTACGCCGCGGTGGCCCAGGCGGCAGTCTCAAAGTAGATCACCTATTTCGTCTTCGATACGGCGGCCTTCTTCGCTCGCGGTTTGGGCTGAGAAGGCTCCAGTATCTTTACAATTCGGGCGATCTGGCTTTGGAGTTCTTCATAGACTGGATTGGGGGGATCCAGCACCGCCAGCGCACGACGATAAAGTGCCAGCGCTGCCTCCCGCTTCTGCTCGCCCACCTGTTCGGTAGCTGCGATCGAAAGGCCGGTGGCGAGAAAGTGCGCGCGAATGGCCACAGAACGGTCCTGCGCTTCCTTGGCCTGATCGTATTTCTTCTGGTCGGCATAGAATACGGCGAGTTTGTCCAGCGCCATTGCCACCATGGGATGCTCCGGGCCGACGGACTTGATCCAGAGCGCGACCAGCCGCTGATAAATGGGATCGGCCTCGGAGTATTTCTTCTGTCCGAAGCAAGCGTAGGCAAGCCCCTCGACCGTCGCGATGAGGTCGGGGTCTTCTTTGCCGTACAGCGTTTCGCGGATCACCAGCGCGCGTGTGTACGTTTCCTCCGCTTTGTCGTACTCGCGCATGCTGATGTATGCGCCCGCCAGCCGGTCGAGATCCGGGACCAGTGAGGGATCGAGTGGTCCGGTGAGCTTGGCGCGCAGTTCCAGGGCACGGCTGAGCCAACCCACCGCCGAGGGCAGGTCTTTCTGGTCCAGAAAGATCTGCGCCTTCCGGCTGTAGTCGTCGGCGATGGCGGCGCTCTCCGGTCCGTAGACATTTTCATGTAACGTCATGACGTGGGAAAGAACGGCCTGCGCCCGGTCGTAGTTCTTCATGCCGCGACAGAGTCCGACGGAGATGAGGAAATCGCCGGCCAGTGTCGGATCGTTGCGACCGAACCGGTTCTCGCGCCAGGTGATGGCCATCTGGAGGTAGTTGTCGGCGTCGGCAAACTCGCCCGCCGCGGCACGCACGGAGGTGAGGCGCTTCAGGATGTCGTAGCGAACGGGGTCGTCGGGCGAGGTATGCTGTGCCAGGTCCCACACCTTCAGCAGCGACTGGCGGGCGCTTTCGTAATCGCCGCGAAGATAGCTGGCGTATCCGGATTCCACCAACGATGGGATATCGGGGAGACCCTCTTGAGCGAGGGCGGCGCAGGCCAACAGAAAACCGGGCAGCAGCAAACGTCGCATGCTACATTTTGTAGTACTAATTTATTAGTGAAGTCAAGGCCGCCGACCCGAGCGCGGAGGACAAGCCCTGGGTGAGGTTATGATCTTTTGGTAACTGAAGCAGCAGCATGGTAGGAACTGCGCACCAGGGGCCCGGACTCGACATGCGCGAATCCCATTTCGTATCCTGCCCGCCGGTACTCGTCGAACTCCTCGGGCGAGATGTAGCGCACGATTGGCAGATGCTTCGGTGATGGGCGCAGATATTGTCCCAGCGTGAGAATGCGGACATCGTGCGCCCGCAGGTCGCGCATCACACCCAGGACTTCTGCCATGGTTTCGCCGAGCCCCAGCATCAGCCCCGATTTCGTGGGGGTACCGGACGCAGTGCGCGCGGCGTACGCCAGCACGTCGAGCGAGCGCTCGTACCGCGCCCCGAGGCGGACCTGCCGGTACAGGCGTGGGACGGTCTCGGTGTTGTGATTGAATACGTCGGGAGCGGCCTCGAGGACAGTGTCCACCGCCGTGTGGCTACCTTGAAAATCGGGAACCAGCACCTCGACACCGCAGCCCGGTACACGTTCGCGAACGGCCCGGATCACCAGCGCGAAGAGTTCGGCGCCGCCGTCGGCCCGGTCGTCGCGATTCACGCTGGTAACGACGGCGAAACGCAGTCCCATTGCCTCGACCGCTTCGGCCACCCGCCGGGGTTCATCGTAATCGACCGGAAGCGGGGCGCCCTTCTGCACCGCACAGAAGCCGCACCGCCGCGTGCAGACGTTGCCCAGGATCATGAAGGTGGCAGTGCGATGGTTCCAGCATTCGCCCACATTGGGGCAGGCGGCGCTCTCGCAAACCGTGTGCAGCCGCAGGCGATCGATCAGGTTCTTGAGTTGGTGGTAGTTCTCGCCCGCCGGAGCGGGGGCACGCAGCCACTTGGGACGGTCGGGCTTGGGAAAGATAGAAACCAGCACCCTGGTCCTATTCTACCGGACTGGCGGAACGGGCACGTTCACCCGCTCTGCTGCCTTCGCGAGCAGGTCCCAGTTGCCATCGGCGATGGGGATACCGCTCTGGCGGCGCTGGGCTTCGGTGCGCCACTCCGGGTCGCCGGCCACCAGCACTTCGTCGTAGCCGGGCGCGGTTGCCGTGGACTTCATGAGCGCCACGAGCTGGTCCATACGCGCGGAGAACTCGGCGAGCGGCGTGAAATGGGCCACATCGATGGCCAGGTACATCTGGCTGACGCGGACGCGTTTGCCGCGGTAGCGGATACCGCCGATTTCGTTGGGCATGACCCCACCGCTCAGAGTGGAGCAGAGGATCTCGACCATCATCGCGAGGCCGCTCCCTTTGTAGCCGCCGAGCGGCATCAGCATACCCCGATAGGCCTTTTTGGTGTCGGTGGTGGGTACGCCATCCGCATCGAAGGCCCACCCGACCGGGATCTCGGGCTGGTCATTCAGGAACGCCTTGAAGATGCGTCCCGCCGCCACCGTGGTAGTGGCCATGTCGAGCAGCCAAGGTCCGGGAACCGACATGCAGATAGGATTGGTTCCCATGCGGCCTTCGCGCCCTTGCCAGGGCGGCACGATGGGCGATGCGTTGCAGGTGACGATGCCGATCTGCCCCGCGGCCCGCATCTTCTGCGCCCACCAGGCCGCGGCGCCGAAGTGGTTCGACTCGCGGGCCACGACCATCCCGAGTCCGTGGACGCCGGCCATCCGCACCGCATGCCCGCAGCATTGTTCCGCGATCCACTGGCCAATGCCATTCCGGCCGTCGAACACCAGGCACGCGCCGGATTCCGAGATCACGCCGCCATCGGTGTGCGGGTCCATTTCGCCCGCCAGCAACTGATCGATATAGAACGGCAGCAACTGGATTCCATGCGAGTCTATGCCGCGAAGATTAGATGCCACCAGCGAAGCAGCCACGATGGCGGCCTTGTGCGACGGCACGCCGGCGGCCAGCAGAATCGCGCGTGCGAACGGTTCCAGTTGGGTCGCGAAAATGACCGGCATGAAGCTTTAGGGTATCGCAAGCTCGGCAAGTGGACGCCGCCGCACGCACCCGGCCCACCGGCCGTTCACCCTTTCACACAGATCCCCTGATCTTGCGATCGCTTTGGCAGATCGGTTGCGACACTTTGTCAAGACGTGCGCGGTGAGGCGCACATCAGGGAGAAAACTGGCATGCCTAAAAGAGTCGAGGGTCTGGAGCAACTGCTTGTCGAGGAGCTCCGGGACCTGTATGATGCGGAAAAACAGCTGGTCAAAGCGCTTCCCAGAATGGCGAAATCGGCGACGGATCAGGAACTGGAGAACGCTTTGCGGAGCCACCTGGAGGTGACCAAGGGACAGGTGCAACGGCTTGAGCAGGTTTTCGAGACCATGGAGATGCGCGCCCGAAGCCGTCCCTGCAAGGGGATGAAGGGGATTGTGGAAGAAGGACAGGGGGCCATCGAGGAGGACCATGAAGAGAATATTCTCAATTCGGCGATTACGGCGGGGGCGCGGAAGGTCGAACACTATGAAATGGTAGGGTACGAGAGCGTGCAGGCCATGGCCCGGCAACTCGGCATGCGGGAAGCTGCATCGCTGTTGCAGGAGACGCTCCAGGAGGAGGTGCAGGCCGACCGCCAACTCGCGCAGATCTCTAAGCGTCTTCTGAAAGAGGCTGGCAGGCCGGCATCGATGCCGTCCAAAAGCGGGCGGGCTTCATCCCGTTCGTCGCAATCGGGGCGGTCGTCTGCCTCTGGCCGGTCGTCGGGCACCGCAAGACCTTTGACCGATCACGACGAGATCCGCCAGTGGGCCGAACGGCGAGGGGCTCATCCGGCTTGTGTAAGGGGCACCGGCGGGCGCGCCGACACGGGGATGATCCGGCTCGATTTCCCAGGCTACAGCGGGGAGGAGTCGTTACAGCCGATTTCCTGGGAGGATTGGTTCGAGAAGTTCGACTCGAAAAACCTGGCCCTATTAATCCGGGGCGACAATTTCAATAAACTGGTGAGCCGCAGCGCCTCGGCGGGGCGTAGGCAGCCCAAGACGCGGGCGGCGCGCTGACACTCGCGGCACGCCAGGGCGCGCGGCCTGAACGCACCCCGGGCGTGCCGACAACCTGTTCGAAACACTGTTTTTTGAGCCGGGAACTTTCGCGGGCACGGCGGTGTCTATACAATTGCACGGCTGAAGTTTTCCTGGTAGCTTGAAGTCAAGGCCGAACGTGAGGAGCACCTGTGGCCACTTCAATCCTGGATTTGAGCTCGGACCGGACGCCGGAGACAGGCGCTGACCTGGATGATCTCCGGCTTATCGAAGCTCTCCGCGAAGGCGCGGAAGCAGCCTACGAGGAATTGCTCAGCCGGTTCCAGCAGCCGGTTTACACGCTTGCTCTTCGGCTTCTGGATGATACTGCCGGAGCTTCGGACGTGGTTCAGGAAGTGTTCCTGAAGGTCTTCCGCAACATCGGGAACTTCCGCAGCCAGAGTACATTGAAGACCTGGATTTACCGGATCACCGTAAACGAAGCGCACAATGCGAGGCGGTGGTTTTTCCGGCATCGCCGCAAGGAAGTGGAACTCGATTCGAGCCCGGAAGAGTCGCGCAATTGGAAGGAGATCATACCGGATCGCAGCCGCACGCCATTTGACGAGGCTGTCGATCGTGAACAGCACGTGATGATTGAAGCGGCGCTGCAGCGAATCAATCCGATATTCCGCGAGGCCGTGATCCTGAGGGACATCACGGATATGAGTTATGAGGAGATCGCGGAAATACTTGGGGTTTCATTGGGTACAGTGAAGTCTCGCATCCTGCGCGGCCGGGAGGCGTTGCGGGAGGAACTCGCCGGCAGTCTGAAATCGAGACCTGCCTTGCGACTGGTGCCAAAGCAGAGTGAGTTATGAGCTGTGAGAACGTGCAAGAACTGATCTCCCCGCTTCTCGACCGGAAGGTATCGGCGAGCGAGCGGGAAAAGGTGTTGACGCACATCGGAAATTGCCGGGAATGTGCCTCGCATCTGGAGTCGATCGAGCACCAGCGCTTGACGCTTCGCGGGATGAACCAGCCGTCGATGCCAGCCGCCCTCGCCGCCCAACTCCGTGTCATGGCGTCGCACGAGCGCGCGCGCCAAGTTGCGCGTACGAGTCTCGCGTCCCGCTGGCAGGCATGGTCGGCTACCTGCCGGCTCTGGTTCGATAACCTCATGCGTCCGGTAGCACTGCCGTTCGCCGGCGGCGTTCTTTCCGCTATGGTACTGTTCGGACTACTGGTGCCGAGCCTCAGCTTCAGCCATAATTTCCCGGACCGCGCGTTTCTGACGTATCCGGATGGTGAAGTGATCGCGCTAAGTTCCAACGGCACGTATATCCCGGCCAGTTATGGCGAGATCCTGACGATCGTCCCGGCGAATATGGATAGCTCCGATTACGCCAACGTAGTCTGGTTGACAGTGAACGAGACCGGGAAAGTCGTCGATTATTCCATCGAGCGTGGCAACCTGACGCCCGATCTGCAAAGCATCATCCTGTTCTCGCAATTCACGCCTGCGACCCTGCTGGGCTTGCCCACCTCCGGGCGGGTACGTGTAGCCCAGCGTCCTCCGGAGCGCGCGCTGCCGGCACCGCGCAGCCTGCGCAGCTAGTTGGGACAAAAACTCGGACAGCACTTCCTGGTGAAGGGCGCCGTGTTGGAGCGCCTTGCTGTGGCGGTGTGCCCGCAGCGGGAGGATTTGGTCGTCGAGATCGGCCCCGGTCGGGGCGCGCTCACCGAAAGGTTGTTGAGACGTGCGGCCCGAGTCGTGGCGGTGGAAATCGATGCTTACCTGGCGGAGCACTTGAGACGCCGATTCGCGGGTGAGCACCGCCTGGAAATTGTTCATGCCGACGTGCTCGCGACGGACCTGACGCAGTGGGGATTTCCGGCGATTGCGGGCAACCTTCCCTACTACATCACCTCGCCGATCGTGGAGAAAACGGTACGCAGTGAGTTCCGCCGGGCGGTATTCCTGATGCAGAAGGAGGTCGCCGCGCGTCTTGTATCGCTACCGGGGAGCCGCGACTACGGCTTCCTGACCGTATCAACGGCCGCCTTCGCAGGTGCGCAACTGCTATTCGATGTGAAGCCCGGGGCATTCCATCCGCCGCCCAAAGTGAACTCGGCGGCCGTGCTCCTAATTCCCCGAACGCCTCCGCTGGACGACCCGGAGTTCCTGACGTTCGTGAGCCAATGCTTCCGCCAGAAGCGGAAGACCATCCGCAACAACCTGTCTGGGATCTACGGTCGGGAGCGGATCGAGTCGTGGCCCGAAGCCGGTCTGCGCGCCGAACAGATCCCGCTGGAAGCCTTCCAGCACATGTACTACCGCCTGTAATACGCCCGTATTTCGGGGACAGGCTACACAACTTCTAAATTCCGGCGGAGAGGATTCGGACGTTGCGTAGCCTATCTCCGAAAACGAAGCTGCCACGAGGCTCCTCTTTGAGGACAAGCAACAACTCCCGATCTCGGGAATAATTTGGGGGGATGTAGCTTGTGCCCCAAATTTAACTGCGGCTAACGCTGAGGTAGCGGTCGCGACTCACCCGGATCAGGTCGCGTGCTTCGCGCGGGCCACGCCAACCTCGCATTTCGGTACGCTTGCCTTCCAGTTCCTTGTAGATCGCGAAGAAATGTTCGATCTCCCGCAGCGTGTGGGGGAAGACTTGGTCGATGGTGTGGATCTGGTCGAAACGGGGATTCCGGTTCGGCACCGCCAATATCTTCTGGTCGGGTTCGCTCTGGTCGACCATCTCCAATACCCCGACCGGACGTACCGCGATCAGCACTCCAGGAAAGCTCGGCTCATCAACCAGGACTAACACGTCCAGCGGATCGCCGTCATCGGAGATCGTTCCAGGGATGAATCCGTAATCGCCGGGATAGTGCATCGGAGAATAGAGCGCCCGATCAAGACGAAATACCCCCAGCTCCCCGTCATACTCGTACTTGTTCGCGGAATTGCGGGGGATCTCCACAATCATCCGGACAATCTCGGGGCAGTCCGGACCGGGGTCGAGGTCGTACAGGCGCGGCGCCACCCTGCTATCGTAGCAGCGCCTGCGCGATCAACACCAAGGCCAAACCGGTAATGGACGATACGATCTTCATAGCCGTCCAGGTCTTCAGGGTCTGTGGCACGGTCATGCCGAAGTACTGATTCACCAGCCAGAACCCGGAGTCGTTGACGTGGGAAAACGCGGTGCCGCCGCAGCACAGCGCCAGCACGATCAGGTCCGGACTGTACCCCGGAATGCCCTTTACCATGGGCGCGACAATGCCCGCAGCCGTGATAATCGCCACCGTGGCGGAACCCTGCGCCAGCCGCATGGCCGCCGAGATCAAGTACACCACGAGCAGAGGCGAGACGGCCGACGAGATCAACAATTTGCCCGCGTACGCACCTACTCCGGAATCCACAATTATCTGCTTGAACGCGCCGCCTCCCCCCATAATGCATAGCAGGGCGCCCATCGGCGCCAGCGATTCGGCCGCCATTTTGACGGTGCGCTCGCGGGAGATGCCGCGGCGGATCCCCAAAAACCAGATCGCCCCCAGTGCAGCGATGGTCAGCGCCGTAAATGGGTGGCCGATGAAAACCGCGGCGCCCCGGAAGGGCACATTCGCCAGAGTAGCGATCGTGGCGCCAAAGATCAACACCACGGGCAACAGGAGCAGCACCACCACCGCCGCCAGCGGGGGCGGGCGATGGGCGTCTGCGACAGGCTCGATCGAACTCGACGCAATCTCCGGCACCGGGATGTAGATCCGCTTCGCTACCCAGGTGGCGTAGAAGATGCCGGCAACCACGGCCATGGGTATCGATACCGCGATGCCAAAAAGGATCGTATGCGACAGGTCGGCGCCCAACATCTGCGACGCGGCTGCCGGGGCCGGGTGCGGAGGCACCAGGGAGTGCGTGATCGTCAGGGCCGCCGCCATCGGCAGACCGTACAACAGCAGTGAACGTCGAGTCTCCCGCGCCAGGTTCCAGACCAGCGGAACCATGATGATGAACCCCACTTCAAAAAAAATCGGCAGCCCTACCAGGAACGCGGCCACCAGCATCGCCCACGCGGCATGGTCTTTGCCGAAGCGGACCAGCAGCCAGTCGGCGAGCGCGCGGCCCCCGCCTGAGTGCTCCAGGAAACGCCCGATCATCGCTCCCAATCCCACTACCACGGCGATGAAGCCGAGCGCATCGCCAAACCCCGTTTGAATGGACTTCAGAACCTTCTCGGGGGGCATGCCGCAAGCCAGTCCCAGCAGCATCGCGGAGATCAGCAGCGCCAGAAACGCATGCAGCTTCACCACCAGAATGAGCAACAGCAGAACGGCGATTGCCGCCGCCGTAAGCCATATGAGCTGCGGGCCGTTCGAAGGCATGAAGCGGCCATTCTACCCCGGATCGTCTTGCGCCGTCATGCGTTTCGGGCACACCGTGAGGCCACGCTATGATGAAATCGTGCGGCTGAAGAGGGTGCTATCCCACGCCGGCGAACCGCCGTCAGAGTCTCGGATCCTATGGTGATCCCCTCCGCAGTCCCGCGCCGAAAAATGCCACCCTGGCTGCCGCAGGTTCTCGGTTATTGTCTTTCCGCCGCTTGCCTGGTCTGGGTGCTGCATGGTTACCCGATCCGGCGCGAGTTGTTACCTGCCATCCGCGATCTCGGCTGGTGGTGGGTAGCTCTCGCTGTAGGCTCCGACCTCGCCGTCTACGTAGTGCACGGGTGGCGATGGAACACGCTGCTGAACCCGGTGGTTCGCCTGCGGCTCTGGCGTACCGTGCAGGCGATTTATATCGGACTGTTCGCCAATGAAGTGCTCCCCCTTCGCGTGGGCGAACTGATCCGCTGCTACCTGCTGGCCCATTGGAACGATTTGCGGATTTCGCTTGGCTTTGCATCGGCGGCGGTGGAGCGGTTGATCGATGGTTTCTGGATGGTGGTCGCGTTCCTGATCACAGCTAGCTTTGTGCGCGGAATTCCGCGTGACCTGGCCATTTTGGTGCAGACTCTGGGCGCGTTCCTGGTGCTCGCGGCTATCGGGCTGTGGTGGATTGTGGCTCACAAGCACGAGGCCCACGCCGTAATCTCCGAAAGCCGCTGGTCGAGCGCGCTCCGGCACGTTATCGAAGGTCTCCACCTGATGGGAAACCGCCGTACACTCGGATTCACCGCTCTGATCAGCCTGGGCTACCTGGTTCTGCAGTTCGTCTCCGTTTACGCCCTAATGAAGGCGTATGGCCTGGATCTCTCGTTCTGGGCCGCCGGCGGCGTGGTCACCATCATTCGCTTCATCACGGTGGTGCCCAACGCGCCCGGGAACCTGGGACTGGTAAACTTCGCCTGCGTTACCGCGCTACGGTTGTTCGAGGTGGAGACTACCGTGGCTAAGACGTTCTCGATTATTCTGTTCGCTGTGCTGACCGGCCCCCTGCTCGTCGGCGGCGCCATCGCCACGGCGCTTACCGGTGTCAACATCGGCGAGCTGCGCGACCGCGCCAAGAAAGGCATGGCCATCGCCGATCCTCCCGCCTCGGAAGAGACCGTCTGACCGCCTGCCTCGCACATCTCGCACACCGTTGGCGTTGATATTCGCATGTGACATATATATAATCGCCACATATGGTGCGTCCTGTTGCCGCCGAGATGATTCTGATGGCACTGCTCGAAGACCGCCCCCGCCACGGCTATGAGCTCGCCAAGCTCATCGAGAAGCAGTCGGACAGCCGCCTGCAATTCCACGTGGCCTCGCTTTACCCCATGCTCTACCGCCTCGAACGCAAATGCCTCGTCGAAGGCCGCTGGGTCGAGAAAGCGGGCGAACGCCGGCGCCGATTCTATCGCCTGACCCCGGCCGGCCGTCGCGCCCTGGCGGCCCAGCGGCGTACCTGGCGCGCTTTCGTGCAGGCCCTGAACGCCCTCACGAGGTTCGACCATGCCTGACTGGAAAAGCTATGTCCGCGAGCACCTGCCGCCCCTCGCCGCCTCGCCCCACCGGGAGAACGAAATCGTGGCCGAATTGTCCCTCCAACTGGAGCAGGCCTATCAGGACGCTCTCGCCGGCGGCGCCAGCGAGTCCGAAGCCTGCGGCCTGGCGGAACACCAGTTTCGCGACTGGAGAGCTCTGGCGCGAGACATCGACCTGGCGGAACGCGGTCCCGTGCCGGCATTGGGGGTGCGAGCCCTTCTGTTCTCCGGCCTGCCGCGGGACCTGCGCTATGGCGCCCGCCTGCTGCGCCGCAGCCCGGGGTTCACCGCCATCGCAGTGGCCACGCTGGCCTTTGGCATCGGAGGCAATACCGCCATTTTTACCATGGTGGACCGGGTGACGCTCCGCCGTCTCCCCTTCCCCGAACCCTCGCGGCTCATGGCGATCGAAACCCGTAAAGCGCAGCAACCCGAACTCGAACCGTGGACCTCCGCCGCGGACTTCTTCGATATCCGGGAGCGCACCCGATCCTTCTCAGCCGTGGCCGCGATCTCTCCCGTCTGGAGCCTGGTGATGACCGGCCGCGGCGATGCCGAGCGCTTGCAAGCACTCTACGTTTCGGCGGAGTTTTTTCCCCTGCTGGGCGTGAACGCCTCCCTGGGCCGGACCATTCTGCCTGCCGAGGATGTACGCACCCGGCCGTCAAATGTAGTGCTTCTCTCGCACTCTTTTTGGCAACGCCGTTTCGGTGGTTCGCCGGATGTTGCCGGCCAGGCGCTGGCGCTCGACGGAGGGGCCTACACCGTGATCGGCGTCTTGCCAGTCGGCTTCCGTTATCCGGGCGAGCCGCTCGCGGGGGCCGCCGCGGATATCGACCTCTGGCTGCCCCTTTCGAGCAATCCGATCGTCGACTCGGACCGGGCCGTCCGCTTCCTGAAGGTGATCGGGCGTCTCAAGCCGGGTATACCGCCCGACCAGGCGCGCGAGGATCTCCAGCGCGTCGGCGGCGCTCTCGCCGAACAGTATCCCGACATGAATCGGGGCTTTGAAGACGACCTCCAGCCGTTGTCGCATCAGGTCACCGGACGCACGTACACGCCCATGATGCTGCTCCTCGGAGCCGTTGCTTTCGTGCTACTGATGGCGTGCGCCAACGTAGCCAACCTCCTGCTTGGCCAGGCATCCACGCGCCACCGCGAGCTTTCGGTACGCGTGGCCCTGGGTGCGTCGCGGTGGCGCATCCTGCGACAACTGCTGGCCGAAGGTTTTTGGATGGCGCTGGCGGGGGGCGCGGTGGGTATCGTGCTAGCGAAGGGCGGCTTGGGCCTGCTCTCGGCACTGGCGCCACCCACTCTCGTCAGCCCCGGTGAAATCGTTCTCGATTTCCGCGCGTTGTGGTTCACTGCCGCCGTTGTTCTGAGCTGTTCCCTACTGGCCGGCCTCCCCCCGGCCCTCCGCATCGCCCGTGGCGAGATCGAAGGCGCGCTGCGAGAGGCCGGCCGTCACTGGACCGCGGGCCATCACCGGTTGCGCACCACCCTCGTGACCCTACAGGTGGCGTTGGCCCTGGTGCTCCTGGTGGGGGCGGGCCTGCTCATCCGCAGTTTTCAGCGGGTGCTGAATGTGCCCGCCGGTTTCGATCCTCACCACCTCGTGACCATCTCCACCCAGGTGCCCCAATCCGCCCGCACGCCCGAGCTGCGTACCGCCGTGTACCACCGCATGCGGGACCTCCTTCAGTCGGTGCCGGGCGTCGAGAGCGTAGCCTGCGTGAGCCGCTTGCCGTTGATGGGTTCCAACCTCGGCAGTTGGCTGTTCGTGGAGGGCCGCTCGGTACCCGGCGAGCCGGGCTTCGACGTCGAATACCGGGTGGCAGCACCCGAGTATTTCTCCACCATGCGAATTCCGCTGCGCTCCGGCCGCCTCTTCGACCAGCGCGACAGCGCCAGCCCCGGCACGGTCCTGCTGATCAATGAGGCTGCCGCTCGCAAGTTCTGGCCCGGCCAGAATCCGGTCGGGCGGCGAGTCAAACTGACCGCGAACCCCGAACGTTTTCCGTGGCTCACCGTCATCGGTGTGGTAGGCGATGTGCACCACATCGGCCTCGACACGGCCCCCCGTCCGGAGATTTACCGCCCGTACCCGGTGAACCCGCTGAGCTCGCCGATCCTGGTGATCCGCACCGCCGCCGATCCCGCACTGATGCTCTCGACCCTGGCCGCGCGCGTGCGATCGGTAGCCGCGGGCGCGCCGGCGTATAACGTGTTTTCTATGGAAACGCTGCTCGATCACTCCACGGCCCAGCGTCGGTTCGTGATGCTGCTCCTGGCCGGATTCGCCGTGGCGGCGCTTCTGCTGGCGGGTGTCGGCATTTATGGAACGGTATCCTGGTCCGTGGCGCAGCGCACGCGCGACCTCGGCCTGCGCATGGCCTTGGGCGCCCCCCCGGCGGCCGCGCTCCGGCTGGTATTCTGGCAGCACTTCCGGTGGATCGCCGCCGGAATCGTGGCCGGATGGTTGGCGGCGTTGGCCCTGACTTGGCTGATGCGGACCCTGCTGTTCGAAGTGCGGCCGCTGGATACGGCTACGTTCGCCCTGGCCGGCGTAATTCTGGCGGCGTTCGCCGTGCTCGCATGCTATCTCCCGGCCCGCCGCGCGACGCATGTGGACCCCATGACCGCGTTACGCGAAGATTGTTGAGACGGCGGGCGCGGAAGTGGTCCGGTTGACTTGCCGTCTTCCGCCGCGTTATTTTGCATCTAGACCTTGAAGGCGCGGTAGCCAAGTGGTAAGGCCAAGGTCTGCAAAACCTTTATTCGTCGGTTCGATTCCGACCCGCGCCTCCAACCTTTTCCTGTATGTTGCTTCAAAATGATGGCGCGTTTCTTCTCCTCCTGCTGGGGATGCACATAGCGCATGATCGTGCGAAGGTTGGCATGCCCCATAATTGCGGCCAGCGTAAACGGATCAGTTTTGGCTCGGTGGCCATCCTTGTGCCGAATGTGTGGCGCAGATCGTAGAGCACAAAAGAAACGTGGGCGCCGCGGCAGCGCGATCATGAGAGTTGTTGAGCTTCGTAATCGGCTGGCCAACATCCCGTTCGGAGGGAAAAAGCCACGGCCCACTCGTCGCGTTGCCCCGCTGCAAGATCAGGAAAGATTCCTCTGTGAGGTCAACCGTTCGACCCGTCGTTAAACTGTCCTTCCGGGCGCGGGTGATCTCTTCGGGTCGAAAGCCCTGATTATGAGGCGCCCAACGTCGTAAAGGTTGCGCCTGCCGGCTTTGTCGACGACCTTTTGTACTTCAGCGAAATATGGCCTCTCCTGTTCATCCGTCAGGACTGTCATTCGGATGGCATCACGGTCCGACGGGATCTTCACTTGACGCACGGGATTGCCTTTGATCCAACCTTTGCTTTCGGCGAACTGAAAGAAGAGAGACAGTGCATGCAGATCATGACGGATCGCAATGTCCCGAACGCCGCAGTCGACAACCCGGGATTCCTTGAAAGCTTCGATCAGCCCGGCATCATTGTCTCCGAGTCGGAAGTCTCCAAGAAACGTCACCAGGGCTGTAAATGAAACCCTTATTCGCTGCGCGGACGCGGGCTTGCTCCTATAGCGGACGTCCTCGCAATGCGCGATAAACTTGGCGGCAGTCGCAAAGTCGATACGTTTGGTTAGTACTACCGTCGCTACGGTTGCACGCCGAAGTATTCGTAGTGTTCCGGGGCTTCCAGTTCGCATTATGGTGGGGCAAACCCGAGGATGTCGCTGAAAATCAATCGCTGTTCGGGGGACTCCTTGCCGGCTCGAGGATATTCCGAGAGCAGGTCGTGAGCGTACTCGAAAAGGAGTTAGCTCTCATCGGCCAATATCGCCGGGTCGACACGGGCAGGGCAGCAGCCTTACGTGAGTTGTTTGGAGCGGAGCAAGAAAGGGAAACGGCCAGGTCGATCTGTTAAAATTAAACCAGTCAAATTGACTAGTCAGGACTGTTAAATGCGTGAAATCCAAGCTTCCGAAGCCAAAGCCCATCTGCCCCAGCTGCTCGATGCCGTGGAGCGGGGCGAAACGCTTATTATTACCCGTCATGGCCGCGCCATCGCCAGGATTGTGCCCGAAGTGGAGCGGCGGCAAGAAGAAGTCGACAGAGCGCTGGCGAGTATCCTCGAGCTGCGAAAAAGAACCGGCAAGGTCACCCTTGAGGAAATACGATCCGCACGCGAGGAAGGACGGAAGTACTGATGCCGTTCGTGCTCGACACATCGATTCCAGCTTGCTGGGCGTTTCAGGATGAGCAAGACGCCAGGGCCGATGCCGCTTACGCCCGAATCAAGACCGAAGAAGCGGTCGTCCCCAGTCTCTGGTGGTTTGAGATCCGCAACATCCTCGTAGTGAACGAGCGTCGCAAGAGGATCACCGAGTCGGACACGGGTGTTTTCCTGCGAGATCTTGCAGGGTTGCGGATCCGAATCGATCGTGAGCCGGAGGAAGGTGCCGTCCTCAGACTTGCGCGGACCCATCGCCTGTCCGTCTACGATGCTTCGTACCTGGAATTGGCGCTCAGGGAGGCGATACCACTCGCAACCTTGGACGGCGAACTTGCAGCTGCTGCTCTCAGAGAAGGGACCAGACTAATATGATTGGAGACCGATCACGAAGTGGACCAAGGGTGGACCGGAACAGCAGATTCTGTCAAATTTGTTGCAATTCAGCGTATTTCCAACGGGTCTGCAAAACCTTTATTCGTCGGTTCGATTCCGACCCGCGCCTCCAAAAAAGTCGCCTATACCCCGCGCGGCCCAGCCGGCGATCCCCGGGGTGTGGCCCTGCTGCTGGTGGGCGTGGTGGCGGCGGCGCTCGGCCCCGCGCGGCGGGCGATGCGGGCGGGCCCGGCGGTGTCGCTTACGCGACTACTGCGATCGGCCGGACCGGCGAAGCCGTTGCACCGCGGATCTTCAACGGCATCGCCACAAACAAAAACTCGTCCACTCGCGCGGCGGCTAACTCTTCCAGGTTGAGGCACTCGATGATGTGAATGCCTTTCTCCACCAGCAGGTGCACGTGTACGGGCATGGACGGATCCGGCACCTTCTCGAAAGCGACCGTATCCGAGCCCACCGCGTACACGCCGCGTCCGCTCAGCCACCGCGCTCCGGCGATCGCCGGACCGGGGCCGTGCACCGCCGAAACGAATTTCCCGGGATCTTCAAAGTAACGCGCCCAGCCGGTCCGCAGCAGGACTACATCGCCAGCGCGGATTTGGCTGCGCTGAGCGGCTTCCAGGTGCTCGGGGGTGATTTCCACGTCCCGGGCCAGCGGCTCGAGGCCGGCGATATCCAGCAGCACGCCGCGACGCAGGATGGGCGGGACAGTGTCGATGCTGAAACGCCCCAGTCCCCCGGTGTACGACTGCACCGCGGCGGCCTGCTCGCCGCCGTGCAGCTTGCCGCCGCAGGAGAAGTGACATAAGCCATCCAGGTGGGTCCCCACGTGGGTGCCCAGCGCGATCGCATCCGAGGCGGAGCTGTTCCCGTTCGGCCCCACATACTCTCCGTGCGACTTCACCAGGCTGAAGAGAAACGGCGGATGCACGGGGTGATGCGGCATGCCGACGAAGTACGGCTGCGCCAGGTCGTACACTTTTGCGGCGCTGATGAGATCGAGTAATCCAGGCATAGTCACAATGAACCGACCAGCCCTGTTCGCGGATGCGCGGGTCACGCTGCAGAGCCACACGCGCAGGGAACTGGTCGCATGTCTAACATACGATTTCTTGGGTTGGATGTCCACGCGGACACCATTACGATTGCCAGGCACTACCACAGTGGCGAATAGAGACCAGTATCGAGAGGCATGATCCGCCGGGAGCACGCTGCTGATCCGCTCCGGCATCCTCGCTCGTCCGCACCAGGTCGCGCAACGCTTGGTGCGCCGCATCCAGCACCCGTATTAGAACTGGAACCGCAGTCCGAATTGCAGAATGCGCGGCCCGTAGAACGTGGAGGCGATCTTGCCGAACGTGTTGGAGTTGATGAGCTGATCGCCCGACCAGAACGTGGCGTGGTTCAGCGCATTGAACGCTTCCATGCGCAACTCCAGGCTCTGGTTTTCGCGGATCTTGACGTCCTTGATCAGGCTCAGATCGATGTTGAATGTCCACGGACCCGAAAAGTAGCGGCGTTGCAGCGTCCCCAGCGTGCCGGCGCCCGGGTTGAAGAATACCTGGCCGCTGAAGGGCGCCTCGCCGGGGATCTCCGTGCCTACGCCCGTGCCGTTGGCGGGGTTGACGGCCGAAGGCGCGACGATTAGCGGTCCGTCGCCGGTCATCTGGAATTTCACCACCTCGCTGAGCTGTCCCTGGTTCAGCCAGGTCACCGCGGTATTGTAATACGATCGCGCCTCCCGGTTCAGGGTTCCCCGCCCCGAAAGAATCGAGAACGGCGCGCCCGATTGCCATACCATGGTGCTGCCCAGACGCCACGCGCCCACGATGCGATCCACGATCGGGGTGAAGTGAAGCCGGCGACCCTCGCCCAACGGCAACTCATAGAATCCGTCGGCCTTGATCATGTGAGTGAGATCGAAGTTGGCGCGCGAGCGTTCGAGCGCCGGGTTGTTGAAATCGAGGAATGCCTGAAAGCGCGTTTGCAGATCGCCGTCGCCATCGCTCAGCACTTTGGAGAAGGTGTAGTTCGCTTCCATGCTCAGCCCGGACTTCATGCGGCGCCGCGCCACCACCTGGAGCGAGTTGTAGCTCGAGCTGGAATAGTTCGTCAGCATGTCGCCGGCCAGCGCGTTGGGATTCGGGAAATAATTGAAACTGCCGTTGAGCCCGTTGGTCTGGTAGTATGTAGCCAATTCACCGGCCGCGCCTTGCTGAATCAGGTTCAAAACGTTGGAATCGGAAAAGGAGCCGCGGCGCGCCAGCAGCGCGAAGACCGGCAGCGGCTGGCTGCCCGGAATGCTGCTGTTGAAAGAGGGATTGAACACGCCGGACCGCGCCTCGGCTAGAAAGCCATTGCTTTGCGCGCGCTCGAAGTCCGCCAGAAACCCGTTCGTCAATACCTGTACCTGATTGAAGTCGAAGGCGCGATAGGCGCCCACCACGTGATTGCCCACGTAACGAACTTCGAGCACGGTGCCCTTGACATCGCGCTGGATGCCGATGGAGTACTGCTGCACGCGCGGGCGGTTCAGGTTCGGGTCCACCGATCCAATGACGGAGAAAGGGTCGAGGGCATAGTTGTCCGAGGCCTTCAAAGGCACTTGGAACGGCGGCACGGGAATCGCGGGTGGCCCCTCCGCCGCGCGATTCGAAAGTCCCGGCTCGAACACGAACGCCTGCAAACCGCCGTTCGCTTCGAGCATGTTCTCCGGCGCCAGGAGTTCCTGGTCGTTGACGTAGCTGATGGAGTAGCCGCCTCGCAGGGCCGTTTTTCCGTCCCCGAAAACGTCCCAGGCAAAGCCCACATTGGGCGCAAAATTCTTCCAGTGCCGGTTGTACCAGGGACGCCCCACCGATTTGCCCACGAAATCGAGCGTCGCATCGGTAAGCAGCGTCTGCGCCAGGGCACCCTGAAGCACCGGCTGGAGCGTTAATGAGTCGCGTTCGTCGGCCACGCCGGGCAGCACCCAGCGTAGGCCCAGGTTGACGGTGAGCCGCGGCAATATCTTCCACTTGTCCTGCACGTAGAAGTCGTAGTCGTTGAGCCGGAAATGGCGGATGTACGGCGCGCCCGGCACGAAACCCGAGGTACGGCTGGTGACGTTGAACGTCTGCGAGTAGTTGTCGATATAGCCGCCCAATGTCGCCAACAGAGCGTTGGCGGTATCTACGTCGGTGCTGGTGCTGCCCGGCAGGGCGTTGCGGCTCAGTGCCGGCTGTCCCGATCCCATGCCCAGCGTGTAGGTCGCGACCGTGCCGGACGCGTCATGGGAACGTACCCGGACGTTCTGCCCGTGAAAACCGAACTGCACATAGTGGCGTCCGCGCTGATACGCGGCGTCGTCGGAGAGGGCGAAAGTATTGGTGGTCCGGCCCTGCGGCATGAACTCGTTCACCGGGTCGGAGTAGAGCATTCCGGTGTAGAGATAGCCTCCGAACTTTTCGTGCGTAAAAAAGTACCCGTACGTGAGATTGAAGCCGGCCCGGACTTCGTTGGTCAGCCGCGCCGATGGCGTCCACCGCCACGAGGCGGCGACAAAGTTCGAGTGTGTCAGGTTGTAGGCCTTGGGGATGGCCGCGTAATCGTTTTCGGCGTCTGCGCGGTCCAGGTTGTAGCGGTTTCGGAGATACGCCAGGCTGACGGCGTGCCGGGTCGAGAGATTGTAGTCGAGTTTCCCGGTGATGTTATCGCGCGTCCCGTTATCGCGCTGGTTGAACCGGTACCCGGCCGTGTTCAGTCCGTCGCCCACCTGGGCGTTGTTGATGAACTCCGGCCCCGGCACCTGGTCCAGCAGCTTCTGCATCACCGGATCGATGGCGGTGTTGCGCAGCGCCAACAGATTCACCTGGTGCAGGTTCTGATCGCTGTCGCGGTATGAGAAGATGCCGCTGCGCGCCGCGGCGGTTAGGACGGTGGCATCGGCGGGAACCTGTTCGTGATCGCGCACGGCCTCGTAGTTGAAATAGAAAAACAGCTTGTCCCGCCGGATGGGGCCGCCGATCGACGCGCCCAACTGATTCTGGTTCAGGAATGGCTGGGGCGTGCCCGCCTGGTTGTTGAACCAGTCGTTCGCCGCGAACGCGTTGTTACGGTTGTACCAGTACACTTCGCCATGGAACTGATTCGTGCCGGACGGGGTCGAAAACGCCGTCTCCGTGGCACCTCCGGTGGCCGCGGCATTGGCGTTGGAGGAGATCAGGGTCATCTGCCTCACCTGCCCCATCAGCAGTTTATTGGGCGAATAATCCAGGGCGTTGTCGCGGATGTAGTTGTCCTGGATGTTGATGCCGTCCAGCGTGACATTGGAATAGGAAGTGCGGAGGCCGTTGATGACTGTGGTGGAATTGCCGTTGGAAGCAACGCCGGGCTGAGTTTGGAGCACCGCCAGCACATCCCGATCCAGAATCGGCAGGCTCTGAATTTCCTGCATGGTAATGGTGCCGGAGACCTCGGCATTGGAGATCTCCACGCCTTCGGCTTCGGCGGTCACATCCACGCTCTGGGTCACGGTGGCCACGGCCAGCTTGATTTGCGGGATGGCCGTTTCGCGAGCCGCATCCACGACCATGCCGCGCAGGATCGCCGTAACGAACCCCTGGGCCGTCACGATGAGGTCATAATCCGCCGGCCGTACTCCGATCAGGTGGAACAGCCCATCGGTGGAGGTATTGATGGACAGCAGAGGCTTCTTGCCGCCGGCCAGCAACAGATCCACCCGCGCGCCGGGGATGGCGGCGCCCGAAGCATCCACGACCGATCCGCTGACCCGTCCCGAAAACTGCGCTGCCGCAGGAAACCCCGTCAGCAACCCTAGAATCACCACGCCACCGAACACACGCATAATCCCTATTGAACCCCAAAAAGGTCATTGGGTTTCATCGATGACGGATGCACCCCAATGGGAACCGGTGGGTGCCGGCGGGGCGGGGCGCCAACCTGAGGTAGGGCGCGTTACCCTGGAGTTTCGACCTATGAAACTCCGCGAAATCGCCGCGCGCCTGGGCTGCCGCCTGGAAGGCGACGGCGAACTCGAAATCTCCGGGGTGGCCGGGATGGAACAAGCCGGACCCGGATCGCTCACCTTTCTGGCGAACCCGAAATATGCGCCCAAAGTGAAGCACACCAAGGCCTCCGCGATCCTGGTGTCGGAGCCCCTGGAGGGGCTGCCGATTGCCAGCCTCGTGTCGGAAAGCCCGTACCTCGATTTCGCCCGCGTCCTCGGCTTTTTCTACCAGCCGCCACAGCCTGCCCCCGGGATCCATCCGCAAGCCTACGTTGCGCCGACGGCGGAAATCGGCGAAGGCTGTTCCATCGGCCCCTTCGCGGTGGTGGGCGAACGCGTGCGCATCGGCCGCGGCGCGGTACTCCACCCGCACGTGGTGATTTATCAAGGGGCGGAGATCGGCGACGATTTCCTGGCCCACTCCCACGCCGTGGTCCGCGAGTTCTGCCGGGTTGGAAGCCGCGTGATTCTGCAGAATCACGTCGTGGTGGGCGGCGATGGCTTCGGGTTCGCCAAGCGCGCCGACGGCACGCACTGCAAAATCGTCCAATCGGGCGTGACCGTGATTGAAGACGATGTCGAAATCCAGACGCTGACCTCGGTGGACCGTGCCACGGTGGGCGAAACCCGCGTGAAACGCGGCGCCAAGATCGACAGCCTGGTACAGGTGGGGCACGCCTGCACGGTCGGTGAGGACAACATCATCTGCGCCCAGACGGGGCTGGCGGGCAGCACCGTCCTGGAGCGGAACGTGTTGCTGGCTGGCCAGGTCGGCTCGTCGGGGCACCTGACGGTTCACGAAGGCGCCATCGTTTACGCGCAGAGCGGGATCGGCGGCGATGTCGAACCCAACGGACGGATTTCCGGGTCGCCCGCCTTCCCGGCCAGGGAATGGCTGCGGGCGGTTACCGCGTTCCCCAAATTGCCCGAACTCCTCAAGACTGTGCGAGAGTTGAAGAGACAAATCGATGAGATGAAAAAGAATGTCGCGTCAAACGCCACTCAAACCAACCCCTAGCGGCCGCCGGCCGGTTCCCTACCTCAACGAGCAGTTCCTCAACAGCCCCGATGCCCGCGCCATCCGCATACTGGCCGAATTTCTGGAGCCGCTGGCGCATTTCCGCCGGGAGAAGGTGCGCGATACCGTCGTGTTCTTCGGGTCCGCCCGATTGCGCGAAGACGGGCCGCTGAAGGAGTATTACGACGCGGCGCGCACCCTGGCCCGGCTCCTCACCGAGTGGGCGGACCAGTTCACCAACCACAGCCACCGCTTCGTGGTCTGCTCCGGAGGAGGTCCGGGCATCATGGAGGCCGCCAATCGTGGCGCCAGCGATGCCAACGGCAAGACCGTCGGATTGAATATCGGCCTGCCATTCGAGCAGCTCCCGAACCCCTACATTACGCCGGAACTGAGCTTTGAATTCCACTACTTCTTCATGCGCAAGTTCTGGTTCGCCTATCTCGCCAAGGCCATGGTCGTGTTTCCGGGCGGCTTCGGCACGCTGGACGAGATGATGGAGTTGCTGACCCTATCCCAGACCCAGAAACTGGCCAAGAAGATCATCATCCTGCTCTACGGTTCGGCGTACTGGAAGGAGATCATCAACTTCGACGCACTGGTGAAGTACGGTATGATCGCGCCGCAGGATCTCGACCTGTTTCAGTACGTGGACGATCCGGAGACCGCCTTCGAACGGCTGAAGGAGGGGCTGACCCGGTATGCCCTTCAGCCGGAGTCGTTCGAAACGCCGGCCATCTCCAAATCGCGCAATCCGCAGAAGCCCGCGGGAACGGAGTAGGCGTGACCTTTCACCGCACGGTAGGTCCAGGCCTGGAACTCCGCCAGTTCCGTCCGGAAGACGCCGAACCGGTATTCGCCAAGGTGGACCCGCATCGCGAGTACCTGCGGCAGTGGCTGCCGTGGGTGGACCGCACGCGCTCGCCCGGAGACGTCCGGCAGTTCATCGCCGGCGCCATGGACCAGTTCGCCGGTGGCCGCGGACCGTCGGCCGGCATCTGGTGGAAGGCCGAGCTCTGCGGCAGCGTAGGCTGCCACCCGATCGATCTCGATCACCGCAATTGCAGCATCGGCTACTGGATCGAGCCCGCGCTTCAGGGCAAAGGGATTGTGACCCGCTGCTGCGTCGCGATCCTGCATCACCTGTTCGAGGAGCGCACCCTGCACCGCGTCGAGATCCGCTGCGGCACAGGCAACACACGAAGCTGCGCCATTCCGGAACGCCTCGGGTTCCGGCGGGAAGGCGTGGCGCGGGAAGGCGAATGGGTCAACGACCGGTGGGTGGACCTGGTGGTCTGGTCGATGCTCCAGCACGAATGGCGCCAGTCACCGTTCCGTCAGCCGCAATAACTCCACTAGGTAGTTCTTCCAGACCACGGCCCGGGAGTGGGTCCCGTGGCCGCGCGTCTCGCCGCTGGTAGGGATTAGAATGTAGCGCCCGCGCGGCACCCGCTGGATCTCCCGTTCCAGAATGCCCAGCTCCGGCGGGTTCACTTCGTCATCGGCGGAGTTGATGGCCCATAGCGGCGCCCGGATCTTCCCCAGGTCGGGCGAAGGGTTGTAATCGGTGGATGCGTCGAACTGGTAGAGCATATCGTTGGCATCGGTTCTGGCGGCGCGCTGCCGCAATCCGGTCACGGCGGCATCGGCCTTTTCGCGGGTGGAGTCGATCTTGTGGAGCTGCATGGGGCTGCTGGTCATCATGAAGAGGCTGTACTGGGCGGCCATCAACCCGTTCAGCGGCGGGCTCGAATACTCGCCGTTCTTCCAGTCCGGATCGTTGCGGATGGCCTGGATGATCATGGCGCGAAACATGCGGTTGCGCCCGACGATTTCGACCGGAGCGCTGGCCAGCGGCATGAGCGCGTCCATGAAATCCGGGTACATTTCGCCCCAGAGCCAGGTGTGCATACCACCCATGGACGTGCCCATTACCAGCCGCAGGTGGTCCACATGCAGTCCGTCCTGCAGCAGCAGGTGGTCGGCGCGCACCATGTCGTCGTAGCGGTAACGCGGAAACCGGGCATGCAGACCGTCGCTCGGCTTGCTCGACCGCCCGGCGCCGATCGCGTCCGGCAGGATGATGAAGTAGCGGCCGGCGTCGAGCGGCTGTCCCTCGCCGAAGAGTTCGCCGGCAAATTGCGCGCCCAGAAACCCACGGCCGCTGCCTCCGGTGCCATGCATAATGAGCACGGCATTGCGAACGTGCCCCGCGGCATCCCGGGAGGGAGCGCCCAACGTGGTATAGTGCAGCCGCAACTCAGCCAGTTTTTCGCCGCTGTGAAACGTGAAGTCACGGGCGACCCAGTCGCCTTCCACGGCCTCTGGCGCGGTCTGGCCCCAGGCCGCAAACGACAATGAGAGGACAAGTAGCGGACGAACCATAGTGCCGAGCTTACCATCACCCGGCCCGGCCGCCAGCCTGTCAGCGCCGCTTGCGGACGATGCCCAACACCAACAGCCCGCCGCCGATCAACAGCAGACTCACCGGCTCCGGCGTGTTGAACTGAATCATCGGCGCATACGGGCTCCAGTTGGTATCGGCGCGGGAGATCCCCACGCCGCCCGCACCGCCATCGGAGTACCAGCCGGCGGTCTGCGTGTTCCAATAAACCGCGTCCGGGTCGACATCCGTGCCGGCCGACGGGCCCGTCGTGGTGAGCGCGAGGTTGAGGCTGTTATACGGCCCGGGCACACCGGTGGGCTGATATCCCCATGTCTCGGTGTTGAACGCCAGCCCGTAGATGAGCTGCTCGGGGAGCACGATGCTTGTCGAATTGGAAGCCGACCATGGAAAGCGAGCCGTTGTAGCAACTCCCGTTCGAAGCGAGCCACCCCTCGCCGCATACGGCACTGGGCTCGGGGCGCCAGGGGATGAAGGCATTCGTGGTCGAAGAAGCGATCACCAGACCGGGCGTGAGACCGACTCCCGTATTGTACAGAGTGAGGGTCATCAGGACATTGAATCCGGGCGAGGTGCCGACGGCTTCCCAACTCGATTCGTACGCCCAATTGCTCATGACCACCGCGACCGAATGCAACGGGTATTCGGATCCGTAGGAAGCGAGCTGGATGAGATCGCCGACTTCGGCCGCCTGCTGCGCCTGGTACGGCTGGCTGGGAACGTTCGGCGGGAGCGAGTGGGGAATCGTCTGGAAGAGGACAATGTTGTCGGCTTTGACAAGACCGGACAGAGCGAGCAGGAACGACGCAACGGTGGAGAGAGTTTTTGCCATTTTGATCTTCGTGAGATGCAACATCAGCGCCAGAACAGTAATTCATCCTTACCGATCTGCAAATCCGATATTGCAAAACAGATTCCAGTACGGCTGCCGATTTTTGGGAATAATAGACCGTTAATCCGGAATAACCCGGACTGACGAAGGAAGCAAGGCTGCCGGACTGTAAGCCGGTTTCTGTACCCTTGCGGGCAGCGGCCATTCCTCTGGGCCGGACATCACTATCCGGCTCTAGCGACCTACCCGGGAGTCTGCTGGGACGGGCCGCCCCTCCTCCCCTATTTGGTCTTGCTCCGCGTGGGGTTTGCAATGCCGGCGGAATTACTCCCGCCGCGGTGCGCTCTTACCGCACCATTTCACCCTTACCTCGCTTTTCAGCCAGGCGGTATTTTTTCTGTTGCACTTTCCGTTGAGCCTTACGACTCACCCGGCCGTTAGCCGGCACGCCGCCCTGTGGAGACCGGACTTTCCTCCCCCGTTTCCGGGAGCGACCGCCCGTCCGGCAACCTCACCTGATTATTGTCGCAAAGGAGGCCGGAGTTTTGTACGGGGGAACACCTCGGACCGGGGACTAACCTATGCGAATTCTGGTAGATAAGGGGACCTTCCGTTGTATTCTATTCTTGACTGCTGTTGGGGCTCAAAAATACGAGCTCAAGGCCGGGAAGTCAGATACCCGGCTGCGGAGGTGGGATCCCTTCACGCGCCATCATGCGGCGCACGGGGTTCCGATGAGTATCGTTTCTCGCACAAGTGGATCAAGTTGAGGAGAGTTACAAAACAATGAGAAAACTAGCAGCGTTCGGCGTGCTAGGGATGTTGGCTTCCTGTCTTTATGGACAGGGCCTGAACCCGGGGGGACAAGCCAAGGACGATTGGGAGGAGATCAATTTCGAGTTCAATTCCTCGATTCTATCCGACGGTTACCCCAGCCTGCTGCGCCTTGCAGAACTGCTGACTCAGCACCGGGATTTCCGTGTCAAAGTAACGGGGCACACGGACTACGTCGGATCGGCCGCATACAACGATAGACTGGCGCTTCGGCGGGCTGAGGCCGTCAAAGCGTTCCTGGTGAAATACGGTGCCACTCCGGACCAGGTCACTACTGCGGGCGACGGCAAACGCGCTCCCGAAGTGGATAATCGGAGTAAAGAAGGCCGTTTCATGAATCGCCGAGTCGTCTTGCAGGTCTCCGACGGCACGGGCAAGGTCATCAAAGAAGGCGGCATCAACGACATTCTGAACGCGCTTCAGGATTTTATGAAGAAGCAGGAAGAATGTTGCGCACAGATACTTAAGCGGCTCGACAAGCTCGACGACATTCTCGCTGCATTGAAGAACATGCAGGGCGAGAACGACAAGCTGCGCGGCGAGCTGAACGACCTGCGCAACCAGCACAACCAGTTGCGCGACCAGGTGGCCGCCCTGCCCAAGCCGCTCAGTTCACAGGAAACCACCACCATCGCCCACAATGAGGCCATGGGCGCGGTCGAAGAAGGGCAGCGCCGGAACAAGAAATTCTCCATTGTGGGTCTGAATATCGGACCTACGTTCGGACCGAACCGCCGCGGTGATTTCACCTTCAGCGGCCGCGGTCAGTTCTTTTCGCCTTTTGGCGGCGACGGGAAACGCGCGGTGCAGGCCCAAGGCGAGTTCATGTACTATCCCGGCCGCAAGGAAGGCCAGTTCGATATCGGTCTCGTGAACCGGTTCGGCTCGCTGCAAGCCGGGGCCTTCGGCAGTTTCAAGGCAATCGACCTGAAGGAATACCAGAACGCCGGATGGCTCGGCCAGGCGGCCTTCATGCTCGACTACATCTTCCGCGGCGGGCGTGTCGGCGCGTTCGTCACGCGCGGCTTCAAGAACTACGCCGTGCTGAACCAGGTCACCCTGGCACCCGGGGCATACCTGCAAACCTTCGCGCGGGTGGTCAACCAGCAGGGCATCGATTTCCTCTTCGGCACCTGGGGCGACGCCTATGTGCAGGGCAACCTGGCGTACCTCAAGCTGCGGGAAGGACCGCGTGATGCGCGGCCGGGCGCTAACCTCAAACTGGTTCAGCCGCTCACCGAGCACCTGGCGTTCACCGCCGAAGCCGGCTACAACGAGACGCTCACCAGCGGCCCCGGCGCGGGACGCATCGTGGTCGGTCTCGAAGTCGGCAATCGGATCCACCCCAAGGAGTACGCCGACGTCACGACCCCGGTGCCCATGGACGTGCCTCGCGTGCGCTACGAATTCGGCACGCGGCGCGTGGGCTCCAGTCCGCCTATTGCCGATGCCGGCCCGAACCAGCTTGGCGTTCCGGCCGGAACCATCGTTCTGGACGGCTCGGGCTCGTACGATCCGCTGGGGCTCGCGCTTACTTACCAGTGGACGCAGATTTCCGGACCAACCGTCACGCTGGCTAACGCCAATGGGCCCAGGGCCACCTTCACTTCGGTCGCGGGAGAGACCTACAGCTTCCGCCTGACGGTGAAGAACACGGACAACCTCTCGGCTTCGGCTACGACCACCGTATCGACGTCCACGCCGGCCGCGGTGCGCATCGTCTCCTTCTCCGCGCAACCGGCGACGATCCAGGCCGGTCAATCCTCTACGCTCGCCTGGGTGGTGGAGAATGCTACCTCGGTGACCATCAGCCCGAACGTCGGCGCGGTGGATGCGAAGACCGGGTCGGTCTCGGTTTCGCCCACCACCACGACCACCTACACCCTGACGGCCACCGGCGCGTCGGGCACGATCAACGCCAGCCAGACCGTCACGGTGACGCCGGTCGGTCCGGGTAATCCGCAGATCATCCGGTTCGAGGCCAGCCCGCTGAGTATCCAGCCGGGTCAATCTTCGACGCTGAGCTGGACCACCACGGGCGCCAACACCGTGGCTATCACGCCGAACGTCGGCAATGTCTCGCCGAACGGCAGCACCGTTGTGACTCCGCCACAGACGACCACCTACACCCTGACGGCGACCAGCGCCGACGGACACGCCGTGTCCGCCCCGGTGACGGTCATCGTCGCCCCCGGAACCATTCCGCAAATCGTGACCTTCGTGGCCACGCCGCCCACCATCGATGCCGGACAGTCCACCAAGCTGTGCTGGCAGGTGAGCGGCTCCACGAATATCAGCATCACGCCGGACGTCGGCAGCAACCTGAACGCGAACGACTGCGCCACGGTGAGCCCGACGACCACTACCACCTACACCTTGACCGCGACCAATGCGACGGGACAGATTCAGGCGAATGCCACCGTCACAGTCGGCCAGGTGCGGATCCTGTCGTTCACGGCTGACCCGGTGACCTCGACCGCCGCCGGCAACCCGGTCGTGCTGTCGTGGCAGACGCAAAACGCGACTTCGGTGGTCATTGTCGGCAGCGAACTGCAACCGCAGACGCTTGCCGGCAGCGGCAGCATTACCGTGCGCCCGATCACCAACTCCACCTACACCCTGACGGCGTACGGGCCTTCAGGACAGACGGTTAGCGTCACCATATCCGTGTTCGTCAGGTGACGTAAGTACAGGCTGAAAGCACGAGCCGGGCGGTTCCAACCGCCCGGCCTTTTTTTGTCCAAAAAGGAGTGTCGTATGCGGGAGGGAGGCAACGTGCGCCGAGTCCGGGTGTCCTGCAATCTTCAGTCCCAGGTGGTGATCGGCTGCAATCCCTCCGCCCCGCGGGGGGCCACATCGCCTTCTTTATAAATGACGCCGCCGCGCTTCATCGTCATATGCACCAGGTTCACTCCGAAATGGCAGGCCAACTCGCGATAGTCGGGTATGTTCAGCATCAACAGGTTGGCCAGCTTGCCCGGTTCGAGCGAGCCCACCCGGTCGGCGCGGCCCAGTGTGTGGGCGCTGTTGATGGTGGCGGCGGTAATTGCCTCCTCCGGGGTCATGCCCAGGTGCATGCACGCAACTCCCACTACGGTTTGCATGTTCAACGTGGGGCAATGTTGGGGGTGGAAGTTGCTTGCCAGGGCCACCGCCACCCCCGCCTGGATCAGTGCCCGCGCCGGCGCCGCCTGGCCGCCGGTGCGGAACGAAGCCATTGGTAGCAGCGTGGCCATCGTGCCGGAACCCGCCAGCAGGGCGGCATCTTCGCCGGAGGCGCCTTCGAGATGATCTATACTCACCGCCAGGTGCTGAACCGCCATCGCGATCGCTTCGCCCGCTCCCGGCCCGTCGGCGTGGACCTTGCACTTCAGGCCTACCCGCCGCGCCGTCTCCAGGTAGCGGCGGAAATGGGCCTGATACAGCGGATCGGCGTCCCAGGCCAGGTCCGCGTAACGCGCCAGGTGGCGCCGCTGAAACTTCGGCAGCAGATCGCGGAAAACGAGTTCCGCCGCTTCTTCCAGTGCCGCTTCTCCCACCAGATCCGGTTCCGGCAGCCGAAACAGAAATGTCGGTACGATATGCAGCGGATCGTCCCGCAGCGCGGCCAACACGCGCAGAAGTTTCATTTCCGCACTTTCGTCGGGCCCGCAGCCGGTCTTGGCCTCGACCGTGGTAGTGCCGTGACGGGCCATGGCGGCCACGTGCGTCTGGGTGCGAAGCTGGATGCGTTGACCGGTGGCGGAACGGACGGCACGCGCGCCACCCGCCAGGTCTCGCACCCGCTCGCCGGGCAGCGGAAAGACGAGGTGGGTGTGACAGTCCACAAATCCCGGCATCACCACCCGGCCCGCGGCATTGATCTCGATCGCTCCCCGTGCCGCCGCCAGATTTTCAACCCGCCGGGTGGGGCCTACCTCGACGATGGTTCCGTCACGAATCAGCAGGGAGCCATCATTGATCACGTACAAATCTTGCAGTTCTGTCCCGCTACGGGGCGATCGGGTTCCGCGCAGGGTTATCAACTGCCGTGCTCCCCGAATCAGGATGTAGTCCGTTTGTTTCTCCCACCATACTTTAGCACCAGGACTAGTACCCCAGGATCAGGAGGTATATGACCAGGAAACACCTGACCAGCCCCCAACGGACCCTAAAGACTTTGGAAAGAGTCTTTTCCAAAGCCGGAATGGGGTCCCGATCCGACGCCCGAAGCTGGATTGGGGCCGGTCGAGTTCGTGTGAACGGGAAAATCGTGCAAAACGCGGATCACTGGGTGGACCCCCTCCGCGACCGCGTCACGCTCGATGGCAAGCCCCTCCGAAAGTCGGCTAAGTCATACATTCTGTTGTACAAACCGAAGGGCTACCTGACCACCAGGCGCGACCCGGCGGGTCGCCCGACGGTGTATGAACTGTTGCAGGGGGTGGATGCCTGGGTTTCGCCCGTAGGCCGTCTCGATCTCGACACCAGCGGCCTGCTGCTGCTGACCAACGATACCGATTTCGCCGAAGGCATCACCAACCCCCACCACAAAGTACCCAAAACCTACCATGTGAAGGCCTCCACTCTCCTGACCGACGACCAGGTCGAGCAGCTTCGCCGCGGGGTGATGCTGAGCGATGGGGCTACCCGCCCCGCCGAGGTGAAGCGCCTTCGCGACAGTGCCCGGTACACTTACTTGGAGATCGTCATTACGGAAGGCCGCAACCGGCAGGTGCGGCGCATGCTGGAAGCGGTGGGCAGCAAGGTCCTCAAGCTCGTCCGCATTGCCATCGGCCCTATCCGCCTCGCGGACCTGCCGATCGGAAAGTGGCGCCCGCTCACACCCCAAGAGGTACGCGAGCTGTCCTGAAATAGCCCCCTCGCTGGTAGAACCGCGCAATCAATCCTGGTTTTCGCCCAGCCACGCACGCACGATCCGATCCACCCGCCCGCCCTCCTCCAACTGAAGCAGGATCACGTTCATGGGGTGGGCCAGGTCCGAGGACAGCGGCAGGGCGAAACCATAATTCTGACGCATGTACTCGGCGCTCGCTGCCGTCAGGCGGCCATCGCGGTGGTGCTGCAGGAAGTAAAGGAGCTGGGGGCGATCGAACACCACCGCGTCCACGGCTTCGTCCCGCAGCAGCTCGTATCCGCGCTCGAGCGACTCCACGCCTCGCAGCCGTGCGCCGAAGCGCCGCGCAAACTCCTCGCCGGGAGAATTTGTCAGCACGGCGACGGATTTGCCGGTGAGGTCCTCCGCGGTGGCGATCGCCGAGCTTCGCAATCCGGTCAGCGTGAGGGTACTGCCGATGGCGGCCACCAGCGACGATGCGGCCACCACCGAGATGAGGATCCAGACACCCGTCACCATGCGCCCCAGACGCGTCTTCGGCGCAAGATCGCCATAGCCGACCGTGCTCATGGTCACGACGGCAAACCAGATTCCGTTGGGAATGCCGCGGCGCGGGTGGGGCGGGAACTGCGTCCCCGGCGCGTGGCGCTCCGCCAGCCACACCAGCGTACCCACCAGGGTGAGCACCAGCAGCAGGAATCCCGCCGAGTAGTAAAAGGCGCTGGTGAAAAACGGCGCCACACGCTGCCAGAGGGTGAGCCGCCCGCCGCGCGAAAGAATCGAGAGGCTCGACTGAAAATAGGGCTGCGAAAAACGCGCGGCGCGGGTCCGCTCGGCGGTAATGCTGACCGGCCCGATCACCACGTCCACCGCGCCCGCCGTCAGCGCGGCCAGTGCGTGCGGCACATTCTCGAACGGCTGGAGCGTATAGCTCCACCCGGCCTCGGCGGCCAGTGCCTGCCAGATCTCGACCGAGATGCCCTCCAGCCGCCCGCCCGTCGCAACCACAAACGGCTCCGATCCGGCCACTCCCACGCGCAGGTGATCGGTCCGCATCCGCGGGGGCGTTTGGGCCGCCAGCAGCGCCCCGGCCGCCATCACCCAAAACAGGACTGCCGATAAAGATCTCACACCAACCATTCTCGTCCGTGCAGCCGGGATTGCCGCACACGGCCAAGACGATCCGTCCGGCGACGGGCCGGAGCCTTCGAGGCGGCGATCCGTAACCTTTTCGAAGCTGTGGAGTATAAGCGTCCATGGGTCCTCTGCTGCGAGATCTGCGGTATTCCGTGCGTACGCTGTCGAAGTCACCCGCGTTTCTGGCTGTCGCCGTGCTTTCTTTGGCGTTGGGTATCGGGGCCAATACGGCTATTTTCAGCCTGATCCATCAGCTTATTCTGCAACCGCTTCCGGTGCGGGATGCCGAGCAGATTGTGATGCTGGCCGGACGCGGAAAACATTACGGCGGCAACAACGGTCCGGACCGGCTTTCGTATCCGATGTACCAGGAAATCCGCGATCAGAACCAGGTATTCAGCGGCATGTTCGGCACGTATCCAAGTACCGTGAGCGTGACATTCCAGGGAAGTACAGACCTCATCGGGGCCGATTACGTATCGGGCAACTACTTCCCGGTTCTGGGTATCGGTGCGGCGGCGGGCCGCGTCCTCACGGCCGCGGACGACCTGCTCCAGGGCGGCCATCCCCTGGCCGTGCTGAGCTACGGCTATTGGCGCGCGCGTTTCGGCGCGGACCCGGCCATCGTCGGACAGCAGATCGTGGTGAATGGCCGGGCGCTGACCATTATCGGCGTGAGCCCGGCGGGGTTCGACGGCGTCGAGCCCGGACGCGCCCCGCAGATCCGCATCCCCATAACCATGATCGACAACCTGTCACACGCCGAACGCGGGCGCTTGAACGCCGACCGTTTCCGCTGGGTCGAGGTCTTCGGGCGCCTCAGGCCGGGAATGTCTCTCGCCCGGGCGCAGGCCGGGTTGCAGCCCCTGTTCCACCAGATCATCAACCGGGAAGTCACCGAGCAGCCGTTCGCGAAAGCGTCGCCCTTCGTGAAGCAGGAGTTTCTGAAGATGTGGATGCAGGTGATGCCCGGATCGAAGGGCCGTTCGAACCTGCGCCGGGCTTACTCGAAGCCGCTCTTCGCGCTGATGGGCATCGTGGGGCTGGTACTGCTCATCGCCTGCTCGAACCTGGCCAACCTGCTGATCGCGCGCGCCTCGGCGCGGCAGCGGGAGATCGCGGTCCGCCTGGCGTTAGGAGCCGGACGCGGCGGCCTCATTCGCCAGCTACTTTTGGAGAGCCTGCTGCTCGCGGCCATCGGCGGGTCGCTGGGAGTGGGATTGGCAGTGCTGGTTGACCGGGCGCTGTTGAGTTTTCTGCCTTCCGGACACACACCCCTGTCGTTGTCCAGCACACCGGATTGGACCGTCCTCGGATTCACGTTCGCCATCGCGCTGATGGCGGGCGTGGTTTTCGGACTGGTTCCCGCGCTGCAATCCACGAGTCCGAAACTGGCGAACACGCTGAAGGACCAGGCAGGCGCCGTGATTCGGGGCGGCTCCGCCGGATTGCGCAAGGGACTCGTCGTGGCCCAGGTTTCGCTGTCCCTGCTGCTGCTGATCGGCGCCGGGCTATTCCTCCAGAGCCTGCGCAATCTCAAGACGCAGAATCCCGGCTTCGACGTGAGCCACGTGCTGGCCCTCGATGTCGATCCCAATTTGAGCCGCTTCGATCCCAAATGGAGCACCGGCTACTATCGCCGCCTGCACGATCGCTTGAGCGCCATGCCCGGTGTGGAGTCCCATGCCTTGGCGGTGATCCCGTTGCTCGAGAACAACGAATGGGATAACTGGATCACCATCGAAGGCTACTCCGCCAGGCAGGATGAACGGCCCGACCCGCACATGCAGTATTGCAGCCCGGGCTTGTTCAAGACGCTGAAGATCCCCGTACTGCTGGGCCGCGACTTCAACGACCGCGATGTCGCTGGGGCGCCCCGGGTCGGCATCGTGAACCAGAAGTTCGTCAAGCGGTATTTCGGCAATGCCGATCCACTGGGCCGGCACGTGGGGATGGGAATCGATCCCGGAACAAAGACGGACATCCAGATTGTGGGCGTGGTGGGAGACACGCGCTACGAAAGCATGCGCGACGAGATTCCCTATGAGCTTTACATCCCGTTCGACCAGAAAGGATTCGTCTCCGAAGCTACGATCTACGTGCAGGCCGCAGGCGACCCGGCGGGCGCATTCAACCTGCTGCGCAAGGAGGTTCGCGATGTGGATGCCGATGTGCCGTTCTACGATCTGCGCACGTTGTCCGGCCAGATGGAGATCTCGCTCGTGACCGAACGGCTGCTGGCTACGCTATCGAGCGTCTTCGGATGTCTCGCCACGCTGCTGGCCTCGCTGGGGCTCTATGGCGTGATGGCTTTCATGGTGGCGCGCCGCACCCGCGAGATCGGCATTCGCATGGCCCTGGGAGCGGGACAAGGCTCCGTGTTGTGGATGGTGCTGCGCGAAACCCTCACCCTAGCCGGGGTGGGCGTGGCCCTGGGTCTTGCCGGCGCCTATGCGCTGACGCGGCTGATCCAGGCGCAGCTTTTCGGGATTCAACCCGGCGACCTGCTCACCATGGCGGCCGCTTCCCTGGGCATTGCCGCCGTGACGGCGCTGGCCGGTTTCATCCCGGCCCGCCGGGCTACGGGCATCGATCCGATGAGCGCTTTGCGCTGGGAATAGGGCTGGCCTGCGTTCTACTCGAAGCGAAGGGCTTCGATCGGATCGAGGTTGGCGGCTTTCTTGGCCGGGTAGTACCCGAAAAAGACGCCGATGGTCATCGAGAACAGCGCCGAGCCGGCTACCGCCAAGGGCGAGATCAATTGCGGCCAGCCGAACCCGGCCGACAGGACCAGGGAGACACAAAGGCCGAGCAGGATTCCACCCAGCCCGCCGGCGAGGCCCAGCACCAGCGACTCGATCAGAAACTGGTATTGCACGTGTTTTGCGCGGGCGCCCACCGCCATGCGGATGCCGATCTCACGGGTGCGCTCGGTTACCGAGACCAGCATGATGTTCATAATGCCGATGCCGCCCACCAGCAGCGACACGGCTGCGATTCCGCCCAGCAGCAGGGTCATGACGCGGGTGGTGGCTTCGGCCGTATCGGCCACGTCGGTCAGGTTGCGGACGTTGAAGTCGTCCGGCTGTCCGGGCCGGATATTGTGGCGGGCGCGAAGCGTGTCTCCCACCTGCTGTTCGGCCGTCTTAGTGGCCTCCGGTGTGGCCGCCGAGATGTAGATCGTCGGCAGGTACGTGGTGGAGAGCAGCTTCTTCATGGCCGTGGTGTAGGGGATGACGAGGGTGTCGTCCTGGTCCGAGCCCCACTGAGTTTGACCCTTTCTTTCCAGAACGCCGATCACCCGAAACGGCAGGTTGCGCACGCGCAGGCTCTGCCCGACCGGGTCGATTCCGGGGAAGAGCTGGTCGGCCACGGTCTGGCCGATGACCGCCACCCGAGCCGCGGTGGTCACGTCGGCGTCGGTGAAAAACTCACCCGAAACGACGCCGCGGTTGCGGATGTCGGGGTATTGCGTACCGACGCCTTCGGCACGCGTCGTCCAGTTCTGATTGCCGAATACCAGGGTGACGCCCACGCCCACACTGGGGCTGGCGGCCCGAACAGATGGGTCGTCGCGCAGCACGGCCTGAACGTCCTCGGGCGTAAGGGTGGTGGAGGTTCCGGCTCCGCCTCGCAAGCCGCCGCTGTTCTGGCTGCCGGCCGAGACGATCAGCATATTCGTTCCCATGCTGGCAATCTGTTCCTGCACCTGTTCCTGCGCACCCTGGCCGAGGCTCACCATGGCGATGACGGCGGCCACCCCGATCACAATGCCGAGCATGGTGAGAGCGGAGCGGGCTTTGTTGCGCGCCAGCGCGCGCATGGCGATCTTGAGTACCGAGGCGATCATACTTCCTCCGGTTCGGCTTCGAGCAGTTCTTCGGCGGCTTCGCGCGGCTGATCGACGCGCCGGTCCGAAATGATCCGGCCGTCCCGCATGGTGACCACGCGGCCGGCGAACGACGCGATATCGGGCTCGTGCGTGACCAGCACGATAGTAATCCCCGATTCACGATTCAACGCCTGGAAGACGCTCATCACGTCCAGCGAGGTTCGCGTGTCCAGGTTGCCCGTCGGCTCGTCGGCCAGGAGCATGGACGGGGCGTTCACCAGGGCGCGCGCGATAGCAACGCGCTGCTGCTGGCCGCCTGAAAGCTGGCTGGGATGGCTATCTTCGCGGTGGGCCAGCCCCACGATGCTGAGCGCCACCCGGCTGCGGTGCGCACGCTCGGCGGCGGGCACTCCAGCATAGATCAGCGGGAGTTCGACATTCTCGAGGGCGGTGGTGCGTCGCAGCAGGTTGAATCCCTGGAAAACGAACCCGATCTTCCGGTTGCGCACATCGGCGCGCAGGTCCTTGTCCAGGCGCGAAACATCGGTTCCTTCAAGCAGGTAGCGCCCGGCGGTGGGCCGGTCGAGGCAGCCGAGAATATTCATCATGGTCGACTTGCCCGATCCGGAGGTGCCCATGATGGCCACGAACTCCCCGCTCTCGATTTCGAGATTCACGTGACGCAGGGCGTGCACGCGGACGGCTCCGGTGTCGTACACCTTGTCGATGCCTTCGAGGCGGATAACTGGGGTCTCCATGGTTACCGCCTTCCTCTCATCTGTAACGGGGAGCGAGCGGACGTGGTTCCGGATTGCCCGGCCCGTGGGGCCACGGGAACAGCGACTGCGTCGCTTTCGTTCAAGTCGCCCGAGACGATCTCGGTGTGGATGCCGTCGCTGATTCCCGTCTTGACTGGAACCGGCGTCAACTGCTGGCCCTCGACCTTCCAGACCACCGTGCTGCGCGCGGGAACGGCGGGCGCCGCCGCGGGACGGAAGCGCAGCGCGGCTGCGGGCACCACCAGCACGTCCGGCTTCTGTTGCGTGATTACCGTCACGTTGGCCGTCATGCCGGGCTTGAGCTTCAGGTCGGGATTGGCTACTTCGATCACCGCCGTATAGGTGACAACGTTCTGTATGGTCTGCGGGGCCAGGCGGACCTGCGCGATGCGTCCCTGAAAGACGTCGGAGGGGTACGCATCTACCGTGAAGGTGACCTTGCCGGACGGGCCGAGTTGGCCCACATCGGCTTCGTCGATATTGGCCAGAACCTGCATCCGGGTCAGGTCGTTGGCGATCAGAAAAATGGTCGGCGCCTGAAGGCTGGCGGCTACGGTTTGGCCGACATCCACGTTCCGCGCCACCACCACGCCATCGATGGGAGCCCTGATCACGGTATGGTCGAGATTGACGTGGGCCAGATCGACCGCGGCTTTGGCTTGCGCCACCTGGGCCTGCGCTTGCGCGACCTGGGATCGCGACGCCTGCGCCTGCGCTTTGGCCTGATTCACCTGCGCGATGGCCTGCTGCTTCTGGGCGGCCGCCTGCGACACGGCGGATTGCGCGGTTTGCAGATCCATGGCGGCGCCGACCTTCGCTTCCACCAACTGGCGGGTCCGCTCATACGATTTCTGCGCGTCCTGAAGGGCGGCATCGGTGCGGTCCACGTTGGCCTGTGCCGACTGCACGGCGGCATCGCCCGCCACGACGTTGTTGCGGGCAGCCTGTGCCGTGGCCAGCGCACTCTGCCAGGTGGCGTCGGCCTGGGCCAATTGGGCCTGGAGCTGGGACGGATCGAGTCGCGCAATGACCTGACCTTTGGTGACGCGGCTGTTGAAATCGGCATCGAGCTCGGCAATCGTGCCGGACACCTGCGTGCCGACCTCGACTGTGGTCACGGCCTGGAGAGTGCCGGTCGCGGTGATGGACTTGGCGATGGTCTGCCGTCGCACTTTGGCACTGCCGAATTCGGCAGGCTTGGCCGGAGCCGCAATGCGCCAGGCGGCCATTCCAGCGCCGGCCAGCAGGAGGGCCACCAGCAAGATCGGCCAACGCCGGCGGCGTGGTGCGGGTGGCGGCTCCGTGCCGGGTTGCGCGCCAAGCAAGTCGCTCAGTTTATGCTGCTCCAGGACCGTGGTAGCCATCCTTCTTTCTCCTACTTTGAAGACGACCGAAGAGCAGGGCGAGGGCGTAAGTTTTTGTAAGAGTGGGCGTAAGGTTTTATAAGAGATGATGGCTCGAGCCGGAAAGCGCGGCGGGCTACCGCCTAATCCGCCCCTTGAAGCCGCTGCCAGTTGCCACGGTAGAGATACCAGGTGACCGAAGCCTTTTCCAGAAACGCGTCGTCGATGCCCTGGTGGTCGATCGGCGGGGGCTCCGGTCCGCCGTAGGCGCGGTAGTTGCCCATCATGAAGTCGCGGCCGACGGCCCTGATCTCGCGTGAGTAGCCGAACCGGCCCCGGTCCACTTCCTGAACATAGCTGCGGTCTTCGCTCGTGAACAGCGCGTCCGGGCGGGTGTCGCTACCGTTTCGAAAGACGAGCATCGTGGTTGACTGGTTCACGGAGCACAGCACCGCCCAACCCGCCTCGCCCCGGACGAAAAACTCGCCCCGAATCACGTTGCGCGGAGCACCTTCGGGCGACGGCTGGGGCACTCTACAGCCTCGCGTGAGCAAAACTCCGGCGATGGCTGGCGGGAGTTCCGGAAACGCCTCCACCGGAAGACGGCGAATATGGCCGACTGCCTCCGCGGCGCGCGCCTGGACATCCCGCGCGGCCTGCGATTCGACTTGCCGTGCCCGGGCCATCGCCGCCGGATCGAGCTGAGGCAGGATCGCCTGACGGTCGAGGTTCGGATCGAGCGCCCTGGCGCGCAGGAAATAGCGCTCGGCCAGTTCGCGGGCGCGAGGGTTCGGCGCCCCCCTCTGGACGGCCATGTTGTACTGGCTCTGGAACATGTAAGCGGCGTTGCTGAGCACCCATACGTTTTTCGAGGCCTCCAATCCGGCCTCGGCGCGCGCCGCCAGCGGCCCGCGCTCCAGAATCGAGAGCGCATACAAAAATGCCAGCACGCGCAGCGCAAACGGATGATTGGGGTCGGCTGCGGCCGTCGCTTCCAGATAGCGCAGGTGGAGCGCCGGATCCAGGGCCTCGAAGAAAGTAGCCGCGTTCCACTGGATAGCCGCATCGTGCGGCTTCGCCTGGGCGGCGGCACCCCACAGGACGGCGGCACGGCGCTCGTCCGCTAGAGTCATTTCTCCGGGTGTGAACCGAGCGGCGAACGAGTGCAGAATCTCCGACTCGGGATGATGCTCAATCAGCCAGAGCGCATGCCGGACGCGTTCGGCACGATCCTCCGGGCGGCCGGCCCGATCCGCGCGCTGATGGTATGCCATCAGCTTGAGTCGCGCCGGCAGGTCGTCCGGGTTCGCAACGAGCCTCCGTTCGAGCCGGGCGGCATCGGCCTCCTCCAGAGTCAGGATGTCGCGCAGGGCCTCTCCGTACCAGGGGCTGAACAGGGGAGGCGGGGGCGCCGGCCGTTGCGCCCGAACCCGTGGCGGCGACCCGGTCAGCAGAATCAACGCCAGCATTGGCGATACGGCGAGCCGGGTGCCCATGCACTCAGTGTGGCATATGGGCAACTCCCAGGGCCCCAGCATTTCGCGCCAGCCCTCAGAGCTTTCAGGTCGGCCCGCCGCGGCGCTACCCTGCCCCGGCTACTGACCTTTGGGGCTGAGGGGAAAAGACCGGCCGCACTACCCACACCAGCACGAGTGCCAACGCCGCCGCGAGGATCCACGCCTGAGTCTGGAGCCAGGGAACGGCGAACAACTCGGTCAACGGGCCGCGGAGCGCGAGCGCCCAGAATACCAGCGCGTAGGCCACGTAGTTGTCGCGCGCAAAAAAGCGGCAGAACACGATGACCGCGGCTAGCGATACCAGCGCCAGCCCGTAGTGCAAAGCGAATTCGCCGGGAGTGCGGAGACCGCCGGGGAGAAGGGTGAAGCTCAACGCCATGCCGACCGGAACGATCAGCCACGGTTTCGACCAGCCCCGCAAGAGGACCACGACGATGGCCACGAAAGCCAAATAAAGGAGAGCCACCTGCACCGCCGACGCCAGGACCGAAAGCGCCGGCGCGGCACTGACGATGAGATCGGGGCTGGAGACGGAGAATAGCGCCTGGGCGTGGAAACGGTCGAAGAGCACGGCGCGCAGATGCTGTACCAGGAGCGTCAGTCCGGCGGCGGCCGAGAGCGCCGTCACGGCGTCGATGGCGGAGGCCCTGCGGTGAGCGGCGCGGAAAGAGGCGAGACTGTCCGGAAAGAACGAGAGCAGCAGCGCCGCGGCCGCCCCCATCAGCACAAATCCGAAGATGACCACGATCGCAATGCCGATGAACCCGATGGCACGGAACGTGTTGAGCGGCATGGTGGTGGTGTAGTTCCGCAGCAGAAGATTCAGCGAAAGAAGGGAGCCGAGGCCCATCAGGAGCGTGGCGGGGAAGGCGGCGCGGATGACCGTGCGCCAGGGCACCCGGCCCCCACGGATGTTCCGCACCAGAAGCAGGATTCCGAGCACGACGACGCCGGCGATCACGCCATAGCGCAAAGCGAATACGGCAATCGAAATGAAACTCTGCCGCGAGCGGGCCCGCTCGAATGCTTCCGGAATCTTCCAGTACGTGCGGAGGCCGGTAACACGGTCGCCGGCGATGGAGACGTGGACGCGGAAACGAGCCTCATCCACGTTGCGCGGGTCGCCGGGCGGAGCCTCCCATTCGAGCGTGTAGTCGCGGCGGTCTTTTTTCTTCTCGGAGGCGTTTTCCTTGAGTTGCATGGCGGAGACGTCGCGGCCGTGAGCGGCGGCGAACGCCATGGCCAGGGAACGGGCGGCTTCGGGCGGGATATCGGCGCCCGCACGGTTCTCGGGAACCGTGTGGCTGAAGCCCAGGACTGCGCCAGTTTCGGGATCCACGGCGACGGAGAATTCCTCCTGGTCCAGGGATTGGAAGTAGCGGGTAATCCACACCTGGAGTGGCCGGTACTGCTCGAACTGCCGGGCCGCAAACGAGACCGAACGCCGCTCCAGGAAGTATTTGCCGGTGAGGGCGCCTCCGGCATCCCAGTGGGTGTCCGGGAAGGTGACGTGGCGGTAGCCGCCAGGCTGGAACCCCTGCGAGCGCACGAAGGTATCGGCCGCGGCGCGGGCCTGCACGGCAGTGAGCCGGTACTGCGGTTTGTCGCCAATCCGGGCGGCGGGAATCAGCAGGGCCAGCAGGCCGGCCGCGAGGAGAGCCAGCGCGGCTACGCGGGCAGGGATCCCGAGCAAACGATATCCCGTGGATGCGCCCGTAATCACCGGCGCCGGCTCGGGGACGGGTTCCTCCGCCGCGGGCTCATCACCGTTCAAAAGTCCGGCTTCCGGCGCGAAGCCGCCCCGCCGCAGATAGAAAGCGAGGGCGATCACCACGGGGAGAACGATGATCCCCGCGGCAGCGGCGCCGGACAGCCGGTAGTACATGCTGTGCGAGCGCAAAAGAAGCATGGCGCTGTACATGGCATCGACGGAGTAGTGCCAGACCAGCGTAGGGAGGATCCCCCAGCGAAGCATCACGAGGCCGAGCGCCACCCCGCCGATACCCACTTCGAGCCCGCGAATAAAGAAAGGTTGCTGCGGGTATCCGGCATGCCCGAAACCCCAGATGAAGCCTGCCAGGATCACCGCCGCCGCCAGCGAGCGGGTGACCTTGCGGAGGAACGCGATGCCGAACATGCGGAAAAGGAACTCTTCGGAAATCGCGGGGAAGTATCCGCCCACCAGAACGAACAGCCACGGAAAGCGGGTATTCAGGAGGTCGTCGTAGGGGACGTCGGCGGGAGACCACGCCCCGTAGCGGTACGCGACGATATAGAACCCAGTCTGGTAGGCGACGAAGATCGCGGTCAAGGTGATGCCGAGGATGGCGCCCAGGAAAAAGCGGCGGGTGCGGAGGCCGCGCGGGCGGAACAGGTGGCCCAGGGAAATCTGGTTCGGTAGGGCCTCGCGGTAGAGGGGCTCGGCACCCGCCGCGAGGACGAAGAGCAGTCCCCCGGAACCGAGTGCGGCCATCAGCGCCTGGAGCAGTTCACCGGCGAGAAAGCTGGAGTAGGCATCGGTCGTGGGGTAATGGAACTCGTCCAACGAAAAACCGTTGAGCTGCGCCAGAAAACTGAGCGCCATGCCCACAACGCCGATGGCCGCAGCGCGCCGCCAGCGCACATCCTGGTGCCGCACGCGCATAACGATCACCACGATCAGGCCTACGAACAGGGCCACGAAAAAGGCGGAATCCACCACCTGGGCGACTTGGTTTTTCGAGCGGAGGCGCTGGTAGTCGCGGGTCCACTGCTCGGGAATTTTGAGGTACTCGCGGTAGCCCGCGACTTCATCGCCGAGGAGGGTGACCTCGACGCGGTTCTCGGCGTCGTGAAGGTTGAAGTCACGCTCCTTCCAGGTGAAAACGCGGTCGGTGCGATGCGGGCGGTCGGTATCGGAGGACTCGACGAAATCGAGCGACGCCGGGTCGCGGTTCATCCGCGTGCGGAGGAAGTCTTCGGCGCGAGCGCGCGCTTCCGGGGCGGCGATGGCTGGGCGGAACGCGTCCTCGGGGAGTTGGTGAGCGAAGCCCACGAACTCGCCCCGGGGGGTGATATCGACGCGGAATTCCTCCTTCTGGAGCGGGCGGAACCAGCGATAGGACCACATCCACAGACGCACGCGGGACCCCATGATGCGGTTGGCCCGTTCGAGGCCCGCCTCGCGTTCGAGGAAGGTCTTGGCCTGGTCTTCGTAGCGAAAGCTGGAGGCTTGGCGGAAGCCGGCGGTAGAGTAGCCGCGATCGGCAAGAAACCTGGCGGCAAGCGCCTGCCCCTGCCCCCGGTCCACGCGAAAATCAATGGAGGCTTCGGGAAAAGCGCGGTAGAAGTTGCGGATAGAGAACCAGGTGGCGCCGGTGAACAGGGCAAGGCAAACGGCGATAAACCGATAGTCGGAGAGGCGGAGACGTTCGCAGTTCATTCTTCTTTGGCCGCCCAATGGAGGCCGATTCCTCCCAGGATGTGACTGCGCACGTCGAGCGGGCGGTAGCCGGAGCGGCGCAACAGGGAAGAAAACTCGTCGATGGAGACGAAGGTACGGAGAGAGTCGGGAATATAGGTGTAGACGCGGGGACGGCCGTGCAGGAGGAGGCCCCAGAACGCCCCCTGGGCATAGAGATAGCTCAGATACACGACGCGCAGGACAGGATGGGCGGGGAGGAAGAAATCCAGGCTGACGAGGAGGCCCCCAGGACGGGTCACTCGTTGGATTTCGGCGAGCGCCTGTCTCAGGTTCGGGAAATTACGCAGGCCGTAGCCGATGAAAACGCAATCGAAGGCGCGGCTGCGGAAGGGGAGCGTGACGGCATCGGCGCAAACAGCGGCATCGAGGCCGCGCGTGCGGGCGAGGCGGAGCATTCGTTCGGTGAGGTCTACGGTAACGGTGCGGGCGCCCGGCGCATAGCGTTGCGCCAGGCAGGAAAAATCGCCGGTACCGGAGGCGAGGTCGAGCACAACCGGATTTTCGGGGAGTGACGCACGGGCGACGCCGGTCTCTTTCCAGTGCCGGTCCATACCGTAGGAGAAGGCCCGCGTGATGAAGTCGTAGCGTGGCGCGACGGTATGAAACATGGCCCGCATGAGGCGGGAATTCTGCTTTTCGGCCGGAGGTTTCACTCGCTCGGAATTGTACCATTGTGAGGCGAAGCACCGGCGAAACGCCCGGTAGGTTCCTGACTCGAAGCAGATTCGCCCGGGGCCGAGGAGTCGCACCCCGGCCGGGCGGAATCAGGCCCGAACCCTACCCGGTTGATGCCGGTGCTGTCGAATCGCTCGGGATCACCATTGGGGCAGGCAATCACCCGGTTTATCGACGGCTGCCCTTCGCGCTGGCAGTACGCGGTACTTCGACGGTAGCACTGGTGGCACGGGTGAGCGGCGGCGCCAGCGACGTGTCCACCATCTGGACCATCGCGTAGGCCGGCATATCTTCTGCTTCCTTGTAGAAGGTCAGACGCCCGAGGGCGTCATCGAAATCGACGCGAATCAGATCGCCGCCGCGCACCTGTCCGGTGGCGATCAGGTTCGAAAGCGGATGGACCAGGCCGCGGTCGATAGCCCGCTTCAAGTGACGCGCGCCGTATTTCAAATCGGTCCCCTCCCGCAGCAGAAAGCCCCTGGCGGGATCGGTGAGGGTGAACACGAATGGCGAACCGTTGGATGAGGCAAAAATGCGCTGCTGCACCATATTCAGCTCGAGCGTCAGGATCTGACGCAACTGAGGCTCGCCGAGCGGGCGGAACACGACCGTTTTGTCGATGCGGTTCATGAACTCGGGGCTGAATTTACGCCGCGCCGCTTCGACGCCGGCCCGTCCGATTTTGTCGGTCAACTTCTCATCGCAGATGCCGGCTGCGTAACGCTGGTCGGCCTCACAGGCTGCGAAACCCAAATTCGGTCGCAGGATCGAGCCCATCTCGGAGGCGCCGAGATTGCTGGTCATGAAGATCATGGCGCGGGAGAAGTCAACGCGACGGTTATCGCCCAGCGTCAGCGTGGCTTTATCCAGGATGCCGAGCAGCAGATTCCAGAGTGCGTCGCTGGCCTTTTCGATTTCGTCGAACAGCACGAAGCTGATCTTCATCCTGTCGGTATGGTACTGGTTCAGCACCTCCTGACTGAGAAGCGGATGAGTTTCGCGGTGTCCCAGATACCCCGGAGGAGAACCGATCAGCTTGGCGATTTCGTGACTGTGCTGGAACTCGGCGCAGTCGATTTTAATAACGGCACGCGCATCGCCGACCAGGCTCTCGGCAGTCGCCTCCACCAATCGTGTTTTGCCGGATCCGGTCGGTCCCAAGAACAGGAAATTCCCGATCGGGCGGCCTGGGCTGGACATGCCGGCCAGATTGGTCTGGTAGATGTTCAGGATCTGCTGGACCGCCTCGTCCTGGCCCACAATACGTTTGTGCAGATCGGTTTCGAGCTTGGCTGCGTCGAGTCCCGTTTGCGTTGGATCCAATTGCCGGCTGAGCCGCCCCATATTCCCAAGTCCCCTCTCGTTTATTTCAACTCCCATCAACGTCATCGCACTTTGATCCATAGCAACTGGGGGGCCAGAAATATAAGAGCGCCATAGATTTCGACCGGTCACCGCGGGAGGGTGCGGAGGGTCACTTCCTGGGACGAGAAGGGCGAATTTCCACACGACTGACCATGGTTCGCGCCGGCATTGCCAAAACCATCGCCACCACATCGGCAACGTCTTCGGGAGCAATCATCCAACTCGTGTCACCCGAGCGCCCGCCGGGTGATCCGGAAAACTCCGTATCGACGCTGCCCGGCATAATGTAACTCACCCGCAGGTTATCGTGGCGATGGTCGAGAAGGAGGGCTTCACTGAACAGGTTCAAACCGCTTTTGGATGCATTGTAGGCCGCGCCGCCGGAAAACGCATTCTTGCCGGCGAGGCTGGAGATATTGATGATAAAGCCGCCGCCGCGCCGGATGAATCGAGGTATTGCCTCGTGGCAGCAGTAGAAAACGCCGTTGAGGTTGAGATCGATATTGTGGTGCCAGTCATCGGCAGTCAATTCCGCTACCTTCTTAAACACGCCTGCGCCGGCGTTATTCACGAGGATATCGAGGGCGCCGAAGCGGGCGTCGACCGCCTGGAAAAACTTGCTCACTTCCTCCTGGCGAGCGACGTCGGCCGGGTGGCCGAAGATGTCGCCCGCCGACTGCATTTCGTTCACGGCCCGGTTGACCGATTCGGAAGTGCGGCCACAGATCGCGACGGAGACTCTTTCACGCAGGAGGCGTTGCGCGATGGCGCGTCCGATACCGCGGGTTCCGCCGGTGACGACGGCTACTTTTCCGGAAAGCGATTCCATCTCTCGATTCTAAACAAAGGCGGGACACGCCCCCTGTTAGAATACCTACAGGAATGTCCTCCGCCGTGTCCGTATCCGCGTTGCAGTCGCTTTTCGAGAGTCATGCGTCCGAAGTGTCCGCTCTGGTTGAGGGCCTGATGGCACAGGCGCGGGAATGCGGGCGAAGGGAATTCGCGGACCGTCTGAACCAGGCAGTGCGCCGCATGCGGCAGGCCGGTACGGTGGAGGAACTGGGCGCGACGCTGCTCGATGCCGCGGCTGGGTTTGGGGATGGTGCCGCGTGGTTTCGTGTGGAAGGTGACAGGCTGCGCGGCGAAGCGGTTCGAGTCAGCGGCGGGGAGACGCCGGAAAGCTGGAGCGAGTTCGAAATCGCGATAGCTTCGGCAGGTGCGCTCGGCGGTGCGGTGGAGAGCCGCGACCCGATGATGGCAGCGGCGACCGCATCCCAAGTCCCGGAACGGTTGGCGGAACGGGCGGCGCGCAGCGGCGAAAGTCGCGTCGCGATTCATCCATTGGTAGTCCGCGAACAGGTGCCGGCCCTGGTATGCGCGTGGGGAGCCGCCCAGGACTCGGCAATCGAACTGTTGACGCAGGTGGCAGCGGCGGTTTGGGCGGAGGTCTCGCGGCCACCCGCGCCGCAACTGGTGCAAATCGCCCCGCCGGCGAAAGTGGAGCGGCCGGCCTCCGAGCCGGAAGCGCGGCCCGCATGGGAGCAGCTTTCGGCCGACGAACAACGGATTCACCTGCGCGCGCAACGCTACGCCCGGGTGCAGGTGGCCGAGATGCGGCTGCACCAGTCCGACGCGGTACAGTCGGGGCGGACGCAGCGGGATCTGTACGGCGCGTTGCGCACGGCGATCGATGGCGCGCGCGAATCGTACCACGAGACCTTTTTCGCACCATGCCCCAGCATGGTTGACTACCTTCATCTCGAACTGGTTCGCACACTGGCCCATGAGGATTGGGAACTGCTTGGCAAAGACTACCCTGGCCCGATGGTCTAGCGGGGTGTTCCGAAGACCGCTTGCAGGCGGGCATAGGGGGAACCCCGCCCCGCTGGCGCTGCCAACCGGGCTTTGCCTAGTGGTGGCGATGGCGATGGCGGGCGTGGGAAGCGCAGCCACGCCGCCAAAGAAGAAAACCGGAGCCAGGCGGACGAAACCCCCGGCGGCGCGTTCGGCGAAGCTGCGAAAAACGCCTTCGCGTCCACCGGCAAAACTGGGAGAGCTGGCCTCGCTGGTAAGCGCATGGCGCGACGCTCCGACTGCGGCGGGCCGCGCCCGGATTGAAGCCTACGCTACGGCGCATGTGCGCGACAACAACGGCACGTTGGCCCAGCTTGCGCTCGGGATCGGCTCCTACCAGCAGCAGGATTACCGAAGCGCTTTGGCGGCCTTGGGAAAGGTCCAGGGGAAGCTGCCGCGTCTGCCTGATTACGTGGGCTACTACCGCGCCGCGGCTCAGATCGAATCCAAGGAATACACCGGGCTGGCGAAGAGCCTCGGAATGGTCATGGGGGCGGACGTGCGGTCGCCTCTGACGGGCAGAGGCCGGCTGTTGGAGGCACGGGCGCTGACCGAGTCCAATCCCGTGGGTGCCGTGCACATCCTGCGGGAGCACTATGCGGAATTGCCGCAGCCGGAAGGCGATCTGGTGTTGGCCGACGCCTCCCAGGCAGCACGGGACCTCCCGCATGCGGCGGAGTTCTACCAGCGGGTCTACTATCAGTACCCCACCACGGAAGCGGCCAGCCGCGCGGCGGCCGCGTTGCTGGCGCTCAGGGACGCCATGGGCTCCTCGTATCCCGCGCCTCCTCCGGAGCAGATGCTGCGGCGCGGCGACCGGCTCATGGAGTTGGGCGAGTACCGGCGCGCCGGAGAGGAATACCTGGCGCTGGCGGGAGCCCTCACCGGGCCGGCCCGCGACCGTGCGCGAGTGCGGGTGGCCGCGGCCGATTTCCGCGACGGCAATGCGGCCGCTGCGTTCCAGTACTTGCGGCGCCTGGGGCCCCTGGCCTCGGAGGCGGAGGCCGAGCGGCTCTATTACCTGGAAGAGTGCGCGCGGCAACTCCGCAATGATGACGAGATGATGTCGGCGGTCGAGCGGCTGGGGCAGCAATATGCCCATTCGACCTGGCGATTGAGCGCGCTGATTTCGGCCGCGAACCGCTACCTCCTGGTGAACCAGCCCGACCGGTACCTGCCGTTGTACCGGGCGGCATACACCGAGTTTCCGGCCCAACCACAGGCGGGTCTGTGCCACTGGAAGGTGGCTTTTCAAGCTTACCTGCGCGGCCGGAGCGACGCGGAGGACCTGCTCCGCGAGCACCTCCGCGATTACCCGGCGCATGCCACGGCGGGCGCGGCGCTTTATTTTCTGGGAAGGCTGGCCGAGCAGGGCCACGATCCGGGCACAGCGCGGGCCTGCTACCAGCGCCTGGCGCGAACATTTCAGAACCACTACTACGCCATGCTGGCACGCCAACGCCTGGCCCGGCCGGAACTGGCGGGCGCTGCCATACCGCCGGCCGCGGGGCGGTTCGCGGCGGAAGTGAAGTTGGCGGAAGGACAGCCCGTGGCCTCCCGCGGCACACCCGAAACCGCGCTGCGGATCGAGCGTTCGCGCCTGCTTCGCACCGCGGGACTGTCGGAGCTGGCAGATGCCGAATTGCGCTTCGGCGCGAGGACGGACGGGCAGCCGGCGCTGTTGGGGATGGAGATGGCGGAGGCGGCGACGGCGGCGCACCTCGGCGTGCGGATCATGAAATCGATGGCGCCCGACTACCTGAATCTCAAGCTCGACCAGGCGCCGCGGAAGTTCTGGGAGTTGCTGTTTCCCCTGCCCTACCGGCGCGACCTGGTTGCGAACGCCAGCCAGCGCGACTTGGACCCGTACCTCGTGGCGGGGCTCATCCGGCAGGAATCGGAGTTCAATCCGGAGGCGCGGTCCCGCGCGAATGCCTTCGGACTGACCCAGGTGCGGCCGGGAACGGGACGGACTTTCGCGCGCAAACTGGGCATGCGGTACTCGAGCCGCGTTCTGTTCCAACCGGGGGCGAACCTGAAAATCGGGACCTCGATTCTGCGGTCGATGCTCGATCAGAACGACGGCAAACTGGAGCAGACGCTCGCGGCTTACAACGCCGGTCCCAACCGCCTGGCCGAGTGGCTGACCTGGGGGACCTATCGCGAGCCGGCGGAGTTCATCGAGTCGATTCCGTTCACCGAGACACGCGATTACGTGCAGGCAGTGCTGCGCAACGCGGATATCTACCGGCGGCTATACCGCTAATGCCGGGACGCTCCGGGATATCCGGTTATAATTGTCCTGAAAGGTAGCGCTGCATGATAATTCGTCCGGAAGATGCACTGGAATACCATTCCGCATCGCCGGCGGGCAAGGTGTCGGTGGTACCGACCAAGCCCTGCCGGACGCAAAGGGACCTGAGCCTCGCCTATACCCCGGGCGTGGCTGTTCCCTGCAAGGAGATTGAGCGCGATCCGAGTCTCGCCTATCAATACACTGCCAAAGCCAACCTGGTAGCGGTGGTCAGCAACGGTACAGCGGTACTGGGCTTAGGGAATATTGGCGCACTGGCCGGTAAGCCCGTCATGGAAGGCAAAGGAGTGCTCTTCAAGCGCTTCGCCGATATCGACGTTTTCGATATCGAACTTGCCACCGAAAATGCCGAGGAAGTGATTCGGACTTGCCAGATCCTGGAGCCGACCTTCGGCGGCATCAACCTCGAAGACATCAAAGCCCCGGAGTGTTTCTACATCGAAGAAGAGCTGAAGAAAACCATGAAGATTCCGGTCTTCCATGACGATCAGCATGGTACGGCCATCATTTCGGCCGCCGGGCTACTCAACGCGCTGGAGATCCTGGGCAAGAAGATCGGTGAAATCCGGGTGGTGTTCAACGGCGCGGGTGCCAGCGCCATCTCGTGCGCCGAGCACTACATCCGGCTGGGCGTGCGGCGCGAGAACGTCCTGATGTGCGACACCAAAGGGGTGCTGTACGAGGGCCGCACCGGCGGGTTGAACCCGTACAAGGCGCGCTTCGTGCGGCGCACCGAGGCGCGCACGCTGACCGACGCCCTGGTGGGCGCGGATGTCTTCTTCGGCTTGTCGAGCGGTGGATGCGTAACCCCGGAAATGATCATGGAGATGGCGCCCAACCCGATCATTTTCGCCCTGGCCAACCCCGATCCCGAGATTCCCTACGATGTCGCCGTGGCGGCGCGTCCGGACGCGATCATGGCCACCGGCCGCTCGGACTACCCCAACCAGATCAATAATGTTCTGGGCTTCCCGTTTATTTTCCGCGGAGCGCTGGACGTGCGCGCCACCACCATCAACGACGAGATGAAGCTGGCGGCGACACACGCCCTGGCGGCGCTGGCGAAAGAGGATGTGCCGGATTCGGTGCTGCGCGCCTACGGCGTGGACCGGTTGGAGTTCGGGCGGGAGTACATCATTCCGAAACCGTTCGACCCGCGCGTGCTCATCTGGGAAGCGGCGGCCGTGGCGCAGGCCGCGATGGAGACCGGCGTGGCGCAGATGCCGGTGGACTTGCAGCAGTACCGAGAAGAGCTCGAGCGGCGGCTGGGCAAGGCACACATGATCATGCGCGGCATGATCAACAAAGCCAAGAAGCAGCCCAAACGGGTCGTCTTCACCGAAGGCGAAGAAGGCAAGATTCTGCGCGCCTGCCAGATCCTGATCGATGAGAAGATTGCCGCGCCAATCCTGCTGGGCAATCCGGACAAGATCCGGCAGAAGACCGCCGAACTGCACCTCCACCTCGACGGCGTTCGGGTGGTGGAACCATCGCAATTCCCGCGCCTGGCGGAATACACGGAAGAGTTTTACAGTGTGCGCCAGCGCAAGGGCGTGACCCGCACCGAAGCGGAGCAGTTGATTCTGAATCACACCACCTTCGCCAGTATGATGGTGCGGCTGGGCGATGCCGATGCGTTGATCGGCGGGCTCACCACGCATTACCCCGACACGATCCGCCCGGCCTTGCAGGTGATCGACGTACGTCCCGAACTGCGCAAGGTGGCCGGCGTATACGTGCTGCTCACCGCCAAGGGCGATATGTATTTCCTGGCCGATGCCACGGTAAATATCGAACCGACCTCGGAAGATCTGGCGGAGATCGCCATTCAGGCCGCGGAGAAAGCACGGCGATTCAGCGTGGAGCCGCGCGTGGCGATGCTGTCGTTTTCGAATTTCGGCAGCACGCGGCATCCGCTGGCCGACAAGGTGCGGCGGGCGGTGGACCTGGTGCGGCAGAGAGCTCCGGGGCTGATGATCGATGGAGAGATGCAGGCGGACACGGCCGTGACGCCACACATCCTTGATGAGACCTACCCGTTCAGCACGTTGAAAGGTGGGGCGAATGTGCTGGTGTTCCCGAGCCTGGAATCGGGAAACATCGCCTACAAGCTACTGCACGGCATTGGCGGGGCGGAACTGATCGGGCCTCTGCTGACGGGCCTGTCGAAGCCGGTGCACGTCCTGCAGCGCGGCTCGGAAGTGAACGACATCGTGAACGTGGCCGCGATTGCCGTAGTAGACGCGCAGGAAGTCGGCAAACCCTATCGGACGCTAAGCACGGTACCGGCGTAGACGCGCCCCACGTGACAGCTCTAGGGCTCGATGACCAGCGTGACCCGGTTGCTCTCCTGTCCATCGGCGGTGATATAGAGTTCGGCCGTGCCGGCATTGGTAATGCCGGGCAGTTGCAGTTCGACCAGATACGACCCGACGAAGCCGGGCAGGAGCGTGGCTCGCGTGACCGGAACCGTGACGCCATCCAGGTAGGCGCGGACGGATGCCACCACTTGCGGCGAATTCTCCAGGGGCGCGGGGATCCCGGTGGGCCAGTCGGGTTTCACTTTGCCCAGGCCGGTAGCCCAGATCTGAATGCGGCCATTCGGATGGGCAGCGTTTTTCGGGTCGATCGCCAGGCCCGTTTCGGCGTCCCAGAGCATGGGCGCATTATCCCTGCCCACGAGAATCGCGGGGGCGACGGGATGCACCGCGATATTGCGGTTCACCGTGTTGCCGGAGATCTGAAGGGCCAACGCCACGTTCGGCCCGACGGCCTCGAACGGAACCTGGATCTGCGATTCGCTGCCCACGACCGCCAGCACGGGATAGGTGAGATTGCCGGCGCGGGCCGAATCGACGCGGCCGCCAATGACGCTCAGCAGGGAGCCGGGCGCCGCGGGACGGTTGCTGAAATCGGCGGTGTTCACCACGCGAACATGGTTGCGTCTGTGCGGGGCAGCGGCGGCATACAGACCATACCCATCGAGAGCCGCGTACACGGTGACGCCCGCGGAATCAAGGCGTACATCCGTCGCCGGGACGGCGGGCAGCCGGTCGGAAAGGCTGGTCCACGTAACGGGAGCGGCGCTGGCGGTTTCCAGATCGGTTGTCGTCCAAAAGAGTCCCCGGTCGGTGGCCACATACACGGCGCCCGAAGCCCGATCACCGGCGATGCCGCGGACCGAGGTGTCCGGCAGGTTGCCATCGAGCGCGTCCCAGAAGTTGGCGTTGGTGGTGCGGAGGACGTGAGGGCCTTTGCCGCTGAGCGCCGCCAGGGCGACGTTGCCCTGGAGCGTGCTTTCCACAAAGATGCGTTCCACGCGGCCGGTGACGCCGGAAGGGATCAGTGTCGGCTTGAACGTCCTGCCGCGGTCGATGGACACCCAGAGCCTGCCGTTCGCAGCGCCCGCCACCACCCATTCGCCAGCCGAGCCGACGGCAGTGATCTCGGTTCCCAGCATCTCGGAATACTGGCGGATCCGCGTGGCTTCGCTTTCGAGTGCCACCGAACGGGTGGGTCGCCAGACGGATGCCCCCGGAGGCAATTCCAGGGCTCCCAGCCCGTCCACCTCCACGCGGGCCCCCAACGTGCCGCTGGGGGTAGACAGGATTCGCCGGATCGCCAGATTGGGCAGGAGGTCGTTCAGTCCACGCCATGACAGGCCGGCGTCCGTGGATTGCCATACTCCGTAGGCGTTGGCGACCACCAGTTGGTCCGCATTGGGAGGCGAGACGGCGAGACTCCGTTGGCCGGGTCCGATCACCGAGAAGGATTTGAGCGCAGTCAGGCTCTCCCAAGTGCTGCCATCGTCTGCAGAGCGGAAGAGTTGGCGGCCGAGCGCATAGAGACGGGCACGATTCCAGGGAGAGGCCACCACGCGCGCGCCGCTTTCCGGCGTCCGCACGGGAACCGCGGGCGCGAGGGGTGCCGGCTCGGGAGCGTTCGCAGCCGGCGACCAATTTTCAAAATCGATGGTCTGGTAGACGCGCCCGGCATGGGTACGAGCAAACAACGTCGCTCCGTCCGGTGAAAACCAGACGTCATCAACGGGCCCGGTGGCCGGGGCTGCCAGCATCAGATCCACCGAGGAACCGCCGACTTTTCGCCAGTCGGGCGGTTGCGCTAGACCCAGTGCCACCCCGACAATCAACCATGTGAGGAGACAGACTGGAACACTGAATGTTCCTTTATGACACACAACTGAGTCCCATTCTAACCCAAATCACCTTGGCGCGAACTCATCAAACTGCTGAAATAGCGTAGCTTGTATGAATTTTTTACCTGCGGTCCTCTGGTTGCCCTGCAGGTTTGGTGCTAGACTTGAGAAGTCGCAATCTCGGACCCTCGTTTCAGAGGCTCAGGTCTTGAAAACGTGAATATGCCCCGGCGTTTTTCGCTCACGCGGACCGTGCGCATGCTGTTCGGTGTGACCACCCTCGGGGTGTGTCTATTCCCTCTGCACGCTCAGGATCCCACCGCGAAGGTGCTCGAGCAGGTCGGGCAGATCTCGGTGATGAACGGCGGCTATCTCAAACCACTGAACGTCGGCGATTCGATCCGGCTGCAACAATTGATTGTCAGCGGACCCGACGGCTATGCGCGTTTACAGGTGGCTTCCGACGGCAGCACCTTCGAAGTATTCCCCAACTCCCGGGTGGTGTTTCGACCCAGCCTGGGGAATTGGAAGGATCTTCTGAATATCACTCTGGGGCGCATCAAGGTCTTCATCCAGCACGCTCCCGACAAGCCGAACTATAACGATGTTTCGAGCCCCACTGCAGTCATTTCGGTACGAGGCACCATCTTCGATGTAGTGGTACAGGACGACGACACCACGGTAGTGAGCGTGGATGAGGGTTTGGTCCAGGTGCGAAACTGGACGTCGATCGGGGAAGTTTTTCTTCACCCGGGCGAGAGTGCGACCATCATTCGGAATCAGCCGCTGGTTGCCCGTCAGATCGACAAGAGCGGAATCATTCAGGGAGTATACCGGGCGGCGCGTGAGGCCCTCTGGCAGGTTCTCGTTGGCAGACAGCAGGGCGGTGCCGGCATCCCTGGCTCCGGATCGGGCGGCGGCACCCAAGCAGACAAAGGCAAAGGCGGCAGTACGCCGGGGTCCGGACCGGGTTCGACTCCAGGCAGCGGCCCCAGTACGTCGCCGACCGCCGGGCCCAGTTCCGCCCCGACAGCCGGCCCTGGCGCTGCGCCGGGCGGTCCGGGTGGTGGTTGATACACCCTTCCGGCGCAAACGGTCTCTCAGGCGATCCCATGTCGGGGTCGCCTTTTGTTTTATAGAGCCCTCGCGCACCCGGGTCAAAGACGAGCCCATGCTAAATTGAAAGTGCCTATGGTGCGCGCCTTGGGAGGACTAACGCTGCTGGCATGCGCCGCTGCGCTTTGGGCGCAGGATGGGGCGAAGCCGGGGCAGCCCGCGGGTCTTGAAACGGATTGGGAAATCGCCGCGGTCCTGCGGGAGATCGGCTCACATGCCCAACGGCTGGAGCCGCTGCTGAGGAAGATCGATGTGAAGAGTTGGATCGAGCGCGGCGCCAGCGATACGTACGCGGCGCAACTCCAGTCGAGCCAGGAGCAGGCCCAGGCCGTGGCCCGCAGCACGAAGGCGCTGGCGGCGAAGCCCGACCGGCTTTCGGCCGAGCTCGAGCTCAGTTTTCGCATCCAGGCGCTCGAAAGCATGCTGGGCTCGCTCGAAGAAGGCATGCGGAAATACATGAACCCCACCGCGGCGCAAGTGCTGGCGAGTCTGGCGGCCGAGAATGGAGCCAACCGCGATCGGCTGCAACGATATATCGTGAATCTGGCGGCCGAGCGGGAGCAGGAATTTCAGGCGATGGACCGGGAGGCTCAGCGCTGCCGCGGCGCGCTCACCCAGGTTCCGCCCCCCACCGGAAGGAAGAAGTGACCCTCGATGGCGTTTGTTTGTAGTATTTGTGGAGAAGAATCCACCCGGATCTGCGCGCGATGCACGAAGGATGCGTGCAACAATCATCTTTGCGAAAAGTGCTTCAAATGCAGCGACTGTTGCGAATGTGAAGTGACGCTGGCCGACTCGGGAAGCGGACCGCCGCTGGGCTCGGCGCGCTCGGCCATGCGGGCCGCGGTGGCGGCGCACAAACCGGTGCCGGACCCGGAACCCGAGCCGGAAGCGCCCTACGCGCCCCCCGATCCTGATCCATTTCCCGAGCCCGACCCGGAGCCGGGTCCTGTCACCCCATAGAGCGAAAGTTCGCGCCGGGCCCGCAGAAATCGACGCAGGAAGCCGCGCCGGCTACGGGGATTGAGGCACGGCGGGAATCAACGGGGAATTACGTCTTTTTGTGCTAACCCTGTTCGGAAGCCGCCTCGGCTTCGGCGGCGGCTTCGGGTCCGGCAGCCTGGGCCTCGGCAATGAGGCGTTGCGCTTCCTCAACACGCGACCGCGGCACCTGCACCTCGAAGCCGACCGCGGGGGCCTGGTTGAAACCCACTACGATACTCGGCACACCGTTGGATTCAAGCAGGCCGTGGATGACGTCGGACTCGATCTCGGCATCGACCGCCTGGGAGCCGTAGATGGCTACCATATCGAGATCGTGGGAAGTGTCCACCTCCTGCGACTGCTCGTCGCTTTCGGGATCTTGCGCCATGCCTCAAGGATATCGCAGAATGTGGAGGGAACCGCGGAGGCACAACGGATGTCGGATACGCTGCAGGAAGAGACGGACAACGTAAACGAAGAAGAGCGCACGAGCAGGCTGGCTTGGTTCCTGACCGGCGCGATTATCGGGGCCACGGCGGCGGTACTGTACGCCCCGCAGCGCGGCAAAGAGACGCGCCACTACCTCACCGATAAGGCGCAGCAGAGCCGCGAGGCGGTATCGGAAACCACCCAGGACATCATCGAGGCCGGACGAGATATGTTCGAGCGGGGCCGGCGGCTTGTGGAGGACGCCGCGGAGCTTTTCGAGCGCGGGCGCAAGCTGGTGAAGGGCTGATTCGCCGTGCCGGCCATCACCGTGGGTGAGTTCGAGATCACCCACATCCCGGCCGGCGTCTACTGGTGGGACGGGGGCGCACTTTTCGGCGTGGTTCCAAAGACCCTGTGGAGCCGGAAAACGCAGTCCGATGAGCTGAACCGGATACCGCTGGCGTTCCACTGCTACGCCATCCGCAACGAGGCCCACACCATCCTGGTGGAGACCGGGGGCGGCGACAAAATGGACCCACGGTCGCGCGAGCGAATGAAACTGCCGCCCGAGGCGGAGCCGTTGCCAGTAACCGTGGCCCGCCATGGGATCGACCCCGAATCCATCGATATCGTCGTCAATAGCCATCTTCACTGGGACCATGCGGGAGGAAACACGCTGCTGCGCTGCGAGTCCGCCCACCCCGCCTTTCCGCGCGCCCGGTATTATGCCATTCGCGGGGAATGGGAGCACGCTCACGAACGGCTGGCGCGCGATGGCGTCAGCTATATCGACGCCAACTACGACCCGCTGGTGGAATCGGGCCGGATGACACTGGTCGAGCCCGGGCACGAAGTGATTCCGGGAGTGCACCTGCGGGCGGCTCCCGGCCATAACCGCGATATGGCGGTGGTCACCACACGGAGCGGGGACCGGACATTCTGTTTCCTGTCGGACCTGGTTCCAACCGCCGCGCACCTGCAACCGACCTGGGTGGCGGCCTTCGACCTTTTCCCCCTGGAGACCATCCAGAACAAACATCTGTGGCTGGGCGCGGCAGCCGATCGGGATTGGTGGTGCGGTTTCAGCCACGACCCGGAACGGCCATTCGCGCGCATTTGCCGTGACGAGAAAACCGGCTTCCGCCTGCGCTGAAAACCACCGGTCGGTTCGGCCGGCGGCGCTACCATGGAAGTGATGGCAACCGCGACATTGACCGAGTTTCGCAACGAGCCTTACGCCGATTTCTCCCTTCCCGCCAACCGCCAGGCTATGGAGCAGGCACTGGCGAAAGTCCGTTCCGAGTTCGGCCGGGAATACCAGCTCCGCATCGCCGGCGAATGGATCGCAACCGGGGACAAGCTCGTATCGGTGAATCCATCCGACCCGCGGACCGTGGTCGGGGTACATCATAAGGCAACGGCGGAGTTGGCCAACCGCGCGGTGGAGAGCGCCTATGCGGCCTTCCCGGAATGGAGCCGGACGCCGGCGGAGGAGCGCGTCCGCCTGCTGCTCGACGCGGCGCGCATTCTGCGGTCGCGCAAGCTCGAATTCGACGCGTGGCTGGTGTACGAAGCCGGCAAGACCTGGCCGGAGGCAGAGGCCGATGTGTCCGAAGCCATCGACTTCTGCGAATACTATGCGCGGGAGATGGCGCGGCTGTCCGGACCTCAGCCGGTGCTTCAGCTTCCCGGAGAGAAGGACGAACTGGTTTACATTCCGCTGGGCGTCGGAGTGGTGATTCCGCCATGGAATTTTCCGTTGGCAATTCTGGTGGGGATGACGGCGGCGACGCTGGTGACCGGCAACACGGCCATTATCAAGCCATCGAGCGAAACGCCGACCATTGCCGCGAAATTCGCCGAAGTGCTGCTGGAGGCGGGGTTCCCGGAGGGCAGCTTCACTCTGCTGACCGGGAGCGGGTCGGCGGTCGGCGACGTGCTGGTCGAGCACCCCAAAACGCGCTTTGTATCGTTCACCGGCTCGCGCGACGTGGGGCTGCGCATCAACGCGCTGGCGGCGAAGCATCAGCCGGGACAGCGTTGGATCAAGCGCGTGATTGCCGAAATGGGAGGCAAGGACGCCATCATCGTCGATGGGGATTGCGACCTGGACCGGGCGGTGGATGGGGTGCTGGCATCGGCGTTTGGCTTCCAGGGACAAAAATGCTCGGCGTGCTCGCGCGCCATCGTGGACACCCGCATCTACGAGCCGTTCGTGGACCGGCTGGCGGCCAAGGCCGGAAGCATCCGCATGGGCGCCGCCGACGACCCGGACAACTACATGGGCCCGGTAATCAGCGCGGGCGCGCGCAAATCGATCCTCGCCTACATCGAGACGGGGAAAAAGGAAGGGCGGGTGGTGGCCGGCGGCGACCCTCCGCCCGACGGTGGCTATTTCGTTCCGCCGACCGTGATTGCGGATGTGGAACCGCAAGCCAAAGTCTTCCAGGAGGAGATCTTCGGGCCCGTGCTGGCGGTCAGCCGGGCGCGCGATTTCGAGCACGCGCTGGAGTTGGCCAACGACTCCCAGTACGGGCTGACCGGCGCCGTCTTCTCGAATCATCCCGAACATCTGCGCCAGGCGAAGGAGCGTTTTCATGTCGGCAACCTGTATTTCAACCGCAAGTGCACAGGGGCGATGGTGGGGGCTCATCCCTTCGGCGGATTTAATATGTCGGGCACCGATTCGAAGGCCGGCGGTCCGGACTACCTGCTGTTGTTTTTACAGGCGAAATCCGTGGCGGCGAAGGTGGGGTAGCCCTTTGGAGCCTTCCGTAACCTCCATCGCGAGGTGGACGCCTCACTCATTTGGATTCCTCTCTCCCACTGCGCGCCGCCACCGCAATCGCGGCTTGCCTGCTTCTCCATGCGGTTTCGAACGCCCAACAGGCAGCGGACGCTCCCGAAGCCACGGTGGTGGCCTGGTCCGCACCCGGGCCCGAGCCGCCGATGATCGCACCGGCATCCCGCCCTTACAACGATGCGCGGATCATGGGAGTAATCCCCGACTACCAGACGGTGACCGAGGGAACCGCCGGAATCACGCCCCTGACCCGCACGCAGAAGTGGGGTCTGGCGCTCAAAGAAACCATCGATCCATTTAACATCATCAATGCCGGTTTGTCGGCGGGGTTCTCGCAGATCGGCGATCAGACTCCCAAATACGGCGAGGGTGGGGCGGCCTACGCGAGACGTTTCGGAGCGGCGCTGGCGGATTTCGGTACACAAAATCTGTTCAGCGCGGGACTCCTGGCGACGCTGCTGCACCAGGACCCTCGCTATTTCCGGCGGGGCCCGCAATCCCGTATCGTGCGAAGGGTTCTCCACTCGGTGAGCCGCGTGGCGGTCGCGCGCCAGGACTCCGGCCGGGCCACGTTCAATGCCTCGGGCATTCTCGGCATGGCGATGGGAATCGGCGCGTCGAACCTGTATTACCCTTCCCGGAGCATCCGCGCCGAGGTGATGGCAGGGCGTGTCGAGACATGCCTGTTCGGCAGCGTCACCGGCAACCTGATGTCGGAATTCTGGCCGGACATCCAGAAGAAGTTCTTCCATCGCCGGCAGCGCGGTTGATTTCATTCATTTCACGGGGCGCTGCGGCGGGCTTTCGAAAACCACCACTTCCACGTCGGCGAACGGTCCGAGGCGTCGGCTGCGCCAAGCGTCGAACTCGGGCCGCCGGGCGAACCACTCGCGCCAGAATCCGGCCTGCCCTGCGCCGCCGTAAATCGCGAAGCGACCCGCGGGGAGCAGGGTCTGCCGCGAGATCCGCGCGGCATAAGCTTCCGCTTCGGGCGAAGATTCGAAGGGAAAGAGGATGGTAACGGCGCGGATCGGGTAGACATAGAGCTGCGCGTAGAGGAAGCCGGGGAGCGGATACCCGGGGCTCCAGGCCGGCGGGCGGGCCTCGATGAAGGGACTGGGGCAGATGACGGGCGCACCCGGCCGTCCCGTCCATTGATTGACGGCTTGCGCGGCGGCGCGCCAATCAGAATTGTGATGCAGGGGCCACACCCGGTTCCACTGGCCGTTGGTGACCAGAACTCCGACAGCCAGAACGGCCGCCAGGGCGTTCCATCGCTTCGCCGGCACGGAGCGCGAAGCGAGCACGACGGCAGCCAGCACTCCGCCGGGCAGACCCAGCCACAGATACCGCGGAACGAAAACGCTGGCGCCGGTGAGCCGCGAGAAAGCGAACAGGCCCAGCGGCTGGCAAAGCCACCAGCAGACGATGAGGACAAGCGCTGAAACGCCGGGCGGGGGCACATCGGTGCGCCAGCGGAAGAGGCGCGCGGCAGCCCATGCGCCCAGCCCGCAGACTGCCACCAGGCCGAGTTTGAGCGCATCGACGAGGGCGCGGCCCCCAGGCACCGGAACCACTACATGGACCGCAGCCTCCCGGAAGAGGCGGACCGCGGTGAAGAGCACGGGCAGCAGAGCCAGACCGGTCAGCCCGAATACCACCGTGGCCTGCCACCATGGGACGGGCGTCTCGCGGCGGGCCAGACGCACACCGGCGTATAGTGCGAATACCAGGTAGAAGGGCCAGAAGACCAGATGCACCCGCCAAAGCAGCGCCGCGGCGGCGAGGAACAGCAGAGCGTCGCGCCATCCACCTGAATCGAGCCACCGCACCAGGAACCACAGCGCCACGCAGGCCACCAGGGTGCCGAGCGCGTAAGGGCGGGCATCGGCGGCCTGGTAATCGAACCCGCGCAGCGCCAGGCATCCAACTACGGCAAGCCACGCGGCTTGCGGGTGAATCAGGCGTGCGGCCAGGCGTGCCACCAGCAGCAACGCCGCCGCCATGGCGAGCAGCGATGGCAGGCGATAGGCCCATTCGGAAATGCCGAGCAGGGTTTGGGAGGCGCGAGGCAGCGCGTAGTAGATGGATTGTGGAACCTGCGGCGCCACGCGCAGCGACGGATCTCCGGCGCCCTCCCTCACCACGAACACGGTGGCCATTTCGTCCACCCAAAAACTGGAGGGCAGCGGCATCAGCCAAAGGCGCGCAACGCAGAGTGCCAGAAGCAGACCGCACAGCCGCCCGGCGGTGAGGTTCATCTCCGCGTGTCGAGCATCACCAGCGAAGCGGGCTCTTTCTCCTGCCGGGCGGAGAAGCGGAAGATGGGCGCGGTATGGAGGCCCCAGCGCGCGGCCCGGTAGAGCAGCGAGGTCTTCAATACCCCGAAGCCGTAGACGATGCTGCGGCGGAGGTTGATGGAGGAGGCTTCGGCGAAGTAACGGGTGGGGCACGACACCTCACCGATGCGCGCGCCGTACAGCAGGGCTTGGGCGATGATCTGGTTGTCGAACACGAAATCTTCCGAGTTCATCGCGAGCGGCAGAGCGTTGAGAAGCTTCCGGTCGAAGGCGCGGTATCCGGTGTGATATTCGGAGAGACCTGCGCCGACCAGGAGGTTCTGAAACAGGGTGAGAGCGCGATTCGAGATGTACTTGTATACCGGCATGCCGCCGCGCAAAGCCCCGCCGTTCAGAATGCGGGAGCCCAGCACCAGATCGTAGACCCCATAGGCCACCATGCTGGCAAGGGCCGTTACCAGAAGCGGTGAATACTGGTAGTCGGGATGGATCATCACCACGACATCGGCTCCGCGGGCCAGGGCGTGGGCATAGCAGGTCTTCTGATTGCCGCCATAGCCGCGGTTCTGCTCATGCACGACAACGGTAAGGCCGAGTTGCCGCGCCACGGCGACGGTAGCGTCGTGGCTCTTGTCGTCGACCAGGATGCACTCGTCCACGACACGGGGCAGTTCACGCACTGTGGCTTCGAGCGTCTTCTCCGCATTGTAGGCGGGAAGTACAACGACAATCCGCTTTCCATTGATCATTGGGTAGGCCGGCAGCGAACATTTTCTTTTATAAGCTATTTTGCAGGACCATGGCGGGTGTAGGGGATCGCGGAACGGTACCGGGTCCTACGGTTTTCGCAACGACGGGGCAGGCCGGGGCGCGCGGTGGTGAGCCTTCGTACGGTTTCCTGAACGGGTGTCAGGCCGTCGGCCGGGCTGCTGGTCCTGCGCACCAACGAGCGGAAACCCGCACAGCGGCAGGGCCATCCCTTCATGCGGTGTCGGATGCGCCCGCGTACTCCGAAGTGTGTTACGGTAGGACTTTCTCGACAATCACTGGAGGATGCATGGAGGCCCTTGGCCTGATCGAAACGAAGGGTTTGGTGGGCGCGATCGAAGCCGCTGATGCCATGGTCAAGACCGCGAATGTGGTGCTGACCGGCAAGGAATTCGTCGGCGCCGGATTGGTGTGCGTCATGGTCCGCGGGGATGTCGGAGCGGTCAAAGCAGCCACCGATGCGGGTGCGGCCGCGGCCCGGCGTGTCGGCGAGCTGGTCTCGGTCCATGTTATCCCCCGCCCGCACGAGGAAGTGGAGAAGGCGCTTCCCACGGGCGGCCTCAAAAAGTAACGGTTAATGCTCGAAGATAAAGACCTTATCTCGATCCAGGAAGCCCGCACCAAGGTCGAGAAGGCATACGCCGCCTGGCTTCAGTACCGCACCTTCTCGCAAGCCCAGGTTGACGCCGTGGTGGAGCGCATGGCCGCCGCCGCTCGCGCCAACGCCAAGCGCCTCGCCGACATGGCCGTGGAAGAGACCGGCTACGGTAACCCCAAAGACAAGTACGTCAAGAACCTGCTCTGCTGCGATTGGCTGCCGCGCCGCATGCGCGGCATGAAGACCGTCGGCGTGATCCGCGAGATTCCCGAGGAGCGCATGGTGGAAATCGGCGTTCCCGTCGGCGTGGTGGCGGCCATTCTCCCCACCACCAATCCCACCTCGACGGCTATGTACAAGACGCTGGTCTCGCTCAAGGCGGGCAACGCCATCGTCATCAGCCCACACCCGCGCGCCCACAAATGCACGTGCACTACCGCCGCGGTGCTGTACCAGGCCGCCGTCGAAGCCGGCGCCCCCGCCGATATCATCCAGTGCATCGACAATGCCACGCTCGAAGCCACGAATGCCCTCATGCGGCACGAACGCACCGGCGTGATTCTTTCCACCGGAGGCGCGGGCATCGTCAAGGCCGCCTATTCCAGCGGCAAGCCGGCCTTCGGCGTGGGCCCCGGCAACGTGCCCGTTCTGGTGGATCCTTCGGCCGATCTCGAGGACGCCATCGCCAAGATTGTCGCCGGCAAATCCTTCGACTATGGCACCGTATGCTCCAGCGAGCAGGCTATTGTCGCCGAAGCATCCCTGCGCGACCGTATCCTGGCCCTGCTCCAATCCCAGCACGCCTACATCGCCAACGACGCCCAGAAAGAAACCCTCGGCAAGCTCCTCATCATGCCGAACTGGACCGTTAATCCGCAGTGCGTCGGCCAGGCGCCGGCCAAGATCGCCCGCATGGCCGGGTTCGAAGTGCCGCCGGGAACCTCCATCATCTGCGCCGAAGTGGGCGGCGTCGGCAAGCAGCATCCGCTCTCCGCCGAAAAACTCTCCCCGGTGCTCTCGCTTTATTTCGTTCCGGATTTCAACGCGGCGCTGGACACCTGTTTCGCGCTGCTCAAGTTCGGCGGCGCCGGCCACACCGCGGTGATCTACTCGAACAACGACGGCCGCACGCGCGAGTACGCCATGCGCATGCCCGCCAATCGCATCCTGGTGAACACTCCCGCCCCGCAAGGCTCCACCGGCATCACGACCAATGTCTTCCCGTCCATGACCCTGGGCTGCGGGGCCGTGGCCGGCAACATCACGTCCGACAACGTCGGCCCGCAGCATCTCATCAACATCAAGCGCCTGGCGTATGTGGTGCGCAAGCCGGAAGAGGCGTTCGAAATGCCACTGGACTACGATGCGGCGGCCTCCTCATCGACGCCGGGCCCGGTCGGGCCGGTCGATCGCGGAACCGTGATCGCCGCCGTGGAGCGGTACCTGGCATCCCGCGGCATCGCCGTGACGGGCGCTTCGGGCGGCCCGTCCTGCGCCTGCGAGCCCGGCCCGCGACCCGCCGCCGCACCGGCCACCGGGTCGGTTCTCTCTAACGTCGCCGCCGAAGTGGTGGACCGTTTTCTAACCCGCCGCGGCGGCTCCGGCGCGCAAGGCGGATTTAGCTGACTGCAAAGCGCGAGTCCGGCGGGCCCGGCGCCGTCCCCGCCCGCTCCCCCTCCGAAGCCGGTCGACTTCGTGTGCGAAGCGGACGTCCGTGACGCCATCCGCGAGAAGAGTAAAATCTTTATCGGGCCAAAGACGATCGTCACGCCGTCTGCCCGTGACTTGGCCGGTCCCTCTGATATTCTGGTGGCGGTGCAAGGCTGAGGAGTAACGTGGACCTGAACCTCGACACATTGAAACGCGAGATCCTGGAATACCTGGAGGCTGCCGGACTCGCCCTGTTTCGAACCCCTCCGGGTGCCCTCGAAGGCCTCCCCCTCGTGCTCTGGGACACCGAGCATCATCCCGACTACCAGATGTTCCTCGAAGCCGCCCAAAAGGTCGGCGCCAAGCTCATCCTGTTCGCCGCACGCGATTTCGAACCCAGCGACGTGGACGACCTGCTCGAACAGCTCGAAGAGTGCAATCTCGAACGCGACGAGCAGCGCGATTATGAGTCCCGGCTGCGCGAAATGCGCATCTATGAGGGCGTCACCTGCTCGATCGAGATGGCCTTCGACTACAACTCCCGCCTGTACGTCTACGAAGTACAGCCCGACTGGTACGAGGAGTTCCTCGGCATCGAAGACGAAGTGAGCGCGCGCCTGGTCGATGAAGACGACATGGACGACGACTCGTCGCTTGGCGGCTACTTCTCCAAGAATTGACTTTGCCCGAATCTCGTTGGCTTCTCCCCGATCCCGACCCGAGCGCCGCCGCGAACCTGGCTTCCCTGTTGCGCGTGCGTCCGCTGGTGGCGAAAGTCCTGGCCCGCCGCGGCTACGCCGACCCGGACGCCGCGCGGCGATTTCTTTCCCCGCGTCTCGATGAGCTTCACGATCCCTTCGCCCTGCGCGACATGTCCGCCGCCGCCGAGCGCCTCTGCCGCGCCGTTCGCGCGCGCGAGAAAATCCTGATCTACGGCGATTACGACGTGGACGGCACCACTTCCGTGGTCCTTCTCACCAAGGCCATCGAGCTCGCCGGCGGCATCGCCACCTATCACGTGCCCCACCGCCTCAAGGACGGTTATGGGATGCGCCCCGAAGTGGTGGAAGCCGCCGCCGCCGATGCCGTGAGCCTCATCATCAGCGTCGATACCGGTATCCGGGCCGCCCAGGTGGTGCGGCGTGCGGCCGAGCTCGCCATCGACGTCATCGTCACCGATCACCACCTGCCTGAAGCCGAGCTTCCCGCCGCGCTTGCCGTCCTGAATCCCAACCGCCCCGATTGCCCGTATCCCGAAAAGAACCTGTGCGGCGCCGCCGTAGCCTTCAAGCTTGCACGCGCGTTCCTGACCGTCCTGGGCTGGCCCGCCGCGCGCGTCGATCGCATCTGCGATTCGTTTCTGAAAATAGTGGCCATCGCTACAGTGGCTGACGTGGTGCCGCTCACCGGCGAGAATCGCATCATCGTCAAGCACGGTCTGGCCGGGCTCCGCAACGTGCGAAACCCGGGCCTGCGGGCCCTGCTCGACGTCGCCGGCTTCACCGGCGAGCGCGTACCCACTTCGCGCCAGGTGGCGTTTCAGATCGCACCGCGCCTCAACGCCGCCGGCCGTATGGATACCGCCGAAGCCGTGATCGAGCTGTTCCTGACCGGCAATCCCGACCGCGCCCGCACGCTGGCGCGCCAGCTCCACGACCAGAACGCCGAACGACAGCAGGTGGAGGCGGAGATCGTGGAAGTCTGTGAACGCATGGACGTGGATGCCTCCGCCGCGGCCCTGGTGTACTTCGCCGAGGACTGGCACCGCGGAGTCCTGGGCATCGTCGCCAGCCGGCTCGTGGAGCGACTCCATCGACCGGTGTTCGTGCTCAGCCGCAATTCCGAAGATGGATTGGCGCAGGGGTCCGGCCGCTCCATTCCCGCGTTTCACCTGCTTGATGCGCTCGAAGCCTTGGCCGACGTGTTCGTCAAATTCGGCGGCCACAGCCACGCCGCGGGAGTCACTCTCGAAACCGCCCGGGTGGACGAATTTCGCCGCCGCTTCAATGCTTTCGCCGCTGCGCGTCTGGCCCCCGAGGATCTGCTGCGGGCGGTCAATATCGATGCCCTGGTGGATCTCCGCGAGATCGATGATCAGGCCGTCAACGAAGTCTTTGCCCTGGCGCCTTTCGGCCAGGGCAACCCGCCTCCGCTCTTTGCCGCCATGGACGCCGAAATTGCCGGTCCGCCCGCCCTGTTGAACGGCAAGCACCTACGGGTGATGGTGAGGACCAACGGCCGCACGCTGGTGTTGAAGGCCTGGAACTTCGCCTCCCGCGCCGCCGAGCTCGCGCCCGGATCGCGCGTGGACATCGCCTTCACCCTGGAAGAGGACGCCTACAGTTCGTCGCACGGACTTCCCGGCTGGTGCGCCGTGCTGCGCGATGTCCGTGCGGCCGGCCAGGCGCGGGAAGTCGCCGCTTCCTGAGGTTGGCAGCGGCGGCGCAGCGGCTACTCCCCCTGCGCCATTCGCACGCTCTTCTCCACCGGTTCCAGCTGGGTAATTTCCACTCCCAGGGGCGCAGTTTTCAGATCGGCGAACCGCCGCGCGCTGACCATCACCCGGCTCTCGAGCGACCCCATCGCAGCGTTGTACGATTCCACGGCGCGCTCCAGGCCCTTCCCCATCTTCATCCAGTGGTCGCCCATGTCGGACAGCCGCTTGAAGAGTTCTTTGCCGAGCATGCTGATTTCCGCCGCGTTCTCCGCCAGCTTCTCCTGCCGCCACCCGTAGGCCACGGCGCGCAGCAGCGCAATCAGCGTGGTGGGCGTCGCCAGGATGATGTTCTGTTCCACGCCGGCTTCCAGGAGCGACGGGTCGCTTTCCAGCGCCGCGCTGAAGAAGCACTCCCCGGGCAGAAACAGCACCACGAATTCCGGTGCCTGTTCGAACTGCTCCCAATACGACTTCCGGCCCAGCGCCGAAACGTGCGCGCGCACCTGCCGCGCATGATCCGCGAAGCGGGCGCGCCGCTTTCCTTCATCCTCCGCTTCCATGGCCCGCAGATATGCCTCGAGCGGCGTCTTCGCATCCACCACGATGGTCTTGCCGGCCGGCAGCCGGATCAGCAGGTCGGGACGGACGCGCGCGTCCGCCGACGTGACCGTGGCCTGGCTGAGGAAATCGCAGTGCTCCATCATCCCCGCCATTTCCACCACGCGCCGCAACTGCACTTCGCCCCAGTTGCCGCGGACGCCCGGGGTGCGCAGCGCGGTCACCAGCTTTCCGGTTTCGGCGCGCAGGTAAGCCTGCGTCTCCGCCAACCCCCGAACCTGCTCGCAGAGCGCCCCGTAGGCGCCTGCCCGCGCCTTTTCCAACTCCTGAATTCGCGAGTCTACTTTGTCCAGCGACGCCCGTACCGGGCTGACCAGTTCGGCAATGGCACGCTCCCGCATCGCCAGTTCGCCCCGCGCCGCCTCCTGCGTCTGCGCTAGGGTGGCCCGCGCCAGGTCCAGAAAGGACTGGTTGTTTCGCGCCAGCGCATCCGCCGACAGCGCTTTGAAGGCCGCCTCTGTTTCACGGGCGCCGCGGCGCACGATCAGCCACGCCAGCGTGAACCCGGCAATGAAACAGAGGACCGGTAGAATGTTCTGCATCAACTACAAGAGTACCGTGTCGATGCGCGGTTCGCTGTCCCCGCCGGCCGCTGCCGCCGCGGCCCTCGATCCGTTCCCCCGCAGAAAATCGATCAACTGCTCCTCGGAGCCGTCGAAGAAGCCTTCCAGCAGTTCGCGCAGCGCGGTCCGCCGCATCGCATCCCGCGAAGCCTTCGCGGAATACAGGAAGGCCCGCCCTACCTTACGCCGGGTGATCATGCCTTTCCGCACCAGCCGGTCGAGCACGGTCATAATCGTGGTGTACGCCAGCGGCCGCGACCGTGCTACCACTTCGCGGACGGCCTTCACGCTCGCTTCTTCGAGCGACCACAACGTCCTCAAGCACAACAGCTCCAGCGGGGGAGGAACATCCCGTGTCGATTTCGGCATCAGCTCTCCTGTTTGGCGGGTCCCGATCCGAGTGCCTGCTTCAATTTGTCAGCGAACGGTGAATCGGCCTTGGCGGCAAACAGCGGATGCTGCGCGGCCGAAGGCGGTGCCACCGCGGCCGGCGGCGCGGCCTGGGTCGCAACCGGCGGTGCCACCTCGGCCGGCGGCGTGGCCTGGGTCGCAACCGGCGGTGCCGCAGGGCTGGCTTTCGCCTCTGCCGGAGCCGACCCGTTCACCCGCGCGGGGGCGGGCGCGTGCGCCTTGGGCACAGCCGGAACGCCGTTCAAAAACCGGTCCTTCTTGAGCGCCGGCCGCTCCAGCGCCGGACTGTACGTGGTGAAACAACCCTCCACCTGCCGGTCGTTTTCGATCAGCGCCCGCATGCACTCCATCTTCGAATCCATATCGTCCAGGTAGTGCAGCAGCAACGCTTCCGGAAACTGCGGCAGCTTAGGCGAGCCGTATTCCAATTGCCCGTGATGGCTCAGGATCATGTGCTCTACCAGCGCCCGAAGCCCCACCGGAAAGTCCGGCAGCCCACGCAGTTTGTCCGCCACCATCCTCACCCCGATGTTGATGTGGCCCAGCAGTTGCCCTTCATTCGAATAGGAAAAGCCGCGCTCGTAATTCAGCTCGTAGATCTTGCCGATGTCGTGCAGCAGCGCGCCCGTCAGCACCAGGTCCAGGTCCACGTTGGGATAGTGCGGCACCGTCATCCGGGCCAGCGAGCACAGGGAAAGCACGTGCTCGATCAGCCCGCCCAGGAAGGCGTGGTGAATCTGCTTGGCGGCGGGCGCCAGCTTGTAGCGGCGGGCGATATCCTCATCGTTGAACATCACCTCCAGCAGCCCTCTCAAATGTGGATTGCCGATGCCGGCGACGGTCTCCCGCAATTCCTTCCACATTTCCTCCGCGTCCCGGCGCGACGACGGAAAATAATCGCCGAACTCGATCTCGCTGTCGTCCAGACGGCGCATCTTGTGGATGGTCAACTGCGGCCGGTTGTGAAATACCTGGATCAGTCCTTTCACCTTCACGAAGTCGTCGCGGTCGACGGCGTCGATCACCTCCGCCACGTTGTCCCACATCTTGGCGTCCAGCTCACCCGTGCGGTCGCCCAGCAGCAGCGAGAGATACAACTCGCCGCTCTTCTTCTGGCGGACTTCTTTCGAGTGCACCAGAAAACTCGTGGTGATCACCCGATTGGCTTCCAGCTCTTTGACGTAGGGAGTCTTCATTTCTTGTCGGCCGCCGCTTCGGGAGCCGCCGCGGCAGGCGACGCGTCCGGATCGGTCGGATCGACCGTCGGGAATTTCTTGGTGCCGGGAATCGGTATCACCAGCAACCGCTTATGGCGGTACGACCGCGCCGCCACTTCTTCCTTCGTGGTGGTCTGCGGCTTCAGTTGGGCCACGTCCTTCCAGCTCGTGTCTTTGTTCGGAGCCGCCCCGCTGTCGGTGTACCCTTCCTTGATTTCCAGAAACGCCTCCTCACGCAGCCGCGTGAGGTATTCGCGAATCTTCGGCTCGACTTTCGGCCCGGCCAGACGCTCCTGAATCTCGTTTCGGACTTCCTCGAACGAGGCCTGCCCCGCCTCGAACCGCTCGTTGATGCGCAGGATGACAAATCCCGTCGGAATCTGGATTGGGTCCGTAATGTAGCCCTTCGGTTCCTTGAACACCACGGCCTCGATTTGCGGCAGCGCCATGCCGCGCTCGTAAGGCGGGAGTTCGCCGCCGTTTCGTGCGGTTTCCGGATCATCGGAATTATCCCGCACCAGGTCGGTGAACTTTTCGCCCTTGCGAGCCCGCGCCGTAATGTCTTTGGCCTTCTTTTCGGCCGCCGCCACCTGTTCCGGCGTCTTGCCTTCCGTTGAAATCAGGATCTGGCTTAGAAAGACCTGCTCTTTGCGGACGAAGTCGCTTTTATGCTCGTCGTAGTACTTCCGCATGTCGGTCTCGGGGATGTTGACGCGGTACGTCACCTCCTGCCCGATCACGCGCCTGGCGAGAAATTGTCTGGTGAGCTTATCCTTGTAATCTTCGAACGACATCCCGGTTCCCTGCCGGATCCACTCGTGGAACTTGTCGGGATCGGCGAGCTTGCTCTGCAACTGCAAGTCGGCCAGTTGCCGGTTCACCTCGGCATCCACCTTGATGTTCAGGTCCTTGCCCTTTTGTACCAGCAGCAACTGGTCAATCTGGTCGCTCAACGCGCTGGCCGAGTATTGCTTCACGGCGTCCGCCAGGCGTGTGCCCGTCATTCCGTCGGTGCGCAACCGCTGTTCGATGTCCTTGCGCGCCTGCTCCAACTCGCCGCGTGTAATGATGTCCCCGTTGACCTTGGCGGCTATCTCCTCTATCACACGGATATCCGCCGCCATAAGGAGGGAGACACTCGCCGCTGCCGCTACCACAAAACCACGAAACTTCATAGTGTGTACCTTCAATTGTATCAACCGGCCGGCCTTCCGCGTCCGTCGGTCAAGCCTTCAACTCACCCAGCCGGTCCGACAAAAACTTCAGAATCTCGCCGGCACCCGTCAGGCCATCAAGAGGGAGTTGCAAGACGCCTGCCGGAGTGAACTGCGCCCCCCGGGTCTTCCCCACCATGCTCATCAGGCGTGCCGGGTCTACTCGCGTTTCCTTGTGGAACTTGATAATCAACACGTTATGGCGCCGGTCCACCGCTTCCACACCGATCTGCTCAGCCAGGGTCTTCAGCGCCGAATACGCCAGGAGGTTGCGCACGGCCTCCGGCACTGTGCCATAACGGTCCTCCAGTTCCTTTTCGGCACGCTCGCCCGCCGCGGCATCCGGTGCATTGGCAATTTGCCGATACGCCCGCAGGCGTTGGTTTTCATCCGAAATGTAGTCGGACGGAATCCGTATATCGAGCCCCAGGTTCAGCGTGGAGTGGATCTCCGGCGCCACCTCCTCGCCCTTCAATTCCCGCACGGTTTCGTCCAGCAGCCGCACGTACATGTCGAATCCGACCGAATTGATGTGCCCATGCTGCTCGCCACCCAGCAGATTCCCGGCGCCGCGCAGCTCCAGATCGAGGGCCGCGATTTTGAATCCCGCCCCCAGGTCGCTGAACTCCTTGAGTGCCGCCAGCCGCTTGCGTGCGATCTCACTCAGCTCCGTGTCCGGCGGCACCAGCAGGTAGGCGTAAGCTCGCCGGCTTGACCGTCCCACCCGCCCCCGCAACTGGTACAGTTCCGAAAGCCCGTAGCGCTCCGCGTTCTCCACCAGCATAGTGTTGGCAAGCGGGATGTCCAAGCCATTCTCTATAATTGTCGTACATACCAGGATGTCAAACTCGTGCCGCATGAAATGCAGCATCGTTTTCTCCAGCTCAGCCTCCCCCATTTGCCCGTGGCCGACACCGATGCGGGCATTTGGCGCCAATTGCTGCAACATGGCCGCCCGTTCCCAGATCGAGTCGATGCGGTTGTGTAGGAAATACACCTGCCCCCCCCGCGCCAATTCCAGTTCCAGCGCGCTGCGGATCAATTCCGCATGAAACGGCGCCACCACGGTGTGGATTGCCAGGCGGTCCTTGGGCGGCGTCTCGATCACCGACATATCCCGCAGCCCTAATAACGACATATGTAGTGTACGAGGGATCGGAGTGGCGCTCATGCTCACGTGGTCCACGGTCTTTTTGAGCTGCTTCAGCCGCTCCTTGTGCTTGACGCCGAAACGCTGCTCTTCGTCCACGATCACCAATCCGAGGTCGCGGAATTCCACATCTTTGGAAAGCAGGCGATGCGTGCCAATGGCAATATCTACCTTGCCTTCACCCAGTTCGGTCAGCCCCGCCTTCAATTCCTTGGGGGGCACGAAGCGGCTGAACATGGCGACCCGTACGGGAAACGGCTGAAAGCGCCGTTTGAAGGTCTCAAAGTGCTGAAATGCTAATACTGTAGTAGGCGCCAGGAGGGCCACCTGCTTGCCGTCTCCCAAGGCCTTGAACGCGGCTCGCATCACGACTTCCGTTTTTCCGAAGCCCACATCTCCGCACACCAACCGGTCCATCGGCTGCTGGCTCTCCATGTCGTGTTTGATCTCCCGAACGGCAGTGAGCTGATCCTTGGTTTCGGTAAATTCGAAAGCGTCTTCGAACTCGCGCTGCCAGTTGCTGTCGCGTGAAAACGAGAACCCTTCCGCCATTTTTCGGGAAGCGTACAGGCGGAGCAGTTCGTCCGCCATATCGCGCATCTTGGCCTTGATTCGCGTTTTGGTGCGGGTCCAGGTGGTCCCGCCCATGCGGTCGAGCGCCGGCTTCGCCTCGCCCGCCCCGCGGAACCGCTGCACGAGATCCATGCGGGTCAGCGGCACGTAGAGCTTGGCCCCGGCGGCGTACTCGAGCAACATGTAGTCGCCCTTGGCCTCGCCCTGAGCAATTTCCCGCAGGCCCAGGTACTGCGCCACACCGTGCTCGGCATGCACCACGTAATCGCCCGGCTTGAGATCGATCAAATCCGCCGAAAAAGTCGCCAGAGCGGACTTCGAAGCCGGCGCCCGAGCCACCAGTTCCGAACTTTCGAAAAGGTCATCGGAGCCAAATACTACAAGCTTAGAATCATGAAATGTAGTGCCATGGCTGAGCCGCCCCTTGATCAAGTAGATACTCGCCACCGTACCCGCCATGTAGGCGCGCTCCGCCAGGTAGGCAGGGGTCGAATCGAACTGTTCCAGGCCAAGCTGGTAGGGGATCGAGTACTCGTTCAGAATGTCGGCGACCCGCTCTACTTCACCTGTCGAAGATGCCAGGAACGCCACACGGTTCCCGGCTTCCACCAGCGTCCGTGCCTCGGCGATGGCCACCTGCATATTGCCGTGGAACCGCAGCGACGGCCGTGTGGCCAGGTGCAGGGGCGCCTCTTCGCCATCCCGGGCCCACCCGATCTCCAACTCTTTGAGTTCGATCCGCGGCGCGGCCGCCACCTGCTGCTCGAGTTCTTCCGGACGGAAGAACACCCGGTCCGGATCGTACGCGGGCGAGGGCTCGATCTGCTCCAGGCGCTTCCAGAAACGTTCCGCCGCGCCGCGGATCTGTTCCGGTTCATCCCAGATCACGAGGGGATGCTCCAGCAGCGAAAACACCGAGGCGTTCCGCGGCCGGATCAACGGTGCGATCATCTCCCAGCCCGGAAACGGCTCGCCGGGCGGTGGCAGGTCCCGGCCGGGAATGTCCGCCTCCTCCATCAACTGCCGCAGTTCCGCCAGCAGCGGGCGCGATTTCTGATACTCCGTCAACGGCAGCAGCGTGCACTCCTCGATTTTCAGTACCGACCGCTGCGACTCCACGTCGAACCGCCGGATCGACTCCACCTGGTCGCCGAACAGGTCGATGCGTACCGGCTTCGCTGCTTCCGGCGAAAAGACATCCAGGATCCCGCCGCGCACCGAGTATTCGCCCACCATCTCCACCGGCTCGCGACGCTCATACCCGATGCTCTCCAGGTGGGCCACCACGTCCTCCAGGGGCAGTTCGTCTCCAATCCTCAGCCGCAGCGCCAGTTGCCGGTAGAATTCGCCGGGCTCGATGCGGAGAAGTGCCGACGCCACCGGGAGAATCGTGATCGGCACCCGCTGTGTGGCCAGACGCCACAGGCCGATGGCGCGCGCCTCGCAGATCTCGGCGTGCGGCGACAGGTTTTGGAGCGGCAGCACGTCCAGGGCGGGCAGCAGTTGGGGGGGGTTGCGGTCATCCGCGGCCAGCAGGTGGAAGAAGGTATGGACCGCCTCGGCCAACGCCTCGGCTTCCTTGTTGCCGTCCACCACGATGATCAGTGGCCGCGAGGCCGACTGCCACCACAGTACCGCGTACAGCGCTTTGGCCGTGGTTGTCAGGCCCGAGACAGCAGTGCCGCTGCCCGCGGCCAGCCGACGCAGCGATTCCTGGAAGGCAGGGTGCCTCCCCAGGTCCAAAAAGAGGTCTCGAACGGCAGGGTGGATCAAGGCTGGTTCAGAAGCAGTTCGATCAGATTCGTGGTGGAATACCCCGGCTCCAACGCCACTGTCAGGACCCGTCCGCCGGCGGATTCCACCTCTTCTTTGCCGGCGATGAAATGCGCCCAGTCGGCGCCTTTGATCAAAATATCGGGGAGCACCTGGGCGATCAGCTCCCGCGGCGTCTCCTCATCAAACAGCGTCACCGCGTCCACGGCTTCGAGCGCCGCCGCCAGTTCCGCGCGCTCGCCTTCTGCGATCAGCGGCCGGCTATCTCCCTTAATGCGACGCACGCTGGTATCGGAATTCAGCGCCAGAATCAGCACGTCGCCCAGCGAGCGGGCCCGTTCCAGCAGGCGAATGTGCCCGGGATGGAGCAGGTCATAGCAGCCGTTGGTGAACACTACGACCCTGTTTTCCTCCTTCCAGCGCTGCCGCTGGCGCAGGAGGTCCACCCGGCTGTAGCATCGCCCCACCGCTTTCAGTTTAGCAGTCTGACCCCAGCTCCCTTCGGCCATACGGTGGCGCAGAAGCCCAGGCGGATGCTTTCCGGGGCCGGTCAACATATGAAAGGCGGCCGGGCACGCTATTCCCATTCAATCGTGCCCGGCGGCTTGTGCGTCAAATCGTAGAACACGCCGGCAACGCCCGGGATGGCGAGCAGTTCGGAACACATGTGCCGCAGCAGTTCCGGCGGCATCGAGACCGATTTCGCGGTCATCCCATCCACCGAGTCCACCGGCCGCAGCACCAACGAATCCGGCGATTCCGCCGAGCCCAGCGGAACCAGGATCACTGGAAACTGCCACACCTCGCGATCGTATCCAGTCGCATGGCTCAACCGCCGCACCGTGGCATCGGCGCTCCGCAGCCGCGCGACCCGCTCCGGCGTGAGCGAGCAGGCCCGAACCTGCATCTCGGCCACCGGAACCCGCGTCCCAACCGCCGCGATCACCCGGTTCACGCCCGCCAGCCGGTTGGCCAGGGCAGTGGCCCGCGCATGATCCAGCGCGTCAATCGCCAGCACGGGGGCGTACGTCCGCGCATCGCCTTGCACGCCCACCGAATTCACCGGTATCACGTATCCCTCTCCCGTGGCCCGGACCGGCGCGTCGAATTCGGAGCACAGGCAGCGAATGGCAAGCCCCGGTCCGGGGAACGGATGGCGGTCCAGCAACTCCGCGGGCATCCCCAACTCGCGCCCGATCTCCCTCACTTCGTCCTTATAGAACGATTTCAACGGCTCCAGAATACGCCCGCATTCGATTAGCCGCTGGATGCCGGCCACCCGGTTGTGATGGGTCTTGATTACCGCTGCCTTCAGCGTGCCTCCGGATTCGATCGTATCGGGGTAGATGGTGCCCTGCCCGAGGATCCAGTGCTCGTCCACAAGCCGCCGCGATTCGATCACGCGCTCCTGCACCCGCACGAACTCCTCGCCGATGACGTGGCGCTTCTGCTCCGGATCGGTCACGCCGGCCAGCGCCCCCAGAAATTGATCTTCGGCGTGCTCCACCGCCACACCAGGCATGCGGCGCACATAATCCGTCTCGCCTTCCCGCATCAGCCCCGTATCCACGTATACGCCGCGCACGCGTTCCGGCCCCAAGGCCCGTGTGGCCAGCGTGAAGGCCACTGACGAATCTACCCCGCCGCTCACGAAGAAGAACACGTTCCGGTCGCCGGCGCATTCGCGGATCTCGCGCTCGACCACCGGCGCGCGGTGGCGCGGATCCCAGTCTCTCTGGCAGCCGCAGACGCGCAACACGAAATTGGCCAGGTACTCCTGCCCGCGCGTCGTGTGCACGACTTCGGGATGAAACTGGAGCCCGTAAAGCTTACGCGCCGAATCGGCGATTGCGGCCACGGCGCAGGTCTCGGTGTGGCCGACCGTCGCGAACCCCGGCGGCAGTTGCCCGACCACGTCGCGGTGGCTCATCCAGATCTGCTGTGCTCCCGCCAAGCCGAAGAACATCGGGTCGGCCGTTTGATCGAGTTCGAGCGTCGCCAGCCCGTACTCGCCCTTGGGGCCCTTTTGCACTTCGCCACCGAGCAGGTACGCCATCAACTGCTGCCCGTAACAGATCCCAAGGACGGGTTGCCCGCTCGCAAAAATGGCTGGATCCACCATGGGGCTGTCGGGATCGTAAACACTGGCCGGGCCGCCGGAGATGATCAGCCCTTTCGCCGCAACCAGCTCGACCGCGGGCGTTTCACTGGCGCGAACCTCGGCATAGACGCCCAACTCGCGGACTTTGCGGGCCTCCAGATGACAGTACTGACCGCCCGCGTCCAGAACGACGATTTGCGGATCGGGATTCAAGTATCGATAGTAGCAGGCGCCCGCGGCGTTACCGCGCAGGCCGCGCCGGCGTGTTCTCCACAACCACCTTGTGCGCCGTTTCGACCAACGCTACCGCTTTGGGCATGGCGTCGATGGCCTTCTGCACTTCCGGGTCGGTCTTCGCAAAGACACGATCGCTCTCATCCACGTTGAACGCGTACACGTACATTTCTTTGGCCAGGTAGCGCTTGGTCCAATCGTAATCGCGGGTGAATTCCGCTTCCGTGAACTTGACCTCTTTTTTCAGCAGGTAGTCGTGTAATTCGTCCATCACCCCGTTATCGGGCATCCACCCATCAGGCAGCTTCGCGGTATGCACAGTGAAGTACGATCGGGTGAATTCGAAGAGACTCTTCCGAAAGAGCTCGGACTCGAGCCGGTCCAGCTTGGGAACCGTGTACTTCTCGTCCGGCGTGATCCCGCCGCCTCCGTACACCGTGCGGCCGCTGTCGGTGGACTTCACGTCGTTCGGATTGCGCGCGTTGTCATTGCGATGGAAGTAGTAGTCGAAAAACGATTCCTTGGAATAGTCGCGCTGAATCAGGCGCCCGCTCGGAGTGTAAAAATACGCCGTAGTCAGGGCCAGGGCGGTGTTCTCCTGCAGCGGATACACGGTCTGAACCAATCCCTTGCCGAAAGTGGTCGTGCCCAGAATCCAGGCGCGATCGTGGTCCTGAAGCGCGCCCGAAACGATTTCCGCCGCCGAGGCGGACGACTGGTCTACCAGCACGACGATCGGATAATCGTGGCCATGGTTTCCGTTGCGGGCGTGGTAAGCGTGTTCCGCCGAAGAGCGGCCGTGATGCGACACGATCAATTGGCCCTTCTGCAGGAAGTGGTCGGCCACCGCGACACCCGCGTTCAACAGGCCGCCTGGATTGCCGCGCAGGTCCAGGACCAGCCCTTTCATATTGCTTTCGCCCAGACGTCTCAGGTTGTCGTCCAACTCGCGCGCCGTGCCTTCGCCGAAATTCAGAATCTTGATATACGCAATGCCGGGCTTGACGAAGAATCCGTCGGGGACGCTCTTACGGCTGATCTCATCCCGGATCACCGTAAAGACCATATAATCGGTCGCGCCCTCCCGCGAAACCACCACCTTCACCTGGGTGCCGCGCGGGCCCTTCAACAGGTCCGCAACCTCGGTGGTATTGAGGTTCTCCGTGGACTTATCGTTCACCGCAACGATAATGTCGCCGGGGCGGAGCCCGACCTTATACGCGGGCGAACCGGGGAAGGGCGCCATAATGACGGTTTTGCCGTTGCGGGATGCCACCTGCATACCCACACCGAAATAGGTCCCCCTTTGTTCGTCGCGGATGAGCTGATATTCCTTGGGATCGAAGAAATTCGAGTGCGGGTCGAGGGTTCGCAACATCCCTGGGATCGCGCCATTGTAAATGGCCTTATCGGCAGACGGATGGTCCGCGAAATTCTGCTCGACCAAAGCATAGACCTTGCTGAAGCTGTCCAGGTCCTGGTCCACGGTTGGAGTCGCGACATCGGCGCCGGAAGCCGCCGCCGCCACCTGGATCCGGGGGCCATAAAAGCCACCGAGAACTGAAAAAATCAATACAATCAGCGGCAAAGCCAGCGCCGTCCGTCGTTTGTGGATCATTCCTCGAGCATCCTTACTAACCAAAGTATACCCTCACCTGTAGATTAGACGCCCGTCACCGCCGATTGGCTTCGCCCATGAATAATTAAGGGAACAGGCTGCAGAACCCCCAATTCACCGCCACGTAACTCACTGAACCGACTAGAACTCCCCGAATTCCACCGGGCCTATTTGGGGGTTATGTAGCCTGTCCCCTTGATTACTGCGGCGAGGGCTTCGTATTGGTCGGTGGCAATCAGGTTCACTCCGGCGGTGATCGCCGCCTGCCAGCGCACCGTCACCGCTGCCCGGGACCCGAAATTGTACCCTGCGTCCCAACCTTGACCCTCTTCCCGCGTAAAACCGTCCAGGGTGTAGAAACGAACCCAATAGCCCAGCTGGTGGGCGTGATCCACCAGCGCCCGCAGACGGGCCGAGTCCGCGGCACTCCAGTCGCGCGCCTGCCGCTGACCGCCCTCCTCCACCGCCAGCCAGGAACTGTTCCACCACCGCCGATAGGTTGTCGGAGCCGACGGAAGGAGTTCCTGGGGCTTCAGCGTGGCTAACAGGTGATCGTGCTGTTCTTTGGGCTTTGACGGAATCTCGCGGGTGTGCGCCGACCCGAACAGCCGCAGCCTGGCCCCCACCGGTACCTCCCGGTAGAAAACCTCCTCCTGCTCGTCCGGGTCCTCGGTCAAAACCAGCAGCGGCTTGGGATCGAACCGGGTCAGTTCGCGCGCGTCGGCGCTCTTGACCGCCGTTGTGATCCAGCCCTGATACTCGCCCAGCAGGTCCCACACGGCGTGCAGCAGCGGAGCTTGATTGCTCTTGAAATCAAAATGCACCACGATCAGCGGCCAGCTTTCCCGGTCATTTTCGGCGAGCGCTTTCTCCACGATCGGCCGGACGCGCTCGAAGAAGTAGTCGCGCAACAGCGGTTCGGCGCCCGTAGTCTTTTCGGAATGCCCCACCACCGCGCGCCCGTTGCCGGTCGCGGGATCGACGTACCACGCCATATCCTGCTCGATGCCGACCGGAAATCCCGTCTTGAGCGCGCGCTCGATGCGGTCGGCCCACCGGCCCTCGTTCGGGTAACAGTTGTGCGCGTCCATGACCGGGCGGTTGTGGTTCAGATACTCGAGCATGCCGGTCTGCGCCGCCGCGGGCGCCACAAGCAAAACCATACTCAGGAGGAGCCGCATACTGCATAATATAAAGCCATGAAGAAATTCGCAGCGATCACCGCGGCCCTGCTCGTGCTCCTGACGTGCGCCGGCCTCCTCGCCCAACAGGGTGCCCCCACGCCCGGCAAGGACGGATGGATCAGTATGTTCGACGGCAAGACCCTCAACGGCTGGAAAGCCAATGGAAATCCGGAAAGCTGGAAGGTGGTGGATGGCGCGATCGTCGGCGACGGTCCGGCGAGCCACCTCTTCTGGATGACCGAAGAGTGTGAAAACTGTGAGTTTCGCGCCGAAGTGAAGCTCAACCACAGCGGGAATTCGGGAATGTACTTCCGCACCGCGTTCGGGCCCGGGTTCCCGAAAGGGTACGAATCCCAGGTGGAAAACACGTCGCCCGACCCGCAGAAGACGGGCAGTCTGTACGGCATCTCGCGCGTCACCGAGCAGTTGATTCCGGATGACACGTGGTGGACGCAGGACATCATCGCCCGCGGCAATCACATCGTCATCAAGGTCAACGGCAAAACCGTTACCGATTGCGTCGATCCGAAGAACACCTACACGAAAGGCTACCTTGCCTTACAGCAGCACAATCCGGGCAGCATCGTGCAGTACCGCCACCTCATGATGCGGCCGCTACCCGCCGAGAGCAAATAACGCCGCGACGGAACGGGCGTTTCGGGGGTCCCGCCTCGTTAGAGAGCCGCCCCGCCTCCTCAGTGCCTCACGATCAGGACGGTCGCCAGCACGCCGACCAGGAAAAAGGCCAGGGCGATAATGGCGAACAACAGCATGTTGTTCTTGGGCGCCGGCGCGTTATTTTTGGGCGGCGCGGGGGCGGGCGCGGACTGACCGCCGCCTTGCGGAAAATTCAATTGCGCATTGGGGATCTGCGGGGCCGCCATGTATGGCGCCTGCACCACCGGCGGGGTCATGTAAGGCGCCTGCACATGCGGCGGCGTCACGCTGGCGCCCTGTACCATCGGCGGCGTCACGTACGGACCCTGCACCTGCGGTGGTCTAAACTGCGGAGCCTGCATCCCCGCCTGCGGCATCTGCACGTTCACCTGGACTCCCCCCGACCCTCCCGGCGCCTGCGGCACCGGCTGCGGCGGTGGGACAGCGCCGCCCGAGCTGCGGGAAATCATCATCGTGTACTCGCTCATCGGCTGGGGCGGCGGAGGAGCGGAAGGTGGCGCGGGCGCGCCCGGCTGAACCGCCGGAGGTGCGGGAGCCGGGGGAGGCGACGAAAACACCCCGGTGGCGTTGCTGCCGCCCGAAGCCGGCGGCTCCAGCCCGCCGGTCGGCCGGCCGAACATGCGCGTAAACTCGCCCGGCTGCGACCCGGAAATCGGCCTCGGCGGGGGAGACGACTGTGGCGCGCCCGCGGGACTGGGAAGACCCTGCGGCATTCCAGCCGGATTCGAGAAGCCTTGCGGCGTTGCAGCCGGGCTCGGTAGGCTCTGCGGCGCGGCAGGCGGGTTCGAAAAACTCTGCGGCGTGAACTGCGGCTGCGCCGGCTGCTCCGGTGGGGTACGGAAAAAGCTCGTAAAGTCGCCCGCCGCGGGTTTGGCCGGGGGGGCTGGCCACTCTTCCGGCCCGCTTCCGGGTATCGGTTGCTCCTTCAGCGGACTCTGAAACATCCTGGTGAACTCACCCGGGCCGCCGCTCGTCGGCCGCGCCGGCGGAGCTTCCTCGCTCGGCGAAGCGCCCGGCTGTTGGAACATCTTGGTGAATTCGCCGGGCCCCTGCGTGGGGGCAGACCTCGCTGTAGGCGACGCGGCAGGACTGCTGCCGGTCTGGAACCGGCGAGTGAATTCGCCCGGGGCGCTCACCGGCGGCGCGGGCGGAGGAGCCTCTTCCACCGGAGGAACTGCCGGCGGCGGGAACGCGAACTCGCCCGTCCCCTGGGTGTGCGCGGGTTGGGCGGGTGGCGCCACGGCCGGGGAGCCCGCCTGGAACATCCGCGTGAATTCGCCCGGCTGCCCGGCCGCCGGCGCGGGCTTTGCAGGAGGCGGTGCGGCGGAACTTCCCCCGGTCTGAAACAGCTTGTTGAAATCTTCCGGCGTCACGCCGGGGGCAGCGGGCGGCGCTGTGCGCGGCGGCACGGACGGCCTGGCTGGACTGGGCGGCGGCGTGGCCTTCCCTTCAGGCACCGCCACCTTCATGGTCTGCGTGGTCGCCAGACCCGGCTCTTTCGGCGTTGCGGCCGGAGGTGCCGGTGGCCTGGAAGCCTGGAACATGCGCGTGAACTCCCCGGGCTCCGATGCCGTCGGGTTGGCTGGGGGCGGCACCGGAGCCGCCGGCTTCCCTCCGGCCATGAATGCCCGGGTGAACTCCCCGGGTCCGGAACCCGAAGGCAGCGCCGAAGGCTTGAGGCCCGCCTGGGTGGCGGTCGGGGGCGGCCCGGACGGCGCTGCCGGAGGCGTGGCACCAGGCTGCATCGCCGGTACTTTCCAGGTGCCGGCGCGCTCCACATTCGGAGCCGGCGGCGCCGACCCTCGTTCCTGCTCGTTCAGCCAGTCCAGCAAGTTCTGAAACGGAGGGGCCTGCGTCACGACGAACGCCGTGCCGTCGTTGTCGCCCACTTCCACCAACCTGGACATCGACGCCGGTGGGATTTTTCGCAACCGCGCCAGCAGCGCCTCGTTCTCGGGGGTTCGTCCGCCTACCATCAGGTGAACCGCCACATCGCGGCCCGTTGCAATCTGCCGCGCCCGAAAACTCCTCGGTCCGTGACCCGGGAGCGGTTCGATCAGCTCGTATTTTTTGTAGAAATCCATGGCTCACCTACACCGGCACGAGTGCCTCGCCCCAGTACTGTACCCCATCAGTTTCCCAAAACCCAAACGTTAGTGGTACATTGATTCGCGGGCTATGCGGCTGCTTTCAAGAGTAGTATGGTCGGAAGGCATGTACCTGGGACCCCACCATTTCCAGGCACAGAGCCGCTATTTCGAAGATTCAATTCAGTTTGCCACGGCTTCGTTGTGGTTCTCCTCGTACGGCCTCGCGGGTCTGGAACTCGATGCCGAGGCGCTCGAGAATGGTACTGTTTCGCTGCTCCACGCGCGGGGAATTTTCGCCGATGGACTTCCCTTCAATCTGCCCGAAAGCGACGCTCTGCCCGAGCCCCGATCGGTGGCCGATGCCTTCCCCCCCACCGCCGATGGCATGCTGGTCATGCTGGCCATTCCTCCGCGCAAACCGAACGGCTACAATTGTACCCTGGACGCCAACGGTCACGGGCCCGACGCCCGCTATGTGGCCGAAATGCGCGTGCTGCACGACGAGAATACCGGCGGTGATGAACGGCCGGTGCGGCTGGGGCGCAAGAACCTGCGGCTCGTGTTCGACACCGAACCGGCAAACGACCTCATGACCCTGCCGCTGGCACTTGTGGTCCGGGACGGCTCCGGCCACTTCGCATACGATGCGGCATTTGTGCCGCCGGTGCTTCAGATCAGCGCCAGCCAGCGCCTGATGACCATGGTGCGCAGGCTCATCGAGATTCTCAATGATAAGAGCGATACCATCAGCCGCCGCGGCGCTGCGGGCTCCTCCGGGATGACCGAGTTTTCCACCCGCGAGATCGCCAACTTCTGGCTGCTGCATTCGGTCAATTCGGCGCTGCCCCCGCTCCAGCACCTGCTCATCGCCAAGCGCGGCCACCCGGAGGAGCTCTTCGCGGAGATGTCGCGGCTGGCGGGCGCGCTGTGTACCTTCGCGCTGGAATCCCACCCGCGCGATTTGCCGCTCTACGATCACGGCCATCTCACCGAGTGTTTCGAACAGCTCGAGCGCCACATCCGCGTGCACCTGGAGACCATCGTCCCGACCAATTGCATCTCCATTCCGCTGAAAGCCGCGGGCGACTATTTCTATGAGGGCGAAGTCACCGATACGCGCTGCCTGGGCCGGTCCCGCTGGGTATTCGCCGTGCGCGCCGACATGGGTGAAGCCGACCTCATGGGGAAGACTCCGGCGCTGATCAAGATCTGCACCCCGCCATTCGTGCGCGAGCTCGTCAAACGTGCGCTGCCCGGCTTAACGCTGACCCATCTGCCGGTTCCGCCGACAGCCATCTCCGCCCGCGTCGAGACGCAATACTTCGGCGTCAGCCGCAGCGGCCCCTGCTGGGACCACATCTCCAAGACGCGGCAGATCGGCGTGTACGTCCCGGGCGAATTTCCCAACCCGGAAGTGGAAATCCTGGTAGTGCTGGATAGCCAATGACTCCATCCGCAGACCACCGAAGACCGGAAAACCTCGCCCTGATTTTTCAGGAGGCCTTCACCGCCATCGAGCGCCTGCGCGCCAACCGCCAGGGCGTTACCGACGCGAATGCCTTCCGGCATCACATGCGGGAAGCGTTCAAAGGCGCGACCGCCGCTGCCCTGGCCGCCGGCTATAACGCCGATGATACCCGCTTCGCCACTTACGCCGTAGTGGCGTTTCTGGACGAGTCCGTGCTCAACTCCCACAACCCCGTGTTCGCGGATTGGCTGCGCAAACCCCTGCAGGAGGAGATGTTCAGCGTTCAGATCGCCGGCGAAGTGTTCTTCCAGTATTTGCAGCAGCTTCTAGGCAGGAGCGATTCCTCCGATCTCGCCGACCTGCTGGAGGTCTACTACCTGTGTATGCTGCTTGGCTTTTCGGGCAGATACAGCGCGGGCAACCGCGGCGAACTGGCACAGGCCATGACCATGACGAAGGAGAAGATTCAGCGCATCCGCGGCCGGTTCGCCGGACTGTCGCCGTCATGGATGGTGCCGCAAGAGGCGGTCGCCGGCCGCGCCGATCCCTGGGTGCGGAAGCTGGGATGGATTGCCGGAGTCACGGCCGCCCTGATGGTGTTGCTCTTTGTCATTTATAAAATCGTGCTCGGCAATGGGGTTCAGGTATGACGGCGCTGTATTTGATTTTGGGCGTCGCGGCAGTGGCGCTGATCGTTCTCACCATTCTGTATTTCCGCAACCGCAAGAAGGCGGCGAAGGCCGCAGCGCGGGAGGCTGACAGCGGCCTGGCGCCCGGCGGCGACGACATTTCGGTGCTCCTCCACCAGGCCGAAGCCAAACTGGCAGCGGCCAAGCTGGGGCAATCGGCCAAGGTGGGGAACCTGCCGGTGTTTCTCGTCATGGGCGAACCGGGAACCACCAAGACCACCGTCATGCTGCATTCCGGGCTCGAGCCCGAACTGCTTGCCGGCCAGGTGTACCAGGGCGGCAACGTGGCTCCCACGCGCACCGCCAACCTCTGGTTTTCGCGGCGTTCCGTATTCCTCGAGGCCGGCGGACCGCTGCTGGCTGATGCCGGAAAATGGAGCAAGCTCGTCAAACGCCTTCAGCCGCGCTCCTCCGTGGTCGGCAAGGGCGAACAGGCGGGGCGCGCCGCGGTGGTGTGCTTCGATTGCGAAAACTTCACCAAGCCGGGCGCCATGGATCTAGTGGTGAATGCGGCCCGCACGCTGCGCGCTCGCTTGGGCGAGATCTCGCAGGCGATGGGCATCAACCTGCCGGTGTACGCGCTGTTCACCAAGACCGACCGCCTGCCGTATTTCACCGATTACGTGCGCAACCTCAATAACGAGGAGGCCACGCAGGTGCTCGGTGTGACGCTGCCCATGATCGTGCGGCGTAGCGAGGGCGTCTACGCCGAAGAAGAGACCGCCCGTCTCACGGGCCAGTTCGAGCGCCTCTTCCGCGCCCTGGCCGATGGCCGTCCCGAATTTCTGGCGCGGGAAACCGATGGAACCAAGTTGCCGCCCGCATATGAATTTCCGCGCGAGTTCCGCAAGATCCGTCCGGCGGTGGTGCAGTTCCTGGTGGATCTGTGCCGCCCCAGCCAACTGAGCGTGGGGCCCTTCCTGCGGGGTTTCTACTTCACGGGCGTGCGTCCGGTAATCGTCAACGAAGCCGCGCCGGTGGCCGCGCCGGTTCCCCAGCAGCAGGCCGCGTTCGGCGGGGGAGGCGCCGGAGCGACCGGCATTTTTGCCCCGCGCGCAGGTGCCTCCGCACAGCCGCAGCAGGCTGCTCCGCCGCCGGTGCTGGCCTCGCGCAAGGTGCCTCAGTGGGTGTTCCTGAGCCACCTCTTCAACGACGTGCTCCTGGCCGATCGCGCCGCCCTGGATGCCAGCGGCGCCAGCACCAAGGTGAGCGGCGCACGCCGCATGCTGTTCATCGCCGCGGCCTCGCTGGCGTTTCTGTTCATCATTTTTTTCACGATTTCCTTTTTCAACAACCGCGGGCTCGAGAACCAGGTGCGCACCGCGGCGCGCGGCATTCCCGCCAGCGAATCCACCGGGGCCGACCTGGCCACCGTCGGGTCGTTGCAGAAACTCGAGGTACTGCGCCAGTCGCTCCAGCAGATCGTGACCTACAACCGTGAAGGCGCCCCCCTCTTCTACCGCTGGGGGCTCTACATCGGCGAGCCGCTTTACCACGAAGCCCGCCGGGTCTACTTTGACCGCTTCCGGCAACTCCTCTTTCGGCAGACGCAGGCCAACATGCTGGACTACCTGCGCGCGCTCCCCGCCTCCAGTACCGAATACCGGCCCACCTACATGGCCCTCCGTTCGTACCTGATCACCACTTCCCATCACGACAAGAGCGACAGCCAGCTTCCGCCGGTGCTGATGACGTTCTGGCAGAACGGCCGTGATGTGGACCAGGAGCGCCGCGACCTGGCGCAAAAGCAGTTCGAGTTCTACCAGGGTGAGCTGTTCTACGAAAACCCCTATTCGAGCGACAACGACCGGGTCACGATTGAAACCGCCCGCGCCTATTTGAAACGCATGGGCGGCGCGCAGCGCGTCTACCAAGCCATGCTCGCCGAGGCCAACAAAAAGTTTCAGCCGGTGAATTTTAACAAGCAGTTCCCGGGCTCGGACCGTGTCGTGGTGGACCACTACGACGTCCAGGGCGCGTTCACCAGGGACGGATGGAAATTCATGAACGACGCCATCGCGCATCCCGAGCGCTACATCCAGGGTGAAGCCTGGGTGTTGGGCGATACGGGCGCCGCGAACGTCGACATGGCCAAGCTCGCGCTCGAGATTAAGGGGCTGTATTCGAACGATTTCGTGAAAGAATGGCGCAATTATGTGAGGGCCGCTTCGGTGGTGCGGTACGCCAGCCTGCAGGATGGAGCGAACAAGCTGAAGGTGCTCTCCGATACGCAATCGCCGCTGCTCGAGCTGTTCGGGCTGGCTTCGCAGAACACCAACGTGGAGGACCCGAAAGCCGCCGAGGCGTTCGCGGCGGTGCGCACGGTGGTGCCGCCCGACAAGCTGAACCCGTATGTGCAGGGCGCGAACCAGCCCTACATGAATGCACTGTCGCAGCTCCAGATTTCGCTCGATGCCGCGGCGAAACAACTGAGCGACACAACCGCTAACCAGACCGCCTCCGATGCCCGCAACGCGCGGACGGCGATGGTGCAGTTGTCGCGATTTCCGGCGGACCTGGAAGGGCACGTGGACCAGCAGGTGAAGAAGCTCCTGGAAGACCCGATCACGGAAGCCGAGAAACTGGTGCGGGCGGCTGCGCCCGCGGAACTGAACGCGGGAGGCAGGGCGCTGTGCGGGCAGGTTCACCCGGTGATGGCAAAATACCCGTTCACGCCGGGCGCCGCCGCCGAGGCCACCCTGGCAGAGGTCGATTCGGTCTTCCGGCCCAAAGACGGGGCGCTGTGGCTGTTTGTGGAATCCAAGCTGGCGAAACTGGTGCAGAAACAGGGACCGCGCTATGTTTCGACGCCCGCCGGCGGAGTCGAGGTGACCAGCCAGTTCCTGGGCTGGCTGAATCGCGCTGCCGTGTTTTCGGATGCGGCGTACAAAGACGGGTCAACCGAGCCCCGCCTCAACTACGCGGTGAAACCGGTACTGACTCCGGACATAGAGAGCATCAACCTCGCCATCGACGGGCAGAACCTGGTGTTCAGCACGGCCGCCGCGGCGGCGAAGCCGGTGGTGTGGCCGGGCCTGGCGCACGGCGTGCAAATGAACGTGAAGTTCGGCGGCCAGCCGTTCATTTACCCCACCTACGACGGGCTGTGGGCGGTGTTCCGGTGGGTGGCGGATGCGGATAAGATCAACGGGACCGTAATCGAGATGACGCTGCGCAGCGGCAGACAGGGAAAGGCGGTGCTGAATCCCGCTACCGGCCAGCCCATCACCGTGCGCTTCGACATTCAGGCCACGCCCATGATCTTCGAGAAGGGATACTTCGCGCAACTGGGCTGCGTGGCAAACGTAGCGAAATGACGCCGGGAGCGGACCAGCCGAAGCGCATCGGCAAGTACGAGCTCGAAGAGTTTCTGGGAGGCGGGATGTCGCACGTCTATAAGGCGCGCGATACCGTCATCGGCCGCACCGTAGCGGTGAAGATTCTGACCGAAGCCGGTTGCCAGGACCCCGAAGCCAAAGCCCGGTTCCTGGCCGAGGCCCGCATGGCGGGCAGCATCGAGCACGAGAACGTCCTGTCGATTTACGATTTCGGCGAGGACGAATTCCACCGGCCCTTTATGGTGATGGAGTTTCTGCGCGGCGAAGACCTGCGCCACGCCATTCGCGACGGACACACCGGCGACATCACCAACAAGCTGAAGATCGCCTTGCAGATCGCGCGGGCGCTCCGCCACATCCACACCCAGAAAATTGTTCACCGCGACATCAAGCCGGAGAATGTCCACATCACCACGGCGGGCATCGTGAAGCTGATGGACTTCGGCATCGCCAAAACCGAAGGCCTGTCCATGACCCGCGCGGGCTACGTGCTCGGCACGCCATACTATATGGCGCCCGAGCAGGTGATGGGGCAGGAAATCACGGAACAAGTAGATGTGTACGCGTTCGGCGTACTGCTCTTCGAGCTGATCACCGGGGGCAAGCCGATTGGCGGCGATTCGGTGGAGCGGATCTTCTACAGCATTCTGAATGAGCCCCTGAACCTGGAGCCGCTGGCGTCCTCTGGAGCGCCCCAGGCGGTGTGCGCGCTGGTGGCGCAATGCACCATGAAGAGCCCGGGCGAGCGTCCGCAGGGATTCGCGCCGGTGTGCGCCGAGCTCGAGCGGGCAATTGCCGACCTCGAAGCCCCCACCTTGGTGCTGCCGGAGAGCCGGCAGGAACTCACTCCCCCGGCGCCGCGCCGCGCCTGGCTCATGCCGGTGCTGCTGGCCGTGGTCGTGGTGCTGGCCGCGGGATTGTACTTCCTGCTGCGGCCCAAGCCTGGTCCAGCTTCACCTTCGCCGCCGAAGGCTTTGGCGAAGACCATTTCGGCGCCGTCGGGGGACATGGTCCTCGTACCTTCGGGCACTTTCCAGATTGGCGAGAAGAAGGGGCCGGTCTCGCTGCCTTCCTATTATGTCGACCGGACCGAAGTCCCCAACCGCGCCTACCAGGCCTTCTGCGACGCCACTCAGCACGAGTTGCCGCCCGCCTTTCCCCGCGACAAACCGGACAATCCGGTGGTGAACGTGACCTTCGCCGACGCCAAAGCCTTCGCGGCCTGGGCCGGTAAGCGCCTGCCGACCGGACCGGAGTGGGAGAAAGCCGCGCGCGGCACCGATGGCCGCACCTACCCGTGGGGCGACCTCAAAGATACCTCGCGAGCCAACGTGGGGAGCAACGTCCTGCGGCCCGTTACCGCCTTGCCGGACGGCGCCAGCCCCTTCGGCGCGCTCAACATGGTGGGAAACGCCTGGGAGTGGGTAGACCAGCCGACCACGCCCAGTAAGACCGATATCGAAAACTTCAACGGCCTGAAACCGCCCGCCACCGCCGATGAACCTTGGTACATGATCCGCGGCCTGGGGTTCGATGTCGCGTGGGACGATGGAGCCATCTACGATTCGGGTAGCCTGCCTGCCCGCTTCCGCGGCCCGGCCCTGGGCTTCCGTTGCGTGAAGGACCCGGACGGCGCGGTCTCCTCCAGCGGAAAGTAACCGCTGCGCACACGTGCATCCGGCTGGGTTCCGCATCCCTTCCACGAGTTTCCGGAAACGCCGGCATTCGCCGCGCCCGCTTCAAAAATCGGTTGACAGACCGGCTGGGGTAAAATTCGAGCGTAATGCTTCGAAAACAAGCAGCCGGATGGATCGCATTCGTACTTGTCTCTTGTGTCGTGCCGTGCCGGGCCCAATTTGCGCAGCAGGGCGGCAAGCTGGTGGCGGCCGGAGCCGTTGGAGCGCCGCAGCAGGGGACCTCGGTTGCGGTATCGGCGGATGGCAACACCGCCGCGGTCGGGGCACCCTCCGATAACGGTGGGGCGGGCGCGGTGTGGGTCTACACTCGCGCCAACGGCCAGTGGTCGCAACAAGCCAAACTGCTCGGTAACGGCGTTTCCAAGGGGATCGCCGGCCAAGGCAGTTCGGTGGCTCTGTCGGCCGATGGGAACACGTTAGCCATTGGCGGAATGGACGACAACGGCGGAACCGGCGCCATGTGGATCTTCGTGCGCGCCAACGGTGTATGGACCCAGCAGGGGCCCAAACAGTGGGGCACGGTCCTCCTGGGCGTCGCGCACGAAGGCATTTCGGTGGCCTTGTCGGCCGACGGAAACACTGCCCTCCTCGGCGGCAACCTGGACAGCAACGGCACCGGCGCGGCCTGGGTGTTCACGCGCGCCGGGGGCACGTGGGGACTAATCCCCGACAAGCTCGTGGGATTCGGCGGCGTGGGCCAGTCTCATCAGGGTACGTCGGTGGCGCTCTCCGCGGATGGAAATATGGCCCTGGTCGGTGGACCCGGCGACAATTCGGACGCGGGCGCGGCCTGGGTCTACGCCCGGACCAATGGCGCCTGGTCCGAACAGGGTCTGAAGCTGACTGCGGTGGGTGCGGCAGGCACCGCCGGCCTCGGTAGCGCCGTGGCGCTCTCGGCGGATGGCAACACCGCCGTGGTCGGCGGCGCGTCCGATAACGACAAGGCCGGAGCGGTGTGGGTGTTCACGCGCGTCAATGACCAGTGGTCGCCCGAAGGCGCCAAGCTGGTGGGCAGCGACGCCGCGCCGTCCCGCCTGCTGGGCACATCCATCGCCGTCACCGCGGATGGCAACACGGCCGTGGCGGGAGGGCCGGGCGGCACGCTCGGACTCTTCGGCAGGAGCCCCGCCGTCGGCGCCACCTGGGTGTTCGCTCGAAACGGCGGTGCCTGGAGCCAGCAGGCGAAACTCGTCGGAACGGGGACGGTGAACAATGACGCGCTTCAGGGCACCGCGGTCGCGCTTTCGGCCGATGGCGGCACTGCCATGGTGGGCGGACCTGTCGATGACTCCGGCGTCGGCGCGGCCTGGGTGTTCGTCCGGCCGCCGGCGCCGGTGCCTCCGGCGATCACCCGCCAGCCCGCCACCCAGACCATCATCAGCGGTCAGACGGCAACCCTCTCCGTCACCGCCGTGGGTGCGCCTCCGCTCGCTTACCATTGGTACCAGGGCGCCAGCGGCAACACGTCCGCACCCGTGGGCGCCAATGCCGCCGCCTACACCACCCCCCCGCTCACCGCCACCACGAGCTATTGGGTTCGGGTGAGCAACGTTTTCGGCAGCGTGGACAGCACCACTGCGGTGGTGACCGTGCCGGTGCCGGGGCCGGTGATCTCGCGGATCTCCAACGCGGCCGGCCATGGCCCCACCATCGCACCGAACACCTGGGTGGAAATCAAGGGAACGAACCTGTCGGGCGGCACCCGCAGTTGGGAGGCCGCGGATTTCGTGAACGATCAGATGCCCACCCGCCTCGATGGCGTGAGCGCCACTGTGAACGGCAAGAGCGCGTTCATTTCCTACATCAGCCCCACCCAGGTGAATATTCTGACGCCGCCCGAGGCTGTGCAGGGCACCGTGCTGGTACAGGTCACCAACGGTGCTCTCACCAGCAGCGCGGTAGCGGCGCAGGCGCGGGCCGAGGCGCCGGCCTTTTTCGTTTTCGGCGCCGGACCCAACGTCGCGGCTACCCATGCCCTCGGAGACTACCTCGGTCCCGCGGACTTGTATCCAGGAGTGACCAGTCCCGCCCGGCCGGGCGAAACCGTGGTGCTGTATGGGACAGGCTTCGGGACTACCTCGACGCCCGTTGTGAACGGGGCGCCGACGCAGGCGGGCACCCTGGCGACGGCGCCGGCCATCCAGATCGGCGGCATCACGGCCACTGTGCTCTTCGCCGGCCTGGTTGCGCCAGGCGAGTTTCAGTTCAACATCGTCGTGCCCCCCGATTCGCCGGATGGCGACAATGCTGTGACCGCGCTGTACAAAGGACAAGTAACTCAGGCGGGCGTCGTGATACGGGTGGAGCGATGAGCGACGACGTCCTCAACCAGCCACCGCCGCTAGTGGACTACAACCTGTTTACGGCGGACCGTGCCTTGCGCGACGCCGTGGCCCGCGAAGGGGCGGACTGGGCCTGCTGCCACCTGGAAGAGTTCGGTAGCCGGCTGGGCGCGGCCGAGGCCATGGAATGGGCCGTACAGGCCAACGAGTACCCTCCCGTGCTGCGCACCCATGACCGTTACGGCCGGCGCCGCGACGAGGTGGAGTTCCACCCGGCGTGGCACCTCCTCATGGGCATGGCCGTGGAGCGCGGCATTCACAACCTGCCGTGGGCCGGCGCGCGCGATGGCGCCCATGTTGCGCGCGCCGCGCTGGCCATGCTGGCCTCGGAAAACGAAACCGGGCACATGTGTCCGATTTCGATGACCTACTCCGCGGTTCCGGTGCTGCGGCAGCATCAGGCTCTCGCGCGCGAATGGCTGCCGCGCATCGGCACGCGCCGTTACGACCCCTCCTACCGCCCGTCTCCGCGAAAGCAAGGCGCGCTGGTGGGGATGGCGATGACCGAGAAGCAGGGCGGCTCCGACGTGCGCGCCAACGTCACTCGCGCCGAACCGCGGGGCAGCGGCGAATTCGCCCTGTACGGCCACAAATGGTTCTGCTCGGCACCCATGTGCGACGCCTTTCTGGCGCTGGCCCAGGCGCCGCGCGGCCTCTCCTGCTTTTTCCTGCCTCGATGGACTCCGGAGGAGAAGCCGAACGCCTTCCACTTGCAGCGGCTCAAAGCCAAGCTCGGCAACCGCTCCAATGCGTCGAGCGAAGTGGAGTTCGACGGCGCCTGGGCGCAACTCATCGGCGAGGAAGGGCGCGGCGTCGCCACCATTATCGAGATGGTGCATCACACCCGGCTCGACTGCGTGATCGCCTCGGCCGCCCTGATGCGGCGGGCACTGATGGAAGCGCTCCATCACACCCGACACCGCCATGCGTTCGGGCGCGCGCTGGCGCGGCAGCCCTTGATGCGCAACGTACTGGCCGACCTCGCGCTCGAATCAGAAGCGGCGACCATCCTGGCGATGCGGCTGGCGCGGGCCTTCGATGAAGACGACCGGGGCCTGGCCCGCGTGGCGGTAGCGGTGGCGAAATACTGGGTCACCAAGCGGACCGCCGGCCACGTAGCCGAGGCCCTGGAGTGCCTGGGCGGCAATGGCTACGTGGAGGAATGCGCGCTGCCGCGACTGTACCGCGAAGCGCCGCTCAACTCCATCTGGGAAGGATCGGGCAACGTGATCGCGCTCGATGTGCTGCGGGCCGTGACGCGTGAACCCGCGGCCCTGGAGCGCCTGTTGGCGGAGATCCGCCTGGCCGGGGATACCCGCGTGGAAAACTTCTTGCGGGGCATCGAAGCCGAATGCTCCGAGTCCTCCGCGCGCCGCTTCGCCGAACGCCTCGCCCTTGCGCTCGAGGCGTCGCTACTGGTCCGCTTCAGCCCCGCACCGATGGCCGACGCATTCTGCGCATCCCGCCTGACAGGAGACTGGGCCCGCGCCTACGGCACCCTCCCCGCGAACGCCGATATCGAAGGAGTCCTGGCCGCCTCCTCTTGACCGGCGCCCCTGCTCCCTCTCTGCCGCCCTAATGGTGTGGGTGTAGCTTGCCTGCGGCTTCGATGGGGCCGCGCATCCGACCCGGCACCCGGTTACAACTCCTTACGTTTCTGAACGGAGAAGACGCGTCCAATCAAGTGGGAGAAGAGACATGCTAAAGAAAATCGGACTCTCGGCAATTGCATTAGCGGCCCTGCTGTTTGTGGCGGCGCCCGCTCCGGCGGCTGCGAAGGTTCGCATCGGGGTCACCATCGGTTCGCCCGGATATGTGTATCCCGTGGACCCTTATGCCAGCGGCTACTATGATCCTTATTACAACAGCCACCCTGATCCGTACTACGCCTATCCCGCGCCCACTTATGTACCACCCTACAGCGGGTATGGGTACGGATATTCGCTCGGACGGGGCGATCGCGACCACGACCGGCACGAGCGACGCGAGCACGAAAATCATGAGCGCCGCGAATTCCGTGACCAAAGCCGTTCGGAGGGCCATGGTGGACGCCACTGATCGATACGCCGGCGGGCGTGTGCCGATCCGGCGGCACACGCCCCGGTTCTCCGGAGAGCACCATCAGATATCGCGCGGGGCGGTTTCGGGCGAAGCCAGCGGAGGCGCAAATGCCGGCGGCTCGGACCGCCTCTCCGGCGAAGCAGCGGAAGCCTTTGAGCGACGGTGCGCTTTCCACCGCAGCCAGACCACCGACATCCCCAGCATCAGGAGGGTCACCGTCAAAACCGCGAGCGCGGTGAGTGGGACACTGAGACTGCGTTTCAGCGATTTGAACAGATAACCATAGACCAACACCACGTGAACCCAATAGACCATCAGGGAGTTCCGCCCCAGGCACTGGATCCAGCTAAAACCGGCGCCGACGCCGTGTGCTGTCCAAAGATAGGCCCCCGAGAGCATCACGAACGTGATACCGGTGCGGATCAGGATGAGGGCCGGGCTGTCCGTCCAGAAATCCGAACGCGGGTACAGCGAAAACGGGATGTTGGAAAAATATTGCGCCGTGAAGATCAGCGGAAACCCGACCAGCACGAACCACTGCATCAACCGGTCGAAGCGCTCAGCGGGTGTGCGCTTGACCAGGGCGCCGGCGGCCAGCCCGAAAGCGGCGTAAGCGGCGAAAGGGAAGAAGGGGAACAGCCCGGTGCCGGGCGACGGGGCAATGTAGTCCTTGAGCAGTTTGGGCGCGCCGCCCCAAGGCAGGTCGGCGATCAGCGGTGCCGCGGCGGCGATGACGAGGCCCGCGGCGGCGGCGAATCGCACGCGGCCCTTCCAGCCGAAGATGGCGGCCGTCGAAAGCACGGCCAGCCCCACGCCCATGCAGTTCAGGATGTCTACTTTGGTAAGGTCCCGCGCGTCGGGATGGCGCAGCCCCGCTACGAAGTTACTCAACCGAAAGGCGAGCGCCAGCACGAGAATGTAGCCGGCCCGGCGTAACGAGGCCACCCACCGCCCCAGGCGGCGCGGCTCGCGGCGTTCGAAACCATCCATCTGGAAGGCCAGCGTCATACCTGCCATGAACAGGAATAGCGGCGCGGCCATGCCGCCTACGAACTGCGAGAGCACGTACACCCCGCCATGGCGCACATCCATTCGCGCAAAGGAATTAAACGTGTGGCACTGGATCATGATGACTACAGCGAGTCCACGCATCCAGTCCAGAAAAGGAAATCGCTTCACCACTCGGGGAACCGCGCTACTTCATGATATCGTGACAGGGAACCGATGAGAGAATCGGTGGCGGCCTTCCTCGCGCAGTTCCCGGTGGTCACGCTGTTCGGCGTGATCGGAATCGGGTACCTGCTGGGTCAGGTCCGCATCCTCGGGTTCCGTCTCGGAGTGGCGGGCGTGCTGTTTACCGGCCTGGCGGCGGGCGCGCTGGGCGCCAATATCGCGCTGCCGTCGATCGTGGCGACGGTGGGGCTGATTCTGTTCATCTACAGCATCGGGATTCAGTTCGGCCCCACATTCGTCAACCCGTTCCGCCGGGAGGGGTATCGCGACAATCTCTTCTGTGTGGCGATGTTGCTGTTCGGTGCGATGGTGGCGGTGGGTGTCGCCGTGTGGAGAGGGCTGCCGGGACCGTCGCTGGCCGGCCTGTATGCCGGAGCGCTCACCAATGCTCCGGCGCTGGCCGCGGCACAGGAAGTCCTGCGCGACAATAGCCGTTCCCTGCCGGCCACGATGCTTCAGCAGTTGATGGACCAGCCGGTGATCGCCTTCGGCATCGCGTACCCGTTCGGGGTGCTGGGGGTAATGCTGAGCTTTCAGGTATACCGCGTCGTGTTCCGCGTTCAGCCGGCCCAAGCCGAAACCAGCCAGGGGATCGAAGCGCGCGATTTCGTCGTGCAGAACCCGGGCGTCACGGGTGAGAGCCTCGGGGAAGTGCTGCGGCTGCACAAAGACCTGGGGTTCGTGGTGAGCCGGATCCGCCACGGCGAGGAGACCACCCTGGCGACGGCTCAATCGCGCCTGGTGATGGGAGACATCGTGGTAGTGGTGGGTAACACCCTGGCGCTCGAGCGGGCGCGGCATATTTTCGGGCGGCCCGCCGAACTGCACATCGAGGGCGACCGCAGCGTACTCGATTACCGGCGCGTGTTCGTTTCGAGCCCGGAGATCGTAGGGAAGCGCATCGGCGAGCTCGACCTGCAAAACCGCCTCTCGGCCACCATCACGCGGCTGCGCCGTGGCGACGTGGATATCGTTCCCAATTCCAACTCGCGCCTTCAGTACGGCGACCGCGTGCGCGTGCTGACGGCTCCCGCGAACTTCAACGAGGTATCGAAGTTCTTCGGCGACTCGATTCGGGGCACGGCCGAGACCGATTTTGGCTCGGTGGGGCTAGGGATGACCCTCGGCGTGATCCTGGGACTCATCCCGCTGCCGCTCCCCGGGGGCGCGATGCTGCGGCTCGGGCTGGCGGGCGGGCCGCTGATCGCCGGCCTCGTGCTGGGCCGCCTGGAGCGAACCGGGCCGATCACCTGGACGATTCCGATGAGTGCGAACCTGACACTGCGCCAGATCGGGCTGGTGTTGTTTCAGGCGGGAGTGGGGACGCGCGCCGGGTTCGGATTCGTCGAGACAGTGCGCGAGAGCGGCGTGACGATGATCGTGGCGGGAGCCGCCATTACGGCCGCGGTGGCCCTGGGCAGCGTGATTTTCGGGCACCGCGTGTTGCGCCACTCGTTCGAATCGGCGATGGGGCTGACCTGCGCCATCCACACCGAGCCGGCCAGCCTGGCGTTCGCCAGCCTGATCTCGAGCTCGGATGCACCGCAGTCTTCCTACGCGCGGGTCTTCCCGGTGTGCACCGTCGCGAAAATTGTACTGGCGCAATTGCTGGTGGCCTGGAAGTAGGGGTCAGGCGCGCCCCGTGAGGCGCTTCCACAACCCGGATTTCGGCGGTTCGATCCCCAGAACCGCCCGATACGGAGCGGCGGCCGCCTCGCTGAGCGGATGGTGATCGCGAAGCAAGTCGACCGCTTCGATGATGCGGCAGAAATGATCGATGCAGTGCCAGCAGGCGCTGCCGTGACGCTCGACTTGTTCGCGCGTGCGCCACGTGGCGCGGCCGTCGATCACGTCGAGAAGGCTACGCACCGGCACGCATTCGGGCGTGCCGCCGGCTGCCGCGGCCCGTCCCAGAAGTATGCCGTTTTCTGCTATCACCGTCGAGCTCCAGTTGTCCATGCCGGCGCGGAGGAGTTCGCCCGCCCGGGCGCGAATGGCTTCGACGGTTGTGCCAGACATGCGCAGCATGGCCGCGGTACGGCCGGCGTCATACCGCATCGTCTCGATCCACGCGACCTCCTTTTCGAGCATGGTCAAGGGCTCCAGGGCGGCGGCCACCGCCGGGAGGTCCAGCTCGATCGCCGGCCGCGGAGGGTCGATGCGCGCGAGCGCGACCTGACGCAACTCCACCAGGAAGAAACGCTCCGGCGCGGGGTCGAGCGATTGAAACAGCCTCGACGAAGGGTCGCGGAGCGAGACCAGCAACTCGTTCAAATGCGACTCGTCATCCGCACCGTAGTGCGCGAGCAGCCGGCGAATTGCCGGGACATACTGCGTCACCAGAAACGACCAGCCTTCCGGGCGATCCTCGCGGCAATCGCGAATCATTTCGTAACAGGTGTAGATCATTCAGGACGAACCCGGGGCGCTACTTCCGCTGATAGCGGCCCATGTATTCAGCGCAGCCGAGCGAGTGCCCTTGGATGGCCCGTTGGAACTCGTCGCGCTTCGCGCCCGGGTGAAGGCCCAGGCTGTGCTCGTTGAGGGCGTACAACCGGAAAAAGTAGCGGTGCGCTTCACCCTTCGGAGGACAAGGGCCGCCGTATCCTTCCTTGCCGAAATCGTTGGTGCCGCTCACCCCGAGACGGCCGGGTTTGTAGCCCTGGGCGAGGTCGTGAATCTTCGGTTGAATATCGAAGACGAGCCAATGACACCACGTGCCTGCGGGGGCATCGGGATCCTCGACGATCAAAGCGAAACTACGCGTCTCCGGAGGCTCACCGCTCCATTCGAGCGACGGGGAAAGGTCCGCACCCTGACAGGTGTGCAGTTCGGGAATCCATCCCCCTTCGGCGAATCCGCTGGAAAAGAGTTGGAAGCCCATAGCGTTGACGTTTGATGGTAACAGATGAACGCCAGTTGCGGGTCAGGTGTTTGCGGGAGTAAGCTCCGAAGTAGAGGAGCGTTCGCAATGAGGGTCCTGTTGCAGATTGCGGTTTGTGGTCTGTTGGCTTCAGGCACCATGCTGGCGCAGCGCGGCGGTATGGGCGGCGGCATGCGCGGCGGTATGGGCGGCGGCATGCGCGGCGGTATGGGCGGCGGCATGCGTGGTGGCGGCGGCTTTGGAGGTGGAGGCTTCCGCGGCAATCCCGGCGGCGGCGGCTTTCGCGGTGGTGGTGGAGGTGGAGGCTTCCGCGGCGGAAATGGCGGGTACGGCGGCGGCGTCTTTCGTGGCGGAAATGGCGGGTTTCGAGGCGGCTACGGAGGATTCCGTGGCGGATACGGGTTCCGCGGCGGGTACGGATTCCGCGGTGGGTATGGATATGGTGGCTACTGGCCATATTACTCATATCCGGCCTGGGGTTTCGGATATCCTGCATGGGGCTTCGGATACAACTATTGGCCCTCGTACTACGACGACTGGAACGATCCGTACGCCTACAATTATGGCTACAGCTACCCTGCTTACTACAGCCAGCCGAGCGTGTCGGTAGTGTATCCGCCGCAGCAGACGGCGCCGGCAAGCACAGTCTACGTGGAACGGGCGCGTCCGGTCATGCACGAATACGACCAGTATGGGCAGGAAGTCGGCCAGCCATCGGGCGGCGGAGCCGCGTCCTCGCCGATCTACCTGATCGCGTTCAAGGACAAGGTCATTCGCGCGGCGGCATCGTACTGGGTGGACGGAAACACCCTGCACTACGTCACCCTGCAACACGAGGAAAGGCAGGTGCCGCTCGATACGATCGACCGCGATTTCAGCCTGCGACTGAACCGCGAACGCCGTGTGCCGTTCCAGTTGCCGGCTGAATCTACCCCCCGGCCGCCAGAAAAACAAAACGCACGCTGAATAGCGACGTCAGCACGTAGACGAGCCCGTGTTATCAAACAGGTCGATGACGAGAAACACGAACACGATCTCGAGGAATCCCAGGCCCAGCGTCGCGCGGACGTCCAGTTTCGACGCCGTGGCGGAGATCGTCATGAAGGTGGTGACCCCGGCGAGGATTTCGGTGCGCCAATCGGCGCCGAGCGACTGGAATTGGAAGTACTGCTCCAGGCGATGGCGAAAGGTCATCCTTCGCGTTTCTTGAGCCGCTTGACCATCCGCAGCTCGTTTTTCTGGCCGGGGACGATCTGGTATTGCACCTCGTCCATCAGTTTGCGGATGAGTTGCAGGCCGAGGCCGCCGCTCTTGCGGTCACGGATCAATTGTTCCAGGTCTACGTCTTCGATGGCCGTAGGATCGAAACCGCAGCCGGTATCGACGATCTGGATCTGCACGGCTTCGGAATCGAGAGTCGCCTTGACCGTGACCTCGCGCGTGGTATCGGACCCGTAGGCGTGCTCGATGACATTCGCACACGCCTCGTCAACCGCCAGTTCGAGCTTGAGCAGCTCGTCGGGAGTCATGCCCGCGCGCTCGCCGATGCTGCCCACAAAGTCCCGGATCATCGACAGGTTCTCGGTCGACGAAGGCACGTGCAGTTGAAAGGTGCGCTCAAAGTCCACGATGTGTCAACTCTCCTTGATCGGAACCTCGGCAAACCGCTGCACCGCAGCCGGCCTGTCCGAAAGGATATCGAAAAGAGCGGGGAAACCGAGTATTTCGAACACCTGGTAAACGGGGCCGGCGAGCGAACAGAGCTTGATATCGCCGCCTGCGGAGCGGATGTCCTCGATAAAGCTCATGAAGACGCCGAGGCCCGCGGAGGAGATATAAGTGAGGTTGGCGCAATCGACAAGGATGCGGACCCGTCCGGCATCGAACTCCTCCTGGATTGCCTTTTCGAACTGGGGCGCGGTATGGGCGTCGAGGTAGCCGTTCAGCGAGAGGACCGAGAGATCGCCCTCGCGCGAACGCGCCACCGTAAAAGAGTTGGCCAAGAATAATCCTCCGCTGGACCGGATTCTTCGTTAGGTTAAATGATTTCGTCAGCGGGGGCAACGAGCGGCCGGGATGCCAGCCGGCCGCGCCTGCCGGTTATTCCGCGGGCCTCGAACCGCGCAGCCGGAGCGCCGCTGCCGGCGATCACCGTCAGCATTCACTTTCCGCCGGAGCTCGCCTCGGGGTCGTCGGTTGGGGGGGCCGGCGGCTGGCTGGGAGGCGGCGTGTCGTGCGGAGCGCGTTCCACGACCACCTCGAACTGGGACACCACCGTAGCGACCGCGGCCACGGCTGCCAGCACGGGAGCCAGAATGACTCCGACGGTGGCAACCGTCAGCGGGATTTCCAGGAACGTGTGGCCGCGTAAGTCCTTGATGATGATGCGGCGAACGTTGCCCTCGTGGATCAGGTCGCCGATTTTGTCGGCGAGTTCGTTGGCGTGCACCCGGAACTGCTCGTAGATTCGGCCGAGTTTGTCCATGAACGAAGTGTAGCGCGGAAACTGCTCGTTCCCGGGCCGTTGCGGATGGGACTTGGGTAGGGGGATGAAGAAGCGGTCATCCAGGGACCCGGGAGCACCGCGGGAATCGGGCAGACAAAAAAGAGGGCCGGATGGCCGGCCCTCAGAACGTCTAAAGCGGACTGAACTAGAAGGTAACTACGACCTGAAGCCGGATCGAGCGGCGGTTCTGCCAATTCGCTCGGATTGCCGTAGAGGCTGTTCAGGATGCGGCCTTGCGAGTTGGCTGCGCTGATATAGTCGAATCCCTTGGTGAGAAGGGACGCATAGTCGAACCCAGCGACATCCGAAGCACTGTTTGCGGGGCAACTCGCGCCAGCCGTACCGCACTGGAACGGATTGAGACCGGAGGTCCGGATCATGTTCTGGTCGAATTTGGTGGCGCTGTGGTTGTTCAGGCAGTTGAAGCACTCGAAGCCCACGCGCGCCTTCATCTGCTCGTTGGACTTGCTGATGTTGAATTCCTGCGTGGCGCTGATGTCCGACTGGACAAAGCGCGGGCTGCGCCGCTCGCCAATGCTGCCGGCGATCCAGTCACCGGTATTGTTGTCGCGGGTCAGGTTGACGAAGTTGCCGCGGCCTTCGACGTATACCGGCGCGCCCCACACGCTGATGTAGCTGTTGAGCGGGCTGCCGGAGTAGATCTGCTGATACAGGCCGAACAGGGTATTAAATTTCCACCACTTCAGGTTGTAGTAGCCGTACATCTTGAAGGTGTTGGGACGATCGGTGGCCAGCGGGCCGTCGATCGGGTTCCCATGCGTGTCGAACTGCATAAACGGTTCGTCGAACGCGCGATCGGCATTGGCGCCATTGCGGGCGGCGTTGCCATCGCTAGTGTCGGTCGCGGTCAATCCGGAGTAGTTGCCATACAGCCGGCTGTAGGTGTAGGAGAAGGAGCCAAAGAAATTCTTGGTCATTCTCTTGGTCACGCGGAACTCGATGCCGTCATACCGCCGCGAAGGGAGAGGGTTCGGCGGGCAGCCGGTGCAGTTCGGGACGGTGACGTTGACGCCCTCGCCGGGGTTGGTAATGTAGTAGACTTCGCCATCCTGGGTGATCGTGCCGGCGTCTTCGATGGTACGGTCGAGGCGCTTGCGCGAATACCGGGTTTCGAAAACCATCGAGTTGGAAAGCTGCCAATCGGCACCGAACACGATCTCATGCTGCTTCATCGGCTGCAGGTTGGGATCGACAAGACCGGTGGGACCGAGCGAGCCGGCCTGGTTCGGGTTGTTGGCGGGTACGCGATAGTCGTAGTTCTCGATGAAGCGCATCCCGGCCGGGAAACTCCCCACTGCCGGCACGGCGCCGCCGCCCAGCGGGCAGTAGTGACCCTTGGAATCGCGCTGCGGCAGGATCTGGAGGAAGTTCGGATCATCCAGGGCATACACACAGTCGTGCCAGTAATCGCCGCCGAAGCTGCCCCGCGGCAGGTTGTACTTCATGATGTCGAAGAAGTATCCGAAGCTGCCGAACAGCTTCAGTTTGCCGTTCTTCAGTGGATCCCAGGAGGCACCGAGACGGGGAGCCACCTTCTGGCCCCAACCGAAACTGACGCCCTGGAAACCGGCGGATTGATCGTAGGTCGGGAGATTCTCCTTGTCTAGGCGAACGCCGAGATTGAGGGTCAGGTTCTTGGCAACCGTCCAGGCATCCTGAAGATAGAAGGAGTGGTTCCATCCACCGACTTTGCCGCTGGTTCCGAGGTCGCGGATATTGACGGTGCCCCAGTTACCCTGGCAGCCGGTGCCGTCATCCGGGCCGCCCGGCGCGCCGTACAGCGTGGTGTTCTGGGCAATAATGCCCTTGCAACGAGCGATGCCGTTGCTGGTCTGCGGCCCGTATTGCGTGGCGAAAGCCACATACACATCCGCGGTGTTGTACCCGGTGGCGACATTGTTGGTGCCGTGAGTGAAGCCATAGCCGAACTTAAAGTTGTGCGTTCCGGCGAAGCTCTTGAAGTACGCCAGATCCTGGCTGAAGCTGTAGCGCTTCCACTGGTCGAACACCGTGGCGGTATTGTCTCCGATGTTGCTCCATCCGGTGGAATTCACGAACTGGCTGGGGAGTGAGGTTGCCGTTCAGGGCCTTGGTGGTCGCCAGTGCCGGAGCGTTTGTGGTTGAGTAGCTGTAGTTCGTGTCGCGGTAAATATAGCGGATGCCGGTCGGTTTTCCGCGATCCTGTGTGTCCTGGTAGAAGTAGCCAAACCGCGTGGTAGCGATCAGCGACGGGCTTAGGGTGATATCCGCGCCGGTGTTGTAGATGACGTTCGGCAGGACTTGGCCGATTCCGCTGTTCCAGTTGTCCGGGTTAGTGCCGGCAGACGAATTGAACTGTCCGTGAACATCGTCCGCCTGTGGCAGGATTCTGCCCATGTTGCGCGAGTAGGCGTACAGCCAGGAGCCATAGAGACGGACCTTCTGCGTGGCCATGAAGTCCAGGCGGGCTGTCGAGTAGTACGTATTCTGGGTGTTCGGTAAACGTCCGCGCCCCGACTGCACCGGGATAAGTGCTGTTGATCGTGCGGCCGAGTGCGTCGAATTCAGGGGCGGTGGACCCGAAAACCCACAGGCGGTCTTTCACCAGGTACCCGCCGGCACTGAATCCCGGAGTGACAATCCGGCGGTGGTCCTTCACCGGATAGTAGTATTCGAGCGGCTGATCAAGGCGCTTCGCGCCGTTGGCGTTGGCCCCCCATTCGGGATTCTTCACGAGCGTCGGGTTGGGAGCGGAGTTCAGCTTGTCCGACTGATAATAAGTGAAGACGCTGCCGTGCCACTCGTTGGAGCCGCGTTTGGAGATGACGTTGACGACGCCGCCAAGGGCGCCACCGTACTCGGCCTCAAATCCGCTCGACTTCACCTGCACTTCCTGAATGAAGTCCATGGGCATGTTGGCGGCGGAGTGGCCATCCTGCAAGGATGCGGTTTCCTGTCCTTCAATGAGGTAGGCATTTTCCGAATTGCTGGCGCCATCGATCTGGTAGCCGCCCTGCAGCGGTTCGGAGCGGGCGCCCGGCGCGAACTGAATCACGCTCTGGAACGACCGGCTCTGCGTCGGCAAATAAGTCAAGGCCGTATCCGGGATGTTGGTCTGCACCTTGCTCTGTGACGTGTCGATGATGGCGCTCTGCGCGGACACTTCGACGGTCTCGGTAAGGGTTCCTACCTCCATCACGATGTTCAAGGATGGCAGGCGTCCCACGTCGAGGGTGATGTTCTCCTGTTTGAACGTCCGAAATCCGGTCGCCGTGACGGTAAGCCGATACACGCCCGGCGGCAGATTCGCGAAACGGAAATAACCGAGCTGGTCCGTGTCGATTTTCTTGACACCAATCAGCGCCGGGCTGGAAGCCTCCACGGTGGCCTTCACGAGGACGGCTCCTGTCGAATCTTTGACGGTCCCCTGAAGTCCGGCCGTCGTTTCCTGCGCAAAAATCGATGGCAGAATCAAAAGCACAATGGTCGAGAGCAGTAAGGCCCGCAACAGAAAGCGTTTCATGTCCATTTCCAACTAACCTCCTTACAATTGAGAGGACATCGGGCAGCGGGACCGGAACCGAAGCACAGGAACCTGGCACCGCTGCAATAAAGACGACGCCCTACCGATTGGAAGAATGTTAACAAGAATAAGAGGACTTGTACATCTTTTTGGGTCAATTCGGAGCGATAAATCGTACACCACAACACGTTGGTGGGTAATGGGGCGGTTCCCGCATCCAACGATGGTACCCGTACCAAGCGGGTCTGATGTAGATGTATCTGTTACGCTTGTAACCGTCCGAAGTAATCCACGACGCAAAATCGGTGACTCTGTACTACGGTGTGCGCACCGTCGGGTATCGGATCCCCAGTTGTTCCAAGTAGGTGTCGTATCGCGACGGGTCGTAGTAGAAGCGCTTCATGCGGTCGCGATACTGCTCCATCGTTTTCTGGTTGAGCCAGATGGCGGGCTTGTCCTCGGGGCGCAGGAAGGTTTTGTATTTCACCTCCTTGGTTTGAACACGGAAATACTCCCAGGCTTTTTGCACGAGTTCGGGATGGAGCAGCAGGTCGAGCATGGTCATCGCCTGTGCCTTGGCGCCGGCAACCACGCCTTTGTGAGCGATGGGCGTAGCCATGGCGATGGCATTGGCCCAGTTGTGGCCGGGACCGCCGGGAATATTGGCCGGGTAGCGCAGGGTGATGGTGGGGACGTTCCAGGAGACGTCGCCGATATCGTCGGAGCCGCCGCCGGTGGGGCCCACTCCCGGGCCTTCGGCACCCTCCGCGGCGGGATCCGGGGCAGTGCGCGGGGCGCGCATTTCGCTGAGCTTCACGGGTAGCCCGCGCACCGGCACTTTCAGCTCGGCCTGAAGGGCTTTGGCCAGCTTCTGGTCATCGTCGGACCACTGCGGCAGGCCTACCTTTTTGATGTTCTCGTTCATGGCCTCGGCAATGGGACGATTGAAGTGACCGGGCCAGGCGCTGCCCAGAAGGCGCGAGGTGAAGCTGGTGTCGGTCATGAGCGCGGCGGCTTTGGCCATGTTGTCGCCGATGCGCCACATATCCATGATGTGGTCGTAGTCGGCTTCGCGGAAGTAATACCAGACGGCGGCGTTGGGCGGGACGACGTTAGGCTGGTCGCCGCCGTTAGTGATGACGTAGTGGGACCGCTGAGCGAGGCGAAGGTGTTCCCGCCGGAAATTCCAGCCGACATCCATGAGCTCGACCGCGTCCAGGGCGCTCCGCCCGCGCCACGGAGCGCCGGCGGCATGCGCGCTCTCGCCTTTGAACTGGTACTCCACCGAGACGAGCCCGTTCTGATTGAGCGGCGCCCCCCAGGAAACGCCGAAGTTCGCGGCCACGTGGGCGAACAGGCAGACATCCACATTCTTGAATAGGCCCGCGCGAACGAAGTATGCCTTCGTGCCCACCAGCTCTTCGGCCACTCCGGGCCAGAGCTGGATGGTGCCGGAGAGATGCTCGCGCTCCATCACCTTCTTCACCGCAATGGCCGCCAGGATGTTCAGGGGCACGCCGGAATTGTGGCCTTCGCCGTGTCCGGGAGCGCCTTCGAGGAGCGGCTCGTGCCACGCCACGCCCGGTTTCTGCGAAGCCTGCGGGATGTCGTCGATATCGGAACCCAGTGAGATGACCGGTTTCCCCGCGCCCCAGGTAGCCAGCCAGGCAGTGGGAATCCCGGCAAGACCGCGCTCGATTTTGAACCCCTCCTTCTCGAGGATGGCGGTGAGATAGCGAGACGTTTCGATTTCCTGAAATCCCAGCTCTCCGAAGCTGAACACGCTATCCACCATGACTTGGGCCTGCTTCTTCATGCCATCGATCTGGCCTGCTAGGTCGGCCTTCATGGCCGCTTCCTTTTCGGGGGAGAGGTTGGGTTGGGCAAGGCAGACACCGGCGGCCAGAAGGGCCATGGCGAGTTTCGGCATAAGGGTTAGTTTACGACGGAAGAGGGGAACGCCCGAAACCGGTGGTCGCCCGGGCGCAGCAGACGGGAGCCTGCGCCACAGGGGCTAGTCGCCCGGGACGCGATCCGGCTTGGGAGGGGTCCAGCGGGCCAGATCGGAAAGCATCGCCCCAATCCGCCGGTGGTTGGTTCGGATCACGGATATCGCCAGCATCAACAGGATCACACCTATGGCGGCAGCGACGGTCTGGCCTACGTTGAGGCCGTTCTTGAAGAACCACAGCCACCGGCCATAGACCAGCTCGATGTGAACCCAGTACACAAGCAGCGAGGTGGTGCCGAACTGACGCACCCAGCTCCAGCCGGGGCGGTCGTCGCCGCGCGTCCAAAGGAAGGAAAGGGCCAAAAGCAGCAGCGTGACTCCAAGCTTGGTAAGGACCTGTGCCGGGCTGTTCAGCCAGTAGTCCGACTTGGCGTAGATGGAAAAGTCCACGCCGGCAAAATACTGGCAGGAAAGGATGAGGACCCCACCGATGATGGCGACCCACTGCATCACTCGTTCGGTTCCCTCATGCGGTACTACGCGGATCAGGCTGCCGGCGCTCATCCCGAATGCCGCGTACGCGCCCCAGGGAAAGAAACTGAAGTAGCGAAAATCCGGCACCACGTAATTCCGCAAAAGCGACGGCAGGGCTCCATTGTCGAGCTGCGAAACCAGGGGCGAGGCCAACGCAATAGCCAAACCCAGGATGGCGCAGAGGCGCACCCGCTCCGCGGTGCGGAAGAACGCCATCACCGAGAGCAGCGCGATCGAGAAGCCCATGCAGTTCAAAATGTCCACCCGCAACAAGTCCTGCCACGGCGCGGGCCAGCCGAAGAGCCAGAGCTGAAGCCGGAAAGCAATCGCCAGGAAGAACAGATATCCGGAACGCCGGAAGGCCGTCGAGACGCGCCCGAAGGGGGTGAGCCCCTTGCGTTCGGTGCTGTCCATGAGGAAGGCCAGAGTCACGCCGGTAAGGAACAGGAAAATGGCGGGCGGCATGCCTCCCACAAACTGCGACAGCACGAACGGCCCGCCGGGGCGCAAATCGTTCCGCAGAAACGAATCGAACACATGTCCCTGCAACATGATCAGTGCGCCGATGCCGCGCAGCCAATCGAGATACTGCAGCCGATAGTTACTGGTCTTGGTCTTCACTGACTAATCCGGTTGCTACCTTTGAATGTGCTCGTGCTGAACGCCTTTCGGCAGGTTTAGCCGGACCGCCGAATCGGGGAGGTTCTGGTTGATCTTCATATTGGTGTAGGTAGCCAGGGAATAATCTCCCCCGCGCTGATACATTTTCTGCTGCACGGAAATGCCGGTCTCATCGGAGATCCACAGCTCGAATTTCGGAAACTGATTGGCGAGTTCCTGGTTCTTGGGCACCAGCTCGAGGCGGGTCGTCTTCTGGCCGGCCACGGTTTCCGGCCCGCCGAACTGAATGGTGTAGGCGGCTTGCAGATCTTTGGAGTTACTGCCGAACCCCAAAAGAACGAACTTCTCGATCATGTCGCGATTGGTCTTGCCGAGGTCCATATCCTGGTCGATCCGGGTCTTCGGATAGTACACATCCACTTTCGTCCCGGAGAGTTGGACCTGCTTTTCATCGGGCTGTGTAAACTTGATCAACATGCGGTACTCGTAGCGTTTGGGGACTTTGACCGCGATCGTTCCGACATCTACGGTTTCCTCTTTGAGCACGGCCATATAGGAGACCTTTCTCATATCCGCGGTAAGATCCTTGAAATGGGCGGCGGCCCGATCCATGCGAGCGAACACCGCGGTGAGCGGATCCTCGTCGGGCGGTACCGCATCCCAAGGGCCAGGACTCGCCAACAAGGGCAAAGTGCAGGCGAAAACGAAAGGCAACAGACGCATGTGAGTGACTCCAAATCCATTCAGGCAGGGCGGTTTTTCACGGTGGCCATTACCGGGCGGACCAGCGCTAGGGTCGGGCAAACGCCATGTACCCTTGCACTTCCCCTTCCGAATCGAGAATCGGCTCCACCCTCATGATGATGACGGTCCGGTTGCCGGGGCGCTGCCGGAGGATCGCCGTAAGCCGGGAGACGCGCTGATTTTCCGGCACATTCACCAGGACCTCCGGCCCAACGTGAAACGTGGGGACCCTGTTTTCCGACGGCACCTCAACGATGCTCGGCACACGCGGCTGATCGCGGAACCAACCCCGCGGGGTGAGAAAAATGAACGCGAGTATAATCGCCACGATGACATCGTAGGGGCGGCTCCCGCGCGGGTAGTCCCACAGGATAAAGCGCTTCCACATGCGGTACCTACCAGTCTATCAAGCCGCGGCGATGAGCGCCGGACTACCTTCCGGGGAAGAGGCGATCATCCTGCGAGTCAGAGTCCGATCCAACTCGTCTTGGGGAAGCTCGTGGTTTCATTCTACGAAGTGCTGCCACGGGGGCGCGCGGGCGTTGTAAGATAGAGCCAAACTGATATGATGTGCCGCATTCTGCTGCTTCTCGCCGCCGCGGTGTGCTTGGCATCCGGGCAGAAATACGACGGCCCGGTTCCGCCCAAATCCGATGTTCCTTACCTGAAACATGCCTCGACCCTGGTTCCTACTGAGGATGTCGAAGCCAAAGAACAAAAAAGCAAGAAGGACGACGTTACCTATATCGTCGCCGGCGCCAGTTCGCCCGCCAAAACGCCGCTGGCTTCGCCCATCTTCCTGATCCAGGCGGATAAGATTGCGCCCGACAAGCTCGGCCTGTACAAGCTGGATAGCAAGGGCGACCACCGCGAGATCGTCTTTTCGCAGAAGAAACAGCCCAAGCCGATCCGGATCGACGTCAACCGGCTGAGCGGGAACCTTTACCGAATCGAAGTGGATGAAAGCCTGGATCCGGGGGAATACTCGCTGAGCCCGGAAGGTTCCAATCGGGTTTTCTGTTTCCAGGTGTTTTGAAAGAAAAAGGGGGCAACCGAATGACTCCAGTCGAGCCGTTGAGACTTGCCGTGTTCGGCCTGGGTTTTATGGGCAGCACGCACTTGAAGGCCCTGAAGACCATTGCCGGTGGGCGCCTGACGGCCGTTTTCGAACAGGATGAAACGAGACTGCACGGCGACCTGACAGCGGTTCGCGGCAACATCGGCGGACCGGGCGAGATGTGCGACTTCACCGGCGTGGCCAAGTACCACAAACTGAGCGCGGTGCTCGCCGACCCGCAGGTGGACGCCGTGGATATCTGCCTTCCCACGGACCAGCATGCGGCCGTGGTGACCGCAGCCCTGAGGGCCGGCAAGCACGTGCTGGTCGAAAAGCCCCTGGCGCTGGATGGCGCGACTGCGGACGCGCTGGTAGAGGAAGCCCGCCGGAACGCCCGCGTGCTGATGACGGCGCACGTGCTCCGATTTCTTCCGGACTACCTGGTGCTGCGCGAAGCGCTGCGCGGCGGTCACATCGGTGCGCCGCGGTTCGCCACGTTCCGGCGGCGCTGCGCCGCGCCGGGTTGGGGAGGCTGGCTGCAAGATCCATCCAAAAGCGGGGGAGGCGTTTTTGACCTGCTCATTCATGACGTGGACATGTGCCTGGCCCTGTTCGGAAAGCCGGAAGCCGTGGCCGCCACGGGCGTGTGCGATGCCGCGCGGGGAATCGATTGTCTGGATGCGGCCCTGCTGTATCCGGACGGCGCAGCGGTTTCGGTAATTGGCGGCTGGCACAATCCGGGCGCGTTTCCGTTCTCGATGGAGTACACCGTGACTTTCGATGGCGGCACGATCGACTTTCAATCGGCCGGGCGGGTGCCAACCCTCTATGCCGCCGACGGAACGGAGCGTCCGCTGACGCGCCCTGACCAGGATGGCTACGCCGCCGAGATCGCCTATTTCGTGGATTGCTGTCGGCACGGCCGCGCACCCGAGGCCTGCCCGCCCGAACAATCGGCCGATGCGGTAAAACTGATGCTGTTGTTGCTCGATGCGCGCCAGCGCAACGGAGAGAAACTGCCATGCCGGATTTGAAGCCACTGGAGCCGGGAGTGATGTTCTGGGCCGGCCGCGATGACGTCGAGACGATGGTGTCGCTCGGTGTACGCTGCGGCCAGTTGGCCATCCCGGGTAATATCGCGCTGACCGACGCGGCTGCCCAGGACTGGAAGACGGCGCTCGCCCGCGCCGGTTTCACCCTGATCACCGTGTTCGCGGTGTACGACGGCGAAGACTACGCCGATATCCCCACCGTGCAGCAGACCGTGGGCTTCATCCCGCCCGATACGCGTGCCGCGCGCGAGCAGCGGACGTTGGCGCTGAGCGATTTCGCGGCCTCGCTCGGCGTTCCCGGAATCGCCTGCCACATCGGCTTCGTGCCGGAAGACGCATCCGACCCCGAGTACATCGCCGTTCGTGAAGTGGTTCGTCGCGTCTGCGACCGCGCGGCCCGCAACGGGCAGACGTTCGCGCTTGAGACCGGACAGGAGCGGGCCGAGGTGCTGTTAGCCTTCCTCCGCGATGTGGGCCGTCCGAATCTGCGCATCAACTTCGACCCCGCCAACATGATCCTCTATGGCAGCGGAGACCCCATCGAGGCCCTTCGCACGCTGGCCCCTTACGTGGTATCGGTGCACGCGAAAGACGGCGACGGGCCCCCGCGCGGCATCCGCGGCGCACTCGGAAAGGAGCGGCCGTTGGGCGAGGGCTCGGTCGGTATGGAGCGTTTCGTGGCGGCGCTGCGCGAGATCGGCTTCCGTGGCCCGCTGAACGTCGAGCGCGAGGCCGAGGATTCCGCCGCGCGCCTGCGCGACATGCGTGCCGGTGTAGCGTTGCTGCGAAAGCTGACCGCTTCCGCTGGTGCGGCCGAGAGGACTTGAACCTCCACCCACTTTCGTGGACCAGATCCTAAGTCTGGCGCGTCTGCCAATTTCGCCACGACCGCGCAGGGATTTCGAAAACAGTATAGCAACCGCAGGGCGGAAACGAGGGCACCCGGGCAGACTGTGCCGGTGCCGCTTCCTTGTTATGAACAACTTACCGGCAGAATACGGCACAGTCTGCCCGGTTTGATAGCAACGAAGACGAAAGAATCGGCAGCCGCATTCGAAGGCGATTTTGCTCCCGGAGCGGCGTCGATGTTCGCCGTGGATGGCCAAACACCTTGACGCATTCTTCCGCTGTCCGCTGTCCGGCGACGACCAGCTGGCGGCGGTAGAATGGTTCCGTCATGAAAGCGATTGCAGCCCTGATAGCCGCGAGTGGGCTCGGATGCTGGCAGCCCTCGCTGGCGGAGCAGCGCGACTATCCGGTGAAACCGGTGCCCTTTACCGCGGTCCACGTGAGCGACGCTTTTTGGGCGCCGCGCATCGAGATCAATCGCAAGATCACGATTCCGTTCGCGTTTCACAAAGACGAAGAGACGGGCCGTGTGGACAACTTCGTGCGCGCGGCCAAAGCGCTGCGGGGCGAGCCGTTCGAGAATCATAAGCCGCCCGGATACCCGTTCGACGATACGGACGTATACAAGGTCATCGAGGGCGCTTCGTACACGCTGAGCGTGACACCCGACCCGAAGCTGGAGGCGTACATCGACGGTCTCATCGCCAAGATTGCGGCGGCCCAGGAGCCGGACGGTTACCTGTACACGGCGCGCACCATCGATCCACTGAAGCCGCACCCGTGGTCGGGCTCGGAGCGCTGGATTCTGGAAGGCGTGAACAGTCACGAATTGTACGATCTGGGGCACCTGTATGAAGCCGCGGTGGCGCACTACCAGGCCACCGGGAAGCGCACGCTGCTGGACATCGCGCTGAAGACGGCCAACCTGCTGGACCGGACGTTCGGCCCGGGCAAGCGGGCCATTTGGCCGGGACACCAGATCGTGGAGATGGGGCTGGCGAAGCTGTATCGCGCCACGGGCGATGTGCGCTATCTGAATCTGGCGAAATTCATGCTGGACGTGCGCGGACCGGGGCCGGAGAAGGGAGCCGGCGCGCCGTACACGCAGTCGCACATGAAAGTAGTGGACCAGACCGAAGCGGTGGGGCACGCGGTGCGGGCTACCTATATGTATTCCGGCATGGCGGACGTGGCGGCGCTCACCGGCGATATGGCATACGTCCACGCCCTCGACCGGATCTGGGAAAATGTAGCGGGCAAGAAGCTGTACATCACCGGCGGCATCGGCGCAACGGCGGTGGGCGAGGCGTTCGGGCGCAACTACGAACTGCCCAATATGACGGCGTACAACGAGACGTGCGCGGCGGTCGGGAACGACTTCTGGAACCACCGGCTGTTTCTGCTGCACGCCGACGGCAAGTACATCGACGTGATGGAACGGACGCTGTACAACGGTCTGATTTCCGGCGTATCGCTGGATGGCACGACATTCTTTTATCCCAATCCGCTGGAATCGAACGGGCAGCACCAGCGCGACCCCTGGTTTGGGGTGGCGTGCTGTCCGGGGAATATCACGCGGTTCATGGCCTCGGTGCCGGGGTACGTGTATGCCGAACGCGAGGACGCGATCTGGGTGAACCTCTTCATGGCCAGCCGCGCGGAGATCAAGCTGGACAATGGCCGTACGGTGGAGATGGTGCAGGAGACGCGCTACCCATGGGACGGCGCCGTGAAGATGACGGTGAATCCGGACCAGGAGGCGCCCCTGACGGTGCACGTGCGAATCCCCGGATGGGCGCGCAACGAGCCGGTGGCGAGCGACCTGTACCACTACCTGAACCGGAACACGGAGCCGGTGGTGCTCAAGGTGAACGGGAAGGCGGAGCCGGCGAAACTGGACAAGGGCTATGCCGTGCTGACGCGCACCTGGAAGAAGGGCGACACCATTGAACTCGTGCTGTCGATGCCGGTGCGGCGCGTGGTTGCCAATCAGCAGGTGGCCGCGGACCGCGGTCGTGTGGCGCTCGAGCGGGGACCGATCGTTTACGCGGCGGAATGGGTGGACAACCCCAACGGCAAGGTGCGCAATTTAATGCTGCCCGATTCGGCGCGGTTGACGGCCGAGTTCAGGCCAAACCTGTTGAACGGTGTAACGGTGTTGAAGGGGCGGGCGGTGGCGTTAGCTTACGATGGCGCCGGGAAGGTGACGCAAGAGCCGCAGGCGTTCACGGCGATTCCGTACTACGCGTGGGCCAATCGCGGCAAAGGGCAGATGGTGGTGTGGCTGCCGGACAGCGAAGCGAGCGCGAAGCCGGCGCCGGTTCCCACGATTGCGACCACGGCGAAGGTGACGGCATCGCAACCGCCGCACGGCGGCATTCTGGATGCGATCCACGATGGCGAAGTGCCGGAGGCGTCGAACGACAGGACGTCGTCCTTCGACTTCTGGCCGCGAGTGGGTCAGACCGATTGGGTGGAGTACGATTTCGGGAAACCGGTCACCGTTGCGGAGTGCGAATTGTATTGGGTCGACGATACGGGGCGCGGCGGCGTTCGTGTGCCGGCCTCGTGGCGATTGTTGTATCGGGATGGCGATGAGTGGAAGCCGGTGGAGGGCGCTGGGGTATACCCGGCGGAGCGGGACCGGTTCAACAAGGTGACGTTCCAACCGGTGACGACGCGTGCGCTGCGCGTGGAAGCGACAGCGCAGGAGAAGTTCTCCATCGGGTTCCAGGAGTGGCGAGTGAAATGAGATCGGCCGGCAGGATCGGCCACTGCCCCGGAATGGAGGATGAGATGAGCGATCGAGCAGCAGGAACGGGGATCAGCCGGCGCCGGGCGGCCGGCCTGTTTGCCGCGGCGGGGGCCGCGGGTCCGGTGATGATGGCGCAGACGGCGCAACCTCCGGCGGCTCCGCCCCGGCGTGGCGCGCCGCCGCCCGAGGTGCCGCCGTTTGAAGCGCCCATCGAGTTCGCGCGCAGAGACGTGCCGGCCCGGGTGCTGCCGTTCGCGATGCAGCAGGTGAAGCTGTTGCCCGGCCTTTTCGCGGACGCGGCGGAATGGAATCGCGGCTACATGAGCCGGCTGGCGGCGGATCGCCTGCTCTACAACTTCCACGAGAACGCGGGGCTGCCGACCGGTTCGGCGCAGCCGTTCGGCGGATGGGAGGCGAAGGCGGACGGAAAGCACGGCACGGAACTGCGCGGCCACTTCACCGGCCATTTTCTGAGCGCCAGCGCGCAGGTGGCGGCATCCACGGGCGACAAAGAGGCCAAGGCCAAAGCCGACGAGATCGTCGCCGGGCTGGCGAAGTGCCAGGAGAAACTGGGCGGCGGTTACCTGAGCGCGTTTCCGATGGAACTGTTCGACCGGCTGGATTCACTCTCCGGCCAGCCGCGCCATCCGAACGGGCCGCAACTGCCCTGGGCGCCGTTCTACACCATTCACAAAATCATGGCCGGGCTGTTCGACATGTACACCCTGACCGACAGCCGGGACGCGCTCAAGGTGGTGAGCGGGATGGCGGACTGGGCCGACCGATGGTCCGGATCGAAAAGCGAAGAGCACATGCAGGAGATCCTGCGGGTGGAGTACGGCGGGATCGCGGAGACGCTGTACAGCCTGGCCGCGGCCGAGAATAATGACCGGTGGGCGAAGGCCGCCGACCGGTTCCAGAAGAAGAGCTTCCTCAACCCGCTGGCCTCGCGGCGCGACGAACTGCGCGGACTGCATGTGAACACTCACATCCCGCAGGTGATCGCGGCGGCGCGGCGCTACGAGATTTCGGGCGACACGCGGTTCCACGACGTGGCGGACTATTTCTGGTGGGAAGTGGTAACGGCGCGCAGCTATGTCACGGAAGGCACCAGCAACGGAGAACTCTGGCGGGCGCAACCGCGGCAGCTTGCGGCGGAACTCAAAACCAGCGTGGCCACGGCCGAGTGCTGCTGCGCGTACAATATGCTGAAGCTGACGCGGCACCTGTACGGTTGGGATCCGCGTCCGCACTATTTCGATTACTACGAGCGGTCGCTGTTGAACCACCGCATCGGCACGATTCTGCCGGACAAGGGGTACACGCAGTATTACCTGTCGCTCACGCCCGGCGCATGGAAGACGTTCAACACGGAAGACCAGTCGTTCTGGTGTTGCACGGGCACGGGAGTGGAGGAATATTCCAAGCTCAACCATTCCATCTACTGGCGCGACGACCAGGGGCTGTACGTGAACCTGTTCGTGCCTTCGGAGCTGGATTGGACGGAGAAGGGTTTCCGGCTGCGGCAGGAGACGAAGTTCCCGGAGGAGCAGGGGACGAAGCTGACGGTGACGTCGGACAAGCCGGTGGCGATGGCGATGCGGATTCGCGTGCCGGGGTGGCTGCGAGAGGCGCCGGTGGTGAAACTGAACGGGCGCGCGCTCGAGGCATCGGCCGCGCCGGGCAGTTATCTGACGCTGACGCGAACCTGGAAGAAGGGCGACCGGGTGGAGATGGAACTGCCGATGCACCTGAGTGTGGAGACGATGCCGGACGACCGCAACATGCAGGCGTTCCTGTACGGCCCGCTGGTGCTGGCGGGCGACCTGGGCTCGGACGGGCTGACCGAGCGGTTGATGATTGGGCCGAGCGCTCCGCGGTTGGGCCGGCCGGAAAACGCGCCGGGCACAGCGCCGGCGCCGGTGCCGTCCATCGAGATTCCGTCGTTTCGGGCCAGTGGAGAACCGGCCTCGTGGATCAAGCCGGGGGACCAGGCGCTGGCGTTCCGCACATCGGGGCAGGCAAACGATGTGGCGCTGGTTCCGTTGAACCGGCTTTTCGGCAAGCGCTACTCGGTCTACTGGCAGGTAAGCTGATCGCGCAGGCGGCGAACGCGCGCAGGCGTTCTTTGTCGTCGCACCCGACGCCTGGCAACTGGTGGAGATCGGACGGATGCTCCAAGCGGGCCGGGTCGAGGAGTGTAAGCGTTGCCACCACGCATGCGGATGGGTGTCGCCCCGGAAATTGCCGGGATCCGATCCGAAACGCGTGAGTTGCTGTTATCGAGTTATTCCCAGCCGGTAACGTTACCGACCGGTCTTGCCCGCCTCGTGAACGCGAGTACAATGGAAAGCTGAGATGAACCTGGAACAAGTGGCCCGCCGAGCCAAAGTCTCCACCGCTACGGTCTCGCGCGTTCTGAATAATGCCAGTGTCGTAAAAAGTTCGACACGCGCGCGGGTGGTCCGCGCCATCGAAGAGTTGAAATACCATCCCAATCTCCACGCCCGCAGCCTGGCGGGAGGCAAGAGCCGCACCATCGGGGTGATCGTCTCCAACCTGGAGAACCCGTTTTTCTTCGACATCTTCAAAACCATCGAAGCGGACGCGCATTCGGCGGGATACGAAGTGGTCATGGCCAACACCGACTATCGTTCCGAACAGTTGGTGACCAGTATCCGGGTGATGATCGGGCGGCGGGTGGCGGGCCTGGCGGCGATCGTTTCGGAGATGGATCCGGCGCTGATGGAAGAGTTGAACGAGAGCCGCATTCCAGTGGTGTTCTACGACGTCGGAACACCGCGGCAGAATATCACCAATATCCGTGTGAACTACCGCCGCGGCATTGAAAAAGTCGTGGACTACCTGTTCAGCCTGGGCCACCGGAAACTCGGGTTCGTGGGCCACCACGCGGTGCTGGGCCCGATCAACGAGCGCATGAAGACGGTGCTGGACGCGGTGGCGCGAATCCCTTCCATAGATGTGCGCGTGGCGGCGGACGCCGATACGCTGGAAGGGGGGCGCCAGGCGACGCGGGCGCTGATGTCTTCCGGATTCGAGGCGACGGCCATCATCTGCGTCAACGATGTAATGGCGGTGGGCGCTTTGCGCGAACTGCGCGAGCGGGGAATACGTGTGCCGCAAGACATGTCGGTGACGGGTTTCGATAACGTGCAGCTTTCGGAGTTCTGCTATCCGGCCCTGACGACGGTACACATTCCGCGCGCGCGGATCGGCCACATCATTGGCGAATACCTGCTGCCGAAGGGGCAAAAGACGATTGCAGTGGATTCGGAAGTGGTGATCGACCCGGAGTTCCTGGTGCGCGATTCGACCGGTCCGGCGCCCTCGCGGTAAGGCCGCGGGGGGCGTTTCAGGCGCACCGGCGATCCGCTTGACAAGTCCGCAGCACCTCCATACGATAGACACGTGCAAGCGATTACAGCACGGTCCCTGCCTGCCATGCCGTCCCTGTTCGCGTGCACCCCCGCGGCCCGGCTTTCGCCGATTTTCAGAGCCGGTACGGTATTGGCGTACAATACGGAATTCCGGCAGAGCCCCAGCGGGCAGCGCGCGCGGATCCTGCCGGAGGGCTCCTGGCCAATGTGATGATTCGGGCTTCACACAGTTCGAACACTCAATCCGATCCGGGCGGGCGTGACTGCGGTCCGCCACCCCGGCAGCCGAAGCGGCCGATTCTGAGAAATCCCAACCAAGGAAGGGACAACAACTAGCATGTCGCGCATGAGTGCACTGGACTGGCTGATGATCGCCCTCTATTTCGGCATCCTGCTGAGCGTCGCATGGTGGGTGGTGCGGCGCGGAAAAGATTCGGCGACGGACTATTTTCTTGCCGGGCGGAACCTGGGCTGGTGGGTCATCGGGGCGTCCATTTTCGCGTCCAACATCGGGTCGGAACACATTGTCGGTCTGGCGGGATCGGGCGCCACCAGCGGCGTGGCTATGGCGCACTACGAACTGCACGCATGGTGCCTGCTGGTGCTGGCGTGGGTCTTCGTGCCGTTCTACATGCGGTCGATGGTGTTCACCATGCCCGAGTTTCTGGAGCGGCGGTTCAGCGACAAGTCGCGGTACGTACTATCCATCGTTTCGCTGATTACCTTCGTAATTTCGAAGATCGCAGTGGGCATCTTCGCGGGTGGCGTGGTGTTCGCCACGCTTTTTCCGGAGATGCAATTGCACGTCGGGGGCACAACGATCGACAGTTTCTGGATCGGGAGCGTGCTGGTGATCGCGTTGACCGGTCTCTATACCACCCTGGGCGGCATGCGGGCGGTGGTGTATAACGACGCGGTGCAGGTGACCGTCCTGATTGTCGGCTCGGCGTTGCTGACCACCTACGGGCTGCATCGCCTGGGCGGCTGGAGCGAACTGCGCCACTGGTGCGGGTCGGACATGTTCAACCTGTGGAAGCCGCTGATCCCACCGGGAGTCACCGGGACCTGGGCGCCGGTCATCGAGACCAATGCGGCGGGCCAGGTGGTGAAGGAAGCGTGGTATTTCAACGGCTATTTCCCGTGGCTGGGGATGCTGTTCTGCGCGCCGATCATCGGATTGTGGTACTGGTGCACCGACCAGTACATCGTGCAGCGCGCGCTGGGGGCGCCGAATCAGACGGTGGCGCGGCGCGGCAGCATCTTCGCGGCGTTCCTGAAACTGTTCCCGGTGTACCTGTTCATCATCCCGGGCCTGATCTGCTATGCGCTGGCGAAGAGCGGCAAGGTGCCGGAGCTGACGCACATGATCGGCCCCGACGGGCAAGCCATTCCCAGCCTGTCGAACGCGGCGTTTCCCAACCTGGTGCAGTATCTGCTGCCGCCGGGCATTCGCGGCATCGTGGTGGCGGGGCTGCTCTCGGCGCTGATGGGCTCGCTGGCGGGGGTCTTCAACGCCTGTTCCACGCTGTTCACGGTGGACTTGTATCAGAAGTGGAAGCCGCAGGCGACGCAGCACCAACTGGTGCGCACCGGGCGCACCGCCACCATCATCATGGTGCTGATTGCGATGGCCTGGATACCGGTCATCAAGAACGCGCAGGGGCTTTATAACTATCTTCAATCGGTGCAGGGGTACCTGGCTCCGCCCATCTTCGTGGTGTTCTTCCTGGGGGTCTTCATGAAGAGGATGAACGCACAAGGCGCGCTGTGGGCGATGATCATAGGATTCGCGCTGGGGCTGTTCCGGATGATGGTGGACACTCCGGTCACGCTGGGGGTGGAAAAGGCGTACCGGGAGGGTTCGTTCCTGTGGATCGTCAACAACATCTATTTCCAGTACTTCAGCGTGCTGATTACCATCGTCTCCGCGGTGGTGATGGTGGGAGTGAGCTGGGCAACCAGGGAGCCGGACTACGTACGAATCGAGAGCCTGACTTTTGCGACGCAGACGGAGGAGGATCGCAAGAGCACGCGGATGAGCTGGACGCGAATCGACGTGCTGGCGTCGGCGGTAGTGCTGGTTTGTATTATGGGAGCTTATTTGTATTTCCGGGGATAACGGCGCAGCCTGTGCCGCGCTTCCCGGACGGCGGAAATCAAACGTAACAGTTCAGACCCAACAAGGAAACACGCTCCATGACTAACGGCAAATCTCGCGGAATCACTTTCGGCCTCATCGTCGGGAATCGAGGCTTCTTTCCGGATCACCTGGCGCAAAGCGGCCGCTCCGAGATGATCGCGGCCATTCAGAAGGCCGGGTACAACGTGGTTGCGGTCAGCCCGGAAGAGACCAAGTACGGCGCGGTGGAAACGCGCGCGGAGGCGGCCCGGTGCGCGGACCTGTTCCGGAAGAACAGCGACATCCTGGACGGGGTGATCGTGACGCTGCCCAATTTCGGCGATGAGCGCGGGATTGCCGACACGCTGCGCATGTCCGATCTTCGCGTGCCGGTGCTGATCCAGGCGACGCCGGACACACCCGGCCGGATGACCATCCGCGACCGGCGCGACAGCTTCTGCGGGAAGATGTCGGCCTGCAACAACCTCTCGCAGTACGGGATTCCGTATTCGCTGACCACCCGGCACACGGAAGCTCCGGATTCGGAGATGTTCGCGCGCGACCTGAACTGGTTCGCCGCCGTGTGCCGCGTGGTGCGCGGCCTGCGGCGCCTGCGCATCGGCGCCATAGGCGCGCGGCCGGCGGCGTTCAACACGGTCCGCTACAGCGAAAAGATCCTGGAAGCCAACGGCATCTCGGTAGAGCCGATCGATCTTTCGGAGATCCTCGGACGCATCGCCCGCATGAGCGACCAGGATCCGGCCGCGGTGGCGAAACTGGAAGCCATCCACAAGTACGTTTCCACCGACCAGGTGCCCTGCGAGGCCCTGCTGAAAATGGCCAAGCTCGGCGCGGTCATCGATCAGTGGATGGAGCAGACGCAGTGCTCGATCAGCGCCGTGCAGTGCTGGACGTCCCTCGAGGAGTTTTTCGGCGTGGTGCCGTGCACGGTCATGAGCATGATGAGCGAAAACCTGATGTCGAGCGCGTGCGAGGTGGACATCTGCGGGGTGGTGGGGATGCACGCGCTGCAACTGGCATCGGAAACGCCGAGCGCGCTGCTGGACTGGAACAACAACTACGGGGAGGACCCGGACAAAGCGGTCTGCTTCCATTGCAGCAACCTGCCCAAACATTTCTTCCGTTCAGTGCGAATGGATTTCCAGGAGATCATTGCCGGCACGGTGGGGCGCGAGAACACCTACGGCACCTGCGTGGGGCTGGTGAAGAGCGGACCCATGAGCTTTGCGCGGTTCTCGACCTCCGACCGGGAGGGCATCATTCGGGGCTACCTGGGGGAGGGTGCGTTCACGGACGACCCGCTCGATACGTTCGGAGGCGCGGGCGTGGTGCGGATTCCGGAGCTGCAGAAACTGCTGCACTACATTTGCGAGAACGGCTTCGAGCATCACGTGGCGGCCAACCTGGCGCCGGTGTCTGGAGCGGTGCAGGAAGCGGCCACGCGGTATCTCGGGTGGAAGGTGTATCAGCACAGTTGATGGTGCGGCCGCTCCCGCCCGGGTGCGCGCGTCCAACGGAGCCGCGAGCAGGGGGAGCGGCGATAAGAGGAATCCATGTCGATCGTAGCCGGAGTTGATTTCGGTACCCTCAGCGTCCGGGTCTCCCTATTCGATAGCGTCAAAGGGCGGCTGGGTTATGGCGCGGCGGAGTATCCGCTGCACCGCAGGAAAGAGGACCCGGACCACGCCACGCAGAGTCATGCCGACCACATGAACGCGCTGGCGGAGGCCACGCGGCGGGCCATCGAAAACGCAGCGATTGACGGCCGGGCCATCGAGGCTATCGCGCTCGACACCACCGGTTCCAGTGTGATTCCGGTGAACGAGCGGCTCCAACCCATCGACGATTACTACCTGTGGTGCGACCACCGCGCGTGGAAAGAGGCCGGCCAGATTACCGCTTTGGCGCACGAGCGCGACCTGGAGGCGATCGACTGGTGCGGGGGCATCTACTCTTCGGAATGGGGATTCGCCAAGCTGTTGCATTGGCTGCGGAACAATCCCGGGAAGCGGACGCAGTTCGCTTCGGCGCTCGAGCATTGCGACATGGTGGCGGCGGTGTTGTGCGGAATCGGAGACCCGGCCCAGGCGGCACGCAGCGTGTGCGCCATGGGTCACAAGTGGATGTGGAATGCGGGCTTGGGCGGATTGCCGCCGGAGGAGTTTCTCGCCGGGCTCGATCCGCTCCTGGCCGGAACGCGCGACCGCCTGGAGGGCCGATACGCCACCTCCGATCAGATTGCCGGACACCTCTCGGCGGAGTGGGCCGCAAAGCTGGGGCTGCGCGCCGGCATTCCGATTCCGGTGGGCGCGTTCGACGCGCATTGGGACGCGATTGGCGCGGGTGTGCGGGTGGGCGATGTGGTGAACGTGGTGGGTACCTCCACGTGCATCATGGCCATCAGCGAACAGCCGGGACTCATTCCGGGAGTGTGCGGCGTCGTACCCGGCTCGATCCATCCGCGCTACACCGGGATTGAAGCGGGTCTTTCGGCCACGGGCGATATCTTCGAGGCGGTCGCGCGCCGCGCGGGGACCACGGTGGCGGAACTTTCGAAAGGCCTGGAGAACTACCGCGCCGGCGAAACCGGGCTGCTGAGGCTCACCTGGGATAACGGCGACCGCACGGTGCTGGTGAATCCGGAATTGAGCGGTGTGACGCTCGGCTGGCGGCTCACCCATACGGCGCAGGACGAGTTGTTCGCGGCCATCGAGGGAACGGCGTTCCACACCCGGGTGATCCTGGAACGAATGGAGCAGCACGGCGTGCCGGTGCGCCGCATCATCAATGGCGGCGGGGTGCCGCAAAAGAACGCGGTGCTCAACCAGGTGTACGCCAATGTGATGGGTAAGCCGATCCTGGTGCCGAAGGGCGACGTCACCAGCCTGGGCTCGGCGATCTTCGCCTTTCTGGCCGCGGGCGCGTTCGAGACCGTCGAGGAGGCCCAGGACGCGCTGTGCCCCGCCTACGCGACCATCGAACCGCAAGCGGCCGAGGCGGCAACCTACGCCGAACTCTACCCGCTGTACCACAAGTTGTATTTCAGTTTCGGGCAGCGGAAATCGGCGGCAGTCGAAATCGGCGATGTGCTGCCGGAGTTACGCGCCATTGGGGCGCGGGCCAGGGGAGGAAAGAGTGCTGGAAGCGCTGCGGACTGAAGTTCTGGAAGCCAACCTCGAATTGGTCCGGCGGGGGCTGGTCATCTATACGTTCGGCAATGCCAGCGGCGTCTCGCGGGAGCGCGGGCTGGCGGTGATCAAGCCCAGCGGCGTTCCCTACGAGAAGATGAGGGCGGACGACATGGTCATTACCGATCTCGAAGGCCGCCTGGTGGAAGGGCACTTGCGGCCCTCCTCCGACCTGGCCACGCACGTCGCGCTGTACCGCGCGTTTCCGGATATCGGCGGCGTGGTGCACACGCACTCCCGCCATGCCACGGCATGGGCTCAGGCGCGCCGCGAAATCCCGTGCTTGGGAACGACTCACGCCGACTACTTCCACGGCGCGGTTCCGGTGACCGACGAACTGACGGCGGAGGAGATCGAATCCGAATACGAAGCCAATACCGGGGTGGCGATCGTGCGCCGCATGGAGGGGATGGAGCCGTTGGCATGCCCGGCCGTGCTGGTGGCGGGCCACGGTCCTTTTGCGTGGGGCAAATCGGTAGCGGATGCCGTCCACAACGCCGTGATTGTGGAGGAACTGGCGGCCATGGCGTGGCAGACTCTGACCATCAACCCGGAGGTCCGGCCGATCTCCGAGTCGTTGCGCGACAAGCATCATTTCCGGAAACACGGACCGAAAGCCACCTACGGCCAAAGATAGGACGCCAAGAGTTCCCGGACATTCCGATTGTTGCTTTCGACACACCCGGACTTGTGGCGGGCGCAACCTGGGCGGTCTCCGCCGGTTTACTCGTGATACGATCGATCCGCTTTTGACACCGTACTCGTGTGAGCGACGGAATCGAGAGTTGAAAGAGGCATCTGATGAATCCCCGAAGAACCATTCCCCTTCCCGGCAGCGAACGGCGACCGGTCCGTGGAGCACGCGTGAAAGGACCGATCAGCGGAGATGAACCCATCGAGGTTCGCATCACGCTGAAGGCGCCGGAGTCTCTCCAAAAAAAGGTGGACGAACTGTCGAAAGAGCCGCTCGGCAAGCGCCAATACGCGAGCCGCGAGGAGTTCGACAAGGAGTACGCCACCGACGAAGCCACCATCGAAAAGGTCGAACAGTTCGCGCGCGATCACAACCTGAGCGTGAGCCGCATCGATCGCGCGCAGCATGCCGTCTATCTCACCGGAAACGCACGCGACCTCAGCCAGGCGTTCAGCACCTATCTGGAATGCTACGAAGAGCCGAGCGGCGCCACCTACCGCGGGCGTACGGGAGCCATCCAGGTGCCCGAAGAACTCGCGGATATGATCGTGAGCGTCAACGGGTTGGACGACCGTCCAGTAGCCAGGCCCAAGGTACGTTTGCGTCCCGCGCTCGAAGCGCACGCCGGGCCGACAGTGAATTACACTCCACAGGAACTGGCGCGGCTGTACTCGTTTCCGGCGGTTGCCAATCCGGGCAAGGGGCAGTGCATCGCCATCATCGAGCTCGGGGGCGGCTTCCGGCAATCGGACCTGAACACGTACTTCGGCAAGGGCGGTCCGAAGGTCACGGCGGTCTCGGTGGATCGCGGCCGAAACCATCCCACGGGGAATCCCGACAGTGCGGACGGCGAAGTCATGCTGGATATTGAAGTGGCCGGCGCCATCGCTCCCAAGGCCAATATCGCGGTTTACTTTGCGCCCAACACGAATAAGGGTTTTCTGGACGCGATCAGCGCGGCGGTACACGACAAGACGCGGAAGCCCTCGGTGATCTCGATCAGTTGGGGCAGTCCGGAAGACGGCGGGGGTTACAGCACGGCCAGCCTGAACGCGTTCGATCAGGTGTTTCTGGCGGCGGCCGCGCTGGGCGTCACGGTGCTGGCCGCTTCCGGCGACAGCGGCTCGAGCGACGGCATGCCAGCCGGCGACCATGTCGATTTTCCGGCGGCGAGTCCGCGGGTGACCGGCTGCGGCGGCACGCGCCTGCTGGCGCCGGACAAGCAGACCATTCAGAGCGAAACGGTGTGGAACGATGGCGTACAGGGCGGCGCCACCGGCGGCGGGGTGAGCCGCCTGTTTCCGGTACCCGATTACCAACAGGGACTGACGGCCGCGCGCACCGACCGAACCGCACCCGCGCTGACGGGCCGCGGCGTGCCCGACCTGGCGGCCAATGCGGACCCGGTGACCGGTTACGAGGTGCTGGTGGACGGGCAGCGGTTCGCCATCGGCGGCACCAGCGCGGTGGCGCCGCTGATGGCCGCCCTGGTGGCCATTCTCAACCAGCAGATCGGCAAGCCGATCGGGTTCTGGAATCCGATTCTGTATTCGGCGGTCGGCGGCCAGGCGGTTCGCGACGTTTCGAGCGGCGATAACGGCACGTACGCCGCGGCCAAGGGTTGGGACGCCTGCACCGGGGTCGGCGCGCCCGTCGGCACGGCCATGCTGGGCCTGCTCTCGGGCACGGCGATCAACGCCGCGACCTGACCGGCGGCGGGCTCCCGGGCCCAGCGCGAATTCTCAGTCACAAGAAATCCGCTCAGCCGGATCAATGACTTAGCCTGCCATCCGATTGCCGGCCTGCTAACGTGCAATCGGATAGCAATGTCTGAAAGACCAATCAAACTAGCACTTGCCTACAAAAACTTCGCGGCGAACCGCAACATCAGCCACATCGGCTTGGGCGTCTCCGCGATGAATACGTCGAAGTCACTGCGACGAGCTGGAATTCACACCGAGGTGTGGCCGATTCTGGATGCGGCCGATCTGCGCCGCCGCCTGGACGGCTCGGGAGTCACTCACGTGGTGATCTCGGCACCGTGGGTTCCCTCCACGGACTTACAGCGGATGACGATCGACTTACCCGATGTTCAGTTCGCCGTCGTGTGTCACTCGAACGTCGGATTCCTTCAGGCGGATGCCAATGGCGTGCGCCTGTTCGGAGAAGGGATGGAGGTCGAACGCGGATCGCACAACTTCCGCATGGCGGGCAACAGCCGCAAGTTCGTGGAGTGGGTGGAGAACACCTTCGAGGTTCCCTGCCAATATCTGCCGAATCTCTACTACCTGGATAACCACGTACCGGTGAACCGGCCGATCTTCCGCGGCGGCCTGTTGCGCATCGGCGCGTTCGGCGCGACACGCGCCCTCAAAAACCTGATGTCGGCGGCGGGAGCGGCGCTGGCGATCTCGCGGGATTTCGACGTGGACCTGGAACTGTGGGTGAACTCGGGACGCGACGAGGGCGGGGGCGGCATCCTGCGAGCGGTGGCGGAGATGTTCGGCATCACGCGCCATGCCAAAGTGGTTCACGCCGGCTGGCAATCCTGGCACAATCACCGCAAGACCGTGTCGCAGATGGACCTGCTGGTTTCGTGCTCCTACACCGAATCGTTCAATATGGTGACGGCGGATGGCGTGGCCGAAGGCGTGGCCTCGGTCACCTCCGACGCGATCGACTGGGTGCCGCGGCACTGGCAGGCGCAGGCGGACAACGTGCTCGACATCGCGCGGATCGGCCGGTACCTGCTCTGCGATCCGCACAGCGGCGCCGACGGTTTGCGCGCCCTCGAACGGCACAATTCCGAAGGTATCAGCCTGTGGCGGGGGTTCCTGGCGTGAAGGCCGGAGTGGAGCGGGGTACGGGAGTCGAACCCGTCTAAATCAGCTTGGAAGGCTGACGCCCGACCGCTAGGCCAACCCCGCTCGGAATTCTTTCCTCACATTCTAACAGGTTGCCGCGGCTGTCCCTGGGCGGCGGAAACGGTTGCGGCGCGGAGCGGCTATCGTTTCGCCTGGAGCGTACGCAGCGCCCGCAGCGCCTCTTTGGCGACCTCCGGATCGGGATCGTTGCTGAGCTTTTGGAGCTCGGGAACGCTGGTCTGGTCGCCGCTGCGGGCCAGCACGCCGGCCAGGCCGATCTTCTCGTCCTTCGTGCCGGTTTGCATGGGGCGGTAAAGGGCTTTGCGCACCTGGTCGTCGCGCGCCAGTTCCACCAGGAACGGGAACGCCACACCATGGTAGGCCGACGAATTCAAATTGTTGATGAGGTATTGCAGCGGGCTGAACTCGCTCAACTGGGTCTGGCCGAGCATGACCTGGGCGAAGGCCAGGGAAAGCCGGGCGGAAGTCTTGCCTTCGTCCTGCCATGCCTTCTGGAGTGTGGGCAGGTCCGCCGGATCGCGCAGGCGGGCGAAACCCTCGGCCGCGGCGGCCCGCAGCCGGTCATCCTTATCGCCCAGGTATTGGAGGTATAGGCTGCGGCTTCCGGGATCGGGCAGCATGCCGATGGCGGTGAGCGCGGCACGCCTCACGTTCTTATCGCGGGCGATTTTGAGCACGTCCTTGAGGCCGGGCAAGGCTTGCTTATTGCGCAGAAGGCCGGCGGTTTCGATGGCGGCGATCTGCACTTTGGAATCGAGGTCGTGCAGCAGGAAGCTGACGCGCGGTCCGGCGGATTCGTCGCGAATCTTCTGGATGGCGATCAGGGACTCGTAGATCACATCGGTATTCTTGGAATGCGCGGCCTCGATGAGGTCGGGCAGCGCCGCGCGTCCCCGCAACACGCCGAGCGCGCGGGCGGCATTGGCGCGCGATTCCATGCTGGAGCCGCTGCGTGCCAGGATACCGAGCGCGGCGATCACTTCCGGGCGAACCTCGACATATGGGTCGATCACCTGGTCGTTGGTGTCGGTGAATTTGCCTTTGATGCTGGTGCCCGCACGCCGGAGGGAGGAGCCGAAGCCGGTATCGACGTAACCGGGCAGGTAGAAATTGACGAGGCCGTCGGTGGCGCGAATCTGCACCTCAGAGTCGTTATCGCGCGTGGCCTGGATCAACGGATCGAGACTGTGCTGCGTGCCGATTTCGGTGAGCTGCTTGACGACTTCCACGCGTACATCGGTGGTGGGATTCTTGAGCAGTTCCTGTAACCGGGCGATGGCCGCTGTACCTTCCTTGGCGATCTCGCGCACATCTTTTGTGCGCACTTCCTGGGCGGACAGAACAGGGACCAGGAACACAATGGTGGCGGCAAGACAGGTGCGCATAATTCTATGCTACCTGTTAGACGCGCCGGCTGACGCAAAAGGCGAGTCAATCGACACCGTGAATCTTCAATTTTTCGATCTGGGCGGCGGTGAGATTGCGCAAACCGGAATCGCGCAGGCGCCGCAGGTACCCGCTGTCCACTCCGTGGATGCGCAGCGCCACCAGCTCGCCCGGCGTGAAGTCGTAGCCGAGGTCCTTCGTGTCGTTAATGAATTCGGTGGAGACCCCCTGGATGCGCAGCTCCGTGATCTGGCTGACGGGCAGGGTGCCGAAACCCGCATCTTTGAGGCCCTTCAGGTACCCCGCGGTTACGCCGTGGATCCGCAATTCGACCATATCGGAGGCGCGCGGCTGCAGGCCGTAGGCTGTGAGGTCGCGCATGAAACGGGAGTCGACGCCGTGAATGCGCAACTCCACAATCTGGCTGGAGGTGAGATTGTATCCGGCGCTCTTCAGATCGCGGATGAATTCGGTGGACACGCCGTGGATGCGCATGTCGATGTAGTCCTGCGCAGAGAGATTCCGGTAGCCGGCCTGCTGGACGTCCTGCACGTAGTCGAGGTTCACGCCGTGGATCCGCAGATCGACCAGTTGACTGGTGGAGGCATGGAGGCCGGCATCGCGTAGGCCGCGAGCGAAGTCGAGGCCGACGCCGATCAGCATCATGGTGAATTGCCGGTCTGCGGAGGGGGCGTCGTAGCCCAGCGCTTTCAAGTTCGCGGCGAACTCCGGATTGGGAACGTAGGTAAACGTCCCCGACCCTCGCCCGAAGGAGAACCTTCCCTCACAAACCAGCCGGCCGGCGTCCTGGAAGTATTCGAAGCGGGCCGACCCGCCGTTCTCGATGGTGTTGCGGGAGAGACCGCGGAAATCCGACAGGCGCACGTCGTTGCTGTTCGACCAGTGGCTGCCGGGTTTCCAGCGCTCGATGCGGAGTTGCACGCGTCCGGACGAATCGGACGGCTTGATCTGCCATTCCTGCCGCGGTTCCTGGCCCGCCGCCACGAGGACCAGCAGCAACACTCCCCCCGCGATGGACGCCAGAAGTAGCGATCGGTCGCGCATATCAAAGGACTCCTGTCATTTTGAGTTTCAGGATTTGCCTGAGCGTCAGGTTCGAGCCGTATTGGCGCGCCTCTTTGAGATCGCGCGGGACCAACCCGGCCTGCTGCGCTTCCATAATCTCCCGCGGATCGGGATTGGAAAAGCCGTAGTCCTTCATCGCCCGAAACAGGTCGAGCCGCATGCCGCGAACGGCGAAATCGATGATCTGTCGCGCGGTGTAGGGACCGAAACCGAGGGCATGGATGGCCTGCACGTTCTCCGGGCGGACTCCGGCTGTGGCCAGGTCGATCGTGTCTTTCAGGGTAAGATCCTTCAGGCCGGCGGCCTTCATTCCGGCGATATACCGCGGGCTGACGCCGCGCTGGCAAAGGGTGATCAGTTCGTCGGGGGTGAGCTTGCCCCATCCGGCCTGGCTGATGCCGGAGAGAAATTCCGCCGAAACACCGGCGGTGCGGAGGTCGATGATCTGATCGACGGAGAGTCCTCCGTAGCCGGCCGCCACGAGCGCCGCCAGGAACGAGCCCCTGGCCGAGGCAGGGGGCGGGGGTGGCGGGGCGGGCGGAGCGGGGTGTTGCTCCGGTTCGGGCGCCGGGGCCGCGGGAGGAGCCGGCGGCGCGGGCTCGGCGGAAGGAGCCGGAGGAGCGGGGGCAGCCGGAGGAGCCGGCGGCTCCTGCGCAAGCGCAATCCACCGTGGAGCCTGTGCCGCAGCGGCCACCACCAGCAGCAGGGCGGCAGTGGACAGCAGCAGCCCGCGGACCGACGCCCGGGCCGTGAATTCCCGCCCGCGGCGCAGCAGCGTCTCGATGCGTCCGCCCAGCAATGAGGCGTTCTCAGCCATGCCCGACGCGAGCAGCAGCCGCCGCCGCCGCCGCGCGAGCCGGAATTCGAACAGACGCGCGAGGCTCGCGGCGTAGGGACGAGCTTCGCCGGTCATCGAGACCACCCAATCGTCGCACGCCAGTTCGCGCTCGCGCTCGATCTGGTGCAGAATCCAGGCGGCTACCGGATGCAGTCCCAACAGCGCGCCGGTCACCCTGGCGGCGAGGTTGGTCCAGTCGTCGCGGCGGGCGATGTGCGCCAGCTCGTGCAGTAGAACGTGGTCCAGCTCCGGCGCCGCAAACTCAGCCAGCAACGGCGCGGGAAGGATGACCGCGGGCCGGTGGAAACCGAGCGCGACCGGAGAAGTGACCTCACCGGAGATGAGAAGGCGCGCGTCGCGGCGCACCTGGCATGACATCATCCACGCATCGAAGTCGCGGCGCAGCCCGGCGCCGGCTGGCGTGGCGCGGCGCTTCACACCCCGCAGATAGCCGTAGCTCCAGCCGATGCGGCCCAGTTGCAGCAGCACCACTGCGCCCCAAAAGACAAAAAGGCGGACCGGCCACGTGCCAGGATCGAACGCCAGGGGGATGGCGGCGGGAATCGCGGTGGGCAGCGGCTCCGCGGCAGACGGAGCAGGCTCGGCGGCAGCGGTCTGCGGCGGCGCGGCCACGGCTGCGCTGGGGGCGGGCGCGGATTGCCACGGGATGGCCGGCAGGAAAAGCAGCAGCAGCATGGCCCCCAATACCGTCCACCAGACCAGGTGGCGGGTGGCGGCATTCATCCGCGGAATGAACGTGACGGCAAGCCAGGCGGCGCCGGCCAGGACGGCCGTCTGCCATAGCGTATTGAGTAGCGCGGCAAGCACGGCGTTAGCGGATGGGTTCATCTTCCCTCCTCGGCAATGAGTTTTCGGATACGCTGAAGCTCGCCCCGGCTCAGTTCCTCATCCTCGAGAAGGTTGAGGACGAGCAACTCCGGCGAGTTGCGGAAAAAACGGCTGACCAGGTAGCGCACGGCGTTGCGGCCCGCCTCGTCGCGGCCCACCACCGAGCTATACACGAACGCTCGTCCGTCTTCCGCCTTGGTGTGGCGCAGGTAGCCCTTCTCCTCCAGAATGCGCATGGTGGTCAGAACCGTGTTGTAGGCCAATTCGAGAGTGGGAGGGAGCGCGGCGGCAACTTCGGCGACGGTGGCGGATCCTTTTTCCCAGATCACGTCCATCAGCCGGAGTTCAGCTTCCGTCAGATTGGGAGATCGTTTACGTGGCAACCGGGCGCGCTCCTTTCAACTAAAGAATTAAGAGCATTGTGCGTCCAACCCGCACCGGATGTCAACTATAAAATTAAGAGTGCCTTCACGCGCACGCAGGAAAGTGGAAGCGGCAGCACGTTTTGCGGGGGGCCGGTCAGCGGGGAAGCGGCCGGCGGATCGCCAGTTTCTCCATGCGGAACTGGAGCGTGCTTAGCTTGAGGCCAAGCCTGGCAGCCGCACCGCGCGGGCCGCTCACCACCCAGCCAGTGGCGTCGAGCGCTTCGAGGATGGTACGGCGTTCCGCGTCTTGCAGCGTTTCCGGCCTCTTCGGGCCAATGGCAGCCGGCGCCGGCGGAAGATCGCCCAGCGGAACCTGGAGAATCGGGCCTGCCGACAGAATGACCGCGCGCTCGACCAGGTTCTGCAATTCGCGGATATTCCCCGGCCAGGGATAGCGCAGCAGGGCATTCATGCTTTCCGTAGGGATGGTATCGACGACCTTATTCATGCGCCGCGCAAACTGCTGCACAAAATGACGCACCAACAGAGGGATGTCGTCCTGCCGCTCGCGCAGCGGCGGAACATGAATCGGGAAGACGTCCAGGCGGTAATACAGGTCCATGCGAAATGTCTGTTCCCTGACCATGGCGGCCAGGTCGCGATTTGTGGAAGCGATCAGGCGGGCATCGGTGCGCAACGTGCGCGAGCTGCCCAAGCGCTCGAACTCCCGTTCCTGCAACACGCGTAACAGCTTGGGCTGCAACTCGAGCGGAATTTCGCCGATTTCGTCCAGGAAGACGGTCCCGTGGCTGGCCAGTTCGAAGCGGCCGATTCGCTGGGCGATGGCACCCGTAAAGGCTCCCCTCTCGTGGCCGAACATCTCGCTTTCGAGCAGGCCGGTAGGAATGGCGGCGCAATTGAGCTTGATGAAGGCGTTGCGGCTGCGCGCGCTGAGGTTGTGAATGGCTCGCGCCACCAGTTCCTTCCCCACACCCGTTTCGCCGTAGATCAGCACGGTGGAGTCGGTAGGGGCGACCGTCTCGACCTCTTGCAGCACCTTCTGAAGCGCGGCGCTTCGGCCCACGATCGAATCGAAATTCATCTGGCTGCGGATTTCGTCTTCCAGATACAACTTTTCCTGCGCCAGCTTATCTTTGAGCTCGGCGATCTGACGGTAGGCGAGGGCATTTTCTACGGCGATGGCAACCTGCGCCGCCACCTGGCGGACAAAATCGATCTCATCGTCGGTGAACGGCTCGTCACGCCGCCTGCCGAGGCACAGCACGCCCAGCCGCTGATTCCGGCTCACGAGAGGAACATCGCAGAGAGCTTGAAAGCCCTCCGCCACGGCCAATTGACTGCCGTCGAGGGCAGCCAGCGCGCGGGCATCCAGCGCAATGACCGTGCCATCCTGATAAGCCCGCTGGGTGGGTGCATTCCCGCCCGGAACGCGGTTTTCTTCGTGGATCAGGCCTTTCGCTTCCGGAAAGTCCACGGCGTGAATCCGCAACCGCTGATCGTTCGGATCGGGCAGCGCAACACCCACGGCGTCGCACTTCATGACGCGGCGAACGCTGGCCGAGATGGCCCGCAGCAGCTCGCGGAACTCCAGATTCGAGACGATGGCGTTGTTCAGGTCGAGCAGGAGCTCGAGACGCTCGCGACTAGTGCCGAAGTCCGCCCGCCGCGCGGTATCGCCATCGCGCACAGGCTCGGCCGGGACCTGCGACGTTACACTCATGCTTACCTGCTACAGATGCAAGCCGCGGCGATCCGTGACGGCCGCGCGCCAGGTCAGAACACCTGCACGCGCAGGAACTTTCGCGGGTCTTCGCGGAAGTCGCGGAGGGATCGCTCCAGTTCCCGCGCATAGCCATTCATGCTGTCGTACACCTGCGAGGTGGCAAGCAGCGGGTCGGTGTTGAACCGGTCCACGCTTTGGACCAGCGAAGCGAGAGACTTGTTCCACTGCAAAAACGATGCGTCCGACCGGACGAACGGGCTTGCGTGGAGATTGGCGACGCTGTGGGTGAAATCCTGGATGGCCGATCGCGCCTGCTCATATCGCCCGCTGTCGGTGAACAACTGGCCCAGACTACCCTGCCCCGACTGAATTTGCGCCAGGCTGCGATCCAGCCGCGCCACCGGATCGCGGATCTCCTGGTATAACTTGTCGGTGTACAGAGCCTGGCCCACGGCGGTGGTTTGCCGGGTGGCCGCCCGCAGGTCTTCGTGGATTTCCGCGACGCGTTTTTTGAGGGCGTTGTAGGCCTCACTGCCGCGGACGAACTGGCCCACCCGGCTGCGGCCCTGTTCGATATCGGTCAGCATGGCGTCTACAGCGCGGAGTCTTTGATCGAACTGGCGCAGGTCCAGGCTCTTCATCATGCCGCTCACTTTGTAGGTGAGCTCGCCGCCGGGCGGTATCGAATTGGTCGCTCTTCCGCTGGTGATATCGACGAACATGTCGCCGATCAAGCTATCGGTGCTGAGTTCCGCGTAGGAATCGGAGGGTATGGTGGCGAGCCGGGACCGCTCTACCGTCAGGGTGACGCGGACGACGCGGTTGGGCTCGTTCGACCCCGACAATTCGACGCGGGTGACCTTGCCGACGCCGATCCCATCCACCCGCACGGGCGACTCCTGGGTTAGCCCCGTTACATCCGGGACATAGAGATAGAGCGTTGCCTTCGGCTGCAACAGGGTTCCTCCGGTGAGCAGGAACAGCAGCGTGAAGAGGATCGACAGCGATCCCAGGGTCACCACAAACACCCGGAACTTGGCCCAGGAGACGCGCTCCTTCGAAGGCATTCATCCGAATTTTACCGCGACCGCCACCCGGTCCATGGGTGTTACTGTATATGCTTCGGAGCCGTTCTTGAAAATCCGCGCCAGAAAGTTCGACGGCCGGTGTGCCAGACACAAACGCTACAACCCCGCGGTCGATGGACGGGGTGCCATCCGGGGCGCCTGCGCCCGCTGCACCCTGCTGTACGAGATCTGGGAAACTTCGCTCAAACTCAACCAGTTGATTCGCAAGTTCGACCCGGGGTACGACGATCTGCAGCGGCCGGCGGAACACAAAGCCGCACCCGTTCCCGACCCCCGGCAGTTGAGTTTGATCTAAGCGCCCGTCATGAGAGTGCTCCGCCGCTCCAGCCGAGCGGGGAGGAAGTCTTCACCGCTGACACCGCTGACACCGGCGGTTGCCCCGCGCGCGGTGTTGCGCTATTCTGGAAACTCAAAGTCTCTGTAAGGATTCGATTTACCAAAGATGGCAAACACCTTTTCCGCGCTCAAGCGGGTTCGCCAGACCGAACGGCGTACGGACTACAACCGGAAGAACAAGACTCGTCTGCGTCACCAGATCCGCGCCATGCGGCGTGCCCTCGCCGGCAAAGATCCGAAGGCGGCCGCGGACCTGCTGCCCAAGACGTTCTCCCTGATCGACCGTTCGGTGAAGTCGGGCGTCATCAAGCAGAACACCGCGGCCCGTTACAAATCCAAGCTCCACCTCAGGGTAAAAGCGCTCTCCGCCTGACCGCCCGCGTGGCGCAGACCGGCCGGGATGGTGGTATGCGCCTATGCCACCAGCCGCAAAATAAACTGTTCCATCACGATCCGGTCATCCGGACGTGCGTCCCGCAGCCCTCGATCCGCCTCGTAAATCAGGTTCACAGCGCGTTCGAGCTGCGCTTTGCTGAACCGGGTCATGGTCTGGTAGATCTGGTCGGCGCGCGATCCCCACACCGGCACCCCCGAACGGGAGAAGTGCGACTGAATCTGCGGGGCGCTCTTGAGCCCGGCCTCGCGCGCCGACAGCGCCATGCGGAATTGGGTCGAAAGGAAGGCCAATGCCAGCGGCAGGTACTCGCCTTCGCGGGTCAGCGTGTCCAGGATCTCGAGCGCACGGGTGCGGTCGCGCCGGCCGAGCGCATTGACCAGCGCAAATACGGTGGTGGCGCGCGCATCCGGCACCAGGGCCGTAATGTCGTCCACTCCTACCTGCCGGCTGCCGGCGAACAGGGCCAGCTTTTCGATCTCCACCGCGATGCGGGCCATGTCGCCGCCCAACGCTTCCACGAGTAAATCGAGCGCAGCGGCATCCACGCGAAAACCGGCGCGACGCGCCAGGGACTCGGCTTCGTGCCGCGCATCCGCGCCGGAGAACCGGCGCAACTCCACAACCTCCGGCACCGCCGCGAAGAATTTGCGCACACGGTCCTGGCGGCGCTTGTCGTCCCCCTCGAAGTCGAACCGCGACGCCTCGAAAATCAGGGCCACCCCCGGCGTGGGGTCCTTCACGTATTCGTTCAGCGGGCCGGCATTCCCCGCGACGGTTCCTTCTTCCCCCGCGTCATCCGCCGCGCGGCCTCGCGGCAATGCCGCCTCGGCGTTGGTCACCCAGAGCAGCCGGTCAGCGGAAAAAAGCGAGAGCGAACGTGCGTCATCGATGATTTCCGCCAGCGCGTTCTCGCTCAAATCGTGCCGTGTGACGGCTTCCTCCGGGAACGCGGCGAGCACGGCCTGTTTGAGGCGGAGCCGCTCGTAGGCTTCCGGTCCGAGCAGCAGCACCACCGGCGGCAAGGCCCCTTTCTGCGCTCGCGCCAGAAGCTGTCCGGCGGTCATCAGAAGCTCTCCAGAATGGCACTCACCACACTGCGCGCCACGTCGCGGCTCAGGCGTTGGATGGCCGTGCCGCTTTCGTCGAAGTACGTCTGCGGATCGGTCGATATCTCGTACCGCTCGCGCACCTCCATGCTGGGGCGCGAGAACAGAACCTTCCCGGTGTGCCGGTCGGTCAGGGTGACTTGCACCGTCACCACGACCTGCACGCCGGTGGCGCGGAATGTCACCGGATCCAGAATCGTCGGGTAGTAAACGAAATTGAGCACGCTGCCGCTGAGCAGCGCGTCGGCCTGCCCTGGATCCGGCAGGATGCTGTATCGCGCGCGGGAATTGAACTCACGGGTAACATCGGCGGTCACCAGCCGGGCCAGCCGGTAGCGCGGCGTGCCGTTGCCGAACGCCGGGATGGCGATCGACTTGATGTTCTTCGGCATCACATCGCCGCGACCCGCGATATGATACCCACAGCCGGCCGCCAGGGCAGCCAGCGGGACCACCAGCCAGCGGTTCACACGAACTCCTTCGCCACGGCCACGCCGTTTTCGGCCGAGAGCCGGAGGTTATCGGCCACAATCCAGAACCAGCACGCATCCGACGCGTTGCGGTCGGGCAGAATCGCTCCCACGGCGATACCGCCCGCTCCGGCCTGTCCCACGTTGGTGGGCGGCTCGAACTCGCCGCCGCGCACTTCGATGGAGGCCGCCACCAGGCCGCTTTCGAGCGCCTCGACATCCGGCTCGCCCTCGAACTCCACCCACGCCGACAAACTGTAGCCGTGAAACACGGGCGCCTGGATCACCCGCAACGACGGCAGTGGCGCTCCTTCGCCATCTCCGGCAAGGGCCAGCAAGGTAGCCAGGTGCCGCTCGATGCGCAGTTCCGTATCTTCCAGGTTCGTCGACGCGCCTTCGCCGTAGCGCGCCAGCAGATTGAACGCCGACTGTGCGCCGAAGATCGCCTGCGGAAGGCTCTTGAACGCAAGCAGGCCGGCCGTCTGCTGCTGTAATTCCTCGATGCCGGCGGTGCCGTGCTCGCTGGCCGGGGCGAGAATTTGGACCACGGAACGGCGAATCGGGTCGTGCAATTGCACGCGGCGCAGAAACAAGGCCAGGGCAATGGCCGCGGGGTGAGCCACCACGTGAATCGCCGCCTCGCCCTCGTCGTCCTCCTCGTCCGGCCCCTCGACGGCCGGCGCCCGCAGGCGTGCCTCCGGACGCTCGTCGAGGGCGCCGCTCAGATCGATCAGAGTCGTGTCCGGCTCGGCCAGTTCGAGCGCCTTGCGGCTGGTCTCCGGGCTGCCGGCCAGCATGATGGCGTGGACCCCGGCGAAACTCTCAGCGGTGAGGTCCGACACCACCGAAGGCTCATCGCCCACCCGCGTAAGCGTGCCCGACCGTTCGTCGTCCGCCGCAATCAGCCGCAGTTGGAAGCCGGCGGCCGTCGTGGCCGCGAGGTCGCGGACCTCGCGGCCCAGCAGAGTCTCGCTGCCCACCAGCGCCAGCGTCGGATTCATCGGCAATCTCCGTCAGACACTCTGGTGCTCCGGCGCGCCCGGCGGCGAATGGCGAAAGCGGCGCCGGATCACACCACCGGCGCGAATGGCGATTCCGCTTCCCACATAAATCGCCGCCAGTGTCACCAGCACCGGCTGGGCATAGTTCCAGATGCCGTAGATGAGGCCCGCCAGCAACACCACGATCAGCGGTGTCTGCGGCTTGCTGAGGTTAATGCCCTTGAAACTGTAGTAACGCCAGGTGCTCACCATCAGAAACCCGAGCAGCAACAGCAGCGCCAGCCACATCACCGACAGCGGCCACCAGGCAATCGGCTCGCCATCGGAGGCGTACACAATGGCCCCCACCATGGCGGCGGCGGCCGGAATGGGCAGCCCGACAAAATACTTCCGGTCGGGGCGACCCGGATTCTTGGGCACCGGGTTCTTCTGGATATTGAATCGCGCCAGGCGCGCCGCGCCGCAGATGAGGAACAGGAAGGCGACGAAATATCCGGTGTTATGGAGTTGCTGGCGCACCGGCTCGGCAAACTCGGGCGCGATGAACTGAACGCCCCATGCGAACGCCAGCACGGCGGGGGCAATCCCGAAACTGATCACATCCGCCAGCGAGTCCATCTCGCGCCCGAAATCGCTGGTGGTGTTCGTCATGCGGGCGATTCGACCATCGAGGCCGTCCAGTACGAACGCCGCTCCGATGGCCTTGGCGGCAATCGCGAACTGCTCCGGCGCGCCGGCCGCACCCGTCGCCGCCAGCATCGAGCCGCGGAACGACCGCAGAATCGACAAATAGCCGAGGAAAATGTTGCCCGCGGTGAACAGGGTCGGCAGAACGTAAGCGGCCCGTCGTGGGCGGCGGTCCGGCGAACGCGGATCCACCAGCCGCTCTCTAAGACCCATGGGCCAGCCCTTCGCCGATGCGCCTCGCGATGATGCTCGAACCGGCGGACACGCGCTCTCCGGGCTTCACCACGATCTCCCACTCGGGACCGAACAGTACGTCCACCCGCGAACCGAACTTGATCAGGCCCACCCGCTCGCCCGCCGAGACGTGGTCTCCAGGATGCTTGCGGAACACGATGCGCCGCGCAATCAGCCCCGCGATCTGCTTGAACACCACCCGCGTGCCGTCTCCTTCCACCGTCACCACGTTCTGTTCGTTTTGAGTGGAACACTGCTCGCGGCTGGCCACGTGAAACCGGCCTTCCTGATAGCGCACATCGCGGATGGTGCCGGCGATGGGAGCGCGATTGACGTGCACGTCGAATACGTTGAGAAAAATGCTGATGCGCTGGGTGCGCGGGCCTTCCGCCTGGATCGCCACCACCTTGCCGTCCGCGGGCGAGACCGCCACCGGCCCGGCCGGAATCGGTCGTTCGGGATCGCGGAAAAAATACAGGCAGAACAGCGACAGAACCCACAACGGCAGGGCAAACCACGGGCCCGCCAGCCAGGACACCAGCGCCCCCGCTCCAGCCATGGCCAAGGCGTAATAGATGCCGTCAAAAACGATCACTGGGACCATTCTCCCATGTTCGTCGGCATGGGGCGCGTGCTACAAACTCAGTATGCCATCCACACAAACCGCGGTCGTCGCCGATGGAATGACGCTGGGAGTCATTGGCGCCGGCGTCATGGGTCAGACCCTCATTCGCGGGTTGCTCGCCGGCGGCGTCGTCTCCCGTGACCGCATCTGGGCCGGAGAAAAGAACGAGGGTGCCTGCCAGGAGGCGGCTCGCGTCCTGGAAGTTCCCGTGGAGACCGATTACGCCCACCGCGTCGGCAGCGCCGGACTGGTACTCGTCTGCGTGAAGCCGGCCGATGCCGCCGCTGTCATGAATGCGCTCCTGGCGGCCGGATTGCATCCCCAGACGCTGCTGATCTCCATCCTTGCCGGTGTGTCCACCGCGCGCCTGGAGACGCTCCTCGGCACGGAGAACCCGGTGGTGCGCGCCATGCCCAATACGCCTTGCATCGTGGGCGCGGGAATGACGGTAGTTTGTGCCGGCAGGCACGCTACCAGTCACGACCTGGTGCGCGCCCGGCATATCTTCGAAGGGGTGGGCCTGTGCGACTCCGCCGACGAGAAGCACTTCGATGCCATCACCGCCCTCAGCGGAAGCGGGCCGGCCTACCAGTACCTCATTATGGAAGCGCTGGCCGATGCCGGTGTCCGCGTCGGCCTGCCGCGCCAGTTGGCGCTCACCCTGGTAGCCCAAACCGCGATGGGGGCGGCCCGCATGGTGCAGGCATCCGGACGCCATCCCGCCGCCCTACGGGACGATGTCACGACGCCGGCCGGATGCACCATCGGCGGCCTGCTGATGCTGGAGGACGGGCGCATCCGCTCCGTTCTCGCCCGCGCCGTGGAAGAGGCCACCCGGATCGCGTCGCATCTGGGCGACCCCGTGAAGTCCTAGGCGGTCCTCCGGCGTGGGCGTCGTCAGCCTGGCAGGCGTTCCGCCCGCACGATAAACCGCTTCGGCGCAGCGCCCACATAATAGAACGGGAAGCAGGTAACCAGCGTCAGGACATCCCGGCGTGTGGGAGACAACACTTCCACATCTTTGGGCCCCACCACCTGCGTGGACACGACACGATAGTGAAACGCTCCTTCCAGAGTGCGCAGGGTGATCCGGTCATTGCGATGAATGGAGCGCAACGGCCGGAAGTACGTATCCCGGTGTCCGGCAATCGCTACATTGCCACCTTGCCAGGGAAGCGCCGTTCCCGGGACGTGACCCACCCCGCGTCTGAGATCGCCGGCACCGATGCCCTCGACCACCATTACCGAGACGCCGATCCGCGGGATCTCGATCTTGCCGAGCAGACCGCCGTCTTCCGGAACCAGCGGGGCCAGCGGAACGTGGCGCGGCGTTACGTCAATGTGGGTGCGATGAAGTTCGCGGTTAAATTTTCGAGCTTCTCGGGCTTGAAAGCGCTCCGCGCCGACCCACACCGACACGCAATATCCCAGCGCCGCCACACCGATGATGATAAGCCCGTACTGCGCCAGGCGAATCCACCGGCGAGCCCTCACCGCGCTTCCCCTTGCCGCTCTGCCGGCGGGCTGTTTCGGCCGGGCGAAGCAATGTAACCTTCCCGCGCCCGCACAAACAGCTTTCCTCCGTGCGGACGGGTAACTTTTACGCGGACTTTTCGATAGGTATTGTCGAGTTTTGGGTTGGTCGAAACATAGCCGAGAGTGTACTGATGCCGGATGTCGGCCGCGATCCGTTCGCAGACCGGCACGATCTCGCTGCTCACCTTCGGGAAAAACGCCTCGCCTCCAGTGGCGCCCGCGACCTTCCGGAGGACCCCGGGGTTCTGATCGGCGGAGTGTTCGTCAAACAGGCCGACCGTATAGATGATCGTGTTCGATTGTTCCGCGTCGTCAAGCACCTGCGAGAGTTTCGAATGGCTGGTATTATCGCCGCCATCGCTGATGACGATCAGCACTTTCTTGTCACAGGTGGCTTCTTTCAGGTGGGCCAACCCCGTTTCGATGGCGTCATAGAGGGCCGTCATCCCGCTCGCGGGCGCCTGGTTCAAGGCCCTCTCGAGGTCCGCGGGGCTGGCCGAAAAGAGTTTCGAGCCAGGCAATCCCAGTGATACCCGTTCATTAAAATTGACGATGAACATCTCGTCGTCGGGATTACTCGACCTTACAAACGCCAGCGCCGCGGCAGTCACGTCCCTCTTCTTTCCACCCATGCTCACACTGTTATCGACAATCAATCCGAGGCTCACCGGAACGTCTTCGTGCTGAAAGACGCGAATGGTCTGTGGGTGGCCGTCTTCCGTAACATGGAACTGCTGCTTCTCCAGCCCGGAAACGAATTCCCCGTCACGCTCCCGGACGGTCACATGCAAAACCACCAGGTCCACATTGACCGAGATCCTGCCGGCGTCCATTACACCGCTTTGCCCCAGGCTTTGTGGAAGCACCAGGAAGAAGAGGAGAACCGTCCGGCAGTAATCTCGAAACCCGTTCACTGAATCCGCTTTCCGCGTTTATTTCATGTTGTGGCGCACCAATCGAAGCGAGCCCGCCGCTCCGAACGACATCAGCCCGATCAACGCGATCAGCGGCAGCGGACTGGCGGTCTTGGGCAGCCGGTTGGGCAGGGAGCGAGGGGTGTTGGCGGCCTGTGTGGTGGGAGGAGGCGTGAATGCTTCTGCCATTTCGACCTCTTCCTGATTCGGCTTCTGAGCCTTCAAGGGTGCATTCTTCATGGCCGTCACGTGCGGCTCGTTCATGCTGCGGGTGGGCTTGGTGGTATTGGCCGCCAATTGGTCCGGCATGGACGGCACGGCTTGATTGTTGGCCCTTGCCAACGCCATTGCCTTAGCTCTAGGGTAGACGAAATCGTGCCCGTAATTCTCTCCGGGATAGAACCACGCCTTAATGGCTTCCGGCGCTCCCGAGGCGCGCTCCTCAAAAGTAATAATGGGCTTGCCCGCCGGCTTCAAATGGTAATCGGGAATCGCCAGAAAGATGCCATACAGGTGATTCTCATTCCTGTTGTAGACTTCAACAATGTTGCGGTCGGACATCGAGTCGGCGAGTTTGAATACATAGGTGCCCGCCGGCAAGACCTCGCCGGGGATCTCTACCGGCCCGCTGAACGTAAACGTCGTCTTCTGGTTCCACTCATCAGCCCGCGCCTGCCGCGGCGCTGCCATACAAAGCGCCAGCAGGCCGGCCGAGGCATATGTCATCAATCGTGCAATACTCATTTGGTTTTTTCTCCTTTTCAACGGAGTGACTCAATCCTCCTACTACTGATGACACGTCGCAACGCAGTTTCGTTGCTAATACGCGGTGCGATTCATCACGACCGCAGTTACTCGCCCGATGTATTGCTTTCTTCCATACCAGAGCGAACGAACGCGTCACGTAACCATAACTTCATTTTCAGCGACACACGTGCCGGTGACCGGAGTGTCTTCTCTCAGGGCGGTGGCTGAGCCTGAACTCAGCTCGACAAAGCGCGATCGATATGGTCGACGGCTTTATGGTCGACGGCTTTCTAATGTAATCGTTGGCACCGGCGGCCAGCGCCTCGGCACGTCCGTCCTGCCCGGAGGTGACCATGATAATCGGGATGCGGGACGCTGTTCCGAATGGCGCGGCCGAGGTGAAGTCCGTCCACTACGGGCATTTGCCAGTCGAGCAGGCAACTTCTCCAGAGGGGCGGCGCCATAGGGCCCGGAACGGAGGCGGTAGCGTTATCCGCGAGCCCCGCGGCATCTGCTCGCTCCCGTTCCTGCATGCCTGACTATCCCGGGGAGGGCGTTAAGGAAAAATAAAGACGGTATTACGATTTTCCTGAGGCGCTGGCGGTCACCACGAAACGGTAGCCGATGGAAGGTTCGGGTCAGAAGATAGCGGGGATTCCGGGGGTCCGGCTCGATCTTTTTTCGAGCCTGGTTGATGAAGACGCGGAGGTACTCCACTTCCTCGCCGTAGTCGGGCCCCCATGCGGCTTGTAGCAGCCGGCGGTGAGGAACCACGGCACCGGCATGCTCCAGGAGGTAGTGCAGCAGCTTGAATTCCTTGGCCGTCAGATGAATGGTGGTCCCGTCGTGCCGCACTTCGTGACTCTCGAGATCGATTTCGACCTGGTCCAGGACGATCACGCGAGAACGGAGCGAGCCCAGGCGGCGTTTGACGGCATGGATGCGGGCAACCAGTTCCTCCACGTCGAACGGCTTGGTAATGTACTGGTCGGCGCCCGCCTCAAACGCTTCCGCTCTTTCCCGGCCGATCTGCCTCACCGAGATGACGATGACGGGCACATCCGAACTCGCGCGAACGGCCCGGCATGTTTGGATTCCATCCATGCCAGGCATGTTGACGTCGAGAAGGACTACGTCCGGGTTCTCCTCGAGCAGCTTGTCGACCGCTTCTTCGCCGCTTGCCGCCTCGCACACCTCAAACCCGCGGGCGATGAGGGCGACTTCACCGCGCGGCGCGCCTGGGGCTCGTCATCCACGTTCAATACTTTCAAGTCGCTCCTCCGACAGGCCCACGGCAGCAGGCAGAGAGATGTGGAAAATGGAGCCTGCCAGGGGCGTGACCCAGATCTCACCGCCATGCGCGTCCATAATGCACTTTGCGCTGGCGAGCCCGGTCCCGGGCACGCCGCGGTTTGCGTCACCGCGATGATACCGCTCGAAGATACGCTCCAAGTCGTTTTCCGGGATGCCACGACCGCTGTCTTCCACGCTGAGCACAATTTCGGCGTCGGTGAATTCGGCCGAGACGGAGATGGGCGAGCAGGGCGTTGTCGGATGACCTTCTCGATCAGATCCGCATCGAACGCCGCCTGGGGAAGAGAGTGCGGAATGCGGACGTCGATGGCGCGGCCGTCGGCGGGCGGCCCGAGTCCCTCCAGGGCGCGGGCCGCCACCTGCCGGATATCATGGCTGGCCTTCTGCGAGCGGAGTTGCCCGGCCTCGCTGTTGCGCAGTGCTTCCCGGCAGCGGCGACAACAATCAAGGCGACCTGGTCGGGGATGCGCTCGAGAGCGTCGCTTCCACGCTCTCGCTCTCCAGCAGCGCGTTGCCGAACTGGAACAATCTCGCCATTTCATCGCGGCGCCGCCCGGCCTCGTCGCGGTGGCGGTTGGCGCGGGCGGAAAGTTGGCCGGTGGTGATAGCGGTCAACAGAAACGCGCCGAGGGCCATCCAATGCTCGGGCGCTTCCAGGCCGAACCCCGGGGGGAGGAAGAAATAATCGAACCCGAGTCCGCCGGCGAGCGAAGCCACGAGCGCCTCCAACCAGCCCCATCGAATCGACAGACCCAGGATCAGCAGAACCAGCCCCAGCGCGACGGTCGTGTGGTTGACGTGGCGCAAGAGCGCCGCACCCGCGATCGTGGCGATCGAAAGCCCGGCGGAGGCGATACACCCGAGAGCGCGATGTAGCTGAGGTCCTCGCATCGGAAAGACCCGTCAACGTATCATTCTGGCCCGGTGTTTTCAGGCTACCATGCGGTCCGCGGCCGCTGGCACCGAACATCGAGGAAGCTGGTGTGGCGCGGAAGGGTCCTAGCAAACGCCGGGTGGCGGTCGCGAGACAGGGAACGGCCTATGCGGAACGGGCTCGGCTACGGGTGCGGAAGTCGGCTCGGATCAGTGCCGGCGATCGTGAGGCCGCGCGGCATGCTGGCCGGCCGGCACAGCACGGTGGCCCGCCTGCCGCGGGTACGAGCCGTTCGCCTGACGCGCGGGTGTGCTTCGCATCTCATCGCACGAGCAAAAATGCCGATTGAGCAGCTCTCCAACCATTGCCAGACAAGGCCGGGCACCGGTGATGCCGTGTTCGGATTCGGGATGACCACAACTGACGCAGCACTCTTCCGGCTGCCGCTGGGCACGGTGGTGTATTGGGAATGTCACTTGTCTATCAGTTGAGACGTGTGCGTGCTTGAACAGGTTGCGCGGCATGCAAGCACCAACGGGTGCGAGACCGTGCCTGCCTCCGGCACCCGCTGTATGCGCAATTACCGGCTACGGAGGCCTACTACGCTGACAGGATGTCACAGCGGCGCGCCCGGATCGAAACTAAAAGGAGAGGGTGAAAAGAAGCTACTATGCCAATTCGCAACGTAATGTCAGGGGCTGTTTGCCTGTTGTTGGGTGCGGCCGGGATGGTAAACGGCGCGTCCTTGAGCAAGGCTGACCGGGACTTCATGAACATGGCGGCGAAGACCGACATGACCCAGGCCCATATAGGCCATATGGCGGAAGACCAGGCCAGCCGGACGGACGTGAAGGACTTCGCCAAGACGCTGACCCAGGAAAGCACCGAATCCTACCGGAGCCTGGCCGAGCTAGCCGCCAAGGACGGCGTATCGATTCCGAACGGTATCGACACCGCCAGGGACCGGAACATCCGACAGTTGAATCATTTGAAAGGCGCTCGCTTCGACCGCGAGTTCGCCCGTGACGAAATTGCGGCCAACCGGCGGGAACTCGCCCTTTTTCAGCGCGAAGCGGCCCACGGGCAGGATCCCGACGTCAAGGGTTTGGCCGGGAGTATGGTGCCTCAGTTGGAGAAGCAGCTCCATGCTGCGGAGGAGTGCGCTCGCAAACACGGTCGGAGTTGAACTGCCGCTCTGGCGGCTGGCGCGATATCGGAGGCGCCAGCCGCTTCCGTGCTTGCAGGAAGCAGGTGCCGTCCCGCACTCAGAGTGTGCGGGCGTGGACTCTGTCGACGCTGATGTCCGCGCCCTGGCCATGACACACGCCGCATGACTCGCCGAGCGTTGGGCTGGTCATCAGAGCGGCGTGGGCGGAGGCGTCCTTGGCCGTGTGACATGCAGTACACGCGGCCGTGGTGGGCGGACTTGGGTCGATGAACGCCCGCGGGTTGGTCACACCGATCCGGGTGGACGGCAACGGTGGAAAGTCCGAACTGTTGACGTGACACTTGCCGCAGTCCCGCAGGTCGGCCGGGTAACGCACATCGCTGAAGTCGTTGGCCGAGCCGCCGAAGCCGTAAACCACATACGGTGTCAACTGCCCGCCCGGCTCGGCTGTTTCGCCGGTGTGCAGCCTGTGGATCAAGACCGGGAAATCGATCGCCTGAGGCGGATTCTGGGCCGCTGGGCGCTGTGCCGCATCGGTCGCTTTGGGGTTGTGGCAGAGCAGGCAATACTGCACGTTTTGGCGGATGGTTCCGTGCGCGGAGATGCGGTAGTGGCACGCATTGCAATCCTGCTGCACAATCTCTTCGGGATGCGGTGAGACCGGCGAGCCATCCACCGAAAACGGCAGAAGCTGATTGAAACCGACGTCGCGCACGGTTTGCTCGACGACGGTTCCGGGCAGAACGGTGAAGTTGCGGTAGCCTTCGATGCCGATGGTGTAGGTTCCGGTGGCGTCTCCGGGTATGGAGCTCTTAAAGGTGTAGGTGTAGGTACCGGGCGCGCCGGTGGGCGTGGCGCCGGTGGCGCTCTCGCTCACCAGGGTGGCGTAATCGGCGGTGGGGCCCGCCAGCAGCAGATTCAGCAGGTTCATGGAACTGGCGTCGATGGGATTGCCGGCGTTATCGAGGATGCTGAAGGTCACGACGGGCGCTTTGCCGGCGGCGCCATTCACGCTGATCAGTTTGAAATTGACGCCCGGCATCACGCCGGGAGTCCATTGCGGGATGGTGTGTGCGCCGAGGATGGACGCATCGAGGGGCAGCTCTCCCTGGGGAAAGTGGCACTGCGCACACTGGCTGTCGTTGGCCGGGAGGCCGTTGGCGTGGTTCAGGCCGGTTTGGAAATTGACGTTGTCGTGACAGGCTCCACAGGATTTCGAACTGGGACGGGTGAGCCACCAGTCCGCGTCCACCGGGGCCGGTTCGCTGCTCTGGCCGGGGTCCATCGCCGCACTGATGGGAACAACCGTGGCGCCGGCAGGTCCGGCCGTGGGATCGCCGGTTCCGGGGTAGACCGCGGGCGCTGTGGTGTCGGCATTATCGGCGCCGCCGGTAACGGTTCCATCGGCCGCGACGTGTAGCGGGGCGGGCGGCAAGCCGGCCTGGGCGCCGGCGGCTCCGACGGTGGCTTTGCGGGGATAGGCGCCGGTAGCGTGGCACATCTGGCAATTGCGGATATCGGCGGGGAAGACCACGGTGGAGTAATCGTTGACACTCTGCTGAAACCCGATGACCTGATAGGGCGTGCCCGCCTGGACGCTGGGCAGGCTCGAGCCCATGTGGATTTTGTGGACCATCACCTCGAAGTCGATGCTATTGCCAGTGTCCGGGTCGACGGTATCCACGCCATTGCCGCCGGGGTTGTGGCACATGATGCAAAGCGGCACCAGGCGGCGGGAACCACCGTGCGCGGCGAGCGGGTCGTGGCAGCGGCTGCAACTGGCAGTGGCGATCAGGTCGTGGGTGTCGGTAACGGTGGACCCGTTGGGCACGAAAGTGAAGATGTCATCCGCGTAGTTGGTGCCCAAGTCGAACTCGGTGAGGTTGCGCGAGGCGTACACGCCGATGCGGACGGTTTGCGAAGGATCGAAACCGGCGGGCGCCCGGGTTTGAAATTTGTAGGCGAACGCATTCCCGGCCGGCGTTATCATTCCGCCGCTATCGGCGGCGGGTTGATTGGCGGTGTTTCCGGTGATGGGACTTTTTTGCGGGCGGGCAGTCAGGGCGATCCAGTCATGTCCGCCCTTAGGAATATACGCCGCCACGAAGCTCGCGCTGACACTGCCGGGCGTGGTAACGCCCTGTACGTCGAGCGGGAGGCCCTTGGGATCGGTAACGGTGAAATTCGCGGTGATGAGGCCATCGGCGCCGATGGCCGCGCCGGTGATCTTGACCGCGAGGCCGGGCCGCACGAAATTGACCAGCGCCACATCGGCATAATAAGCCTTCTCGTGCACGGTGAAAGGGTGGCGGGCCGAGCCGTTCAGCAAGGCCGCAGCGCCGACGACAAGCAGAAACAGGGCAGCTCTCTTCATTTCACATTCCCTCCACATTCAACCCCGCCCTTCTCTCGTGCGGGCAGCCGCCGGTCGACCCAGCGCGGTGATGCAGGCCCCCAGGAATGGGTACAGGATGCAACGGGCGCCGCGGATGCCGGCCACAGAGGTCTCAGGCGTCGCGATCGGGCCGTCGGCGCGGGCAAGGCTGACGGGCCACCGACGCCACTCCGAAGGCCGGGGGCGGCAGCTTCGGTCAACAGCCGGTATCCCTCACTTTTTCATTGTTCGAATATAGGCAACGATGTCATCGGCGGCTTTGCCGGTCACGCTCTTCACCGCCATCATTTTGCCTTTGCCATTGGCGATGATCTTCTTGAGGTCATCGTCACTCATTTTCTGGACAGCGGGCGAACCGAGGTTCGCAATTCCGACCTTCATCATTTTGGCGATTTTTGGATTCGCGACGCCGTCTGCCCCATGGCAGTTCTTGCAATGCTGGTCGTAGGCAACTTTACCGGCGCTGGCGTCGCCGGCGGCATAAGCCACCGTGAGGGAGAGCACGGCAAGCACGATTTTCGGTATTTTCATCGATTTGCAACCCCTTTTGCGGCGTGTTGCTGGCACCAGTATGGGGGCGCAGCCGATTTCGGTGCAAGACCGTCTTCGCCGGTAGCGTATGCCTCGCACCCAATCATGAGGGTCGGCTGTGAGCTATGGACCATTGATGCCGCCACGACCGTACGCCACTTATCGTAATCGGACGCGGGTAAAGAAAACATAAAGGAAAAAATTGAGGAGACGGAAGTCTCGTATAAAAATGCACACTGCCGGGCGCGGGCGAGCGGGCGCCGAAGAAGTTTATTCCCGACGCGGCACACAAACGTCACTACGCTTGGCGTTCTTTATGCGATCTTTATATCCGATCTCTACACTGGTAGGCAGGATGCCTCGCACCACGCCATGGGACAACGCATCCGTTCCACCTGCAGAGGCTTCGGAACCGGCGAAGCTTTCTACGGCCGAGTTGCTGGATCACCTCGGCACCAGCGCTGCGGGGTTGAGCGCCGCAAGCGTGGGAGAACGTCTTGCCCGGTACGGATACAACGAGCTTCCCGAAAAAACAATCAACCCGGTTTTGAAGTTTCTCTCCTATTTCTGGGGCCCCATCGCGTGGATGATCGAAGCGGCGGCGGTTCTTTCGGCGCTGGTGCGCCACTGGGAAGATTTCACAATCATCCTGGTGCTCGCGGTGGGCAACGCGGTGGTGGGCTTTTGGGAAGAATACCAGGCCGGCAATGCGATCGCGGCGCTGAAGGCGCGACTGGCACTCCAGGCAAGAGTGAAGCGGGAGGGCGTGTAGACCGTGGTCGCCGCGCGGGAACTGGTTCCCGGCGACGTGATCCGCCTGCGCCTGGGGGATGTCATTCCCGCCGACGCCCGATTGTTGGAGGGAGGCCCGGCAGAAGTGGATCAGTCCGCGCTGACCGGCGAATCGCTGCCGGTCACGCGCAAGGCGGGTGACGTTGTCTATTCCGGATCGGTAGGACGCCGACGGATTCGCCCAAGTCTTTCCGGAACATAAATTCCACATTGTGGAGACCCTTCAGGACGCTGTCCATCCTGGTGTTCAACTTCTACCCGGTGACGGCGGTCATGATCGTGCTGCTGGCGCTGCTGAACGACGGGGCGATCCTGTCGATCGCGTACGATCGCGTGCGCTACTCGGCCCGGCCGGAGGCCTGGAACATGCCGATCGTGCCGGGGATCGCGACGGTGCTCGGGATCACCGGTGTGGTGGCGTCTTTCGGCTTGTTCTATCTGGGCGAGCGCGTGTTTCACCTGAGCCGCGGGATGATTCAATTCAATCCTCCATTTACCTGAAGCTGTCGGTGGCGGGCCATCTGACGATCTTCGTGACGCGCACGCGCGGACCGTTCTGGAGCATCCGGCCTGCGGGGATCCTGGTGAGCGCGGTGCTCGGCACGCAGATCCTGGCGACACTGATCGCGGTCTACAGTGTGTTCATGACGCCCATCGGGTGGAAGTGGGCGATGGTGGTTTGGGGTTATGCCTTGGCTTGGTTCCTGGTGAACGACGGCGTGAATCTGGCCGCCTATCGAATTCTGGAAGGTGAGCGAGGGCTGCTGGCCCGGGCCCACCGGAGAACTGCTGGTGTCCGTTAGGAGTGGCTGGTGCCGGATCGCAGTCGCCGTGCTGTTGGGCGATTGCCGGCGCCCAAGGGCTCCATTGCGCGCAATGTCATGAGCGTCCCGAGACAATCGCGGGAACCGCGCATGCGAAGCTCGCGGCAACGGACACGGCCTGCTACGGGGGGACGCGATGGGAGCGGACGCCGTGTGAGCGTTCTTACAAGGTGGCGCCAGGTGCGTGCCGGGAATACAGACCTGCATTCCGGGAAGCGCTACGATTGCTTGCATGTGGCCTTTATGGAAGCAGGTGGCCGCCCGCGATTTCGAAGGTCTGGGAACGGGCCGTTGAAAGCGGACGCCGGAAGCTGGGAGCTCTATCTCGAAGATCGGGCGGCCAAAGGCTTCAACGCCATCCAGTTCGTCACCACGCAGTGGCTGGCAGGGGCAGCCAACGGGGATCTTCGCACGGCGTACCAGGGCACGGAACGGATCTCAATCGACCCGGTGTTCTACCAGTGGATGGACGAGCGCATCGACGCCATTAACCGCCACGGAATCGTGGCTGCGCCGGTGCTGCTGTGGGCCACCGGGCCGGCCGGCCTGAGCCCGGGGGTGACCCTGCCCGACGATCAGCTCACTGTGCTGGCGCGCTACCAGGTGGCGCGCTACGGCGCGCACCAGGTGATCTGGATTTTGAACGGCGACGGCAACTACCGCGGCGAGCGCGCCGACCGCTGGAAGCGCATCGGCCGCGCCGTGTTCGGCGAGCATCCGCTGCGCCTCGCCACCTGCCATCCTTCCGGCCTGGCCTGGGTGGCGGATGAGTTTCGCGGCGAGCCGTGGTTCAGCTTCAACAGCTACCAGAGCGGCCACGCGGGGAACGACAACGCGTGGCGCTGGCTGTGGAGCGGTCCGCCCAGCCAGGATTGGAAGAAGGAGCCGCACCTGCCGTCCATCAACCTGGAGCCGAACTACGAGGGGCACCACTCGTTTCCTTCGCTGACGTTCTTCGATGCCCATGCCGTGCGGCGCGCGGCCTATTGGAGCCTGCTGGTGGCTCCGCCGGCGGGAGTGAGCTACGGCGGCCACGGCATCTGGAGTTGGCAACTGAAACCGGCGATTCCCATGAACCATGGGAACGTGGGCGTCGCGCGGCCCTGGTACGAGGCAATCCAGCTTTCCGGCAGCACCAGCATGATGCACTTGAAGAACCTGTTCGGGGCGCTTGCCTGGTGGACCCTCCGTCCCGCCCCGGAACTCTTGCCGGACCAGCCAGGCCGTACGGATCCCAGCCGGTTTCTCGCAGCGGCGCAGGCCGAGGACAAGTCGTGGGCACTGGTGTACACCCCGGTGGGCGGGGCGGTGGCGGTGCGGGTTTCCGCCATTCCCGGAGCGACGGCGGCGAAATGGTTCAATCCGCGCCTGGGCGAGTGGTCGGCGCCGGAAACCGTGAGCGGCGCCGAGCAGACGTTTCGTGCGCCGGACTCCGACGATTGGGTTCTCTGGATCGGTACCCCGCGGTAGGGGTGGCGGGATGGTTTAGCCTAAGAGAGAATGGCTGCCACCCTTCCTGCCGCCGGCACAGCGTCGAAGAAAAGCGACGCCGCGATCACGGACCTGGACGATCCGCGATTGTACGTCAATCGCGAACTGGGGCTGCTCAGTTTTCAGTGGCGGGTGCTCGAGGAAGCGCAGTCCGCGGCCAATCCCCTCCTCGAACGCCTGAAGTTCCTGTCCATCGTCGGGTCGAACCTGAACGAGTTTTTCATGGTGCGCGTGGCCAGCCTGAAGGCGCAGGTGGACGCCGGCATTCCCGAGTTCGGGCCGGATCGAATGAGCCCGAGCGCGCAATTGGTGGCGATTCGGCGCGAGGTCAAGCGGCTCATCGAAGCGGCGCACCAGTGCCTTCAGGAGCTGACTCCGGCGCTGGCCGAGCAGGGCATCCACATCGTGGACCATTCCGCGCTCACGGCCAAGCAGTTGCTCGCCTGTAAGCGCTATTTCACCGACATCATTTTTCCGGTGCTGACGCCGCTGGCGTTCGATCCCGGCCGCCCGTTCCCGCACATTTCCAACCTGAGCCTGAACCTGGCGGTCTCGATTCGCGATGCCGCGGGCGGTGAACATTTCGCTCGCGTGAAGGTGCCCGACTCGCTCCCCGCCCTGGTTCCGCTGACCCGGCCGCGCAAGTCCTCGAGCAAGCGCAGCCGCTCCCGCCGTCAGGAGTATTATGTCTGGATCGAGGAAGTGATCGCGGCCAACCTGGATGCCCTTTTCCCGGGAATGCAGGTGCTGGAGGCCTATCCCTTCCACGTCACGCGCGACGCCGACATCGCTATCAAGGAACTGGAAGCCGAGGACCTGCTCGAGACCATCGAAGAGGGAGTACGCCAGCGCAAATTCGGGAGCGTCGTGCGGCTTCAGGTGAGCCAGGAGATGCCGCAGCACATCCTGCAAATCCTGATGACCAACCTGGAACTGGACACGGGCGAGGTTTTCCGGCAACGCGGCCTGCTCGGATTGAACCGCCTGGCGGCCGTGGCCCAGATCGACCGGCCCGATCTGAAGTACCCGCCGTTCCTCCCCGCCACCCCGCAGGAACTTCAGCCTTCGAGCGAAGACGAGGACCTGTTCAGCATCATCCGCCACCGCGATGTGCTGCTGCATCACCCGTTCGAATCGTTCCAGCCGGTGGTGGACTTTTTGCGGCGCGCCGCCCGCGACCCCGACGTGCTGGCGATCAAGATCGTGCTCTATCGCGTAGGGCGGAATTCTCCGGTGGTGGAGGCCCTGCTGGAGGCCATCGAAGCGGGCAAGCAAGTGGCGGTGCTGATGGAGTTGAAGGCCCGATTCGACGAGGAGAGCAACATCGAGTGGGCCAAGGCGCTGGAGCGTGCCGGGGTCCACGTGGTGTACGGCCTGGTGGGTCTGAAGATCCACTGCAAGGCGGCGATCGTGCTGCGGCGCGAGAACGACACCATCCGCCCCTATCTTCACCTGGCCACCGGCAACTACAACATCGTTACGGCGCACCTGTACACCGATCTTGGTTTGTTCACCTCGAATTCCCAACTGGCGGCCGATACCATCGACCTGTTCAATTTTCTGACCGGCTATTCCGCCAAGCGCGATTATGCGCGCCTGCTGGTGGCTCCGGTGAACTTGCGGGAGCGTGCGGAGGCACTGATCAAACGCGAGATCAAACAGCACGAGAGCGACGGCAAGGGTCACCTGGTGTTCAAAATGAACGCCCTGGTGGACCCCGGCATTATCCGCCTGCTGTACCGGGCCTCGCAGGCCGGCGTGAAGATCGATCTGCTGGTGCGGGGCATCTGCTGCCTGCGTCCCGGCATACGCGGGGTGAGCGACACCATCCGCGTGACCAGCGTGGTAGGCCGGTTCCTGGAACACAGCCGGATCTTCTATTTCCGCAACGGGGGGGCGGAAGAGATCTACCTCGGCAGCGCCGATATCATGCCGCGAAACCTGAATCGGCGGGTGGAACTCCTGTTCCCGATCGAAGACGCCGACCTGCGCCGCCGCATCCGCGACGAGATTCTGGCCGAGTATTTGATGGACAACGTGAAAGCGCGCCGGATGGGTCCCGACGGGGTGTACAAACGGGTGACGAAACGCAGCGGCGAAAAGGAGTTCAACAGCCAGGAGCGGCTGCTGAGCGACGGAAACCGGAAAGCTCCCAAACTGGCGTGGTGACGATGCCAGGACCGGAAAGTCGGCAGCCCGGTGCGGCGGCGTGTTCGGGCGTCCTGGCGTGGCATCGGCCGCCGGTTCAATGCCCCGCTTCGGATTGCTTTTTGAGCTCCGCCCGGAACGCCTGCTCGCGCTCGGCGACGTAGGCCCGGTATCCCTCCGGGTCGAGGAACGGGTTGGGCCCTTTGCCCATGCGCGCAGCCTTGGCGGCCAAGCCGTAGTAGTCGCCGTGGGCGCCGAGGAACACATCGCAGGCCAGCGACCTCAGCACCCGGAAGGTGCGTTCGTAATCCTGCGCGATCTGCGGGTAGAGCGCGTTATTCACCAACTTGTAGCCGGCGTTGACATTGGGGCTGCCCACGATCACCACGTTGTAATTCCTGCCGCCATCGCGGGCTTCGAGCGTCCAGGTAGTGCAGCCTTTAGTGTGGCCGGGCGTGAGGTGCGCGGTGAGGGTGTTGCCGCCCAGTATCACCTGGTCGCCATCGTGCAGAACGCGGTCCACCTTCGCCGGCTTGTACAAGGATTGTGCGGAGTTGCCGTACTGGAAATTTCCCTTGCCGCCGGCTTCGATTTCGGGCACGTCGGCATCCATGACCATGTACTGCGCACCGGTAAGCTCCTTCAGGCGCGCGCTGCCCGCACAGTGGTCCCAATGGGCGTGGCTGATCAGCAGGATTTTGACATCGCTGAAGCGAAACCCCAGCTTTTCGACACTGGCGCGGATGAGCGGAACGGAGCTTTCGAGATTACTGTTAAGGAGGATGTGACCCTGGGGAGACGCAATCAGGTAGGAGGCCAGGCCCTTGCTGCCGACGTAATAGACATTGCCGATGATGTGATGCGGTGGAAACGGCGCGGTCCAGTCGGCGGGGGCTTGCGCGAACAGTCCCGCGGCCAGGAGGATGCCGGCGAGCAGCGAACGGAGAAGCATGCTTCAGGGTAGCGCGTCCGGCGGCGGCGCAGACGATCGGGCGGGGGCAACCTCGATCGCCCCACCGATATAAGGTAGTAAGGGTATGCTCGACAGACGGACGTTCGTGCGTGGCGCGGTGGGGGCTGCCGCCGTCGCCGCGCGGGCCGCCGGCGCGGATGCGATCGTGGTGGACCCAGCGCCACAATTCGCCATCTCCCCCTATCTGTATATGCAGTTCATGGAGCCGCTGGGAGTCACCGACAGTTCCTGCGAGGCGGCATGGGACTACGATAGCGACGACTGGCGGCAGGACTTCGTGGATGTGGTGAAGGACCTGTCACCGGGCGCGATCCGGTTCGGAGGTCTCTTCAGCCGCTATTACAAATGGCGGGAAGGCATCGGGCCGGCGGCGGCGCGCCCCTGGATGCGGAACTACGTCTGGGGTGGTAAGGAGACGAACCGGGTGGGCACGGGGGAATTCGTGGACTTCTGCCGGCGTGTGGGAGCCGAGCCGCTGTACTGCGTCAACTTCCTGAGCGACGGCGTCCAAGGCTATCGCAACACCAAAGAAGGCAACCGGTCGGGCGACGCCCAGGAGGCCGCCGATTGGGTTTCGCATGCCCAGCCGCTCCAGGTCAAGCTCTGGCAACTCGGGAATGAGACTTCATACGGCAACCAGACCTTTGCGAAAGAACAGGCCCTTGCCCACACCATCGAGTTCGCCAAAGCCATGAAGGCGCGCGACGCGTCCATCCGGCTGATCGGGTGGGGAGACCGCCACGCCGCCGGTGAGCTGTGGGCGGCCGATATGCTGAAGCAGGCGGGCGAGCACCTCGATTTCATCGCCATCCACATGATGGGCCAATCGCCGCGCAGGTCCGATACGGTGCTGCGGGGACGGCGCTATCAAAAGGCCCCGCAACAGGCCTGGGAGGAATTGATCGAGCTCTCTGACAACGTCGAGAAGCGCGTCGCGGAACTGGAGCAGGTCCTGGGCGGACAAACAAAGGTCGCGGCCGCGATTACCGAAGGGCACCTGAGCCTGGTCCCAGCCAATGCCAACCCGATTCTCACGGAATGGCTCGCGGCGGTATACCACGCCCGCTCGCTGAACATTTACCAGCGGCACGGAGCGCGCTTGAAGATCGCCACGGCGGCGGATTTCGCCGGCACCCGCTGGACCGTGAACGCGGTCATGATCCCGGTGCCGCGCGGCAAAAGCTATCTCACACCGGCCGGCTCGATCATGCGCCTGTTCAAACGCCATAACGGCGATCAGGGGGTGACGGTGAAGTCGGCGCCCGCGGGGCTGGATATTGCCGCCAGCCGGGCGGGCAGTCGGGTGTTTCTGCACGTTGCCAACGTGGAGTACGCGCGCGCGGTGGAGGCTTCGTTCGCGGTGGACGGGATGACGATTTTGGGCGGGCGCGTCCACGCCATCGCGCCCACCGATCTGCGCGAATCGGTCAGCCAGGACCAGCCGGATGTGTTTCGGCCGGTCGAAAGCGAATTGCCGCCCGGACCGGTCGTCCGGTGGCGTTTTCCGGCGGGATGTGTCGCCGCGGTGGAGTTGGATTGCACGTTATGAGACGAAGAATCGCGCTGTTCCTCCCGGTATTGTGGTGCGCGGCGGCATTCGGCCAGCCCGAGGCGGTCATCACCATCGACGCATCGAAAGTGCTGCATCCGATCCCGCGCACGATCTACGGCACATTCCTGGAGCCCATCGGACACAGCACGTATGGCGGACTATGGGCGCAGATCCTGGAGAATCCCAGCTTCGAGGACAACCTGTGGAGCGCCGGCCGCATCCGGCAGATGCTCACCGACCGGCCCGAGCTGGCGGCGGCTTCCAATATCGGACTGCCGCTGCCGTGGCAGCCGCTCGATGCGGCGCAGGGGTGGCGCTACGAACCGCGCTGGGGGGATCGGGAGAACTCGGCGCGGTCGCTGCTGATCATGGCGCTTCCGGGCAAGCAGACCGGCGTGCGGCAGCAGGTGTTCCTGCCGGTTCATCGCGTGCTGCGCTATACCGGCAGCCTCTTCGCGATGCCGGTGAGCGGGGCCAGGGAACTGGAGATCTCGCTGCGCAAACACGACCATCCGGAACAGGTGCTGGCAAAGCAGACGTTGCGGCTCACGGCGGCGGGGTGGTCGCGGTACGAGTTCGCGCTCGAACTCGCCAAAGACGCGCTGGCCAGCCGCGAGCCGGCGGATTTCGTGATTGCCGCGGCCGACGAGGCGCGCGTCCTGGTGGACCAGGCGTTGCTGTTTCCGGCCGACCAGGCGGATGGGATGAATCCGGAGATGATCGAGATGGCGCGCGCGCTGCGCACGCCGGTGGTGCGCTACGGCGGTAACTACACTTCGGGTTATCACTGGCGCGACGGCATCGGGCCCATGGACAAGCGCGTCACGATGCTCAACCAGGCGTGGGGCATGCCTGAATACAACCAGTTCGGCACGGATGAGTTTCTGGCCTTCTGCAAGCGGATCGGAGGGGAGCCGCAGATCGCACTGAACCTGGGCAGCGGCACCGCCGAGGAGGCCGCCGAATGGGTGCGCTACGTGAACCGGCAATGGGGGAACGGCGCGGGCGGCAATCTGTGGGAGCTGGGCAACGAGCTGTGGGGCAATTTTCAGATCGGCTACCCAACCGAGTCGCGGGTGGCCGGCCGCACCCGCGAATTCAGCGCCGCCATCCGCAAAGTAGACCCGCGCGCCCGGCTGATCGCCACGGGCCAGGATCCGGACCATTTCGAATCGTGGAATGCGGCACAACTCGGCAATGCGCCGGAGGCGTTCCAATATCTCTCGACGCACTTCGTGGTGCGCACCGGCGACATGCAGAAGCCGGACCCCTCGCCCGAGTTCATTGCGCAGGCCGACTTGGCGCTGCCGGTGGGCCTGGAGCGGCAATTGCGAGCCATGAAGCAGCAGATCGATGGCCACCCGGCGGCTCGCGACCGCGTGAAGATCGCGTTTACGGAATGGCTGTTCATCGGACCGGCGGAACGAGCGCCGATGTACGACAACCTCGGCGGGGCGCTATGTACCGCGGGGTTCCTGAACACGCTGATGCGGGTGGCGGATTTCACGCCGATCGCGGATATGACGGGGCTGATCGAATTCGGCGGCATCTGGCAGAAGAAGGGACGGGTCTACGGGGTCCCGGCATACTGGGCGTTTCGGATGTACTCGACCGCGGATGCCTCGCGCCTGGTGGAAAGCAGCGTGAAAGGGGAGAGCTACGACGTAGACCAGGGCCAGCGTCGGCTGCCCACGATCCATACCGTGCCCTACCTGGATGTGACGGCGGCTGTGAACGATCGCGGCGACAAGCTGACGCTGTTCTGCGTGAACCGGCATTTGACACAGCCGATCCGCGCCACCCTCCACTATTCCGGTTTCAAACCGTCGTCGGGCCGCGGCCAGCAACTGACCGCGGATCTGTATGCGGCCAATGACGATGCTCATCCGGAGGCAGTGATTCCGTCACCGGTCACGGTGAATCTGAATCAGCAGGTCTTCCCGCCGCGCAGCGTGACCGTGATCGAGCTGAGCCGCTGAACGGCCGCGGGCGTAGCCCTGGGGCCGTTTCGAATCCTAATCGCACAGCCGCACGACTTCCGGGGAGATGCCGCCGAGCGGCAGAACCCGATCGACCGCGCCCAATTTGATAGCCTCGGCGGGCATCCCGAAGACCACCGACGTGGCTTCGTCCTGGGCGATGGTGAAAGCCCCGGCCTGCTTCATCTCGAGCATTCCGCGCGCACCATCGTCGCCCATTCCCGTCATGATCACTCCCACTACGTTTCTGCCGCCATAACGTGCGGCCGAACGGAACAACACGTCCACGGAGGGGCGATGGCGGCTGACCAGCGGGCCATCCCTGACCTCCACGTAATACCGCGCGCCGCTGCGCTTCAGCAGCAGATGCCGGTTGCCGGGGGCGACCAGCGCCTGCCCGCGAATCACCGAATCGCCATCCCCGGCTTCCTTCACGGTGATCCGGCAGATGGTGTCCAGGCGCTCGGCGAACCGGGCCGTGAACATTTCCGGCATGTGCTGGACGATGACGATGCCGGGAGCGTCCAGCGGCATGCCTTCCAGGAACTCCCGCAGGGCTTCGGTACCGCCTGTGGACGCACCCACCACCACCACCTTCTCGGTGGTCCGTATCATCGCGTTGGTGGGCGGTCTGGGGAGGACGGCGTCGGCGGTCAATTTGGGCTCTACGCGCAGCCGGTTGGATGGCCGGGGCCGCAGGCGGCGAGCCCGCGCGGCCGACTTCACCACGTCGCAGATCCGGATCCGGGACTCCTCGAAGAACTCCCTCGCGCCCAGCTTGGGCTTGGTAATGATCTCGACGGCTCCTTTTTCGAGCGCCGCCATTGCTACGTCCGAACCGCTACCCGTCAAAGTGGAGCAAACCACCACCGGGATCGGATGCTGGGTCATGATCCGGTCGAGAAAGGTCAGCCCATCCATCCGCGGCATCTCGATATCGAGCGTGATGACGTCGGGAATCTCCTTGCCGATCTGGGCGGCCGCCACGTAGGGGTCGCTTGCGACTCCCATGACTTCGATCTCGGGATCGGTCTCGAGCAATTGTTTCAGAGCCTGGCGCACCGAGGCCGAATCGTCTACGATCAGCACCCGCACTTTTGGGGAGAGTGTCACTGCCATCGTTCTGATTACTCCTCCTGTAAGGGTTTTTGGTACACCGAAGCCATCACCGGCCTCGCCGGAACATTCATTCCCACGAGCGATTCCGCCTGCCCGGAAAACAGATAACCGCCCGGCGAAAGATACTCCTCCGCAAACTCGCTGGCCTGACCCGCGTGCGCCGGCGGACCCGCGCAATCGTGCCGTTCACACATGGGACCCGGGTTGGGCCAGCGGGAGAGCTTTCGCCACAGCCTGGAGCAGTTGCGCCTTCGAGAACGGCTTGGCCAGGGTGGCGCAGGCGCCCAGGTAGGACGCCACCTCCAGCATGGCCCACTTTCCCGTCATCCCGCTCATCGCGACCACCGGCACCTCGGGACAAATGCGCCGCATATCGCGGATGATTTCGAGGCCGTCCTCTTCCGGCATGTAGATGTCCGTGATGACCAGGTCGATGTTCTGTCGGGGCAGCAGAAGGACCGCCCGCCGGCCGGACTCGCACGTTGCCACTTCATGCCCCACCTCGGTGAGGATCAAGCCCACGGTCTCCAGCGTGGAGACCGAATCGTCCACTACCAGAATTCTGGACATGCCCGTTCGGCCGATGCGGCTCAATAAGCCGGAACCGGCTCCCCCTTTTCCGGCACGGCGCCATTCACCAGCGCCAGTTCTTCCGAGGAGAAGACCGCATTGGCATCCAGGATGATGATGAAGTCGTCGCCCCGCCGGCCCATACCCTGAATGAACTCGGCGCGCCAACGCATGGCGATGCGCGGCGGGGGATTGATATTCTCCGCCGCCAGCTCGATGACTTCATGGACGCTGTCGGCGATTCCGCCGAGCACCGTAGCCTCTCCGTCCAGCTCGAGTTCCATCACAATGATCCGCGTGTGCACGGTATCGGGGACCCTGGGGAGGCCGAAGCGGACTCGCAGATCCACCACCGGAGTCGCTTGGCCGCGCACGTTGACGACGCCGCGCATATATTCGGGCGCCGTGGGAACCCGCGTGATCTGGGAGACTTCCAACACCTCCCGCACCCGGGCCACATCGATGGCGAACAGTTCGTCTCCCAATTTGAACGTAATATACTGACGTGTCTCGATAATCATCTGGCGCCTCCGCGCTATGCCTGATAGGGGCTGAAATCCCGGTCGCGCGCATCGGCGCTGCCGGCGTGAGTGTCCATTGCGATGCCGGCCCCGGAAGCCTGCAGGGAACGATGCAGGTGCGCGAGCCCGGCTGTGGCCGGCGGCGGATCCAGCTTCACAGGCGCCGTCCTGCGCGGCCGCGCCACTGCCGGTGTCCTGCGCGGCGCGGCGCCGGACCGCTGGGTTTCGTCGAGTTTGAAAAACTCCACCGCGGCTTGCAAGACCTCCGCCTGGCTGGACAACTCCTCCGCGGTCGATGCCATCTCCTCCGATGCGGACGCGTTCTGCTGAATCACCTGGTCGAGCTGCTGAATCGCCCGGTTCACCTGCGCCGTTCCCGTGCTCTGCTCGACGCTGCACGCGGCGATCTCCCGTACCAGTTCGGCCGTCTTCTGGATGTCCGGGACCAGTCGGGTGAGCAGTTGACCGGCTCCTTCCGCCGTCTGTACGCCTTCTCCGGTCAGCCGGCTGATTTCCGCGGCGGCGGTCTGGCTTCGTTCCGCCAGTTTGCGCACTTCCGAGGCGACCACCGCAAAGCCCTTGCCGTGTTCGCCTGCCCGCGCCGCCTCGACCGCGGCATTCAGGGCCAACAGGTCCGTCTTGCGGGCGATCTCCTCGATAATGCTGATCTTCTCGGCAATTTCCCGTATCGCCTGCACAGTCCTCGTCACGGCTTCCCCGCTCGAGCGGGCGTCTTGCGCGGCTTGGGAGGCGATCTTATCCGTCTGCCGGGCGTTGTCGGCGTTCTGCTGGACGCTGGCGGCCATTTCCTCCATCGACGAGGTGCTCTCTTCGGCGGCGGAAGCCTGCTCGGTGGCACCCTGCGAGAGTTGCTGCGCCGTCGAACTCATTTCCTCGCTCCCCGCGGCTACGTTGCCCGCGGCTGCCGTCACCTCGCTCATGGTCTTTCTCAGATTCGCCAGCATGCGCACCAGGGCCTGGCCCAGGCCGTCCTGTTCCGAAAGCGCCTTCGCCTGCGCGGTCAGATCGCCCTCGGAAATACGAGTGGCCACCTGAGCCGCGCCTTTGAGGTTTTCCACCATGCGGTTCATTGCCGAAAGCATCCGGCCCAGTTCGTCGGCCGAAGGAGCGGCGATGGTGTGGGTGAGGTCGCCCTGCGACACCTGTTCCACCAATCCGACCGCGATGGCCAACGGCCTGGTGATGCTGCGAACGATGAACACCGCAATACCGATCGCGATCGCGACCGCCGCCAGGATGCCGATCAGAATTCCAGTGCCGGCCCGGGCCACGACATTCTCGATCGCGCGGGCGTCCTCGTCGGCGGCGCTCTTGTTGTGGGCCACCAGCCTGTCGGCCGCCTCCAGGTATTTCTGATGGACCGGCTCTAGTTGTGCGTGCACCAGGTTCACTGCCTGCCGGGTCGTATCCCTGGTTCCACCACCGGCTTTCATTACTCCATCCGCCACGGCCCAGAAGGTATTGCCGGATGACGTGAATGCAGCATACAACTCCCGCTCCTTGTCCTCTTTGATCAGCTTTTCGTATGCCCTGCTCATTTCCGCATTCTGCGCGCGCAGCCCCTGTATCTCGGTATCTAGGCGCGCCATCTCGGTCTTGTCGTCAGCCAGCGCCTGTTCCAGCACCAGGTCCTTCAGTTCCTGCACGTGGCCCTGAATCTGCCCAAGCAGGTACACGCCGGGCAAGGCGTCCTCGGAGATCTCGGTCGAACTTTGGTGGATCGTACCAATCTCGCTGTAAGCGAAGACTCCCAGCGACACGGCGACCAGAATCACGGCGGCGAACCCCGCGCTGATCCTTTTTCCAATCTTCCAGTTATGCATCTTCGTACCCTTTTCGAAAATTCCGTTCAGCACGCCACCGGCAGAACCGTTCGGAGACCTTTCTGCGAACGCTCATTGGCAAATCGCACTACGGCACACACATCCAGAATCAGGGCCACCCGTCCGTCCCCCATGATGGTGGCGCCGGAGACCACTTCGATCCGGCGGAAAAACCGGCCGAGGGACTGAATCACGGTCTGATGGGTGCCGATCACGCGGTCCACTACAAGGCCAACCCGCTGGTCCTCAAACCGCACAATCACCACCCGGGCGACCGCCGGCGGCCCGCCACCGACGCCGAACGCCTCCCGGACATCGATGTAAGGGACCGGTTCCCCACGCACCGCGAGCACGTTTCGACCATTGTTGCGCGCCCGCATGGCCGCGTGCAGCTCCACATTCTCGGTGACCGCCGCCATGGGCAGGATGAACTGGTCGCCGCCCACCTCGACCAGCAGGCCGTCGATAATCGCCAGGGTCAGCGGCAGGGTGACCGCCAGGCGCGTGCCCTTGCCGGCCTCGCTGGCGATCGAAAGCGACCCGCGCAGCGCATCGATCTGCCGCTTCACTACATCCATTCCCACGCCGCGGCCCGACACGTTCGTCACTTCCCGGGCGGTCGAGAACCCGGGGAGCAGAATCAGATTCAACAGGTCCTTCTCGCTCGGGTTGGCGTCCGGCGGCACAAGCTGTTTCTCGATGGCCTTGGCGAGGATGGCCGCACGATCGATACCGCGCCCGTCGTCTTCGATGCTCACCACCACGTCGGAGCCGGCATGCACCGCCGACAGGCGGACCGTTCCCCGGCGTGGCTTGCCGCTTGCGGCGCGTTCGGCGCCCGGTTCGATGCCGTGGTCGATGGCATTGCGCAGCAGGTGCACCATCGGTTCGCCGAGTTGATCGAGGATGCTTTTGTCGAGTTCGGTTTCGGCTCCCTCGGCGATCAGGTCCACTTCCTTGCCCAGCTCCGTGGAAAGATCGTGTACCAGGCGCCGGAAGCGCCCGAACAGCGTGCCGATAGGCAGCATGCGGATTTCGAGGACGTTATCGCGGAGTTCGTCCACCAGGCGGCCCAGTTCCTGCACCGGGTTGGCGAGCTCCGCCGCGCCGGTGTGCGCGGCGGCCTGTACCAGCCGGGACTGGTTCATCACCAGTTCTCCGACCAGGTTCACCAGGCGGTCCAGCCTGCCGGACGGCACGCGCACGGTGGATTCCCGCACCAGCGTTTTGTGAAGCTCGTCGGGGGCGGAACATAGTGCCGGCCGCACCGGCCCGATAACCGGCTTCTCGGCACTGGCAGCCGTGCGATCCTCTGCCTTGGGCTGGTTTTCGGGTTCCACGGCGGACTCCAGGGTCAGTTCGCTGCCGTCCTCGACGAAAAGGAACACGTCACGGATGGTGTTTTGGTCGCAAGCGGTACGCAACTCGATGGTCCACCACAGGTAACAGGCGTCCGGCTGGATCTCCTCGAGGGGCGGAACGTCCTCGGTGTGGGCGGTGATCCGGCACGCGCCCAGACTGCGCAAATCCCGGAACAGCAGGATCGGGCTTGCCCCGCAGCTCAGGATCCCCGGATTGGGCCGGAAACCGATGGTCCAGGTGGTTTCCAGTCGACTGGTCTCCCCGCCCGCGGCCGGCACGGTAAGGGCTGGCGGCGTGCCGGTCTGGCCGGCATACGCCGCGAGGGATGCGATCAAGCCGTTCGAATCGGGCAGTGGGGCTGCTTCCTGGATGGAGGCCAGCAGGTTCCGGATATGATCGCGCGATTCCAGAATCAGCCGGGTCAGTTTCGTCGAGACCGGCAGCCTGCCGCTGCGTACGCCGTCCAAAAGGGTCTCCACATGGTGGGTAAACCCGGCAACCAAGTCCATCCCGACCATGGCCCCGGAGCCCTTGAGGGTATGGAACGCCCGAAACAGGCGGTTGACCGTTTCCCCCGGCGGATCCCCGGAATCCAGCAACAACGCCGATTCTTCGATTTGCGACAGCAGGTCGTCCGCTTCTTGTAAAAAGGTGGCGACCGGATCAAACCGCACGAGGGTCACCTCGCCCGCCGGGATCGGTTTCGAGTTCCGTCAGAAATAACCCGAGGGCCTCGCCGGCTTCCCGCACGGCGGGCGACATGGCCTTGATCCGAAAGCTCTTGTGACACTGCCAGGCGCTTCTGCGGGCGGCATAAAGAAGTTGCAGAGCGGCCGTATCGCAGGCTCCGACTTCACTCAGATCGAGCGTGACACTGGGCTCCAGAGTCAATGCCTCGCGCAGGGCGTGGTGCAGCGGCTCCGCCGCTCCGATATCGAGATTGCCGGTAATTCGCAAAACGTTGCCGGGTTCGGGTTGGCTGATACGCATAGATATGGTTGGCGGCGCGGCAGCGACCGCGGGCTGGCGGGTCCGGGTCCTGCCGCGCTGCGCTGCTGTACTTATCGGATGTAGGGAGCCGTTTCTGTACAGTGGGAGGAAGGCGGGCCTTCAATACAGCTCGGGATGGGCCTGGCGCATCTCGCGGGCCTGCTCCCGCGCGGCTTCAATCTGAATCAGGGCTCCCTTTCCTATACCGGGGCAATCGTGCGCCGTTTTGGCCCATTCGCGCCGGCTCTCCACCAACTCGGGCCAGAACGGGAAGATGCGGCACTGGGTCGGTTTCGCCGGGTGGATCGAACAGCCGTCCTCGCGCAGGAAATGGCAGTTCGCCTCCCGGGGCACCCGCAGGCGCATGCGTCGGCGCGTGCGATAGACGTATTTCTGCTCGAACGCCCCCACCGGGATGCCGAGGAATTCCGCGGCGCGGGTGACGTCGTCCGCCGTGAGGTAGACGAAACCCTTCTGCCGGCAGCAGGCCGTGCATCCGGGCTGGCATTCGAAACGCAGCGCTTGGGCCATGTACGATTATGGCGTGCGGCGGACTCCTGTGATATATTTGCTCCACCGCAAACTGGCGGGGAGGGTGAAAATGTCCCAGGTCCGTGACATTATCGAGCGCCGCGAGTTGTTTTTTGTCGAGGAGGGGAATTCCGTGTCTGCCGTTGCGCGGCGGATGGCCGAGCTCCAGGTGGGGGCGATTCTGGTCCTCCGGGGGGACGAGATTCGGGGAGTGTTCAGCGAACGCGACCTGATGAAGCGGGTGGTCATCGCCGGTCTCGACCCGGAACGGACTCCCGTCGCCGAAGCCATGAGCACGGCGGTCACTACGGTGGACGAGCTGGCCACCGTGGAAGAGGCCATGGAACTGATGAAAAGCCACAACTGCCGGCACCTCCCGGTGACGTGCGGCTCGCGCGTGGTGGCGTTCCTCTCTATGCGGGACGTCATGAACTATGAGTTGGCCCGCAAGACCGAAGAGATTCACCATATGCGAGCCTATATCCACGGCGCGGCGTGACCACCGGGATCGTCGTCTTCGCCCATGGCTCCCGCATCGAATCGGCGAATGACGCGGTGCGTGCCGTGACTGCGGACCTGGCCAGCGCCGGTGGCTTTCCCTGCGTGGAAGCCGCCTTCCTGGAACTCGGCACGCCCGACCTCGAGGGGGCGGTCACACGACTGGCGGAAAAAGGCCTGCGGCGTATCCTGGTGGTTCCCTACTTTCTTACCCTGGGCCTGCACCTGGAGCGGGACCTGCCCCGGCTGGTGCAACAGATCTCGTTGCGCCACAAGGACTTGGACGTAGTGATGACGCCGCCGCTGGACGGTCATCCGGCGTTGATACAGGTGCTGCTCGACCGTGCGCGATCAGCGATTTCCTGAGGCAAGGGGCACCCGGGAAACTTGACAAATAGGCACTAAGGTTTGATAATGGAGTTGTGCTAAATCGCCGCCCTCGGGCGGCATGCCACCACCAAGCTAAACGAGGGAGGCTATTCAACCAACATGGGAAAAATTATCGGTATTGACCTGGGCACCACCAATTCGGTGGTCGCTGTGATGGAGGCTGGGCAGCCTACAGTCATCGCAAACCAGGAAGGGGCCCGCACCACTCCGTCCGTTGTGGCGTTTACCAAGAGTGGCGAGCGCCTGGTCGGCCAGGTGGCGAAACGCCAAGCCATCACCAACCCCGAAAACACGGTTTTCTCCATCAAGCGGTTCATGGGACGCCGCTCTGACGAAGTCAGCGAAGAAATGAAGATGGTCCCCTACAAGGTCGCTCGGGGGGACAACGGCGACGCGCGCGTGGATATCAGCGGAAAGAAGTACTCCCCGCCCGAAATCTCGGCCATGATCCTCACCAAGCTGAAGGAGGCCGCCGAGTCCTACCTGGGCGAAAAGATCACCCAGGCAGTGATCACGGTTCCCGCTTATTTCAACGACTCGCAACGCCAGGCCACCAAGGACGCCGGCCGGATCGCGGGACTCGAAGTGATGCGCATCATCAACGAGCCCACCGCCGCGGCCTTGGCCTACGGCTTGGACAAGAAGAAGAACGAAACCATCGCCGTGTACGATTTCGGCGGCGGCACCTTCGATATTTCAATCCTGGAGGTGGGCGATGGCGTGGTCGAGGTCAAGTCGACCAACGGCGACACGCACCTGGGTGGCGACAACATCGACCAGCGCATCATCGACTGGATTGTGGCCGAATTCAAGAAGGAAAACGGCATCGACCTTTCGCGCGACCAGATGGCCCTCCAGCGCCTCAAAGAGGCCGCCGAGAAAGCCAAGATGGAGCTGTCGACGCTGCTCGAGTCCGAAATCAATCTGCCGTTCATCACGGCCGACGCGAGCGGACCCAAGCACCTGCAAATGAAGCTCACCCGGGCCCGTTTCGAGCAGATGGTCGAAGATGTTCTTCAGCGGTCCGTGGGCCCCTGCAAGCAGGCCATGGCCGATGCCAACGTGACGCCGCAGCAGATCGACGAGGTCGTGCTGGTGGGCGGCCAGACCCGAATGCCGCGGATCCAGGCCATTGTGCGCGACCTGTTCAGCCGGGAGCCCCACAAGGGCGTGAACCCCGACGAAGTCGTGGCGGTGGGGGCCGCGGTTCAGGGAGGCGTGCTGGGCGGTGAGGTGAAAGACGTGCTGCTCCTCGATGTGACCCCGCTGTCGCTGGGCATCGAGACCATGGGCGGCGTCTTCACCAAGCTGATCGAACGCAATACCACCATCCCTACGCGGAAGAGCGAGGTGTTCTCGACGGCTTCCGACAACCAGCCCTCGGTGGAGATCAAGGTCTCCCAGGGGGAGCGGTCCATGGCCCGGGACAATCGTTTGCTGGGCGTGTTTCAGCTCGGTAACATCCCGCCCGCGCCGCGCGGCATTCCGCAGATCGAAGTGACCTTCGATATCGACGCCAACGGCATTCTCAATGTGACCGCCAAGGACCGCGGCACCAACAACGAGCAGAAGATCACCATCACGTCCTCTTCGGGCCTGTCCAAGGACGAGGTGGAGAAGATGGCCCGCGACGCCGAGTCGCACGCCGCCGACGATCGGAAACAGCGCGATACCATCGAGGCCAAGAACCGTGCCGATGCCATGGTCTACAACGTGGAGAAGACGTTGAAGGAGCATCGCTCGAAGATCGGGGAAGCCGAAGCCAAGGAGATCGAATTGGCTATCGAAGAGACCAAGAAGGCGATGAACGAGAACGATCCGGATAAGATCAACTCCGCCGTGGACCGGCTCACCACCGCCAGCCATAAACTCGCCGAGGCGATGTACAAAGCCACACCGCAGCAACCCGGCGGCGCGCCGCCTCCGCCCCCTGGCGGCGACGGCTCGGCGGGCGGCGACTCCGGCCCCAAGAAAGGGAAGGACGACGTAGTCGACGCCGAGTTCGTGGACGTGGACGATAAGAAGTAAGCATCACCGTGAAGGAGGGGCCGGGGTGACCCGGCCCCTGGGATTCTGACTATGCCTACCGCTCCCAAGCACGACTATTACGACACGCTCGGGGTGGCCCGCAAAGCCGCGACGGACGAAATCCGCAAGGCTTACCGGAAACTCGCGCGCAAGTATCACCCGGACTTGAACCCCGGTGACAAGTCCGCCGAGGAGCGTTTCAAGCGTGTCCAGGAAGCCTACGACATCCTCAGCGATTCCAAAAAGCGCCAGATGTACGACCAGTACGGCTTCTATTCGGAGAACGGTTTCACGGGCGCGGGTCCGGGGCCCGGCAGCGCCGGTCCGCAACCCGGTTTCGACTTCAACGGGTTCGATTTCTCGGAATATTTCCAAGGCGCCGGGGCCGCGCCCAAGGGCGGCCGCCGCACGGAATCCTCCGGCGGAGGTTTCCGCGATATCTTCTCCCAGTTCTTCGGAGGCCACGGGGGCGAGGCTGCCACGCCCCAGCCGGAAAAGGGCACCGACCTCGAATACGGCATCGACATCGACTTCTGGCAGGCCATCAAAGGCACCCAGTTGCGGCTCAACATCAACCGCTACGAAATCTGCGGGACGTGCCGCGGAACCGGCTCCACCGGCTCCGGCGAGATTGCCTGCCCGCAATGCGGCGGTACCGGCAATGTCAGCCAGATGGCCGGGGCCATGAAGTTCAGCCTGACCTGTCCGCGCTGCGGCGGCTCCGGAAAACTGCGCAATGCCTGCCCCACGTGCGGCGGGGATGGGCGCGTCACCCATACCGAACAGGTGGACATTCGCATTCCGCCCGGCGCGCGCAATGGATCGCGCCTGCGCGTGCCCGGGAAAGGCAATGCCGGCACGATGGGGGCGCCTCCCGGAGACTTGTATATCACTACACGGGTGGAGGACCACCCGTTCTTTCGCCGCGAAGGGGACGATATCGAAATCACCGTACCGGTGGCGGTTTGGGAGGCCGCTCTCGGTGCCAAGATCGAGGTCCCTACCATTGACGGACGCACTCTGCTGAAGATTCCCCAGGGTACCCGCAATGGCCAGAAGTTCCGCCTGCGTGAAAAGGGCGTCATGAACTCACGGACCAATCAAAGGGGCGACCAGATTGTGGAAGTCGCCATCGAGGCTCCCGACCCCCGCGATGAGCGCACTCGCGAACTGCTCCGCGAACTTGGTAAACTCCATCCGGAAGACCCGCGCCACGAAGTGTGGGCGAAGGTATAGCGGGGCGGCTTCCATCCGGCTTTCGTTCTCAGGAGAAACGTCGCGCCATGGCCAGGGCGAAATCACGAGCGGCATACATGATTTCCGCTGTCGCGGAACAGTACGAGATCCATCCGCAGACTCTGCGGCTTTACGAAAGGGAGGGACTGCTGAAGCCTTCCCGCAGCGAGGGCAACACCCGCCTCTACACGGATGAAGATCTGGAACGTCTGGAGGTGATTCTGCACCTCACACGGGATCTCGGGGTCAATCTCGCCGGGGTGGAGATCATCCTCAATATGCGAGAGAGAATGGGCGAGATGCAGTCGCAGATTCAGGAGTTCGTCGCCACGTTGAACCGGGAGCTGGCCTCTCACAGCGGCCGCTCGCCGGAGTCCGAGGAACGCAATTCGCTCATCCCCGTGGTTACTGCCCGCCCACCTGCCACGCGCCGCAATGCCGACGCGCGCAAATGACGGGAGAGCGGCGCGCAACCATTGGCTACGCCGCTCCGTTCGCTGCCTATGTCGGGTTTCTGGCCCTGGAGCGGGCGATCGGGATGCAGGCACCGTTCTCGTACGTGCTGCGATTCCTGGTCACCCTGGCCGCCATTGCGATCTTTTCGCGCGAGTTCATTCCCTGGACGCCCTCACGGCCGTTGCTGAGCATGGTGCTGGGCGCCGCCGTTTTCGTGATCTGGATTGGTCCCGATTGGTGGTTTGGCCCGGGGTACCGCCATTTCTGGCTCTTCGAGAACCCGCTTACCGGTTTTGCGGCCAGTTCGCTCGCCCAGGCCGTCCGGCAGAACGGCTTTCTGGCGGTACGCATTGTGGGAGCCACGCTGCTTGTTCCGATTGCCGAGGAACTCTTCTGGCGCGGCTGGATGATGCGGTGGATCATTCACACCGATTTCCTGAAGGTTCCCATCGGGCGGTACGCGCCGGCCGCTTTTTGGATCACGGCCGTGCTTTTCGCCTCCGAGCACGGGCCCTACTGGGAGGTTGGCCTGATCGCCGGCGTACTCTATAACTTGTTGGCGGTGCGCACCGGCAACCTGGCGGACTGCATCCTGGCACACGCCGTAACCAACGCCCTGCTGGCCTTCTACGTGGTCGCGACCGGGCAGTGGCAATACTGGCTATAACCGGATTCGTCCGCCATACGTCACAGAAAATAGACAGGTGTCCAGAAGATTTCCTTCTCCCTGTCTCTTGGCTCCGGAAGCCGCGGTCGTCGGGCCCCGCGGCAGCCGGAGCTTTTCTTTTGGCGGAAGCGGGGTCGCTTGGGCGTTGGCTACAATGAATCTTAAGTCTCCATGATCCAACTCACCGGGGCCGGGAAACGCTACGGTCCCAAGATCCTCTTCGAGCATACCGACTGGCTGGTTACACCGAACGAACGGGCCGGAATCGTGGGCGCCAATGGCACCGGTAAGTCTTCCCTTCTCAAGGTGCTTGCCGGCATCGAGGGCCTCGATTCGGGTCATGTTACCACCCAGAAGGGTGTTAGCATCGGCTATTTGCCCCAGGAAGGCCTGTCGCTGTCCGGCCGCAGTGTCTTCGCCGAGTGCATGACGGTGTTTGCCGAGTTGCGTGCCCTCGAAGACGAGCAGGAGCAGCTCACCCGGCGAATGGCCGAGCTCGACCCCCAGAGCCAGGAATACGCCGAAGTGGCCGATCGGTTCCACCGCGCCGATACCGAGTTCCGCGCCCGCGACGGATTTGCGGTGGAGGCGCAAGTGGGTACCGTTTTATCGGGCTTGGGATTCACACAGCGCGACTGGACGCGGCGCACCGAGGAGTTCTCCGGAGGCTGGCAGATGCGCATCGCGTTGGCCAAGCTGCTGCTCGAGAAGCCCAACCTGCTGCTGCTCGACGAACCCACCAATCACCTCGACCTGGAAGCCCGCAATTGGCTCGAGTCCTACCTTTCCAATTATCCGTACGCCTTCGTGCTGGTATCGCACGACCGCTACTTCCTCGACGTGACCGTCCGCAAGATCGTCGAGCTGTGGAATAAGGGGCTGCACGTCTACACCGGCGGTTACACCCGATACGAGCAGCAGAAAGAAGAGCGCCGGTCCCAGCTCCTGGCAGCCTACGACAACCAGCAGGACCGCATTCGCCAGCTCGAGGCGTTCATCACCCGCTTCCGTTACCAGGCCACCAAGGCCAAGCAGGTGCAGAGCCGGATCAAAGAACTGGAGCGCATCGAACGCATCGAGATCCCGCCCGAAGAGAAGAGCATTCACTTCCGGTTCCCCCAGCCGAAACCGAGTGGGCGCATCGTGGCGGAGTTCAAGAACGTGGCCAAGAGCTACGGCGATCACCAGGTGTTCGCGGGTGTCAACTTCATCGTGGAGCGCGGCGACCGCGTGGCGCTGGTTGGGGTGAACGGGGCCGGCAAATCGACCCTGATCCGGATTCTGGCGGGCGCCGAACCGGTGAGTGCCGGCGATTTCACCCTCGGTCAGAATGCCGATCCCGATTACTTCGCCCAGGACCAGTACAAAGAGCTCGATCCGGCCGCGCGCCTGGTGGACGATCTCGGAACGGTCGCGCCGCGCGCCTCCAATACCGAGCTGCGCAGCGTTCTCGGCTGTTTTCTGTTTTCCGAAGACGACGTATTCAAAACGATCGGCGTGCTCTCCGGCGGCGAGCGGAACCGCTATGCCTTGGCCCGCATGCTGATGATGCCGTCCAACTTCCTGCTCCTGGACGAGCCCACCAACCACCTCGACATGCGCGCCAAGGACGTCCTGCTCCGCGCGCTCGAGGAATACAGCGGCACGGTGGTGTTCGTGTCGCACGATCGCTACTTCATCGATAAGCTGGCCAGCCGCGTCTTCGAGGTCGAAGACGGCCGTGTGAATGTCTTCCCCGGCAACTACGAAGATTATGTCTGGCGGAAGACCGGCGCCGCCCAGGCGGCCGAGCTGCCGCCGGAAGAGGAGATCCCCCCGGCGGCTCCCGTGACCGAATCGCGGCCCTCCGCGGGTGGACGACTCAATCCTATCAAATTACGGCAGATGAAGGAGCGGCGCCAGGAAATCGAGGAGGAAGTTACCCGTCTGGAAACGGAGATTGCCGACTATGAAGCGGCGCTAGCCAATTTCGTCAACGTGGAGGAAACCCGCCGGATCACGGGCATGCTCGATGCGCGGCGCGCGGATCTCGAATCGGTGATGGCGGAGTGGGAGCACGTCGCGCAGGCGATCGAGGCGAATAGCTAAGGGCCGGCGCTATTCCTGCACCGGCATCTGCTGCTGTTCGATATCGCGCCAGGCACTGATTTTCAAGCGGCGGCATACCCAGCAGAGCGGCTCGTTCGGCGGCACGCTGCTCGTCTCCGCTCCGCACACGGAACACTTCGCCGGCTTCAGCCGGTCCTGGAAGATGGCGCGCTTCGCCTGTTCCAGGATCGCCGGAGGAACGACCGGTTCCGGTTTTGAGGCTGCCTTACGTTTCATCTGTTCCCCAGTTCTGACTTCATCATGGCAGAAAGTGCACCCCGGAAACAACCTTAACAGTACGTTCCGGCTTATGCCGCTTCGGGTATTTGTACTACTACCGCGACATCCAACGAACATCCGCACCGCGGACACTGTTGCCCGGGCTGGACCTTCGGATACTTCCCCTTGAGATCAATATCCGCCGGAACGGTACGCGTACAAATCGGACAGTGAGCTTGTCCCTTCGTGTGATTCTCAACGAGTGCCCTCATAATTTCCTCACTTCCTCGGACGCTAAGTAGGATGCACGGGTTGTACCAAAAACGTAAATATTCTTAAAGAACGCGGCACGCCGAAAGCAACCCGGTACGCAAACGAACGCGCCCCGCTCCGGCAGCTTGTAACCCCGGTGATACGCTGAAGTCTATGACGCCCACGCCACCCAAGATCCAGTTGATCAACATGCCCGATTACCGCGAGAACTACGCCAACAGCGTACAGGTGCGGGTGAACCTGTGGGACTTCTTTCTCATGTTCGGGCGCATCACACAGAACGCACCCGACAACGTATCCATCCAGAATTTCCAGGGCATCTACTTGAGCCCGCAACAGGCCAAGGCGCTGCTCAACGTCCTGCAGCAGAACGTCACCCAATATGAATCGGCATTCGGGGAGATCCGTCTGGAGCCGCAGGGCAGCGCAGGCGTCGTGCAGTAGGCGGCCATGCGACAGGAGATGGCAGCGGGCCGCCGCCGGACGCGGCCTGTCGCCTACCTGACGCTGTTTTTGTTCTTCGCGCTGGTGGTCTTCGCCAGCCACGCTTCGTTTCTACGCCTGCCGTATTTCTGGGATGAAGCCGGCCAGTTCGTCCCCGCCGCGCTCGATATCCTGCACGGCGGCCACCTGGTGCCGCGGTCGGCCGAGCCGAACATTCACCCTCCCGGGGTGATGGCTTACCTGGCGGGCGCCTGGCGCCTCGCCGGCTTTTACCCGGTGGTGACGCGATCGGCGATGCTGCTGCTGGCGGCCTTCAGCCTTCTCGCGGCGTTCCTGCTGGCAATCGAACTATGCCGCGAAGTCGCGGGCATGCCGGCATTTCTGGCGGCCGCGCTCCTGTGCGTCTCCCCGCTCTTTTATGCACAGGCGATGCTGGCCCAACTCGACGCCCCCGCGATGCTCTTCACCACCGTGGCCCTGCTGCTGTTCCTGCAGGACCGGCTGCGCCTGGCGGCGGTCGCCTGTGTGGTTCTGGTGCTGGTCAAAGAGACGGGGATGGTCGTTCCGGTCCTCTTCCTGGCGTGGCTGGCGTGGGAACGGCGGTGGCGCGAGTCGCTCTATTTTGCCGCCCCGGCCCTGGTCCTGGGCCTGTGGATCGCCACACTCTTCCGCAGCACCGGCCATTGGGCGGGCGATGTGGAATTCATCCGCTACAATCTCTACGATTCCATCCACCCCCTACGCCTGGCGGCCACCTTCGTGCGGCGCCTCTACTACCTGGGGTTCGCCGAATTCCACTGGATCGGCACCCTGGCTATCGTCCATGCCTGGCGCCGAAGCCGCATTTTTCAAAGCCGCTCCTGGCGGGTGGCATGGCTGGTGGTGGCGGCCCACGTGATCATGCTCTCCGCGCTCGGCGGGGCCGCGCTCGAACGCTACCTGCTGCCGGTCCTGCCGATTCTCTACAGCGCCATGGCGGCGGGTTTCGCGCTATACGGCCGCACCTTGCGCATCGTATCCGCGGCGGCGCTGATCGGCGGACTGCTCGCCGGCAGTTTCTGGAACCCGCCGTACCCGTTTCCCTACGAGAACAACCTGGCGTTCACCGATTTTGTGAAGCTGCACGCGGATGCCGCCGCCTACCTGGAACTCCGTTATCCCGCCGCGGTCGTCGATACGGCCTGGCCGCTCAGCGCCGAGTTGTCCAACCCGCGGCTGGGGTACGTTCGCCGCGGCCGCCCGGTCCGTACCCTGACGGACCTGGCTCCCGGCACCATCTCCGCGCTCGACTGGAGCACCGTACAGGTGCTGGTCCTGTTCTCGCGCACCAGGAATCCGTCTCTCCGCCTGACGGGCCCGCCGGCCGTGGCGCGGTTCTGGCGCGCCTGCTACGGCTATATTCCCAATGTGACCCGCGGAGAAGCCCGCGCCCGCGTGCCTCTCCCCCTGGCCGCGCACTGGGAGCGGCGCGGACAGTGGATCGACATTTTTGTAAACCCGCCGGCCGGCGCTTCGTCACCCGCGTTCCGATAATCAAGCTAAAATGGCCCGCGTGCCACTCTACGTCCGCTATTCTTTCGATTCCCGGGTTTCTTATGGCACGCTGGATGGCGACACGGTTCGCGAGATCCGCGGCGACCTGTTCGGCAGCCACGAGGAGTACGGAGTCGGCCGCCCTCTTTCCGGGGTGAAACTGCTCTCTCCGTGCCGTCCCGGCAAGATCATGGCGGTCGGCTTGAACTATCGAAGCCATCTGGGCAGCCGCTCCGCGCCACCGCATCCGCAGATGTTCTATAAGCCCGTCACCGCGCTCCAGGACCCGGACGGCCCCATCGTCATCCCGCCCGACGCCACCGACGTGCACTACGAAGGCGAACTGGTGATCGTCATCGGCAAACCCGCGCGCAACGTCTCCCGCGAGGAAGCGCAGGCCGCCATTTTCGGAGTCACTTGCGGCAACGACGTCAGCGACCGCAACTGGCAGCACGGCCAAGGCAAAGACCTGCAATGGTGGCGTGCCAAGGGTTGCGATACGTTTGCCCCGTTAGGACCCGCCATCGCCACCGGGATCCCCTATGGAAACCTGCTCCTCCTGACCCGGCTCAACGGCGAGGTGGTTCAGAAGCAGTACACCGCCGACCTCATTTTCGACTGCCCGGCCATCGTGGAGTGGGTCACGCGTTGGGTAACCCTGCTGCCCGGCGACGTCATCTACACCGGAACTCCGGGCAGCACCCGCCGCTTGTCGCCCGGCGATGTGGTCGAAGTCGAGATCGAGCGAATCGGCGTCCTGCGCAATCGGGTGGCCGGTCAGTAGCATCGCTTCCGGACCAGTTTTATTGAGTAGCGAGGGCCCGGCTCTCCACGAAATGCCGGAGCCGTTGGATGCCCTCCTGGAATACGGATGGGGGTGTGAGCAGGCTGGCGACCAGGAACGCCTCGGATTCGAAATCGAAGAAGAAACCCGGCTGCACCAACACTTCTTCCCGGGCGAGCAGTCCAAGGGCCCACTCTTCTTCGGAGCGAATCCGCGGCACCTGGATCACCATGTACCAGCCGCCCTCCACATTCAGGATGCCGGCTGCGGAGCCGGCCAGCGCGGCGCGCGCGAACCCGAGGTTATCGGCGGTCCGCTTCCGAATCTGGCGCTGCACCGTTTCGCCGGCGGCGAGCAGGCCGGCAGCGGCCCATTGCACAGGTGTACCCACGGACAGATAGGTATCGGCGATCCATTCGAGCTTCGCCATCGCTTCGCGCCATAACGGCTCCGGGCCGCCGGCCACGATCCAGCCGAGCTTCATCTGCGGGAACCCCGCGACTTTGGAGAGACCGCTCATCGAGAACGTCAGGGACGCCCCGGGCTCCGCGGCCACCATGGGGATCCGCTGGTCATCGGGCGCGAAGGCGTAATCCGCGAAGACCTCGTCGGAGATCAGCGCCGCCGACGTGATGGCGCGCAGCGCTTCCATCTCCGCGCGTTTCACGTAAGACCCGGTTGGGTTGTTCGGGTTGACCAGCACCACCGCGCGTGTGCGATCCGTGATCGCCGCCTTCAGGCCATCCGTGTCGATGCCCCATCCGCCGTGATACGAGAGCGGATAGCGCCCGATCTCGACCGATTCCATATTGGCCAGGAATTCGAATAAGGGATACGAGGGGCGCGGCACCAGCACTTGGTCGCCCGGATCGCACAGCAATTTGAACAGGTAGGCGTACCCCTCGCTGGTGCTGGCGGTGAGCAGGATCCGGTCGCGCTCCGTCGCTCGGCCCCGTGCCGCGTAGTAGGCCGCCACGGCGTCGCGCGCCTCTGCCATGCCAGCGGGCTCGGGCTGGTAGCGCAGCATGCGCGGATCGTGGAAGGCCTCCACAACCGCGGGCGGATATTCCAGCCCGGCCTGAGTCGGATTGGACTCGGTGAGGTCCAGGATGGGCTCGCCGGCGCGCCTGCGCGCCGCAATGGCCTCGGTGAGGCGGTTCGGGCGGAGGTCCCAGTGAAAACGGGCGGAAAACACGGAGCCCTAGTAGCTGAGGGTACCCGTGCGCGGCGCCTCTTCGGGATTGGGCAGGTACAGCGTCTTGCAGCGCTCGCAACGGTAGACTTCGGCGTCGGCGCCGAATTTCTGCTTCACTTCATCCCCGAAAAAATACCAGCGCTTGAGATGGCCGGCGCACAGCTTGCCCTTGGCGTCCTTTTCGTTACAGGCTCGCATACGCGGAACGCGCCGCTTCACTTTGGTGCCGTCGCTGAAGGTGTCCACCAGTTCCGACACCGGCACCGGCTTGTCGGAGACCGCATATTTGGGGTTGGCCATACCGAGAACGATGAGTATACCAGGATAGCCGTTCGCCGCAGGTTTGATACAATTCGGCCCATGGGCAGGACGCCTGCCGCCGCCGCGGCGTTTACCCTGGCCGGCTGCGATTTCGAACCCGCCTACCTCGCTTTCCACCGTTGCGGGGAGTTGCGTCGCCGCGCCGCCGAAGGACTCGAGCGCCTCCCCCATTGCCTGGTTTGCCCGCGGGATTGTGGCGTGGATCGCCTGGCCAACAAGACCGCCGCGTGCCACACCGGCCGCTATGCCCAGGTGAGCAGCTACTTCCCGCACTTCGGAGAAGAGAACGGTCTGCGCGGATGGGGCGGCAGCGGCACCATTTTCTTCTCCATGTGCAACCTGCGCTGCGTCTTCTGCCAGAACTACGACATCAGCCAGGCCGAGCGCGGCCCCGAGACTCCGCCCGAACGTCTGGCCGCCATGATGCTCGAGTTGCAGGCCCGCGGCTGCCACAACATCAATTTCGTGACTCCCGAGCACGTGGTGCCGCAGATTCTCGAGGCTCTCCCCATTGCCGTGGAGGGAGGTCTGCGGCTGCCCATCGTCTACAACACGTCCGGGTACGACTCCCTCGACAGCCTGCATCTGCTGGACGGCATCGTGGATATCTATATGCCGGATTTCAAATTCTGGGACCCTGCCCTCTCCCTGCACTACATCAAGGCGAAGGACTACCCGGAAGCGGCGCGGCGCAACATCCGCGAAATGCATCGCCAGGTAGGCCCGCTCATCTTCGATGAAGAGGGGTTGGCGAAGCGAGGAGTGCTGGTGCGCCATCTGGTGATGCCGGGCGACATCGCCGGAACCGAATCCATCATGCGGTTTCTGGCCAATGAGGTCTCGCCCGACACGTTCGTCAATGTCATGGACCAGTACTACCCGGCGGGACGCGTTTCGGCGCTCCAGTTCATCGAGATCAACCGTCGGGTTTCCCCCGCGGAGCAGGATCGGGCCGTGGATGCCGCCCGCGCGGCGGGCCTCTGGCGCATGGAGGAGCGGCGGCCGTTCTGGCCGCGCTGAGCGCTCGCGCCCGAACCAGGAATTGAGCATCTGATAGTATGTGGATATGCTCGCCGGCGCGGAGACCAGGGGTGTGGTGTACCACATCATGCGGTTTGCCGTCCACGACGGCCCGGGCATCCGAACCACCGTCTTCTTCAAGGGTTGTCCCCTGGCCTGCCGGTGGTGCCACAATCCCGAAAGCCAGAGCTATCAGCCGCTGCCGATGTATTTCGACCAGCACTGCCGCCACTGCGGCGATTGTGTAGCCGCCTGCCCGCAAAACGCCATTCAGCACCGCGACCGCGTGCCCCACACCGATCTCGCGCGCTGCACCCGCTGCGGGACCTGTGTGGAGACGTGCGCGGCGGATGCCCGCGCCATCTGCGGCCGGCGGGTCGGCGTCAGCCAACTGCTGTCCGAAATCGATCGCGATGTTGTCTTCTTCGATGATTCGCACGGCGGCGTGACTCTCTCGGGCGGCGAACCGCTAGCCCAGCCCCGCTTCGCTTTGGCTCTCCTGCGCGCCTGCCGCGAACTCCGCCTCCACACCACCGTCGAGACGTGCGGGTTTTCGCCGGCCGCCACGTTTCAGGCAGTGACCGGGCAGGCCGACCTGCTGTTGTTCGACCTCAAACTCCTGGACCGCGACCGTCACCGCCGCTATAGCGGCGTGCCGAACGATGGCATCCTGCGCAATCTGGAGGCGCTGGCCGGCAGCGGGCGTCCGCTGATCGTCCGCATCCCCGTCATTCCGGGTATCAACGACTCCGGAGAGGACGCGGCTGGCTTTGCGCACTATCTCTCGCGCATCGGTGTGCCCGACGTCCACCTGCTGCCCTATCACCGCACCGGCAGCGACAAGTACCGCCGCCTGGGGATGGCCCTTCGCCTGGAATGCGATCCGCCTTCCATGGAGCGGCTGGAACAGTTCGCCCGGCCCTTGCAGGCGGCCGGCCTGAAGGTGCAAATCGGAGGCTGACATGACCGAACGAGTCGCTCAACTTCGCCGCTGCAGCCTGGACACGAAGCCGTGGGTCTCCATGGAGCGGGCGGTCCTGCTGACCCGGTTCTATCGACAGTGCGGATCCATGTCCGTACCCTTACAGCGCGCCTACGCGCTGCGCTACATCATGGAGCACCGCACCCTTTACATCGGCCCCGGCGAGCTGATCGTGGGCGAGCGCGGCCCCGCCCCCAAGGCGACCCCCACCTATCCCGAACTGTGCTGTCACACCGTTGAGGATCTCGAAATTCTCCATGCGCGTCCCAAAATTGCGTACCAGGTAGACGACGAGGCGCGGCGCCTGCATCGCGAAGAGATCATTCCGTTCTGGGCCGGCTTCAGCATGCGCGACCGCATCTTCTCGGAAATGACGCCGGAATGGAAGGACGCCTACGAGGCCGGCATGTTCACCGAATTCATGGAGCAGCGCGCCCCCGGACACACCGTGCTCGGCGACGTGATCTACCGCAAGGGTCTGCTGGAGTTGAAGGCCGAAATCGAGGCCAGTCTCGGCCGCCTCGATTTCTTCAACGACCCCACGGCGTTTGACAGGCAGCAGGAACTGACAGCCATGGCCATCGCCGCCGACGCCGTCCTGCGCTTCGCCGGGCGCCACGCGCAACTGGCGCTGGAATTAGCCGCCGTCGAAAAGGACCCGCTTCGCCAGGCCGAACTGGAGAAGATCGCGGCCGTGTGCCGGCACGTTCCGGCGCATCCGCCCAGAGATTTCCACGAGGCCTTGCAGGCCTACTGGTTCACCCATCTCGCCGTGATCACCGAGCAGAACACCTGGGATTCCTTCTGCCCCGGGCACCTCGACCAGCACCTCTACCCCTTCTACCGCCGCGGCCTCGACGAAGGCACGCTTACCCGCGAACAGGCGGCGGAGCTGCTCCAGTGCTTCTGGGTGAAGTTCAATAATCAGCCGGCTCCCCCGAAAGTCGGCGTGACTGCCGCGGAGAGCGGCACCTACACCGATTTCTGCAACATCAACACGGGGGGCCTCTACTCCGATGGCTCCTCGGCGGTGAACGACCTCACCTACCTCATTCTCGACGTGATCGACGAGATGCGGCTCCTCCAGCCCTCTTCCAATCTCCAGCTCAGCCGGAAGAGCCCCGATCGGTTTCTCAAACGGGGGCTTGAAATCGTCCGCAATGGCTGGGGCCAACCGTCCATCTTCAACGCCGATATGATCGTGGAGGAACTGCTCCGGCAGGGCAAATCGATCGAGGATGCGCGCTGCGGAGGCACATCGGGCTGCGTCGAAACGGGCGCCTTCGGCAAGGAAGCCTATATTCTCACGGGTTATTTCAACTTGCCCAAAGTCCTGGAGATCACGCTTTTCAACGGCGTCGATCCGCGCACCGGCAAAACCATCGGCCTGCCTACCGGGGACCCGTCCGGCTTCGCCACCTACGACGACCTGTTCGCCGCCTTCCGCCGCCAGCTACGCCATTTCCTCGATATCAAAATCCGCGGCAACAACGTCATCGAGCGTCTGTATGCGCGTCTCATGCCGGCGCCGTATCTTTCACTGCTGGTGGACGATTGCATCGCCAGGGGCAAGGACTATAACGACGGAGGGCCGCGCTACAACTCCACCTACATCATGGGTGTGGCGCCGGGGACCACCACCGACTGCCTGGCCGCCATCCGCTGCCATGTCTTCGACCGGCGGACGCTGGCCATGTCCGATCTGCTCGAGGCGCTTGGCGCCAACTTCGAGGGTCACGAAAAGGTGCGCCTGCTGTTGGGGAACCGGTCGCCCAAATACGGCAATGACGACGACGATGCCGACGCCATCCTGCGCCAGGTCTTCGACGCGTTCTACGACGAGATCAACGGCCGTCCGAATACCAAGGGCGGCACCTATCGGGTCAATTACCTGTCTACCACCTGCCATGTATATTTCGGATCGGTGACCGGGGCCACGCCCGATGGCCGCCGCGCCTGGGAACCGGTATCCGATGGAATTTCGCCGGTGCAGGGCGCGGACCGGCGCGGGCCGACCGCCGCCATCCGCTCGGCCGCCAAAATGGATCACGCCCGTACCGGAGGCACGCTGCTGAATCAGAAATTCACCCCACAGGTGCTCGAAGGCGAAGAGGGCATCGACCGGCTGGCGCACCTGGTGCGAAGTTATTTCAAGCTCGACGGGCACCACATCCAGTTCAACGTGGTTACCGCCCAGACCCTGCGCGAAGCGCAGGCCGACCCGGAGAAACATCGCGACCTGATCGTACGCGTAGCCGGGTATAGCGACTATTTCCGCAACCTGACGCCGGCGTTGCAGAACGAGATTATCGCGCGCACCGAACAGACCGGGTTCTAGCCGGGCAGGAGACGGTGCCCGACCTTCAACGGCCATCCCCGCCGCGCATCATACGTTATATTTGTGTTCGGTGACCATGGCACACCCAACACCAACACCCTGCGCCGGCAGACTCGCGTGCCTCCTCATCCTTGCCGCCGCGGCGGCCGCCGCCCAGCCCTCCCCGCTCACCTTCGATCTCACCCGGATCGCCCCCGCCACCCTCTACACGCCCGAGCGCGGCTACGGCTTTGAACCCGGCTTCGCCGGCCGGCCGCCGGTGTACTTCTCCGTCCGCGTCCCCGAGGAGGGCAACTATCGCGTCACGCTCACGCTCGGCGATCCTGCGTCCGAAACCGTCACCACCGTGAAGGCCGAGCTCCGCCGCCTCATGATCGAGCGCGTCCGCACCGCGCCCGGCAAGTTCGAAACCCGCCGCTTCATCGTCAACGTCCGCACACCCAGAATCCCGGCGGGCGGCGAAGTGCGGCTGAAGGATCGCGAGAAGACCTCCGAAGCATGGGCCTGGGACGACAAGCTCACGCTCGAGTTCACCGGCTCGCACCCCGGCGTCCGCGCCGTCGAGATCGAGAAAGCCGGCGACATTCCCACGCTTTACATCGCCGGCGATTCCACCTCCACCGACCAGCCGCGCGAACCCTACAACAGTTGGGGCCAGATGCTAACGCGCTTCTTCACGCCCGCCATCGCGATCGCCAACCACGGCGAATCGGGCGAATCACTCGGCAGCTTCATCGGCGAACGCCGCCTCGACAAGCTGATGAGCGTCCTCCGGCCGCGCGACTACCTCTTCATCCAGATGGGCCACAACGACCAGAAGGAGCGCGGCGAAGGCGTCGGCGCATTCACCACCTATAAGGCCGACCTGAAGCGCTTCATCGCCCTGGCGCGCGAACGCGGCGCCACGCCCGTTCTGGTCACCTCCATGCATCGCCTCACCTTCGATGCCGCCGGCAAGATCACCAACAGCCTCGGCGATTACCCCGAAGCGGTGCGCCAGACCGCGCGCGAAGAAAAAGTGGACCTGATCGACCTGAACGCCATGAGTAAGGTGTTCTACGAGGCCCTCGGGCCGCGGGATGCGCACCTGGCCTTCGCTGGCAAGGACACCACCCACCATTCCGATTACGGCAGTTACGAGCTGGCCAGGTGTGTCGTCCAGTCCATCCGGGATGACGAACTGCGGCTCGCGAGATTCCTGGTGGAGACTGCGGCGTTCGACCCCGCGCACCCGGACCCGCCCGATCGGTTCGACATCCCCGCCGAACCCGCTGCCCCGGCCCAGCGCCCTTATGGCGACACCGCTACGAAACAGGCCGCCGTCTACATCATCGGCGACTCCACCGCCAGCAATACCGATCGCCGCGGCTGGGCCGACCCCTTCGCGGATTACTTCGATCCCGCCAGGGTCACGGTGGTCAATCGCGCGCGCGCCGGCCGCAGCAGCCGCACTTTCTTCACTGAGGGCCTTTGGGATCGCGTGGCCGCCGATCTCAATCCCGGCGATTTCGTTCTCATGCAATTCGGCCATAACGATGGCGGCCCGCCCGATCGCGACCGCGCCCGCGGCTCCCTGCCGGGGCTCGGCGACGAGTCCCAGGAGTTCACCCTGCCCGACGGCAAGCGCGAAGTCGTCCACACCTTCGGCTACTACATGCGACGCTTCATCGCGGACACGAAAGCTAAAGGCGCCACTCCCATCGTCCTCTCGCCCACCCCGCGCAACATCTGGACCGGCGCGCACGTGGAACGCGGCCCCGGCCATTTTCCCAAGTGGTCCGCCGAACTTGCCAAGGCTGAGCACGTCGCCTTCGTGGACGCCACCAATACCATCGCCGACCGCTATGAGCTGATGGGGCCCGAAATAGTGAAGGCGCTCTTTCCCCAGGACCACACTCACACCAGTCCCGAAGGCGCCGACCTGAATGCTTCCCTAGTCGTCGCCGGGCTCAAGAGTGTCCAGGACCTCGCGCTGCTCTCCGCGCTCTCGGAAAAAGGTAAGGCTGTCCCGCCGTATCCCGTCGTGCTGCGCACCGATCTGCACCTGCCCGAACCGGCCCACCCCAATCTCCCCACGCTATTCCTGATCGGCGATTCCACCGTGCGCAACGGCCGCGGCGATGGCGGCCACGGCCAGTGGGGCTGGGGCGAGCCGCTGTTCCAGCGCTTCGATCCCGCCAAACTCAACGTCGTCAACCGCGCCGTGGGCGGCCTCAGCAGCCGTACCTACCTCACCCAGGGCCACTGGGCGCGCGTGCTCGCCATGATGAAGCCCGGCGACTTCGTCCTCATGCAATTCGGCCACAATGACAGCGGCCCTCTCGACGATTCCGCCCGCGCCCGCGGCACTCTCCCGGGCACCGGCGAGGAGACGCGGGAGATCGACAACCCGATCACCCGCCGGCACGAAGTAGTCCACACCTACGGCTGGTATCTGAAGCGGTTCATCGAGGACGCACGCGCCCGCGGCGCCACTCCCATCGTCTGCTCCCTCATCCCGCGCAAAATCTGGCAGGACGGGAAGATCGTCCGCAACGGCGATACCTATGCCGGCTGGGCCGCCGGCGTGGCCCAATCCACCGGCGCGCCGCTGATCGATCTGAACAGCGCCATCGCCGCCCGCTACGACGAACTCGGCCCTGAAAAAGTCGAGCCGCTCTTTGCCGACGAGCACACCCACACCAGCCGCGCCGGCGCCGAACTGAACGCCGACATGGTGGTCGCCGGCCTCAAACGGCTCGACCGCAATCCACTGGGCCCCTATCTGCAATGACCCGACCCGTTCCCTACCGTACTCTCTACACCGGCGCCCGCATGCCTGCCATCGGTCTCGGCACGTTCGGCTCCGATCGCGTCTCCGCCGACGAAATCGCCGCCGCCGTCCGGGGCGCGGCCGAAATCGGTTACCGCCACTTCGACTGTGCTTCCGTTTACGGCAACGAGGATCGCATCGGGGGCGCGCTCGGCCAGGCGATCGCGGGCGGCATCCCGCGCGAAGAGTTCTGGATTACCTCCAAGCTGTGGAACGACAAGCACGGTGAGCGGGACGTCATCCCCTCCTGCCGCCAGTCGCTCGCCGACCTTGGGTTGGACTACCTGGACATGTACCTCGTCCACTGGCCCTTCCCCAATTTCCACCCGCCCCACTGCGACGTCTTCTCCCGCAGCCCCGATGCGAAGCCGTACATCCACGAAAACTTCATGGGGACCTGGCGGCAGATGGAAAAGCTCGTGGATCTCGGCCTGGCCCGCCACATCGGCACCTCCAATATGACGATCCCCAAGCTGGAACTGCTGTTGCGCGACTGCCGCATCCAGCCGGCGGTCAACGAAATGGAGCTGCACCCGCATTTCCAGCAGCCCGAGTTGTTCGCCTGGGTCCGAGCCCACGGCATCGAACCTGTCGGCTACTCACCCATCGGTTCCCCCGCCCGCCCCGAGCGCGACCGCACCGCCGCGGACACCATCGATATCGAAGACCCGGTCCTCGTCGAGATCGCCAACCGCCTCGGCATCCACCCCGCCGTGGTCTCGATCAAGTGGGCCGTCCAGCGCGGCCAAACCCCCATCCCCTTCTCCACCAGGCGCAGCCACTACACCGCCAACCTCGAAGGCGTCCTCTCTGCGCCGCTCACCGCCGCAGACATGGCGCGCATTGCCGCGCTCGACCGCAACTGCCGCCTCATCAAAGGCCAGGTCTTTTTGTGGCGCGACGGTCAGAGCTGGGAAGATCTGTGGGACCTCGACGGAGTCATCGCCTCATGATCGGCGCCTACTTACCCGGCAACAGCACTACCGAGCTCAGAGAGGTTCCCGTCCCCGAACCGGGCCACGGCGAAGTGTTGCTTCGCATGAAGGCCTCCACCATCTGCGGCTCCGATATCCGCTGCATTTATCATCAACACCTCGGCCAGGGCCCCGAAGGCTACCAGGGCGTCATCGCCGGCCACGAGCCCGCCGGCCAGATCGTCCGCGCCGGCCCCGGCTGCCGGCGCTTCGCGGTGGGCGACCGCGTCATCGTGTACCATATCTCCGGCTGCGGCCTGTGCAATGATTGCCGCCGCGGCTACATGATCTCCTGCACCAGCCCGGTCTACCGCCGCGCCTATGGCTGGCAGCGCGATGGCGGCATGGCCCCCTTCCTCCTCGCCGAAGAGAAGGACCTCATCCATTTGCCGGACGACCTGTCCTATGCCGATGGCGCACAGGTGGCCTGCGGCTTCGGCACCGTTTATGAAGGCCTCCAAAAGGTCGGCATCTCGGGCGATCACGACGTGCTCGTCACCGGCCTCGGCCCGGTCGGGCTCGCTACCGCGGCGCTCTGCCGCAAGCTGGGGGCGCACCGCATCTATGGCATCGATCTGGTCCCCGAACGGATCCGCCTCGCCAAAGATCTCGGTCTCTGCGATGAAGCGATCCCGTCCGGCCCCGACAACGTCGCCGAAGTCCGCCGCCTCACCGGGGGGCGCGGCGTCGAACGCGCCATCGACTGCTCGGCCAGCGACGCCGCCCGCGCCACCGCCATCCGCGCCACCCGCAAGTGGGGCAAGATTGTCTTCCTCGGCGAAGGCGGCCGCGTCGAATTCAACCCGTCTCCCGATCTCATCCACGACCAGAAAACCATCTACGGTTCCTGGGTAACCTCCACCTGGCTGATGGAGGAACTGGTCGAACGGCTGGTGCGCTGGAACCTGCACCCCGCCGCCCTGATCACTCACCGCTTCGCCCTCGAAAAGGTCGGCGAAGCCTATGCATTGATGGCCTCCGGCCACTGTGGAAAGGTAGCCGTCTGCTTCGATGAAGAACTTCGGTAACGTCCTCCTGCTGCTCGCCCTCCCCCTCCTCGCCGCGCCGACGGCGACTCTTTCCGACCTCCGCCAATCCTTCCAGAAGCCTCCCGACGACGCGCGCATGATGGTGCGCTGGTGGTGGTTCGGCCCGGCCGCCACCAAACCCGAGCTCGAAAAAGAAATGCGCGCCATGAAAGAGGGCGGCATCGGCGGCTTCGAAGTGCAGCCCGTCTACCCGCTCGAACTCGAAGGCAACTACCCCTACCTTTCGCCCCGATTCCTGGACAACCTCACCTTCGTCGGTGCGAAAGCCCGCGAGCTCGGCCTGCGCATGGACCTCACGCTCGGCAGCGGCTGGCCCTTCGGCGGCCCGCAGACGCCCATCACGCTCGCCTCCGGCCGTCTGCGCGTCGAGCGGATGTCTGCCTCTGCCGCCGTCCAGACGGTGCCGCTCCGCGAAGGCGAAACGTTCATCGCGCGGATCCCCTCGGTCTCCCAACCCGGCACGGTCCTCTTCTTCATCTCCAGCCGCACCCGCCAGACCGTCAAACGCCCCGCCGTCGGCGCGGAAGGGTGGGTGCTCAATCACTACGATCTCGCCGCCATCCGGAACCACCTCGAGAAAGTCGGCGAGCCGCTGCTGAAAGCCCTCTCCAAGACTCCGCCCTACGCCGTGTTCAGCGACAGCCTCGAAGTCTACAATTCCGACTGGACCCCCGGCTTTCTGGCCGAATTTCAGAAGCGCCGCGGTTACGATCTGACCCCCTATCTTCCCGCGCTCGTCGAGGACATCGGCGAAAAAACCGCGGCCATCCGCCACGACTGGGGCCAGACCCTCAGCGAACTCTGCGACGAGAACTACCTCATCCCGCTCACCCGCTGGGCCAAAGAGCACGGCACCCGCTTCCGCTCGCAGACCTATGGCATTCCGCCCGTAACGCTCTCCAGCAGCCGCCTGGTGGACCTGCCCGAAGGCGAAGGCACGCAGTGGCGGCGTTTCTCCGCCACCCGCTGGGCCACCTCGGCCAGCCACCTCTACGGCAGGCCCGTCACCTCGTCGGAAACCTGGACCTGGCTGCACTCCCCCGTGTTCCGCGCCACGCCGCTCGACATGAAGGCCGAAGCCGACCTGCACTTTCTGCAAGGCGTCAACCAGTTGATCGGCCACGGCTGGCCCTACTCGCCGCCCGAAGCCAGCGAGCCCGGCTGGCGCTTCTACGCCGCCGCCGTATTCAACAACCACAACCCGTGGTGGCTGGTCATGCCCGATGTCGCCCTGTACATGCAGCGCGTCAGCTTTCTGCTGCGCCAGGGCAAGCCCGCCAACGATATCGCGCTGTACCTGCCGACCCATGATGCCTACGCCCATTTTTCGCTCGGCCGCGATTCCGTCAACCAGGCCATGGACGGTCTCATCGGTCCTACCGTCATTCCGCAGATCCTCGACGCGGGCTACAACTTCGACTTCATCGACGATGGCGCCATCGCCGAGGCCGGTATTCCATACCCCGTTCTGGTTCTTCCGGACGTCGATCGAATCCCCGTCGCCACGCTCGAAAAGATCCAGGACTACGTCCGCAAGGGCGGCAAGGTCATCGCCACCCCGCGCCTCCCCTGGCACGCGCCCGGGCTGCAGAATGGCGAAGCCGATACCGCCAGAATTCGCGAGCTCGTCCGCCCCCTGCTTCTGCTTCCCGATGAATCCAAGCTGGGCGTGACGCTGCACGCCGCGCTCGCCCCCGATGTCGCCTCCGCGCCCGAAATCGCCTTCATCCACCGCAAACTCGATTTCGCCGACGTCTACTTCCTGGCCAATACCGTCAACCATCCCGTGAAGACCCCGGCCAGGTTCCGCATGCCGGGCGTCACCGCCGAATCCTGGAATCCGCTGACCGGCGAAGCCACGCCCGCCGGCGGCCCGCGGATCGAACTCGACCTGGCCCCCTACGAATCGCGCGTATTCGTCTTCGGCAAAGGCGTCGCCGCCCCGCGGCCGCCCGGCCCCCCGGCCGCTCCGGCGGTTACCGACCTCAGCACCAACTGGACCGTCACCTTCCCCGGCTCCAAGCCCCAGCCTCTCCCCGCGCTCCACTCCTGGGCTGACGACGAATCCCGCCACTACTACTCCGGCCAGGCCACGTATGAAAAGACCGTCACCGTGCCGGCCCCGCAGGGCCGCCAGGTTTACCTGAACCTCGGTGACGGCACGCCGGTCGCCGCCGAAGAACGCCGTGCCGGCGCCGGCATGCGCGCCATGTTCGAAAACGCGGTGCGGGAAGTCGCCGTCGTCTATGTGAACGGCAAACGCGCCGGTTCCATCTGGTGCCCGCCTTATGAGGTCAACATCACCAACCTCTTGCGCACCGGCGAGAACGCTATCCGCGTGGTCGTGGCCAACACCGCCCTGAATCTGCTCGCCAAGGGGCCGCTGCCCGACTACAGCGCCCTGAATGCCAAATACGGCGAACGCTTCCAGGCCCAGGATATGCGCTCGGTCCGGTCCGAGCCCTCGGGCCTGCTGGGCCCCGTCCGCCTGATCGCCCGCTGAGTGGATCCGCGACCATCCGCCGGGCCGCTAACGAAAGTCATAATTGAATGTACGACAGACGTCACCGAGCATGGAGTTGGTGGATACTCCGTCTACCTCCCGGCCCGAAAACCGTACCGCATCGTCGGAGCTGGCTGCCGAAGTGGCCGGCCTGTACCAGTTGCACGCCGCGGGGCTGCTGCGTTACGCCGCCATGCTGTTGTGCAACCACGACACCGCGCGCGACGCCGTACAGGAGGTATTTCTCCGCTATTTTGTGGAGCGGCGCTACGGCCGCCATATCGAGAATCCGCGCGCGTGGCTCTACCAGGTGCTCCGCAATTACGGCCTGGACCATCTCAGCGCTGTCGCGGCCAAGAACCACGTGGCGTCAGGCGCGGTCGAGCACCTGCCGGCCCGCGGCCATGACCCGGAGCAGATCCTCCGCCAATCGGAGATCACCCGCGACCTCGCCTCGGCGCTCACCGCCCGCGAATCGGATTGCCTTCGCCTGCGTGTGCAGGGTCTGAGCTACGCCGAGATCGGCAAAGCGCTCGGCGTCCGTTCCGGCACCGTAGGCGCGCTGTTGACCCGCGTCCACCGCAAAATCCTCGACGCCGTCAGCTAGCCCTTTCCGGCGCGGACGCGCGCGTCGCCGCGCGTCCGCGGTACCCCTGTTGTCTTCCGTTATCCCTCCCCTGCTAACCGTACCCTGGCCGGTACTCCTCTTTGGTTAAGGGTCTTGATTTTCCGTAAAGAACATGGCGGCTCCAACCGTCTACGGGGCGACAGGAACACCGGATATGAAGCGAAATGAACGTGGCTCCCAGACACTCGAGATGGCGCTTTGCCTGCTGCCGTTCGTGGGTCTCAATTTCCTGATTCTGAGCATAGGCTGGGCCGTCTTCACCAAGGCCACCCTGCAACACGCGGTCGCCGAGGGCGTCCGCTACGCCGTCACCAGCCGCACCATGCCGGGCTTGGGACATGACGCCTCCATCAAAACCACCGTGCAGCAGAACGCCATGGGTTTCCTGAGCGGAGACAAAGCCGACAAGATCACCATCCAGTATTACCTCGTCGATCCCACGACAGGCGAGCTGACGGCCACCAATTCCAACCTCGGCGGCAACATTGTGGAGATCTCCGTGGTGGACTACAGTGCCGGGCCGCTAACGCCCATCCTGCAATGGGTCGGACCATCCGGTTCCCCCCGCAGCCCCTCCACGTTCTCGGTTCGCGCGTCCGACCGGATGGAAGGTTCTCCCGGCGGGATTCCGCCCACTCGATAAGCCAGATCAAGGAGAGACCGTTATGAGGAAGAAATCCGAACGCGGCAGCACCATGGTCGAGACCGCGCTAAGCCTGCTGGTTCTCATGCCGCTGTTGATGGGGACTTCGGTGGTCGGCGTTAACCTGGTGCGCGCCATCCAGGTGAACCAGTTCTGTCGCGACGTCGCCCACCTCTACGCCTACGGCATCGACTTCGCCCAGACCGGCAACCAGAACCTGCTGGTTCACCTCGCCCAGGGCCTCAACGTGCAGACGTCGGGCGGCGAGGGCGCCGTGGTCTTCTCCACGGTGACGTACGTGGCCGACACCGACTGCCTCGCCGCCGGCTTGCAGGCCAATACCACCAGTTGCCCCAACTTGAACCAGGCGGTCTTTACGAGGCGTCTGGTGGTCGGCAACCCCAACAAACTGTCCAGTCACTTCGGCACGCCGCCTTCCAACATCATCGGCAATGACGGCTATATCAGCGCCTCCAACTACCTGCGCATCAAGGCCGACCGCGCTGGCGGTTTCGGGAACCTGATGGCGATCGACTCCGGACAGTTCGCCTACCTCACCGAGGCTTACGTTGCCGCACCCGATCTCGACTGGAAGGGCTTCATGAGCGGCACCGGTACTTACGCGTTCAACATTTTCTAGATCTGCCAAGGAGAATACGATGCACCACAATCGCCACACGCGGAAACGGGGCTCGGCCATGGTTCTGCTCACCACCATGGTCGGCACCGTGCTCATCCCCATCGTCGGGCTCGCGATCGACGGCACCATTCTCTGGATGATCAAGGTGAAGTTCGTCGCCGCGGCCGATGCCGGCGCGCTAGCCGGAGCGCGATCGTTGAGCGTGGGCATGGATCTGGCCAGCCAGAAGGCCGCCGCCGAAACCACCGCCGTCAACTACTTCAATGCCAACTTCCCCGCCGGCTACTGGCACACCACCAATTTGAATGTCACCGCGGTGGCTGCCGAAACCGGCCTCCGCACCCGCACCGTGACTGTCGAGGGCAACGTGACCAGCCCACTGTACTTCATGCAGGTGCTGGGGCGCCAGACCCAGGTGATCGCCGCCAGCGCGCAGGCCTCGCGCCGCGACGTCAACGTGGAGCTGGTGCTCGACCGCTCGAGTTCCATGGGCGGCGCCATGACCCCCATGCTGGCGGCGGCCCGAAAATTCGTCAGCCAGTTCGCCGAGGGGCGCGACAACGTCGGGCTGATCGTCTTCGGCGGCGCCGCGGTGCTGGCCTTCCCCAACCCCTCTCCCAACGGCCCGCAGTCGAATTTCAAGTCCGCCAGCCCCAGCGTGGACACGCTCATCAGCCGGACCGTGGGCGGCGGCAACACCGGCATGGCGCATGCCCTCAACATGGCCTACAACGAACTGGTGAAACGCAATCAGCCCGGCGCCCTCAACCTGATCGTCCTGTTCACCGACGGCTTGCCGAACGGTGTCGTGGCCAACTACAACGATGCCACCAGGGACGCCGGCGGCCACCTCGTCAACAACTACATCCGCCCCGGCCAGTGCACCCACCGCGGCGACTCGAACTACCCCATGATCGGCTTCATCTCCCAGGTCAACGGGTTCTCCGGCGTTTCCAACGGCAGCGACACCACCGGCGTCAAGAAGCTGTACAGCAGCACCGTGAGCAGCCTCGATGAGAACGGGCTCACCTCTCCGACGAGCGATGGATGCGCCTACGCCAACAATAATACCGGGAAGATTCGCCTCGACCTGACGCAGTTGCCGCCGCGCGACCTCTTCGGAAACCGCCTGGACGGCCCGTACCGGCCGGTCGACCTGGCTCAGGCCATTCTCATTCCGTCCGAGTTCGGCAAAGCGGCCATGAACGCCGCCGACAACCAGGTGCAGGCGATGCGCGCCAACACCAACCTCCTGCCTGTGATCTATGCCATCGGCTACGAAGGCGGCGGCGAGCGGCCGGACGAAACCTGGATGCGCCGCATCTCCAACGACCCGTTGAGCGCCTATTACGACAGCACCTATCCCGCCGGCCTGTACATCAAAGCCCCCACCACCGACCAGCTCATGGCCGCGTTTAACCGCGTGGCTTCGGAAATCATGCGCCTGGCGATCTGACGTTCACTCCAGGTAGAGCACTTCCTCCATCATCGCGAACCGTTCCCCGGCTTTCAGGCCGGGGACCGGTTCGAACAGGCGGCCCATCTCCTGCTGCCAGCGCTGATTCACCGGGTCGCGATCCAGCTCGTCCCAGGCCCGGTCGAAATCGTCCACCCGCATACACAGGAACAGATCCTGGTCGCGGCGGAAGATGGAATAATCCGAGACTCCCACCTCTTTCAGCCTGGCGAGCAGTTCCGGCCATACCCGCCGGTGCTCGCGGTCGTACTCCTCGATGGCGTCTTTCTTCAACCGGAGACGGAATGCGCAGCGCGGCATGCAACCAAGATAAACTCGGCGTTAGCTGAAGACAAGCCATGACGCCCGTGCTCGAAGCCATCGCGATCTCCAAAGCCTTCGCCGGCGTCCATGCCCTGAAATCCGTATCGTTCGCGTTGCACGCGGGCGAGGTCCACGCGCTGGTGGGGGAAAACGGCGCTGGCAAATCCACCCTCATCAAAATCATGACCGGCGCGCTGGTTCTCGATTCGGGCACGCTGCGCGTCTTGGGCAGCCCCGTCGCGCATCACAGCCCGGCGCACGCGCGGGCCCTGGGCATCGCCGCCGTCTACCAGCAGCCCAGCCTGTTCCCGCACCTCACCGTGGCCGAGAATATCGCCCTCGCGCTCGAGCCCCCCGGATTCGCGCGCCTGGTGAATTGGCAGCGCCGGACCGCCCGGGCGCGCGACCTGCTGGCCCGCGCGGGCTCCGCTATTCCACCCGGCCGCCTGGTGCGCACGCTCAGCATGCCGGAGCAGCAGATCGTCGAGATCGCCAAGGCCATCGGCGCCGAGGCCAAGGTGCTGATCCTCGACGAGCCCACCGCGTCGCTCACCACCCGCGAGGTGGAGAGCCTCTTCCGCGTCATCGAGTCGCTGCGCGCCGCCGGCGTCGGTATCGTCTACATCTCGCACCGGCTGGAGGAGATCGCCGCCATCGCCGACCGCGTGACCGTGCTGCGCGATGGGGAAGGAGTAGCCACGCGCGCCGCCGGCGAGGTGGATCGCGCCGCGCTGATCCGCCTCATGGTGGGACGCGAAATCGCCGCGGTATTTCCCAAACGCGAGGTCCCCATCGGCGAGGTGGTTCTCGAAACCCGGGGCCTGCGCGGCGTTTCGCTCACCGTGCGGCGCGGCGAAATCCTGGGCCTCGCCGGTCTGGTCGGCTCCGGGCGCACCGAATTCGCCGAGACCCTTTTCGGCCTCACCCCCGCGCGCGATGGCGAAATCCTGCTCGGCGGCAGGCCCGTCGCCATTCGCACCCCCACCGATGCCATCCGCCTCGGCATCGGCTACCTTCCGGAAGACCGGCGCCAGAACGGCGTAGTGCTCGAGATGCCGGTGGCGGCCAACATCAGCCTCGCCAATCTTGCCGCCGTTTCCCGCCATGGCCTGATCGATATGGCGCGCGAACGGGACCTGGCCCGCGGCTACGTCGAGCGGCTGCACATCAAAACGCCCTCGGTGGACGCCGAAACCGGTTCGCTTTCCGGCGGCAATCAGCAGAAGACCGCGCTGGCCCGCTGGCTGGCCATCCAGCCCGCGGTGCTCCTGCTCGACGAGCCCACCCAGGGCGTGGACGTCGGCTCCAAGAGCGAGATACACGCCCTGATGGTAGATTTGGCGGAACGCGGCGCGGCGATTATCATGATCTCTTCGGAGCTGCCGGAGATCCTGGGAATGAGCGACCGCATCGCCGTCATGCACGCTGGCACCGTCGCGGGCGTCCTCTCGCGCGCCGAGGCCACCCAGCCGCGCATCCTCTCCCTGGCGCTCGGCTCATGAAGCGCCGGGAGCTTTCGCTCGCGCTCGCCATCCTGGCGCTGGGCCTGGTGCTGGGAGTCGCGGCGCCGGGCTTCTTCTCCTGGGGCAACCAGCGCGATCTCATGATCGCCAACCTGCCCGTGCTCATCGCCGCCCTGGGCATGACGGCGATCATCCTCACCGGCCAGATTGATATTTCGGTCGGCTCGCAATTCGCCATCTGTAGCGTGGCGGCGGGCCTCTTCGCCAAAGCCGGACTGCCCATGCCCGTCGCCGCCCTGGCCGCCTGCGCGGTGGGCGCGCTCATGGGCGCGGCCAACGGCGCGCTGGTGGCCTATGTGCGCATTCCCTCGATCGTCGTCACGCTGGCCACCATGGTGGCGCTGCGCGACGGCTTGCGCTGGGTGACGCAGGGCGCCTGGGTGCAGGATCTCCCGGCCTCGTTTCAATGGTTCGGCCGCTCTCAGCGCGCCAGCGAAGCCATCACCGCGGCGTGCGCCCTGGCGCTGCTCCTCGCCGCGGGGTGGGGGCTGCGAAACCTGGCCGCCGGTCGCGCCGTCTACGCCACCGGCTCCAACCCCGAAGCCGCTCGCCTCGCCGGTATCGATCCGGCGCGCGTGGTCTTCGCCGTCTTCCTGCTCACCGGTGCGCTCACCGGCTGCGCCGCGGTTTTCAACGCGGTCCGTTTCAACCAGGTCCCCATCAATGCCGGCATCGGCCTGGAGATGCAGGTCATCGCGGCGGTCATCGTGGGCGGCGCCGCCGTCACCGGCGGGCGCGGCTCGGTGGTCGGCACGTTCCTGGGCGTGATCCTGCTCGGCTCCATCGGCCCCGCGCTCACCTACCTGGGAGTGAGCGCCTACTGGGAACGCGCCATTCAGGGCGCCATCATCCTGGTGGCCGTCATGGGCGCGAGGGACTGAGCCATGCGGATTCTCGCCCTCGCGCTGGCTGCCGAGATCGCCCTGTTCTCCTTTCTCGGCCCGAACTTCTTCACCATTGCCAATTTCTTCGAGATCATCCGCCTGAGCGTGGAACTGGGCCTGCTCGCCCTGGCCTTGACTCCGGTGATGATCACCGGCGGCATCGATCTCTCGGTCGGCTCCATGATGGGGCTGGCCGCGGTGGTGTTCGGCGCCGCCTGGCACGACTGGCATCTTCCGATTGCCGCCGCCGCGCTGGCCGCGCTGCTCACCGGCACCGCGGGGGGCGCGCTGAACGCGGCGCTCATCACGCGCCTCCGCATTCCGGCGCTCATCGTCACCCTGGGCGGCTACTCGCTGTTTCGCGGCATCGCCGAAGGCATCACCCACGGCGCGGTGAACTACAGCGGCTTTCCGCGCTCGTTCCTGCAACTCGGGCAGGGCTACCTGGGAGGTGTGATCCCGGTGCAGTTGCCGTTGTTCCTGGCTGTGCTGGCCGGGTATGCCGTGTTGCAGCACCGGTCGGTCGTCGGCCGCACTCTCCATGCCATCGGCTTCAGCCCGGGCGGCGCGCGTTACGCGGGAGTGAACGTGCCTCGGCGCGTGGCGCTGGTGTACCTGCTCTCGGGCATGGTCGCCTCGCTGGCCGCGGTGGTGTATGTGGCCCACCTGGGCCAGGCCAAATCGGACGCGGGCACCGGGTACGAACTGGCGGCCATCACTGCCGTCGTCCTGGGCGGCACTTCGGTGTTCGGCGGACGCGGCTCCATTGGGGGCACGCTCCTGGGCCTGTTTTCGATCTCCGTTCTTCAGAATGGCCTGCGCCTCGCGGCTCTGCCTTCGGAACTCACCGGGGTGCTGACAGGCGTGGTTCTGGTGCTGGCCATCGGCCTCACCCACTGGGGCCGCGCGGCGCCTTCCACTCCTCTCGAGGAATCACCCACCATGCGGAACTCGCAACTCGCCGTGCTGTGCACGGTCATCATTGCCGGCGCGCTGATCGTGGCCGGCAGCAATGTCTGGATGGTCCGTTCGCTGCGCGGTCCCGCGGCGGCGGCCCCCGCGCACCGTCCCGTGGTCGCCATGATGCCCAAGGCCAAAGGCGACCCCTACTTCGTAAGCTGCCGCGCCGGCGCCGAAGAGGCCGCTCGCGAAACCGGCGTGGAGCTGATCTGGGATGGCCCAACCAACCTCGATCCGGCCCGGCAGAACGAAGTGGTGGAAGGCTGGATCACACGCCGGGTGGATGTGATCGCGGTCAGCGTGGAGAACTCCGCGGCGCTCTCCACGGTGCTCCGCAAAGCGCGCGAGCGCGGCATCCACGTGCTCACCTGGGATGCCGACGCCGCGCCCGATGCGCGCGACTACTTCATCAACCAGGCCACGCCCGAAGGCATCGGCAACACCCTCACCGACGAAGCCGCGCGCCTGATGAACGGCCGCGGCGAGTTCGCCATCGTCACCGGCGCCCTGAGCGCGGCCAACCAGAACCGCTGGATCGACGCCGTGAAGGCGCGCCTGGCGGCGAAGTATCCCGATCTGAAACTGCTCACCATCCGCCCCAGCGACGACGAGCGCGACAAGGCGTTCGCCGAAACCCAGACCATCCTGCGCGTCTATCCGAACGTCCGGCTGATCATGGGCCTGGCCACCGGCGCCGTGCCGGGCGTGGCTGAAGCCGTGCGGCAGTCGGGCCGCAAGGATGTCTTCGTGATCGGTCTCTCGCTGCCCAACCTCAATAAGCGCTATGTCCACGACGGGGTCACCCAGGCGGTGGTGCTGTGGAACACGCGCGACCTGGGCTATCTCACGGTGTGGACGGCGGATCTGTTGGCCGAGGGGCGCTTGCCCAAGGGCACGGCCTCGTTCCAGGCGGGACGCCTCGGCGCCATCGAAGTGCGCGGCGACCAGGTGCTGCTGGGCAAGCCGGTGATCTTCAACCGCGGCAACATCGACCAGTTCGATTTCTGAGAGGCGCGGCCATCACCCCCGGCCGGCTTCACAGCGGGGGCGGCCGTCCTACCCGAGGCCCGCATCCCGGAGGAACTTGGCCGATTCCTCGGGCGGCGTCGGGTTGATGTAGAACCCCGTGCCCCACTCGAAACCGGCCACCTTCGTCAGCTTGGGGATGATTTCGATGTGCCAGTGATAGTGGGCCAGCGGCGCTTCCTGCACCGGCGCGCTGTGGACAATGAAGTTGTACGCCGGCCGTTCCAGCACTTTTTCGAGCTTGCGCAGCGTGGAACGCAGCACCCACGCCAGGTTTTGCAGGGTGGCGGCGTCGGACTCCTCGAAGTGCGATTCGTGGCGCTTGGGCAGAACCCAGGTTTCAAACGGAAACCGCGGCGCGTAGGGCTCCAGCACCGCAAACCGCTCCGTGTCGGTCACCAGGCGCGTTCCGGCGCCCGCTTCGTAGTGGATGATGTCGCAAAAGATGCACCGCTCTTTGAGATCGTAGAACAGCTTGCCGCCATCCACCTCTTCTTTGACCCGCTTGGGGATCACCGGCAGCGCGATAAGCTGGCAGTGTGGATGCGCCAGGGAGGCGCCTGCCGCCTCGCCATGATTCTTGAAGAGGAGGATGTAACGGAAGCGCCGGTCCTTTTTCAGGTCCTGCACGCGCTCCTTGAATGCCCACAACATCTCTTCAATCTGTTTTTCGGGAAGCTCGCTCAGGGTGGTGTTGTGATCCGGCGAATAAATGATTACCTCGTGAGCGCCGATGCCGTTCATCTTGTCGAACATCCCTTCACCCTCGCGGTTGAGGTCCCCTTCAATACCGAGCACCGGAAACTTGTTAGGCACCACGCGCACCCGCCACCCTGGCTCGTTCGGCCGGCCGCTGTTGCGGTAAGCCATGATCTCGGGCGGCGTTTTTTGTTCGTTGCCGTAGCAGAAGGGACACACGCCCGACGCCGTAGGCAGCACGGACTGGCGAATGAAATCGCTCGGCCGCTTGGCGCGATCGGTGGCAATGATCACCCATCGGCCGGTGACCGGATCTTTGCGCAATTCGGGCAATTAGGGATGTTCCTCCGGATTATTTGGTAACGGATGATTATAGCGTTATATCGGTCAAATCGTACGTCAAAAACGCCGAAACGCGTCGCGAATCCAACGGATACGGGGTGTGTCTCCCAGCACTACGCTCACGATATCGAATCGGGTTTCCTCCCAGGCTACCTGCGCGCGCCGCGCGTAATCCCGCGCGGCCCGGTGCAAACGCTTCTGTTTTTCCGCATCGACGGCCGCTTCCGGCTGGCCGAATTCTTCGCTGGCGCGAGTCTTCACTTCGACAAACACCAGCGTGGCGCCGTGCCACACCACCAGGTCCACTTCGCCCGAGCCGGACTCGGTGCGGTGGTTCCGCGCCACCACCGTGCAGCCCTGCCGGCGCAGGTAGCGGTGCGCGAGGTCTTCCCCGATGCGCCCGCTGTCGTCGCCCAGGCGCCGCCGCCGCAGCGCGTCCGCGGCCCGGTATAGCAGCGATATCACTTCCGCACCTCGAATTCGAATGCCATCACTTTGCCGCGCACCACGTAGCAGAGGTAATACTCCCAGAAGCGGCGGTAGCGCGGGAAGCGGTTGACCAGGTATTCGAACCCCAGCCACCGCCACAATGCCAGTAGCTTGAGGCGCACGGAAATCTCGTGAAATCGCACCGGAGAATAGTAGCCGAAGCCGCCGTGCTTCTCCCCGAAATAGCGGAAGCTGAAGCTGGTGAGGTGGCTCTTGTGGGTAGGGTCGCAGAAGGAGCTGAAATCGGTATAGTGCGGTGTTTCAATGCGCACCGTGCCGCCCGCCCGCACCAGGCGGTGAAACTCCTCCATGGTGCGGATCACGTCGTTGACGTGTTCGATCACGTGGATGGCGGTGACGCGGTCGAATGCGCCGTCGCGGAACGGATACGGAAAGCGGTCCAGGTCCACCAGCACATCGGCGCGGCTGGCGGGATTGCGGTCGATGCCGATGGCGCCGGGCTGCTTGTGAATCCCGCAGCCGACATCGAGGATCCTCAACCGTTTTGTATCGCTGTCGCCAGGCACTCTTCCAGCGTCTCGACCGCAAAGTCGCACTGATCGCGCGAAACCACCAGCGGCGGGCACAGCCGGATGGTGTTGTCGCCGGCGCCGAGCACCAGCAGTCCGCGCTCGAACGCCAACTGCACCACCCGGTCGCGAAGCTCCGGGGCCCTTTCTTTGGTCCGCTGGTCGCGTACCAGTTCAATGCCGATCATCAGGCCCAGCCCGCGCACTTCGCCCACTGTGGCGAAGCGCGCCGGCCAGTCGCGCATACGCCCCATCAGGTGGCCGCCCATGCGCGCCGCGTTTTCCAGCAGTCCTTCCTCCAGCAGCGCGATGGTGGTCAGCGCCGCCGCACAGGCAACCGGGTTCCCGCCGAATGTCGAAGCATGGGCTCCCGGCGGCCACGTCATCAGGTCGGCACGGGCCACCGTCGCTCCCAGCGGCAGCCCGCTGGCGATTCCTTTGGCCACGGCCAGAATATCGGGGACGGCGTCGAAGTGCTCGGCCGCCCACATCCTGCCCGTGCGCCCCATCCCGGACTGCACCTCATCGAAAATCAGAAGAATACCATTTTGTTCGCCCACCCGCTTCAACTCGTCGAAGAACTTGCGGGGCGGCACCACGTAGCCGCCTTCACCCTGCACCGGTTCGATCACGATGGCCGCGGTCTCTTCGGCCGGCGCCACCGTCTTCAGCAGCGTGTCTTCGATATGCCGGATGCACTCCACGGCGCACCGCTCGGGCGTCTGGCCGAACGGGCATCGGTAGCAGTTGGGGTAGGGCGCGTGCACCACCCCGGGGAGGAGCGGGCCGAAGCCGGCGCGCTGCACGGCCTTGCGCGCAGTGAGCGAAAGCGCACCCAGCGTGCGCCCGTGAAAGCCGCCGTAAAAGGCGATGATCTTGTCGCGTCCCGTGGACCAGCGGGCCAGCTTGATGGCGCCCTCCATGGCCTCGGCCCCGGAATTTCCGAACGAGATGCGGCGCTCCACCGTGCCCGGGGCGATGGCCGACAGCTTCTCCGCCAGCGCCACCATCTCTTCGTAAAAGAAATCGGTGCCCGACATGTGGATGAGGCGCGCCGCCTGCCGCTGGATGGCCTCGATCACGCGAGGATGGCAGTGTCCGGTGGCCACCACGGCAATGCCCGCATTGAAGTCCAGGAACCGGTTCCCGTCCACGTCCTCGACCAGGCAGCCGTGGGCCTGTTCGGCGACCAGCGGATAGCACCGCGTGTACGAAGGGGAGACGTGCCGCGCGTCGCGCTCGATCACCGCACGCGCGCGGGCGCCGGGCACCGGACCCTTGAGATGCGGCAAGTCCGGACGGACCTGGGTCAGAGAATTTTCCATTTTGGGCTCCTCAAAAAAACGACGGCGATCGGATGCCGGTCGGGGTTGAAACCTGCGCGCCGGTAAGAAGGCGGCACGCGCCGCGGGAGCAGGCGGCTGGGCTAGTCGGAGCCAAACAGCCCGGGGCGGGAAGTCGATGGCGTACACGCCATAGCCATATCTTCAGTTTAAACCCTCGCTGCGAAAATCGGGAACGCCGGAGTCGCACGCGCCATGCGAAGGGAGCCCCAACCGGCTAGTCGAGACGCAAGGCATCGTTCGGGTTCACCCGGGTGGCCCGGAAGGCGGGGATGAACGCCGCGGTGACAGCCGCCGAGGCCAGCACCAGGATCGTCTGGGCGATGGTGGCGGGGTCGGTTGCCCTCACCCCGAACAACTGCGAGTCTACCAACCGGGACAGCGCCGCCACGCACGGCACCGCGATCGCAATCCCGGCGGCAATCATGGCGACCGCATCCCGCAGCACCAGCCAGATCGCCGAGCCTCCGGTTGCCCCCAGCGCGATCCGTATGCCGATCTCGCGCCTGCGCTGCCTCACCACGAACGACATCACGCCGTACATTCCGACCAGCGAAAGCACCAGCGCCAGCAGCCCGAAGGCCGCCGAGAGCGTGGCCAGCATGTGCTCGGTATTCAGCGAGCGGTCGACCTGTTCATCGACAGTCCGGAAGGACAGGATCGGCAACGCCGGATCGGCGTGATGAACGATCGCGCGAATCGATTGAAACGCCAGTTCCGGCGAGCCGCGAACCTTTACGTAGAAGGTCGCGCCGCCGTCGCCCTCTTCGGAAATCGGAAAGTAGGCCTGCTCGGATTGATCGCGAAGCCCGCGATAGTTGAAGTCCTCCGCGACGCCGATGATTTCGGTATTCGGCCTGGCGTCGGGCCCCGAACCCTTGCAGATGCGCACACCGAGTGGGTTGCGCCCGTCGAGGTATCGTTTCACAAATGCCGCGGTGACGACTGCCGTATGTCGGCCGGACTCGCCTGCCGAAGGCGAGTCGCGTTCGTCGAAGTCCCTCCCGGCCAGAATCCGGATTCCCAGCATACGGAAGAATCCGGGTGTCACCGCATTCAGGTTGACATCCCGGTCGGTAGTGATGCGCCGATCGGTTTGAATGGTTATGGGATCGTTCCAGCTTCCACCGGTCAACAACGGGAAACGCGCCAGGGCGGACATCCGTACGGCGGCGGACGCGCGAATCTCCTCGTGAATGCGGCGAATCAGTTGCCTTCCCTGCGAAGCCGAATATCCGTTGCGACGGGGATCGAGGCCGAACGAAACCAGGCTGGATGTGTCAAACCCCGGCCCCTTGGCCAGCAGGCCCGTCAGCGTTCGCACAAAGAGCACCGCTCCGACAAGCAGGATCAGCGAGAAGGCAATCTGCACCGTGACCATCGCCTTGCGCACCCGAACGCCGCCGAGCGCGGCACCGGCTCGGGCGCGGAGCGAACAGATGAGCGATTCACGGCCGGCGCGAGTGCCACGCCCAGCGTTCCTCCGGCCATGCCAAGCAGGATACTGTCGGCGAGAAGCTGCCGGCCGATCCGCCCGCGCGAAGCCCCTAGCGCCAGGCGCGTGCTGATTTCCCGTTCTCGCGCCAATCCGCGCGCCAGGAAGAGTCCGGCCACGTTCAGGCAGGCCAGACCCAGCAAAAGCGCGGTTGCCGCGAAAAGCACCCAGAGCGGCTCCGCAAGCCGGCGGCGCAGGCCGCAGTGGCCTTGCGGCGCGGGAGTGAGTTCGAGTGTCGAAGCCAGAAACCGGCGCCGCCGCGGCGCGGTGATCGGCGGAAAACCGGCGCGCCGCATGTCCTCCTCCAGCATCGCTTTGAACCACGGTTGCAGCCCGGCCTGAGCCTGCTTTAGCGATACGCCCTGCCGGAGCCGGCCCAGGATTTGCATCCAGCGGGTACGGCGGTCCCACAAACCGTCAAAACCGGGAATCGCCTGCGAGGACATCGAGGCTGGAATCCAGAGTGCCGGAACCTGCCCCACGTCGATGCCGCGGAACGATGGGGCGGCGACGCCAACCACGGTCATGGGGTGTTGATTCACGAGGACCTTGCGGCCCACCACGTCAGCAGCGCCCGCCAGTTGCGTTTGCCAGAAGTCATACGCCAGCACAACCACCGGACTCGCCCCGGGCGCACCGTCATCCTCAGGCCCCAAAACCCTTCCGAGCGCGGGGCCCACTCCGAAAACGGAGAAGTAAGTGCCCGAGACGATTTCCGCTTCCGCCGGTTGGTGCTCGCCGCCCGTCGAGAGGTTCACCGTGGTAGCGGCACGGCACAGTACGCCTTCGAAAAACCGGCCCTGCGCCTGAAGGTCGCGGCAGATCGGGTACGACATCAAATTCCAAGTGCCGAACGCGTTGGCCACCGCGTCGCCTTTCCAATCGATCAGGACGAGATTTTCGGGCTGCCGCACCGGCAGCGCGTGCAAGACCACTTGATCGACAAGAGAGTAGATCGCCGTGGTTGCCCCAATGCCGAGTGCCAGCGAAAACACCGTCGTGGCGGTGAATGAAAGACTGCGCCGAAGCGACCGCGCGGCCAACCGGACATCACTTGCGCCATCACGCAGCCACCGGCTGAGCCACACGTCACGCACTTCCTCCCGCACCTGGGTAAGGCCGCCGAACTCCAACCCGGCCTGCCTCTTGGCTTCGGACTCCGGCAGGCCGCTCCCCATGAGGTCGCTCGCCCGGCGGTCGATGTGGTACCGCAACTCGCGGTCGAGGCTGCGTTCCAAATCTCCCCGGCGGAACCAGTTCCATAGCTGTTTCATGCCCGGTTGCCCTCGTCGAAGATGAGCCGGACGGCGCCCGCAAGGCGAGCCCAGCTATCCTTCTCGATGGCGAGCTGCTTTCGGCCGGAGCGCGTCAGCGAGTAGAACCTGGCCTCGCGTCCCGTCTCCGATTGTTTCCACTCGGCCTGTAGCCATCCTTTCTGTTCCAACCGGTGCAGGGCGGGATAGAGCGAGCCCTGGTTGACCTGAACCACGGAACGCGAAATCTGCTCCAATCGCTGTGCGATCCCGTAGCCGTGGGCGGGTTCGAGCGAAAGGACCTGTAGGATCAGCATATCGAGCGTGCCTTGCGGAATGGGAAAACGAGGCGATGGCATGGATACCTCAAGCTTCTACCATTCAGCTTGCGCCCTAATAGGTCGAAGGTCAAGGTGTCACGCGGAAGAACGAATCCGGCGCCGCCGCACCGTCTGAAAGAGGACAGTCTGGCTGGAAAGGGAGCCCGAAGGACTTGTGAAAGCCGGCTGATCAGCGTAAAGTTAGGTCGCTGTGCCGGATGCCAGAGAGCCCGTCGCGGCCGCCGCGCCATCGGCAGGTACTACGACGCCGGACTGGCAGGTCGACACGCCGCATAAGGACAGCGGGAGCGTCATGCGCACCCCCACGAATGCCGCGGGCGCGCCGCCGCCCGGCAGCGGGTCCGCAAACCATCGAGCCGCCGAACGGATGTCCTCGCCCGGCTCGGGTGTGGGCGCATCCACCCGCGCCCGCCTCTCGCGATCCCTCCAGAGGACCGTCGGCAACGCCCGCGTGAACGAAATGATGCGCCAGGCGGGGCCCGACGAGGACCGTCCCGATTCGGTGATTTCTCCCGCGGTGGGCGCCGCCGTGCGAGCGGGCGGCGGACAGCCCCTCGCTCCCGGCACAAAAACCGCGATGGAGCATTCGCTGGGGCACGACCTGAGCCAGGTCCGGCTGCATACCGGCAGCCAGGCAGGGGCCGCCGCCCGGGAAGTAAATGCGAACGCCTTCACTCGAGGCCAAGACATCTACTTCGCCGAAGGCAGATATCAGCCCGGTACCGCGGACGGAGCCAAACTACTCGCGCACGAGTTGACCCACACCGTTCAGCAAAAGGGCAATCCCACCATCCAAGCCGATCCGGACGACCGGTTCACGGTGAGCCAACCCGGTGACCGGCAGGAACAGGAAGCCGCGCAGACGGCCGCAACCGTCATGGCAACGCGCCCGGGCGGTCGCTCCCTGGCGCCGTCTGTGTCATCGGGCGAGACCGGTCCTCAACTGCAACGCGATGTTCCCCTTCCCGAACAGCCCACCGGGAAAACCGCGCGCGCACGGTTCTCGGGCAAGTTCTTCAGCTACCTCCTGAAAGACGAAATTCAATGGCATCTGAATTCCATCGTGGGCACGTTCGACCTCGTGCTCCTGCTCGAGCCGGCGGCGGCGAAACGGCTGTCGCCCAAGCGAATCGCCGAAACCGCGGTCGCGGTGCTCGCCGATGCGCTGGGAGTGCCCTTCCGGAGCGGTCCGCAGGCCCTGATCGATCTCATTACCGCTGATCTGGAAGGACTCGGATGGCCGGTGGATTCCGGGGAACTGCGGGCGTATCTGCTTCCCTTCGAAATCCCTACGATTCGCCGGCAGTTCGAAGAGAAAGCCTTCGAGACGTGGTGGGCCGACCTGAAGCACACGCTCGGCGAACAGATCAATGCCGGCCCCCTGATTGCCGCCGGCAACTTTGCTACCGGGAAATCGACGGGAAAGGCTCCCGGACCGGGGCGAGGGACCAAAGCCGCGGGTGAAGCGAAGGCCCTGCACTGGGCGCGGGAACAGGAGCGGGCGGTCACCCGGCTCATCGAGGACGCAAAACGACAGAGCCCGCCGCCCAAGGATCTACCCGATCGCCTGGTGGCCTGGTACAACGAACGCGACAAGAATTGGTATTTCAACGTCTGGGTCTATTTCGATCCGGCGGGTCGTAAAAAGACTGCCTGGCCCATCCCGCTGCGTCCCGGCGAAGCTCCCCAGCAGACGCTGGAGCAGGTGCGGGCCGCCACCCGGAAGGCGCTCCTGCGATCGGAAGACCGGGAGCGGCAGCAGCGTGCTCAACTGGCTCCGGAGTGGGCACAGCGCGTCGTGCGCGAGCTCCGCCACCGTCTGGATGAGCTTCGCCATCGCGAGAAGAAGGCCACCGATTTGCCGGACGGCATGGCCCTGGTACCCGGCCCCGATGTGCACCTGCAGATCTGGGTCCAGCGCGGTACCACCGACATCCAACGAAACTCCGGTACGGTTCCGCTCACGCCGCAATCGAGCGTAGACCAACTGGTCCCGTACGTGCGCCACCTGGCGGCGCTCCTGCGGCAGTTCGAAAGCAACCCGTCGGATTTCGAAATCACGCCCGAAGATCGCGGGGAAACGGCGCTGGCCGCATTCCCGGCCGAGATCCAGCCGGTGGACCTGCGTGAGGACCGGATCACCGTCACGGGAGCGAACAACGCCTTCTCCATGAATCTGAATTATGAGGCGGTGTACGGAGGAGGGCCGCTCAAAGACCTCTACATCGCGTCCAAGCTCTATTCGCAGGCGATTCGCTTTTTCTGGAAGATCTACCGCGTTCCCGCGGCTGTGCCGCCGCCGCAAGGAGCAAAGAACGCGCCCGAAGGCTGGGACCGCCGGTGGCAATGGCTCTACGACAGTTTTGAAAAGGCGCCTCGCGATGAGCATGGCAAGCGCCACATACCCGACCCCGGAGCACCGCTGTACGAAACCTCGAGCTCCGACTCCACGTCGCGGGTCCATTTCCCCGCCGAGCCGGGCGATTACCTGGTGCGCTGCACCACCGGCTATGCGCCCATCGGCGAGCACCATCTCAAGCGCGTTTCGAGCGATGCCTGGTATCCGGTACGCGTGAAGGCGATCAAGGAAGTTGCGGAAGCCGCTACCTCTCTACGGCCGGCAGCCATCCGGGCCCTGGAAGAAGAGCTGAAGAGCATCGAAACGCTCCTCGCCGGTGGAACCCTCGACGCGCGGCAGCGACAGATGCTGCTGGCCCAGCAGCAAATCAAGAAAGGCGACCTGGAGCGCCTCCGCGCGAAAGAAATCCAGACCATCGCACAGAATACCTCGGCCGAAATTGCGTATGCCACGGGCATGCTGTCCAAGGCGAAAGAGCTCGGGCGCATCCTGCCGGGGATCGTAGAGAAAGCCAAATCGCAGGGCCTTGCACCTTCCGACCTTCTCGCCGACAAGCCCGAACTGCTCACCGTGTACTGGTACATCATCGCGGAAGGCAAGACCCCCGCGGGGTACCGGCAGGAACTGGAGGAGCAGATCCTTCAGCTCGGCAGGGTCCGGAAACGCGCGGCCGAGTTCGGCAACGAACTGAAACCCACCTCGCCCTACCAGTACGCGCCCGAAGTGGCGTTCGTCTCCAAGGTGACCGGCCACGTCTACCCGCTCACCATGATGCTGGGCGAGGCTCCCGATTCGGTCAAGGCCGGGATGACCGCCGCCGGTGTTGCCACCAAGGTGGTTTACAGCCTGATTGACATCACCAGCACCCAAACGCAAAAGACCTATCGGGGGTTCAGCGGGCAAGCCGGGCGCCAGGGGTACATCGAGGCGATCGACCGGGCGTTTGAAGACTTCGGAGACGATGCGACCTATGGCGAAGGGATCATCGCCGTTCGCATTGCGGCCGGACCCGCCGGCGCCAACGCCGAAAACCACCCCGGCACGCAAGTCCGCTACTACCAAAGCAAGGAGGGAATCCTCCAGAAAGTCCTGTGGGCGCTGGGAATCCTCGCGGCGGTGGCGGGGACTGCCGCCCTGGTCGCGACAGGAGTGGGAGCTCCGGTCGCCGCGGGCATCCTGGGCGCAACCGCCGCGGTGGCTGGAGCGATCACGTCCATCCACAGTCTCAGCGAGCGTGCCAGCCGCCACACGCTGGAGTGGGATGCAGAAACGGTGATGGACATTATCGGCATCATCGGCGTGGTGCCCGCTGTGGCCGGCGCGAGAGGAGCGGTTCGCAGCGCGGCCGGCCTCCGCTCGGTCATCGTCACAGAACGGCTCCTCCAGATCTACACGTGGACCGAAACCGGCGCCACCGTGGTCCTGATTCCGACCAAGCTGGCCCAGGACATCGACCGGATCCACAAATTGCGGGAGGAAGGTGAACTGACCGCCGACCAGGAAGAGGCAATGATTGCGCAAGCCCGTCTGGGCGCGTTTCAGGCAGGCTTGATGATGATCGGCTCCGCCGCCGCGGCTCGCGCCGGGGCACACGAGGCCGGCAGCGGATCGCTGTCCGACCAGGAACACGCCTTCCATCAGCAGATCGAGTTGCTGGAGCTCGAAGGGTTCGGCGAATACAAATCGATGGCCGAGCGGGGGTGGATCGACGAGCAGGGCAACTGGACCGACAAGGCGCCCGCAATCGTTCGTCCTGAAGCGGAACCGCCGGAAGGCGCCGCTCCACCGGAACCGGAACGGCCTAAGGCCGAGCCGCCCGAAAAGCCGAAGCCCAAAGCCCGCCCCAAGCCGAAGAAAGCCGCGGCGCCTAGGCCGCGGCCCAAGTCCAAGAAACAATTGCTGAAAGAGCAACGTGCCGCCGAGCGCGAAGCGCAAGTCAAAGCTGAAATCGAAGCGTACACCAGAGCTTACGAGGAGTCGCAGGCCCGCCTGAAGACTATTGACGAAAAGCTCGCCGAAGCCCAGCGCAAGTTCAAAGAGACGCAGGATAAAGTCGGAGAACTGGCCCGCCGGATCAGGGAGGCGGAAGCAGCGAGAAAGCGAGGCGAGGATCCTGGCGTCGATACGCGGGAGTTGCGTCGTCAACACGATGAAGAAGTCGAAGCACTTCCGTTCGAGAACGCCGACATCGTCGAACTCAAGGCCCAACGCGACGCCGAGATCCGCGCCGCCGAGGGCGTCACACCGGAACTCTACGCCAGACTCCGGGGCGCCACCCCCAGTGGAAAGGTGAGGGGCGAAATTCTCGACCGGGCGCGCGCCGGCCAGAATGTTCCCCGCGGGCAAGGCGTCGATGAAGTGTTTGGAACGCCGGCGACGGAAGCCAACCCGCTCGAACCCGATCACATCGTGCCCGTCAATGACATCGTCAAAATGAAGGGTTTCAATCGCCTGCCCTGGAAGAAGCAGGTGGAGGTGCTCAACCTCGGGGAGAACCTGATCGCCATGAACAAGAGCGCGAACGCCTCCAAAAAGGACACCGCCTGGCCAAACTGGGACGGCTGGAAACAGTTCACCAATGATCCTGAGGTGCGCACGCGGATGGTTCAAAAAGACGCGGAGCTCAGAGTGTTCTTGCAGGAAGAGATCAACAAAAGGACTCCCCGATGAGATTTCGCCGCGTGATTGGCGAATTCGAAGTCGTCGCCGCTTGCGCTTCGGATCTCGAGCCGCAGGCCACCGGCTTGCTCGACAAGATCGCTGAACTGCACGATCGTGGGCCGGCCATCCGCGACGGCACCACCATCCGGTTCGGCTGGTCGCTGCTGACCCTGGCCGGCGCTGGACACGAATTGGAGGTCTGCGAGCCCGACTTCCTGGCTGACCCCCTTCGCGAGCGGCTCCCGCAAGTCGAATTCACGCTGAGAGTCGTCAGCCAACAGGCCGCGCTGCTCACGTCGTTGCGCGTGGAGGGACTCGATGCCGGGTATCGCGATCGCGTGGTGACCGCCAAGGGCAGCCTCGACGCCAGCCGAATCTACCTGGAGCGGTCCGAGCCGGAGCGCCCCGAAGATTCCGGCTGGTACATCGGCCCGGTGGAGGAGCCGGAGCGCGCAGCGGAAGATCTGGAAGCGCTTTATGTCTACGAGATCTTTCAAAAGCGCCAACCCTTGATGGCGGCCCTGGCTCTGCCGCACGGATGCCTGGTGGTTTTCCAGGACAGCCTCATCGAGGCGGTGTTCGATAGCAGCGGAACCCGGATCGACCACCGGGCTGACGGCGCGGCGTGAGGCGGCCGGGGCCAGCGGCCTCGTCACCGCCGGCGGTCCCTGCCGCCGGTGCGATGCTACAGTGGCCTGAGGATGTCAACCAGGAAACGCCGCGCGGACGTCAATCCCAGGGTAACAACCGAACCGGCGACCAGGAAGATCAACGCCTTTCTCGAGCGGCGGAGTCTGCCGCTAGCGGTGGCCCTGGTGGCGCTCGGCTCGCTGCGCATCGTCAGCACGTATACCGTCTTCAACCACACGTCCGATGAGCCGGCGCACATTGCCTGCGGCATGGAGTGGCTCGACAAGCACGTCTATCGCTGGGAGCCGCAGCACCCGCCCCTGGCCCGCGTGACCACCGCGCTGGGTCCGTACCTGAGCGGCATCCGGTCCCAGAACACCCCCCGCAACGCGTTCCTGGCGATGTCGAAAGAAGGCTGCTCGATTCTCTATTCCGGCCACCATTACGACCGCACGCTGGCCCTGGCGCGGCTGGGCATCTTGCCGTTTTTCTGGATCGCCTGCGCGGCCGTCTACGGGTGGGGCAAGCGGTATTTTGGCCCGGCGGTGGCGGCGACCGCGGTTTTCCTGTTCAGCTTTCTACCTCCGGTGCTGGCCCACTCGGGGCTGGCCACCACCGATATGGCGCTGACCGCCATGATGGCGGTGGCCTTCGTGACGGGTATGGTGTGGATCGAGCATCCCACTTGGCGCAATGGAGCGCTGTTCGGTGCGGCAGGCGGGCTGATGGTGCTTGCCAAGCTGTCCTCGCTGCCCTACTTTCCGGTGAGCGCGGGATTGGCCCTCGCGTGGTATTGGTACCACCAGCGGCCCGGCTGGAAAGCGCTGCGCGCCAGGGTGCCTTCGCTGGCGGTGGCGAGTGCGGCCGGCGTTCTGGTAATCTGGGCCGGGTACCGTTTTTCGTTCGGCGATTCGGGGATCGCCCACCTGCGCCTGCCCGCGCCGGAACTGTTCGCCGGAATCCGCCAGGTGTGGGAGCATAACGCGCTGGGGCACGACAGCTACTTGCTGGGCGCGCGGAGCCGCACCGGCTTCTGGCCCTTCTACCTGGTGGGCCTGGCGGTGAAGACGCCGCTCGCCTTTCTGGCGCTGCTGGGCGCGGGAATCGCGATGCTGTTCCGCCCCCATCCCCGCCGCGGCGCGATGCGCACGGCGCTGGCGTTTTCGGCGGGTGTCCTGGCGGTGGCCATGGGCAGCCGCATCAATATCGGCATCCGCCACATTCTGCCCGTCTATCTCGGTTTTTCGCTGCTTGCGGCCGTGGCCCTGCTCGCGTGGTTGGAACGGAGCGCGGGCCGCCGCGCCTTCGCAACTGCCTTGGGCGTGCTGGTGCTGTGGGTCGCGGCTTCCTCGCTGCTGGCGCATCCCGACTACCTGCCCTACTTCAACGAACTGGCGGGAAGCGAACCGGAGAAAATCCTGGTGGATTCGGACCTGGACTGGGGCCAGGACTACAAGCGGCTGGCCGCGCGCCTGCATGAGGTGGGCGCCACCGACGTGGCGTTCGACAAGTACATCGTCGGCGATTGGGAGAAGGAACACGGCTTTCCGCACATCCACCAGATGGATCGGGACAGGCCCTCGGTGGGCTGGAACGCCATCGGCGTGGGCCTTTGGAAGATCACCCGTCTGGTGGTTTGGCCGGACCGCATCCCGCCGCAGGAGCGCGTGGGCAAGACGATGCTGCTCTGGTACTTCCCGCCCGCGCCACGGCAGGCGCTGTCGGCCGAGCCCGCGGCGCTCGCTCGCCCCTACTCCGGCAAGACGCGCGACGGCACCCAGATATCGGAGGCCCGCAGCCCGCAATCCCGCGCGGTCCGCAAGCAATAGTCGATCTCTCCGATGCCCTGCACATGCCGGTTGGAGCCGAACGAAAACCGGGCGCCGGCGCGTTTCGCTCGCCGGATGAAGGCCCGGCTCGGAATCTGAAAATGGGCGTTGATCTCGATGGCCACGTGGTTCCTGACCGCAGCGGATATCAGGCGGTCCATGCGCGCGGGCGTCCAAAGGGCGTCGTACTGCGATTGCAGGCTCTCGGGAAGATAGGTCGGGTTCGCCCATACGTCGATCCGCTGCCCGATCACGCGCTCGTTGAACGCCACATATTCGTTCATGAAGTCCTCCACGTTGTCGAACTTCACACCGGGGAGCCATAGCCAGATGGCCTTGCCGTTGCGGTACGGAAACACCAGCGCGTCCGCTGCCAGGTAATCCAGTTGGTCCAGGTTCTCGGGGGAGAGGCACTGGCGCCAGCCGAAACCGTAGACCTGCAACCCGCGCCAGACCGGCAGTCCAGCCAGGCTCTGGAGAAATGCCGCCAGCGTGCGATCGTCGCGGATCTCCCCCGCGCAGCCGCCTTCGCCGAGAATGCCCATGCGCACCCGCAGTTTCTTCGACACGGCGACGGCGTCGGCGGGCTGCAGATTCCGGGTGGGGTTGGTTTCATCATCGACATGCGCATGAAGATCGACCCGCGGCAGCGCTTCGGCGGCGTGCAACGAGGGCAGCAGCAGAAGAAGGCAAGCAACTGTGAGCAACATGAGAACGGCCCTACGGTAGCATGGCGCGGCCCGCTACCCCACAACTTCCTCGTAGCGGTGCCGCCAGGCAATGGCATCGGCCGCCTGAAACACCGTCAGCGCCTGTTCGTACAGCTCGCGCGGTATTTCCGTGCCGCCTTCCCAGGTGCCCAGTGCCTGATAGCGCTGGATGGTGGAGGCCAGCAACTCTGGCGCGGTATCGGGAAAGAACGAGGCCACGGTTGCCGCCACCTCTCCCGGCGGCGCCGTCCGTGCCCACTGCTTGGCCCGTTCGAATGTCCGGAGAAAGGCGGCGTACGCTTCGCTCCCCTGGTAGCCGCGGGCACAGCAAAGGCTGCTGAATGCCACCGCCGGCATGGACGCTCCCACCGATGCCACGATCTCTCCCGCGGCCACCGGACCTTGCAGATGCACGTAATCGCCTTTGCCCGCGTGGAACGAAGCCGCCATCTGCGGCGGCGTGCGCGCGTCGATGACTTTGATCCTGCGCCATTCGGCGCCATTATGGCGGACCGCGTACTTCAGCATGGCCAGCGGCTGGGTGCCGTGATCCGCAAGCAGCATCCGGCCTTCGAGCTTCTGCCACTGGAATTCTGGATCCGGGACGCGCCCGACCAGGAAGAACCCGTCGCGTGCGTTGATCTGCGCGAAATGCACGGGCAGCGGCTCGACGCCCCGCTCCCGGGGGTTCCAGTTGGCGGAGACCGCCGACTGCATGATATCGATCTGGCCGTCGCGCAGCAGCGCATAGGGGCGTTGACCCGGCCCCAGCACGCTGTACGTAACATCGTGCCCTTCGTCGCGCAAAAACCGGATGCATGCGAGGAACGGGCTGTAGAAGGCGGAATGGCGCGAGGCCATGGTGCGAATGGTCATGCTCCATCAACCATAACCCAGCGGGGGAATCGAAGGCGAAACCGGCGGCCCGGAACTGGCACAGAAACATTCCATCGGTATGATGGTCCACTGTGCGTCCACTCCGATCGGCTACATGGCCGGGGTGCACGCGATCGCCGCTACCGAAAACTTCATCGCCTATGAGTGGCACCAGCCGGAGATGCCGTGGTACAAAGACATCTCCGACACGTGGCCGCTGGTGAAGAACGGCTACATCGACGTGCCCAACAAGCCCGGCATGGGTGTCAAAGTCAATGAAGAAGGGATTCGCCCCCTGTGCCGGCAGGGCGAGTTCTTCAGCGATCCGACCACCAACTGGGATTCGCAAAAAGGATGGGACAGGAGCTGGAGCTGATTCGGACGGTATTCCATCGACAACAAGCTTGAGGTCCGTAGCGACCGGGATCGGACCGACAGGAAAAGCTGCTAGACAACGCCGCTAGCGTGGAATGGCATGCGCGATAGCCTGCAGATCCTTGCGGGCCGCTTGGACCGATGGGGCGGAAAGCCCGGCGTTTTTCTCGAGAATCTCCAGACCTGATTTGATCTCCCGTTGGGCCTCGCGGTAGCGGCGCTGGCCAAGCAGCGCTCTACCAAGTCTGACGCGGGCGTACCCGAAATCGCCGTGGTCGGCGGGCAGTACTTCCGCGTAGCGGCGGATCGCATCGCGGGCCAACTTTTCGGCGCCGACATAATCTTTCCGCGCGAGATAGACACTGGCGAGGTCGGAAACGGCAACTCCTACGAAGTTGTGGTGATCTCCGTAAGTAGCGCGATAGATCTGCTCCATGCGACGAAAGTGCCGTTCGGCCAGATCGAGCTTGCCCTGCTGAAGCGCCAGGTTTCCGAGGTTGGAGAGCAACGTTGCCACGAAGGGATGATTGGGACCATAGACGCGCACGCGGATCGTCATGGCTTCCTCGAGGGCCGCCTCGGCCTCCGGCAGCCGCCCTTGTGACACGAGGGATGCACCGACACCCAGAAGGCAGGCGGCTACCTCTGGGTGATCGTTGCCGTAGTAGGCTCGATTGATCACCAGCGCCTGACGATAGAAGCTCTCCGCATCCTTGTAGCGTGCGCGCTTTTGCGAGATCGCTCCGAGGTTGATCAACGGGTCGGCGAGCATCGGATGACGATCGCCGTATGCCCGCCGGTACATTTCCAGCACCTCTTTGTTCAGGGATTCCGCGTCGTCATAGCGGCCGAGATAGTGGTCTGTGTTGGCCAACCGGATGAGCACGGTCGCCCGGTCCTGGGAGAAGTCGTGGGACGGCGGCTGCGCCTGGAGTGCCTGGTGCAGGACGTCCAGCGCCTTTTGGTATTGTGCCCGGTCCATATAGACGCGGCCTAACGCGGATAGCGCGGCGGGGATGGCGGGATCCCCGGGAGAGAGGGTACGGCGAGCGCGATTGAGCGCCTGCTGAATCAGACGTTCCGCAACATCGAACGTTCCTTGTTCCACCCGGAGCATCGCGAGCGCCACAAGGTCGTCGGTTACCTGGGCGTTGTTTGGTTTGCGAGCGGTGGTGCGTAGGCGCAACGCCCGCTGAAGCAAGTCGTCCGCGCGATCGAACTTGCCGAGGTTCTGGTATACGCTGCCCAGCGTGGCATAGAGGTCCGCCTGGACCGCGGGATCGGCGGTGAGCGCCTCCGCTTGCCGTGCGCTGCGGTCAACGAGAGTAATGACGCGGAGGTTCTCGGCCGGGCCGGCGTTCTCGTCGCCGCCTTCAAACAGGTTCAGCATGAAACGCTCAATGCGCCGGGCGCGCTTCGACTCGGCAATCGCGTTGTCCCGGGCCGAGGTGAGGCGGACGGTGAACCACACGGCCATAAGGGAGAGCGCCGCAGCCACCAAGACCACCGCTGCGAGCACCCGACTATGCCGGCCGGCGAACTTACGGGCTTTATACCGGAGATCGTCGGGCCGTGCATCGAGCGGCTCGCTATGGAGCAGATGATCGATATCCCTGATGAGCGCCTCCGCGGACGGGTAACGGCGGCGCGGATTCGGGTGCATTGCAGTGAGGCAGAGCAAATCGAGATCGTTCCAGACCGAACCGGCCGCGGGCAGCTTCGATCTGCCGAATGCGGAAGGCTTCTCCGGTTGTGCGACGGCATCGGCGGCAGGCGCTTGCGTGCCGGCCGGATGCGGATGCCGGACCGCGAGCAACTCAAACAAGATCACCCCGAGCGAGTAGACGTCGTCTTGAACGGCGGCTGGACCGCCTCGGAGCTGCTCGGGTGCGGCATACGCCGACGTAGCGAGGCGTAGTCCGGTGCGGGTGGCATCGATGCCTTGCCCGGTATCATCGAGTTGCCGCGAGATGCCGAAATCCAAGAGGCGAGTTTCGCCATTTTCCTTAACCAGTATGTTCGACGGTTTCAGATCGCGATGGACGATCGCCTGGCCGTGTGCGAACTGGACGGCTTCGCATACCGAGCGAAACAGGCGCATAAGCTGATCCAGTCGCAGGTCGTGACCGGCCACGTAGCCGGTGAGCGGGACGCCCGCCACGTACTCCATCGCGAACCACGGCGTGCCGTCGGGCAGGGCGCCAGCGTCGTATAGCCGCGCGATGGAAGGATGGTTGAGCCTGGAGAGAGTCCGGGTCTCGAAGGCGAAGCGTTGGCGGCGCGCGGGGGACATCCATGCGTTAGGCAATACTTTCAGGGCAACCCGGTTGCCGAGATCCTGGCGCTCGGCCAGATAAACAACGCCCATGCCGCCCCGTCCCAGCACCTTCAGAATTCGATATGGTCCCGCTGTGCGGCCGTCCAGGTCCACGGAGTCGTCCAGAATTGCCTCGGCCAGTCCGGCCATGCCGTGATCCAACGGCGACGTGCCGCGGCTATCCTCATCGAGCAGCGCGAGGACCTCGTCGATGGCGCCAGTATCGCCCGAACATGCGGCTTCGAGAAAAGCGCGCCGCTGGTCTGGAGGTTTGGACGAAGTGTCGATGAAGAGGGTCTGGATCCATTCCCAGCGTGCAGCGTCCATGTTGGTCCCCCAAGCCAGTTAACCGGCGCGACGCAGTTCCCTTCCGAGCCAGGCTCGAGCCGCCTTCCAATCGCGGTGAACGGTAGCTTCCGAAACCCCAAGCAATTCTGCGATCTCAACCACCTCAAGCCCGGCAAAGAACCGGCATTCTACGACAGTCGCCTGCCGGTGGTTCAGCCGATCGAGTTCTTCAAGCGCCGCTCCCAGAGCGATGAACTGGTCGGGCCGAGCGAGGCAGTAACTGGACTCATCAAACGTGACGAAGGCGGCGCTCTCACCGCCCCGCTTCCGGGCATTACGGCGGCGGGCGGCCTCCACCAGCAACTGCCGCATCGCGCGCGCGGCAATGCATTTGAATTCGGCGGGCGACAACCCGTCCAGATTGGAGCCGTTGGCTAATTTGATCCAAGCTTCATGCACCAGCGCGGTGGGATTCAGAGTGACACACGCATCGTTTTGGCGTACGGTGCGAGCCAGGCGCCGGAGTTCCTCATATGTGAGGCTGAACAGATAGTCCACGTCCCGGTGGTCCGTTGATCTTTTTTCACCCGGTTTCTGCGGCTCCATGACAGTTTTCCCCTTCTGTCAACGCATAGCCCAGTGGAGGGCTCGTTCAGCAAACTGGCCAGCGTCGGGCGATTCTTGAGGTTCATGATACCTCGCGCCTGAAAGCGCGGCAACAGGAGAGAGAGAATTCCGCCCTGGAGCGATTGCGGGTTGCATGCCGCGTGCTGCTGTGCGACTTGCGGGCGTATGAGGAAGCAACTGGGGTCACAGCGTCGGATGCGAGTCGCAACGACTCCTCTGTGGGCCGGCGGCGGAGTGCGGCTGTGTGGTTGGTAAGTGGAAGCAAGCCACGAAAGGATCAGGAGAAATGAGGAAAGTTGTTCGATTGCTATTTCTGGCGGCAACGATTATCGGCGCCGCGAGTGCACAGGAGGTTTTGACCAACGAGTCGATCGTGAAGATGGTCAGTTCCGGGTTGGGGGAGAACCTTGTCATCAGCATGGTTCAGAGCCAGCCGGGCAACTATGTGCTTACTCCCGACGAACTGCTGAAACTCAAGAACGCAGGGATATCAGAGAAGGTACTCGCGGCCATGGTCAGCAAAGGCGCGGAGAACGATCGCCCAGGCACCGGAGAGGCGGGCCGGGACGCTGCACCGGCAGTTACGCCGGTCGATATACCACAGGACATGGATATCGGTGTGTATGCGAAGAGGGGTGGCAAGTGGGAACAGGTAATGCCCGAAATCGTGAACTGGAAGACGGGCGGTGTGCTCAAACACATTGCTTCAGCCGGAATCGTCAGAGGCGACGTAAACGGGAATATTCAGGGATCGCACAGCCGGAATTCGCTGACATCGCCGATCGAGATTGTGGTTTATGCCCCGGAAGCGGCTGCCATTACCGAATACCAACTGATCCACCTGCGCGAGAATCGCGATTACCGCGAGTTCCGGACGGTAACGGGAGGCGTATTCCACGAATCGGGCGGCGCCACGCGCGACCTGATCCCGTTCGAGGGCAAGAAAGTCGCCAGCCGGACGTACAGGGTGGTGCTGCCTAATCTGGGTGCCGGGGAGTACGGGTTTCTGCCGCCGGAAGCGGTGATGCTGTCGAAGGGTTCCTCGATCGGGAAGATGTACACGTTTCGGTTGATCGAATAGAGATCCGGGCTGGGCATCGTCGCAGGGGTGAGCGGGCAGCACAGAGCGAGGAGGATCGCACTCATGAATATACACGGTTTCCGCATTCACCGGCCAATTGTTCGCCGGCCTTTTGTATGGCAACCAGATTTGCGGCTTCAATCCGAACGATCTAGCCGCTGGGGCGACGATCTGCCGCGGCGTAGTGCCCAACCCGGACGGGATCGCATCGGACGGCGCCGGCAACCTGTACATCGCCGCCACTGGCGATGCCAGTGTCTATCAATACAATTTCGCTTCGGATACCGCCGTGCAGGAGCGCGGGAAATCATCGAACGCCTGCTGATGAGGGAGTTTCACACCATGTCGATTGCCGCTGTTTTCGTACGTTCTGCCGTGCTGGCCGGCCTGTGTTACAGCATTCTTGTTCCGCCGGGCGAGTGCGCGTCGGTTGTATATGCCGCGACCGATCAGGGTGTCTTCAAGAGCACCGACAATGGAGGCACCTGGATATGGGTCGGAGATAAAATGAAGAGTCCGAGTCCGCTACTAACGCTCAAATTTGGAGACGCGCCTCCTGTGAGCGCCGTAGCGGTCGACCCCACCGATCCCAAGGTGGTGTACGCCGCAGCCCAATTTCTGGGTGGCGGCGCACTGATGAAGACGACCGATGCCGGAGAAAGCTGGACGGGAGTGCCGCTGGGGAACATTTTTGTAGGCCTGACATCAGCGCTGCCGTTCCAGGTCGGCCTCGCCATTGACCCGGTGGCGACAGGCGTGCTTTATCTGTGGAACAGTTTTCTTTGGCAGAGCCGTGACGGAGGGAACACGTGGAAGCAACTATTCCCGGGATCCCAGCAATATCCGGGTGTGGAGTCGTTTGTCCTCGATCCGCAGACATCCGGGGTCGCATATGCTACCGCGGGAGCGGATAACGGCCTCGGCTTTTACAAGACGGAGGACTTCGGAACCTCCTGGACTTGGCTTTCAACCATGCCTTCGCCGGGAGTGGGTTCCCTCACTGCCGGCGACCTGTTCGTCGATCCGGAAGATACCAGCAGAATATACATCACATCCTGGTATTTAACGCAGGTTGGCCTACATCAAGGTGTTTTCAAGAGCACCGATGGCGGAATTACCTGGAGAGATCTGCAGATCCCCGGCGAGTTCGAGAACATCATCAGAGATCCCGGAAGCGGTAAGCTGCTTCTCGGGAGTAGCGGCGTCGCAACGGTTCTCGCCAGCCCGGACGGCGACGTGTGGACGCCGCTTTCGAACCAGGTGGCCGGCCTCGTGCACGGACCGGCCCTGATCGCGGATACCGAGAAGGGGGCCGTAGTGTTCTCGATAGCAGGACCGGTACTCGGCAGAAGCATGGATGGTGGCGCCACATGGACCACGGACGGCATCGCCCCCGATTGCCCATCGGGCAACTGTCCCTGGTTTAGACTCCTTCCGATGATCGCCGATCTGGCGATTCCTTCGGCTCCGAAAGCACCCTTGAATAATGTGTCCGCAGCCAGTTTCCGAGGCGACCAATTGGCACCCGAATCGATTGCCGCGGCGTTGGGGACCAACCTGGCGACTGAAACAGTAGCGAACACGGCGGACCTGCTACCCACGCAGCTCGGCGGCAGCACCGTGACGGTAGTGGACTCGACGGGCGTCTCGCGGCCGGCGCCCTTGTTCTTCGTTTCGCCCGGGCAGATCAACTACCTGGTTCCGGCAGGCACCGCGACCGGCGCGGCAACGGTGCGGGTCCAGAGCGGGGGCATCGATTTCAAGCAGGTGGTACAGATTGCGGATGTCGCACCGGGCATCTTCACGCTGAACCGGGCGGGGTTGGCGGCAGCAACGGTCCTGCGGGTTTCGGGCGGTGCGCAGAGTTACGAAGATGTCTATCAACTCGACGGCGTGGGGAATGTGATCGCCAAGCCGATCGACCCAGGTCCGGCATCGGACCAGGTGTTCCTGACAATATACGGTACCGGAATCAGAAACGCAGGGACGGCGGGCGTGACAGTGACGATAGATGGCACGCGGGCCGTCGTCGATTACGCGGGCGCGCAAGGCGGGTTCGCGGGGCTGGATCAAGTAAACATCCGCATCCCACCGGTGGTGGGCCACGGCGACGTGGAAGTGATCGTTTCCGCCAACAGCCAGGCAGCCAACACAGTTCATCTGACATTCAAATAAACTACGGAAGACGCGGGGCAGGCAGGCGGTGTTTGCGAAGCCGCTCCACGGTAGGTGAAGAGAGAAGTCGCAATGAACATTCTGGAACGTATGCTGGGTCTTCTTATCTGTCTGGCTGTGCCGGTGATCGCGCAACCAGCTATCCGGGCCGTGCAAAACGCGGCCAGCAACATCCCCGACGGGCTGCCGAACGCGGCCATTGCCGAGGGCTCCCTATTCGTGATCTACGGGACTGACCTGGGACCGGACACTTTTGCGGTGCGCACCGAATTTCCCTTTCTGACCCAGATGGCAGGAACGTCGGTAAGAGTGAATGTGGGGGACCAGCCGGTGGACGCGATTCTGTTCTACACGGGCAGCACCCAGGTGTCGGCGATTCTCCCTTCCTCGACCCCCATGGGGACGGGCACGGTGACGGTGACTTATAACGGCCAGACCAGCACCGCCGCTCCCATCACGGTGGTGCGCAGTAATCTTGGTATTTTCACTGTGAGCCAGACGGGCTCGGGAGACGCCATCGTCACTCTCGGCTACAGTTTCGTGACTCCCACCCACGCTCCCAATCCCGGGGAGACGGTGGGGCTGTGGGGCACGGGTCTGGGGCCGGTGGACTTCGATGAGAGCAACGCGGCGCAGCAGTACAACATGCCAGAGATACCCACGGAAGCCTACGTGGGCGGAAAGCTCGCCAAAGTGGAGTTTCAGGGAAGGAACTCGTGCTGTACTTCAGTGGACACGGTGTACCTCAAGATTCCCGAGGGGGTGGCGGGCTGCGCGGTGCCGGTCACCTTCAAGATCGGCAACATCGTGAGTAACACCACGACCATTCCGGTTGCTGCCAGCGGGCGAACCTGCACACCGGTGGCGCCGGGGACCTCGGCCACCGACGTGGCCACGTGGGCGGGCCAGACGACGTTCTCAGGAGGCAACGTCTACCTGTCCCGCACAGTCATCACGACGCTGCCCCTAACCCTGAACGGCATCGCCGTGCCGGCGAGCACCACCACGAGCGACTACGGCGGCGCCGTGTTCTACAAGACCTCGATCAGTCCGGGGGCGATCGGGCTGGGCACCGCTTTCGACATCACCATGTACGGCTCCTGCACGGTGGCCTTCTATACCGGCCAGGGGGCGACGCCGCCGGTGCCCTACACGACAAGTTATCTGGATGCCGGCACGCCTATAGAGGTTTCCGGTCCCTTGGGGATTCGCGGGCTGCCGCGGACCGGCACGGGGGGTTCGTTTTCCTACTTCACGAGTTTCGATCAGACGGGAAGCTACCTGCAGGGCGGATCATACAAAGTGACGGGGCCGGGTGGGCAGGACGTGGGCGGCTTTTCGGCGAATTTGAGCTTGCCGGAACCGCTGGTGTGGACAAACCAGTCGCAGATCACGTCGATTGACCGCACGAAGGGCGTGAACGTAATGTGGAGCGGCGGCGATCCCAATGGCTACGTCCAGATCACCGGTCTCAGCTCGGTAAACCTGACCAACAGCGGTTATGGCAGCGCCCTGTTTGCGTGCAACGCAAGGACGGCGGACGGAAGCTTCACCGTGCCGCCCATCATCCTGTTGGGTTTGCCGCCCAGTGGCTCGATCGACGTTTCCGGTGTTGCGGTTCCGCTGCCGGGAACGCTCACGGTCAGCGGCCTCTCGGCGTTCACGCTGTTCCATGCCGCGGGGATCGACTATGGGTCTGTATCGGGTTGGGCATTCAATACTTCGCAGGTGATGTACAAGTGAGCCTGAGGAACTAACCGCGTCTTGGGTTGGATCGTCAGCACCTGGACACAGCAGGTACACCGTTCTTTCCCGAGCATCCGCCCAATCGATTATCGAGCTTTGTTTCGCGGCTTGCTACTGGTGCGCCTTCTCACCCGGCGGCGCCCAACTTCAAGGTCCTTCAGGGCTCGTTTCCGAGTCGCTTCCGAGTATTGGCCCTTCGGCGGTGGGGGAATATTCTTTCCAGGAAATGAAGTTACCGATGAGCAGTGCAGCCGCGTGAGGATTCGACCGCCCGAATGGCGTTCCCACGGGACAGCAGCCTCGTCAAGTGAAAAGATGAAAATGACGAATGCCATGAATCGGAACCGAGCGTTCCCTTGCCTGGATCCACATTAGGCGGACGAGTGGATTGAAGCGCTGAACGAGGTAGTGCAAACCACCGGTCTGGATGCGGCTGTGCGGCTTCTAGACCGGCTTTCCGAGCGCGCGCGGGTCCTGGGCGCCGATTTGCCAATTCATCTGAATACACCGTATGCCAATACGATTCGCCGCGAGGACGAAGTTTCATATCCGGGAGATCTGGCTCTGGAGCGTCGGATCGCGAGCATCATACGGTGGAATGCAATGGCGATGGTGGTGCGCCAGAACAAGGATGATCCTGGCATCGGCGGACACATATCGACATACGCTTCGCTGGCGACACTGGTCAAAGCTGGATTCGATCACTTTTTCATGCCCGTTATGGCGATCAGGCAGGGGACCTCGTATACTTCCAGGGCCATCCTGGGCTGCCGTCATATCCGCATCCATGCCTGCTGCCGGATTTCTGGTGCTTTCCCACGGTTTCTATTAGGTGACGGCGAGATGGACGAACCCGAATCCATGGGCTCACTGACACTGGCTTCGCGCGAGAAGCTCGACAACCTGATCTTCGTGGTCAATTGCAATCTACAACGGCTGGAGGGTCCCGTGCGTGGCAACGGCAAGATCATCCAGGAGTTTCTATCGGCCGATGTCCTTCATCACCGCGTGGATGGCGCCGAAGATCCGCTCCTCCACATCCTCGGCAAACGGCCCCGACTGCCCGTAGTAGGCCATGCTGTCGACGGCTTCGTAGCCACCTTCCCGCAATACACGGGCAGACGGGATGTAGCACATAACATCGTTCGAGTATCCCGCCACGATGAAGGGCTCGCCGAGATACTCGCGTTTCACCCGCAGCGCATAATCTACGGTCACTTCGCCGCCCAGTGCGAGCACAGTCAGGGCGCGGCCGAATCGCAGCGCCTCGACCGGGTACTCTACGCGATCGATGCGCTTTCCCGCATCGAGCGCGGCCAGCATCAGGCCGGCCCGGCGGGCGTTCGCCGGAACCGGGCTCTGGCGTTCGTTCTGCAGTTCCTGACGGGTGCGCGGCGCAAGGCGGAGTTCGGTCAGCCGAAAGGCGCTGTCGAGCGGTCCGGCGATGGGGGGCATCTCCGCGGCCAGGATGCCGTCCACCTCGACAGCGAGCATATGGCCGTGGCGCCGCGCCAGTTCCACCGTGCCCCGGGGGTTCGGATTCTGGTCGCCGCCGCAGAGCATCACGAACAAGGCGGTAGCGCCCTCGTGCCGTTGTTCCAATTCGGCCGCCGCCAAGCCGGCATAGTCGCCGCTGAGCTGGTAAATCTCGCCCGTCAACGTCGTATTGTGGCAGGCGAAGCCGAACACGATGGCGCGGATTTTTCCTCCCGCGCCCGAAATCTTCAGAACCGGCACACTGTGATCGACCGGCCCGCCCGGATTCACCCCGATTTTGATGCCGCTGGGCGAAGGCGCACGCCGGTTGACGGCAAAATCGGCCGAGCCCTGTCCGAAAGAGATGGTCGCCGGCGCCAGGTCCCGCAGCGCCGCGCCGATGGCGCTCACCAAAGCATCGATGAATTTCGGCTGGTATGCGAGGACCGTCCGCTTCTCCTCCGCGGGAAGCACGACCAGGTTGCTGAGGTTGGGCCATACCATCGGCCCCGTATGGGTGTGGCTCGCGTTCAGCAGAAGCTGCCGCCGCTTCAGTCCAAACTGCTTGCGCGCCCGGGCCGCGACTTCGTCCGCCACCGCGCGCGGTATGCCCACCACGTCCGCGGTAACGATGACGATACGCTCGCCGGGCGAAGTCTCCAGCGCGAGGGCTTTCGCCCATAGCAGGGTGAGGACCCCGGCCGAAGGGTGCGTCCGTGCGGCATACCCGGACATCCAGATGGGACCGCCGGGCGTGATATCGACGCGCGCCACACCGGCTTTCAAAGACGCGGCGGCCAGGTGCGTCGCGCACAGCAGAATCGATAGCAGGGTCTTCATGGAACTCTCGTGGCGCGCCGGTTTTCCGAGCGCGCTCGGCTCATATAAACTTATACCAGCGAATACGAGGAGGTGTAGATGACTCCACACGCGACTCGAAGACGTTTTCTCGCCGCCTCCACCGTGGCGGGAGCGGCGCTGGGCGTGGCCGCGGATGCGCCCGCCGACAAACCCGCCATGCTGGGAGGAGCCAAAGCGCATCCCGAGGCATTCCCCGCCTGGCCGGTTTTCGACGAGACCGAAGGACGCGCCCTGCTCGACACCCTGCGCAGCGGCAAATGGTACCGCGGCCAGGGCCGCATGGCGGCGGAGTTCGAACATGCCTATGCGCAGTTGACCGGCGCCCGATTCTGCCTCGCCACCGCCAACGGAACCAGCGCGCTGAGTACCAGCCTCAATGCCGCCGGCGTCGAGCCCGGCGACGACGTGCTGGTTCCTCCCTACACCTTCATTGCCACTGTGAACGTGGTCTTGCGCCAGTACGCCCTGCCGGTCTTCGTGGACACCGATATCGAAACGTGCCAGATGGACGCGCGCAAAATCGAGGCGGCCATTACGCCGCGCACGCGCGCCATCGTTCCGGTGCACCTCGGCGGGAATGCGTGCGATCTGGATGCCATCCTGGCCATCGCCGGCCGGCGCCGGCTGCCGGTCATCGAAGATGCTTGCCAGGCGCACCTCGCCGAATGGCACGGCCGCAAGGTCGGCACCTACGGCTTGGGGGGATGCTTCAGCTTCCAGGCGTCCAAGAACCTGAACTCCGGTGAGGGCGGAGCGATCCTGTCGGACGACGCCGATTTCTACGAGCGCTGTTATGCTTTTCATAACAACGGCACCGGGCTGAAGCGCCGCATCCCGAATTTCACTTATCGCTCGACTGGCGCCAATTATCGCATGACGGAATTCCAGGCGGCGCTGCTGGTGGCCCAGATGAAGCGCATCGAAGCCCAGGCGAAGACGCGCACTGGGAATGCGGCGTACCTCACGTCGCTGTTAAAGGAGAAACCGGGCATTACTCCGGCGCGCCTGTACCCGGGCTGCACACGCAACGCCTGGCATCTTTACATGTTTCGCTATGACCGGAATCACTTCGCGGAACTGCCCCGGGCGACGTTCCTGAAAGCGCTCGCGGCCGAGGGCGTTCCAGCGTCGGGCGGCTACAGCCCGCTGAACACGCAGCCGTTCCTCAAAGAGGCGATCCATTCGCGGGGGTATCAGAAGCTCTTTCCGGCAAAGGTGCTGGACGAATGGGAAGAGCGCACGCGGTGTCGGGCCAACGACCGTTTATGCGAAGAGGCGGTATGGTTCACCCAAACCATGCTGCTGGCGCCGCGCCGTTCGATGGAGCTGATCGCCGCCGCCATCCGCAAGATCCAGGCGAACGCCACGCGATTGGCTTGACCGGCCCCGGCCGTCCCGGTTCCTGGCCCCGACGTCCGATACGGCTGGCCGGATGCCTTTGAAGTTGCGCCGGCCCTCCCGGTTTGGCTACAGTGTAGAAGGTCCGTCATTTCCACTCGCGCCCGTAGCTCAGTTGGATAGAGCGTCTGGCTAC
>CAVSMH010000012.1:0-1128721 GCA_963728965.1 Bryobacterales bacterium
GAAGTGCACCTCATTGCTGTGCTGGAGCCCAAAGAGGTAAAATAAACATCAATATGAGAGTTAAGCCTCCTTTTATCCTTGTTCTGTATGCTTTGTTGAACTCGTGGGCGCTTGCCCAATCGAACAACAAATTCCTCATCACGACCGTCGCAGGCAATGGAAGGCTCGGGCTTGGCGCTGACGGTATTCCGGCAAAGACATCACCGTTTCACGGTCTCTACGGAGTTGCTATCGACAGTCAGGGAAATCTCTTGATTGGCGAAGACAGTAGAATCCGTCGAGTGGACTCCGATGGGATGATCACCACGTTTGCGGGAAGTACGACTGCGGGTTACGGAGGCGATGGCGGCCCCGCAACGAATGCAAAGTTGAGCGCACCCCTCGCGTTGACAACGGACAACAGTGGAAACCTTTATATCGGAGAACAGAGCCGAGTGCGTCTGGTCACAAAACAGGGCATCATAAGCACACTGGCAACAGGTTTGAGCGGCACATTGGATATATCGAGCGATGTTTCAGGGAACCTTTATGTCGTTGGTACAAGTGAGGTGTTGAAGCGGGCTCCTAACGGCACTATTACAAGCTTTGCGGGCACCGGGAAATGCACCTGGAGTGGATTCGTCGATGGAGTTGTTGCCACGAGTGCTGAGCTTTGCGGGGCGCGAAATGTTGCCGTGAGTTCGACGGGGGATGTCTACGTCTCGCTTGTGACCAGTGAGCAATGCCAAATACTGCGGGTCACTAGTGATGGGAAGATTCACGTATTCGCTGGCAGCGGCAAGAAGGGTCGGGGAGGCGATGGACCCGCCAAGTCCGTCCAGTTGGGTTTTGTCAGCGGTCTAACGGTGGACGGTACCGGGGCTGTTTACTTCAGTGAGTCGGACGCGCACCGTATTCGGCGAGTTCGGCCTGACGGGAATATCGAAACCGTTGCCGGAGGTGCGGGCTACGGGTTTAGTGGTGACGGTGGGCCTGCCTTGGGCGCTCAACTATGGAACCCGGAAGCGATAGTCATAGCCCCGAAGTCTGGATTCTTGTACTTCGCCGACCGGCAGAACTATCGAGTCCGGGAGTTGGTCCCGTCAGAGATTGGACTACCTTCACCGGTCGTCCCTGCGGGGGCACCGCGAATTGCTGCTCTCCTTAACTCAGCCACTTTCAAAGAACAGATTGCATTCTCATCTATTGTCAGCATCTTTGGAGACAATTTGGCTGATGCAACAGCCTGGGCTGAAGCCGTACCATTGCCGTCGAAACTAGCGGGTGCCGAAGTGTCGGTCTGTAATGCAAAGGTCGGGAGTTCAACTTCGTGGCTTGACTGCGTTCCGATGGGGATAACCTACGCTAGCCCGACTCAGATCAATGCGGTATTTCCGGATGCTCCCATCAGCCCTAGCGGGCCATTCACAGTTGAGATTCGCGTGCGGAAGCAGGGCGTTGATGATGCGGGCACGATCTCAGGAAAGCCGTTGGTGGTCACAGTCATTCCGGTGGCACCCGGCATATATCGGGAAGGGTATGACTGTCCATTCCCAGCCGTGTGTTCTCTTGTCTCGGCGGCTGATAGTGCGCACGGCATCCCCAGAGGAGCAGTGTTGGATCAAACTGGGGGCCTGATCACGTCCGCAAACCCGATCTTCGCGCGCAAGTTCTACTCGGTGTACTTGACAGGACTCGGCATCGCTAACAACACAAGATTCCCGTACATCAATCCTGCCTCCCGCGTCTCATTAACTGCTGCACATTCCACCGTGTATCCGGATGTGTCGTACCTGGGTCCTGCTCCTGGATATCCTGGTCTGTACCAGGTCAATTTTGCTCTCCCCCAGGACCTGCGAAGGGCCTTTACGGAGGATGGAAACCTGCCAATCTGTTCCAGCTGAGTTCGATCATCAGGCCTGGCCCACTTCGATCATCTAATTTGGCCCACCCCTGATAGTCATAGTTTGCCCCATTCGGCCGGGAGTTGTTCGCGCCGCCCCGGCGTGAGTGGAGCCTGGCGACGCCCGTAGGGCGGCGCGTTTCAGGCGAAACGAACGGCGGGGTGGCGCGAACCGGCGGCCCGCCTCCCGTTCACCGTTTCTTCCTCCTCTCCATCGTTCGCCGGAAGCGGAACGATTCTGTCCCGGTTTCAATAATGTGGGCCCGGTCCGTCACCCGATCCAGCAAGGCTTTGCACAATCGCGGGTTCGGGAATACCGTAGTCCATTCTGAAAATGGCAGATTTGTCGTGACGATCAGTGCCGCTCTCTCGGCCCGCTCGGATACCACTTGAAACAGAAACTCCGCCCCCACATCGGCCAGCGGAACATAGCCAACCTCGTCGAGCGCGATTAGCTCGTACTTCTGCCATCGGGCCATCATGCGTCGTACCTGATTGTTCTGCTTCGCTTCCACGAGCTCGTTGACCAGAGCCGCGGCCGTGGTGAAGCGGACCCGGCGTTTCTGCCGGCACGCAGCCAGACAGAGCCCGGTCGCCAGATGGCTCTTCCCCGTTCCACAGTCGCCGATCAGAACCACCGGTTCGTTACGTTCAATGTAGCCGCCTTCGGCCAGTTCGCGAATCTTTGCTGCTGGAATCGCCGGCGCCTGCGCAAAGTCGAACTCCTCCAGCGTCTTCATCCGGGGCAACTGCGAGTCCCGAATGCGATTGGCAATCGCATGCCGGTCGCGCTCCTCACACTCCAGCGCAAGTAATGCCTCCAGATACCCGATATGCGTGCGGTTTTCCTTCACCGCCTGCTCGGACAGGGAAACAAAGTTCGCGGCGATCGCCGGCGTCCGGACGGACTTGCAATACTGCCGCACGCTGGCATGTTCGAGAGATTCACTCGGGCTTTTCACTGGATCACCCCTTTGCATCTCAGCAGCAGGTCGTACGCGTTCATCACGGGTTGTGGCCGCTCAAACTGGGCCAGTTCTTCCGACAGTTGGACCTGGCACCGTCGGCGCTCCTCGGCATCCGGCGTGCGCATGATGTGCAACACGGCCGCCGCATCCGTTACCCCAAGGTGAAGGGCTTCCTCCACTGCGCCGATCAGCCGATCCCATCCACTGACCACGCCAACCCGAACCAGGCCGATCATCTCTCTGGTCCCGCCGCTCTTCCCGTAACGCTCCTCGAGTTTCTTCCAGATTCGATCCAAAGACGCGGGCCAGCGTCCGGCCTGCCTCCACTGCTCCAGCGGCGTCGACCCTGCCATGGCGCCCGGCTTCTTCTCCAATACATCGAGGTAGTGTTCGAGGTTCAGGATCTGGTGGCCGCGTCCGTAGTTTCGCTGGTGACGGGCGACGCATGTGCCGTCATACACGATCTCGATCAGCGAGGGCCATACCCGCGCGGTCACGCGCAGGCCGGGCCACAGGGGCGCCGAATACCAGTTCGTTTTCACTTTCACGCGGCCCTTGTTGTCTACGATCAATGGGTACAGGATCTCGTCTATCGGGAATCGCTCCTCGGCCGGCGGCAATAACTGCGCCCGTTCCATCTGGCTGGCCTCGCCAACCGTCATCGTCCTTCCGCTGATGGTTCGACTCCGGCTTGCCAGGCAGCCAGCCAATAGGTGCTGATTTAATTCCGCCAGGTCGGATGCCTCCGGCACCGGCACCAGCCAGTTCCGCCGGTACCGGCCCACTTCGCCTTCGACTCCACCTTTTTCATTGCCGCTCGCCGGGTTGCAGTATTCGCTCTGGAATCCCCAGTGCGAACGGAAGGCGATCACGCGACTGGTTTCTTCCCGCTGCCGTCCCCGTAGAATCTTCTTTACCGCGCTCGAGAGATTGTCGTAACGGAGGGTCCGAAAGACGCCACCGAAATACGCGAAGCCGTGCTCGTGCCCCTCCAAGAACGCCTGCTGGGTCGCATTGGTGTAGGCCCGGTGAAAGGCGTCTCCCGACCCCATACTGCGCATCGCGAAAAACTGCAGGACGCAGCGTTCGCCGCCCAGTTTCGCAGAGGCTTCGAACCAGTCCACTTGCGCTTCCTGGCCCAAGGCATAGGACTGCGGCACGAATATCTCGCGGCCGCTCAGGCCCAGCTCACGCTTCCTTCCCGCCACGAAGCGCCGCACGGTGGGCTCACCGATCGGATACTCGGGGTGCTCCTCTCGCACTCTGGTAAAGATCCGGTGTGCCGTGTGCCGCTGCTTCCGCGGCGCATCCCGGTCCTCTTCCAGAATCCGATTGATGATCTCTTTCAAAGGACCGAGCCGCGGCTGCTCCTTTTCGAAGCGCTTCCGTTCCGGCGGAATCGCGCTGCCGATCGCCTGTCGGACCATCCGGCGATGCACTCCGTGCTTCTCCGCCAGTCCCTTGATCGTCTCTCCGGCCGCGTGGCCGCGCCGGATCTCTTCGAATAATTCCACTTTCAGCCTCCTGTCCATCCCGGAATGGTTTCATTTCCAGGTGTCAGGGGTGGGCCAAATTAGACGATCGAAGTGGGCCAAATTAGACGAGCGAACTCACCAGCCTCATTGCAGATTTGAGCGCCGAAATGCAATTGACCGTTCTCGGCCTCATGACTGCGGGCGGCCAAGACGCTGTGAGCATTCCGGTCTTGGTTCACCCAGATGAATTGGATTGCAGACGATAAACCTTCGTGCAGAAACCGTTCAGAGGCAGATTTCGCCCGAAGTTTTCCGAATCTACCCGATAGATGCCCGATTCACAGGGCGTTTTTCGATGCTCTAGTTTGCCTTTAAGTCTTTTGTTTTGTTTATGGTGGGCGCGACAGGACTCGAACCTGTGACCTCCTGCGTGTGAAGCAGGCGCTCTAACCAACTGAGCTACGCGCCCGGCGTGATGACCTTTTCTGATCTTAAACCACTTCCGCTCTTTTTCAAACTGCCCGGCTCACTTGACTCACTTGATCGAGGCTAAAACGCGCCGACGTACCGAAATCCCATCAGTTTGCGCGCTTTGTTGGACAGCCTCCAGGGCGGCGAACGCGACATGCAGCTCCGTTCGACACTCGGGATGGGCGCGGACAGCCCCTTTCATGCCAATAATGGTTGTAGCCATCGAGAATCGCGCTCATGCAGCGCCAAGGGATGTCACGCCTGGCCGGCACAAATCTGAGGCACACGTTTTGCACCCGACTGGCGGAAGCAGGTGTCCTGGGATCCACGATGCTCGCCCTCATGGGCCACATGAGCCGAGCGATGCTGGAATGCTACAGCCACATCCGCATGGCGGCGAAGCGTGAGGCGCTGGCCGCGATCACGCTGCGCCCGGTAATCGAGAATAGGAAGGAGTCCTGTGAAAGTCCCTGTAGAAGCGCAGCCGTGCCAAATTCAGTAGCCCGCAACTGATAGAAAGATCTGGTGGGCCCTGTAGGATTTGAACCTACGACCAACGGATTATGAGTCCGCTGCTCTAACCGCTGAGCTAAGGGCCCGGACAAACCAAACTAAGAACTGCGGCGGCTTCGCCTGCCGAGTTGCCTTTCCACCACGACCGAAACGAAGAGCACGTCGCTCCGCTCGAGGGCCGTCCAACCGGTTCCCAGGCTGCGGCCCTTGACCTTCATTATAGTGAACGGATGGTAGCCGGACTCGCCAGGTGCAGGGGTGAAATCGTCGGGCAGTTTCATGCCCCTCGGACGTGCTGGGCCGGTGGTTGACCGTGGCCTGGATGGGTCCTCGCCGGAAGAAGGCGCCCCGCGCGGATGCCGTGGGCCTAACCTTATTCCCGGAGCTTCGTCCAACCGGTCATGTGGTATTACCACATGACCCAGGCGAGGGATATGGGAAGAAACAAACTCGACCTTCTTCAGGGCACGCTCGATGTGATGGTGCTGCAAACACTCGCGGGCATGGGCCGGCTGCACGGCTACGGCATCGCGCGGCGCATTGAACAGGTGAGCGGCGAGGAGGTCCTGCTGAACCAGGGGACCATCTATGCCTCGCTTGTGCGCCTGCAACAGCGGGGTTGGATCGCGGCCGAGTGGGGCATCTCCGACAACAATCGCAACGCCAAGTTCTACACCATCACCCGGCAGGGCCGCAAGCGGTTGGCCCTCGACACGGCTTATTGGCGGAGGCTGGCGGAGGTGATGGGCCGGGTGCTCGCATTTCCGGCGGAAGGAGAAGAACGGTGATCGATTCGATTCGCCGGGCGTGGAACCGGGTGGTTGCCGCCTTCCGACGAGCGCCGATCGATACCGACCTGGACGACGAGATCGCCTGCCATCTGGACGCCGCCATCGCGGACAATCTCCGCCGGGGACTGGCGCCCGAAGAGGCACGGCGCCAGGCGCTGGTCCGCTTCGGTGGAGTGGCACGGGCTATGGAAGAGCATCGCGAGGCCCGCGGCCTGCCGGCCATGGACGTGCTGCGTCAGGACTTGCGGTTTACCCTGCGCGCGCTGCTGCGCGACCGCTCCTTCGCCGGCATCGTGATCCTCGTGGTAGCGCTGGGGGTGGGCGCCAACGTGGCGGTCTTCAGCGTGGTCAACACCCTCCTGCTGCGCCCTCTGGCTTTTCGCGACCCAGGGCGACTGGTCTGGTTTGCCACCAACGGAGGCAAGGGCGGTCTGTCGGAGCAGACCTACACGGTCTCCGCATTCGAAGAATTCCGGCGCCACGACCAATCCTTCCAGGACGTAACGAACTACCAGACCTTTTTCAACTCCATTCAATACAAACTCACCGGGCGGGGCGATCCGCTGCCCATGGTGGGCGTTCAGGTGGCCGGGAATTTCTTTCCCATGCTGGGTATCGAGCCGTTGCTGGGACGGAATTTCACTCCGGAGGAGTGCCGCACCGGCAGCCGCGCGGCGGTGCTGCTGAGCCATTCGTTCTGGCAGCGCCAATTCGCGGGCGACCCGGGCATCGTCGGCCGGACGATCACCATCAACGCCGCGCCGGCCGACATCACCGGACCGGCAACGGTGGTCGGCGTTCTCCCTGCGTCTTTCGATTTCGGCACGGTGTTCTCTCCGGGGATGAAGGTGGATTTCTACGTGCCCGCCTACCCGGACTTCTGGCGCACATGGGGGAACACTCTGGCGGTTCTGGGCCGGCTCAAGCCGGGAATTTCGCTGGCGCGGGCGCAGGCGGAATCCGACCTTCTCTTTCCGCAACTCAAGGCCGCTCACCGCGAGTGGTGGGAAGATTACAGGTCCAGCCTCTCCATCCTGCAGGATCGGGTGAGCGGGAAGCTGCGCCGCTCGCTGTACGTGCTCTGGTGCGCCGTCGGATTGATCCTGCTAATCGTTTGCCTGAATGTGTCGAACCTCTTGCTCGCGCGCGCCGTGGCCCGCGGCAAGGAGTTCGCGATGCGTACCGCGCTGGGCGCCGGCCGCGGCCGGCTGGTGCGCCAGTTGCTGACCGAGAGCCTGACGCTTTCAGGCGCGGGCGCCCTGCTGGGGCTGGCGTTCGCCTCGGGGATTACGTTCTATCTTGCCCACCAGAGCCAGATGGCGCTGCCGCTGCTCTCCACGGTGCACGTGGATGGCGCCGCGCTGACATGGACGGTGTTGATCACGATTTCAGCCGGAGCGGTGTTCGGTCTCATCCCAGCGTTCAAGGTTTCGGGCGCCAATTTGCAGGAGGCGCTGAAAGACGGCGGGGCGGGCATGAGCCTGGGCCGGGGGCACGAACGATTGCGGTCCACGCTGGTCATCTCCGAACTGGCGCTGGCGTGCGTGCTGCTCGTCGGCGCCGGCCTGCTCTTGCGCAGTTTTTTGCGGCTGCTGGATGTCGATCTCGGTTTCGAGCCCGCCCACGCGGCCGCCATCCAGATCGAATACGACGACGGCGGCAGCCTGGCACGGCGCGGGCCGGTCCTCCAGGAGATTCTGCGCCGCGTTCGTGCCCTGCCCGGCATCGAAGCCGCCGGTATGACCGACATGCTGCCGCTCGACCGTAACCGGAGCTGGGGCCTGGTCGCCAAAGAGAACGCGAACGACAGGAGCGGAAAACACGGCGCCTTCGTCTACGTAGTGTCGCCCGGCTACCTGGAAACCATGGGGATGCGCCTGCGCCGGGGCCGCGATATTTCCTGGCGCGACGGGCCCGACACCCAGCACTCCATCATCATCAATGAGGCCACCGCACGCCGCGAATGGCCGGGGCAGGATCCGATTGGACGGCTGGCGTACGGCGTCGGTCGCGGCGAGTCGCGCGTGGTCGGTGTGATCTCCGACGTCCGCGAAAGCAGCCTGGAAGCGCAGGCCGATGCGCAGGTGTACATTCCGATCACCCAGTTTCAACCCGAGGGCACGGAGCTAGTCGTGCGCACCCGACTGCCGATCTCCACGGTGGAGCCGGCGGTGTTGTCTACCTTGCGGAGCCTGAATCCGGGGCAGCCCCGGACTCAGTTTCGCGCCATTCAACAAATTGTGGATCACGCTGTCTCCCCGCGACGCTTCCTGGTGCTGCTGGTCTCCGCGTTCGCGGCTTTCGGCCTGATCCTGGCGTCGCTCGGTATTTACGGAGTGATCTCCTATTCGGTCACCCGGCAATCACAGGAAATCGGCATCCGCATGGCTCTGGGGGCAACCGCTGCGCAGGTTCAGTTCGGCGTGGTGGCGCAGACGCTGCGGCTGGCGCTGATCGGCATCGGCATCGGCAGCGTCGCGTCGTTCGCGATGGCCAAGAGTATTGCGGCCCTGCTGTTCGGCACCGAGCCGACGGACCCGGCGATCTATACGGGCATGGTGGCCCTGCTCGGCGCAGTTGCCCTGGTGGCCGGACACATCCCCGCACGGCGAGCGTCGCGCATCGACCCGATGGAAGTGCTGCGCGGGCTTTGACTCCGCTGGCCGCTGCGATTTCCCCCGGGCGTCACTTCCAGTCAATGTGGATGGAAGAGGCGGCGAGCTCCGGCGCCGATGCCGTGACGGCGATACGGCCCTTTCCGATTGGCTGGACGATGGCGACGGCATGGCCCTGGTAGGCATGGCGACGGCGAGCCTGGAACGGTTCGTGGCTATCCCGGTCGGCGTTGTCCACGGCCGAAATAGCGCCAGGGCCGGCCACCTGAAAGGTGATTTCGGATCGGCGCCGGGCACCGGCACGCCCTTGGCATCGACTATGGTCGCGGTGACGTAGATGGGGTCTCCCGATTCGGCGGCGAGCGCGATGCGGGCGGGCTTGCCGGCGGTGCGCAGCTCGTATTTCGCCACGATTCTGGCTTCGTTCCTGCCGATGGCCTGGAGCGTGCCGCTCTCGAAGGAAACGCGCCACATGCGCGCGGCATCGTCCTTCGGCCGGGGCTGGGATCCGAGCGATTTGCCGTTCAGCGTAAGCTCCACTTCGGCGCAGTTGCTATAGACCTCCAAATTCTCTTCATGGACCGAGAGATCGGCGGGAGTCCAATCGGGATAGAGGGTCGGGAGCTGGCGCGGGGCGTTGGGCTCGTAGCCCGGGTCGGTTGGCGCGGCCTGGCGCGGCGCGACTCGCCGGGTGACGTAGACCATGGGCTTGTCGGACCACCAACTCTGTCGCTCGTAGCCGACCGGTTTGATGGCGCCAGTGCGGTCGAGCAGACCGAAATCGGCGGAGATGGCAGGCCAAGCGCGCGCTTCGCCGAGGTAGTCGATGCCGGCCCACAAGAATTGGCCGGCGTAGGGAGGATTGTCGCGCAGCGCCAGCCACACTTGGCGGCCGTGCTGATTTTCGGTGCCGATGATCTTGCGCGACGGCTTCTGGCGGTGGGCGGCGAGGATCTCGTTTTCGCGATAGTTCTGCCCGATGACGTCCAGCAGGTCGGCGAGGCCGTTGTCGTAGTCGTGACTCACGTTGGGCCGGAACAGCGCCTGCGTGACGGGCCGGGTCGGGTCGGCATCATGGAACGTGGCGACCAAACCCTGGAGGATCCCGCGGGCGAGATCGGCCTTAGGCGTGTCGCGGATTTCATTGCCGGCGCTATAGAGAATGATGCTGGGGTGGTTGCGGTCGCGGAGCACGGTATCGCGCGTGTCTGTCTCGGACCACTCACGGAAATAGAGGTGGTAGTCGCAGGGGTTTTTGGCCATCGTCCACATATCGAACATCTCGTCCATCACCAGGAATCCCATGCGGTCGCAGAGGTCGAGGAATTCGGGGGCGACCGGGTTGTGGGCGGTACGGATGGCGTTCACGCCGAGCTGTTGGAGGGTCTGCAGGCGCCGTTCCCAGGCGCCGATCGGGATGGCGGTGCCGAGTGCGCCGGCGTCGCTATGAAGGCAGACCCCTTTGATTTTGAAGTTACGGCCGTTGAGCCAAAAGCCGGTATCAGGGTCGAAGTGGAATTCGCGGATACCGAAAGGAATGGTCTCTTCGTCAAAGCCGGCAATCTTCACTACGGCGCGGTAGAGCGCGCGGTGGTCGAGGTCCCAGAGTTGCGGGGAGCGGATAGCAATCTCTTCGCCGAAGGCGGCGACGCGTTGCGGCGCAATGTTCTGGAGCTTGGTGGTGCGGGTCGCGGCGGTTCTGCCGTCGGGCGCGAGGATGGTGATTTCTACCTGGACCTCGCGACTTGCGGCCGACTGGTTGGACACTTCGGTCTGCACCCGGACCGTGGAGGTGGTGGGTGTGGTGACGAACGTGGACCACGGCTCAAAATGAATCGGGGAGGTCGCGAACAGGCGCACGTGGCGGTAAATGCCGGCGCCGGCATACCAGCGGGAGGCGGGCTGCTGCGAGTTATCGGCGCGGACCGCGAGCAGGTTCGGCCTGGTTGTGCCGAAGTTCAGGTGACCGGTCAGATCGTACCGGAAGGTCACGTAGCCGTTGGGCCGCTTGCCGAGATGGAAGCCGTTGATCCAAACGTCGCTGTTGGCCATCACGCCATCGAATTCGATGGAAACACGCCGCGCGGCATAGTCTGCCGGCAGGGTGAAAGTTTTGCGATACCAGCCGACGCCGGCAGGGAGGAATGCGCCCGCGCCGCGGGTGGGATTCTTCTCGTCGAAAGGGCCTTCGATGGACCAGTCGTGCGGAACGTCGAGCCTGCGCCAGGCACCGTCCACGAAATCGGGCTTCTCGGCGCCGGGAGCATCGGATTTGAGGAACCGCCAGTCGCGGTCGAAGGAGGTCACCACGCGTAGCGGCGTAGCCGAATGCAGAGCCAGGGGGAGGAGGAGGAAAAAGAAGCGCGAAGTCATGGGGTATTTGCCAGAAGCCATTTGGGCTGATCTTTCGCTACGCGGACCAGGCTGTTTCGGTCGAACGCGATGCGCACGGCGCCGGGCTTCTCGCGGAAGGGCGCCTGCGCGTCGTTGCCGAAATAGGCGGACCACCAGCCGCCCTCCTTGTCTTGAAAGAAACCGGTTCCGCCGCCGCCGGGAACGGATTCGTGCCGCCGGCGGTACGGACCGTAGATCTTGTCGGAGACGGCGAGACAGGCGGAGTAGCGGCCCTCGTACGTGTCGGCGGCGCCGAGGTAGTATTTGCCGTTGGCACGGAACAGGACCGCGCCTTCGCGGCCCAGGTCGTTCATACCGCGGGCGACGCACTGGTCCGCGTGGTGGGCGGGATTGTGGTCCGGATCTTCGAGGTCGATGCGATGGTAAGGTTCGGCCAGGGCGCTGAGGTCGTCCTTCATGCGCGCGATGTAGGCGCCGGCGCCATAGGTAAAGTACACCGAGCCATCCTCGTCTTCGAATAGGGTGGGGTCGAGTCCCTCGGTGAGCGGGCGGTCCGACTCGAGCGTGTTGGTATAGGGACCTTCCGGTCGGCCGGTGCGGCTGCGCAGGATGGCGACGCCGCCGGGAGCCATGGCTAGACAGATGACATAGTTGCCACGGAGGTAGTGGAGCTCGGGAGCCCAGACGGCGCGCATGCTTTTGTTGCTGTCGGTTCGGCGCCAGGCCCGCTGCCAGGAGCCTTCGTCATCTATGGCCCAGACGACGCCCAGGTATTTCCACTCCCTGAGGTCGGGCGAACGCCACAGTTCCACGCCGTCGTTGAACAGGAGGGGGTTGTCGCCGGTGGTGCCGGTCATATAGAAACTGCCGTCGCCGCCGCGGGTGATATACGTGTCGCGGATGTGGAGATCGAGCAGCGGGCGGATGGACGGAAGCAGGCCTAACGCGACGACCGTGGCAGTCGGGGCGGCGAGGTTTCCCAGGAACGGCCGCCCGGGGCCGCTGGTGCCCGAACCCGGATGCGGATTCGTCTGTGCCGCGAGCGACCACAACGCTACGGCTCCGGCGAGCACGGCTGCCGTCTGATGTCCAATCTTCAAAACGGGGTTCCAGGTCTATTGTGTCAGAAATCGCGGCGTCTTACCGGATCCCTGGTGAATCGCGAACCGAGGTTACGGCGGGAGCCGAGGCTCGGGGCGTTGCGCTTCGGAAGGTGGCTGCCGCCATCGGCGCTCACCAGAAACACCTCCCCGCCGAGGTACGGTTGAGTGCCATCCACGATAGGCAAACGGGCATTGGTGGTGACGCCGGTGAGGTAGGCGTTACCGGTGGAGTCGAGGGTCACGGAGCGCGGCGCATCCGGCAAACGCCCGCCGGCCGGCCGCAGACGGCACGTCGCCGGAGGAATCCGACTTCCCACGAACGCGTCCGCTCCGCCATGGTTTTCCGCCTGGAACGTATGAGACACGGTGAAATCAGGCGAGGGAGCCACGCCGGTGACGTAGACGTCGCCCGCGGGATCGGTGGCAATGCCGGTGGCGACGGAGCCGAGTAGTCCTGGACCCGCGGCAGGCGGATTGCGGGATACTTGGTCGTAATGACGGTGCATTTGACGTGGGAGACGCCGAGTTGCGCAGACGAGCGCAGACGGAGCGGAATTTGAGCCCCGGGCGCCTCATGGAAAGGAGCCAGAGATGGAACGGCGTAGATTTCTGAAGTGGGCGGGCGTGGCGGCGGGCGCGGCCACCGGGGCCGTCGGGCAGGAGCGGCGGGTGTCGATCGAGCTGGCTGACGGCGACGCGATCGCCGTGAAGGCGCAGTGGGCAGCCGAGGAGTTGCGGAGGGCGCTCGCCGAGCGCGGGGTATCGGCCAGGCTCGGGACGGCGGCGCGCGGCGATCTGCGCGTGGTTGCGGCGGGGCACGGATATGGACGCGTGAACGCGCCCGATGCGGCGGAATCGTTGGCGCTGGGGAGGGTTCAGAGCGCGGTGGTGGCGGCGGGCAGCGATGCGCGCGGGCTCGGCTATGCGCTGCTCGAGCTGGCTGACCGGGTGCGATACGCGAGCGACCCCGTGGCGGCGCTGGCGGTCGCCGACACCACCGTCGAGCGGCCCGCCAATCCGGTGCGCAGCGTGACGCGGCTGTTTGTCAGCGACGTGGAAGACAAGCCGTGGTTCAACGATCGCGAGATGTGGCCGGCGTACCTGACCATGCTGGCCGCGCAGCGGTTCAATCGCTTCAGCCTGGCGATGGGCATCGGGTACGACTTCCTGCGCGAAGTGACTGATGCGTATTTCCTGTTTGCCTACCCCTTCCTGCTTGCCGTTCCCGGATACCCGGTGCGGGCGGTAGGGTTGCCCGATGCCGAGCGCGACCGGAATCTCGCCATGCTCCAGTACATCAGCGGCGAGGCGGCGGCGCGGGGGTTGGAGTTCCAACTGGGGCTGTGGACGCACGGCTACCAGTGGGCGAACAGCCCGAAGGCCAATTACACCATCGAGGGCATCACACCGGAAAACCACGCGAACTATTCGCGCGATGCGCTGACGGCGCTGCTGCGGGCGTGCCCCGGGATCACCGGCGTGACGTTCCGTATCCACGGCGAAAGCGGCGTCGCCGAGGGGAGCTACGGGTTCTGGAAGACCGTGTTCGACGGCGTGAAGGGCTGCGGGCGGACCGTCGAGATCGACATGCATTCGAAGGGGATCGACGCTCAGATGATCGCAGTCGCACTCGCGACCGGAATGCCGGTGAAGGTCTCGCCTAAATTCTGGGCCGAGCACATGGGGCTGACGTATCATCAGACGGCCATTCGCGAACAGGAGATGCCGCGCGCAAACCGCAATGACCAGGGGTTCTTTGCCTTATCGAGCGGATCGCGGAGCTTCACCCGCTACGGGTATGCGGACCTGCTGCGTGAGGACCGGCGCTACGACGTGGTGCACCGCATCTGGCCGGGGACGCAGCGGCTGCTGCTGTGGGGCGACCCCGCCGCGGCAGCGGATTACTCGCGGGCATTCCAGTTTTGCGGGAGCGTGGGAGTGGAAATTTGCGAGCCGCTTTCGTTCAAGGGACGCCGCGGCTCGGGGATCGCCGGAGACCGGTGCGGATATGCGGACGCGTCGCTGCGGACGCGTTGGGATTGGGAGAAGTATCTCTACACCTACCGGGTTTGGGGGCGGCTGCTGTACGACCCGGAGGCCGCGCCCGATACCTTGCGGCGCTATCTGCGGTCGCCGGCCGCCGAGGCGGCGCTGGCGGATGCCAGCCGCATTCTGCCGCTGATCACCACGGCGCACTGCCCTTCGGCGGCCAACAACAACTACTGGCCGGAGATGTACACCAACCAGCCGATTGTGGATGCCAGCCGCCGCCATCCGTACAGCGACACGCCCGCGCCCAAGACCTTCGGCAATGTGAGCCCGCTCGATCCGCAGCTGTTTTCGCGGGTGAACGATTTTGCGGAGGAGTTGCTGAAAGCGGAACGGAGCGGCAAGTATTCGCCCGCCGAGGTGGCGCGGTGGCTCGATGCTCACGCCGGCTCGGCGATGAAGCATGCGGCCGCCGTCCAGTCTGACAATCCGGAACTGCGGCGGCTGGTAATCGACGTCGAGATGCAGGCCGGGCTCGGCCGGTTCTTCAGCGGCAAACTGCGCGCTGGCGTTCTGTACGCCCTTCATGAGCGTACCGGTGACCGGGCGGCCCTGGAAGAGGCGTTGAAGGCGTACCGGGGTGCGCGGGCGGCCTGGGCGACCTTGGCGGAACGGGCGAAGGGCGTATACGTTCCGGATGTGACGGTGGGGGAGTTGACGTGGCTCCGCGGCCATTGGCTGGACCGTTTGCCGGCGATCGATGCCGACATCGCGGACATGGCGAAACGGCTGGAATCGGCCAAGCCTGCTTCGGACGAACGGGTGCGCCGGGCGATTGCGGAAGTGCTGGCTGCTCCGCCGCGAGCGCAGCCGCCGTGCCGCCATACTTCTCCGGCCACGTTTCTCCCCAGCCAGGCGCTCGCCATCGAAATCGCCATCGAGGGCAAGCCCACCGCGGTGCGGATGTACTACCGCCACGTGGACCAGGCGGAGCGGTTTCAGGTGGCCGCGATGGCCGTGGCGGAAGGGCGCTGGCACGCGGCCATCCCGGGCTCGTACACGGACTCTCCTTTCCCGCTGCAATACTATTTTGAAGTGGTGCACGCACCGGACAAGGTGTTGCTCTTCCCGGCGAACCTGGCCACTCAACCCTACTACGTGGTTCGGAGAAAGGCTTGATGCGGTATCGCGACTTGGGACGAACGGGGTGGAAGGTCTCCGGGATCAGCTTCGGCGCGTGGGCCATTGGCGGCGCGTGGGGCAGCGTCGATGACGGCGAGTCGATGGACGCATTGCGGGCGGCTGTCGACAGCGGCGTCAACTTCATCGACACCGCCGATGTTTACGGTATGGGCCGCAGCGAACGGCTGATTGCGCAGCTCAAGCGCGAGCGGAAAGAGGAGATCGTCGTCGCCACCAAGACCGGACGCCGCCTGTCGCCGCACACAGCCGATGGATACAACGAACCAAACCTCGCCGGATTCATCGAAGACAGCTTGCGGCACCTTGCCACCGATTGTCTCGATCTGGTGCAGTTGCACTGTCCGCCGACCGATGTCTACTACCGGCCCGAACTGTTCGGCGCGCTGGATGGCATGGTGCAGGCTGGCAAGATTCGCCACTACGGGGTGAGCGTCGAGCGGGTGGAGGAAGCGCTCAAGGCCATCGAGTATCCCGGCGTGGAGACGGTGCAGATCATCTTCAACTGTTTCCGGCAACGGCCCGCCGAGCTGTTTTTCGAACAGGCGAAACGTAGGAAGGTGGGGATCCTCGCGCGCGTCCCGCTGGCGAGCGGGCTGCTCACCGGCAAACTGCGCCGTGATTCGACGTTCGCCGCGGACGATCACCGCAACTTCAACCGGCACGGCGAGGCGTTCGATGTCGGCGAGACGTTTTCGGGTGTGGACTACGATACGGCACTGGCTGCCGTCGAGGAATTGCGTGCGGTGGTGCCGGCGGGTATGACCATGGCGCAGTTCGCGCTGCGCTGGATCCTGATGTTCGACGCCGTTACCTGCGCCATCCCGGGAGGCAAACGGCCGGCGCAGGTAAAGGAAAATTGCGCCGCGGCGGAGCTTCCACCCTTGCCGGAAACAGCGATGGCCGCGGTGCGCAGCCTCTACGGCAGCAGGATTCGCGAGGGCGTGCATCACCGCTGGTGAACGGCTCGAAGGCGGGCGTCTCCCATGCCGCCCGCCCGCACAACTGCCGCCGGCTCACACTACAACGACTGCTTCAAGTGGTTTAATAAGTTCGTTGTATATTCTCGGCTTACGCGCGCCGGTGATTTCTCATCGACCGCCCGAATGGCCAGAACCTGGTCTTTCCAGGGAGACGCCTTTTTCCCGAGCGCGTCCAGCGCGTTGAGAGCCTCCATCGCAACGTAGCTGCCGTTCTCCGGTGCATCGGCGAGACCGATCAGGAGCGGGACGACCTTTTGGAGGTCCTCCGGCGTTCCGTACCGGCCGAGAGCCTCCGCAGCGGCAATGCGCACGCTGGGCCCGCGATCGTCCAGCGCCTTTTGGAGCACTGTCCCGGTTTTCTTCACTTCCGACGCGCCGCGGATCAGGATCCCCATGACGCCCCAGTAGCGCACTCCGCTGTCGGGGTCCTGGATTGCGCGGATCAGCTCATCGGTCACATCCGCGCGGCCGGAACTGGCAAGGTCCGCCGCAGCGAACACGCGGTCAAACGGATACTGCCGCGGATCATGGCCCATGTCGTACGGCGAAGAATCCTTCGATCGGGCGTGAATTTCGTCCTCGGGGAGCAATCCCACGTCTTTGACGGCACGCTCGTGGTCGCGGTGGGCCGCGCGGAATCGTTCGAGGACGCTGTGGTGCCGGAAGGAGGCCGCCAGGTTGCGGACTTCGTCCGGATCGGCCTGTAAGTCGTAGAGTTCCTCGGAGGGCTTTGTCTCCCAAAAGTAGGTTTGAGGGGGCTTCAGCTTCCCTTCCCGATAGAGCCTGTCCCAAACCGCGGTACTCGGCGTGGCCCACATGTAGGCGATGTACTGGCCATAGATCTTGTGCGGATTGTAGTTCCGGATGTACGAATAGCGCTGATCGCGGGCCGTACGCATCAGGTCGTAACGCTCATCCATCCGGCCGCGGAATCCGAACGAGTAGGTGCACGGCGGGCCCTCATCCGGACCCGCAAATGCCTGCCCCTGGTAGAACGACGGCAGTTTGAGGCCGGCCAGGCTCAGCATGGTGGGAGCCAGATCCACAAAGCCCACCAGTCGATCGCTCATCTTACCGGCAGCATAGTCGCGGGGCGCCAGGTGCTTGAACGTTTCGGGGAAGACCGCCAGGATCGAAACGTGCAAGCCGGAATCGTAGGGAAAGCGCTTGCTCCGCGGCATCCCGGCGCCGTGGTCGCCATAGAAGAAAATGATGGTGTCTTGCGCCAGGCCGTCCTGTTCCAGTTCGTCCAGCCGGGTCTGGATCTGGGTGTCCATGGTTGTGATGTTGTCGTAATACTGCGCCCAGTCCTTGCGAACTTCGGGAACGTCGGGAAGGTAGGCGGGGATGCGGGCCTTGGCTGGGTCGTGAAGAAAGTGGGTGTTGGCCGCGCTGCGGCGGATCTGCCCCTCGTGGGTGGTTTCGTTATTGAACACCGCGAAAAACGGCTGTCCCGGTTTCCGGTTGCGCCAATGGCCGTTGCGGCTGGAATCGTCCCAGGTGCCGGCGGGCTTCACCAGGTTGTAGTCTTCCTTGGCGTTGTTGCTGCAGTAATATCCGCCGTCGCGCAGGTAGCCGGGGAACATCTTCCATCCGGAGGGCATTCGCGTTTCCGAGCGCATATGCTCGGCACCCGTGGCCGTCGGATAGACGCCCGAGATGATGGTGGTCCGTGCCGGCGCCGACACCGGCGCGTTCGACCAGGCGTTGTGATACAGACAGCCGCGCCTCGCCAGCCGGTCGAGGTTCGGAGTGGTGGAGTACTGGTCGCCGCAGGCGTGCAGATGCGGCCCGATATCCTCGGTGGTGAGCCACAGGATATTGGGGCGCGCCGCCTGGGCGGATCGGACGTACGGCGCGGTCACAGCCGAGGCGCCGGCAAGAAAGGCCCTGCGGCTGACGGAATTCGGATGGCTCGACATAAGATCAACCTGGAATCATAGCGCGCGTCGCAGAGGGATGCGGGCGGAGCCTCCGGCGGGAGGTCCGCCGTTGCCGCCGTTGGCAGCCGGCTCCCCACCCGGTCCGCGCGGGTGTAAAATTCGGACGGGAGACTCCTCTATGCGCGAGGCCAGCCGGTTCACGGCGATAGTTTCGCTGGTCAGCGGCGACGGGCCGCCAGCCGTTTGTGGCCAGGCGCTGTTGAACCTGGTCAACGGTGCGGATTATGCGAAGCTGGGAGAAAGCTCGGCGGAGGACAAGGTGCTGTACTCGGCGGCTGAAACCGGATTTGTGGGTCAGAATGTGTACCTGTTCTGCGCTTCGGAAGGGCCGGCCGCGGTGGTGCGCGCGATGATCGACCGGCCCGGGCTGGCCCGGGCGCTGAAGTTGCGAACCGGCCAGAAGATCGACCTTTCGCAGACGGCCGGTTACCCTCGGCCGGCAGAGTAGCGCCAAGAATCGGAGGCTGTATGGAACCGTTTCGCTATCACGTCTTTATTTGCGACCAGCAGAAGGCGGAAGGGGCGCCGTGCTGTTCGGCGCGCGGTTCGGGGAGAGTCATCGAGACGCTGCGCAGCGAGATCGCCTCGCGCGGCCTCGCTGATGAAGTACAGGTGACCACGTGCGGGTCGTTAGGACTGTGCGAGCACGGGCCGAACCTCGTGGTCTACCCGGAAGGCGTCTGGTATTCGGGGGTCGCCGCCGCGGACGTGCCCGAGCTGGTGCGCTCGCATTTCGAGCAGCATACGCCCGTGGAGCGGCTGGCGCGGACCGACGCGGCAGCCCTACGGACCGAGATTCTGGCAAGCCGCGCGAAGATGATGGCGGCGCGGCGGGCGCAGGATGCCGCGGGCTCGCTCCCGGACGAGTTGAACGAACGCATCCGCGCGTTCCAGGACAGCCGGGTGATCCTCACCGCGCTGGAACTCGATGCCTTCACCGCGGTAGGAACGGGTGCGCAAGCGGCCGAAGCTTCGGCCCGCATGGGCACCGATTGCCGTGCCACGGAGATGCTGCTGAACGCGCTGGCCTCCATTGGACTCCTGCGGAAACAGGGGGAGACGTTTCACAACATGCCGGTGTCGGCGCGCTATTTCACGTCGGCATCGCCCGACAGCGCGCGACTGGCGCTGCTGCACACGGCGAGTATCTGGCTGCGCTGGTCCACGCTGACCGAGTGCGTCCGCACCGGACGGCCGGCATCCCACCAGGAGATGGCCGCGCGCGGGGCCGATTGGACGGAGCCCTTCATTGCCGCCATGCACCGCAACGCGACCCTGCGTTCGGAGGCGGTGGTGCGGGCCGTCGGGGCGCCCGGCATGAAGCGGTTGCTGGACGTGGGGGGCGGCTCGGGCGCGTATTCGATCGCATTTGCACGCGCCTATCCGACGCTGCGGGTGGATATCCTGGACCTCCCGACCGTGGAACCGATCGCCCGGCGGCACATCCAGAGCGCCGGCGTGCAAGACCGGGTAGGGGTACGGACGGGCGACCTGCGCACCGACAAGCTGGGCGAAGGGTACGACCTGGTGTTCGTTTCGGCCATCTGCCACATGCTCAGTCCGGACGAAAACAAAGACCTGCTGCGGCGGGCCTGGCAAGCGCTGGCGCCCGCTGGGCGCCTGGTAATTCAGGATTTCATTCTGGAACCCGATAAAACCGCCCCGAAAACCGCGACGCTGTTCGCGCTCAACATGCTGGTAGGGACCCCCGCCGGCAGCACCTACAGCGAACCTGAGTATGTCGAGTGGCTCCGCGGCGCCGGGTTTCAAGACATTCGCCGCTTCTGGCTCCCGGGCCCCGCCGGACTGATGGTCGGCGTCCGCTAGCCGCCGGGAAGCGCGCCTACCGGCTGACGGGTTCGTCCGAGAACGTGATGTAGGGGAACACTTCGGGAATGTGTGAGTCGTAGTGGCCGTGGCGATTCCAGGTCCAGCCGACACAAGGGTCCAGCACTTCGCCTTTGCGCCCGATCTTCTCGAAGCGGGAGCAGTCAATACGCCAAATATCGCCGTCCTTTGGCGGCACCGCCCGCCCTTCGGCAACTTCCACGAGCCCTGCCCACGGAACCGCTATTTCGGCGGTCCATCCACGGTCGATATCGTCCCGCTTGTTGAGCATACCGTCCACCTGGACCGATGTTCGCAAACCGGGCAAATCCCAATCCAGGAATCCCCATCGTTCGCCACGTGGATGTACATGACCCCCAACGCCATCGAGCACCATTGTTCGCTGGATTGCCGGATCGAACTCAGGCCGTCCATAGAAAGGAGAACCCGGCTTCAACTCGCTCTTCCAAATCCACAAGGCTTCGTACACAGTATTGAGGGCATTGATCTCCAACTCATAATAGATATTGCTGCCAGCGATGAATACTTCCAAATCATTCTCTTCCCAGATCTTCGAGTCCCGCTCCGTCAATGTCCCCCAAACGTCCGTCTCTTCGGCAGTGAAACCAAAATAGAGGCAGTCGTCATCCCAGAGCATAGCAACACGAGTATCGAACCATGCGGGTTCACCTGTCACGATGTCGACAAACGGATTCGATCGTGCTGCTGCGATCCACGACGGTTCATTCAGGCTCCCGTCAATTTCAATCGGACCCAACGCTCGGTAACAGGTGTACCGGGCAGGAGCAAGATTGTATGCTGCCAGCGGGTTGTACATTTTGCCATCGTAGCGTGCCGTGAGCGAAAGCGGCATTTCACCCGTAGCGTGATTCATGGGCAAGCGCACCCGACCAAACAACTGCGCCTCCCCGTGGCGTTCCAGCACCACTCGCTTACATTTCCGGCCATATCGTACGTTCCGAACGGAGAACTCGCGGCCAGCCATACCGCTGGATGCCGTGGCGGCTCTGTACCCGCGGATCCAGTCGTCCACGTTACGCGGTCGCGTACCGACACAGGCGCCGCGGTGGACATCCGACTGGCGGATTGCCCCGGTGCAGGTTCTTCGCAAGGCCGTTTCGGAGCTTCCGTCAATACGGCAGAAGATCCAGGACCTCCTGAGCCTGCCGCGGCGGGTGCAGGACAACCGGGCGAGGCTGGGCGCGATAAGCCAGCGCGCCGGCATACCCGGGCGCGGCCTCCAAATGATGGAGCGACCACTCCGCAGCGGCGACGGAATTCTCTCCGACGTGAACCAGACGGGCCGGCGAATCAGGCAAAAGAGTCACCTGGAACTGATCCAGCGGGATGGAAAGACCCTCGCCGATCGCCTTGACGTAACTTTCTTTGCGTGTCCAGCAGCGGAAAAACGCACCCGTGCGCTCTCTGGCGCCTTTGACGGCCAGCAGTTCCAGAACTTCGGCGCGGCAAAAATAGCGCTCGGCGATTGACTCGAGGTCGGGCATTTCCCGCACTTCTTCCACGTCGATCCCGAGCTCGCAATCGAAGGTGAAAGCATACGCCGCGAGTCGGCCTGAGTGGGACATGTTGAACTGGAGCCCTGGGTCGCCGGTTAGCGCGGGCTTGCCTGCCCGGCCGAGGGAGAGCAAGATCTCGCGGGGATCGCGCTTCAGGTAGTGCGATAGCAACACGCGCAGGACGCCATGGGAGACCTCATAGAATGCCCGCAAATGGGGAAACGCGAACCGCTGTGCGCGGCTAGCCTCTTCGGGTGAGAGCAGGGAGCGGCAGGCGCGCCTCACCGCGTCTGAGGCGTGGATCCAGACGGGCCAGACTTCGACTCGGGGTGCATCCGGAGCAGAGAGGGCCGCGATCATTGCAAAGAGTCGTGGGACAGGCACAGGTTAGCAGATTGCTTCCTGATTTCCAGACGATTGAATCGACTACCGCCCCCCTTCTTTCACGACGTCTGTTTGGCCGGCGACAGGAACCGTCCCAAAATCGCCGTCGTGCGCAGCCATTCCGAAGCTTCTTTCTCCACCTGGCTCCGGCCAGCCCGCGTCAATTCGTAGTACTTCGCCCTTCTTCCGTTCTCCGAAACCCCCCATCTCGAGCAGATGTAACCCTCCTGCTCCATTTTGAGGAGCGCCGGGTACAGCGTGCCGTAATTCAAAGCTAACAGGTCCCCGCTGGTTTGTTCGATCCTCCGGGCGATCCCGTAACCATGCATCGGCCCTAGCGTCTCGAGCGTCTTCAGCACCATCAGCGCCAGCGTTCCCTGCCAGACATCCGCCTTTCCTTCCATGCCGCCTCCATATTAGGCCAAACTCATATGGGAAAGCACTAGGAAAAGCGCGCCGGCGCGCCGGGCCGCCTGCTTTTCTGCTCCTGGGCTCTCCGGCCGGGTCCCGGCCCGCGCTGCGACCGCACACCTGTGCCCCCACGTCACGGATTGACCCTGGCAACCTATTCGATCTAAAATGGTTGGCAGCCCGTATAGTCCTGTCCAAGGAAGCGGTGAGCCGTATGAACGCTACACGCTCTTCATCCTATGCAATTACCTTTGGTGTTGCGATCTGTTTGTGCGCGGCGCCCCAGAAGGGCGACCCTACCAGCAGCATCGTCACCGTCAGGAAGTCCGCCCCGCAGCGCGAGACCGTCGCCAAGCCCATCACCGAGAAGGAAAGAAAACGCCGCGAGGAGAAACTGCGCAAGGAACTTGAAACGCCTTACCGCAAGTGGCTCAACGAGGACGTATCCTACATCATCACCGATGAGGAGCGCGCGGCGTTCAAACGCTTGCAGACCGACGAAGAGCGCGAACAGTTCATCGAGCAGTTCTGGCTGCGCCGCGACCCCACTCCCGATACCATCGAAAACGAGTTCAAGGAAGAGCACTACCGTCGCATCGCCTACGCCAACGAGCATTACGCTTCCGGGATCCCGGGCTGGAAAACCGATCGTGGCCGCATCTACATTACCTTTGGCCCCCCGGATGAAATCGATTCGCACCCCTCCGGCGGCACCTACGAGCGGCCTCCTGAAGAGGGCGGCGGCACCACCTCCACCTTCCCGTTTGAAACTTGGCGCTATCGTTATATAGAAGATATCGGCAGCGACATCAATATTGAATTCGTCGATCCCACCATGTCGGGCGAATACCGCATGACCATGGACCCGTCCGAGAAGGACGCGCTGCTGTATGTCCCGGGCGCGGGCCTCACCCTCATGGAGCAACTCGGGCTGTCCGACAAGACCGATCGCTTCAACCGCACCGATGGCACCCACCTCGGCACTCCGTTCGGCGGCGAGACCGAGAAGATGAACCAATTCAACCGGCTCGAGCAGTTCGCGAAATTGCAGAAGCCTCCCTCGGTGAAGTTCAAAGATCTCGAAGCGGTCATCCAGTCCAAAATCAGCTACACCGTCCTCCCCATGAAGGTGCGGGTGGATTTCTTCCCGATTACCGATGCCTCTGTGTACACTGCCGTCACCGTCCAGTTGGACAACAAGGAGCTCCAGTTCCAGAACAAGGACGGAGTGCAGAAGGCGGTAGTCAACATCCTGGGCCGCTTCACCACCATGACCCGCCGCCCGGTCAGCAACTTCGAGGAGACCGTCGAGGTCACCTCGCCCAAGGAGATGCTGGCGGAAATCTCCAAGCGCAAGTCCATTTATCAGAAGGTAGTCCCGCTGGCTCCCGCCACCTATCGTTTGAACATCGTCGCCAAAGACGTGATCGGCGGCAATCTCGCCACGTATGAAGTCGCTGTCACCGTCCCTCGGCTGGACCCCGACAAGATCACTTCGAGCAGTCTGGTGCTCGCCGATATGCTCGAAAAGGTCCCGAACCGCAGCATCGGCACCGGCCAGTTTGTCATCGGTAGTTCCAAGATCCGCCCCCGCATGGACGATGTATTCAAGCGCGACGAGAAGATGTGGATCTACCTCAAGCTCTACAACCTGGGTGCTGATGAAAGTACCAACAGACCCGCCGGCCAGATCGAGTACCAACTTGTTAAGAACGGCAGCAACGAAAAAATACTAGATTTCACAGAAGATTTATCCCAACTTCCGGATGCTTCTTCGAGCCAGCTAACGATCGAAAAGGGCTATGCTCTCAAGGACTTAGCGCCCGGGCAGTACACCTTACGGCTCAAGGTCACCGATCGGGTCCGTAATCAGGTGCTCACACCCACGGCGCAGTTTACGGTAACTTAAAGACATGCGGGTGCGTCCCGCCACTCAGGTCGAGCGTCGGATGTCGAAATTGAAGACGCACAGATCGGTAGCTTCGATACTGTTGGGATTTGCCTGCCTGGCAGGCTCCGACGGTTCTCGCGCCGCCACTCCCATCAAACTGCCCGGCACGATTACCGGCATCGTGGCGAATACGACCGGCATTCCGCAGATGGGCGCCACCGTTCTCCTTTACAATCGGCAGGACCGGGTCTTCGAAAAAGTCTTCACGGATGAACGCGGCGAGTTCCTCTTCGCCGGTCTCTTACCGGATGCGTATTCCATTCGGGTCACGCTGACCACCTTCATGCCCGCCTTCAAACGGAACATCCTGGTGCAGCCCGGCATGCGCAGCGTGCTCAATGTGAACCTCAACAGCCTGTTCAGCACCATCCGCATCTCGTACCCGGCGGTGGATGCCGCCACGCTGATGACCGACGATTGGAAATGGGCGCTGCGCAGCGCCGCCGCGGCGCGGCCGGTCCTGCGTTTTATGGACCCGCAGGGGGCTCAGGTATCCTCGCAGACCGGGCCTGCCACGTTCTCCGATACCCGCGGCATCTTCAAGGTATCCGCCGGCGAGGGTCCCCTGGCCGGCAGCATCGGCAATGAGGCCGATCTCGGTACGGCCTTCGCGCTGGCCACCTCCCTGTTTGGCAATAACCTGCTCCAGGTCAGTGGCAATGTGGGCTACGGTTCGCAAACCGGCGTGCCCGCCGCCGCCTTCCGTACCAGCTATAGCCGCGGTGCCGCCGGTGGCGTTCCGGTCGGTCCCGAAGTCTCCCTCACCATGCGCCAGTTGTTCCTGCCGTCGCGTCTGGCGGGAGCGATGTCCGGCAACGACTCCGCCCTGCCCATGTTGCGCAGCATGTCGGCGGGTTTTGAAGACAGCCTCCAGCTCAGCGATGTCGTCAGCCTCCGCTACGGCGGCACCATGGACTCGATTTCCTTCCTCGACCATCTGAACTACTTCAGCCCCTACGCCAAGCTGTCTTACAACATGGGCGATGGCGCGCAACTGGATTTTGCCTATACCTCCGGCAACGCCCGGCCCGACCTGGGAGCCGATGCCTCTCAGGATTCGGACTTGCAGCGCAGCCTCAACGACCTCGGCATGTTCCCCAGCGTGAGCTTGCGTGGTGGACGCGCCCGCATTCAGCGCGGTGACGAATTCGAGCTCACGTACTCCCGTAAGATCGGCTCGCGGACCTACTATCTTTCGGCACACCACGAGGCGGTCCAGAACGCGGCCCTCTCCATCGTCGCTCCCGCCGGGCTGTACACCGAGGGCGACATCCTGCCCGACCTGTTCTCCGGCAGCTCGATTTTCAATGCCGGCGACTACCAGAACACCGGCTATACCGTGGCCGTCACCCAGAATCTCGGCGAGCACGTCAGCGCCACCGTGATGTACGGCTCGCTCGGCGCCCTTACCGCGGACAGCCGCGAACTGGTCAGCAATAGCCCCGACGAGCTGCGCTCCATGATCCATGCCGGACGCAAACACGCGGCCACTACCCGCATCACCGCCACCTCCCCGTGGACCGGGACTCACATGATCGCCTCCTACCAGTGGACCAGCGATCATCGCTGGGCCATGCCCGGCAACGTTTATAGCACGCAGGCGCTTCGTGCGACTCCCGGATTGAATATCTACATTCGCCAGCCCATACCCGGCCTTTCCGCCCTGCCGTGGCGGATGGAGGCGACCGCCGATCTTCGCAATCTGCTGGCGCAGGGCTATCTGCCGTTGAATATGGCATCCGGGCAGCAGATCCTTCTTGTGGAGACTCCCCGCAGCGTGCGCGGCGGTCTCAGCTTCATCTTCTGATTGCGCATCGACGCCCACCACTCCTGGAACGACCGCCACCCGCTCGAAATTTTCCAAACCATTCTTCAGCGAAATCGTTTTGACGCGGCGATTGCCGTGGCCGAAGCCTTCCTGCCCCGGCCCCATATCCTGCGCGTCGACCTCGGCGACCCCGACCTGCCGCGCCTCCTCGATGAATGCCAGCGCCAGCCGCTCTGCTGCGGTGTCTGCCACCGGCTGACGGAATACAATCTGCGCGGCGTCTTCCCCGGCCTCTTCGAACTGGCCCATCGCCGTCTCCCGCTCGATCTCGAACTGTGCGCGCCCCAACTTCCCCTGGTACCGGACATCGCCGCCGGCTACCCCACTCTGCGCATCGTCATCGACCATCTGGGCCGGCCCCCCATCTCCGCCCCGCTCGACCACTGGGCCCGCGATCTCGAACGGGCCGCCCGCCACCCCAATGTCTTCTGCAAGGCCAGCAGCCTCACCACCCTTGGCCCGCCCCCCTGGAAAGCTCCCGAGCTGCGCCCCGCCGTGCAGCACGCCCTGGCCGTTTTCGGCTCCCACCGCCTGATGTTCGGCAGCGACTGGCCGAACTGCCTGCCCGCCGCTTCCTGGAAAGAGACTCTCGCGGCCTTCACCCAGACCATCGGCGCCCTGCCCACCGAAACCCGTGAAGAACTGCTGGGGGGCACCGCCCAGCGCTTCTACCAGATCGCCAACGGGACCCCTGCGTGAACCGCCGTGCTGCGAAAGCCGCTTGGGCGGCCGTCCCCTGGTTGTTCCTCACCGCCCTTAATCTGGCCATCTGCCGGCGCCTCTTCACCGTCGAATACACCGTCCAGTTCGGCTCCATCGAAGGCTCGTTCATTGCCATCGCCCGCTATATCGCGCGGCACTGGAACGGCTTCTCGTGGTTCCCCCTCTGGCACTGCGGCATGCCCTTCCAGGACACCTACGTCCCCCTGCTGCACCTCACCGTGGCCGCGGCCGCCACGCTGGCGGATGTTTCGGCCGCGCGCGCCTATCATGCCGTGATCGCCGTGGTCTACGCGCTGGGCCCGGTGGCGGTCTATTTCCTGGCCATCCGGCTCGGTGCGCGCCGCGGCGCGGCGTTTCTGGCGGCGCTGTTCTTTTCCCTGCTCTCCCCCGCGGCGCTGCTCCTGCCCGAAATCGCCCACGACGCCGGCGGCCCCTGGGCTCCCCGCCGCTTCCAGGTGCTCACCGTCTACGGCGAGGGCCCGCACCTCACCGCCCTGCTCTTCGCCCCGCTCGCCATCCTCGCTCTCGAAAGCGCGCTGGCCCGGCGAACCGGCCGGGCGCTCGCGCCCGCCGCGCTTTTGATTGCGCTCACCCTGCTCAGCAACGTTCCTGGCACCGGCGGCCTGGGGCTGGCCGTCTTCTGCTGGATCTGTGCTCAACCGCGCGGCCGGCGCCTTGCCGCCTGGCTGATTGCCCTAGCGGCGGCCGCCTTCGCCTACGGGCTGGCCTGCTATGGTGTGCCGCCTTCCGCCGTTTCTACCGTGGCCGGCAACTTCGCTTCCATGCATCCCGGCTTCGCCCGCGACGCGCACTATGGCCAACTGCTGATGCTGGCGGTGCTGATCGCCACCGCCGCGGCCGGATTCCTGCTCGCCCGCACCCGCCTCCCGCTGGTGGTCCGCTTCGCCCTCTTGTACTTCGCCCTGCTCTCCGCCGTGGTCCTCACCGGCCGTTCCGGCGGCCTCGAACTGCTTCCCCAGCCCGGCCGGCTCCAGCTCGAATGGGAACTGGCGGCATGCCTGCTCCTGGGCCCCGCCGCCTGGACCCTCTACTGCTGGATTCCCGGCTGGTTCCGCCCCGTGGCATGGGTTTCGGCGCTGGCCTTGGTCTCCATTCAGTCTTCGTATTACCGTTCCGCCGCCGACCGGTTCACCGAACCGGCCGACCTCCCCCGCCAGTCCGAATACACCACCGCCCGTTGGCTCGATCGCCACATGCACGGGCAGCGGATCTACGTCGCCGGCTCCACCGCCTTCTGGCTCAATGCCTTTTCCGAGACCCCCCAGATGGTCGGCTGCTGTGTTCAGGGGCAATCCATGCCGCTCCTTGCCTATGTCGGGAGCGTGCTCAATTATGCCGTTGGCCCGTTCGACACCACCAACGACAAAACCTGGCTGCGCGCGCTCGGTGTCTCCGCACTCGTGGTGAACGGTCCCGCGAGCACCGACGCCTACAAAGACATCCGCCGGCCCGAGCGGTTTGCCAATCTCCTCCGGCCTCTCCACAGCGAAAACGGCGATACCATCTATGCCGTCTTCGATGGACCGGTTTCGCTCGCGCACGTGCTCCGGCCCGGCGAGGCGGTTCCCATCACTCCGCTGCTCCGCATGAACGGCCTCGATGTCGTGCGTTACGCCTCCATCGTCGGCGACCCCGCGCGTCCGCCGGCCTCCTTCGAGTGGCTCGCCGGCGGCACGGCCCGCATTCACGCCCGGCTCCACTCCGATGACCTGGTGTCCGTCCAGGTTCCCTGGTTTCCCGGCTGGAAGGCCTTCGCTGACGGCCACCCGCTGCCGGTCTCGCGCGACGGCCTGGGATTCATGCTCATCGTCCCCCGCCGGGAAGGCCCCTGCGACATCACCCTGCGCTGGACCGGCCGGCCCGATCAGCCTTTCGCCGCCGCTGTTTCCATCGCCACCCTGGCCTGCCTGTCATTCCTGCTTTACACAAGCAAACCTCTGCCGGGCGTGCGTTTTGAGCGTGCCATAATGAAGCGAGTGATTGCGACGAAACGCGAAATCAAGCCCCGCTATCAGTTCAAGGCGGGCCCTTACAGCAGTCACACGCTCTTGCTCAACCACTTCCCGGAACAGGGCCAGGGCCGCCGCGTCCTCGACATCGGCTGCGCCGTCGGCTACCTCTCCGAAATCCTCGCCGATCGCGGCTTCTCGGTTGCCAGCATCGATTGGCCCGGCACGCCGCACCCCGCCACGGTCGAGTTTTCCGGCGGCGATCTGGACGACGGCCTCGGCCCCGTCGCCGGCCTCTTCGACTACATCATCTGCGCCGACGTGCTGGAACACCTGCGCGACCCGTTGCGCCTCCTGAAAGAGTGTCACCAGCGTCTCGCTCCCGGCGGCGTGCTCCTCGGTTCCCTGCCCAACAGCGCTCACTGGTACTTCCGCTGGAACGTCCTCCTGGGCCGCTTTCCCCAACACGAACGCGGCCTCTTCGACAGCACCCATCTGCATTTCTACAATTGGGAAGGCTGGGTGACCCTCTTCGAGCGCGCCGGATTCCGCATCGAAACCGTGGAATCGTCCGCCGTTCCCGTCGGCCTGGCCCTGCCCCGGTGGGACGGTACCACGCTCGTGCGCGGGCTCGAACGCGTCTCGTTCTACTGCGCCCGCATTTGGAAATCCCTTTTCGCTTATCAGTTCGTTGTGTGCGCACGAGTGCGCGATGCGGCTTAAACTCTCTCCCCGACAGAAAATCCTGCTCGATTTTCTGATCGTCTTTCTGTTCACCGCGGCGCTGGTCCGCCCCTACTTCAAAGCCAAATACACCGACAAATGGGGCTCCATCGAAAGCACCTTCATCGCCGATGCGCGCTTTCTCGCCGGACATTGGCCGCATCCCCAGTGGCAGCCGCTGTGGTACGCCGGCACCCGCTTCGATTACATCTACCCGCCCGCCCTGCGCTACGGCACCGCCGCCATCTCCAAGGTCACCGGCTTCTGGCCCGTCAAGGCCTATCACTTCTATGTGGCCCTCTTCTACGCCATCGGCATCGCGGGCGTCTACCTGCTGATCCGGGTGGGCTCGGGTTCGCGCCGCGCCGCCTATCTCGGCGCCATCGCCACCGCGCTCATGTCGCCCATTTTTCTCTTCATGCCGCGCTTCCGGGACGACGCCTGGAAACTCCAGCCGCAGCGTCTCGGCGTCCTTGTCAAATACGGCGAAGGCCCGCACATGAGCTCCCTGGCGCTCATTCCCATCGCTCTGGCCTTCACCTGGCTCGCCATCGAAAAGCGCCGCCCCTGGGCCGTCGGACTGGCAGCCGTTTTCAGCGCCTGGGTGGCCGCCAACAATTTCTATGGCGCCACCGCGCTGGCCGTCTTCTATCCCATCCTCATCTGGGCCTTCTGGATCACCCGCCAGGAAAAGCGCATCCTCGCGCCGGCCCTCGCCATTCCCGCGCTCGCTTACGGACTGACCGCCTTCTGGCTCGTGCCCTCGTACGTCAAGGTCACCGCTGCCAATATGAAGTATGTGTCCGAGCACGGCACCACCTGGTCCATCTGGGTGGCCCTGATCGTCGCCGTCGCCTTCGCCGTCACTACCGGCCGCTTCGCCCGTGCCAAACCGGCGCACACCTGGTCCGTGTTCGTCCTCGGCTGTGTGGTGTTCTTCTCGCTCAACGTCCTCGGCAACTACTATTTCAATTTCCGCGTCGCCGGCGAGCCCATGCGCCTCCTCCCCGAGCTCGACATGATCTACATCATGGCCATCGTGCTGCTCCTCCGCTGGATGTGGAACCGTCCCGGCATGCCGCTGCGCGTGGTGGCCGCCATCCTCGTGGTGGCCGCGTTCTGGACCACCAGGGGCTACCTTCGCTATGCCTGGCATACGTTCCCGCTCTGGCCCGATTATCAGAGCCGCGTCGAGTACCGCGTCACCGACTGGCTCTACAAAAACATGCCCGATGCGCGCATCTATCCCACCGGTTCGGTCCGCTTCTGGTTCGACGCCTGGCACGACCTCGCCCAGCTAGGCGGCGGTTCCGACCAGGGCATCCTCAACGGCCAGGTCGAGCCCGCGCAGTGGGAAACCAACCTCGGGCCCAATGCCGAGCCCACCGTTCTCTGGATGCAGTCCATGGGTGTGGACGTCGTCTACGTTGCCGACCAGCGCTCGCAGGAAGTATTCAAAGACTTCCAATATCCGAAGAAACTCGCCGGCGTGCTTCCCGTGGTCTTCGACGACCAGCACGGCAACACCCTCTATCGCGTCCCGCGGCGCTATCCCGCCCGCGTGCGCGTGGTCGACACGCACATTCTGAACACCGTCCAGCCGCCGCGCTTCAATGACGACGTGGAATACCTCCGCGCCTATGCCGGTATGCTCGAGAGTGGACCCGCATCCCCGGTCACGCTCACCCGTCAGGGCACCGACGCCATGCGCGTCGACGCCCGCATCCAGTCGGGCCAGTCCCTCGTCGTCCAGGAAAGCTATGATCCCGCCTGGCACGCCTGGGCCGAAGGTAAACCGGTGGCCATCCGCAAGGACCCCATGGGCATGATGGCCCTCGACCCGCTTCCCGGCGACCATCACATCTTTTTCATGTTCGTTACCCCGCTCGAAAACCAGGTAGGGCGCGTTTTGACTCTCCTCGCGCTCGCCATCGTCGTGGCCCTGGTGGCTCTCGGCATCCGCCGGGAACGGCACGCGTGAAACACTGGCCGCGCCGCTGCTGGCCCTGGTCATCCTGCTGCTCTCCTGCCTATGCCCTGGCGTGGCTGGCGGCGTGGCGCAGTCTGTAGTAACTGGCCGGCGCGTCCTTCGACTGTCATCCTGCCGCGATCCGCGTGGAAGCCGTGGCGCTGCCGCTCCCAGGGAGTAACGGTCCCGAACAGATGGCGGCGGGGCGGCCCATGCCTTCATCGGCCGGGCGGCGCGGCCTCCGAATACTGCATCCGCCAGGCGACGACGACCAGCCAGATCATCCACGCCAGGTTCAGGGCTTCAGCCAGCACGATGGCGAACGTGTGCGTTGGCGAGAAGCCTTCGGAGCCGGCCAGCCAGCCCTGCGCCAGGTAGGTGACGCTGGAGAGCCCCATCAGGTAGGCGATCGGCCGCGGGACCCAAGCCGTCCGCACTGCCGCGACCGCGAACAGGAGCACAGCGAGGCCCAGCGTGAAGTTTTCGTAGCTCCTCATCCCCCATTCGAGCCAGCGGATTGTCTCGGCGCTCGCGAAGCGCGCGGCCTTCTCGGCCTCCGGGGCGCTCGCCCACGCGTTCACGGCCTGCTTGAGGGCAACCCCGTCCACCGCCAGAACGCCGCCGTACAGCGCCAGCGTCACCGCCGCCGAAGCGGCGCCAAATCGACCCGCCCATCTCGCCGTTCCAGCCTGACCGTCCAGGGCGAAGAACAAGGCGAACAGCCCCGCGAGCAAGATCGCCATGCACGCGAACTGGCCGACGTGCACGGCCGTCCAGATCCCGCTGCGGGCGTACCCGGCGAACACGGCGGGGTGATTATTGGCGTCCCCACCGGCGTGGAACAGGGTGACCACGATGTACAGGAGTTGTCCCACAAGCATCAGCGTGGCGGAAAGCCGCAGCGACGGGCGATCGATCATGGCGCCTCCGCGTCCCGCCGTTTACCCCGCGGCTTGTCCCGGGAGTCGGGCTGTCGACGATGGCCATCCCCCGCGCCCTGAATCGGCAGCCCTCGGATCTCTTGAACGTCGCCCATGACCCTCTCCTCCCCGTCTGATTCACCGAACGACCGTGGGATGCCTTTCGTGGCGAGATGCGGATCGTCCGAAACGTTCGACGCCCTTGTTCCCGGCCATGCGGTTGTACGGCAGGTCCTCAATGCTGAAAACGTCACCTTCCTTCTCGAAAGGACCGACGGCAAGCTCGACGCGGTCCCCCGGCGGGAGGAGCACCTCCTCGGCCGTGACCGGAGCCTCGATATCTCCCAATCGACTTCACCCGTCTCCAGGCGGTACCGGACGACCCTTCCAGCTTCCGACGATGCAGGGCAAGCCTGGCGCGTAGTTCTTCCCCTCTCCTTTCTAATGCCGATGCCCAACAGTATACCCGCCTCCCATCTCCCACGGATGCCTGCCGGCTTCGAGCTCGACCACCACGACCTCGCGGCCCCGGGCGCTGATCCGATGGAAATCGCACCCGGTCTGTCTGCGCGCCATTTCAGATATTCCATGGATCCCTCCCCATCTGAGTTGGAGCGAGTTCCCGATCTTCTGGAGCCATGGCCAACTCTGGATTGCGATGCCGATGCTTTCGCATTATAGGGCCACCTGGAATCGATCGTGCACTATGGCTGCACCTGCCGAGGCCTACTCTCCAAGCGGATCGCCGCCTACACGGACGCGATCCCGGAGCCCGGTTGATCAGTTCCGGTTGGCGCGTGATTCGGGAGCAAACCGGAAAGAGCCTCAGGAATGGTTGGTAAACACCAGACGACTAGTCAGAACGAAGCCGCTGGCGCGGCGGACGCCCGAAGCGGGCGTGGTCGGGGAGGAGTCGCAGCCCGCGATGATGTTGGTCACTCGCGACGGTCCACGCCAAGGATCGGTTGAAGCTCAGGGGTTGCGTTCTTATAGTTGTTCCGGAATGAAAATTTAGAGCTATTGGAGTTTTGTTTTCGGTGCCCACCTCGGTGGGGTGGACTGCGGGTGCAAAGCCGTCTAAACTTTCTTCCGAGCGGGCACCCCGCCGTTACGAATATTTGCGTTTAGCACCCGATGCTTTCGCCAAGAGGTTCGAACGGCGGGGTGTCCTGGTTCCGAAACGAATACTCAGAAATCGTCTGAACCTAGATCCACTATAAGACTTTCGCTGGAACCAGGCAGCCCGTCCCAGGAGGTCAAATGTCCGATCAGCCAATCTCCATCCAGGCGGAGCCGGAATGGGCCGCCTTTGTGGCCATCGACTGGGGCAATCAGAAGCACTTCTGGATGCTGCAACCAGCCGGAGGCGGAAAATATGAAACCGGCGAACTGCCCAATTCTCCCGAGGCCATCGCCGTCTGGGCCATGCAACTGGACCACCGCTTCGGCGGCCGTCCCATTGCCGTAGCTCTCGAGCAGAAGCGTGGCGCGGTCGTCAACATGCTCGTCAAATATAAGCAACTGGTGCTCTATCCGGTTCCCTCCGCCATGTCCGCCAGTTACCGCCGCGCTTTCAGCCCCTCCGGCGCCAAGGACGATCCCGGTGACGCGGCAGTGTTGTTGGATCTGATCCTGCGCCATCGCGAGCAGCTCCGGCCCTGGTGCGCCGATGACGACCAGACCCGCCTGCTCCAGTTCCTGGTCGAGGACCGCCGCTGCCTGGTCGGGGAAAACACGCGCCAGTTACTGCGCTTACAAGACTGTCTCAAACAGTATTTCCCCCAGATGCTCCAGTGGTTCCACCACCTCGACACCGCGCGGCTGGCGCCCTGCTCGAAAAGTGGCCCACGCTCCAGGACCTGCAGCACCAGCACCCCGGTACCTTGACCCGTTTCTTCCGGGAGCACCACGGGAAACTCATCCCAGCGCGCATTGAAGCCGTCTACGCCGCGGTCCCCGCCACAGCCGACCCGGTCATCCTCGAAGCCTGCTCCCGCAAAACCCGCAGCCTCGTGCGTCAGATCCGAACACTGCGCGATCAGATTGCCGAGTACGACCTCCGCATTCGGCAACTGGAGGCCGCTCATCCCGACAGCGCTCTGTTCCACTCTCTGCCGGGTGCCGGCCCGCAGACCGTCGCTCGCCTGATCGCCGCCTTCGGCACCGATCGCGACCGCTTCCAGAGCGCCTACCAAATACAGTGCTACAGCGGCATTGCTCCCGTCCTCGAGGCCAGCGGCAAGACCGCATGGACCCACTTCCGCCGCGCCTGTCCCAAGTTTCTACGTCAGAGCTTCCAGGAATATGCCGCCCTGTCGCTCCGCGGATCCGAATGGGCAAAGGCCTATTACCAAGAGCAGCGCGCGAAGGGCAAGAGCCACTCTACGGCCGTCCGAGCCTTGGCCTACAAATGGATTCGCATCATTTTCCGCTGCTGGACGGATCGCAAGCCCTATGACGAGCAGCAGTACCTGCAATCGACCAGGAGACGATCAGCCCTGCTCGGACCCGCGCTCTCCGCGACCACTTCGATCGGGTGGAAATCCGTCGCCGGATTCCAAACCCTTTCGCAAAATCCCTCTTGACAAAACAACTCAGAAATCTTGGCGTCGTGGCGTCTTGGCGAGAAACTGAAGAGGTCATGACCGAAAACGCCATCGCCAAGGAGATCGTCGACGCCTCCTCCCCGACCACGCCCGCTTCGGGCGTCCGCCGCGCCAGCGGCTTCGTTCTGGTCGCCCAGCGTTTACCGAGGACACCGAACCGCCGCCGACTGCTCCGAGCGGATTGCGCGCTACTCGGACACTGCGGTATCTAAGCCGAAGTTCTGACAGCTAAACGGAGAAATCTCTTGTTCTGATGGTGGTATGAGGTTTTTGGCGGATCTGCGTAAGCATGTAAATTCTCAAGTTTGTGCTTGATTTAAACGACTGATCTCCTTATCATGTAAGCATGTACGTCGCCACCGTACCAAATCGCAACTCCCCTCCCGCAATCCTCCTCCGCGAATCCTATCGCCTCGACGGCAAAGTCAAAACCCGCACCATCGCCAACATCTCCCATCTCGCCCCTCATCAGATTGACGCCATCCGTTTCGCCTTGTCCGGCGCTCTGACCGCCTCCTCCACCCCTTTGCCAGAGTCCTTTCACATCTCCCGTTCACTGCCTCACGGCCACGTCGCCGCAGTCCTCGGCTGCTTGCGCAACCTGCATCTGGATTCCATCCTCGACCCGACTCCGTGCCGACAGCGCGATCTCGTCATCGCCATGATCGTTGCCCGCATCATCGAACCCGCATCCAAACTTGCTACCGCCCGCGGGCTTCATTCCGATACACTCCACCACAGCCTCGGCGAGGTCCTCCAATTGGATTCCGCTGATGAATCCGAACTTTATCAAGCGATGGACTGGCTGCTCCCGCACCAGGCTCGCATCGAGCAAGCCCTTGCCAATCGCCATCTCTCCCAAGGCGGCCTGGTGCTCTATGATCTAACTTCCACTTACTTCGAAGGGCGCCACTGTCCTTTGGCCAAACTCGGTCACTCGCGTGACGATAAGTCCGGCACATTGCAGATCGTCTTTGGTCTGCTCACCAACGCTGCCGGATGCCCGGTCGCCGTCGAAGTTTTTGCCGGCAATACGTCCGATCCCAAAACCGTCGCTACCCAAGTCGATAAACTGCGTCAACGATTCGGGCTCTCCGATATGGTGCTGATTGGCGACAGGGGCATGATCACCAGCGCACGCATTCGTGAAGACTTGCCGGTCTCAAAAGGTATCCAATGGATCTCCGCTTTACGAGCCACCCAGATCCAGAAACTGGCTGCCGGCGGCCAGTTGCAAATGTCTCTCTTCGATCAAACCGATCTCGTCGAGATCGCTCATCCGGACTTCCCCAGCGAGCGCCTGGTGGCTTGTTTCAATCCTCTGCTGGCCGAGGAACGCGCGCGCAAAAGACCCGAGTTGCTGACTGCGACCGAGAAGCAACTGGAGAAGATCGCCGCCGCCGCCAAGCGCGCCAAGCGTCCTTTGCGTGGCAAACAGAACATCGGATTACGCGCCGGCAAGATTCTCAACCGCTACAAGATGGGTAAGCACTTTCAGTTGCGCATCGAAGAGGACAGTTTTCACTACGAGCGGAAGAAGGCCAACATCGAGCGCGAACAGAACCTGGACGGAATCTATGTCATCCGAACCAATGTCACACAAGAAGTGTTATCTAGTCAGCAGGTCGTAGCAAGTTACAAGAGCTTATCCGGCGTGGAGAGGGCCTTCCGCAGTCTGAAGACCGTCGACCTGCAGGTGCGGCCTATCCATCACCGCTTACCGGATCGCGTCCGGGCACACATCCTGCTTTGCGTGTTGGCCTACTACGTGGAATGGCACATGCGCCAGCTCTTGGCTCCCATCCTCTTCGACGACGATGACAAGCCGCAAGCGCAGGCCGCTCGCGATTCCATCGTCGCTCCCGCCCAACGCTCCACCTCGGCCAAACTCAAGGCCCTTACCAAACAGACCGCCGACGGCACCAAGGTCCACAGCTTTCAGACGCTCATCGGCGATCTGGCAACGATCGCCAAGAACAGAATTCAACCCGCCAACAAAAGCCTCGCCGTCTTCGATATGCTCACGCAGCCCACCGTGATTCAGCAGCGTGCATTGGAGCTGCTCGGCGTCACTCTTCGACCCTAATTCCGCATTTGTAGGCAGTAGACCGATCCCTGACCCCACCCAAGTCATTGATTTCCCCCAATTTCCCTCTCGAAGCCCAAAGAACTTCGGTCTAAGGTCTTTCGTGTCTGGATGGGCCACCATCCGCTCTGAGGCGCCGTAGCCTCACCGTCGGCGCGTCGGGCGTTGTGCGGCAACGTGCCCCCCGAACAAATCACGGATGACAAGCCGATTTCACGGACAGATCGACTCTGCGGAAAGTGTTTGCTTTCTTCGCGTCATGCCGAGCCGCTGTCGGGAGATGTGGCGTTCAGCGTCGGACAAGTATGCCAAAGACGGTCGTTTCCGGGTTATATTCGCGCCAGTCGAACCAGTAGTCTTTGATTATTTCGATCGGATTGAGGCACGCGCCCTTCATCGGGCCTTCTGTTGCGCATCCCCGGAAGTTCCAGTGGCTGCCGCTGATGGTATCGACCATGAATCCAGTCTGTTCCGTGATGCGGTAAAAGTCCGCGATGCCACGCCCGCCCGGCAGCGTTCTCGAGAACGCTCGCACCGACTCGTTATCGAGACCCAGCACAAGCAGGACCGGTTCTGTTCCTATGCGATCCAGGATGAGCTTCTCGCGTTTGACTGCCTCATATGTAAATGCCCGAGCCGCGCCACCCGCGTGCGCCCCAAGCATCAGATCGCGCGCGACAAGCCCAGGCTGAGTATGGCTGATCACCGTCGGCGCACGCGTCATCCGCACATCCCAATCCCTGGGCGAGTATTCCGGGACGAAAGCCGCCACGTCCTTCATTACGGTCCCGTGCGGCTCCTCGGACTTCCACAGCGCGAACGTCAACTCGTCGCAATGAACCAGCCGCAGCATCTTTCCGGCAAGCGGACCCGAAATCGCCCGCCCGCTGATCTGCTGCCAATAGGTACCGGTTTCCTCGTCCCGCATGAGGAAATTCTGATTGTTAATACCCGCGAGGTGAAACGTAAGGATGACCCCGTCGACCTCGCGCCCCCACACCAGACCGGTGTGACAGAGCGTTCAATACGTGGCCGCAATGGGAACGCCGCCGAGGCGGTCGTTCACCACGTGGTGGTAGGAAATGCTGCGAATGGGATACGCGCGCGCCTTATCGCCTAGCAGGCTGCTGAAAAAGTCCTGAGGCTTGTTACCTATTGAAACAAAAGAGCGTCCTTCTGTTTCAGAAGCCATGCGAGGACCTGACACCCAACAAAGCTCGATGTTCAGCTACCTATCGCCGGAGGAGCGTGTACCGGCGAAGCATCCGCTGCGGCCTATCCGGCTGATGGTCGATGAAGTGTTGAAGGCGCTGTCGCCAGCCTTCAGTGTGCTCTACTCGACCTTCGGTCGGCCATCGATCCCGCCCAAGAAGTTATTGCGAGCTCTGCTTTTACAGGTACTCTATACAGTTCGCAGCGAACGGATGTTGATGGAACAACTGGAGTACAACCTGCTATTCCGATGGTTTGTTGGCTTGAACATGGATGAAGCAGTCTGGGTGCCGACGGTGTTCACCAAGGATAGAGACCGGCTGTTGGAGGGCGACGTCGCGGAGAAGTTTTTCCAATTTGTGCTGACTCAGGCACGAGTGGCCGACTTGCTCTCCGACGAGCACTTCAGTGTGGACGGCACGCTGATCGAAGCTTGGGCCAGCCATAAGAGTTTTCAACGCGAGGATCACGCTGCGCCGCCGCCAGATGATCCTGGCAACGCGACGGTGGACTTCCACGGCGAGAAGCGAAGCAACGACACCCACGAGTCAACTACGGATCCAGATGCGCGACTGGCGCGCAAAAGCGGTGGTCATGAAGCCAAACTGGCGTATTGCGGCAACGTGATGATCGAGAACCGGAACGGGTTGGTGGTGGATACGGAATTGCTGCAATGCAACGGCACCGCAGAGCGGGATGCGGCAATGCTGATGGCGGAGCGCGTGGACGGCATCAAGCGCATTACGCTGGCTGCCGATAAAGCATACGACACTAAAGATTTCGTGAGTGAGATGCGTGGCATGAATGTGACACCGCATGTCTCGCAGAACACCAAGCGTCCGGGCGGGAGCGCGATCGATGGACGCACCACGCGGCATGAGGGCTATCAAGTGAGTCAGCGGGAACGGAAGCGCATCGAAGAAGTCTCGGCTGGATCAAAACGGTCGGGACACTACGAAAGACCCGCATCGCGGGCTGGAAACGGTGGGTGGGTATTTACGTTCACGGCTACCGCTTACAACCTGGTACGGATGCGGAATTTGATGTCGCAGGTAGTTCAGTCTGTGTAAATCCGGGGAGAACTGCGTTTTGAGTTTTTCAAAAAGAGCGTTTTGGGCCTGTATCCCCCTACATAGGCCACTCAGTGACTTTTCCATCCCCCGTAATGCCAAGGGCAACTACGACTGGAACGCCATCGCCGACGGCCGCTACTATGTCGAATGGTACGTCGGAGGAGCGCGCCGGCGCGAGGGCGCCGGTGTCACTGCCGCCCAGGCCCTAGAGGCGCAACGCCGCAAGCGCCATGAACTCGAAGGGCGCAATCTGGGCGTCCCCGGGTTGGAAAAAGCAGGGGAAACCGTCAAGAAGCCTGCATTGCACGTGGCTGTAACCAAGTACCTGGAACAGGTCGAAGCCCTCTAAAGAAGCCCAATACTCATCGGAAGTACGAGGCCGTGCTCGAACGGTTCCTGGGTTTCTTCCGCGACCGCGATTCGATCGACGCGATTTCCGGTGACGACCTGACGCGCTTCGTCGTGACCCTCAAGAAAGATCATTGCCTGGGATACAACACGATTCTGCACAACGCGGTTATCATCGCGCAATTTCTCAAGCGCCATGGCCGGAGCGGGATCACGCGAGAACTGCAGCTACCGGAGCGCATTACGCCGCTCGTGAAGGTATACCGCCATGAAGAGCTTGCCCGCTTCTTTGCGGCTTGCTCCGATCTGGAACGTGCCTTGTTCGGCACGTTTCTACTGACCGGTTTCCGCGAGCAGTAATGTTCCTGCATTGGAGCGACGTGAACTTCGAGTTGCGGACCGTGCGGGTGACAGCGAAACGGAACTGGGATTCTACCGAAGCGATGGGAAGATCGTGAAGTGCCAGCCCCGGTGGAGCTGATTGAAGAACTTCGGAAGCATTCTCATCGCCCGAAGTGCCAATTTGTGTTCCCATCCCCTACAGGAAACCGCGAACAGCACATGCTCGATCACTGCAAATCTGTCGCCACGCGTGCCAAACTCGATCCGACAAAATTTGATCTGAAGACATTTCGTTCCACCTACGCCACCGGAATGCTGCGAAGGGGTTTCGACGTACGGACCGTGCAGCACTGGATGGGCCACAAGTCTCTCGAGACCACGATGCGATATCTGGCGCCGGCCACCGACGTTCACGACGAGTTGGACCTGGTGACTATCCCATCCATCGGCAAGGCCGACGCGGTGCTCCGAAAGTCCGCCGCGCGAGAGACCCGTTCGTCTCGGAAGGCGCGAGCGGCCCAGTCGCGCGCCGCAGGGAGGTAACCCGCAGTAGGGCCAGGTCTGTCACCCTGGCAGAACGGCATTTTCAGGACGGCGTGGCCGAAAGCGCTGTACCTTGGGATAATGGACTGAAGGACGCCACGATGCAGATCAAGTTGGAACTGCCGGAAGACATCGCACGGGGACTCGAATCCAGGTGGAAGGACCTGCCTCGTGCGGCGCTGGAAAGCCTGGCACTCGAAGCATACCGGTCCCAGGCGCTCACGGCGGCTCAGCTTCGCAGGCTGCTTGGTTTCGAAACGCGAATGCAGGTGGACGCCTTTTTGAAGGAGCACGAAGTCTACGATTTCACGGCGGCCGATTTCGAGCAAGACCGGGAAACACTCCGCCAGCTCCGCGCGACAGAAGCTCAGATTTGAGCAGACATAGTTGTCGTCGCAGACACTTCGCCAATCAACTACCTCGTTCTCATCGAGCAGATCGGCCTCCTGACGCGGCTATACACGCGAATTCTGATTCCACGGCCACCTGCCGTTTTGGCAGAGCTGAAGCATCCGCTCGCACCGAAACCGGTTCGAGACCGGGCTGCGATACGCCCAAGTGGCTTGAAGTTCTTAGCCCGAAAGACAGCCTGACTCTCGCACAGCTTGATCTGGGAGAAACCGAGGCGATCGCTCTCGCAACTGAAATGCATGCAGAAGTACTACTCATTGATGAGCAGGCCGGGCGGCAGGAAGCAGTTCGCAGGGGGCTGAGGGTTGCCGGCACGCTTTCCGTGCTCGATGAGGCCGATCAGGCCGGACTCGTCAGTTTCGACAAGGCAGTTGCTCAACTACGGAAAACCAGTGTTCGCGTGTCCCAGGCCGTCATCTCCGAGATCATCCAAAAGCGATCTCGCTGACCCAGCCATCTTCCCGTAATCCACGAATCCCATACCATCGCCCTAGCAGCCCGTGTCAGAAGTAGGCGTTTTCCAGGCAGCCAGCCCGAAGCAAATTACTTGATATATGCCTGAATCGGCTGGCAGCATGGCCCTCGCGCCGCCGCTTTGCATTGCAAAGCTCTCACTCCTTTGTTCTGGTGCTCGTGATGTCGCCCAGAGCCACGAAAAAATGCGCGCGAACAGCATAAACGGTTGCAAAGAAAGCCCCTGTAACCGCCGGGGCTTCCCCACTCCCATGGTCTGGCGCAGGATCAACGAGAGATTGAACGCGGCTCCGTGCACCAGTAGTCGCTTCAGAATGTTCTTCCGACCCCGCAGGTGCACCCGTCTCATTCCGCCGGTCTCGTATAGGTGTGCGAAGCTCCGCTCCGTCAGTTCGCTCCGCAACTTCTGGAGTCGCTTGTTGCGGTCGCCGCGCCCACGCCGCCGGTTTTCATAGGTCCGCTTCTGCTCTTCCTCCTTCCCCTCACCTTGCCAGTTTCGCCGCCCACGCTCCGGCTCGGGGATGTAGCATCGGACTTCCTGCTCATGTACTTTCTTCAGCACCGCGCCGCTGTGATAGCCCTTGTCCGCTACCACCTCTTCGACTCCATGTTCGTTGATCTCGCGGGCCACAGCTTGCGCTTCTTCCAGGGTCCGGTGGATCGTCGTCGTGTCCCCTTCATTGGCCGGCTGCAGCGTCACTGCCAGCAGCGCCCCACTGGTCAGATCCACTGCATGCTCGGCCTTGTGCGCCAGGTGCGTCCGCCCATCCTTCATTTTGGTGATTCGGGCGTCGGGGTCACTGGGGCTCATCCACTCCAGATTCGATCCTTTCTTCTTTCGCTTGCGGTCCAGTCGTGCCAACTGTTCGCGCGTCGGGTTCTCGATCCCGGCGGCCTTGGCCAGTTCCTTCAGATAGTCGTTGTAGCTTTGTCCGTTGTCCCGCCGCACGATGCTTTTCAGCGCCGCATTGGCTTCCAGCGTAGTGGCATCAATCGATACGGTCCGTCCGCTGACCAGTCCCTCTTGATCGAGGATCTTCAGCACCCAGCGGAACACGGCCTTGTGCGTCTCCAGCCAATACAATCGCCGCGTGCGCGAAATCGTGGAATGATCCGGCGTGGCCTCATCCAGCGCGTAGCCCAGGAATTTCCGTAACGACAGAGAGTCGGCTGTCGCCACGCGATTCCTCGCTCCGAATCGAGGCCCTCAAAAAAAACCGATCAGTAGCGATCGGAAGTAGACCCCCGGCGCCATGCTGGGCCGACCGTATACGCTGTCTTTGTAAAACTTCCGGCACAGCCGCTCCACCTTGGCATCGAAATCGTGCCCGTCCAGAATCTGATTCAAGCGGTCGTAGAAGACATTGGCTGGTGTCTCGACCACATCGCTGGTTGCGATCCACAGATCCTGTTGCCGCTCCCGCTTCCGCCGCGTTCCCATTGCCATATCCAATAGACGCTCAAAACATTTACGATGTCACATGTTTTTATTCGCCCGTCTCACTATTACCACAGGCTGCTAGCCGGATTCTTCGATCATTTGACAGGCATTCCATTTCGCTCTATTAAATCTATGTAGACCGGTTGCCGGGCAACTCGCTTGCGTCCGGCACGGCATCGGAGTTTTCCTATGTCCACCTCCCCCAGCGTGCATCTAGCGGATGCAGAGAACCGGGACGAGGGCGCCCCGGAGTTAGTTGGAAGTAAGTAGCGGCGGTCGGAAATCCTCTTACGCTACCTTCTGCTTCGGCGCAACATCTTTTTGGTTCCTGTCCCAAAAGTGTAATTGAAGTTGACGCCGTTTGACTGCAAGCAGATGCGGACAGGCGGGCTGTTGAGAAGCACCCCGGTGGCTTTCTATCCTTCGAAGGTGTTCGCCAAAACACGACGAAGGGAAAAGGCCGAGGTGCTCATAGAGACCTTTATCAGAAAGCAACTGCGCCTGAAAGCGCACACGGTTACTCATGTGGAGGAAACCGAGGAGGCGATGATCGTATGGATCGACCGCCTGGGCCGGCGACTCCTCTGTTGCAGCGTCTGCCGGCAGCGGTGCCGCGAAGTTCACAGTATCAGGCCGGTTCGGGAATGGCGCGACCTGTCGATGAGGAAACTGCCGTTGAAGTGGCGGTATCGCCCGCGCCGAGTCGAGTGCCCCAGGTGCGGCGTGCGGGTGGAGGACTTCCCCTGGGCGGAGCCTTGGGCGCGAGTGACCACTGCGCTTGCCAACGCCGTGGCAGTGCTGGCTCGCGAACTGAGTTGGAAGGGAACGGCGCGCCAATACGGACTGAACTGGAAGAGCGTGGCCACGATTGTGAAACGGGCGGTGGCCTATGGCCTTCGCCATCGCGCGCGGCCTCCCGTCCATGTCATCGGCATCGATGAGGTGAGCCGGCGCAACGGCCAGGTCTACCTGACGGTGGTTTACGATCTGGAACGGCGGGTGCTGCTGTGGGTCGGAGAAGAGCGCACCGAAGCGGCGGTGCGGAAGTTCTTCACTGAAGAGATGGGGCGGCGGCGCTGTGGAACGCTGCGGGTGGTTTGCATGGACATGTGGGCGCCATACGCCAGCCTGGTGCGGGAACACGCGCCGAATGCGCGGATTCTGTTTGACCGGTTTCATATTGTCAAACATCTCAACGAGGCGGTCGACGCGGTTCGCCGCCAACTGGGGCGGCAAGTCACCTCCAAAGAGAGAGTGACCGTCAAAGGAACTCGCTGGCTGCTGCTGAAGAATCCGTGGAATCTGAACCCGGATCAGAAGGAGCGGCTCTCGACCTTGGTCCGCTGGAATACGCCACTGGTCCGCGCCTGGTACTTGAAGGAGGCGTTCCAACTGTTCTGGTCCTTCCAGCAGCCGTGGCGCGCCGAGCGGCACCTGCGCAAGTGGATGAACTCCGCCATGCGCTCGAAACTGGAGCCGTTCAAGAAATTCACAAAGATGCTGCGCTCCCACCTGGACGGGATCCTTCCCTGGACGACCATCCGCTTGTCCAACGGGGCCGTCGAGGGCATGAACAACAAGATCAAGCCCATCAGCCATCGATCTTTTGGCTTCCGCACGGCGAGCAACTTCATTGCCGCCATTTATCATTGCTGTGCCCGGCTGCCACTGCCGGTCGAACGCTAATTACACTTTTGGGAGACGAACCATCTTTTTCGACCTTCTCTCCAAAATCGCTTTGAGTGCCCAAAGGTCCTTGTATCCCATGATGCGCCGGGAGCTTTTCTCCGTTGCCAGGAATGAGCTTGCCACCCAGCGCTGCACCATCTTGCCGTCCTTCCAGCGGCTCACTCGATTGGTCCGCATGCAAACGCCGGCGTGCGCGCTCTCAATCACGTTGGTGGTAGCCAAGCAGCGGTGGAGTGAAGTCGGAACGTCGAGCCGGTTGATCGTGAAGCACTCCTCCAGTCCCTCCAGCAGGCTGGCTGCCGCGGCCGGGCACTCTCTTTCGAGCCATTCCGACAGCTTCCGGATTTTCGCCATTCCCTCCTTGTGCCCTAGTTTCCAGGCGGCCTTCAGCAGCGCTTTGACTTGCTCCTTCTGATCTTCCGCCACCCGATCCACCACGTTCCGCAGCTTATGTTGCCTGCAGCGCTGAATGTGATTCTGCGCCCCGAACACGGCCTTAATCGCTGTGCGCAGTGCCTTCGAACCGTCGATCACAAACAGCCGCTTGCGATTGGGATCTACCCCTTGCGCCACCAAGCGCTCCAACAGATCCTTCACCGCCGCGGCATTTTCGGTCGCTCCCTCTTGAATCCCCAGCAGATATTTCCGACCCTCCACATCCACGCCCACCGCGCCGATAATGCAGTGGTCGCCGAAGGCCATGCCGTCGATGTAGATGATCAGCAAGTCCATTTCGTCAAATCGCCTGGCGGTCAACTCCTCGAGTTGCTTTTCCGCCGCGGTGATCGTCTCTCGGCTCACGCTGCTCTTGCCCACCCCGACCGTCTCCGCCATCGCCGGGATGACGTGCTCATACTGACGCGTGCTCACGCCGCGCATCAGCAAGTCGAGCATGCGAGCCCCCATACCCGCCCGATCCTGCATCGCCACATAGGCCGGAACCGGAACCTCCTTGCCCTTGCCTTTGCCCTTTCGTCGAAGCCGCGGCTTGTTCACCGGCAGCTTCCGATCCCGCAGGTAGACAGTCCCGTTCTGAGTTCCATGCCACCCGATATCCCCATTCCGCAGCTTGCCTTGACTCGGCTCGCCGGCCACCTGCTGCGCCGAGAGCTTCAGCACAGCCTCGATTGTGACCCGACCGGCCACGTCAATCAGCTCCTCAACAGCCATCCGGGATTGCTCGATCAGTTCCACCATCGGCAGCAGAAACTGGCCGTTGCGGCTCAGAAACTCGGTCAAGTTGTCGTTCGTTCGCCTTTCCTGACGAAGCGATGGTGTGATAGTTTCGTTTCACGGCGGTTCTCCTTTCCAAAGGATTCAGCACCCCGATTCTATGCGAACCGGGGTTGAACCGCCGCTTCAACTTCCAACTAGACTCGGGCCGCCCTCACCGGGACATTTTTGACTCGCTTGAATCTTGCAAAAAGCTGCTGACGGCGCGCGACGTCGCCCGCACCTCAGGGGTCACCCAAAACCGGCCATAGAGGGTCACCTCAAAACCGGCCAACGATAAACCGCGATCCAGGACGTTAATCCCGACGCGAGGGGATACCCTCCGTCGATGTGGGTAACGTCTTGAACGAAGAGAAAAAACAGCAAGCCATCGCGCTGGGGCGACTGGGATGGTCGTTGCGGCGCATCCAGAAGAGCACAGGCATTCGGCGGGAAACCGCCGCTTCCTATCTGAGGGAGGTTGGGATCGCGTTGCGGCCACCGGGCGCGTGGGGCCGGGCGGCGCCGGCAAAACCGGCCAACGAAGTGACCACCGACCCTGGACCATCCGGCCCGGCCCATGAGGAGAGCGCCGATCCGGTCTCCGCAAAACCGGCCAATGAAGTGACCGCCGACTTTGGCGCGGAGTTGGCGGGCCGCAGTCCGTCGTCAAGCGTCTGCGAGATCCATCGAGAAGCCATCGAGGTTGGCCTCTCCCGCGGTCGCAACGCGGTGGCCATCTTCCAGGACCTGGTCGATGTCCACGGCTTCAGCGGCGGATACAGTTGGGCGGCAAGGTCAAGAAAGAAGTGGACGACAGCAGAGCAGCTTCCAGTGACCGATTACCGCCTCAGCACGCGCCGTTTGGGAGCGGGAGCACGCGCCGATGGCGTTGTTGTTTTCGAGCGGCCCGCGTTCAAGCAGGCCAATGAAACGTATCCGTCAGACCAAGCTCATCTTTTCAGGCGGTCCGCACGTTTGATGAAGTGGGAGTGTGGACAACCAAGCACAACGATCAGGGCGGCGGAGAAGCCATGAAGAAGCCAACCGTTTGGCAGTCGAATGTGAAACCAGTGGTCTCAGCCAACGGGAATTCTGCGAGCAGCGCGGCGTGCCGCTGAAAACGTTGGCCCGGTATCTGACCCGATATCGACGGGAGCAGCGTGGTGAGAAGCCGATGCCACAGTGGGTTGCTGTCGAGGTGGCGGCGAAGCGCGGCGATCCTGCCGAGTTGTCGATCGTTTGTGCTGGCGGGCGGCGGATTGAGGTCAGGCGGGGCTTTGACGCGGAAACGTTGCAACGTTTGGTAACAGCGTTGGAGCGGGCATAGCATGTTCGGCTGGGGATCGGCCACCCGGATTTATCTGGCCGCGGGCGCGACGGACATGCGGAAAAGCTTTGACGGACTCTATGGCCTGGTGCGGGACCGGTTGGAATTGGATCCGCTGAGCGGGCACGTCTTCCTGTTTTCAAATGCACAGCGGAATCGCATGAAGTTGATCTACTGGGATGGCAGCGGACTATGGGTATGCGCGAAACGGCTCGAAAGAGGATGTTTTCGTTGGCCTGCGGCGGAGGCGGGGCAGACCAAGATCGTGCTCAGCCACGAAGAGATGGCGTTGCTGGTGGGAGGGATTGACTTAGCGGGAAGCCGGCGCCGAGCGTGGTTTCGGAAGATCGCCGGCGAAGAGACCCAGGCGCAAAAGGTGTCGCCGGATAAAACATAATCATCTATAATTGTTTTACTCATGTTGGCTGCCGCGCCGCCTGTCATCGACCCCTCCGATCCCGCGGCTGTAGTGGAGTTAAAGCGGCAACTGCAATTCGCCCACCTGAAGATTCAGCTCTTAGAAGAACGGTTGCGGCTCGAACGGATTCATAAGTACGGCCCTGCCAGCGAGAAGCTCAACAACACACAACTGGAATTGCTGGAACAGGAACCCGGTGTCAGCAATCGGGAAGTTATCGCCGAAAGTGAGCGCGAACCGCTGCCGGCAGCGGCGCCGTTGCAACCCAGGCGCAGACGGCGGCATCCTGGACGGCAGGCATTACCGGCCAATCTGGCGCGGGTAGAACGCGTAATCCCCGGCTCGCCGGAACAGTCACACTGTGCCCACTGTGGCGAGCCGACCGAAGTCATTGGCTATGAGCAGAGCGAGCAACTGGATGTGGAGCCGGCCAAGTATTTCGTGTTGGTGGTCAAGCGCGAGAAGCGCGGTTGCTGCGGATGCCACCGGGGTGTGGTCACAGCTCCGGCCCCGGCACGGATCATCGAAAAGAGTCTGGTCAGCGATCGGGTGGTGATCGACACGGTGATCGCCAAGTATTGCGATCATCTCCCGCTCTATCGGCAAAGCGCCATGTTGGAACGGGAGACGGGCGTGGAGATCAGCAGGGCCACGCTGGACGGTTGGGTGATGACGGTGGGACAACTGCTGATTCCGTTGACGAGCGTAATGCGGAACGAGCTATTGGGCGAAGGATACATTCAAGCGGATGAAACGCCGGTGGATGTACAGATGCACGACCGAAGTGGGAGCAATCATCAAGCTTATCTCTGGCAATATGGCAGGCCCGGCGGCAGCGTGGTGTTTGAATTTCAGATGGGCAGGGGAAGGGCGGGGCCGAAACAGTTCTTGGAAGAATTCGGGGGGATATTACAGACCGACGGCTACATCGCTTACGAAAAGGTCGGCGGGCCGAAGATGGTCCATGTGGCCTGTTGGGCGCATGCGCGCCGAGGTCTGTTTGAGGCCCACGAATTGGCGCCCGGCGAGACTGTTGCCAAGGCGATTGTGGAACGTATTGACGAGTTGTTCGCCATCGATCGCGCGGCGCGGGAGAAGGCTTACGATTTGGCTGCGCGCCATGAATTGCGAGCCCTGCACGCGCCCAAACTGCTTCGTATCATCAAGGAACAATTGGATGCCGCGCTGCAGCACGCGTTGCCTGCCAGCAAGCTGGGGAAAGCGGTAGCTTACGTACTCGGACAATGGCCGCGACTGGAGATCTTTCTCCAACATCCGGAAGTGGAACTGAGCAACAACCTGGCTGAGAATTCGATGCGTGGCGTCGCGATCGGCAGGAAGAACTGGATCCACATTGGGAGTCCAACGGCGGGACCACGTATTGCCGCCATCTTATCGGTCACGGAAAGCTGCCGCCGCCTGGGGGTTCCCATCCGTGAATATCTGGCGGCTATCCTTCCCGGCTTGGCCGACGTCCGCGTTCAGAAACTGGCTAACCTTACCCCAGCTGCCTGGGCTGCGCGCAGGCGTTGAAGCCGGCCCATCCTGTAGTTGATTGCGCGACTACCTTGCTTCGCTACGCCAAACTCCTCTAACCTTCTATTCAGCGCATTCATTCCGGCACGCTGCCGGCTGGGCTGCATCCCGTGGCTGAGCGGCGCGGGTTTTTCGCCAGTAAAACAGAGGCTCTCAGTTGTTCCTCCAAGCACGACTGCGGGCTCGCACCATGTGGGTTGCCAGAACTGCCGCGGCGGAGCATCTCATAGCGGAAACGATTACGAATTTTCTGCGAGAAATATCTGCCCTTCGACGCGGCCGCGACAAACTCGTGGTACACGGTCACGGGGCAGTCGAAGAACCGATAGATTTTGCCGTCCTGGAACCTCAAGTAGAGTTGTTGCACGCCGGCCCGATAGGCCGCCGATGAGAATAGGCCTGACTCGACAGGGATCCACTCCACTACGCTAATCACGGCCATAGGCATCTACTCACAGAGTACGCCGGTGTCCCGACCCGCGCCAATCCTGTGGTTGCTCTGACGCTTACAATGAAACCCTGTTTCTGCAGATGGCCGAGTCCGGCGCCGTTGACAAGCCGGCCCTGGCCCCAGTCGGTTTTGGTATCAGCACCTTTCGAGGAGGATCCGCGTATGGCGCCGGAGAGAACAACCCGCATCAATAGGCCGGAAGAAGAGCCGGAACATCAGCACCCCGAGACGGGGCCTGAGGGCACGAGCGAAATTGAAGAGCCGAGGTCGACAGGATTCGGAGCGCGACTCCGACAACTGGTGGCTCAATCGAGAGAGGGCGCATCGCATCCCAAGCCCGCACTTTTTGGCCAAGTTTTTACCAATTTGCAAGTGAGTTGCAGGTCTGCCCCGTGTGGCCTAACTCATTAAGGAGAACAACTACTTTAGAATCAAAGGCTGGCGGAGAGGGGGGGATTCGAACCCCCGGTAGAGCTTATGACCCTACGACGGTTTAGCAAACCGCTGCTTTCGACCACTCAGCCACCTCTCCGGATTCAGAATAGTCGGTACGAGCATCGTACCACAGGAGTTCCTGTAGGCGCGATGCAGGTCCGGTGCGGCGCGGCGGACGGTTGCCACACCGCCTTCACGGGTGCCCTTACCGGAACCAGATCACGCGGCGGCGCCGTCTGCCGGGGGGACTTCCGCGACGGGTGTATGCAAGGCAGGCGAATGGCCGATAGTGATGGCTCGCAACAGGCTCCACGTGGTGGGGCCCATCGTTCCCAGGTAGATATGTCCGATCAGGAAAGCGAGGAACAGGTACGCTCCCAGCGTGTGCAGCGGGCCCAGCACCCACAGGCCGCCGACGCGGTGGAAGATCTGCGGCCAGCGATCGCAGCCCCACAGGAGCACCCCGGTCACGATCTGACCCGGCAACAGCACGTTCAGCAACGCCAGGTAGGTGATCTTCTGGAGCGAGTTCAGTTTGCGGAGCGGGTCCGTCTCCATGGGGTGGTGCTCTCCGCGGAAGATGCCATAGAAGTAGAAGCGGGCCTGGCGCACCGCCGCTCCCGTGAAGTCTTCCATGCGCGGCAGAAAGTGATGGTATTTTTCCGCGGTGACGTGATAGAAGAGACCCAGGAAGGCGTTCCCGATCAGGGCAAAGCCGATCCAGAAATGCCAGGTTACCGCCCTCCCCAAGCCGAAGAGAGGAAAGCGGTCCGGGTAGTGGATGGAAAAGCCGGTGACGAGCAGTACAATCATCGCCGCCGCCTGAAGCCAATGCCAGACCCGTTCGTGCAGGGAATATAAGGAGAATTGCGCCGGTTTCATATCCGTCCTCTCAGAAAACTCAGCAAACGCAACGTGCCGTGCAACAGCACCAGAAGCAGGGCGGCCCACACGGAAGCCCATCCGAGGGACTCCACCCAGGAGACCCGGCTGTCGCCCACGATGTAGAACGATCCGAGGAGCGGGCGGTTGTCGAAGGTGGGCTCCTTGCCGCCATAGTTGATGACATTTACGCGTTTGCCGCCGAAGATCACTGGCGCACCGCGGGGCACGAAGGTGTTCAGGTCGAGCGGCCGATGCAGGATGCTGTTTTGGGAGTGGCAGGCCGTGCAATCCCGAATGGCCTGTTTCTTTCCTACGATGCTGTGGCTCATGGCCCAGGGCACGACGTCCACGCGCAGCTCGGCTTCGGCGACGCCGGCATGCTGCTCGAGCAGCCCTTTGACCAGGGCGATCTTTTCGGGCGTGTTGTAGACCGCCTGCGGAATATCGATCAGGCCGATTTCGTCGCCGAATGCCTTGACGATCTCCGGGCGATAGACAAACTCCCCATCGCTGTCGCGCCCGCCGAAGAACGCCTGCTGAAGCTGCCATGTGAACACCGGGTGGCCGGCGCGCTTGTCGAACCAGTAGACGCCGGTAATCAGGTTGGTGGGCCGGATCTGCTGCCGCTGGTACTTGTCCGGCGTAGGAATGTATGCCGGAAGAAAGCCGGTCACCTCGGATTCCGAATCGGTGATGCCGCCGTCGATGCCCCGAAACGTAATCCGGCTGGTGCCGGTGTCCATGAGAAAGCCCCAATCGACGCTGCGATAGGCCCAGAAGTGGACGGCCGGGAGATGGCAGGTCTGGCACGCGAGCGTCTGAAGGTGGCGGTCGCGGTAGGGGAGGAAGGCATGACCGGTGGCCGCATCGTGGCAATCGCCGCAGCCGCGCATGGTGTTGTGCCGGGTGAGGTTGACGGTTTCCGGAGGGATGTTGCCGCGGGCGAAATTATGGTCGGGATGGCGGAGATAGACCGCGACGTCTTCGCCGCGGGGCCGGTACCGCAGCGCCTTGGATGTGTCCTCGTGAAGCATCCGGCCGGGATTGTTGGGTGCGAAGTGACAGTCGATGCAGATCAGGCCCTTGGCGGCGTGAACATCCCAGGGCCAGGGCATCTTCTCTTTGCCGATGATGGTGGGGGACACGGTGTCGCGGATCTCGGCGCCGTTATACACCCAGCCGGCCTTTTCGGTGCCGCGCAGGATATCAGCATGCTGGATGGGCTGAATGGTGGTGGTGTTCCGCGCCGTGAAACCGTGGCACATGGCGCAGTTTTCCAGGTTGGGATCGGAGAGATCGAGCAGTTCCGGCTTGACCGTCCCATCGGGCTGAAATGCCGCGCGATTGTAACGGAAGCTTCCGTTGTCGGCCTCGGTGACGATTCCGGTGTCGGCGAGGGTGGCGTTGTTGGCCCAGCGGAAGTTTCCCTTCGACATCTGCTCCCGACGGGCGCCGCGGCTGGCCTTGGGAACGTGGCAGAGAAAGCAATCGCCTTCCGCGATTCCGCTCTTCTGCCAATCCCAGGCGACGACCCGGCCCAGGTTGCGGTCGCGGATGGTGTAGCTGGGGTCGAGCGGACCATCGGGATGCGCATCCGGCCCGAGCAGGCGCCGTCCCTTCAGGTCGTACTCGGAAATGCCGCCGCCGGTGTGGCAGCCGCCGCATTTGGTCAGCCACTCGGGCTGGCTCAGGTCCGCCTGGGAGGCCTCCTGAATATCCGGGTGAGTCAATTGCCGGTTGGGAATGATGGAGAATTTCCCGAACATGCCGGGGGAGGAATTGAAGGCGGCAACGCCGTGCGACGACAGCAGTTGCCGGTCCATCTCGCTCTTGCCCTGCTGGAAGTGGAAGCTGTCGGTGATGAAGTCGTAGTCGTGGCAGCGGTCGCCGCAGGTCTGCCGGGTGCTGATGGGCTTGCCCGTGTCGAGCACGTTGCGGCCGCCCTCGTCTTTGAGTGTGACGGCCGGATGCGCCAATTTTGCGGGTGCCGGCGGTTCGGGCCGGATATCGCCAACGCCCGCGACCAGCGGCAAAACGAAGGCGAGGAGAGACGCGGCAATCCACAGGGCCGGAGATGACACTCGCCCCTTCCTCTCCGCGCGGAGAGCGATTCCGAATATTTTCATAGTATTCGCCTGAGCGGCTAGCTTTTTGCCGGCTTACGGCCGGCGGCGCACTGGACGAGTGCCTGAACGAGATGGTCGAACAGCGCGCTGTAGGACCGCGCCCCGGGGATGTGTTCGATCGACGAGGCCACCTCGATCACCGGAACGCCGGACTGCTCGCGGAACGCGTCGCCGTATTCATGGGGCGTATTCGGGTCCAGAAGGATGATGTCGGCTTTCATGCTGCGCACATGCTCCATGAGGATGTTCGGAGTGGGCAGCGTGCCTGGATCGCCCTTGCAGACGACGAACTTCAGGCCGCCCAGGCGGGCGAAGTTCTGCCATCCGCATTGGGCACTGAAGATGCGGAGTCCGGCCAGCGGCTGCAAAGCCTGCTTCCAGCGGGCGATATCCGCGTCCAATGCCCGTCGGAAAGCCTCGGCATTGGCGAGATACAGGGCCCGCTTGTCCGGCCGGAGGACGCTCAGGCCGTTGGCGATGTGGCGGGCGATGACCGGCCCGTTCTGGGGGTTCAGCCAAAAGAAAGGATCGCCGGACATCAACCCGGCATCGATGTATCCGAAGCACGTGGACACGGGCACGTTCACCCGTGCCGCGCCCCGCGAAACGTCCACCCAGGCGGGCGGCGGCGGGGATGATTTCGATGAAACGGACCGGCCGGGCAGCACTTCGTGAATTGCCGCGGATTCATTGAGGAAGCCCGTCCAGATGATGGCGTCGGCCCTGGGGAGGCGCTCCCGCACGGAGCGTTCGACGTGCAGGTCCTTTCTGACGATGCAGCCCGTGAACAGGCTGAACGTCCCCACCGAATCGCCGCCGATCGCGGCCACAATGGCTTCGATATCCGGTTCCGTAACCGCGACCTGAAGCCGCCCGCGGGTTGGCGGTTGGCCGGCCGTCAGCGTGGTTGCCAGGGCGAGCGCCGCCATGGATAGCAGCGGCGCCATCGACGCTCCAGCACGAGTCATGAGGATCTCCTGTATGTAGTCCACCCGGATGATCGTGCGGGCGCCGCCGCCACCCCGCCCGGGTCGGGCCGGCACCGATTCTTCGGGCCTGCCCGGACACGTAGATGCAGCTTGCACTTAGAAGTGACAGAAATATAGAGAATTTTCGCGCCCCTCAGGAACCCGAATGGGGGACCCGTCTGGAGGCCGGACGAGCAGGCACGTAGATGGTGGTGCCGGATCGGGCCAGGTGCCTAGGCATTCGTAGCCGCCGAGCGATCGGAGCCACTGAATTCCGGGGCAGGCGCGCGCAACCCGGTAGAGTGTATGATTGGCTTGGCTTCCCAGACCTATGAACGATCGATCACCGCTTCGCTTCGCCGTCCTTTCGATTGTGCTCGCAGGGGCCGGTCTTCTGCCAGGCGCCGATGAGTACTTCCCTCCGCCCGACAGCGCCGGTGGCTGGCGCACCCTGGAGACTCCCGGCGCCGTCCGCAAAGTTGCCGGAATGGACCTCCGGAAGCTCGACTATGCTTTCGAATACGCGTCCCGCACCAGCCAGCACGGCGGACTCCTGGTCGCCCGGCACGGGTATCTGGTGTTCGAAAAATATTATGGCCGGGGCAATCGGGAAGCCACACCGGCGATGGCATCGGTGGGCAAGGCTTACACCAGCATCGCCTGCGGCATCATGCTGCAGGAAAAACACGATCAGATTCCCGAGGGTTTGGACACCAGGGTGTTCAACGAGAAATACCTGCCCGAGGCTTTTCCGCTGGACGATCCGCGGAAAGCCGAAATCCAGCTGGGCCAACTGTTGAGCATGGCGGCGGGGCTGCACGGCGAAGGCTCCAATCCTGGATTCGTGCATTTCGTGCCTTCGGTCAGGCTCGAACCGATACCGCGGCCTGCGGAACCGCTGGGTCAGGATCTCAGCGCGCTCAGGACCCCTCTGTGGTGCGCGCCGGGGGGAGGCTACTCGTACACCTCGCAATCGCCGCATGTCGCATCGATCGTGCTGCGCCACCTGGTCGGTATGGAGATGCAGCAGTATATCCAGGCGAAGCTGGCCGAACCGATGGGGTGGGGCCGATGGGGGTACGCGCTGCGGCGTGGCGAGATCACGCTCCCGCACACCCCGGGAGGCGCCGATACCGCCATCCGCTCCACGGATGTGCTGCGTTTTGCGTACCTGATTTTGCACCACGGGCGGTGGGGCAAACGGCAATTGGTTCCCGCCGGTTATGTCGAGATGTGCGACAAGCCGTCGCCCTATCAGACGCACGCTCCGTTCAGCCTGATGTTCGAGGTCAACGCCGACGGCCACGTGGCGGGAGCCCCGCGCGACGCATTTTTCAAGTCCGGCGGCGGAGGCTTTGGAATCGTCGTTGTGCCTTCACTCGACCTGGTCATCTACAAAATGGCCGGCGACGATCGGCAATACGATCCGGCACGCACGGGAATCCCGCAGAACTACCGGTATGACGGCTCGCGCGACAACTGGAAGCCCGCGCCGCGCAGCCAGTTCAGCGACGGCCCGATCGGGACGGACGACGGGCTGCGCCGGGTGATCGAGATGGTCGTGGCGGCCGTCGACCAGTAACGGCCGTAACAGGCCCGGTTGACTCGGTCCGCCGGCGCGAATAGGATTGGGATAGCTTGCACGACTGAGTAGTCCCAGGGAGGTGGAACGTGTCTGTGTGCCTGCGGCGGATTTCCGCCGCTGTAATTGGCTGCTCTCTTTTTGTGGCTTTCGCACAGACGATCGCCGCACCATCCAACAGCGGTCCCGCCGCCGGCAGGAAGACAGCCGCCGAGCTGTGGGTGCTGAAACCCGTGGTGCGCCCGGCCGTTCCCCGCGTCCTCACGCGGTCGGCGAACCCGATCGATGCGTTCATCGCCGAGAATTATCGGGCGAAACAACTCCGTCCGGTTGGCCAGGCGGACAAGCTGACGCTGTTGCGGCGCGTGTATCTCGACCTGGTGGGACTGCCCCCGACGCCCGCTGAGCAGGATGCCTTTCTCAAAGACGAGGCTCCCGACGCTTACGACAAGGTCGTGGACCGGCTGCTGAACAGCGGGCAGCACGGCGTGCGTTATGGCCGGCACTGGCTCGACGTGCTGCGGTATGCGGATGTGGACGAACGCATGACCGCCGCCGCCGGCATTCATTACTGGCGGGACTGGGTTATCAACGCTCTGAACAGCGACATGCCCTACGACCAGTTTGTGCGGGCGCAGTTGACCGGCTACCGGACCACCGAGCGGACCCAGATTTCGGCCACCGGCTTCCGCTCGCCACTGGAGCCGCGGCCGGACGATATGTTCGCACTCGGGTTTCTGGCGCGCGGAGACGTCGTCCGGGACAACAAGAATACCCAGGAGATGCCGATCATGGCTGTCGAGACCATTTCCACGGCATTCATGGGCCTCACGGTCGGCTGCGCCAAGTGCCACGACCATATGTACGATCCGATCGCGCAGCGCGATTTCTACGCGATGAAGGCGCTGTTCGATCCGCTGGTGATCCGCAAGGTGACGCTGGCGAGCCCGGCCGACATCATGGCGCAAAGCCGGGCGCTCGATGAGGCGCAGAAACGGCGGGCTGCGGCGGAAGCCCCACTGAATGCGCTGGCCGCACCGTACCGGCAGAAGCTGTATGAACAACGCGTCGCCATGTTGCCAGCCGACGTTCAGGCGATTATTCGCAAGCCCGAAAAGGAGCGCACGGCCCAGGAGCAGAAAGTAGCGGACGACTATTTCCCGGTGTTGCGAATCGACGCGGACAAGATCCAGGAGGTGATGCCTCCGGAAGTCCTGAAGCAATACAAGGAGCTGCAGCGACAGTTGAATCTGGCGGGCGGCGGAGCGGGCGGAAGGCGCGGCGCGGGCAACAGCCTGCCGGCGTTCTGGACGGTGGAGTCGGATCACGCCAAGGAACTGGAGAAGAGTTACATCCTCACCAGCGGCGATCCGGAACGGCCGGAGAAGGACAAGCCGGTCGAGCCGGGCTGGCCTTTTGCGCCGGCGAAGATCGATTTCCACGATGGCCGGATTGCGGCCTTTTCGGATTGGCTCACCGCTCCGGAGAACCCGATGTTCGCGCGGGTGGCGGTTAATCGTCTCTGGCAGTGGCACTTCGGTGAAGGTCTCGAGAAGACGTCCAGCGACTTCGGCAAGTTGGGCGGAATGCCGTCCAATCCGCGCCTACTCGACTGGCTCGCCGCCGAATTTGAACAGCGCCAGTTCAGCATGAAAGAAATGCACCGGCTGATGGTCACTTCCGAGACGTACAAGTTGGCATCGGCGGCCGATCCCGCCACGGCTGCCGCCAATATGAAGATCGATGCGGCGGACACGTACCTGTGGCATTTCCGCGTCGAGCGCCTGGAAGCGGAGCCCGTCTGGGATTCGATTCTTTCCGCTGCCGGGAACCTGGATTTGACCGTGGGAGGGCCGTCCTTCAGCATCGGCAATGCCGGCGGGCGGCGAGGCGGCGGACGGGGAATGGCGGCGGCCAGCGGCCCCACAAACCGAAGGGGCGCGTACATGGTCCGCGGATTTTCGACCAACTCCGACATTACGCCGAATTTCCTGGAAGTCTTCGATGTGGATGACGGGCGCGCTCCCTGCCCGATGCGGACGCAGACGGTGACGGCACCGCAAGGCTTGTTCCTGATGAACAGCGACGAGATCGACAAGGCGTCCGCGAAACTCGCCGACCGGCTGCGGCAGGAATCGGGCGGCGACCTCAACGTGGCGGTGGATCTCGGATACCGGCTTACCATGGCGCGTCCGCCCTCGCCGGCGGAGAAAGACCGCGCGCTGACTTACATCGAGAACGACCCGGACCGGCTGAAAGGCTTCGCCTGGCTGCTGTTCAACATGGATGAGTTCATCTACGTGAGGTGACTGGCCGTGAGCATGAACCGTATCTACCCATGCGGCAGGATCAACCGTCGCGGCTTCATCGCCCGGGCGGCAGGGGGATTCTTCGGAACGGCATTGGGAGCGCTGTGGGCCGCGGACGGGAAGATCGAGGACGCCCACCTGGGAACCAGTTTTCCGCCCAAGGCCAAGAGCGTCATCTTCCTCTTCCTTTGCGGCGGCTTCAGCCACATCGACACGTTCGATCCGAAAGACAACAAGTGGGCGGGCAAGTTGATCGACGCCATCGGGTTCGGCGACAACGTGGCCGAGATGAGACGCCCCGTGATCCCCTGCCTGCGCACATTTACCCGTTACGGGCAGTCCGGAATCCCGGTCTCGGATTGGTTTCCGAATGTGGGGGGCGTCATCGATGAAATCGCGCTGGTCCGCTCGGTGTGGTGCAACGAAGGAAATCATTTTCCGGCGGTGATCGAGACGACCACGGGGCACCGCGGCCGGCAGTTCGATCACCCCACGCTGGGCGGGTGGGTTTCCTACGCGCTGGGAAGCGCCAACAAGAATCTGCCGACCTTTGTCAACATGGGCCGACCATCGTCTCCGGTGCAATTGACGGGCGGTTACCTGGGCGCGAATGTGGCAGCCACGCCCTTCCAGACGGGGGACACGCCGATTCCGAACTTATATCCGCCCAAAGGCAGCAGCGCCGCGGAACGGGATCGCCAGATGCGGGTGCTCGAGGAGATGAACCGCGATTTCCGGGAGCGGTACGCCATCAACACGGATATCGCCGCTCGGTCGCGTGCCTACGAACTGGCGGCCCGGATGCAGTTGCATGCGCCCGAGATCGTGGATTTCTCGAAGGAGCCGGCCCACGTGCAGGCGCTATACGGAATCGGCGAAAAAGAGACGGACGATTTCGGCCGGCAGCTCCTGCTGGCGCGCCGTCTGGTGGAGAACGACGTTCGGTTCATTCAGATCTGCCACGCCGGCGGAGGCAATGGCGCCTGGGACGCCCACGGCGACATGAAAACCCACGCACCGCTTTGCCGCGCCATCGACAAACCGGTTTCCGGCCTGATCCGCGACCTGAAGCAGCACGGGTTGCTCGATTCGACGCTGGTGGTGTTCTCGAGTGAGTTTGGGCGCAGCCCGTGGTCGCAGAATACCACCGGGCGCGACCACAATCCGAAGGGCTACACGGTGTGGATGGCCGGCGGCGGCATTCGGGGCGGCGTGGTTCACGGCGCCACCGACGACGTCGGGTACAAAGCGGTGGACCACCCGCACTACTACAGCGACTTACACGCCACGATCCTGAAGCAACTGGGACTCGACTACAAAAAGATGGAGTACGAAGTCTTCGGGCGCACGATGCGACTCGTGGAGGACGGCCTGGGCCCGATCAACGAAATCATCGCTTGAACTGACGCGGCCGTTCCCGCTTCAGAACGTGAAACGGAGGCTGAATTCCACGTTTCGCGGCTGATTGGACTGCGGATTGGTGATCCGGCCGAAGGTGGAGCTGGTGGCGCTCGTGGTGATTCCTCCCAACAAGTGCCGGTTGGCGATGTTAAATGCGGAGGCGCGGAACTCCAGGTTCCGGACTTCCTGGTGGCCGAACCGGATCATCTTGGTGACCGCCACATCCTCATTCAACTGGCTGGGTTGGCGAAGCTGTGCCAGAACCGCCGGCACATTGCCGTACGTCATATTGGCAGGCTGCACGAAGGCCTTCGGGTTGATGTAGGTACTGGTCGGATCGTCGGGATTCCAGTTCGGATTGTACAGCGGCTGGCCGGGCACGAAGTTACACCGGGCCGAGCCGGCATTGTACACCTGCTGACCGCAACTGGGTGTCATCGGATTGCCGCTCTGGTAGCGGTGCACGGCGGCGACACTCCAGTTTCCGACGAAGGCATTCACGAGGGGGCTCACGTTACCCAGCACCGATCTGCCTCTGCCGATCGGCAAGTCATAGATATAGCTGAGCGCAAAAATGTGCGGCCGGTCGAAGCCGGCGATCGCCTTATCGGTGAGCCGGGTGTACACATTCTGCCCCTGGTTGCTGGTCATCACTTTGGAGAAAGTGTACGAGCCCAGGATGTAGAAGCCCTGGCTAAAGCGGTGTTCCACGCTGGTCTCCAGGGCATTGTAGGTCGAGTGTCCGGATAGGGAGGGGCCGCTGACGCCGGAGTACTGCGGGTAGGGACGCAGGGCCTGGTTCAATTGCAGGTTCAGAGGGTAACCCGCATAGGGCAACTGGAATCCGTTGGCGATCAGCACCGGATTTGTGGGGACACCCGCGGCGTTCACCAGGTTGCTCAGACTCGAGCCCAGGAGTGTACCGTAGATGGACCAGTAGCGGGGATCGAGTTGGTCGAAATTCTGGTTGGCCTGTATCTTGACTCCGTAGTTGGCGTGAAAGCTTCCCCGCCAGAGCGTGCTGGGAGTAAAGCTGTGCTCCACGGTGAAATTGTAGTCTGCGTAATAGCCCGGCATGCCGGCCTCACCGGTGCGGTACGTGGGAGACGAGAAATTCGCCACGGTCGGATCGATGTGCACGGGCTTGGCAGCGGCCACCAGGGGCTGAATGGCAGGGTCTGTGAATCCCGTCGAGAAGAGCAACGCAATGCCCGTGGAGAAGTAGTTGGAAGGGGCAGAGTAGGAGCCGCCGAAGCCCTGAATACCGCTATCGGCATTGCCATCCTCGCGAATGCTGTCGTACACCACCGACCCACCGGCGCGGATTACGGTATTGCGCGTGAGTTGGTAGGCGAAGCCAAGGCGCGGGCCAAAGCCGTCGTGCCGCGTGTATTCGAGGATATTGCGGCCACTCCGTCCCGGGCCGGAACCGGCGAATTCCATGGCTCCGAGGAGCCCTCCGGCGCCCGGGTTGGGGAGTGTCGGGTTGAAATTGCTGTTCTGGTGGTTCGGCTCGTAACGCGTGAAGGGCAGGTCGTAGCGGAGTCCCACGTTCATGGTCAACTTACTGCTGAGCTTGATATCGTCCTGCATATACCAGGCGTAGTAACGGTAAATGAAGTTGATATCAGCGCTGAAGTTGAATGTGGCACTGCTGGCCAAGCCCAGCAGGAAGGAGGCATAACCGATGCCGGTAGTTCCACTGATACCGGGGTTCCCGGTAGACGAGGAGGACGTGCTGACGACACCCGCGCAGCTATTGCAGTCATTCCGCGCGTAATTGGGCCGGATATAATCGAAGCCGAATTTGAAGCTGTGCCGTCCTTTCAGCCATGCCGCCTGCTCGTGGATGTTCCAGGTCCGGCCTGGGGAGCGAGTCCAGACATGGCTGCCGAAATTGCCGAATTCGGTCTGGTATTTGGTGTAGTTGGGAACCTTGGTGTTCACCCCCGGCAATAAGGTGGCATCGTGATAGGTCTTGTCGGGAGCGATGGAGTCCTCCCCCAAGTCCCGCAGGTTGTAGCCGAACGTAAAGTGGTTCAGCAGGTTAGGCCGCACCACGTAATCCACATTGGCGCGCACCCATTTGAAATTGCCAAACTCCTGGAAGCCCTCCGACACCGGTCCCGGAATCGCCCCCTGCAGTGGATAGCTGTTGAAGTAAGTCTTGCTGAACAGGCCGTTGAAGCGGAGCTTGGGAGTGGCGAAGTAGTCGCCCTTGATCGAGTAGACTCCCTGATTCTCGCCGGGGGTTCGGCTTCCGTTGGTCCGGTCGTAGGTATTGTTAAAGATCTGGTCCGGATTATCGGGCAATGGATAGTAGTTGAGCTGGTCGATGAACTTGGCGACAGGGTTGATCCGATTCGGGCAAATCACGTTGAGGACTCCGTTGCACTGCATCCGGGGCCGCTGGCTGGCATCGGTGATGATGTTACCCGAGGCATCGTATGGATCGTAGAGGGGCACGACGCCCTGGGAGCCCACGTAGCTGCGGAAATCCCCGTTGCGAAAGTCCTGAATCGCCGTGCTGATCAATCCCGGAGCGTTTACATCCTTGGCGCGCGAGCGTTCGCCCGAAAAGTAGAAGAACACCTTGTTGCGGCCGTCGAATACCTTGGGAACATAGACCGGACCGCCCACGCTGGCGGCCTCCAGGTTCTGATTGTGCACGGCGGGTGTGTGAGCCCCATAGTAAAACCCTTTGGCATTCAGAGCATTGTTGCGAAGCACCCCGAACAGAGTGCCGTGCAGTGCATTAGTGCCCGACTTGGTGGTGTAGTTCATCACCCCGTTGGAGGTCCGCCCGAATTCGGCCGAGTAGGCCCCGGTCTGTACTTTGAATTCCTGAATACCCTCGGCGCTTACCACTCGCATTTGTGGATCGTTGCGACGTTCGCTCATGGATTCAGCGCCGTCCAATAGCTGGCTGTTGCCGTAGGCGACACCGCCCGCCACTCTCGGTGCGCCCGAGGTGATGTCGGGGTCCGAAGTAATGGTCGCGTTCGCGCCGGGGTTCAGCAGCACAAAAGCGTTGTTGCTCCTCAGCCCTCCGTTCGCAAACAAAGGCAGCCGTTCGATGGCCACGTTCTCCACAACACGGCCGAGATCGCTGCGGTCGGTCTGGAGCAGAGGCGCGGCTCCAGTGACTTCCACCGATTCGGCGATGGTTCCGACTTGCAGCCGCATGTCGACGCGCGTCGTCGTATTCACCAGCACCTGGACATTGCCGGCGTCGTTCCTCTTGAAGCCCTGTTTCTCCACGCTCACGGAATACTTGCCGACGGGAAGGTAGACGAGGTTGTAGGTTCCATCGCTCGCCGTGACGGTGGCCTGCGATAAACCGGTCGCCGGATTGGTCACCGTAACGGATGCACCGGGCACCGCGGCCAATGACGCATCTGTAACTGTACCGGTAATTGTCCCCCGGTCCTGAGCGAACGCAAGGGTGAAGGAGAAAAGGAGCGAAAAGAGAAACACCCGGCGCATACACTACCCCTCCCTGGCACTGAAATCGAGTCTTGGGGTTATCATATACCGAGTGCCGGGCCTGTCAAGGAAAAAGTTAGTAATCCTCCGGAAAATCGGCGGGCTGCTCGCGGCGGCAATGCTGAGCGCATTGGCATGGGGCCAAGCCCTGGAAGAAGGTAAGCGTGCCTTCGATGCCGGCAACTACGCGGAGGCCGCCCGTTTATTCGAGAAAGCCCACCAGTCCTCTCCCCGCTGCGACATTCTCTTCTTCCTGGGATTGGCGCGCTATCGACAGAAACAGCCGGGTGCGGCGCTGATTGCATTCCAATCCGCGGTGCAATGTGATCCCACGCTGGTGAACGCGCACCTGGCGATGGCGGAGGCATACGCGGAGAGAGGTAATCGCGATGAAGCGCTCAAGGCGTTCACCCGTGTGCTGAGCCTAGCGCCGGGGAACGCCGCCGCGCTGCGCGGTGCGGCATCCATTTACCTGGACCTTCAGCATCCCGCGCAGGCTCGCCCCCTCCTGGAGGCGCTGGTTCGGGTGGATGCCGGCGACCCGCAGGCTCACGCGGATTTGGGCGCCGTGTACTTCGCGGACGGGAACCAGGACGGCGCCGAGGCCCAGTTCCGAGAGGCTCTGCGCCTGAAGCCTGCCCAGCCTTCCGCACTGATGGGATTAGGCTACATCTACGTCCGCAAGGGGGAGGATGACAAAGCCATTCCTTTCCTTCAGAAGGCAGCCGGTACGAGCCCCCGAGAGTACAAGCCCCACTTTCTGCTGGGCTCGGCGTACAATCACCTGGGCCGCGACCTTGAGGCAGCTGCCGAGTTCGAGACTGCTTTGCGGCTGGGGAGCAATGACCCCGAAGTGTACTATCAACTGGCGCGCGCGTACGGCAAGTTGGGACGGCAGGCGGACCGCCGCCAGGCCCTTGCCCGCTTCTCGGAGGTGACGCGGAGATCCAATCAGGACATCGATGCCCAGCGTAGCGCGCTCAAACTCACGGAGCAGGCCAAGTCCCTGGTGGATGCCGGCGATCTGCAGGCCGCCGCGGCGCGCCTGGAAGAGGCACGCGTGCTGCGGCCGTCCGACGACAAGATTCTGTTTCGCCTCGCGGGCCTGTATTTTGACCTGGGACACCTCGACGTCGCGCGCGACTACGCGCAGGAGGCCATCAGCCTGGCTCCTTCCGAATGGTTGTACCACTATCTGCTCGGCTTGATCGAAAAGGGCTCCAAACGCTGGAAGCAGGCCCGGACCAGCCTCGATCTGGCGGCGAAGCTGAATCCATCCGCGGCGGAAGTACACAACGCGCTGGGCGAGTTGGCACTGGCACAGAAGGAGCCGGCGGCCGCCGTGGCCAGCTTCCAGCGTGCCATCGAACTGGATCCCCGGCAGCAGGCCTACCGCGACCATCTCGCGGCTGCCACGCGAGCGGCGGCGCGGTCACAACGGCCGTGACATGGATGGCGGCGCGGCATCGGGTGCGGCGCCCCAAGTCTTGTTCGGCGCCGGCCCCATTTGGAACACCAGCTTTCCACCGTTGGCCATGTCGGCGTGACTGAACCAAGGCTTATTCCAAGGCTTGCCATTCAGTGTCGCGGACTGGATGTAGATGTTCTTCTCCGAATTGTTGTTGGCGACGATCACGAAGTCCTTCCCGGTGCCCAGGTGGATGGTCACTTCGCCAAAGAGCGGGCTGCCGATGATGTAATCGGGTGAGGCCGGATCCACTGTGTAGAAGCCCATGGCGCTCAACACGTACCAGGACGACGTCGAACCCTGGTCGTCCATGCCGGGAAATCCCAGCCCGTACTGATCGCTTCCGTACAACATCTTCAGGATCTTGCGCGTGATTTCCTGGGTCTTCCAGGGCTGGCCGCCCCAGGCATAGTAATAGGCGGTCTGTTGATCCGGCTGATTGCCCTGCACGTACTGGCCGACCATTCCCGTGCAATCCCGGCAGATGCCTTTGGGGTGGTAAGGCGTATGGAAGAATTCGTCCAGCTTGGCATCGAACTTCTCCCGGCCGCCGAGCAGGTTGATCAGGCCCTGCACGTCATGAGGCACCAGCCATAGCGTGGACCAGCCCGAGGCTTCCTTCATCATGAAGTTGTAATACGGCTCCCGGGGGTCGAACGGCGAAATCCAGTTGCCATCGGCCGTCTTGCCGCGCATAAAGCCCACCGACGAATCGAACGAGTTCTGGTAGTTGTGCGCCCGCTTGAGAAACATCTGGTAGTCGTCCTGTTTGCCGAGCTTCTGCGCGTAAGTGGCAAGGCTGTAGTCGTCCCAGCTATATTCCAGAGTTTTGGCGGCGCCCGCATTGCCGGCGGCATACGGCGGGCTGGGGTTGCGGGGCGGAATGATATCGGAAACCCATCCCTTTTCGAGGTACTCCGCCAGGTTCCGCCGTGGGCCTTTGGTGTCGGTGGCGTTCTTGCGCAGGTATTCGTAAGCGCCTTCCCAGTCGAACTGGAGGCCGCGCTGCCAGTCCCCCAGGTACATCAACACCCCGTGGTCTCCATGGAAGGAGGTCTGCATATACCCGGTCTCGCGGGCCATATCGAGCGTGGAGCGGAGTATATCGAGTTTGGTGTCCGGTTCGAGCAGGGTCAGCAGGACAATCTGGTTGCGGCCCGTATCCCAGAAGGGAACGGGCCCGTAGCGGTCGTGATCGGCCACGTGCATCTGGCCGTCCAGCGCGCGGAATTCTTCGCCCTTCCGGGCCACCAGACGCGGGCTGGCGAAGGAGTGAAACAGGTTGGAGTAGAACAGCATGCGCTCGTGTTCCGTGCCGCCCTTGACTTCTACCTGGTCCAGTTTTTTCGCCCAGGCTGCTTCCGCCTGTTTCCTGATGCCGTCGAAACTCCAACCCGGGCTTTCCGCTTCGAGGTGCTTCCGGGCGTTTTCATAACTGTCCGCCGCCGCCACCTTGACGAGGATCGTTTCGCCTTCGGCCGTGACGAAGTCCAGGTGGGCACCGGCGTAGTTGCCGCTCTCGGATCGCGAATCCGCGGAGACGGTATCCGACCCGATCAGCGACCCCCTGCCTCCCTGGGCCGACGGATTCTGATGGAAAGTACCGAACGACTGGAAAGGCTTCGAGAACTCGGCCACGAAAAAGGTCCGGGCGGTTCCCCGCATCGAGGTCCCCGAAACCTGCCCCCGCATGCCGCGTTGGGCTTCCCCGCGGACGGTGCGATCGCCGACGATCTCGAGGCTGCCTCCCGCGCGGCCGAGATCCAGAATGACGTGAGATTTTTCCGATTTGGGAAACGTGAATCGAAGGAGCCCAGTCCAGGTAGACGCTGTGAGCTCGACTTTGACCTTAAAATCGTCCAGGTAGACGGTGTAATAGCCGGGCGTAGCTTTCTCCCGCGCTTTGTTGTACACGGAGGAAGTGCGTTCGGGCGGCACGGTCCAATTCCCGACGACGGGCATCACTACCATTCCCGGCATTCCGCCTGAAAACCCCAGCATGCTGCGGTGCGTATAGTTATACGACATGCCCACGCCGGCCGAGTACGACACATCGAGGTTTTTATTGATCGGGCTGAGATTTGTCGATCCATGCGGCAGCACCGCTCCGGGCGAGGTCATACCCGTGTAGAGCTCTTCGCCGGGTGGTGGAGCGTTGCCGATCAGTGTCGGATCGTCCAGGGGCGCGGTTCCGACCAACGCGTTCACGTATTCGATGGGACTTCTGCGACTGCCCTGGAAACTCAGGGCAACTACGGATCCAATCGAAAGCAACGCCAGAGACTGGAAAAATCTCGACCGGAGTATCCTGCTATGGTTCACGGCTCCCTCCCTTGCTGCACCATCCGGTTCCCGAGCCTTGTCGGGCCGCCAGACTCATGTCGGATGCTGCTAGGTGGATTGTGAGTACGTCTCGGGCGATATGTCAAGCGGCGGGGATCGGCGGGTCTGCATGGCAGTGCGGCCCCACCGTATGAGTTTTTACAGCCGCGCTGCGCCGAGTTCACCGACAATGAGAACGTGCGAAAGACCATCACTCCTGAAATCCTCCGGGATTCGAACCCGAGCGGAGAGTGGATCAACCTCAGCCAGATGGCTTCGGTCGAAATCACGTCGGAAGATCCCGATTACCCGATCGAAGGGGCATTGGACTGTCAAAGCGGGCGCGGATGGCGCGCTGCCGCCGCTGGAGATCAGCGGATTCGAATTGTGTTCGATGCGCCGAAGGTGGTGCGGAGGATCCAACTGCGTTTCCGCGAACCCGCCGTCGAGCGGATGCAGGAGTTTGCGCTGCGCTGGACCGGCGCCGACGCCCGGCCGAGGGCCATTGTTCGACAGCAATTCAACTTCAGTCCTTCCGGCGCGACCACGGAAGTGGAAGATTACCACGTCGATCTCGAAGGGGTTCTGTCGCTGGAACTGGAGATCCGGCCGGGATTGAATGGTAGCGCGGTGGCGAGCCTGGACTGCTGGCACATAGCCGGCAGTTGAGACCTTCCGAAATCGGCAGGCGGTTGTTATAGTTCTAGTGCCCCATGTCCGAGCCCAAGAACCCACTCGCCCGGCTGGATCGCCAGGAACTGCTGTGGCTGACCGGCATTCTAAAAGATGCCTGCCGCGAACGGCTGGAAAAGAACCGCGTGAGCCTGGCTTTCGAGGAGCGCCTCTACGAGCGCGGACCGGTGGAGGGACGGCTCGATCCCCGGCCATTCCTCAAGATTTGGGAACCGCGCTATCAGAAACTCCTGGCAGCGGCGACGGAGTTACACGCCATGCTCGAAGCGGAGGAAGCAGAGTCCCTGGCCCGGTCCTTGCGGGATCAGTTCAAAAGGAAGGCGGTGCGGCGCCGCGGTCCAGCCTCGACACAGGCAGAGACGGGGCGCAAGGCCCGGTCGCGATAGCTGACCAGCGGCAGGCGCCGTTGCGGCCGGGGAGAAGCGGGGAGCTATGATTGAAAAGCAATGGCCCAAATTCTCGACGGGATCCGTGTCCGTGATGAAATCAAAAGCGAATTGCGGCCGCGGGTGTTGGAACTGGCGCGGAAAGGACGCCCGCCCGGATTGGCGGTGGTGCTGGTGGGGCATAACCCGGCTTCCGAGATCTACGTCCGCAACAAGGTTAAGGCCTGTGAGGAACTGGGCATCTACTCCGCGAGCCTGACGCCGCCGGAGTCGATCACTACAGAAAAATTGGTCGGAATCGTCGCGGAGCTCAATGCCCGCCGGGATATCGACGGCATCCTGGTACAGCTTCCCCTGCCGCGGGCGGTGGATGCCAAGCGGGTTCTCATGGCGGTGGCACCCGCCAAGGATGCGGATGGCATCCATCCCTGCAACGTCGGAAATCTCGTGGCTGGACTGCCTGGTCCGCGCGCCTGCACGCCCGCTGGCATTCTGGAATTGCTCAAGCGCTACGGCATTCCGGTGGCGGGAAAGCGCGCGGTGGTGGTGGGGCGCAGCGATATCGTTGGAAAACCGGTGGCCTTTCTTTTATTGCATGAGCACGCCACGGTCACGATTTGCCATTCGAAGACCGTCGATCTGCCGGCCGTGTGCCGCGAGGCCGATATCCTGGTGGCGGCGATGGGCCGCCCGGCGATGATTACGGCCGATTATTTGAAATCGGGCGCCACGGTGATTGATGTCGGAATGAACCGGTTGGACAGCCGCGCGGAAGTGGCGCGCATTTTCCGGAACTCACCGGAAAAACTCGCGTCTTTCGAGAAGAGGGGGAGTGTCCTGACGGGCGACGTGCATCCGCTCGACGTCCTCGAAAAGGCCGGGGCGTATACACCGGTTCCGGGGGGAGTGGGGCCGCTGACGATCGCCATGCTGATGGCCAACACGGTGGCTTCCGCGGAGCGGCGGACCGCTGTATGTTGAAGGTAGGGCTTACCGGTGGGCTCGCTTGCGGAAAGTCGTTTGTGGGGCAGGCGTTCGCCGCGCTGGGGTGTTTCGTGATTCAGGCCGATGAGTTGGGGCATGCGGTACTGTCTCCGGGCGGAGAAGCGTATCAATCCGTGATCGCCGAATTTGGGAAGGAGATTGTAGGCAACGCCGGCGAGATCGACCGGCGGGCGCTGGCGGAGAGGGTGTTCGGCGCCCCCGAGAGACTGGCTCGGCTCAACCGCCTGGTGCACCCGCCGGTGGTTCGCCGCGAGGAGGAGTTGCTGGCCGAATTTGCCGCCCGCGCGCCGCACGGTATCGCCATCGTGGAGGCGGCGATCCTGATCGAGACCGGCAGTTACCAGCGGTTCGATCGCATCATTCTGGTGACCTGCGCGGAACCGCAGCAGGTGGAGCGCGCCATGCGGCGGGATGGCGCGTTGGAGGCGGACGTACGTGCCCGGATCAGCCGGCAGATGCTGCTGGCCGAGAAACGGAAATTTGCCGATTTCGTCATAGATACATCCGGAGAAAAACAAGAAGCGCTGCGGCAGACCCGAGCCGTTTACGAAGCGTTACGGAGCATCGAAGCATGAGAATCCTGCGACCATTTGTCTGGGCCGCCGTCATGGTGGCGGCCTTTCTTTACCTCACCTCGGAAACGCGTTGGGACCTCGGCCAGGTGTTCCGCCCCGCGGCGCGCCTGTGGAGCGCGCCGGCCTCCGCGGCGACGGCGGGCGTCTATACGGCGGACGAGCAGAACAATATCGAAATCTATCGTAACGCGCGCGAAGCGACCGTGAATATCACGTCGATCGTGTACCAGCAGGACTGGTTTTGGGGAAATACGTATGAGGGAAAAGGCGCCGGGTCGGGATTTATCGTCAGCCCCAACGGGGAAATCCTGACAAACTACCACGTGGTGAACGGCACCGCGCAACTGACGGTGACCACGCAGGACAAGAAATCGTACAAGGCACGGGTGTTGTTTCAGGACCCGCGCAACGATCTGGCGCTGATTAAGATCGACGCCGGCCGGAAACTCCCGGCACTGCACCTGGGCGATTCCGATGGGCTGAGCGTGGGCCAGAAGGTGTTGGCCATCGGCAATCCGTTCGGCATTTTCGGCGGCACGCTGACCACGGGGGTGGTGAGTTCGCTGGGGCGCACCATCCAGACCGAAGACAACCGCGAAATGGAGGGCATGATCCAGACCGACGCGGCCATCAATCCGGGGAACAGCGGCGGCCCGCTGCTGGATTCGCGCGGCAACGTGATCGGCATCAATACCGCCATTTACGGGCCGCAGGGAAACATCGGGCTGGGGTTTGCCATGCCCATCAATCGGGCCAAATCGCGGCTCGACGAGTACACCCAGCGGGGCCACATCTCGCGGCCGGTGTTGGGGATCTCCACGTGGTATGTGAGCGGCGATATCGCCGAACTGCTCGAGTTGCCGGTTTCGGGCGGGTTGCTGATCCGCCGGGTGGACCCGGGCACGCCCGCCGAACAGGCCGGCCTGCGCGGACCCACCCGCTTCGCGGTGCGCTACAACTACCGCCTGCCCGTGGGGGCCGACCTGATTACCGAAGTGGAGGGCCAGCCCGTGGAGGGACCCGAAACCCTGGATCGCGTGATGAACCGCAAACGGGGTGGGGATCCGTTGAATCTAACCATCTTTCGCGCCGGGCGATCGATCAACGTGCAGGTGAAGCTGGCAGAAGCTCCGGAACGAATGTGAGCTGGGCGCGTCGAGGTAGTCCTCCGATTACGAAAGCGCCGGCCGGTAGCCATAGGCAACCTGCGGCAGCGGCGGAAAAGTTCCGGTAGTCGAGATTCAGACGGAATGAGACCCTATGCCACGGCTGTGTTCTTGGGGGGAGCACCGGCAGTGGCGGCCACGATCTTGTTCTTGCTCCCCGGCGGCCGGCCCCGACGTTTGATTCCCAAATCCGCCATCCAGGAGGGCGGCCTGCCGCGGCGCCTGCCACGGCCCCTCGCCAGCCGTTCCAGGCTGACGATGGCTTCTTCGATCTGCTGCCGCTCTTCTCTTAATTCCGTCAGTATCTTGCTAACGTCCATCGGGGGACCCTCCAGTCCGGCTGCATGTGGTGCTGACCTCCGTCGCCTGCCGAAATCTCAAGGAATCTCTTAATCAAACCAAAGCCAATTTAATTCTCGCGCCAAACCGGTGCATTTTCAAGACAGGAATTCGATTCATTAACTAAAGAACAGATCTAATTCGTACTGAATTGTGCGTTGAAGCACGACTATCGCGGAGCCGGGCCGAGCTCCACGCGACGCTTCCAGTAACGGTAAAAAGGTAGTCCTAGAAGGATTAGGCCAATTCCAATGGCCGATTCGCGTGGCCGGTTATAGGCAGTAAATACCAGTAGGGTGAGTGCGCCGAATACAAAAAGTACTGGTACGACCGGATATCCGATAGTGCGATATGGGCGGGCCAAATCGGGCCTTTTTTTGCGCAAAACTAACACCGCGGCCGCTGTCATCCCGTACAGAATCCAGCTCGCGAAAATGACGAGGTTGAACAGATCATCGTATTTCCCGGAGAGCACCAGCAGACAAGCCCAGAGGCAGAGAACCACGATGGAAACCGCAGGGGTATGATAGCGCGGGTTGACGCGCGCAATCGCCGAAAAAAAGTAACCATCGCGGGCAGCGGCGTAAGGCACGCGCGAGCCGGAGAGGATGGACCCGTTCAGCGCGGCGAAAATGCTGATCATAGCAGCAATGGAGACCGCACCGGCACCGGCGTTGCCCAGCACCCGTCGCATCATTTCGCCTGCCACACGGGTGCTCGCACCCACTTCGTCGGCGTTCAGCACGTGGAAATAGGCCCCGTTGGCGAGCAAATAAATGACAATTACCGCGGCAGTGCCGCCAATCAGGGCGTTGGGCAGGTTGCGCTGCGGGTTGCGCACCTCGCTGGCCACCATGCTTACGTTGTTCCACCCGTCGTAGGCCCAAAGCGCCCCGACCAGGGCGGCGAAGAAGCCCGCCAGAGTGGCAGGAGCAATGGGCGCCGCAACCGGGGCATGGGCTTGGCCAAAACCCAATCCCGCAATAATAATAAAGGCGATAAGCACCACTTTCACCACCGTTACCGCCACCTGAACTTCACCTCCCAGTTTCACCCCAAAATAGTTCAGCCATGCCAGCCCAAGAATCAAGGTAATGGCGAACAATTGGCCGAAGCGGATTTCCAAGGGGCCGCCTCCCGGCCCAAGCGGGAGGTGCACCGTATAGAAAACGCGGTCGAGGCCGGGAAAAAAGTTGGTAAGATATAGAAAAAATCCGGTCGCCAAAGTAGCGATGGAGCCACTTTTCGCAACCCACATTTGTGTCCAACTGTAGAGGAATCCCCAGATCGGTCCATACGCCTCCCGGAGATAGGCGTACTCACCTCCGGCCTCGGGAAGGGCGGCGGACAATTCCGCATAACTGAGGGCGCCGGCCAGCGACAAAAGGCCGCCAAAGACGAAGATGAAAAATACCATGGAGGGGGCGCCGACCTTCAGGATCATGTCGTGCGGCACAAGGAAGATGCCGCTGCCGATTACGGTCCCCACCACGATGGAAGACGCCGCCCAAGGGCCCAGTTCGCGTCGCAGTTCGGTCGGGGGCAATGGCTCATTCATAGGGGTCGGGGTTGGGTGCCTCGCGATTGAAATAACGAGAAGATCATCGCCACGCTGAAGGTGACGCTAGTACCGATAAGGACGTACCACGTCCAGGCGATCGGCGTGCGCAGGTTGACGAAGAGGATGGTACCGAGACCGGCTACCACGCCCGCGATCGCCGCACCCTCGCCCGGCTTGCGGGTCAACACGCCCAGGAGAAAAACTCCCAGCAGTGCTCCCATAGGGATCGACCCGATGGTCAGACCGGCCTCCAGGACTGAGCGGGAGTGGCGCGCGAGGATGGCGATGACCAGCAGCACCAGGCCCCACGCCACGGTGGCGGCACGCGCCAGCCGCAAGGAGTCGCGATCGCTGGCATTCTTGCGTCGTGCGCGGAAGAAATCCACCACGGTTGTCGAGGAGAGCGAATTCAAAGCGGCGCTCACGTTGGCCATGGCGGCGGCCAGAATGGCCGCCACGATGAGTCCGGCGAGGCCGACAGGCAGGTTGTTCCACACGAATTCGGGATAGATGCGGTCTCGCTGGGCGGGTGCGGTGAGGTGGAAATCGCCATAGTAAACGTACAGCAGGACGCCGATCAGCAGGAACATAGTGAACTGGACGGCGATCACAACCCAGCTTGACAGGAGCGCCGCGCGGCTCTGGCGCTCGTTGCGCGCGCTGAGAAGCCGTTGCACCATGAGTTGGTCGGTGCCGTGCGTGGCCGTAGTAAGAAAGCATCCGCCTGCGACGCCGGCCCAGAAGCTGTACGTCCGGGAGAAGAACTCCAGGGTCGGCGAAAAGCGGAAATCGAAGATGGTGAACTTGTGGGCGGCGCCGGCCACAGCCACCACGTGCCCCCAGCCTCCGGGGATTTTGCCCAGGATCACGATGAAACTGACCACGGCGCCAAAGACATAGAGGGACATCTGCACGACGTCGGTCCAGATCACGGCCGTCATGCCGCCTTCAAACGTATAGAAGAGGGTGAGCGCGGTGATAAGAACGATGGAGGCGATTTCGCCGGTGGCGGGGGCGAGCCCGATCCGGGAGTACAGGTGATCGAGGATGATGGAAATCACCAGCGACATGGCGAACACCCGTACCCCTTCCGCCATGGCCCGCGTCACAAGGAATATACCGGCAGTCAGTTTGCGGATTCGTTCGCCGAACCTGCGCCGCATGAGCTCGTACGCCGTGAACATTTCTCCTCTGAAGTAATGGGGTAGAAACAGAGAGGAAATCACGATTCGAGCCAGCAGGTATCCCAGGACGATTTGAAGGAAACCGAGATTGCCGGCAAATGCCAGGGCGGGGGTGCCAACAATGGTAAGGGTACTGGTTTCGGCGGAAACAATCGAGAGACTGATGGCCCACCAGGGCGCCGTTCGGCCGCCCAGGAAATAATCCCGGAGGTTCTTTTGACCCCGGCGGAAGCGCGCGCCAAACAGGGTTATGGCGATCAGGTAAACGAAAATGACACCCAAATCCAGATAGCGCATGAAAATCCAGATAGCGCATGAAAGCAGCGACTTCCAGGATACCGTTGATCTGGTATTATCTGTGATTCGGAACCAGTCGTCTGGAACCGGTGTCGAATGAGTTGCGCCACCGGTGTGGTTCGGCTAAACTCCGTAATGCCACCATCGGCCTGCGAACCGCCGATGGATCTGACGCCGTTGCGAAGCGGATCAGCAAGCCAGTGCTGTCAAGGGAAAAGCTGAGGAGGCAGGGCCAAATGCACAACTTCTACAAGACTATCAAGACGATCGCGGCGGTTGCCGCCTTGAGTGCTGTGGTTTTGACTGGCACTATGCAGCAGGCCGCCGCCCAGACCGCGGGTGGGCAACCGGCGGCACAACCTGAGAAGAAGGTCAAAGACCAGGGCGAGAGCGACATCTGGAACCAGGTAATCAAGGATATTGCGGCGAAGGAATTCACCAAATCAGTCACCGACCTGGACACCTGGAAACAGAAGTATCCGGATTCGGATTTCAAAGATGTGCGAAGCCTGCTCTATGTCCAGGCGTACCAGAACTCCGGGCAATACGGCAAGGCTCTGGATGCCGCCGGGGAGTTGCTGTCGAAGAACCTCGACTCGATATTCAACGATCCCAAGACCGGAGCGCAATCGATCGTTCAACTGTTGTACGCGGCAACGGCTTCCGTTCAGCAGGCATTTGCGAAGAACGAAACGCTGACGCCGGAAGAACTCGCCATCGGCGAGAAGGCGGCGAAGCAGTTGTACGACTTCAACCGGGCTCCCGCGGGCATGGAAGGCAAGGCTTGGGATGATGCTCGCAAACAATTGCAGACCGCGGCGAGGGCAACGCTGATGGCGATCGCCCTACGGCCCGGCGACCTGGCGATGGCTCAAAAGCCACCCGATTGCGCTACCGCCGCGACGGTCTACGAAAGAGCCTTGGGAGATCATCCGGATCAAACCTTTATCTCTTATAAGCTCGGAACCGCGTGGGCTTGTGTCGCGCGTTCCTCACCGGAAAAAGCCGGCGAGGTTGCGCCGAAGGCGATTTACGAGTTCGTTCGTTCCGCGGTGCTCGATCCGAGTCTGGGTGGTTCGCAGCCGGACCCGGCGAAGACTACCAAGTACGCCGATGATTTCTACAAGAACTATCACGGCAGCGACGAGGGTCTGGCACAACTAAAGGACCAGGTGAAGGCATCCCCCCTTCCGCCGGCGGGATTCGCTATCGAGTCGGCACAGGCCATCGCCATCCGGAAGCAGAATGAGTTTAAGGAAAAGTACCCCGAAGTGGCGTTGTGGTTGGGCATCAAGAGCCTCCTGGCGGATCAGAACAACGGGATGCAGTATTTTGAAGGGCAGCTTAAGGACACCGAAGTCCCTGAACTGAGGGGCACCCTGGTGGAAGGCAAGCCCGCCTGCCGCTCCAAAGAGCTGCTGATTGCGGTCCCTCTGCCGGATCGTCCGGCGGGCACAACCACGGACCCGGAGATCACTTTGAAGCTGGATGCGCCGCTAACCGGCAAACCGGAACCGGGCGAGATCCGCTTCAAGGGGGTGCCGACGGCGTTCTCCCAGAACCCCTTCATGCTGACAATGACCGCCGAGAAGGCAAATATCACGGGCCTGAACGTATCGGCCTGCGCCACGTCCTCTCGGGGCGGAGCTCGTGGTAGCCGGCGGGGGACGAGCAAGAAAAAGAAGTAGTGAAGTAGAAGCGCTTCAGGTGCGGCGCTGCGGCGCCGCAGCCTGGTCGCAGGTGCCCGGCGCCTTGGCCTCCGTCAGGACGAGGCTGAGCACAAAGCGCTCGATGGGGCTCAAGGCTCCGCCGGTCGCCCTGGAATCGCTGATATAGTGCCGCAGATTCAGGGTGGACGACACAAAGCGGCCGAGTGCGGGCACCGTGTGGCCGGCAGTAGCTGCCAACCCGAGCCCCAAAACCCCGACGATGTACGCCTTCCGTCTCATCGTTCTATTTGCTAAGACGACCGGATCCAGCCGGACGTTAGCTGCTTAATCATTCTTTACATCCGGTTAATGAAGGTGGCCGCGCAGCGTGGATCAACCGCATCGGATTGGCAGGCGCTGCATCTGCTACTATATAGGTAAGATTGCATGGGGTGGTTGTTTCAACACATATGCCGCTTTACGAATACAGTTGCCACCGATGTGGTTCCCGGTTTGAGGTGATTCAGAAATTCTCCGATGAGCCGCTGACGACTCACGAGGGCTGCGGCGGTGAGGTGGAACGGCTGATTTCGCCGTCGGCTTTCCAGTTCAAGGGATCGGGTTGGTACGTCACCGACTACGCCCGCAACGGGAAATCGCTACCCAGCACCGGCGCGAACGGGTCTTCCGACTCCAAAGCGGAGACCAAGAAGAAGGACTCGAAGCCGGACGTGAAGACCGAATCGAAGACCACGCCGAAAACCGGAACGTAGCGCCGATCTACGCGCTCGCGACCCGTACTTTTACCGTTTCCTTGATCCAGGAATCGGCCCAACGCTGAAGCATCGAATCGTTCCGGACGGGCATTTGCAAGGTGCGGGCCTGTGTACGGAACTCGTATTTATCGATCGTGCAGGCGGCGGTTTGTCCGGCGGTTCGCAGCACCCGACCGAAGACAATCAGGCGCATCGCGCAACGATTGTCCAGCAAGACCGGCCAGCTGATGGAGAGCTCGATGAAGGTGCCGGTGCGCACATCGCCATCGGGAACAAACGCTACGCCCTCGCTGGAAATATCGCAGGTCTCGCCGGCTCCCGAAGCTACCACTGCCCCCTCCTCCAGAAGCTTATAACGCATTTCGCGACGAATCGGGAACCGGGACTTGGCCCGGCGGTCCGTTGCGTCTTCCATATTCTTTCTCATGCTCATCATTTGAATACCCACGGCGTCTTCCTCCGATGACTCGATATATAGCAACTGTTTGGCCATGAATTTTACCATTTAGAATCAATTATTTACGGAAGTATGAGTACTATACTGTCCAGGTTCTGGACAATCCTGGCTGTCCACGGAATGGACAGGAGCGCCATGTTACGCTGAATGACAAGTCGCATGAAGAGATCCCTTCTGCTTGCGCTGGCGGTAGCCAGCCTGCTTTCGGCGGCGACGCCGAAGAAACCCAAACTGGTGCTGGCCATCGTGATCGATCAGTTCCGATACGACTATTTGACCCGCTTTCGCGCGCAGTACCATGCGGGCTTCGACCGGCTGCTAAACCAGGGCGCGGTGTTCACCAACGCGAACTACATCCACTTTCCTACGGTGACGGCGGTGGGCCATAGCACATTTCTGACCGGCGCGACTCCGTCGGTGAGCGGGATTGTAGGCAACGACTGGCTGGATCGGGAGACTGGAAAACACGTGACCAGTGTTTCCGACTCCCAAACGCAGTTGCTGGGCGGTAAGGGCGAAGGCTCCTCGCCGCGCCGGTTGTTGGTGAGCACGGTGGGCGACGAGCTCAAGATGTCCGACGGCGGCAAGTCGCGGGTGATCGGGATTTCGTTGAAGGACCGCGCTGCTATTTTGCCGGCGGGCCACAGCGCCGACGCGGCCTACTGGTTCGATTTAACAAGCGGGAATTTCGTGAGCAGCACCTATTATTTCCGCGACCTTCCCGGGTGGGTGAAAGATTTCAATGGGGCCCGCCTGGCGGAGAAGTATCGGGGGATTCAGTGGCTCACCCACACGTTGCCCATGGAGTTGCCGAAGTTCTATGGCAATACCAGCGAAAGCCCGTTCGAGGCGAGCCCCTTCGGCAACCAGGTGGTGGAGGAATTTGCGGAGCGCGCTCTGACGGCCGAGCAACTCGGCAAACGCGAATTCACCGATATTCTGGCGGTGAGTTTCTCTTCCAACGACAAGGTCGGCCACGACTTCGGGCCGTTCTCCGCCGAGGAGCGCGAGGTGACGCTGGCAACCGACAAGATCCTCGATCGCTTGTTTCAGGCAGTAGACCGGCAGGTCGGGTTGGACAACGCCGTGATCGTACTGACTGGCGATCACGGCGTGGCGCCATCACCCGAGGAGGATGCCGAGAACCGGATGCCAGGCGGGCGCATGCCGGGTTCTGTGCTGACGAAAGCGATCGTTACGGCTCTGGACAATCACTATGGGGCGGGCGCCTGGGTGGCGGGGAGCTGGGACCTGTCCATCTACCTGAACTATGACCTGATCGCCCGAAAGAACCTGAACGCGGCCGAGGTTCGCCGGGCAGCGGCAGAAGCCGTCCTGGCGGTTCCGCACATCTCCCGGGTCTATACGCGCGACCAGCTCATGGCGGGCGCGGTTCCGGGAGACGAGACAAGTCGCAGGGTGATGAACGGGTTCAACCCCAAGCGGTCGCCGGATCTTTGTGTATTGCCGGATCCTTACTGGATCGTCACCACTGCCGTTACCACCCATGGCACCACGAACAGCTACGACTCCCACGTGCCGGTGATTTTCCTGGGCCAGGGAATTCGTCCGGGCCTATACCATGCCTCTGTCGCGGTAAACGACGTGGCACCGACGCTGGCGACGATCCTGGGAGTGGAAACGCCCAGCGGATCGATGGGACGAGTGCTGGCGGAGATGTTCGCGCCGTGAGCGGTACCGTATAATCAAACCATGGATTTACGTCCTCTACACGACCGGGTCCTCGTGAAACGCCTCGATGAAGGCGAACAGCGCCGCGGCGGAATCATTATTCCCGATACGGCAAAAGAGAAGCCGCAGCAAGCCGAAGTGATGGCTGTCGGAAGCGGCAAATTGCTCGATTCGGGCGACCGCGCCAGCATCGAGGTGAAAGCGGGCGACCGCATCCTTTTCGGAAAATACTCCGGTTCGGAAATCAAGATCGAAGGCACCGAGTATCTCATCCTGCGCGAAGACGAGATTCTCGGCGTGCTGGAATAGGTGTGTTAACCTAAGGGTTACCACACTATTTCAGGAGTAGTTTCATGTCTTTTCCGTTGGGCGTCAGGCTGCTTGCAGCCTGCTTGGCCCTGTTTGCCTTCGCGCAGTTTGCGCCGGCGCAGACCAAGGTCGCGGTAATCAACCTGCAGCGAGCGGTATTCGAGTCGGCCGAGATCAAGAAGGCCAACGATGCCATGCAAGCCGAGTTCAAACCGCGACAGGATGCCGTCGACCGCTTGAACAAGGAGATCGCAGCGCTGGCGCAGCAGTTGCAGAGCGGCCAGTCGAAGTTGACGCCTCAGCAGGAAGCCGACCTCACGGCGCAAGGTCAGAGGAAGCAGCGCGAACTTCAGCGCGCGCAGGACGATCTCCAGGCGGATGCCACGGCCTATCGCAATGACGTTCTGTCCAAAAGTTCGCAGAAAATGACCGACGTGGTGAAGAAGATTGCGGAGGAGAAAGGTTTCGACCTGGTGGTGGACACCTCCACCGCGCTCTATTTCAAGCCGGCCATGGACATCACCAACGATGCCATTGCCGCATACGATAAGGCATATCCGGTGAGCGCGGCCCCGGCGCCCGCCCCGGCCAAATAGAGAATCGCAGACAGGGCGGAGATGGCAGGCTATCTCGACCAGTACGGCGCCGGCGAAGAGCGGCGCGCCAGGATCATCCGGAACGTGGTGATCGCGGTGGTGGTACTGGTGGTGGCCGGTGGTGTGTTGTACTTTCTGCTGCACAATTACCGTCAGGAACAGCAGGCCAAGCAATTCTTCGAACTTCTGGAGCACCACGACTACAAGGCGGCTTACGAGTTGTGGGTGCGCACCGAGTCGGACCGGCGTGGCTACCCCATGGACGCCTTCCTCCGCGATTGGGGCCCCGGCAGTCCGCACGCGAACGTCAATGGATTTCGCATCGCCAGGAGCCGGTCCTGCGGCACCGGAGTGATTCTCACAGTCAATTTCGCGCAGGGCCCGCAGGAGAAACTGTGGGTGGAGCGGGATAACCTGAGCATCGGATTCTCTCCGCTTCCCGGTTGTCCCCCGCCGCGTTGAGGGCCGGGATGGGGCTTAGCGCCGCACCCATCGGTGTTGGCGCCACCACGCGGGCATACAATAGGGTCAGATAGATTTCAGAGGCGGAGACCAGGATGGGAACAACGACGGCAGGGTTGGAAGGTATCATCGCGGGCGAATCCGAAATCTGTTATATCGATGGATATCGGGGGATCCTCAGCTACCGCGGATATAACATTCACACGCTGGCGGATCATGCCACCTTCGAGGAGACGATTTTTCTGCTCTGGAACGGGTGGCTTCCGAAACAGGGTGAACTGGAGCAGTTCAAAAGCGACCTGGCGGCGGCGCGCGACCTGCCCCGGCCCATCATCGAGTTCTTGCGCAGTGTGACCGGCGGCGCGCCCATGGATGTACTGCGCACCGCGGTCTCCATGCTCAGCCTGTACGATCCGGAAGCGCAGGACATGTCGGCCGAGGCGAACCATCGCAAGGCCGTGCGCCTGATGGCCAAGACCGCCGGCATCGTCACCAGTTTCGACCGCCTGCGCAATGACAAGCCGGTGCTCGACGGCGATCCGGCGCTCGGGTTTTCGGCCAATTTCCTGTACACGCTCACCGGTAAGCGGCCCGACGACATCATGGAGCGCGCCTTCGACGTGGCCATGATCCTGCACGCCGATCACGAACTGAATGCCTCCACATTCGCGGCCCGGGTGACGGCCGCCACGCTCTCCGATATTTACTCCTCGATCACCAGCGGAATCGGCGCGCTCAAAGGACCGCTGCACGGCGGCGCCAACCAGGACGTGATGAAATGGCTGCTGCAACTCGGCGATGAGGAAGAAGCGGTCGAGCGGGTCAAGAATACCCTGGCCCGCAAGGTAAAGATTCCGGGCTTCGGCCATCGCGTCTACCGCACCGACGATCCGCGCGCCACCCACTTGCGGGTGCTCTCCGAAGAACTCGGCAGGCGTACCGGGCATGAAAAACTGTACCGCCTCTCGCGGCGCATGGAAGAGACCGTCAAAAGCATCAAGAGCCTGAATCCGAACGTGGATTTCTACTCGGCTTCGACGTATTACTCGCTCGGCATTCCGATCGATCTGTTCACCCCGGTGTTCGCCGTCAGCCGGATGTCTGGTTGGACTGCCCACGTGCTGGAGCAGTACCGAAATAACCGGTTGATCCGCCCGCGCGCGGAATACAAAGGCAATCCGGACGGACAACCCTGGGTTCCCCTGTCGGAACGCTAACATGGACGAGCGCGCGTTCTACAGCGAATCGCAGACCACCAAGCCGATGGTTCTGCACTGCCCGCACTGCCGAACTTCGGAAACCTACGACCTTCGATGGATGGTGCGGAAAAAGAAGGACCGGATGCCGCCCGGCGGCGACGAGCGCGACCGCGCCAAGTACGCCAAGGCACAAAGCTACATGGTGCTGATGGATGACAAGGTCGCCTGCAAGAACCTCCGCTGCCGGAAGCGTTTCGACGTTTCCGGCGTCAAGACCATGGCGTTTCTGTAGGCCTCTCCTATTCCGCAGCCGACGTTCACTCGACCGTGAAAGTGGCTTTGGCTTCGTAGGTCTGGTCGCCGACGCTGTCCTTCACCTGAACGGCGATGGTGTAATCGCCCGGACGCATGTTGTTCTGGAGCGTGATGCCCATCGAGGCGGGAACGTATAGTTTTGGGTAGAACGATTCGGTCTGTTCGCTGGCCGGTTCAGGCTGCGTCCACAGCACCTTGCCGCTGGGGGCGATGACCGAGGTCACGTAGCTGACGTCGATCTTGTTCTTTTCTCCATACTTGAAACCGGTGATATCGAACTTGGCCCACACCGCATCCCCGGGCCGGTACGCCGCCTTTTCGAGCGCCTGCGTATCTTCCTCTCCGCGAAAGAACCGGAAGTTGCGGACGACCAGGGTGTCGCTGGGCGTCACGTTACGGCCCCTCACCTGGAATGTCACCGGCAGTTCGGCCTGGGTTTTCGCCACCAGGTCTTCCACCTTCACCACGATCGTGTAAGCTCCGGAGCCGACCAGCGGCGGAATCGGCACCTCGGTCTGGATCTTCGGCATCCATTCCTTGTCCTGGGGGCCGACCTCGTCGGAGATCTCGTTCTTGTAGATTTCGACAAGCGGTACCCCCTTGGCGTCCAGGGCCTGCACGGACCAGGCAAGGTGGATTTTCTCCTCCGGGGTTTTGCTGTAGCCGGCAATGCGGCACGAGAAGTACAGAGTTTCTCCCGGGACGTGTTCGAATCCCGGCGTATCGGGAACGCCATCTTCCATCTGGCTGATGACCGGCCGGACGATCTGCAGCGTTGCGGCGGCGCAAACCGCGGGCAGCACGGCACAGGCAAGAAGACCCGCGCAACAGATTCTCACCATTAATACGATTCTACGCCCGCCTGGCGCCCCAGGACCTCGCGCAGGTAGCGGCCGGTATGCGATCCTTCGGTTCGCGCGATCTGCTCCGGGGTGCCGCTGGCCACGATCTCGCCGCCTCTCGCCCCGCCCTCCGGACCGAGGTCGATGACCCAGTCGGCGGCCTTGATCACGTCCAGGTTGTGCTCGATGATCACCAGGCTGCCGCCGTTTTCGATGAGCCGCTCGAAGGCCGCGAGCAGCTTGGCGATATCATCGAAATGCAGCCCGGTGGTGGGCTCGTCGAAGATGAACAGAGTGCCCTCGACGCTGGCCGCGGCCAGGTACGCCGCCAGCTTCACACGTTGCGCTTCGCCGCCCGACAGGGTGGTCGCCGATTGCCCCAGCCGCAGATAGCCCAGCCCGACATCGTCCAGCACCTTCAGGCGCTGCACCAGCTTGGGAGTGGAGCGGAAAAACTGCATGGCCTCACGCACGGTCAGTTGCAGCACTTCGTGGATATTGAGCCCGTTGTAGCGGATCTCGAGGATGCCGCTTTTGAAGCGCGTCCCCTTGCATTCATCGCAAATCAACTCCACGTCCGCCAGGAATTGCATCTCGACGGTAACCGTGCCATCGCCCTGGCAGATCTCGCAGCGGCCGCCCGGCACGTTGAACGAGAAGTGCCCCGGGGTGTAGCCCCGCTTCACGCCTTCGCGGGTCGAGGCGAACAGGCCCCGGATAATGTCGAACGCCTTCAGGTAGGTTACGGGGTTGGAACGGGGAGTGCGGCCGATGGGCGACTGGTCCACCATAACCGTGGACAGGATGCGCTCGGCTCCTTCGACTCTCCGGCACGAGATCTGCGCCGCCTGGTGTTCCAGCGCCTCCGCGGCATTGTCAAATTCTGGGTCGTGGTCCGATTCGCGAGCCTTGTGCAACGCTTCGAGCGACCGGAACATCACGTCGTGCACCAGGGTGGACTTGCCCGATCCGGAGACGCCCGTCACTACCACCATCATGCCCAGCGGGACTTCCACATCGATGTTCTTCAAATTGTGCATGCGGGCGCCGGAGAATCGCAGCAGGCGGCGCGGATTGACGGCGCGGCGCGAGCGGGGCGCCGAAACCCGCAGATCGCCGCGCAGATAGCGCGCGGTGAGCGAGCCGTTGCCGGCAGCAATGAGGCGGTCGAGCGGCCCTTCAAACACGATCTGGCCGCCGTGCTCGCCGGCGCCGGGCCCGAGATCCACGATGTGATCGGCGGCGCGCATCACTTCCGGATCGTGCTCCACCACTATGATGGTGTTGCCGATGCCGCGCAGCTCGTGCAGGATGCGGATCAGCCGACCGGTATCGCGGGTATGCAAACCGATGGACGGTTCGTCGAGCACATAGCAGGCCCCTACCAGGCGCGAGCCGAGGCACGTGGCAAGCTGAATGCGCTGCGCCTCGCCGCCCGAAAGGGTGGCCGACAGGCGGTCGAGCGTCAGGTACTCCAGACCCACATCGACCAGGAACTTGAGACGCTGACGGATCTCGATCAGGATCTTGTCCGCAATGGCGGTCTCTTCCGGAGTGAGTTCCAGGCGGTTGAAGAACGCCATCGCTTCGGCGATGTTCATCCGCACCACTTCGGCAAGGTTCTTTTCACCCACCTGGACGTACAACGCTTCCTTGCGCAGCCGCGCGCCTTTGCACTCCGGGCACAGCGCGTACCCGCGATAACGGCTCATAAAGACGCGCACGTGCAGCTTGTATTTCTTCTCTTCCAGGTGGTCGAAAAAGCGGTGGATGAAGTCGGAGACGATCTCGCGCTCGGCCTCCGTCAGATCGCAAAACGGAACGTCGAGCCGGACCCGCCGGCGCGCATGTTTGCGGAAGTTGCCAAGCCAGGAGCGGTACTTGGGCTTGGTCCAGGGATCGACTGCCCCGCGATCGAGCGACAGCGACTGGTCCGGAATGACGCGGTTCATGTCGAAATCGATCGTGTTGCCGAAGCCCTGGCATCGCGGGCAGGCGCCGAACGGCGAATTGAAGCTGAACAGGATCGGCTCCGGCTGGCTGAACTCCAGGCCGCAGGTTTTACATTGGAAACGTTCATTGAAGCGCAGGCGCTCGCCGCCGCCAGCGCCCTCGAAGAGGACCTCGCCCGATTCGTGATAGCAGATCTCGATGGTATCGACCAGCCGCTGGTGCAGGTCCGGCGCAATGGCGATGCGGTCCACCAGCACGAATAGAGGCTTCGAAAAATCGATGTCCAACAGCGATTCCGGGGTCGAGAACTCGAACAGGCGCCCTCCCTGAAACAGGCGGTTGAAGCCTTTTTTGCGAAGCTCGAACAGGGTATCGCGCAATGCCGCGGCTTCGCGACCGACCACTTCGAACAGGGCGGACCAGCGCGACCCGGGAGGCTGCTCGAGCATCCGCGCGGCCACCTCGTCTACCGTGTCCCGCTGGACCCTCGTTCCGCACTTGGGACAGAACGTCCGTCCCACGCGTGCGTAGAGCAGGCGCAGGAAATCGTAGCATTCCGTCGAAGTAGCGACGGTGGATCGCGGGTTCCGGCTGGTATTCTTTTGACGGATGGCCACAGCCGGCGCAATACCATCGATATCGTCAACTTCGGGCTTTTCCATGCGCTCCAGAAACTGGCGGGCATAGGCCGAGAGCGACTCGACGTAGCGGCGTTGTCCTTCGGCGTAAATGGTGTCGAAAGCCAGCGACGATTTGCCGGAACCGGAGACGCCGGTGATCACCGTCATCCGGTTATGGGGAATGGAAAGCGAAATATTCTTGAGGTTGTGAACCCGCGCGCCGCGGATTCCGATGAAGTCTTGCACCTGAGTCTCCCAGTATAGCGCCGCAGGCCAGCCACCGAAGAGTAGCGCGTGTTATGCTGATTCACATACGAGGGTTCGGCAAATGCGTCGGTATGTTGAACTTCCCCTCAGTCTGGGATTCAAGGTAACTCTTTCCAGCGCCAAGCACGTCCTTATTCTCATCGCCGACTGTGCGTAGTGTGCATACATGTTTGAAATTCTGTTCAAATATCCGGCCAGCCTTTTTCGTAAAGGCCATTTCGTCTTCTTGACGCCATGGCCGTTATGGCTGATGGCCGCGGCCATTCTGGTGGCAGCGGGACTGCTTTTCTGGCACGTCCGTCGCCATCGCGGATTCCTCACCGGAGTGCGGCCGGCGGCGCTCTGGCTCCTCGAAACGGGCATGGTGGCACTCATCTTGTTTCTGCTGTGGCATCCGGCTCTGAGCGTGGCGACCCTGCGCCCGCAGCAGAACGTAGTAGCGGTCCTGGTGGATGGGTCGCGCAGCATGGCGACTTCGGACGCGCCGGGGACGCGGGAAGCCGCCGCCAAGGCGCTGCTCGACGGTGGGCTGTTGAAGTCGTTAAACGCGCGTTTCCAGGTGCGGCTCTACCAATTCGGCAAGGAGCCGGAACGGATTCAGAAAACCGACCAGCTGACGGCGGACCAACCGGCATCGCGCATCGGCGACACGCTGGAGCGCGTGCTGGCCGAATCTTCGTCACTGCCGCTGGGAGCCATCGTGATGCTCAGCGACGGCAGCGATAATTCCGGGGGCATCAACCTTGAAACCATCAGCGCCATCCGGCGCCAGCGGATTCCAGTGCACACCATCGGCTTCGGTCGCGAGCATCCCGACAAGGACATCGAGATCGTCGATGCAGTGGTGCCCGCACGAGCCCTGCCGCAATCCAGGCTGACCGCCATTGTGGCGCTGCAAGGCTATGGAGTCTCCGGCAGCAGGGCCAAGCTGACGGTGCGGGACAACGGCAAAGTGCTGGCGTCCGAGGACGTCACGCTGAAATCGGACGGCCAGGTGCAGAGCGAAACCCTGGTCTTCAACTGCGGCGAAGCGGGGCCTAAAACGCTGGCAATCGGCGTGGAACCGGTTGCGGGCGAAGACAATACGCAGAACAACCAGGTCACCCGGCTGGTGAATGTGGAGTCGCGCAAACCGAAGATCTTCTACTTCGACGGCGAGCCCCGATGGGAGTACAAGTTCATCGGCCGGGCGCTCGACGACTACGAGGGCATCGAACTGGCCCGCATGCTGCGCACCACACAAAACAAGCTGTACCGCCAGTTCCCCAAGAGCATGGGCGAACACGACCTGGAGGACGGGTTCCCGGCCAAACCCGAAGACCTCTTCCAGTTTCAGGGCCTGATCATCGGCAGCGTGGAGGCCAACTACTTCACGCCGACTCAGCAGCAGTTGATCCGCGACTTTGTGGACCGCCGCGGCGGCGGGCTGCTGTTCATGGGCGGACGCGCCTCGCTCTCCGACGGCGGCTATCAGAACTCTCCCCTGGCCGACCTCGTGCCGGTGGCCCTGCCGGAAGGCAAGGGCACCTTCCATCGCGACTTCACGGGGGAGGAACTGACGCCGGCGGGCGCGCAGAATGTCATCTGCCGCCTGGATGACGACCCCGCCCGCAATGCCGAGCACTGGAAGCGAATGCCCAAAATGGCCAACTACCAGGAAGTGGGCGATGCCAAGCCCGGCGCCACTGTTTTGCTCCAGTCGACCCCGGAGGGCAAACGCAAGTTTCCGCTGCTGGTGACCGAGAACTACGGCCGCGGCCGCACCATGCTGTTCGCCACCGAGGGCAGCTGGCGATGGAAGATGTGGACGGACCACGCCGACAAAACTTTCGCCACCTTCTGGCAGCAGATCTTCCGCTACCTGGTGACCGATGCTCCGGGCCAGGTGACCTCGAGCACACCCAGTCAGGTGCTATCCGACCAGACACGGGTGCCGATTCGTGTGGAGGTGCGCGACAAGCAGTATAAGCCCGTCACGAACGCCAAGGTGCAGGCTCGCTTTCTGGAACCGGATGGCAGCACGGCCACCATGGAGTTGACGCCGGTGCCGCTCGAAGAGGGCATTTACGGAGGCGAGTGGAACGCCGAGAAGCCCGGGTCCTATGTGGCCGAGATCATCGCCGGACGCGAGCAGGAAGAGGTCGGTCGAGACACCCTCACCTTCCGCCGCGAAGACGGCGTGGCGGAGAGCTTCCACACTTCGCTGAACCGGGAATTGCTCCAGAAACTGTCCGAGCAGACCGGCGGGCGGTACTATAAGCCGGCTGACGCGTCCAAGCTGTCGAGTGAGATTTCTTACTCCGAGGCGGGCATCACCACGCGTGAGACCCGCGATCTGTGGGATATGCCGATCGTTTTTCTGCTGGCCCTGGCATTCCGCTCGAGCGAGTGGCTGTTGCGGCGGAAGTGGGGTGTGGTATGAAGTGGCGCAGCCTTCAACCTGGCAGATCGAGGTTCGTGTGGAGCTGTGTCGGCGCGCTGCTGCTCGGCATTTCGGCGCAGGCCACTACCTTCTACGTGACCGTCTCCGGCCTGGCCGGCGAGCCCGATTACGAGCAGCGGTTTCACATGTGGGCGGAGGACATAACCGGCAGCCTCAAGAAAGCCGGCGGGGATGCCGACGTCATCACCATGCAGGCGCCGACCCGCGAACAGATCCGCGCTAAGCTCGCCGATCTGGCCGGGCAGGCGAAACCCGCCGATGCCCTGGTACTGATGCTCATCGGACACGGCTCTTTTGATGGCGTGGACTACAAGTTTAATATCCCGGGCCCCGACATCACCGGCGCCGAACTGGCGTCGCTGCTGGACCATATTCCGGCCGCGCGACAGTTGGTGGTCAATATGACCAGCTCGAGCGGCGGCTCGATCGACGCGTTGCGCCGGCCCACTCGCATCGTCGTCACTGCCACCAAGACCGGCACCGAGAAGAACGCCACGGTGTTTGCGCGCTTCTGGGCCGAGGCGCTGCGTGATCCCGCGGCCGATACCGACAAGAACGAAACCGTCTCCGCGCTCGAAGCGTTCCGCTTCGCGCAGCGCAAAACCAACGAATCGTTCGAGTCGCAGAAGCGCCTGGCTACCGAACACGCGGTGATCGAGGACACCGGGAAGGGCGAGGGCGAGCGAAGTCCCTCGGCCGAAAACGGCGAGGGCAAACTGGCCACCACATTTGCGGTAGTGCGGCTGGGCGCCAACGCCGCCGCCGCCCGCGATCCCGAAAAGCGGCCCCTGCTCGAGCGGAAGGAACAGCTGGAACAATCCATCGACAAGCTGAAGTACGAGAAGGCCGCCATGCCCGCCGACCAGTATAAGAAACAGTTGACGCAGCTCCTCATCGAACTCGCCAAGATCCAGGAGGCGCTCGACAAGTGAAACAGGCCCCCCGGTTGAGCGCCGCGGCGCTGGCGCTCGTCTTTGCCGCTTCCGCTCAGACCCTGCAACAGGCCGAAGCGCTGTGGAAGGCCAGACGCTGGCAGGATGCCAACGAGGCCTTCAAGGTGCTCGTTGACAAGAACCCCAACAACGCCGACTACAAGGTGCATTGGGGCAGGCTGTTTCTCGACCACAATCAGCCCGACGAGGCGCTGGGACTGTTTAACGAGGCGCTCCAGATCAAAAAGGACTGCGCCGGCGCTTACCTCGGCAAGGCCCTGATCGCCGCCGACAATTACGATTCGGGCGCGCTCACGCTGGCTCGCACGGCCATTACCATGGATCCCAAGTTGGTGGAAGCGCAGGAACTGGTGGCGCGCCTCGAGCTCGAGGACAACGACAATCCCAAGGCTATTGAGGAAGCCAAAAAGGCCTTGGCGCTCGACTCCAATTCGGTGCAGGCGAAAGCCATCCTCGCCAGCATCGACTGGCTGGCCGACAAGCCCGACAGTCCCTGGGACCCGCATACTGCCAAGGGGTACGAAACCGCCGGCCATTTCATGATGTTGAACCGGCGTTATGAAGAAGCGATTCAGTTCTACCGCAAAGCCATCGCGCTGGATCCCCAGTTGTGGAGCGCGCGTTCGCAGCTCGGCATCAACCTGATGCGTATCGGCGAAGACCAGGAGGCCTACCGGCAGCTCGAGGAATGCTACAACAACGACTTTCAGGACAAGTACACGCGGAATTCGCTGAAGTTGATGGACAAGTACAAGAACTTCGTCACCTTCAAGACCGCCAATACCATCCTGAAATTGGACCGTAAAGAAGCCGACCTGCTGCACCCCTATTTCGAAGCCGAAATGAAACGCGCCATAGCAACGTACGAAGACAAATACCGTATCAAGCTGGCGCGGCCGGTGCAGGTGGAGGTGTATCCGGACCACGCCGATTTCGCGGTGCGCACGTTGGGCCTGCCCGGGCTGGGCGCGCTGGGTGTGACGTTCGGCTACGCTATTGCGATGGACAGCCCCTCGGGACGCCCGCCTGGCCAGTTCCATTGGGCGTCCACGATGTGGCACGAAATGAGCCACGTCTTCACCCTCACCATGACCAACCACCGCGTGCCGCGCTGGTTTACCGAGGGGCTGGCGGTACACGAGGAGACGGCGGTGTCCCCCGAGTGGGGAGACCGGCTCGGTCCCGACGAAGTGGCCGCCATCAAGGACAAGAAGCTCCTGCCGATTACCGAGCTCGACCGCGGCTTTATCCATCCCGTTTCCCCGCCCCAGATCATCGTGAGCTATTTCCAGGCCGGCAAGATCTGCGACTACATTACCGAGAAGTGGGGCTGGGACACCGTCTTGGCCATGCTCCACGATTTCGCCGAGAACGCGGACACCGCATCGGTCGTTCGCAAAGAACTGAAGATGGAGCCGGCGGACTTCGATAAACAATTTCTGGAACATCTCGAAGCCGAAACGAAGACCGTGGTGGCACATTTCGACGACTGGAAAAAGGGCCTCAAGGAACTCGCCCAGATGTCGCGGACCAAGAACTACGACGGCATCCTCAAAGAAGGTCCCGCCGTCCGCGACTGGTTCCCCGATTACGTGGAAGAGCACAACGCCTATTCCGCCCTGGCCGCGGCGTATCTCGCCAAGAACAACAAAGCCGCGGCGATTGCCGAACTGGAGCGCTATGTGAAGATCGGAGGGCGCGATCCGGACACGCTGAAGCAGGCGGCCAAACTGCTTCAGGAGGCGGGCCAGCCGAAAGAAGCCGCGGCCGTGCTCGACCGGCTGAACTATATTTATCCGATGGACGCGGAAGCGCACCAGGCGCTGGGCGATCTCTATTTCGAGCAAAAGAACGCCGCCGGCGCCGTGCGCGAATTCCGCGCCGTGGCGGCGCACAATCCGCAGGATCCCGCGCGGGCGCACTACGATCTGGCGCGCGCCTACATGCTCAATCACCAGCGGGAGCGGGCGCAGGACGAACTGCTGGCCGCACTGGAAGTCGCGCCAGGGTACCGGCAGGCCCAGAAATTGTTGTTGGAAGTGAGTGGCGCCGAATCTGGAACTCAGCCGAACACCGTCAAGAAATAAGAATGGATTGCTCATGTCAACTACCGTGACGCCGCAGTTGGAACCCGAAGTCTTGAAGACGCGCATCGAGCGCTTCCGCCAGGTGCACTCCGGAATCGTGACCCAGGTCCGCCGGGTGATCGTCGGCCAGGAGGAGGTATTGGAACAGGTGTTGATCGGCCTGTTCGTCGGCGGCCACTGCCTCATTACAGGCTTGCCCGGAACCGCCAAGACGCTGCTCGTCCGCACGTTGGCGCAGACCCTGGGTCTGGTGTTCCGCCGCATTCAGTTCACCCCGGACCTGATGCCCAGCGATATCACCGGTACCGACATCATTGAAGAGGATCCGACCAACGGCCGCCGCACCTGGACGTTCGTGCCCGGTCCGATTTTCGGCAACATCCTGCTCGCCGATGAGATCAACCGCACCCCGCCCAAAACGCAGAGCGCGCTGCTCGAAGCCATGCAGGAGCGTTCCTGCACCGTGCGCGGCAACATGTATATGCTACCCGCGCCGTTCTTCGTGCTGGCCACTCAGAACCCGATCGAACTCGAGGGCACCTACCCGCTCCCCGAAGCCCAGTTGGACCGCTTCCTGTTCAACGTCGTGCTGGACTATCTGACCGCCGCGGAGGAATTGAAGGTGGTTGACCTGACCACCGTTACCACGATTCCGAGCGCCGACCCGGTGACCAACGATCAGGAGATCCTGGACTTCCAGCAACTGGTCCGCATGGTGCCGATTGGTGAGAGCATCGCGAAGCACGCCATCGATATGGTGCGGGCCACGCGTCCGCGAGACGAAAGCGCCCCGGATTTCGTCCAAAAGTACGTCAACTACGGGGCCAGCGTGCGCGCCGCGCAATTCCTGGTATTGTCGGCCAAGGCCCGGGCGTTGATGAAAGGCCGATATCACGTGACCTACGACGATGTCCGCTCGCTCTATATTCCCGTCCTGCGCCACAGGATTCTGTTGAACTTCCATGCGGAGTCGGACCGCTTGAAACAGGATGATGTCCTGAAGCGGTTGCTCGAGTGGAAGCCGGCGCCTCGCGACTAGGCACAGTTTGACGCCGGGACCCGGCGGGATTTCTTGCAATGATGGCATTGGCAGAATCAAAACCCGAGAAAGCGGAGGGACCGGAGAATCTTCCGCGGTTCGGCCGCTCCGCGGCAGAGTTCCAGCGACGGTATGAACAGGAGCCCCACTAATGCTCCAACGCTTTCTCGATCCAGCCACCCTGGCATCCATCTCCGGCCTCGACCTGGTGGCCAAGACCGTTGTTGACGGGTTCGTCGCCGGTCTCCACCGGTCCCCCGATTTCGGCTTTTCCCAGGAGTTCGCCGAGTACCGCGCCTACTCCCAGGGCGACGACCTCCGCCACGTCGACTGGAACGTCTTCGCCCGCACCGACAGGTGCTTCCTCAAGCGCTACCGCGGCGAGACCAATTCGCAGCTTCTGATCCTGCTCGATACCTCGGCTTCCATGGCGTACGGGTCGCAACCGGTGACCAAGCTCGACTACGCCCGGTTCGTTGCCGCCTCGTTGTGCTATATGGCAAACGGGCAGCGCGACGCCGCGGGACTCATCATCTTCGACGAGGATGTGGCCAACTACGTGGCCCCCTCCACTCGCCAGGGGCAGTTATTCCGGCTGCTGCACGCCATCGAAAAGGCCGAGCCGGGCACCCGTACCGATTTCGCCAAGCCCTTCATTCATTTTCAGAATTTCCTCCATCGCCGCGGCATCGTGGTGGTGCTTTCCGATTTTTACGACCAGCCGGAAAAGATCATCGATACCGTCCAGCCCCTGCGCTATCGCGGCAATGAGGTGATCCTGTTCCACGTGCTCGATCCGCAGGAGATCAAGCCCAAATTTCGCGAGCCCGTGCTGCTGGTGGACATGGAAAATGCGGCAGACTCGCTCGAAGTCTCGCCCGAATATGCCCGCAACGAATACCGCCGCAAGATCGACTCGCATATCGAGGACCTGCGCCACAAATCGCGCGGCGCCGGCCTGGACTATTTCCTCATGAATACGGCGCGTCCGCTGGATGAAGGGCTCCGCGAGTACCTCGCGGTGCGAAAAGGGAGAATGTAGTCATGGGCTTTTTCGCGCCTTGGTTTCTGGCCGGAGTCGCCGCCGTGGGGCTGCCCGTCTGGCTGCACCTGCTGAAGAAGCACCGCAGCACGCCCCTGCCATTCAGTTCCCTGATGTTCTTCGAGCGGCGCACGCAAAGCTCCATCAAGCACCGCCGGCTGCGCTACCTGGTGCTGTTCACGCTGCGCACCGCACTGCTTGCGCTCATCGCGCTCGCCTTTGCCGATCCGTACGTGCAACAGAAAATCCTGCCGGTGAAGCGCACCGGCGAAGTCACGGTGGTGGCCATCGATAATTCTCTGAGCATGCGCGCGGGCGATCTCCTGCAACAGGCCAAACAGGCGGCCAAGAGTCTGGTCGGGGGCCTGCATGCGGGTGAGCGGGCGCAGGTGCTGGCCTTCGGGCAGCGTGTCCAGGTGATGAGCGAGGTCACCGACGATCACGCGCCGCTCAATGCCGCCATCGATTCCATCGAACCCTCCGACGCGCGCACGTCCTTTGGCGAGCTCACCCGCACCATCCGTTCCATCGCGCAGTCGCTGCGGCTCCCGCTCCATGTGCACGTGTACTCCGACATGCAGCAGTCGGGCATGCCGCCGAATTTTTCCGATCTGCGCCTGAATGCCGATGTACGGCTCGATCCCCACCCTCTCGAAAAGAGGCAGGTCCCGAACTTCGCCGTCGAAAACGTGGTGGCGCCGCGCCGCGTCTACGACAACAAGAAAACCCGCGTCCTGGTCACCGTGTCGGGCTACGGCACGTCGAAGGCGACGCGTAACGTTTCCCTGTCGCTCAACGGCCGGGTCACCGAGAGCAAGTCGGTCGAGGTGCCCGAGAATGGACGCGCGACCGTGGAGTTCCTGTCGCTCGATGTGCCTTACGGGCGCAACAAGGGAGAGGTACGGATCGATTCGGCGGATTCACTGCCGGGGGACGACCGTTTCTATTTCTCCGTGGAACGGGCCGACCCGCGCCACGCCCTGTTCGTCCATGAAGCGGAGAGTACCCGCGGGCTGCTTTACTTCAAAGCGGCGCTGGGCGCTTCGGGCCAGTCGGCGTTTGAAATCGACGCGGCCAACATCGAGCAGACCACCAATGTGAGCCCCTCGAAGTACGCCTTCGTCGTGCTGTCCGACGTCGGCGCGCTGCCCGGCGGGTTCGAGAACGAGTTGCGCAGCTACGTCCGCGCAGGCGGCAGCGTGCTAATCGCGCTCGGCCATATGTCGGTCGCTCGCACCCGTGTTCCGGTTGCCGATCACCGCATCGAGGAGGCCCGCTATGCAGGCCGGGAAGGGCAACGGTTCCAGGCCGCCGCTTGGCTGGACCCGTCGCATCCCTCGATCCTCAAGAACGACCATTGGGATGACGTCAAGTTCTACCAGGCAATCCGCATCGATCCGGGCAATGCACGCGTGGTGGCACGCCTGACCGATCAAACGCCGCTGCTGATGGACCAGCAGGTGGGAAGTGGCCACATCCTCGTCTTCGCATCCACCTTCGACAACGTCGCCAACGATTTTCCATTGCACGCGTCCTTTGTACCCTTTGTCGAGCAGACGGCGCGGTATCTCGGCCGGCTCGACGCGGGTCCCTCCAGCGTGCAGGTGGGCTCGTTTGCGGAACTTCGCGATACCAAGGAGGTCGGCGCGGCGGTGGACGTAGTCGCCCCCAAGGGCGAGCGCGCGCTTTCCCTGGCCGAAGCCACCAAGGCGCAGAACATCCAGTTCACCGAGACCGGCTTCTACGATATCCGCCGGACCAACGGCCGGAATGAACTGGTGGCGGTCAATGCCGACCGCCACGAATCGGATTTGGCTCCCGCGCCCCCGGAGGCCCTCGCATTGTGGCAGAATACAGCCAACGGCGCTTCTACTGCCGCTGGCGGGGCGGCGTCAGCCGAACAGAAACCCCTGTCGTTGTGGTGGTACGTCATGGTACTGGTACTGGTGCTTGCACTGGCCGAATCGTTGCTGGGGAATCAACATCTTTCTGTGGACAAAGAGGCGGCATGAAACCTTTGGATCGCTTGTCCGAATATCTGGGCGCCATCGAACGCCGGCTGCGGATTCTCGCGTTCACCCGCGGAGCGGCGGTCACGGCGGCGGCAGCTTTGGCCCTGACCGTGGTGGCCGTACTGATCGCCAACAGGTTCGCGTTTTCCAACCCGAGCGTCGTGGGAGCCCGCATTTTCCTGTTCCTGGGCCTGGCGTTCGCGCTGGCCGCCGCGCTGATCATTCCGGTGATCCGCCTCAATCGCCGCCATGCCGCTCGCAAAGCGGAGAGCCGCTACCCCGAGTTCGAGGAGCGCCTGCTCACCTTCACCGAACGCGTCGATCAGAACGCCAACGATCCGTTCCTGCAGTTGCTCGCCGCCGACACCCTACCGGTGGCGCAGCGGGCCACCCCCCGGGAGGTGGCCCGCACCGCATGGATCTTCAGCTTCTCTTCGGCGGCGATCGTCGCCGCCCTGGTGCTGTTGTGGCTCGGCATGTCGGGCCCCGGTTTCCTCGGCTACGGCACTTCGCTCCTCTGGGGCGGGTTGCCCAAAGGTGAAATGAAGCCGTACTACGCCGTACACGTCGAACCGGGCAACAAGACCGTCCGCAAACGCGCAGACCAGATGATTACCGCCAGCCTCCTGGGCTTCTCCGCGCCCAAAGTTCGCTTTTTCGCCAAGTACGCCAGCGGCTCCCAGTGGGAGCAGGCTGAAATGCGCACCGAGCCCGGCGGCAATTCGTACCAGTTCCTGATCGCGGGCGTTCCCGAATCGCTCGAATACTACGTGGAAGCCGGCGGCGTGCGCTCGCCTTCCTATAAGTTAACTGTGGTGGACCTGCCGGCGATCAAAAAGATCCGCGTCACGTATCACTACCCGGAATGGACCGGCATGAAGGACACGGTGGAGGATCCCGGCGGCGACCTGCGAGCCGTGGAGGGCACCACCGCGGATGTCGCCATCCAGACCGATCGGCCGCTTTCCACGGGCGTGATCCTGCTGGACGACGGCACCAAGCTGCCGTTGCGCGATGGCGGCAACGGCATGCTCGTGGCCAGCGTCGGCATTCGGAAGGACGGGATGTATCACGTCGCCGCCGTGGAAAACGCCGAGGACGTGCGCCTCAGCAACGATTATTTCATCGAGGCCATGAAGGACAATCCGCCCGAGGTCAAGATCACCCGTCCCGGACGCGATTTCAAAGCCAACCCGATCGAGGAAGTCACCGTCGCCGTGGAAGCCAAAGATGATTTTGGTCTCCGGAACGTCGACCTGCACTACTCCGTGAATGGCGGTCCCGAGAAGACCATTCCTCTGCTCCAGTCCAAAGGCGCGAAGGACTCCACCGGTACTACCACCATTTCACTCGAGGATTTCAAGGTTGTGCCGGGCGATATCGTCAGCATCTACGCCGTGGCCAGGGACGCGCGCACCGCGGCCAATACGGACATGTTCTTCATCGAGGCCCAGCCGTTCGAGCGCATCTACTCCCAATCCCAGGAAGGCGGCGGTGGTGGCGGTGGCGGCGGCGACATGGACCAGGAGGGGCAAATCTCGGGACGCCAGAAGGAGATCATTACCGCCACCTGGAACCAGGCCAAGGGGCAGGGCGCGCGTGCCTCCGATGCCGAAAACGCCGCGTTCCTTTCTTCGGTGCAGTCCAAGCTGCGCGATCAGGCGAAGTCGCTGGCCGCGCGCATGAAGGCGCGGCAGCTCGAAGGCGCCGGCGATTCCTTCAAGAGTTTCGTGGATGATATGGAGAAGGCGGCCGACGCCATGGGCCCCGCGACTGACAAGCTGAAGGGCGCCAAATGGCAGGATGCGCTCCCCTCCGAGCAGAAGGCATTGCAGTACCTGCTCCGCGCCGAGGCCACCTTCCGCGATATCCAGGTGGCGTTCGGCGGCCAGCGCAGCGGGGGCGGCGGGGGCGGTGGCGGCGGCGCCACGCGCGACCTCGCGGGTCTCTTCGACCTGGAACTCGATACCGAAAAGAATCAGTACGAGGGTGCGCGCCAGAACGCCTCGCAGTCGTCCGACGCCCAACAGCGTGAGTTGGATGACGCGCTGCAAAAACTCCAGCAGCTTGCCAAGCGGCAGCAGGAACTGGCCGACCAGGCCCGCAAGGGCCAGCAGACTCCGCAGCAGCGCTGGGAGCAGGAGATGCTCCGCCGGGAAGCTGAAAAACTCCAGCAGCAGATGCAGCAGATGGCCCGCAACCAGGCTGGCCAGTTGAGCCGCCAGGGACAGCAGAGCCAGCAAGGACAGCAGAGTCAACAAGGGCAGCAAGGACAGCAAGGACAGCAGGGGCAGCAGGGGCAGCAGGGGCAGCAAGGCCAACAGGGCCAGCAGGGCCAGATGACGCAGGGCGGCCAGCAGGGCCAACAGGGCCAGATGACGCAGGGCGGCCAGCAGGGCCAACAGGGCCAGATGACTCCGCAGCAGCAGGCCCGCCAACAGATGGAAAACATGCTGCACGAGAACCAGCTTCGGGGCGCCAACCCGCAGCAGATGCAGCAGATGATCGACCGTCTCAACCAGGCGCTTCAGGACATGCGCCAAGCCGCGTCTTCCCAGCAGTCGGGCACGCCCCAGGCGGAAGCCGATGCGCGCCGCGCCGCCGATCGCCTGAAAGAAGCCGCCCAAATGTTGCAGGGCATGCGCAGCGCGCAGTCCAGCAATCAGGTGGAGGATATGGCGCGCCAGGCAGAAGAGCTGGCCCGGCGTCAACAGGATTTTGAGGGCCAGATGCGCCGCGCCTTCGGCTCCGAACAGGGAGTGAACCGCGAGCAGGCCGAACGTCTCGCCGGCCAGCGAGATGGCGAAATCGCCGATCTGAAGAAGCTCGAGCAGCAGATGCAATCCGCCGTACGAGATCTGCAATCGACCCAGCGTCAGGCGGCCACCAAGCTCCGCGACGCATTGGGCGAAATGCAGCAGCAGGAACTGGCTCGCGCCATGCAGCGCAATGCCGATTGGATCCGGCGCGGCATGGGCGGCTATGCCGTCCTCTCCGAGGCCGGCGTCACCCAGGGAATGAACAACCTTCGCGATCACTTGAAGGATGTGCAACAGGCCCTGGGAAAGGGCGGCCCCGACGGTAAGGGCGGTCCCGACGATAAGTCCCTGGAGCGGGCACTGGCCCAGGTGGAGCAACTCCGCCGCCAGATGGAGCAGTTAGGCGCCCACGGGCGGGGCCAGCAGGCCGGCCGGCAAGGGCAGCAGGGGCAGCAAGGTCAGCGCGGGCAACAGGGACAGCAGGGGCAACAGGGTCAGCAGGGTCAGCAGGGTCAGCAGGGTCAGGGCGGCCAGCAGTCCCAGCAGGGTGGCGGGCAGCAGGGCGGCGGTGGTCCACAGCAGGGCCAATGGCTCGGCGGAAATCCCGCCAACGGCGGCTCGTATGGCGCCAATCCCAACTATGGCCGCTACGGCAATCCCTGGAATGGTGGGGCCGAGGGTCCCATCCGGCCGCAGGATTTCCAGCAAACCTACACCGACACACTGCGTTCGCTGGCGCAGCTTCAGCAGCAGTTGCGCGACGACCCGGCCACCGCGCGCGATATCCAGGGCGTGATTCGCGACCTGCGCCAGTTCGATCCGTTTACCCAATCCAACGATCCGTTGCTGGGCCAGCGCATTCAAGCCGCTCTGGCAGGGGTGGAGCAGGTCGAGATGGAACTGCGCCGCAAGGTCGATGAAGCCAGCGGCAACGGTACGGTGCGCAGCCCGGGCGGCGAGAAGGTTCCCGAGGGGTGGGCTCAAGCGGTGGAAGAATACTACCGCAAATTGAGCAAGGCCAAATAGGCGGCGTGTCGCCCGGACCGCTCATGCTATCGTGCCTGTAGATGCGAAAGATCGAGCGGGTTCTTATCAGCGTCACCGACAAAACGGGAATTGTCGATTTCGCCGCTGGATTGGAGCGACTGGGCGCCCGGATCGTCTCCACGGGCGGAACCGCGCGGATGATCCGCGAAACCGGGGTGGCGGTGACCGAGGTTTCCGAAGTCACCCAGTTCCCGGAAATGCTCGACGGGCGCGTGAAGACTCTTCATCCTGCCATCGCTGGAGGCATCCTGGCCATTCGCGGCAACGCCTCTCACATGCAGGCGCTCGAGGACCGCGCCATCGCTCCCATCGATATGGTCGTGGTCAACCTCTATCGCTTTGAAGAGGTTGCCGCCAGGAAAGGCGCCCGCCTCGAAGAGCTCATCGAGAACATCGATATCGGCGGTCCCACGCTGATCCGCGCCGCCGCCAAAAACTATCCGGACGTTGCCATCGTGGTATCGCCGGACGATTACAGCGCCATCCTGGAGGAGTTACACAGCAACGGCGGCGCGCTTTCGCCGGAGACGCGCTGGCAACTGGCGCGCAAAGCGTTTCGCACCACCGCTCGCTACGACGCCGCCATTGCGGCGCGCCTCGACCAGGAAGACGGGGCCTCCGCCCTGCCGCGAGATCTGAGCCTTCGCGCCCCCAGGTTGATGGACCTGCGATACGGCGAGAACCCGCACCAGCAGGCCGCGCTCTACGGAAAGCGCGGCCAGGGAGTCGCTGGAGCCGAGCAGTTGCAGGGCAAGGAACTCTCTTACAACAACCTGGTGGATCTCGATGCCGCATGGCAGCTTGCCTGCGAGTTTGCGGCTCCCGCGGCAGCGGTCATCAAGCACACTAATCCGTGCGGTTGCGCGGAACACGAGAAGCTGGCGGAGGCCTATCGGCGGGCATTCGCCTGCGACCCCGTGTCCGCCTACGGGAGCGTGCTGGGGCTGAACCGCCCTATCGACGAAGAAACGGCCCGCGAGCTGGCCAAGACCTTCATCGAAGCCGTGGCTGCGCCGGACTATTCGCCCGAAGCGCTGGCCGTGCTGTCCGCTAAAAAGAACCTGCGGCTCATGCGCGTCACCCCGGGCGCCGATCCGTTCGTGGTGAAGTCCATTTCCGGCGGATTTCTCGTCCAGACCGCCGATACGGCCGGGTTCGACCGCGCCGCCGCGCTGGTGAAGACCAGCCGCGCACCGGACGACGACGAGTGGAGAGCGCTCGAATTCGGATGGAGGGTGGCCAAGCATGTGAAGTCGAACGCCATCGTGTTCGCCCGGCCGGGCCAGACGGTAGGCATCGGTGCGGGACAGATGAGCCGCGTCGATTCCGTCAAGCTGGGCGCCATGAAGGCCGTGCTTCCCCTCTCCGGCACGGTGGTAGCGTCCGACGCGTTCTTTCCGTTTCCCGATGGCGTAGAAGAGGCCGCCAAGCACGGCGCCACCGCGTTCATTCAGCCCGGCGGCTCGGTCCGCGACGCCGAAGTCGTCGCCGCCGCCGACGGCCTGGGCCTCGCCATGGTGTTTACCGGCGTACGCCACTTTCGCCACTGATCGGCGGAGTTTGTCCCTCGCGGAGCTGGTCACGCCCCGGCCGTTCTGTATCATAAACTAGTGAGGCCGGACGAACGGTTCATGCGCGAGGCCCTGCTGCTGGCCCGCGCGGGCGAATCGCAGGGCGAAGTTCCGGTGGGCGCGGTCCTCGTGGTGGATGGCGAAATCCGCGGCCGCGGATCGAATGCACCGATCGCCCGCCACGATCCCACCGCGCACGCCGAAATTCTCGCTTTGCGGGAAGCCGCTCGCGACGCCGGCAATTACCGACTCGTCCGCGGCACGCTCTATTCCACCCTCGAGCCCTGCGTCATGTGTGCGGGAGCCCTCGTGGCCGCGCGCGTCGAGCGCCTCGTCTTCGGCACCCGCGACCTCCGCTGCGGCGGCGTGCGCAGCAAATTTCAGGTGGCCGATTCCGGCTTGCTCAACCACCGCGTCGAGGTCGTTGAGGGCGTTCTCGCCTTCGAATGCGCGGAGCTGCTTCGAACATTCTTTGCAGCCCGCCGGTGAGCGGAGTCAACTCACCTTGCGCGGTGAGAACTTGTTCAGGTCGGCCAGCAGCTTTGCCGCGGCGGCCGGCGGCTTGGCGCCGCTCATCAGGATCTCCGCGCTGGTCCAACGCTGCCCGTAAAGCGCCTTGTTCTCGTCCAGGTCGTTGCGCAGCGTGGCGCCATCGAGCGATACCCCCGCGAACACGCCCCGCGAGCGCGACCATGACAGAATCTCCGCCGTCATCAGCACGTCCGTTTGTGCCGTGGCGTTGCGGCCCACCGGTCCGGCGGCGGCCGTCGCCTCCGCGCCAATGGTGAACTTGCTGCTCGAGAGGCGCTTCATGCCTCGCTCATTCATCACCAGCAGGATCACATCGCTCGAGGAGAATCCGATCTGGAAGCCAAAACTACCGCCCTCGATCCGGATCGCCGCCGGCGGGCCCCAGCCTTGTCCGCCCTCTCTGCGGCACATCGCGAACCCGCGGCCAAACTTTCCGCCCACAACGAAGGCGCCCTTCTTCAAGCCGGGTATCAGAATGATGCAGCTCGACTTGTCGAGGAGGTTTTGCGGTATCGATTTGTCGGGAGTGCCCATGATTTCCGTGAAGAGACTGTCCGCGTCTTCGAGTCTCTCGTCGGTTTTGGTGTTCTTCTCTGCGGCCAGTAATGGCGCGCACCCGAGAGCCATCGCCAGGGTCAACGTGATCAAGCGCATGCTCTATCCTATCGCGGCCGACTCCCGACGGAACCTGGTCCCCGGTCACGGCCGCGATTGTGTTCATCGGCCGGCTTACTGTGCCTTCGCTCCGCCCAGGGAAGCAGTCGCCATCATTCCCCCCAGCCCCATCGTCTCCACCGCCGACGACGGAACGATCACCATCGATCCCCGCTCCTTGATGGCCTCATAAAGCATGTTCATCGCGCGCAGGTGCAGCGCCACGGGGTTGTCGTGGTAGGTCGCCGCCGCCACCGAGAACTTCTCGGCCACCTCCGTCTCCGCCAGCCCCAGGATGTTGCGTGCCTGCCGCTCCCGCTCCGCTTGGGCCTGCCGCGACATGGCATCCTGCAGCTCCGGCGGGATCTGCACGTCGCGGATCTCCACAGACTGCACCGTGATGCCCCACGGGTTGGTCTTTTCGTCCATAATCCGCTGTAGTTCCTGCCCCATCAGCTCGCGTTCCGCCACCATCTGCGACAGCATGTGCCGCCCGATCGATTCCCGCAGCGCGGTCTGCGCGCTGAGCAAGATCGCCTGCACGAAGTCCTGCACCTCCAGAATCGATTTCTCCGCGTTCCAGACCATCCAGAACACGATCGCATCCACGTTCACCGGCACCGTGTCGCGCGTCAGCGTCGATTCCGCCGACACATTCGCCACCCGCACGCGCTGGTCTACGAACCGGCTAAGCGTGTCCACCACCGGAACCATGTGAAACAGCCCCGGGCCTCGCAGCCCGATATATCGCCCGAAGCGCAGCACCGCAACCTTCTCCCACTGATCGGCCACGCGTATGGCGAAGAGCAAATACGACCCGAAGATCGCGCCCGCAATGACTCCCGCCGGGCCGTTCGTGGCGAGCGATACGCCCACCCCCGCCAGCAGGCACGTCACCATCAACGCCACACCTACACTGCTCAGCCGCAATTCCACCCGATCGGTTTTCATGGCGTCATCTCCTGTTTTTTTCCACGTTATTCTGTCGATCATGTAGCTGCTCCAACAAATCTTCCACGGTGAAGCCCGCCGACCCCGCGCGCGCCACGAATTCGCCCACCAACTGGGTGAGCTGCCGCCGCCGCTCCACGTCGTCGCGCTTCACTTTCTGGTGACTCACAAACGTCCCTGTGCCTTGCTGGGTTTCCAGGATTCCCCGAATCTCGAGCTCCCGGTATGCCCGCACCACCGTATTGGGATTGATGGAAAGATCCACCGCAACCTGGCGCACCGTCGGTAGCTGGTCGCCCCCCGCCAGTGTCCCTGCCGCGACCCCACCCATCACCTGGTCGATGATTTGCCGATAGACCGGAACGCCGCTGTGGAGGTCCAGCCGGAATGCCAAAGCTCGTTTCGCCGCTTGCGACGTCATATTCACCTAGTCTAATAGTGTACTAGTTGAATAGTACAATGTCAACTCTAATTTTCGTTCGCCGCCCCGCAGCGGGCTCCGTCCCTGAGAAAATTGTTCATGGCGGGAATATTTCAGCCCGGTCGTGGCATCCTGAAACGGGGGGATGCCGGCATGATGGTTATGTCTCAACAAACCAACGCGGTCACGTGGCGGGTGGCGATCGCCTTGGCGGCGATTTTGTGCACGGCGGCTGTGCCCACCGGCCCGCGGGTCGGCGAAAGCGTACCGGATTTCCGCCTTCCCGACCAGAACGGAAACGAAAAAACACTGGCATCCATCCTGGGTCCGAAAGGCGCCCTGCTGGTGTTTTTTCGTTCGGCCGACTGGTGACCGTTCTGCAAAGCCCAACTGGTCGAGTTGGAACAGAACCGCGGCAGGATCGAAGCGCAGGGTTTGGGGCTGGCGGCAATCAGCTACGACAGCACCGGGGTCCTGAAGGCGTTTGCCGAACGGGAACACATCGACTTCCCGCTGCTCTCCGACACGGATTCCAAGGTCATCCGCAGCTTTGGAATTCTGAACGAAACGATCGAGAAAGGAACGCCCTATTACGGCATTCCTTATCCCGGGACGTACCTGCTGGACAACCGCGGCCGGGTGGTGGCGAAGTACTTCGAAGAGGATTACCGGGTCCGCGACACGTCCGAATCGATCCTGCTGCGGCGCTTCGGAGTCACCGCGGCGCCGCGAGAGCGGATCGCGGCGAAGCATGTCGATCTCGGCATCTCGGGCGGCGATACACCCGCCCGCCCGAATCAGCGCGTCACCCTGGCTGTGGATGTGCATCTCGCCGACCGCGTGCACGTATACGCGCCGGGAGTGACGGGCTATATTCCGATTTCGCTCAAGTTGGCGTCGTCGGCCGCCTACCAGGCGGAGCCGGTATCGTTCCCCGCGACCAAAACCATGAGGCTCGAGGCGATTCATGAAACCGTGCCGGTATTCGAAGGGCAATTCCGGCTGCTCGAAACCATCACCCTGGCGGGGCCCCAGCAGTTGAATCCGCTCCTCGACTCCAACCACAATCTGGTGGTCGAAGGCGAGTTGCGCTACCAGGCCTGCGACGATCGCGAATGCTTCATTCCGGAAACCGTGCCGGTGAAGTGGACCTTGCCCGTGCTCCCGTTTGACCGCACCCGCGCGCCGGAATCGGTGCGCCGGAAATAGCCATGGCTGGAGAGATCCGCGTTCAACTGCGCCAGATAGCCGCCTCGTCCACCGAAGCGATCATGGGCGGGCACCGGGTGCGTATCGACCGCCCCGCGGCGAAGGGGGGCGCCGACATGGGTCCGATGGGCGGAGAGTTGTTTCTGGCCTCTGTGGGCGGCTGCTTCATGAGCAACCTCCTGGCGGCCATCCGTACCCGGGAAGCTCCGGTTCGCGATGTGCGAACCGAAGTGACCGGTATTCTGGCCGATTCCCCAATCCGCTTCGAGTCCCTGGAACTGACGGTCGGTGCGGAAACCGCGGACCGGGACCTGCTCCAGCGCCTGGTGGAAATCGCCGACCGGGGCTGCATCATGATGAACACCCTGCGCGGGAAATTAGAGGTGCGGCTGCGGATCGAATCGGTCGCTGCACAGTAGCCCGCCCCGTCCGTGAGCCCGCGCGTTCCAGTAAGATAGACGCATGACGGTCGGCTCCGATCGGCGCGCTTTCCTGCGCACCCTGGGTGCGGGAGCGCTGGCCATTACGGTCGAGCCCGCGCGGCCCGCCGGCGGCAAGCCATTGCGCGGCGTGTTCCCCATCGGCCAGACGCCGTTCACCGAATCCGATAAGCTGGACCTGGAGGGCCTCCAGGCGGAGGTGCGTTTCTGCAACCGCTTCCGCGTTCACGGGTTCGCCTGGCCGCAGATTGCCAGCGCGTGGACCACCCTCTCCGCGTCCGAGCGGTTCGAAGGCGCCGAGGCCATCCTGGCAGCCGGCAAGGGCGGCCGAACTGCGCTCGTGATCGGCGTTCAGGATAAAGAGGGCAACCTCCAGAACGCCATCCGGTATGCCCGGCACGCCCAGAAGAACGGCGCCGACGCCATCATCTCCCTGCCCCCGGAAAAGGCCGATGGCGAGGCCATGGTCGATTACTACAAGGCTCTGGGGGCAGCCACCGAACTGCCCTTAATTGTGCAGACCCAGGGCGCGACCACGGTGGACCTGGTGGTCGAGATGTTCCGCCAGGTGCCGCGGATGAAATGCGTCAAAGATGAGGCCGGCAATCCGCTGACGCGGGTGACCCAGATTCGCGAACGCACCGGCGACAAGCTGGCCGTTTTTTCGGGAAACGGCGTGCGCACCATGATCGACGAGATGCGGCTGGGATTCGCCGGCCATTGCCCGATGACCATGCTCGCCGACTTCTACGCGGCCGCCTACGACCTGTGGCATTCGGATAAGCAAGGCGAGGCATTCGATATGTTCGGCCGGATCCAGGCCTTTCTGACGATTCCCGGAGCGACCGCCTGTCTTTTGCAGATCCGCGGAATTTTCAAGGAAAACACGCGAAGCCGCGGCGGGGCCGGCCACGCAAGCCCGCCCGGCGAGATTCAGACGAAGACCGTTCGCGAGGCATGGGATCGGTTCATGAAACCCCACCTCCGCGTGTGAAGGCTGCCCGATTCTCCACCGCTGCGGGCCATCCCCGGTATACTCGTTGTCGATGACTGTCCCACCGCGAAGAGAGTTCCTCAGGCGCACGGGCGCGGGGCTGGCCGGAGTCGCGTTGGCACTTCACGCCGGCCGCGGCGTCGCCGAAGCCGCCGGCGCCAATTCCGACGTGAAGGCGTTCGGCGCCTCGGGCGACGGCAAGACGCTCGACACTCCCGCCATCAACAAGGCCATCGCGGCCGTCGCCGCAGCCGGTGGTGGCATCATACACTTTCCCGCCGGGAACTACCTCTGCTATTCCATCCACCTGAAGAGCAACGTATCGCTCGACCTCGATCCCGGCGCCACCATCGTCGCCGCCGACCCTCCTTCCAACGGGGTTGGTGGTGGCTACGACGAGGCGGAGCCGAACTCCTGGGACAAGTACCAGGATTTCGGGCACAGCCACTTCCACAACAGCATGATTTGGGGCGAAGGCGTGGAGAATGTAGCCATTGTCGGCACCGGCCGCATTTGGGGGAAAGGGCTGACCCGCGGACCCAACGCCCAGAACCCCGGGGTTGGCAACAAATCCATCTCGCTCAAGAACTGCCATAATGTCCTGCTCCGCGACTTTTCCATTCTCCACGGCGGCCACTTCGGAATCCTGGCCACGGGCCTCGACAACTTCACCCTCGATAATCTGAAGATCGACACCAATCGCGACGGCATGGATATCAATTGCTGCCGCAATGTGCGGGTTTCCAACTGTTACGTCAATTCGCCGTGGGATGACGGCATCTGCCTCAAATCGGACTACGCCCTGGGTGAAGGCAAGCCGACCGAATCGGTCACCATCACCAACTGCTACGTGAGCGGCTGCTGGCAGGAAGGCACGCTGCTCGATGGCACCTATAAGAAGTTCTCTCCGGAGGTTCGCGTCCCGCACACCGGCCGCATCAAATTCGGAACGGAATCGAGCGGTGGATTCCGTAACATCACCATTTCCAATTGCATCTTCGAAGGCTGCCAGGGGCTGGCCCTCGAAAGCGTGGACGGCGCCCTGCTCGAAGACGTCACGGTGACGAATCTCTCCATGCGCGATATCATGAGCGCGCCCATTTTCCTGCGGCTCGGTAGCCGCATGCGATCGCCCGAAGGCACCCCCGTAGGGACGCTGAAGCGGGTGATCATCAGCAACCTGGTGTGCTCGAATTCGGTTTCGCGATTGGGCTCGATTATCAGCGGAATCCCGGGCCACGAAATTGAGGACGTGAAAATCAGCAACGTCCAGGTGCTCCACCAGGGTGGCGGCACGAAGGAGGACGCGGCCTTCGCGCCGCCCGAATACGAGAGCAACTATCCGGAGCCGACCATGTTCGTCGCGCCGCCACGTCGGGGCAACAGGCGGGGCGGGGGCTCCCCCGGTCCGCCGCCACAGCAGCACCGCATGCCTTCGCACGGTTTCTATATCCGGCATGTGAAGGGCATTCAGTTCGACAACATCGAAATCCAAACGGTCAAAGAAGACTTGCGGCCCGCCTTCGTGCTGGATGACGTCCAGGACGCGGAGTTCTTCCGGATCCAGGTGCCTCACCCGCCAGGGGTTCCGGTATTCGTGCTCGACAATGTCGCCGATTTCAGCGTGCACCGGTCGAGCGGCGTGAAGGATACGGACCTGCCGAAAGCCGCCCATGAGACGCTCTAAAGCGCCTGGCGGAATTCAGCGGTCGATCCGTGTCGTCATTTTGTCGAGCGCTGCGCGGTCCAGTTCGACCCCGAGGCCGGGCTTCGCCGATGCATAAACATATCCGTCCTTGGCTACGCGGAATTTATCTTTCACGTACGGCCGGTCGCTCGAACCCTGGGGCACCGTCATTTCGAACCAGATATTGTTGGGCATGGCCAGTTCGCAATGGAAGTGCACCGCGTGGTCGAACGCCTCGCCCCAATTGTGCGGCGCGCATTCCATCCCGAACAACTCGGCCAGGCGCGCGATCTTCATGCCCCCGCTGATCCCGCCTACGTTGTCCACGATGAACCGCACCACGTCCATGGCCCCGCGGCGAATATACTCGGCGTAATGATACGGCGAGAAGAGGAACTCGCCGATATGGATGGGGATATCGAGCGCCTGGTTCAACTGCACGAGGCCGTCGATATCCGTGGTGGGTATGGGATCTTCGTAGCAGATATAGTCCAGCTCCTGGAGCGCCCGCCCCACCTTGAACGCCTCTTCCCGGGTATAGACGCCGACCGGGTCGTGGAGGAGCAGAAAGCCGTCGCCGGCGGCTTTCCGAACCGCCCGGGCCACCTCGATATCCAACTTGTAGTCGTGGCTGTCGCCGGGTGAAGGCGGGTGGATTTTGTAGGCGAGAAAGCCTTGCTGCTGGACCTGGCGGACCTCGTTCACGAACTCTTCGATGCTGGCGTGGTGCTGCGAGCTGGCGTACGCCTTCACCTTCTCGCGGTAAGCGCCGAGAATGCGGTACACCGGGAGGCCCACCGCTTTTCCGAGCGCGTCCCAGAGGCAATTGTCGATGGCCGATGCGTATGAAAGTTGGCCGAGGCGGCGCAACTCCGGTTTCCATTGGGAAGTGAGCGCCGGAAGATCGAGCACGCTCTTGCCGAGGAGGGCGCGCTTGGCGTAGTCCAGCCAGCCCAGGTTGCTCCAGTTGGGGTGCCAGTAGCGGCCGGCCAGGGAATAGTTGCCTTCAATGCCGCCGGCCGTAACGATGCCCGCAATCGGCGTAAGGCCGCGGCCCGCTCCGACATGGTAGACCCGCACTTCCCGGATCGTGAGATCGGGCAGGTCCGCGATCTTCACGCCGGCGCTCTGCGCGGCGGCGGCGGCCGGATTGGCCACCGCCGGAAGGGCCGCGGCCGAAGCGCCAAGAAAACCGCGGCGCGACAAATCGGTCCGTTTCATAGCGTCTCCTCGCCTGAAGCACCCCATCGCGTAACGCGCCGCCTGGCGCCGCTACTCGTCGAACGCGATCAGCCGCCCTGACACGATCAACCCCGCCCACAGGACCAGCGAGAGAACGGCCGCCAGCCTCGCCTCCCGCGTCACGAACGCGTCGAGTTTGGCCGGGTCGCGGTACACGCCCCTGCGGAACACCACGGCGTGCACGCCCACCAGTGCAAATAGCGCCATCTTCACCCAAAACGACGGGCTCCGGTAGAGTTTCAGCGGCTCTGCCCACGCCAGCAGCAAACCGCTCGCCACCACCAGCACGAAGCCCACCCGCTTCCACGGACGGAACTGCTCTACCACGTCCGATACCAGCCGGCGTTGCATCGCCCAACCGAGCAGGCGCAGGTCCGTCGCCAGCAGCATGCCACCGAACAGCGCGATACCCAGAAGGTGAAATCCGCCAAGAATCGGGTACGGAAGCGCGCCTTCGCGGATGGCCGTGCTCAGGTCCGTGCTCTCGATCCACTCGAGAAAGGAAGGAACCAGCATAACCCGCCCTCACACAAACGCGATCATCCGGCCGCCCGCCACCACCCCCGTCCACAGCAGGAGCGAGAGCCCTCCGGCCAGCCGGGCCGCGAGCGGCGAGGTCCCGGCCCGCGTCGCCCGGCGATGCAGCGTGAAATGAAAGAGCAGCGCCGCAATCAGGCAGGTCATCTTGAATTGGAACGAAGGGTTGACGTGATACGCTACCGCGTCCGCCGAGAACATCAATGGACCGGTGATCAGCATCACCATCAGTCCGGCCACCGTCCATTTTCGGAGATCGGCCGCCAGTTCCGCCGCGGTCTGCCGCCGCATGCCCCATCCGAGAAGCCGCAAGTCCACGATGGCAATGGTTCCGATGGAGAGCGCGAATCCCATGAAATGGAGACTCTCGACCACCGGGAAAGCCCACTCCGGGCCGTTCATTACGTTCGCCCAGGGACTCGTCGTGAGCCATTCGAAAAACGGCTGACCGGTCATGCGTCCCTCCCTCTCACTCACCTTCGAACGGTGACTCGTGACAGTGTATCTCGTTTTCCGAGATTCTTCTGATACACTGTCTCGACATCGTGACCGATCGACGCTTTTCCCTATTCTCCGCATCTCTTTCGGCGGTCATCGTGCTGGCAGCCGGCGCACACGCGCAGGCGGGTCCGGCCCGCGACCCCGCCGGGCTCAAACCGGAGACGCTAGGCTTCTCCCCGCAGCGCCTGGTGCGCCTCCACACCGTCCTGCGGAAGACCGTGGACGATCGTCAACTGCCGTCCGTCGTCAGCATCATGGCCCGTCACGGCAAGGTGGTCGACACCTGGAGCTATGGCAAGCGAGACCTGGCCAGCGGGGCTCCCATCGACAAGGACACCATCTTCCGCATTTACTCGATGACCAAGCCCATCACCGGCGTGGCCATGATGATTCTCTACGAGCAGGGAAAATGGATCCCGGGCGATCCGATCGCCAAATACATCCCCGAGTTTGCGCATCTGAAGGTGTACCGGGGCGCGGATTCCAACGGCCAGCCGATTTTGGAAGAGCCGGCCCATGCCCCGACCATGGCCGAACTGATGAGTCACACCGCCGGGTTCACCTACGGGATTTTCGGTGACACCGTCGTGGACAAAATGTCCCGCGAAGCGGGGGTCCTGGCGTCGGCGAATCTGCAGCAGATGATCGGCAAGCTGGCCAAGATTCCGCTGCTCTACCAGCCCGGGACGAAGTGGGTCTACAGCATCTCCGTCGATATTCAGGGATACCTGGTTGAAAAGCTCTCCGGGAAGACCCTCGGCGAGTTCATGCGGGAGAACATTTTCCAGCCGCTGGCGATGAAGGATACCGGTTTTCACGTCCCAGCGGAGAAACTGGGACGTCTGTCCACGCTATACACGATGAGCCCCAGCGGCGCGCTTTCGGCCTCCAACGGCGGCAACCTGGCGCTCAACGTTTCCAAGGAACCAACCATGCCTTCGGGCGGCGGCGGACTCTTCTCCACCGCCGGCGACTACCTGCGCTTCGCCCAGATGCTGCTGAATGGCGGCCAGCTCGACGGCACCCGTATCCTGGCGCCATCCTCGGTGACGCTCATGCGCACCAACCGGTTGTCCCCGGCCATCATGAACAGCCGCGAGTTCGGCATCGGCTTCTTTCACATCAGTCCCGGTTTCGGGTTTGGCTTCGACTTCGGCGTCTATACCGATCCCTTGTTCATCAGCCACACCGTCGGCCGGGGCACGTTCACCTGGGGCGGAGCGGCGGGCACCTGGTTCTGGATCGATCCCACCAACGACCTCGTGTTCGTAGGAATGACCCAGCGGATCGTAACGGACGCCAGTCCCGATATGGACACCATCAGCCACCAAGCGGTCTACCAGGCCCTGCTCCACCCCGAAAAATAGCCGACCCATCCCTCACCGCCGAGGTAAGCTGTAGCTGATGCCGGACATTTCCCGTCGGGCGCTCCTGGCCGCTGCCGCCGGAAGCGCACCTTTGTGGGCGCAGGTTTCCGCCTACCGTCAAAGGGCTTCCGTTTCACTGGTCCGGGGAGAGGACCGGCGCCGCAACGTTTATGATGCCCTCCTGGCCATCGACGACCAGGTCCGCCCCGCCCTCAAAACCAAGAAGTACGTCCTCATCAAACCCAACACCGTGGCGGTCAATCATCAGCTCGGGTCCACCCACCTCGATGCCCTGCGAGGCATCCTGGATTACCTCGACGGCCGTTTCCGGGGCTCCGTCGTCATCGCCGATTCCTCCAAAGACTGCACCTGGGACGCCTACGAGAACTTCCATTACAACCGGTTGAACGGCGAGTATCCACGGCAGAAAATCCGTCTGGTCGATCTCAACGAGGAAGACTACGTGCCCCACCAGATCGTCGACCGCGATCTGCATCTAGTCCCGGTCCGCCTGGCGCGGCGGCTGTTCGATCCCGACGCCTTCATCCTCGGCGCGGCCATCCCGAAGGCCCATGACAATGTGGTGGCCACCCTTTCCGTGAAGAACCTGGTCATGGCGGCGCCACTCCACAATCCGCGCCAGGACACCGGCACCTGGCACGACAAAGCCAGGTACCACCAGGGCTACCGTCAGATCCAGATGAACCTCGCCCTGACGGCGAAGCGTATGCAGCCCTTCTGGGGCGCCACCGTCATCGACGGCTTCGAAGGCATGGAAGGCGAAGGGCCTTTGAAAGGAACGCCCGTGCCCTCCCGTATCGCCATCGCCTCCACCGATTTCGTGGCGGCCGACCGCATCGGTGTCGAAGCCATGGCGGTGAACCCCGACTGGGTCGGCTATCTCCGGTATTGCGGCGAGGCCGGCCTCGGCCAGTACGATTCCGCGCTCATCGACCTGCGCGGCAACGCCGCCATTGCCGATATCCGCAAACCCTACAAGCTCCACCCCCGAATTGAAAGGCAGCTGGAATGGATGGGCCCGCTCCCCAGGGGATAGCCTCGAAGCCCGGTGGACGCGGCTGGCGGCCGGCATCCGTTCGCCTCGCCCTCGCCGGCCTGTTTGTGTTTGCCCTGGTCCACTCGGCGCAGGTCAGTCGCGATGCTTCGCTCTCGGTCAGAGTTCTGGATGCGGCCGGCAAGCCCACCCCGGTGCGCATCCGCCTGGAGGATGCCCACGGCAACCGGCCCCGCGTGCGCGGCGCTCTCGCCGTCTCCGAATCCGCCATTCCGGTTCCCCGCCAGGCCTTGGCCGTCATGTGGGGTCAGCAGGATCGCGCCCAGGGCTACGCCATTCAACCCGATGGCTCGTTCTATGTCGATGGCGCATTCGATGTGCGCCTGCCGCCCGGTCCATATAGCATCACCGTGTCCAAGGGGTTCGAGTACCTGCTTCGCAACGAATCGCTCGACCTCCCGCCCGGCGCCGCCGTCGCCCGCGAATACCGCCTCGCGCGCTGGATCGACATGCCCGCCCGCGGTTGGTACTCCTCCGACGACCACATCCACCTGCGCCGCTCTCTCGCCGACAACGCCTCCATCCTGCGCTGGACCGCCGCCGAGGACATCCACGTCGGCCACATCCTCGAAATGGGCGATTTCTGGGCCACCTTCTTCAGCCAGTACGCCTTCGGCGAAGCCGGCCGTTACCAGGAAAGCGATCGCGTTCTCGCCTCCGGCCAGGAAGAACCGCGCACTCCCGAGATCGGCCACACCATCTCGCTCGGCGCGCGCGAATTCGTGCGCTTCCCTCGCGACTACTACTCCTTCGACCGCCTCTTCGACCGGGTTCACGAGCTCGGCGGCGTCACCGGTTTCGCCCACCAGGGCATGAGCTTTCACGGGTATCGCGGCATGGTCCTTAATACCCTGCGCGGCAAAACCGATTTCCTGGAACTGGCCCAGTTCTGCGTCCCGGAGGGGCCTCTGGCGGTCGGGCACTACTATCGTTTCCTGGACCTCGGCTTCAAACTTACCGCGCTGGCGGGCTCCGACTTTCCGTGGTGCGGCAAAGGCCCGGCCTACGGATTCAAGGAGCCAGGCTTTGCGCAAATCGGCAACGCCCGCTTCTATACCTTCGTGGGCGGACCGTTCTCTTATGAGCGCTGGTTCGCCGCGGTGCGCGCGGGCCACACCTTCGTCAGTACCGGCCCGGTCGTGCTGCTCACCGTCAATGGCCACCTCCCCGGCGATACCGTGGATGTGGCTCCCGGAACCCGCCTTCACATTACCGCGGAAGCCTTTGGACACAGCGGCCAGGTTCCTCTCCGCTCGCTCGAGATTGTCGGACACTCGAACGTGCTGGCGCGGTCCGCCGGCCAGGATGCCGCGCACCTGGCGGCGACTCTGGACCTGGAGGCGCGCCACGGCATCTGGATCGCGGCCCGCTGCCAGGCCGGCACCGGACAGATCGCGCACACGACGCCGGTCTACGTCACCGTCGCCGGCAATGGGTTCCACAATCCCGATACACTGCGCCGGAACCTGGAAATCTCCGAAGGCTACCTCCAGGAACTGGAGCGGGAACTGGCAAATCCCGGCTCCGGACTCGACGAGCAGGCCTACCGCCACCGGCCACAGCTCGAACGGCAGATCGCCGAAGCCCGCGCCCGGCTCCAGGGCCTCGCCACCTTGCCGTGAACCTGCCCCGGCCCTACCGCAGCAGAGAAAAAATGCCGCTGTAATCGTCCGTCCAGCGGAGCGTGCGGCTGGTCCTGCCGGCCGGCTCGGCGGCCGGCCGCAACGCGTCCAGCACCTCGCGATCGTTCGTCACCACGACCCAATCGGCCGGAAGAATCCTCCGCTCCGCATCGCCGCTGTTGCGGATCAGCAATGTCTGCGCATGCACCGCTTCGGCGCCCGCGCGAACCACCGGCACCAGGTCCAGGTACCGGTTGGTGACGTGCACCGCCAGGCTGCCGCCCGCGCGCAGCCGCCGGAAGTACAGTTGGAAGGCTTCCCGCGTCAACAGGTGAACCGGAACCGTATCGTCGGAGAAGGCATCCAGGATGATGGCATCGAAGCTCCCGTCGGGCTCGTGCGCCAGCCCCAGGCGGCCGTCGGCAATCACCACCTCGGTGGTAGCGGCGGATTCGCTGAGGAATCGAAAATACCGTCCTGCCACTTCCGCCACCGCCGGGTCGATTTCGAAAATCCGGAAGACGTCCCCCTGCCTCCCATATGCTGCCAGAGTCCCGACACCGAGTCCCACGATGCCCACGCGCCGCCGCGGCGCCCGCAGCGCCTCGAGCAGCAGCCCGGCGCCCGATTCGCCCCCGTAAAATGCGGTGGGCGAGCGGCTGCGCGACGGGTCCAGAAACTCGACTCCATGCAGCGTGCTCCCGTGATACAGGGATCGCACCGCGGCCACCCCTGCACCCGCATCGGTCACCAGCAGCGATCCGTAAAAATTGCGCGAGCGCAGGATCTCGCTGCCGCCGGCGCGATAGCTCGTGGCGGCGAGAAAGGCCAGAACCGAGACCACTCCCAGCCGCACCAGCCGTCCTCGCGAGAATCTGTAAAGCTGCGCCAGCGCCAGCAGCACGCAGGCCGTCACCGCAATCGGCAGCTCCAGCGGCCGGTGAAAAGCGTACGGCGCCACCAGCGCCACGAATACTCCCCCCAGCACTCCGCCAAAAGCTGCCGCCAGGTAGAAAAACGGCAGTCCCCCCTCGGGCTCGGGCTTGGTGCGTGCCAGTTCGCCGTGACAGAACATGGAGCACACAAACAGCGCCGCCAGGAACATCGGGATCTCCCAGAGCAAACCGCCCGATCCACCGCGCGCCAGCCGGTAGCCCACCGCGATCCATGCGGCCGGCAGCAGCCAGCGATAGATCGCCGGCCGGTAAGCGCCCTCGAACTCGAAGCACAGAATGAAGCTCAGCAGGTACACGCTCAGCGGCAGCACCCACAGCAGCGGAATGGCCGCCACTTCCGCATTCAGGTGATTGACCACGGCCAGCCACAACGCCGATGCACAGGCCGCCAAACCCACCCACAATAGCGCTCGCCCCCGCTCTACCGGACGCAGTGCCACCTTCACCGGCTGACCGCCGGATACCGCCAGCAGCGTCAGCAGCACCGCCAGTACCACGAACGCGCCCGACCACCAACGCAGTTGCGCGGCCAGCGGCAGCAGACGCTCCACCGCCGCCGGATAGGCCAGCAAGGCTGCCAGCGAAGCCAGGTTCGACCACGCAAACAGCCGATACGGAAACCGCGCCCCGGGCGATGCCGCGAACCACGCCTGCAGTAGCGGACTGTTCGCGGATAGCAGAAAGTACGGCAAGCCGATCGACATCGCCAATTGCGCCAGGATCGACACCACCGGCGACCCGTACCCAGGCGGTGTCCCGCCGACCGCCGACCGCCACGGCAGCGCGGCCACACTCAACACCAGCACCCCCACGTGCACCTGCGCCTGCAACCTGCGGCTCGCGTGCCGCGTGAGCAGGTACGCATACAGGTAGCCCAGCAGCAGCACCGCCTGGAAGAACAGCATGCAGGTGACAAACAGACCCGCGGAGCCGCCGAAACTCGGCAGCAGCACCTTGGCAATCATGGGTTGGATCGAGAACAGAAGCACCGAGCTGAATCCGATCGCTAACGCATGCAAAAGGCGCCTGTGATCGGCCATTGTCTTCGCTCGCTCCTGATCGGCACGGGGCAGCCGCGGGTCTTCCACCCGGCCGCCCCGCCGGCTCAGGCTCGATTCCGCCAGCGGCGGCGCCGTTCGCCAACCGGATCGCTGTTCCTAACCTCGCCAAACCGCCAACACTTGCTTTTGTACAACAAATGTAGCATGAGCGCAGGCTCAATCCACCCGCAGCGATCGCGTCGGATCGATCCGGGAAGCTCTCCAGGCGGGAAACGCCGCAGCCGTTCCCGCCACCCCCAGAACAAGTCCGGTCACCGCGGCGAAAGTCAACGGATCGGTGGCCGTAACTCCGACCAGCAGGCTGCCGATCAGATGCGTCGATCCCAGGGCGGCCAGTACTCCCACCGCTGTGCCGAACAGCGCAACGCGAAGTCCCTGGCCCAGAATCATGGATACGATTCGCGGTCGCGTCGCCCCGATCGCCACCCGCACGCCGATCTCAAACGCCCTCTGGCTCACCCAATACGAGACCAGTCCATAAACCCCGATGCCCGCCAGCAGGATGGCCGTCGCCGCGAAGCTGAGGAACACGCGAATCGTGGAGCGAAAATCCGCAATCGATCCACTCACCACGTCGTCCAAAGGCATGACAGGCCCTACCGGGATGTTCGGGTCCTGGTCCTGCGCCAGCGCGCGAATCCCGCGCCCGATCCGCTCGGCGTCGCCGCGCGTCTTCACCATCAGCGTCATCGCCGCCGGAATTTCGCCGTCCTCTCGCGCCGCCTGTCCATAAGGCATGTACATGGCTCCTGGGATGAAGTCCGGGAAGCCCTTGCCGAGGTTGAATTGGCGCACATCGCCCACCACGCCCACCACCGTTCTCCAGTTCGCCTCGCCGGTGGTCTTGATGTGCTTGCCGATGGCTTGCTCCCCCGGCCAGAAAAACTTGGCAGTGGCCGCCGAAATCAGAATCACGCGCGCCGCCTGTGCTCCGTCGGCGTCGCGGAAGTCCCGGCCCTCCAGAACGGGGATCTGCATCATATGGATGTAGCCGGGACTGACCGCGCCAGCCCACACGAGCGGCGCCGGATGCTCCACCGACTTGGGATGACCTTCCACATCCACCGCCAGGCTCGGCTGTGCGCCGCCCAACGGAAGCGCGCTCACGATGGCCGTCTCCGCGACACCCGGGATCTGATGGGCTCGCGTCAACAGTCGATCGTACAGGGCGATGCACTCGGGCCGCTGCCGGCAAAAAGTCTGGTTCAGGCTGATGCGCACGGTGAGGATCCGCGCCGGCACAAAGCCGGGGCGCGCTTCCGAAAGGGTGTACAGGCTCTTGATCAGCAGTCCCGCATTCACCACCAGCACTACCGTCAGCGCTACTTCCGCCGCGATCATCCAGTTTCGCAGCCGCGCCCACACCGGTCCGGCCGATCGCTGGCTTCCGGTCCTCATGGCCGCCGCAAGATCGATTTGAGACGCGCTGAGCGCCGGGGCGATTCCGAAGGCCAGGCCCGTCAGCAGCGCCAATGCCGCGACTGCCGCCGCTACCGGCCAGTCGATCTCCGCCTGCCCCAAACCCGGGGTCACCGCCGGCAGCACCGATTTGAAAATCGAGAGTGCGCCCACCCCGAGCACGATTCCTAAACCGCCGCCCGCCATCGCCAGCAGGATGCTCTCGGTCAACAGTTGCCGGACTACCCTCGGCCGCCCGGCGCCCAGCGCTGTGCGCAGCGCGATCTCCTTCCGCCGCGCCGTTGCACGCGAGAGGAGCAGACTCGCCACGTTCGTGCACGCGATCAGCAACACCGTGCCCACCGAGGCGAGCAGGATCACCAGTTTGCCCCGGATGTCGCCCGTCAGGTCCTGTTGCAGGGGGATCGTCGTTGAATCGCGGTTGAAGTCGCGCGGCATCGGATACGGAAAGGTCTTGAGGAACTGCCCGGCCAGACTCTGGATTTCGGCGCGGGCCTGTTGTGGTGTGACCCCCGGCTTCAGCCTCGCCACCAGCGGTACAAAGCCGCTGCCCCAAAACGCAAGAAAGTTGGACGGATCCAGCCGCATCGGTATCCACAACTGCGCGTTCATGGACGGGTAACCGAAGCCCTGCGGCATGATGCCGATGATCTCCCGGTTCCTGCCGCTTACCGAAATCACCCGGCCGATCACCGCCGGGTCGCCCGCGAATTCCTTCTGCCATAGCGAGTGATTGAGGATCACCACGGCATCGCGGCCCGGCGAATCCTCCCCCGGAACGAACCCGCGTCCGCGGGTTACCGCGGCGCCCAGCACCGCCAGCGCGTTCGCCGTGGCCGTGCTTCCGAAGACACGCACCGCTTCGTTCGTGCCGGTGAGATTGAATTCGGATTCCGTGCTCACCGCCGCCACGTCCATCGTCCGGCACCGTTGCTGAAAGTAAGGCAGCGCCGCGCGCGGATAGATGCCCGTGATGCGGAACAGACGGTCCGGTTCGCGATACGGCAAAGGACGAATGAGCAGGGCGTTGACCAGGCTGAACATCGCCGCGTTTCCGCCGATCCCGAGCGCCAGACTCAGCATGGCGATGCTCGTGAAGCCCGGCATCCTGCGGAATACGCGGGTAGCGTAGCGAATATCTTGGAGCAGCCTTTCCAGTCCTGAGAAACTCCACATCTCCCGACACTCCTCCCGGCTCACCGTGGTGTTGCCCATCTGTCGCCGGCTCAGTTCCCGCGCGGCCGCCGGCGACAGGCCGGAGCGCTGATTCTCCGCCTGTATCAGCAGCCTGTGGAACTCCATCTCCTCGGCCAGCTCCCGGTCTAGCTCGTCGCGGTGCCAGCGGAACCAGAGCCGGCGCCAGCCGCGGATGAGCGGGGTGGAAGCGGCCGGCCTCATGCCATATTCAGCACTTTTTCGATGGCGCCGATCACGCGCGCAAATTCCTCGCGTTCCACCGCGAGTTGCTTGCGTCCGGCGGCGGTCAGAGTGTAGTATCGCGCCCGCCGGTTGTTCTCCGAAGTCGCCCATTCCGCCTTCACCCAGCCGTTGACGAGCAGGCGCTGCAGCGCCGGATAGAGCGAGCTTTCCCCCACCTGGAGCACTTCATCGGATACCTGCTTGAGGCGCAGCGCGATTCCATAACCGTGCATGGCGCCCGCCGCCAGCGCCCGCAGAATCAACAGGTCGAGCGTTCCGGGCAATAATTCGCTCGCCTTGCCTCGTTCTCCCATCGTCTATCGATGGAAGTATCGCCGATCGCCGGCGGGATGTCAAGGGGCCGTTCGGATCGATACACTGCTTCGAGGCTGCGCCGGACGAGTCACCTTTCCGCCGCTACTCTGCGGCTCCGCCCGCCCACTATGGAATTCCAATTGCGCGAACTGATGGCATGGGGTCGAACGGGCATGGAACCAGCAGTACGACGCGGGCCCTGGCAATCTTCGGCGCCGGCGCCGCCGTCCTGCACGGCTGGCGGCTGAGCCTCAGCCTCTTTGGCGCTGCGACACGGTATGGTCTCGATCGAGGTGGCTTGCCGCCCATCGACTCCGCCGAGTTCCAACGCTATGTATCGACGATTACCGAATCGCCCATGCGCCCGGAGACACGCATATCTGTGCTCCGCAACGGCCCCAATTTCTATGCCGCCGAACTCGAGGCCATCCGCGGCGCCGGCGAGACCGTGAACCTGGAGGCGTATGGATTCCTCGAGGGTAAACTCGCGCGCGAGTTTCTGGACGCGCTGACGAATCGGGCGCGCGCCGGGGTCGAAGTCCGCTTGGTATTGGATGCAATCGGCAGTTGGAACACGCCGTCCCGCTACTTCGATCGGCTGTGTGCCGCCGGCGGCCGCGTCTCCTGGTATCATCCCGTCAAATCGAAGAACTGGCCCTATCTGAATAACCGGACCCATCGCAAACTCCTCGTGGTAGACGGAAGAGTCGGATTCATCGGCGGCGCCGGCTTCGCCGACCATTGGATCAAGCCCGGCTCGTATGGTCCGCCCTGGCGCGATACGATCCTGCGCACCGAAGGCGGCGCGGTGCCCGACCTCAACGCCGTCTTCGCGGAAAACTGGCTCGAGACCACCGGCGAGATTCTGACCGGCCAGGGGCACTTTCGATTCACCCGGACCGAGGGCGGCGTGCCGGCCATGGTCATCCGCAGCACTCCGCACGGCGGCGCTACCCGAGCGCGAATGCTCTACCAGATCATGATCGAGGCCGCCACGCGCTCGATTTACATCACCACGCCGTACTTCGTACCCGATCGCAGCGCGCGCCAGTCGTTGACGTGTGCGGCGGAGCGCGGCGTGGATGTCGTGATTCTGACCGCCGGGCCGCACAACGACCATTCCATGACCCGTGGCGTCAGCCGCATGTTCGAAAGGCCTCTCGCCAAGGCGGGAGTGGCGATCTACGAATACCTGCCGGCCATGATTCACGCCAAGCTGATGTGCATCGACGGGCTTTGGACGGTGGCTGGATCCACCAACTTCGATCATCGGTCATTCGACCTGAACGACGAAGTCAACCTCGTCGTGGCGGACCGCGGCATCGCCGCGGAGATCGAGAGGGATTTCGCCGGGGATCTGGCCCATAGCCGCCGCCTCACACCCAAGAGTCTCAAGAACCCCGGTGTCTTCGACCGCGTCGTCGAAGACGCAAGTTGGGTACTACGCCGGCAGCAGTAGTTACCACGCACGCGTTCGCCTCGTAACTCACAAGCCCGGAATATACGCTGACCGATCGGGGGCAACTCAGGAGGGATATTTTTGGGCCGGCCGGGCAACCCGGCCGGCCCTCGGCAGCGGCTCATCGCGATCCCGGGCGCCTTAGCGCCTGCGGGAGGCATGAAGGCATCACCACGACGCTGCCGTCATCTCCACTTTTACTTCATCGTGTGACGGTTTGATTATACGCCCAAAATCGGACCAGGGTACCCGATTTTGTGAGGGCCCGCACAATTCCATAAAAAAATCGAATCCCGCCCATAGAAACTTCCTCTTTGGCAGGTGCAAGTCCGCTTGGGACAATAGTTTAGATTTTCTTTCGTCCGGTAAGCACCTCCATGAAAAATGCACCTCGTATTTGTGCACTCTCGCTGTTTCCGGCAGCGTGGCCCCTGTCCGGCCAAACCATCCCGGATCTCCAGGCGCGAATCGCGGCCCTCGAATCGACTGCGAAGTCGGCCCAAAGTGCGGGCGACAATGCCTGGATGCTCACCAGCGCCGCGCTGGTCCTCATGATGACCGGCCCGGGGCTCGCCCTCTTCTACGGCGGCTTGGTCCGTCGCAAAAACGTCCTCGGCACCATGATGCACAGCTTTATCTTGATGGCTGTCGTTACGGTGTTGTGGGCCCTCATCGGCTACAGCCTGGCGTTCGGTGGTTCTTCGCCAGTCATTGGAGATCTGAACTTCGCCTTCCTGAATCACGTGGGCACAGCACCCAATCCCGACTATGCCGCGACCATTCCCCAGCAGACCTTCATGGTCTACCAGTTGATGTTCGCTATCATCACGCCGGCCTTGATCTCGGGCGCATTCGCCGAGCGGATGAAGTTCAGCGCGATGCTCCTGTTCACGGTCTTGTGGAGCCTCCTGGTGTATTTCCCAATGGCCCACATGGTGTGGGGCAAGGGCGGATTGTTGAACGCTTCCGGCGGGCTGGTGCCCTGTTTCGATTTTGCCGGCGGTACGGTGGTGCATATCACCTCCGGCGTTTCGGCCCTGGTGTGCGCGCTGTACCTGGGCAAACGGCTCGGTTATCCCACCACGCCCATGAAGCCGCACAACCTGGTCCTCAGCGTTGCCGGTGCGTGCCTGCTGTGGGTGGGTTGGTTCGGCTTCAACGCGGGCAGCGCGCTGGCCGCTTCCGGCCTGGCCACGAGCGCCTTTGTGGCCACACACTTCGGATCGGCCGCGGGTGCGCTGGGCTGGGTCCTGGGCGAGTGGCTTCACCACCGAAAGCCGAGCGTGCTCGGCGGCATCTCCGGATGCGTGGCGGGCCTGGTGGCCATCACTCCAGCTTCGGGCTTCGTCAAGCCCATGCCGGCGCTGCTCATCGGCCTGTGCGCTGGCGTGGTCTGCTACTTGATGGTGACGCGAGTCAAGGCGCGGTTCGGTTACGACGACGCGCTGGACGCTTTCGGCGTACACGGCGCGGGGGGAACCCTGGGCGCGATCCTGACCGGCATCTTCGCCACCAACGCCGTGAACGACGCGTTCAAAGACGCCGCCGGGCGCGTACGTCCTTTGGGGCTCGTCGACGGCAACGGGGGCCAAATCGTGAACCAGATTGTCGGCTGCCTGATCGCATGGGTTCTCGCTGCCGTGGGTTCCCTGCTCATCCTCAAGATCTGCGACGCAACGGTCGGCCTCCGCCTAAGCAAAGAGCACGAGATCGAGGGGCTTGACCTCAGCATGCATGGCGAAGAAGGATACATATTCGAGGCATAGCCATGAAGAAAATCGAAGCGATCATTCAGCCGTTCAAGCTCGACGAAGTGAAAGACGCGTTGAAAGCCATCGGTATCGATGGCATGACCATCAGCGAGGTCCGTGGCCACGGCCGCCAGAAAGGCCATCGCGAAGTCTACCGGGGCCAGGAATACAACGTGGACCTGCTCCCGAAAGTGAAACTCGAAATGGTGGTCCCCACCAACCGTTATGAAGACGTACTTCGCACGCTGACCACGGCCGCGCGCACCGGCAAGATCGGCGACGGAAAGATTTTCGTTTATGATGTGGCCGAAGCCATACGAATCCGCAACGACGACCGGGGCGAATCCGCCCTCTGACGGCGCCATCGTTCTCGCTCAGCGGACTGCGGAGGTAGACCGGCTGGTGATGCGGGAAGCGGCCGATTTGTTGTCAGCGGTTCCGGCCGGTCTCGCCATCCTTGCCGTCGGCGGATACGGACGGCGCCACCTCTTCCCGCATTCCGATATCGACCTGCTGCTGCTGTTTGAATCCGAGCGGCTGGCGGTGGCGAAGAAGAGCGCCATCGCCACCTTCCTCCAGCGGCTCTGGGACGCTCGCCTCCGCATGAGCCACTCCGTGCGCACGCCGGAGGAGTGCGCCGAGGTGCACGACAGCAATATCGAGCTGAACGTAAGCCTTCTCGACCAGCGCTACCTCATCGGCGACCGCCTGCTCTACGCCGGCCTGGCGCGCCGGTTGCCGCGTTTTATCCAGGCCAACCGCGAAGCGCTGGTGCGCAACCTGGCGCGCCTCACCCGCGAGCGCCACTCCAAATACGCCGGAACGATCTACCACCTCGAACCCAACGTCAAGGAAACGCCGGGCGGGCTGCGCGACTACCAGCTCCTCTGCTGGCTGGAACAATTGCGCGAAACCAATGCCACGCACCTGGGCACCGCCAACCTGCCGCCCGACCGCGATGCCGCGTTCCGATTCCTGGCCCGCGTGCGATGCTATCTCCACAACCAGGCGGGACGCGACAACAACGTGCTCTCCTTCGAGGCCCAGGATGCCATTGCGGAGCAATCGCGCGCAGTCGACGCGGCCGCCTGGATGCGCGAATACTATCGCCATTCGCGCTGCATCCACCGCGCCGCGATGCGTGCGCTCGATGCCGCCGAGACGCAGTCGAGCGCCCTGCTGGCGCAGTTCCGCCACTGGCGGTCGCGGCTGGCCAACGCCGACTTTTCCGTGCACCGCGAGCGCGCGCATTTCCGCGCGCCGCAAACTCTCGACGTCGATCCCGAAATCGTACTGCGGCTGTTCGAGTTCGTCGCCCGTCACGGGATTCGGCCTTCCGCCGAAGCCGAGGAACAGATCGCGTCGCGCCTGGACCGCCTGCGCGCGTGGTTTGCCGAGCCGCGCGCCACCTGGCCGGTCCTGAGCCGCATCCTCGCGCTTCCGCAGGCGGCGCTGGCGATCCGCTCGATGAGCGAAACCGGGGTGCTCACCGCCATGTTCCCGGAGCTGGAACATATCGAGTGCCTCGTGATCCGCGATTTCTATCACCGCTACACGGTGGACGAACACACCCTGGTGGCCATGCACAGCGTCACCGGGGCCCACGATTCCTACGCCGGGCTGCTCAGCGAGGTGAAACAGCCGGACCTGCTGCTGTTCGCGCTCCTGTTCCACGATTCGGGCAAAGGCGATCCGGCGTCGGGCCACGTGGATGGATCGGTGCGCTTCGCCCGCACCGCCATGGCTCGCATCCGGATGCCGGCTTCCGATCGCGACACGGTGCTGTTCCTCATCGAAAAGCACCTCGTGCTTTCGGCCGTCATGCAGGGCCGCGATGTGTTCGACCCCCAGACCATCCGCGACGTGGCGCGGGAAATGGAAACCGTGGAAAGGCTCAAAGCGCTGACGTTCCTGACCTATGCGGACATCAGCGCCGTCAACCCCAGCGCCATGACCCCGTGGCGCGCGGAACAGCTCTGGCAGCTCTACCTCATGGTCTACAACGAGCTGACCCGCGAATTGGAGACCGACCGCATCGAGCCCCTCCGCGCGGGCCCGCCCGGGCGCAGCGCCTTCCTCGAAGGCTTTCCGACGCGCTATCTCCGCACCCACACCGAACTGGAGATCGAAAGCCACATGGCGCTCGAAGCCGCCAGCCGCAAGCGCGGCGCCGCGGTGGATCTCCGCACTATGGAGTCCGCCTGGCAATTGACCCTGGCAGCCGCCGACCGCCCCGGCCTGGTCGCCGCCATAGCCGGGACGCTGGCCGCCTTCGGCATGAACATTCTGCGCGCGGAAGCCTTCTCCAACCGCCGCGGCATCGTGCTCGACACCTTCGCCTTCGCCGATCCCAATCGCACGCTCGACCTGAACCCCACCGAAGCCGACCGCCTGCGGGCCATGGTGGAACGTACCGTGATCGGCAAGACCGACGTGAAAGAGCTCCTTCGCAACCGCCCCAAGCCGGTGCTCCCCGCCCGCAGCGCGCGGATTCCCGGACGGGTGTCGTTCAACAGCTCGGCGGGCAATAGCGCCACCCTAGTGGAGATCGTGGCCGAGGACCGGCCGGGCCTGCTATACGATCTCGCCAGCGCAATATCCGCCAGCGGCGCCAATATCGAAGTGGTGCTCATCGACACCCAGGCGCATAAAGCCATCGACGTCTTCTATGTGACCGAGGCCGGCAGCAAACTTACTCCCGAGAAACAGCAGGCGCTGGGCGAGGCGCTCCGCCGCGCCTGCCAGCCGGGCTAAGGCAACTGGCGTGGAGATCTCGGGTTGCATGGATGAAGCCGCAGCGCTGGGCTTCCATATGCCGCTTGGACTCGGGATGGCGTCCCCTTTGGCAATCGCGGCAAAATCTCGGGAATCCCGCCGAGAGGCGGGAAGGCCCTGGTTGAAATCCACCACAGGCGGTGCTTTTTGGCCAGAAGAACCTGGATCTGTCCTTTTGTTTTCAAAGGTTTACTGGTCGGTCGGAATGGTTCGATAGCTGCATATAAGGAAGACGAAGAAAGGCCGTATATGCTTCGCACGAACACGCCCGGTTTCGGTCTCATACTCCTGGCTCTCTCCGGATTCGCATTGGCTCAGGACCAGCCGCCCAGCCCGCAGCAACCGCCGTCGAGCGTTGGATGGCGGCGCATCAGCGACGCCCAGGCGCCCGTCGTTCAGGGGCAGGATCCGTCGCTGCCGGTGGATCGCAGCGATGCGTATGGCCAGCCGATGTCGCAGCAACCCGCCGCCGGGCAGCCGGCGCCGCCCGAAGGTCCCATGCCGCCGCAGGTCCAGCCGCCCGAGACGCCGCCGGCGCCGCCTCCGGCAGCTTCGCGTCCGGCCTACGGCCTGCCTCCCGAGTTGGCGCTAAAACCTGGCACGTATATGACCCTGCGGACGGATCAGCCATTGTCGTCCGACCGCAACCAGCCCGGCGATACGTTCACCGGCAGCCTGTTCCAGCCGGTGGTTGTCGATGGAGTCGTGGTGGCCCAGCGCGGGCAGACCGTCTACGGAAGGGTGGCCGAGGTCGAACGGCAGCACTCCGACCGGCCCTCGCGGCTCGGACTGGAGTTGACCGGCCTGACATTGGCGGATGGCACGCAGATTCCCATCCGGTCGCAACTGGTGGCGCGCCAGGGGGGCACTACGCCCACCGGCGACCAGATCGGGACGGTGGCCGCTACCACCGGGATCGGGGCCATGGTGGGCGCCGCCGCGGCGTGGGGGACGGGGGCTGCGGTAGGCGCTGGAATCGGCGCTGCCGCCGGCCTCATCGGTGTCATCGCGACCCGCAATCGCCCCACGGTGGTCTATCCGGAAGCCGTACTGACTTTCCGGGTGGAAAGCCCGGTCACCATCTCCACGGCGCATGCTCCGCAGGCTTTCCGCTATGTGGGACCGGACGAGTATGAGCGGCCCCCCGAGCCGCAGTTACAGGCACGCCCGGCACCGCCGCGTCCTTACTATTACGGCCCCGCTTACCCGTATCCTTACTATCCTTACTACTGGGGAACCGGGGTCTCGCTGTACTGGGGTCCGGGCTTCTTCTACGGCAGAGGCCACTACCGCCGCTGGCGGTAGCCGTTTTCGCTCGGGCGTCCGGCTCAATGGGTCATTGAGTACACCACGAAGTTCACGCCGAGCCGGATCCCCAGGGCGGAATATTTCTCGGGATAGCGCGGGTCGTCCGCCCACTCCCAGGAATCTCCCACGTCCGAATTGAACGACATGGCCACCATGAGCCGGCCCTTTTCGTCGTACACGCCGCGCCAGCGGGCTACCGTGCCCGCGGCGCGCTGCGTCATGTAGCCACCGCGCAGCGCCCACTGTCCCAGGATCTGATAGCGTTCGTCCAGGTCATAGACGGTGTGGAAGATGGCGTCCTTGTCCTCGATCTCCACGATCGGGCGGTCGGGGAACACTACCTTCATGGTTTCGTCGAAACGATCCCACTCCTCCTGCCCCCAGAAATCGTCCATGTACAGGAACCCGCCGCGGAGCAGGAACTCACGCAAGGTCTTGGCTTGCGAGTTGGTGAGCTTCCAGTCGCCCATTTCGCCGGCAACCAGCCATGGCCAGTTGTAGAAGTCCTCGGTATCGTCGGGATTCGACGGCTGTTCGACGCTGCGTACCTGAACGCGGGTAAGACGGCGGAGGGCTTGCGCGAAGTGGCGGTCGGCGCGGGGGTAGTCCTGCGTCCAACTGGTGCCGCCCACGCGCCAGTCCAGAAAACCGAACCGGTAGCGGCCCATGCCGCCGAAGCGGGCTTGCGGGTGGTTGGGATACATCAGCCGCGCCTGCACCCATTCGGCCTGCTGGTCCCAGTCGGGCGGCAGGGGTATATTGTCGTAGATTTCCATGCTGCGGTAGACACGGAACGGGCGCTGGAAGGCATACAAGCCGCCCATCAGAGCCAGGGCCGCCAGGGCCCATCGACAGTTCATCCTTACCCTCCGCGACCGGGCTTACCCGTAGGCCGCTTTCAACTGCTTTCTCACGAACTCCACGTCGTGCCGGATGCTCGCCACATCGTCCTTGGCCGAATAGTCCGGTTGCACCGAAATCGGACCGGCAAAACGCCAGCGAGCCAGGGCGGTGAAGAACCTGGGAAAGTCTACCATACCCTCGCCCAGCGGACAGGGCGTCGCCTTCCAGGTGCCGCCTGCATCCTTGGACCAGACGAAATCGCGGACGGTTACCATTTTCAGCCGCGGATGGGCCATGCGCAGGGCCACCATCCAGGCGCCGGCTCCGCCTCCGGCGGTGGCATAGCCGACGTCGAAATCATAGCCCGCCGCGTTGGGGTCGAGGCCGCGCATCACCAGGTTCAGGTCCCAGAGCGACGCCCCGACGTTTTCGCCGGCGATATTCTGTATCGCCACTGCCATACGGACCGCGCGGGCCAGCGCCGCCAACCCGGAAATGTCGCGCTGGACCTCCGCCAGCCGCGCTTCGGGCTCGGCGGCGGTGTATTTCCACTGCCCCGCACGGAACAGCGGGACACCCATTTCCGCGGCAATGGCGGCCACGTTGCGGATGGTCGGATCCGCAAGGCTGGTATAGCTGGTGCTGATCACCGGTACATCCAACCCCACCCCGGTCACTGCCTCGACCGCGCGCATCAGATCCACCGGCGCCTGTTCGGGTACCACGTGGCCGCCGGGCTGCACCGAAAGGTCGCAGCCATCGACGCCCAGGCTGCGCAGCACCGGACCGATCTCGTCGTAGGGGACCTTGATCAGCGTCTGCGAATACAGGCAGATGGCGGGGACGGTGCGAGGCGCGGGACCGTTCTGCCGGCGGGTTTGCGCCAGAACGCGGCCCGCAGCCACACCGGCGAGCCACTGCCTTCGGTTCAAAGCCACCCCTACATTCTAGCCGCGCTTCCGCCCCGCGGCGGCGAGCGCTTTGTCGGTCACCGCGTTGCGGTCGCCCTTTTGCCAGCTCTGCTGCACTTCCTCGTCCGTCATCCCGGCCACGCGGCCGAGCAGAAGGAAAGGCCGCAGCGCGTAGCGCGGGGTGGCCCAGCGTGCCATCTCGACGAGTTCTTCGAGCGACCGCTCGCCGATCAACTGGAGCGCGGCGGGATCCTTCTGGTCGGTCAGCGTGAGAAGCGCGGAAACGGCCTCCATGCGGTCGCTCAACACCACCGAATGCAGGAGCTCAACGAACCAGGTGGGCGATATGCGGATGCCTGCCGAAGGCTGCCGCGCGGCAAACACCGCAATCGCCTTCAACGCCCGCGCGGCGTTGGCCCGGACCGACTCATCGGGGTCCTGCAAAGCGTACTGGAGATCGTTCACCACCTCTTTCTTGTTCGGCGCATAGCCAAGGACGGCGGCGGCAATGGCGCGCTGCTCCGGCTCCGCCGCGGTGCGCAACACCTCGCGCAGCAGCGGCATGTGGCCTTCGGCGAAGCTCACGAAGCGATCTTGGAATTTCCGCACCTCCGGGTCACTGATTCGGGAGTGACCGGCCGTCAGGTCCTCAGCCACAGGCCCGCGGCCGGACACCCGCTGCACGGCGGAAACGAAGCCATGATACGCATCCACCAGCTCGCTGGGCAGCACCGCGTCTCCCGCCGGGCTGGAGCGGAAGGCCGTGTGTGGCCCGCCGCGCTCTTCGATGCCGATGAACAGCACGGCGCGTGAATCCTCGCAACATACCGCCTCCACGTGGGCCACAACGATGCCCGGCAGCTTCTCCAGAGTGTCTTCGAGGTCACCTTTGGAAGCGGGCAGCGCGCTGCCTGATTTCAGGTCCAGGGCAGCCAGGAAGCGCTCCGTCGAAATCTTATGTAGTCCGTAGACATTGATATCGCCGATCACCGGCGCCTGCGCGAAAGAAACCGAAAGAGCAGCCCATGCGAGGATAATTCGAATCACGTTGTCTTAGACGTCCGGTCTCGCGGCGGCGGCGCAGCCAGTTTCGATGTTGAGCCGCTGGTGGGGCAGACCGTCGCATTTCCGGGCGTGCCGGCCAGCCGCGGAGGTGCCGTCCGGCACAAGGCGTCGATGCGCCGGTGGTTTGGCGCTATGCCTGTTGTTTCGCGAGGGGTCCGATCAGCGGCAGCACGATTTGTTTGCCCTGGTACGTGGAGATGAGCATAAACAGCCAAAGAGCGAAAAATGCCAGCGAAATCAGGGAAGACAGCGCCAGAAAATCGAAAAAGTGGAGCGATAGGAGCACGATCGTCAGCACCCAGCGGATCAGGATCGCCGCCACGCTGAGGAAAATGGATTGAAACGCGTGAAAACGAATCGTTCTGTTCCGTTTATACGGCTCGATCACGAGAAAAATAATACCGGTGATGAACCCCAGGGCATAGCACAGCATGGATGCGACGTTATCGGCCATACCCGCGGTGGCAGGCGGCGGAGGCACGGAGCCGTAGGTGGGCGGGGGCGGCACGGAGGAGCCGTAGGTGGGCGGCGGGGGAGGCGGCATCGCCCCGGGCGCCGGCGCGCCCGATGGGCCGGCGGTCACCTCAGCTCCACATTTGGCACAAAAACGTCCCTCCACCGGTGAACCACACTTCGCGCAAAAGGGCATAAAGAACTCCTTTCCAATCTTCCGGGGGGATTATAGCATCACGGTGATCAGCCAACCGCCCATCCAGACGGCAATGGTACCGGCAGCCCACAGCAGAGCAGCCGTGCGCAATCGTCCGCCGGCCGAAACGCTCGCGCCCCGCCCCAAAGCTTGGAGAGCAGCCAGCACAAACAGGGCGCAAGCCAGTACCAACGCCCCTGCCAACGCCGGCGGCGCCGCGGGAAAGAGCCGCCACGCTTCCGCCCACCGTCCCTCGAGGCTCAGCACCAGTCCCCGCGAGAGCCCGCAGGTGGGACATGGCACACCGAGGTGGCTGCGCAGCCAGCACGTCCAGGCGATCGGGTGGCCCAGGAAGTAGACGTGGCTGTCGTCGGCACCGAGCAGCAGCCGCGCCGCGATGGCATCCAGCCAGATCACCGAACCCGCTGCCGCTGCCGCGCCGCCGTTCATACGCCCCACGGATTATTAATTACGTAGCAGCCGACCGCCTTATCGTGCAGCGTCTGACGCCGCGGATCCCACAGCGGCCACAGCATATCGAGCACGGGAAGGAACGGAACAAAAGCCATGCCGACCTGCGCAAGCAGCCGGATGAGCGCAATGCCCTGGGTCAGCAACTGGCCGTTGGCATCGACCACCTTCACCTTGACCAGGCCTTGGCCAATCGAGGCGCCGCGCTGGCTGACCAGGTATACGCGGTTATAGATGCCGACCAGCAGCGATGCCACCGGGAACAGCAGGATGGCCATGCAGCACATCCCCGCGGCGGCATTGTCACCGGCCAGCCCGGCGATAGAGGTCAGCACGGTTCCGGCGACCAGGTAGAGGATCCCCATGGCCACCGCCACCAGAATCGCATCGATGAGGTACCCCACCGCCCGCGTGCCCCACGTGGCGTAGTCCCATACGACGACGCCGGCCGGCGGCGTTGGAGGCGCGAATACGGGCGCCGGCGCGGCGGGGCCAAGTCCCTCAGGCGATGGCGGCGGCGGGCTGGCGAACACGACCTGGGAGCCGCAGGAAGGGCAGAAAACAACCCCCTGGGCCACGGATGAGCCGCACTTGGCACAGAACACGATCTTCCTCCTGATCAACCGCAGACGCTCAACCTCCGTCGTCTGCCGCGGGCGGGGAGCCCAAAACGGTCTAGTTTACCTCCCGGGAGGCCCCAGGAACAGGAGTGGCAGTACTGCGCCAACAATGGCGCCGGCGATCAACGCGATGTTGCCCGCGCCGAGATAAGAAACCAACAGGCCGGCCAGCGAACCAATGCCGGCGCCGACCACCGCAACCATCAATCGTTTGGCCATCGGGGGAACGGAACCGTGCCGTTACTTCGTTTCGTCGGAGTTGCCGATGATGAAGATCTTCTCGTTGGGGCGTACCAGTTTCAAGCGGTCGCGGATCTCCAGTTCCTGCTCGGCCGGACTGCTCTGCAGACGCCGGATGCGGTCCCTCTTGCGCGCAATTTCCAGGCGCCGGTTGGCGATCTGCCGCTCCATCTGCTGCACCTGCTCCTGTTTGTCGGATAAAGCACGCAATCCACGCGGCCCTCGCAACGTGATATACGCATAGCTCGCCAGCATCAAAAACAACACCGCGTAGGCGTATCGGTTGAGGGACGCTTTCATCGGACCAAAAGCCTGGAAGATAATGGTAACATTGCTTGCCGCGTTCGCTTCGGATTTTTTTCCATGACCGACAAGATTGTTGTCCTGAGCACTTGCGCCAGCCAGAAGGAGGCGGAAACGATTGCGCGCCTTCTCGTCGAAGAGCGCCTGGCTGCCTGCGTGAACATCGTTCCCCGCATGCGCAGCTTCTACCGCTGGAATGGGGCCATCGAGTCCGCTGAAGAATGCCTGCTGGTGATCAAGTCCTCGCGCGAACTGTTTACCCAATTGCGGGCTGTTCTGGAGCAGGCGCACTCCTACGAAGTGCCGGAGGCCATCGCCATTCCGATTGTGGACGGCGCCGGCACCTATATGAGCTGGCTGGAATCGAACTTGCGCAACCCGGGCGGCGTGTAGTGGATATTCCGGTACAATTGTGTAAAGAGCCGCTGGGTCCCGGACTCGCGCTGATCTTCGACATGGACGGCGTCATTATCGATTCCAATCCCATGCACCGCGAAGCGTGGGCTGCATTCAATCGCCGCTTCGGGCTGGAGACCACCGAGGCCATGCACCAGCGCATGTACGGCAGGCGTAACGACCAGATCGTCCGTGACTTCTTCGGCGACGAACTCTCCGCCGAGGAGGTCGCCCTCCGCGGGGCCGCGAAAGAGGCGTTGTACCGGGAGATGATCGGGGAAGGGTTGGAGCAAATGTTGGTCCCGGGGGTTCGCCCGTTTCTCGAACGCCATCGGAACGCGCCCATGGCCATGGCCACCAATGCGGAGCCGCCCAATGTCGAGTTTCTGTTGGACCGGGCCGACCTTCGCCGCTTCTTCCGGGCGGTGGTGACCGGCGCGCAAGTGCAACATCCCAAGCCGGATCCCGAGATCTACTTGTATGCGGCAAAACTTCTCGGTACGGCTCCGGGCAATTGTGTTGTATTTGAAGACTCCCACTCCGGAGTTCAAGCGGCGAGAGCGGCTGGGATGAGGGTAATAGGGATTGGTACTACTTTCGGGTACTTGCCTGGTACTAACCTGACCGTGGATAATTTCGAGAGCGGGGAACTGAGCGCATGGCTGGCGGAACAAAGCCGCGTCGAATGAGGCCGGGAAGCGCCGGCCGGCCGGCGCTGATGCTCGCGCTGGCGCTGATCTCTGCCTGTTGGCCGGCGCGCGCGCAAACGCCCCTGACCCTGGCTGAAATCGGCAAGCGCAACCCCGCGGACCAGTTTGTCCCCGCACACATGGGACAAAACGTGGTGGTGCGGGGCGTTGCCAGCGGGCCGGCATTCCAGTTCCCCGACTACACGCTCCTGGCCATCGAAGACGGCGAATACGGAGGGGTCCTCCAGGTTTTCGGCGACGATCGCCGTTTGGACGGGTTCCGCGCCGGTGACGATCTCGAAGTGGAGGGCGAGGTTTCCGCGCTGGCGGGAATGGTCGTGATTCTGCCCGCCCGGATCGCGGTGCGGGGCAGGAAGACGGCCCCGGCACCGGTGGACGTTACCATCGAACAGCTCGAGGGCTTTCGCCACCTCGGACGGCTGGTTCGCACCGAAGGCAGAGTGCGGGCCGCCGATGCCGCCGCCGACGGCATCGGCCTCTACGTCACCTTCGACGCCCCCGGGTTTTATCGCGTTTTCATCCCTTACAAAGCTCCGACGGCGACTCCGCCCAGCGGTCTGAAGCAAGGCGACCGTGTGCGCGCCACGGGAATCGCGTATCAGTATTGCCGGCAGCCCCCCTACAACCGCTCCTACCAGTTGCTGGCCCACGATCCCGCGGCGATCGTGCCGATGGAACATAACTGGCACGTGTCCCCCACTGCGCTATCGATCGCGCTGAGCGTGATTCTGTTCATCGGCTTTTTCGTGTGGAGCCGGGAGCGCCGCCTGCGCAATCAGCGCGAGACCCTTCGGAAGACCTTTCAACTGGGTGAAGAGATCCTGGGGTCCTCCTCGGCCCCGGCTATCCTCAAACGGATCCGCGAATCCCTGCCGCCCGTTCTGGGTGTCACGCGCGTTCAGCTCTACGTGTACAACCGCGCCTCCAAGACCCTGGAGGCGGTGGCCGAGGAGGGCGGCTTCAACAGTTCGATATCGCTCTCGGTGCCGCCCGGCGGGCCCCAGGCGGGTGCCGTGGCCTGTTTCCACTACCGCACCCTGCTGGTGATCCCGGACATCGAGCGCAGCCCGTTTCCCATCGCAGGTAAGAACGGCGATCCGGCGCTGCGTTCCCTGCTGCTCGTGCCCATGATGGCGCAAGGCGAGGTGACCGGAGTGCTGGAATTGGACCAGGACGACCGGGTGCGCGAATTCTCGGCGGACGAGCAGGAGTTGGCGCAGCACCTGGGAAACCAGATCGGAGTTGCCATCCGGCTGCTCGATCAGCGCTCCGTGCAGGAACAACTGTTTCGCACCGAGAAGCTGGCGGCGGTGGGCCGGCTGATTTCGGGCGTGGTCAACGAGCTGCAATCGCCCCTATCGTCGATTTCGGACCTTGCCCAGCGCGCTCTCGAAAAATCGTACGCGGGCGCGGCGGAGCGCGAAGTGCTGGCCATTCGCGCCGAATCGCAAAAGGCGGCCGCCATGGTGGCGCGGCTGGTCTCGTTCGCCGCGGCCGAGCAGGTGGAGGCCCGCCCGGTCTCCATCAGCGCGCTGCTGCGCAACCTGATCGACTTCCGCGAAGGCGATTGGAAAGCTTCGGGCATTCGCGTGCGCGACCTGACCACGCGCGAGCCGCTGTTCGTGCTGGGATCGCAGGGCCAACTGGAGCAGTGCTTCCTCAACCTGATGGTGCATGCGGAGCAGTGGCTGGCCGAGGCGCCGCAAAAAGTGATCACCATCCGCACCAGTGTGCTGGGCAAGCGGCTGTTGGTGGAGATCGCTTTTACCGCTCCCGCCGAGCGGCGCAAAGCCGAGGAGACGGCCGCCGTGCTGGGGGTGACGCGCAGCGTGATTGGGGGCCACGGCGGGGAAGTGCGCCTCATCGAAAAGAGCAATGCCGATCCGCGGTTCGAGGTGGAACTTCCGGTCACGGCCAAGGAGCGCACCAGCAGCATCCAATCGGCGGCGGCCAACGGACACCCGCGCGACTTCTCCAACCGCATGACGGCCCTGGTCATCGAGCCGGATGACGCGACGCAGCGGCAAATCCTCGGCCTCCTGGCCGCGCGCGGGTTCCGCGTGGTGCCGGTGGACAACTCGGACACCGCCTTGGACCTGGCGCACCGCATGCGCTTCGACGCCGCGTTCTGCTCGGTCCACGCCCCCGGCCTGAACTGGGTGGAACTGTCCGAGCGGTTGCACTCGCGGAGCGGCGCCTTCATTCTGCTTTCGGACGGTTACGATACCGAGTTGCAGACGGATTTCGAAGGCGATGGCCGCTTCGTGCTGGCCAAGCCGGTGCAGGAAGCCGAACTGGACCGTGTCCTCTGCATGCTGGACCCCATCGTCCCCGCCGTGAAGAACGGCGTGGCGTAGCTAGGGCTCGCGATCAAGGCACCAGGCTGCGCCCCGATGCGAGCACCGTCTTCCGTGCCTGTTCCCAAAGGGCGCGCATACCCGGGACCTGTGGCGCCTTCTCCCAAGGTCCGATCCGAAAGGTGGTCCCCTCCGGATATTGCAGCAGTTTCCGGCCTAGCCAGTCTTCGTCGCCCGGGCCGTACTGCGCGACGGTGTAGCTCGCGCCCTCCCATGGGGTCGAGATTCCGATGGCCACCGGTGTCCTGGCGCTGGCGAGCCACCCGGACACCTCCTGGCGGCACCATTCGCTGCTGCATAGCCCGAGCAGGCGCTGCAATTCGGGCTCCTGCAACACCCAGCCGTCCGCCTGCGCCAGGGCGATCCGCAAGGTCCGCTCCAACTGCACCGATTCCTGGCCAATCGGCCCCTTCAACTCCTCCTCACGGCCCTTCCACCATCCGCGGAAGTACTCCATCGTGTCCCATAGAGGCTTCTCCGCCTCAGCGGAGCCATACTTGCCGAGCACCTCGGCCGCGCCGCGTTTCACCGGCACTTTGCCGCTGGTCAGCGACTCGATGGCCAGCCGTTCCAGCGCGGGGCTGAATGCCCATCGGCCGAGCGGCAGGAATTGAAAGCCGAGGTCATAGCACGCCGGAAACGCGGCCGGTTTGGCAAAATCGTTGCGCAACAGCCGCTCCCCAAAGGGCGGATCGTACTTCAGGAAATAAAACGCCAGCGGCCCGGCGCAGGATGGCACCGTCTGTCGTTCCGTCTCCGCGTTGCGCGCCAGCCAGGCGCTCTCGACGCGCTTCACGATATCGCCCGTCGCGTAGCGCAGAATCAGCAGCGGGTCGAAACGGTCCGCCAGCACGGAATTCAGCTCGGGAAGCGATGCGTCCGGCAGCATGGCCATCGTGGCGAACGGGAGGTTTTTCGTAGGCCGGCGGATCTGCTCCAGGATGATCTGCCGCGCTTCGCCGGGGGAGAGCTCGTACAGCCGCCGAAGGGCCACGCTCTGGATCGGCGGATCGATCGCCGCGCGCGGCGGGTTGGCCACCAGTTCGCGCAGCACCGGCAGCATCGCCGGGCTCTTCAATACGTCCCAGCGGTAGTCGAGCAGAGTCATCTGGGTCGTTACCGGCAGGCGGCGGAAATCACCCGCCAGCGATGCCGCCACGGTTGGCAGCCAAGATGGCTGCGGCCCGCCCCGCAGGCCGAGACTCAGCAGCGTGTCGAGCGAAACCGCGCGCGCTTCCGGCTGCTTTGCCGACAGGGAAGCCATCAGCCGCTCCGCGTATTGCCTGCGTCTCCGGTCGCTCCCCTCCGCCCGGCGTTTCGATTCGTCCTGCCAGAGTTTCTGCGCGGCAGCATCGTTGGGGTATGGCGGCATGGTCCCACCGGAGGCCACCAGCTCCGACAGTTGCGCCAGCGTGTCCAGGTAGCGTTCCCAAACCGGCTGGTCCGGAGCGGTGAGCCGCCGTTCCATCAGCCCCAGGAGCCGCCCGCGGTAGGGCGAGCCGAGCACCCCCAGGTACGCCGAGTACGAATCCACGTCACGTCCCGCGGTCAGCCGCCGCACGAGTTCCGCCGCTGCATCGGGACTCACCAGAAACCGCAGCACACGGATGGCGCCGAGCCATTGCTTCGGCCCCTGGTCTGCCGCGGGCGCCGGCGCGTCCAGGATCTTCTTCGCCGCGTCGATCTGCCGCGCGACCCACGCGGGCGGGGCGGGACGAATCTCCAGGGTCAGGATATTCGAGACCAGTTCGACGGCGGCTCCCCGTGCAGGCAGGGGCAGGTCGCTGTCCGTCTTTCCCGGTACGTCGACCTGTGACACGCGGCGGCTGATCGCGTAAACCCGATACGTCCCCGGCCGGCGAAAGCGTACCCATTCGTTCAGGACACGTTCAAACGCAAACGGCTGTTCGGACAGAACTACCGGTCCGCCCGAGAGTCCACCCATCGCTCCCTGGCCGGCGGACAATCCGGCGAGGGGGTCCTCGCATGCCGATGCCGGCGCGGCAATGAACTCCTCGATGTAATTCATGCGGCCGACCCGGTCGTACAGGCGGCTGTCCGCCAGGAAGGTCCGCGCGCGCGAGGCGGTGAACGCCAGTTCGAGCGGGATGACCTCGCCCGCAAAGAACTCGGCTTTGGGCGCCGTCAGAGTGAATTTCACGCCCTGGGGTTGCCGGGCGGCGAGGCCCTTCCAACGCTCCGGGACCCCATCCTGCGCCGACAGGCCCGCGCCGGCGGCCAGCATCGCCGCGAGCCACACTCGTGAAACCCAAGCCCACCGTCGCACGGCGTAAGCCCTCCTTCCTGTTCGGACACCGCCGTTTTGCGGATGGTTCCCGGAATCAGGCGCCCCCGGCAAGGCTGTAGAGCAGGATACCCAGCACGATGAGCGTAATAACCACGTAGGCACGGTCACGCTGAAGCGCGAATGCCGCCGCGGCGAATGCAACTCGTGCCACGGGTGTGGCGATCAACAGGAGCAGACCGAGCTGGATGATGCTGCGCCCATGGGGCGGCCACAAACTGGTGAGAATGCCGGAAACGCTGCGAAGGTCCGACGGCTCGCCCCGGAAAACGGAATAGTGGGGCGGCTCGAAGCCATGCCGGACCAGGTACAGGATGCCGCCAATGGCCACCACCGCCGCGGCGATAGTGACCCCGGCTCGCAGCAGTGCGCCGATTACCGATTCCACGCGCTCGTCGGTCCATGCCGTTTCGCCCATTCAAATCCTCCCCGCGAATCCGCTGTAGATCATCTCCGCCGCGAGCACCGCCACCACCACCGCGAAGATCCAGCGCAAGACGCGCGTCTTCGCTCCCATGAGGTGGCGCGCCCCCAGGACCGAACCCAGCAGCACGCCCAGCATGACCGGCATGGTCAGCCCCGGGTCGATGTACCCGCGGTGCAAATAAACACCGGCGCTGGCCGCGGCCGTCACGCCGATCATGAAATTGCTCGTCGTGGTGGAAACCTTGAAGGGCAGGCCCATCGCCTGGTCCATGGCGATGACCTTCAACGCGCCCGAGCCGATGCCCAGCAGGCCGGAGAGGATGCCCGCGCCAAACATCAGGCCGAACCCGGTCTTCACGCGCTGTACGAAATACGGCTGCCGCCCCTCGGAAGTCGGATAGTTCGAGTTCATGCGCAGCCGGGCAGCGAGCGCATCGGGCCGGCGGGCGCCGTGGTGCTCGACCCGCGGGCGGCCGGAGAGATAGGCGGAGTAGAGCAGCACCGCTCCGAAGATCACGGCCAGCGCCGAAGTAGGCGTTCTGGCGGCGAGCGCCGCGCCCGCGATGGCGCCCAACGTGGTGGCGATTTCCAGGAACATCCCGATCCGGATATTGGAGTAGCCTTCCCGAACGTAGGCAGCCGCCGCGCCCGACGAGGTGGCGATTACCGACACCAGCGTCGCGCCAATGGCATACCGCAGGTCCACGCCGAGCAGCAGGGTCAGCGCCGGAGTGACGACCACTCCACCCCCCAGCCCGGTCAGCGCGCCGAGGAATCCGGCCACCGAGGAGATCCCCAGGACCGCGAGAGTGAATTCCAATGTGTTCAGTGTCCGACGCCTCTCTTACAGATTACGTGGCGAAAGGGGGGCGCTCAACATCCGGCGGGCGGCGGAACGCCGGATTCGAGACCTGGGGCACCGGCTCACGGCAGCGGTGCGGACTTCACCGCCTTGCGGAGCCGCGCGATCGCGGCTTCGACTTCTTCGAGCCTCGAAGGGATGCCGGCGGAAATTACTTTCGGCGCGCCGTCCGTGATCACTACGTCGTCTTCGATGCGTATGCCAATGCCTTTGTACTTCTCGAAGGCGGGGCGCACCGCGGCGATGAACTTCTCGTTTTCCGGCGTCTTGGAAAGATGCTCGAGCGCGTCGGGGCGGATGTAGATGCCGGGTTCCACCGTCACTACCATGCCGGGCGAAAGTTCGCGTCCGCCCGGATCGTGAACGTTCAGGCCAATGCCGTGGCTGACCCCGTGGTTGAACCAGATGCGCATCTGCTGGTCGCTGGTGACGTCCGTGATCAACCCCAGATGGAACAGGCCCTTCTTGAAAACCTCGTTGACCGCTCCATTCAGAGAATCGGCGCCGCCGGTGACGGTGTGTCCGGGCAGTGCCTGCTGGAATGCCGCCTGCTGGGCGTTCCAGACCAGTCGATAGATTTCAGCCTGCTCGCGAGTGTACTTGCCGTTGACCGGAATGGTGCGGGTCACGTCCACGCTGTAGCCGTCGAACTCGGCTGCATCGTCCAGCAGCAGCAGGTCCCCGGGCTTGATGCGGTCCTTGTTGGTCTCGTAGTGCAGCGTGGTGGCATTGACGCCCGAGGCGACGATGGGCGGATAGCCCCAGTGAGCGTTGCGCCGGGCATAGGTAAATTCGAACTGCGCCTGGATTTCGTATTCCCACGCGCCCGGAACGGCTACCGCGTACGCGCGCTGGAAGGCTTCGGCGGTGATGTCCAGGGCATGCCGGAGGATTTCGAGCTCGCGCTTCGATTTGACGCGGCGCAGGGCCGAGAATAACGAGGTCGCGTCTTTCACCTTCAAGCCGCCGCTCTCCAGTTTGGCCGCCATTTCGATTTCGCGGCGATACTCGGCCGGCTGGCCGTGGGAGATCATGTGGACCTGCGTTTCGCCCGCCGCGATTCCCGCAATGGTGGCGTGAAACTCGGCCTCCACATCCACCGGAATCGGCAGAAGCGGCGCGAATCCCGGCCGGCCGCCCGCACCGGTTGAACCGCCGCGCAGATCGGCAATGCCCACGAGCGTGGACAGGAACGAATTCAGTTGGCGGGCGTCCCATACCTCCCGGATGCCGGAGATGCGGCGGCCCTCCTCGGAGGTGAGCAGGTGCCCGGTCCAGTTCTCCTGGGCGGGGTTGGACGGCGGCAGAAATAGAATCTCCCGGATACGATCCGCACCCGGGATCATGATCAGGGCGGCGCCGGCCTCGGTGATGCCGGTGAGATAGAAAAAGTTGTTCTCCTGCCGATAGGGCCAATCCACGTCGCCGGCATAATTGCGAGGCTCGGCCGCGAAAAGCACGAGGATGCCGTTCGGCCCGATCTGCTCCGCGGCCGCCTGGCGGCGGGCGGTGAGATCGGCGACGCGATCACGCTCCCAGGAAGCCGGCGGGGGCGGGGTCACTTTCCAGGTGGAGGAGTCGGCGGCCTGGGCGGCGCACGCCACCAGGGCTGGAAGCAGGAGATAGAAGAGGCGCATGGCGATCTGAAGCTTGTTCCCATTATACGGGCCGGGCCGCGCGGGCGGGCGGCACCGCGGACCGCCCGAACGAAATCTCGATTTCCGGCTCGGCGGTCTTCCCCGACAGCGCGTACATCACGGCCAATCCCCAGCCGCCCACGAACGCCGCGTGGGTGTTGCGCGTGACCGCCGCCAGGGCCGCGGCCAGTTTCTGGCGCCTTTCCTCGAAGCCCGGTTCGCCCTCCGCGGCCATCACCTGGGCGAGCCGCGGCGCGATCTGCTCCATGGCATCGGCCCACCAGGCGATGTCGGTCCAGTCAGTGGCCACGGCGCTCCATTGCGCGCCGAGAGCGGGGATGAAGCGGAACTGCGCTACATTGCCGCTCTCGTCCATTTTGCGCCAGGTGCCGTCGTCGGCCAGAACGCGGCGGCGCACGTCGGACGCGGCATCGCCCGGGTCGATCAGCGCCAGCATGGTCTGACGGCCGATCCGTTCCAGTTCCTCACGGGTGTGCGGCGTCAGGGTAACCGCGTCGGCAAAGAAAAGCCGCATGGCCGCGGCTCGATCGTAGCGCACGCTGGCCCATACCCTGGCATGCGGGAACGCGCTGCCGGCCTCGGGAGCCGCGACATAGCCCAAGGCGCGCGCCAGCAGCACCGCATCCAGCATTTCCTGGCGCGACATCTGCCGCTTGTATCGAAACCAGGTCTGGGTCACCGAGAGGGTGAGCGGGCGCTCGGCGCCGGCCGCGGCCGTGTAGGTCACCGTAGCCAGGAACGCTTCGGCGAGCGCGGATGCCAGTTTGTCGGGGTCGGCCGCCAGCGGATTCGAGGCCACCGCGATGCGGGTAGCGGTTGCCTGATCGGTGATCACGATGCGGCCGTTTTCATCGTGCAGGATGGTCGAGGAGCGCACGAAATCTTCCACCGTCGCGGCGTTGTAGATGCCCAGCAGGCTGATGGAGAGCTTCTGTTTGTACTCCTTGGTGTTGCGCACGATGTTGCGCAGCGGCCGCGCGTTGGCCAGCCCGTCCAGCCGGGTCCAGTCGCCGCCGAGCGCCGCCGCCAGGGCCGCGTCCGTGGAGGCCGCGTCGCCGCGAGTAAGGTCGATCGCGTAGACCACGGCCGCCTCATCGGTGAACGAGGCCGGGCACTGGACGTTGAGGGAAATGGAGAGGCTGCGGTCGATGCCGTCCTGCAGCGCCTCGGTCAGGGTCATCGCGGTATCGCCGGTGATGCCCGCCTGCGCCGGATCGACCTTCGGCAGCACCGCGCCCAGAACGGCGGCGAGCAGGTCGGTCTTGCCCAGGTCGGCCTCGATCCCGGCACCGGCGGTGAGGCTGGCCGTTAACGTGGTGCCGCGCTTTTTGTAGACGCCCAGGCGCAATTCCGTGTCGCTGACTTTGTACGAACGGACCAGGAAATCGCCGGTGATGTCGATCCGCCCGGCGATTTCGACCGCGACCGCCGGCTTGACCGCAATATTGGCGTTGAACGGGAGGTTGGCCGAGGCCAACGCATCCACGCGGAGCGGCAGGCCGTAAGAACCGCGAAAACTCAACGTTCCCGAGATGCCGGTCGCGGTGACGGTGCCGGGGGCCTGCGCCCGCACTGCCTCGGCCGTGGCCGAAACGGAATAGTTGCTGAGGGCGGTCTGGAGCGCATCGAGCACCCGCGCCGCGGCGCTCACCCGGCTGTACGTGGCCAGGGACACGCTGGCGGCGGCGCCGGCGCTCACCCCGAAGCCATCCACGGCGGCCGAAAGCTGTCCCGACACGGAGGCATCGATCTCGCAGCCGACCCAGCACTCGCCGGGGGCTATCGGGATCGCCGGGGCGAACGGATCGTCGCCGAATAGCGCCAGGTCGGCCGGTTTGAAAATCGATAGCACCCCGCTGGCTGCGCCGTTGACCGCCAGTGCGGCGGCATTGGCGATCAGCGCCGAGGGCGCCTTGAAGGTTGCGCCGAAGACCACTTTGCGCAGGTCGCTTTCGCCAATCGGGCGGACGAAATTCCCGGCGAACGTGGTAACGGTTGAGACGATTTGAGTGAGGCCGGCTTTCACCAGCGGGGAATCTTCGCGGATCTGGAGATCGGCAGTGAGTCCGGCTTGATCGCTGATGCTAATTTTCGCCATGAGTGGGTATTATACTTGCTGAGCATGGAACATTACGCGTGGGACCGTATGGAGAAGGAAGTTCTGAGCCCCACCATCGCGCGCAAAATCATTTCCGGGGACAAGGCCATGGTGGCCCAGGTTTTCCTGGCCAAGGGCGCGGTCGTGCCGGAGCACCACCACGAAAGCGAGCAGATCACCTACATCCTGGAGGGCGCGCTCCGCTTCGAAATCGAAGGCCGGGAGATCGTGGTGGCAAAGGGCGAGGTTCTACGCATTCCGTCTAACGTTCCGCATCGCGCCGTGGCGCTCGAAGATACTCTCGACCTGGACATCTTCAGCCCCGTCCGGCACGACTGGCTGACCAGGCAGGACGACTACTTGCGAAGGTAACCATGGATCTCGGACTGAAGGACCGTGTTGCCATCGTGGCGGCGTCCAGCCAGGGCCTGGGTAAGGCGGTGGCGCTGGGCTTGGCGAAGGAAGGCGCGCGGCTGGCATTGTGCGCGCGCACCGAAAAGACGCTGACTGCCGCCGCGCAGGAGATTTGCGCGGCCACCGGCGCGGCCGTTTTCACGCGCACCCTCGATGTGACGGATTACGCCAAGGTGCGCCGGTTCGTGGCCGAGACGGCGGAACACTATGGCCGCCTGGATATCTGCGTGGCCAACGCGGGCGGGCCTCCCTCGAAATCGTTCGCCGAGACCACGGTGGAGGACTGGCAGGCCGCGGCCCAGCTCAACCTCATGAGCACGGTCTACTTCGCCAAGGAGGTGCTGCCGCGGATGCAGGAACGCCGCTGGGGGCGATTCATTGCCGTGACCTCGGTGACCGTGAAACAGCCGGTGGATGGATTGATTCTCTCCAACGCCGTGCGCAGCGGCGTGAGCGGGCTGATCAAGTCGCTCGCCAATGAATACGGGCCTTCCAACGTGCTGGTGAACAACGTCTGCCCGGGCTACACCGCCACGGCGCGCCTGATCTCGCTGGCGGAGCAACTAGCGGCCCGGGAGGGCGTGACGCCGGCGGAAATCGAAAGCCGCTGGGCGCGGCAGGCGCCGCTCGGACGCGTGGGGCGGCCCGAGGAGTTCGCGAACCTGGTCGTGTTCCTGGCTTCCGAGCGCGCCAGCTACATCAGCGGAGCGTCGATCGCCGTCGATGGCGGCCTGGTGAAAGGCCTGTACTGAATCGTGCCGACCGGACCCGCCGGCGAAGCCTCCGTCCGTGATCGCCGTGTACCCGATCGTGGATGTCACCGGCGCGACGGAATATGCGGCCAAAATCTGCGGGCCGTAGTGGTGGCGAACCTGCTCGGCGTACTCATTTACCGGGCGAAGAGAAGCTAGAATGTGGGTTCTCGCATGGCCGGACAACTCGTAGAGTGCGTTCCCAACTTTTCCGAAGGGCGCGATGCCGCCAAAATGGATGCGATCGTTCAGGCGGTGGTCTCGGTGCCGGAGGTGGCGCTGCTCGACCGCGAATCGGACGCCGATCACAACCGTTCGGTGCTGACGTTTGTGGGCCCGCCCGAGGCGGTGGCCGACGCCGCGCTGCGCAGCGTCGAAAAAGCCGTGGAACTGATCGACCTCCGGCAGCACCAGGGGGCGCATCCGCGCATCGGTGCGGCGGATGTGGTGCCGTTCATTCCCATCGAAGGCGTCGCGCTGGAGGATTGCGTCCGTCTGGCGGAGCGCGTCGGGCAGGAAATCTGGAACCGGCTGAAGGTGCCGGTCTATTTCTACGAGGCCGCGGCGAGGCGGCCCGAGCGCGTCAACCTGGAGAATATCCGGCGCGGGCAGTTCGAAGCGTTGGCGGCGGAGATGGGCACGGTGGCCGCGCGTGATCCGGATTTGGGCGATCCCGTCTGTCATCCCTCGGCGGGCGCGGTGGTAGTGGGCGCGCGCAAATTTCTCATCGCGTACAACGTCAACCTGGGCACGCCGGATGTCAGCATCGCCAGGCGCATTGCCAAGAGCATTCGCTTTTCCTCGGGCGGATTCCGTTACGTAAAATCCATGGGGGTGAACCTGGCCACGCGCGCGCTGGCGCAGGTTTCGATCAACCTTACCGATTTCGAGCAGACCCCCATGCACCTGGTTTTCGAAACCGTGCGGCGCGAAGCCAAGCGCTATGGCGTGCCGGTGGTGGGCAGCGAAATCGTAGGCCTCGTGCCGCGCAAGGCGCTGGAGATGTCTGCGGATTACTTCCTGAGGTTCGAAAACTTTCGGCCGGAGCTGGTGCTCGAGAATCGGATCGCCGAAGCATTGGCGGCGCGCAGCGGACTGCCCGGGTTCCTGGATGCCCTGGCGGCACCTGCCGCGACGCCCGGCGGCGGCAGTGCGGCGGCGGCAGCGGCAGCCATGGCCGCGGCATTGGGCGCCATGGTCACGCGCCTGGCCAGGCAGGACAGCGGCCCGTTCGAGGACGATCGTCGCTTCTTCACCGAAGCCGTGGATCGCGATGCCGCGGCCTTTCAACAGGTGATGGCGGCGTACAAACGGCCCAGGGACGAGCGCGGCCCATACGTGGAAGAGGCGCTGCACGGCGCCGCCGAAGTTCCTTTGCAGGTGCTGGAGCGCGCGTCGGCGATGGCGGCGCGGCTCGACGCGCTCCAGATCCCGGCGAAGTTCCGCTCCGACCTGGCTACTGCCAAGGCTCTGCTGGCGGCTGGCATCACCGGCGTGCTGGAAAACGTCCGGATCAATCTGGAATCCATTCAGGACCAGCCCTTCAAACGGTCCGTCGAAGCCCGATTGCAGGCGGCTGGCGTTTCCGGGCGGTAGCATACCTAATATGGCCAAACAGACAGGACGCCGCGGCTTCCTGAAATCGGTGGCGCTGGCGAGCGCCGCAGTTTCCGAAGCGAAGGCGCAGACTTCGGCGGCGACGCCACCGGCGGCGGCCACTCCAGCGCCGGCCTCGGCTAAGACACTGCCCGTGACCTATCCGCGCCGCTACAGCGGCCGCAACCTGGCCATGCTCGCCTTTCCCTTGGGCGGGGTCGGCGCGGGAGCCATCGCGCTCGGCGGCCGCGGCCAGTTGCGCGATTGGGAGATCTTCAACCGCTCGGAAAAGGGCCGGTCGCCCCAGTACGCCTTTCCCGCGATCTGGGTGCAGGCGGGCACCGCCAGGCCGGTGGCGCACGTCCTCGAATCGCGCATCCTGCCGCCGTACGAAGGTCGCGACGGACTCGGCGCGCAGAACGCACCGGGACTATCGCGTCTGGCGGGGGCGACCTTCACCGGCGAATACCCGCTGGCGCGCATCGATTTTCGCGATGCCAGGCTGCCGGTGCGAGTGCGGCTGGAAGCGTTCTCGCCCTTCGTCCCGCACGACGCCGAAGATTCGGGACTGCCGGTGGCCATCCTGCGGTATCGCGTGAGCAATCCCGGAAAGACGGCGGCGAAGGTCTCGATCGCCTTCGCCATCGATAACCCGGTGATGGCCGAGGGCCCGGGGGCGAACGCAACCAACGCCGCCCGGGTCAACGAATTCAAGGAGGCGGAGGGACTCGCGGGTCTGTTCATGCGCAATCCGGGGCTGGAGGCGAGCGCCCCGCGCGCAGGGTCGTTCGCGTTGGCGGTTCTCAATCCCGCCGGCGGGCACGTCAGCCACCTGACCGGATGGCCCAAGGCGCGGTGGTGGACCAGTCCGCTGCTGTACTGGGACGATTTCACCGCCGATGGCGAGTTGGGGCCGGAGACGGGCCCGCGGGACGCGGTCGGCTCGCTGTGCCTCCGGCGCCAGATAGCGCCGGGCGGGGAGGCGGAGTTCGCGTTTGTGCTGGCGTGGCACTTTCCCAACCGGACCCCCGCGCGGATGAATTGGTCGTCGGACGCGGGCCACGGCGATACCGTGATCGGCAACCACTATTGCCGCCGCTTCCCGGACGCCTGGCAGGCAGCCGGGCACGCCGCCCGCAAACTGCCCGGCCTGGAACAGCGGATGCGCCAGTTCCTCACCGCCATCCGCGAAACAACGCTGCCCGATGCGGTGAAGGAAGCGGCCATGGCGAATGTCTCGACGCTCGCCGCAACCACCTGTTTCCGCACCGCCGATGGGCGGTTCTTCGGCTGGGAGGGCTCAGGGTGTTGCCACGGCAACTGCGACCACGTGTGGAATTATGAGAGCACCACGCACTTCCTGTTTCCGGCCATGGCCCGCTCCATGCGCGAAACCCACCTGGAGGTGTCCGACCGGATGAAGGGGCAAATGCCGATCCGCGTGAACCTGCCGTTGGGATTTCAGACCGCGGGAACGGCCGCTGCGGATGGCCAGGAGGGCCAGATTATTAAAGCCTATCTCGACTGGCAGCTTTCGGGCGACGATGCCTGGCTCCGCAAATGGTGGCCCTCGATCAAGCGGGCTCTGGAGTTCGCCTGGGTGAAAGGCGGTTGGGACGGGGATCGCGACGGCGTCTTCGAAGGGGTGCAGCACAACACCTATGACGTGGAGTTCTACGGCCCGAACCCGATGTGCGGGATCTATTACCTGGGCGCCCTGCGGGCCGGCGCGGAGATGGCGCGCGCGGCGGGCGATGCCGACGCCGCCGCCGCATACGGCAAGCTGCTCGGACAGGGGCGCGAGTGGATCGACAAGAACCTCTTCAACGGCGAGTACTACGTGCAGCATATCCGCGGCATCCCGCGCGACCGGATTGCGCCGGGGCTGATTGCCGGCATGGGTGCCGAAGACCCGGATCATCCCGACTACCAGATGGGAGACGGCTGCCTGGCGGACCAGTTGGTGGGCCAGTACGTGGCGGACTATGCCGGGCTCGATCCGCTGGTGAGCCGCGATCACATCCGGACGACGATGGAATCGGTCTACCGCTACAACTACCGGAAGTCGCTCGTCGAACACGACAGCGTGCAGCGAACGTACGTGCTCAACGACGAAGCCGCGCTGCTGGTTTGCGACTACGGCAAAGGGAAACGGCCAAAGGTGCCGTTTCCCTATTTTTCCGAAGCGTGGACCGGCCTCGAGTACACCGCCGCGGCGCTGATGATGGTGCACGGCATGGTGCGGCAGGGCTGCGAGATCGTCGAAAGCACCCGCAGGCGGTACGACGGCGAGCGGCGCAATCCGTGGGACGAGAGCGAATGCGGGCCCCACTACGCGCGCGCCATGTCGGCCTGGAGCGCCTTGCCCGCGCTGACCGGATTCCGCTACGCCGGGCCGCGGAAGCACCTGGTGGTGGCGCCGCGCATCCACGCCGCGGCGATGCGTTCGTTCTGGGCGGCGGGAACCGGGTGGGGCACCTTCTCGCATCGCCTTGAGAACGGGCGGACGAAGCTCACGGTGTCGGTGTCGTTCGGCAAACTGCCGCTGGAATCGCTGGAAGTGGCCGGCGGAGCGGCGGGGCCGAGTTCGGTCCGTAGCGGAACGAAGCCAATTGCCCACGACGTGAAGCGCGCCGGCGGCCTGGCGTTGGTGCGGCTGGCCGAGCCGCTGGAACTCGCCGAAGGCGAGTCGCTTTCGGTGACGGTGTGAGCGCCCGCCCGCTGCTCGTCCTGGTGGGCGGATTTCTCGGCGCGGGGAAGACCACCCTGATCCTTCGCGCGGCGCGCCTGCTCGAGAGCCGTGGATTGCGCTGCGGCGTCGTCACCAACGATCAGGACAGCGCACTGGTGGACACCCTCTACGCCGAGGCGCAACAACTCGGCACGCGTGAAGTGGCCGGCGGGTGCTTCTGCTGCCGGTTTTCGGATCTCGTGGATGCGGCCGAAGCACTGAGGGCCTATGGCCCCGACGTGATCTTCGCCGAACCGGTGGGCAGTTGCGTGGACCTGGCGGCGACGGTGGTGCAGCCGCTCCAGGCCTCGTGGGGCGACCGGTATCGCGTGGCGCCGCTGACGGTTCTGGTAGATCCGGAGATGGCGTTGCGCGTCGTGCGCGGCCAAGCCGGCGATGACGTCAGTTACCTGTTTCGGAACCAGGCGGCGGAGGCGGACCTGTTGTGTCTTTCGAAGACTGACCGGTACCCGGGCCATGTCGAGCTTTCCCTGACGGTGGACTATCGGCTGAGCGCGGTGACCGGCGCGGGAATCGCGGAATGGCTCCAGGAACTGCTGAACCCCAAACGAGTGGTAGGGGCGCGGCTGTTGGACGTGGACTACGCGCGATACGCCTCGGCCGAAGCGGCGCTGGTCTGGCTGAACCTGCACGCCGAGATCAAGCTGGACCGCTTGGCAACCCCGGCGGCGATGGCGGGGAGCCTGCTCGACGATCTGGACCGGCGGTTGACGGAAGGCGGAATTGCCATTGCCCACCTCAAGGTTTTCGACCGCGCGGCCAGCGGTGCCGTGAAGGCCAGCATCTGCGCGAACAGCGACGAGCCGATGCCCGAAGGCGACCTGGCGGCCTCGCCGGATCGCCGGCACGAACTGGTGGTGAACCTGCGGGCGGTCGGCGAGCCGGAGTCGCTGGAGGCGGTGGTGCGGGATGCGCTCGCCGCGGTCGAAGGGGAAATTGCGGTCGGGCACCTGCGCTCGTTTCGGCCGCCGCCGCCCGTTCCCCAGCAGCGCGTGACGCCGCGCGCTAATTAACAAGAAATCGTAATTGAACATACGGCGGCCATCGGAGCCGCTCCCGCAGAATGTCGTGATGCACTGGGGGACTGGGTCGCTGCTGCGGGTGCTCTTGATGGTACTGAGCATGGGCGGCGGGACGTGGGCGCAGATCCGGCGGACCACGGACGCGCGGGTGAGGGTGAACCTGGACGCCATCGCCCGCCGGGAAGCGAGCCGCTCCTACCGTTTGAAGAGCGTTCCGAGGCCGCGGCGCTCCCGCGTACGAACGGCGAAAGCGGCGTTGCAGCCCAATGCCGCCCGCCCCCACGGAGCTGACGCCGAAACCGCCTACCCGCTGTACACGGGCTTTGCTGCCGTGCTCGACACCTACCGCACCACGCCTCCGGATTCCGGCGGGGCGGTGAGCGGGAACGATGTGGTCACCATGCTCAACGCCCAGGTACAGATCCAGTCGCGCAGCGGCGAAATCCGCGCGGACTATCCCATCGACCTGAACCGGTTCTGGAGCGGTCTGGGCAACTTCACCACGACGTTCGACCCGCGGATTCAGTACGACGCGGAGAACGGCCGTTGGATCGCCGCGGCGGGCGTGAATCCCGGCGGCAAATCGGCCGCGTTGGTAGTCGGCGTCTCCGCGACCGCCGACCCCGGCGGCGATTGGAACATGTACAAAATCGATGTCGGGGTGGCCGGATGTTGGGCCGACTATCCCGTACTCGGGTTCAATGCCAACTGGATCGTGCTTTCTGCCAATCTCTTCCGCCTTCCCCCGGCGGGCGCCTACGATCGCACGGATGTGTATGTGTTCAACAAGTCGGATCTCTACCACAAGGGCGAAGGCGAGTACCTGACATTCAGCGACGATGCCGGCGAATTCTCCGCGGTGCGCGATTCCGATAACTCGCATCCCGACGCGTTCTATTTCGTGCAGGTTTCGATGGGCGACACCGGCAGTGTGAGAGTCAGTGTGTTGCAGGGACCGGGGGCGGAACAGTTCACCGCGGGAGCGGGCGAGATCAGTCTCCCGGATTCCTGGGCCGAGTCGGCTCCCAGCGACTACGATTTTGCGCCGCAGCTCGGCTCCTGGGCCAAGGTTTACACGGGGGACAGCCGTTTGCAGAACTGCGCGATGCGCGGCGGAAGCATCTGGTGCGCGCATACCGTGTTTCTACCGGCTGCGAAGGCGGATCATACCGCGGTGCAGTGGTTCCAGATCGATCCCGTGGAGAACCGGCTGCTCGATACCGGGCGCATCGAGGATTCGACCGGGCTTGTCTTCTATGCCTTTCCGTCGATCGCCGCAAACCGCAATGGCGAGGTGCTGATCGGCTTTACACAGTTCAGCCGGAGCGGCTATCCGGATGCCGGTTTTTCACTGCGCACCGTGTCGGACGCGGGCGAAGCTACCTGGCAGAAGACTGTCTTCAAGCGCGGCGAGGCGCCCTATATCGCAATCGGATTTGACGAGGGGGGCAATCGCTGGGGCGATTTCAGCGCGACCATGGTGGACCCGGTGGATGATGTCGCCTTCTGGACCATCCAAGAGTACGCGGCGACTCCGACGCAGGGCTACCTGGGACGTTGGGGCACCTGGTGGGCCCAGATCGTCCCTCCGTCGGCCGGCCGGTCGTGCGCCTATTCGCTAACCGCATCGGCCTTGTCTTTCGATGCCGCCGGAGGAGCGGCCACCGTCAGCGTCATCACGGACGCGGGGTGTCCGTGGATGGCCACCAGTGATTCGGGATGGCTGACGGTCGCCTCAGGGGCGATCGGCAGCGGTAGCGGAATCGTATCCTTCACGGTCGCGCCGAAACGAAGTTCGGGCAGCCTGGCTGCGACCATCACGATCGCGGGACAGGCAATCGAAGTCAGTCAGAGATAGTCTACCGGCATGCAGGCGGCGGGCTAAACCGCCGCCGCCAGCGCCTTTTCGGCTGCGGCGCGGCCATCGCCCGCCGGTTGGAATCCCTGCTGCTTCAGCGCCGCTTCCAAGGCTTCCAGCACCAGCAGCACATTCGCCGCGGTGGAGCCGTAGCCCATCAAGCCAATGCGGAAGACTTTGCCGGCCAGCGGTCCGAAGCCGCCTGCGATCTCCATGCCTCGTTCCGCAAGCAGGTACTGCCGCACTTTGGCATCGTCGATTCCCGCGGGCACGCGCGGCGTATTCAGCGTCCACAGGCGGTCCGGTGCCTGGCGGACGTGCATCTCGAGACCCATCGCCTCAATGCCGGCAACGAATGCCAGGTGATTGCGGCGATGGCGCTCCCAGCGGCTCTCGAGGCCCTCCTCCGCCACCATCGCCAAACCCTCGCGCAGGGCATAGAACAGGGTGGCCGACGCGGTGTGATGATATTTGTGTCCGCTGTAATACGTGTCCAAAAGCAACAGGTCGAGATACCACGAATGCACCGGTGTTTTGCGGGCCTTGAGCCGCTCCAGCGCGCGCGGCGACACGGTGACCGGAGCCAGCCCCGGCGGGCAACCCAGCCCCTTCTGCGTGCAGCTATACGCGATGTCGATGCCGTTCTCATCGACCAGCACCGGCATGCCGCCCAGCGAGGTCACGCAATCCGCAATCGTCAGCGCGTCCACTTCTCGCGCCGCCTCGCAGATGGCCCTGCCCTGGTTGAACATGCCCGTCGAAGTCTCGGCCTGCACGAAACCCACCACCTGCGGGCGCTCGCGGCGGATGAAATCGCGCGCTTCCTGCGCATCGAACGGTTCGCCCCAGTCCTTGGCGAGCCGGACCACTTCGGCACCCTGGCGGCGCGCCATTTCACCAATCCGGTCCGCGAAAAAGCCGTTGGTCAGCAGGGCGAATTTTTGGCCGGTCTCGGCGAAGTTGGCCACCGCCGCCTCCATCCCGGAACTTCCCGTTCCGCTCATCGCCAGGTTGAACTGGTTGCGCGTCGAATACGCATAGCCGATCAGCGCGCGCACTTCGTCGGCGATCTCAAAAAAGAACGGATCCAGGTGGCCCACCACCGGCTGAGCCATGGCCGCATAGACACGCGGCGCGACCATGCCGGGACCAGGTCCGAAGAGCAGGCGCGCGGGCGCTCGGAGAGGTGCATAGGAATGAGGCATAAAGCTCCAGTTTAACTGCTGAGCCGTTTCAGCGCATACTCATACGCGCCTATCGCTGTCGCCTCGCTGGTCCCCAGCCGCGACAGGCCCACGCCCACCCGCTGCATGGCATCGAAGCGGATCGCGCGCGAACTGCCGGGGACCGCGGCTTCGCGGACGTCCCCCTTCAAAAAGGTCTCCCGTTGCACCGGATCTTCCAGGTTGAAGCTGCATGGCACCACGCGCCGGAACCCGCTTGCGAACATCGAATTCATTTCGTCCACGATGGCTGGGAGGAACTGCTGCGATGCTCCGGCGATGCCGCCGCCAATCACCACCATGCCGTCGATCAACGTCGTGGCGTTCGAGATCGCGTCGCCGGCGATCTCGCCCATGCGCCGGAAGCTTTCCCGCGCCGCCGCACGGTCGCCTTCCGCGCGGCCCTCGGCAATCTCGCAGATCACCCTCGGCTCGGGGACCTCCTCGAAACGAAGTCCCGTCAGTTCCGAATACGTGCGGCGCACGGCGCGGATCGACGCCCCTTCTTCGGCGTTCAGGTCGTGGTCGAGCTTGTTCCGCACCAGCCAGATTTCGCCGGCATTGGAGTTGTCGCCCAGGAACAACTCGCCGTTGCGCACGATGCCGGCGCCGAAGCCCGTGCCGATGGTGATGCCCAGCAGGTTCTGAAACCGCTTGGGGCTGCCGGCCCTCTCGAGCAGTCCGTTGACCCAAGGCAGGAATCCGGCCACGGCCTCCCCATAGGCGAACAGGTCGCCGTCATTGTTGATGAAGGTCGGCAGCCCGAACGTGTCTTCCAGAATCGGTCCCAGCGGCACGTTCCGATATGCCGGCAGATTTCCCGGGGCGACGATGATCCCGTTGGGGTAGTCGCAGGGCCCGGGGAATGCAAAGCTGATGGCGGCAGGACGCGCCGGCAGCGAGGCTGCCACGCGCCGGAAGCCCTCCGTGATCGTGGCCAGCGACCGCTCCAGGTCGTCGGCGTGCGATGACAGCGCAAAACTGTCCACCACCGCCCGCTGGCCCTGACGGGCGGAAAATACGAAGTTGGTTCCCCCGGCATCGAGGGTCATCACTGCCGGTTTATCGCGGGACGGTGTCATACTTTTTCGCTTGACCGATCCTGACGTTCAACAGGGCAACTCCGCTGATGTAGATAATGGCCGCCAGCGGCACCAGGAACCCGAACTGCACCGTGCTGTGGTCCGACACGTATCCCATCACCGGCGGCAGAATGGCCCCGCCTACAATGGCGGTCACCATCAGGCCCGACAGCTCGTTGGTGTGCTCCGGCATGCTTTCCACGGCCAGCGAAAAGACCAGCGGGAAGATGTTCGCGAACCCCAGTCCGGCCAGGAAGAAACTCACCACCGCCACGGTGGCGTGGGCGATGAACAGACCCAGCAATCCGGCAATCGAAGCCGCGCACGTAACGATGAAAAATTTCCGCGGAGACATCCAGTTCAGCACCACGCCGCCGCACAAACGACCGATGGTCAATGCCGTAAAGAATAGGCCCGTGCCCAGCAGCCCCACCCGGTTGATGTCGATGTCGAACCGTTCCTTGAGAAAAAGCGGGATCCCGGCGCTCACGCTCACTTCCGCGCCTACATACAGGAAGATCGCCAGCACCATCGCCAGCACGTAGCCGTTCTTCAGCAGCGCCAGGCACGAGCCGAGCGTGGCCGCCTTGTGCTCCGATTGCCGCTCGTTCACCCGCAGCGCGCCCACTGCCGCAATCGTGATCAGCAGCGCCACGGTGTAGATCGGAAAGATCACCTGCCAACTGACCGCGAAGTATCTCGCCGCCACCACCGGAATCAGCGGGCCGGAGAGCGATCCGATGGCCTTCACGAACTGCGCCAGGGTCAGATTGCGCGCGTACTTGCCTTCTCCTGAAACGTCTCGCATGAACGGGTTGCCGGCCACCTGGAGGATCGCCGCGCCGGCGCCCACCAGCACCACGGTCAACAGAAAACGCGCGAACGAATGCAGTCCCAGGCTGGCATTCAGCAATCCCGCCAGGGCCACCGCCAATCCCATCATCAGCACGAATTTCTTGCCGCGCTTATCCTGGAAAACTCCGGTCGGCACCGAAAGCAGGCCGAACATGCTGAATCCGGCAAACGGAATCAGCGAGGCGATGGTGTTGCTCAACTGAAATTCCGTCTTGGCGAGGCTCACGAAGGGACCGACCGCGTCGGCGAATCCCATCGCCAGAAACGCCAGGAACACTGGCAGGGTGCGTAACCGCATCTGGTTCTCCGCGACCGATAACCCTGGCATTTTAGCAGGGTACGGGAGGCGATTCTTCCGACGAAACCGGTCGCCACGACGGGGCGATTACCGCCGTTGGAGCGCCGCCGGCCCGGATGCCCGTTTCCCCCGGGGTCAAAGTCGCCGTTCGGGCTAAAGCCGCCCCCCGCTCCTGCCGATAAGAACCAGGGTAGTGAACTACTTGCGCAATGATATCTCTCATCGGAATCCTCATCGTACTCGGGGCCATCGTCGGCGGATACCTGATGGAGCATGGCCAACTCCTGGTGTTGCTTCAACCGGCGGAACTGGTCATCATTTTCGGTGCGGCCGTGGGCACGGTCGTAGTCGCCAATCCACTACCGATCCTGATTGCCATCGGCAAGGGACTGATGGGCATCGTCACCGGCGGGGGCTACGGCAAGGCGCTGTATCTGGAAAATCTCAAGATGATTTATGAGCTGTTCAGCTTCGCCCGCAAGGCCGGTACCGCCAAGCTGGAAGAAGACATCGATAACCCCGGCAAGAGTCAGATTTTTTCCAAGTACCCGAAGTTTCTGAAGGCGCATCACGCCTTGCACTTTTTTTGCGACACCCTGCGGACGGCCGTTTCCGGAGGTGTGGACCCCATGGATATCGATCAGATCATGGAAGCCGATCTGGAAGTGCACCACAAAGAGGCGCACGAGCCGGTGGCGGCGTTGAGCACCATGGCCGATTCGCTTCCGGGCCTCGGAATCGTGGCGGCAGTGCTGGGGGTGGTGATCACCATGGGTTCGCTGGGGGGGCCCAAAGAGGAGATCGGGCACCGCGTGGCGGCGGCGTTGGTCGGCACGTTCCTGGGCATTCTGCTGTGCTACGGCATATTCGCGCCCCTGGCCTCGGCCATGAGCAAGCAGGTGGATGCGGAAGGCAACTATTTCAACTTTCTGCGCATGGCCGCGCTTGGCTTCGTGAAGGGTCTGGCACCGGTGATGGCGGTCGAGATGGCGCGCCGTTCCATCCCCACGGGGGTCCGGCCCACCTTTCAGGAAATGGAGGCAGCCTGCCGTGGTGGCGGCAAGGTAGCCTCCAAGGCGGCCTGACCTATGATGGACAGCGGCGACGAGGGCGTCAAGAGACTCCCGGTCATTATTAAACGCAAGAAGGTCGTAGGCCACGGCCATCACGGCGGCGCATGGAAAGTGGCGTACGCCGATTTCGTGACTGCCATGATGGCCTTGTTCATCGTGCTCTGGCTGATGAGCTCGGACAAAGAGGTGCAGCAGGCCGTCAGTGCCTATTTCAATAACCCTTCGGGCCCCGGCAAACTCACCGGAACGGCCGCCGCGGGCGTGGGCAATGCGCTCGAAATGCCCAAGGAGGATATGAATAAGCTTGCCGAGAAGATCCAGCAGGCGCTGTTGACGGTGCCCAACTTCCGCCAGTTGCAGGACCACGTCGAGATTACGGTCACTTCGGATGGGCTGCGTATCGAATTGCTTGAGTCCGAAGCCGGGATCTTTTTCGATTCCGGAAAGCCGATGCCGAATGCCAGCGGCGCCGAGCTGCTCACGCGCCTGGCGGAGGAATTGGGCAAGCTTCCCAACAGCGTGCTGATTGAAGGCCACACCGATTCCAGGCCCTTCAGCGGCGACGGCACGTATACTAATTGGGAACTCTCGGCCGATCGGGCGAACGCGGCGCGAAAGATCATGCAGGCCCACGGCATCCGGCCCGAGCAGGTGGGCCAGGTGCGTGGCTACGCAGACCGCCAACTGCGCCGTCCGGAGGAGCCGGAGCACCCCTCCAACCGCCGGATTTCGGTGATCGTCCAATACCTGCCGCACGTCCCGGGGGCAGAGGAACCCGCCGGGGAGCCCGGGCCCGGAGAAGCCGGCCGAGCCCACGGCGCCGCTCCGGCACCGGCCGGCGAACACGGCGCCGCACCCCCACCGGCCCCGTCTCCGCCCGCGCCGGCAAAGCCATCGCCGGCACCGGCACAGAAGAGCGCCGCTCCGGCCAAAGCGGCCGGCCACTGAAGCGTCAACTCGCCCCACTCGGGCGGCTTACATATATGCGGGAATCCGAATGCCCAAAATTCCGGCAGTCCGCTCGAGCTGCCGCCGGAAAAAATCGGTCATCCACAACAGGAATACCTTCTTCTCGCGGTTCTCCTCGTGGATGATGGGGTACTTCTGGTAGAAGTTGCTGAACGCCTGCGCCAACTGAAACGCATAGCGCGCCACGTGCGCCGGCTCGCCGGCGGCCAGCGCGTTCTCGAGCGCCGAATCGGCTTTCGATGCCGCCAGCAACACCTGCCAGAAGTCTTCGAATTGGAGCTGGCGCGCCATGGCTTCGGCGTTCAGTTCGGAGCCGAAATCGGGCAGCGGTTCCCCCAGTTCCTCATACTTCGTCAGGATCTTGCGCGCGCGAACGGCCGAGTATTGCAGGTAGGGTCCGGTCTCTCCCAGGAAACTCAGCGCTTCCTGCAGATCGAAGGCGATCACGGTGTTTCGCGTGAATTTCAACAGGAAATACCGTAGCGCGGCGATCGCGATTTCGGTGGCCACGGCGCGGTTCTCTTCGGGCGGCTGATCCCCATTGCGCGAAGCCACCTCCTCGAGCGCCTTGGCGATCAGCGAATCCATCAGGTCGTCCGCCTTCACGCCGAGGCCCTTGCGGCCGGACACCTCCACGTACGGCCGCCGGCGGTCCTCTTCGGAAAGCGGTATGCCCAGCTCCGCGCAGCAGCGCGGCGTCAGCGCCACCATCTCATAGGAGAAGTGGACCGACTCCTCGGCCTGCTGCTCGTAGCCCAGCGCCCGCAGTCCCGCCACCACCACTTCCTGAAGGTACGACTGGCGCGAGTCGATGACGTTGTACACCCGCGTTCCGTGCCCGAACTGCGGCGCGTCCGCCCGGGATTCGTCCGTGGTGATCCAAAGCGTCCGCCCATCCGCATACGTCCGGTACGGCCGGTAATAGAAGTCCTTCCCGAGCAGGCCGAATTTCCAGAGCTGATAAGCGATGTCCTTGCCCGTGTAGACCACCGTGCCATCGGACCGCACCAGCACCTTGCCATCTTCGGAGATGCCTGGCATCACCCAACAGCCGGCGAGCTTACCCTCGGTTTCCAGGTAGATGGCGTTGCGCTGCTTGAGCAGCTCGAACGCCGCCGCCCAGAACTGAAGATGCAGAATCTCGCTTTCGCGCGGAAGCACGTCGTATTCCACATCCAGCCGCAGCATAGTGGATAGATGCGCATCCACGGTGGCATCGGCCACCAGGTGCGCCAGCTCCGCCAGTTCGCCCTCTCCCGCTTCCATGGCGTGCAGGGTGTGGCTGCGCCATTCGAGCGATTCGGGATGCTCTTTGTAATAGGCGGAAATCCGCGCGTACAGATCCCAGCAGTAGTAGTCGAAGCGCACGGCGGGGTCGCCGATGAGCGCCTTCACCTCGGCCGGGCCTTTCTGTTCCAGGTAGTGAAATCCCGCCACCACGTCCGCCACCTGCACTCCGGTGTTGTCGATGTAGTTCTGAACCTCCACGCGGTATCCGCGCGCGCGCAGCATGCGCACAAAAGTGTCGCCCAGCGCGGCGTTGCGCAGGTGGCCGATGTGGGCCGCCTTGTTGGGATTGATATTGGTGTGCTCGACGATGATTTTCCCGGTGGAAGGCGGCGCCTCGTCCCCGTTCCCGCCGAGCAGTGCCGCGCCGTACGCGCCGCGATGCAGGCGGATGTTGATGTATCCGTTGCCCGCGATTTCCATGGCGGCAACCCCGGGGATGGGGCCGATGCCGTCCACCAGTTCGGCGGCGATCTTGCGCGGAGCCTGGCGCAACTGCCGGGCTAACTGAAATGCCGCGGGCACGGCCATCTCGCCGAAATCGCTCTGCCGCGGCTGCTCGACCGCCACCGCCAAATCGATTCCATAACGAACCTGAATGTACGCGCGAAAGGCGTCCGCAACCTGCTTTTCGATGGAATGGAACACTACTTCACCTTCATCACGAACAGGGTCTGATCGTCGAATGCGGTGGTGGACCACCGGTCAAGCTCGTCGAAAATGGCGCTGATGAGCCCCGCCGCCGAGCCATGGCAATGCGACCGCACGGTCTGCGCCAGGCGTCCCCGCCCGAACTCCACGGCCGCGGGGTTCATGTGGTCGGTGATGCCGTCCGAATAGAGTACCAGCGTGTCGCCGGGTTCGGCCTGAAACGGAACCTCTTCATACTCCCGCGAATCCAGCAGGCCCACCGGCACGCCTTCCACCCGCACCTTCAGAATGTCGTGGCCGCGGCAGATCATGGGCGGCAGTGCGCCGGCATTGGCCATGACAATGCGGCGGGTAGACGGGTCCCACAGCAGCACGCACAACGTGAGATACCGCGCCTCGACTTTCCGCTGGATCAGCACTTCGTTGATGGCCGCCAACAGCTCCGCCGGGCGGCGGCGGCGCGGCGCCAGGGTGCGAAGCAGGCCGCTGGCGAGGCCGCCGTACAAGGCCGCGGCAGCGCCTTTTCCGCTCACATCGCCGAAGGCGATGAGGGTCTGCCCGTCCTGGTGCTCGTAGATGTTGTAGATGTCGCCCGAGATCTCGCGCGCCGGGCGCAGCCGTACGCACGCTTCCATGCCGTCGATGTCCGGGCACGCGTCCGGAATCAAAATGCGCTGCAACTCGCGCGCCGCCTGCAGGTCCTGCTCCATGGCGCGTTCGCGGGCGGCCAACTCGTAATAGAGACGGGCATTCTCGACGCTGCTGGCCACTTGGGGCGCCAGCAGCGTCAGCGTACGTACGTGGTCGTCGGTGAAGTGGCCCACGCGGTCGCTCTCCAGGTCCATCACGCCCACCACGTGGTCCTGCGAGACCAGCGGAACCGCGATTTCCGAGCGGATATCGGGATGCGACGCGATGTAGCGGGGGTCCTTGCGCGTGTCGTGCACCCGCACCACTTCGCGCGATTCCGCCGCCGCTCCGGTGATGCCTTTGCCGAGGGGAACGTTGTCGATGTTCACACGCTGGTCGATGCGGATGCTGAAGAGGTGGCGCAGGGCCTTGGCCTGATGGTCCACCGAGAGGATGCTGAAGGCATCGTAGTCGATCAGCTCGCGGATGGTGCTGGCAATCTTTCCCAGCAGTTCGTTCAGATCGAGAATGGAGGAGAACTCGCGCGAAATGTTGGTCAGCGTCCTGAGCGTGCGGTTCTGCTTTTCGACCCGGCGGTACAGGCGGGCGTTGTCGATGGCGATGGCGGCGCGGCCGGCGATGAGCCGCAGCAGCGCCCGGTCGTATTCGGTATAGGCGTTCAGCCTCGTCGACTGCAGGTCGATGACGCCGACCAGCTTGCCGCGGGCAGTCATGGGCACGGCCAACTCGGTGCGAACGGCGTCCACCGTACTCAGATAGCGGGGATCGTTGCGGACGTCCCCCACCAGGATCGGCTCGCGCCGCGCCGCCGCCGTTCCCGTGACGCCCTCGCCCACCGCCACCGAGAGATTCCGTACCACTTCGTCGCGGTGACCCACGGCATAGCGGATCCGCAGATCCTGCCGCCTCTCGTTGAACAACAGGATGGCGAACAGGTCGTAAGGCAGGACGCGGTGAACGATTTCGGAAACATTGGCCAGCAACTGGTCCAGGTCGAGCGTGAGCGCCGTAGCCGCCGACACTTCCAGCAGAAAGTCCAGCAGCTCGGACCTCTCGCGGAAACGAATGGCGGGTTTGCGCGCGGCTTGCATGACCTATTCTACCGATGGCGGCCGGACCGCTTCAGGCAGCGGCGGCCTCGACAATCTTGACACTGGCGCTGGCGCCGATGCGCGTGGCGCCGGCGGCGGTCATCCTTCTCAAGTCTTCGAGCGTGCGAATGCCGCCGGAGGCTTTCACCCCCATCTCCTGCCCCACCACGCTGCGCATCAGCGCGATATCCTGCGCCGTCGCGCCCGCCGGTCCGAAGCCCGTCGAGGTCTTGACGAAATCCGCTCCGGCCAGTTTCGACAAGGTGCAGGCCACCGCCTTCTGATTGTCGTCGAGCAAGGCGGTCTCGAGAATCACTTTGACGATGGCGCCGGCTTCGTGAGCCACCTTGACCACCTGCTGGATGTCGAGCTTGACGGCCTCGTGATCGCCCGAGCGCAGCGCGCCCACGTTGATGACCATGTCGACTTCCTGGGCGCCGGCGCGAATTGCCGCGGCCGCTTCGGCGACTTTGGCTTCCGTGCTGGTGGCTCCCAACGGGAATCCCACCACCGTGCAGACCTTCACCGGCGAGCCCGACAACTCGGCGCTCACCAGCGGCACCCAGTAGGGGTTGACGCACACGCTGGCGAAGCCGTACTGGCGGGCCTCCCGGCAGACCTTGACCACGTCCGCGCGCGTGGCTTCCGGCTTCAGCACCGTGTGATCGATGAGCGCGGCGAGGCCGGGATCGATCCTGGTCAGCCGTTCGCTGGCCGAGACCCGGTCCGCGCCCGCCGCGATGATCTCTTTCGCGTTCCGCGCGCAGGTCTGCACGCAGCGCTGGACACAACCGGGGCAGACCTGGTCGGGGAGGTTGAGCCCCTCGCCCTTTTTGGGTGCGGGTGCAGCGGTCGTCGACCCCACGCGCGCCAGGATCTCCTCGCCGATTTGCGCAACCAATTGGTCCAGTTGGGTAGGTGTCACAGGGCGCCCTTTTTCAAGTACTGCCGCTCGATGTCGGTGATCTTCTGCACCCGCGCCTGGTGCCGCCCACCGCCAAAACCGGTGGTCAGCCAGGTGCGCAAAACGTCCTCGGCCTGGCTCTGGGTGATCAGTCGCGCACCTAGCGTAAGCACATTAGAATCATTGTGTTCTCGGCTATTGCGGGCAGAAGCTTTATCATAGCACAGGGCCGCTCGAATGCCCGGCACTTTGTTGGCGGCGATGGCCGAGCCGATGCCTGCGCCATCGATGACGATGCCGCGCGAGGCGGTGCCGGCGGCCACCAGTTCGGCCACTTTCAGCGCCAGGTCGGGGTAGTCGGCAGGCTTCTCTTCGAATACGCCGACGTCGCGCACCTGAAGTCCCAAGCCTTCGATGAGCGGCTTGAGCGCTTCCTTCAGGCGAAAGCCGCCGTGGTCGGCGCCGAGCGCGATGGTCCGCTCCGGCGGCGCCAGGGCCGACACCTGGTCTTCGGGCAACTCCACGATGCGGACGCCTCGCGATGCAGCCACCTCGCGCGCGAAGGCCGTCACGATCGCCCCGAGCGGAACCCGCAATTCCCCGGCCTGGGGCACATCCTGTGCTGTGACCACACGTTTCATAGTTTCGAGTTGCTGCGCGCGCAAGACCCGCTCCGGCCGGGCCGTCCCTACCTAAATCCGGGACCGCTGTACAATTCGTAAGGACCATTGTAATGAAACACCGGGTATTGCTGTCTGGATTCCTGGTTGCCGGGGTGCTGTGGGGGCACCCGATGGGCAACTTCAGCGTGAGCCACTATAGCCGGATCGAGGTCACCGCGACGGGCGTGAAGCTCCACTACGTGCTCGACCTGGCCGAAATTCCCACCTTTCAGCTTCTGCAGGAATGGAGACTGGAGGCGTCGAGCCCCCGCGAGGAGCTCCAACGCCGCGCCGCCGAGCAGGCGCGGGAGTGGGTCCGGAATCTGCGCCTGGAGTGGAACGGGCGGGCGGCGATCCCGCAGTTTGAGCGCGCCGGCCTGGTGCTCGCCGAAGGCGCGGGCGGAATGCCGATCGTGCGCATTGCCGCGGACCTGCGCCTGGCGGCGGGACCCGGCCGGCTTACCTACGAGGATGGCAACTTTTCCGATCGCGCCGGCTGGAAGGAGATCGTCGTGGCCGCCGGAGCGGACGCGCGCGTCGATAAGGCGGTGCCTCGGGGCCAGGATCGCAGCCGCGAGTTGACCGCCTATCCGCAGGATCCCCTGATCGCGCCGCCCCAGGAGCTGCGGGCGGAGGTGGCCTGGCATGTTCGGGCTGCTCCGCCGGTGCAGGTAACCGCGGCTCGCCCGCATGTGACCGTCATGCATCCGCAGGCAGCCGGAACATCGCTGCCACCGGGACAGACCGCCCCCGGCACGGTGGTCCGCGGCGACTTCCTTTCCCGATTGCTCCACCAGGGAGACATCGGCTGGGGCGCCATGCTGATCGGACTGGTGGTGGCGTTCGGGCTGGGCGCCATTCACGCGCTATCGCCGGGACACGGTAAGACCATTGTGGCGGCGTACCTGGTCGGCAGCCGCGGCACGCCCCGGCATGCCCTGTTCCTGGGCGGGATGGTGACGTTCACCCACACCATCAGCGTCTTTTTTCTGGGCCTCACCACGCTGTTCCTGTCGCGCTACGTGCTGCCCGAGAAGATCTACCCGATATTGGGGGCGATCTCGGGATTGTCGATTGTCTGGATCGGCACCACCCTGTTCTTCAAGCGCCTGCGGGCCGCTCATGGCCATCACGCCCATGCCCACGAGCATCACCATCACAGCCACGCCGATCATCACCACCATACCCACGACGACGCGCTGCTTCACGACCATGGCGACGGGCATGTCCACAGCCACGTTCCCGAAGGCGAGATCAGTATGGCGAGCCTGGTCGCCCTCGGCGCCAGCGGTGGACTGGTGCCTTGCCCCTCGGCGCTGGTACTGCTGTTGAGTTCGGTAGCGCTGGGGCGCGTTGCGCTCGGCCTGACTCTGCTGGTGGCGTTCAGCGCCGGCCTGGCGGTGGTGTTGAGCGGCATCGGCCTCGTGGTTCTTTATGCCAAACACCTGCTGCCGGGCAGCCGGAAAGCTACCGAGAGCACGGCGTTCCGCTATCTCCCGGTAGCCTCGGCGGCGGTGATTGTCTGTGCGGGGGTCATCATGACGGGTGTGGCGCTGGGCGTCATTCGTCCGTTCGCCGGGGTGTGACGATCGCGTGCAGACTCCTCTTCACCTTGCCTGCGGCCTTGGCGAATTCCTGGAGCACAGTTTGCCGGAGGCGATCTCCGCGTCCGCCCTCGGCGCTACCCCAGCTCCAGCGTGCGCACGATAGGGTCGGGCTGGTCCTCATAAATCAGCGCGTCGTCCACCCCCAATTCGCGGCGCTCCAGCAGCCACAGGCCGAACAGCGCGGCCGCGCCCGCCGCATAGAACACCGCCAACTCTACCGGCGAGCGGAGCAGCGCGGCTTCCACCGTCGCCATGGTCCCGCAATACGTGAGAAACGCGAACAGGTACAGCATGAACATCACCGCCATGCTGGTCTTGCCCGGAAAGTACGAACACGTGAACGGGATCTTGCGGAACCACACCAGCAGGATGTTCAGCATCAGCAGAGACAGCAGTAGGGCAAACGTGAGGTGAACTGTCCCGGCCCGCCATCCGCGGAAATAGAACTCCAGCGGCGCGAGCAGCAGGAACACCGGCAGAATGCCCATGGTCACGATCCATTTGCGCGCGGCGCGAATGTGCCTCACCCGATCCTCGCTTTCACAAACCTGGAAGATCCAGTTGGCGCGCAGTTCCGCCGGCAGGTTGAACGCCGCGCGCAGCCCCGAGACCAGGAAGAAGGAAAGCGTCAACGGCACTACCAGCAGGCCCGCGGCGTCGAATGCCAGGATCGGCACCCCCGGCCTGACGCCGACCCGCACCAGCGTGGGCAGCGCCAGGGCGAAGGCAATCCCCGCGTACGTGGCTTGAAACAGCCGGTGCCGCGCGGTGCGCAGAATCGTGTTGCTGATGAAGTGGAAGGTAGCGCGCTCGAGCGGATGAGGCAGCAGCCACCGGTTCACCAGGACATCGAAAGCGCGGCGGATGCGTCCGGGACCAGTCCCGGCCGTTTCCAGGCTCTCCATCACGCGCCGCGCGTGCCGCCGGTATCCCGCCAGGTAGGAAACCGCGAACACGGCGCCGGCAATGCCGAGACCCCGCCAGGCCAGCGGAGCGAGATCGTGGAACATCGCCCCGCCCGGATGCCCGGGCAGCAGATCGAGGTACAGCGCCAGAAACCAGAACGGCGGAAACCAGCGCAGCACCGGGCTGTGCCGTTCGAACAGCGGCCGCAGCGTGGCGCAGGTGAGGGGCGTCAGGAAGAGCACCGTAATCAGCAATCCCAGTGCGGCCATCTGCACCCATGGCGAGATCCGGCGGAACGCGCGGCCGGTCAGCAGATTGATCAATACCCCCTGCAAACCGGCAAACACCAGGGCCACGAAGACGCCGCCCGCCACCACCACCAGCGCGTGCACGCCCCACAGCGTATAAAGCACGGGCGCATGCCCGTTCTCGCCTGCCGAGACGGGCGGCCCCAGCAGCGCGCCGAAGAAGTTCGCGTCCACCACGAACAGCGACAGGAAACCCACCAGCGCAAACAGCTTGCCGGCAAAAACCTGACCCTGGCTGACCGGCAGCGGGGTAAGGATCAGGTAGTCTTTGCGGTCGGGAAACAGTGCGTCCCACTCCAACACCATCACCAGGCCCATGATCACCATGGAGTACACCACAAAGCTGTAGTAGTCGGTGATGAGCAGCCAGTTCTTCTCGAAGGGCCGATCGAAGTGGAGCTGTTGCGGCAGCATGTAGAACGGTACGAACATGCCGGGCGCGGCGATGAGCCCCAGCGCCTGCACCACGTTGGTGCGCATATCGCCCTGCTGCGAGACGATCTCGTTATCGAAGAAGCGGCCGAAGAAGTGGCGCACCAGCAGGGGCAGCGAAGATCGCATCACGCCTCCTGCATCACGGCTACGATGTCCCGCGCCGATGTTCCTACATCCTCCTGGTTGGCAAGCTGGCGGAAGATCTGTTCGAGCGAAGGCAGGTGCATGAGGTCCCTCAGCCGGCCTACTTCATCGTTGGCCACGACCTTCCCCTGGTACAACATGATCACCCGCGCGCAGACTTTTTCGGTGATCTCCAGTACGTGCGAAATGTAGAGAATGGTTTTACCCTGTCGCGCCAGTTCCGCGATCAGCTCATGCAGCAGGAACGCACTGGCGATATCCAGCCCGTTTAGCGGCTCGTCGAAAATCAGCAACTCCGGGTCGTGCAGCAACGCCCCCGCAATCAGCACGCGCTGCCGCATTCCCTTGGAATAGGACGAAATCGGCGAGTAGCGGTGCTCGTGCAGCCAGAAGAGCCGCAACAGCTCGTTGGCCTTTCGCGCCACCAGGCGTTCCGGGAGTTGCCGCAACCGCCCGATCAGTTCCAGGTGTTCGAGGCCGGTGAGGTGTGGGTAGAGGTACGCTTCTTCGGGGACGTAACCCAGGCGCCGCTTGAATCCGATCAGGTCCGTGCGGATATCGCGGCCGTTCCACAGGATCTGCCCGGCACTCGGCGGGAGCAGGCCGGCAAGCATCTTGACCGTGGTGGATTTGCCCGATCCGTTCGGCCCCAGGTAACCGGTGACTCCTCCGGGAGGGACGGCGAAGGTCACGTGGTCCACCACGGCCAGGTTGCGATACTTCTTCGTCAGTCCTCGAACGTCCAGCATGCGATGTCCAGCCTGAACGGATAGACACCGCCGCCATGGGAGAGGTTCCCGGCGTTATGCCAGCGGGCTGGTGCAGAAGGCGCAACGCTTGGCGGCGATCGGCACTTCGCTGAGACACTCGGGACACTTCTTGGTGGTCGGATCGGGCGGCTCCTCGCCGCGATGCAGCCGTGCAATCAATGTGTTTACCGGCAGCACCACGAAGAAGTACACCGCCGCGCCGATGAGCAGGAACGACACCAGCGCGTTGATGAAATCGCCGATCATGAACTTGCTGCCATTCACCGTGAAGATGATCGCGGAGAAATCCGGCTTGCCCACCAGAGCGGCGATCAGCGGATTGATCAGGTCTTTGACCAGCGCGGTCACCACTGCGCCGAATGCGGTCCCGATGACCACCGCGACGGCCAGGTCGATCACGTTGCCGCGCAGCATGAATTGCTTGAAACCCTTCAACATGGTTGCCTCCTCTCGATAAAGCTGGCGAGCCTTTCCATGGCCGGTTCGAGGATTCGCCGCTCCGCGGCATAGCAAATGCGGATGGAACCCTCGCCGCCCGCCCCGAACGCCACACCCGGCGCCAGACCTACGCGTGTCCCCTCGAGCAACCGGCGGCAGAACGCGAAGGAATCCGTCAGACCTTCAATTCGTGGAAATAAGTAGAACGCGCCATCCGGACTGGGCACCGTCACTCCAGGCATACCGCGCAAGGCATCCAGGCAGAGGTCGCGATTCTGCTTGAGCCGTTCCAGCATGCGAAGCAGTTCTTCTTCGCCCGACTCCAGCGCCGTCTCGCCCGCCTTCTGCGCAAAACTGGGCGCGTGCGAAATGATGAACTCGTTGAGCTGGGTGGCCTTCGCGGCCAGGTCGCGCCGCGCCACCAGCCAGCCCACCCGCCAGCCGGTCATGCAGTAGCTCTTCGAAAACGAATGTACCACTATGACGGCGTCGTCGCGGGTGGCCATGCGCAGAATCGATGGCACCGGCTCTCCCAGGTGCGGCGCGGCGTAGTACAGCCGGTCGTAAACCTCGTCGGCCAGCAGCCACAGCCCATGCCGGCGGGCGAACTCCAGCAGCCCCCGCTGCTCCTGCTCGGTTGCCACCCAGCCCAGCGGATTCGATGGCGACGTGTACAGCAGCAGGCGGGTGCGCGGTGTGAGCGCGGCTTCGAGCGAGGCGAAATCCACCCGGTACCGATCGCCGCAAAGCGGGTGCGGAATCTGGCGCACGGTGGCATTGGCCATCATCACGCTGGCAGAGCCGTTGGGCCACGCCGGCGTGAGCACCAGGGCCTCATCGCCGGGGTCGAGCGCGCAGCGGATGGCCACGTTGAGAGCCTGCACTCCCGAGGCGGTGACCACGATTTCAGCAGCCGGGTCGAGCTCCACGCCGTGCAAGCGGCGGTAATTTCCCGCAATCGCGCGCCGCAGCGACGGCAGGCCCGCGTTTTCCGTGTAGAATGTGAAGCCCTCGTGGAGCGCACGGATGGCGGCCTCTTTGATGTATTCGGGCGTGGGGAGATTGGACTCGCCGAAGTACAGGCGAAGGACGCCATCCATGGACATGGCGAGTTCCCCGATTTCGCGGATCCGCGAGTGGGGCACGTTTTCAACCGATTGGGCGACCTGCGGCATCCTGCCAATTATAATGAAGCTTCCGATGCCTTTACACTTCCGTGTTGCCGCCATCACCGACGAGTTCTCTCCCGATATCGAGACCGCCGCGCGATCCATGGCCGAAGTCGGCATGACCGGCGCCGAGCTGCGTATGGTGTTCGGCAGGAATATCCTGGACTTGACCGACGAGGAGCTGGAGCGCGCGATCGCCATTGTACGCGGACAAAGCCTCGAGATCGTTTCAATCGCTTCGCCGCTGCTCAAGTGCGTGCTGCCCGATGCGCCTGATGTGGACGCCCGTTTTCAACAGGACATCTTCGCCTCCCGGCATACCTTCGACGATCAGCCGCGGCTCGCCGCGAGGGCCTTCGAAACAGCCCGGCGCACCGGGGCGCGCATCATCCGCGTCTTCTCCTACTGGCGAACCGTGCGGCCGCAGGAGTGTTTCGACCGCATCGTGGCGGGACTTCGCGAGCTGGCGCTGCAGGCGGCGGATCACGGCGTCATCATCGGCCTCGAAAACGAGCATGCGTGCAATATCGCGACCGGCGAAGAGACGGCACGCGTGCTGAGCGTGCTCGACCATCCGAATTTACAGGTCGTCTGGGATCCGGCGAACGCGCTGGTCTCCGGAGAGAGTCCCTATCCGGAAGGCTATGGCAAACTGCCGGTCCGCCGCATCGTACATGTTCACGCCAAGGATTGCGTCCGGGAAAACGGCAAACACGCCTGGTGTCCCCTGGGCGTAGGTGTCATCGACTGGAAGGGGCAGGTGGCCGCCCTGGCGCGCGACGGCTACACCGGCTGGCTGAGCCTCGAAACCCACTGGGGCGGTCCCGGCGGCGACAAGCACCAAGCCAGTATGATCTGCGGCCGCAACCTCACCGCCCTGGCTACGCCGTAAGCCGCTTGGCCCACTTCGATTGCAGCCAGCGCTCGAAACCGGTGAGGTTCGCGTATTCCTGCCGCAAGGCCGAAATGTCCACGTGGTACCCGATCTGCTCGAACCAGCGGAACATAGCCGTATATTCCGGTCCAGCTTTCTGTTCGAACTGATCCCACGGGATCTGCTGGTAGCGCACCTCGCGGCCGGTCATCCGGCTGAAGGCCTGGGCAAGCTCCGTCATGGAAAGCTCGTCTCCAGCCAGTTCCACGGCGCGTCCCTGCCAGTGGCCGGGCTTCTCGAAAGCCATGGCCGCGACGGCGCCGATATCGTCCACCGCAATCATCTGCAAACGCGTTTCGGGGCTGAGCGGCTGCGCCAGCACGCCGCCTTCGATCGGGTCGCGCATGCCGAGCCAGTTTTCCATGAAGTATACGGGCCGCAGAATGGTGTAACGCAGACCAGTGCCGCGCACGTGCTCTTCAATACGGAACTTGCTTTCGAAGTGCGGAATGCCCGTGTGTTGGTCCGCCGAGGCGACGGAACTGTATACCAGGTGGCTGATGCGCGACCGCTGCGCGGCGTCCGCCAGCGCGATTCCCTGCCGCACTTCTCCGTCCACGCCTTCCTCGCTTCGTGACTGCACCGAGAACACGCCGCTTACGCCGTCGAGGGCGCGCGTGAGCGATGCCGGATCGCTCAGGTCGCCCCGTACGACTTCCGTCCCGTGCCCGACCAGCGCGCGCGCCTGCGGCCTTTCCGGATCGCGCGTCAATGCCCGAACGGCAAACCCTTTTTGTTGCAGGCTGCGTAGAACGGCCCCACCCTGGCGGCCCGTGGCCCCGGTGACCAAGATTGTCTTCTGAGTTTTCTTCGCCATTCCCGAATCTCCTCTCTTCGTGATGGAACGATGAGCCGCCGCGTTGCAACGCTATGGTGCCGCGATCGTATCGCAGCTCACCTCCCGCGCCGGGCCATTACCGGAGAGTGAGATTCGAAACAATTAGAAAACCGTGCGGCCGGCGTAGAGTCGAATGATGCGCTCGATGGCGCGCCGGCACACCGCGCAGAATCCCACCTTGTCGCGGGTGAGCATGATGCAGTCCTGCTGCGGGCGATAGTAGCCGCGAGCTTCGTACATGGCGCCTTCGAACGCTCCCACCTTGCCCGCGTTGGGGCCGGAGGCCAACAGCCTGGTGTCGTGCTCCTCTTCCTCGCGGAACAGGGCTTCCATCTCTTCCTCCGGACGATGGGCGGCGCGGATGGCGCGGCGGCGTTTCTGGATTTCCTGCTCGAACCGTTCGAATTCCTGTTTGGGCCACGGTGTCGGTAGTTCGATTCCGGGGCTCAACAGCTCCTTCCACTTGGCGGCGCGCGGATCGGCGGTGGCGTTGGGCTCCCAGGGTTCGGGGTGCTGGCTCGTACTGCCGTAGGCGACATCGGAAGTGTAGTACTCGTCGGCGAGGCCGGCGAAGTGGTGGCCGAATTCGTGTACGAACACGTAAGGCGTGAACGCGTTGTCGGCAGCCACCGTGGCGTACAGATTGAAGATGCCTCCGCCGCCGTACTTGCGGTCGTTCACCACGATCTCGATGAATTCGTACGGCGCGGCCGAGGCGATCTCGCGCAGCCGCTTATTGTCGGACGTCAGCACGTAGCGCTCGGAGCCGAACGCATCGTAGCCGGCCCGCAGCGGCGAGCGCCGGAATACGCCGTCGGATGGGCGGGAGACGCCGCTTTCCTCGGCCGGCGTATCGATCGCCCATACGTTGAAATCCCCCCGGTGCTCCCGGAAGGGCGGTACCGCGAACAGCAGGTCGGCGGTGCGCCGCGCATCGCGGTGCCACTTCTCCATTTCGGCGGCCGTATAGCCATCGCCAAGCAGCAACAGGTCCACCTTGCCCGCCGGCTCGCCGTTGTGAATCACCTGCCAGACCTTCAGCCTGGGCGGCGCGCTGCGATCGATGGCAGGGTCCGCCGGGTCGATCTCCACCGACCATACTTCGCGAAATTCGTTGCGCGCGCCGCGCTTGTTCAACCGCACGGCAATGGGGGCTGCGGGCGCCGGGAAGCGCACGCTCTCGTGAAAGGCGCGCCGCACCTGCCTGGCCTCATCGGTAGATTCCCATTCGCCATAGATGCTGGCGTAGCCGCGCGAGTAGACCACCCGCTGGCTGGCGCGGTCAATCACTTGGAACTGGTACTTGCCGAGGTTGGTATCGTCGATCCAGCGATCGCGTGGACCCGGCCAGGCTCCTTCCAACACCACGCCGTCGAGTGCGAACTGTTCGCTTCGGGCGTTGCCGGTGTGCACATAATCGAGCCGCATGGTCCGCGGCCCGGCGTGCTGCGCGCAGGCCAGAGCAGCCGTGACGGCCACCATCAGCAGAGGTTTCATCGTTTCTCCAGGGCCTGTTGCGCGGCATTGTACCCGCACATCCCGTGCACGCCTCCGCCAGGCGGCGTGGAGGCGGAACAAATGTAGACGCCTTCGAGCGGAGTCCGGTAGAATCGCGCCGTCGGACGCAGGAACATCTGGCGCAGGTCGATCGCCCCGCCGGCGATATCGCCGCCCACCAGGTTGGCGTTGCGCCTTTCGAGCGCCGCCGGGGTCAATACGTGGCGCGCCAGGATGCGGCCGCGAAATCCCGGAGCGAAGCGCTCGATCTGTTGCTCGATGTCTTCTGTCATATCCTCGTCCGAGCCGTTCGGCACGTGGCAGTAGGCCCACCCGGTGTGCTTGCCGGCCGGCGCCCTCGACGGGTCGAACAGGCTCTGCTGCGCCACCAGCACGAACGGCCGGCCGCGGTGGTGCGATTCCCACGCATCGATCTCTTCGAGCGTGCCGCCCACGTGCACGGTCCCGGCGCGCCTGCAGTCCGGGGCCCGCCAGGGAATGGGCCCGTCCAGCGCCCAATCCAGTTTGTACACCCCCGGCCCGTATCGCCAGCGTGCCAGCGCGCGGCGGTAGCCCTCCGGAAAGCGCGTCCCGCCGATCGCCAGGAGCTGCCGCGGCGTAACGTCGCACATCACCACCGGCGCATCGGGCAGCGTGGTGACGCGCGACCGGGTGCGGATTTCGCCGCCCAGCGAACCGAGATAGCCGGCCAGCGCCGCCGCGATCCGCCCGGTCCCCCCACGCGGCAGAGGCCAGCCCACGGCGTGTGCGAGCACCGCCAGCACCAGCCCGATCGAAGCGCTGGGGCGGTCGCCCAGCGGCATGATCGAGTGCGCCGCTATCCCGGCGAACAACGCCCGCGCCCGTGCGCCCCGAAAGTGCCGCTCGGCGAAGGCCCGCGCCGGGCGCACCGCGTTCAGCCCGAATCGCGCCATCAGCAGCGGGTGCCGCGGCACGCCGATCGGCGCCAGAATGTCATTGCGCAGTCGCCCCCACCCGTCTGCTAAGGGCTCCATGAGCCGCCGCCACGCTTCGCCATCCTCGCCGAGACCGGCCGCCGTCCGGTCGATGGAGCGCTCCAGCAGGACCGCCGTCCCGTCATCCAGCGGATGAGCCACCGGCGTTTCCGGGTGCACCCACTCGAGCCCGTGCGCTCCCAGCGGGAACTGCTCGAAACACGGGGCGCCCAACGCCATCGGGTGTATCGCGGAACAGACATCGTGCACGAATCCGGGCAGTGTCAGTTCCGCCGAGCGGGCCCCCCCGCCGATCTCTTCTTCGGCCTCGTGCACCGTCACGCGCGCGCCGGCTCGGGCCAAGGTTACGGCTGCGGCTAAACCGTTCGGACCCGAACCAATCACCACCGCCTCGGTTTTCGCGGGGAGAGCCAACGTCCGTTATTGTAAAAGAGATGCACACCAAAAGGCTGGGCAACAGCGATATGCATTTGACGCCGATCGGCGTGGGCGCGTGGGCCATGGGCGGAGGCGGTTGGGCATTCGCCTGGGGACCGCAGGACGATCGTCAGTCCATCGAGGCCATCCACACCGCCCTCGATGCCGGCGTGAACTGGATCGACACCGCCGCGGTGTACGGACTCGGCCATTCCGAGGAGGTGGTGGCGCGCGCCCTCGAAGGCCGCACCAACCGCCCCTACGTGTTCACCAAGTGCGAGCGCACCTGGACCGAAACCGGCGAGATTCGCGGCTCGCTCAAAGCCGGCTCGGTGCGCCGCGAATGCGAGGCCAGCCTGCGCCGCTTGAACGTCGACACCATCGACCTCTACCAGGTTCACTGGCCGCAGCCGGAAGAAGACATCGAAGAAGGCTGGTCGGCCTTGGCCAAACTCAAAGCGGAAGGGAAAATTCGCTGGATCGGCGTTTCAAACTTCAACGTGGCGCAGATGGAGCGGTGCCGCGCCATCGCCCCGATTACCTCGCTGCAACCCCCGTACTCGGCCGTTTCTCCGGAAGCCGGGCACGACCTGTTCCCATACTGCCAGAAACACGGCATCGGCGTGATTGCCTACTCACCCATGAAGTCGGGACTGCTGACCGGCACCATGACCCGCGAGCGGATCGCCAATTTCCCGCAGGACGATTTCCGCCGGCGCGCCCCCGCGTTCCAGGAGCCGCAGTTGACGCGCAACCTGACCCTGGCCGAATTGATGCGGGCGATCGGCGCGCGCCACGGACGGTCCGCCGGCGAGGTCGCCATTGCCTGGGTCCTGCGCCATCCCGCCGTGACCGCGGCCATCGTCGGCATGCGTTCGGCGGAGCAGGCGCGCGGTGTGCTCGGCGCGCTGGAGTTCCGGCTGACTGCGGAGGAGATTGCGGAGATCGGGAATTTTCAGGCCGCGCAGCACGCTTGACAAGGTCGCGGTCGGCGCCGGCGCGGAATGGGAATCCGCGCCGTGTGGAGCCGAGTCTCGGAATGCCGGCCTCGCGCTCCACCATCCGGCGGCTTGTTGGACCCCCGGCCGGGTCCAACCGCGTCTGTCAACTAAAAGCTGTAGCCTAGCCCGAACATCGGTACGGCTCTCGCCACAAGGCCGTGATTGTCCAGCCGGACTACCAGGTTGACATTGGCCACCAGATTTCCCGTGAGCCTGGCTTTGTAGCCGAACGAAGCGCTGTACTGTCCGAATGAAACCCGGCCGGCGTTCACCAGGCCGGACGCCGTGCCCGTCATTGGAACCGCTGCGCCGCTGCTGTCCCCATTGGGACCGGTAGGCAGCAACACGTTCGAGATGGTCTGCGTGGTCGCGTTGGCGATGCCATGGATCCACCCCACCTGGTTGCCCAGAATGTCGGCAATCACGGTGTTGTGCCGCCCCAGCGCCACCTCCGCACCCACTGCCCACGTGAACACATCCGGCAGGTAGTCCTTCGTCGAAAGGAACGGCGCTCCGATATAGTGGATGGTCCCCGTTGCCGTCTCCTGGCTCAGCGGCGTACCTTCCAACTGCCCGCCCAGCGTGCTCTTCCCGCTGAATTGCCAGCCCACGTCGAAATGCGGGGACAGGACGATGTTGTTGCGCAGCGGTTTCGTGTAGAAGGAAACCGCCGCGAACGGTTTGGTCGTGACGGTGCCGACGCCCAGGTAGTTCTTCTCGTCGCCGGTCGGAAAGCCGACGTCTCCGCCGATCGCAACCACGGCGTTGGACTTCCGGATCACGGTGCCTTTCACCCGAACCAGCACATCGCCCAAACCGGTTTTGGAGAGCGACGCCTGGCCAATCTGGCGCTGAATCAGAGTCGGATATCCGGGTGTAAACGTGTTCACGCACCAACAGGTCGAGCCGTTGGTTCCGAAGCCGTTCCCGGCGTAGATCGTGCCGTCGAAGGTTCGTCCGCTCACCGCCGCGTGGACCATCGGCAGACCCAGCGATACGTCGAGCCTGTCGGTCACGCCATATGTGAAAAACGCGATGTTCTGCGAGAGCCTTACGTCCAGCCCCACGCCGAACGTCGCCGGGACGGTCGCAAGCGGGCCTCCAAGCACCACTTTTGAGGGGTCGCCGCCGCGGTAAAGAATTTGGAGCGAGTTCAGCGACGTGCCGTTGAATTTGGTGAAGTGAAAATCCTGGTTCGAGAACCCGACGTAGAATTTGCCTTTCCCGATGGTCTCAGCACGCTCCGTAAAGATCGGACCGAGCGTGCTGCTGACCGGCAACTCCGCCCCGGTCAGCGGGTCCTTGCGCACGATCACTCCCGAGGCCGGAGAGGACAGCGGAATGATCGAGAGCGCCGTGGCGATACTCGCGCTCAGTGCATTGTTCAGTTGAACCAGATTTCGCGAAATGCTGTAATTCGCGCCGTTCAGCACGGCGTTCGCGGTGGCGTCGTTCAGGTTTGCCGGTGTCGCCGTTTCCGTGAAGACGCTTGCCACCGCTCGCGGCAAGTTGAAAACGTTCGAACCGGTCAGTGTCGGCACCGTCAAGCTCGGCATGGTGGCGGAGTACATGAGCACTTGTGACACGCTCGGTGAATTTTGCCCTTGCCCGGCGGCGAACCCGGCGCACAGGGCGCCGGCGACGACAACGTTGAGTTTGTGAGACATTCTTCCCTCCTTGAAACCATTTCCCGGGTCCCCCTCGAGGCGGAGGAACTCGCGATGTCGGCCTGAAGAGGGGAGTTCCGCCGGCAACAGCGCCGCACCGGCACCTCCCCCCCGGACACCGCGGAAGCCCGCTGCAAACCCGGTATGTCAGAGTCTGCGGCTTCCTAACATCACCTGCGGAAATTCGGGACGGAAGTGAATCGTGCGGCTCGCTCAGTCGAACCTGGCGCTGTCGATCGTCCAGGCCCCGCCGGCGTTCCGGAGCGTCAGCGTTGCCTTTTGGTGTCTGGAACTGGCGTCGATCACGGTCACCAGGTCGCACTCTGCCACCGCACGGTCGGATCCTGCGGTGAACCGGATGTCCTCGGCCTTCAGGTTCACCGATATTTTGACGTGGGAGTTCCCCAGCGATTCCAGAAACAGTGGAGTGGCGCCCGGCCAGATCGCCTTCACGTCGCGGGCCCGCTTGCGTTGGAGAGCGGAATCGAGTTGTTGCATCGTCTCCATCACCTGCTGTTTTCGCAAGGCTTCCTGTCTTGCCCGTTCCTGATTGAGCTGCGCCTGCCTCGCCAGGTCCTGTTTGAGCCGGGCCTCGGCCGCCTGCTTCGCGTGCTCCTGGGCGATGCGTGCCTGCTCGGCGTCGTATGGATCCAGGATTCGCCGCGCATCGGCTTGGTGAGGATTCCCCGGATTCTCTTTGCTGAATCGGCGCACCGCGTCGATATTGGTCCGGTCTACGGAATTCCACGCCAGGTCGGCAATTCGCAGTTCGGCTTCCTTGGCGTGCAAACCCTTCGGATGAGTTTGCAGGTAGTTGCGCAGTTGCGCGGCATCCGGGGAGTTGCGAACGCGTTCCCAGTCCTGCCGGTCAATCGCTTCGGCAGTTGGCGGCGCCGCGAGCGGCGCCACTTCTTTCCACTTCAGCCGGACCGTCTGACCGGGCTCGAACCGTTGGGGAATCGACCGGCTGCTGCCTCCCGCCGCGATCTGAATGGTGGTATCGCCGGGAACCACCGCGGCCGGGAATGCGAAGATGCGGGACCCGTCGGTGCGGCCGAGCAGTTTGTCCCCGGCCCACACCGCAACGCCGGCGGGCGCATCGCCCAACTCGAGTTTGGCGTTATCGGGAATCAGTCGGAACACCACCGTCTGGCTGAATCCTTCCGTAACTTTGATTGCTCGCGCGGCCGCCTTTTGATAGCCGCTGCGCTCCACACGCACTTCGTGAGCGTTCGTATCCAGCGGCAGGCTCACCGCGCCCGCACGACCGGTCCGGCCGCGTGCCGTGCCGTCAATCGAAACGACCGCGTCCGGCACTCCTGCCTCGACTACCAGCCTCCCCATGGCCGTTTGATTTTCGTTCACTGCAGGGCGCGGTGCGGATTTGGGCGGTAGGGATGCTCCTTCCCGGTTCGCCGGAATTTCAATGGCGATGGGTGCGCTCGGGATTGGCGCGGTCGGCGTGCGAGATTTCCATCGGGGCACGATCGCGATTGCCGCCAGCACCGCCCCCGCCACCAAGCAGGCGGCGATCGCTTTGGCGCGCGGCAGTCGCGTGCCTCGGCCCGGGCTTGTGGCGGTCTGCACGCGGCTGCCGGACTCGCGTTCGAACTCACCCGTCCGCTCCCGGTCCTCCACCCGTTCCTCTTCGCGGCCCGCCATCGGTTGGGCAGCGCCCGCCGCGTCGCCCCCGTCCAGAAGCATTTGCGCGTTCCAGGCGAGTTTGCGAACGGCCGTCGCACGCCGCTGGCGTTCCAGCCCCTCCTCCGCTTTCTTCCGCAGCGGGTCGAGAGCGTCGCTGTTTCCGTAGCCGCTGACAAATGCCTCCAACTGTTCGATGACTTCCCCAAATCGCCCTTCCGCCAGGAGTAACGCGCCTCCCTGCATCACTTCGTTCGTCGCCGCGGTCCGCTGGCGCTCCGCTCGTTGCGATGCCACGCTCTGCAACAGTTGCCGCAGCGCGCTCAGCCCCGGGTGTTCGGTTACCGTGCGCCGGAGCCGCTCGAAGGCGCCCTCCAGATCGTCTGAGGCCAGCAGCCAGTGCGTTTCCGCCGTCGCACGAGCGACTATCTCGGCATCCTGCTGTGCCTGTAACTCTTCGGCGGCGCAGGAAGCCAGGTCGCGCAGATAGGCCGCCTCCGGAAACTCCGCCATTAATTCGGATAGTTGCGAGGCGGCCTCCGCGAATCGTCGATCGCGCAACAGCGCCTTTGCCGCGTCGGTGCCGGCCTGCAATCGCTGTTGGCGCGCGTGCGCCTCCTGCTCCCGCCGCGCCATTTGCAGAAGTTGTCCCGCATCGGTGGATTCCGGATATGCCGTCTGTACCCGCAACGCTGCCTGCTCGGCCTCGCTGTAACTTCCCGCCGCGATCAGCTTTTTGATATGGCTCAGGCCGTCGCGCAGCCGTTGCTGATGCCGGCGCGCCTCCGTCTGTTCTACAACCCGGACAAGCAGCGCTTCCGCCTGGGGGTTCTGCGGATCGGCGGACAGCGCCTCGGCAACGCATTTGTGGGCCGCGGTCAGGTCCTCCACCCGCAGCGCCTGGCGCGCCTCCGTCAGCAGCCTGTCGGCGCGTTTTGCGCGGTCCCAGTCCGCGCGGGCCTGCTCCAGCAGCGCGTGCAGCTCGGCGTTCGACTTGTCGAGCCGCAACGCCGACTCGAGCTGCCGGACGGCGTCGTCGAACTTCCGTGCGCTCAGGTGTTCGCGCACCGAGCCGACCAGCGCGGCCACCCGCGGCCGCACCGACCGGCTCTTGATTTCCTGCTGAAGCTGTTCCCGCAGCGTCCGCGCCGTGCGATTGCCCGGGTCGATCTCCATGGCCTGCCGCACCACGGACTGCGCCCTGTCCAGGTCATCCGCGGCCATCAGGCTCTGCGCCTGGGTGAGTAGCCCGCTCACGCTCTCCTTCCGCAAGCCGGAAACGATCGGCTCCAGGTCGAACTGCACGTCTTCGAGAGTCTGGTATCGCGACTCCCGATCTTTCTCCAGCAGCCTCTCGATCACCAGGTCCAGCGCTGCCGGAGACCCCGGGCAGCTCTCCCCCACCGGTGCGGGAGCCTTGTGCATGATGTTGTGCATCAGGCCGCCCATCTCCGGCGCCGCAAAGGGATGCGCTCCCGTCAACAGCCGGTAGAAGGTGATGCCATACGCAAAAATGTCGGTGAGCGTGTCCGATACCGAGCCGTACAACTGCTCCGGCGCCATATACGGCAAGGTTCCCACCAGCGATCCCTGCGGTGTGATCCGGGCGGCCGTCGCCTGCGTCAGCAGGGCAATGCCAAAATCCATGATCTTGATGTTGCTGTCGGCCAGCAGCATGATATTGGCGGGCTTGATGTCGCGATGTACGATTCCCTTCCCGTGCGCGTAGTGCAGGCCGGCCGCAACCTGCGCCATGATATCGATCTTCTTTAACAGCGTAAGCTCGCGCCCGCTGCCAATGATTCGCTCGACATCCTCCCCCTCGAGCAGTTCCATCACCAGGAACGGAGATCCCTCGTGCTCGCCAAAGTCATAGATGACTACGATATTCGGGTGCCGGAGTTTGCCGGTGGCCGATGCCTCATTCCGGAAGCGGGTCAGTATCTCCGGCTCGTTAGCGGCAGTGAGGGTCTTGATGGCAACCTGACGGCCAACCGTAGGATCATAGGCGCGGAAGACCCGGCCGAAGCCGCCACGGCCTAACTCCGCCTGGACCTGATATCTGCCGATACGAGTGGTCATGGAGTTGTGAACTCCTCAGGGTGGAAACTCCGTCCTTTCGATCTTTGCGGCTGGCGGCAGCCCTCCGGAAAAGCTGATAGCAACTCCTCACTTCAGGCCTGCGAAATCGTGCGGCTGAATTTACGAGCTGCCCCGGCAAGATCGTGCGGCTGCGTACGCAGCCAAAGTTCAACCGTGCGTCCCCGGGGGCCTTTCCGGCCACGTGCAGCCGTCGAACGTCAGTCCGATCACGACCGCTTGGCAACAGCAGCTGCCATTGAGGACAACAAGAGTGGAATCTGCCGATGGCCGATGACCTTCCGAAATTGGCGTTCCGCTACCGCCCGAGCAGGCGCCTTCCGGCTCCCGGGGGCTGTCCCTGCCCTTGTGCTACGGGTGATTTCATGTTCTCATGCCCATTCGGAGCTTTTTCACCAAAAGGAGGACGGTATCCATGGGGGACTATCGATTTCCGCGGCGGTACTTTTTCTATGGCACGCTGCTGGCCGGCGCCGTTCCGTCCGGCGGGTTCGGGAGCACGCCTTCGCTGAAGGCGATGGGCTACAAATCGCCGAATGAGAAATTGAACCTGGCGGCGATCGGCGCGGGCGGGCAGCCGGCGTCGGACCTGCGCGGCGCGCAAGCCGGCGTGGAGAACGTGGTGGCGCTGGCCGACTGCGACTGGTCGCGCGGCAAGGAGTCGTTCGAGCGGTTCGCGAAAGCCACCCGGTATAAAGACTTCCGCCAGATGCTCGACAAGCAGGGCAAGGAGATCGATGCCGTGGTGGTGGGGCCTCCCGACCACATGCACGCCATCTGCGCCATGGCCTGCATGCAGATGGGCAAACACATTTACGTGGAAAAACCGCTGACGCGGACGCCCTGGGAGGCCCGCCTCCTGACACAGGCCGCCGAGAAGTACAATGTGGCCACCCAGATGGGTAACCAGGGCTACTCGCATGACGCCACTAGGGTGGCTTGCGAAATCCTCTGGTCGGGCGAAATCGGCGAGGTGAAAGAGGTCCACGCGTGGACCGGCCGGGCCAGTTGGCCGCAGGAGATGACCAGGATTCCCGCGCCCACCCCAGTGCCGGACACCCTCGACTGGGATCTGTGGCTGGGCGGCGCCGCGTTCCGCCCGTTCACCGCGGGCGATGCGGAGTATGCGGATTTCGTTGAGGCGCGCCGGGCGCGCAGCGGCCGTGGTGGCGGCGGCCGCGCTGCAGCCGGGCCTGGCGGCGCGCCTGGCGCGGTGGGGACTCCTCCGGCCCCACCGCGCGGCGGCTATCCCGGGCAGGAGAGTTTCGGATTCTATCTGCCGTTCAACTGGCGCGGCTTCTACGATTTCGGCAGCAGCCTGATCGGCGATTGGGGCGTCCACATTCTCGGGCCGGCGAACTGGGGCCTGCAATTGGATCCGCAATACCTGGTCAGCGTGGAATGCATCAAGAAAAATTCGCTTCCGCCGTTCACCTTCCCCGATGAGATCGCAATCAAATACGATTTCGGACCACGCCCTGGCGGCATGCCTCCGGTGAGCGTGTATTGGTATCACCATGCCGGCGGCGATGCGTTCCTGCCGCCCGGTATGACCGCCGAGGAAGCGCGCAAGATCCCCGGCCAGGGACCCCAGGTGGGCCCGGCGCGCGGGCAGGGCGGATTCTTCCCCGGATCGGGCGGCGCGCCCCCTCCTGGCGCCGCCGCCCGCGGAGGTGCTCCCGGCGGTGCGCGCGGCGCCTCGGGAGGGTTCCGCGGCGGCATGCAGGGCAGCGGCTACAACCTCATCTTCTGCGGTTCGAAGGGTTACCTCGGCACCAGCGGGCGCGGCGAAGGGGTGGGCCTGCTCCCCGGTTCGCGCTGGGCGGAATACAAGCTGCCGAATGCGTACCTCACCCGCTCGCCTGGAGCCAGCACCGGCGACAATCACTCCGCTCACCTGCGCGACTGGGTGCGGTCCTGCAAAGGCGGCGCTCCGGCCTGCTCGAATTTCAGCATTGCCGGCAAATACACGGAATGGCTGCTGCTCGGTTCGGCGGCCGTGCACTACGAAGGCAAGCTGCTGTGGGACAACGCCAAAGGCGAAGTCTCCAATATCAAAGATGCCAACAAGTGGGTGAAACCGGCATTCCGCAAGGGTTGGGAAATCAAGCTGTAGCCAATCCTGGGCCGGCGAGCGCAGGATCTCGCTGGCGGGCCTTCGCCAGGCGCGGACCACGAGTCTCGGCGAAGTGCAGGGCACGGCCCGGGTATGGGCCGTGGGAGGCCTTTTCGGCTACTTCGGCCAATTCCTCAACGGCACCGAGAGCCAGGACTGGTACGTCACCGACCTGCAACGATGCGTTCGCCTGGAGTGTGCTGCCGGCGTCGTCGTGGTCAGCCCTTCCGACCCCGCCGCTTTCCTGGCAGCCGTGACGGCGGGAACCGGTAGCGCCGATGCGTGATCGCACGCGCCGGCAATCATTGCCGCGCGGCGGCCTCAGCGTTTGGGCACGGCGATGGTGATGTTGCGATAGCGGATCCCGCCGTGATGGTCGCCCTGGAAGTAGATGGGGCCCGGCTCGCCTTCGTTGCTGTCGAGCGCGCCGCCTGTAGGCCCGGCGATTTCCTGGTTCGCGATGGTAGTGACCCCGTTGAACACCACCGTGACCCAGCGGCCAATCAGAGTGATGTCGTATGTCTGCCACTCCGGCCGGAACGGCGGCGGGGTGGACGGGCCAAGCATGCCGTAGATGCAGCCCACGCCGCCGAACGGATTGCGGTAGCCGCTCGCCCCGCCCCGCGCGATGCGCGGCGGAACAGCCTGCGCCGCCAGGGGCCGCGGCGCCACCTGGGCCTCGTAACGGCCGCGCAGATAGATGCCGCTGTTCTCGTCGGCCGGACAGACGTATTCCACGTGCAGTTTGAAATCGTCGAAGGTGCGGGTGGTGCGGAGATTGGATCCGCGGGCCTCGTTCACCAGTTCGCCGCCGCGCACGCCCCAGTGGCTGGTGAATCGCGAGTCGTGGGCTTCAGGCGTGTTGTTGATCGGCTCCCACCCGGTGAGATCCTTCCCGTTGAATAGCGGCTCGGGATCGGTCCACGCAGCCGGCGCGGCGCGCTTCAACGCCGGAGCGCGCACTCCGGCGAGTTGCCATGTGCTGTCTCCCTGTTTTTGAACGCCGCTGAGTTTGCCGCCCGATTCGGTCAGTTCCCAGACGATCTCCGGCCGGCCCGTGGATGCCGGACGGTTCCCGGCGGCGGCCCGTGGCGGAGCGGCAGCTACTACCGTAACGGTCAGCTTCCCTCCGTCCATCTTCACGGCCGCTACCGGCGCCACGTTGCCCGTGCGCTGCTGCACCCGCGCCTGGAGCGCGCCACCTTTATCCACCACCTCGATCCAGCTCGGGTACTGTTGGCCGGCTACCGTGACCGTCATGTCCCAACGGCCGGCAAACGGGTTCGTCTTCTGCGATCGCGCCGGAATCCCAGCCGCCGCCGCGACGATCAGCACGATGCTCAGTATTCTCATAGTCTTCTTCTGCCCTCTCGTCTCCTCACTTCTGCCGAACCGGCCCTCAGCCGCCCACCTGGTAGGCATCGCCGGCGATCTCCCGCAGGTCCCAGCCCCGACGGTATTCGCGCGTCAGATACCGGTTGGCCTCGCGGCAGTTCGTCACCCGGAACGCCAGCGGGTCCCATTCCACCCGGTGTCCCACGCGCAGCGCGACATTGGCCAACTGGTAGGCTTCGGTGAAGGGCCCGGCGTACCCGAAATGACACGGCGCGGGCTTTCCGGCCTTCACCGCCGTCACCCAATCCTTGTGCACCTCCTCGCGTCCCCATTCGCGCTGTGGAGGCGTGGGATAAGGCTCCGCCGTCTGTCCGCGGAACGGGCCGCGCCCCTGGGGAAGGCTACCCTTCGTGCCGATCCAGATGAGGCCGCCTTTGCCGCCGCCGATCGCTTCCGGCGGGAGCTTGCCGCCGTCATACCAATACAGCCGCAGGGGCGGATGCACCCCGCGCTGCGGCCACTCCCAGCGGATGACGCTCCACTCCGGGTACATCTCCTTATGCATGCCGCTGGTGTCGATCACCTCCACGGCCGAGGGCGCATCCAGGTCGAGCGCCAGGAAAACCACGTTCATAGCATGCGGCGCAATGTCCCCCACCGCGCCGCTGCCGAATTCCGTCCAGCCTCGCCAGGTGAACGGATGGTAGATCGGCAGCTCGGGGTCCTTCTGATAGATGAAGCGCTTCCAGCTTTCCGGGCGGTAGACCGGGTGGTCCTTGGGCCATCGGGCCTGGTAAGGCCGCATCCGCGCGGTGCCGATCCAGAGGTCCCAATCGAGGTTCTGCGGCGTATCTTCGCCGGCGGGGCGATCGTATCCCTGCGGCCACACGGGGCGGTCGGTCGAGAGGTGAATCTCGGTGATTTCGCCCAGCGCGCCCGACTGGATCAGTTCGACTTGCCGCAGCACCCGCGGTTCGGCGCTGGTCTGCGTGCCCATCTGCGTGATCGCCTTCGTCTCCGCCGCCACCCGCGCCATCACCCGGGCCTCGTGCAGGGACTGCGTGAGCGGCTTCTGGCAGTAGACGTTCAGGCCGTGCTTCATGGCCCACACGCTGATATAGGCATGCATGTGGTCCGGCGTGGCCACTACTACGCCGTCCAGCTTTTCCTTTTCGATCATCTTTCGGAAGTCGGTGTATTTCGCCGCTTTGGGATACTCCGCTCCGCGTTTCTCGAGCATCGTCGAATCCACATCGCAGATCGCCGAGACGTTTTCGCCGAGCTTGTCGAGCGTCTGGGCGTCTACGCCGCCCATGCCCGTCAGGCCTATGACGCCTACGTTGAGTTTCTCGTTAGCAGCGTAGCCACGCACCAGCCCGGCCGGTAGAATGGTCAGGGCGGCGGCGGTTTTCTTCAGGGACTCGCGCCGGGTTATCATCGTCAAACTCCCTGGCGATAGAGTATCTGCCGGAAAGGGCGCGGTCAAGGCCCTCAAATCCGGTAAGCCCCCGCACGATTCGTTTTGAACTTTTCCGCGCTTCCGCCGTCTATGATCTGCGAGGGGAAACATGAAAACACTTGCATGCTGCTTTCTGCTGGCCGTCTTTGCGCTCACTGCGGTCGCCGATGTGAATGTCTCCGGGAAATGGTCGGGAAGCTTCAACATTACCAATTCCAACGGTGAGACGAAGGACGACACCGCCCTCCTGGTGCTCAATCAGAACGGAAACGAGATCACCGGGACGGTCGGCCCCAACGAGGGCCAGCAATTCGAAATTCAAAAGGGAACGATCCAAGGTGACAAGATCACCCTCGAAGTCCAACACGATGGTGGGACGATCAAATTCAACCTGGTGATCGCCGAGGAACGGATCAAGGGCGAAGCCGAGATGTCCCACGATGGCGAGACAGCAAAGGTCAAGATCGATGTGACTCGGGCGAAGTAGGGCCGCTCACTTGGGCCACGCGGAGTTCAACTCCCACACATCCACCCGGATCCGCCCCGGTTTTCCGCCGTTGGCGTACAATTCGATTCCGTGAGCGCCGGCGGGCGGGTAGGCCAGGTTCGTCATGGCCACTCTACCCTCCTGTGCAAACACTTCCAGGGCGGATCGGTCTACCAGGAAGATAAGATCGAGCGGCTCGCCCATGAGGGTGAGCGGGGCTGCCGTGCGCGCCGGAAACGCCGCGCTGAAATCGGTGATGCCCGATTGCGTTCGATCCACGAACAATTCGCCTTTGCCGAACCCTACCTTGGTAGACTTGCCGCCGCCGGCCAGCACCTTCCACCCAACCTCCGCGGCCTCGCCGGGCCGGATCGCCGCGCGCACCTCGATGCTCGTGCCGCGCACGGCCTGCGCCAGCAGCCGGTTCAATTCGGTCAGGTTCTCCCCTTGCCAGGCGAAGTGCTTGCCGCGCAGTCGCCGGATCGCGGAAAACGGCTCCTGCACCAGGCGCAGGCCCTCGGGCGTTTTCTCGAGTTGCAGGCGTCGCGGGAACGTCATCTGTCCGCGCCAGGGTTGGGTCGGCACTTTCGCCGCGTACTGCCAATTGTTCATCCAGCCGATGGTGAGGGGCGCCTCCGCGCGCGCCAGGCTGTTGAACGGCAGGGCGCAGTAGCAGTCCTTTCCATAGTCCGTCCAGAGGGCGGCCGAAGGCGCGTTGTCGTTGGTGAACCGGGCGCCGTCGAAAGCGCCCACGAAATACTGCTCGCCCGAGCCTCCCTGGACTCCGCCGGGATTGAGCCCGACCTTGAGCACCCAGCGCGTCTGCCGCGGATTGCCCGCCAGCGGAACCTCGCTCAGCGTCGGGCATTCCCATTGCCCGCCGGTGGCGCCCGCCGGCCCGAATTCGCTCTGCTTCTCCCAGCGCTTCAAATTGGATGAACCGTAGAACAGCACCTTGTGCTCGTCGGGGAGCGCCACCACCATCACCCAACGGCTGGCCTGTGCCGACCAGAACACATGGGGGTCGCGGAAATCGGCCCGATGAAGGTCGAGCACCGGGTTGGCGGAGTACTTCGTCCACGTCCTGCCGCGGTCGTTGCTGTAAGCCAGGTTTTGCGTCTGCAGCGCGGGCCGCCCCGCCACGCGCGGCGTGTGGCCGGTGTAGACCGCCACCAGGCACGACCGTCCGCCGGTGCAGAATCCGCTGGTGTTGCGCTCATCCACTACCGTGCTGCCGGTGAAGATCATGATGCCGTTCTCTTCCGGCAGGGCGACCGGCAGTTCCTGCCAGTGCAGCAGGTCGGGGCTCACCGCGTGCCCCCAACTCATGTGACCCCAGACATCGCCGAAAGGATTGTACTGATAAAAGAGGTGATACTCGCCGTCGAAGTACACCAGCCCGTTGGGATCGTTGGTCCAATGCTGGCGCGGCGAGAAATGGTATTGCGGCCGATACGGCTGGTCGTAGCCCTGCTGCGCCAACGCGCACCCCGCACCGAGCAGCGAAACGATGGCCAGCCTGCGCCGCATGTCCGCCCTACCGCACCGCGGCCCCGGCCGTTTTGGCCAGCCGCATGGCATTCTCCATCAACTGGAGGCCGTGATCACCCTCCGACGTGAGGATCGACTCGGGATGGAACTGCACCGCCTCGATCGGCATTTCCCGGTGCCGCACGCCCATGATCACGCCATCGAGCGACTCCGCGGTCACCTCCAGGCACGCTGGAAAAGTCTCCCGCGCCGCGAACAGCGAGTGATACCGGCCCACCTGAAACTCCTCCGGCATCCCCGCGAAAATGCCGATGCCGCGATGGCGCACGGTGGAAGGTTTGCCGTGCATGGGGTAGTCCAGCACGCCCAACTGGCCGCCGAACGCTTCCACAATGCCCTGCAATCCCAGGCAGACTCCGAACACCGGAACGCCCAGCCGCACCGCCGTTTTCACCACTTCCGGCACGCCGAAATCTCGCGGGCGGCCCGGTCCGGGCGAGATCAGGATCATGCCGGGCGCCACCTGCGAGATCAGCTCCGGCGGAAATCCGGCGCGATAGGTCACCACTTCCGCGCCGGTCTGGCGCGCGTAGTTGGCCAGGGTGTGGATGAAGCAGTCGTCATTGTCCACCAGCAACAACTTCACGCCCGCACCCGCCGATTCCCGCACCACGGCCGCCTTCGGCCGCGCCGCCTCTCCCGCGCCAATCGTGCGGAAAAACCCGGTGGCCTTCAGCCGCGTCTCGCGCTCCTCCATGGCGGGAATGGAATCGTAAAGCAGCGTCGCACCCACCGGATACGAGGCCACCCCGTCGCGCAGATACGTGGTGCGGATCAGGATCCCGGTATTGATATCGCCGTTCAGCGTGATCATACCGACCGCGCCCCCGTACCACCCGCGAGCGTTTTTCTCCAGGGCCTCCACCGTGTACGCCGCCGCCTTTTTGGGCGCCCCGATCACGGTCACCGCCCACATGTGGCTCAGGAATGCGTCGAGCGAATCGAAGCCCTCCTGGAGCGTTCCCTCCACGTGGTCCACGGTATGGAAGACGCCCGCGTACGACTCGATCAACCTTCGCCCGATCACCCTCACGCTGCCCGGTTCGCAGACACGCGACTTGTCGTTGCGGTCCACGTCCGTGCACATGGTCAGCTCCGATTCTTCCTTGGTGGACTTCAGCAGTTCGCGGATATTGTCCGCGTCGCGCAGCGGGTCGCCGGTCCGTTGTGCGGTGCCCGAAATCGGGCAGGTCTCCACGCGGCGCCCTTCCACCCGCACGAACATCTCGGGCGACGCCCCCACCAGTTGCTCTTCGCCGAACTGCAGAAGAAACTCGTACGGGCTCGGACTGGCGCGCTGCACCTTTTCGAACAGGTCCGACGCCCGGCCCGCGTACGGCGCGCTGAACGTCTGGCGCAGCACCACTTCATAATAGTCGCCGCGGCGCATGCCTTCGCGGACGGTCTCCACGTTGGCCATGTACTCTTCGGGCGTGTGGTCGGAGACGATCGGGCCCGGCTCCACGGCGCGCGCCGGCGCAATCTCTTCCGCTTCCCGCCCGAGCCCGCGGGTGGAAACCGCGCCGGCCGCAAAATCGTAGCGGAAGCGTTCGATCACTTCCCGCTTCCGGTCCATGAACCAGATCTCGTCGCACAGGAACAGGTGCAGGTCTTTGTGACCCTGGCGCGGCAGACTCCGGGCAATGGGCTCGAACTGGAACAGCAAGTCGTAGCCGAAGGCGCCCACCAGGCCCAGGCGCGATTCCTCTTCGCCGCGGAACTCCTCGATCAGCGCCCGGAGGATGGAAAATGCCGAAGGCTGTTTGCTGCGCTCTTCCTCCGGAAAAAGCTCGGCCAGGGGCCTCAGGCGTCCGCCGAGGCGGCCCTCTTCCAGGCGAAGCTCCTCCAAATGCGGATGCCCCTCCAGCACCGGGTACAACAACTCGGCGATCTTCTGCCCGCGCGCGTTCAGCGGGCGGATCTCGATCCGTCGATCGTAGGAGACAATTTCGATCGGTGGCGCGGTAGCCGCGATATCCCAGCGCGAATACCTGCCGGGATACTCGTATCCCGAGGAGAGATAAATGCCGCGTTGACGGTCCAGCTTGTGTAACAGATGTTGCAGTCCTCTGCGGTACGACGCCTTCGAAACCGTGCGTGTAACGTCAATGCCGTGCGGGGTCCGGTAGTGGTATTCGCCCATAAGCCATGCTACAGCAGCGCTCGCAGCCGGGTCAAAATCCCGGTCGCCAGGTCGGCCGCGCGTTTCAGGTCGTGGCCCGCGCCTTCCACGGGCAGCACATCCGTACGCGCGGGGATCAACGCCGCGGCCTCGCGAATTTCCTGTACCGATCCAAAGCCATCCCTGGTGCCGTGTACGAACAATGCCGGAGTGCGCAATGCCGCGAAATGCGCCGTGCGCATCTGCTCGGGCCGCTTCGGCGGGTGGAGCGGATACGAGAGCAGCAGCAGGGCATGGGCGAGCCCCGGCCGCTCGGCGGCAATCATCGACGACTGGCGGCCGCCATACGAATGCCCCCCCGCAATCACCGGGCAGTTCGCCGTCCTGCGCAACGCTTCGAGCGTGGCAGCGATGCCCTCGCGGTCCCGGCCTGCCACCGCCGGTACCGGGGGACCCTTGCGGCCCTCCCGCCGGAATGCCAGGTCGTAACGCAGCACCAGGCACCCGTTCTCCGCGAATCCCTCGGCGAGCCGCACCAGCAGGGGAGCGTTCGCGTTCGAGCCGGCGCCGTGGGTCAGGGCGATGGCGAGCGTGCTTTCGCCCTCGGGCTCATGCAGGATGCCGCGCACTCCATCCGCGTGGAATTCCCTCTCCATGGCTCTACGTCGTCGAATTCAGCCGCCGGGTCATGGCCGCCAGGAGGGCTCGGGGCGCCAGCCGGGCGCTCCAGATCATGCCCCGGTTGCGCGCACCGGCGATGCGCTCCGCCTTTCCGGCCATCATCGCCCGATAGCCTTCGCGAGCCACTTCCGCCGCACTCATGGTCGGCCCGCGGAACAGGCCGCTCTTCGAGATCCCGGCCACGCGGTCGAATTCGGTTCGCGTGGGACCGGGACACACTACGGTTACCGTCACCCCGGTACCTTTCACCTCATTCGCCAGCGCCTCGGAAAACGACAGGACGAACGCTTTGGTGGCGTAGTAGACCGCCATAAAAGGTCCGGGGACGAACCCGGCGGTCGATCCCACGTTCAGAATCCGGCCCTGCCGGCGCCGGATCATCTCGGGCAAATAGAGCTTGGTCAGGTGCGCGAGCGCAGTCACGTTCACCTGGATCATGCGCGCTTCGGCGCTCCAGTCCGTCTGCGCGTAGGGCCCTTGCACGCCGAATCCCGCGTTATTGATTAGAATGTCGATATCGGTGCCGCGGGTTTCTGCGAAGATCGCTGGCGGCGCGCCCGGATCGGCCAGGTCCGCCGACAACACTCGCGCGGCAATCCCGTGGGCCCGTGCCAAACGGGCGGCAAGCTCTTCCAGCCGGGCGGTGCCGCGCGCCAGGAGAATCAGGTCATACCCCCCGGCAGCGCACATCTTGGCCAGTTCTGCCCCGATCCCGCTTGAAGCTCCCGTGATCAGGGCAGTCCCTTTGGGCATCCCTATTCCTTTTTCTTCAGAAGTTGATCATTGTCCTGGATGAAGCGTTTGATCTCATCGCCCATCCCCAGGAGTTTGTCCCACTGTTCGCGATAGAGGGTGACGGGAAACCGCCCCAGCCCATAAACGGAAAGCGCCCCCTTCTCACTCACTCGCAGCGACAGTTGCCCGCGTGCGGCCGGTCTCTTCAACTGCTCGTTTTCGGCGCGCAGGCGCTCGATTTCAGCTTTCATTTCCTCTTCGGTAGGCATATCTTCAGTTCATGATACGCTGAAACTCCGCTTCTGTACGGCAGAATGCGGCCAATTGCCGCCGCCCCGGAGGAGTCATCCCGGCGATGGCGGCCTGGAGGTTCCGAAGTTTAACTTGCCTGCCATGTCCGGCTTCGACGCCATCCTCTTCGACTTCGACGGTGTCCTCATCGACAGCGAACCCATGCACTGCGCGTGCTGGGCGGAGGCGATCGCTCCGCTCGGCGTGACCCTCGAATGGGACTGGTATCGCGACCACTGCATCGGAATCGACGACCGCGAGATGCTCCGCATGATGGCCTCGCGTTCGGACCCGCCGTGCGACTGGCAGGCGTTGTGGGACCGCTACCCGGCCAAGAAAGCACTGTTTCAGGAGCGCATGGCCCGGAAACCGCCATTCCCCGAGGGCATCTCCGCCATGCTTTCACGCCTTCACCCGCGGTACAAACTCGCCGTGGTCACTTCGAGCGGCCGCAGCGAGGTCGAACCTCTGCTGGCGGCCGGCGGAATCGCGGGCTTCTTCCATACCCTGGTCTGTGCCCGCGATGCTGCCCGTCATAAGCCGGCTCCGGATCCCTACCTGCTGGCCGCCAGCCGCCTCGGCGCGCAGTTGCCGCTCGTCGTGGAAGACTCCCAGGCCGGCATCGCCAGCGGACGTGCCGCCGGATTCGAGGTGCTCGCTGTCAAACACCCCACCGAGGTGGCGGAACTGCTCTTCGGCCGGCTCTCAAGCTGCCTTGGAGCGCGTTGATTTCCGTCGCGCGGCGGCCGTCTTCGCCTGCCGCGAAAGCGCGCTGTGCGAGGCCGCGCCGCGACCCTCGCGCTTCAGGGCCCGGCTGGTGGCCTTCGAACGTTTGGCCGACGTTTTGCGTTTGGTCCCGCTCTGCCCTTTCTTGACGTCCCTCTCGGCCTTTTTCCGCGTACTTTCCGAGGCCCGGCCTTTCTTGGGCGGAGCGAGTTTCACGCCCTCGCGGCGCGCTTTCGAAAGCCCTATGGCGATAGCTTGTTTGGTCGATCGCGCGCCGTGCTTTCCCTGGCGGATGTGCTCCATCTCCTCGCGCACGAACTCGCCGGCCTGGGTGCTGGGCGCTTTTCCTTCGCGGGCATCCCGGCGCGCTCTTTCGATGGTTTTCTTTTCAGGCATGACGATTAAGGCGGTTGCAATCGGCAGACCACCGTGACGAAATGCCCAGTCATCGCTGAATCGAAACGCTGAATGGAAACCATACTGGCGGCGCGTCGGCCAACACGGGTGTTTTCGAATCGCTTTCGCGGACGTTGTAATCTGATACTAAATGAGCCCGCCTAAGCCGAAGGGGAAAACGTCCGACCATCTGCGCACCGCCTTGCCGCTGTTGAAAGAGCTGGTCCGGCCGCGGCGCAAACTGCTCGCCCTTGGCTTCGGGCTGATGCTCATTAACCGCGGCGCCGGCCTGGTTCTTCCCGGCTCCACCAAGTTTCTGGTAGACAACATCATCATGAAGCACCAGGAGGCCATGCTGTTGCCCCTGGTTTCGGCGGTGTTGCTGGCCACCCTGATTCAGGGCGCCACCTCGTTCACCCTCACCCAGCTTTTGTCCAAAGAGGCCCAGCGCCTGATTGCCGAGCTGCGCCGCCGCGTTCAGGAACACGTGGGCCGCCTGCCGGTGGCCTACTATGACGCCAACAAGAGCGGCGTGCTGGTTTCGCGCATCATGAGCGACGTGGAGGGCGTGCGCAACCTGGTCGGCACCGGCTTAGTGGAATTCGTCGGCGGCATTTTGACGGCTTTGTTCGCCATCATCTTCCTGCTGAAGATCAGCGCCCTGCTCACCGGCATCGCGCTGTTTTTCATTTCGGTATTCAGCCTGGTGCTCCGCAAAGCCTTCGGCCATGTCCGCCCGATCTTCCGGGAGCGGGGCAAAATCAACGCCGAAGTTACCGGCCGGCTCACCGAATCGCTGGGCGGCGTGCGCGTGGTCAAGGGCTATCACGCCGAGGCCCAGGAAGCGGACGTCTTTGCAGGGGGCGTCGGACGCCTGCTCAATAACGTGCTGAAGAGCCTCACGGCGATCTCGCTCATGAGCCTCTCGGCGACCGTGCTGATGGGCATCGTGGGCGGAACCGTGATGTACGTGGGCGCCCGCCAGATTATGGCGGGAACTCTGACCCTGGGCGGCTTCATGACCTTCACCGCGTTTCTGGCCTTCCTGGTTGCCCCCATGTTCCAGGTGGTGGGCATCGGCACCCAACTCACCGAGGCGCTGGCCGGTCTCGACCGCACCCAGGAGGTGCTGGGCGAGAAACCCGAAGACGAGGATCCGCGCCGCAAAGCCGCCATCCCGGCCATCCAGGGCTTCGTTACTTTCGATCACGTGGATTTTGCCTACGATCCCGGCAAACCGGTCTTGCGCGACGTGAGCTTCGTTTCGCAACCAGGCGCCGTCACTGCGCTGGTGGGGCCGTCGGGCTCGGGCAAATCGACCATCATCAGCCTGATCGCCGCGTTTCACGAGCCTTCGGGCGGCATCGTGTGCGTGGACGGGCTGGACTTGTCCACCGTCCGGCTCGACACGTACCGCACCCAGCTCGGTGTGGTCTTGCAGGACACCTTTCTGTTCGACGGCACGATCCGCGAGAATGTCGCCTTCGCCCGCCCGGGTGCCTCCGAGGACGACGTTCTGGCCGCCTGCCGGATCGCCCGCGTGGATGAGTTCGGCGAGAAATTCGATAAGCGCTACGACACCATCGTGGGCGAGCGCGGCGTGAAACTCTCCGGCGGGCAGCGCCAGCGCGTCTCGATCGCGCGGGCCATCCTGGCCGACCCGCGCATCCTGATTCTGGATGAGGCCACCTCCAGCCTCGACTCCGAATCCGAGGCTGCCATCCAGGAAGGGCTGGCCTACTTGATGAAGGGTCGCACGACCTTTGTGATTGCGCACCGTCTTTCCACCATTCGCCGCGCGGACCAGATCCTGGTGGTGGAAGACGGCCGCATCGTGGAGCGCGGCACGCACGAAACGCTCTACGACCTGCGGGGCCGCTACTACGACCTCTACACCCGCCAGCACGGCATCGACGCCAACCTCTTTCTGGCTCCCGGCGAGGGTGACACCGTGCCCGAAGCGGAGGCCCGGCCCAGGCTCGCGGGCGCCGCGCCGCCCACCGCGGCCTCTCTGTTGCGCGGCGGCATCGCCTGAGTCCCGGCGCTTCGCTTTCACGTTGGACGCGTGCTTCGCCCTGCCTGCTAAAATATGAGATTCCATCCTCATGCTCGAAGCATCCATACAGGAATTCGAGTCTCGCTCGCTCGCGCGCATCCAGTCGGCCAGCTCCGCTGATGAGCTCGAGGCGGCCCGCGTGGAAGCCCTGGGGCGCAAAGCGGGACTCTCCCGGTTCAGCCGCGAGATGGGCAAGCTCGCCCCCGAACAACGCGCCCCAATCGGCAAGCGTATCAACGAGGCCCGCCAGAAGCTCGAAGCCGCGCTGGAGGGCAAGACCCGCCAGTTCGCCGAGGCCGCACTGCGCAGCCGCCTCGAGGCTGAATGGATCGATCTCACCCTGCCCGCGCCCGGCCCGCCCCGCGGGCACCTGCACCCCATCACGCGCATCCAGCGGGAACTCGAAGAGCTTTTCGCTTCGCTCGGCTTCGCCGTGCTCGATGGCCCCGAGGTCGAAAACGAATATCATAATTTCGACGCCCTCAACATCCCGCGCGACCACCCGGCCCGCGATATGCAGGACACCTTCTGGCTGGATGACGGCAATCTGCTGCGCACTCACACTTCGCCGGTGCAGGTGCGCGGCATGGAGCGCTTCGGGCCGCCGCTGCGGATGATTGCCCCCGGCCGCGCCTTCCGCAACGAAAGCGTGGATGCCTCGCACGAGCACACGTTCTATCAGCTCGAAGGCATGATGGTGGACCGCGATGTGTCGGTCGCGCACCTCCTGTACTTCATGAGAACCCTGCTGGCCGCAATCTTCCAGCGGGAAGTGACGGTGCGCCTGCGTCCCGGCTATTTTCCGTTCGTCGAGCCGGGCTTCGAGCTCGATATTCAATGCCTGATCTGCGGCGGCCCGGGCTGCCCGGTCTGTAAGCAAAGCGGCTGGGTGGAACTGCTGCCCTGCGGCCTGGTGAACCCCAACGTGCTGCGCCTGAGCGGCATCGATCCCGAACAGTGGAACGGCTTCGCGTTCGGCCTCGGCCTCACCCGCCTGGTCATGATGCGCTACGCGATCGACGATATCCGCCACCTGCAAGGCGGCGATCTCAGATTTCTGGAGCAGTTTTAGCCTTGAAATTCTCCTACAACTGGCTTCGCGAACTGGTCGAGGGCCTCGACTACGCACCCGGCCCGCTCGAGAAGCTCATCACCATGAAGACCGCCGAATGCGAAGGCATCGAGGCCTCGGGCGCGCTGCTCGAGCGGGCCTGCGCGGCGCGCGTCGAATCGGTCGAGCCGATTCCCGGGAGCCACAATGGGAAGGCCGTCGTCGATGCCGGCCGCTATGGCGTTCGGACGGTGGTCTGCGGCGCGCCCAACTGCCGCCCCGGCCTGATCACCGCCTACGTGCCCGTCGGCCGGAAGACGATCCAGGGGATCGAGAGCGACGGCATGCTCGCCAGCCCCGCCGAGCTGGGCATCAATCGCGATCATGCGGGCATTATCGAGCTCGACTCGCAGGTCGGCGCGCCGCTCCCCGGCTGCCTCTCCGATAGTGTCATCGATATCGACAACAAGTCCATTACCCACCGCCCCGACCTGTGGGGCCACCTCGGCATGGCCCGCGAAATCGCCGCGATTCTGGGCCACCGCCTGATGGACCCCGTCCGGCCCGGGCTTCTGCCGTCCGGCCCTGCGGCGATCCGCGTCCACATCGAAGACCTGGATCTCTGCCCGCGGTACAGCGCGCTGGTCTTCGAAAACGTCGCCGTCCGTCCTTCTCCCTTGTGGCTGCAATGCCGCCTTACCGCCATCGGCCTGAACCCGATCAACCATGTCGTCGACATGACGAACTATGTGATGGCCGAGATCGCCCAGCCGATGCATGCCTTCGATGCCGACCTCATCCGCGGCGGCACCATCTTTATCCGGCCGGCGCAGCCCGGTGAGCGTTTCCGCGCCCTCAACAACGAGGAGTACACCCTCGGGCCCGCCAACCTCGTGATCGCCGATGCCGCGGGCGCCATCGCGCTGGCTGGGGTCATCGGCGGAGCGGACACCGCCATCAGCGAAAAAACCACCCGCGTCGTCCTCGAAAGCGCCAACTTCCAGGCCGCCTCCGTCCGCAAGACCTCCACTGCCATCAAGCTGCGCACCGACGCCTCGATGCGTTTCGAAAAGGCGCAGGACCCCGTCAATACCGTGCGCGGCATCGCCCGCGCCATCGCATTGCTGGAGGAGATCTCGCCCGGCATCCGCATTTCCGGCGGCCTGGCCGACGAGAAGCGGGCAATCGCCGTGCCCCCCCCCATCGAACTCCCGCTGGACTGGCTCGACCGCAAGCTCGGCCGCTCCGTCGAGCCGGCCGAAGTGCGGCAGATCCTGGAGCGGCTCGGATTCGCCGTGGCCCAACCTCGGCCCGCCGTCTTCTCCGTCACTCCTCCTTCCTGGCGAGCCACCAAAGACATTGCCGTGAAGGACGACCTGGTGGAAGAAGTGGGCCGCATGGTCGGCTACGACTCCATCACCCCGCGCGCTCCACTCGTTCCGTCCACCGTGCCTCCCGCCAACGCCGAGCGGAAATTCCAGCACCAGGCGCGCAATCTCTTTGTGGATCTCGGCTTCACCGAGGTCTACAACTATTCGTTCATCAGCGAAGATGCCGCGCGCGCCTTCGGCTTCGACCCCGCCGCGCTCGTGCGCGTGGCCAACCCGATTGCGTCCGACCAGGCCTTGATGCGCCCCTCGCTGCTGCCCGGCATCTGGAAGAACGTGGCCGAAAACAGCAAGCATCGGGATCGCTTCCGCCTCTTCGAACTCGGGCTCGAAATCCATAAGACGGCCTCCGGCCTGCCGGTCGAGATCGCCCACCTGGCCGCCGCGGTGTACGATCGCCATGGCGATGGGGCGGCCTCCCTGTTCGCCCTGAAGCACGCCGCGGAATGCTTCATGCCCGGGGCGCAGGTGTGCCCGGGAGAGGCGCGCCCCTTCGAGCACCCCGCCCGCGCCGCGGCCATTCTCTGGAAGGACGAGCCCGTCGGACGCCTCTTCGAGCTGCATCCCAACCTCGTCGAAACCGGCCGCGCCGCGATCCTCGACCTCGATTTGCAGGCGGTCCGGAAACTCGGCGCGGGCGAGGTTCGCTACACGCCCATCCGCCGGTATCCTTCGAGCGGCTTCGATCTGTCCGTCATCGCCGGATTGCGCGAGCACGCCGCGCGCCTCGCCGCCGGCATCCGTTCCTTCGCGGGTCCGCTGGTCGAATCGGTCGAGTTCCTGCGGCAATACTCCGGGCCCCCGCTCGAAGCGGGCCGGAAGAGCGTTTCGTTCCGCGTCACGGCCGGCTCTCCCGAGCGCACGCTCTCCTCCGAAGAAGTCAGCGAGATCCGCGCCCGCATCATCGATGGCATGCGCGGTCTCGGCTACGAACTGCGCGTGTGAGCACGCGGCGCGTCCAGCCCGGCGGATGGGTCCGGCGGCGCCGGGGACCGTGCCGCCGCTGCGGCGCGCCCGTGCCCGTGGGCCGCTTCACGTTCTGCGGTCCGGCCTGCGTGCACCAGTGGAAGCTGCGCACCGACGCCGGCTATCTTCGCGATCAGGTGTTCGCGCGCGACCGCGGCGTCTGCGCCCGGTGCGGTCTCGACACCGAAGCCTTGCGCAAGATCAAGCGCAAGCTCGATTTCGCCGCACGCCGGCAATTCGAGAAGGAATGGGGCCGCCAGCGCACTCTCTGGGACGCCGACCACATCCTGCCCGTGGCCGAAGGCGGCGGCGAATGCGATCTCGACAACATTCGCACCCTGTGCCTGAAATGTCATCGCGCCGCCACCGCCGCACTGCGCGAGCGCATGCGCCTCTCCCGTGGTCGCTGAAACCGGCGGGGCGCGTCAGGAAGCGGCGGCGCCTCGCGATTGGACCCGGTCCATGATTTCGTCGGCCAGCTTTTGCGGGTCGTCTACGTTGGGAATGGTCAGCCGGCTGGTTTCTCCCGCGGTCTCGATGGACAGATCGCCGATGTTGAATAGCCGCTGTGTGAGGCGCTGGTCCACCCGCACATCCTGAATTTTCGAGAGCTGGATGTTGCGGGTTGTGTTGGAGGTGATCCCGGTTTCGTAGCGGAGCCGGTCGCCGGTGATGGTGGTCTTGGTGAATCTCCGTTCCAACGCCTTGAGGCCCGGCCAGAGCAGGATCACCAGCGGAGTGGCCATCCATGGCGAGAAGCCCCAGTTCAGAAACCAGTAAACAATCGAGCCAACGGAAATCAAGCCGGCGAGAACGGCTCCCGCTTTCACGAACTTCGCCGTGGGTTGAATGGTGAGCTCCGGCACAGTACCATACTCCTCGCCCCGTATTGTAACCTGCTCGGTTGCTGTCCTACGATATTGTCATGCGGAACAAGGTACTTACAGCCGCCGGAGTGATGGTTTTTGCGGCATCCACGCTGACGGCCGATTTCTCATACCAGGAGACCACGACGATCACCGGCGGTGCGATGGCAGGCATCCTGAAGGTTGCGGGGGTGTTCTCCAAGTCGGCACGTCAGGCCCGCGAGCCGATCGAGAGCACCGTGGCCGTGAAGGGCGATCGGATGGTCCACCGCAGCCCTACCCACCTTCAGATCGTCGACCTGGGGAGCCAGACCATCACCAGCGTCGATCTGGAGAAGAAAACCTACACCGTCATGACGTTCGACCAGATGAAACAAATGCTGGACGAGATGTCGAAGAAGATGGGCGAAAACAAAGACAAAGGCGAGATGAATTTCAAGGTGTCGGCCAATGCCACCGGCAAGACCAAGTCGGTGGAGGCAATGGATGCCAAGGAAATGGTGCTGACCATGACCATGGAGGGCACCGATAAGAAGAGCGGACAATCGGCGGCCATGGTGGTGATCGCCGACGAGTGGATCGCGCCCAAAGTTCCCGGCTTTGACGAAGTCCGCGATTTCTACCGCCGCATGGCGGAGAAGCTGAACTGGACCCCCAACAGTAATATGTTCGCCAACCGCCCCGACATGGCGCAAGGAATGGCCGAAGTCGCGAAGGAGACCGCCAAACTGGACGGCATGCCCGTGTTCACCACCACGTCGATGGGCCCGGAAGGCATGCAGCCGGTGGACCGGTCCGACAAAACGGCGCAGCCGGCACAGCAGTCGAAGGGGCCCTCCGTGAAGAGCGCACTGGGCGGCGCCCTGGGTGGCCGATTCGGATTGGGCCGCAAGAAGGAGCCGCCGCCCGAACCGCAGCAGTCCGAAGCCGGTGCCGCGCCTGGTGTGCTGATCGAGATGACCACCGAGATCCACGGCTTCTCATCCGCTGCCCTGGATGCCTCGCAGTTTGAGATTCCCGCGGGATTCAAGAAGGTCGAATTCGAAGCCAGGCGGGGGATGCAGTAGGGGAACCGCAAGCATGCACGCCGCAGCGGCAGGCGCGCGCGCTAGCCCGTGCGGCCCAGAAACTCGGCCAGCGCCGCCGTCCACGGGCGCATCGCCGGCAGCTTCGTGTTGAGTAACACCGCCTTCGCTGGCCGCGTGGCTTTGCGCGGGAAGTGTGTCGCGGGCACCGGCAGCACCGTCACGTTCTTACCGGCGATGCGAAAAATCTCTCGCGCGAAATCGAACCAGCTCGCGCTCCCGCTGTTGGTGATGTGATAAATGCCCGGCGCCGGCCGCGCCCCCAGCAGTTCGTACGTGCCGCGCGCGAGGTCCGCCGCATACGTCAGGCTGTTGACCTCGTCCGCGACCGCCTGAATCGTATCCCGCTTCGCCGAAAGGTCCAGCATAATCTCGACAAAGCTCTTCTTCGAGACTTCGCTTTCGCCCTTGGGGCCGAAGATCACCGCCGTTCGTACCACGTAGGCACCCGCCGCCGCGGCCAGTTCCTCTCCGCGCAGCTTCGAACGGCCATAGGCGGATAGCGGCGCTGGCGCATCGCCTTCACCGTACTCGCCGGCCGCTCCGTCGAATACATAGTTCGTGCTGTAGTGCACCAGCGGAACGCCCGCTTCTTTCGTGTACGCGGCCAGCCGTCCCACCAACTCCCCGTTCAGCGTAAAGGCCTGCTCCCGGCGTTCTTCGGCGCCATCCACGTCGTTGAACGCTACGCAGTTAATTACCGCGCCGGGCGTGTAGCCCAGCGCCTCCACCTTCGCCCGCAACGAGGCCAGGTCGGTCACATCCACATCTTCGCGATCCCATCCCACCGCGTCCGGATAGATCTTCCGAAGCTGCCCGCCGAGCGTGCCTTTCGATCCGAGAATCAGCACAGGGTCCATAGGTTCGTATGCAAGGATCGTAGCACCCCCGCAATGCGCTACAACTAGGGTGATGCCGACGTGCAACCGGCGCACCTTTCTGGCGGGCACCACCGTTCTGGCGGCCCGCTTCTCCGCGGTGGCAGAGCCCGCCGCGCCGCGCAACCTTCTCGCCTCCGCCTGGCCGGCCGAGCGCCTCGCCGCGGCGTTGTACTCCCGCGAAGCCTTTCATCCGTATCCTGGCTCGAACGAGCGCGGCCCCTGGGAGTCGCTCCCTCCCGACGCGCGCGGCGCGCTGCTCCAAGCGGGCGAGAAACAACTCCAGACCCCGTGGGACGTGCTGCCCGCCACTCTCTTCCTCGAATACCAGCGCGAGGGCAACCGCTCGCGCTACGAAGCGGTCCGCAACCGGCGGCGCTCCAAACTCCAGGACCTCGTGATCGCCGAATGCATCGAGGGCAAAGGCCGCTTCGCCGATGAAATCGCCAACGGCGTGTGGCTGACCTGCGAAGAGACCTTCTGGGGCGTACCCGCGCACCTCGGCGCGCAGCGCGCCGGCACCGGACTGCCCGACGTCGCCGAACCCATTGTGGACCTCTTTGCCGCCGAAACCGCGAGCCTGCTCGCCTGGACCCTGTACCTCACCGGTCCGCGGCTGGCCGCGGTCTCGAAACTCATTCCCGACCGCATCCGGCTCGAAATCGACCGCCGCGTCCTCACCCCCTGCCTCACGCGCAACGATTTCAGTTGGATGGGATTCTCGGGCCGTCCAGTCAATAACTGGAACCCGTGGATCTGCTCCAACTGGCTCACCTCCGCGCTGCTCGAAGAGGCCGATCCGAAGCGTCGCCAGACCGCCGTCGTCAAAATCGTCCGCTGTCTCGACTATTTCCTCAACGGCTACGACGACGATGGCGGCTGCGACGAAGGCCCGAGCTATTGGGGCCGTGCCGGTGCTTCCCTGTTCGACTGCCTCGAATTGCTGCACCATGCCAGCGGCGGCACACTCAACGTCTACCGGCAGCCCCTCATCGGTGAGATGGGCCGCTACATCTGCCGAGCCCACATTGCCGGCGACTGGTACACCAACTTCGCCGACGCCCCGGCGCGCGTCTCCGTCAATGGCGACCTGGTATACCGCTACGGCGAACGGATCGAAGACCGGCGCATGATGGCCCACGGCGCATTTGCTGCCTTTCTGCACTCGCCCGCCGCCATTCCCGGCGACAGCATCGGACGGCAGTTGCCGGCGCTGTTCCACCTGGAAGCGCTGCGGCGCGCGCCGCGGGCGCAGGCGCTCTTCCGCGATTCGTGGCTGCCCGGCATCCAGGTGATGGCCGCGCGCGTCACAGCGAATTCCGCCGAGGGACTGTACCTCGCCGCCCAGGGCGGCCACAACGCCGAAAGCCACAACCATAACGATGTCGGCAACTTCCTGGTCTACTCCAACGGCATGCCGGCGATCGTCGATATCGGCGTCGAGACCTACACCGCCAAAACCTTCAGCTCGCGCCGCTATGAGATCTGGACCATGCAGTCCGCCTGGCACAACTGCCCCACCGTAAATGGCGTGATGCAGTCCGCCGGCCGCGAGTTTGCCGCCCGCGACGTCACCTGCCACGCCGATGACGCCGCTGCTGAAATGCGCCTGGACATCGCCGCCGCGTATCCCAAAGAAGCGCACCTCGAACGCTGGCAGCGCACCCTGCGGCTCGATCGCGGCAGGAACGAAATCCACGTGGTGGATGACTACGCCCTCACCCAGCCCGCCAGGACCATCGCGCTCACCCTGATGACGCCGTGCCCCGTCACCCCCGGTGACGGCAAGCTGGCGCTCGCGGTGGCCCCCGGCCATACGGTGAACGTGTTCTACGATTCCGCGGTGTTCCAGCCCGCCGTCGAACAGGTCCATATCGAAGACAGCCGCCTGCGCGCTTCCTGGGGCGAGCGCCTCTTCCGCATCCAACTGCGCGCCGAAAATCCGCCCCCGCGCGCGGCGTGGACCCTGCGGATCACGCAGTAGGCGGGTGGCCGCGATATGCTGGTGAGACTCTATGAAACTCCCGGCATGTCTGCTCGCGCTCGCCGCCGCCGCTTTCGCCCAGGTCCCCAACCAACACCACCACCCCTCCTCCGCGGAGTACGCCAAGGTCCTCGAGGACCCCTCCCGCGATGCCTGGCAGAAGCCCCACGAGGTGGTGATGCTGCTCGGGCTCAAGCCCACCGAAACCATCGCCGACATCGGCGCCGGCACCGGGTACTTCGCGCGGCGCTTCGCCAATCATGCGGGCAAGGTGTACGCCGTCGATATCGACCCTAAACTGCTCGACATCGTTCGCAAAAATGCGCCGGCCAACCTCGAAACCGTGCTCGCCGCGCCCGACGACCCGCGCCTCCCGGACGCCTCCGTCGATACCATCTTCATCTGCGAAGTGCTCCACCACATCGAGAACCGCTCGGCCTACTACCCCAAGCTGGCCCGCGCGCTCAAGCCCGGCGGCCGCATCGTCATCATCGATTTCTTCAAGAAGGATCTGCCCGTGGGACCGCCCGTGGCCATGAAGATCTCCGAAGAGCAGGCCGTGGCGGAGCTGAAACAGGCGGGCTTTCGCCTCACCAAACGCGCCGATTTCCTCCCCTACCAGTACTTCCTCTTCTTCGAGCGCTGAACGTCAGCGTCCGAAATCGCCCAGGAACGCGGCCACCGTCCGCTCCAGGTCCGAGGCGGCCTGCGCGGTGAAGGGAGACGTCCGCGGCTCATAGCCGCCTTCCGCGAATGCCTTGGCGGTGGGCAGGTAACCGAACCAGCCGTTGGTATAGCCGAAATAGAACGTGCGGGCAAACGGAGACCGTCCGCGCAAATCCATGGCGATCTCACAGAACAATTCCACCGGTGCCGACCAGATCACCGTGTCGTTGATCCGCAGAAATCGCACCGGCAGCCGCACCATCGGCGTGCTTCCCGGTTTCGCGTACGCGGCCAGTTCCTCCGGCCATACCAGGTCGCTGCGGCGCGGCGTTTCCACGAACTGCTCGCCGACCCGCATCGTTACCTCACCGGTGGCCGCCGGCAAGCCGGCGAGCGCGGCCATCACGCGGTCGCCCAGTAGTACCTTGAACTGCGAAAGATGCCCGCTCCGCGCGTCGGGGTACACGCTATAGATCGGCGCAAGGTCCCCCGCCGCGCCGTTCACATACAACACCGGCGCGCCGAGTTTCTGTTCCAGGTAGGCGCTCACCGTCCCAGGCGCGTCTCCGCTGACCAGCAGGTTCTGCCCGCTGAGCACCGTTCCATGCATGGCGTAGTTCACCACCAGCGCGATGGGCCGCCCGTCTGCCCGCTCCACGCGCACCAGGTTCACCTGCCGGTCCGCCGGCCCTTCCGGGTTCAGCCCCAACGACACCTGCCCATCCACGTCTTTCGCCCGCCGGTTGAGATTCGCCAGCGCCGTGCCCGTGCCGAAGGCGACGCGCGCCGGTTCGAGCCGCTCGCGCGCGGTCCGGACCGCCTCCACCAGCGAGGCGATCACGCGGCTGGTGTAGTTCCGGTCCCACTCGTGGTCCGAGCGCCCCAACAGCATTCGGTAAATGTCCGGAGGACCCACCTCGGGCGCCGAGTGCGTGTGCGTCACGCTCCACCAGAACTGCGCCCTTGGAATGCCCAACTGGCTTTCGAGTGTCCGCGCCGCCTCGGCGTACACCGTCGGCGAGAACAGGCACAGGTCGCTCGCCACCAGGTAAAACTGCGTCTCGCCCGAATCGAACCCCACCACGCGGTGGTAGATGCGGTCGAGCACCCCTGTGGACTGCCGCGCTGCATATCCCATCAGCCATTGCGGTCCTTCCGGCGTGATGTCCACCTTCGCCGCCGCCGCGCGAAACGCCAGCCGCCGCGCCAGGAATGCCAGCATCTCGTCGAGCCCCATGGGACGCGAAATTCCGCCCGGCGGCATCTGCCCCGCCGCCAGTTTGCGCCAGATCTTCTCCCAGCCCGCCCGCCGCGATCGGAGCGATGCCTCCGCGGTGAATGGCGTCAGGTCCAGCCCTGCCGAGGGCATCTGCGCGTTGTGGCATTGCAGGCAGGACGTGCCCAGCACCGGCGCCACAACCGCATCGAACCCCCCGTCACCAGCGTCAGCCGGCAGAGCCGCTGCGGCTGCGAGGAGGAGGATCCGGCACAGTCTGCCGCGAGGCATGTCGGATAATACCACGCGCGCCGGGAAGGGCGAGCCGGTGCGAATGCCCCACCTCTGCGCGTTTTGGCCCAAATCCGTGCGCGTCAAAGAACCGCGCATGCCGAAAAAATCACCATTTTTCCTCCATTTCCCGATTTTTGGACCGTTTGGTCCCTTTCGTGCCTTCAGCGTTGGCACCTTAACCCAAGGAGGGTGTTCTTGCGACGCCTGTTTCACGATTCGGGCCACCTGCTTCGCCCGGCGATCGTTCTCCTGGCCGGACTCGCCGCCTTTCTGGTGATTCGCGGAGCGGTCATCCCCACCGCCTTCGGCAAATACGGCCACTATCGGCCCGGGGCGCTCGACGCCATCCGCCAGCATCCTGCCGCGTACGCCGGCCAAGCCACCTGCATCCTGTGCCACCAAGATCAGGAGACGGTGCGCGCCGCCGGCAAACATGCCCATCTGGCCTGCGAAGCTTGCCACGGCCCTCAACAGAAACACGCCACGGCCGACGATCCCGCGGCCTTCAAGCCCGTACTGCCGGACGTTGCCACCCTCTGCCGCTCGTGTCACGAGAAGGACGCGGCCAAGCCCCGGACCTTCCCCCAGGTCGCCACCGTCGAGCACTCCGGCGGCGTGCCCTGCAACTCCTGCCACCAGCCACACAATCCGCATCTGTGAGGGAAACATGGACGTCAGCCGGCGAGATCTCATTCAAATAGGCGGCAAGCTCCTGGTCCTGGCCTCCGTCGGGGCCACGCTCGACCAGATCACCGGGGCCGCCCCCCCCAGCGAGGCCTACCGAATGGCCGACCACTGGTGGGGCATGATCATCGATATCGATAAATGCATCGGCTGCGGCAACTGCGTGCGCGCCTGCTCCAAGGAAAACGGCGTACCCGAGGGGTACTTCCGCACCTGGGTCGAGCGCTATCAAATCGAGGAAGGCAAGCAGCCCAAAGTCGATTCGCCCGACGGCGCCATCCACGGCTTCCCTCCTTCCACCCCCGCCAATGTGAAGAGCTTCTTCGTACCCAAGCTCTGCAACCACTGCGCCGATTCCCCCTGCGTGCAGGTCTGCCCGGTCGGCGCCACGTTCGTCAGCCCCGATGGCGTGGTGCTGGTGGACGAAAGCTATTGCCTCGGATGCCGCTACTGCGTGCAGGCCTGCCCCTACGGCTGCCGCTACCTGCATCCCGAGAAGGAAACGGTGGATAAGTGCACGCTCTGTTACCACCGCATCACCCAGGGCCTCACCACCGCCTGCTGCGAGAACTGTCCCACCGGCGCCCGTCAACTGGTAGATTTCAAGAACCCTCAGGACCCCGTCCACGAAATCCTGCGCACCAGCAAAGTGCAGGTGCTGAAACCGTACATGGCCACGGAAGCCAAGGTCTACTACAAGAACCTGGATGGTTCGGTGCGATAAGGAGAATCAAATGATACCCGGCGTCGATGGTTTCATGTATCCCAACGAGGTGGAATTGCAGTGGAGCATTCTGATCGTGCTCTATCCCTACATCACCGGCCTGGTGGCCGGCGCGTTCATCCTGGCCTCGCTCGAACGCGTCTTCAAAGTGGAGGCCGTCCGTCCCACCTACCGCCTGGCGCTGCTCACCGCGCTGGCGTTCCTGCTGGTCGCTCCGCTGCCGCTCCAACTCCACCTGGGCCACCCCGAACGGTCGCTCGAAATGTACCTCACCCCGCACACCTCTTCGGCCATGGCGATGTTCGGGTTCGTCTACCTCTGGTATCTCATGGTTGTGCTGCTGCTCGAAATCTGGCTCGAGTACCGCGCCGATATCGTACGCCTCGCCCAGACTTCCACCGGCCTCACCCGCATCATCTATAAGACCCTCACGCTCGGCTCCGAGAACGTCAGCCCGGCTGCCCGCATCATCGACGACAAGGTCGGCTACACCGTCACCGTCATCGGCATCCCTTCGGCCTTCCTGCTGCACGGCTACGTCGGCTTCATCTTCGGTTCCATCAAGGCCAATCCCTGGTGGTCCTCGCCGCTCATGCCCATCGTCTTCCTCTTCTCGGCGATGACCTCCGGCATCGCGGCGGTGCTGCTGCTCTACATGGTCACCATGAAGGTGAAGAAAATGCGCATCGACATGCGCTGCCTCGATACCATCGCCAAGTACCTCTTCTACACCTTCGTCATCGACTTCACCCTGGAAATGCTGGACTTGATTCACCGCACCTACGAGGCGGATGAATCCTTCCGCAGCCTCGATTTCATGGTCCACACCCGCCTGTGGGGCTCGCAGGTGATCCTCCAGATTCTGCTCGGCACCCTGGTGCCGCTGGTCCTGCTGGCGGCCACCCAGTTGTGGCGCTTCTCCGAGGCGCGCCGGCGCACCATGTACCTCGCTGCGTGCAGCCTGGTGATGATCGGCATTTTCGCCATGCGTTGGAACGTCGTGATCGGCGGGCAGCTCTTCTCCAAGAGTTTCCTGGGATACACCTCGTACAAAATGGACTTCGTCACCCGCGAGGGTCTGTTGCCGGCGATCGGCCTGATGTTGCTGCCGTTCGTCATCTTCATCGTGCTGGTAAAACTCCTGCCGCCTTGGCCGGAACGTGAGGGGGACTACCATGTCACAGCCGGAGCCGGAAGGGCTTGAAAGTGAAGTTCGTGAGCTAGCGCGGCGGGTGAGCCGCATCGAGCGCCAGTTGGGACTGGCTCCCGCGGCGCAGGCCGCCGCGGCCGCGCCGCCGTTGCCGCGGACGGTTGAAGTGCCGGTGGTGGCCCCCGCCGCCCTGTTGCCCATCCTGGGACGCGCCCTGCTCGGCCTCGCCGGCGCCTATCTTCTGCGCGCCCTCACCGAAAGCGGAACCCTCCCCCATCGCGGCGGCGTGGCCATCGGCATCGCCTACGCCGTGGTGTGGCTCGTATGGGCCGCCCGAACCCCCGCCGCCAACCGTCTGGAAGCCGCGCTGTACAGCCTCACATCGGCGCTCGTGCTGGCCCCCCTGCTTTGGGAAGCCACCATCCGCTTCCATGCCGTCTCCACCTGGAGCGCCGCGGCCCTGCTGCTGCTGTTCACCGTCTTCGGCCTCACCGTGTCCTGGCGCAAAGACCTGCTGATCGTCGCCACCATCTCCACCCTCACCGGCCTCGGCACCGCCGCCGCCCTGCTCCTCGCCACCTACGACGTGCTCCCCTTCACCTGGGTTTTTCTGGCCATTGCCGCCGCGGTCGAAACCTCCGCCTGTCTCGACCACTGGCTCAGCGAGCGCTGGCTTGCCGCGACCGCGGCCGATCTCGCCGTGCTGCTGGCCACCTGGCTGGTCACCAATCCGCGCGGCCTGCCCCAGGGCTACGCACCCATACCGCACGCCTGGCTGGTCGCCGCCCAGGTAGGGCTCCTGGCCATCTACCTGTCGAGCATCATCACCCGCACCCTGGTGCGCGGCGCCGCCTTCACGTACTTCGAAGTGGCCCAGTGCGCCCTGGCGTTCCTGGTGTGCGTTTCCGGCGGCCTCCGTCTTTCCGGCACCAACCCGCCCCTTGCCGCCGCCATGGGAGTTCTCACCTTGCTCTGCGGCGCGGCCTGTTATCTCGTCTCGTTCGTCCACCTCGACCGTCACGGCCAACACCACGGCCGCAACTTCTACACCTATTCCACGTTCGGCATCCTGCTGGCCGTTGCCGGTAGCCGTATTCTTCTGCCCATCGAAGCTGCCGGCCCTCTGTGGCTGGGCCTGGCCGTCGCCTGCGCTTGGGCCGGTGGAGTCTTCCGCCGCATCACCCTCGAGGTCCACGGCGCCACCTACCTGCTGCTGGCACTGATCGTTTCGGGCGCGCTGCTCCAGGCGGCGGAGTTCGTGGTGGGTAGCGAAAGCTGGCCCGGCGAGAGCGATATGGCCTTGGCAGCCGGCGCGCTGGGCGCGGCGCTCTGCTACCTTCTGGCGGTACGCTACGAGCGCGCCCGCGCCGACTGGAACTTCCAGGCCCTGCGCCTGGCGCTCACCGGAACCCTCGCCTGGCTCGTCGCGGGCATTGCCTCGGGCCTGCTGACCGCGGCGTACCACGGCGTTTTCGGCGCGCTGGCCACCCACGCCTACTGCGCTACCCTGCGCACCACCGTCATCGCCGCCGCCGCTCTCCTGCTCGCCTGGGCCGGTTCGCGCTGGGACAATCCGGAGTTCCTGCGGCTGATTTACCCCGCCATGCTCCTGGGCGCCTACCGTCTGGTGATGCACGACCTGCGGCAGGCGCACGCCATTGCTTTCTTTTTGTCGCTGCTGGTATACGGAGGCACACTGATTGCACTCCCCCGCCTCAAGCGCGCCGCCGCCACCAGTCCTTCGCTTCTACCGTGATGTCCCGGGCGTAATGGTGCGCCTTACTTCACGATCGCCGTCCCACAAATATACGTATGCAGTTGGTCGATCGTGTAAGCTTGGTCGGAAATGATCGCCCGTACCAGGTCCCCGATCGAAATCACCCCCACCACTTCACTGCCCAGCAGCACCGGCAGATGGCGAATGCGGCACTCGGTTACGATCCGCATGCACTCGTCCACCGTGTGATCCGGAGTAACCCCGATCACCGAGCGGGTCATAATCTCATCCACCAGGGTGTCTTTCGAGGACCTCCCTTGCAGAATTACCTTGCGAGCGTAGTCGCGCTCGGAGATGATTCCCTCCAGTTTCCCTTCCGACATCACCAACAGGGCGCCCACCCGCTTGTTGGCCATCAGCGCGATCGCGTCGTACACCGAAGCCTGGGGCCGCACCGACCACACCACGCTTCCTTTCCTTTGCAGGATCGAAGTGATACTTTCGGACACCCTATCACCTCCTTTTGCCTATCAGCATAGTGCGCGTCACCGCTGCTGTGGGGGGAAAGGTAGAGGCGAAAGTGACCGACCACACACTTGTAAATCGCCCTGGATGGCAGCCGGGATGCTCAGCGAATGGTGTGCCTGCAACTGGAAATACCGGGAGGTATTCGATGACACAGACGACCAGGAAGTGCGCCCATCCGGCCTGCGAGTGCATGGTTTCCGGAGACCAGAAGTATTGCAGCGACTATTGCAGAGACGCCCGGCAGACGCTGGAGATCTCCTGCAACTGCGGCCATGCCGGCTGCTCGGTCTCCGAGACAGCCCCCACCATGACCGCCGAAAGCTGATTGATGAACCGTCCGTGGCGGCAGACACTCCGCGCCTGCCGCCCGGACCCACTCATCCTCACCGCGTCTTCCACCAGGAGGTTCCTCGGGCTTCGACGGAGCCCATCTCCTCGGCGACCGACCCCCAGCCAATTACCCGCAAATGGGGTGAATTGGGTTCGTTCCTCCTCTCGAACCTGGCGCGTCTGATGTCCGCGCCCTGGGTGCTCGGAGTAGCATGAGATTGTGCCTCGGTATGCCGCCGTCGACATTGGAAGCAACTCCGTTCGCATGGAAGCCGCGGAACTCGTGCCCGGGCAGCCTCTCCGCATCCTCGCCTCCGATCGCGAAGTCACCCGCCTCGGTGAAAGTGTCTTCCGCACCGGCCTCGTCAGCGAGGAAAGCCTGAAATCCACCTGCGCCGTCCTTGCCCGCATGGCCGCCACCTACCGCAAACTGGACGTCGTCGGCGTTCGCGCCGTGGCCACCAGCGCCATCCGCGACACACGCAACCAGAAGGAGTTCCTCCTCCGCGCCGGCGATGCCGTCGGCGCTCCCGTTGAAATCATCTCCGGCCGCGAAGAGGCCCGCCTCATCCAACTCGGCGTCGAAAGCAACTGGCCCGCCCCCGAGAAACGCACCCTCATCATCGATATCGGCGGCGGCAGCGCCGAAATCGTCGCCGCCGAAGCCGGCCGCATGCGCGAAGCGTTTTCCAAACCCCTCGGCGCCGTCCGCCTCCGCGAGATCTTTCTCAAAGACGATCCGCCCTCCCCCCGCCAGCTCCACCAGATGCGCGAGTATATTCAGGAGAAGCTCGCCGGCGCGATCGCGCGCTTCTCCCATAACGGATGGGAACGCGTCATCGCCACCTCCGCCACCGCTTCCGCCGTGGCCAGCGCCATCTCCCGCGTGCCCCGCTCCAAGCGCGATGAGATCGACCGCCTCCGCATCTCCGGCGCCCAGGTGCGCCGCCTCTACGACCGCATCTCCGAGTTGAACCTCGTCGGCCGCCGCAACATTACCGGCATCGGCCCCCGCCGTGCCGAGATCATCGTCCCCGGTGTCGCCGTCCTCCTGGAATTCCTCAGGGAGTTTCACTTGCCCGCCGTCTATTACTCCCGCGCCGGCGTGCGCGATGGCATCATCGCCGACCTCGCCGCCCGCAACGTCGGCGCCGAGCTTTCCCGCCTCGACCGCGACCAGCGCCGAGAAGTCGAAGACATGTGCCGCCGCTACGGCGTCTCGCTCGCCCACGCCCGCAAAGTCGCCAACATCTCTGGCATGTTGTTCACCGCGCTGCTGCCGATCCATGCCCTGCCGCCGGCCGCCGGCAAACTTCTCGAAGCCGCCTCCTACCTCCACGATGTCGGCCACTTCGTCTCCAGCATCGGCCACCACAAGCACTCTTTTTACGTCGTCGCCAACTCCGATATGCCCGGCTTTACCGACCGCGAACGCCTCCTCATCGCCGCCCTCTGCCGCTATCACCGCAAATCGCTGCCCAGCGCCGTGCACGGCTCGTTTCAGGCCCTCTCCGCCGAAGAGAAACACACCCTGCTCATGATGATTCCCATCCTCCGCCTCGCCGACAATCTCGACCGCAGCCACGAGCAGCGCATCCAAAGCGTGGCCTGCCGCCTCCGCGACGGACAGGTGGCCCTCCAGGTCCGCGCCACCGGCGATATCGATCTCGAGCAATGGGGCGCCGAACGCGCCGCCGAAGCCTTCCGCCAGACCTACAACCGGACTCTCTCCGTCAGCACGGTGCGCGATTGATATGCGGAAATACGCGCTCCATCAGACGGCCGTCCTCCTCCATCGCTTTGCCGCGCAGCTCGAGCGCGGCGCCGATCACAGCGATGCCGATGCCATTCATGACCTGCGCGTCTCCGTCCGCCGCCTGAGCCGCTGCCTCCAGGTCTTCTCCCCCTTCTATCCCTCCGCTTCCTGGAAGCGCGTCCGCCGTAAATTGTCGGTGCTGATGCACGCCGCCGGCGCCGTTCGCGATCGCGATATCGCCATGGAACTCCTCGTTGAGGCCGGCGTCTCGCCAGGCGCCGGCATTGCGAAGCGCCTCGCCGCCGAACGTACCGATGCCGCCCGCGACCTGCGCGCCAGGCTGCAACGCTGGAACCAACGCGGCGTCGTCCACCACTGGCGCACTCGCCTGGGGCTGTAGGGCCGCCCTACCAAACCCCCACCAGCTTCCACCACGGGATCCCGATTCCCAGCCAGATCGCCAGGTCCACCAGCGAGATCAGGAACCCGTACCGCCACCAGTCGCCTTGCCGGACATAGCCGGATTCGTAGAACACCGGCGCCGAGCCGGTTCCGTAGTGCGTCGTGGCCGCATTCAGACTGGAGAAGTACGCCAGGGGCAGCGCCGCCAGCATCGGCGGCACCCCGCCCGCCAGCGCCGCCGCCAGAAAGCCCGGATACAAGGCCAACACGTGCGCTGTCATGCTGGCAAAGCTGTAGTGCACGTAATAATAGGCAATCGCCACCAGCAGCAGCACCGCCGGCCACGGCCAGCCGTGCATCAGCGCGAAAAGCTTGCCGGAGAGGATTTTGATGACGCCCATTTCGTTCATCGCGTCCGCCATCATCACCAGCGGAGCAAACCACACCAGCGCGTCCCACGCCCGCCGCTCGCCCAGAATGTCGTCCCACTTCAACACCCCGGCCAGCAGGATCGCACTCAGTCCCGCCATCGCCACAAAGGTGTTCGGCACGCCGTGCCACGGCGATGTCACCCAGCCCGCCATCGTCGCCGACAGAATCGCCACCAGCCGCTTTTCTTTCCCTTGCAGTGGACCCATGCGCGCCAGTTCCTCGCGCGCCAGTTGCCGTGCCGGGGCGGTGTCGGCGATCTCCGGCTTCACCCACCGGCGCAGCAGCCAAGGCACCAGCGCCAGCGTCAGGAACCCCGGCACCGCCGACCCTTCGAACCACCGCATCCACGTCAGTTCCACCCCGCCGACCTTGCGCGCGAACTCGGCCACCACCGGGTTCGATGCCATCGCCGTCAGAAACATCGCCGAGGCCGTGTAGGTCGTATGAAAGCACACCAGCATCAGGAACGATCCGATGCGCGCCGCCGTCGCTCCCGGCTCCGAGCCGAACGCCAGCGAGACGCTGCGCGCGATCGGAAACACAATCGCCCCGCCGCGCGACGTGTCCGATGGTATGAACGGCGCCAGCACCAGGTCCGCCGACGCCAGCGCATATCCCAGCCGCAGCGGCGTGTGCGCAAAGCGCTGGATGAACAGGTAGGCCACCCGTGCCCCGAAACCCGTCGCAATCACTGCCCGCGAAAACAGGAACGCGGAGAAGATCATCCATACCGTCACGTTGGCGAACCCCGACAGTGCCTTGGCCGGCGTCAACGTCCGGGTCACCGCCAGCACCGTCATCGCCAGCAGCGTGCTGACTCCCATCGGCACCGGTTGCGCTACCAGCGCGATGATCGTCCCAACGAACACGCCCAGAATCTGGCCCTGCGCCCGATCCAGCCCGGGTACCGCAAACAGGTATAGCGCGCTCCCCGGCACCAGCACCAGCGCCCATCGCCACCAGCGCGGCATCACAGCACCGCGACCCGCCCCGTGCGGCGCCCGCCGCGGCGGACGTTACCCTCGAACCACCACCGATCGAAACTTCGCATTTCGTAATTATGTACAGTAATAGCGAGGTACGCACCATGGCAAGCAGTCGCAGACATTTTCTAGGCGCCGCCGCAGCCGCCGGACTGGGCGGAGAGATGCTCGCGCAATCGTCCCCACCGCGCGTCTCCCCCAACGACCGCGTCCAGATCGCCCTCATCGGCAATGGCATCCAGGGCGCCGGCGATGCCCAGACCTCCCTCTCCACGGGCGCCTCGCACATCGTCGCCGCCAGCGACGTCTACGAGGGCCGGCTTACCCGGGCCAAAGAGCTCTGGGGCAACGCCATCTTTACCACCCGCGACTACCGCGAAGTCCTCGCCCGCAAGGATGTCGATGCCGTGATTGTCGCGACGCCCGACCACTGGCACCGCCGGATCGCGGTCGACGCCATGAACGCCGGCAAAGACGTCTACCTCGAAAAACCCATGGTCCAACTGATCGATGACGGCAGGGAAGTCATCGATACCCAAAAGCGCACCGGCCGCATCCTCCAGGTGGGCAGCCAGCGGGTCAGTTCCATCGTTTACCAGAAGGCCAAGGACCTCATCGCCGCCGGCGCCATCGGCGAGCTCAACCTGATCGAAGCCTGGTACGACCGCAACTCCGCTATCGGCGCCTGGCAGTATTCCATCCCACCCGATGCGTCTCCCTCCACCATCGACTGGGACCGCTTCCTCGGTCGCGCCCCCAAACGTCCCTTCGAGCCCATCCGTCTCTTCCGCTGGCGCAACTACCGGGACTACGGCACCGGCGTCGGCGGCGATCTCTTCGTCCACCTCTTCTCCGGCATGCACTTCATCCTCGATGCCATCGGCCCCACCCGGGTGTTCGCCACCGGCGGCATCCGCTACTGGAAGGACGGCCGCGATGTCCCCGATGTCATGCTGGGCCTGTACGACTACCCGGCCCGCGGCAAGTATCCCGCCTTCAACCTCTCCCTGAGAGTCGATTTCAAGGATGGCGCCAGCGAAAATCAGGGCTTCCGCTTCATCGGCAGCGAAGGCATCCTGACCCTCGGCAATAGCGTTACGGTGTCCAAACAGCCGCCTGAATCCGTCCCCGGCAACACCGCCGACACGTTTTCCAAAGCCATGGAGGAGCAGATCCTCCGCGAGTACCGGGAAAAGTATCCGTCGCAGCGTCCCACCGCCGACGCCATGCGCCCCCAGGCGGACGACCGCTACTCCCCACCGCAAGGCTACAGCGAGTGGCTCGACCATCACCGCAACTTCCTCAACGCCGTGAAATCGCGCCGGCCGGTGATCGAAGATCCCGTGTTCGGGTTCCGCGCCGCCGGCCCCGCGCTGCTCTCCAACGTCAGCTATTTCGAGCATCGCGTCTGCGACTGGGATCCGGAAGCCATGGTGATGAAGTGAGGCCGTTCGCCACGGTCCTCGCCGTAGCCCTCTCGCTCTCCGCCTGGACCGTCCGCCCGCGCGCCCGACTCTCTCCACCGCATGCCATCGGTTTAAGTCCCGCAGCCGCGCCGCCGAACCTCGTTGACCCAATCATGCTGTAGAAAGAATCCGTATCATACTGGCTGTAGAAAGAATCCGTATCATACTGGCCTGGTGCTTCCATCGTATTCGGGCGGTTGACATCCGAAACCGCTGTTTCGTACCATAAACCCGTGGGTGCGCGGAGGTGTAGTGTACATGTTACGGAACTTTGCCTTACGGCTGCTTCTTGTCATGACCGGCATCCTCACGCTCGGCTCTATCAGCCGGGCCGCCACTTTGAATTGTGAGGATGTCGCGCGCCTCAGCGAACTGCTTGCCGGTGGCGACGCGAACGACGGCTGCTTTCAGGCCGACAAACTCTGGTCGAATTTTGCCTACAGCATTACGTCCGGTCCGAACCGGGCCGGCCTCGTCACCACCAGTTTTGTAAACACGGTCAACGGACTCGGGCAGGACATCCACCAGGTTTTCTTCATCCACAGCTGGAGCGTGCCCTTCACTCTCAGCTATACCATCAGCATTTTTGACAACGGCAACAAGACCATCGTAGCGGCCGACAACCAGGCGAGTTTTCCGTTGCCCACCGGAAGCGGGGACTTGAAGACCACTATTATGCCGGCAGGTCTTACTGTGGACGCTCACCCCCCGGTGAACCAAACCGACCCTGCCGCGCAGGTTTTTCCGGATCCGCTACTTAGCGTAAATGTTACCCACACGTACACTCCCGGATCGCCCGCCAGCACGCTGACTTCGTTCAATGAGACCTTTACCCAGGCCTTCATCGTGCCTGAGCCGGCCACTTGCCTGTTCATGGGGAGTTCGTTGCTGGTGTTGGGTCTGCTCCGCCGGTTCCGCCGCTGATTTCAGGCTGAAACCTCCGCCGGGGGCGCTTCACTTCCTCTCCTGCCGGGAAGCGCCTCCAGGATTCCCTTCCATTTCCGCAGGATCAATTCCACTAGGTTCAGCAGAATCGCCAGTACCAGAAGAGCGGGCCACAGGTCCATCACCGACCGGATGCTGCGGCCGCCCGCATCGAACAGCTCCCTGGGGGATGGATTGAATCGTCCTCCGGTCGAGGCCGCGATTTGGCGTAGCAGCGGCTCGTTGTTCCCGAACTCCAGCAGTTCGTCTTCCCGCCGGTAGAAACCCACCTCGGGGAACGCCCGCGATTCGGTCAGTGGCCGGACCCGAAACAATCCCTGGTTCTGCCCGATCGCCAACCGCCCCCGGTAGTGCCCGGCTGCCACTTTGCTGACTTTCAGGGGCGCGCGGAAGTCGTTCGGGCCGAAGGCATAGATGTCCGGAACGGTCGCCGGCTCCGGCGCGTTGCGCGACAGGTGATAGTCCACCACCAGGGAGTTGCTCGCCCGGTCGAAATCGGTAGTGGTTTCGCTTTGCGGCGCGTGCGGCAGCAGGTCGCGGAACACATTGGCCCAGAATCGGTCGAAGCCCGGCCAGGTCACCCAGTTGATTGCCCAGCGGTTCTTGGCGTCGGAAGTGAACACCGCTGAGCGACCGAGCCCATACTGCCAGCGGACAAACAAGGGATCGGTACGATCGGCCTCCAGGATCACGTCGGACGTGGGACGCGCCTGGAAGCGGACATACCCGCGCAGCGCCGGTGCGTTCTCCATGCCGACGCCTTCCAGAATCTCCGCCTGCTTCACGATCTTCGGCCGGATGGTCTTCTCCACCGCCGTCATTCCGGTGTGCTCCTCCACGTCGCGAAGCAGCAACTGCTCCAGGCCGGAGGGGTCGTTCAGGAAGTAAGCCTTGCCTTCCGCGGAAGTGGCCACCTTCTCCAGAAACGCCCGGTTCACGTCCTGCCCCAGCCCCACCGTGGAGATGGTGATGTGGTTGGCCAGCGCCTCGCGCGCCAGGCTCATGCTGTCGCCTTCCTCGGAGATCCCATCGGTAAGAAGGACGATGTGCTTGTACACCGCGGTCTGCGGCAGGATGCGCTGATAGGCCTCCGTGAGGGCGGGGGCGATCTGCGTTCCGCCATCCGGGGTGATGCCGGAGATCAGCCGCTTGATGCTGGCCCGGTCTTCCGCCCGGCGAATGGGCACCGCCCACTGGAACGAGTTGTCGAAGATCAGCACGCCCACGCTGTCGATGGGCCGCAGGTTTTCCACCACCCCGATCGCCGCCAGCCGAGCCAGTTCGATCTTGCGGCCCTCCATCGAGGACGACTTGTCGATGATCAGCACCACCGCCGTGCCTTCGGGCGACCGCGGCGGGGCGATGATTGCCGGCAGCGAACGGGCCAGCGGGTCGTCGTCGGGGTTCTTCTTCTCGACGTACACGTTGTGCTCGCCCGCAATCCAGGCCAGGCCGCCGCCCTTTTTCACGTAGTCCTCCAGCGCCGCCTTGCGCGCGGGTGGAATCGACTCCATATCCCAGTTGTTGATGACCACCAGTTGATAGTCGTCGAGTTTTTCGGGCACTCCTCCTGGAGCTCGGACCACTTCGAACTGATTGGTTTCGAGCGTGCGCACGAGATGCTCTTCGCTCGCCGTGGGGTCGTGCGAGATCAGCAGTACCTGCGGGCGGCGCAGGGCGATGGCATCTTCGAAGCGCGCCTCACCCAGATCCCGTGACGAAATGCGGCACACCAGCGCGATCGCCCCCGCGGAATTGACGCTGGCTTGCACCCGCAGCCGGTTGATCCCGGGCACCAGGTCTACCTGGTTGGAGCCGATCGACTTTCCCTCCGCCGTCAGGTCCACCGTGGCGTGCCCGGAGCGCGGCGAATCGAGCGTCACTTCGATGGGGAACTTCTCGCCGCTGAACACCTGGCCCGGAAAGGAGGCCGACTCCAGCAGCAGACCGGGCTTGGGGCGGCCCGGCAATGCCGCCGTGTCGATCGGGATGCCCAGTTGCTGCACCTGCCAGATGGCCCGTGACACGCTGCCGAGATTTTCGTTGCCGTCGGACAGCAGCAGGAGGCGTGGCACCATGCCGGCCGGCAGCGCCGCCGCGCCGTCGCGGATGGCGGCTTCCAGGTTGGTGGCCCGTCCACCCGCGGCCGCGGTGTGGCGCAGTTGCCAGCCGCTCTTCGGGTGTTCTTGCCGGGACACTGCCCGCGTCGCCCGCGCGAACGGAATCACCCGGGTCCAATGCCGCCCCCGCGCCCGCTCGGCCCGCTCCGCCAGGGCGGATTCGGCGGCCAGATCCTGCGCCGGAATGCTGGCCGACGTGTCGGCCAGGATCGCCACCGCCACCTTGTTCTGAAATACCGTGATGCGCGGTTCCGCCAGGGCCACCCCGATGCACGCCAGTGACGCGGCCTTCAGCAGCAACGACGCCCGGCGCCCGCTCGCCCGCCACTCCCACGCCGCCCACACTGCCGGCAGCAGGACCAGTAACAGCGCCAGGGGATGATCGAACGTCATCGGCGTATCCCCGCGGCGGCCGAGTCCCTGCGCCGCATCGTGAGAATGCGCGGCCAGTGGCGCGCCGTTTTACCGCTCCGGCGGAAACGCCCGAACAGCAGCCACTCGGCCAGCAATCCCAGCCCGCCTGCCAGCGCCAGCCAGGGCCAAAGGTCGCTCGCGCGGTCCAGCCGGTTGCTGAACCGCGGGATGCCTTTCAACGCCCCGGCCGGCGGTTGCCAGCGCGCATCCCAAAGTTCCGGCAGGCTGAGCGAATAGACGTACTCGCGATCCCCCGCCAGAACCCGCACCGCTCCCCGCCTGCCGGAGAAGAAGTGCAGCACGCTGTCGCGGAGTGTGAACGGCAGCGCCGCGCCGTCTTCAGCGACCACTTTGACGTCCTTCTCCGGCGCGTCCGACTCCATGACGACTTTGACCGTTCCGACGCTGCCCACGCTCAACTCCCACCGCCGGAAGATCTCCGGCGAAACCCAGCGCAACAGGTTCGCGAATAACAGCGGCGTCGCCAACTCATAGCGCATCCCCGAAAGCGCCGGATGGAACCCGAGAACCACAATCTTGGGCTTGCCGTCCCGGGCGACAATTACCGGTCCCTGCTGGACTTCGGCAATGCGCCCATCGGTGCTGGCTGGCTCGAACACGGTAGCCTTGGCGAGTTTGAAGTCCTTCGCGCGCAAGCCGGCGGCCGCCGGATGGGCGTCCCACCCGCGCAAGGGCTCACCCTCGACAACCTGCCGCACCGGGATGGGCGAACCGGCGGGCGGCGGGTCGATCCAGATGGAGTCCGCGGACGGGCGGCGGGGCGGAGTGAACCGGTCCAGAATCACCAGTCCTGTATCGCCGGCTCGGTACTCCTCGGGCTTGCGGTAAGTGGCCACCACGCGCGGATTCGCGGACAGCACCGGACGCAGCAATTCGGGCTCGCTGGAATAAACGGTTACCGAAAGGATCGGCTGCGCCGGCAGTTCGATCTCGGCATGATCGTCCGCGGGAAAGGCATCGTGCGGAGAGAGGCTCACACCCAGGATTCCGGCCGCGGCGGTGTGATACTCGAAGCTGGCTTCCTGGTCGCCGGCGGGCGGCAGCGAAATGCGCTGTGAGCCCGCGGCCACCCGTCCCACGGCTTGGGGCGTACCGAAATCGAGCGAGAGCGTGGCCATCCGAGGCTGGGTACCGTAGTTGTGCACCGAGACGTAGATCTCCCACAGATCGGGCTGGCTGGCGGACCGGCGCATCCCCACCCGGCGCAGACCGGCGTTTTCGACGGCGTCCGGCACGAACAGCGTGCGCAGCCGCGGCGGCGTGGCGGCCACCGTGGCCTCGTCGCGCGCGCCGGTGCGTCCGGCGCCCACGAAGGCGATTTCCCCCGCGCGCCCGCCCTCCTGCGATTGGACGTGACGCGCAAACGTCAGCGCCTGGTCCAGGTTCAGCGCCGTCGCGCCCGGCTGCGAGGCATCGATCGCCGCCTCGATGGTGCGCCGGTCCCGTTCGAACGCGGTGGCCGGAGTAGCCAGCGCATCGGCCCGTACCAGCATGACCCGGTCGCGCATCGGCAGGGCTTGGAGATAACGCCGGGCGCGCTCGCGCGCCAAGTCCATCAAGGTGCGGTTTCCCGAGCGGGCGGCCATCCACGCCGAGCTGTCCAGGATAATGACATGGTCGCGTCCCGCCTCGGCCTGCGTCCCGAAACGGAGCTCACCCACGGCCAACAGCAGCAGCGCCATGCTTGCCAGTTGCAGGATCAGCGACCACGGCTGCTGGATGCGGCGCCGCCGCGCTGCCACGGCGGGCTGTTCCGCCGCCACCCAGAAGCGTAGTGTCGAGACCACCAGCCGCCGGCGCGAGCGGTCCAGCAGGTACAACGCCACCGCCACCGCGGAGATCGATCCGAACACCGCCAGAAACTGAAACAACGAGAGATTCAGGAGATACACCAACCCCCCCGACCTGGCCCGCCTGGTCTCGGCCCCCCGGCCAACCACCGAATCCGTGACGCTGTAAAGCGCTGGCGAAGGCGCGAGCTTCCGCGAAGCCCGTTCCCGCCGTTCATGCGATCCCCTGCATGCGAATCAGTTCGCCGAAGATCACGCTCTCGAGAGATTGCGACGTGGCGATCCCCGCATAGCGCCCGCCGCTGCGCAAAGCCAGCCCCTGAAGTGTGGCGCAGTAATCGTCAAAGGCGCGGGTGTAGCGCTCCCGCGCCGCCGAGTCGAAATCCAGGCGCAGCGAGGCGCCCGTTTCCGCGTCCTTCAATTCGAGTTCCCCCACCCAGGGAGGGCAGCGGTCCTCATCCGTCCACACCTGCAACAGCATCAGCTCATGGCCGAAGTCGGTCAGATACTGCAGGCCACGGTCGCAACCATTGTCATCCAGAAAGTCGGAGATGATGATGACCAGCCCGCGCTGGGAGTAGTTCTCGGCGAACTCACGCACCATCGCCAGGTAGTCGGTAACCCCCCTGGACGTCCAGCCGGACAGCGTCTCCAGGACGCCCGGAAAGCGATGCCGGCCGCCGGTGCAGAAGACGCGCGGCGACAGCCCCGCGGCAAACCCATGGAGCTCGATATTGTCGAGCCGCACCATGCCTACGTAGCAGAGCGCGGCGGCCAGCCGGCGCGCGTAGTCGAACTTCCGGCCATTGTGTGCGGCCATCGACTGGCTGACGTCCACCAGCATTCGCACGGGGACGCGCGGCTCCACCTGGAACATTTTCAGGAACAACTTCTCCAGCCGCAGATACGCGCGCCAGTTCACCGCGCGCAGGTCGTCTCCATGGTGGAAGTTGCGGTGGTCGAGGAATTCCTGGCCCGGGCCGGCGAAACGCGATACGTTATGCCCCCCTACCAGTCCCGGAAACGACTTCTGCCATTGAATCGTGAGCCGCTCGAGCTTCTCCAGAAACTCGCGGTCCAACAGCGGGGCGCTTGCCATATGGTACCTACGCCACCGAAACCTGGGCGGTTGCGGTCTTGAAGATGGCCCGGAGGATGGTTTCCGGCGTTTGCCCGTCGTGATGCGCGTCGAAGTTGAGGATGATGCGATGCCGCAGCACGGCCGCGGCGACCGCCTGCACGTCTTCGATGGCCAGGTGGATTCGTCCACGCATGAGCGCATGCACGCGCCCACATTCGACCAGAGCCTGCGCGCCCCGCGGCGAACTTCCATAGCGGACGTACTTGCGCGCCAGTTCGTGGGCCTCGGCCTGCTCCGGCTGGGTGGCCATCACCAGTTGGATGGCATACTGTTGCACGTGCGGCGCAACCAGCACTTCGCGGCACACCGAGCGCACCTGCTGAATGGCGTCGCGGTCCATCACCGGTACCGGCACGGGCTCTTCGCGCTGGATGGTGCGTTCCACGATGCGGTTCAGCTCTTCGCGGTTGGGATAGGTCACCAGGATCTTCATCAGGAACCGATCGAGCTGCGCTTCCGGCAGGGGATAGGTGCCTTCCATCTCGATGGGGTTCTGGGTGGCCATCACCAGGAATGGACGTTCGAGCTCGTGGGTGGTCGTGCCGCTCGTCACGGTACGCTCCTGCATGGCCTCGAGCAGGGCCGACTGGGTCTTGGGCGTGGCGCGGTTGATCTCGTCGGCCAGCACCAGGTTGGCGAAAATCGGTCCCGCCTGGAACCGCAGGGTCTTGGTGCCGCGTTCCTCGGTATCGATGATCATGCTGCCTACGATATCGGCGGGCATCAGGTCGGGCGTGAACTGAATGCGCGAGTATTTGAGTTGCAGCGCGCGCGCCAGGGTACGGAGGAGAGTAGTCTTTCCGAGTCCGGGAACACCTTCCAGGAGAACATGGCCCCCGGCGAGCAGACAGATGAGCACGCCCTCCACGACATCATCCTGTCCCACAATGATCTTGGCAATTTCCCGACGGACGGCGTTGAGCCGGTCAACGGCTAGTTGGAGCGTCGCTTCACTTCCCACGCTTTACATTGTAGAGCACGCCAACCCCCCAGATTGGAGGCGCAGGTGCGGAACGGTGAGCGAAGACCCTCGGCCATCACGGATCGAACGAAGGGATGCTACAGGGCGCTGTTGGCGGAGGCGCGCTCGCTGAGTTTGCCCAGGAGGACGCCCATTACCGAGGCCATCTCCTTCAGCGCTTCCCTCGCCTGATCCGGCGCCACCGTTTTGGTAAGCCGAAACCACCACTGCATGATCCGGTAGTCGAGAACTAGGACCCGGTCTTCCACCGATCGCAATCCCAATCCCGCCGCGTGCTCGAGCAAATAGGTGAGAACCTCATAGTCGCGCTGGAGAGCTGCATGCAGCGGGTCAAGCTGCTGTTCCGTCTGAAGCCGTGCCTGGACCTCTCCGATGCGGAACCGGTCATCCTCAAGGGCAGAAGCCGACTCCACGGCTTCCACCTGATTGCGCAATAACAGAATGCAACTGTAGCGGAACCAGTAGACAAGCAGCGCAACCGAAAACAGAATGATGAGCACGCTGGCAATCATTTGGTGCGTCCTATCAGCCCAACTACTTACTAACTAGCCACCCTGCCGCCGCTAGTACTATACCAACCATGACGAGTCTAGCATCCGAAGACGGGCAACGCAATACCCATCCGCAAACATTATCCAAGAGAAATGACATTGGTTTAGGGTCGGGGATTAACCTAGCAAAGAGTACCATAAGGGTCTATCTTCCCCAGGTAAAAACCCAATCCCGAAGCCCCGCCCCGGAACCCCTGGCAACCAAACCGTTTCCCGCCGGACCGACGGGCGACAGCGTCCCCCGCCGTTGACGGCACGGGAGGGGCCGGCGACCGTGATCCCTGGATGACCCCGGCCGCCCAGCGCGCCCGACGGCCCAATTCCTAGACCAGGGCCGCCATCGCGTCCGCAATTTCGCGTCCTGGATATTCGTAATCCTGCAACTGGCCCGACAGATAGCTTTCGTACGAGGCCAGATCGAAGTGACCGTGCCCGCTCAGGCAGAACAGAATGGTCCGCGGACGGCCCTCTTCGCGAGCGGCCAGCGCCTCGTCCACCGCCGCGCGAATGGCGTGCGCCGACTCGGGCGCCGGCACAATCCCCTCCGTCCGCGCAAACTGGATGGCGGCCTCGAACACCGGCACCTGCGTGTAAGCCTTGGCCTGAATATAGCCCAACTTCACCAGGTGGCTCAACAGGGGCGAAGAGCCGTGATACCGCAATCCTCCGGCATGGATACCGGGAGGCACGAAATCGTGGCCCAGCGTGTACATCTTGATCAACGGGGTGAGCTTGGCCGTGTCGCCGAAATCGTAGGTGAATTTGCCCTTGGTCAGGCTGGGGCACGCCGCCGGTTCCACCGCCAGGATGCGGGGCCCCTTGCCGGCCAGCCGGTCGAGCACGTAGGGCAGCGCCAGCCCGCCAAAATTGCTGCCGCCGCCGAAGCACCCGATGATCACTTCCGGCTCCTCGCCGGCAAGCTGCATCTGCAGCCTGGCTTCCTGCCCGATCACCGTCTGGTGCAGCATCACGTGGTTGAGCACGCTGCCCAGCGAATAGTTCGTGTCGGTATGCGTGGCCGCATCTTCCACCGCTTCGCTGATGGCGATGCCGAGGCTCCCCGGGGAATCGGGGGAATTCGCCAGCACGGCCCTTCCGGAATTGGTGTGGTCGCTGGGGCTGGGGAAGACTTCCGCGCCCCAGGCATGCATCATCATGCGGCGGTAGGGCTTCTGGTCGTAGCTCACCCGCACCATGTAGACCGTGCACTCCAGGTTGAACAACTGGCACGCCAGCGCCAGGGCGCTGCCCCATTGTCCGGCGCCGGTCTCGGTGGCCAGCCGGCGGATGCCGGCGCGCTTGTTGTAATAGGCCTGGGCGACGGCGGTGTTGGGCTTGTGGCTGCCGGCCGGGCTGGTACCTTCATACTTGTAATAAATGTGGGCCGGCGTATCGAGCGCCTTTTCGAGACGCCGCGCGCGGTACAGCGGCGTGGCGCGCCAGAGCCGGTAAATGTCCATGATCTCGCCCGGAATATCGATCTCCGGCTGCGGCGAGAACTCCTGCTCGATCAGTTCCATCGGAAAGATCGCCAGCAGATCCTGAGGCGTGAGCGGAGTGCGCGTTTGCGGATTCAGCGGCGGCTCGAGCGGCTCCGGAAGCGACGGCAGCACGTTGATCCACGCCGTGGGAATCTGGCTATCGGCCAGCAGGAATTTCGAATGTTCGGACATAGGGAAGGCCTATTGTAGCGTGGCACGCCGGGCGCTGTTTCAACCCTCCGAGGCGATCACGTATTCCTGGAATTCGGCATCGAAAATCGCCACCCGGTCTTCCCGCACGTCGAGGCAGTGGATCGCCGGGGCAAAATTTTCGGCGGCGGAATAGTACCGCACCAGCTCGGCGACCGGGATCGCACCGGCTACCTCGGCCCGCCGCCCGGACCAGCCGTGGCGCAGCGGCAAACCCCGGGCGAGCAGAAACTCCAGAACCTGCCGGGCCGCCTCGAAACCGGCATCGGGCGGCGGCGTGAGGCCCAGCCAGTCCGAAAGCAGACGGTAGGTGAAACCCCATAGCGGGATGCAATGCAGGCCAATTCCAGGAAACAGCGTGGCGGCCGGCCGCCCCGGCACGGGCCGCAGTGAATGTCGCGCGGGATCGCGCAGCATGGCAAGCGGGATCCAGAATGCCTCGACCGCTTCGTGCGGGTCGAGCTCCGTAGGCAAACGCCGCTCCAGGCGGAAAAGAAATGGCGCCACCAGCAGGTAGCTGCCCCGGCCGCGCCGCGCCGTAGCGAACGGCAAGGGGAGCTCCATCTGCCCGCGGGCCAGGCTGATGCCGCACTCCTCCCGCAATTCGCGCACGGCGGTGTCGAGCGGATCGCGGTCTTCGGGTTCGCGCCGTCCGCCGGGAAGCGACCAGTGCCCGGACCACGAGTCGTCTTCCCGCTCGGTGCGCCGGATGAGAAGCACGGCCTCCTCCGGTTCGCGTACCCATACGATCGCCACCGCCGCTTCCGGTTCCGTCATTGGTGTCATTGTAAGGCCCAGGCGCCCGTTCCCTCAGTCCGGCTTCCTCTCGCGGTACGCGGGCTCTGTGCCATCCTCATCGGTGAGTTACAATTCCTGTTTGGAAGATCTGAAAAAGCTCATTCGCGAGGTGCCGGACTTTCCGAAGCCGGGAATCCTCTTCTACGACATCACGACCTTAATCAAGGACCAGTGCGGCTTCCGCGCCGTCATCGACGGCCTGAAGTACCACTACCGCGACGCCCGCGTGGATGTCGTGCTGGGAATCGAAGCGCGCGGCTTCATCTTCGCACCCGCGCTCGCCTATGCCCTGGGAGCCGGGTTCGTCCCGGTCCGCAAACCAAAGAAGCTGCCGGCGGAATGCGTCAGCGTCCGCTACGACCTGGAATATGGCACCGACTGCCTGGAGATGCACAAGGATGCGGTGTCGGACGGCACACGCGTGCTGATCGTCGATGACCTGCTGGCCACCGGCGGCACCGCCGCAGCCGCCACCCGCATGGTGCGGGAGGCGGGCGGAACGGTCGCGGGGCTGGGTTTCGTCGTGGAGCTGACTTTTCTCAAAGGACGCGACAAGCTCGGCGGTCACGAAGTCTTTTCGCTCCTCCAATACGATAAATGAGCGCGGCTCGCTCGGTGCGTGTGAGCGCCCTGGCCAAGATCAACCTGGAATTGCGGGTCCTGGGAAAAATGGCCGATGGCTACCACGAGCTCCGCACGATTTTTCAGACCGTCTCGCTGGCTGACCGGCTCGAGATCGCGTTCACTCCCGGGCGGACCAGCGCCATCGAGCTCGCCGAATCGGACCCCATTCCGGACAACCTGGTGGAGCGCGCGGCGCGGCTCATTCTGGAGGCCGGCGAAACCCCCGGCACGGTCGCAATCCGGCTGCGCAAGCGGATTCCGCTGGGCGCCGGCCTGGGCGGCGGGTCTTCCGATGCCGCCGCGGTTCTGCTGGCGCTGCCCGTGCTCACCGGCAGCGCGCTGGAGATTGCGCAACTGCTCGAACTGGGCCGGCAACTGGGCAGCGATGTTCCGTACTTTCTCCTCGGCGGGACCGTGGCCGCAATCGGCCGCGGCACGGAACTCTTCCCCCTGCCGGACGCGCCGGCGCGCCGCGGTGTGCTGGTGGCGCCCGACCTCCACGTCTCCACCGCCGATGCGTACCGCTGGCTGGCCCCCCGTTTGACAAGCGAATCTCAACAAAATAAAATATTTAGTTTCCAGACGCAAACGTGGCAACCGGGCGTAACGGCGTGTTCCCAAAATGACTTCGAACCGGTAGTCTTCGAGCGCCACCCTCGCCTCGCCGGCCTGAAGGAGCGGCTGGTAGGCGCCGGTGCCTGCCCGGCGATGATGAGCGGCAGTGGAGCCGCCTTGTTCGGATTGTTTGCAGACGGTGAAGGCGTGGCCCGCGCCGTGGAGTCGTTCGTTGACGAACGGGTGTTTCCGATTTCGCTGGTAAGCCGGTCTCGCTACCGTTCCCTGTGGTGGCGAGCGTTGAATGACCATATGAGCGGGAGAGTATGGCCGCCCCAAAGCCGATACAAGCAATGATGCACGACCGCCTGCAAATCTTCACCGGAAATGCCAATCCCGATCTGGCCCGGGAAATTGGACGGGCCCTCGGGATCGAACTCGGCGGCGCCCAGATCCGCCAGTTTGCCGACGGCGAGATCCACCTCCAGATCCAGGAAAACGTGCGCGGCGCCGACGTCTTCATCGTGCAGCCCACGTGTACGCCGGTAGAGCGCAATCTCATGGAGCTGCTGCTCATGATGGACGCGCTCAAACGCGCCTCGGCGGAGCGCATCACCGCAGTGCTACCCTATTATGGGTACGCGCGGCAGGATCGCAAGGACAAGCCCAGGGTCCCCATTTCGGCGAAGCTGGTAGCGCGGCTGGTGGAAACCGCCGGGGCCGACCGTGTGCTGACCCTCGATCTTCATGCCGCGCAGATCCAGGGGTTCTTCGATATTCCGGTGGATCATCTCTTTGCGACGCCGGTGTTGATTGAACCGTACCGCTCCCAGGATGCGGCGGACCTGACGGTGGTATCTCCGGATCCGGGCGGCGTGGAGCGGGCAAGGGCGTTTGCCAAACGGCTGAACGCTCCCTTGGCCATTATCGACAAGCGGCGCGAAGTCGCCAATGTCGCCGAGGTGATGAACGTAGTGGGTGAAGTGAAGGGGCGGCGCTGCCTCCTGGTGGACGATCTCATCGACACCGCGGGCACCCTGGTGAAAGGCGCCGAGGCGTTGATCGAAAAGGGCGCGGCCAGCGTTTCGGCGTGCGCCACGCATGCCGTGCTTTCGGGCGATGCGGTCAGCCGGATCGAGGCATCGTGCTTGAAGGAAGTGGTCTTTACGAATTCGATTCCGCTGTCCACCGCCGCGAAAGAGTCGAGCCGGATCAAATCGTTGTCGGTCGCGAAACTGCTGGCGGATGCCATCAAGTCGATCCACGAAGAGACTTCGGTGAGTGTTTTGTTTGTCTAGGCAGGTTTTTGGCGGGCGCTCGAACCCACGTCAGCCCGGCATCGGGTGAACCGGACTTCGAACCCGCAAGGAGAGTGAAGTGAAACGTGATGTAACCGTAGCCGCCGGGGTGCGCAACACCCGCGGCAAGAATGAAGCGCGCCGTGCGCGCCGCGCCGGACAGATTCCGGCGGTGGTGTATGGCGCATTCCAGGACCCCGTCAGCCTCGCGGTCGATCCCCGCGAGATTCTGAAGCTCGTCCGCAGCGGCACGGGCTACAACACCATTCTCAACCTGGCCATCGATGGCAGCGGTCCTACCCCGGTGATGGTGGTGGACCAGCAGGTCGATCCGATCCGCGGCACGCTGCTGCACGTGGACTTCAAACGCATCGATCTCTCCAAGCGGATTCGCATCACGGTCCCGGTGCACACCAGTGGCGAGCCGAAGGGCGTGAAGGTGCAGGGCGGCCTGCTCGAAGTGGTCACGCGCGCCATCGAAATCGAGTGCCTGCCGGACGAGATCCCCGATACCTTCACGGTGGATGTCACCGAGCTGATGATTGGCCAGAGCCGCCGCGCCAGCGACGTCGCCCTGGCGGGCTCGATGAAGCTGCTCAGCTCGGCCGAGACCGTGATCGCCCACGTGGTGGCTCTGCGCGGCGAGGCCGAGGCTACCCCCGAAGCTGCCGTCGCCACGCCCGAGGCAGCTGCCACGTCCGAGCCCGAAATCATCAAGAAAGGCAAGAAGGAAGAAGAAGCCGCCGAGGAAAAGGGCAAGAAGAAGTAACGCTCCATGTTCCTGGTGGCCGGTCTGGGGAACCCGGGAGAGGAGTATGCGCTCACACCGCACAACCTCGGGTTTCTCACGGTCGATCGCCTGGGCGAACGGCACGGGATCCGCATTCATCGGAAAGATTCGCGGGCGCTGGTCGGTTGCGGTGAAATCGACGGCCATCCGGTGATGCTGGCCAAGCCGCAAACGTATATGAATCTCAGCGGCGGATCGCTGGCGCCGCTGATGGAAAAGCACTCCATCCCGCTCGCTCGCCTGGTGGTGGTTTACGACGAGCTGGATCTGCCGTGGATGGCGCTGAAGATCAAGCCCAAGGGTTCCGCGGCCGGGCACAACGGCATGAAGTCGGTGATCGGCAGCCTGCGGTCGAGCGAGTTTGTGCGGGTGCGGTTGGGAATTCACCCGGGTCATCCGGTGAAGGATGGCGCGGGATTTGTGCTGTCGCCGTTTCGGCGCGCACACAATAAGGAGTGGGAGGAACTGGTCGGCTATGCGGCCGACGCGGTTCAGTCCATAATTGCCGAGGGCGTCGAAAAGGCCATGACGAGATTCAATCGTCGCGCCCCAGGCTGAAACCAAGAGGAAGCATGAGGATTTACGAAGAGCTGTTCATAGTAAAGCCGGATGCCCCGGACGAAGAGGTCGACCAGTTCGTGGAACAGTTGCGAACCCAGTTGACCGAGGCCGGCGCCACGGTGGACAAAGTCGATAAGTGGGGCAAGCGCCGCCTGGCGTACAGAGTGGACAAGTATCGCGAAGGCGCGTACGTATTGTTCCAGTTCACCTCCGGCCCGGAAGCGGTCCGGGAGTTGGAGCGCCGGCTGCGCGTATCCGACGTGGTGCTGAAGTTCCTCACGGTGCGCATCGACGAGACGCTGAAGCGGCTGGAGAAGCGTAAGAAGGAACGCGACAAGCGCAATGCACGGCGGGCCGAGAAGGCGCCGTCCGCCCCCGCGCCCGCGCAGCCTGCGCTTGCTCACCAGATCTCGGAAGGTCCGGCGCCGGCCATGCCCGGCTTGCCGAAGGAGGGTTAATCCATGGCGGAATCCAAAGGAAGACCGGGCAGCGCCGGACAGCGCCCCACCGGCGGCGACAAGGCGGTCGTCAGCCAGAAGAAACAGTATTTCCGGCGCAAGAAAGTTTGTCGTTTCTGCGTCGAGAAGATCGACGACATCAATTATAAGGATGTGAAGCTGCTGCACGCCTTCGTGGCGGAGCGCGGCAAGATCATTCCGCGGCGTATTTCGGGCGTGTGCGCGCCGCATCAGCGCCGGCTGACGGACGCCATCAAAAAGGCGCGGAACATCGCGCTGCTGCCGTTCGCAGCCACGTTGTAGGGCGGGAGGAAACTGGTATGGAAGTCATTCTGAGAGAAGACATTGAAAAGCTGGGCAGCCGCGGCCAGATCGTGAAAGTGGCCTCGGGTTACGCCCGCAACTACCTCCTGCCCAAGAAACTGGCCGTGGCGGCCACCGATTCCAACCGCAAGATCGTGGAGCAGGAGCGCCAGGCGCACCTCCGCAAGGAAGCCAAGCTGGTGGGCGAGGCCCAGGACCTGGCCAAACTGGTGAATGGAGTCAGCGTTACCATCGCCCAGAAAGCCGGCGAGAACGACCAACTCTTCGGCTCGGTCACCTCCAAGGACGTCGCCGAAGCACTGGCCGCGCAGAACTTCACCATCGACCGCCGCAAGATCCACATCGACGAGCCGATCAAGCAACTCGGCGAGTACAAGATTCCGGTGCGGCTGCACAAAGATGTGACGGCCGAAGTGACGGTCACCGTCGTGAAGGAAGAGTCGTAGCAAGCCAGGCAGCGCCCGTCCGCGGACCCGGGCGCCACCTCGACGAAGGCGCGCCCGGCGACCGCTCAGGACGACTTTTCCTGGTGAAGGCGCGCCGAAATCCTGTCTGATCCGTGCGCCCCTGCCCGACTGGCGATCGTTTCTCAAAGATCGGCCGAGGCCAACCGGCGCAATTCCGAATCCGCCTGCCGGGACGACAAGGAAATCGACGCGGCATCTGCGTGCGGGGTCGCGCCGTAGCTCAATATTTCCATCCCCTTCGCATCGGGGTCATCCTTCTTACTGTGCAGCGATGTTATTCGTGTCATTGGCCAGCGCCGCGTTTCAATCCCCTTCGCATCGGGGCTGTCCTTCTTACAGGCCGAAGAGCCGACCGCCGAAGCGACGCTCCGCCAGTATGTCGTTTCAATCCCCTTCGCATCGGGGCTGTCCTTCTTACGCAATCCGTAGTCATGAATTTCAGCAACCTGTACGACCTTCGTTTCAATCCCCTTCGCATCGGGGCTGTCCTTCTTACTCACAACCGAGGCTTCCGCCAACTCGATTGTCTGTAATTGTTTCAATCCCCTTCGCATCGGGGCTGTCCTTCTTACCTTTCCGAACGACCGTCTGCGTCAAGAATGCAGATCAGGTTTCAATCCCCTTCGCATCGGGGCTGTCCTTCTTACAAGATCTGGCGGGGCTTATAGCCCTGCTCCAGGCCGGGTTTCAATCCCCTTCGCATCGGGGCTGTCCTTCTAACGAACCATCTCATCCGGACGGGGGTCTCGTTGGAGCAACATCGTTTCAATCCCCTTCGCATCGGGGCTGTCCTTCTAACGGTGCAGTTTTAGAACGGCCAACCGAAAGAAGTTCTAAGTTTCAATCCCCTTCGCATCGGGGCTGTCCTTCTAACAGTATGACGAGAACGGGCAGTTGTACCGCGTGTTCGTTCGTTTCAATCCCCTTCGCATCGGGGCTGTCCTTCTATACGACCTTCGAAGCTCGCATCGTCCAGGAGCGGGCGGAATGTTTCAATCCCCTTCGCATCGGGGCTGTCCTTCTAACGTCTTGCCGCTCGCCGAGATGGAACTACTGCGGTGGCAAGTTTCAATCCCCTTCGCATCGGGGCTGTCCTTCTAACAATTTTCCTGCTGACCCGCCATCTGGACAGGGAGACTATGCCGGTTTCAATCCCCTTCGCATCGGGGCTGTCCTTCTAACCTGATCGAATTGGCTGAACATCGACGTCAGCCCAAGCTTGTTTCAATCCCCTTCGCATCGGGGCTGTCCTTCTAACGCGGCGCCGTATGCCAAATCAACACGGTGCAGTTCTGGATGTTTCAATCCCCTTCGCATCGGGGCTGTCCTTCTAACCGCACACGCGCAGATATCCAACCGTCCGAGCGCCGATGTTTCAATCCCCTTCGCATCGGGGCTGTCCTTCTTACACAATGGCCGATCGCTGCTTCCGGGCACGAGACCAAGTTTCAATCCCCTTCGCATCGGGGCTGTCCTTCTTACGCTGAGATGAGCACTCGAAGTACAGCGCACGGCTGAACTGTTTCAATCCCCTTCGCATCGGGGCTGTCCTTCTTACCTTCGAATCGAAGAATGGCACTGCCGTTGCCGCCTGCAGCCGTTTCAATCCCCTTCGCATCGGGGCTGTCCTTCTTACGAAAACGTTAGCTTTACGGCCATTTTAACGGTTCTTTCGTTTCAATCCCCTTCGCATCGGGGCTGTCCTTCTTACAATTTGGTGACGCACGAGCAGAACTCGACCACCTTCAGTTTCAATCCCCTTCGCATCGGGGCTGTCCTTCTTACCATATTCCCCCGCGATGCTGATTGCGCCAGGGAAGACCAACGTTTCAATCCCCTTCGCATCGGGGCTGTCCTTCTTACCGTGCTACTTCTTCAGTGTCACCCGCAGGAGAAGGTTCGTTTCAATCCCCTTCGCATCGGGGCTGTCCTTCTTACCATCTTGCTGGGGCCACTGTGGCCAGCGACGCACTTGTGTTTCAATCCCCTTCGCATCGGGGCTGTCCTTCTTACTTCGCAGGCGGCGCTGCTGGCTGATATCGACCGCACCGTTTCAATCCCCTTCGCATCGGGGCTGTCCTTCTTACTAGCCAGGGTACGTATGGGTGGCAACGAAAAACCATGTTTCAATCCCCTTCGCATCGGGGCTGTCCTTCTTACAGACAAACGGAAAAGGTAATGGACATGCGGCCAATCGTTTCAATCCCCTTCGCATCGGGGCTGTCCTTCTTACTTAAGGGCCTGTGCCCGGTGCGCTGGCCCAAGCACGTTTCAATCCCCTTCGCATCGGGGCTGTCCTTCTTACGCAAAGTCCCTGGCCGGCCGTTTGGCCTGGATGCTGACAATATGTTTCAATCCCCTTCGCATCGGGGCTGTCCTTCTTACAGGCGGCGTTGCTGGCCTACATCGACCGCACCGTGCGTTTCAATCCCCTTCGCATCGGGGCTGTCCTTCTTACCCAGTGCTGGATCCGGAAGAAGCCAGAAATTATCTCGTTTCAATCCCCTTCGCATCGGGGCTGTCCTTCTTACGCCAAAAAGGAGCGTGTCTGTCCGTTCTTGCACATCAAGTTTCAATCCCCTTCGCATCGGGGCTGTCCTTCTTACGGCTCTATTACCGGATCAAGACATCCATTCAGCAATCCGTTTCAATCCCCTTCGCATCGGGGCTGTCCTTCTTACATGCTTAAAGGTCTGTATGAGGATCGGGAATATGTCGTGTTTCAATCCCCTTCGCATCGGGGCTGTCCTTCTTACGCTTTACACCGTTGCGGTGTGGGGGGTTCCCACATTGTTTCAATCCCCTTCGCATCGGGGCTGTCCGTCTTACGAAAAAACCGTTGAAGGCACCAAGAAAGCGATCACAGACGTTTCAATCCCCTTCGCATCGGGGCTGTCCTTCTTACCATCCAGTTCCAGTGTTTCAACGCCGACGGCGTGATGACCGTTTCAATCCCCTTCGCATCGGGGCTGTCCTTCTTACGCTGGAATGAGGTGTATCGGGATATTTCGACCACTTTGTTTCAATCCCCTTCGCATCGGGGCTGTCCTTCTTACTTGTACCCTTTGTTGCAAGGGCAAGTTAGGGATAAACAGTTTCAATCCCCTTCGCATCGGGGCTGTCCTTCTTACATTCCAGAAAGTCTGCTGCATTGTCGCCATCAGAAGTTTCAATCCCCTTCGCATCGGGGCTGTCCTTCTTACACAATTTTGGGAGTTGTCATAGTCGGAGGAGGTTTGTGTTTCAATCCCCTTCGCATCGGGGCTGTCTGAGTTCGATCATCAGGCCTGGCCCACTTCGATCATCTAATTTGGCCCACCCCTGATAGTCATAGTTTGCCCCATTCGGCCGGGAGTTGTTCGCGCCGCCCCGGCGTGAGTGGAGCCTGGCGACGCCCGTAGGGCGGCGCGTTTCAGGCGAAACGAACGGCGGGGTGGCGCGAACCGGCGGCCCGCCTCCCGTTCACCGTTTCTTCCTCCTCTCCATCGTTCGCCGGAAGCGGAACGATTCTGTCCCGGTTTCAATAATGTGGGCCCGGTCCGTCACCCGATCCAGCAAGGCTTTGCACAATCGCGGGTTCGGGAATACCGTAGTCCATTCTGAAAATGGCAGATTTGTCGTGACGATCAGTGCCGCTCTCTCGGCCCGCTCGGATACCACTTGAAACAGAAACTCCGCCCCCACATCGGCCAGCGGAACATAGCCAACCTCGTCGAGCGCGATTAGCTCGTACTTCTGCCATCGGGCCATCATGCGTCGTACCTGATTGTTCTGCTTCGCTTCCACGAGCTCGTTGACCAGAGCCGCGGCCGTGGTGAAGCGGACCCGGCGTTTCTGCCGGCACGCAGCCAGACAGAGCCCGGTCGCCAGATGGCTCTTCCCCGTTCCACAGTCGCCGATCAGAACCACCGGTTCGTTACGTTCAATGTAGCCGCCTTCGGCCAGTTCGCGAATCTTTGCTGCTGGAATCGCCGGCGCCTGCGCAAAGTCGAACTCCTCCAGCGTCTTCATCCGGGGCAACTGCGAGTCCCGAATGCGATTGGCAATCGCATGCCGGTCGCGCTCCTCACACTCCAGCGCAAGTAATGCCTCCAGATACCCGATATGCGTGCGGTTTTCCTTCACCGCCTGCTCGGACAGGGAAACAAAGTTCGCGGCGATCGCCGGCGTCCGGACGGACTTGCAATACTGCCGCACGCTGGCATGTTCGAGAGATTCACTCGGGCTTTTCACTGGATCACCCCTTTGCATCTCAGCAGCAGGTCGTACGCGTTCATCACGGGTTGTGGCCGCTCAAACTGGGCCAGTTCTTCCGACAGTTGGACCTGGCACCGTCGGCGCTCCTCGGCATCCGGCGTGCGCATGATGTGCAACACGGCCGCCGCATCCGTTACCCCAAGGTGAAGGGCTTCCTCCACTGCGCCGATCAGCCGATCCCATCCACTGACCACGCCAACCCGAACCAGGCCGATCATCTCTCTGGTCCCGCCGCTCTTCCCGTAACGCTCCTCGAGTTTCTTCCAGATTCGATCCAAAGACGCGGGCCAGCGTCCGGCCTGCCTCCACTGCTCCAGCGGCGTCGACCCTGCCATGGCGCCCGGCTTCTTCTCCAATACATCGAGGTAGTGTTCGAGGTTCAGGATCTGGTGGCCGCGTCCGTAGTTTCGCTGGTGACGGGCGACGCATGTGCCGTCATACACGATCTCGATCAGCGAGGGCCATACCCGCGCGGTCACGCGCAGGCCGGGCCACAGGGGCGCCGAATACCAGTTCGTTTTCACTTTCACGCGGCCCTTGTTGTCTACGATCAATGGGTACAGGATCTCGTCTATCGGGAATCGCTCCTCGGCCGGCGGCAATAACTGCGCCCGTTCCATCTGGCTGGCCTCGCCAACCGTCATCGTCCTTCCGCTGATGGTTCAACTCCGGCTTGCCAGGCAGCCAGCCAATAGGTGCTGATTTAATTCCGCCAGGTCGGATGCCTCCGGCACCGGCACCAGCCAGTTCCGCCGGTACCGGCCCACTTCGCCTTCGACTCCACCTTTTTCATTGCCGCTCGCCGGGTTGCAGTATTCGCTCTGGAATCCCCAGTGCGAACGGAAGGCGATCACGCGACTGGTTTCTTCCCGCTGCCGTCCCCGTAGAATCTTCTTTACCGCGCTCGAGAGATTGTCGTAACGGAGGGTCCGAAAGACGCCACCGAAATACGCGAAGCCGTGCTCGTGCCCCTCCAAGAACGCCTGCTGGGTCGCATTGGTGTAGGCCCGGTGAAAGGCGTCTCCCGACCCCATACTGCGCATCGCGAAAAACTGCAGGACGCAGCGTTCGCCGCCCAGTTTCGCAGAGGCTTCGAACCAGTCCACTTGCGCTTCCTGGCCCAAGGCATAGGACTGCGGCACGAATATCTCGCGGCCGCTCAGGCCCAGCTCACGCTTCCTTCCCGCCACGAAGCGCCGCACGGTGGGCTCACCGATCGGATACTCGGGGTGCTCCTCTCGCACTCTGGTAAAGATCCGGTGTGCCGTGTGCCGCTGCTTCCGCGGCGCATCCCGGTCCTCTTCCAGAATCCGATTGATGATCTCTTTCAAAGGACCGAGCCGCGGCTGCTCCTTTTCGAAGCGCTTCCGTTCCGGCGGAATCGCGCTGCCGATCGCCTGTCGGACCATCCGGCGATGCACTCCGTGCTTCTCCGCCAGTCCCTTGATCGTCTCTCCGGCCGCGTGGCCGCGCCGGATCTCTTCGAATAATTCCACTTTCAGCCTCCTGTCCATCCCGGAATGGTTTCATTTCCAGGTGTCAGGGGTGGGCCAAATTAGACGATCGAAGTGGGCCAAATTAGACGAGCGAACTCAGCTGTCCTTCTTACAGGATTGGTGGAGTTAATCATCCCTGGCTTTGACCTGATGTTTCAATCCCCTTCGCATCGGGGCTGTCCTTCTTACTCTTACGAGGAAGGCCCCTACGGAACCTGCCACAGGGTTTCAATCCCCTTCGCATCGGGGCTGTCCTTCTTACCATTATCATTGTAACTGGGCTCTGCGGCTACTTCTGGTTTCAATCCCCTTCGCATCGGGGCTGTCCTTCTTACGGATGATACCTGCCGTAGCGCATTGTTGCAACGGCAATTGATGTAGTTTCAATCCCCTTCGCATCGGGGCTGTCCTTCTTACAAAAAATATGAAGGCTGGTGAAGTAGAGACGACAATAGCGTTTCAATCCCCTTCGCATCGGGGCTGTCCTTCTTACAATTGTGAGATATAAGGTTATGTGTTATATACAATGTTTCAATCCCCTTCGCATCGGGGCTGTCCTTCTTACGTCTTCACGGTTGCGCAGGCCGGCGGAAAGTTCCGCCGTTTCAATCCCCTTCGCATCGGGGCTGTCCTTCTTACTACCCTGTTTACGTCCCGCGCATGCGGGACCGATAGTTAAGTTTCAATCCCCTTCGCATCGGGGCTGTCCTTCTTACAACTGATTGGGACGAGAAAAGCCTCAGCCAAGGCCTGTTTCAATCCCCTTCGCATCGGGGCTGTCCTTCTTACAGCTCATCGACGGCATGGCACCGGCGGAAGCAATTCGTTTCAATCCCCTTCGCATCGGGGCTGTCCTTCTTACTTGAAAAAGTGGCAAGAAGAGTCGCTGTCCAACCCGTTTCAATCCCCTTCGCATCGGGGCTGTCCTTCTTACCCCAGCCGCTGAGCCCGCGCGGCGGTGGAGCGGCCACCTAATTAATTAGGGTTTCAATCCCCTTCGCATCGGGGCTGTCCTTCTTACTGGCCGACCAGGCGCTCGCCACTCTTGGTAAACGCCACGTTTCAATCCCCTTCGCATCGGGGCTGTCCTTCTTACGATGAAGCCGGTTCAACAACCAGCTGATGAACGTCAATCGTTTCAATCCCCTTCGCATCGGGGCTGTCCTTCTTACCCCCAGCAGCTAATAAAGTTGCGCTCGATGCTGATTGAGTTTCAATCCCCTTCGCATCGGGGCTGTCCTTCTTACGTTCCCAAGCCGGTAATCATACGGGGTCAACCTTAAAAGTTTCAATCCCCTTCGCATCGGGGCTGTCCTTCTTACGTTAGTAGATTTCAGCTCCGGCGTCGCCGGAGTTGAAAAAGTTTCAATCCCCTTCGCATCGGGGCTGTCCTTCTTACGTCGGGCTGGAATCGCAGCTTGCGCGAAGTGAGCCACTCCCCGGCCCGCCGCATGGCTTCCAGCGCTTCCGGCTCTCCCGGACACAGCACCAGGAAATCGTCGGCATACCGCACCATGTGGCAGTCGCCTTGCGAAAGCAGCGCATCCAGGTCGTGCAGGAACAGGTTGGCCAGCGAGGGCGACAACGGGGAACCCTGCGGAATGCCCTTGCGCATGGGCCGCACTCGCCGGCCGTCCCAGGTCTCCGCCGCGATCCACTGGCCGATCAGTTCCCGCAGCCACTCCTCCATGGGCTCGGCTGCCAGCAAGGACTGGAGGAGAATATGGTCGACTTCGTCGAAGTACGACGCGATGTCGGCATCCACTACCCATTGAAAACCGCGGTCCCGCAACTGCAAGACGCGCGCGACCGCCGAGTCCACGCCCCGGCCGGGCCGGTAGGCGAAGCTGGTGTCGAGAAACTCGTCTTCGAACGCCGGCGATACCAACCGTGCCGCCGCCGTTTGCAGCACGCGGTCGCAGACGGCCGGCACCAGCAGCCGGCGAAGCTTTGGAGAGTCCGCCGACTTCTGCACCAGGATTTCGAGCAGCGGCAGCGGCCGGTATCGCCCGCCCGCCACCGCATCGCGCAGCCGCTCCAGCCGCTTTTCCGCCTGCGCCGCGAAATGATGCGTGGCGATGCCGTCCACGCCCGCGCACCCATCGTTATCGCGGACGCGCTCCCACGCCGACCGAAGCTCATCCAGGCTGAACATTCAGAACGGGTCGGCGATCGACCCCGAGTCGGTGAAGAGAGACGTTACAACAACCACGTTCAAACCATATTCCAGACGCATTAGAAAGACAATGGATATTTTATCTAATAGTACCTGTTTATCTCTTAGTAGTACCTTGCTGGAGCGCCCACCAATAAAACTCTTGCGAATCGTCCCAGAATGCGGTTACCATCCTGACGCATCGATTATGCGGCGGCACAATCGTCCGGCTCCATTCGCGGCGCCCCCGCCGGTCCCGTTGCGGCCGGAGCACGTCCTCAACCTCGACTTCCAAGTCACCACGGCGCTATACGGCGGCGGTCCGGAAGCCGGCATCAACGATCCACTCGACCCTTTCCGCGTCCCAGGCATTCGCGGCCACTTGCGATTCTGGTGGCGCGCAGCCGTGGGCGCACGCTGCCCAAGTGTCGCTCCCCTTCGCGAAGAGGAGAGCAGGATATGGGGCAGCACGGACCACCGCTCATTGGTAAGCATCCGCGTCCTTGCCGCCGATCGCGGCACTGAGCGGGATGCGGCGGCAATTGCCCCGGACGGCCGATGGCAGAAAGTCCAGCCGGATTACGCCCTGTTCCCCGCCCAGGAGGACCGCCGCCATATCGGTAAGATCTACGTCGGTGGGCGCTTCCAACTGGAAATCGCCGTGTCGCTTCCGAAAGACGATCACGGCGCCATCCTGGAGGAGATCAACACAACGCTGTGGTCCTGGGTCACGTTCGGCGGCATCGGCGGCCGGACCCGACGCGGCGCCGGTGCCCTGTTCTGCCCGCAATATACGTCCTGGAAACCGGAACTGCTCCAGGGCGACGGCTTGGCCCGCCCCTGGCCCGTTCTCAAAGGCAGCACGGTCGTCCTCGGATCGCAACAACAATATGACTGGCCCAAGTGCTGGGACCCGTGCATCCGGCTTCTGCGCGAGTTCCGCCAGGATCGCAACCACCAGCGTGCCCGCAGCAATTGGCCTGAACCCGATGCGATTCGCATCCTTCGCGATCAGTACGCACCCCAGCACCCGCCCCTCGGGGACGATCGCACCTTCCCCCGCGCCGCACTTGGCATGCCCATAATCTTCCACTTCAAGACACCGAGGGATCCGGAGCCCAATACCCTGAACGTGCTGGACGATGAAGGCAAGGAAGCGCGCATGGCGAGCCCGGTGATTCTCAAGCCTTTCGCAGTATCGCCCTCCCGTGCGGTGCCGATGCTCGTTGTGCTCAACGCCCCGGGACCGCCTGCGAAGCGAGTCGTCCTGCGTCAGTTGAAACCCAAAGAGGACGACCTCCACGCCGGCCGTGACTTCGACCTCGGCGACCGGGAAGCCGTCCTGGAAAAACTGATCGCGAAGGCCGAACAGCAATGGAATAACCCGAGGCTCATCTTGTGACTTATTTGCTGTCCATCGCAATCGGTCCGGTGCAGGACTTTATTGCCGCTGCCCGCCGCTGCCGCGACCTCTGGTACGGCTCTCACCTCCTTTCTGAAATCAGCAAGGCTGTCGCCAAAAGCCTCGACGCCGACGGCGCGACTCTGATTTTTCCCGCTCCCATCGATAGAGAAGAGGCCCTCAAACCCGAGAGCGGCTTCACCGTTTCGAACAAGCTCCTGGTCCAGATCGATGCGAACGACATCAACCGGATCGTCGACCGTGCCCGCACGGCGGCACTGGAGCGTTTACGAGAAGCGGCTCGATTCGATCATGCGAGGCTCCATGGAACCGGGATTTACTGGGATCGGTTCTGGTATCAGGTCGACACCATCCTGGAATTCTACGCTGCCTGGACGCCGCTCAACGACTATTACGTATCCCGGAAGCGGGTCGAGGAACTGGCGGCTGGGCGCAAAGCTGTTCGTACCTTCCCAAACTATCAAGGCATCGCGGGTGTGCCGAAATCGTCGCTCGATGGGGTGCGCGAGAACGTCATCGGGGAGCGCTCCAGGGAACTTTTTGAAAGCAATCTCAAGGATAACGAGTGGCTCGATGCCATCGGCGTGGTCAAACGGTTTGCGGAAGCAGAGGGTCTGAACTTCGACTCGACTATAGATGTGGCGGCGGTCCCGTTTGTCGAGCGTCAAAGGCGGGAACACCCCGACACGATCCGGCACTACGAAGAGTTTCTCCTCTACAGGCATCGCCAGAATACCTACGCGCTGCTTTACCCCCACGAATCCAGACAGATCTTCGACGAAAATGAGGTCGAGCACCCGGAAATCGTCCAATTCCGTAAAGATCTCGGCGAACCCAACTCCCCCTACTATGCCTACTTCCTGGGAGACGGCGACCATATCGGCAAAACCATCAGCGACCTCACAGAACTCCCCCGGCATCAGGAATTTTCAACCCGGCTCTCGGAATTCGCGGCGAAAGTGAAAGAGAAGATCGCCCACTACGCTGGCTGTCCCATTTACTGCGGCGGCGACGATGTCGTGGGCCTGCTCCCGTTGCACACGGCCCTGGAGTGCGCGTGCGCCATCAATCAGGAGTTTCGCCAATGCCTCGAAGCCTACCCGGACGTAACCTTCAGCGCCGGCATCTTGTCGTAGCGCACGCCCTCGAACCCCTTTCCGAAGTCAGAGAGTGGGCCAGGGAAGCGGAGAAGGCCGCCAAGAACCTGAAAAAGGGAGACCGTAATGCGCTTTGTGTTTGGGTTTGTCCTCGCAGCGGTGCCAACGTGACCGCCTATGGCAAGTGGGACACCTTTCCGGCCCTGCTCGAACAAATCGGCACTCTGTACAACGAAAAGAAACTCTCTTTCGGCCTGGCCCACGAATTCGAGCAGTTAGTCGCGCGGATGCGGCGCTGGGACGAACTCCACGACACGGTCCCCAAGATGGCCGAAGCGATCGTAAGAAAAAAGCAGGAGGGCAAGGCGGCGGCTGAATTCGTTGCCGCACACGCCACGACAATCCAGGGTCTCGAAGACCTCTACAAGGCCTTGCTCGTCGCCAGACCCTTTGCGCGGGCACGAAAGGAGACCGGCTGATGCAACGGACGCTCCTGATCCAGCCCCGCGACCCGGTCATCTTCCGCGACGGCAAACCGTTTACCCAAGGACTCCCCGCCCGCAGCGTGAACTGGCCGCTCCCTTCGGCCGTTATCGGTCCCATTCGAACCAGGCTGGCGCGGGAAATCGGCTACGATCCGGACACTGTCGGACGCCTGATCCGCATCGAACACATCGGGCCCTTTCTAGCCGTGAAAAAGGAAGGCAAGTATACGCTGGCGTTTCCTGCTCCGGCCGACGCTGTGGCCTTCGCGATGCGGAAGCACGAGAACGCAGTCAAGGTCCACGCCCTCAGGCCGGCTCGCCTAACGGGTCGTGAAGGCATCGATACGCCTGATAGCCTCTGCCCGCTGCTCGGAGGCCGGGAAGAAAAAACGGTCGAGCCTCCTCCATTCTGGTCTGCCCCAACCACTCTCCGGTGGCTCCAAGAGTGCAACCCCCCTCCGCGCGTTCGCCTCAGAAAACGATTGGGATTCGATTCCCTCCAGCGCCAGCGCCGCATTCACCTTGAAGTTCTTCCGGACACACTCGCAGCCCGAAAAGGGGCGCTATTCTCCACCGAGGGGTTGGAATTCCCGGGGTGTGCCATCTGTTCCCGAATTCGCTATGCCGATGGCGAACGCTGGGCAAGCCTCGAATCTCTCGCACCCTTGGGCGGCGAGCGCAGGCTCGCGTACTGGTCGGAAGCGGACATCGCATGGCCCACGCCTCCAGACTGGCTCGAAAAGGCCGTGTTCGTGCGCCTGCAACTGATCACGCCCGGTTACTTCTCCGAGGGTTGGCGGCCGCAATGGCTCAAGAGTGGCACTCCGCCAGGCCTGGACGGACTGAAACTCGAGTTGATTTCCGCGGCCGTTCCTCGCGCCATGGCACATTCCGGCTGGGACCTGACCAAACCGGGAAAGCACGGCGAGAAGCCTACCCGCTTCCTGGCCCCCGCCGGAAGCGTTTATTTCTGCAAAGTGATTCAGGGCGATCCGCGCCGGTTGTGGATGCGCTCAATCTGTGATGACCCGCAGTTCGGTCGCGATGGCTTCGGGCTCGTCCTCTGTGGAGTGTGGAAATGGCAGTGAGACTGATGTTCGTGCACGCCCTCTCGGCGCTGCACGTCGGCACGGGGCAGGGCGTCGGCACGATCGACCTGCCCATCGCGCGGGAGCGCGCAACGAATCTGCCGGTGGTCCCCGGCTCGTCCGCCAAAGGGTGCCTCAAGGACGACTGCCGTCCCCCGGATCCCGCCTCATCGGCGAGTGGCGGCCCCGGTGTCTGTCGGGACGTGTCGGAGTGGGAAGCGGTTTTCGGCAAAACAGATGCCGCTGGCGTTCTACAGGTTTCCGATGCGCGCCTGCTTTTGTTGCCGGTGCGCTGCCTGGGGGCGACCTTCGCGTGGACTACATCGCCTTACGTTCTGCGGCGCCTCGTCCGCGACGTCCAGGCCGCTGGAGCCGCCCAACCCATGCATCCCGTTCCGTCGTTGGAAGACGGTAAGGCACGCCTGGCCTCCTCCGATCTGCTGGTAACGGTCAACAACCGCTCACGCCTCGTGCTGGAGGACCTCGACTTCGAGCCCTCGGTGAGCGAAGCCGCAGCTTGGGCCGACTGGATCGGTGAGCGTCTGTTCCCGCGCGACAAGGAGTGGCAGTCCGAGCTCCGCAAGCGCTTCGCCATCATTGACGACAAGAGCTTTGATTTCCTGGCCGAATTCGCCACTGAAGTAAACGCCCACGTCACCATCGACGATGAAACGGGAGCCGCCGAACCCCACAAACTTTGGTACCAGGAAGCGTTGCCCGCCGAGACGGTCCTCCTCTCGCTGCTCCGTGTCGAGGAACGCAAAGGCAAGGATGTCCAGACTGCCGCCGCGTTGCGAATCGCGTCCGCCGAGCGCGTACTGCAGATGGGAGGCAGGGCAACCACGGGGCAAGGCGTGGTCCGTTTAGTTCCCGTGGGAGGCGCCGTTCCCGTAGGAGGCGCCGAATGAGTGACGCCATTGAGCGCACAATCGCCGGCAAAGCCAGGGAACTCGTCGAGAAGCAACAGAAAACAGACGAGGTCCCGCGAGGCGAGTACAAATCACTGTGCGAGAGCTTCCCCGTTCTGATGCGGCAAGCCGGTCTGGCACAGACGGTCGCCTTTCTGGTCGCCAAGAAAGGCCACCCTCATGCGACGCTCTATAACCATCTCGAACAGCAGTTCCGCGCTGTCCAATTCCTCGGGACCGAGAGCCTCGCGGAGATGGTCACGAGTCCGAAGCTGAGCACCGCGCAATATCGCCTGTATTCGGCCATTGCGATGAAAGCCGCGCTGTGGCACAAACGGCTCGCTCAGGCACTGTTGGAGAAGTCCAAGACATGAGCCGGTTCTTTGTATCCGAGCAGCAGGGCCGGCGCGCCCATCCCGGCCTTCTTCTCGACCGCTACCTCGATCTCGACAAACCCGAATGGCGCTCCGTTGCCGGCCGCAGGCTCGACGACCCCGCCTATCGCCTGGCCTATCGCCGCTGGGAAACTCACTGGACGCAAAATCCACCCGCAGGTCGCCTGTGTATCAAGGGGAAAATCAAAGGCCGGCTGGCGATAGGTTTGGGCGCGAAAGGAGTCCTGGAGATCGGCCTGCGGCTGCACCATTCATACGGCACACCCTTGATCCCGGGCTCCTCAATCAAAGGGGTGTTGTGTCCCAACCCCGAGGAGGACCCGGCCCTGTGTGAGGCAACCAGGTTTCTGTTTGGCAGCCAGGATCAGATGGGCTATGCGGATTTCCAGGATGCCTGGTGGGTGCCGGAAGCCCAGTCGCCCCTGGCGCTCGATGTCATCACCGCCCATCACCCGAACTATTACGGCGGAACCGCCGCGCCGTCGGATTGTGACAGCCCGAATCCCGTGCAGTTCCTCTCCGTCCGCGGCACTTTTCTGTTCGTCGCGGAAGCCCCGGACCAACCCTGGCGGGATTATCTCGAAGCCTTGCTCCAGAAGACCCTCGAAGAACGCGGCATCGGAGCGAAAACCGCGGCGGGATACGGCAGGTTCAGCTTCGAGTAGCCTATGCGTAGGTTGGAAAACGAGACCAGCGAAATAGCGAGCCTGCTCGAGCGGCGAAAAGGGGAGGGGCTCTCATGCGCGTTGTTGGTTGGCGCGGGCTGCTCCGCCTCCGCTGAAATTCCGACCGCTTCAGGATTTGTGGCCAGGATACTGGAGATCTTCAAGTCTGAGGTCGGCGGGACCCCGCTCCCGGCTACCTACACCTACAAAGAGTGCATGGAACGTCTGTATAAGGCAGACCCCAATGAATATCATCGCGTCATCCATAGCTGGTCGTCCCCGGACAAGCTCAATCCCGCATACTTGGCGATCGCCGGTCTGTTGAAGAATGAATTCGTTGACCGCATCCTGACCACGAACTTCGATCCGTTGATTGCTCGGGCCTGCAACCTCGTGGGAGTCGACCCGGCGATCTATGACATTACAGCTATTGCCAGCGACACGTTTCAGCCCTCACACGCGACGCTTCCGGCTGTTTTCTATTTGCACGGCCAACACACCGGGATCGTGCACTTGAACCGCACAGAGGACTTCGATCGGTATGGCAATGCACTCGCCTCTTTGATTCAGCACACGAATCGGGAATGCGTCTGGATTGTCGTCGGTTACAGCGGCGAGAATGACGAGACGTTCCGCCATCTCGGTGGTCTGAAGCACTTCGAGCACCGTCTGTACTGGGTGGCGTTGAACAAGGAGTATCCCTGTCAGGAGGTCATGGATAGACTGGCCAACGCGGAAAATGCCTGTCTCGTCCGTGGGTATGATGCGGACCGATTCTTCGCGTCCTTGGCCAGACAGCTTGAGTGCTATCCCCCCTACATTCTGTCTCGACCCTTTGTCCGCATGCAGCAACTCATCCAAATGGCGGATCCGCCGAAGGCATGGTGGACCGGTCAGGAGGATCTGGAGCGGGAAACGATTCAACTGTACAATCAAGCTGCCGGCCGCGTGGAAAGAGCGATTGACTTCTTCGACTCCACTAGGCCGGCTTATTCGGTAAGATCCCCAACCGGCGGACTGGAAACCCCAAAGCCGAGTCCCGGCCTCATTCTGAACCTGTCGACCTACCGGCCCTTCAACAAACAGGCCTTTGCAGAAGCCGCACAATTGACCTCCTCCTGGGGAGAACCGAACGCCCGGGTCCGGGCTTTCCAGTCAAACTGGGGACCCGTGATCGTGGCGGTCGAGCATCACACCGATATTCTGCGGCACTGCTGGCTCATGTGCAGCCCGCAGGCGCGCCCCGACTTCCTCACCGCAGAAAGCCTGATCGGGCGGCTGTGCCCTAGCGCCGCGTGCCACCCTGTCGACATCGAAGACCCGAGCAGCATTGTCGAGGTGCAAGAAAAAACCGAGGCAATCTATCGGCACCTCGGGCCTGAACTGGATCTGAAGCCTTACGAGATCACGGCCGATATCACGGGCGGTCTGTCGTCCATGACCGGAGGCATCGTCCTGGCAACCCTGGACGGCGAACGCACTATCGAATATCTGCGGCAGCAGCCCAGCCTCATTTTCTCGGACGCCGAAGGCAAGGCCGTGGCACTCACCCGCGAGCAGATCGTGGAAAACCAGATTCTGATCAGCATCCGGACGAGTGCCGCGATGGTGCGCGAGGTGGTCGTTCGCGAGCCCGGCAACAAACCACCAAAATGACTCGCCATCCTGCAAAACCAACCCCCAAGAGCATCAGCCTCGAGAAACGTCAAAGACTTCGCGCCATCTTCAATGCCGTAAATCCGAGCGCCATCCTGGTCGTGGTGTTGCTCAACATACTCCTCAATATCGTTGCCTCGCTCATGCAGGAGTGGATACCGAAGACTATTCTTCTGGCGGGCGCTGTCGCAGGAGTGCTACACCTCTTCCTCCTGATCGCCCGTGCGCGGCGCACGGCCACCGAAGAGGTAGCCGCCGAAGCCCAGGAGGTGCACATACCCAAATGCCGCGCGATCATCCTGTTCCTCAGCTACCGTCGGGGCAAGACCCCCGTCCGGGACTGGCTCGTGGACCCTCGCTTCCGCGGCGGTATCCTGAATCCTGAGATCCCCAAAATCATGGACCCGGGAACGCACGAAAGCTGGCGCATGCCCGTCGAAGGGATTGCCGTCCACTATCCCCAGATCGATCGCGTGATCGTGTTCACTTCCAGCGATTACCTCAAGGACCCCGTCAAACGGGAGATCGACGAGGGCAGCCACCGCCAGTATCCGGATTTCAGACAACTGCTTTATAGGCTTTTCGAGGGCACCGGCCGCAGCCTCACCATCACCGATGTTCATGAGTTTCTGGATGCTCGGGAGGATCTGAACCACGGCCTCGATTTTGAGGACGCCCGCGGATTAGTAGAGACCTTGGTCGAGGTGTACCGGCGCCTGCATCAGGTCGGTTATCGCAACAACGAAATTATGGTGGATGTCACCGGTGGTCCGAAGGTGACCACCGTCGCTGGAGCGGCCGTCGTGCTCGGCAAGGATCAGGTCTTCCAATACATCAGCACCCGCGACCATACGCCCCACGCCTATGATGTCCGCTATCCGGGAGACCTGTGAAGCCGCCGGAGACCGTCGTCATCGACCTGAAAGCGATCTACGGTGACACCGCCCTCTTGAGAGAACTCCCCTCATATGAAGCCCGGGCGCTCGCGCTCGCCGGCGAAGGCAACCAGGTCATTCTTACCGGAGCCGCGCCCGTGTGGCTCTATCTGAGGATCGCCCACGCCCTGCACGGCAAGGCCCGGCGCCTGACTTACCGCTCTCCGGTTACCGGCGACGTCGCCATTTTCAACCACGACCCCTTTGCGTGATGGCATCATCCCCAGTCACAAAACATATCTTACTCAAATCAAACAACTTCATACCTGAACACTTGCGCCGCCCGGCTATATTGGGAATCGGTGACCACGCCTCGTCCACATCCCGCCCCTTCCCATCCCAGCGCCCTGCGCGTTACCAAACGAACCCAAGAAGTTCTTTCTCTTCAACAAAACCTCCGCCGGAGAACCCAAGAATGAACCCCAATCCTCCGCCAACCCTGCGCCTGCTGTTTTGCCGAAGGCGCTGGTCGGTTGCGGCGAAATCGACGGCCATCCGGTGATGCTGGCCAAGCCGCAAACGTATATGAATCTCAGCGGCGGATCGCTGGCGCCGCTGATGGAAAAGCACTCCATCCCGCTCGCTCGCCTGGTGGTGGTTTACGACGAGCTGGATCTGCCGTGGATGGCGCTGAAGATCAAGCCCAAGGGTTCCGCGGCCGGGCACAACGGCATGAAGTCGGTGATCGGCAGCCTGCGGTCGAGCGAGTTTGTGCGGGTGCGGTTGGGAATTCACCCGGGTCATCCGGTGAAGGATGGCGCGGGATTTGTGCTGTCGCCGTTTCGGCGCGCACACAATAAGGAGTGGGAGGAACTGGTCGGCTATGCGGCCGACGCGGTTCAGTCCATAATTGCCGAGGGCGTCGAAAAGGCCATGACGAGATTCAATCGTCGCGCCCCAGGCTGAAACCAAGAGGAAGCATGAGGATTTACGAAGAGCTGTTCATAGTAAAGCCGGATGCCCCGGACGAAGAGGTCGACCAGTTCGTGGAACAGTTGCGAACCCAGTTGACCGAGGCCGGCGCCACGGTGGACAAAGTCGATAAGTGGGGCAAGCGCCGCCTGGCGTACAGAGTGGACAAGTATCGCGAAGGCGCGTACGTATTGTTCCAGTTCACCTCCGGCCCGGAAGCGGTCCGGGAGTTGGAGCGCCGGCTGCGCGTATCCGACGTGGTGCTGAAGTTCCTCACGGTGCGCATCGACGAGACGCTGAAGCGGCTGGAGAAGCGTAAGAAGGAACGCGACAAGCGGAATGCACGGCGGGCCGAGAAGGCGCCGTCCGCCCCCGCGCCCGCGCAGCCTGCGCTTGCTCACCAGATCTCGGAAGGTCCGGCGCCGGCCATGCCCGGCTTGCCGAAGGAGGGTTAATCCATGGCGGAATCCAAAGGAAGACCGGGCAGCGCCGGACAGCGCCCCACCGGCGGCGACAAGGCGGTCGTCAGCCAGAAGAAACAGTATTTCCGGCGCAAGAAAGTTTGTCGTTTCTGCGTCGAGAAGATCGACGACATCAATTATAAGGATGTGAAGCTGCTGCACGCCTTCGTGGCGGAGCGCGGCAAGATCATTCCGCGGCGTATTTCGGGCGTGTGCGCGCCGCATCAGCGCCGGCTGACGGACGCCATCAAAAAGGCGCGGAACATCGCGCTGCTGCCGTTCGCAGCCACGTTGTAGGGCGGGAGGAAACTGGTATGGAAGTCATTCTGAGAGAAGACATTGAAAAGCTGGGCAGCCGCGGCCAGATCGTGAAAGTGGCCTCGGGTTACGCCCGCAACTACCTCCTGCCCAAGAAACTGGCCGTGGCGGCCACCGATTCCAACCGCAAGATCGTGGAGCAGGAGCGCCAGGCGCACCTCCGCAAGGAAGCCAAGCTGGTGGGCGAGGCCCAGGACCTGGCCAAACTGGTGAATGGAGTCAGCGTTACCATCGCCCAGAAAGCCGGCGAGAACGACCAACTCTTCGGCTCGGTCACCTCCAAGGACGTCGCCGAAGCACTGGCCGCGCAGAACTTCACCATCGACCGCCGCAAGATCCACATCGACGAGCCGATCAAGCAACTCGGCGAGTACAAGATTCCGGTGCGGCTGCACAAAGATGTGACGGCCGAAGTGACGGTCACCGTCGTGAAGGAAGAGTCGTAGCAAGCCAGGCAGCGCCCGTCCGCGGACCCGGGCGACTCACTTCTGTTACCATGCGCCTGTGCAGCACAGACGAGCGTTCCTCCAAGCCGGCGCCGCGACGGCGGTAGCCGCCGGTTTCCATTCCGCCCTGGGCGCCAACGAGAAGGTAACGCTGGCGCTCATCGGCGGCCGCAACCAGGGCCGCGGCGTAGCTCTTCGAGCGATCAAAGCCGGCGCCCAATTCAAGACCTTCTGCGATCTCGACCCGGCCATACTCAATAAGGTCGGCTCTGAAATCGAAACCGCGCAGTCGAAACGGCCGCAGTTTGAATCCGAATTCCGTCGCGTACTCGACGACAAAGAGATCGATGCCGTTGTGATCGCCGTGCCCGACCATTGGCACGCGCGTATGGCCATTCTGGCGTGTCAGGCCGGCAAGGACGTCTACTGCGAGAAGCCGCTCACGCAGACGATCTATGAAGGCCAGCAGGTCCGCGACGCCGCCCGAAAATACAACCGCGTGTTTCAGGTCGGCACCCAGCGGCGCTCGGGCGAGCACTTCCGCAGCGGGGTGGAGTATGCCGCCTCCGGCAAACTTGGCAAGATCTGCGAGATCAAAGCGTGGATCCACCAGGTACGGACCACCATCGGACGTCCGCCCGATGGCAGCCCGCCCGCCGGCATCAACTACGATGCGTGGCTGGGACCCGCCCCCGCACGCCCGTTCAACCCCAACCGGTTCCACTACAACTGGCGGTTCTTCTGGGACTATGGCAACAGCGAGATCGGCAACCAAGGCGTACACGTGCTCGATGTCGCCATCTGGGCGATTCAGAAAATGCGCGGCATCGAGCATTGCCTGCCGGACCGGATTTCGGCCTCCGGCGGCATCTATTGGCTGGACGATGCCAAGGAAGTACCCGACACCGAGATCGTGACCTATCACTACCCGGACCTGCTGCTGAGCTTCGAACTGCGCAGCTTCGCTTTCGACCACGTGGCGCACCAGGGCCAGCAGATCCGCGGCAACGGCGGCACCGATTTCTACACCGCGTTCTACGGCACCGAAGGGACCATGCTGCTGACCAATAGCGGCTGGAAGGTGTCCCTGAAGACCGGCGAGGCTGGCCCGTCGGAGAAGGGTGTGCCGGAAACGCACGAGCAGAACTTCCTGGAATGCGTGAAATCGCGCCAGCGCCCCAACTCCGACGTCGAAATCGGCCGCCTCAGCACGACCCTCTGCCACCTCGGCAACATCTCGTATCACCTGGGCCGCGACATCCATTTCGACCCCCGTACGGAGACCTTCCCGGGCGACAGCGACGCCAACAAACTGCTGAAGAAGCAGCACCGGGCACCCTACGAGTTGCCCAAGGTGTAGCGCGGAGCCCGGACACGGCCCAGCGGTCGGGCAGCGGAGCAGGTTGGTTTCCAGCCCGCGCGGTGGCGCCGTTCGCCAACTGCCGCGATAGGATAGACGGGGTGATTCCAATGACAGCACGCAACGCGTTTCTTTCCCTGTTCGCCACGGCCGCGCTGGCGCTTGCCCAAACGCATTGGGTGGGGACGTGGGCGACCAGCCCCGCGCCGCAACTGGCCGATGCCGCGCAGATGTATTCGTCCAGGCTCATTTTCGAAAACCAGACCTTGCGCGAGATTGTGCACACCAGCATCGGCGGCGCCAGCGTGCGGGTTCGCCTGTCCAACGCATACGGCGACCGGATGGTGGAGGTGGGCTCGGTCCACATCGCCGTGCGCGCCAAGAACTCCAGCACGGTGCCCGGCTCGGACCGCGTACTGACCTTCGGCGGCCGGCGGACTCTCGTGCTCTCGACCAACGCGCCGGCACTCAGCGATCCGGTGCCATTGCCCGTGCCCGCGGGCGGCGATCTGGCGATCAGCCTCTATCTCCCGAAGGCCGCCGAGGGCGCCGGAATCCACTATTCGGCCCAGCAGACCTCGTACATCGGCAAGGGCGATATGACGGCCGCGGAGTCGATCGCGAACCCCGAATCGATTACGTCATGGGTGTTTCTGACCGGCGTCGATGTGCTGGCGCCTGAGAGCGCTTCGGCGGTGGTGGCCTTCGGCGATTCCATCACGGACGGGGCGCGTTCCACGGTTGACACCAATCGTCGCTGGCCGGATTTTCTGGCGGAACGGCTTCGCGGGCGGGGCGGGCACGAAGTCGGTGTACTCAATGCAGGCATCGGCGGCAACCGGGTCCTGCGCGATCCGGCGGAGAACATCCGTTTCGGGATGAACGCGCTGGCGCGGTTTGACCGGGATGTCCTGGCGCAGCCGGGCGTGAAGTTCGTGATCGTGCTGGAGGGCATCAACGATCTGGGACATGCCGGGACATCGGCCGCCCTGTCGGAAACGCCCACCGCGGAAGATCTGATCGCCGGCCTGACGCAGATGATCGAGCGCGCCCACGAGCGGGGCCTGAAAATATTCGGCGCCACGCTGACGCCCTTCGCGGGAACCGCCTTTCCGGGTTACTACACGCCGGAGAAAGACGCCAAGCGCAAGAAGATCAACGAATGGATCCGGACTTCGAAGGCGTTCGACGGGGTGATCGATTTCGACAAGGCGGTCCGCGACCCCGATCATCCGGACGCGATTCTGCCGGCCTATAACGGCGGCGATCAACTCCATCCGGGCGATGCCGGCTACAAAGCCATGGGAGCCGCCATCGATCTTTCACTGTTCCAGTAACGGTTGTTCGACGCCCACCGCATGTGGCGCACGCACTCGGCTGTTGCGCCGCGATTCCGGCAGCACCTAAGCGAAACCCCGCAGTTTATCCGGAATCTCACACGTATTCCTGGAATGAACCTTGTCGCGCTCCCGTCACCGTGGCATAACGGTGCTGCCGATGGTTCCTTCACTATTTCCACCCGGAGAGCGGGGTGGCACAGGCAACGAAGCCGCGATTGCCCGGCGCCGCCGGATTGCCACGATTGCCGCGGAAATCGCCGGATCGCCTGGCGCCCCCGGCAGCATGGCCGGCGTTGTGCGGCGCACAGTGGATCTGCGCGCGTCGCAGCAGCTCGGATGTTCGGGGCTGGCTCGCCTCGCGGCGGAACTGTTGTCTGCCCGTGAAGGGCCGCGCTCTCCGGGACCCGTGGAATCCGCGCCGCCGCTCGTCCCGGGAGTCGAGGGCGCGGGCGAAATCGTGCGCGTCTGCGAGTTGCTCGACGATCAACTGGAGGCCCTCCCCTTCGAGCCCAAATCCATCGACGCCATCTTGGATGAGCTGCAGGCGATGGTCGCGTGCGAAGGCGTCCGGCCGGAACTGGTGGGCGCCCTCCGCGGCCTGCGCTATCGCGATCTCGAGCCGGCCGCGGAACTCGGGCGGCGCCTGCCCGTACAGGCGCGCCTCGCGCAGCGGGTGTTCCATCAACTCGGCGTGGACCGCGATTACGAAGTCCGCGAGCTGGAAAGCGCATCGGTGCAGGACCCGGTTCTCGCAGGCAGCCTCATTCGCGTGGCCAATTCGGCTCTATATGGCGCGGAGCAGCGGATCGGCAGCGTCCCCCATGCCATCGCCTACGTGGGTACGGCGGCCGCGCGGCAGGTGCTGCTGGCCGCCGTCATGCGCCCCCTGTTCGCCTCGGCCGGGCTGGTTCGCCTGTGGAGCCACGGCGTGCAGATGGCGCAACTGTGCGCGGCCCTCGCCCAGCAGACCCAGGTGCTCGAAACCGGATCCGCGGTGCTCCTCGGCCTCGTCCACGATATCGGATCGCTGGCGGTGCACATGCTGCCCCGCGCGGTGGTTGACTGCTACCGGCGCCTGACCGAACAGGGCGGTTGCCCGCCTGCGTATGTCGAGCAACTGCTCTTCGGCTGCGATCACGGGGAAATCGGCGCGGGCGTGCTGGATGGCTGGAGCTTCCCGGAACACCTGGTCGAGGCGGTGCGCCTGCACCATCAGCCCGAGCGTTCGTCCTCCATGATCACTTCCCTGGTCTACCTGGCCGAGTTCTGGTCGGGCCTGGATGAAGATCTGCCGTCGCACATACGGCTGGAGCAATGCAGCCGGCGGACGGGGCTTTCCCTGGACTCGCTCGCCTCGGTGCGGGTCGCCAAGGACGCGCTCGATCGCCTGCGCGCGGTTGCCTGAACCGCCCGCTACCTGGCCTGGTGCGCCGGAATGGTCCAGAGATACAACCGGTGGCTGAGGAAGGCTGGCTCGTCGTCGCCGCCCACGGTGATCTCTTTTTCGGGTTTCCAGTCGCCCATGGTGAAGGTGTTGGACACCACCCGCGTTCCCGGCTTCAAATCGCGCAGCAGCTTGGGACGCAGCTTCAGGTTGATGTCCGACAGCAGGAACAGAGTCACCACCGTGGCCTCGTGAATATCGGCCTCGAACAGGTCGTTCTCTTCGAAGCGTACCTGCTTTTCGACGCCCGCTTTCCTGGCGTTCTCTTTCGCCTCGTTGATGCGAACCGGGTTGATGTCGATGCCGACCCCCCGCGCTCCAAAGTCCTTGGCGGCGGCGACCACGATTCGTCCATCGCCGCAGCCGAGGTCGTAGACGATGTCGTTCTTCGTGACGCCGGCCAGTTTCAGCATGGCCTGCACCGCCTGATCGGTGGTCGGGACATACGGAACGTCCGGCGCGCGGCGCGGCTGCGGTTCCTGGGCTGCGGCCGCGGCGAGAACGAGCACCGCCATCGCGGCTCTCGAGTAAACGATCGGTCTGAGGAGCATCGGTTCACCTCCGGCAATACCCGAGATTACCGCATGACAGCCTCGGTCGGCGTGGGGGCGCCCGGCGCAGATGGGCCGCCCCTCACATTCGCGCCCGCGACTCGCCGCTCTGCCGGCGGGGTGGGCGCTTCCTGCTCGCCAGCAGTCTCGGCACTCCAATAACGCAGAATCCGATAAGCCGTTGAGAATGACGGGCAGGGTGGGTCCGGCATAACCGGCCACAGAAGCCATCTATTTTCGCGTTCGTAAATTTGTCTGGCTTTGGTTCAATTCTTGTAGTATAGTTACTCCAAGATGGAATTCGAGCCCAAGGGCCCCGAGGCTGCCAGACTCCGCCAGCGCAAATTTGCGCTGCTCCGCCAATTCCCTTTCCCCCAAGATCTGCTGCCAGGCTCGCTGTCCGTCAGCCATACCAAGTGTGGAAAGCCTACTTGCCATTGCGCCAAAGGCGAGGGGCACCCCGCTTGGTCGCTCACCTTTATGGTGGCCGGTAAGAAGCGGGTCGAACGCATCCCCAAGGATTGGGTGGACGACGTCCGCCGGCGCGTCGCTGCCGGCCACGCCTTTCAGGACGCTCTGCGCGAGGTCCTCGCCGCCAATGCCGAGTTGCTGGTATTGCGGCGCAAACAGCAGCCCCGCTGACCGGGCCACACGTTCGCCAAATCCAAAACTACGCCTGCCACTGCCTGGGCCTGAAGTCCTTCTTCCAACGACCGGGCGATGGCCGGGTCCATCCCCATATCCCGGCGCGAGATCTGGTCTGGGCCGTAGTGATCGGACGTGTCCTGCGCGCCGCAAGTTTCTTGCGCCTGGAATGGCTGGCGCACTCTCCGGTGCGCGCCGAGTTGGGCTTGAAAGGCCAGTTCGGGGATGATGCCTTGGCCTACTGCACCGAGCGCATGGACCCGGAGACGACGCGATTGGCTGTGGCGACCGCGCTGCACCAAGCCAAGCGCAACAAGGCCTTCGAGAACAGCCGCTTCATAGGGCTGGCGCTGGACGGTACCGGCGCGGGGCATACCCACAAAGAACCCTGCCCGTTGTGTGATCCGGTCAAGGATTCCAAGGGTGCAGTACATGGTTCCTTGCATCATTTCGTACTGATCAGCATGGTCGGCGTTGGTTTGACGCTGCCGATCGATGTGGAGCCCTACGGGCCTGGCGATAGCGAGTATGCCGCAGCCCAGCGTTTGCTGCGGCGCGCGGTGGGGCATCTTGGCGCGCGTTTCGCCGACTATGTAGTGGGAGACAGCGAGTATGCCACGGCTCCTTTTCTCCACACCGCCGCGGAGGTCGCTCTGCCCATGGTGGCGCGCCTCAAGGAGAACCTTCCTCTTTTAGCCGCTGCCGTGCGCGCCCGCTTTGACGGGCAACCGCCCCAGGCCGTGTTCCAAGAGGGCGATGATCGGGTCGAGGTCTGGGACGCGGATAATTTCGCTCCTTGGGAAACCCTGAACTGGCCCGCCGTACGCGTCCTGCGGTACTGCCAGCACAAACGCGATGGGACCGTAATACAAGCCGAATGGCTGACCGACTTCTCCATCCCCAAACTCGGGAGCTTGAGTTTCTACCGCATCGCCAAAAGCCGCTGGGAGATCGAGAATCAGGGCTTCAACGACGGCAAGAACCGCTATGGCATGGAGCACATCTGCCATCATCAGGCCAACAGCATTCTGATCGTATGGCTGCTGATCGCACTGGCCATGGTGATCGAACGCCTTTACCGGTTGCGCTATCTGCACCGTGGTGACCATGCCATTCGCTGCGCCATGCAACTGCATGACTATCTCTGGTTGACCCTAGGGACCCATAGTCCGCCGGATACCAGTTGACCCCGGCGCCGCGCGGACGGCGAGCACGGCTCCGTTGATCTTTGACAACTCGACTCTTTTCCGTGAAGCGATAACCCGCCGGAGCCGCCATTGCTCAAAAGGCCAGCAGGAACGCTGCCGACCTCACGATTCAGACCGCTCCACAGCGCCGCCCCCTCCTTCGCGGAACTTCCGAGACCGCTGCCTGCTCACACGGCAGTTCCCGGCCGCACCTGATCTGTGCTATTAAAGAGCTACAGGTCCTAATAGCAGTTCGATTCAGGAGGCACTGTGAACAGCGATTCCTCTCGGCGCAATTTCCTCGCCGCCGGCTTGGCCCTGCCTGCCGCCGGTCTGGCATCTACTACGTCTTCCGCACCTCCCGATCCGCCGCAGGCCGCTGAGCCCGCGCGCAAAGTCACCTACCGCGTCCTCGGCAAGACCGGCCTGAAGGTCTCCAGCGTCGGCTACGGCTGCATGATCACCTCCGACCCCAGCGTGATCACCCGCGCCGTGGATATGGGCATCAACTACTTCGACAGCTCGCGCAACTACCAGAACGGCCAAAACGAGCGCATGGTGGGCGCGGCATTGGGCGCGAAACGCAAGGACATCGTCCTGTCGAGCAAAGTCGATGCGCTCGACAAGGCCGGCGCCATGAAGGAACTGGAGACCAGCCTCAAGGAACTGGCCACCGATCACCTCGATATCTGGCATCTCCACGGCAAAGACACCCCGGAGCGCATCTCCGACGAGTTGCTCGATGCCATGCAGACCGCCAAACAGCAGGGCAAGATCCGCTTCACCGCCGTCAGCACACATCAGTTGCCCCGGGTGGTGGACCGGATCATCGAAACGAAAGTGGAGGTCGTCACCGCGGCATACAACTTCACCATGGATCCGAGTTGGGCGCCCGCCATTGAGAAGTTGCAGAAAGCAGGCGTGGGTACAGTCGCCATGAAGGTGATGGCCGGCGGGACCCGCGGACGCAATCCGCGGCCGCAGATGCAGCGCCCCAACGCCATGGCTGCCGCCCTGAAATGGGTGCTGCGCAACCCCGGCATTGCCACCACCATTCCCAGCATGACCGATCACGATCAGCTCGACCAGAATTTTCGGGTCATGTCCGAGGAGTTCGGCGACGCGGACAGCACAATCCTGGCGGCGCGACTCGAACAGATCCGCCCGTACTTCTGCCGCATGTGCGGCCGGTGCGAAGGCCAGTGCCCCAAGGGCCTGCCGGTGGCGAATATGCTCCGCTACGTGATGTACGCCGATACGTACGGCCAGTTCGCCCTCGGCCGGGAGAATTTCCTCGCGCTGTCGGCCGAGCAGCAGGGCGTCCGCTGCAACGAGTGCCCCACCTGTGCCATTCAATGCCCCAACGGCGTGCAGGTAGCCTCGCGCCTGATCCGCGCCCAGGAATTATTCGCGTAATCCACGGACCCGCTGCGGGAGAAATCGCGGCGGGTCCCGCCTGTCTGCATGTAATCGTACATTCGCTCCGGCATCACTTTGATTGAATCCGAACGGCTCGAGCGCACTGCCTCAACTCAGCCAATCACAGGTTTCACAGCGCAAGCAGATCGCGCGATCCGGGTCGCGCTCCAGCGTGAACTCACCGCGATCTTCGTGTTTTCCGCGGCGGGGGTTTGACGCGGACCGTGCCAGCCGATAAAATCACCTCAAATTTACTTTGGGGTGATAGGTGTGAAACATTTTTCGGCAAGGCTGCTTTTGGCAGCCCTTTTGACCGCTACGTTGGTCGCGCAAACGGACCGGGCAACGCTTCGCGGCACTGTTACAGACCCAACCGGGTTGGTAGTGCCAAGCGCTCAAGTGGTCATTGAAGAAGTTGGAACGAACATCGAAGCTCGCCGGTTATCCACCGACGAAAATGGAAACTACGAGGCGCCGGCGTTGAAGCCCGGCACCTATCGCGTCAAGGTCGACAACGCTGGCTTCCGCAGCTTTGTCGCCGACGCTGTCCTGTTGGACGCCGGCCAGGTTCGCCGCTTGAACGTGAGCCTGCAGGTCGGCTCCACGACCGAGTCGGTCACGGTGACCGGCGGCGCTGCGTTGATCCAGACGGATACCGGCGCTATCTCGGGCGAACTCGACAAGAAAAAGTTCCTCGACCGGCCGCTGGTCGATGTGTATCCTTCTCCGCTCGCGCTCATGACCACCATGCCGGGTATCCAGGGTAACGGCTGGAACCTGGTGATGTCGGGCGTAACCGATCGCAACAAGCAGACCTGGGCGATGGATGGGGTCGCCAACGATACCGCCGGCGACCAGAACGATAACCCGGCGTTTTTCGAGACCGTGCAGGTGAATGAAGTCTCGAGCGGCGCCGACATGTCGCGCGCCACCAGCTTCAATATGATTTCCAAGCGCGGTTCGAACGACTGGCACGCCAGCGCTTACTACAAACACGAAAATGCCGGCCTGAACGCCCGCGAGTTCTTTACCCCGCGCAAGACGCCGTACATTTTGCACGAGTTTGACGCGGATTTAACGGGCCCGATCATCAAGAACCGCACGTTCTTCTTCGTGGCCTGGTTCCACCAGAACATTCCGCTCGGCTCCTGGGTGAACCGGGCCACCCCGACGGTAGCCATGCGCAACGGCGACTTTAGTGGCCTGGCCACCATCAAAGACCCGTTCAACAACAAGGCGCCCTTCCCCAACCAGCAGATTCCGGCGAGCATGGTGAATCCTCTTTCCAGGAAGATCATGGATGCCTACTATCCGCTGCCCAACCAGGGCGTCGCCACTTCGGTCACCAACAACTACGGCTGGTACTTCCCATACAACTCGGATCTGTACAAGGGCGACTGGCCGTTCTTGCGCTTCGATCACAAGATCAGCGACGCCAACACCATGTACGTGCGCTGGATGCAGCGCAAGACCCCCTACATCCGGCCGGGTTCCGGCTTCGACTGGTCGGTATACACGCAGGTGCGCGACCACCGTCAACTGGTGGCCTCCGATACGCACGTCTTCTCGCCCGCCGTGGTGAACATCTTCAGCTTCGGCCACCAGACCGACAACTTCAAATACGGCGAAGACGAAAAAGGCAACGTGCCGCTGTTCGGCGACGATGTGGTCAAATCGCTCGGCCTGCAGGGCGTGAACGCGGGCGGGTATCACACGATGGGCTTCCCGCAGGTCGCGGTGCAGAGCCTCAGCACGCTTTACAACAGCAACGGCGCGGTGGGCAACCAGATGAACGACGACGGCGTGAACACCTTCACCGACACCATGACCTGGATGAAGGGCAAGCATGTCGCCAAGTTCGGCGGCGAGTTCCGCCGCTACTGGTGGTTCAGCGGCAGCGTGCCCGCCGGCACCTACGGCAACTTCAACTTCAACGGATCGATTGCGGGTGTCGGGTTCGCCGAGTTCCTGCTGGGCGTCCCCTATAACGCGACCCGCCTGGATCCGCTGACCAGCAGGGACAGCCACGACACGCAGGTCGGCTTCTTCCTCAGCGACACCTTCAAAGTCACTCCGAACCTGACTCTGGACTACGGCATTCGCTGGGACTACTACGGCATCGCCACTTATGACGACGGGCTGATGTACAACTTCGATGTCCCCAGCGGCAACTGGATCGTCTCCCAGGCGGCGCTGGCGAAGGTCCATCCGCTCTTTCCCAAGAACCTCCCCCTCGTGGGCGGGCAGGTGGTGCCGAATGCAGATCTCGGCAATATCCATCCGCGCATTTCGGCAGCCTACCGCATCAACAACAAGACGGTGGTGCGTGGCGGCTATGGCGAGTTCACCGACAGCTGGAGCTACACCCAGCGTCGGCCGGGCTCGAATCCGTTCGGGCTTTCCGAGTCGTACAACAACGTGATTTCGGCCAGCGGCCCGTTGTTCATGTTCCCGAACCCGTTCCCGTCGAGCCTTTCGAACGCCGTTGCTCCGAGCCAGTCGCCAACCTCGATTCCGATCGATACCAAAACCGGAACCGTGCGCCAGTTCAACCTGACTTTCGAGCGCGAAATCCACAACCTGGGCCTGCGCCTGTCCTATATTGCCATGCGCAACAGCGGTTTGCCCTACACCTACAACATGAACAAACCGCGGCCCAGCACCAACACGTTTACCCAGTCCCTGCGTCCCAACCCGCTGTACAACAGCATCACCGTTTACGGCGAAGACGGCAAGGTCCGCTTCAATTCGGTCCAGATGGAAGTCCAGAAACGCATGGGAGCGTTCGTGTTCAACTCCAACTTCACCTGGTCGAAGAACATGTACAACTGGGCCAACACCGAGAACCCATATGACATCACCGACCATTGGGCGCGCGATGCCGCCAACCGCGAGAAGTACTGGGTGACCAGTTTCACCTGGCGGCTGCCGATCGGCCGACAGCAGCGTTTCCTGGCGGGCGCCCCGGCGATTGTAGACCACGTCCTCGGAGGGTGGACTACCCAGTTCATCACCACGTTTGCATCGCCCACCTACATGTCGCCGTCGTACTCCAACTGCGATCTGTACAGCCGGACGGGTTGCCTCTCGGATCCCTCGGGTACCAACACCAACGGCGGCCTGCCGGACGCGATCGGCGATCCGTACTCGAGTTTCAACAACTCCGGGTACCAGCGCACCATCAACCAGTGGTTCAATCCGTATGCCTACGCGGCACCACCTCGGGGGCGTTTCGGCGACGCCGCGCCCAACAGCCTCGAACGCTACGGAGTCAACGTGCAGCACCTCAGCCTGGCCAAGACGTTCCAGATCACCGAACGGCTGCGGACCACCCTCACGGGGGCGTTCTCGAACCTGATGAACCACCCTCACTTCAACAGCGTCAACACCAACATCACCAATTCCGACCCGGGTAAGTTCACCTCCACCCGGCCCAACTATGAACCCGAGAAGCAGGGCTATCGCCAGATCGATCTGAAACTCCGCATCGAATGGTAAGCCGCTAATCACACGGGTGCCTGCGCTCTCCCGGCACGGGCACTCGTGCCTGCCCTTATCTCGCCGCCTCCAACCAACCCGGCAGTGCTCCCCGCAGGCATTCCTCCACCTCGCTCACATCCTCGTACGGCACCACCGTACAACAGGGATGGGTGTTGCCGCGAATGAGCAGCGAGATCCGGTGGGCCGCATCCCGGCGGTAAAACAGGATGGCCCGGCGGGTCCCCTGCGCCAGCAGGTATCCGATCTCGAAGCCGATGCCGAACGAGGACCCCGACACCTCCGCGACTAACCCATCGCAACCGGCAAGCCAGCTCATGTCGCGGTCGTAAACCGCCTGCGGGCCGAGCGCCCGGTCCCTCTCACCGGCGTCATCCGCTACCAGGTGGCGCGTCAGGACCTCATGCCCCATGCCCTCGAGCAGCCCGACCATCTTCCGCGCGGTCTCGATTCCGGAACGGTCTCCCGCCACGGTGAAGCCGAAGTAAACCTTCATTCCTGTACCATAACCGATCCGTGCGCAAACGCACAGGCGGCGCGCACCCCGGTTTTCTTCTTGACTTTAACGGCTAAAAGCCGTATAAACCATGCAATGTGTCGTGGTTTCGGCCACGTGTAGTCTCAGTCAAAAAACAACGTCAGGGAGGGGAATGGATTTGCAACCTAAGTACCGGATATTTGTCTGTCCGTGGCTGCGAGGGTTACTGCTGGTGGGTCTGCTGTGGGCCGTTTCCGGCCACACGGCTTCGGCGCAGGTGCTTTATGGCTCTGTCGTGGGCACCGTCACGGATCAAAGCGACGCCGTGGTTCCGAACGCATCGGTCACACTCACCAGTAAAGACACGGGCCTTTCGAAGGACGCAATCAGCGATGATGGCGGCCGCTACTCATTTGTGAACGTGCTGCCCGGCCGGTACGACCTGAAGGTTTCGGCCAAAGGCTTCCGCGCCTTTACCGCCACCGACGTCGCGGTCAGCCCCAACACGGTGGCGCGTTCCGATGTGAAACTGGCGGTCGGCCAGGTTTCCGAGCAGGTCACCGTGGAAGCGTCGGCGGCGCTGCTGCAAACCGACAAGTCGGATACTCACTCCGAAATCAACACCGCCGACATCGCCGGCTTGCCGGTGGGTGGTTATCGCAATTACGAGCAGCTGATTAACCTCGTGCCCGGGTCCACCCCGGCGGCGTTCCAGAATTCCATCACCGATACGCCCGGCCGCGCTCTGTCGCTGCACATCAACGGCGGCAACTCGCAAACCAACATCACCCGCATCGACGGCGCCGCCAGCGTGAACGTGTGGCTGCCGCACCACGTGGGCTATGTGGCCCCGGCGGAAACCATCGATGTCGTCAATATCACAACCAGCGCCGCCGACGCTGAGCAGGGCATGGCCGGTTCTTCGGCCATCACCGTGATCACCAAGTCCGGCACCAACGACATCCACGGCAGTGCGTTCGAGTTCCATGACGACCAGCACCTGAAGGCGCGGAATTTCTTTCAGGCCGCGGGCACCGACAAGCCGCTCAGCATCTACAACAATTTCGGCGGCACCGTCGGCGGGCCCATCCGCAAGAACAAGCTGTTTTACTTCCTGAGCTACGACGGCACGCGCCAGCGCACCGCCGGACCGGGCTTTTACACCGTGCCGATCTCTCCGTTCCGCACCGGCGATTTCAGCAGCGTTTCCACCGTGCTCTACGATCCGCTCACCGGCAATGCCGATGGCACCGGGCGGTCGCCTTTCGCCGGCAACGTCATCCCCTCCAATCGGCTCGATCCGATCGCCCAGAAGATCCAGAGCTACTATCCGGAGCCCAATTACCCCGGACCCAATCCGAACGCGAACAATTACTTCGCAGCCGGCGGCCCGATTCTCAGCCGCAACTATTTCGACGCCAAGATCAACTACACCGCCAGTGACCGCGAAGCCATCTGGGGCAAGTATGGCCGCATGTGGGCTATCTCCGGCGGTAAGGCTGTGTTCGGCATCGCCGGCGGTCCCGGGCTCCCCGGTTCGGACCCCGGTTTGGGCGATACCCTGATTCAGGTCGCCACCATCGGGCACACCCACACCTTCTCACCGCACGTCATCCTGGACGGCGTGATTGGTTATGAGCGCCAGGGGCAGGGCGTTACTCCGAACGACTTCGGCACCAACTACGGCCTTCAGTTCGGCATCCCCAACACCAACGGGCCGGACCCGTTGCAGAGCGGTTTTCCGAATATCGGCGTCTCCGGTTACACCGGTTTCGGCGTGCCCAGTTGGATGCCGCTGAAGCGCGTGGAAGAAAGCTACACCCATAGCGACAACATCACCTGGACCAAGGGCGCGCACGAACTGCGCTTCGGCTTTGACCTGGTCCGGCACCACCTCAATCACTGGCAGCCGGAGATCGGCCAGGGCCCGCGCGGCTACCTCGGCTTCAACGGCGGTGAGACGGCCCTCAAAGGCGGCGCGGCCAACAACCAGTTCAACGCGTACGCGACGTTTCTGCTGGGTCTTTCCGACGACGCCGAGAAAAGTCTTCAGTACATCCTGATGACCGGCCGCGAATGGCAGTTCGGCTGGTATGCGCGTGACCGCTGGCAGGTCAGCCGCAACCTCACCATCAACATCGGGCTGCGCTATGAGTACTACCCGCTGATGACCCGCGCCGGCAAGGGAATCGAGCGCTACGACCCCACCAACAATAACGTGTACCTGGGCGGCCGCGGTAACGTCCCCACCGATGTCGGAATCACCGTCAGCCACAAGCTGTTCGCGCCGCGCGTCGGCCTGGCCTACCGGCTCGGCGACAAGACCGTGATCCGCAGTGGCTACGGCATCAATTTCGACCCGATTCCGTTTTCCCGCCCCCTGCGCGGCTGGTATCCGCTAACCGTTAACGCGGTCTTCAACGCCCCCAACAGCTACGGCTGGGGTACCACCTTCTCCCAGGGCGTGCCCAACACCCAGGGCCCCGACCTCTCCAGCGGCATCGTGCCCTTGCCCGCCAATGTGGACGAGCGCAGCCCCTGGGGCGGCATGGTCCACCGCGGCTACACCCAGTCTTGGAACTTCACGGTAGAGCGCAAGCTGCCGCTCGACATGTTGACCTCCATCGGCTACGTGGGCTCCCATTCGGTCCACCTGCTGGCCGACCAGGACATCAACGCCGGGTACCCCGGTTCGGGCACCACCGGCCTGCCCTACTATCCGCTGTACGGCCGGACCATTCTGACCCGCATGTGGGATGGCTGGCTCAGCTCCAACTACCACTCGCTCCAGGTGGCCGTGAACCGTTACTTCACCAAGGGCCTGTTGGTGAAGGGCGCTTACACCTACTCCCGCGCAATCGACTACACCGATGACGACGGCTGGGCCAGCGTCGGCTGGAACTGGGGACCCGTCTTCCAGCGCAATCGCGCGCCGGCCGGCTTCGACCGCACCCACATCCTGCAAATCGGGTGGGTCTACGATCTGCCGTTCGGCAAAGGCAAGGCGCTGATGCATTCCGGAGTGGGCTCGGCCGTGCTCGGCAACTGGAAAGTGGGCGGCGTGTTGTCGGCTTACACCGGCACTCCGTTCACGGTCGGCGGACCGGGCGCCTCGCTCGATGCGCCGGACAATACCCAGACGGCCAACCAGGTGAATCTCACCGTGGCCCGCCCCGGCAAGGTAGGCCCGGGCCAACTGTATTACGATAAGACCGCCTTTGCCGCCGTGACCGCGCCCAACACGTTCGGCACCAGCGGCCGGGACATTCTCCGGAACCCGGGGGTATGGAACACGGACATCGATATCAACCGCGAATTCCCGATCGGGGAGCGGTTCCGGCTCCAGTTCCGTGGCGACTTCTTCAACCTCCCCAATACCTCTCACTTCAACGGGCCCAGCACCAGCGTCACGTCCGGTACGTTCATGCAGGTCACCAGTTCGTACGGTGAGCGGCAGATCCGGTTTGGCCTGCGCGCCCAGTGGTAGTGTTCTCTCCTCAGTCATTCGGGCGAGCCGTTCTGCGGCTCGCCCTTTTGTGTTTCATCGGCCTCCCGATCCTGGCGCAAGACCCCGCCGCCGATTCGTTGCGCGCCAAAGAACTGATGGCCGCGGGACGGTACCGCGAGGCGATCCCGATCTACCAGCGGCTGGTGGCCGCCGTTCCCGGCAATACCGGCCTCACCCTCAACCTCGCGCTCGCCCTGCATATGGCCGGACGGGAGCGCGAGTCCATCCCGCAGTTCGAAGCCGTCCTCAAAGCCGAGCCCGACCTGGTGCCCGCGTTGCTCTCCCTGGCTTCCGCCCGGCTCGCCGTCAACGAGCCGCGCCTGGCCATCCCACCGCTGCAAAAAGCGCTGGCGCACGATCCGGGGAACCGCGATGCCCGCGGCCTGCTGGCCGGTGCGCTGATGGATGCGGGACGCTACCCCGAGGCCGCCGGCACGTTCCGCGAGTTGACTGCCGCGGCCACCGACGATCCGCGCGTCTGGTATGGCCTCGGCATGAGCTATCAGTCCATCGCCGCCGAGGCCTTCGGCCGTTTGCAGAAGCTCGACACGAAATCGCCGTTCGTGCTGGCCCTGGTGGCCGATACGCGCGTGCAGCGCCGCCAGTATCGCAGCGCGTTCTTTTTCTATCACGAAGCCCTCAAGCAACTGCCGGGCCTGCACGGCATCCACGCCGCGCTGGCCGCGGTCTACCGGCAGACCGGTCATGGCGACTGGGCCGAAGCGGAAGACGCCAAAGAGGCGGCGTTGCCCGCCCCGGATTGCGCCGCCCACCCCGCCGAGTGCGAGTTTCTGGCCGGTCACGACGTGCCCCTCACCACCTTGCCCCGCACCCGCACCCCCGCCGCCGAGCCGCTCTACTGGCAGGCCAAGGCCGCCAATGAGCTGGCGCTCCAGGCATTTTACCGGCTGGGCCAGCTTCCCCCTTCCGTCGAGCTGCACCAGTTGAAAGCCGAGATCGCCCGCGGCCAGGGTCAACACCTCCAGGCCGTCGCCGAGTGGCGCGCCGCGCTGGCGCTCTCGCCGGGAAACGCGCGCCTCGAGCGCGAGCTCGCCGTCTCCTTGTTCATGGCCGCGGATTACCGCGCCGCGCTCGATGGAGCCCTGCGGCTGCTGAAGGCCAATCCGTCCTCACCGGAAATGAATTTCATGGCCGGCGACAGCCTGCTCCGCCTGGAAAAGCCGGAAGAGGCCGTGCCGTACCTCAAAACCGCGCTCGCGGACGATCCCAAGCTCCTCGCCGCCGATGCCTCGCTGGGGCTCGCCCTCTCTCGCACCGGCAAGCACGCCGAGGCCATTCCCCATCTGGAGAAAGCGCTGGAGCTTGACGATGACGGCAGCCTGCACTACCAGTTGGCCCGCGCGTACCAGGCCGCCGGCGACGCGGAAAAAGCGCGCGCCGCCATGGCCCGCTATCAGGAGTTGCTGAAAAAAATTCAGCAGCAGAAGGAGGAAGTGGCGCGCGAAGCTCAGATCGCGCCACCGCGGTAAGCTCATGCGCAGCCTGCTTCCCCTCCTCACCGCCACGCTGGCCGCCGCGACCCACGCTAATGCGCCCGCGCCGCCCCCCATCCGTTTTCGCGAAGTCGCTGCCGATGCCGGCATCCGCTTCGTCCTCGAGAATCATCCCACCGCCGGCAAGCACCTCATCGAGACCATGCCCGGCGGCATTGCCGTTTTCGATTATGACGGCGATGGCCGCCCCGACATCTATTTCACCAACGGCGCCGAGGTCCCGTCGCTCGAGAAAACTTCGCCGCGCGATTGGAATCGGCTCTACCACAACGAAGGCGGCCTGAAGTTCCGCGACGTCACCGAAACGGCGGGAGTGGCGGGCGCCGGCTACTCCATGGGGGCTGCCGCCGCCGATTACGACAACGACGGCCGTCCCGACCTCTTCGTGGCCGGAGTCAACCGCAATCTGCTCTTTCACAACCGCGGCGATGGCCGCTTCGAAGACGTCACCGCCAAAGCCGGCATTGCGAGCGGCGAGTGGGCCGTGGCCGCGGGCTGGTTCGATTATGATCGCGACGGCCGGCTCGACCTGTGGGTGGTGCACTACGCCAGGTGGTCGCCGGCCGTCGACCGCTATTGCGGCGACCGCGCGCGCGCCATCCGCATCTACTGCCACCCGAAGTATTACGACGGCCTGGCTGCCACGCTCTACCGCAATCGCGGCGATGGCACCTTCGAAGACGTGAGCGCCCGCGCCGGCATCGCACGATCGGCCGGCCGCGGTATGAGCCTGGGCTTCGCCGATTACGACAACGACGGCTGGCCGGACGTGTTCGTCACCAACGACAACATGCCCAATTTCCTCTTCCACAACCTCGGAAACGGCACGTTCGAAGAGACGGCCCTGGCAGCCGGAGCCGCCCTGCGCGATCACGGCAAACCCGTCGCCAGCATGGGCACGGAATTCAAAGACTACGACAACGACGGATTGCCCGACCTGTTCGTCACCGCCCTGGCCGGGGAAACCTTCCCCGTGTTCCGCAACCTGGGCAAAGCGGGCTTCGCCGATGCCACCTTCCAGTCGCAACTCGGTTCCCTTTCCGTGAAGCACAGCGGATGGGGCCTGGGCCTTTTCGATTTCAACAACGACGGCTGGAAGGACCTGTTCACCGCCGATGCCCACGTGAACGATCGCGTCGAGGCGTTCGAGCCGGCCGTCTACCGGGAAAAGGACGGCGTGTTCGCCAACCTCGGCGGCACCTTCCGCGATGTCTCCGAAGAGGCGGGGCTTTCGCTCGTCAAGGCCCACCGCGGCGCGGCCTTCGCGGATTTCAATGGGGACGGCCGCATCGACGCGGTGGTCTCCGCCCTGGGCGAGCCGGCCGAATTGTGGGAGAACGTCAGTCCCACGCCCGAGCATTGGATCGTCCTGCGCCTCATCGGAACCCGGAGCAATCGCGATGGCATCGGCGCAAGGATCCGCATCGGCAGCCAATGGGCGGAGATGACCACCACGGTGGGATACGCTTCTTCCGCCGACGCGGGGGTGCATTTCGGGCTGGGGCCGCTTGCCGTCGTGCCCAGGATCGAAATCCGGTGGCCATCGGGCACGGTGCAGACGCTCAACGCCACAAAGTCGGACCAGACCGTGGACGTCACGGAAAAGTAGCGTCCGTCACCGCTCCTTCAGCTTGGCGGCGACGGCCTGCTGCAACTGGTGCGCCGGCTGAAAATTCGCATCCAGTTTGAGCGCCTCCGATACTTCGGAATCGGCCTCGGACAAGCGGCCCAATCGCGCCAGCATCAGCGCCATCTTGGTGTGCACTTCGGCATCGGGCCCGCGAAACTCGAGAGAGCCGCGATAGCGATTCAGGGCCTCCTCGGCATTGCCGGCCTTCGCCAGATCGTCCGCCCAAAGGTACAGCACATCGCCCAGGTGGCGGCGCGCTTTTCCGTTCTCCGGCCGCTCTTTGAGCACCTCCGCGAAATCGTTCGCGGCCGCTTCCCATTCCGCGCGGGCGGCCTCCACGCTGGCCAGGTCAAACCGCGCGTCGGTGTACCCCCGGTCGATCTCGAGCGCCCGCCGGAACTGCTGCTCGGCCTCGGGTAATCGCGATGCGCCGAACAACGCCACGCCCAGCTCCGTCGCGGCCACGACGCTGGTCGGGTCGGCAGCCGCGGCCGCCTCGAAATACGGAATGGCCGCGGTGCGGTTGCCCTGCGTCAGCATGAGGTCCCCCAGGATGTAGTTGGCCGTGAAATCGCCGGGGTATTTAGTAAGCCGGCGGCGCATGATCGCGTCTTCGATCGTGGCGCGCTGATCGCCTTCCTGAACCGGCAGCACCTGCAGCCAGAAGTGGCCCATCTCGTCGGTCGCCTGGTTGCCCGCCTTCACTTCCTTGGGCGGACTATTGGGATTGCGCACGTTGTCCGCCGAATTGTCGTAGTGGTAGCGCATCTCGATCAGCGACCCCTTGGGCAGGAAAACCGGCTTCCGATAGCGGAACACGCCCTGCCAGCTCAGGTCCCAATCGGGTATGCGGACCAGCCAGCGGCGCGTCCCGTCGGGCAGCGTCGCATACGCTTCCAGCAGCTTGCCGAGATAGTGAGCGTGGGGATAGATGGCCAGCACATTCAGGTCGAGCGGCGTGCGGAATTCGTCCGTCACCAGAAAATCCTTGTCGCCCGCCGGGATATCGAGGGCGCCATCGTGCTCGAGCTGCACCAGCATCGGATACTGGGTTCGCGGTTTGCCGGTGAAGTAGAGGCCGATCGTCGGACTCACCGTTTCCGGTTTGCCGGTGGGCCGCATGTGTACGTTCAGCACCAGGTCCATCCCCGGGCTGGCGCGCCAGGACATCCCGTCGGGCTCCACCACGGGCGGGCTGCCGGGCTTCCACGATAGAAAGTGGCCGTCCGGATCGAACGTCTCCTCCTCCACCGCCAGCGCGGAGAGATCCATCCCGGGGAACCCCGCGCCCGGGGCGATTTCGTGCCGCCGCGCGGAATGCGACCGGTCGATAATGACATTGGCGTGGTGAAACGCCCGCGAGTTGCCCGGCCGCACTTCGACGGCTTTGATCCATCGCGTCGTGGTGATCGGCACCGGCAGGATGAAATTCCAGAACACCTCCTGCCCGTCGGGCGCGAGATGGTAGGGCCGGTCGGCGCGCAGCACCAGGTCCGGCGTGCCGAGTTGCCACTCGTCTTTGAATTTGGGCGGCTGGGGAGCGTGCGCGGCCGATCCCGCCGGCGCGCCCTGCTTCACCCAATCCTGAATCAGTTGAATCTGCTCGTCGGTGAGCCGGCGCTCGTCGGCAAATTCGCCGTAGCCGTGTTCGGGAAGCCACGGCGGCATGTACCTCTTTTTTGTGACGGCGCCGATCTGCGCCGCGCGCCGCTTTACGTCCTCGTACCCCAGCAGGGAAAAAGGCGCCGATTCGCCGGGACGGTGGCAGGCGGAGCAGTTGTGATAAATGATGGGCGCGATCTGCTGATAATACGTGACCGGCGCGGCGGCACCGGCCGGGATGGCCGCCAGCGCAAATAAGGGAACCTTCCTCAATACCACAGGAGTTTATGCTACAACATGCTGAGTAGTGCCCGGAGGTTGTATGAACGACGAACTCGGCAGGCGAAGTTTCCTCAGAGCCGCGGGGGCCACCGGTCTGCTTCTGGCGCCGGCGCCGCAAGCCGCGGCGCGTCCCCTGACCGAAAAAGAAAAACTGGCGCGGATCGCTTCTAACACCTGGCCCATCCGCAGCATCTTCAAAACGCGATCGATGGGCGGCCGGAGCCCGCGCGGCGAGGAGATGAAGAAAAAGTATGGTGAGATCACCATGCTCGACTTTCCGCAGTTCACCAAGGACACGTTTCCCGGCGTGACCCACATGGACCTGTTCTCGGGCCTCTTCGGCGATTTCACCGACGACGCCATGTACACGCAGATTGCCATCGCCACTCCCAACGGCACCCGCACCACCCGCGAGTTCGACCCGTCCAGCGCGTCCGGGCGGCGGTGGCTCGACCAGATGGCCAAAAAGATGGCCGCCACCGGAACCTCCTGCCAGCACATCTCCAACAACGCACCGCGCGACCTCTGTGAATTCGACCCGGAACGCCGCAAAGCCGGCATCGAGGTCGCCAAAAAGTGGCTGGACGGCGGCAAAATCCTGGGCGCCAGGTCCATGCGCGTGAACAGTGGCGGCCCCCGCATTGCGCCCAACGCCGTGGTCACCACCGACTACCCCAAGAACGACGAATTGGCGAAGTACCTGTCGGCCTGCATCGAGTCGTTCAAGGAAATGGCCGACTATGGCGGCAAGGCCGGCGTCAAAGTGACGCTCGAGAATCACTGGGGCCTCACCGCCAACCCCATCAACATCCGCGCCATCATCGAGGAAGTGAACAACCCCTATTGCGAAGCCTCGCCCGACTTCTGCAATTGGGAGCACGAGTATCTGCTGTACCACGGCCTCAAGGCCCTGGCGCCCTATGCCCACAGCAACGTCCACGCCAAATACTGGAATCGCTGGAAGAACAACGACGTCAAGCGTTCCGTGAAGATCATGCTGGACGCCGGCTTCCCCGGCACCTTCGCCCTGGAATACGAAGACGGCCCCTGGGATGGCGTCGAAGGCGCAAAGTACCTCTACAAAGAAGTGATGGCCGCCCTGTAGAGCCGGCCGCTCGCGCCGCGCGGAGAGTCCGCGCTCAAAGGAAGAGCGGGACGATGTGGCGGTCGAACAGGTTGGCGGTCACGTTGCGCCCAATCGGCTCTTCGCAACGGCCCAGCATGTTCAGGTAGCGATCGCCCATCTTCGCGGCTTCTTTGTAGCCCACATGCAGCAACTGGCGGAAGTTGGGATCGAAGCCGGGATTCGACTGGTCGTGCCGCAGGGCGGACGTGTATTGCCCGGAACTCCACGACCCGACGGCTTCAGGCGCCGGAAGCTTGGTGAAATCGATATCGATGACGCTGGCGTAAGGCTCGCACAGCGCTTCCCGGTGGGCGAACGCGTTGGCGTAAATCTCCTTGGCGAGCGAAAGCCCGTCGCCGCCCGCTTCGGCCAGGCCGACTAGTTCCTCGAGCCACGTCGTGCCGGCGGTCTTGACGTGAACACCGGCCTGAAATTTCCGCACAGCCCGCCGAATGGGGGCGTAGATGGAGAACTTGTCGCTGCCGGAATGGACACTGAGCTTGAGGTTCGGCGGGAGCGCGTACCGCCGTGTGGCGTGGGCGATCACGGCGAGGTCCTCGGTGAACTCCTTCTCGAACTGAACGACGTCGCCGGCGTAATCGACGCCCTTGTTGAAACGCCCCGTGAACTTGGGGGCGATGGTCTGGATGGGGATGCCTTCATCGGCGATGGCGGCCAGGATCACCAGTAGCTGCGGAGGCGTCTGCGGGGCGTCGGTTTCATCCATGGAAACTTCGGTGATGAAGCTGGCGGCCGCCCGGCTGGCGGCGATGTGGCGGTAGATGCGGCCGGCTTCCTGGACGGCGCACAGGTACCGGGCGGCGATTTCGGCGATCGACAGGCGCGTGGTCTGGAACGGCTCGTCGATGGCCGGTATGGAGAGCGAGCCGATGAGTTCGGGGTGGCGGTCCAGGAAAGCTTCGAGATCGGCGGGGGCGGAGGGCTTGCCGATCGCCGCCGCGACATCGAGCGTGTAGAAGTCGCTGGCCTCCAGGAAGCGGTCCACCGTGGAGAGGTTGATGTGGTCCGCATCCACGTGGTGGGGCCGGCTCCAGCCGAGGTCGCGCACCGCGGCATCGGCGGCGGCGCGGACGCTCGCGGGCTCGGACCCCACCACCCCATGCTCGCGGTTGGACTTGTTCCACACCGGGATGACCTCGACGCCTCGTTCCGCGGCCATCACAAAGGCGCGAAGCTGGGCTTTCGCCTGGTGGGCGAACCGGTCTCCGACGCCCAGCGACAGCTTGCCGAGGGGCAGGGCGGGGTTGCTTGTTTTCGGGTCGCCTTGACCGTTTTCCGTGAGTGGGCCTACAGTTGTGTTCATGCCGAATCATTCGCGGCGGCAGGTGCTGGGCGCCCTGTCGGCCGCTTGCCTCCATTCTTCCTCTCCAGCCGCCGTCGGCGATCCATGGGCGGCGTTACCGCGGTTGCGCAAACGAATTCAGCCGCCAACTTTTCCGAACCGCGATATTACTGTAACGCGTTACGGCGCAAAAGACGATGGCACGACCGACGCCACGGAGGCCTTCGCCAAGGCAATGGAGGAACTGACCCGCGCCGGGGGCGGCCGGCTGGTGGTGCCCCCGGGCGTATTCCTCACCGGTGCCATCCATCTGAAAAGCAACGTGGCCCTGCACGTCAGCAAGGGCGCGACCCTGAAGTTCAACCCGGACCCGAAGCTGTACCCCATCGTGCTGACACGATTCGAAGGCACCGAGTGCATGAACTACTCCCCGTTCCTGTATGCCTTCGGGCAGCGGAATATTGCGGTGACGGGCGGCGGCACGCTGGACGGCCAGGCGGACTGCGACCACTGGTGGCCGTGGAGCGGCAAGGCGCGCTGCGGGCCGGCCGGCCACCCGGACCAGCGAAAGGCGCGCGCGGCGCTCACCGAAATGGCGGAGCGCGACGTGCCCGTCGAGAAGCGCGTCTTCGGCGAGGGCGGCTGGCTGCGGCCGAATTTCGTGCAGCCCTACCGCTCGCACAACGTGCTGATCGAAGGCGTAACCATCGTCAATTCGCCCATGTGGGAACTGAATCCGGTGCTGTGCCGCAACGTTACCGTGCGCAACGTGAAGATCACCAGCCACGGTCCCAACAACGACGGCTGCGATCCGGAATCGAGCGCCGACGTGCTGATTCAGAACTGCGTGTTCGACACGGGCGATGACTGTATCGCCATTAAATCCGGCAGAAACCGCGACGGCCGCCGTCTCCATACGCCCGCCGAGAACATCATCATCGAGGGCTGCACCATGAAAGACGGGCACGGCGGGGTGACCCTGGGCAGCGAGTGTTCGGGCGACATTCGCAACGTTTACGCGCAGGATTGCCGGATGGACAGCCCCCACCTCGACCGGGTGTTGCGGCTGAAGACCAACGCGGTCCGCGGCGGCGTAATGGAGAACGTCTACCTGCGCAACGTCAAGGCGGGACAGGTGGCGGGCGCGGCCATCGACATCGACTTCTACTACGAAGAAGGCGAGAAGGGCTCGTTTCAGCCGGTGGTGCGCCATATCGAGGTGGATCACCTCACCGTGGAGAAGTGCCGCGCCGCCTTTTCGCTGCGCGGCTTCCCGAACGCCCCGATTACGGGGGTGACGCTGCGGCACTGCCGGTTCGATCAGGCAGCCCGGGTGAACGTGACCGAGAACGTCAAAGAACTGCGGCTGGAAGACGTGCGCATCAACGGGGAGGAGATCAAATAGCGCCTGCCTCCCTCCAGGTGCCCGCGATGTCGTTCAGGCTTCGACCCGCTCTGCGTTGAAGGCGTCCTCGGCGAGCCGTTGCACATGGGCGCGGATATCGGGGTGCCAGGCGCCGATCAGGTGTTCGAAACGCGCGCGCCTTCCTGCGTACAGTGCGCGCGACGCTTCCTCGAAGCCCGGCAGATCGCCGGCCATGGCCGACATGAAGCGGTACGTCGCGTCGGTGGCCAGCCGCGCCCGCTGCTTTTCCGGATCGCGGTTGCGCGCCTCGTCCACCAGCCGGCGCAGCGCGGCGGAAACCCCGTTAGGCTGCTGTTCCAGCCACTCCCAGTGGCGCGGAAGCAGGGACACCTCGCGCGACACGACACCCAGCCGGGGGCGCCCCGGTCCGCTCCGGGCCGGGCACGCGCGCGCCAGCACCTCCTCCAGGCTGCCGCGAAGGTCGAAATCCACCTGCCGCCCCGTCTGGTCTTCGAAGATCAGCACCATCGGGCCGCTACGGCGCTGCGGGCGCCGCTTGATCTCGCCGAGCACGCCTTCGAGCGGGCCCGAGGCGATTTTGTCCTGGCCCGCGAACGCGGTATAGGTTGGCTTGGAATCGGTCATCATTTTTCAATTTTACCCGGATAATATTCACGTGTCAATATCACCCGGGTAGAAATCGCAAGCCGGGATGCCGGAGCCATCGTGGAAACTTCTGCGAGATTCGGCCGTCTATACTCCAAACGAAAGATCCGGAAATGGAAACGTTCCTCCAAGACCTCAAACACTCCCTCCGCCTCTTCCGCCAGAGTCCGGGGTTTACCGCCGCGGCGGTCGCGGCGCTGGCGCTGGGGATTGGCACCAATACGGCCATCTTCTCGGTAGTGAATTCGGTGCTGCTGAAGCCGGCGCCGTTTCCCGAACCGGATCGCCTGGTGCTGTTCATGAATACGTCTCCGCAGGGCTCCGGCCCCGGCGCGTCACCCGCCAAATTCGCGCATTGGCGTCGGCAATCCAGCGTGGTGGAGGATGTATCGGCGTTTCGCAGCAACGTGGTGAACCTGACGGGTGGGACCTTTCCGGAGCAACTGCGGTCCGAGCAGGTGACCGTCGATTTTTTCCGCCTGTTCGGCGCTCCCATCCTTCGCGGGCGAACCTTCACCACTGCCGAGACCCTGCCCCACGGTGAGCGGGTGGTGCTGCTCAGCCAGGGGTTGTGGATGCGGCGGTTTGGGGGCGACCCCCAGATCGTGGGCCGCTCCATTTCATTCGACGGCGAACCGAACGTAGTGATTGGAATCGTCGGTGCGAAATTCGATTTCCAGGACTTCGGCCCCCCGCCGGATGTCTGGACCCCGTTTCAACTGGACCCGGAGACCACCGATCAGGGCCACTACTTTCTGGCGGCGGGGCGCGTGAAACCCGGGGTCAGCCTGGCACAGGCGAAAGCGCGGCTGAGTGTGTCCGCAACCGAATACCGGCAGCGATTCCCCAACGCGCTGCCGCCCAACCAGGGCTTCAGTGTCGAGCCCATGCGGGAAGCGCTGGTAAGTAACGTGCGTCAGTCGCTGCTGGTGCTGGTGGGCGCCGTCAGCCTGGTGCTGCTGATCGCGTGCGCCAACGTGGCCAACCTCCTGCTGGCGCGGGCCATCGGGCGGCAGCGCGAAATCGCCATCCGGGCGGCGATCGGCGCGGGCCGCGGCCGCATCATGCGCCAACTGCTCACCGAGAGCGTATTGCTCTCCACCGTGGGAGCCGTGGTGGGCATGGCCGTTGGAGTAATCGGCATTCGCGCGCTGCTTTCGGTGAATACCGCCAATCTGCCCCGCGTGGGCCGCGATGGCTCCCTGGTGGTGCTCGACTGGCGGGTCCTGCTGTATACCATCCTGGTGGGCCTGGTGACCGGTGTGGTGTTTGGCCTGATTCCAGCCCTGCAATCGTCCCGTCCGGACCTGAGCGCCACGCTCAAGGAAAGCAGCGGCCGTTCCGGCACCGGACTCCGCCACAACAAAGCACGCACCCTGCTGGTGGTCACCGAGGTGGCGCTGGCCGTGGTGCTGCTGGTGGGCTCGGCCCTGCTCATCCGGACTTCGGTGGCCTTGGGGGCGGTGAACCCCGGGTTCGAGACGCACCATGTCCTCACCATGAAAATGTCGCTCTCGGGACCGCAGTTCACCAAGACCGCGGCCGTGGAGCGGTTGGTCCACGATGGCACGGAACGGTTGCGGGCCGTGCCGGGCGTCCTCGTCGCCGGCGCCACCTGTTGCGTGCCGCTCGAAGGCGGATATGGGCTTCCCTTCATCATCATGGGACGGCCGCTGAACGGGCCCTTTCATGGCGGCGCCGGATGGATGACCGTTTCCCCGGAGTATTTCGAGGTTTTCAAGATTCCCGTGCTGCGCGGGCGCGGATTCACCGAGCGCGACGACGCCGCCGCCGATCGCGTGGTGCTGATCAACCAGGCCATGGCGACTCGCTTCTGGCCCAAAGCCGATCCGCTGAACGACCGCATCTGGATCGGCAAAGGCATCATGTCGGAGTTGAAGGCGGAGACGCCGCGGCAAGTCATCGGCATCGTCGGCGATATTCGCGGCGGCGGGCTGAACCAGGTGCCCGGGCCGGTGATGTACGTTCCGAACGCGCAGGTGCCCGATGCCCTCAACGCCCTGAACGTCAGAATCACGCCGATTTCCTGGGTGGTGCGGACGCGCCAGGATCCGCTCTCGCTGAGCTCCGCGCTCCAGGAGCAACTGCGCCACATAAGCGGGCTGCCGGTGTCCGATATACGGACCATGGACGAAGTCGTCTCGCGGTCCACGTCGCGCCAACGCTTCCAGATGCTGCTGATGACCATTTTCGGCAGTGCCGCGCTGTTCCTCGCGGCCATCGGCATTTACGGCCTCATGGCCTACGCGGTCCAGCAGCGGACCCACGAAATCGGCATCCGCCTGGCGCTCGGGGCGACCTTGCGACAGGTCCGCTCAATGGTGGTCTTGCAGGGCATGCGGCTGGCGCTCGCGGGCGTGGTGATCGGCATTGGCGCGGCCCTGGGAATGAGCCGGCTGATTGCCACGTTCCTGTTCGGCGTCAAAGAGAGAGACCCGGTGGTGTTCACCGCCGCGGGCGTGCTGCTGACCGTCGTCTCGCTGATCGCGGTCTGGCTGCCGGCGCGCCGGGCCACGCGCATCGACCCCGCGGTTTCGCTGCGTTGCGAATAGCACCTCCCCTTCCGCGGTAGAATTGCATTCGACGGAGGGGTTCCGATGCGGGCTCGTGTGGCGTTGATGATGTTTCTGGCTACCCTGGCCGTGGCAGGCGAATGGGATGCCAGACTGGCGGCGCGCTATCTGGATGGCAGGGCGGCCGAGTGGGCGGCGTGGAAGCCGGCGGCATCGTCGGGCGGCCCCTGCCTTTCCTGTCACACGAGTTTTCCCTATCTGCTGGCCCGCCCGGCGCTGCGGCGGAAACTGGGTGAGACGGCGGATACCGAGGCCGAGACGAACCTCCTGGCGGGCGTTAAGGCGCGCGGTGTGAAAGCCGCCGGCGCTCCGCCGGCCGAGAATGCCAGCGGCACCGATGCCGTGTTGTCGGCGGTCATCCTGGCGTTCGACGACACGCATCGCGGAGCCATGATGAGCGCCGACACGGAGGCGGCGCTGCGCCGCATGTGGTCGTTGCAGCTTCGCGATGGCAAGGACAAGGGCGCGTGGCGTTGGGCCGAATTCAACCTCGAGCCGTGGGAGACGCCGGAGTCGGTATTCTACGGCGCGGCCCTGGCCGCCGTGGCCACCGGTACGGCCCCCGATGGGTATCAGAGGCGGCCCGACATCCGTGCCAACCTGGAGGAGCTGAAGACCTATCTGCGCGCCGGCCAGGAGCGCCAGCCGCTGGCGAACCGGTTGATGCTGCTCTGGGCGGCATCGCGCTGGCGCGACCTGCTGCAGGATGCCCAGCGAACACAGATCGTGGACGCCGCCTGGGCCCTCCAGAAGGAAGACGGCGGCTGGACCCTGCCGGCCCTGGGACCCTGGCGGGATCACCCGCAGGCGGCGCCCGCGGCCGACGGATCGAACGCCTTCACCACTGGTCTGGCAACGTTCCTCTTGCGCCAGTCGGGAATCCCCGCCGCCGATCCGCGGCTCAACAAAGCCATGGCCTGGCTGCGCCGCCACCAGGCGCGCCAAGGGTACTGGGAAGCGGTCTCCATGAATAAACGGTATGGAGCCGGTTCGATGCAGGAGCGGTTCATGCGCGACGCGGCCACGGCCTACGCGGTACTGGCGCTGGCCGCGGAGTAAGGATCCCGCTTGCCGTTCCACCCCTCGGCGCCGGCGGCTCGCTCCTTTCGATTTCGGATATCCATACCTGGAACTTTGTCGGCGGTCACGGTTTCCAACTTGGTTTGGAGGCGTCGGTGGCAACCATTCTTCGAGACGTTCGGTATGCCGGGCGCATGCTGCTGCGCAACCGGTCGGTCACGGCGGTCTGTGTGATCGCGCTGGCATTGGGCACCGGAGCGAATTCGGCGATCTTCAGCGTGGTATACGCCGCCTTGCTGCGGCCCCTGCCGGTGCGCCACGCCGACCGGCTGGTCACGGTGGCGCTGGTGAGCGACAAGTTGCGGGTCACCGGCGCGCAGCCGGGGCTGTCCACCTATTGGAAATTCCGGCAGGAGCGCCGCTTCCACGAGGCCATTGCGGCCGCCGCGCCGGGCACTGCCACGTTTTCCGGGGAAGGCAACACCACCGTCAAGTTCTGGCGAGTGAGCGCCAGCTTCCTGCCCACGTTCGGAGTGGAGCCCCGCCTCGGGCGGAACTTCCTGCCCGGGGAGGATCAACCCGGCACGGCCAAAGTGGCGCTGATAGCGGACAACTTCTGGCGCGGCCGGCTGGGCGGAGATACGAAGGTGCTGGGCCGTGCCATCCAGGTGGATGGCGAATCCTATACCGTGGTGGGTGTGTTGCCGGCGGGTTTTCACGTGGATGGGCGCCCGGCCGACATTTACGCCCCCATCGGCCGCAGTCCGCAATCCCGCGAATTTCTGCCCGTGAACATCTACGCCCGCCTGAAGCCGGGGGTCGGCCTCCAGCAGGCGCAGGCGGAGATCGACGCTACCGCGCCCCGCGATCCCGGCCCCCTGGGCTGGAAATCGCGGCTCTGGATGCTGCGGGATTTCCAGGTGCGGAATGTACGGTTGAGCTTGTGGGTCCTGCTGGGCGCGGCCGGGCTGGTAGTGCTCATCGCGTGCGCGAACACCGCCACGCTGCTGCTGGCGCGGTCGAATGCGCGGCGCCAGGAGATCGCCACCCGCGCCGCCTTGGGCGCCGGCAAGAGCCGGCTGCTGCGCCAACTGCTGACCGAAAGCGGGCTGCTTTCGCTGATCGGCGGCGGCTGCGGCGTGCTCGTGGCCATGGGTGCGGTCCGGCTGGTGCCCCTGCTCGCCCATGAGCGCTTGCCCGGACTGCTCGAGCAAACCCGCGTCGATGGCACCGTGCTGGCGTTCACCCTGGTCGTCGCGCTGGCCACCGGGCTGCTGTTCGGCGCGGCGCCCGCCGCTCGAAGCCTGCGCGGCGACCTCTTCCAGGCGCTGCGCTCGGGTCGCACCGGCGCGACCGCCCGCAAGCGCGGCTGGAACTTCCTGGTGGTCAGCGAGACCGCGCTGGCGCTGGTCCTGGCCATTGGCGCCAGCCTCCTCATCCGGACGTTCTTCTATCTGCGCGACCAGGCCCCCGGCTTCCGCGTGGACAACCTGTTGACGGTTCGCATCACGCCGCCGCGCGGCAAATTCACTTCCCAGGCCCAGTGCAACGCCTACTGGAAGACCATCATCGACCACCTGCGCGCCGTGCCCGGAGTGCAGGTGGCGAGCTTCGCGCAGGCGCTGCCCCTCACCGGCGACAACTACGTCGGCCAGTGGGCCGTGGAAGGCGCCCATTTCGCGCGGCCGCAGGATGCACCCACGATGTGGCAGTACTACGTCCACGCGGATTACTTCCGCACCATGCAGATTCCGCTCCGCCGCGGCCGCCTCTTCACCGGCCGCGACGACGCCGGTGCGCCGAAAGTGGCCATCGTCAGCGAATCCTTCGTGCGGCGCTTCTGGCCGGGGCAGAATCCCATCGGCAAGCATATCGGCGGCGGCAAGGATCCGCTGCTCGAGGTGGTGGGCGTGGTGGGCGATGTCAGCGCGGAGGAAACCACCAAGTCGGCGCCGCCCGAATTGTATTTCCATTTCCTGCAACTGCCGACCGCGCGCATTGCGGCGGCCATCCGCCCGGACCCCCGCGTCTACGCCAGCCCCCTGGCGCTCGAACCCGCCGTGCGGCGAGCCATCGCCGGCGCGGACCCCTCCCAGCCGCCGCTGCAATTCGCGGAGATGCGGCGCATCATCTCGGACCGCATCGCCTCCAACCGGCTCTCGGCGCAATTGATCGCGATTTTCGCGGGGCTGGCCCTGGTGCTGGCCGCGCTCGGCATCTATGCCGTGCTGTCGTTCAGTGTGGCCCAGCGGACCCACGAAATCGGCCTGCGCCTGGCCTTGGGCGCGGAGCGCAGCCGCGTGCTGCGGCTGGTCGTGGGCGAGGCCGCGGCGCTGGCCGGGTGCGGCATCCTGGTGGGACTCGCGGGGGCGGCCGCGCTCACCCGCGTAATGAAGGCGCTGCTCTTCGGGGTGGCCCCGATCGACAGCGCGACCTATGTGGCCGCCGGCGCGGCTCTGCTGGCCATGGCCGTGTTGGCCGCCGCGGCGCCGGCATACCGCGCCGCGCGCGTCGACCCGATGACTTCCCTGCGCCACGAGTAAAGTCCGTCCGCTCAGCGCAACGAGCCGTAATTCACCAGCTCGATCGAGTGACGCTCCACCGCCTCGCGGACTTCCGCCGATACCAGCGCTTCCAGTTCGTGTTCGCGGCTCTCTTTCAGGCGCGTCCGGGCCTGCCGCAACGGTTCGCGGCAGCGGCCCGGGTGGCACATCAGCTCGGTGATCCCGCCGGGCAGCACCCCCAATAGCGCCACCAGCTCGGCGGTCCGAAACCGGCCGGTGATCTGGAACCCGGCGAAGTGGTCGGTAGTGCGGCAGCCGCGCGTTTCGAGCGCCTTCTCAAACCGCCGCCGCAGCAGGCCCATGGCCCGGCTCGCCACCCGCTCCATGCGCGGCACCGCGCCATGCCCCGCGTTCAGCGGCAGGTCGAACGGCCGCCGCACCCAGCGGATGTCGAACCCCTCCCCCAGGCGTGCCACGGCATCCAGAACCGGTGGCGCCAGGTGGGTGTGTTTGTGGGTGTCCAGGTGGGTCGGGCGGATGCCCGCGTCCAGAATCCGGCGCACCTGCGCCGCCAGCTCCTCGTAGGGCCGGATCTCGCGCCGCACCAGCGCGGCCACCAGTTGCGCCACGCTGAGCGGAAACGGCCTGCCGCTGACCAGCGACCGGCCGCCGATCAGCACCAGGTGGCAGCCGATGTCGAGTCCCGGCGTCTCGCCCGCCAGCCGCACCGCATCCTCGAATGCCGCCCCGTTCGCCATGATCGTGGTCGAGGTCAGGATGCCGCGCCGGTGCGCTTCCACGATGCCCTCGTTCACATCGGGCGTGAAGCCGAAGTCATCCGCGTTCACCACGAGCTGTTTACGCCGTCTCAAAACAGCGTGAGCCGGAACGTCAGGAATTTTTTGGGATTGGCGCGAATGTCCTTGGCCAGCGACTGAAACTCCAGCGTGGCCCCGTTGAGCGAGTCGTACAGCTGCGGATTGGACATCAGCTGCCCCAGCGTTCCCTGGCCCGAATTCACCCGGTCCATCGTAGTCGAGATCTTCACCAGCAGGTCGTTGAGGCGGTTGGCCAGCTCATCGTTCTTCAACAGTTTCCCCGCCGTACCCTTGCCCGCGTTCAGATCGGCGGTGAGCGTGCGGACCTCCGCCAGCGACTTGCGCAAATCCTCGTACAACGCCGGATCGTTGAGCAGCTTGCCCGCCGTGCCCTGGCCCGACTGCAGGTTGGCCAGCAGCGCATCCATCCGCCGCAGCGGCGCGCGGATCTCCTGGTACAGATCGTCGCTGTGGATCAGCTTGCTGATGGTTCCGTTGCCGGTGTGGATCTCCGATAAGAGGCGCTGCGTTTCGCCTTCGATGCCGGTGAGGCGCTTGTACAACTCCTCGTCTTTGAGGAACAGCCCGATATTGCCCTTGCCGGCCTCCACATCGGCCAGCAGGGAATCGACCCGGTTGACAATCGTCTGGAACGATTGCAGCAGGTTCGCGCTCTGCGCCATCAGTTCCGGAATGTCCTGCACCTCCTGGCTGGGTAATTCGCCGCCGGCCTTTACGGTCTGCTGCTGCTGGCCCCGCGTGATGTTGATGAACTTGTCGCCCAGCAGGTTGGCGGCGCTGATGGCCGCGACCGAATCGATCGGAATGTCGCGCAGATAATCGCCGTGCACCATCATGTCGAACTGCACCGCCCGCCGCGGGTCGCGCGAGCCGGTAAGATGCACCTCATCCAGGTAGCCGATCGAAATTCCGTTGAGCCGCACAATGCTTCCCCTGGCGATGCCGGAAGCGTCGTCCATGTACGTGCGCAGTACCACGTTGTGCTGAAACAGCCCGCTGGTGCTGGTGAGCAGGAAGACCAGAACAAAAACGATGACGAACGACACCAGCGAGACCACTCCCACCTTCAACTGCGACCACCGCACTTTGTTGCGATCCGCCATGTGTCTATACCCGCCGCTTTACGAACTTGCAGATGTAAGGATCGTTCGACGCGTCCAACCGGTCCTGATCTCCCTCGAAGATCAATCGACCCCCACGCAGCACCATGAATAAGGTGCGCGCGGCCGGTCTCTCCCCGTTACGCGCCGGTTCCAGGCGCCCTTGTTCCGAATTGTAGCGGAAATTGGCAATGAGGTTTCCATCCAGGTAGCGATGCGTCACCATCAGGGTGGTGGTGCGGCTCACATCCCGCTCCTTGATCAGGAGCGCCATAATGGTGTGGGCTGTAATCGGATCCAGGCCCGCCGTCGGTGAGTCGTACAGCACCAGCGGAGGCTCCGTCACCACCGCCCGGGCGATCGCCGCCCGCCGCCGCATGCCGCCCGATAGCTCGCTCGGAAATTTCTCCAGCGTCCCGCCGAGTTCGACGAATTCGAGCGCCTGGACGACACGCCTCTTCACCTCCTCGGCAGTGTGGTTGATCGACGCCTGGTTCTCCAGCGGATAGGCCACGTTCTCTTCAATCGTGAGCGAGTCGAACAGGGCGCTTTCCTGAAACAGCATGCCCATCCGGCTGCGCACCGGAAACATCTCCTGCTCGCTCATCGTGGTGAGATCGTTTCCGAACGCAACCACGCTGCCCGAGTCCGGCGCGATCAGGCCGAGCGCGGTCTTGAGCAGCACCGTCTTGCCGCTGCCCGCCGCGCCCATAATCACCCGCGATTCCCCTTCAAACGCATCGAAGGACACGTCCGACAGCGCCGCTTCCCCCCCGAACGACACGCTGACGTGGGAGAACCGCAGCACCGGAGATGGAGAGTCGGCGGGCATCAGGTGAACCACATGATGATCTTGGTGATCAGGACGTCGAACAGCAGAATCAGTACCGAGGTGAGCACCATCGCCAGCGTGGTCGAGCGGCCCACCCCTTGGGTGCCTCCGCTGGTGCTGAGCCCCAGGTGGCAGCCGACCAGGGCGATCAGAATGCCGAAAACGAATGGCTTCAACAGGCCCTGCAGCACGTCGTTCCACACCAGCGCCTGCCACACCGTCGTCCAGTACTGTTTCGCGGAGAGGCCGAGCAGCAGCTCGGCGATAATGAATCCGCCGAACATACCCACAAAATCGGCGATCACGGTAAGCAGCGGCAGCATCACCGACGTGGCGATCAGCCGCGGCGTGACCAGCTTCTGCAACGGATCGGTTCCCAGCGCGCGCATGGCGTCGATCTGCTCGGTGACCTTCATGGACCCGAGTTCGCTGGCCATCCCCGAGGCGTTGCGGCCGGCCACCATCAGCGACGTGAGTACGGGGCCTAACTCGCGCACCAGGGTGAGCGAAACCAGCGTCCCGGTCTTGCCGACCTGTCCGTACTGGGCCAGGGCGCGGGACATCTGCAGGGCCATGACCACGCCCGCGAAGAAACCGGCTAAGGAGCCGATGAGCAGGCTTCCCACGCCGATCAGATCCATCTGAAGGAAGATGTCGTCGCTGTAGTGCGGCTTTCGAAACAGGTTACCAAACGCCCGGCCGCTGAGAACGACGAAATCCTGGATGTTCGAAACCGGCGTCTTCAACGCATCGAGCAAGCAGGTCTGTCCCCGAAACTCGATGCTACCATACAAGTTAGCGGAACGGCCGATTTCCCTCCGCGGGAGTGAACGCAAACATGAAGGGACTTACGGATATCGTCGGGATTCGGGTGGGCCACGTTTCCGATTATGACGCCATCACGGGCTGCACCGTGGTGCTCTCGGAACAGGGTGCGGTGGGCGGCGTCGACATTCGGGGCTCGGCCAGCGGCACCCAGGAGATCTCCACGCTGGACCCCGGGCACGTGGATCCGCACGTGCACGGCATCGTGCTCACGGGCGGCAGCGCCTTCGGGCTGGAGTCGGCCGCCGGCGTGCGGCGTTACCTCGAGCATCGCGGCGTAGGTGTCCAGGCGGGCCGTTTCCGCGTACCGATCGTGCCCGCTGCGGTGCTGTTCGATCTGGGAATCAGCAAGCCCGGAGTCCGGCCGGGGCTGGCTATGGGCGAAGCAGCGGCGGCCGCCGCCACCACCGAAGCCGTGGCGGAGGGCTGTGTGGGCGCCGGGACGGGCGCCACCGTGGGCAAAGTGCTGGGCATGAAGCAGGCCATGAAGTCGGGTGTCGGTTCCTTCACCGTCACCCTTCCCAACGGCGTGCTGGTGGCCAGCCTGGTGGCGGTGAACTGCTTCGGCGACGTGCGCGATCCGGAGACCGGAAAGATCGTTGCCGGGGCGCGGAAGTCCGCCGACAGCCGCGAATTCATCGACACCTGCGAAACCATGAAGCGCGGCGTTGGGGGAGCGTTCATCCGCAGCAACACCACCCTTGCGGTAGTTGCGACCAACGCGAAATTGACCAAGGTACAGTCCCGGAAACTGGCGCAGTTCGGCAGTTTGGGAATGGCGCGCACCATCTATCCCGTAAATACGATGTACGACGGCGACACCGTCTTCGCGCTGTCGCTGGGGGATCGCACCGCCGACCTGAACATCCTCGGCGTGGCCGCGGCCGAAGCGGTCGGCAGGGCGGTCGTGCGTGCCGTCCGCACGGCCAAACCCATGGCCGGACTGCCGGGCCTCGGCTGACTCAACCTATCGAAAATCCCGCAAACACCCGATAAGGACAAGTGTGCCGTTTTGATTGTGCCCGGCTTGCACCGCCAGGCGGTACCTGCGCCGAGAGAGACCGGTGATACACCATAACAACGCCCAGTTGCTGACAGCCATCGTGGAGAGATCGGAAGACGCCATCATCACCCACCGGCTGAGCGGAGAGATCCTGAGTTGGAGCCGGGGAGCCGAGGCGCTGTTCGGCTATCGCGGCGAGGAGGTTACCGGCGCCCTGATCACGTCCTTGATGCCGCCAGAGGAGGCGCGCCTCTTTCCGGAAATGGTGGAACGGCTGGCGGGCGGCGAACGAATCGCTCCGTTCGATGCCAACGCCCTGACCAGCGATGGCCGGCGGCTCGCCGTTTCGGTATCGCTTACACCCATCGAAGACGACACGGGCGTTGTCAGCGCCGCCCTGGCCATCGTGCGGGACGCGACATCCCGCCACCAGGTGGAAGAATCCCGGACGCTGTTGGCGGCCATTGTCGATTCCACCGAGGACGCGATTCTGGCCACCACCCTGGAGGGATGCCTGCTCAGTTGGAACCGCGGCGCCGAGCAGATGTTCGGATACAGGGCGGAAGAGGTTCTGGGAAAACACGTCTCTATGCTGGCTGCTCCCGACCGCCGCGCCGAGGTGGACCGCAATTACGCGTCCGTCCACGACGGAAACCCGCTTTCCCACTTCGAAACCATTCGCGTGGGAAAGGATGGCATTCCCAGGGAAGTCTCCATTACCGCATCTCCCATTCGGAATGGACGGGGAGAGGTGATCGGCATCTCGGCCATCTTGCGCGACATCCGCGAGCGGAAGGCGGCAGAACGCCTGCTGCGCGAGCGCGAAGAGCGTTTCCGCATGGCCTTTCAGAATGCGCCCCTCGGCATGTGCCTGAGCGCGTTGGATGGCCGTCTGCTCCAGGTGAACGAAACGCTCTGTGGAATGCTGGGCGCGCCGGCCGCGGAACTCATCGGCAGAAACTGGAAAGACTTCACCCACCCCGATGACCTGGCGGTCTCCTGGGATGCCGCCAAACGGCTGCTTCAGGGCGAGGCCTCCCAGATGGGGATCGTGAAACGCTATATCCGTCCGGATGGAAGCGTCTTCTGGGCGCGGGTGAGCGTTACTCTGACAGGTGCCGGCGACGATCCCTGCCGGCACTTCATCACCCATGTGGAGGATATCACCGAGCGCAAGCAGCGCACCGAGGCGCTGGTGGAATCGGAACGGCGCTACCGCCTCCTGTTCGAAAACAACATGGCTGGCGTATTTCGGGCGCTGCCGGACGGACGAGTCGTGGAGGTGAATGAAGCGCTTCGTCACATCCTGGGCTGCGACTCCATCGACGAGGTGCTGGCAATCCCCGCGAGCGAGGTCTTCTTCGATGCGGACGAGGGCCGGGCGGCAGTCGGGCGGTTGTTCGAGTGTCGCCGCCTCAACAGTTTTGAAATCCGCTTGAAGCGCAAGGATGGCACCCCCGTGTGGGTGTTGGAGAACGTCAGCCTTATCGCCGACGAAAACGGACAGCCCGCCTCCGTCGAAGGAACGATGATCGACATTACCGAGCGCAAGCAGATCGAAGAAGAACTGCGCAAGGCCAAGGAGGCCGCCGAAGCGGCGAATCGCGCCAAAAGCGAGTTCCTGGCCAACATGAGCCACGAGATTCGCACCCCGCTCAACGGCGTCATCGGGATGACCGAACTGGCCCTGGACACGGCGCTCACCGCGGAACAACGCGAGTACCTGGAGGGTGTCAAGAACTCGGCCGAGTCTCTGCTCGGAATCATCAGCGACATTCTGGATTTCTCGAAGATCGAAGCGCGCAAACTCAGCCTCGAGTCCATCCCGTTCGATTTGCGAAAGGCGATCGACGCCACCATGAAACCGCTCGGGTTTCAGGCAGCCAACAAGAACCTGGAACTGGTGTACCGGGTGGGCCGCGAGATCCCGGAAACCGTCGTGGGAGATCCGGTGCGCCTGCGCCAGATCCTGGTGAACCTGGTGGGGAACGCATTGAAGTTCACCGAGCGCGGCGAGGTCGTGGTGGATGTCACCCGGGTGCAGCAGACCGACTCCGCGGTCACCCTCCAGTTCAGCGTCAGCGATACCGGAATCGGCATACCGGAGGAGAAGCGGAAATCGATTTTCGAGGCCTTTGCGCAGGCGGACACGTCGGCCACGCGCCGCTTCGGAGGTACCGGACTGGGGCTGGCGATCGCCTCCCAGCTGGCGGCGATGATGGACGGGTGGATCTGGGTGGACAGCGAACTGGGACATGGCAGCACGTTTCATTTCGCGGTCACTCTGGGCGCGGCCGAAGCCCCCGATGCGGAGCCGGCCGACCGCCCTGCCAAGGTATTGGCCGGGATGCCGGTCCTCATCGTGGACGACAACACCGCGAGCCTGCGCGCGGTGGGCGAGACTCTCCGGGGATGGGGCATGAATGCCCACCTCACCACCAACGGCTGGAGCGCGGTGGCGCTGATGCACCTGGCGAAGGAAGCCGGCCGGCCGTTTCCCGCCGTCGTCATCGACAGCGACATGCCCGCGATGGACGGGTTCATGCTGGCTGCCAATATCCGCAGCATCCCCGGGCTGGGCGCCACCCCGGTCATCTTGCTCATCCCCGCCGGCAAGGGCGGAGAAGCGGTGCGCAATCGGCAGGTGGAAATCGCTGCTACCGTCACCAAGCCCGCCAGCGAAGCCGAGTTGGTGCAGGCCATGCTCCGGGCGATCGGTGCGGCCACCGGGGGCGTCCCCTGTGAGTCGCCGGCGACGGTCCCGCCCGCCTCGCGGCCGGAGAGAAGACTGCACGTGCTGGTGGCGGAAGACCATCCGGTGAATCGGCGCGTGGCCGTACGCATGCTCGAAAAGAACGGGCACTCCGCGCGCGCCGTCACCAGCGGCCGCGATGCCCTGGCGGCGCTAGGGCAGGAGCGGTTCGATGTGGTGCTGATGGACATCCAGATGCCCAATATGGACGGCCTGGAGGCGACTCGCGCCATTCGCGAGGAGGAAGAGAAAACCGGCGGACACGTTCCCATCATCGCCATGACCGCCCACGCCATGCATGGCGATCGGGAGCGGTGCCTGGCGGCCGGAATGGACGGTTACGTTTCCAAGCCGGTAAACGCGAAGGACCTCTACGCGGCCATTGAATGCAATGTCAATCATGGGCGCGAACGCTTTTCCTGAACCGCACCGCCCGGTCCTGCCGCCGATCCCCTTTGAGACCCGAAGCGCGTTGCTCTTTTTCATCAGGAACTCCACTGGTACTAGACGGAACTCACAGTACTTTCAGCGGGCCACCTGCAGACATAACCGCATAGTACCGGATCATAGTGTTCCTGCAAGCGATCTTGAGTTACACTCTTAGGCGGCATATGAATCGGATGAACAGGTCTCTTTGGTTGTTTTTGGGCTCGTTGCTCCTCTTCGCCGTCTCCATGCCTGCCGCGACCCTGGTGGTGGACACCTCGTTCGACCTGACGCTCTTCGGGAACCGGGATGCCGGAGGCCAGCAAACCAATTTCGTCCTGACCACCGACCGGTTTGGGAATCTCAAGAACGGCGATGGGTTAGGGGTGATGCGCAACGAATCGCTCGTGCTCGGAGGCAATGTCGTTCCGCTGAGCATGGCCGGGGGCGGCTATATCACGCTGGTCAACAGCGGCGCGGTGATCACGGGAGCCAAACTCGATCTCGTGCTCAACACCGGTAGTTCCTCGGTATCGTCCGCACTGCGGTCGGGGACCACATTATTCTTAACGCCAGCGTTCGACTCACTGATCTCCTCCCTCACCGTCAAGCTGTCGTCTGGCAACGTCGTGTACACCGCGACCATACCGGTGCCTCCGACGACTTTCACCCTCGACCTGTTCGCGGCCGGATTTGCCAACCAGATCCAGAACGGGCAACCGATCTCGATTACGTTCACTGGGACCGAGACGCTGACCACGGACGTCAGCGGCTACCTGCCCGGACCGACGAAGAACGGCCGCGAAGTTTTGGACCTTTCCGCCACCCGGAATATCGGCAGCGCGTTCGGCAGCCGGATCACGGCGTATTACGAGGTCCCCGAGCCGTTCACCACGGCCCTGGTGGGCGCAGGCCTGCTGCTGATCGGCTGTGTCCGCACGAAGTTCCGCCGATAACCCGCCCCGCCCCCGCTCGAACAGCCGCGCCGACCCCGCCGGAAGGTCACGTTTTCCGCCCGTTTTGCATCTTCCATGCCATGACCGGTTGTACCGAGGAGTGCCGCCAGGTGCTCTCGCTGATTTCGGAGTATCTGGATCTGGAACTGCCGGCTGACATCTGCGCACGCATCGAGACACACCTGGCAACGTGCGGATCGTGCGAAGAATTCGCCCACGGCCTGCGCCGCTCGGTCGCCCTGGTGCGTGCGTTTGGCGCATCCGCGACGCCCGTTCCGATTTCCCGCGAGGCGCGGGCCGAGTTGGAACGAGCCTGGCGGCGCTGCGGCAAATGACGATCGAGGCCCCGCCGGCCGATACCGCGGCCGCACACGTTTCCCTCCCGCGGCTGCTATTGCTGTTCCTGCGCATCGGAATCATCGGATTCGGCGGGGGTATGGCCGTCGTCGCGCTCATCGAGCGTGAACTGATCCAGAAGCGGAAGTTGCTGAAGGTCGAGGAATTCCTGCATGGCGTCGGCCTGGGACAGGTCCTCGGTTCGTTTGCCGTGAATGCCGCGTTCTTTGTGGGATACCGCCTCTACGGCGCGGTGGGCGGCACGCTGGCCGCAGCGGTATTCCTGACGCCCTCGCTGGTCATGGTCACGGCCCTCTCCCACCTGTATTTCCGGTACCACGCCATCCCCGCGTTGGATGGCGCCGTGGCGGGCCTGGGGCCGGTAGTGATCGCGCTCATTCTGGACGCCTGCTGGTCGCTCGGGAGAAGGGTGCTGCGTTCGTGGTATGCGGGTGCGGTGGGCGTGGCGGCGCTGGCGGCGGCCGTGGCCGGCGCCAACGCGGTGTGGATCCTGGTGGCGGCGGGCGCCGCGGGGCTGATCCGCCCGGCCGTCCGCGCGGGACGGCTGCGGTCCATCGCCCCCGTAGCCCTCGTATGGCCCGCTACGCTCGGTCCGCTGGCGGCTCTGCCGGCGGTGGTCGCCACGTTTTTCAAGATCGGCCTGGTATTCTTCGGCGGCGGGTTCGTGCTGATTCCGGTGCTGCACCAGCACCTGGTGACCAGGCTCGGATGGTTGACCCCGCGGGAGTTCATGGACGGCGTCGCCATCAGCAATCTCACGCCCGGGCCGATCGCCGTGCTTTCCACCTTTGCCGGGTATCGCATGGCGGGCGTCACCGGTGCGGTGTTGGCAACCGTGGCGCTGATGCTGCCGGCCCTCGTGCTGATGCTCGCCATCAGCCGCCAGTACCAGCGCCATTCCGGTAACGAATGGGTGCGGCACTTCCTGGCGGGCGTGAACCCGGCGGTGGTGGCGCTGGTATTGAGCGCCGCGGTGATGCTGCGGCGCGATGCCCTGCGGTCGTGGCAGGACTGGATCTTCGCGGCGGCAGCCCTGGCGGTGATCGGACGGCTCCGCTGGCATCCGGCCATCCTCCTGGCCTGCGGCGCGGCGGCGGGCTACTTCCGCCTGCTGGGATAGCGCAAGACTCGCGCCCGGCACCCGCCCCGCGCGCAAGAGTTGCGCGGCCCGGCCGGCGGCCCCATCCCAATCGGCCCGTATCTTCAACGATTTACCGAATGGCGCGGCAAGTGCGTTTGAGAGTTGCGGAGGTTTTACTATGAAAAAGCTTTTCGGGCTGCTGGCGGTGGGGCTTCTCGCCGCGGCGCTGGCCTTGTTCGGGCAGAACTCCAACCCGCCGCGGCAGGGGCAGGGGTCGGGCGACGCCCCGCACGCCTATTGCGATAAGGATGGCGACGGTTTGTGCGACTACACGGGACTGCCCGTGGGACAATGCCGCGGTCAGGGCGATTGCCCCGGTTGTGACGGGAGTTGCCCGCGTGGCCGTGGCCGTGGCCAGGGCCAGGGCCAGGGGCGGGGTCAGGGGCGTGGCGCCCGTAACGGCGTATGCCCGCGCGCGAGTGCCGCCGCCCCAGCCATGGCGCGGCGGTGAGGCGCGGGGCCGGGCGGGAACGGCGTTTCCCGCCCGCCCCGCACCGGTTCGCGGGGATTTTTCCCCGCGTGGGGATTCCGCCCTTACCGGGCGAGGCTGTCGATGGCGCGGCGGAGTTTCTCGTTCACCTGGCGGGCCAGCGGTTCCATTCCGGGCTTGCCGACCAAAGAGAGCATCTTCTCCGCATCTACCGCTCCCACGCGAATCTGGTCGCCCTGCTGGTAGACGATCACGTTGCAGGGGAGTAACAGGCCAAGGTCGATCTCTTCTTGCAGCGCGTGGTGGGCCAGCGGCGGATTGCACGCCCCCAGGATCACGTATTGCGGGAAATCGACACCGAGTTTCTCTTTGAGTTTGGTCTGGATGTCGATCTGGCACAGAACGCCGAAGCCTTCCTCTTTCAGGGCCGCTTCGGCCTTGGCGACCGCCTGGTGAAACGACAGGCCCACCGTACGCACGTAGCCGTAGCCGGTCATTGTCAGATTCTCCTTTTCCGCTTCTATTGTGGAGCCGCGAGTCGGATTTGACAATCCAAAACGGCTGCCCGCCCCGCTCACCCGGCCGCCTTCCCTGCGAACATCGGATGCCGCAGTGGCGGCCGGGTGGCCCCGTTTTCCTGCCCTTCCCGCGTACTGGCCAGATACGGAAAATTTGCCGTATCGAGAGTTTCCCTTACGGGCCCGCTCCTTACCGCAGAGCGGGCCGTTTTTTTGGAGCGATGGGCCAATCCTGCCAGGCGTGAGATGTGGCGCGCTTCCGGTACAATCGCAATAGTGAGAACTGCGCCGTTTCTCGTTCTTACCGCGTTCCTGGTCCGGGCGGCCGATCTGCCGATGACGATTGTCTCGGAAGACGAGGCCGAGCCGATCCACAGCGCCATTGTGCGTAAGGAAGTCTGGACTCTCGATTCGGTGCGGCGCTTGCGCACCGAAGCGGACCGGCGCATGCGCGAAGGCCCATGGAGCGTGACCTTCGAACGGCCCCGCGCCGAAGGCCTCGATCCCCACGACTACTACAGCGAAGCTCCCTACTGGTGGCCCAACCCGGATAACCCCGGCGGGCCGTTCCTCCGGCGCGACGGGCAGACCAATCCCAACCGCTTCCTCACCAACAAAATCGCCCTCAATGCCATGTGCGACGCCGTGTTCACCCTGGGAACCGCGGGCCTGCTGCTCGACGACGCACGCTACGCCCAGCGCGCCGCCCGCCTCATCAACGTGTGGTTCGTCAACCCCAATACACGCATGAATCCGAACCTGGATTACGCGCAGGCGGTGCCGGGGCTCAACAACGGGCGGGGCGCCGGAATCATCGATGGGCGGGTGCTGATCCGCGCCATTCAAGGTATGGAATTCCTGGCCCACACCGGCATCTGGGACGCGAAGGACCAGGCCGCGGTACGGCGGTGGTTCGAAGAATATCTGCGCTGGCTTACCACCAGCAAGAATGGCACGGACGAAATGCGGAGCGGCAACAATCACGCCTCCTGGTGGACCGCGCAGGTGGCCGCGGTTGCCACCTTCGTGCGCGACCAGAAAGGACAGCAGATGGCCTTCAACTACTATCGCGACCGGGTTTTTCCCCGCCAGATCCGCGCGGACGGCAGCGCTCCGCGGGAGGAGTCGCGCACCAAGTCGCTGTCCTACTCGGCGTTCAACCTGGAAGCGTTCGCCATGATCTGCCGCATCGCCCAGGTGCAGGGGGTGGACCTGTGGTCGGTGCGCGCCAGGGGCGGCGCGTCGCTGGCCACCGTGATCGACTATCTGGAGCCGTACCTTTCCGAACCGCGACGCTGGAACAAGGAACAGATCGCCGAGTTTTCGAATGACGACCTGTACTTCCTGGCCTTCGCGGGGATGGGCCTGAAAAAGCCCGAGTACGTGGCGCAGTTCCGCAAGCTCGAGCGTCCGCAGGGCGCCTGGCTCAGCCTGGTGGACCTCATGGTCGGGCGGTGGGAAGCGGCTTCGCACCAGACGCGGCACTGAAGGCACCCGGCCGGCATGCCCATCCAACCGCGGATCTACTCGACCGTCAGCTCCACCCAGCCCGGCAGCGTGGCCGGCCGGTTTCCCAAAAAGACGATCTTGCGTGTCTTCGGGAACGGCAGGTTGGTGGACAACGCGCGATTGTAAAGCGCGAACTGCTGGAGAATCTGGCGGTACTCCGGATTGGTGCTGTCGAGCCAGGCACTCTTGGCCATCAAGCCGCCGCCCCAACCCATGCACAACAGGCAGCCGCCCTTTTCCCGGGTGCGGTTGAGCTGCTGTTCGAGCTCATCGAGGTTCTTGTCGAGCAGGCCCATGCCGGCCCAGGAAGCATACTGGCGCTGCAACGCCAGCAAACCGGCGGCGTAGACGTTCGCCGCTTCGAACAGCTTGGCGCGGTTCATCGATTCGGGCCAGCGCACCAGCCGCCGCACATCCGGCTGGAGGAAGAAGGTCTTCTCGTCCCAGGCGCCTTCGAAGCTGGACCCCGGGGAAGCCATTTCGGCGAACCAGGGGGTGCTGTCGTCGGGCCGCGCGCCATCGACGGCGCCGCGCGGGCTCTGCTTCCATCCCAGCACAAACCCGGCGCCGCGGGGCTGCAACGTGGAGGTGCGGAGCAGATAGATTCGGAACTGGGAGACATCGACCGGCGCGGAATCGCCCGCGCTCACGAAGCGCATCCGGTTGGAGCCGGCGGGCCCGAGCGCGTGTTCCTCGACGGTTTCGGCCGGACGGCGCGGCAGTCGTTCGCCCGTGACCCGCCCCAGGACTTCCTGCAGCATACCGTCGCGCCAGTTCGCGAATACCATGCCCGTGCGCAGTGCGCCTTTGATCGCGGTGCCGGGCACGTAAGGCCCCGAGGCGCCCGCCGCGAAGGTCGGGATGCGGAGGCTGTCGCCGACGGCACGATTCCAGTACGCGGAGTAGGCCGCATGCTCAAACGGAATGCGGCGCCCGGCGAAATTCTGCGCGAACCCGCCCCAGGACGCAAAGTCGAGCTTATCGGCCTTTTTGAGTTGGGCCAGGTAGCCGTCCAGGCGAGGTCCTTTGGCCAGAAGGCGGAAAATGCGCCACTGGTCGAGGATGTTGACATGGTCCTTCCAGACCATGTAGTCGATGGGCGACAGCCCGCGGCCGTCGCCCACCAGCAGCGGAGTCAGGCAGGTGATCCGGTAGCGCATCAGTGCACCTCCGGGAGGGGAATCGAAACCGCGAAACCGGCCCGATAGACAGGATGGGCGAAGCCATCCGGGGCGACGTCGGCCGCGCTCCCGCGCGGCTCCGCGGCGGCGAAAACGACCGAACCTTCGGCGATCATCTCCAGCTGCTTTTTGAGCTCGCCCGAGGCCGCCGGGCTTTCGATACGGCCGCACCGGGAGACCACGGCGTAGTTGCCGCGGCGCCAGTCCACCGCGTCCTGCGGCCCGGGGGTGAAGAGCGAAAGCAGCCAGTGTGCCTGTTCGTGGACCGCGGAAGGGGTAGTCTCCGCGGGCGGCCCGGCAGGTTCCGCTCTCCGTGCGGCGAGTTCGGGGGCAGGGGCGTGTAAGGCCGCTTCTTGTGGCAGCGGCGTACCTGCCGGCAGCGGCGTACCTGCCGGAAGCGGCGTACCTGCCGGAAGCGGCGTACCTGCCGGAAGCGGTGTGCCTGCCGGAAGCGGCGTACCTGCCGGAAGCGGCGTACCTGCCGGGAGCGGCGTGCCTGCCGGGAGCGGCGTACCTGCCGGGAGCGGCGTGCCCGCCGGGAGCGGCGTACCTGCCGGGAGCGGCGTGCCTGCCGGAAGCGGCGTGCCTGCCGGCAGCGGCGTGCCTGCCGGAAGCGGCGTTCCCGCGGCCAGGGCCTCTGCCGGGAGCGGCGTACCTGCCGGCGGCTCCCTCAGGGGCGGCGCCTCCGGGGCCGGTGGCTCCTCCACCGGGGCCGGCAGCGGTGTCCCCATGGACTCCCGCGGCGCCAGGATCATGTGCGGCAATACGCCATCGATGAACTCGGGCGATTCCGACCGCCCCCAGCCGCGCGAGCGCTCGCCGCCCAGTCCGGTATCCGCCAACAGGCGAAAGGCGGTCTTCACGGCGTCCACCCATTGCGTGTGCGCCGCCTCGTCGGTGAACGAAACCACGGTCCACAGGCCGGCGCCCGGACGGAACTCGAGACAGGCGGTCGAATGCCGCTCGCTCGCTCCGCTCAGCCGGTCCACGGCCGCAGCCCACCGGATGGCGGTGCGGAACGGGCCGTGTTTGCCGGCGGGCACCAGGCACTCGCTGGGCCCATCCACGCTCCACTGGCTCTCCACCAGGGTTTGGCCGTGGGCCAGGGCCTGAACGATTCCCAGCGGAACGAAACGGGCGCTTTTCCAGCGCACCCGCGCGGACATCAGCGCGGGCGAGGAGGGAGGCCACATAGTGCGCGGAGGAATGACGAACCCGATATCGTCCAGGAAGGGAAAGCAGGAACTGAAGCGCACCGCCGGCGCTTCGCTGCGCGCCGTGGCCTCCAGCCAGCCATCGAGCCGGCCCAGGCGCTGCATGGCCAGCGTGACCGCCGAGTACAGCGAATCGCTATGGTAGATGGCGTCCACCCGGTTGCGGGCGCCCGAATTGGGTCCGATGCGCCAGGGGCCCGCGGGACGAAGTTTGACCACCAGTCCCGGGTTCATTACTCCTCGCGCACGAAGGAATACCCGGACTCGTTCACCGCGGCCTGAATACCGGCCAGATTGGCGCCGGCGCCGATCTGCTTTTCGGCCGCCCCGGCGGCGTAGTAGTTGCGGCCGCGCCATGCCACGCGCAGGTTCGAAAAACTCACCCGGCCGCTGCCGCGCGAACCGCCGCCGCCCAGGGCGTCGTCTTCGAGCAGGCGCAGTCCTTCGAGTACCCGCCCGAACAGCGGCGCATCCTCTTCGCACAGCACGTCCATCACGAAACGCGTACGGAAACGCGCGCCCGCCGGCACGCGTTCCAGCGTCCGCGGATTGGCCTGCGAGGTGATGCGGTCGATGGCATTCTCGCTCTTGACCTCGGTCAGCTCGTCGTCCAGGTTTTCGCGCATCTGCGCGGTGATGCTTTCCGGGTCCAGCGGGGCGTCGAATATCGCCAGCCGGGCCGGAGTGGCCTGGGTGGTCTCGAGAGTCTCTCCCTGCACCCGCTCCATGCGGCCCGGGTTGCGGCCGAACAGGAGGCAGATATCGTCGTCGGGACGATCGCTCTGGTGAATCCGCACTTCCTGTCCTTTGCGGCGCGAGAGAAAGACCAGCTCGGCCGGAACGGCCAGGCCGGACGCCTGCTCGAGCAGCGACCGGATCTTTCCGCGCAGCGTGCTGCCCGGCACGTAGGGCATCCCGAACGCGTCCTTCACCACGGGATTATCGGAACCGCCGATCTCCAGCGAACCCTTGCCGGCACCCACGTGCAGGCCGGTTTCGCAGTGCATTTCGCCTTCGAGGATCAGCTTTCCGATCAGTTTCAGCTCGGTTTGGGAAGTGTGTGCGCTCATGCTTTACTCGTTGTAGGCCACGATGGCCTCGAAAAGGTCCTTGAACCGCTCGTAGCCGCGAATATCGTTCCTGCGGGTCACCTGCAGGAGCAGCTTTTCGAGCTGGTCGAGACTGCGCAAGCCGTGCCGCGCGATGGTGTAGGCGAGGCGCGCCCGGAGCATGACGAATTCGTGCTGACGCTCGTTTTCGGGAGCGCGGACGGCGCGGCGCACCGAGCTGTACAGGCGGCGCAACTGGCTCTTGGTGCCGGAATCCATGTCGCGCATGCGGCTGACGATGGAATGCGCCTGGTTGTCCAGGTAGAGGCTGTCGCCGATGAGTTTCTCGAGCTCGATCTCGGGCGGGCCTTCGAGGCGGCCGCGATCCATGCCGCGACGGTCTCCCCGATCGCCGCGATCCCCGCCGGGGCGATCGCCGCGCGGCCCGCGGTCCTGCGGCCCGCGTCCTTCCCGCGGGGGACGGTTTTCCTTCCGTTGCTCCTGCTCTTGTGCCATTTCCTAAACCTCTGTCACCAATCTGGCCCACTCGAGGGCCACCAGGCCCGCCGGACGGAGTTTCACTTCCGCCGATTTACGTCCCACCAGCTCGCTGATGAGGTGGGTACGCAGCTTCTGAAATTCACGGTCGCGCGTGCCGCTGAGGATCCGGTTGAACCGGCGCTGGAACCGCCACGTGCGCTGGGTGAGGCTGCCCGCCTCACCGTAGGCTTCGTGCCGGTAGAAGCTCCGCAACTGGTATAGGAACTGCTTCGACATGCGGAAATCGTGGATGAGCCGGGTTACGGTATCCTTCAACTCGGCGGCATCCGCCAGGTGCCGCCACTCCAAGATGCGGCCCAACAGGTAGATGCAGTCTTTGTCCGCGGACTTCGCCAGTTCCAGGTTGCGTCCGGCCTCCTCGTACACCGAGGAAAGCGGGTAGTACGTTTCGGGGGCGAGGGCAATGGCCATGGAGATGGTCTTCCCCTCCGCCCCGGGGTATTCTTTCAGGTTTTCCTCGGTGAAGCGGTGGAAGAGGCGCTGCACCTCGCGCGCCAGGCCGATGAGGGCGTCCCACGAGCCGTACACCGCGAAATCGTCGCCGCCCGCGTAAATGATACTGACTTTCCGCCAGAACTCCGGCATCGAGCAGAGCACTTCCAGCTCGCCGGCGAAGAACTGCTTGTAGAGCACGGAGAGGGGCACGTGCTCCTCGATGCTGTGTACGCGGCGCAGGCGGAGCCCGAAGTTGTCCACGTCGCCGCGAAGGACGCCCCAGATCGAGCGGCCCTGCGCGCGGCGCGCCAGGGTCTGGACCGGCGCCGCGGTCTTGCCGTCGTCGGAAGGCGCGGCGTGGCGCGCCAGCATGATTCCCTCCGGCGAGATGTTGGCGCTGACGGTCCAGGTGTGCTTGCCCTCGCCGGGGGTGACGCGGCCGGGGTTCTCGGGCGACCAGCCGATGCGGGATGCTTCGCGCACGCGCGCGCCCAGTTCCCGGGCGAAGTAGGTGTCCGCGTCGGGGTTCCCCTGGTGCGCGAACGGCTCGAAGACGGAGTGCGCGCCGGAATCGGCGAGATCCGCCAGGGGGGCGTTGCGTTTGTGCTGCAACTCGTCATTGAGCCGCTTGCGAATCACGGCCCAATCGCCGAGGTTGTCGGTGACTCCCCAGACCAGCCGGACATGGCCGCCGCTCAAGTCGGCCATCTGGCGGGCCGCCGCCCGCAGAAACTGTTCGGACGCCTCGCGCACTTCACCCGGCAGGACGACCAGAAACTGGCCGCCGCCGCTTGAACCCAGCAGGATGCGGGCCAGCCCCAACTCGGTCAGGAGCGCGCGGGGCAGCACCTCGCACATCAGAGTAATCCACTGCGAGCGTCCGGCGAGTAAATCCTCGCCGGCGGAGCGCACAGACCGTCCTTCGGCGGGGCCCGCCAACAGGAACTCTTCTGTGCCCAGGATTTTGCCTTGAAGCAGGATCTGTTCGGGCATCGAACCAGAAAGCCTTGAGAAACCCCAACTTTAGCACAGATTTGTGAGAAGGAAAGCGAGGATGGGCCACAGTATTAGCTATGCTCATCGCAAGACTCGCCGCCACCATATGCCTGGTGTTCACGGCTCTTTGGGCGGCCGACCCGAAGCCGGCGCCGGCGCACGTGCCCGCGAAAACGGTCCGGCCCGCGGCGGCCCCGGCGCGCTCCGACGCCAGTATTGAAGCCGATATTCGCGCCCGCTTCGCCCGTTCGAAAATCGGGGCGGACAAGTTTCAGGTCCATGTCCAGGGCGGTGTGGCGACCATCGAAGGGCACACCGACGTGATCCAGCGCAAAGGGACGGCGACCCGTCTCGCGCGGCTGGGGGGCGCGGCCGCGGTGAACAACCAGATTCAGATCAGTGACGCTGCCCGAAAACGAGCGTCGGCGAATCTGGAAGCGGGGCGCCGGCGGGTTCAGGTGAAACGCGGCGAGGCCCGAAGCTCGGCCCAGCGATAGCACGCGAGTGGTTCGGGCGATGCCGCCCGAAACGGACACAGTGTGCCCGCCAGAAAAACGGAAACTATTGAAATCGAAGCACTTGTCTGCCCTGTGACAGGCACAGTGTGCCCATTGGCCGAGTTGCCGTGTCGCGCAGGTCCGCGCTGGCAATCCCGGGACTAGCCCTTTTTCACGGGCGGCTGGGAAGGGGCGGCTTGCGATACCGGGGTGCGGCCCAACTTCTCCATCTCGTTGAAATAGACCCGCCGCCCTTCGTCCATCGAGATGTTCGACAGGATCACGGCGACCGAGTCCGCCAGGCCGACTTCTACATCGGCGCGCGGTTTCTTGCCGTCTTTGCAGTTTTGGAAGAAGGTCTCCAGCTCGACATCCACCGGGTTGTCCTGCTCTTCCTGGAGCATCACGCCCTTGGCGGTCAGCCAGCGCCGCGCGAATTTCACTTCCCGATTGAAGAAGCTCTCGTTGCCGGTGAAGTTCAGGTCGCTGGTCATGATCGGGATGGGGCCGTTGGCGCCGCCCGAGGCGACCATGGTGGCGCCCGCGACAAACGGCGTCTTCTTTTCGTCGGCCTTGGCGACGGTCGTGGTCTTTGGGGGCTCGCGGTACCACCAGGCGATGCACGGGTTGCCGCGCGGTTCGTATTTGTTGGGGCCATCCCCGAGGGTGATCTCGATGGTGCCTTCGGTGCCCATGATGATCTCGCCCATCTCGGGACGGTTGCCGTTGAAATAGGGCAGAAACTGGTTGGTGCTGATGGAGGAGTAGGTCAGTTGCTGTCCGTTGGGATAGCGGTAGATCAACTGGATATTGTCGTTGACGTTGCGGCCGTCCTTGAGCACATCGAGGCTGCCGAAACCCAGCACGAACTCCGGGGAAGAGCCGAACATCCAGTCCGCGATGTCCACTTGGTGAGACGTCAGCTCGGCGGTCAGGCCGCCCGACATGGAGCGGAACACGCGCCAGTTGGAGATGTTCTGTTCGCCGCCGGGCTTCATGGTCCACAGCGAGCTGGGCTTGTTGATCATGTTGCGGTGCCACTGCGCGTGCATGTACCGGACGTCGCCCAGGATCTTCTTGTCAATCATGTTCTTGACGGTCTGGTAGAAGGAGCTGTAGCGCCGCTGGAGCCCGGTCTGGAGGGTCTGCTTGGGGTGCTCGGCCGCCAGTGCGCGGAGGGCGTGCACCTCTTCCGGCTTGAACACCAGGCACTTTTCGCAAAACACGTGCTTGCCCGCCATGAGCGCATCCCGGGTGATGGGGAAGTGGACAAACAGGGGCGTGGTGACGAACACCGCGTCCACGTCTTTCTGCGCCAGCAACTCGCGATAGTCCTTGAAGGTCTTGGGGTGGTTTCCGATGGTCTGCACGCCGTGGTCAAGCGCTTCCTGCTGGATGTCGCAGAGCGCCACGCAGCGTCCGTTGTCAATGGTTTGCAGGTGGCGGAGCAGGTAGCTGCCGCGGCTGCCGGTGCCGATCATGCCGAACTGCACCTGTTCGTTGGCCGCCCGGACCTTCTGGATGGCTGGAGCGCGCTGAATGACGGCAGCCGCCGCGGTGACGGCTCCCGCGGTCTTCAATACGTCGCGACGGGACACGTTTTTCTTTTGTGGCATGGCCAGGCAAACCTCATCGGAGCGTTTCTTCCGAATTGTATCATGCGAGGTACGGAGGGATTCTGTGCGAGTGCTGTTTCTGGGGGGCACGCATCTGACCGGACCGTTTGCGGCGGCCCGGCCCGGTACAATAGAAGCCAGGTGCTGTCTGGTTTCGATCCGTTGATTGAGGCGTGGTTCGCGGCGCGTTTCGGCAAGGCTACCGAGCCCCAGGAGCGCGGCTGGCCGCTGATCCAGGAGGGCCGCGATGTGCTCATCGCCGCGCCTACCGGGTCGGGGAAGACATTCGCGGCGTTTCTGGTCTGCATCGACCGGCTGGTGCGAGTGGCGCGCACGGGCGCGCTGCCGGACCGGACCGAGGTGGTGTACGTTTCGCCGCTCAAGGCGCTGAGCAACGACATCCACAAAAACCTGGAAGTGCCGCTGGCCGAAATCGGCGCGCTGGCGGCGGCCGGGGGCGTTGCCCTGGCGCCCATCCGCACCGCTCTACGCACCGGGGACACGCCGCAGCGCGAGCGCGAGCAGATGATCCGCCAACGGCCCCACATCCTGGTCACCACTCCGGAATCGCTTTATATCCTGCTGACCGCGGCGCGGCCGCGCGAAATGCTCGCGTCGGTCCGGACCGTGATCGTGGACGAAATCCATGCGGTGGCCGACGACAAGCGCGGGTCGCACCTGGCGCTCTCGCTGGCGCGGCTCGACCGGCTGGTGGAGCAGGGCGGGCTGGAGCGGCCGCGGCGGATCGGGCTCTCGGCCACGGTCAAGCCGCTGGACGGGGTGGCGGAATTTCTGAGCGATGGGGCGGCCGTGGTGAACGTGGGCCACCGGCGCACCATGGATCTCGCCGTCGAGGTGCCCCGCGACGAACTGGGCCCGGTGGCCAGCAATGAAATGTGGGGCGAGATTTACGACCGTCTGGCCGAACTGATCCGGGAGAACCGCACCACCCTGGTGTTCGTGAACACGCGCCGGCTTTCCGAGCGCGTGGCGCATCACCTGGGCGAGAGGCTGGGCGGAGAAGCGGTGCTGCCGCACCATGGCAGCCTGTCGCGGGCGCTGCGCCTGGAAGCGGAGCGGCGGCTGAAATCGGGACAGTTGCGGGCGGTGGTGGCCACCGCGTCGCTCGAATTGGGAATCGACATCGGCACGGTCGATCTGGTGTGCCAGATCGGTTCGCCGCGGTCGATCGCGGTGGCGTTGCAGCGGGTCGGACGGTCGGGCCACTGGGTGGGCGCGCTGCCCAAGGGGCGGCTGTTCGCGACCACGCGGGACGAACTGGTGGAGTGCGCGGCGCTGGTTCGCTCGATTCGCGCGGGCGAGTTGGACGCGCTCGAGATTCCGCGGAATGCGCGCGACATCCTGGCGCAGCAGATGGTGGCGGCTTGCGCGGCGGAGGAGTTCGGCGAGGACGAACTGTTTGCGCTGGCACGGCGTGCCATGCCGTATCGCACGCTGGAACGGAGCGAGTTCGATTCGGTGCTGGCGGTACTTTCGGAAGGGATCGCGACCGCCCGGGGCCGCAGCGGGGCGTACCTGCATCGCGATGCCGTGAACCGGCGGGTACGCGGGCGCCGCGGTGCGCGGCTGACCGCGATCACCTCCGGCGGGGCGATTCCCGAAACGGCGCAGTACCTGGTGGTGGCGGAGCCGGAAGGGGCCACGGTAGGCACGCTCGACGAGGACTTCGCGGTAGAAAGCATGGCGGGCGACGTGTTTCTGCTGGGCACTACCTCGTGGCGGATCCTGCGCGTGGAGGCGGGCCGGGTGCGGGTGGAGGATGCGCGCGGGGCGGCGCCCACCATTCCGTTCTGGCGGGGCGAAGCGCCGGGGCGCACGCGCGAGCTCTCGGCGGAAGTGGCGCGGCTGCGGGAAGAGGTGCACCGCGCGAAGACCTGCCCGCCGGAGTGCGGGCTGGAGCGCCGCGGCGCCGAGCAGCTCGTGGAATACATTCTGGCCGGCTGCGCGGCGCTGGGGGCCGTTCCGACGGGGAACCAGCTTGTGGCGGAGCGCTTCTTCGACGAGGGCGGCGGGATGCAACTGGTGATCCACGCGCCGTTCGGGGCGCGGCTCAATCGCGCGTGGGGGCTGGCGCTGCGCAAGCGCTTCTGCCGATCGTTCAATTTCGAATTGCAGGCGGCGGCGACGGACAACGGCATCCTGATTTCGTTGGGCGAGCAGCACTCGTTTCCGCTGGAGATCGTGTTCGAGTTTCTGCGGGCGGCAACGGTGAAAGAAGTGCTCACGCAGGCGATGCTGCCGGCCCCGATGTTCGGGGCGCGGTGGCGGTGGAACGCGACGCGGGCGCTGGCGGTGCGGCGGTACGCCGGGGGCCGCAAGGTGCCGCCGCCGATCCAGCGCATGCGGGCGGACGACCTGATGGCGGCGGTGTTCCCCGACCAGGCGGCGTGCCCGGAGAACCTCAGCGGCGATATCCGGATTCCGGACCACCCGCTGGTGCAGGAGACGATCGAGAACTGCCTGTACGAGGCGATGGACCTGACCGGGCTGGAGGCCGTGCTGGAGGCGATTGCCGGGGGACAGATTCGAACGCTGGCGATCGATACGCCGGAGCCTTCGCCGTTTTCGCACGAAATTCTGAACGCCAACCCGTACGCGTATCTGGATGACGCGCCGCTCGAGGAACGGCGCGCGCGCATGGTGCAGATGCGCCGCACGCTGCCCTCCGACTATGGCGATGGCGCGGCACAACTGGATGCGGAGGCGATTCGCCGGGTTGCCGAAGAAGCCTGGCCGCCGATGCGCGACGCCGATGAGCTGCACGAAGCGCTGGTCAGCCTGGTCGTTCTGCCCGGGGTGGCCGATGCCGCCGGGTTGTTGGGGCAACTGGCCGCCGACCGGCGGGCCGGGACGCTGGCGGTGGACGGCCGGGAGTTCTGGATTGCGGCCGAGCGGCTGGAACTGGTCCGCCGGGTGTACGGGGAGGCGAAGATCGATGCGGGGCTGGCTGCGCCTTCATCCGCGCGCGGCATTCCGGATTCGCCGGAGCGCTGCGCCGCGGAGATTCTGCGCGGGTGGTTCGAGTGTTCGGGACCACGGACGGCGGCGGGGCTGGCGGGGGATCTGGCGATGGCGCGCGAGTTGGTGGACCAGGGGCTGGCGCAACTGGAAACGGAAGGGCAGATTCTGCGCGGCCGGTTCACGCCCGGGGGCGAGGAGACGGAATGGTGCCACCGGAGGCTGCTGGCCAGGATTCACCGGCTGACGATCGGACGCCTGCGCCGGGAGATCGAGCCGGTGACCACGGCGCAGTACCACTCGTTTTTGGACCGGTGGCAGCACCTGGCGGCGGGGACGCAGTTGCACGGCGTGGATGGGACGCTGCAGATCGTGCGCCAGTTGCAGGGAGCGGAGTTTCCGGCCGGCGCGTGGGAATCGGAAGTGCTGCCGCGGAGGATCGCGAACTACCACCCGGATTTCCTCGACCGGCTCTGCCTTTCGGGCGAGGTGAGCTGGGGCCGCGTCTCGCCGGGCACGGGGAACAGCCGGGTGCGGCCGACGCGGGCGGCGCCGCTGACGGTATTCCTGCGGGAAGATGCGGCATGGCTGCTGGCGGCAGCGGAGGCGTGGCCGGCGGAGGTTTTGTCGGAGGCGGCGCGCGCGGTGATGGGTGCGCTCGAATCGCGAGGCGCTTCGTTTTTCGCCGACCTGGCGCGAGATACGCACCTCAGGGCGGCCGAGGTGGACGAGGCGCTGTGGGAACTGGTGACGGCGGGGCTGGTGACGGCGGACGGGTTCGAGAATCTGCGCGCATTGCTCGATCCCAAGCGGCGCGCGTCGCGTCCGCGGCACGCGCCCGGACGGTGGGCATTGCTGCGCCACAGGCCGGCGGCGGCGGATGGCCAGACGGAAGCCTTCGGGCGGCAGTTGCTGCTGCGTTGGGGCGTGGTGTTCCGGGACGTGGCGGCGCGCGAACCGGTGGCACCCGCGTGGCGCGATCTGCTGGTGGCGCTGCGCCGCATGGAATCGCGCGGCGAGGTCCGCGGCGGCCGGTTTGTCGCGGCGTTCCAGGGCGAACAGTTCGCTTCACCGGAGGCGCTCGATTTGCTGCGGACGGTGCGGCGCACGGCGGTTGCGCTGGCCGGATAGAGGCCCTGGGCAGGGGGCGAGCCGCACGGACATGAAGCGTATTGACGATTTCCGCCAGCGCCAGCCGGGCGATGGCACGCCGGTGAGCCGTCAGACCACCGCGTGGTTGGGCTACGACGACCGCAACCTCTACGCCGTTTTCGCGTGCGACTCCGCCGGGCGAGATCCGGGCGCGGCTTGCCAAGCGCGAAGACATCATGAGCGATGACCTGGTGGTTCGCTATGACCGCGGATCGAGTCCTCAAATGCGCCGCACCGAACTCCCGAAGGAGGATGCTCCCAGCCACTTGGGCCAAGTCGCTGAAACCGGGATTGCTCCCGCCGTGCGGATCTCGCCCGCCGGCGTAATGAGGTTTAACCTCGGACGTCGGTCCACGGTTTTTGTATTCCCATCACAACTCCGGCCGTGTTCTTGCGTTCTTGGCGCCTCTGCGGCTTGGCGAGAGACTGATTGATGCCGCGCCGCGACATACCTTGTCGGTTTGAGGTCGAAGACCTCGCTAGGAGGAGGCCTGGCGCCCGCTTAATCCAAGGGGCTTATTCTTTGCCGGTGTAAAACCCGATGCGGCGGCGGGGCTGTTCTGCTGCCGCCGGCTTTGGCGCCGCAATGAGCTTTCGAAGCGCTTCGAACAGAGCGACTTCCGCCACGGTTGTGGCAAAACTGGGCAGAATGCGGGCGAGTGTGAAAATACGTGTCGTAAAGGGCTGCAGACACTCTCTACTAGCAGGCTGCTGAAAAAGTCCCCGGACTACTTAGAATGGCACTTACCAACAGCCGCAAACTGTTGATTCTACGTTTGACGGAGCGAGACATTGGGTGCTTTCGGGCATCGAAATACCCTTTTTCAGCAACCTGCTAGTACTTGAAATACCAAAACCTTCGGCGTACATTATCTCTGGTGGAGGATTCTTTATGGCTGATTACACCAAGCGGAACACCTCCGTTGCATAGCGGGTGCTCCTGACTATTTGGCTTGTATTAGTAATGTTCCTCAGTGCCTCTTTGACAGCGCATGCGTGCGACTATATTGCCGACCAGCAGGGACTATTAGTCCCCCCGTCGGATTGCATATTTGCCCCGGAATGTTTCTGGAGCGGCGGTGCCGGATCTCCGGGGGTCTGCGAGTTTGATTTTTGCGAAACCAACCCGTGTTTTTACGGATATATTACATACTGCATAAATAGCCAATTCTGCGGTGACTATCCGGCCTGTTGGAACCGCGGTTGTGCTTAACGTCGCGTTTATCACAAGGCAAAGTAAAGGAGGAATGCTATGAAGATACGCCAAGCGATTTTGGTTGCAGCGCTGACGCTGATAGTAGCTGCCGGAACTTCATTGATTACTTGGCGATTGCACGCACAGACCCAGACGGCAGCATTCGTCGCTCTGCGCCGCGAGACTATCTACAAGATCCCCAGCAACGAGCCATATATCGTCCAGAACTCGGAATTCTCGCGAAAGACCGACGGTAGTGAAGTGGCCATCCGCACCAATGTCCTGCCAAGCGGCGAAGTTACAGCTCACAAAATAATAGTTGATGCCGCCACAAGAACACGGAGTGTTGTAGATACTGCAACCGAATCTGTAACCACATATGCTTCTTCCGAGTACGTGTCAGGCGTACTTCAACAACTGTCGGCGTGCACGGCTGACGCTTCAGCCCAGCGTAGCGACAATATTCTTGGGTATGAAACTCTTAAGACTCTGAAAGAAAGTTCTCTACCCCACAATGGTCACAAAATAAAGGTTGAGAAATGGGTAGCACCGACATTAGGGTGTTTTGCGTTGCGACAGAAGACTTACTTGGTAGATTCGCATGGAATGGAGGCACTATCGAATTATGTTGAAGTGCTGAGTGTAAAGGAGGGTGATCCACCCATCTCGAACTTTGCCATTCCCACGACATTTACTGAGCGCTCTCCGTCGGCCGTCATGACGGAATTCGCTCGCAGACACCCCGACGCCGCGGACAGTCTTAATGCTCCGTCTACTCACCTAGAAAAACGAGATGAAGCATATTATCTGCAACAAAAAAGATAGTTGGGCGAATCTTACTCGGCACTCCGATAACGCAATACGGCCTTCCGGTTGGCAGGTTTCCAGCACATTTGGAACAGCTCTTAAGTGATTCGTCCAAAGTTGCTCACACGTGTCGGCCACCAAGCCGAAGGTTGCCTCGGACGCTGGGTTCCTGCGCGGCCAGGACCGCGGCAAGCGCTTCTGGGAATTCTTCACGGCCAACATCCGCAACCGGAACACCCGGAAGGCCTACTTCGTGGTCGTCGCGCTGGTGGATTTATCATTTGCAGTACACGGACCGCTCGGAGGGGTTCCATACCGATCTCGGTTTCGTGCCGCGGGTCAACATCCGGCAGGTGGAGCAGTTCGCGTGGCGGCGGTTTCACCCCAAAAGCAAGGTCGTGCTGTCGTGGGGTCCGAACCTGTACACCAACGTGGATTGGGACCATCGCGGGGTGCAGCAGGACTGGCGGGTGAGTCCGGGATTCAATGCGGAACTGGCCCGATCCACGTTCTTTGGCGGCAACCACGCTGAGATGTTCGAGCGCTTCGGCGGCATCAACTTCCGAAAAACGGACACGTCTTTCGGCGGCCACTCCGAGTATTTCAAGAGAGTGACGCTGGATGGCGGGTACTCGTGGGGAACGCGAATCAACTATTCCGCGCCGGAGGGGCTGGCGGCATTCCGGGGCAACGGGCGGGAGGCGCAGGCGTCCATCACGATCCGGCCCATGGCGCGCCTCAAGCTGGACGAGATTTATTACCTGACGACGCTGCGGACGCGTCCCGATTCGTTCGCGGTGAATTCGCGGCCGACCACCGTGTTTGTGGACCACCTGGCGCGCTCGCGGGTGAATTATCAGTTTACGCGGGCGCTCTCGCTGCGCTTGATTCTGGACGACAGCGGAGCGCTGCCCAATCCGGCGCTGGCCGGGATCGACCGGCAGAAACGCATCACGGGCGACGTGTTGCTGACCTACCTGATCCACCCCGGAACGGCCTTCTACGTGGGGTACACGGACCGCCTGGAGAACCTGGCGCTGCTGCCGGGCGCTCCGCCGGCGGTGGGGCGGATCGGGTATCCCGCGACGACCACGGGACGGCAGTTCTTCGCGAAGGTCAGTTACCTGTTGCGGTTCTGAAGTTATTTCATGAACGAAGCCGAACGGTCGGCGAAATTCAGCACCCAGGTGGGGAAGATGCCGAGGAGCAGGGTGCCGAACGCGGGGAGAATCAGGGCCAGTCGCAGGCCCGCAGAGAGGGGCTCCACCTGGAGGGTGGCTTCCCCGGGCTCGTGCATGTACATCATGACCATGACGCGGAGGTAGTAGAACGCCGCCACCGCGCTGCTGAGCAGGCCCAGCACGGTGAGCCAGACCAGGTCGGACTCGAGCGCCGCTTTGAAGATGTAGAACTTGCCGAAGAAGCCGCCGGTGAGCGGCACGCCGATCAGGGAGAGCATGAAGATGGACAGCATGGCGGCGGTGAGAGGCTGTTTTTCGGCGAGTCCGGCGAGATCGTCGATGTTCACGTAGCGCTCGCCCTTGCCCGAGATATGGCTGACCACGGCGAAAGCGCCGACGTTCATGAAGGCATAGGCCGCAAGATAGAACATGGCCGCGGCGGTGCCCACGTCGGAGCGTGCGTCGAGCGCGACCAGGACGTAGCCCGCGTGGGCGACCGAACTGTAGGCGAGCATGCGCTTGACGTTCGATTGCAGCAGCGCGGCGAAGTTCCCGATGATCATCGAAAGCAGGGCGGAGATCCACACCAGCGGCCCCCAGCCGCTGCCGATGGGTTCGAAGGCGGTCATGAAGATGCGCAGAAAGACGGCAAACGCGGCGGCCTTGGGCCCGGCGGAGAGGAATGCGGAGATGGGCGTGGGCGCGCCCTGGTACACGTCGGGCGCCCAAATCTGAAAGGGCGCGGCCGAGACTTTGAAGCCGAGCCCGACGAACATCATGGCGGCGGCCAGCGCCACAAACACGGGCGACGGAGGATTCGGTCCGGTCAGCGCGGTGCGCACGGCGGTGAGATTGATGCTCTGGGCCGTGCCGTAGATCAGTGCCACGCCATAGAGGAAGAAGGCGGTGGCGAACGAGCCCAACAGGAAGTACTTGAGGGCGGCTTCGCTGGCGCGCTTGTCGTCGCGAAGATAGCCCGCCAGGATGTAGCTGGAGATGGAGGAAATCTCCAGGCCGATGAAGACCATGATGAGGTCGTTCGAAGCGGCCATGAGGGACTGGCCGGCGAGGGAGAACAGCAGCAGGGAATGATACTCGCCGGTCGCGGCGTCCTGGCGGCGGAGGAAGCGGTAGGAGGGGAGCACGGTGAGGATCCCGACAACCAGGACCAACACCCGGAAAAACGTAGCGAAGCCGTCCACGACCAGCATGCCGCTGAAGGCGGGACCGGGGTCGGAAGCGGCGTAGACGGCGGCCGCGATGGCGGCCAGCAAGGTGAGGAGGCTGAGATGACCGAACAGGTTGGACGAGCGGCGGCGGACGAGCGGGTTGATGACCATCAGGGCCGTGCCCATGACGGTCAGGATGATCTCGGGAAGGATGCGGAGGAGGTCGGAGGCGCTCGCCACGCTAACGGGCATCGGCGGCCTCCCATCGCACCGCGGGGCGGACCGCGGCCGGCCCCCGGGGCAGCACCTGCACGCGGAAGGGCACGTTCACCTGGGTCTGATCGAGCACCTGGGCGGTGACCTTGCCCACCGGCGGCAGAAAACTCTGCGAATAGACGCCCATCCACACCATCATGGCGATCAGCGGAACGATGGCCGCCCATTCGCGGCGGTCGAGATCGAACACATGCGAACGGACTTCCGGATTCACCTCGCCATAGAAGACGCGCTGGTAGAGCCAGAGCATGTAGCAGGCGGAGAGGATCACCCCGATGGCGGCCCAGACGGTCCAGGTGTAATTGGCCATGGCGGTTCCCTGGAGGACGAGGAATTCGCCGACGAAGTTATTCAGTGTCGGCAGGCCGATGCTGGCGAGGGTGGTGATCAGGAAAGCGGTGGCGAGCCACGGCGCGGCGGTGGCCACGCCGCCATAGTCGCCGATGGCGAGCGAGTGGCGCCGTTCGTAGAGCAGGCCCACGATCGCGAACAGCGCGCCGGTCGAAATGCCGTGGTTGAGCATCTGGTACACCGCGCCATCGAGCCCCATCTGGGTGAACGAGAAGATGCCCAGGACGACGAAACCCAGGTGGCTCACCGAGGAGTAGGCCACGAGTTTCTTCATGTCGGGCTGCACCATGGCCACCAGCGCGCCGTAGAGGATGCCGATGATGGCCAGCACCGCGATCCACGGGGCGCAGGTGCGCGAGGCCGAGGGGAACAGCGGCAGGCAGAAGTGCAGGATACCGTACGTGCCCATCTTCAGCATGACGGAAGCGAGCATGACCGAGCCGGCGGTGGGCGCCTCCACGTGGGCGTCCGGCAGCCAGGTGTGCAGCGGAAAGATGGGCACCTTGATGGCGAAGGCCACGAAGAAGGCCAGGAAGAGCAGCAACTGCTCGCCGGGGGTAAACACCAGGCGTCCGCTGGCCAGCATTTGCAGAATCAGCGGGTAGCTGAAGGTCTCGGTGCGGTTGTAGAGATAGATGATGGCGGTCAGCATCAGCACCGAGCCGGCCATGGTGTAGAGGAAGAATTTCACGGCGGCGTAGATGCGCCGGTCGTGGCCCCAGATGCCGATGAGGAAGTACATGGGCACCAGGCTGACCTCCCAGAACACGTAGAACAGGAACAGGTCCTGGGCCAGGAACACGCCGATGAGGCCGAATTCGAGGAGGAGGAGGAAGGCGTAAAACTCCTTGACGCGATGCTGGATGGAGCGCCACGAAATCAGCACGCAGACGGGCGTGAGCAGGGTCGAGAGCAGAACCAGCCACAGGCTGACGCCATTCACCGAGATGGCGAAGTGAATATCGGGCGAGGTGATCCATTGCACGTTCAGGGCGAACTGCTCGCCGCCACTCGAGCGGTCGAAGCGCAGCGCCAGGATCACCGAGATGACGAACGTCATCAGCGACGAGACCAGCGCCCAGGAACGGCTGTTGGGGGCCAGCCGCCGGGGGATCAGCAGGGCGAGGAAGAAGGCAAACAGGGGGATCGCGAGCAGATCGCCGAGCAGGTTCATCGCAGACCTCCCGCCAGGCCGAGCACCACAATCACCAGGACGGAACCGAACAGCACCCAGGTGGCGTAACTGCGAACATTGCCGGACTGCATGAGCCGCAGCGCGCCTCCGATGTTGCGGGCGCGCGCGCCCACGCCGTTCACCATGCCGTCGATGAGGCCGGCGTCCACTCCCTTCCAGAGCACGGCGCGCGAGCCGTTCACGATGGGTCTCACCACGGCGTGATCGTAGATCTCATCCACGAAGTACTTGTTGTAGACCACGGTGTAGAGGCCGCGGATGCCGGCCACCAGGGAATCGGGAAGCGAGGGGCGGACCACATAGAAGAGCCACGCGACGCCGATGCCGATGAGGCCGGCGGCGGTGGAAATGGCCATCAGCACGAAGTCCTCTTCCACTTCGAGGGTGGGGAAGACGGTGCCCAGAAATGCGGGAATCTTGAACAGGAACCCGCCGCCGAGCGAAAGCAGCGCAAGGATGGCCAGGGGTACGAGCATGACCGGCGGGGATTCGTGCACGTGGTGTTCGTGCCCGCGGTAGTCGCCAAAGAAGGTCAGGAACATGGCGCGGAAGACGTAGAACGCCGTCAGGCCGGCGGTGATGGTGCCCAGCCAGTAGATCCAGGGGGCGTGATGGTGCGCGGCGAGCAGAATGGCATCCTTGCTGAAGAAGCCGGAGAAGGGGGGGATGCCGGCGATGGCGACAGCGGCGCACATCATGGTGAGAAAGGTCCAGCGGATTTTGTGCCGCAGTCCGCCCATGTGACGCATGTCCTGCTCGCCGGACAGGGCGTGAATCACGCTGCCCGACCCGAGAAACAGCAGGGCCTTGAAGAACGCGTGGGTCATCAGGTGGTAGATGCCCGCGGAAAACGCGCCGCAGCCCACCCCCACGAACATGTAGCCAAGCTGCGAGACGGTGGAGTAGGCGAACACCTTCTTGATGTCGTTCTGCGCCAGGCCGATGGTAGCGGCGAAGAACGCGGTGACGACGCCGATGATGGCGATCACGTCCATGGCGGCCGGCGCGTGGGTGTAGATGGGCCACGATCGCGCAGTCATGTAAACGCCGGCGGTGACCATGGTGGCGGCGTGGATCAGCGCCGAAACCGGCGTGGGGCCGGCCATGGCGTCGGGCAGCCAGACGTAGAGCGGAAGCTGGGCCGATTTTCCGCACGCGCCCACCATCAGCAGCACGCCGATGGTGGTCAGCACCCAGGTGGGGGCGGTGGCCGCCTGCTGGAACACGGCGCCGAAATCGAGCGAGCCGAAATGCCGGAAGAGGTAGAACATCGCCAGCGAGAATCCGAAATCGCCGATGCGGTTCACGATGAAGGCCTTGTTGCCGGCGTTGGTGGCGAATTGCTTGTCGAAGTAGAACCCGATGAGCAGGTAGCTGCACAGGCCCACGCCCTCCCAGCCCACGAACAGGACCAGGTAGTTCGCCGCCAGCACCAGGACCAGCATGAAAAACATGAACAGGTTGAGGTACGAAAAGAAGCGGTAATAGCCGCCCTCGTGCGCCATGTAGCCGATGGAGTAGATGTGGATGAGCGAGCCGACGCCGGTGACCACCAGCAGCATGACAGCGGTGAGGCGGTCCACCGAGAAATCGCAGTTGATGGTGAGGGGGCCGCTCTGGATCCAGGTGAAGTAGTGCTCGGTATAGGGGGTGTGGAGGTCGCCCAGGCCGAAGAGGGTCTTCAGAACCCAGGCGAACGACAGGACGACGCTGCCGATGGCGATGGCGTTGATGACGCTCTTGGGGAAGCGGCGCCCAAAGAGCCCGTTGATGACGAAGCCGGCCAGCGGAAGGATGGGGATGAGCCAGAGTTGCATCAGTTCTTCATCGTGTCGATTTCGTCGATATTCAGGGTCGAACGGTTCTTGAATATCGTCAGGATGATGGCCAGGCCGACGGCCGCCTCGGCGGCCGCCACGACCATCACGAAGAAGCTGAACAGGTGGCCGCCAACCTGTTTGAGCTGGTAGGAAAACGTGATGAACGTCAGGTTCACGGCGTTCAACATCAGCTCGATGGACATGAAGATGGTGATGATACTGCGCCGGAAGAGGAAGCCGGCTACACCGAGGGCGAACAGCACCGCGCTGAGCGTGAGGAACCACGAAATGGGGACTTCCGACATGATCAATCGACCTCCTTTCGCGCCAGGACGATGGCTCCGATAATGGCGATCAGGACCAGGATCGAGGTGACTTCGAAGGGCAGCAGGTAGGGGCCGAAGAGGGCCAGGCCGATGGCCCGCGGCGAGCCGCCCCGGAAGCCGCCGAAGTGCACCGAGGTGTCTGGGCGGTACATCCGCTGCACGAACCAGGCCAGCAGTCCGAGGAAGGCGATGAGCAGCGGCACGCCCAGCAACTGGACCATAAACGAGCGCCCTTTGCGGGTTTCGGCGCCGGCATTGAGCAGCATGATCACGAACACGAACAGCACCATGACGGCGCCGGCGTAGACGATCACCTGGGCGGCGGCAATGAACTCGGCGCCCAGCAGAAGGTAGAGGACCGCGAGCGACCCCATGACCCCGACCAGCGAGATCGCGCTGGAGATGGGATGCGTCTGGACGACCACGTTGATGGCACAAACCACCGCGATCAGGGCGAAGACCAGAAAAATGATGACGTCCATGTCACTTCGTCGTGAGGGCGACCAGCAAAGCGGTCACCAGAAGGTTCAGTACCGCCACCGGGAAGAGGAACTTCCACGCGAAGCGCATCAGTTGGTCGTAGCGGAAGCGCGGCAGGGTGCCGCGAATCCACATGAACAGGAAAAGGATCGCGCCGGCTTTGGCGCAGAACCAGAAGAGCGGGATCAGCCAGCTCTGGACCCAGGGCAGCAGGAACACCGCCGCGAGGATCAGGAAAATGACGCCGAACACGGGCAGGGTAAGGCGATCGCGGCGCCGTGCCGGATGCATGCCGTGATACAGGGCGACCAGTCCGGCCAGCGCGAAGATCGCGGCGGGGACGAGGCTGGAGCCAAAGCGGGCCGGCCACGGGGCGATCCATCCGCCCAGAAAGAGCAGGGTGGCCATGCAGCTCACGGTGATCATGTTGGCGTACTCGGCCATAAAGAAGGAGGCGAATTTCATGCTGCTGTATTCGGTGTGGAAGCCGGCCACCAGTTCGTTTTCGGCCTCCGGCAGGTCGAAGGGCACACGGTTGGTTTCGGCGAAGGCGGCGATCAGAAACACGAGGAAGCTGATGATCTGCGGGAACGGTCCGTGGAATACGTTCCAGTTCCAGACGCCGCCCGCCTGCCGTTCGACGATTTCGCGCAGGCTGAGGGTATTGGAGATCAGCAGCGGGGCGGCGATGGTGAGCGACAGCGGCAACTCGTAGCTGATCATCTGGGCGGAACTGCGCAGACCGCCGAGGAGCGCGTACTTGTTGTTCGAAGACCAACCGGCGAGCGCGATGCCGTACACGCCCATGGAAGTAGCCGCGAGCACGAACAGCACGCCGATGTTGAGGTCGGTGAGCTGCATGTAGGTACGATAGGGGCCGACCTGGATGGCGGGGCCGAACGGAATCACGGAGATCGACAGCAGCGCCATGGTGATGGCGATGAAGGGGGCGGCCAGGTACAGCGGCCGATTGACGTAGGGCGGAATCAGGTCTTCCTTGGTGACCAGCTTGATGACGTCGGCCAGGGGCTGCAAGAGCCCGTGGGGGCCCACGCGATAGGGTCCCGGGCGCACCTGGATATGGGCAATCACTTTCCGCTCGACCCACTGCAGGTAGGCCAGGGTGGTCATCAGGACGGCGAAAACGACGACGATCTTGATGAGGCTGATGACGATAAATGAGTCCATTTAGCGGCTCAAACGGCTTTCCACCACCGAATTCAGCACCTTGGAATAGCGCCCGAGCGTACCGGACGCGAACAGACCGTTGTGATCGGAATGCACCAGGTCGGGCCGGTTCTCAACGGGCACACGGCCGTTGACCGGCAGGGTCTGCGCCGCGCCGGCGGCGATGGCCGTGGTTGGAACGTGGTACCCGCGAACGTTGTTGCGGATTTCGGAAAAGACGACATCGGGCGTCCATGGGCCGAGGGCGGCGGCGGCGCCCATTTCCCGGGCGATGAAGCCCATGATTTCGAGATCGGGTTTGGCGCCCATGGTGTTGATGGCGCGTTTGAGCCGCTGCACCTCACCGGTGACATTGGTGACGGTGCCGTTCTTTTCGTAGGCACAGGCGGCGGGCAGGACCACGTCGGCCTGCCGGGCGGTCTCGGTGAGGAACAGATCCTGGACGGCGAGAAATCCGGCGTGGCGGGCGCCGCCGTTTTTGAGCGGATTGGCGCCCACCACCCAAAGCACGTCGAGCGGGGCATCCAGCATCTCGTGAAGCCGCATGCCGGGCTGGGCGGACGGCACATAACCCGGCAGGAATTCCGGAGCGAGGCCCATATCGATGGCGCCGCGGGAATTCGAATAATCGACCAGGCACACGTATTTTACGGGAATGCCGAGGGACTCGCCGAATTCGACCAATGCGCGGATGTCGTCGCCCTTGAAGGAGTCGTCGAAGAGGAGCACCAGCCCGGGTTCGGCCTTCAGCCGGTCGCGGAGCGATTCGAGGGCGGCGAAATAGCCGGCCGGCGCCGCGTTGACATTGTGGGGAGGCGCGAAGCCGGCGTGATCGCCGGTGGCCCGGCCCGGACCATTGACGGGCTCCCATCGTGGACCGGGCGGCGGAGTGGCGGAGGGATCCGGGACTACGCCCGGACCGCCGATGGGTGCGGCGCCGGGACCGCTGGTGGTGGCGCCGACGTCGCGTCCGGGAACTACTCCGAGGTCGCCGACGTTCTTCGCCGCCGCGCTTCCCACGCGGAGGCTAGCCACCGAGTACTTGTCTTCGCGCACCGGCCCGGGAGTAAGGGCGTAGACGTTGGCCTGATGGTGGCGGTAGTTGGCGCGAACCTGGAAACTGAGCAGCGGATGCTCGAGCGCAAGATCGGCGCCCAGGATCAGCACGGCCTTGCTTTGGTACAGGTCGGCCACGGTTGCGAGCCGGCCCGTTTTGCCGCTCAGCGCATCGAGCAGGGTCGCGAGGTCGCCGGTGCGGTGGTGGTCGATGTGGTTCGTGCCCAACACCGTGCGCGCGAACTTCTGGAGGTAATAATTCTCTTCGTTGGTGGTGTGGTTGGAGCCGATCACGCCGAAGCTGCCGCCGGCCTCGCGGGCGAGGCGGAATCGGGCGGCGACGGTCTCCAGCGCCTTCGACCAGGACACCTCGACGAGTTTCCCATCGACGCGCACGAGGGGGGCCAGCAAACGCTCGGGGTGATCGTAGAAATCGAACCCGTAGCGGCCCTTGATGCAGAGGAACTCGCCATTGATGCCGGAGCGGTCGCGGTTGTTGCCACGGATGATGTGGTCGTTGCGGACGCCCAGGGTCGTCTTGCAGCCGTCGGCGCAATGGGTGCAGATGGTGCCCACGTGCTCCATTTCCCAAGGCCGGGTCTGGTAGCGATAGGCTCCGCTGGTGAGCGCGCCCACCGGACAGATGTCGATGCAGGCGCCGCACTCGTCGCATTCCAGATGGTCGCCCTGGTTGGGGGCAATTTCGGAGAATACGCCGCGGTTAATCACACCCAGCGCACCCACCCCCATGCCTTCATTGCAGATGCGCACGCAGCGGAAGCAGAGGATGCAGCGCGGCGCATCGAAAAACACCACCGGCGAATATTGTTTTTCCGGGGTGTGAACCTTTACTTCGGTGTAGCGGCTCTCTCCGGCGCCATAGCGGAACACCATATCCTGCAACTCGCATTCGCCGCCCTTATCGCAGACCGGGCAGTCGAGCGGATGATTGGTGAGCAGGAACTCCAGTGTATACTTGCGGGCGTTGGCCACTTGTGGGGTTTCGGTGCGCACGACCATGCCTTCGGACACCGGGAGAGTGCAGGCCGTCATCAGCTTGGGCATCTTCTCCACTTCCACCAGGCACATGCGGCAGGCGGCCTGCAAGGTGAGGCCTTCGTAGTAGCAGAACGCGGGGATTTCGATGCCGACGCTCTTGGCGGCATCGATCACCAGGGTGCCGGGCGCGGCCTGCACCTGCCGGCCGTCGATGGTGAATTTGACCAGGTCGGCCATCAGGCCCCCACCAAGGTGCCCGCCGGTTGGTAGGGGCACGGTTTCCCGTTGAGGTGGTCTTCGAATTCCCCGCGGAACTTCTCCACGATGGAGATGGTGGGCATGGCGGCCGCGTCGCCGAGGGGGCAGAAGGTTCGTCCCAGCATGTTCCTGGCGAGATCGCCGATCAGGTTGATGTCGGCGCGGGTGCCGCCGCCTTCGTGAAATCGCGTCAGAATCTTGCGAAGCCAGGTGGTGCCTTCGCGGCAGGGGATGCACCAGCCGCAGCTCTCGTGGGCGTAGAACCGCATGATGCGGAGGGCGGCCTTGACCATGCAGGTCTGGTCGTCGATGATGATCACGCCGCCCGAGCCGAGCATGGTCTTGCGCTGGGACATGGAGTCGTAGTCCATGGTGGCGCCTTCCAGTTCCGCCGCGGTCAATACGGGGCAGGACGAGCCGCCGGGAATGAAGGCTTTGAGCTTGCGGCCGCCGCGGATGCCGCCGCCCACTTCCTCGATCATCTGTTGCACCGGAAAGCCGAGCTTCAATTCGTACACGCCGGGTTTGTTGACGTGGCCGGTGAGGCAGGTCATTTTGGTCCCGCCGGCTTTGGGCACGCCGAGCGCGGCAAAGGCCGCGCCACCGTCGCGGATAATGGCCGGCACGGCGCAATAGGTTTCCACGTTGTTCAGCACGGTGGGGCATTGAAACGCGCCGACCACGGCGGGAAACGGCGGGCGGATGCGCGGTATGCCGCGCTTTCCTTCGAGCGATTCGAGCAGCGCCGATTCCTCGCCGCACTCATAGGCGCCCGCGCCGGTGTGGGTGTAGAGATCGAAGTCGAACCCCGTGCCCTGGATGTTCTTCCCGAGCCAGCCTCGTTGGTAGGCCTCGGCGATGGCCGTGTCCACGATGTCGATCAGGTAGCGATACTCGCCGCGGATATAGATGTAGCCGGAGTGCGCGTCCACGGCGAGACCGGCGATCAGCGCGCCCTCGATCAACTGGTGGGGATCGTTCTCCATCAGCACGCGGTCTTTGCAGGTGCCGGGTTCGCTTTCATCGGCATTCACGACGATGTATTTGGGTTTAGGAGAGGAGCGCGGTACGAAGCTCCACTTCATTCCGGTGGGAAAGCCGGCGCCGCCGCGTCCGCGCAGATTGGACGCTTTCACCTCGTCGATGATCTGCTCGGGCTTCATGGCGGCCGCCTTCATGAACGCCTGGTAGCCATCGGTGGCAAGATAGGTGTCGATGGACTCGGAGTGCGGCAGGCCAAAGCGCCGCGTCAGCACCCGGGTTTCGAGCGGACTGGGTTCGTTATACAACATCCGTTACTGTTTTGTCCTCAGGTCGTCCAGGAGAGCGTCCAGGTCGCCGGGCGTGACGAAGTGGTGAAACTCGTAGTTTACCTGGACCGCCGGCGCCCAGGAGCAGGCGCCAATGCACTCTACCTCTTCGAGTGAAACCTGGCCGTCCGCGGTGACCTCTTTGTGGCCGATGCCGAGTTTCTTGCAGGCATGCTCCCAGAGCTTGTCGCCGTCGTGCAGCAGGCAACTGATATTGGTGCAGACCTGCACGTGATACTTGCCCAGCGGTTTGCGGTGCAGCATCGAATAGTAGGAGAGCACCTCATTGACCTGCAAGGCCGTGACGCCGACCCGTCTGGCGACTTCCGCGATCAGTTCGTCGGAAACGCAGCCGATCTCGTCCTGCGCGTACATGAGCATGGGAATCATGGCCGAGCGTTGGCGGCCGGGTGGATAGCTCTTCAGGAGTTTGTCAAACCTGGCTTCCAGTTGTGGAGAGAGAGTCATGTTGTCATCGTGGTGGACAGGGCTTTCGCCTTCCGCGGGTTGGCATCCCGCTTTCCTGCACCACCCAAATTACCGGTCCGTGTCCCCGAGAACGAAATCCATGCTGCCGATGGAAGCGATCACATCGGCGATCAGCGTACCCTCTACCATTCTAGACGTGGCTTGCAGATTCCCGAAGCTTGGTGTGCGCATGTGCACGCGATAGGGCTTGGTGGTGCCGTCGCTGACCAGGTAGAAACCGAGCTCGCCGCGCGGCGATTCGATCACCTGGTAGACCTCGCCTTCCGGGACGCGGAAGCCCTCGGTCACGATTTTGAAATGGAAGATCAGGGCTTCCATCTGCGTTTTCATCTTTTCGCGGTCGGGCAGCACCACGTGCGGGGCATCGGCCTTCCAGGGGCCGGCGGGCATACCCTCGAGCGCCTGGTTCACGATACGCGAGCTTTGCCGCATTTCCTCGACGCGCACCAGGTATCGCGCGTACACATCGTTTTCGGTGCGGGTAGGCACATCGAAATCGAACTTCTCGTAGCTGGTATACGGCTCATCCTTACGGGCGTCGATCTTGAGGCCGGCGGCGCGCAGCATGGGTCCGGTGACGCCCAGGTCGAGCATGTCTTCGAGCGAAATGACGCCCACTCCCTGGGTGCGACCGATCCAGATGCGGTTATTGGTGAGCAGGTTTTCGTACTCGTCCACGCGGGTGGGAAACACGTCGATGAACTGGCGCACGCGTTTGTGCCAGCCGCGCGGCGGTTCGAGCGCGAGGCCGCCGATGCGGAAGTAGCTGGTCATCATCCGCTGGCCGGAGAACATCTCGAAGATGCGGAGAATGTCCTCGCGCTCGCGGAAGCAATAGAGGAAGACGCTCATCGCGCCGATATCGAGGGCGTGCGTGCCGAGCCAGACGAGGTGGCTGTTGAGGCGAGTCAACTCGGTGAGCATCACGCGCATCCACTGCGCCTGCGGCGGAATTTCGAGGCCCAGGAGTTTCTCCGCGGCGAGGCAGTAGCCGAGGTTCATGGACAGCGGCGCGAGGTAGTCGACGCGATCGGTGAGCGTGACCGCCTGCTGGTAGTTTTTGACTTCGAACTCTTTTTCGATGCCGGTGTGGAGGAAACCGATTTCCGGCCGGCATCGCACGACAGTCTCGCCATCGAGTTCGATCAGGAGGCGCAGCACGCCGTGGGTGGACGGGTGCTGCGGTCCCATGTTGAGCACCATTCGGCGCGGGCCGGTCTCCGATGGATTGGCATCGACCGCTTCGAGAATGGTTCCAGGGACGCCCGATTCACTCATCTTCTTAAACCCTCGACCCCGTCACGGGGTAGTCTTTGCGCAGCGGGTGGCCTTCCCAATCGTCGGGCATCATGATGCGGCGCAGGTCCGGATGGCCGCGAAAACGAATGCCGAACAGATCGAACGCTTCGCGCTCGTACCAGCCGGCGCCCCGCCACACAGGGGTGACCGATTCGATTTCGGGATCGGCGCCCGGCACGCGGCACTTCAGGCGGACGCGTTCGTTGCGGCCGACCGAATGCAGGTGATAGACGACCTCAAAACGCGGTTCGACCGGATAACGGTCCACGGCGGTGACCGTGCTCAGGCGATTGAATTTCTGGTCGTATTTCAGGAATCCGCAGATGCTGGCGATCTTGGCGGGCGCGATCTCGAGCGTCAGTTCGCCGCGATCGAATTTCCCGCTCACTACGGCGTCGGCGTCAAAAGCGGCAATCGCCTCGGCCAACGGACGATCTCGCAAGTTGTCGGGTAACATTTCGAGCGTTATTGTTTTCGGCTGGTAAGGTCGGCTCCGGACCAGTCCAGCGCACCCTTTTTCCAGATGTAGAAGAATCCGGAGAGGATCAGCACCACAAACACCAGCATCTCGATGAAAGCTACCATCTTCAGTTCTCGAAAAACGACCACCCAGGGGTACAAAAAGATCGCTTCAATGTCGAAAACGATGAAGAGCATGGCCACCAGGTAAAACCTCACGCTGAACCGCTGCCGGGCGTCGCCGGTGGGAACGATGCCGGATTCATACGGCATGTCCTTCACCTTGTTGCGGACGCGTTTGCCTAAAAGGAACGATACCGTGAGCAGGCCGGCGGCGAGGGCCATCGCAACCAGAGCCTGCACGAGGACGGGAAAATACAATTCCGTGTATGAGTTAGGCATGCGATTCAGGGAAGAGCAGATCCAAATTTGACTATAGATGGTGGAAAATGGAGGTGTCAACCAAACATGCCCATCGATATTGTGGTGAATGGCGAAACGCGGACCGTTTCGGAGGGGCAAAGCCTTCTCGGGCTGTTGCGCCAATTGGAGCTCGAGCCCGCGCGCGTAGCGATCGAATTGAACCGGCGGATCGTGAAGCAGCCCAAGTGGGGGGAGACTACCCTGGAGGCGGGTGCGCAGGTCGAAATCGTACAGTTTGTGGGTGGGGGATAAGGAGTGGGGCAGAGTCCGGCCCTGCCCCAGGCTGAACTACGTGAAGCTGCGGATGGCTCCCGCTTCGTCTTCATGGACATCGAAGACGGTGTAGAGCTTGGTGATCTGGAGCAGATCTTTCACCCGCTTATTCAGGTTGAGCAGTTTCAACTGCCCCCCGCTGTTGGTGACGGTCGTGAATCCCGAAACCAGCTCGCCGATTCCCGAACTGTCGATATAGGAAACCTCGCCGAGGTTGAGCAGGATCTTTTTCTGGTTCTTGCCGACCATGTCGCGCAGGGCGTCGCGCAAGGTGCTGGAACCTTCCCCGAGGGTGATCCTTCCCGCTACATCCACCACATTCACATCGCCCACCTGTCGAGTATTCAACTTTACGCTCACTTGAACATGCCTCCTGGCTGAAAACACCGCAGAATCTACTTAGACACCAAGTATTTCACCAAAGTTACTTCCGTTCCCCCCGGTTCCAGATGGCGCATCTGGAACTCGTCCATAAAGGACCGGATCAAAAAAATGCCGCGGCCGGAAGTGCGCATCAAATTCTCCGGAGCCAGCGGATCGGGGAGATGCTCGAAATCGAAACCTTCGCCTTCATCGGCGATTCTCACGGTGAATCGCTCCGCGTTGTGCGCAACCGAGAAGCGCACCTTTTTATGCTCGTTATACCGATTGCCGTGAACCACTGCGTTGACCATCGACTCCCGCACCGCCATGCCGATCTTCATGAGCTCGTCCTCGTCAAAACCGGCCCGCTGGGCCACACCCACAGCCAGCTCTTCAGCGCTGTCCACGCTTTCCAGGGTGGAGGCCAGGAAGCGTTCCACGGTTTCCGGCACGTGGTGCATGTTATCCCGCATACGCAAGGCGGCCAGGGAAGCTTGGCCAAGTCGAATCGTCAGAATAAATTACCCGCGTTACGAAAGTCAAGGAGAACCCTGGCGGCAAGCTTCGGGAGCGTGGCCGGGGGGCAGCGGAGGCAGTGGACGGCAGCGGGGAGTCAGGTGATGGCGGGTCCGGGGGCTTGGGAATCACGCTCGGCGCGCCGGGTCCCTGTTAGAATGTTCGCGTGGCCCCGAACGAGGAATACTCGCGCGCGGACGTCCGGCGTAAGTTTGGCCTGTCCGAGCGCCAGTTGCGGAGCTGGGAGAAGCAGGAGTTGATTCCCGCCTCGGCGTCTTATTCGTTTTCGGACCTGATCGCCCTTCAGACCCTGATCAAGCTTCGTGAGAACCGGATCAGCGCGCCGCAGATCGGCCGGGCCATGGAATCGCTGCGGCGCAAGCTCGACTGGGTAAAGCAGCCGCTGGCGGAGCTGCGGATCGTATCCGACGGCAAGCGGATCGCGGTGCACGTGGCCGGCCAGAAAATGGAGGCCATCAGCGGGCAGATTCTCTTCGATTTCGAGGCTTCCGAGATCGGCGGCGTGATGAATTTTCCGGAGCGCAAGCTGGCGCACAATCGCCTGAGGGAAGCGGAGATTTGGTTTCAGCGGGGACTGGAACTGGAAGAGACCGGGGCGCCCGTGGAGCAGGCGATCGAAGCGTACAAGAAGGTGTTGGAGCTCAATCCCGGGGCGGCCGGCGCCCTGGTAAATCTGGGCACGATTCACTACCGGCAGCGCAAGTTCGGCGACGCGGAACGATACTATCTGGGGTCCATTACGGCGGACCCCGGGTATCCCCTGGCCGAATTCAACCTGGGCAATCTGTACGACGAACAGGGACGGCTGAAAGAGGCCCTCGAGCACTACCGCCGGGCGCTCGCGCTCAACCCGAATTATGCCGATGCGCACTTCAACCTGGCGTTGATCTCGGAGCGCACCGGCGACACGCTCAAGGCGGTGCACCACTGGAAGCAGTACCTGAAGCTGGATGCCACCGGGCAATGGGCCGAGATCGCGCGGCGCCAGCTCGACCGCCTGCGGCAGGCGACGCTGATTCACTCGCGGTGAAATACCCGGGGGCGGATCACCGGCCCACACGGCCTTTCCGGTATCCTGATTCTTTGGAGCCAACTATTTGAACCGCATCGTTCTGGCATTTCGCAGTTTCTTCAACCTGCTGTTCCGAGGGGAGCTATCGGGGGAGACGCTGACCGCCCTGAACCTCACCCCCCGCGACCTGGCGCCGGCGCGGGCGGCGGCGCCGGCACCCGCCGCGGCGGTAGTCAAAGCCTCCGACGGCGCGCTTCAGATCCTCGCCATCCTGCAGCGCGACTCGCGCCTGCTGGACTTCCTGATGGAGGATATCGGGTCCTATTCCGACGAGCAGATCGGCGCCGCCGTTCGCGAATTGCACGACCAGTGCCGCGACGCGGTGGCGCGCTATGTCACGCTGCAGCCGGTGATCGATGGGGTGGAGGGCACATTCGCCAAGGCGCCGTCCGCGGATCCCAACCTGGTGAAGTTCGTCGGCAACGTTCCGGCGAAACCACCGTCGGGAGGGACGCTCCGTCACAAGGGGTGGCGGGCGGTGAAGGTGGACCTGCCGGCGCTTTCCTCCAAACAAGATGCGACCGTAATTGCCCCCGCGGAAATCGAAATCGAGTAAACAAGCGTTGGAACCGAGATACGTTATTGGAATCGACCTGGGCACCACCAACTCGGCGCTGGCCTATGCGGAGATCCTGGCGGAGGCCGACCCGTTCGCGCCGGCCAACGTTCAGTTGCTGGCCATTCCGCAACTGGAGAACCCGGGCGAGGTGCGAGACGAGGGGCTGCTACCGTCCTTTCTCTACCTGCCCGGCAGTGCCGATTTTCCGGAAGGGACGATCGGGCTGCCGTGGGACTCGGGGCGGCAGTACGTAGTCGGCCGGCTGGCGCAGAAGCGCGGGATCGAGAATGCGGGCCGGCTGGTTTCGTCGGCCAAGTCGTGGCTGTCGCACTCGGGGGTGGACCGCACCTCGCCGCTGCTTCCGTTCCGGGCGCCGGAAGGCGTCCAGAAAATCTCGCCGGTCGAAGCCAGCCGGCGCTACCTGGAGCACCTGCGGCAGGCGTGGGATTCGAAAATGGGGGAGGCGCCGTTCACCGCGCAGCAGGTGCTGGTGACGGTGCCGGCATCGTTCGATGCGGTGGCGCGCGAGTTGACACTCGAAGCGGCGAGGCAGGCCGGCTACGAGAACATCACCCTGCTCGAAGAGCCGCAGGCGGCCTTCTATGCCTGGATCGAGCGGCATCCCGACTGGCGCGAGCGGGTGCAGATGGGCGACCTGATTCTGGTGGTGGATATCGGCGGCGGCACCACGGATTTCACGCTGATTGCGGTGACCGAGAGCGGCGGGGAACTGGCGCTGAACCGCGAGGCCGTGGGCGAACACATTCTGCTCGGGGGCGACAACATCGACCTGGCGCTGGCGGGAGTCGTGGCGCAGCGGCTGGCGGAAAAGGGAACGCGGATCGACAGCCGGCAGCACCTTCAGTTGTGGGCCAACTGCCGGGCGGCGAAGGAAAAGCTGCTGGATCCGGAATCGAAGGCCAAGGAACAGGCGGTCACCCTTCTCGGCAAGGGCAGCGGACTGGTGGGGGGGACGATCAAGGCGTCGCTCCATCGCGAGGACATACAGCGGGTTCTGGGCGAGGGGTTTCTGCCGGGCGTTTCCAGCAGCGAGATGCCGGCGCAACAGCGCCGCGTCGGTTTGCAGGAACTGGGCCTGCCCTACGCCGCCGACCCCGCGATTACGCGCCACATGGCGAAGTTTCTGCGGCAGCAGGCGGCGACCACGGAGCATGGGGCGGTGCGCCGCGGGCCGAGCGGGCTGGCCTGTCCTACGCACGTGCTGTTCAACGGCGGAGTGCTGAATGCGGCGGTGGTCCGGGAGCGCTCGCTGGCGGCGCTGGACGCGTGGCTGGCCGAAGAAGGCATGCCGCCGGTGAAACCGCTCAGCGGGGAAGACCTGATGCATGCCGTTTCGCGGGGTGCGGCCTACTACGGGCTGGCGCGCCGGGGACGCGGAGTGCGCATCCGCGGCGGCGTGCCGCGTACTTACTACGTGGGGGTCGAGAGCGCGATGCCGTCCATTCCCGGCATCCCAGCGCCGCTCAAGGCGCTGACGGTGGTGCCGTTCGGCATGGAGGAGGGCAACGAACTGCGCATTCCGGGCCGCGAGTTCGGGCTCATTGTGGGACAGCCGGCCGAGTTTCGTTTCTTCACCGCGGCCACCCGCAAGAACGACCAGCCGGGCGACCTCATCGAAGACTATGGAGAGGACCTGCAGGAGCTGTCACCGATGGAGGTGAGTTTTCAGAGCGGCGAAAGCTCGGCGGAAGTGGTGCCGGTTTCGTTTGAAACCGTGGTCACCGAAACCGGCATGCTCCAGCTCTGGTGCGTCTCGCGGGACGGCCGTCGCTGGAAGCTGGAATTCAACGTCCGCGAGCGCGTGCAGGCATGAAGATCGGCATCGACCTCGGCACCACCAATTCCGCCCTTGCGTACATTGACGAGCGCGAGGCCGAAGATCGCGATTTCCCGCCGGTGCACATTTTCGAGACGCCGCAGCTGGTGGCGCCCAACCGGATCGAGCCGCGGCGCACGTTGCCTTCCTTTCTGTTTCTGGAAGACGGTCAGCCGGTGGGGTTGTATGCGCGCGAGCAGGGGGCGCTGGTTCCGACGCGGCTGGTGCACTCCGCCAAATCGTGGCTTTCGAACCCGGATGTGGACCGGACGGCGAAGATCCTGCCGTGGGATTCGCAGGAAACGGGCCGGGTGCTTTCGCCGGTAGAGGTGTCGTCGCGGTTCATCGCCAAATTTCGCGACGAGTGGGACCGGATCCAGGATGCGCCACTGGCCGGGCAGGACATCGTGCTGACAGTTCCCGCCTCGTTCGATGAAGAGGCGCGGGAACTCACCGTAATGGCGGCGCGCGAGGTGGGGCTGGAGCGGCTGACGCTGCTCGAGGAGCCCGCGGCGGCATTCTATTCCTGGATTGCGCACAACCTGGCGCAGTCGCGGAAGAAGCTGTTCGACGGGCAGATCGTGCTGGTGTGCGATGTGGGCGGGGGTACCAGCGACTTCAGCCTGATCAAGGTGTCGCGCGAGGGCGACCTGGTGAACTTCACGCGGACGGCAGTGGGCAAACACCTGCTGCTGGGCGGCGACAATCTCGACCTGACCCTGGCGTGGCTGGTGGAGACCAAGCTCGGCGTGCCGCTGTCGATTCGCCAGCGGTCGGGCCTGCGCCGCCAGTGTTCGGCGGCGAAAGAGCGGCTGCTCAACGATGCCAACCTGAAAAGCGTGGAGATCACGGTGCTGGGCACGGGGTCCGCGCTGATCGGCCGATCGCTCAAAAGCGAAATCCTGCGCGAAGAAGCGTTGGAACTGGCGCTCGAAGGGTTCCTGCCGTTCACCGAACGCGGCGAGGCGCCCAAGGACGAGAAGCGCAGCCTGTTCCGCGAGCTGGGGCTGCCCTATGTCAGCGACCCGGCCATCACGCGGCACCTGAACGCGTTTCTGGAGCCCACCGGGCAGGCGCCCGACGCCATCTTATTTAATGGCGGCTTCTTCATTCCGGAGATTCTGCGCGACCGTGTGGCGGATGTGGTGAGCCGCTGGTATGGGCGCCGGCCCGAGATTTTCGAAAATGTAGATCTGGACCTGGCCGTGGCGCGCGGGGCAGCCTACTACTCCTACGTGCGCTCGACCGGCAGCGGTGTCCTGGTGCGGGGCGGGCTTCCGCGTACGTACTACATCGGGCTCGGCGAACCGCGCGAGGGCAAGTTCGCGGCGGTGTGCCTGGTGCCGCGGGGCGCCGAGGAAGGCGCGGCCGTCGGCATTGATAACGAGGCGCTGCAACTGGTGGCCAACCGGCCGGTATCGTTCCGGCTGTACAGCTCGCTGACGCGCGCCGACGATAAGCTGGGGGACATGCTCGAGTTTGGGGCGGACGATCCCGACCTGCACCGGCACGCGCCGCTCAACGCCGTGATCCGTTTCGGCAAGCGGGCCGAGGAGCGGCTGATTCCGGTGCGGCTCGGTGCGCGGCTCACCGAGATCGGCACGCTGGAGACGTGGTGCGAATCCAAGATCAGCGACAACCGGTGGAATCTCCAGTTCGAGCTCCGCAAACAGGCGGCGGTGGAGAATGCGACGCGGAAAGCCGCGGCGGTGGTAAGCGATCAGGCGCTCAAAACATCGCTGGAGCTGATTGGGAGCGTGTTCTCGACTACCGCGAAATCGCCGATTGCTCCCGAAGAGCTGCCGGCGAAGCTCGAACAGGCCATGGGCCTGGGGCGAAACAGTTGGCCGCTCTCCGCCATCCGGCAGATGGCGGATGCATTCCTGGCCTCGGCGGACGGACGCAAGAAGAGCCCGGCGTACGAGGTCCGCTGGCTCAACCTGGGCGGGTTCTGCCTGCGGCCGGGGTTCGGATATCCGGGCGACGATTTCCGCATCGAGCAGGCGCGCCGGCTGTACTCGGCCGGGCTGACTTACGGCAACCAGGCGCAGAATGAGATCGACTGGTGGATCTTCTGGGGACGGGTGGCCGGCGGCCTGAACCGCAACCAGCAGACCGACATGTACCAGCGGCTCTCCGGGTTCCTGCTGCCGCGCGGCAATAAGAAACCGCAGCGCATCAATCCCTCGCTGCTCCGGGAAATGTGGCGCACGGCATCCAGCCTGGAATTGCTGCCGATCGGCACGAAGACGGAACTGGGCGAAGCGCTCATCAAGCGGGTGAAAGCAGGCGACTACAAGGAGAGCGAGTTGTGGTGCCTGTCGCGACTGGGAGCGCGAAAGCTGTTCTACGGCCCGATCAACCTGGCGGTTCCGCCGGCCACGGCCGCGCGATGGGTGGAGACGCTGCTGAAGATCCCGGCGGCCGGGGAAGCCATCGCGGCGATGGCCCGGCGCACCGAAGACCCGACGCGCGACCTGCCCGCCGCGACGCACGAGGCAGCCAAGGCCAAGCTGCAAAGCCTACCCGCCGGCGAGCGTCTGCTCGCGGTTCTCGAAGGCGAGGAAGAGGACGGGCGCGCGCTGGGCCGCATCTTCGGGGAGGAACTGCCCTCGGGCCTGGTGCTGGGCACGGCCGGTTCGGCGTCCGACGGGCAAGCCGAGTAGAGCGGACCTTCGCTGATTCGCCATGGTGCTCGCAGTCCAGGTCGAGGCGAGTGAAGTGGGGCGCCGCGAAGCGGGTTAGCGGCCGGTAGGAACGGGCCGGTGGGTGGCGACGTACTGCTGGAGAAAGCCGGAAAACGCGGCGCCGAGGCGGCGGCGGCACACTTGGTCGGAACCGCCCACCTGCTTACTCTCGATCCGGGTTACCGACAGCAGGTCGCGCGTGGTCGAGGTGATGAATACCTCGTCGGCCGATTCCAGGTCGGCGGGGGTGAGGTCCCGTTCGGCGATCTGAATTTCGCCGGTAGGAATCTCGCCGAGCAGCAGCTCCCGCGTAATCCCCGGAAGGCAACCGGAGTGAAGCGGCGGAGTCCAGACTTGGTTGCCATTGGCAACGAAGATGTTGGCCGATGTGCACTCGGCCACTTCACCTCGTTCGTTCAGCAGGATCACCTCGTCGAATCCGCGAGCCTGCGCGTTTTCGAGCCAGGTCAGGTTCATGGACCAGGAGAGAATCTTGGTGCCGCTGAAGGGGCTGGCGGCATGGCGTCCATTGGGCTGATAGGCCAATTTGACGCCGTGACCCCAGTCCTTGGTGTCGGCCGTGAGGGCGATCAGGTCGCTCGGCCGGTCCGGAGACGGGTTGGCCCACATCCCGCCGCCGTTGCGGACAAACACCACGCGCATGGTTGAATTCTGCGCTCCGTTGGCTTCCACCAGTTCCAGTAGTTTGCCGCGCACTTTTTCGGGGTCGGATGGCACCGGGACGTGGAAGGCCGCGGCATCTCGGGCAATACGGGCCCAGTGACGCTCAAAGGCGAACAGCACACCATCGGCAACACGCAGAGTGGTAAACACGCCCCATCCGGAAAGCAGGCCTACCTGCGAGGGGGAAAGGACCGAAGCCGTGGACTCGCGGATGGTCTCATTGTGGAGGATGTGGCGATGGAGCACCCGCTTATTTTAACTTCAAACCACTTCGCGGCGGTGACGGAGCTCGCCCTCGGCGCGATGAGCCACCTCGGCGATCGCGGCCAGGAGCGGCGCGAGAGAGAGCGAGCGGCCGAAGAAAGTCAGGATTGCGGTGTCCGGATCGAAGCAGCGAACGCAGCCGGCGGGAGTCATTTCTGCCATAGCGCGCGGACCGATGGTGGAGAGCTGGGAGGGATCGCTGGCCTGGAGGGCGTTCCACGATTCGAGCGCGGCGACCAGGTTGGCCATAACCGGCAAGGCGGGCTCGTGGAGCGGCGAGTCCGCCGCGAGATCGACGGCGGCACGCAGGTCGGAAGCCCAGCCCAGCAGCTGCTGGAGGTGGTTGGCCGCGGCGAGCAAGCCCTGCACCGAGTACCAGAAGCGGTCCGGGTCGCGCCGCGCGAGCGCGGAGGTGGCGTCGTCATAGGCCATAAGCGCGAATTTCGCCTGGCGGTCCAGTTCCGCGAGGAGAACGCGCCGGCGCCGGTAGATCATTTCTTATCGAGGTATGCCTGGTCGATGGCCGCGGCGAGCTGGAGATCGCGCTCGGTAATACCGCCAGCGTCGTGGCTCCAGGTTTCGACGTCCACGCGGCCCCAAGCCAGAAGCAGGTCCGGGTGGTGGCCCTGCTTCTCGGCGATCTCACCGACCCGGTTGACGAAGGCGAGCGCGGCCGCGAAATCGGGAAACAGGAAGGTCTTGACGAGCCGCGTATCGGCCCGCCGTTTCCAGCCGGAAGGTGCGATTCCAGGTCCACCCATAATTCAGGTCCTCTCAAAATTCTACTCGATCGATGGGAAGAGAGCCCGAAGTTGGCTGCGAAACCCGGGAGAATCGCTGGCGGGAGGGACGCAGCACGCCGCACGACGATTCCGCAGCCGGCGGCGCGGCGGGATAGGTGGCTCGTTCCGCCCGATCGCGGCGTTGGTCCCCCCTACAGGGTTAGGGTGATTTTCTTGAGCGTGCGCGGATGGTCGGGATCCACTCCCTTGTGCGCGGCCAGGCAGGCGGCAAAAAGCTGCGCGGGCACGATATAGGGGATCGGCGTCAGCACTTCTTTCATTCGGTGCGGAATGCGGATAACGCGCGTCGCCTTTGCCGCGGCCTCGGGATTGCCCGTATCCGTGATGGTCAGGATCTCCGCGCGGAGGCCGGAGAGGCGATCGAGGGTCTCGCCGATGCCGCTCCAGGTGACGCCCGGCGGCGCAAAGGCGAGGACGGGAAAGTTAGGTTCCACCATGGCGATGGGCCCGTGCAGGAAGTCCGCCGAGGAGAACCGTTCGGCCACCACGTAGCAGGTCTCCATGAGCTTCAAGGCGAACTCAAACGCGTTGGCATAGTTGAGTCCCCTGCCCACCACGACCGCGTGCCGCATGAAGCGATAGCGCTCGGAGAGCATCTCGATTTCGGGTTCGAGCGCCAGCGTTTTTTCCACGATTTCCGGAATGCGTTGCAGGTCGGCAATCCGGATACCTCCCCCCAAGGCGTAGGCCAGGAGGTAGAGCATGAGCATCTGGCCGGTGTAGGTCTTGGTGGCGGCGACGCTTTTCTCTTTGCCGCCGTGAACCAGGAAGGTGTGCCCGGCAATCCGCGCCAGCGAGCTTCGGCTTTCATTAGTGATGCCGAGCGTGAGCGCGCCTCCCGCGCGTGCCCGTTCAAGCACGATGTTGGTATCAGTGGATTCGCCGGATTGCGAGATGGCCACGACCAGGCTGTCGCGGTAGTCCAGACGGGCGCCATACAAGGTGGAGATGGAGGGCGCCGCCAGCGACACCGGAATCCCGGTAGTGATTTCGAGCAGATAGCGGCCGAACAGGGCGGCGTTGTCCGATGTGCCCCGGGCCACCAGCACTACCATCCTGGGGCGACGCCCAGCCACGATCCGCTTGAAGCGCTCGACGCGGCGCAGCTCCGCCGTAAGACTGCGGGCAAGCACCGCGGGCTGTTGGCGGATCTCCTCGATCATTCGCGATGGGCGATGTTGCATTGCGGCTCCCCACTTTCCAGTGTTGCCTAAAACTGGGTGCGCGGGCGATTATCCGCTCCCACTCCGAACGTGTGGGTCACCAGTTCGCCGGGGGGCGGTGTCAGCAGATGCGGGCGGATCATCAGCAACACCTCGCTCCTTTGCTGGTCCCGTTCGCGGGTGCCCACCAGCTTTCCGAGGTAGGGTATGCGCGACAAGCCGGCCAGCCCGGAAATGGTGTAGGCATCGCTCGTGCTCAGCAGGCCCGACATGATGGCCCAATCTCCGATCTCGAGCCGGGCGGCCGATTTGACGGTGCGGTTGGCGACCACCGGAATACCGTTGATGGCCTGCCCGGTGAGGACTTTGAATTCGGCGTCGAGATCGAGCGAGACCTCCTTGAGGCTGTGGACGCGAGGAGTCACCTTGATGCTGAGGCCCAGGTCTTCGAAGTTAAAGGAGGGCGGGGGTGTATACAGTTGGTCGCCGGCAGCGTTCCCGCTGGTGTTGTAGTAGCTTTGCGGGCCGAAGTAGCCGGCGGTGAGGATGGGATAGCGCTCGCCGACGTGCATGCTGGCAGGCTGCATATCGAGCGAGCGAAGCTGGGCTTCCATCAGGCTGCTGCCGGTGTTCTTCGACATCCGGGCCACCAGCGCGGCACTCGCCACCTGAAAGCCAAGGTAGACTCCGCTCGAACTCAGCGCCACGTTGGCGAGGTTGCGCGCCAGCGTAAACAGCGGCAATCCGGTGGGCAGATGAATGCCATAGGTGAGGAGGTCGTTGCGGCTCACTTCCACCAGTCGGACGTCGAGCATGATCTGAGCGCGGGGACGGATGAGGTCTTCGAACATCGCCCGGGCCGGCAGCACTTTCGATACCGGGCCGCGGAAAAACACGGTGTTGTTCTGGGTATCGAAAGCGGCGCGTTCGACGGCAAACGTCTGCTGCACGGCGGCGATCAGGGCGACGAAGTCCTGGGAGGAAGTCGCTTCGGGAATGTGCACGGTGACCACGGTGGTGGGCTCGAGCTGGTTGCGCTTCTGAGGCGTGTCGCGGGACACGAGAAAGAGCTTCGAACTCAGCGGGACGATAAACGAGGCGGTGGCCGCCTCCAGCGCGTGCAGGGCTTCGCGGTAGCTGACGCCGGTGATCTCGAAATGAAAGGGCGGCACCGGACGGTAGTCACCGTCGAATACGCAATCCAATCCGAACGCCTTGGCTACTGCCTGGAACAGCTGCTGGGAATCGCCGCGGAGGTCGAAATCCCGGGGCGCGGCGTCGGCGTCGAGCTCCGAGGGGGGCAGCGGCTTGCGGGCATCGATCCGGTCCTGTTGGGTGGGGGCATCAACGTGTGCCGGAGGGGTCGGGTCGTTGTACTGGTCGGCTAGGTCGGCGGTCGAAACCGCCGGCGTGATTTTCGCTTCGAGCGCGGCTCGCGATTTCACGGCCTGGCTGCGGAGCCAATACAGCCGGTTCTGCGGTTCGAGCGCAGCGGCCTCGGAGTATCGGAGGTACGCCTCTGCCATGTGGCCGGCCTTTTCAGCCCGGCGGCCCATGTCGTAGAGTTCCCCGGGCGAAACGTCGCCCGCAAGCAGGGCACAGGCCATGGCAATCGATAGTAATGGCACACGTGTCCGCACATGTAAATGACGCCTCAATGGTCTTGCGCGTGCAGGCCGTTTCCGCGGCAGCGCGGGAAAGCGTTTTATGCGAGTTTCCGGCCAGAAACCGCGTGGCGCGGTGCGAATGCGCTTACACCCGGCAGCTTCAGATCTGTTAATATTGTGTTGCTGATAGGCGGTTTTCCGGCCCATGTTCGGTGCGAGCAGGGCTACTTTCTATGCCTGCAAGTGATTGGTTGGCCATTCTCCTAGCGCCGTCCACCGCGCAACGGCTGGTTCAACGTGTGTTCTCGGAGACGCCGTTCGCCGGAATCCACGAGCTGGCCTGGTTCGACTGGGCCATGCTGATTCCGTACTTCACCATTCTGGCGATTCTTTCCGTGTACGGGATTCACCGCTACGAGATCATCCGCACGTATTTCAAGTACCGCAAGAAGGCGACCGGGGAACCTGCCAGCCGGTTTGAAACGCTTCCGCCGGTAACGATTCAACTGCCGCTCTACAACGAGCGCTATGTCGTGGAGCGGTTGGTGGAAGAGGTGGTGAAGATCGAGTATCCGCGCGAACTCCTGCAGATCCAGGTGCTGGACGATTCGACCGACGATACCGCTCCTTTTGCCGAAGCGCTGGTCGAGCGGTATCGCAATATGGGCTACCCCATCGAGTACCGCCACCGCGCGAACCGCCATGGATTTAAGGCAGGGGCGCTGCAGGCGGGCCTCGAAACGGCCACCGGCGAGTTCGTGGCGGTGTTCGACGCCGATTTCTGTCCGCCGCCCGATTTCCTCACCCGGACCATTCAGTACTTCGCCGACCCCAAAGTCGGGGTGGTGCAGACGCGCTGGAGCTACATCAACCGCGACTATAATTTCCTCACCGAAGTGGAAGCCATGCTTCTGGACGGCCACTTCATTCTGGAGCACGGGGCGCGGTCGCGCGCCGGTTACTTCTTCAACTTTAACGGGACTGCCGGCATCCTGCGGAAAGAGATGATTGTCGATGCGGGCGGCTGGCAGCACGACACCCTGACCGAGGACTGCGACCTCAGTTACCGTGCCCAATTGAAGGGCTGGCGTTTTGTCTATATCCCCGGCCTGGAGTGCCCGTCGGAACTGCCGGTGGAGGTGCACGGCTTCCAGGTGCAGCAGTCGCGCTGGGCCAAGGGGCTGACGCAGGTCGCCCGGAAGCTGCTGCCGGCCATTCTCAAAGCCAGGATTCCCATCCGCCTGAAGGTGGAAGCCTTCATGCACCTGACTCCCAACATCTCCTACCCGCTGATGATCGTGCTTTCGGCGCTGATGCTGCCGGTGATGATCGTGCGCTTCTACATGGGTGTGTGGCAGATGGTGTTTATCGACCTGCCGTTGATCGCGGCCTCGTTCTGGTCGATTTCGATGTTCTACGTGATTGCGCAGCGCGAACTGCAACCAAAGACCTGGAAGCGTTCGGTACTGATGCTGCCCATGCTGATGGCGGTGGGAGTGGGGTTGACGATCATCAACACGCGCGCTGTGCTGGAGGCTTTGCTGGGCGTGAAGACGGCCTTCGCGCGCACCCCCAAGTATGCGGTTGGCGACCGCCCCATGAACCTGGAAGTGAAGAGATATCGATGGCGGAGCGGCTGGCTGCCTTATGCCGAGATCGCGCTGGGCAGCTATTTCGTTTTCATGATCGTGTTCGCGGTTCAGACGTTCAACTTCTTCGCCATCCCGTTTCTGCTGCTCTTTGTGTGCGGCTACTACTGGGCCGGATTCGGCACTCTGTACCAGGAGCACCAGAGCCGCCTGCGCTGGCTCAAGCAGCAGAAACTGGCGGTCCGGCAAGCGTAGTTTTGGGGCCTCTCCGCCAACTGGAGAGACCCCAAACGAATCCGCCAGGCTACTGTACGTCGGTCACTTTCCCGTCCAGGAAAACGATCTTCATTTCCGGGTAGACGTAGACCTTCTTCGCCCCCAGGTCGGCCATCTCGCGGGGCTTGCCCATGGCGCGTTCGACATCCGCGATGGACATGCCGATCGAGATGTTGATGGTACCCGGGGCGGAGGCGTCGTTCACTACGTCGCGCTCGGCACGCTCGGCCTCCTGAGCGGCCTGGCTGAGCTCGCCGGCGGCGTTCGGATCCGGCCGCACATCGGCGGCGAAGGACGCATTCGTCGTTCCGCGGGCGTCCGGCGGCAGGCTGGGAATTCCGTTCTGCCCCTGCTTGGATTGCAGGTCGTTGAGCCCCTGGTCCAGCGTGGCGAGCATCTGGTTGTGCATTTCCTGAAGGTCGTTCAGGCTTACCTGGACATGGCTCCCCTTGCGGCAGTCCTGCCCCTTGCTGGCCATCACCACGACGTCCGCGGCTTGGGAGCCCGGGGCGGGGGAGTTCGTCATCTGGATCACGTCGCCTTCGGTCAGCGGACAGCCCATTCCGCCGTCGTTCACCTGAAGCGGGTTCGAAACCACGAACACATGGGAGGCGTTATCCCCGAAAATTCCGGGACCGGACGCACTGTCGTACTGCCCCTGCTGGGCGCGCTCCTCCTCCATCTGCCGGCGGATTTCATCGGCGATCGCCTGCTTCACTTCGGGGGTGAGCTGCGTCGATCCGTAACCGTAGTTCGCCTGTGCGGCGGCACGTTCGGCCATGCGCGCGTCATAGGCATCCTCGAGCGTGCGCGAGATCAGATAATCAGTGAGCCAGAAGGCCGGACTGGTGTAGTACGGATAGGGCGAGAACCAGCCGCCGTAATACCCATACCATGGACTTCCGCCCCAGCCCCACGAGTAATAGACCGGGCGTGCCCACGGAGTCCAGGTCCAGGCGTAAAAGGCCGGACGATAGTATCGCATCGGCGTGTAGACGTGGAAAGTGATTCCTCCCCACACCCGCGGCCGGTATACCCGTGTATAGGGCGAGCCGTGATGCACGTAGGTCCGCTGCACGTAGGTGACGTTGTGCACCACCAGCGGGCGCTGCACGTACCCGATATTGCCACGGGAGTTCGCCACCACAACCTGGCCTCCGGGCCGGACGACCCGCACCTGGCGGACTCCACCCGGCGCGTGATGGATCACCGCGCCGTTGGGGGTGCGAACTTCCCGAATCGTGCCGCCGGGCCCGCGGTAGACCTGTCCGCCGTTGCGGGTGCGAACGACCTCGGTACCGCGATAGCCGCCGGCCGCCGCGGACGGACGGCTGTAGCTGGGGTTCATTCCACCGGATGGCGCGGGCCGGCTGCCGCCATAGGCCGGATTCGAGTTGCCGGGCTGCGTGGGGCGAATGCCGCCGACGCCGGGACTCGAGTTGCGCGGCTGCCGGACTTCCTGATTCGGTTGGCGAGGTGGATTCGAAGGCACATTGGGACGGGGGGCGCCGAACTGCCGTCCCTGCCTTCCGGAATCCTGCCGCGGCGGTTCGACCGCGCGCGGAGCGGCTTGGCTTTGGCGCCCCGGGCTGGAGGGAGCCTGGCCTCCATACTGCCGTCCGCCCTCCCGCGGGCTCTGTCGTTCGCCACCGCGCGCGGCCGGCGGAGCCTGCCGGGGTTCCGAACGGCGGCTCTCACCACCGCCCTGGCGCCCCCGGTCGGAGGAAGCCTCCCGCCCGCGGGGGCTCGGATGCGAACCGTGGTCCTTTTTGTCACTCTGCGCGAACATGCCCGGTGCCCACGCCAGCACTATCCCCGCCGTCAACGCGGCCAAAAACCGATTAGAGCTCATAAACTCTCCATTTCCACCCAGGCCTAACCCTACACCTAAGGGACGGCCAAGACAACCCGCGGGTTGCCCACACTAGTACGCGTAATTTGTGCGACTTCCGGACCAAGACGCGGCGAAGAGGCCGCTTGCGCCGTTTTGCCGTCATCCGCGCGTTAAGGGATTTTAAGAGTTACAATTTCGGATACCGGAGTCTTATGCGGCGAACGATTTCATTTACGCTGAACGGAACGCCCGCGCGCGTGACGGTCGATGACGAGCGCATGCTGCTGTGGGTGCTGCGCGACGATCTCGGCCTGACCGGCACGAAGTTCGGATGCGGCGAGGCGCTGTGCGGCGCCTGCACCGTGATTGTCGACAAACAGGCTGTCCGGTCCTGCTCCACGCCCATCCGCGATGTCGCTGGGAAACAGGTCCTCACCATCGAGGGCTTGGGAAAGGACGACCGCCTTCACCCGCTCCAGGAGGCATTCTTGAAGCATAACGCGTTCCAATGCGGCTATTGCACGCCGGGCATGCTGCTCAGCGCCTATGCGTTGCTGCTGAAGACGCCGCATCCCACGCAAGACGAGATCATCCGCCACATGGACGACAACGTGTGCCGTTGCGGGTCGCACGTGCGGGTGGTGGCAGCCATCCAGGAAGCCGCCGGAGGTGCGCGATGAACTTAATTGAACCCAGCCGGCGCCATTTCCTGGCCACCGGTGCGGGGTTGTTCGTTTTTGTTCGCGCCGAAGTAGCGCCGGCGTACCAGGAACCAGCCCGGCTTCCACAACGCGGAGGCTACCCCACCGATTTCAACGCGTATCTGCGGATCGGCGAGGACGGCCGGGTGACCGGCTTCGCGGGAAAAGTGGAGCTCGGGCAGGGGCCGAAAACGGCGCTGGCCCAACTCCTGGCGGACGAACTGGATGTGTCGTTCGATTCCGTGGATATGGTGCTGGGGGACACCGAGCTTTGCCCCTGGGATATGGGCACGTTCGGCTCGTTGTGCATTCGCCAATTCGGGCCGGCATTGCGCGCGGCCGGCGCCGAGGCCAGGGCGGTGTTGCTGGCGTTGGCCTCCGAGCGTCTCGCCACGCCTGTCGAGCAACTCCGGGTGCGCGACGGCGTGGTCGCCGGTTCCTCGCCGGACAAACACGTCAGCTACGCCGCACTGGTGCAAGGCAGGCGCATCGAGCGGCACATTGAGAAGGTGGCGGTGAAAGCGCCGGCGGCGCTCCGCGTGGTGGGACAGTCGCCGCCGCGGAAGGACGGGCGGGATAAGGTCACCGGCAAGGCGCGTTTCGCCGGCGACATGATGTTTCCCGGGATGCTGCACGCGCGCCTGCTCCGGCCGCCGGCGCACGGCGCCATGTTCCAGGACGTGGATACGAGCGCCGCCGAACAGGCGGGGGCGCGCGTCGTGCGTGAAGGCCAGTTGGTTGCCGTGCTGCACGAGCGCCGCGACGTGGCCGAGCGGGCCCTTTCCCTGCTCAAGCCGCAATTCGCCGCGGCGGCGGCCGGGCCAGACGATAGGACGATCTACGCGCACCTGCTGAAGACTGCCCCGCCGCTGCGGGTGGTGGCCCAGGGCGGAAACCTGGCGGAAGGCGAAAAACTGGCGTTGTCGGTCGTCGAGCAGACCTATTTCAACAGCTACGTGGCGCACGCGCCCATCGAGACGCACTCAGCCACCGTGAAAATCGAGAACGGTAAGGTGACGGTTTGGGCGAGTACGCAGGCGCCGTTCTCGGTGCAGCCGGCGGTGGCGCAGGCGCTGGGAATCCGGCCCCAGGACGTGCGCGTGATCGCGTCGTACGTAGGCGGCGGGTTCGGCGGCAAGACCGCCGCGCCCCAGGCCGTGGAAGCAGCGCGCCTGGCGAAGGCCACCGGCAAACCCGTGCAGGTGGTGTGGGACCGCGCCGAGGAGTTCTTCTTCGACGGCTTTCGTCCGGCGGCGGTGGTGAAGGTCCGGTCGGGTCTGGATGCCGCCGGCAAGATGACGTTCTGGGAATTCAACGTGGTGGGCGCCGGCGACCGGGAGGCCGGCGCGTTCTACGATGTGTCGCATCATCGCACCACGTCGGCCGGGGGTTGGCAGGGCGGCAATCCTGCCGGCATGCATCCGTTCGCGGTCGGGCCGTGGCGAGCGCCGTCGGTCAACACCAACAGCTTCGCGCGCGAGTCGCACATCGATATCCTGGCGGCGAAAGCCGGCGCGGATCCGGTGGAGTTCCGGCTGAAGCATCTCTCCGATCCGCGCATGCGGCGAGTACTGGAGACTGCCGCGAAACAGTTCGGCTGGAAGCCGGCGAAGGCGCCCAGCGGCCGCGGGGTCGGTGCGGCCTGCGGCATCTATGCCGGCACCTACGTAGCGACCCTGGCGGAAGTGGCGGTGAACAAGAGCACCGGCCACGTACGAGTGAAGCGGGTGGTGTCCGCCCAGGACCAGGGGATGACTGTCAGCCTCGACGGCACCCGGCAACAGATGGAAGGCTCCATCACGATGGGCATGGGCTACGCGCTCACCGAGGGGCTGCGTTTCCGCAACGGCGAAGTGCTCGACCACAACTTCGACAGCTACGAACTGCCGCGATTTTCGTGGCTGCCGAGGATCGAGACGATTGTGATCGAGAACCGCGAGACGCCGGCGACCGGGTGCGGCGAGCCCCCCATCATCACCATGGGGGCGGTCATCGCCAATGCCATCTTCGACGCGGCAGGCGCGCGGCTGTTCGAATTGCCGATGACGCCGGAGCGGATCAAACAGGCTTTGGCTTGACCGGTTGTATAATAGCCCCGATCGCCGACTTTGGGCGGTGGGGGAATGCATGTCTCGCACGGTTCGTTGTTCGCTGATTCAGGCCAGCAATTGCGCGCCGCCGGAATCGTCGCTGGAATCCACCAAAAAGGCGATGCTGGACAAGCACGTCGGGCTGATCCGGCAGGCGGCAGCGGAGGGTGCGCAGATTGTTTGCCTGCAGGAGATTTTCTACGGCCCGTACTTCTGCGCCGAACAGACGACGCGCTGGTACGACTTCACCGAGCCTATCCCCGACGGCCCTACGATCCGGCACATGCGCGACCTGGCGCGCGAACTGCGCGTCGCGTTGATTGTGCCGATTTACGAGGTGGAACAGCAGGGCCTCTACTACAACACGGCGGCGGTTATTCAGAACGACGGATCGTACCTGGGCAAGTATCGCAAGACTCACATCCCGCACGTGGCGCCCGGGTTCTGGGAGAAATTCTATTTCCGTCCGGGCAACCTTGGCTATCCGGTGTTTGATCTGGGCATTGCCAAGGTGGGCGTGTACATCTGTTACGACCGGCATTTTCCCGAAGGCGCGCGGGCGCTGGGGCTGAACGGCGCCGAGATCGTGTTCAATCCTTCGGCTACGGTGGCCGGGTTGAGCGAGCACCTGTGGAAGCTGGAGCAGCCGGCGCACGCCGTGGCCAACGGATACTTCGTCGGGGCGATCAATCGGGTGGGCTTCGAGCCGCCGTGGAACATCGGCGAGTTCTACGGGTCGAGCTACTTCTGCGATCCGCGCGGACGCATCGTGGCGCAGGCTTCGCGGGACAAAGACGAGGTGCTGACGGCTGACCTGGACCTGGCGATGATTGCCGAGGTTCGCAAGACGTGGCAGTTTTTCCGCGACCGCCGACCCGATATGTACGAACCCCTGGTGAGGGCATAGCGATCATGACCAAAGAAGAGATCCTGCTGGCGCACAAGCAATACCTGTTCCCGGCGGTGTTCCACTACTACAAAGAGCCCCTGGTGATCGCGCACGCCAAGAACCAGTACGTGTGGGATGCCGATGGCAACCAATACCTGGATTTCTTCGGGGGAATCGTGACGGTGAGCGTGGGCCACGCCAACGACGAGGTGAACGCCAAGGTACACCGGCAGCTCGATACGCTGCAGCACGTTTCGACTGTGTTTGCGAACGAGCCGCAGGCGGCGCTGGCGAAGAAGATCGCATCCGTGACGCCGGAACAGAAACTCACGAAGTCGTTTTTTACGAACAGCGGGACGGAGGCCAACGAGACGGCCATTCTGGCAGCACGCTGCTACACGGGGCATGCCGAAATCGTCGCTTTGCGGCACTCGTATCACGGGCGCTCGTCGATGGCGATGACGCTCACGGGGCAAGGCGCCTGGCGGCTGGGACCGGCGCAGGCGGGAGTGGTGCACGCACACAACGCCTACTGCTACCGGTGTCCGTTCGGGCTGACCTATCCGGATTGCGGGGTGCGCTGCGCCGAAGACATGGAGGACCTCATCCGCAGTTCGACCGGCGGGCAAGTGGCGGGAGTCATCGCGGAGCCGATTCAGGGGGTCGGCGGCTTCATCACTCCGCCCAAGGAATACTTTCCGATCGTGGAGAAGATCGTGCGCAACCACGGCGGCATCTTCATTAGCGACGAGGTGCAGACCGGCTGGGGACGCACCGGCGGCAAATGGTTCGGCATCGAGCAGTACGGCGTGCTGCCGGACATCATCACCGGAGCCAAAGGGCTGGGCAACGGCAGCCCCATCGGACTCACCGTGGCGACCCCGGAGGTGGCCGACGCGGTGAAGGGGTTGACGATTTCCACGTTTGGCGGAAATCCGGTGACAACCACGCAGGCGAAGGCCGTGATTGATTTCGTGGAAGAGCACGACCTGCTCACGAACTGTGCCGAGACCGGCGGGTATTTGCGCGGACGGCTGGAGGAACTGAAGGATAAGCACGAACTGATCGGCGAAGTGCGCGGCATGGGGCTGCTGCAAGCGATCGAGCTGGTGGAGGATCGGCGGACCAAGGCTCCGGCCACGGCGCAGACGGCGATGGCCATGGAGGCCGCCCGCGAGAACCGGCTGCTGTTGGGGAAGGGCGGCATGTACGGCAATGTGCTGCGGATTTCGCCGCCGATGAACATTGGGCGGGCCGATGTGGACCAGTTCATCGAGTTGCTGGATCGAAGCCTGGCGGCGTGCGCGGCGATGGCTGGAGGCGTCAAGTGACGCTGCCGGTGCTTCGGAACCTGGAGCAGTTTCCGGAACTGCATCCGGCGCTGGACGGGCAGAGCGCGCTGGCCGAGGCCAACCGCTGCCTGTTCTGCTTCGATGCGCCGTGTACGGCGGCCTGCCCGACCCATATCGATGTGCCGCGGTTCATCAAGAAGATCGCCAGCGGGAACTTGCGCGGGTCGGCGACGACGATTCTGGATGCGAACATTCTGGGGCTGAGCTGCTCGCGGGTGTGTCCGGTGGACGTGCTGTGCGAAGGCTCGTGCGTGATGCACCGCTACAATAAGAAGCCGATCGAGATTGCGCGCCTGCAGCGATACGCGATGGATTGGTTTTACGCCCAGCTTGAGTGGGGTTTCGGCCCGGGACCGGCGAAGGGTGCCCGCGCAGGGCAGGTCGCCTGCATCGGCGGCGGCCCGGCATCGCTGGCTTGTGCCGCGGGACTGGCTGGGCGAGGCTACGCCGCCACCATCTTCGACAACCGCGAGCTGCCGGGCGGGCTCAATACCTACGGTGTCGCGGAGTACAAGCTGCGGCCGAACGACAGCCTGCGCGAAGTGGAGCTGATCGGGTCGCTCGGCGTGGAGTTCCGTAGGGCCGAGGTTGGGACCGCGATACCGCTCGAGGCACTGGAACGTGAGTTCGACCGGATCTTCATCGGCATCGGCCTGGGCGCCATGGAGCGCCTGGGCATCCCGGGCGAGGAGGCGCAGGGGGTGATCGATGCCCTGCGTTTCATCGAACGGTATAAGACGCTGCCGGACTTCCAGGTGGGGCGAGCGGTGGTGGTGATCGGCGGCGGCAACACAGCGATCGATGCGGCGAATGCCGCGCGGCGCCTGGGCGCGGACGAAGTACACCTGTTCTACCGGCGCACCAATCAAGAGATGCCCGCGTTCGCCTTCGAGTACGACCATTCGCGGCTGGAGGGTGTGCAGTTCCATTGGCTGGCCCAGCCGGTGGAGATTGTGGAGCATGAGGGGCGTGCGATTGCGGTGACGTTCGTGGAAACGCGGCTGGGGGATCCCGACGAGACGGGGCGTCGCCGGTCGGAGCCGGTTCCCGGGACTGAATTTGCGGTTTCATGCGATACGGTGATTCCGGCTCTCGGACAGACGCGTCTCACCGCCCTGTTGCGCCTGGAAATGAACCATGGCCTGATCGCGATTGACCGCGCCACCGGGCGTACCAGCAATCCGAAATACTACGCCGGCGGCGACTGCGTCAACGGCGGCCGGGAAGTGGTGGATGCGGTGGCCGATGGCAAGCGGGCGGCGGTGGCCATCGCGGAGGCGCTCGGTGGCTGACCTCGCCACGAATTTTGCCGGCATCCGGTCTCCGAATCCCTTCTGGCTGGCATCGGGTCCGCCGACCAACTGCGGCGACCAGGTGATGCGCGCATTCGACGCGGGCTGGGGCGGCGCGGTGTGGAAGACAATCGGCGAGCCGATCGTGAACGTCTCCTCGCGGTATTCGTCGGTGGATTGGAACGGGCAGCGCATGATGGGGCTCAACAATATCGAGCTCATTACCGACCGGCCGATCGAAACCAACCTGCGCGAGATCGCCGAGGTAAAGAAACGATATCCGAAGCACGCGGTGATTGCGTCGCTGATGGTGGAATCGAAGCGCGAGGCCTGGCACGACATCGTGAAGCGTTCGGAGGACGCGGGCGCCGACGGCCTGGAACTGAATTTCGGCTGCCCGCACGGGATGAGCGAGCGCGGCATGGGTTCGGCGGTGGGCCAGGTGCCGGACTATTCGTCCCTCATCACCGGGTGGGTGAAGGAAGTGGCGCGCACGCCGGTGCTGGTGAAACTGACTCCGAACGTCACCGATATCCGGATGGTGGCGCGGGCGGCGCGCCGCGGCGGCGCCGACGGCCTTTCGGCCATCAACACCATCAACTCCATTACCGGCATCGACCTCGATACGCTCACGCCGCGGCCGAATGTCGGTGGGTTGTCCTCGCACGGCGGATATTGCGGGCCGGCGGTGAAACCGATCGCGCTGCACCTGGTGCAGCAGATCGCGTCCGACCCCGAGGTGGGGCTGCCGGTTTCGGGCATCGGCGGAATTTCGAGCTGGCGCGAGGCGGCGGAGTTCCTGCTGCTGGGCTGCGGCACGGTTCAGGTGTGCACGGCCGCGATGCACTACGGCTACCGCATCGTGGAGGATATGATCGACGGCCTGGCCAACTGGATGGACGAGAAGGGGTTTGCCGCCATCGCGGATTTCCGTGGGGTATCGCTCGCGAAGGTCACGGAATGGAAGCACCTGGACCTGAACTACAAGATCGTGGCGCGCATCGACCGCGAAAAATGCATCGGCTGCGATCTCTGCTATGTGGCCTGCTGGGATGGCGCCCACCAATGCATTCACCTGGATGGCGGCGGCGCGCCGCCGGCGGCCATCGAAGCCCGCAGCCGGGAGCGCATCGCGACCACCCCGATTGCCAGGCTCGACGCCAAAAAAGGCGGCCACGAGGGAACCCAAATCCGTATTCCCCGCATCGATGAGGCCGAATGCGTCGGCTGCAATCTCTGCTGGCTGGTGTGCCCGGTGGAGGGTTGCATCCGCATGGAGCGGGTGGACACGGGCCGGCCGGGCGAAACCTGGGAACAACGTTCATGCCGAACATCCTGATCCGCAACGGTACGGTTGTTACCGCCCGCGATACCACCAGGGCCGACGTTCTCGTGGAAGGCGAACGGATTCGAGAGGTGCGCGCCGGCATACCCGAAGCGGCCGGCCAAACCGTGATCGACGCGACCGGCCTCTACGTCCTGCCCGGGGGCATCGACGCGCATACCCACCTCGACATGCCGTTCGGCGGCACCACCTCGGCCGACGATTTCGAAACCGGCACGCGCGCGGCGGCGTTTGGCGGCACGACCAGCATTGTCGATTTCGCCATTCAGGCCCGCGGCACGCGGATGCGGGAAGCGCTGGACACCTGGTGGAAGAAAGCGGAAGGCCGCGCCACCATCGATTACGGCCTGCACATGATCGTCACCGACCTTGCGGGCGCCGGCCTGGAAGACATGGACGACATGGTGCGTGAGGGCGTTGCCAGCTTCAAATTGTTCATGGCCTACCCCAACGTCCTGATGGTGGACGACGGCACGATCTTCAAAGCGCTCTCGCAAACCGCCCGGAACGGCGCCCTCATCTGCATGCACGCGGAAAACGGAAGCGTCATCGACGTGATCATCGCGCGGGCGCTGGCCGAAGGAAAGACCGCTCCCATCTATCACGCGCTCACCCGGCCGCCGCGCGCCGAGGCGGAAGCCGTGCACCGCGCCATCGCCATGGCAGAGATTGCGGGTGTGCCGGTGTACATCGTGCATCTCTCCTCGGAGGACGCGTTGAACGAGGTCCGCGAGGCGCGCGACCGCGGCGTGCCGGCCTTCGCCGAGACCTGCCCGCAATACCTGCTGCTCTCCATCGAAGAACTCGAACGGCCGAACTTCGAAGGCGCGAAGTATGTGTTCACGCCCCCGCTGCGGCCGAGGGAGCATCAGCCGAAACTGTGGGACGGCCTGAAGAACGACCATTTGCAGGTGGTCTCTACGGACCACTGCCCGTTCTGCTTCGCAGACCAGAAGATCCTTGGCAAAGACGATTTCACCAAGATTCCCAATGGCGGCCCGGGCATCGAAAACCGCCTGCAACTCATCTGGCATCATGGCGTGAACAGCGGCAGGCTCTCGCTCAATCGGTTCGTCGAGATCACCTCCACCACGCCCGCGCGCATTTTCGGCATGTACCCGAAGAAGGGCGAAATCGCTCCGGGGAGCGACGCTGACATCGTCTTGTGGGATTCCGGGGCGGCGTATACCATCAGCGCCCGCACGCATCACATGCGGGTGGACTACTCGATGTTCGAGGGGTTTGAGGTGCGGGGAAATGCTCGAACCGTGATTTCGCGGGGCGAGGTGATCGTGGACCGCGGCGAGTTTCTCGGTAAGCGCGGCCGGGGCGCCTACCTGAAGCGCGCCGCACGGGGAGGAGCCTGGAATTAAGTGACCGCGCGCGACCCGGCCCTCTACAATGACGACCTGGCGCCGGTGCCCCGCGAGCGGCGCACGTGGGGCGTGTACAACTACGCGTCGCTGTGGGTGGCGATGAGCGTCTGCATCCCGACGTACATGCTGGCCTCGGGGCTGATCGCCGGCGGCATGAGCTGGTGGGAAGCGATTGCCACCATCCTGCTCGGCAACCTGATCGTGCTGATCCCGATGCTGCTGAACGCGCATGCCGGCGCACGCTACGGCATTCCGTTCCCGGTGTTCGTACGCGCCTCTTTCGGCGTGCGCGGCGCGAACGTTCCAGCAGTGCTCCGCGCGCTGGTGGCTTGCGGCTGGTTCGGCATCCAGACGTGGATCGGCGGGCAGGCCATCTACTCGATGTTGAAGATCCTGTGGCCGGGCGCGGGGCAGCTTGCGGGCGGCGTGTGGATCTGCTTCTTCGCGTTTTGGGCCCTGAACATTGCCGTGATCTGGCGCGGCATCGAGACGATCAAGTTCCTGGAGGGCGTCGGCGCGCCGTTCATGCTCGGCATCGGGCTGCTGCTGCTCTGGTGGATCACGGGCAAAGCCGGGGGATTGGGCCCGGTGCTGCGGGCGCCGAGCAAGTTCCAGACCAGCGCCGAGTTTGTGCGGTTCTTCATACCGTCGCTGACCGGGATGGTGGGATTCTGGGCGACGGTGGCGCTCAATATTCCGGATTTCACGCGCTACGCGAAATCGCAGAAGGCGCAGGCGATGGGCCAGGCGCTGGGGCTTCCCACCGCGATGACGCTGTATTCGTTTATCGGGGTGGCCGTCACTTCGGCCTCGGTCGTGCTGTTCGGCGAAGCCATCTGGGACCCGGTGGCACTGCTCGGCCGCTTCAACCAGCCGGTGGTGGCGCTGATCGCCCTGGTGGCCCTGCTGGTGGCCACGCTCAACACCAACGTCGCCGCGAACGTAGTGTCGCCCTCCAACGATTTCTCGAACCTCAATCCGCGCCGTATTTCATTCCGCACCGGCGGCCTGATCACGGGCGTGATCGGCATCCTGATGATGCCCTGGAAGCTGCTGACGGATTTCAACTCGTACATCTTCGGCTGGCTGGTAGGGTACTCGGGATTGCTGGGGCCCATCGCGGGGGTCATGATCGCCGACTATTTTCTGATCCGCCGGGCGCGGCTCAAGGTGGACGATCTCTACCGGCGCCAGGGTCTCTACGAATACGAGAATGGCATCAATTCACGCGCCGTGGCTGCTCTGGCGATCGGGATTGTGGTGGCGCTGCTGGGCCTGGCTGTCCCGGCGTTACGCCTGCTTTACGACTACGCCTGGTTCGTCGGCTTCGGGGTAGCGGGCGCGGTCTATGTGATGTTGATGCAGCGGGCGAATGCGCCTGCCGTGGTCCCCGAATGGGAAGGTGAAGCATGATTGCAACCGACACGAATACGCAAACCGTTTCCTTCTACGTGAATGGCTCATGGGAAAGCCCGGAGGGGCGCCCCCTGGAGCCGGTGACCAATCCCGCCTCGGGAGTTGTGCTGGCCAAGGTGCCGTATGCCAACGGGTCGGACGTGGACCGCGCCGTGCGCGCCGCCCACCAGGCCTTCCTGAAATGGCGCGAAGTTCCGGTGGTGGATCGCGTGCAGGTGCTCTACCGCTTCAAAACGCTGCTCGATCAGCATGCCGACCAAGTGGCGGGCATTCTCACCAGTGAGAACGGCAAGACGCGCGATGATGCGCGTGCGGAAGTGCGGCGCATGATCCAGATGGTGGAAGTGGCATGCGGCATGCCGAGCCTGATGATGGGCGATTCGCTGAACGACGTGGCGCAGGGGATCGACTGCAAGACCGTGCGTCAGCCCATCGGAGTGTGCGTTGGCATCACGCCGTTCAACTTCCCGGCGATGGTGCCGATGTGGATGTACCCGTTCGCCATCGCGTGCGGCAATTCGTTCTTGTTGAAACCCTCGGAAAAGGTGCCGCTGACACCGACGCGGGTGGTGGAACTGCTGCACGATGCCGGCCTGCCCGCGGGCGTCCTGAACCTGTTGCACGGCGGCAAGGAAGCGGTGGATGCGCTGCTGCGCCATCCGCTGGTAAAGGCGGTATCGTTCGTGGGCTCCACGCCGGTGGCGAAGTACATTTACACCACCTCCGCGGCCGAGGGTAAGCGCGTGCAGGCGCTGGGCGGGGCCAAGAACCACCTGGTGGTGATGCCCGACGCGGACATGCCAAAGACGGTGGAAGCGATCATTGGGTCGGCATTCGGCGCGGCAGGCGAACGCTGCCTCGCGGGAAGCGTTCTGGTAGCGGTGGGCGACGCGGCGGGGCCGTTGCTCGACCTGCTGGTGAAGCGGACGAAGGGGCTGACGGTGGGCGACGGCGCGGCGCCAGGCGTCGAAATGGGCCCCTTGGTGACCTCCGACCATTGCCGGCGCGTGGAAGGCTATATCGAAAAGGGCGTGGCGGAAGGCGCGAGTCCGCTGGTGGACGGGCGCGATCGGCCGGCGCCGGATGGCGGGTTCTTTCTGGGGCCCACGATTTTCGACCACGTTTCGCCAGAAATGACCATCGCCCGGGAGGAGATCTTCGGCCCGGTGCTTTCGGTGATCCGGGTTGGCACGCTGGAGGACGCGATCACGCTGGTGAACCGGTCGCCGTTCGGCAACGCGACCAGCATTTTCACCTCGAGCGGCAAGGCCGCCCGGGAGTACTCATCGCGCTGCGAAGTCGGTATGGTCGGGGTGAATGTCGGCGTAGCGGCGCCGATGGCCTTTTTCCCGTTTGCCGGCTGGAAGAACTCATTTTTCGGTGATTTACACGCACACGGCAAAGACGCGATCGCCTTTTACACGGAGCAGAAGGTGATCATGAGCCGCTGGTACTAGACTAGTACTTTTGATACAGAAGGTTTGGGTGCGAATCGGCGTGAGCCGAGCTAGAATAATCGTGCGGTCCCGAGACAAATCCGGTTCCCGTTCTTCCTCTCGACTTCCCGCTCATCCGGGACCGCACTCCTGCGCCACTCTGTCCGATTCGCAGTCTGGATGCCGTCCGCTCAACGGGTCATGACACGGATGAGTGCCGCCGAGTGGGCGCAACGGATTTTTGAGGCTGGTGCGACGGGCACCGGCGTCGCTGTGAATGTTGTATTCCTCTGGTAGGCCCGGCTGGACTCGAACCAGCGACCCTCAGCTTAGAAGGCTGATGCTCTATCCACCTGAGCTACGGGCCCGCGACACCTTCCTGCAACATCGCCCAGTTTAGCAAGCACAGAAAACGGCGGCACCTCCGGTGTCCCCGCAGGCTCGATCTGTCTTAGGCCGGTGCGGAAGTCTACGTGCAGTGACAACAGCGTCCCCGCCGTTCCGCCCTCGGGCGAGGTGTTGCGGCGGGGAAGAAGAGGACAATATGGCGGTTCGAGCGGACGTTATCACGCAAAAGGAGGCCGAGGGACACCCAAGTTTAGCCGACCTGGTGCGGGACATTTTGCAAGATGTCGGTCGCATCGTACGAGCCGAGGTGCAACTGGCGCGTACCGAGCTTCGCGAGAAGGCGCAACGCGCCGGGAAGGCTGCCGGCATGCTGGGCGGGGCGGCGGTCGGGGGGCTTTTGGCTGCCGTGTGTTTCCTTACGACATGCGTTGCCGCGCTTGCCCTTGTTATGCCGGTATGGTTGGCTTCTCTGCTGATGGGGATTCTGCTCTCCTTCATGGCCGCCGGCGCCTATGTCATAGGGCGAACCAAACTGGGCCAGATCGACCCCGTACCACAAAAAACGGTGCAGACCATGAAGGACGACATACGATGGGCGAAACAGCGGACCGAATAATGGATGAGATCGAGCAGGCACGGAAAGCGTTGGATCGGGACCTGGCGGCATTTGAACGCGGGGTGAAACAGGAGACCGACTGGAAGGTGCAGTTCGACCGGCACCCCTGGGCGGTTTTGGGGGCCGCTTTTGTCCTGGGCTTCCTGCTCTGGCGGCTGGTCCGCTCGTAGTTCCTGGCGCCCTCGTCCTACTTGCCCGGGAACGGCAGCCATCCGCGCGTGATATAGTCTCCCACGGTAAGAGTCATCAGGATTAAGAACCAGACCAGCGCTCCCACAATCACCAGCCTCACGAGCTTCTTCTCAACAAGAGCGTGCATGAAAAAGCTTGCGATGAGAGTCGCTTTGGCAGTGGCAATGAGGATGGCGATGAACATGCTGCCCCAGCCCAGGTCGACAAAGCCGGTTAAGACGGTGGAAAGCGTCAGTCCCAACAGCCCCAGATAGGTAAAGACATACGTTTTAGCGGAAACACTCGGTGCAGCCATATCATTTGTGCAAACCGGAAATGTAGAAGATCGCAAAAAGAAACACCCAGACGATATCTACAAAATGCCAATACAGTCCGACCACTTCCAACGGTGTATAGTATTCGGAATTGAACGAACCGGCCACGGTTCGGAATGCAAAGAGCAGAACCAGGCCGATGCCGATTGTCATATGCACGGCGTGCAAGCCGGTCATCGCAAAGTAAAAGACGTAAAACATCTGCATGGCGCCGGCGTCCGGCGAATGCACTCGAACCAGATTCCCGGCGCCTTGTGCATCTTGTAGTGAAGATAATACTCGGTGAACTTAATGGCCAGAAAGACCAACCCGATGAGCGCCGTGGTAAGCAGAAGCCAGTACGTTCGGACCATCTTTCCCAGCGCGGCGCTGTAAATGGAGAGTGCCATGGTGAGACTGCTGGTAATCAATACGGCGGTGTTGATCGAGCCGAGCACGATGTTCATGTCGGCGCTGCCTTCGTTGAAGCCGCGGATATTGTACATCCGGTAAACGGCGAATGCCGTAAACAGGGCCCCGAAGAGCATGACCTCGGTCGCCAAGAAGACCCACATCCCGACCGTGGCCGTCTCGCGCTGCTGTTCCGGCGTGCCGAACTGCTCGCGCAGCATTAACTCGGATGGACTAAACAAGTCCCAGTTCCTCCCTCATACCTTCGTAATCGTAGGCCCGACGAGTTACCACCGGTGTAGCCTCGAAATTATGTTCGGGAGGCGGCGAGATCGTCTGCCATTCCAGACCGGTAGCCCGCCATGGGTTCGGCGGCGCGGCAGGTCCGTAATGCCAGGACCAGAAGAAGTAGATTAGCGGCATGATATACCCGACGCCCAGGATCGTGGCACCTGCGGTAGAAAGAATGTGCAAGTACTGAAACTCGGTAGGGTAAGCTGCATACCTCCGCGGCATCCCAAGATATCCAAGAACGAATTGTGGGAAGAAAGTAAGGTTAAATCCCAGAAATACCGTGAGCGCCGACAGTTTCGAGATCCCTTCCGGATACATCTTTCCGCTGATTTTCGGCCACCAGTAATGCATGCCGCCGAGAAACGCCATGACCGTGCCGCCGACCATGATGCAGTGAAAATGCGCGACTACGAAGTAAGTATCGGTCACGTGCACATCGATCCCAAGCGCCGCCAAAAACAGTCCGGTCATCCCGCCGATCGTAAACAGGCCGATGAATCCGATGGCATATAGCATCGGAGTATCCCAGGAGACCGATCCCTTATAGATCGTCGCCGTCCAATTGAACACCTTGATGGCAGATGGAACCGCGACGACATAGCTGAGCACGGAAAAATACATGGCCGAATACACGCTCTGCCCGGCTACGAACATATGGTGTCCCCACAACAAAAAGCCGACTGCCGCGATGCAAATGCTGGCAAAAGCCACGAAGGCATATCCGAATACCGGCTTCCGGGAAAAAGCCGCAACCAGTTCGCGGACCACCGCCATTCCAGGTAGCACCATGATGTACACCGCGGGGTGCGAGTAAAACCAGAACAAGTGCTGAAAGAGCAAAGGATCTCCGCCCTGGGCAGGCGTGAAAATTCCGACATGGAAAATGCGCTCTACCGCCACCATCAGCAGTGTCACCGACAGGACAGGCGTGGCGAGCACCAGAATCACGCTGGTCGCGTAATGAGACCAGATGAACAGGGGCAGCCGGAACCAGGTCATTCCGGGGGTGCGCAGCCGGTGAATGGTCGCGATGAAGTTGAGTCCGGTCATGATGGAGGCGAATCCGGAAATGAAGATTCCGAGCGCCGTCCCAACCAGGTACGTGTGGGAATAGTCGGTACTGAAGGACGAGCGACTTTCGGAATCGCGCCGGGAACCGATACCGCGGCTCTGTCGGGCCAACGGATCTGCCGGCGTACGGGACCAGAAAGCCGTTCTCATCGTGAATCGGATAACAATGCGACCCGCCATAGAGCCCTTGCCGCGGTTGTAACCGATTCCGAAATAGTGGGCGGTATCAGCACTAATACTCTGTTCGGCCAGGTTGGGGGTGCGAGCAATCAATACGGTTGAAGCGTGAACTGCAGCGGCTTGTTTGCGTCGCCTGATGGGCCCGCCTCGGTCTCCCCTCGGTGTGGGATGGCTGGCGGAGGAGTTGGCGTCACGAGGCACGCGTCCTGGAGTGTCAGGGCCGCCTCACGAAATGGCGCAGCCCTCCATGGCGGCGATGAAGTCCAACGCGTTGCCGCCGATCCGCCCGCCCCGCGCCGTGACGCACGAATCGGAATGGCAGGCCCAGGCGTTCTTCTTGGTGTTGACGATGAAACTCTCGCGACTGCCTTTCGACGTATGGGCCGGGAGTGGAAAGCGCCCCCGGAGGTAAGTGTCGTCGAGCCGCTGGAGCCGAATGCCGTATTTCGCGAGCGCCATCTCCATGGTGCCGCAAGCCTTGACTGCCCGGAGGTCAACCCATGCAGCGTGCCCAAGCCATTTCTGGAGCTCGAACAGCGACATTGGCTCCTTGCCGTTGAAAAGCTGGGACGCGATCGTCGAACGAGCGCTGTGGCTGGTGATGTTACCCCTGGCATCGGCCTTTGGAATGCCGGCCTTCTGGCACAGAATCGGGATCAGAGTCGCATTGATATGTTAGTCAAGGAGGATTGGAAGTTACGGTGATGGTAATACGGCGTAGAATTGTGGGTTCATGCGCGCGACGGTCCAAGGGGCAGTGCTGATTGCGGCGGCGGCTTGCGGGTTGTCCCAAAGCGAAAATGAGCCGTACTTCTCACTGGCGAGCAGCCGGACGTTTCCCTCTCACGGCAAGCCTTCGGTGCGGGTGAGCGCGTGGAAGGTGGACGCGCTGGAGTTCCGCGTATATCGCGTGGCGGACCCCTTGCAGTTTTTCCAGCAGATCGAAAATCCGCACCAGTTCGGGGCGCCGGCACCGGCGCCGCCACGGGAACGCACGCTGATCGAGCGCCTCCATAGCTGGAAGCGGCGGCTGCGGGCGAGCGTGCGGCGCGAATTGCGGGGGCAGTTCACGGAATCGCCGAGCGCGCACCTGCTGGGGAAGCGAACGGCACGGCCGGCAGCAGGGCGGGCTCCGGCGACGGCGCGGCAGACCCGTTATGCCGAGGCTCCGCTGCTCAACTCGCAGCAGCTCGTGCTGTCGTTCGTACAGCCGGTCCAGACACGCGAGCGGTGGGACCAGCAGACGGTGGAGTTGGCGCTGGAAGAAAAGGGCGTCTACCTGGTGGAAGCGGTGAAGGGGGAGCTGCGGGCTTACACCATCGTGCTGGTGAGCGATACGGTGATGATCACCAAGACGGGCCAGGGGCGCATCGTCAACCTGGTGGTGGACCGCGATACGGGCGAACCGGTACCGGGCGCGAAGGTGTGGATGGTGACGCGCGCGGGGCGGCAGGGCGAAGCGGAAACGGACGCGGGCGGCATGGCCGAGCTGAAGGTGGCGGCGGGGCGGCCGGACGATGTGCGCGTGGTGGGCCGGAAGGGCGGGGACTTCATGGTCAACACGCTCTCGAGCTGGGCGTTCCGGCCGAATGCCGCCGATTTTCGCGGGTACGTCTACACGGACCGGCCGGTGTATCGACCGGGGCACACGGTGCATTTTCGCGGGGTGCTGCGGTGGCGCACGCGGGCGGGGTACGACGTACCGGCGGGCAAGCCGGTGGCGGTGACGATCCAGGATGCCGAGCAGAAGCCGGTGTACCGGAAGACGCTCACCACGAATGGGAACGGGTCGATTCACGACGATATCGTGCTGGGGCCGGCGGCGGCGCTGGGCAACTACTTCATCGAGGTGAAGAGCGGGGAAGACCAGGCCGGCGGGAACTTCGAGGTGGAGGAGTACAAGAAGCCGGAATACGAAGTGCGGGTGAGGACGTCGAAGGCGCGCGTGCTGGAAGGCGAGAGCGTGGAGGCGGAGATCGAGGCGCGATACTACTTCGGCGAACCGGTGAGCGGGGCGAGGGTGCAGTACTCGGTGTATCGGGATCGCTACTGGTTCCCGCTGTGGTACGACCCGGAGGACGACACGGGCGGCGCCGGGCAGGAACCCGAGGAGAGCGGTGACGAGGTGGCGCAGGGCGAAGGACAGCTCGATCGCGACGGCAAGCTGACCATCCATTTCGAGACGACCCAATCGGAGAACCGGTTCGACTACACCTACCGCGTGGAGGCGCGGGTGACGGACCAGGGCAAGCGCGAAATCACCGGCAAGGGGTGGGTGGTGGCCACGTACGGCAGTTTTGTAGTGAACGTGCGGCCCGAACGCTACGTGTGCCCGCCCGGCGCGCCGGCGAGATTCCACGTGGAGGCGCGCGACTACGATTCCAGGCCGGTGAGCGCGCGGGTGCATGTGGAACTGCTGCGCTGGGACTGGCGCAACACGGAGAACTCGCGAGTGGTGGCGGCGAGCGATGTGGAGACCCAGGCGGACGGCACAGCGGTGGCGACGCTGGCGATTCCGAACGAGGGCGGAACGTATCGCGTACGGGCGACGGCGAAGACGCCGGAGGGCCGCGAAGTGGAGGACAACTCGTACGCCTACGTGGCGGGCGGCGGAGAGTTCGGCCCGCGCGGCGGCACCGAGGTCAAGATCATCACCGACCAGAAGACCTACCGGGCGGGTGAGACGGCGAAGTTGCTGATTGCCGCGGCGGCGAATACACCGGTGTACGTTTCGGTGGAAGGACGCGACCTGCGGGAGATCAAGATGGTGCGGGCGAACGGGCCGACGATCGAGTACGCGGTACCGATTCGGGCGAGCGACGAACCGGGGCTCACGGTGAGCGCGGGGTACGTGCGCAAGGGCGACTTCCATAGCGGCATGAAATACGTGCGCGTGCCGCCGGTGTCGCACCAGTTGAACGTGAAATTGACGACGGACAAGGCGCAGTACCAGCCGGGGCAGACGGCGGAGTACAGGCTGGAAGTTTCGGGGCACGATGGCAAGCCGGCGCCGCGGGCCGAGTTCAGCCTGGGGGTGGTGGATGAAGCCATTTACGGGGTTCGCAAGGACACGACGCCGGAAATCATCGGCTTCTTTTTCGGCAAGGAGTGGAACAGCGTCTATACGGACAACTCGCTGATGTACTACTTCACGGGCGAGGCGGGCCGGCGGCGAATGATGCTGGCATCGATTGCCGAGCCCTCGCGGCTGGCACAGCTCAAGCCCGACCGGCTGGTGCAGCCGAAGGTGCGGAAGGCATTTCCGGATACGGCGTTCTGGTCGGCGGAGGTGGTGACGGACGGGGCCGGCCGGGCGCGCGCCAAAGTGGAATTTCCAGATTCGCTCACCACGTGGCGCGCGACGGCGCGCGGCGCTACGCCGGACACGCGGGTGGGCGGCGCGGTGTTGAAGACGATCGTGCGCAAGAACCTCATCCTGCGGCTGGTGGTGCCGCGGTTCTTCGTGCAGGGGGATGAACTGGTGATCAGCGCGCTGGTCGACAACTACCTGGGGGATGCGAAGACCGCGCGCGTTTCGCTGGAGGTGAAGGGGCTGGAGGTGCTCGAAGGCCGCACGCGCGACGTGACGGTGCCGAGCCGCGGCGAAGCCAAGGTGGACTGGCGGGTGCGGGCGCAACGGGTGCGCAGTGCGACGGTGGTGGGCAAAGCGCTGACCGATGTGGAGTCGGACGGGCTGGAGCTGGAGCTGCCGGTGAACGTGGCGGGAGTGAAGATGTCGCAGGCGCGCGGCGGCGCGGTGGCGGCGGGAGCGACGGCGGCGTTCGACCTGACGTTCCCGGGCAAAGTGGAGCCGGGATCGCGGCGCCTGTCGGTGCGGCTTTCGCCTTCGATCGCAGGATCGCTGTTCGGGGCGCTGGAGTACCTGACCAGCTATCCGTACGGCTGCGTGGAGCAGACGATGTCGAGCTTTCTGCCCAATATCATCGTGATGCAGGCGGCGCACGAGCTGGGGTTGAAAGCCACGCTGGACGAGGCCGCGGTGCAGGAGAAGATCCGCGCCGGGCTGGACCGGCTGTACAACTTCCAGCACGAAGACGGGGGGTGGGGCTGGTGGGAGACCGACGACACGCATCCGTTCATGACGGCGTACGTGGTGGCGGGGCTGGCGCAGGCCAAGGCGGCGGGCGTGCAGGTGAAGGACGAGGCGGTGAACAAGGGCGTGGACTGGCTGAAGTCGGATTTCGCGAAGGACACGAAACTGGCGGGCGACCTGCGGGCCTACCTGGTGTACGCGCTGACGGTGGCGGGACGGACGGACCCGGCGGCGCTGGGCGAGATCTACGCGATGCGCGGGAAGCTTTCGCCGTACGGGTTGGCGCTGGCGGGGCTTGCGCTGGAGCAGGCCAAGGACGGGCGCGCGGCGGAGATGGCGGCGGCGCTCGAAGCGGGCGCGAAGCAGGATGGCGAACAGGCGTGGTGGCCGGCCACGCGGGACGAGCTGCTGGACTTTTCCGAAGACGCCACGCCCGAGGCCACGGCATACGCGGTGAAGTTGCTGTCGCACCAGAGGCGCGACAGCGCGCTGCTTCCGAAGGCGGCGCTGTGGCTGATGAACCATCGCAACGAGGGCTTCTGGTGGTCGTCCACCAAGCAGACGGCGATGGTGGTTTACGGGCTCACCGATTACGTGAAGGCCACGGGCGAGCTGAAGGCGAATCTGAACGCCACGGTGTTGGTGAACGAACGGCCGGCGGTGACGCGGAAGTTCGAGCAGGCGATGGGGATCGGTTCGTCCGAGGTGGTGCTGGAGGAGAGCCGGCTGGAACCGGGCGTGAACCACATTCGCGTGGTCGCCGGCGGAGAAGGACGGCTGTACTATTCGGTGCGCGCCGAATACTCTTCGACCGACGAAAAACTGCAGCAAGCCGGGACGGTATCGCTGAACGTGCTGCGCGACTATTTCCGGCTGGCGCCCACACGGGAGGGCGGCAAGATCGTGTACAGCCTTTCGGCGCTCGACGGACCGGTGGCATCGGGAGACACGCTGGCCGTGCGGCTGACGGTTTCAGGCACGGAGTGGCGGTACCTGATGATCGAAGACCCGATTCCTTCGGGCACGGAATTCATCGAGCGCGACCAGATCTACGAGTTGAAGGACCGGCCGCCGTGGTGGCAGTGGGGATTCACGCGGCGGGAGTTGCACGACGACCGAGTGACCCTGTTCGAGACCTGGTTTCCGCGCGGGCAGCAGCAGTACTTCTACCTGCTCAAGGTAGTAAACCCGGGGACGTTCCAGGTGAGCCCGACGCGGGTAGGGCCGATGTACCAAAGCGACGTGTTTGCCACTACCGAGAACCGGCGCCTGGAGGTGAAATGACACGCGCGATCGGGAACGTGGCGGCGCTGCACCTGGCGGCGAACGCGATGCTGGCGGGCCTGGGGTACTACTGGCTGGGGACCAGCGAATCGAGCGCCGGCCCGCTGGCATGGAGCGCGCTGGTGGTTGTGGCGTTGGTGTTTCTGGCGTGCTGGCTGAATGCCGGGACGCTGCTGTACTTCCGCGAAGGGCGCGACGGGTTCGCGAGAGTGCTGCCGCGGCTATTCCCGGTGTTGGCGTTGGCGGCGGTGCTGATCGCCGTGTACGTGCTGCTGGCGCGATGGGACGAGTACAGCGTCAAACCGTCGGCGGGCACGGCGTCGTGGCTGACCATGAATCTGCGCCGGCCGGTGAAGCCGGCGGCGATGCTGGCCGCGTTCCACGCGGGATTGTGGCTGGTGCGTTGGGTAGTGGTGCCGGTATTGGCGCTGCCGCTGATGGCGGACCTGGCTGCGGAGGGCTGGAGCGGGTTGCGGCGGTTCGGCCGCGGGGCCAGGAACTGGCGCTACTGGCTGGTGACGGTGATCCTGGTGTGGTGCGCGTTCGTAGCGCCCTTCAAACTGCTCGGCTGGGTGCCGCAGGTGGGGAGTTTCGGGCTGGAGATGGCGAGCTTCACGGCACGGCTGGTGGCGGCCTATCTGCTGTTCCAAGGCGGGTGGCTGGCGCTGCTGTTTTTCAGCCAGGCCAAGACGGCCGGCAAACCGTAGCGATTCGCCAACGCGGCGACGGCGCGAGTAGCCTGAGCGTGGGCGCGCCGGGCGCGCGCGAGATCGTCCCGCTGGCGGAGGTCGGCGTCGGAGGGTGGGGGTGCGGCGGAGGCGGGGAGTGCGGGAGCGGCTTCGAGATATCCGACCAGCCCTTCGCGAAACCAGAGCGGCAATCCGGGCGAAGCGTGGCTCTCGACGAGGATGTGGAGCATTTCGTGGCGGAGCGTCGGCCGGAGGATGCCGCGGCTGCGCAGGACGGCGGCGGGCTGGAGGTGAATGCGGCGGCCGCGAGTGCGGGCGGCGACCCATCCCGGCTCGCCGGTGGAGTTGCGAAAGGTCTCGAGATCGGGGTAGACGCGGAGTTCGATGCCGGCGGGAACGGGCAGGGCGGCGCGTTCGGAGGCTTCGCGGAGGGCGCGTTCGGCCACGGCGAGGAGGGGGCCATCGCGATCGGGACGGGTGGTGAACAGCGCGACGGACTCGCCGCCGAGCCGCTGCCAGGAGAGGCCGCGGGCGGTGAGGCCGGGCTCGGCACCGGGATAGTAGAACGCCAGGATGACGCGGTAGGAATGGCCTTCGAGGCCCATCTGCGCGGCGCCGCGCTGGCACAGGCCGACGCCGTGGCCGGAGCCTCGGCCTTCGAAGGAGAGCCCTTGTACCTGGTAGCGATCGCTGGGTAGGGTGTTCCAGCCGAGATAGCGTCCGAGGGCGAAGCGGAACGAGCCGGCGGCGATGCGAATGGATTCGCCGCCTTCGAGCAGGAGCGTGCCGGCGCGACCGGAGGCGGTGCGCCGGGCGATGGTGATGCGGCGGATTTCCGGCGGGGCGCGGAGGTGGGAACGGCGCAGCGCTTCGGCGAGGCGGCGGGGGTCGGCGGTAAAGGTCCAGGCGGACCCGCCGGCGCGGGTGCAGTAGGGATCATCGTGGCTGGTGAGGTAGGGCGCGGCGAGATCGGGCCAAACCGCGGCGGCATTTTCGGTGCGGCCGCCGCAATCGCGCGTGTAGCAGGCGAAGGCGGGCTTGCCCTCAAACCAGAGCAGTTCGCCGGCGGTTTCGGCAGCGGCGGCTGCGAGGCGCGGTGTGACGGCCGGGAGGTCGAGACGCTGGCAATGGGTGGTGACGCAGAAATCGAATCCTTCCGCGGCGTGGCGGCCGCGCAGGCGGACGGCGTAGGTGCGCGCGGCGACGGCCATGGCCTTGAGCGCCTCGGGGGAGGCGAATACGCTGCTCTCGCCGGCGAGCACGCCGGCCACGTAGCGTTCGAGCGGGAGTACGAAGGTGGCGGTGCCGACACGCACCTTCACCCCGCCGGGCGCGGCGGCGAGGGGAAGCGCCATGAGGCAAGCGATGACGGCGGTCTTCAAAGGCGGCCTGCCCGCCAGGCTTCGAGAATGCGGCCGGCCACGGGAGCGGCATCGGCGCCGCCGGAGCGGCCCTGCAAGGCCACGGTGACCACCACGCGAGGGGCGCGGCTGGGAGCGAACCCGGCGAACCACGCGAGATGGGCGCCCCGGACGGTGCGCACGCTGCCGGTTTTGCCGGCGACGGGGAGACCCGGCACCCCGGCACGCTGCGCCGTGCCGAACGCGACGGCGCCTTCGAGACCCTCGACGATGGCGGGCGGCGCGTGCAAGGCGAGGGTTCGATACGCGGCGGCCAATCCGGCGGCGGTAAGGAGCACGCCATCTTCTCCCAAGGCCTGCAACTGAGTGGCTTCGCGGCCGGAGGCGGGGCGGATGCGTCCGGCAATTTCGCCCGCGCCGAGCCAGCCGGTGCGGGTGGCGAGGCCGGCGCGTTCCAGGTGGGCGGCGAGTTCGCCGGCGGCAAAACGCCCCGCGAAATGGGCAACGAAGCAGTTGCAGGAGTAGGCAAGAGCCTCGGGGATGCGCAGGGCGCCGGGAAGGGGCGGGTGCGAACAATGGAACGATCGGCCAGAGATGGTGAGGCGGCCCGGGCAAAGGAACGGGTCGGCAGGCGCGAGCTTGCGCGACTCGAGGAGGGCGGCCAGCACGAACGGCTTGAGGGTGGAGCCCGGGGGAGCAAGTCCGGCCGCGGCCGCGGCGGCGCCGTGAACCGCGATGAGGCGGCGCCGCGCGATATCGACCACGAGGGCGACGCCTTGCGACGTCTCGAAAAAAACGGCGAGGGAACCGGCCCGTGCCGGCGCCGCAGCTGCCAGCAGAGTCCGCAGTGCATCGCGGCGCAACACGAAAATCAATGTAGCAAATTGGCGGCTCGGGGGTGGCGGGCGACCAGCCTGGTGCCAGTCTGATATGCTCGAATTTCGGATACGAGCATGCGCATAATCATCCTCCTGGCGGCGCTCTGCGCCGCTTCCTTCGCCGCCGACAAGCCGGAATGGGACAATCCCGCGATCGTACACATCGGGACGGAAAAGCCCCACGCCACGATGATGGTGTATCCTTCGGCGGAACTCGCCAAGACGGGCGACCGTGCCAAGTCTCCATGGTTCCAGCTCCTGAACGGAACGTGGAAATTTCACGGTTCGATGCGACCGGCCGAGCGGCCCCTGGAATTCTACCGGGCGGATTTCAGCGATTCCTCGTGGGGCACGATGCCGGTACCCGCCAGTTGGCAACTACACGGCTTCGATATCCCGATTTACTCCAACATTATTTATCCGTGGCCGCAGGACCGCACGAAACCACCGCAGGTTCCCTACGCGTATAACCCGGTGGGCAGCTACCGCACGCATTTCACGGTACCCCCGGGGTGGAAGGGACGCAAGGTGTATCTGCATTTCGACGGCGTGGATTCGGCGTTCTACGCGTGGGTGAACGGCACCAAGCTGGGCTACAACGAAGACAGCCGCACGCCGGCGGAGTTCGACGTGACGCCATACCTGAAGGCAGGCGCGAACCTGCTGGCGGTGGAAGTGTACCGTTTCGGCGACGGAGCATTCCTGGAAGACCAGGACATGTGGCGCATGAGCGGCATCTACCGGGATGTGTACCTGTGGGCAACGCCGGAGCAGCACGTGCGCGACTTCGAAGTTCACACCGACCTGGATGATGCATACCGCGATGCGACGCTGCGCGTGAAAGCGGCGGTAGCCAACGGTGCCACGCGGGGCTCGAAGGTGTCGATTACGGCGGCGCTCTCGGATGCGGCAGGCGCGCCGGTGGGCAGGCCGGAAACCGCCACCGTCGAGATCGGCGCGAAGGGCGAGACGGCGGCCGAGCTTGCGATTCCGCTGGCGAATCCCCGCAAGTGGTCGGCCGAGGAGCCGAACCTCTATAAGCTGCTGCTGACGGTGAAGGACTCCGCGGGCGCGGTGCTCGAAGTGATTCCGCAGAACGTGGGCTTCCGCAAGGTGGAGATCAAGAACGGGCGCTTCCTGATCAACGGCAGGGCCATCCTGGTGAAGGGCGTGAACCGGCACGAGCACAGCGAAGAGACCGGCAAGTATGTCCCGGTCGAATCGATGATCAAGGACATCCGGTTGATGAAGCAGTTCAACGTGAATGCGGTTCGCACGTCGCACTATCCCAACTCGCCGGTGTGGTACGAACTGGCGGACCGCTACGGGCTGTATATCCTGGACGAAGCCAACATCGAGTGCCACCACTATGGGAACGATCCGCAAAACCGACTAACCAACGATCCCGCCTGGCAGACCGCGTACGTAGACCGGGTGCAGCGGATGATCGAGCGCGACAAGAACCATCCTTCGGTGGTGATCTGGTCGATGGGGAACGAATCGGGCGACGGTCCGAATGCGGCGGCGTGCTACCGGTTCGCCAAACAGCGCGATCGCTCGCGCCCGTTCCACTACGAGGGTTCGTCGTCGCGGGGCGGACCGAATTCGGACATCAACTCGTTCATGTACCCGACGCCGGAGCGAGTCAAACGAGCGGCGGCGGCCAAGCCGGAGATGCCGGTGATTCTTTGCGAGTACACCCACGCCATGGGCAATTCCAACGGCGGCCTGAAGGAGTACTGGGACATTTTCTATTCCGGCACGAACGCACAGGGCGCTTTTGTGTGGGACTGGGTGGACCAGGGGCTGCGCGAACCGGTGCCGGGCGAGTACCGCGCGAACACCTCGAAGACTACCTTCCTGGCGTACGGCGGCTGGTGGGAGGACAAGAACGGCGTTCGCAACGACAACGACTTCAACAACAACGGCCTGGTTTCGGCCGATCGGGTTCCGCACCCGGGGCTGTGGGCCATCAAATACGTGTACCGCTACCTGCATGTCGAGCCGGTCGACCTGGCGGCGGGACGCATCCGGGTGAAGAACTGGTTCGACTTCACCAATCCGAAAGACCTCGCGGAGGGCACCTGGGAGGTGAAGGCGGACGGGCGGACGGTGGCGAGCGGGAAGCTGCCGGCGCTGGATATCGAGCCACGCGAAGAAAAGGAGTTCACGCTGGCGCTGCCGAAGCTCGACGCCAAGCCCGGCACGGAGTACTGGCTGAACGTCAGCTTCAAGCTGAAGCACCAGACCTCGTGGGCGCCGCCCGCTCACGAGATCGCCTGGGACCAGTTCGAATTGCCCGGGAGTTCCATCGACAAGCCGTTCCAGCCTGCCAGGAGCGCCCTGCTCGAGGTAAAAGAGACCGGCGACGAGGCGGCATTCACGGGGAAGAGCTTCTCGCTTCGCTTCGACAAAAAGGACGGCGTGATCACGCAGTACCGCTACCGCGGGGTGAATGTGCTGGAGCGCGGGCCGATGCCGGACTTCTGGCGCGCGCCCACCAGCAACGATCGGGGCGCCTGGAAATCGATGGGACCGAGGGCGCGGAACGACAAATCGGTGGATATCGAGTTGTGGCGCGATGTCGGGCCGCAGTGGGAAGTCAAGAACGTCAGCGTGGAGAAGGTTGACGATGGAACGGCGAAGGTGACAGTCAGCGCTGATTTACCCGGCGTGGGCGCGACATACTCGACCACTTACACGATCTACGGCACGGGCGACGTGGCGGTGGAGTGCACGTACAAGCCCGGCGCGGAGAAGGTCGCGATGATGCCGCGTTTCGGCAACGAGCTGGTGGTGTCGCCGGGCCTGGAGAATATCACCTGGTACGGGCGCGGTCCCAAGGAGACGATGATCGACCGGCAATTCGAGCGGGTGGGCGTGTACTCCAGCACGGTGGACAAGGAATGGGTGGATTACATGCGGCCACAGGAGAACGGGAACAAGACCGATGTCCGATGGGTGAAGCTCACCAATGCGGCGGGCGTGGGGCTGATGGCGGTGGGATCGCCGACGCTGAACGTGACGGCGCGGCACTACACCAAGGGCGACATGGAGAACGCGGCCTACACGTTCCAGATGAAGCGCCACCCGGAGATCTACCTGAATCTGGACTGGAAAGAGATGGGCGCAGGCGGCATCGACAGTTGGAGCCTGAATGCGTACCCGATGGCTGCCTACCGCATTCCGAGCGGAGAGGAACATTCCTACTCTTATCGACTGACTCCGGTGGCGCCCGCGCCGAGGGCGCCGGCCGGGCCAGCCGCGCACTAGGTTCGACCGTGAGGTCCGGGGGGGACCGTAGCGTATGACGGATATCAATCGACGCGAATGGATGGCGCGGACGGGGGCCCTGGCGGCGGCGAGCGCCGCGCTCGGCCCCGAGAGTCCCGCGCAGACGCCGGCGACGAGCTGGTACGACCGGCCGATGCGGTGGGCGCAATTGGCCTTCGTAGAGGACGATCCGGGACGCTACGATCCCGGCTTCTGGCTCGACTATTTCAAACGGATCCACGCCGATGGGGCGTGCCTCTCGGCCGGGGGATGCGTGGCCTTCTACCCGACGAAGGTGCCGCTGCATTATCGCAGCAAGTTCCTGGGCAACGGTGACCCGTTCGGGGAGATGCTGGCCGGCTGCCGGAAGCTGGGCATGAACGTCATCGCGCGGGTCGACCCGCACGCCGCCCACCAGGACGTTTACGACGCCCATCCGGACTGGATCGCGGTGGAAGCCAACGGGCGGCCCCGCCGCCATTGGGCGATGCCGACTTCCTGGGTGACCTGCGCGCTCGGCCCCTATAATTTCGAATTCATGACCAGCGTGATCCAGGAGATCATGACGGCCTACAAAGTGGACGGCATTTTCGCCAACCGCTGGAGCGGGTCGGGCATGTGCTACTGCCGTCACTGCCAGGAGAATTTCAAGGCGTTCAGCGGGCTGGAGCTGCCGCGGGAGACAGGCGAAAGCGAGGTGCGCACCCGGTACGACACCTGGCACCGACAGCGGCTGCTGGAACTCTACCGGCTGTGGGACGGCGAGATCCGCAAGCGCAACGCCGACGCGGCCTTCTTCCCCAACGGATTCGAGTCGATCCGCGATGCCGCCGATGTGCCGGTTCTGTTCGCGGACCGGCAGGCGCGCTCGGGAGTCACGCTGCCCTGGCAGAACGGCCGATTCGCCAAGGATGCGCGCGCGGCGATGGGTTCCAAGCCAGTGGTGGGACTGTTCAGTGTGGGGCTGGAGGCGCCGTATCGGTGGAAGGATTCGGTGCAGAACCCGAATGAGATCCGCGTATGGGCGGTGGACGGAATCGCCCAGGGGTTCCGCCCGTGGGTGATCAAGTTCAATGCCAAGCCGCTCGACCACCGCTGGTTCAAGCCGGTGGAGGAGATCTTCGTGTGGCATTGGAAGAACGAAAAGTACCTGCGCCACGAGCGGCCGCTGGCGCGGGTGGGTCTGGTGTCCGGGACGCGGGCTTCCGCCGATCACACGTCGGGGTTCTACCATGCCCTGGTGGAGGCGCGGATTCCGTTCGAGACGCTGGTGGATTCGCAATTCGATTCGGCGCGCGTGCAGGGGTTCAAAGTGCTGGCCCTGCCGAACATCGTCAATCTTTCCGACGCGCAGTGCGCGCAGTTGAAGAGCTTCGTCGAGAGAGGGGGCGGGCTGGTGGCCACCCACGAGACCTCACTCAATGACGAACACGGGCGGCGGCGCGCCGATTTCGGCCTGGCAGACCTGTTCGGCGCGTCCTTCGCGGGCCACGTGATCGAGCGTCAGCAGAACGCGTACCTGAACCTGGAAGACCATGCGCATCCGCTGCTGGCGGGGCTCGAGGATGCGGGCCGCATGATCCACGGAGTGAAGCGGGTGGAGATCCGGACGCCAGCCGGCCTGCGCGCGCCCGTGATGACGGTGCCCACGTATCCCGACTTGCCGATGGAAGAAGTGTACGTGCGCGAAAGCAACACCGACATACCGGGGGTGATGGTGCGGCCTGCAGGCGCTGGCCGAGTGGTGTACTTCCCCTGGGACATCGACCGCACCTTCTGGGAAGTGATGAGCCAGGATCACGGCATTCTGCTGGCGAACGCGGTTCGCTGGGCGGCGAACGAGGAGCAACCGCTGCAGGTGGAAGGAGCGGGCGTGGTGGATGTGGCGCTGTGGAAACAGGCGTCGTCGGTGACGGCGCACCTGGTGAACCTTTCCAACCCGATGATGATGAAGGGACCGTTCCGCGAGATTCTGCCGATCGGTCCGCAGAAAGTTCGGGTGCGACTGCCGGAGGGCGTCAAGGCGCGCGGGGTCCGGTTTCTGGTCAGTGAGGCCAAGCCGCAGTGGCGCCAGAATGGAGCGTGGGTGGAAACGACGACGCCGCCGCTCAGCCTTCACGAGGTAGTGGCGATCGACCTGTAGACTGCGCCGTGCTATTCGGCTTCCGGCGATCCGCGAAATAGTGCGCCGGCGGCGCGAGGTATTGGTGAGCGCGCCGTAGGTGTGAGCGAGCGGGTGCGCCGCCGACGCAGGCTTCAGCCGAAGAGACGCTAGGCGGTAACCGCCTCGGCCTTTTCGGTTTTCGCCTTTGACGCAGTCTTCTTGTGCGCGGCGGGCTTGGGCGGCTTGGCCTTGGCGTGCTCCGCGTTGCGGGCAGGCTTCGACATCAAATCGAGCAGCGCTTTCTGCGCGGCGACAAAGCTGTCCACGGTCTGCCGGGTGAGATCGGCGAGGGTCTCTGGCGGCAGCGGGTTGATGGCTCCGATGGTGCGGCGCGCGACCTTCACGTTGACGGCCATCTGCTGCGTCGCCACATCGAGCAGTTTCTTCTGGGCATCGATGAACGCCTCGGCGCCCTGTCGCGCCAGCTCGGTGAGCTCGGTCTGCCTGGCACCGGAGTGGCTTCGACCGTTGGAGAACCCCTCGGTGGCATTGGCGGTTTCTTCGGCGATCACGTCGAGGAACTTCTTCTGGCTGCGGACAAAGTTCTCCATGGCATCGCGCGCCAGTTCCGCCAGGCCTTCGCCATCGAACGGCACGCCGGCCTTGGTGGCGTCGATCCAGTGGTCGGTCTGCTTGGCGGCGATCGTAAGGAAGTGCTGTTGCATGTCGATGAAGGTATCGACACCGCGGCGCATCAGGTCCGTCAGCGCGGCGATTGGGGCGAAGCTGCCGCTGCGCTCCTTCACCCCGGTCAGGAGAATTTCATTGTGCCGCTGTGCCAGATGGAACAGCACTTTCTGGGCGGCGATGAAATTCGATACGCCTTCGCCGGCGACCTCACCCAGCGCCGCCATAGGCATGGAGCGGGCGGTGGCGAACTGCTCGCGGACCGCATCGATGGTTTTGGCATTTTGCCGCATCACCAGGTCCAGCAGGATGCGCTGGGTGGCGAAAAAGCTCTCGGTCCCCTGCCGGACCCACTCGGTCAACAGGGACACGGCGGAATACTCCCGGGTCCTGCCGGCGGGCTCGGGTTTGGCTTTCGGGGGCATCGTTGGATCACTCCTTTTTGCTGCATTGCAGCATCTATCAAAGACTATACTCCGCTGCTTGTTTGGTGTCAAGATGGGATTGTTCTTTTGTGCGATGCAGCAGGGAGGGAGTCAATGGCCACGGTAATCCGGAAATACGCCAATCGCCGTCTGTACGATACGTCGGCCGGCAGGTACGTCAACCTGGACGACGTGGCGAAGATGATCCGCGAGGGCGGCGACGTGCAGGTAGTGGATGCGAAGACGGGCGAAGACCTGACCCGGGTGGTCCTGACGCAGATCATCGTGGAAGACGCCAAGGGCCAATCGGCGGGATTGCCGCTGGAGTTGCTGCGCCAGTTGATTCTGGCCTCCGACCGCGCCGGTCAGGAATTCATCATGTGGTACCTGAAGTCGGCTTTCGACGCTTACCAGAAAGTGCAGGATGCAGTGCAGACGAGGCTCAGCGACGTGCAGTCGGCGGCGCTGTCGCCGTTGAGCATGATGAAGAGCCTGCTGGGCGCAACCGCGCCATCGGCAGAGAACGAGGCCGACCTGGAACAACTGCGCAGACAGGTGGCCGAACTCAAGGCGCGGCTGGAGAAACCCAAGAGCCGCCGCTCGGGGGCGCCGGCCGAGAAACGGCGCCGGAGCGGGGGCTAGACGCGCTCGACGATTCGCCCATCTCGCATAAAGGCGGTGTGGTGGCCGTAGGCCGCCGCCTCGGGGTTATGCGTGATCATAAGAATCGTCTGCCCGGTGCGCCGATTCAGGTCTTGCAGGATTTCGAGGACGGCCTTGGAATTCTGACTATCGAGGTTGCCGGTTGGTTCGTCGGCGAGCAGAATCGCCGGGTGGTTCACGATGGCGCGCGCAATGGCGACGCGCTGCTGTTCGCCGCCGGAAAGGGCGTTCGGCTTATGGTCGAGGCGCTCCCGGATGCCGAGGGCGGCGAGCACTTCTTCGAACTCGGGATCGGGTTTGGCATCCACCCCGGCGATGTGACGCGCAACGGCGATGTTATCGCGGGCGGTCAGGTTCGGCAACAGATTGAATTTCTGAAAGACGAAGCCCACGGTGCGCTTGCGCAGCCGTGTTCGGCCGGCATCGGACAGGGCCGCGAGGTCGTTGCCGGCGACGGTAACGGTGCCGGAACTGGGAGGCGTGAGCGCGCCGATGATGTGGAACAGGGTGGATTTGCCCGAACCTGAGGGGCCGACGATCGAGAGAAATTCGCCGGGGGCGACGTGGAGATCCACGCCGCGCAGAGCCGGCACATCGACTTTGCCGACGCGATAGACTTTGCGCAGGTCGCGGATCTGGATGATGGGATCCGCGTTATTCATAGGCCAACGCCTCGATGGGATCGTGCCGCGCCGCGCTGAGGCCGGGATAGAGCGCGCCCAGGCCGGTGGCCACGAGGGTGATCACCAGGGCCCGCGGCCACCAGGCGTAGACGATCACCATCGGGAAAGACGCCGGGATGAACGTCCCAATGACCCAGTAAGCTCCGTAGCTCAGGATGATGCCCAGGATCGTGCCGCCGACGCCGAGCAGGAGAGCCTCCAGCAGGATGATTCCCAGGATGAAGCCGTTCGAGCCTCCGAGCGACTTGAGAATGCCGATCTCGCGTGTGCGCTGCAGGACGGCCATATACATGGACAGGCACACCACGGCGAATCCGATCACCACGCCGATGCCGATGACCACGGCGGTGAACTCCCGGACACCCTGGATGTTGCTCGGGCTGAACAGCGAGGTGAGCTCCTCCATGGTGTTGACGATGTAGTTTGGCAGCAACTCGCGAAGTTGGGCGGCGACGAGATTGGCGTTGGCGGGATCGTCCAGCTTGACGTAGATGCCGCTGATTCGGCCGGTGTTGGCATCGAGTTCCTGGAGCACCTTCTTTTGCACGACGATGTGAGCGAGTTTGCCGCTGGCGACGACGCCGCGGACGTGCCAGTCGCGATTGAGGAGGCGCAGGGTGTCGCCGGCCGATTTCTTCATTTGGGTGGCGTAATACTGGTCGATCAGGACGTCATCGGGCTGCTGGAACGGGCCGCCCTCGAGATAGGTGAATCCGCCGCTCATCCGATTGAACTGTTCAAGGTCGATGCCCATGACGTTGAGCGGCAATTGCAGCGGATGAACGATAATTCCCATGGTGAGCCTGACGTGCGGCTGCTCCCGGATCCTGGCGACCAGCCTCTCATCGATGGGCGCACCCGAGGCGCTGACCACGGAGGACGCGCTGGAGCCGCGAATCAAGAGATCGGCGCCGCTTCCGCGCGCGCGATTCTGCGCATCTTGGGAAAGGCCCTGGCTGGCGCCGACCAGGGCCAGGATCAGGGTGACGGGGACTCCGATCAGCAGAATACTGAGCAGGCTCCGCATGGGCTTGTGCTTGAGATTCTCGAGGACGAGCTTGAGGGTCACGAGGGAGGTCCTTGGGGGGGCCTGGCGGGCTTGGCCGGGGGGGGGGCCGGAGCGGCGATCTCCTGGAGGGTGCTGCCTTCGGGCCGTTCCAGGGTGAACTGGTCGGCCGGCACGCCGGTGTTGATATCCATTTTCACGAGATCGAGGACGACGGCGTACTCGTCGTGGGGGCGGTTGATTTCGACGTGTTGGGGAAAGAGCACATTATCGTAAGATTTCCACTGCGAATAGCGCGCGTCGGTGAGGATGTTGCCCGACGGGTCGAAGATCAACTGGCGGGCCATGCGGAGGTCCAGGCGGTCGATCCAAACGGTTCGGGTGAGTTGGAGTTGGCCCTGGCCGTTCGGGTGCACCTCGTGGAGGATGTAGAAGGCGTTATCTTCGTCGGTGAAATTTTCGAGCATCACTTTGGCGGTTTCCGTGTCGATGGGCCGGACCAGCAAGGCGTCGAGAAAGTGCTGCGGACGCAGGTTGTAGAGCTTGTTGGCCGCGGGCTGTTCAATCTCGTTGCTGCCGGTGAGAAACCGATTCTGGGCGGGGATATAGAGCTTAAAATTGGTGCCATTGGAGACCATGTCGAACATTTTGTTCCGCACCACCGGGTAGAGCCCGATGATGCGGATCTCGGACGGTTTGCGGAAGCGGATGTAGCCGCGGACGTCCTTGTACTCGGTGAGCTTGTTCTTCTCGGTCGTACCGAGGGCGGGTGTCATGTCCACGGTGGCGCTGAAATCGTGGATGGCTTCGTACTGGCGGGAGACGATGCCGAGCAGGGTCTCGCGGTTGGCGACAAGCAGCGCCTGCTTGGTCCGGCCGCCGGGCCTGGTGACTAGCCTGCGCTTCACCAGGCAGGAAGAAAGCCCAAGGGAGATCAGGCAGAGGAGCGGAGTCGTAGCGGCAAGGCGCCTGAAGATCATTCGCTTTCATTGTAGACAGCCGCTAAAGCGGCATGTCAATGCGGCTCAGCGGCCAGCGATGTGTTATATATGGAGGTACACGCTGAAGGGCGGGCCTGTGGCGCAGTTGGGAGCGCGCTTCCATGGCATGGAAGAGGTCGTGAGTTCGAATCTCACCAGGTCCACCAAATTCCTCAAACACTTACAGAACGCCCACTCCGCTTACCCTCCTCAACTGGGTCCAAACTGGGTCCAAAACCAAACTGAGTCGCCACGGTAGCCATGGTATCGATGGGGATGCTTGGTGCCTTGTTTCCTCTATCGCGAGACGGAGACAACGCGAGTTTTCCCTATACATGCAAAATGGGGCCATCGCCCCCCACCGCCCCCATCGGCTGCCACAGCCACCGAGGTGTTCGGGCACGATCAACACGGGGGGCGTGGTACCGATGGGGCGTCAGAAGCCGAGTTTTGCGCGTCGCGATGGAGCAAGGCACCCGGCGATGAGCCCCAACCCTTGGAAACAATAGGGCAGCGATTTGTTATTTCCTTGACGCTCCCATCTGGCCGTGTTAGAGATTGAGTAGACCGCCTTCACGGCGTTCTCCCAGAGTTCGCGGGGCCTCTCGCAAATCCCGCATTCCCACCCCGAGAGACGGGACTCTCGTAAAACTCCTTCCCTTCCATGCCGTACTCGAAGTGTGCCCGGATGAAGCGCGCCGAACAGATCCCCTATTACGCTCCGGACGGAACCTCACTCGGATTCCGCGCTCTCGCCGCGGCTAAGCGGCTCATCGCGGGGGGTTTTGTAACGCCCTGCTACGGACGCAAGGGGCACCTGAGGGCGATTTGGTTGCTTCGGGAAGACGGCAGCAATCCGGTTGAAGCACGCGCACGGTCCGGCACTCGATACAGCTTCCTCGAAAACCTCGAAAACGGCCAGTGCTGGAAGCTTCGCCGCTTGGATCGGAAGGACGAGGATGGCGTGGCTTTCTCCACGCGGGGCGTCTTCGTTCAAGTTCTCACGGATTGTATAGCCCATTGAAGCAGCGGAAGAAACAGATCGGCGGGCGGTATCTCGCACGAGAGCGCGGCGCGTTCGGCAGATTGCGAATCCTGCAGCGCGGTGGAGGTCTCCAGTGTGTCCGGAATGCGGCAGCACGCAAATAGCAATCGAGGCGTTCGACTTCGGAATCTGTGAGCAGACCGGCTATCAGGATGCTGGCGAGAGGTTCCATTGCCGGGAGTGTGGAGCAGCAGGCGACCCCAGTGAATTAGAGCCGGCCATCAGCTACGAAAACAGCAAAGCGCGTCCAGAGCGCGCGGGGCAAATCCTGGGACCTGGAATCCCACTTTTGACTGCGGGTGGTCCGATGGCACAAAGTCCGTAGTTAGTGAGACTTATTCAGGTGGTCGGGTCGGTGGTCACCCCTTGGTGGTCGCCCCCGCCGCCTGGTCGGCCACCGGCGCGCCACGTTCGCGCCGCGAGGATGGGCTGGCACCACTTGGCCAACCAGCCGCCAGCAGCGCAACGTGGGCACCCTCAGGCGCCATGGGCGCCGAACCACGCCATGACGAGAGAGACAGACACGACGAATCCAGATTCCGGATTCACGGCACAACCCGTCTCCTCAAGGGCTCCGTACGTTTGGGCTGTAGTGATTCTCGCCGCGATCGCGGCGGTGCTGGTGATTGTGGTCCTTTGGATTCGCCCGCAAGCCGATCCTCTGGACGTCGTTTCGCAGGTGGCCAAAGGGCTGGCTCCTACTATCGCAGGAGTCATGGCTTACCTGAAGGCACAAGAGACGCACCTGTCAGTGAACTCCCGTCTCGATGCATTTATGAGGGAGCACGCGGCGGCGGCGCATGTGAAGGGGCAACTCCAGGGGGTGGCTGATGAACAGGCGCGCCAAGCCGCGCTGGAACTCGCCGCCGACAAAAAAGGGACCAAGGCATAAGCGCCTGGCTGCTGCATGAGCCTATCAACGATCACGCCCGCGCTGGCGCGGCGCATGGAGATTTGGCAGATCGAACGGCTGGTACCCTATGCGCGCAACGCGCGGACGCACTCGCCGGAACAGGTGGCGCAGATCGCCGCCTCGATTGTCGAGTTTGGCTTCAATGCTCCGATCCTGGTGGCTTCGGACGCCGGGATCGTGGCCGGCCACGGTCGCCTGCTGGCGGCGCGAAAGTTGGGCCTAGTTGAGGTGCCCGTGGTGGTGCTCGACCATCTCAGTGAGGCTCAACGCCGGGCCTACATCATCGCGGACAACAAACTGGCACTAAACGCCGGGTGGGACGCGAAGGTGCTGGCGCAGGAACTCCGCGACTTGGAGAGCGAGGGACTCGACCTCGCTGTCATGGGCTTCTCCGACGAGGAGTTGAAAGACCTGCTCGTAGAGCCGGAACCGCCGCAGGACGCCGACGAGGAGATTCCGGAAGAGCCGGCGAATCCGGTCACCAGGCCTGGCGACGTGTGGACGATCGGCCGCCACCGGCTCGTGTGCGGCGATTGCAGGGACCGGAATATTCTCGGCATCTTATTCCCTGCCGATTCGCGCGCCGGCCTGTGCATCACGTCTCCGCCATACGCAACGCAGCGAGAATACGATGCCTCGAGTGGGTTTACGCCGACCGCGCCGGAGGACTACGTCGCCTGGTACGCGGATGTCGCGGTCGGTGTGGGGTCCGTGCTGGCGCCGGATGGATCCTATTTCCTGAACATCAAGGAGCACGCCGACGAGGGCGAGCGGAACCTGTACGTGAAGGATCTGGTGATCGCCCACCGGCGGCAGTGGGGCTGGCGCTTTGTCGACGAGTTCTGCTGGCGGAAGACCGACAACGGCGTGCCTGGTGGATGGGGCAACCGCTTCAAGAACGCCTGGGAACCGGTGTTCCATTTCGCGCGCCAGCAGCAGATCAAATTTCGGCCCGAGGCCGTCGGCCACGAGTCGGAGGATTGCTTCGACTACTCGCCCAACAATCCGAAGTCGAAGTCCGGAAGCGGCCTCTTGGGAAGCCTAACAAGGAGAGCAACTATGTCTACCGATCTCATTCAAATCCAGACACCCCGCGCACTCGCCGCACTCGAAGGGAATCTTGACGTCATCAACGAGGCCATAGCCGCAAACATCAGTGGCGGCGGCATCACAGACTTCGATCTGCCGCGAATAAAGATCTCGGGCGGCGCCAGTCCGCGTTGGATCGTGCCGACACTCGAGGGTGAAGAAACGCTCGGCCGCATCGACGGCGTGATCGTATTCGCTCGCGATACGCGGGTCTATTACAAGACCGCGTTCGGGAAAGGCACTGGAAAGCAGCCACCCGACTGCACCTCGGCCGACGGCATCACCGGCAAAGGCAAGCCTGGCGGCGACTGCTCCCGATGCCCGCTGGCAGAGTACGGCAGCGCAGACGAAGGGGCTGGCCAAGCCTGTAAGCAGGTGAAGCAGGTCTTCGTTCTTCGCGGCGACCTGCTCCTCCCGGAGGTTGTTTCACTGCCGCCGACGAGCCTGAAAGGCGCCCGCCAGTTCTTCCTCAAACTCACGACGCAGGGCATTCCGTACTACCAGGCCCTCATCGGCCTCGAATTGGAGAAGGCGCAGAACGCGGCCGGCATCCAGTACGGCAAGGCCGCGCTGAAGTACGTACGCCGGCTGACGCCCGAAGAAGCGGGCCGCGCCCAGCAGTATCACGAACTCTGCCGCACCCTGGCTGTCCGTGTCCCGATGGAACTCGATCCCGAAGCGCGGGAACAGTCCGGCGAGCAAGTGCCGCTCTGAGCGAGGGATGCTCTATGACGAACTACGTGGTGTTGGCTCTCAGCGCGGCAGTGTTGATCTTCCTGCTGTGGCTGACTCAGAGGCCGTCGTCAGAAAAGCGCCGGCCCATGACTCTAGCGCTCGCCCGGCTGTTGCGCCGGGCGGGCCGGTGGTTATGGGCATTGGGTGAGGCTGTCGAAATCGGCTTCTACCACGGACGGCAGGTGCGCGAACGCATCAGCCTCGACCTTGACGCGACGACCGCATCAGGAGGCCCGCAGTGACGCGCGCATCCTCCCCTCGGGAATCCAGTCTCGTCGCGGCCATCATGCACGCACTCAAGTCCGTGCCGGAGTTGGTGGTCCGCAAGCGATGGGGCAGCGAGATGGCGGCCGCCGGCGACCCCGATCTTGCGGGCTGTTACCGGGGCCGCCATTTCGAACTCGAGGTGAAGACGGAAGGTGGCCGACTGACTCGAATCCAGGAAGTGCGCCTTGAGGAATGGCGTAGGGCCGGCGCGGTAGTAGGCGTCGTCCACAGCCCCGACGAAGCGCTCGCCACTCTCGGTATTGCGCAGAGGGGATAGCCATGCTCGATCCACAATTCGAACGCGCGTTACGGCTGCTGGAAGATACAGGATTCCGCCCGCCGTCCCGCCTCGAGAAGGTGGTCGCCGTCCCGCTCTACTGCCATTTCTACTTGCTCGCGCGCCTGATACCTGTGCGCTGGTTGATCGACGAGCCTACCGTGACACCGTGCACGATGCGGGGCAAGATTGCGGTCTGGGCGTACAGGGGCGCTTACTTCTATTACGAGCGTCGCGCGGGGCGGTTATGACGGCAAGGGCCTGCGCCGGAGCATGATGAGCCGAATGGTATCAGCCTTGCGGCGCGGACTTGCCTGGTGGCAACGAAAGCGCAGGAAGCCGAGTGAACTGTTTGACGATCCGCTTTCCCAGGTGCCGTTTACGGCTTAACCGCAAGGAGAACATCCTTGCCACGGACTCGGCCCAACTGATACACGGCTCTGTGAACCTGTGTCGTGAGTGGTGATACTCTCTTGATCTGGATGCCTACGTGAGTTCGTCGAAGATTAGAGTCCAGTGGACGCACGACCAGCTTGTCATTGCTTGCGGCCTGTACTTCACGATTCCATTCGGGCAGATGCATTCGCGGAACCCGAAGATAATCCACCTGGCAGGACTGCTCGGACGGACGCCGCCCAGCCTGGCGATGAAACTCGTGAACTTCGCTTCTCTGGATCCCGCCCACCAGGCCCGAGGCGTTAAAGGCTTGCCGGGACACAGTCACAGTGACGAGCAAGTCTGGAACGAATTCCGCGACAAGTGGGATCAGATGACGGTCCTCAGCGAGGTGAAGCTCCAAAAACTCGAAGTGGCCCGTTCGCCTACGCCCGAAGTCCCGAATGGTAATGAGGAATTTGACATACCGAATGGTCCCACCGAAGCCGCGGCGACGGTAAGAGTGCGGACTATGCAAAGCTTCTTCCGGAAGATGGTGCTCGCGGCCTACCACTCCCGATGTTGCATCACCGGGAATCCTGTTGAGGAACTGCTTGTGGCCAGCCATATTTTGCCGTGGTGCGATTTTCCAGAACATCGCCTCAATCCGAGGAATGGTCTTTGCCTGGCCGCACATTTCGACCGGGCTTTTGATCGGCACCTCGTCACATTCGATGGCGAACTGAGACTGATACTCAGCCCCGCGCTGAAGCGTTATCTTCCGAACCCGGCCATTGAGTCGGAGTTCGCGTGTCGCGAAGGTCAGCGCCTGACCTGTCCTGATCGCTTCCTGCCGGATGCCGACTTTCTTGCATATCACCGCGACAGGATGGTTCAGTTCGAGTGAGCTGAGTCGATAATCTTCGTCTGCGCTGGTGCGAGAGTTCATTCAGAATGCCCTCGACGCGCGCCTGGATGGCCAGCCCGTCCGAGTGCGCTTCATATTCGGAAAACTCGACCCGGAGAGTGCGTCGCCTTACATCGAGAGCCTGCGCAGCCATGTCCAGGCGAAAGATTCCGGCGGGAAGAAAGACGTCGTGCCAGACCCGGATGAACCGATGAGCTTCGTGGCAGTCGAAGACTTCGGGACGCGAGGTCTGAGGGGGGACCCGACTCACGACGATGAAGAGAGCGGCGCTGCGGTCGGCGAGCGCAATGATTTTTACTATTTCTGGCGAAACCTGGGACGTTCCGGAAAGGGAGAAGCGGAGCGGGGCCGATGGGGTTTAGGACATACCGTGTACGCAGCGGCCTCACGGCTAAACTCATTTCTGGGAGTAACACAGCGCAGCGATGACCACCGGGCACTTCTCATGGGGCAGTCGGTCCTAAAGATCCATAGAGTCGACGGGAAGAAGTACAGCCCCTATGGATGGTTCGGCCTCTCTGGGTAGCAAGCATTTGTTTTGCCCGTCGAATCCGTGCCTCTGACCGACAAGTTCTGTGATGAATTCGCGTTGGACCGGCATTCGGGCCCCGGCCTCTCGGTTGTGGTTCCATTTCCCGAGTCAACGATCGATCATGCGGCCGTGGCGCGTGCGGCAGTCAGCCATTATTTCTATCCAATCCTGGCGTCAGAGCTTACCGTCGAAATCGCGTCAAACGGCATCACGGAAATGCTGACTGCGGCGACCCTCCGTGTCCAGGCAAAGGCTCTCTTCGGTAAAGAGCAGCAACTTCTGGGTAATCTCTTGAAAGTTTTCGATCTGGTCGAATGGTCGCTCGGCCTGAACCCAGATGATTACATTTATCCAAACTCCTTGCCTCCAGGACGGCCATCTTGGGATACGGTCCCGGTGGCGTCGCCTGCCGCCCCGGCGCCAAAGCCAGTGGGACGCGACCCGCGATTGCCGGTCGCCGGTTCCTTCCTCATCCTTAAGTACGGGTCGAAACTGTTGCGGGTCAAAGTGCTGGAGTCCGGCTTCGATTACGAAGGCGAGACTTACAAATCGCTATCCGCCGTCGCCACCCGGATAGAGGGCAAAAAGCGAAAACGGTTTCCTGTTCTTCGGACTGGGGAACACGCCCGAGCCGGGGACGTGAGCGGCCGCCGCGCGGTAGCGCGCCACCCGGACTTGTGATCCACTCTCGCCAGCCCCCAAATAGCCTGTCAAAATAGAAAATGCCAGCCGGTAGCACGCCGCGCGTCTGGGGAGGGAAATGCCCGCCGATGCCAAAGACATCAAACTGCTTTTCACCAGGATGCGCTTGTCTGAGCAGCGGACGCGCCGTCCGGCCATCGAATTGGCCATCAAGAATGCCGAGGACGCCTTCCGGGAAGAGAGCTTGCCGACGATTGGCGCGGGCATCCGCTGAAGACCGACCGCATCGCATCCGGCCAGGCCATGAACGATCAGCCCGGGTACTGGGCGGCGGGCGTTCGATACGCCGCGCTTATCGCGGTGGCCCATGGACCGCCGAAGCCGAGGATGCCTCCGATCCGCGCCGCTTCGAGAAGTCCATCGATGACATCATCTATGCGGTAGCGGCCACCACCTTCGAAGCGAAGGTGAGCGGATACGCGAAGATCGGTTTCCAGCGGGAGAGGACGGTGATCGACCAGTTCTGTCGTGACGTGCGCAACGCGGCCCACCGGGAGATGAAGCAACTCGCCCGCGCTGTTTGGCGAAAATACGAGCCGCAGCAGACCGTTTCCGCCGCCGGGACGGCATCGCCGCCCGCCGATACGGACGGTGACCAATCTGTACCGGTCAGCGGGGAACCGAGCCGGGGACCGCGCCCCGACCGGGAGAGCCTGTTGGTCAACAAGCGGAGCGTGACACGGTTGGAGGCGGCTGAGTATCTCGGCCTGTCGCCCCGGCAAGTCTACAATCTGGTCCGCGAGGGCCATCTCGTCCGCGTGGGCGCAGGGAAGAACATGCGCATCGACGTGGAGAGCCTCCGGCAGCGGCGGGCGCCTGAAAAATAAGTGGAAACGATCGAAAGTAATCGGCAATTAGTGGAAATTGGTGGAAGTCCGCAGGTCTATGAAATTAAGACGCTTACACGTATGCTTGGCGCATGCATGCGAAATTCTCTGCGGCGTTGCTGCCGGATACGAAAGCCGCCCAGCGGCTGCCGTGTAGCGTTCATACCCTACGCTGGTGGCGCCGCCAGGGTCGCGGTCCCACGTTCCTGAAGATCGGCGGGCGGGTCTTCTACCGCCCGGAAGACATCGACGCCTGGCTCACCTCGTGCCTGCGCGCTGGTGAGCGGCCGGATGCGGGTGGCGCGGCGTGACCATCCTCGACTTCCTGACTCACGTCTGCCAGGACAAACCGGACGACCAGTACGTCCTCACCTGGACCCGGCAGAATAAGCGGTCTCGTTGGTTCACCAGCCTTGCGGATGCCGCGGAGTTCGTGGCGAGCGTCAGCGGCTCCATGGACGTGTACGTCGGCGTCGGTCTGGCTGGCAAGGATTACGGGCCCACGCACCGCTGCATCTCCAGCGAGGTCACCGGGATTTGCGGCATCGCCTCCGATTTTGACCTGCTCTCGGACGCTCACGCGGGCAAGGACCTGCCCGAGACGATTGATCAGGCGTTGATGCTGGTGCCGCCCGAGATGCCGCCGACCATCGTCACCCGCGCACCGGGCGCCCACGTTGCGCCGAAGGCGGCAGCCTGGTGGTGTGGTGCCAGCCAGCCACGGGCCGGAAACTTTGGCTTGCTATCCCGTGCCACTGAAGCCACGAATGGTGGCGTATGGAAACCACCACCAACCGATGCATAGCCGGCCACCACTCAGTTCGCTCCGATGGCACGTGCGCGAACTGCGGCAAAGCGGTATGTGCCCACTATCGGGATGACAACAACATCGAGTATCACCTGGTGCCGGCTGATTTGCGGCCGATCTTCATCCGGGTGTTGCTCGATTGCCTAGTGAGCCAGGGGTGAGCACGCCTCTTTGCGCCTGCTGTAAAAAGCCGTTCGTAAGCTACCCCGGCAGGCGCTTCTGTCTTGATTGCTCGACAAACCTGTGGCGCAAGCCCGATGCCGAATTGGATTGCCACGAGTACATGCGGCCATGGCGTATCGGCAAGCGGCTGCGTGAAGGCTTCCACATACTGGCTGTGACAGGAAGGGAACCGTATTCGTAAAGCGTTGATCGCTCTCGTTGTATTGGCGACGTTGCTGGTCGCTGCACCAACCACCATTCGGATCGGTATGCTGCTCGGCCCGACGCTGGCCAACGGCGGCGTGCTGGTGCTGGCGCCCAACGGCCAGGTGCAGGTGGCAGCGCTGGGTCCGGGCGTGGCGCTGGTGGGCAACGACAGTGGCGGGTACGTGCTCCAGGGGACCGTACCCAAGCTGGTCGTGGGCGTCAAGCCCGCGCGCCAGCAGGATGGGAGCTATCTGCTGCCTGATGCTGCTACCGCCGCGATGCTGGTGGTGTTCCGCAACGGCGTGCGGCAGTCGGCTGGCGATGACTACACCTACGATGCCAACACCAAGACCATCACGCCGTTGGCTGGCTTCCCGTGGGACGCGAGCGATCTTGTGCTTTGCGATTACGTGTTTTAGCCACTGCCGACGATCCGGTTCAAAACTGAAGATCGAGCCAGGCGGGTGCAGCGGCCCCGCCTTTTTCGTTTTGCGCCCATGCACGCCAGCGTCCATACGCCGGTTTTTTCGATTAGGTACTTCCGGGCGAGACGCGGGCGGCGCGTTGAACAGTAGCGCGACTTTGCTAGTGTACTGTCTTCGAAATAACTAGACAGGTCATTTCTTCTGTTTCCTGGCCTTGGGGCCGGTGCAGCCAGGTTTGATCTGCTCCAAGGTTTGGCGACAGCGATTGAGCTTTTCCTGTATGGATTCGACGGTCGCTGTCCACACAAAGGGTTTGGGATTCTGATTCCACGCGGTGAGAAACTCCTCGATGGAGGCTTGGAGGTCGGCCACGCTGAGGAAAACGCCGCGGCGGATGGCCTTGTTATCCAAGTGGCCGAACCATCTCTCGACGAGGTTCATCCAACTGGAACTGGTAGGGACGAAGTGGGGCACGAATCGGGGATTGCGCTTAAGCCACGCCCTAACGTTGGCGTGCTTGTGCGTCCCGTAGTTGTCCATAATGAGATGCAAGGGGACATCGCCTGGAAACTCGGCGTTGAGCCGACGCAGAAATTTCAGAAATTCCTGATGCCGGTGTCTCTGATGACATTCGCCTACGACCTTACCTTCTAGAGTTTCCAGGGCGGCGAACAAAGTGGTGGTGCCGTTGCGTTTGTAATCGTGGGTCATGGTGCCGCATCGTCCCTTCTTGATCGGCAACCCCGGCTGTGTGCGATCCAACGCCTGTATCTGGCTCTTTTCGTCTACGCATAGGACGATCGCCTGTTGCGGCGGATTCAGATACAGGCCCACGACATCGGTCAGCTTTTCCAGAAACTTCGGATCGCGCGAGAGCTTAAAAGTCTCCGTGCGATGCGGCTGAAGATTGTGGGCTCGCCAGATATTGTTGACGGTGGACTTGCTCACGCCCTGGCTCTCCGCCATAGTCCGGCAACTCCAATGCGTCATCCCAGCAGGTTTGAATTCTATCGGCGCTGGCTGAAGAAACTGGATCTGGTATTGCGACAGGAGCACCGCGCCGGCGAGAAGCTGTTTGTCGATTACGCCGGAGCCACGATTCCCATTCACGACCCTGAGAGTGGTGCCGTGCACGCCGCCGCCGTATTCGTGGCTGTGCTGGGCGCCAGCAGCTACACCTTCGCGGAAGCCACGACCGGCCAGGACCTGCGGAACTGGATCGGTTCTCATCTACGCGCGTTTGAGTTCTTCGACGGTGTGACCGAAGTCGTGGTGCCGGATAACTTGAAGAGTGCCGTCACGCATCCCAGCTATTACGAGCCGGATTTGAACCCGACCTATCGGGACCTGGGGGAGCACTATGGCGTAGCGATCATTCCGGCGCGGCCGTATCGAGCTCGGGATAAAGCCAAGGCAGAGGTGGGAGTTCAGGTAGTTCAACGCTGGATCGTGGCCGCTCTGCGTAAGCGCAAGTTTTTCTCGCTGACGGAAGTCAACGAGGCCATCGCCGGGTTACTGGTTGGGGTGAACCAGCGGCCCTTCCGGAAACGCGAGGGCAGCCGCGCCACGTTATTCGCACAACTGGACAGGCCGGCACTGAAGCCGCTCCCAGCCACGCGTTATCAGTTCGGAGAATGGAAGACCGCTCGCGTCAACATCCACTACCACATCGAAGTCGAGCGGCACTTCTACAGCGTGCCTTACGCGCTGGTCCACCAGGAGTTGGACGTACACCTGACAGGTGAAACCGTGGAGATCCTACACCGCGGGGTGCGGATCGCCTCCCATGCCCGTTCCTACGAGGCAGGAAAAGCCACGACGCTGACCGAGCACAGGCCCAAGTCGCACCAGAAGTACCTGGGGCGCACGCCCTCGCGGCTGATCGAAGAGGCCCAGCAAACCGGACCCTGCACCGGGCAACTGGTGGAAGCGATCCTGGCGGCGAAACGACATCCGGAGATGGGGTTCCGGTCCTGCCTGGGGATTCTGCGGCTGGCGAAGGCCTATCCTGCCGAGCGCATGGAAGCGGCAGCCCGGCGCTGCCTGCGGGCGGGGGCCTATAACTTCCAAAGCATGGATTCGATCCTGAAGAACCAGCTCGACCGGTTGCCGGTACCTGGCGAGCCGCCCGCCCAGACTGCCGTGGACCACGACAACATCCGTGGCGCCGATTATTTTGATTCACCGCCGGAGGCCGATCCTCAGGCGATTCCATAGACGACGAGGAGAAGCATGCTCAACCAACAAACGATAGAGAAGTTGTACACCATGCGTATGCGCGGCATGGCCGACGCTTTTACGCAACAACAGGAAGACCCTCAAAGCACGCAACTCAGTTTCGAGGAACGCTTCGCACTGCTGGTGGACCGACAGTGGAACTGGCGGCAGAACCGGGCACTGGAAAGGCGACTCAGAGATGGGCGGCTACAAGGTCCGGCCTGCGTGGAGGATATCGATTTCCGAGCGGCGCGCGGCCTGGACAAGCAGGTTATCCGGCCGCTGATTCAGGACTCGGACTGGGTACGCCGCCACCAACACATTTTCCTGATCGGCCCGACCGGGATTGGGAAAACATTTCTGGCAAGAGCTTTCGGGCAGAAGGCATGCCGGGATGGCTTCACTGCTTACTTCGCCACCGCAGCGCAGCTATTTCGGGAACTCGAACTGGGGCGGGCCGACGGCAGGCAGCTATGCCAAGAAGCTACGGAGCTTGGGACAGGTTGACGTATTGATTGTCGACGACTGGGCGATGGCGCCCATGGCCGAGGCGGAACGGCGCGCGTTCTTGGAGATCTGCGATGAGCGCTACTTGACCAGGTCAACCCTACTGACCAGCCAACTGCCGGTTGCGAAGTGGCACGCACAGATCGGCGATCCCACGGTGGCCGATAGCATCTTGGATCGACTGGTGCATGGCGCACACCGGATCGAGTTACAGGGAGATTCGATCCGGAAGCTGAAAGGCCGCAATGGCAAAAAGGGTGAGTAGGGGCCGTGGCGCCGGCTGTTTTGGGCCGCTAACTCCAGTCAGCGGCCAAAAACGCGAACAGCGGCAAGAGAAGAATTTCCGATGAAGCACGACAAAGCAAACAGCTAAACTCTTGACGGATGTCGATCACTATTTCACACTGAGAGAGCCCTGCGTCGCTTCGCTCCGCTCTGATCGGCATCAGATTGGTCGGAATGCCCATCGATGCGATCTGTTGGCTGAAGTCCTCGTGGAACAACGCCGTTAACGCTTGCATTAGCGCAGTAGAACTTCTCAGTCCCTCTTAAATTGACTGGTTCGTGGTGCTTGAAAGTCATACGTAATGACTGATCGACATCATCGGGTGTGATCTTGAAGAAACAATATTGTACGCTCGGTGGGTATCGGTGGCGTGACATCCAGTAGCGACTCGTCAGGCTTTCTCCGCACGGCGTGAAATTCGGCTTCAAGAAGAAGCTGAGCGTGCTGCCAAATGATCCACCCCAAGACAATGCTGCCGCCGTGCGAAATCGTGTGAAGGCGGATATTCTCAAAACACCTGCCTGATTGGTATCGAGCGTCTGGTTCTATGGCAACGTACACCGGCTCTGCACTGTCAACGAGGTTACCGCAACATTCGTGGATCGCTGGAGTGATCTCGTTTGGGGTAGTGGCTGTTATCATGCTTACGCCGCCGCTCCCCGCTGTCTCTCGAAAAGCTCCCGACGCCCTTCGCCCTGGCTGTATGCGAGATTCTTGACTTTCACCCACGTCGTTGCTTCCGGCGTGTACAGGCCGTCCTTTCGCTTGGCAACGATGCCTTCCAGGTCCATCTCGCAGACGGCCCGGTAAAGCTCCCTTCCAGCGCCGTCAATGTAGTCGGCGTACATGACGGCGATCCGGCGGTCGTAAGCGAAAAGTATAGTCGTCGCTGCGCTATCTGGCCGTTCTGGGGCGTCAATCCCAGTTCCGCAACTTCCCCAACGCCGGTCTGCGGTTCGTGGTGCTAAGATCTGGTTTCGATGCAAATTCAATACAGCGGCGGGGCTGTTCGGGGAGGCTCTGAGAACTTCCGCAGCGGCCAGCACTTCATGCTCACCGCCCTGAAGATCATCCACACCTTCATTTGGATTGTCATGACCACCGCCAATTTCGCTGGCTTCTACTTGGCCCTGGTCGGACGGTTCGACTGGTTGTTCTTCCTGTGCGTGGCCCTACTCGGCGGTGAGATCGTGGTTATCATCGTGAACCGGTGGAATTGCCCGCTCACTGATGTAATGGCGAGATTGACATCGGACAGAAGAGCTAATTTCGATATTTATCTGCCGGAATGGTTGGCGGCGAACAACATCAAGATCTTCAGCGTGCTCATTGTGCTGGAGATCATGATCGTCCTATTCCACAGGATATTCATGATGTCGTAGAATTCTGGCTTATGCCCACCACGACCGTATCACGACTTTACCAGTTGAAGGTCACCTTGCTCGGCATTGATCCCCCGATCTGGCGACGGCTCCAGGTTCCGAGCAACATGCGGCTCTGCCACTTGCATGATGTTCTTCAGGTGGCGATAGGTTGGACGGACAGCTACGTCCATCAATTCGAGAATGCCGGCAAGATCTGGGGCGTGCCTGAGACGGACGACTACGACATCGGACTCCTTGATGAGAGCCGGGTGACAAGTCCGGTCAGGTCCGCCGCGGCCGAGAAATCGCAATTCTTGACCAGAAATCGTTGATCGTTGTCCATCAGGGACTTATTCGGCGAGCGTATGAACCATCGCTGGGTAGCGGCGACCCCGTGAATGCTCCACATATGGATCAAGAAATCAGCCCACCCTCCGCAGCGCCCGGTGGCATGTGGTCCGCTCAGAATACCTGCCGTGGTGTAAGTCGTGTCGTCGGCGGCGGTCTTCACGCCCTGCTTGTAGTAGTACATGCGGACGCCGTCACCCTTTCGCTGATACCCCTTGCCGTCATCGACGGAGTCCTTAAACGGTTTGAACGAGGCCAATACAAAATCGTTTTCCGCAGTCTTGTCCTTTCCGGGACCAAAGACCGGAAGGCGGACGGCGCGCCCCGACAGGGAAAGAAAAACCCGCAGTTCGATTTCTCCGACCATGTCGTCGTCAAGCACGGCGGGAAGATTTACGACCCATCGTATGGGATGGGCCCCTACGACGACGACAAAACCTATCTCTCGGCGGCCCTCGACGGATTAGGTAGCTATGCAACCGGGAAGCTGGAATTCCTGCAAAAGTCCGACAGCACACCGCAACACATTCCCAAGGAATGCGTCTCCTATACAAAAGGGTTCGCCGATTTCCGGATTGGTCCGGAAACATTGGCGGATGTAGCCAAGGAGTACGGTTTGAGCGCCCAAGAGCTTCTGGACGCCGATATGGGGACGCTGAAGGCTACCTACGGCACCCCCGATATGGTGCCGGCGGGGGCGACGATTATTATCCCGACGAGCCCTCCGACACATCGGAAAACCGGCACCAGTCAAATTACGTTCGATATGATCGCCGGCGCGTTTGGCAAGAGCAAGGATGAGATCCTCGACCATCCGCGGAACAGCACCCTCAAGGCGCTGTGCACCAATCCCGCCGGCGTCAAGGCCGGAGATCACATTATCGTAACCTGGGAACTGGTTCCCGACGCCGTGTGGGTGATTGGTCATGATCTATGAGACGCCTGTCGTGCGGATCCCGAGCTGGTGCGATCCTGGCGGCGGGCCCGTTTTTCCTGGGGGTCATATTGTGGTCCGGGACCAACATGAATATCAAACTGCTTCCGCTTCCTCTCGATGACGCCGCGTCCGTGACCCGTGTGCAGCTCTTTATCGGGTCCGGCGTGCAACTCCTGGCGGCTTCCGGAGGCGAGCTTTCGGTGATCACCGAGGGTCCCGGCCACGCGGATCGCGTCCCGGCGATGCAGTTGGGCGGAGGCCAGGCGTGGGATGCGCGGCGGCTCGATGGCGGTCCACTGGGTGGCACGTTTTTCACCGCCGTCTACGTCCAGGCCGGCAGCGCCACCTCCTCCATCATGTCCAAGACGGCCAAGGCCCGGTCCGGTACCCGGCTCCATGAGGAGGCATTCGCGGTCTACGTCCAGCCGCACTATGTCAAAGGCCGGATCACCACCCTGCCGGTTACCGCGATTCATCTCAAGGATGGCCGGGCCCAGGCAGTCCTGTTCTCGTACGACCCTCAATCGGGCGCCCCTACGATGCGGCCGGCCGGAGATCCGGCGCCCTTGATGACCGACGCCCGCCTCCTCGCGGACGCAACCGGATACTGGATGTTCACGCTGGTTCCTGCTGAAAGTGAGGCAGCGCCGCGCGAGACCGGGACCGCGACCCGTGCCCCCGGCCTGCTGCATGCCGTCCGGCTGGATGCCCACTTGAAGCCCCACGGCGACGCCTTCCCCGTTTTTGGCGATCACCCGGTCTACGAATTCGATATCGACGCCGCGCCCGAAAACCAGGCCGCCATCTTCGCAACCACTCCCGCCGGCGCCATCTATGCCCAGTCCGCGCTGAACGACGCGCCGCTGCCTGCCGACGCCTGGAAGGAGACTCGATTCGCGCGCCCGCTGTCATCGCCGTCTCTGTTGATTCATGACGGCATTCCGCAACTGGCCGCGATCGAACAGCCGGCAGAGCCCGAAGCCCGTATTTTGCGCGGCCGCGTCGAATAGCACCCCAACGGGCTATCTCACTTCAGCGTCTTCTTCAGCCACGCGATCATCTCCGGCTTCCAGTGCTGCATCTCCGGCGCGCGCCACCCGCCCATGCCATGCCCGCCGCCCTCGATCGTGATCAGCTCGCACCCCACTCCCACCTTGTGCATCGCATCGCACATCTCGGTCGACTGCTCGTACACCACCTGGTCGTCTTTCGTGCCGTGGATGCACAGGAACGGCGGCATTCCTTTGTGGACCGCCCGTATCGGCGCCACCGAGTTCAGCTTGGCAATGCCCGCCTCGTCCAGGTGCTCGGCGCCGAAAAAGTGGATCCCGCCGCCATTGGCCGCATGCCGGTTGATGCTCGCCATGTTGAAGCGCTCCGGATGTTCGCGCCGCAACAGCGAAAGCTTGGCGTAATCCACAGGCCCGTAGATGTCCACCACGGCCGCCACCTGCGTCTCCGGCGTCAGGTGCGTCCCGGCGTAGTTCACCAGCAGCCCCCCCGCCGATTCGCCGATCAGCGCGATCTTCGACACATCCACTTGATACGTCCGCGCGTTCGCCTTCACCCAGCGGATCGCCGAGTAGACGTCTTCCATGGCTTCGGGCAGGCGCGCTTGCGGTGCCAGCCGGTAATCGATGCTGAACCACGCGAAGCCCGCGTCCGCCAGCGGCTCGAACAGCGGCCGCACGTTCGTGCTCCGGCTGCCTTCGTCGAAGCCTCCGCCGTGCACCAGAATCGCCGCGGGAAACGGCCCCGCCCCCTCCGGCACGTGCAAATCGAGATACAGCGCCTTCCCGCCCGGATGGGCGAACTCCACGTCCTTTTGGTCCCGGGGCGCTCCGCAGAGGCTGGTGGCGCAGGCAATCGCCAGCGTGAGAATCGATGTCCGCATGGAAATCGATTGTACAGCGAGCCGCCTCCCCGGCGTCAGCCCCGATCCTCAAGTAGCCGCGGCGAATCCGCCTCCATCTGCCCGGCCACCCGATTGAAGGTATTGACCTTTGCCGCCCTCCAACGGAGATCGGCCGGCGCCTGCTGCCAACATGTGGGTAATCTGCCGGCCCTTCGGCATCGTCCTCCCGGCATCCCCATCTGCTCCGGCGCTAAGTGCCCTTCCTGCCACCGAATCCCAATCGCCCCATCTGGCCGCACAACTGCCTTTTGATCGGTCGAGGTTTGCCCATGCGTTTCAATCGCAACCCCGCCCGAATTCTTCTCGGCTTCAGTTTCCTCATGGCCGTCGCTTCACGCCCGGCCGCGGCGATCGAGCTCCAGTCCGGAACTCTCGAAGCCTGGGACGACTACGTCCGCACGGCCGACCGCAACATGCAGGCGCGCCTCGCCAGCGGCCGCCCGTTCCTGTGGTCCGATGAAGCTCCCGGCCGCGCCGTGCGGCTCCAGCGCGGTGAAGTGCTCGTCTCCCCGGTAGTGGGTCGAGGCACACGCAGCGTACCCAACGGCCTGATCCACGATTGGGTCGGAGCCGTCTTCATCCCTCACGCGACCCTCGCCCAACTGTTTGCCGTGGTCCATGACTACGATCGCTACAAGGAGATCTACACACCCGCCGTGGCCGATTCCAAGGTGATTGCCTGCACCGACACCGATCAGGAATTCTCCATGGTCTGGCAGCGCCGCATCCTGTTTGTTAACGCCGCTGTCGAAGGCCGCTACCAGGCTCACGATTTCACCGTCGGCCCGCACCGCGGCTATAACATCGCCCGCACCAGGCAAATCCAGGAAATCGAGGAGTTCGGCAAGAGCGGCGAGCGCCTCCTGCCCCCCGGCCAGGGCAATGGTTTCCTCTGGCGCCTTCATAGCATCGCCCGCTACCAAGAACGCGATGGCGGCGTTTACCTCGAGTTGGAAGCCATCGCCCTCACGCGCGACATCCCCGCCTCGCTGCGCTGGATGGTGAATCCCGTGGTCAACCGTCTCTCGGTGAATTCTCTTGCCAGCACGCTCAGCCAGACTCGCGACGCCGTACGCGCCCTCGCCGGCCGCCCCGAGCTTCTCACCTCTTGCGCCGCCCGCACCATACACGCCTCCGTCCCCAAAAACGGAACCGATGAGTGAGCCGGATGGCGTCCAGCCGGATGTCAGAATAGCTGACAGCCGTCCCGGCTGATTCTAAACGGCCACCCAGACGCACTCTACCCACTGTTCCTATCCGCCGATCCAGTTACTGGAGTGGGAAGCGCGGACGTACCATCGGCGGACGGGGCCCAGGACGCCTGGGTTCTGTCCGGTAAAGCGCGTGATCCAGGAGCAGACCGGCGGGTGAAAAAGCCAGAGTCAGGAATGCTTGGGGGGAGCACGCCGTGACGCTTTACTGTAATGGGAAGCAGGTTACCACAGTCCGCCTCCCTCCGGCCCCGCGGAGATCTTCCGCAGGTAAGCCCCCATCGCGGACCAGTACCGAAATCATCGGGCACGCTGGAATCCCGTAAATGAGTCACCGTACAATTGGAAACGCAAAAGGAGTAGAGACCCGTGAATCTTGCTGTGACAATGGGCGCCAACTCGGCCGCCTTCGAATTGGATTTCACCATCAACATCTGGTGGTTGCGGGTGCCTAAGCAGCAACTTGGTGGTGTGTTGTATTCCAACCGCGGGGTTTTCGAAATCCAGCCTACGGGAGACATGTGGCTGATGGATGGCATGGGCGGCAACTCAAGAAAATGCGCCATCATCCTGAACAACCCACCGACGGCTGAGAGCGATGCCACGCACTGGTCGGGAACGGGTGAGATCGCAGCATCCCTGAAGAAGGCGAACATTGGCGCCAAGATCGAGTGGAAAGTCCTGCGCCGATCCGTACCAACCGACCCGTCGGCAGCTTCTGCTCGTGGGCCGTTGACCAAGGTTCGCCAAAAGGCCTTTGCGGCCATGCAGATGCTGCTCCCTGCCCAGGGGCTGTCCAATGGCGAACGGCCGGCAATCGGCACAAATTGCGGCTCGTTCCCGGGCCGCGTGTTCAAAGCCATGGGAGTGAAGGGCGCCGGCGACAAAGACGCCTTTTCCATCGTCGCCAAGGGCAAAACGTTCCATCTGACGAGTGACACAACGTGGTGGGAGGATATCGCCAAAGCGATCGATGGAAAGTACAAGCAGCCCAAGAAGACATGGGTAGACTTCGACGGCTCGAATCGGCCCAGAACTGGAGACATCTACCTCCTCTCGCAGTTCCTCCACAAGTCGGAGTTCCAACACGTCGGGATGATCGCCTCGGCGAAGGAGAGCCAGCGCTGGATTACCGCGGATGCCGGACAAGGGAACGGAGGGCAGTCAGGATTCATCAAACGCGACTACCAAACGACGGGACAGATCGACGGCGAGGCTGGCAACCAGGCCTGGCTGAAGGGCTGGTTGGACCTGGACAATCTGGCCGAGGTTCTGTCGGATTACTTCAAGAATATATAGACCGAGGCACGGGGCTCCAGCACGTCGTCCGCTGGTGCAGCGGAGAGCAGCGGAGGATCGCGGTTCAGCCTTCGCCAAAGATCGCGATGTGGCCGGAGCCAATAGAGAACGTTGTTGACGTCCGTGGCATTCGCCGTCCGGTTTGTGACGTCCCGTGGGCGTAATCTGACCATTTCCGAGCAGATCGTCACCCACCCGGAAGCAATCCAAGTTGACACGTCAAACCCCCAAGCCTAAACCGACCGCTCAACAGCCAACACGATCCGGAAATGGGTGATACAAGCGCGGCCTCTTCAGGAAGCTTGGGCTAACCGCCGATGGTCTTTCAGAATGCACCGGTCCATCATCACCGCGATCCCGGCGGCCTCGGCACGTTGCGCGGCTTGCTCGTGCACCACGCCCTCCTGCATCCAGATGGCCTTCACGCCTTTCCGGATCGCCGCCTCCACGATCGCCGGTACATGTTCCGGCCGCCGGAAGATGTCCACGATGTCCACCTCCCCCGGTATGGCCTCGAGATCGGGATAGCTCGCTTCTTCCAGTACCTCGGTCTCGAACGGATTCACCGGAAGGATGCGGTAGCCGGACCGCTTCATGTACTCCGCCACACCGTAACTCGGCCGGTACCGCTTGCTCGAAAGCCCCACCACCGCAATCGTGCGGGCAGAAGCGAGGATCGTGGAAATTCGGTTCATACGGCTCCTTGCCGTCGCGGCGCCTCGTTCGGCCGCCGCGTGGCGCGCTCCAGTTTGCGGATCTCCTCTTCGCTCAGGTAGCGGAACTCACCCGGCTTCAACGGCCCCAGTTCCACCGGTCCCACCCGGACCCTCCTCAGCTTTTCCACCAGCAGCCCGAAATGCTTGAACATCAGGCGGATCTGCTGATTGCGCCCTTCCTGCAACCGTACTTCGTACCACGGGTTTTCCGCCGCACGCAGCAATTTCAACGCTGCCGGCATGGTCCGCCGCCCCGCAATCGGCACCCCGTCCCGAAACTGCTGCTCCTGCGCCGCCGTCAGCGTCCCGTTCGCTTTTACCAGGTACGTCTTCGTCAGGTGCGACGCCGCCGACAGAATCGCGTTCGCCATCTCACCGTCATTGGTCAGCAGCAGCAGCCCTTCGCTATGGTAGTCCAGCCGGCCCACCGGATACACCCGCTCTTTGATCCCACGCAGCAATTCCATCACCGTCGGCCGCTGCTCCGGGTCGCTCACCGTCGTTACGGTGTTGTTCGGCTTGTTCAACGCCACGAAAATCCGCCGCTTCGGAGCGTGCAGCAGCCGCCCGTCCACTTTGATGTGGTCCCGCTCCAGGTCGGCCTTCGAGCCCAGCTCCATAATCACGGCGCCGTTCACCGCCACCCGGCCCTCCCGGATCATCTGTTCCGCATGACGCCGCGAAGCCACTCCAGCCTGGGAGATGATCTTCTGGAGCCGCTCGTCGGCCATCAATTCTCCTGTCCGGCGTCAGGCTCCGGTTCGACCAGCTCCACCGCGGCTTCCAGCTCCACTGCGGCTTCCGCTGCCGGTCCGGTTTCCGCGGGCGGGGCCTCGATATCCGCTTCCACCGCCGCCTCGCTCGCCTCCGCTCCGGGCTCCTCGGCGGCCGCCGGTTCCGCCATCGGCTCGTCCGTGAAGGCCAGCCGCCGGATCTCCTCGAACTCCTTCAGCGACGGCAACTCCGTCAGGTCCTTCAGACCGAACTGGATCATGAATTCCTTGGTCGTCTTATACAGGATCGGCTTGCCGATCACCGCCTTCCGCCCAGCCGTGGCGATCAGCTTCCGGTCCAGCAGCGTCTTCAGCACTCCCGCGCCCTGCACGCCGCGTATCTCCATGATCTCCGGCGCCGTTACCGGCTGCTTGTACGCGATCACCGCCAGCGTTTCGAGCGCCGGCAGCGACAGCTTCAGCGGCGGCTTCAGGCTCTTCACGAACGTGCGCACCGCCTCGTGATGCTCCGCCTTGGTCGCCATCTTGTACCCCCCGGCGACCTCCCGGATCGTCACCCCGTGCTCCGGCTTCTCGAACTCCGCAATCAGTTGACCCAACAACCCCTGAATCCGCTCCGCCGGCTGCACCAGGGCCGCCGCAATCTGCGCCGCCGTGAACGGCTCCTCGGCGACATAGATAATGGCTTCGATCACCGCCCTCAGCCGCAAGTCCTCCGTGGAAGGGCTCTCTTCGGGTGGGCTCGTCGTTCCCGCCGGGGCGAGCAGTTCGTCCATCGATACCGGTTGCTCCGGTTCTGCCGTTTCCGGTTCTGCCGGGATTTCCAAGTCTTCCATGTTGCGTTAGAGATACTGATTTTCGATCGCTGACATGGGCTGGTCCGAGGCGAATACGGCGTCGAAACTGGTGTGCCGGCAAAGCGCGATCTCGCCGAACAACTCCTTCTGCGTCACCACCACCGCCTGCATCCTCACCATCTCCAGCACCGCCAGAAACAGCGCGATCATCGCCCGCCGCGTCCGCTGCTGCTCGAACACCTGAAGGATGAATACGGGCTGCTCCGCGGTCAACGGGCGAAACTGTTCCTTGAGGTAGCGGATCATGTCCGCCACCGTCACGTCGCTCGACTCTACTTCATAAACCGGACGATTCTTGGCGCGGTCCAGCACCTCTCCGAACGCTTTCACCAGGTCGAACAAGCTGATCGACAGCCCCGGATCGTCATCTTCCGACAGGAACGCCTTGATCTGTGGATTGGACCACACGTTCTCTTCAATCAGCCGCTTTTGCTGGAGCATCTCCGCGGCGTTCTTGAAGCGTTCGTGCTCCAGCAGCCGATCCACCAACTCCTGCCGCGGGTCCTCCCCCTCCCCGCTGCCGTTCTCCAGTGCGGGATCGCGCGGCAGCAGCATCTTCGATTTGATATGAATCAGCGTTGCCGCCATGTAGACGAATTCCGCCCCCAGGTCGATATCCATTTCCCGCGCTTTGTCCAGGTATGCGATGTACTGCGCGGTAATGGTGGCGATCGGTATGTCTTTTACATCGATCTGTTGCTTCCGGATCAGGTCCAGCAACAGGTCGAGTGGTCCGTCGTATTGTGCCAGGTGGATGTCTAGCGGGGATGACACTGTCTTTCACCATAACACGGCGGGAAAAGCCCGGGGCGGGTGCGCTGCTATGCTGAAATCCCCGCCGCCCTCACACCGCCACCAGGTAGTCCACCCAGAACGCGCCCTTGCGGAATCCCTTGGGCAGTCGCGCCAGCTTCGGCCCCCGCGGCGCCCCCGGCCACGGCAGCGAATCGCTCCGCACCGCCCGCTTCCCCGTCTTCTCCGTCAGCCGCGTCCACAACTTCTCCTGCGGAATCGATGGCCACGGCTTCACCTGCGTCGAACACATCGCCGCCAGCCCGTCCGGCATTTCCTCCAGCGCCGAACGCGGCGTCGCGTTGTGACTGCCGTGGTGCGACACTTTGTAGAATCCCAGCTCCGCCAGCAACTCCTTCCCGCCCTGCCGTTCGATCCACGATTTCCAGTTTCCCCACTGCGCATCGCCCGGGAACAGCAGGTGCTCGCCCCCATACGTGAACAGCGCCGCCACGCTGCTGTTGTTCACCGCATCGTCCAGCACGAACGCCAGCCCTTCCGGATCGCTCTTCACGCTCTCGCGCAGCTCCGCCGCCTCGTGCGGCCGCAGCACCGGCCCGGCCTCCTCCGCCCCGCGCTCCCACATCGCCTCGAACGGACGCGCTTCGTTCGCCGTTTCCACCCCCCCGTTCGCCCCCACTCGCAGGTACCGCTCCGATTTCGGCGGGTCCATCTTCTTCAGAAACTCCTCGTCCCGCGGCGGCCCAACAATCCGCGCCGTAAGCCCCGCAATCCCCGCCGCATCGTTGAATCGCGCCCCCGCCGAAAGATACCGGACCCTGGCTCCCGTCCCGAACCCCGCGCGCAAATTGGCCAGCGCTTCCGCATTGCGCTTCGACGTCAGATTCGCCATCGCCGCCGCGGCCGCCGCCGAGGGTGGCCGCGCCGCGAAATGGGCGCGGAGCCGCGCGTACACCGCCGCCATCGTCCGCCGCAGCTTCTTCGCCAGCGCATCCTCCGGGTTCTCCGACCACGGCATCCAGATCTCGCCGATCCGGAACTTCCGGAACTCCGCGGCATGCCGCGCGTAACCCGCAATGTGGTCTTCGTGCGCGTGCGAGGCAATCACCAGCGCCAGCCGCCGCCCGGTCGTCCGCGCAATGTGCTCCACCGCCAGCTTCAGCGTCTGGATGTCCCCCGCCGCATGCACTCCGCAATCCACCAGCACATGCCCCGCCGGCCGCCCCGGAAACGTCACCAGGAAGCAGTCTCCGAAACCCACCCGGTACATCCGAATGCGAATCTGCCGCCCTCCCGCCGCCACTTCAATAGCCCCTGTGCAGCGCCGACAACTTGATCCCGGCGCTCCATCGCCCTGTCAACGCGGCGCCCGGAGCCGCCGCCGCCGTCTTCTGCATAAACTCGCGCTGCCGCTCGCGCCGCCCCTCGTTGTCCAGCCCCTTGCCGATCAGGTATCGCACAAAGCCGTCCTCGTCCAGGATCAGCGTCGTGCCCCCGCGAAACACGCACCTGGGCGAATCGGCCTCCCCTTCCGTCACCGGGATCTCTCTCTGCTGCACCAGTTGCACCACGAATTCGCTGTGCACCACCCCGTGCGGGTCCACTCTCTGGCTGGCCCGCGAATGGAACCGGTGGGCCTGCACCGGCGCTTTCTCGCTCAGCCCCAGCGCGCCCGCGTTCGCCCTCCCAAAGCGGTTCAACAACACCGCATTCCGTACTTGTGCCTCGCGGCTCACCGCGTCCGCGGTCAGCCCTTTCGCTTGCAGATGCACCCGCGCCGGCTCCCACCGCAATCCCTCTTCCGACATCGATCGCACGCCTCGCGGCACGATTCCCCGCGAATGAAACGCCTGGATCAGCGCCGGCCGGTATTGGAAGCGATCGTCCGGCACCAACTGCGTGTCCGCCGTGATCATCGCCCGCAGGTAATCGCCGAACTCGATGTCCACCGGCGGGCAATAGTCCAGCGCCCGCAGGCACAGGTTCTCGAAATGCCGCGCCGTCTTCGATGCCTCCCGCGCCAGCACCTCCGCCAGGTCCGGATGCAGGTCCCCTCCCGGCCCCACCGCGCCGCCCGCCCGCCCGATCCGCATCAGGTCCGCCGTGCGATTCATATACGCCGTGAAAAACGCGTCGAAGATCGCCGCCACCAGGATCGCGCCCCGGTCGTGCGCTTCCTCCACTTCCTCCAGCCGTTTCTCCCCGGGCCGCGTGCCCAGCGCCGACCGCAGCGCTTCCCGCGTCCCCAGCGCATGCCCGAACTGCCGCGCCAGCTCCACCATCGGGTTCGATGCGCTCAGCTCCGCGCCAATCGTCGCTCGTCCCCCCGCCGTCCGGCTGGTCGGCCGCCACCGTACCGCGTGAATCCGTCCGCCCGTCCGCCGGATCGTCTCCAGCAGCGCATCGTGAAAACTGAAATGCTGCAGCAGCGCCACGATATCGCCGAACGCTTCGTGGAACGCCGCCGCATCCGGTCCCGTGTTCTCCAGGTAGAACGTCTGCAGGCTGTCCAGCACCGCGTGCGTCGTTTCATGCACCACAATGTCGTGCGACAGGCACGTGTACACCGTCTGCCCCGGCGCGTTCGCCCCTACGTCCGCTTCCAACGCCGGAAAATAGCCGAACAGCAGCGCTCCGAATTCGGGATCGTAGTACGCGTTGTCTTCCTGCATGGCATGCGGAAACACGCGCAGCCGGTTGCGCAGCGTCTCGCTCCGGTTCGCGCGCGACCAGCGCCACTTCACCGGACGCCCCAGCGCGAACTCGAACCGCCGGATCGTCTCCGCCACCACCGCGTACGCCATCTGCTGATGAAACCGCGGGTCCATCTCCGATGGCTCCAGTCCCCCCTCGAGCAGGATCGCCGGATCGTTCAGGTCCACCGCCCGGTAGTACACATCGTTCGACGCGTCGTAATCGATCACCGCGATCTTCTCCCCCACCGGCCCCCGTTCCAGTTCCTCGTACGGCACATACACCGTCAAATGGTTCGTCGGACCCGTACCCTCGGTCGGATCGAATGCGAATATCCGCAGCCGCCGCTCCCGCGGCAGATCGTCGCGCACCGGCGGCATCTTCAGCGGGTCCGGCGCCTCCGACTCCTCCGGCTTCACCGCCGCCCGGATCAGGTAGCGCACCGCGCACGTGTCGTCGATGATCAGCGCCGCGCCCCTTCCGCCCGCCGTTCCCGGCAACACCCGGATCACCATCTCTTGCAGCAGCTGTCCCTGCGGTCCCACCCGCTGGCTCCGCCGCAGGTGCGTCGTTAGCCGGGCCTCCGGTCCCGGCTTCAGGTTGGCCTCCACGAACTGCTCGATGGCCGTCCGGTTGCTCTTGGCGGCGCTCGCTGCGAAGCTCACGCCTTCCACCTTTCCCAGTCCTCCCGCCGGCCACAGCAGCGCCTCTTCCGCATACGAAGAGACGCCCATCGGCGCGATCCCGCGCGACCGGAACGCGTCGATCAGCGCGCTCCGGTATCCCCACACATCGTTTGGAACCAGGTCGTAATCCGCCGTTATCAGGGCCCGCAGGTAATCGCCGAAATGAAGCTCGTCCGGCGGAGAGTAGTCCAGCGCGCGGATGCACATCTGCGAAAAATGCCGCGCCGCTTTCGCCGCTTCCCCGGCCACCCGCGCGGCGATTTCCGGATGCAGGTCGTCGCCCGGCTGGCACCCTCCGATCCGGTACAGATAGCGGGTCCGCCGGTTGTACACCGTGAAAAAGGCATCGAAGATCGCCGCGATCAGCACCGCCCCCCGCACGTGCGCTTCGTCGATCCCATCCGGCGGCTTCTCCCCGGGCGGCGTATTCAGCACGTGCCGCAACGCCTGCCGCATCCCCAGCGCTTCCCCGAACTGCCGCCCCACCTCCAGCATCGGGTTCGCCATCCCGATCTCCGCCGAGATCGCCGCCTTGGTCGCCCCCGCCCGCACATCCGCCCCCAGTTCCCGCTGGTGCAGACGCCCGCCCGTCCGCCCCACCACTTCCCGCACCGCCTCCTCGAACTGGAACCGCTCGAAGATCGCCAGCAGGTCGCAAAATCCCTCGCCGAATGCCTGCGTGTCCAGCGTCTGCCCGTCCCGGTACGCCGGCCGCACGCTGTCCAGCAGCGGATGCGCCGTTTCGTGCGCCACCACGTCGAACTCCAGGCATGGGTAGACAATCTGCCCCGGCAGGTTCGTCCCCGCATCCTCCTCCTGCGCCCGGAAGTAGCCGAACAGCAGCCGCCCCTCTTCCCGGTCGTGCCACGCGTTGGCCTCCCGCGAATAATGCGGGTAGATCCGCAGCTTTCCGCGCAGCGGATCCCTCTCCCCTTCCTCCGCCCATGGCCACCGCACCGGCCGCCCCAGCGCCTGTTCGAACCGGTGCACCATCAGGCTGGCCACCGCATACACCATCTGCTGATGAAACTGGAGGTTCAGTTCCGAAGGTTCCAGCCCGCCCGAACGCAGCAGCGCCGGATCGTCCAGGTCCACCGGCTCGTAGGTGCGCCGGCAGCTCTCGTCGTAGTCGATCACCGCGATCGACTGCCCCACCGGCCCCCGCTCCAGCCGCTCGTACGGGATCCGCAGCGTAACATGATTCCCGAAGCTACGCCCCCGCATCGGGCTGAACCCGAACACTTTCAGCCCCCGCTCCCGAACCCCCTCATCCGCTCCCACCCCTCACACCTCGCAGCCTCAATTCCCCCCGAATTTCTTCACCGCCGCCTCGATCCCCGCGGCCGCTTTGCCCAGATCCTCCGGGCTCATCGCCGGACGAACCGTAATCCGCGCGTTCAGCCCCAGGAACCACGGTTCCGCAATCCCCGGCAATTCGGACGAATCCTTCATGTCGAAGAATACGTAGGCAGTCCGCTGCCCTTCGTCCTCGGTAAAATACGCGGCTTCCGGTTTCATCTCGCCCACAATCGCCTGGATCGTCGAACCGAGCTTGCCCTTGCGGGCCAACTCGTTGGCACTATCGTTCGGCAGGTTCGCTTTCAACAGCATTCGCACGTTGGTTTCCCTCCGACCGGCGATTATACCCCCGCTCTTACGCGATCGGCAGCGTAATCGAAGCCTTGTTCGTCTCCGCCGGCTTCAGTTCGATAATCGCCGAAGTGCCCACCGGGATCCCCTTCGCCTTCGCCGTCACGTTCAGCCGGTACTGCCCCGGCGCCCGGTCGATCTGCGTCCATATCTTCGAATTCGCCACCGACTCGGAGAACTTGCCCGACTTTCCTTCCAGCACCACGTCGAACGTGAAGCCGTCCGTCTTGTCCGCGTTCGCCACCGTCAGTTCCAGCGCGCTGGGCCGGCTCGCCTGCTCCCTCTCCTTGGCCACCTGCTCCACCTGCGTTTTCAAGGCGTCGAACTGGTTCTTCAGGTCCTTTTCCATCTGCGCCGCATTACTCTGAAATTCGGTGGCCCAATCCTTTGTTTCCTGCAGCAGCGCTGCCTGTACGCCGCTCACGAAATCCCTGGCCTTCTGAATCAGTGACGCCACCTGCTCGGCGTTCGGCGGTGCGGCCGAAGCCGCCGAGAGCGCCACCCACTCCATCCGGAACTCGTGCAGTTGTTTGGTCATGGACGTGGCCGTCAGAATGTATCGCGTCCATCCGCTCGAGTACCCGAAGGCCTTGTCGAGCCCCAACAGCGCCGCCGCCAGCCCTACCAGCAGCGAGGCGATCGGCCCCGAATCGAATCCCTCCAGTCGTTTCACCCCCGCATTCTTTAGAGCCTGAAGAACGATCGGTACCAGGCCGGCGCCGGCCGTCAGCACCAGCGCCATGAACTGGATCACTTGGGATGGCGTCTTCTTGCCGTTCTTCTCCCTCCAATACCAGTTGATTGCCTTTTGGGCCTCGCCTTCGACGTAGGTCCTGAGATCTTGCAGCGACTTCGCTGGATCGGCGCTGTTCCAGTCGAAACACTCCGGACCAGCGGTCTGGATGTCTTTCTTGACGTCTGCCATGTTCCGGCAATTATACGTCAGTCTTCCCGCCGGTCACGCCCGCCGCCGGAGAAATTTTCCGAGTAAACTCAATCGGTTCCGGAGGCGCCGCTCGCCAACACCCTTTGACTCCGCTGTTACTCTGAAATCGAGGATAGAGCTTGCGCCCCACCGCGCCGGCCCAACTGTTTTTCTTCCTGGCCAGGAAGCGTTGCATTCCGGTGGTAACGAACTCCCCGTAGGGCCGTTAACGCCTGCACGGTTGCCAACTATACGTATGGGGCCGGCGGGGAGATCTCAGGTTCGAACCTGTAACCGCGGATGGAGAGCGGATAGCGCGTGTCGCCGTCCCATCTGATATCGGCGAGCCCAAGCGATCGAAGCTGGAGGGTAAACGTAGCGCCACAAAGCGATTCCAATGCCCCCGGAGAGATCGGGCTCCAACCATTGGCGGCCGGATACGCACGGCGATAAGTCCGCGAAGCCCCGGCCGCCCGCAACGCCCGTACTACCACCCCAACCTGCGGCACACGTGTGCCTTCCCGCTATCGTCCCGCGTTCCGCCGCTTTCGTTCCGCCGTCCGCACCTGCAATTCGTCCATCCCGAAATAGTGCGCCACTTCGTGCCACACCGTCTCTTCCACCAGTTTCGCCAGGTGCTCCGGGCTCACCGCCAGCCGCTCGTGCGGCCCTTGAAAAATCGTGATCCGGTCCGGCATGGCGAACGGCTCGAACACGCTCCGCGTCGTCAGCGGCCGCCCTTCGTACAGTCCCAGCAGCGTGCTGCCGCGTGGTACCCGCCCCCCTGCCAGTTGCCGCGCCGTCGGTTCGGGTTCCACCAGCAGCGCTACGTTCTTCAATCGCTTGCGGAATCGCGCCGGAATGCGCGCGTACGCCGCGCTCACCAGTCGATCGAACTCGGCGGGAGCCATCCTGCTGTTATTCTAGTGCGTTGGCGGATCACCATCCAAAACTCGTCGTCATCGCCATCGACGGCCCTGCCGGCGCCGGCAAGAGCACCATCGCCCGCCGTCTCGCCGACCGCCTCGGCTTCACTTACATCGATACCGGCGCCATGTATCGCGCCGTCGCTTTGTGGGCGCTGCGCCAGGGCGTCTCCTGGGACGACATGCACCGCATGGAGCAGTTGGCCATCGCCGCCGAAATCGACCTCTCGCCCGGCCGCATCACTCTCAACGGCGAAGACGTCACCGAGGCCATCCGCACCCCCGAAGTCACCAGCGGCGCCTCCAAAGTCGCCGTCCTCCCGGGCGTCCGCCGCGCCATGGTCGCCAAGCAGCGCGCCATCGGGCAGCGCGCCTGCGTCGTCATGGAGGGCCGCGATATCGGCACCGTGGTCTTCCCCGATGCCGCCGTCAAGGTCTATCTCGATGCCCACCCCGACGAGCGCGCCCGCCGCCGCCACCAGGAGCTTCGCGCCCGCGGCGAAGAGGTCTCCGTCGCTCACCTTGCCGCCCAGATCCAGGAGCGCGACCGCCGCGACAGCACCCGCGCCGATGCCCCCCTCGCCCAGGCGCCCGACGCCGTCTTCCTCGATTCCACCGCGCTCACCATCGACCAGGTGGAAGAGGCCATCCTCAAGATCGTTCGCGCGCGCGTCTCCAATGGCCGGGATTTTTCCCCCCATCGAAAGGAGGCTACTTGAACGATCTCTTGGTCATGAAATTCGGCGGCACCAGCGTCGGCTCCGCCGAGCGGATGAAGGTCGCCGCGCGCATTGCCGCCGACGAGTCCCGCAAACGCCCCGTCGTCGTCGTGGTCTCCGCCATGTCGAAGATCACCGACCTGCTGCTCGACACCATGCGCCACGCCGAAGCCGGCGACCGCTCCGGCGCCGACACCAACCTCGCCCGCCTTCGCGAGCGCCACGAACAGGCTTGCCACGAGCTCCTCCCCGAATCCTCCCGCCCCGCCGTGCTCGAAAAAATCTCCGCCATCATCCAGGAGTTCGCCCGCATCGTCAACGGCATCGCCATGCTCGGCGAGCGCCCCCCGCGCTCCGTCGATGAAGCCGTAGCCGTGGGCGAGCGCCTCTCGGCGGAGCTCGTCAGCCAGTACCTCACCGCCCAGGCAACCCCCTCCGTCGCCGTCAACGCCTGGGATGTCGTCGTCACCGACGCCGTCTTCGGCAATGCCTCGCCCCTCATGGAGCCTACCCGCCAGAAGGCCCGCGCCGTCCTCCTCCCCCTCCTCGAAGCCGGTTCCCTCCCCGTAGTCACCGGTTTCAACGGCGCCACCGCCGATGGCCGCCCCACCACGCTCGGCCGCGGCGGCTCCGACTATTCCGCCTCCCTCCTCGCCGGCGCCCTCGATGCCACCGAACTCTGGATCTGGACCGATGTCGACGGCATCATGAGTGCCGACCCCCGCCTCGTCCCCGATGCCGAAGTGCTGCATGAGGTGACCTACGCCGAGGCTGCCGAGCTCGCCTACAACGGCGCCAAGGTCCTCCACCCGCGCACCCTCGCCCCCCTCGTCGAAAAGAAAATCCCCGTCTGGAGCAAGAACAGTTTCGCTCCCGACAAGCCCGGCACCCGCATCGTGCCTTCCATCGCCGTCCCCACCGGAGCCCGCGCCGTCGCCTCCATGGCCAATGTGGCCCTGGTCGCCCTCGAACCCGCCGGCGCCGAGCTGAACGGCGTGCAGGTCATGGCCCGTTCGCTCGATGCCGTGGCCCGCGCCAATGTCGAGGTGCTGCTCGTATCCAGCTCCAGCTATCGCCAGAGCTTCTGTTTCCTGGTCCGCCACGAAGAGCTCGAGCGCACCCTCGAAGCCCTCGAATCCGCGCTCTCCCTGGAACTGGCCCACCACTATCTCCGCCCCATTGAGGTGGACCGCAACGTCGGCCTCCTCGCCGCCGTCGGCGAAGGCATGCAGGGCAAAGCCGGCCTCGCCGGCCGCATCTTCACCGCCATCTCCCGCGTACAGGTCAACATCATCGCCATCGCCCAGGGCTCGAGCGAGCTGACCATCGCCGTCGTCGTCCGCCGCGACGGCCTCGAAAAGGCCGTCCGTGCCGTGCATGCCGAATGCGGCCTGGGCCTGCGCCCCCCCGTTCCGGTGTTCACCTTCCCCATGCCCCGCCGCAAGGAATAGGCCCTCTTCACAAGAATGCGCAGCGCAACGGCTCCAAACGCGAACCGCCCCACGGAAATGTTCCGCCAACGCCCCGGCAACACTCCATGACCGTGCTACACTGTCTCCCCAGCAGTGCGAGGAGAAAACTATGGTCAAGATGGTGGCTCCCACTTACTCCGTTCTGGCTCCCGACCTGATCAAGAGTTACAATCCGCCGGAAGACAAGATCAACACGTGGCACACAGTCAGAATCGGCCATACCGAGAGCCTTGCCAGCATCGCGAAGCAATACGGTGTCCCCGCTGACAAACTCATCGAGTTCAATTTTCCTGGATCGGTCAAAGCCGGCCGCGTCAATCCGGACATCGTCAACTGGTATCTCTATAACCACCTGCGAACCCGCTGCCGCGATGTCACCAAGGACGGACACAACTACATGTTCAAGGGCGGCGAGAAGATCGCCATCCCCTACCTTGGCCACGTGGAGGCGGGCGAGCCCGTCATTCTTGTCCCCACCAACACCACCTTCAAGATCAAGCAGCACGCCAATCTGAATGTCTCCAAAATCGTGGGCGCCGACTTCTCGATTTTTCAAATCTGGGATCAGAAGGCGGAGAAGTGCTCCTTCTACACCTTTTGGGCAGGCGGCATCAGCAAGAGCGTGACCCCGGGCTTCCTGTCCGCGACCACCGCCGGACCGTGGAACGACCTCGTCGTCACCAAGCCGATGGCCGTCAACCAGTTTACCGGCGCGACCCGTTTCACCACGGGCGGCGCTGGTAGCCTGACCAAGAACTACATCAATTTTATGGGATTGCCGCCGGACACGCAGACGGTTCCCAACCCCGTGCCGCTCAACACCGGTTTCACGTTTGGCATCGGTGGCGGAACCAGCGCCGGCGAAATGAAACTCGAGTTACTCGGCACACCGGATGGCGTATTGCCCTTCAAAGGACCCTAAACGGGGCTCGCCTCCCGCCGCCGCCTTCCCAACCGGCCCGTCACCCCCGCTCCCGCCACGAGCCTGCGGCCCGCCGGCGCACGCGATATAATGGTGCTTCCCCTTACGACGTCAGGAGTTTTCAACGTATGTTTGATCTGTTTCGCAGTCGAGATAAGGCCATGCGCATCATGTTGGCCGGTATGGGCTTCCTGCTCGCGGCCTCGATGCTCACCTACCTCATCCCGAGCTACAACAGCGGCGGCGGCACCACCGATACGGTCGTCGCCGATGTCGGCGGCCAGCCCATCTCTCTCGCCGAGGTGCAGCGCCTCGTCCAGAACACCGTGCGGGGGCGCCAGTTGCCGCCCGAAGTGCTTCCCAACTTCCTCCCCCAAATGATCGATCAGATGATCACCGAACGCGCCCTGGCGTATGAAGCCCAGCGGCTCGGCTTCGAAGTGACCGATCAGCAGGTGGCCGATGCCATTCACCAGTACATCCCCAACCTCTTCCCCGATGGCAAGTTCGTCGGCCGCGAGTACTACGCCGGCTTCCTGGCCCAGCAGAACCTCACCATCGCCGAGTTCGAAGCCGATATCAAGCGCCAGATGCTGATCTCGCGCGTCCGCGGTATCGCCGCCGAGGGCGTCATCGTCACGCCCCAGGAGGTCGAGCAGGAGTACCGCAAGCGCAACGAAAAAATCAAAATCGAGTTCGTCAAGATTCCGTCGGACAAGTACAAGGCCGAAGTGCAGCCCACCGCCGCGGACATGCAGAATTACTTCAAGGCCAACAGCGCCACCTATACCGTGCCGGAAAAACGGAATCTCGCCATTCTGGTGGCCGACCAGTCCCAACTCGAGCAGTCCATCAATCCCACCGACGCCGAGTTGCAGCGCGCCTACACCCAGAACCTGAACACGTTCCGCACGCCGGAAACGGTCAAGGTGCGCCACATCCTCCTGAAGACCGAAGGCAAATCGCCCGCCGAAGAGGCCAAGATCAAGGCCCAGGCGGAGGACCTCCTCAAGCAGATCCGCGCCGGCGCCGACTTTGGCGCACTGGTGAAGAAGTACTCCGAAGATCCCGGCTCCAAAGATAAGGGCGGCGAGTACGACGTGCAGCGCGGCCAGATGGTGCAGGAGTTCGAACAGGCCGCGTTCTCGCTGAAGCCCGGCGAAAGCCAGGTGGTCAAAACCCAGTACGGCTACCACATCGTGCAGGTGCTGAAGCACGACCAGGCCCGCATCAAACCGTTTGAGGAAGTGAAGGGCGATCTCGCCGCGCAGTGGAAGAAGCAGCGCGTTGCCGAGACCATGCAGCAGATCTCCGACAAGGCCCAGGGCATGTTGCAGAAGGACCCGACCCATCCCGAGGCCGTGGCCGGCGCCCTCGGCATGCAGTTGGTCCGCGCCGACAACGTCGAACCCGGCAAGCCCATTCCGGCGATCGGCCCTTCGCCCGATTTCGAACAGGCCATCAGCGCGCTCAAGAAGAACGAAGTCTCCCAGCCGGTCGCGCTCCCCGGCAACAAGGTCGTCCTGGCGGTGGTTACCGACGTGATCCCGTCCCGGCCCATGACCTTCCAGGAAGCCGAAAACGATGTGCGCGACGCCATCGTGAAGAACCGCCTCGCCGTGGCCGTGCAGAACCATGCCAAGGAACTGCTCGATAAAGCCAAAGCCGATGGCGGCGATCTCGCCAAGGCTGCCAAGTCCATGGGCCTCGACGTCAAGACCTCCGACGAATTCAACCGCGCCGGCTCAGTCGAGGGCATCGGCAGCGCCAGCTACGTCCAGGAAGCGTTCGCCCGTCCTGACGGCACGCTCTTCGGACCGGTCTCCGCTACCGATGGCATCCTCGTCGGAAAAGTCGTGTCCCACATCCCGCCCGATATGTCCAAGCTGGCCGAGCAACGCAACTCCATCCGCGACGACATCAAGACCCAGAAGGCCCGCGACCGCAATACGCTTTTCGAAGCCGGCCTTCGCCAAAGCCTCGTCAAAGAGGGCAAAATCAAGTATCACGAAGACGCCATCAAGCGGTTGATCGCCAGCTACTCCGCGAACAGCTGACCGGGAACCGGCAACCGGATGCTCCATCCAATCCTGGACTTCCTCCGTACGCTCACCAACCCGGAGCGGCTGATCGAGCTGCTGAGCACCCTGCTCACCGGTTGGTATGGCTATGCCGCCCTGTTTGCCATCGTCTATGCGGAAACGGGGTTGCTGGTAGGGTTGTTCCTTCCCGGCGATTCGCTGCTGTTTACGGTCGGAGTGGTCGCCGGTGCCGGACACCTGGATATCGTGACGGTCATCGTGGTGCTGGCCTCGGCCGCCATTCTGGGCGACTCCACCGGATACCTGCTGGGCTGGAAGACCGGCCCGCGCATCTTCAGCCGTCCGGACTCCCGCTTCTTCAAGCAGGAGTACGTCACCCGCACCCATCGCTTTTACGAGCGCTATGGCGGCAAGACCATTGTGTACGCCCGCTTCCTGCCGATCGTGCGCACCTTCGCCGCCTTCGTCGCCGGGGTTGGGAAGATGCCCTACCTGCGTTTCCTTCCCTTCAGCGTCTGTGGCGGCATCGGCTGGGTCTTCCTCATGTCCATGCTCGGCTACGAACTGGGCGGAATCCCCTTTGTGCGGCGCAACTTCGACAAGGTGATCTTGTTGATCATTTTCATCTCTCTGCTGCCCACGTTCATCGAAGTGCTCCGGGCCCGCCGCCAACCCAAAGTCCGCGCCGCGCGGGACTGAAACTTTTCTACCGGTCCGGTGTCCAAAGGACCGGGAACAATGTTTGCGAGGCTAGGCGCGCCCTCCGGAATTCTGGCGGGCGCGCTTTTTCGTTTCCCCGACCAGGGTCCGAATCGCAACAACGGGCGTCATGCGTCGCCGCCCGTACTAGCCGGTCTCAGCGATCAGTCGGCCCGCTTCCCCGATTCCGTGGCCAACCGCATCACGTCAAGCCGTGCTTTCCGGACATCCGGGATCGCGCCGGCCGTGCCATCGGGATGGAAATCGAAGATCAAATCCTTGTTGGGATCGTGGCGCGGCCATGTCGGCAGGCCCGCACCGTTCGGGTCGCCGGTCTTGGCGAAGTTGACCCAATAGCTTTGCGCCATCCGGGAGACCGCCTGATCCTCAGACGATACCGTCGCGCCTGGGCGGGCGGTCAGTGTGCCGAACACGAAGCCGATTTCTCCGCCATGCGGGGCCCCGGTCCGCATCCGTTCGCGCATCGCGGTCTGAACGTAGGAGAACCGGTAACGATAGACGGGCGAACCGTTGGCCGCGAAGGTATTCGCGGCGAAGCGGGCCGGCTCGGCCTGGCCGAAGTCGTCGTTGGCCCTCGATATCAGCGTGGCCAAATTCGTCGATCCGTCGGGATCGCAGGCGGCTTTCGCCTGGGCGCTCCACTGCCCGAACCGGGCGAACAGTTGCTCCTTGGTGGTCGCCCTTATCCGGTTGCCTGCGGTATCGGCGCTGTTGCTTCCGACCATGAGCGGAATATGCGGCTCGTGCTTGGCCTTGTAGGCGGTCTCGGCCGTCTCCGTGATTAGTTTGCCGTCAAGGATTGGCGTCGTCTCGTAGGACGGGCCCCTAACGCCCGGTTGGGCCGGCGCGCCGCGAAGGACCTCTTCGGCGCTGAGGGCGCGCAGTTTGGCCAACGCGGCCTGGCCCGTGCCCTCGATCCCCATCGAGCGCGCGAAGTTGATCCCGATCGTCTCCCCCGACACCGGATAGTTCGGGTCGACGCCGTCCGCGCGCATCGGCCGCGCGGTGAGCACGCTGTCGCGCGAACCACCAGATTCGACGATCGCCTTGTGGAACAAGCCGCGCGCCATTGGCGAAGCCATGAGGCTGTGCACCGAGACGCCGCCCGCGGAGAATCCGAAGATAGTGACGTTGTTCGGATCGCCTCCGAACGCGGCGATGTTCCGCTTGACCCACTGCAGGGCCGCGATCTGGTCCATGTACGCGTAGTTGCCCTTGATCTCGTCAGGGCGCTCGCTGCTCAACGCGGGGAAGGCGAAGAACCCGAAGCGCCCCACGCGGTAATTGGCCGCGACCAGGATGACGCCCTGCTTGGCGAACTGGGTCCCCGAGGTGTTGGGCGAGGAACTCGATCCGCCCGTGAACCCGCCCCCGTAGATCCAGACCATCACGGGCAGCTTCGCCCCTGCCGCGGCGCTCGCGGGGTGCCAGACGTTCAGGTACAGACAATCTTCCGACGGCCCCCGTGCGGCGGGCGCACCAGGCGCCGGGGGCGGGCCGAACCGTCCCTGCATGCAGTCCGCCCCGAATTCCGCCGCCTGGCGCACGCCCTTCCACGGCACTACCGGCTGAGGCGGCCGCCACCGAAGGTCGCCCACGGGGGGCGCCGCGAAAGGGACGCCTTTGTAGGACACGACGCCGTCGTCGCCCACTCCTTGCAACTCACCGGTGTCCACTCGCACCACGGCAGGAGGCGTCTGCGGCGCGGCGGCGCCGCCAACCATTGCGACCATTCCCGCCAGGGCGGCGCCGATCAAAACTCCCGGTTGACATAACTTCAGAAAACGCTTGCCTATCATGCGTAGTCTCCATTTAGCAGAGGATCAGTCGAGCTTCTTCTCTGACAGAAACTTCGACATCAGGTCGGCCACTTGTTTGTTGTTCAAGTCGGAGAACGGGAAGTGGGTATTTCCATGGACGCCAACTTCCGGTAGGTGCACGACGGTCACGTCGCCACCGTGACGGTTGACGGTGTCCCGCCATTTTCTGGCCATCTCCAGCCGAACTCGCCATCCATCCTGGCCGGGAATATCGCTAGGCTTCTCAGGGATGAAGTCACCGTAAAAAATGATGATGGGAATCCTGGTGAGTTTCGCGAACTCTGCCATCGGCACACCGATGGCCGTGAGCGCTCCGCCTGAACTTGGCAGCGGCTCTGGGACTTCGCCTTCCGGAAACAGGAAGCCACTGCCCGGCTCATACGACACGATTGCGCGCACGTTGCTGGTCTTGAGGACGGTCATCCATCCAAGTCCCCCGCCTTGCGAGTGAGTTATGAAGACCGCGGGCCCGATCCTGTTGAACAGCGCCGCGAAGGCGTCTGAATTCACCTCGGGATCGTACGGTCCCACATTCGGCGTCATCTGCCGGAAGTACTGGTTAAGCGTCTCCGGATCTTTCGAGAACTGTACTCCAGGAAAGTAGTTCGGCCAAATACCAACGCGGAACGTGCCGAACCACATCTGTTCATCCGGTGTCGCGGCGACGGTTGCGGACACGGTACTACGGCCCGCATCACCACGTCTGGGCTGGTCCATCAAATAGACCGGGAAACGGCGGCGCAGGAAGATGTTTTGAAATCCTTCGCGCCCGTCCGGCGTAGTCTCCCACGTCTTGGAGAACTGTCCGGTGCCGTGCAGAAAGACGAGCGGAAGCTTCCGCCGGTTCACCGGAATCTGGAAGAAGACATAGGCGTGGTCGCCGTGCAACGTTTGGCCATCAGGCGTGGGCTGCTTGGGGTTGAAGGTTCCAGCATTCGTGACGACCTTGCCACCGATGGCGAAGCTGCCTTGCTCCTGGACCATCAGCGGTTCCGGATTGCCGTTCCTGGGGACCTGCGCACTGGCTGAAGTGAGCAGTGCCGTGGCAAGCAGCCAAAGCGCGGTGAATTGAGGCTTCATGACCTCTCCTGCATTCGTTTCATTTCTGTCCGAACACTTCCCTCGCCACGCCGATGGCGGTTACCGCGCTGGGCCAGCCGGCGTAAAACGCCAGGTGAGTGATGGCCTCGATCAACTCCTCCTGCGTGAGTCCGTTTTCGCGTGCGATGCGCAGGTGCGACCGAAGCTGGTCGGGACGGTTCATGGCAATCAGCGCGGCTACGGTCACCAGGCTCCGGTCACGCTTCGATAACTCCGGCCGCTCCCAGATGTCGCCGTAGAGCACGTTGTCGGTCAGTTCGGCCAGCTTGGGTGCGAAGTCACCGATTGCACCCTGGGAAGGGCGGGCCCGCGCGCCGGCATTACCGGCCGCTGTCTGGCCACGAAGCGGCGCGCCGTTCTGCGTGTCACTCACCTTCTCCATCCAGTCGACGGTCTTGCCGTCGAGCTGCTCGGTGATGGCGATGTGCGTCATCGAGCTGTTGGGCGCGGCCCCGTGCCAATGCTTCTGGCCTGGCGGGATCCAGCCCACATCCCCCGGCCGGATTTCTTCCGCTGGATCGCCCCAGCGCTGTACCAGGCCGACCCCCGCCGTCACGATCAGAGTCTGCCCCAACGGATGTGTGTGCCAAGCGGTTCTGGCGCCGGGTTCAAATGTGACCGTGGCGCCGGAGACCCGCGCGGGCGCGGTCCGCTCGAAGGAGCCTGAGATTCGCACCGTGCCGGTGAAGTTGTCGGCCGACCCTGTGCTCGAAGGTTGTGAGTTGTTATGCGTAATCATGACTTGGCTTCGCGCGCCTGAGGCAAGCCCGCAAAACGCAATCGCGATCGCTACGAAGGTCTTCATTGGCTTCCTTTTCCGCGTCATTTGCCGGCTCCCTGCAGAAATGAGCGGCGATCCAGGCCGTGGCTCTTATCCATCTCGTTCCTTTCAGCGATTCGAGTACCGCAAAATCTGTTCAGGAAGCCGCGAACCTTGCACGGGGATCTTCGCGAACGACGTTTCTATGTCGCGCAGGTCGCCGGGCGTAAGTTCGACTCCAACGGAGCCGAGATTCTCTTCCAGCCGGTGTAGTTTCGTGGTGCCGGGAATGGGCACGATCCAGGGCTTCTGCACGAGAAGCCACGCCAGCGCCACCTGGGCGGGCGTCGCCTTCTTTCGCTCGGCGATCCGCTTCAGGAGATCGACAAGGGCCAGGTTGGCTTCCCGCGCCTCTTGCGTGAAACGCGGAAATGAGGCGCGGAAATCGGAGCTGTCGAATGTCGTGGCCGCATCGATCTTCCCAGTGAGGAAACCCTGCCCTAGCGGGCTCCACGGGACAAAGCCGATCCCAAGCTCCTCGCATACGGGGAGCACCTCCGGCTCGGGGTCTCGTGTCCAGATCGAATACTCGCTCTGAATCGCCGTCACCGGATGTACTGCGTGCGCGCGGCGGATGGTCTGAGCGCCTGCCTCCGAAAGCCCGTAGTGTTTGGCCTTACCTTGCGCGATCAGGTCTTTCATCGTGCCGGCGACATCCTCGATCGGCACCTCGGAGTCGACACGATGCTGGTAGAGAAGATCGATGTGATCGGTCTTTAGCCGCTTGAGCATACCTTCGGTTGCGATCTTGATGTGGTCGGGACGGCTGTTCAGGCCGGGACGGCGCTCGCCTGTCTCAGGGTCGATGTTCCAGCCGAACTTCGTCGCGATGACGACCTGGCTGCGGAGTGGAGCCAAAGCCTCACCCACGAGTTCCTCATTCTGGAACGGCCCGTATGCTTCCGCCGTGTCGAAGAGTGTCACGCCACGCTCGGCGGCGGCGCGGATCATGTTAATACCTTCCTGCCGCTCGGTTGCCGGCCCGTAGCCATAGCTCAGGCCCATGCAACCATATCCGACGGCCGAAACTTCCAGTTCTCCCAATTTGCGTTTTTGCATCTGCTGCTCCTGCCTCAGACTCCCTTTCCTTTGGGGCTGGTCTCTGCTTCAAGATTAGTGCTGCGAGTCCCGCGCCTGTTAGCCCAAAGCTTCCGAGTTTTAGCCCATTCCTGTTGCGGGCTAGCGAAAACGTACGCCAAAGATGTACGCTGGGAAGGAAGGAGCCCGCTTGATCGTTACCAGTCCTGCGCGAGATTTCAATCTGCTATCAGACCGGCTGCAAGGGATGCAAGAAGAACTGGCTCGCCGAATTGCGGCTTACGTTGGCTCGGAACAGAAGCGGGTAACCGACATACCGGGTCTCACGGTGCACCGGCGAACGGCTCCAAGCCTCCCGTGTTCGATGACCTATGAGCCGAGTCTGATCTGGACAGCGCAGGGACGCAAGCGGGTGGATCTCGGCGGCGAGACCTTCACGTATGGTTCGTCCCACTACCTGCTGACGTCTGTTGCGCTCCCGGTCGTGGCCAGGGTGGTAGAAGCGAGCGAGCAGGCGCCTTGTTTGGCCCTGTCGTTCAAGCTACAAATGCCCGTCGTCCGGGAACTTCTCAGCCGGGAGGAGGTTGACGTGGCTCCCCCTGCGGCGAAAGGCCCCGCTATGGCCATCGGTAAGGTCACGGTGGAATTGCTCGACGCGTTCTGCAGGCTCATGCGGCTTTTGGACCAAACTCGGGAAATTGCCTACCTCCACGGCTTGATCGAACGCGAGATCATCTTTCGCGTCCTGCAAGGGCCAGAGGGCGCGCGCCTTCGCGGCATTGCGACCTTAGGCGATCAGAGTCAGCGGACGGCAAGAGCAATCGCCTGGATCAAAGACAACTTTGCAAGACCGCTCCGTGTCGAGGAACTCGCGGAGATCGCCGGCATGGGTGTCTCGACGCTACATCACCACTTCCGGGCGCTAACAGCGATGAGCCCGCTCCAATATCAGAAGCAGATACGGCTCCAGGAAGCGCGGGCGCGGATGTCGATCCATGGTTTGGATGCCGGAAGCGCCGCCTTGGAGGTTGGCTACGAAAGTGCCAGCCAGTTCACCCGGGAGTACAAGCGATTCTTCGGCCAAACGCCCATGCGGGATACTCGGACGCTCCGCTCGAGTGATGCGGCGCCACTGGAGCCCATCGGGGCTCGTTAAGTTTGCTCACTCCCTGCGTGTTCAGTTCCAGAATCGTGGTGCGTTGCGCTTGGCTCAACATGCTGTTCTCTCTCCGGTGGGATGGTGTCCTCGAAACGCTCCCACGCGCTTCCGACCGGTCGCGCCTTCACGATACGCGCCCCACCAGTCCCGCCCGGAACAGCCGCTCGTCCACGCGGCCTAACTCCGGCACCAGCCGTGCCGGCAGCAACTGCCGGTGCGCGATGCCGCAGAGGTGCTCGGGAATGGCCCACGGGTCGTCTTCCGCCGTCATCCAGCCCATCGCGTCGAACCGCGTGAGATCCACCGGGCGCGAATACGCGCGCAGGGTCTTCTCCTTGCGCAGGTTGTAATAGTGCTCGAAGTACGACATCGCCAACTCGCGCAGGGTGCGGTACACCGGCTCGCGATAGCGCAGCCCGGAGTAGTTCGATTTCGCCAACGCTCCCCAGTGCCCCCGCAGACGGTAAATCGCCAGTACGTGATCGTCGTCGTGCACTGCCTCCAGGTCCAGCAGCAGCGGCGGATGGCCCAGCATGCGCAGCGCCGCCGCGCCCAACAGCGCGCCTTCCATGCAATGTGCCTGGCGCTCGCGCAGCACGCGCCGCGGCGACCGGCAGGTCGGCCCATGGGGCTCCTTGTTGTAGGTCAGGTCGTCGAGGAACCGCTGGATCTTCGCCGGCGTCGCCAGCCGGCGAAACACCGAACGCTCGGCTAGGGTAAAAGGATCGGCGCGCATGAGGAGACGTAACGCACAGTATACTGTTGCCGGATGGCTTCCGAGCCAGCCAGGGAAGAACGCCATGCTGCCGGTTCTGATCTGTGCCGCCGCTGCCGTGTGCGCCGCGCAGGGCAGCGCCGTCGCGCCGGAATCCGTGCCGGCCCCTTCCAACGTGCGCGGCGCCGCATTTCCGGCCGTTCATTCCGACCGCCGGGTCACGTTTCAGTGGAAAGCGCCCGCCGCCCAAACCGTGGAGGTGATGCCCGGGGGAGGGGTGAACGGGCTCGGCAAGGGCCCCTTCCCGATGAGCAAGGCGGCCGATGGAACCTGGAGCGCGACCATCGGTCCGGTACAGCCCGGGTTTCACTACTATTGGTTCCTGGTGGACGGCGTACCGGTGAACGACCCGGGAAGCGAGACGTTCTTCGGATGGGGAAAGCAATCCGGCGGCCTCGAGGTGCCCGATCCCGCCCTCGACTTCTACGACGTCAAAGATGTGCCGCATGGAGACGTCCGCATCCACTGGTATCGTCCCGCGATCACCGGCGAGATGCGGCGCATCTACGTCTACACTCCACCGGGGTACGATGAGAACCCCCGCGCCCGCTATCCGGTGCTCTACCTCCAGCACGGCGCCGGCGAGAGTGAACGCGGGTGGACTGCGCAGGGCCTCGCCAATTTCGTCCTCGACAACCGGATCGCGGCGCGCCGGGCCCGGCCCATGATCGTGGTGATGGAAAACGGCTACGCCACGCGCGCGGGCGCGGCCCAGGCGGGAGCGCCGGCCGGGCGAGCGAATGAAGCGTGGGGAGAGGTGGTCACCCACGACCTGATTCCGGAAGTGGACCGCCGCTACCGCACCCTTCCCGACCGGCTGCACCGCGCCATTGCCGGACTTTCCATGGGAGGCGGCAGCAGTCTCGGCACTCCAATAACGCAGAATCCGATAAGCCGTTGAGAATGACGGGCAGGGTGGGTCCGGCATAACCGGCCACAGAAGCCATCTATTTTCGCGTTCGTAAATTTGTCTGGCTTTGGTTCAATTCTTGTAGTATAGTTACTCCAAGATGGAATTCGAGCCCAAGGGTCCCGAGGCTGCCAGACTCCGCCAGCGCAAATTTGCGCTGCTCCGCCAATTCCCTTTCCCCCAAGATCTGCTGCCAGGCTCGCTGTCCGTCAGCCATACCAAGTGTGGAAAGCCTACTTGCCATTGCGCCAAAGGCGAGGGGCACCCCGCTTGGTCGCTCACCTTTATGGTGGCCGGTAAGAAGCGGGTCGAACGCATCCCCAAGGACTGGGTGGACGACGTCCGCCGGCGCGTCGCTGCCGGCCACGCCTTTCAGGACGCTCTGCGCGAGGTCCTCGCCGCCAATGCCGAGTTGCTGGTATTGCGGCGCAAACAGCAGCCCCGCTGACCGGGCCACACGTTCGCCAAATCCAAAACTACGCCTGCCACTGCCTGGGCCTGAAGTCCTTCTTCCAACGACCGGGCGATGGCCGGGTCCATCCCCATATCCCGGCGCGAGATCTGGTCTGGGCCGTGGTGATCGGACGTGTCCTGCGCGCCGCAAGTTTCTTGCGCCTGGAATGGCTGGCGCACTCTCCGGTGCGCGCCGAGTTGGGCTTGAAAGGCCAGTTCGGGGATGATGCCTTGGCCTACTGCACCGAGCGCATGGACCCGGAGACGACGCGATTGGCTGTGGCGACCGCGCTGCACCAAGCCAAGCGCAACAAGGCCTTCGAGAACAGCCGCTTCATAGGGCTGGCGCTGGACGGTACCGGCGCGGGGCATACCCACAAAGAACCCTGCCCGTTGTGTGATCCGGTCAAGGATTCCAAGGGTGCAGTACATGGTTCCTTGCATCATTTCGTACTGATCAGCATGGTCGGCGTTGGTTTGACGCTGCCGATCGATGTGGAGCCCTACGGGCCTGGCGATAGCGAGTATGCCGCAGCCCAGCGTTTGCTGCGGCGCGCGGTGGGGCATCTTGGCGCGCGTTTCGCCGACTATGTAGTGGGAGACAGCGCGTATGCCACGGCTCCTTTTCTCCACACCGCCGCGGAGGTCGCTCTGCCCATGGTGGCGCGCCTCAAGGAGAACCTTCCTCTTTTAGCCGCTGCCGTGCGCGCCCGCTTTGACGGGCAACCGCCCCAGGCCGTGTTCCAAGAGGGCGATGATCGGGTCGAGGTCTGGGACGCGGATAATTTCGCTCCTTGGGAAACCCTGAACTGGCCCGCCGTACGCGTCCTGCGGTACTGCCAGCACAAACGCGATGGGACCGTAATACAAGCCGAATGGCTGACCGACTTCTCCATCCCCAAACTCGGGAGCTTGAGTTTCTACCGCATCGCCAAAAGCCGCTGGGAGATCGAGAATCAGGGCTTCAACGACGGCAAGAACCGCTATGGCATGGAGCACATCTGCCATCATCAGGCCAACAGCATTCTGATCGTATGGCTGCTGATCGCACTGGCCATGGTGATCGAACGCCTTTACCGGTTGCGCTATCTGCACCGTGGTGACCATGCCATTCGCTGCGCCATGCAACTGCATGACTATCTCTGGTTGACCCTAGGGACCCATAGTCCGCCGGATACCAGTTGACCCCGGCGCCGCGCGGACGGCGAGCACGGCTCCGTTGATCTTTGACAACTCGACTCTTTTCCGTGAAGCGATAACCCGCCGGAGCCGCCATTGCTCAAAAGGCCAGCAGGAACGCTGCCGACCTCACGATTCAAACCGCTCCACAGCGCCGCCCCCTCCTTCGCGGAACTTCCGAGACCGCTGGGGAGGCGGCCAGGCCATGACGGTGGGCCTGGGAAACCTGGACAAGTTCGCCTGGATCGGAAGCTTCAGCGGCGCCGGGCTGCGCGGCACCGGGATCGAGCGGGCGTACCATGGCGCCTTCGCGGTGCCGGCCGAATTCAACCGCAAGGTGAAGCTGCTCTGGATCGGCTGCGGCACCGGCGACGGCTTGCATGCCGGCGCGCTGGCCTTGCACCAGGCGCTCGACCGGGCCGGCGTACACAACGTCTGGTGGGAGGGGCCCGGCCTCCATGAGTGGCAGGTTTGGCGTAAGCACCTGCACGAATTCGCGCCGCTCCTGTTTCAACCGTAACAGTCGCAGGGAGCATCGTGTTAGAATGAGTACGCTCTACAGGTTCAGGCACCCCCAAGGCGCAAAGCACCCGTTCTTTCTGACGCCGTTGAGACGCTCGTGGGTAGGGGCACAGGTGTAGGCGGAAAGAAGAACCCATGATGGATCCCGACATGTTGACAATCGCGGTACTTCTGTTGCTGGTGCTGATTGTCCTTTTGGTCCCCCCCGGCCCGGGTACGCCGCTGCGCGCGCCGGTTCCATCGCGCTGAAAACAACTGGTTAACCTCTGGGCCAGAAGGATTCGCGCGGGCCTTGCCTGAGCCCCGTGTTACACTCGAATGTCCCAGCCAATGGATTTTCTCAAGGGCCTGAACGCGCCGCAGCGGGAGGCCGTCAGCCATACCGAGGGCCCGCTTCTGATCCTGGCCGGCGCCGGCAGCGGTAAGACGCGCGTCATCACCCACCGGATCGCCCATATCATCGCCTCGTGCCGGGTGCCGCCCTCGGCCATTCTGGCGGTCACCTTTACCAATAAGGCCGCCGCCGAGATGCGCGAACGCGTGGCCGGGCTCCTGGCCGATGTGCGGCTGGATTCCGAGCCCCGGCTGGCCACCTTTCACTCCTTCTGCGTGCGCCTGCTGCGGCGCGACGGCGACCCCATCGCCCGCCTTCGTCCCGGATTCACCCGCCGCTTCACGATCTACGACGATGAAGACCAGTTGGGGATCATCAAAGCGGCGTACCGCTCGCTGGGCCTCGACGATAAGGAATTCATGCAGCATCGCGCGGCCCTTTCGCGGATCAGCCACGCCAAGAACCTGCAGCAGGCGCCCGACGACCTGTACAAAGAGGCCAGAAACAAGGAAACCGAAAATCTCGCGGCCGTGTTTCAGGAGTACGAGAAGGCCCTGCGGAATGCCAACGCGCTCGATTTCGACGACCTGCTGCTGGAGGCAGTGCGGCTGCTGCGGCACGACGAGGCCACCCGCGAGGCCTGGAACCGCCGCCTGGCCTACGTGATGGTGGACGAGTATCAGGACACCAATCGCACGCAGTACGAGCTGATGCGCCTGCTTTCGGATTCGCACCACAACCTCTGCGTCGTCGGCGACGAAGACCAGTCGATCTATAGCTGGCGCGGCGCCGACATCCGCAACATTCTGGATTTCGAGCGCGACTTTCCCAACGCGCGGACCATCCGGCTGGAGCAGAACTACCGTTCCACCAAAAATATTCTGGCGGCGGCGGGCGCGGTGGTGGAGAACAACAAGGCGCGCAAGGGCAAAAAACTCTGGACCGAGGCGGATACGGGCGGGCCCATCGGCCTGTATGCGGCCTTCGACGCCGAAAACGAGGCGCTGTTCATCGCCGATACGATCCAGCGGCATCTCGCCTCCAACCCCGGCGATTCGGTGGCGGTCCTGTACCGCACCAACTCCCAGTCGCGGCAGATCGAGGAAGCCCTGCGCCGCTACGGCCGCAAATACAACGTGGTGGGCGGATTCAGCTTCTACCAGCGGGCCGAAATCAAAGACGTGGTGGCTTACCTGAAGCTGGCCGCTTCCAATACCGACCTGGTGGCCCTCCTGCGCATTATCAACACCCCGGCGCGGGGCATCGGCCGGACGACCATCGAGCAGATCGAGCGGCACGCGCGGGAGCAGGGCCTGAGCCTGTGGGAGTCCATCGGGCAGATCATCGACGACCGGGCGCTTTCGACCCGTTCGCAATCGTCGCTGGTTTCGTTCCGCAGCCTGATCCAGGAGCTTTCCCTGGTCGCCAGTTCCTCGCCGATTCCCGAGCTGATCAAGTTCGTGTTGGAGCGCACCGGTTACCGCAAGATGCTGGAGCAGGAGAAAACGCCCGACGCCGAGTCGCGCCTGGAGAACCTCGCGGAACTGGCCAACGCCGCGGCCGAAGCGCACGAACGCGGCGAAAGCCTTGCCGATTTTCTGGATCACGCGGCCCTGGTAGCGGAAGCGGACGCTTACGATCGGAGCGCGCCGGTGACGCTGATGACCATGCACAACGCCAAGGGGCTGGAGTTCCCCGTGGTGTTTCTCTCCGGCATGGAGCTGGGGCTGTTTCCGCACAGCCGGTCGATGAATTCGGAGGCCGCCCTGGAGGAAGAGCGGCGGCTCTGCTACGTGGGAATGACGCGGGCCCGCAAGCGGCTGATCCTGACCTGGGCGAAGTACCGCCGGCGTTTCGGCGGCGGGGAGCAGGAACGCTCGACGCCATCGTGGTTCCTCAACGAAGTGCCGGCGCACCTGATCGTGAACCTGGGGCCGCAGGACGCGCCCGGCGAAGTGGACCTGATCGCCGAGCGGTACGATGTGCGGCAGGCGGCGAAGCGCAACACGTTCACCGGGAAGACGTATAACTCCATCGAAAACATATCGCAGTTTTTCGGCGAGCGCGGGATACCGTTCAACGCGCCGCGCGCGGCGCCGAACGCACCGGGTAAGACGCCGCCGCAGCCATTGCCGCGGCCGCCCCTTCCGCCCAAGCCTCTGCCCGCGGCTCCGCCGCCGGTGCGGAGGGTGACGCGCGCCGGCATGACGGTGGAACACCCCAAGTACGGCACCGGCACCGTGGTCCGGCGCGAAGGCGAGGGCGATGATGCTAAGATCACTGTTAACTTCCCTCGTTTCGGGCTGAAGAAGCTGGTAGAAAAGTACGCAGGACTGAAAAGAAGCTGATGAACACGAAGAACGTCACTGACCAAGCAGAGCGAAAGAAACTGAAGCGCGTGGCCCGCAAAAAGGCGGCGCCGGCGGCCAAGCGAGCCTCCGGCGTGGCTCGCGGTTCGATGAAGAAGAAAGTGCGGCACCAGACACAAGGACAGCGCAAGCGTTGAGCGGGACACCGCTCCGCCTCGCCACGTCCGTCTAGGAGGAAGTCCGGCGGCGGCCGCCGCCGCTACTGGACGAATCGCCCCCACTCCGCGCATCATAGTGAGACATCACCTCGCAGGAGGACCATGACGTGAGTCTCTTCCGGACCAAGAGCATCGACGCCCTGATCGAAGCTTCCGAAGACCCCGGCAAGAGACTCAAACGAACGCTCGGCCCGTGGAGCCTGACCGCGCTGGGGATCGGCGCCGTCATCGGTTCCGGCATCTTCACACTCACCGGAACGGCCGCGGCCGGGAAAGTCATCCCCATCAAGTCCATCCTCAACGCCACCGTGATCGACCTGGCGCTGTACGGCTCGCATGCCGGATCGCAACTGGGCCGGCCGGGGGCGGGGCCGGCCATCACCGTTTCCTTCCTGCTGGTGGCCGTCGCGTGCCTGTTCGCGGGCCTGTGCTATGCCGAGCTGGCCTCCATGATCCCCATCGCCGGCAGCGCCTACACCTACGCCTACGCGATTTTGGGCGAGCTGGTGGCGTGGATCATCGGGTGGGACCTCATCCTGGAGTACGCAGTTTCCAACATGTCGGTGGCGGTGGGGTTCTCCGCCTACATTCAGGACCTGTGCGACAACCTGTTGGGGGTGCATCTGCCGCAGGCGCTCGCCTACCCGCCGTTTCCGGCCGTGGGAGGGCCGGCGGGCGTGTTCAACATCCCGGCGCTGCTGATCACCCTGCTGGTGACCTGGGTGCTCGTGCGTGGTGTCCGCGAAAGCGCCGAAACCAACACGGTGATGGTGGCCATCAAGATCGCGGCCATTGTCATCTTCTGCCTGGGGGCGGTGCGGGCGGTCAACCCCGCCAACTGGCATCCCTTCGCGCCGCACGGGTTTCCGGGCATCCTTACCGGCGCCTCGATCGTGTTCTTCACCTATATCGGTTTCGATTCGATCTCGACGGCGGCGGAGGAGTGCCGGCATCCCCAGAAGGATCTGCCCATCGGCATCATCGCCACCTTGATCGTGTGCACGATCCTGTACGGGTCGGTATCGCTGATCCTCACCGGCATTGTCAAGTACTCGACGCTGACCACCGATTCTCCAGTGGCCGATGCGCTCAAGGCGCTGGGCTACAACCGGGTGCGGCTGATCGTGACGGCCGGCGCGCTGACCGGCATGATCTCGTCGCTGCTGGTGTACCAGTACGGCCAGGCGCGCATCTGGTTCGCCATGTCGCGCGACCGGCTCCTGCCGGGGTTCTTTTCGGCGGTGCACCGGCGCTTTCAGACACCGCACGTGAGCACCTGGATCGCGGGTTTCGTGGTGGGGATTCCGGCGGGGATCTGGGACATCGACACGTTCGCGGAGCTTTCGAATATCGGCACGCTGTTTGCTTTCGCACTGGTATCGCTGGGGGTGATCGTGTTGCGCAAGAAGCAGCCGGACCGGCCGCGATCGTTCCGCGTGCCGCTGGTACCGCTGTTCCCGATGATCTCGATCGGGTGCTGCCTGGTGCTGATGATGGGGCTTCCGATCCTCACCTGGATCCGCTTTTTCGTGTGGCTGGCGATCGGCCTGGCGATTTATTTTCCCTTCGGCCGGCGCCGCAGCACGCTTGCGAAACAGGGCTGACGGTACCATACCGCCGGCCGGCGCGCCTGCCGGGAAACGCGTGTTAACGTGAAGTCACAGGAATGAACATTCTTTTTATCGGGGATATTTTCGCCGGGCCGGGCCGTAGGATTGTGGCGGATCATCTCCAGGACATCATCCAGACCAACCGGATCGACCTGGCGCTGGCCAACGCGGAGAATGCGGCGGGCGGATTCGGGATTACGCCGTCGATTGCCGAGGAGCTGTTCGGATTGGGGCTGGACGTGCTCACCTCGGGAAACCACGTGTGGGACAAGCGCGAGCTGTACGACTACTTCGCGCGACAGCCGCGGCTTCTGCGTCCGGCGAACTACCCGCAGGCGCCGGGCAGCGGCGTGGTGGTGCATCGCGCGCGCAACGGCGTGGATTGCGCCATCGTCAATCTACAGGGCCGGACGTACATGCCGCCGACGGATTGCCCGTTCCGCAAAGCGGACCAGGTGCTGGAGGAACTGGACCCGGCGATTGCGGTGCGGTTCGTGGATTTTCACGCCGAAGTGACCAGCGAGAAGATCGCCATGGGCTGGTATCTGGACGGCCGGGTGTCGGCGGTGATCGGGACCCATACCCACGTGGCCACGGCGGACACGCGCATCCTGCCGGGCGGCACGGCCTACCAGACGGATTGCGGGATGACGGGCCCGTACGCCTCGGTGATCGGGGTGCAAACCGATATCATCATTCAGCGCTTCCTGACGGGACTGCCGGTCCGCATGGAGGCGGCGCGCCATGCGCCGGAACTGCACGCCGTGATCATCGACGTGGACGAGGCCACGGGAAAGGCGCGCGCCGTGCGCCGTCACGCCATCAACGGGGACTGAGGGATGGACCTGTCCGCGCCGATTCCGGAAGCTGTCGCGTTTTACCTCCAGGAGATCGGCGCGCTGATGTTCGCCGTGGTGTTCCTGTTCCTGTACCGGCAGTCGCGGGTGGTGTATTTCGGGCTGTGGAGCATCGCCTGGGTGCTGCGGCTGCTGGCCACGTTCTTCGCCTTCGAACTGCTCAGCACGCGCCACACGGGATGGCTGGCGCCGTACGCCACCTTCGAGTTCGCCTTCGTGATCGTGCTGATTTCGGCGGCGCGCGCGGGCTTCGCCTCGGGATTCAGAGACTGGCGCACCATTCTGCGGCTAATCGCGATCCTGCCGATTTTCGTGGCGCTGGTGTACGCCATCGGATCGGTAGGGGGGATGAAGGCCTACCAGACCACGCATGCGCTGGTGCTGGCGTTCGTGTACTTCTACAACTTCCTGGCGCTGCGGCGCTACCGCGGGCTGGGGAGCCGGGTGTTCCGGTTTTCGCTGCTGATCCTGGCGGTGGCGTTCCTGGAGCACGCCACCATTTTCCTGTACCTGTACGACGCGGGCGCCGTGCCCTTGTGGGCGCGGTACCTGCTCCACACCACCTACTACGATTTCGTGCTGCACTGCGTGCTGGCGTTCTCGGCCATGGCGATGTGGAGCGAGAGCCAGATCGAACGGATCCAGGAGTTGCGCACGGAGCTCGACCACCTGCGCCGCGAGCATCGCCAGGGCCAGGAGCTGGACCGGTTGACGGGACTGCTGAACCAGTCGGCGCTGGCGCGCCGCGTGGAAGACCCGGCCGAGTACGGGGGCGTGGTGGCGGTCTGCGATATGGACAATTTCAAGGATGTGAACGACCGCTTCGGGCACCTGGTGGGCGACGAAATTCTGCGGCACATCGGCAACCTGCTGCAGGCGTCCATCCGCACGTCGGACGAGGCGTTCCGCTGGGGCGGCGACGAGTTCGTGATCCTGTTCCACAACCAGCAGGCGGATGTGGCGCGCACCCGCATGGCGGCCATCGAGCAGCGGCTGAAAGACTTCCGTTTCCGCGGATTCGGGGTGTTGCCGATTTCGTTCAGTTGGGGCACGGCGGAGGCCTACGGCCGGCCCCTCCGCGATGCGTTGGATGAAGCCGACCGCAATATGTACGCCTTGAAGCGGACGCGCGCCGGAGCCGCCTCGGGCGCGCCGCCCGCGCCGTGAGCCGCCGCCCGCGGTGACCCGGCCGGCTTACGGATTCTTGACGGCGATCACCGTCCGGAAGGCGGTCTGCGAGAAGTCGTTGCTGGGAAGGCTGCCGGCGAAGACGAGAATCGGCACCTGGGAGCCGGCCGGGACCGCTCCCGGAATAAAGACGTTGATCTGCCACACGCCGACGAAGCCGGGCGCCAGCCCGGAGAACTGCACGAACGTTCCGGCGGGGGGATCGCCCTGGGAGACCGGGTACTCCTCGGGGAATTTTCCGTTGATGTTCACCTGCGGCGTGAACGGTGTGGTGAGCAGCGGATCGGACGGAGCGGGGCTGCCGTCGCTGGGGGCATTGGGGACGAAACCCTGCCCGGTCGCATAGATGGAAATGTACGAACCGCGGGCCGCCGGATTGGTGGGGCTGTTCACGGTTCCGTCGCTGTTGATCACCGCCGCCTGGCGATTGGTGCCGAAATCGAGCGTATAGATGCCAGGCGAATAGGTGTTCATGTTGACCGTGCCCGCCGCATAGATTCGCCCGGTGGATTTCTGAATGACCTGAAGGTCCGCAGTGCCCCCGCTCGGAGCGCTCATAGGCACGTAGAAATTGATCTGGCCCGGCGAAACGTAATGGATGGGGGCGGGGCTGCCGTTGATGACCACCTGGAGATCGGCGAGCGTGGTGGGCAATGGCAGGGGGTTGGGCAAATCGCTGGCGCTCGCCGTATCGGCCCCCAGATAGTTAATGCGTTTGGCCGGATCGCAGCCGCTGCCGGGCGAACAGATGGCCGCGAACATACCGGGCGCGAGATCGCGGCTGGTCATAAAGTTGGCCCCGTTCACCGCCTGTAATCCGGGAAAGTAGAAACCGACGCGGTTGCTGTTATCGGCCACCACCAGGTTGCCGTACTGATCCTGCACCACGGTGAGCGCGGCAGCCGCCGACTGGACCAGCGGCAGGTTGGTGGGGATGCCGCCGAGCAGCGTCTGGAACCTGGGGTATTTCTTGACCAGGCCGTTGTTGTTGGTGTCGGTGATCCACGCTTCACCGGTGGCCGCGCTGACGTAGACTCCACGCGGGGCGGCCAGGCCGGTAATTTTGAACGCCGCGGGAGCGCCGTTCGGATCGTTGTTGATCTGGTCGAAAATGAGGACCCGGTTGTTGGCGGTGTCGGCGATATAAGGGCGGCCCTCGCTATCGACGGCGATGCCGTGCGGGGCGCTCATCTCGCGGTCTCCGTTACCGGACTTGATGGTGGTGAAGTCGGGTTGGCCGAGCACTTTCTCGGCCGCCTTGCCGCTGTCGGAAGGGCCGAACCCGCCGTTGGTGAAGCGGAAGAAGAGCACGCGGTTGAGCAGGAGATCGGACACCAGGAGCCCGTCGTTGCTGGAGAGAGCCAGCCCATACGGCCGGGACATGGTGAATTGGGTCGGATCGGTGATCACCGTTTTGAAGTCGCGCTGCCCCAGGACGAGATCGGCCTGCTCGGAGCCCTGGTGGGCGAACGGCGCCGGGAAGCGCAGCACGCGTCCGTTGCCGCTGTCGGCCACAAAAAGGCTGCCGGCGCTATCGACCACCAGGCCGGTGGGAAGACAGAGGCTGGTGGCCGAAGGATGGTTCGGGTCGCCATTGCCGTTGCACAAGCCGTGTTTCATATCGGCCTGGCCGATGACCAGGTCGGCGGGCATGCCGTGCTGCAACTGGCGGTAGTCGCGGAATCCCAGCACCCGGTTGTTATACGTATCGGCGACGTACAGGTGGGGAGTATCGCCGCTGCTGTCGATGGCCAGTCCGGCATCGCCCCCCTGGCTGAAATAGAATTCGCGGCCTTCGATGAGATTGGCCGCTGACATATCCATCGCGTCCTGGCCGAGCACTGCTCGTGCCGGACCGAAGGCGCCGCCCTGAAACGGCAGGGCGAGCACACGATGGTTGGAGGCATCGACCACGTACAGCTCGCTGCCCGCGAAAGCCGCCGCGGACGGGGCGTACAACGTGCTGTCGGAGGGGGCGGGCACGAACACGTCGGTGGCGCCGTTGGGCCTGATGTTGCTGACCGTGAGCTGGCCCACGATGGAGGTGGAAATGGGCGAAAAGAACGTACCGGCGTCGGGCCATTGCTCATAGGAATCGAACAGCAGAATGCGGTTATAGAACTGATCGACGACCCCGATCTTGGAAGCCGAATTGAGGAAGAAAATGCCGCTTGGCGAGCCCATGAAGGTCCGCGACTGCGCATCCGCGGTGATGGGTCCGGGCGGCGTGGCGGGGACGACACCCATGATGCGGGAAGATGGCATGCCGTTGCTGAACGGCGGCAGGAAGACCAGTACGCGGCCGCGTTGCTGCGAATTGACGACGTAGCTGTCGGAGACGAAGAGCCGTCCGGACGAATCGAAGGCCAGCGCCTCCGGAATGGCGAAGTATCGCGGCTCGGTGCGGGTGGTGTCGGTCACGGCCGGCTGCAGGGGGTCCTGGAAGGTCAATTGGCCGATCACCAGGTTGGCTTGCAGAGGACCGCCGCCGGAGGCCACGTCGCCCGCATCGAAGCGCAGGACGCGGCGGTTGCCGGGGTCGGTGATCCACAGGTTGCCGCTGCCATCGAAGGCGATGCCGGGCACATAGCCGGTCGATCCGCTGGCGAAGAAAACGCCTTTGGCATCGGTCTGGCCGGTGTAATTGGCGGCGCGGCTGTTGATGGTCGGCTGGCCGAGCCACAGGTCCGGTTGCAGGTTGGGGGCATTGACGAACGGCTTACGGAAGCGCAGGACACGGTTGTTGCCGGTATCGGCGATGTACAGGTCGCCGTTGAGGACCGCCAGTGCCGTGGGTGTGTTGAGCCCGGTAGAAAACGTCGTACCGGGGCCGCCGGAGAGGGTGCGGTAAAGGTCCTGCTGGCCGATCACGAGGTCGGCGGTCTGGCCGTTTCGGAAGCTGGTGGCATCTTTCCAGGCCAGGACGCGATTGTTGCCGGTATCGGCCACGTACAAGATCGGGGGGTTGACAGAGGTGTCCAAGGCAACGCCTTGCGGCGACAGCAGCTCCCGGCCTTCGACGAGGTTAGGATTTCCCGAAGCTAACCCGCTGTTCAGTTCCTGGTTGGGATGGCCGACGATCCGGGAGGGGACAAGGTTCAAAGGGACGGTAGTTTGCGCGAAAGAGGCAATGGCGCCCGACAAAGCCAAGGCTATAGCCAAAAGAGAGTCGTGTTTCATCTGTATCCTAAGGAGGGCGCGACGCGGCGGGCGCTCATACAAACTATACCTAACACAATGGCACGCGCAAATACGGGCGGTACCCCGGAGGGGCGTTCTGGGGTACGGTCTGATGCATACGGCCGGCGCGGCTCTGGTAGACTGGGGAGTTGACCCAACAGAGCGCCCGCCGGCCCCGGGTTTGCGCCGTCAGTTTTCTCAATACCGTGCCGCTGGTGTGGGGAATGCTGCGCGGGCCGCAGCGAGGCTACTTCGACCTGGAGTTCCAGATTCCCTCGGTTTGCGCGGACCGAATGGCCGCCGGACTGACGGATATCGGGATTGTGCCTGCTTTCGAATTGACGCGGCAGGATCTGGAGATCCTGCCCGGCGCGGGGATCGCCTGCCGCGGGGCGGTGCGCAGCATCCTGCTGATCTCTTCGTGCGCGGCGGGGGAGATTGGTACGCTGGCGGTGGATTCGAGCTCGCGTACTTCGGTGCAGCTCGCGCGGGTGATTCTGGAGCGGCGCTACGGGGCGAAGCCCATTCTGATCGCGAGGGAGCCCAACCTGGACGCGATGCTGCGGGAGGCTGACGCGGCGCTGTTGATTGGCGATCCGGCGCTGCGCGTCGATCTGGAGCGGCTGCCGTACCGGGTGTACGATTTGGGCGCCGAGTGGCTGGAGCTGACCGGCTATCCGATGGTATTTGCGGTTTGGGCGGGACGGCGGGAGGTGGCGACGGCGGCGGTGGCGCAGCACTTCCGCGATTCGTGCCGATTCGGCCGGGAGCACATCGAGGAGATTGTGGCGGCGGAAGCGGCGAGCCGGGGATTTCCGCCGGAAATGGTGCGGGATTACCTGACGCGGCGCATCGTGCACGAGCTGGGCGCACGGGAGTATGAGGGAATGGAGTTGTTTTTGCGCTACGCACGGGAAACGGCGGAAACCTGCGGGGCGGCGGCGCCGACGGGGAGAGCGCACCCGGTTTGACCGGCGCTCCTCCGGTCCCCTATACTGAAAAGAAACCGATGTACATTCTGGCGTTAATTGTTCACATAGTGGTCTGCATTTTCCTGATCATTGTAGTGTTGCTGCAAAGCGGGAAAGCGGCGGACCTGGCCGGCGCGTTTGGCGGGATGGGTTCGCAGACCGCATTCGGGCCGCGCGGTTCGGCGACTCTGTTATCGAAGGCGACCACGATATCGGCGGTGCTTTTCATGATTACGTCGCTGTCGCTTTCGATCCTGGCGACGCGGAGTGCGGGTCTGTCGACGACCGTGCTGGAAGGGCAGCCCCAGAAGAGTGCACCGGCGAAGAGCCAACCGGCTCCGGTCCAGGCACCCCCGTCGAATCCGGGGGCGCCAGCGAACGTGACGCCGGAAGGCGGCAAGTCGGTGCCGATGCCGACGCCGGGGAACACGCCGCCGCCGCAGGCGCCGGCGAAGAAGTAGCACCCGAGAACGCGGAGGTGGCGGAATTGGCAGACGCACTAGCTTGAGGTGCTAGCGGGAGCAATCTCGTGGGGGTTCAAGTCCCCCTCTCCGCACCATAGATTATAAAGCAGTTAACGGGTCCGGTCAGAAATGATCGGGCCTTTATTTTTGCGATTGTGCCCGTAACTGTGCCCATTGTTTGGATTGTGCCCACGGGACGGGCACAGCAAGCGGGCATGGAAAGACGGGCACACGGGCCTGAAAATGGAAAAGGCCACCCCGGTTAGAGGTGGCCTTGACGGGCACAGCGCGGGCACAGTGGACGGGAACGAATCAGACCGGCTCAAGAGGGACTGACACCCATGAGCCGTCCGAGAATACCTCGACGCGAACCCATTCCGACCGAGGGACGGGCTCGAACGTCCCGCGCCACTGTCCGGGACGAGCACCTTGGTCGATTGCGCCGCGATACAAAACCTGGGCTGTACGGCTTGACATCCCGCTCAGTTCCTTTATTGCATGCCAATCGAGAGGTGCGGTCTTTTCCGCAACGCCGAAGCGGACGAGACCACCCCAGCATTCATATGTTTCCAGCATGTTCAGTCGCCGCTGGCTGCCGTCTGGAGCGAGTTTGCAGGCGGTCTCTTCCCAGAACTGATTAGCCGAGAACCAAACGATTGGCTTTTCGCCTGGATCAATGTAAGCAGTAGCGGCCTTGATCGCGCCGTCGGCAACGATGTATCGAAACTTCAGACCCGTGGTGTAGTGCCAGAATAGGTCTTTCGTCATGGATTGCTCTTAGGCGCTAGCCTTTTTCCTTCCGGCTTGCATTAGGGACTTGGCAATCTTGATATCGTCGCCATCCACGATGTTGTAGCGCCTCTCCATCGAATCGGTTTTGTGTCCGCTTATCTTCATGCGGACAACCTGGGGAACGCCGTCTCGGCGCATGTTGCGCACCGCCGTCCTGCGTAGGTCGTGAAACGTCTTGTCATCGATTCCCGCACGCTTGCAAGCCTGTTCCCATGCCCAGCGGAAATCTTTAATCTGTTCGCCCTGCCGGTTGAATACCCATGGGCTATCAGGCCACTTCGAATCCCTTTCCTTTTTCGCCTCTGCCAAAAGGTCGTGCATATCGCCTTCGAGAATGGGAACCATACGACCTTCGCCGTTCTTCGTTTCCCCATTCGCCAGCATGATAAATCCTTCGGTCAGGTCTACCTGATCCCAGCCGATAGCCTTAAGCTCCCCCAGCCGAATTCCGGTTGCGTATCCCACGGAGAATAGCGGCTTGAGTTCCGCTGGGAGTTCCCTCAAAAGGGAGGCATATTGTTCATCGGAAAGGAAACCCCTTCTGACGTTCGTCTCTGGCGTCATGGGAAAGAACGGAACCATGAGCACCTTCGGCGGCGTACATTTTGGCCGTTGTGAAACGCGGTGCGGAGAATCGAGAGTTCTCGGTTTGCCGTCGCATCAGACCGCCCGTCAGCAATGCGCTTGCGCCGGTATTCCTTCAATTTCTCCGTCGTCACCTTTTGAGCTTTCAGGGTCGCAAAGAACGGTCGGATATTCTTCTCAATCACCAATCGCCAGATGTATTCGGTTGAGGGGCGAATGTTGGTTTTGGCGTACTCTAGAACATCGTCCAGCAGTTCGCCCACTGTCACCCTATCGGGATGCCCGCCCGAAATTTCCCCCCGGTGTTTCTGACCGAGGAGCTTGTCTCGAAGGCGCTTCGCGTCCTCTAATTTTTCTGACTTGCTGGATTCGCGGTGCGGCTTTCCCATCGACGTACACCTTAACCCACCAAACGTTGCCACGCTGGTAGATCGAACCCGAACCATCTTTTGCGCTCGCCATAAATTACATTGTGCCCATAAAAGCTAGTGCGTGTCAACTCCTGCTATTTTCAATCCAGCGATCCAAGTCCCGCCTATCAAGACGGACGTTACGCCCCGACCGAACGACGGGCAAGTCCCGTTGAAACACGAGGTGCCGAATTGCTTGCTCGCTCCGTGCAAGATACTGTGCCGCCTCCTTGACGGTCAACAGGCAGCCTCTACCCGTTCGCCACTGGTACGGGCACGGGCCTGAGTATTGGCGAGCACCTGTGCCGTAATCTCCGCTACCAGCTTTGTAGCGAGACTCTGAACCATTTCGTTGTTCACTTCTTTCACCTCCTTTTTGGGTGAGAACCACTGGGTTAGTGCAAGCCTGCTTTGCGGCTCTGGAAATCGCGCCGAACGTTTAAACGCTCAAACTCTCCGCGAAACTTGCCGCCCCGCGCCGATGCTCCATCCGACCGTTTAAACGGCAAAGTCCAAATCACATCCCCTCTTTTTGCCGTATTCACGGGTTTTCGGCGTTCGCCCCCGTTTCGAGCCGGGGGTGTTTCTGGGGTGTAGTCTGCTGTTGGCCTGTTTAAACGTTCGTTACGGAGCCGGTCTGGGGAAACTTGCTGTTTGCAAAAGGCTTTGCGCGTAGCACGACCTTCATGGACCGTGCTACATGCTGTGCAATTCGCGTTTTATTGTCGGCTCGTAGGCGCTACGGTTTTTCGGCCTAACTCAAAGCCATTGAAGACGTTAAGACGATAGCCTCAAGCCGTCACGAGCTTGAGCCTTGCATGGTGACAAACCGCGCCGAAGTACTGAGGACTGAGGATACTGACCCAAGTTCCGTAAAAGCTCCCTATATACCCCCACTACTTTTACTTTCCTGAAAAAAGGTCAGAATACTCAGTCCCTCAGTACCCGCGCCGTTGGCAAGCGTAACCGCTCACGCACAGCGCGGGACGTGTTCCGCTATGCCCGCCCCCGCCTCAGTTGAACGGGATATCATCACCGCCGAACGTCTCTTGGGAGTTCTCGGAGCCGACCGACCGCGATTCCCTTTCCACTGCTAGGCCGATGCGCCGATAGCAGGTGTACCCCGCGCCGTCTGGTCCTTTGGCGAATCCTTTTTCCCCCAGGCGGATTCCGAAATTCCTGTCGTTCAGCGGCATTTCGTTATTCTCATCGCACCAATGCTTGTAAGCGGAGTAAAGCGCCTGCTTGCGAGTCTTCAGGCCGTCCTTAACGACGCAGCACTCCGCAACGAAATTGGCTAAGGCGTCCATCTCTTGCTGATACTCCCGCGTTGCGTTCGTGACTTCCGGGGGTTCCTGCAAACCGCCGTGATGCCACAGCCGGGAGCCTTCCACAGCCCACGCCAAAATTGCGGGGAGTTCCGCCGCTAGTTCCGCTTGAACCTGATCGCGACTCTTGCGCCGATCCGGGGGGAGACTCGCGGGAATATCGACTATGAACGGCACGAGCTTGAGCCTTCGCCAGATGCCCCTATCGGTGCCCCGCACTGCTGGCTTGTGATTCGTCGGCATCCAAATCTTGAATTCCGGTAAGAACTCGAATTCGTTGCCGTATTTGAAGCTCGCTACAAGTCGCTCACCTCCGGTCATTCGCTTCAAGAGTGATTCGTTCAGCCGGTGTCCCATCTCAGATTCGGCAGCACGAACTAAGCGCGCTCCTTTCAGGCGCGCTACGTCCCCGTTGGGACCGCCGCCGCCTCTGTTCTTCGTCATGAGCGTTTCCGGCTCCGCAGAGCAAGCGTAGTCGCCTAGAATCTGATCCAACGTCCAAGTGAAAACGCTCTTGCCGTTGTTCCCACTGCCGTAGGGGATGAAGATTGCCGCCTCATCGGTTCGCCCCGTCAGTGTGTATCCCACGCACCGCCGCAAATAGGCAATCATGCGTTCATTGCCGCCCATCGCCACGTTCAAAAACTCTAGCCAACGGACGGGTTGCTCTTTCGGGTCATAGCTGACGGGGGCGAGTTTCGTTATCAACTGCTCCCGCTTGTGAGGCCGTACCTGCCCTGTACGCAGGTCGATTGCTCCTGAAAGGCAATTCAAAAGCTCGGGATCGCGGTCGAATTCATCGGAGTGAGCCACCACTTTTTTGTCGGACTGCGCAAGTGCGGTCATGGCGTTGAGCCGGTCTCTCGATTGCGATTTGACGGCAAAGCGAAACCAATCCTTTGCCGTATCGGGGTTGCTGATCTTGCAAGCCGTGAAACGAATCTGCTGTGCGGTTTCCTTGGCAAGCTCCGTTGCTTCTCCGCTCTCGTCTCGCTTCCATCGCTGACCGTCCCACAATAGCCAGCATTTCCACTGCGGGCAGTACCGCAGCTTCGAACCATGCCGACGAATCAAACGCTCCGCGTTGTCTACATCGGTGAACCCCAGCGTATCGCCTTCATACTTCGCCTTTGCGTTAGGCTCTACGAGCCGGGGACCGATAGCCGGGGGCGTCACTTCCGGCTGCTGTTCGTTGTTGGGTATGACTTCCATTTATCAGGCTCCTGAAATGCAAAAGGGGAACCATCGGCGCATGGTCCCCCCCACTCCCGCACAATAGCCAAACGTCAAGGGATGTCTTGAAAAGCAATGCCGTATCCCTCGCGTCCCCGCCCCTCATCGCAAATTTTGTCCGATAGCTCCTCGCAGACTCTATCGAACGTTTCGGTGTCCATTAATTCCGGCACGCCTTGAAGCTGAATCGCCTCTACGATGCGCCTCCGCAACACGTCGTCAGTAACAAATGTAATTGCGTCGGCGTGGAGGCAATCTATCCAGGCGAGAGAACGAAATTCACCAGCGGTCAGCCCCACCATAACGGCATCATCATTGGGGTAAGTGACCAAGACCGCAATACAGTTTTGGCCAGCTTCCGAGGGACGGTCTCGCGTGAATGATATTGTCGATGCCACAATGCGAGCCTCCCAGTTGGTCAACTGAATCGAGCCGTGGTACATGCCCCTTGGTGCCTTGCGTTCGCGTTCTCGGGTCGGCTTCATCTCGGGAGGCTCCCGTCAGGCATTCGCCCATCCGGTCTCCTGCCGTTGATTAGGAACATCCCTTCGATTTTCTTGGCGTACTCCCTTTGAAGTTGCTGCTTTTCGTCACGAACGAATCGTTCTTTGTCGGCAATCGTCGTAGCTTCAAAGTGCCCGCGTAGTGCCATTGAGCATCGGATTGCATGTCGGACTTTCAGAGCGCGTTCACCGAAACACAGATTCCCGTTGTTGATTTGCTCCCAGTTCACGACCGTGTATTCGTAATCGCCGCTCCCATCAGTCTTGAGAGTTCGGAGCCGGTAACGTGTCTGTCCGGTGTCGGTGTCTGCAACTTCTGCAATGACTTCGACAAGTTCGGCAACTTTGTACTCGTGGTCGTATAGCTCCGCTTCAGGGCTTTCGGTTTAGAGCTATGTTGCTGTCGTTTTGACGAGCCGCGGTGTTTCTGTTTGTCGTCTGAGAGCGACAGAACTGCTACTAAAAGTCGGTCTCGCGTTTTGTCTCACGGGGTGCTGTCTGGCGTGACTTCTGCTAACACAGCGTCGATCTCTTTCAGTACTCGTTCATAGGGCTTTTGGACGCTGTAGGGTTTCTGTGCTGAGTCAGCTGGGGTGAATTCGAGCGTTGCTATTTCGATTGGCTGTGCGCTGGGGTCTGGTTGATAGCTAGGGTCTACTTTCGTAATTCTCAGTAAGCTACGCACTTTCTTTTCTGTCTTTGCTGCAATTGATAGCTCATCGGCGGTCTTGATAACGCTCTCAGTCGGTCGATGCTGTAGGCGTTCTCGAAGGGAAGGTGTTTAAGCATTGCTCTGCACCTCCATCGCGGAGGCCGTCGCAACTGCGCCGGCGTCTCTAAGCTCATCGGCATTCCGCCCCCGCGAAACTCGCCTTAGCTAAGGCTCTGTTTTTTCGGCACGCGAGAAACTGACGCGACTCAATCCAAGCTCCTTGGAGACTGAATCGACGTATTTCAGTGTGCTCGCTGGGCACTTTAATAACTTTAATAACTATTTTTTTTTCATCTTTTCTTTTTTATTTTATAAAAATTTGAAATAACTTCGATAGCACTACTATTTTTTTATTTCTTTGCTTTTAAACAGTGCTGTTATAAGTTTAAAAAAAACAGCGCTCTTCTAAATACTATTATAAATTTAATAATCAACTGTAAACTTATAGAAATTTGCTAAATAATTGAAAAATAGATGATTTCTATATTTTATAAACTATCTCTGAGCTATACTACTACTAACTGCGAAATATACTACTCTACTTAAATGACATTGGGCTAGTGCACTCCCGCGCTGCTAACCTCGGAGCTATTTTGCGAGCTAGTCCTGTACGAGGTCGCTGAACTCACGGCGGTTTTCCTTCGTGAATAGCTGTAGCGTCACTTTCTCGTAGGTCTCTCGCTTGATCTACGCTGAAACTTGCCTGTAGTCTGGGTCGCTCCGCTTGCCAGTGCGGGGCCTTCCCACGGCCGAGCTTGAAGCTTTGCACCTCGCGACGGTTTACTGAGAACGGTTGCTATGATGCTTAGCAGAATATCACCAGCCTGAAATGCTGTAAATCCAAGTACTCAAAACTGCTCTTGTAGCTAACTGTTCCTTTGGCTACAGATTTCTCTTGACTCAGGCTCTCTCTCGCCTCAAAATACTTTCAGGTACACGAAATTATGAAACCTCAAGTAGCGGAATGCAAGCATCGGGTACGTCAGAGTGAGCCAGACAAGCTAGCCGAAAAAGGCGTCTCGCTCGAAGCCAAGCTGAGAAGATTCGCGCGATGGCCGTCGTGCAAGTGCCGAATTAATAGACGTAATCGTGGATGCTGGCGAATCAGCCAAGAGCATTGACCGTCCCGGAATGCAACGCCTCTTGCATTTGGTCGATACGGGCAAGGTCCAGACCGTCATTATCGCGAAGCTAGATCGGCTAACGCGGTCTGTGAAGGATTTGGCCGAACTGCTGGAACGATTCCAGCATAAAGGCGTCTCGCTGGTTTCGGTTGCTGAATCGCTCGATACCGCCTCCGCTGCTGGCCGTCTTGTGCTGAACATCATGACGGCTGTTAGTCAGTGGGAGCGGGAAGCCATCGGAGAGCGCACCGCTACCGCTCTTCAACACAAAAAGGCGCACCACATGGTTTACAGCCGAACGCCGTACGGCTTCGATCGCGACGGCGCAAGCCTAGTGCCTAGCACCACGGAGCAAGCCGTCGTAAGCCGTATGCGCCTGTACCGCGCGAACGGAATGACGTTTCGCAAGATTGCCGAAATGCTGAACGCGGAAAGCATCCCGACGAAACGGCGCGGTCAATGGTTCGCCCAGACCGTCAAAGACGTACTCGAAAACCGGCTCCATGAAGCCGCCTAACGCTCTGGGGGATACTCAGTATCCCCTGTCCCCGCCCGATTGAACCTTGCTGCCTTTCCGCCCCATCGTTAGCCTGTCTACAGCCGATTTCGCCTCCCCATCTTTAGGCCGTCTCGCGAATCTCCCGCGCCGATGGGGTGTCCCCCCTTTGAGCTACCCCCGGTTTGGCGTAGCGCGTAGATGCCGACATCACTTTTCGAAACGTGGTGACAAGCCGTGGGCATTCTTTCCGGCAGACCGGATCAGTCCATCATTGTACGAACGCGGAACTCCTGCCCCAATTCCTCGGTGAGAACCTTTGCTGCCGCGTTTGCCACGGTCTCATCTAAGTTAATCTCTGCTCATATCCAAAACCGAGGTCGAGCTTAACCCAATAGTAGCCGCCATCCTTGTTCCCCACGATGCCCAACTCCTTCAATGCTCGGGTAACCGCAGTATGGGATTCGTAGGTGTGTATGAACGCGTCCCCGGCAGTGTCGATCACCAGCCCTCTTGAATCAAAGCGGGCAGATTTTAGGAATTCATCCCTCGCCGCCTTCGCTGCGGCTTCCGCCTTCCGAATTGCCTGCTTCACCCGTTCGACAACCTGAGAATCTGCCTTCATATGCCTAGCATCATAACGCAAATGGAGTATTTCAGACCCTATGCTCTAATACCTTTCCTTTCGTCGCCGATACGGTCTGTGTGATGTCGCTTCAGACCCCTACCAATTGCCGCGACGGGTAGGGAAGAACACATCCGTGCCGAAATGTTTTGGCGGGGGGCGACAGGAGGTGTCCATCTGGTACATAATAAGGTTCTTTGCGCGGTGTCGGGATCATTCATGGAACAGACTGCTCCACCAAAGCTCGCCATCATCATCCAGCAAGGCAAAGTCCTTGATTTCATTGACGGAACGACCCAACGCCAGGAAACGCCGGAAGAATACGTCCGGCAGGAAATCGCCAAGTCTCTGGTGAGGGAATACCGGTACGAAAAGGCGTCAATCGAAGTCGAGTTCGTTGTCCGTGTGGGAGTCCGCAAGCCGCGTGCCGATCTCGTGATCTTCCCCGTAGGCGTCGATCACAAGCAAGAGAACGCCCTAATCGTCGTGGAGTGCAAGTCGGCCAAGATAAAATCCGCCGACAAAAAGGATGGAGTCGGACAACTCCAGAGCTACATGGCGGCATGTCCAAGCGTCACTTACGGAATGTGGACCAATGGCGTGGAGCGATTCTGCTACCGCCGTGTGGACAAAGCGGGACAGGTCCATTTCGAAGACGTTCCCGACATTCCTGAGTTCGGGCGGGATGAAGAGGCGGAAGACCGCCCCCGATTCGATCAACTGAAGCCGGCAACTTCGGACGCATTGCTTTTCGCGTTCCGCCGCTGCCACAACTATATTGCGGGAAATCAGGGATTGCAGAAGCCGCAGGCGTTCTGGGAATTGCTCAAGCTGATTTTCTGCAAGATCCATGATGAGCGGCACAACGATGAGGTAGAGTTTTACGCAGCCGCCAACGAACGTCACGGTCTGAACGGACCGTTGAAGGTTCAGAAACGCATCGAAAATCTGTTCAGCCAAGTCAAAGACGACTATCCGACAATTTTCAAGAAATCGGAAAGCGTGGATCTGAAGCCTGGGGTTCTGGCGTATCTGGTTTCGCAACTCCAGATGTATTCCCTGCTTGAGAGCGACATAGACGTTAAGGGGCGCGCGTACGAGGAAATCGTTGGCTCGAATCTACGCGGTGATCGGGGCGAGTTCTTTACACCCCGGAATATTTGCCGCATGGCCGTAGCCATGATCGATCCCACGGAAAAGCAGTTGATACTTGATCCCGCGTGCGGGACTGGCGGGTTTCTGATAACCGCCATGAATCAGGTCATCGAAAAAATTCGTGCGGCTGAGTTGGCGAAGTGGGGCAACAATATCACGCGGGCAGAAGAAGCAATCAAGGCCCGAATAAAGAAATTTGCTGAACAGTTCATCGTCGGCATGGACTTCAACCCCGAACTCGTAAAGGCCTCAAAAATGAACATGGTCATGAACAACGACGGGGCTGGGGGGCTTTTTCAGGCCAATTCACTCGAAGCACCTCCTAGCTGGGAACCCGATCTAGTTGCCCGCAAGTTGATGGGTCGGGTTGATGTTCTGTTTACGAATCCGCCTTTCGGTTCGAAGATCCCGGTCGAAGATCCTTCAATTCTGGAGCAGTACGATCTAGGGCACGCATGGAACTACGACAAGTCGGCAGACCGTTGGACAAAAACGGCTGTTGTCCAGAAATCGCAGCCGCCTGAGATCCTTTTCATTGAGCGATGCGTTAAATTTCTCAAGGCGGGTACGGGTCGAATGGCAATTGTCCTGCCTGACGGCATTTTGGGATCGCCGGGGCTGGGTTATGTGCGGGAATGGATTCTGCAAAACACTCGTGTACTGGCGAGCATCGACCTGCACCCGGACACGTTTCAGCCTGACGTGAGCATTCAAACCAGTGTGCTGGTTCTACAACGTAAGCCCGATCAGTTGATTGCAGTCGAAACGGCTGCGCAGAGGATCAACGACTATTCGGTTTTCATGGCCGTGGGAAACCACGTCGGTCACGACAAACGGGGAAACCGGACATACGTTCGTGACGCCAAAGGGAATGAGGTGATTGAAGAGGCTGAGGAATTGGTCAAAGATTGGGACAACGGTACGCCTACCTACCGGAAACAGACAACCCGGAAAAAGGTATCTGACGACAACACGCTCCAGATCGCACAGGAGTTCCATCGATGGCTCTCCGAGCAAGACTAGTAGCCCCGCCTCCTGAGCCAAGACAGGTTTGGCCGTGGCACACCGTCAAGAGCGGAAGTTTCTCCGCATCGGCGTTGCTGGCGGGTGACCGCCGAATGGAGGCCGAAACCTACCTTTCCTCGGGTTATGGAATTCGGCAGGCGATTGAAGCCAAACCGAACGGCTGGACTCCATTCAGCCAAGTGGCGCGGGCATGGATGCCAGGGCGTCTGAAGGGCATTCAAGTCTCACGTGAATTCGGCACACCTTTTCTTGCAGCAACGCAAGTCTTTGATGTTCGCCCCGTTCCACGTAAATGGCTGTCACTTGAGCGTACCAGCGATGTGAAGAATCGGTTCGTTGCTCAAGGCACGATTCTCGTGACTTGCTCAGGTGCCGTGGGTCGCCCAACTTTGGCGTACGGGCCTCTCGAACGCACGCTCATTTCCCACGACTTGTTGCGAATCGAGCCATTGGAAGAGCGAAACAGGGGCTGGGTCTACGCCTATCTTCATTCCCCGCAAACCAGGGCGATGGCAACCGGCACGCATTATGGGCATATCATCAAGCACCTCGAAACAACGCACATTGATGCGCTGCCCATTCCAGAAATTGATGATAGTGGCGCGACGGATTTCAATCGCCGGTTAGCTGAGATCCTAAAGCTGCGCAATGATGGATATCGTCTGACACTGGAGGCCGAGGCTGTTTTCGAGAAGGCAATCGGGCCGATCAAAGTGAAAGGCTGGGGAGAGCAAGGCTTCAGCGTAAAGGCTTCCAAGGCCTTCATGAGTGGCCGACGGCGGATGGATGCGACTGTCCACAATCCCGGTGTTGCGGCAATCCGCAAGCACCTCGCAAAGAACGGCTCAGGATTCACCACGGTTTCTGAAGCGGGTTACGATGTCTGGCTCCCGAGCCGATTTCGCCGGATTCCAGCGTCGGACGGCGTTCTATTGGTAGACAGTGCCGATCTTACGGAAGTGAATCCCGATCTGACAAAGACAATTGCGGATGGCAACTATGGAGATCCCTACAGAGGTCGTGTCGGAACGGGCTGGATATTGATGGCTCGGTCCGGACAGACTTACGGCATCATCGGAACGGCCATACTTGCCGAGAAGGATCTTGAAGGCAAGGTGATATCGGATCATGTGATGCGCATCAAACCGGGGGCAGGCGCTAAAATGCTCCCAGGTTATCTGATGACGGCTTTGTCTCACCCGATCTTCGGACGGCCACTCGTCAAATCGTTGGCATACGGTTCGAGCATCCCCGAAATCGAGGTTGCTGATGTCCAGTCGCATCCGGTCGTCCGTCTAAAGTTGGCTGAGGAAACCGAAATCGCAAACCTAGCGCAGAAAGCAGCTACGGCACGAGCGACGGCGGATATTCTTGAACGCGGTATCACGGCTGATGCTGACGTGATAATGAATCGGTTCATTGCGTACGGAAAGAAGTAAATAGCAGGTAAAGGACTGTGCCCACGCTGTGCCCATTGCACCGAAAACCCGTGATAGTCAGCGATAGTCGTTTTGTATGGAATCAACGGGTTGACTATCCCCGAAAACCCATGAAAACACGTGTTTTACCTTGAGGTGCTAGCGGGAGCAATCTCGTGGGGGTTCAAGTCCCCCTCTCCGCACCATAGATTATAAAGCAGTCAGCAGAAAATCGCCGCCGGTAGGACCGGTGGCCATTTTAAAAACCGCCGATCATTACCGCGACCTGTTTTCGCCGCAGAGCCCAGGGCGATGTCCGCTGCCCGGCAAACCTGGTTGGTCTGCACTCGGACCAGACAAACCAATACCCGCTTGCCCGCCCGGCGGTTTGAGGCGGAAGATCCTGTCCTAAGGCATCTTGCCTACGGCCTCATCCACTACGTAGATTCGAAGGTCTACTTCGCCGAGCTGTGGTTGCCTCCCCATCCCAGCGTGTTCCCGGCGCAACTTGGCGGCCCGACTATGCTGCACTGCGGGTTTGCCGGTCGAGCCTCGCTGACTCGCAGGCTGGGCGCCCAATCGCCTCTAAGGGCGAAACCGGCGCCCAGCCTCTGGGTCGAGCATCCTCCGATTGGCGCAATTCCTGCCCGGCCTTAGATTCGTCGCCTTCACCCAAGGCCCACTCGGTCGGGAATCTCTCCTTCTTCTGGGCCGCCAACTGGTATGTTGTTGCAGCCATGTCCCTGCTCCTTGCTCATTCAACAACCGGCTCCAGTGGCGATGATCGCGTCATCTTTCCCGCGACCCTCCGGCTTAAAAAGCGTCAGCACATCGAAGCCACCCGGAATCGGCACCTCCGCCCCGAGGGGGCTCGCCGGGCGGACGGGAGAAACACGAGCACACCTCGGCGGGGCCGGCAGTCCCGCCCGCGCCTCCAATCCGTCTCCCGATCTACCATTGACGTGGTCACGCTCGCAGCGGATCTTTCTCCGCCGGATGCGCTGACTGAAATCTTACCCTTCGATACCAGCCGGCGGAACTGGACAAATGACTAGCCCTGATTCAGGACAGGGATCCGTGGGGTCGCCCCCGGCCTAATCCCAGAGCTCATTCTCCTTCCTTGCTTTGGCATGGTTCACTTCCTTCTGAGCCCTGTGATTGCGCGACCCTCCGCGATCCGTCCACCGTCGCAGTCTGCTGTGCAGAGACTGCCGATCCTGCTGCACGCAACGACGCAATGGACGGGTAGTCAGAGACCGGAGAAAACGGATTGTTCTGGGGTTGCATTTCCCTCCTCGCGCAGCTCTGCGATCCGGTTCTGCAGCGTGCGCAGACTGATCCCCAACATCTCGGCAGCGCGTTTGCGATTGCCGCGCACGTGCTCCAGGGTGAGTTTGATGTACGACTTCTCGAGCTTCATGAGCGACTGGCCGGGTTGGAGGATGATCGATCCGTCATATCCGTGCGATGGACGGGCATATGGACCCGGCCTCAAGCCGAACACATCAGTAGAGAGGTGCATCAGCCGGATCAAACCTTCGCCTGCCATGACGGTGGCCCGCTCCAGGACATTCCGTAGCTCCCGTACATTGCCCGCCCAATCGTACCGATAAAAGACATCCCGCACTTCATCATCGATCCCGGTGACGCGCGAGCCGTATTTCTTGTTCAGCTTCTGCAGCATGACGTCAGCTATCGGCAGGATGTCTTCTTTATGTTCACGCAGCGGAGGAATCACGATCTGAAATACGCTCAAGCGATAGTAGAGCTCTTCGCGCAGATGCGTTCCGAGTTCCTGACTGGTCGCCGCAAGCACCCGGGCGTCTACGGGGATTTCCTGCTTTCCGCCAATTCGTCGTACTCGCAAGTCTTCGAGAACCCGGAGCAGCTTTGGTTGCGTGGACTGCGGCATCTCGCCGATCTCGTCGAGTAGCACAGTGCCCCCGTGAGCCTGCTCAAAGCAACCGGCCGAACGCTCCACGGCGCCCGTAAACGCGCCTTTCTCGTGGCCGAATAGTTCGCTCTCGATCAGGGTCTCCGGTAATGCGGCTGCGTTGATCGCGACGAAAGGCGCGTCGCCGCGCGGGCTACACTTATGGATTTCCCGGGCAACTAACTCCTTCCCGGTGCCACTTTGCCCACAAATCAATACGGGCGCTGAAGTGGGCGCCACCTGCCTGATGGTCGAGAAGATTTGCTGCATCGCAGGAGAGGTTCCCACCAGGTCTCCAAGTACGCCGCGAAGCCGCAGGTCGCGCTTGAACTCGTCGGTTTTCTGTAAACTCCTTCTGTACTGAACGGCCCGCTCCAGGAGGGTCTTGAAGGCGCGCGGTTCCACCGGCTTATCCAGGTACCAGAACGCCTTGAGGTCATGAACAGCGGACAGCGCCTTTTCCATGCTCCCAAAACCCGTGAGCGCAATCGCGGGAGTGAGGTCGCCGCGTTCCTTCAAATGTCGGAGCAGTTCGAAACCGTCCATGCGCGGCATAACCAGATCCGAGACGATAACGTCTGCGTTGAAGGCGGCGAGCCGCTCTAGCGCTTCCTGCCCGTCGGCCGCGACCTGCGTGTCATAAGCACTTTCGGAAAGTATCGCAGCCAAGGCTGTACGCTGACGCTCGTCATCATCGACGATGAGGATCCGGCCGGGCGCCGAGCGCATGCGGGCGGCGGTAGGTACTGTGCGGGTAGCCTCCTCCGAGTCGAATGTTGGGGCGAGCATATCAAAGCCTCAAGGTTTCGGCGCCTCCGGCCGAAGCGCCTCGGCTATAGAATCGATTCCTCCGGCTGGCCGCTAGTGACCTCCTCAGCGGGATGCGCTACTTCGAATCTTAGGCTTCGGCATCCGTCTGCGGAACTGGGCAAATCTCCAGTCCTCGGCCGGAAACAAGATGCTCGGGATTGCCCTGCGTAATGGCGATCAGGATCCGCTGACAACGAAGCCTGTACAACACTCGTCCACTACATTCAATTCCGTGTCCCCGCGCGCCGCCGCCAAGCCACGGGTTTTATTGCCTTACGAGTTGGCACGAAATCGCACGCTGGGTTTCTTGACAGAGCCATAGAACGAGATCAGAATCGGGTATAGGAGTCTAGACCAGGAATTTAGAGCCTTTTATTGCGTTTGCCTGCCGATTTCTCGGTGTAGCGCAGTGGCTTTACGAACCCACGTGGACTCGCTCACCACAGTAAAACATGAGGCGCGCGAAGTATGGTGTCACCATGCTCCAACGCGCTCACATGGTTTCATGTCTCCAACGGGGAACTTTGATGAGTTGTAAGCACTTTACAACCGAAGGCCTTTGCGGCGTATTTTCGGCAGACCAGTTCCCAAGCCGAAACATCACGAATTCGATGGGCATCTGGAGCACTGCGCCATTCGCAGCCATCAGATCAAACCGTCAGAGACTTGCCTGATGGCCGCCGAGACGGACCGGCACCCATGAGGCCGGAAGGCGACCGTGAACATGGTGGGAACGAGGAAAGGAGTATCCCATGCCAAGAAAAGCTGCAGCGATAGCGGCGGCTGTCGAAAAAACGGACATTGAAGAAAAGCCGTCAAATACGGCCCTGCCCAAAGGGCCGCAGGAGAACGAAATAGCAGTCGCCGCCTACTACTTGTGGGAGAATCGCGGCTGCCCGATCGGGTCGGACCAGGACGACTGGTTCCGGGCTGAAGAGGAACTCAAGAATGCTGAAAGGTCGGATTAAGGGCAGATCGCGAAAATAGTCGAAAGTGCAACTCTGATTTTGTGGTCTTGGCGAAAGGTCACTCTGAAACCGAAAGTGAAATTCTCCGGGCAGCGGGTGGGGCATGAACGAATACAGCATCGGCGGCCAGTCTTCAGTCCAGATTAATCGCAACTCCCAGGATCTTGTCTAACGGCGTCTAACGGAATATTTCGGCCGGGTCATGAGTTTCCTAGGGTCACCGTTGCCACAGAATTCGGGTGGCCTCCAGGGGAACTGCCACACCGGAATGCTGCGGTATCACACGCGCCCTATAATCGGTAGGCGGGCGTGTCGCGGGCACCCGTCCGCTATAAGCGCAGCCCCCGCCCACTGCGCCTTTATCGGCAGCACGTTCACGATAGGTTGTTGCAGCCGGGAGGTGTTGTTCCGTGTATTCGCGCACCACGCGGTCCGCAGAAAAGCGCGGCGTCAAGCTCGCCATGCTTTTCCGCATCCGAGCCACCCAAGCTTTGGGGATATCCTGCCCGTCCCGGGCATAGAACTCGGGAATCACTTGCGTTCGAGCAAATCGTAGAGTGCTTCGGCTTCAGCAGCGTCCCAGGCCGGATCGTCGTGATGTTCCTGGCCGTCCCCCAAAGCCCACCCGACTTCAGGCGTGTAGGCCTCCGCCCAGCAGCCGTCCAACTCCGACAGGTTGATGCCCCCATTGCACCGGGCGCCGCGAATCGGTCAACAGTCGAAGCAGTCGCGGCGAGTCATGCAACAGCAAGTTCGGTCTTTTGTAGGTCGCAAAACGGCGCGCAAAGCCCAGCGTGAGGGCGTTGGGATCAAAGAGATGCTTTGCACGGTCTACAGCATCGGGCGGCGCGCCTGCGGCGGCCAGTTCCAGGGACAAGCGTTCGCGACCGTATTCCACCAGAGACTTGCTCGCGGCGACGGTGACGTGTGCCGCTGCTTTCTGGGCCTTCGAGCCCACAAACAAAGTACACGGTTTATGGTTTACAGGTGGGGCCAGATCAGAGCATCGAAAGGGGCCAATTCAGAGCAGCGAACTCAGCGGCCGGGTCTGCGAATGGCACCAGTACGCCCCGCTCGTCACTCAACAATTCGGCTGCATGCCAATACGGCGTCGAGATCACGGCTTGGCCCGCCCCAAACGCATACGCTAATGTCCCTGACGTAATTTGGGCTTCTTCGGCGCTCGGGGAAACTGACCCGCCCGTACTCTTCAAAAGTGACCCAGCCATTCTGATCTGACCTCGTCCGCCGAGCTTCGGCATGATGGCGACGATGAATCATCACGATGCCAGAGGCCCGGAAGAGACCATGTACCATCTGCCACCGGTGGTTCCGGCCGGATCCGCGAGTAGGAGTCCGGCAACGGGCATGCACGAACCAAGAATGTCAGGCTGCCCGGCGTCAGAAGACACAAGCCAGTTGGCGACGGCGGAACCCGGAGTACGCTGTTGCCTGCCGGATCCAGCAAAGGGCAGCGCAGGCGCCACCGCCGCCAGAGCCGCTCCGGGTGCCGGCACCGCTGAACCAACTTGCCTGGGATTTCGCGAAAGACCAGTTCGGAAGCCAAGGAGCTGATTTCATTGGGGTACTGGGGACACCACTGGTCCGGACCGCGAAAGACCAGTTCCACACGGATCTTACTGATCCGACAGGGCTTCCCGGCACACTTCCCCTTCCGTCGCGAAAGACCAGTTCGGGTCTGAGGCATACTGAGACCCGAGCGGACCCCGATGCAACTGGAGTTTCACCAACTGGACCGGCGGTGGGAACACCTGCGAGTCCACGAGCCGCGCCAGCAGCATCATCTGCTGGCCTCGTTGGCTGAAAACGGGCAGCAGACCCCGATCGTCGTGGTCGCCGACGAAGGCCACCCCGAACGATACGTGGTCATCGATGGATTCAAACGCATCGCAGCGCTCCAGCAACTGGGGCGGGACACGGTGGACGCGACGATGTGGGCGTTGAGCGAAGCCGAAGCCTACTGCTGGAGAGATCGCTGCGAGTCAGCCCGCAGGAAACCGCACTGGAACAAGGTTGGCTACTGGCGGAAATGGAACAGCGTTTCCGTTATTCGCTGGAGTTAGCGCGCCGGTTCGACCGCAGCGTGAGCTGGGTATCTCGACGCCTGGCCTTGGTCGAACTTCTGCCGGAAGCGATCCAGGAGCAAGTGCGCACCGGCAAAATCGCGGCGCAGATCGCGATGAGGTATCTGGCGCCGGTGGCGCGCGTCAGCCTTGTGGACTGCGAGCGGATGACGGCGGTCTTTGTCGAGCATCACTGTGACAGCCGGCAAGCCGGACAGCTCTATGCGGCTTGGCGCGAAGGCACACGCGCTGTGCGAGAACGCATCCTGGCCGAGCCGGCCCTGTTTCTGAAAACGCAACGTACACCTCCGGCGACCGCACCGGCCGCGGTGGAACTGCGGCGCGAACTGGAGATGGCGGTGGCCATCCTGCACCGCGCCAGCCGGCGGTTGACGGAGGCAGCGGCACAGATGAACGGCCAGCAACTGGAACAGACACAGCACCAGATCGAAAGCGCGCGGCGGGAACTGAACCGGATGGCGGAACGAATCGGAAAGGAAACCCAGCATGCTGAGCCAGGCACAACGGACGGCGATTCTGGAACTGAGCGCACAGGGAGTGAGCATACGCCAGACCGCGCGGCTGTTGAAGCTGTCGCGATTGACGGTGCGCAAAGTCCGGCAATCGAACTCCACCGACGTTCCGGAAATCCCCCGGTCGGAGAAGGGCGAACCTTACCGGCAACAGATCCTCGAGCTTTTGATCCCCTGCAAGGGGAATCTCGTGCGAGTCCATGAGGAACTGACCGCCGGCGGCGCCACGCTGTCGTACCCGGCGCTGACGGCATTCTGCCGCCGGCAAGGCATCGGACAAACAGCCGTCGTCGCGGCGGGCCAGTATCATTTCGAACCGGGCGAAGTGGGCGGCAAGAGATACCAGGTGCAGACCGCTTCGGCAGTGTTGTGTTACTCGTGCATCCTGTTCTTCCAGCTCTATCCCGCGTTTCAGCGTTTTGATTGCAAGGTGTTTCTCACCGACGCGCTGCGCTACATGGGCGGTACCACCGATCGCGTGATGATCGATAACACGCATGTGGTGGTGCTGCGCGGCACGGGTAAAGAGATGGTTCCGGTGCCGGAGATGGAGGCCTTCGCGGAACGCTTCGGGTTCCGCTTTGTGGCGCACGAACACGGCGATGCGAACCGTTCGGCGCGCGTGGAGCGTCCGTTCTCATTTATCGAAAACAACTTTCTGGCGGGACGCAAGTTCAGCAGTTGGGAGGACTTGAACCAACAGGCGCGCCAATGGTGCGACCGTGTGAACTCTTCCGGAAGTGTATCGCCTGCATCAGCGCACGGTGGACGTGGAAGGATACGTGTCGGTGCATACGGTTCGCTACTCGGTGCCGGTCTCCTGGATCGGACGGCGGTGGAGGTTCGCGAAAACCAAAGACAAGCTCGAGATCGAACTGGATGCGCGCCACATCATCATCTTCGCCCGCGTGTCTCCCGAACAAAAGACCCGGGTTCATCCTTGGCCTGAAGGCGCGCGGGCACGTCGTCGGCTATATCGGTGACGGCATCAACGATGCTCCTTTGCTGCACACCGCAGATGTCGGTATTTCTGTCATGAATGGCGTGGATGTCGCGAAAGACGCCGCCAAGATCATCCTGGAGAAGGACCTCGCGGTTTTGAACGAGGGGGTAATCGAGGGACGGCGGTGCTTTGCCAACATCATGAGGTACATCATCATGAGCACCAGCTCCAACTTCGCCAACATGTTCAGCATGGCTGCGGCGTCGCTTTCCCTGCCATTCCTGCCGATGTTGCCGACGCAGATTCTGCTGAACAATTTTCTTTATGACACTTCGCAAGTCGCCGTCCCCGGCGATAATGTGGATCCGACCCTGCTGCACAGACCCAAGCGGTGGCAGATTGCGTTCATCCGCCAGTTCATGATGATCATCGGCCCCATCAGTTCCGTCTAAGATTTCCTCACGTTTGGCGTGCTCCTCTGGATATTTCACGCCTCCTCCAACGCGCCACTGTTTCGGACGGGATGGTTCGTGGAATCCCTCGCGACGCAGACGCTGGTAGTGTTTGTCATCCGGACGGCTGGCAACCCGTTCCTAAGCCGTCCGAGCGGGCGGTTGCTTATAGGGGTTGTGGCCGTCTCGATTGCCGGAGCCGTGCTGCCGTACACGCCCCTCGGCGTCATCCTCGGGTTCATCCCATTACCGCTGTCTTTGCTGGCCGCGATTTCACTGCTTGCACTGACGTACCTCGTCCTGGTGCAGATGGTCAAGACCTGGTTCTATCGGCGACACGCGTTGCTGTGACGCTTGGAGGGCCCGCCTCTATCTGAACGGCACCACGCGTGCTGTAGCATTCCTCTTACTTCCTGCGCAACTAGAGAGGGCAGACTGACCAAACAAAGGTGAAGTGCGACATCTGCGGAAGATCCGGCCAATGCACGATGTGCAAGGGTACGGGAAGTGGTGGAGTGCTCCACCTACGGCGGGACAGGCAAATGGCCGCACTGTCAGGACACCGGCCATAACAAGGCCGCGGAGTAGCTCTGCTTTCGAGGCACGGCGAATATTCAGATAGAGAGGACGCAATGGATACAAATACGAACTTACCAACCGAGGTGCTGCATTCCGAGAATCACAGCAAGCTGTCCGCGGAACAGATCGCGAAGGCTGTGGCGCGGCACAATCGGGAGCACGCCGGTGGACCCAAGGGCGCTCCCTCAGACAAGGGTGCTCCTGTCTCCAAGGGTGCGTCTGTAAAGACGAAGAGAGCCCCCAAGAGCTAGGATTCCGGAGGGCCGAGCCGGGGCCTGGCCGGCCCCGTTCGCGTCACCGTTATCACCTGAAGGGTACCGCGCGTGCTTTGACATCCCAATCTGCCTCTGAAAACGGAAGCTTTAGGAGGAAACCCATGAGAATCAGTGCAGCAATTGCCGGAGCCATCCTGACGATGTCTCTCTTCGCGATCTCCGCCTTCGCGCACGACCACAATGTCCTCAATGGCATCTGGACGCTGGTGCTGGTGTCCGCGCATTAGTCAGTTACAACGCAATCGTGACTGCCATCCGGATGTATGGATACCTCCTGTTGTAGAGGTAGTACCCGTCGTCGTAGTCGATATAGACGTCATCGGTGGCGTACCAGTCGTCTGCCCAGTATTCCGGCCACGGATCCACGAGCAGGAACGAATATCCGCCGTACGCGAAACGCGGATAGCCCATGTACATCGTGGGGAGACTCCGTATGCGGAACCAATGGTCACTGCCGAAATAGAGACCGAAGCTGGCCTGAGGAATGTAGTAGCCGCCATAACCTCCACGCTGCGCCCAGCTGCGATGATCGCTTGCCCAGCTTCGAGCACGATTCTGCTGCCAGGTGCTCTGCCCTTGCCAGGCGCCCTGCTTTGCCCATCCGCGCTGCTGCTGCCACGCGACGGCCTGCTGCCGGTTGCGGAGCGGCTGCTGTTGGATCTGACGATCCCGTTGCTGTTGCTGAGACCGCAGGCCTTGCTGCTGGTCCCGTTGCCGTTGCTGGGACTGCTGGACCTGCTGCTGGTCCCTTTGCTGCTGCTGGGACCGCTGGCCCTGCTGTTGCTGTTGTTGGGCTTGCGGGTGTTGAGCCGGTTGCTCGCGGTCAATCCGTTGGCCCTGCTGTTGCTGTCCGCGTTGCCCCTGCTGCTGTTGCCCCTGAGGACGCTGCTGTCGCGCGGGTGGCGCTTCCCGCTGTCCCCTGCCCTGCTGCTTTTCTGGCTTGCCCTGCTTTTCATCGTTCCGGTCTTGTTGCGCGTTCCCAGGGATAGCGGTCCCGAGAAGCAGCAACAAAGCAGCGGCGCTCATAGCTCGAACGAATTGCATACTATCTTCTCCATTAACGTCGATATCAGATATGCACGCAGGCAACCAGTCCGACTAAAGGATCTTCGCCACAATCAATGTGAGATCATCCTGCGCCTGCTCCTTGTCGAGGAAGGCGTGAACTCGTCTCAGGATTTCATCTCGAATTTCGGCTGACGATCTGTCCGAGTTCTCCCGGACAGCGGCGAGGATGCGGCCCCGTCAAACTGTTCGCTGGCCGCGTTCTCCGCTTCGACAACTCCATCAGAATATAGAACGAGCAGATCGCCGGGGCAGACCACCGCCTGGCCTTGGCGGTAGCCGGCCTTTTCCCGATCTTGGTCAGGCGAAGTGCTGGGGGCGAGATCGAAATCGAGCGTCTGGCGGAAGGCGGGCCGGTATTGGGACTGCTGAGCAGATGGCCTGCGTTCACGTATCGCAGGAGCTGAGACTCGGGTTCGTAGTAGCACCAGAACAAGCTGGCGAAGCGGTCCAGCGACGTTCGCGTCCGCAAGAGTTCGCTGAGCCGTCTTGAAGACGCTTCGTGTTCTGCACTTTCCGCTGTCCACGCGCTGGCGCGTACAGCCCCCAGGAGCACGCCTGCGACTACAGCAGCCGGCAGCCCTTTCCCAGAAACGTCCCCCCAGCACGATCGCGAACGTCGACCAGTTCTTCCGCATTGAACAGGGGGCGGCCAGATTTGTCTTCAACGAGGGGTCAGAGCACCTGGTGCGTGAGGGCGACGTGGTCGTCGTTCCGGCAGGCACGTACCATAACGTCATCAACACGTCGAACACAGCGCCTTTGAAGCTGTCTACGCGCTACTCTCCGCCCAACCACCCGGAAGGGACCGTGCACAAGACCAAGGCTGAGGCGGAGGCAGCAGAGGTGATGGAACACCGTTAAGGGAAACGAATGCGGCCACTCGGCTCGCGTTACATCTGGCTCAAGCTCACGCTGGCAGTGGGCTCCCTGCTGGGGCTGTGGCTACTGGCACAGTCCGTCGTTACCTACTACCAGGTTTCGAGGCTTCTGGTCACAGCGGAACTTAGGAGGGAAGCGCAGCAGCATGTAGCGTCAATCGAAAGGGAGGCTCGCCGGTTGGGCATCCGGGATCCGGCGGAGTTGAGCCAGGTGCTCGACGATATCCGGCAGGACGCGGCTGGTACGATCGCATGGGTCCGGATCGTCGACATGGCGGGTCATCCCCTGGCCCAAAGCGGAAACTCGTCTGGACTGCCATTCGGCGATAGAGACTGCGACAGGCGCTGGACGGGTTCACCGCGGTTTCCGAGATCCGCGAAACGGGAGGCCGCAAGGAGCTGATCACCGTCCTTGCCTTGCGACTTGCCCGGCGGCCTCCTGTGTCGGCCGGCCGCCAGATCCCGACCGCAGGTCGGTGCCCCGGCCCGTTCCGCGGTTTGTGGAGATGGCCCTCTACCTGGACAGCGATTTGTTCCCCCGGTTCCAGGCACATCACCACAAGCTGGGCATGCTTTCCGGTGAATAACACTCGGCGGAAGTCCCTATTCGCCCGAGTCTGTTTCTCAATGTGTCCAACGTATGCAACCAGGCCGTAGCCTCCTATTTCTTGGCTTCTTGAGCGGCCTGTTCGACCGTATGACGAGCAGGCGCTTCGACGCGGTCAACAGCGGCGGCGGGCGCCCTCTCCGTCGGCTTATCGGCCGTCCCATAATCGGCGGCGGACTCCGAGACGGAGGAGATCTCTCGGGCGCCGGTGTCTTTCAGGGTCTTCTTCGCCCGCTCACACCACTCCTGGCTGTCGCAGTGTATGGACAGGAGAATGCCGCCGCGTCTGATTCTTCCGGCGTACCGTTTGGCGACGAATTCGGGAATGCGCATTCCGGCAAGCAATCCTACCACCCAACCCAGCGCCCCGCTGGCGCCGGCTCCCGCCAGAGCAACCGCCACCGGTCCGGCGGCGACGAGCGGCGCGAGCGCGGGGATGGTCACATTTTGAATCGCAACCAACCAGGCCGATACGAGGCCAATCACCGCACCCGCTGCCGCTCCAATCGCCGCGCCCTCCAAACCCTTGGTGCGTTTCTCGTGTGCGAAGTCCTTTGAGCCTTCGTTGTCTGACGCCAGAACCGATATGTCCGTCGCTCGATACCCTGCTTTGCGCATTATGCTGATGGCATCCGAAACGGTTGTGCGATCCGTATAGATTCCCATCACCGATGTATTCTTGGCCATTCCTGCTTCTCCTTTTGGATTGTGCCTGTGCACGGGCGGGGCCACCTGCGAGTCCTCCCGCGAAAGCGGAAATCCATGGATAGATGGCATGCGTAGGTGCAGAATTTGCAGTTCCGCATGCACATTTCGCTGGGCGAGGCGGCCGGATGGGCGGTCTGTGGCGATCCCGACCCAACTCCTCTCGAATTCAAACGGTGGCAAACGTGCCTTCCCGAACTGCGAGAAACCGTGAGGAGAAGTCTGGATCGAATTGACGAATGACAAGCAGAAACCGGATTCCGCCCTGGGGCAGGCCAGCCTCCCGATTCCCTGGAGCCACGTCCTGAGGATCGTGTTCGCAGACCAGTTCTCCACCAAGATTTCGTCAGGAAGGGCGGAGGATCGGCTTCACCCAACTGGCTGAGTGTCTTCTCACCGCGGATCGCCTCCACCGCCACCCGCGCCTTGAACTTCGGACTGTACTGTTTCCTCGTCGTCGTCATCGACCTCTCCTCGTCAACGACTCCGCCGAAAATCTTAGCTTATTGCCTGTCTGAAATCTGGGGACCACTATAGGTTGTCCCTCGATCCCGCCGGAGAAACTGCTGCGGGCGTTGCTGTCGCAGGTGCTGTACACCGTGCGGAGCGAGCGGATGCTGATGGAGCAGTTGGAATACAACCTATTGTTCCGGTGGTTTGTGGGATTGAAGCGCGTGGATCTCGATTGGGTGTTCTCCGTAGAGGCCAACGGCCTGGCATAGATCCTACGTTCCAAGGGCGGATCGTCGAGGTGTTCAAGCGCCTGCACGGGAAAGAATACCCCGGGAACGGGCTGGGACTCGCATTCTGCAAGAACGCGATCGAGTGGCAGGTCGAATGTGGATGGAATCGACACCAGGAGCGGGATCGACATTCTACTTCACTCTGCCGCCTGCCGATTGAAGAGGAATCCTTCAGTTACGCCACGGACGGATCCGGCTACCAGAAATTCTTGCCTCACTGAGGACAAAACTTGCACCTGGCGTGCTGCGGCTGGAGCTTCGCGCTTGTGTTCACAGGCATCGCAGTTTGGTTCCACATCTGCTCCTCCCCTGACGCCGGTTCAAGGAAACGGGTTACGGGATCTCTTACTCCTTTAACCGCATAAGCGGCGATGCCTGGGCGTCACTGTGAGCGGTCTCGTGGCTCGTCTAGTTCCTGATCCGAACAAGGAGAAATCATGCCACAAACGAAAGATGCCAAAGGGCGCTTTATGCAGAAAGTTCTCGCGGCGGACACTCTTACCGGTGATACGGTCGTGAACCGTCAAAAGGAGGATCTCGGAAGAATCGAACATCTGATGATCGACGTGGAAACGGGCCGCGTCGCTTACGCAGTTCTCTCGTTCGGGGGATTCCTGGGCATGGGTGACAAATTGTTTGCCATTCCGTGGAGTGCCCTCGCGATAGATACCGGTGAAAAACAGTTCATCCTGGAAGTCGACAAAAAGTCACTTGAGAGCGCCCCTGGCTTTGACAAGGCTCACTGGCCCGACATGGCCGACCGAGTCTGGGGCGCCGAAGTCAACAACTATTACGGCGCCAAGCCCTACTGGGCCTGAGATCTCAGGCCGCGGCGCACTCTAGGCAACCTCGAGAAAGAGAGAAGACAAATGAATTCAGGCACGAAGGATCAAACGCAAGGCAAGTTTCATGAAGTGAAAGGCAAGCTCAAAGAGAAGGTGGGTCAGGTCATCAACGATCCTGACTTAGAGGCCGAAGGCAAATCCGAAAACCTCGCCGGCAAAGTGCAGAAGAAGATCGGACAGATCAAAGACGTCTTCAAGAAGTAAGGCCAAGCACGGGGATCTCGGCCCGTTGCACGGGGGTGTACTGGGTGTTCGAGCGCCTGCGCGGCGGTTTGCCTCCCTGCAGGTGCTCCTCCAGGCCCTCCGTGCTCGACGGCCGCCGAACGTAACGACATCGCTCAACGCGCGTTTGTAGGGGTGCGTCTTTTCGTGGGCGTGCCTGGATGCCACATGAGTTCTTACTGCGTGGTCGCAAGCCGTGGCCGATTTCTGGGTGCCCGGAGTCACGGTCGCAGTTGTCGTGTCGGTCGGCCGTGATGCAGGCTTTGCCGGTGCTAGCGTACCCGTCCGATGGCGTGGGAGACGTTTGCCGGCGGCCACGCACGTGCAGGGGCTTGACATCGGACCGCCGTCAGGCGGTTGGATAACTAAATAGAGCAAGCCATGAATGTGTCGCTGCAGGTTCTATCTTTGTTTTCATGGCCCTTCCGATTGCATCCCTTTCGTGGACCATCACGCATGAGGAGGTCCTTCGGGAATTCCACGAGTTTTGTGTGGCGGAGAGCAAAACGCGGCGGCTTATCTACGCGGGTGTCTTGATTGCCGGCTTCTCCCTGGTAGGGGTGGGAAACGTATGCATGGGTCTTTTCGGCAGGATTCGACGGGAATTGCCGGGCGCCTGCCGGGGGGCTACCTGCGATTCACTTGCAGCGACCGAATGCTTCCGTTATTCGGATTGAGCAAGCAGCGGATCTCGAAATTATAGGCGCGCCCGCTGTTGCCCCGTTGGCCGGTAGCAGTCCCTCCAATCCTGGATAATACCCGAGATCCTGAATGATGCATCCTCCGTAGGCGTACGCATGAGTTTTCGTCAATTCCTCGGCCGTTGCTAGCGGAAATCGCTTGAGCAGTAGCGGTCTGATCGCGCCGTCCCAGGTCGAATCGATAATCGCTTCGTGAGTGAGAACGGAATAGCCGGAGACGGTTGAAGCAGAGAACAGGAGCAGCAACGGCCAGAGCCGTTGTGGCCCGTAATATCCGGATCCGGCCCGTTGCCTCACGTTGTGCCATTAGGACAGCCGCCTCCTGGCGGGTTGAAGGCATGTTTTTTGGGACCACCGTCGCCTTCGGGCGCTCACTGGAAAATAGAATCTCGGGAGCGGCAGATTCCGCACTTCAGGTGCAGGTTTTGCTTTCCGCCGGAGGTTTTCGGATGGTGTGGTCTGAAACGTGCAGCGTCCGTCTATTCTCCGGAGAATTGGTCGTCTGGCGGTTGTTCTCAGGCTTAGAATGATATGGGCACAACCACCAGCAAATCACGTTCCTTTGTCATATCCGGAGGCTAAAGAAGGCCGCTATGGACGAGACGCAAGCACAGGCTTTCACAGCAGGAGAACCCGAACTCGACACTGCGACTCCGGCAGCCATTCCGGTGGCCGGAATTGGCGGGTCCGCGGGGGGATTGGAGGTTTTCAAGCGCCTGCTCGGCCTCTTGGCGGGCGACACCGGCCTTGCCATCGTATTCGTTCAACATCTCGATCCAAATCACCACAGCATGCTGGCCGAGATTCTGGCGCGAGCCACTGCCATGCCTGTCAGTGAGGCTGCCAATGGCATGGCGGTAGAAGCCGACCACGTATACGTCATACCGGCAAACGCCGATCTGACCATCGCTGGCGGCGTGCTGAATCTGACCCCCCGCACGCAAACGCCGGGGTCGCACATGCCCATCGACCGGTTTTTTCGATCGTTGGCTGCCGAGTGCGGAAGCCGGGCAATTGGGGTCATCCTGTCCGGCACCGGTTCGGACGGCTCGGCGGGCGTGGACGCCATCAAAGCAGCGGGGGGCGTGACGTTCGCGCAGGACGTGGCCACGGCGAAGTTCGCCACCATGCCGCAAGCCGCCGTAGCCACCGGTTGCGTGGATTTCGTCCTCCCGCCCGAGGCATTGCCGCCGAACTTGTAAGAATTGGCCGGCACCCCTACCTTGCGGATGCCCACCGCGCCTACCAGGAGCCAACGGCGGCCGACGACGAAGAGCGGTTCGGCGCCATCCTGGGCATTCTGCACGGGGCTACCGGCATCGACTTTTCACGCTACCGCGAAAAGATGATCAAACGCCGCATCCTTCGGCGTCTGGCGCTGCACAATATCGACGGGCTTGCCGAATACAGCAAGCGGCTCGAGAACGATTCCGGTGAACTGATGGCCCTCCAGCGGGACTTGCTTATCAGCGTGACCAGCTTCTTCCGGGATCGGGAATCGTTCGAGTGTTTGAAGACAGTCGTGTTCCCCCGCATTCTCGAAGGGAGGCCCGCGAAAGAGACGATTCGCGTCTGGGTAGCGGGTTGCGCCACGGGAGAAGAGGCGTTCTCCATTGCCATCGCGCTACAGGAATACTTGAACGAAACGGGCGCCGCCTTTCCGGTGCAGATCTTTGCTTCCGACATCAGCGTGGCGGCAATTGAAAAGGCCCGCAGCGGCAAGTTCATCGAGAACATTGCAGCGGACATTTCCCATCAACGCCTGAACCGCTATTTCACAAAGGTCGAGGACGGCTACCAGATCACCAAGAGCCTTCGCGAAATGTGCGTCTTCACCAGACACAACCTCATTGAGGAACCGCCGTTTTCGAAATTGGACTTAATCAGTTGCCGTAACGTTTTGATCTATTTGGGTAACGTGCAGAAGGATATCATCCCTCTGTTTCATTACGCTCTCAAGCCCAATGGGTTTCTCATGTTGGGCGCATCGGAGGCCGTGGCGTCTGGCGAACTGTTCACGGTGGCCGATCGGGAGCACCGAATTTACGCTAAGCGGGAGACTGCGAGAAGGCCCCACTTGTTTCGCGCGGGCGGCGGCGGTTCACGCCGGAACCCAGCGGCCGGTGGCGGCGCCACCACGGCGCCATCTCCGGAATTGTGGGGCGGCATCGATGGGCGGAATGAGGTCGATCGGATACTCCTTTCGAAGTACAGTCCAGCCGGGGTCGTGGTGGACGACGATCTGGAGGTTCTCGAGATCCGAGGCAGGGCCAGTCGCTACCTCACGCTGCCGGCCGGTAAGGTGAGCTTCAACCTCATGAAGCTGATTCCTGACACCGGACTGCTCCTGGAAGTCGAACAACTGATCCAGCAGGCGCGGGGGAGCGGCGAGCGGGCGCGGCGCGAGCGCGTGCCTTACGAACACGACGGAAGGACTGGCGCTTTGAATGTGGAGGTAGTGCCTCTGGACTCCAGTCAGAAGCGCTCGAATTTGGTTCTCTTCGAACCCATACCGGACGCAGTCGGCGGCGATCGCCCAGTACCGGACTCGCCTCCCGGAAGCGATGACAGCGACCGCCAGATCTCACGCCTGCAACAGCAACTCGCCGATGCGAAAGAGAGGTTTCTTTCGGCGATGGAAAAGCACCAGTCATCCAGGGAAGAGAGCCAGAACACGACCGAGGAGGCGCTTTCGGCCAACGAGGAGTTGCAGAGCCTCAACGAGGAACTGGAGACCGCCAAGGAAGAATTGCAGTCAACCAACGAAGAATTGGTTACGGTCAACGATGAATTGCAGGCGAAAAACACGGCGCTCGCGCAGGCGCGCGACTTTGCCATGTCGATTGTCGAAACCGTCCGCCAGCCGCTATTGTTGCTCGATTCGGATTTGCGCATCAGGATGGCGAACCGGGCTTTCTATCGGACGTTTCAAGTATCGCCACTCGAAGCCGAGGGCCAAGTCATCTATTCGCTGTCGCACGGCCGTTGGGACCTTCCCGGCCTGCGGGATCCGTTAGATAGTCTTCGCCAGGGCGCCAACTCCTTCCCGGATTTCGAGGTCGATCAGGATCTTCCGAGCGTGGGGCGCCGGAGCCTGGTGGTCGGGGGCTGCTGCATCAATCATCTCAGGATGATTCTGCTGGCGATCGACGACATTACCGAACGCAAACTTGCCCAGCAGGCCGTACGCAAAAGCGAGGAGCATCTTCGCCAATCACAGAAAATGGAGGCCGTCGGCAGGCTTGCCGGCGGCATCGCTCACGATTTCAACAACCTGCTCACGGCGATCATCGGCTACAGTGACCTCCTAATCGATACGCTTTCCAGCAACGAACCAGCCGTCCAACAGGTGCTTGAGATCAAGAGCGCCGGCAATAGGGCGGCCTCACTTACGCAACAGTTGCTGGCGTTCAGCCGGCGGCAGGTCCTGCAACCCAAGGTTCTCGATCTGAATGTCATCGTGGCGGAGTTCGACCGAATGCTGCGCCGCCTGGTCGGCGAGCAGATCAAAGTGGCTGTCGATTGCGAGCCCGCACTCTGGCAAGTCAGGGCCGACCCCGGAGAGATCGGCCGCGCGATCATGAACCTTTCCCTGAATTCGAGGGACGCCATGCCCGACGGCGGCACGTTAACCATTGAGACGGCTAACCTCCCTTTGACTGACGCCGATGCCAGCGAACGGGCGCTTGCGCCGGGGCGCTACGTGACGCTGGCCGTACGCGACACCGGCGTTGGAATCGACGCGGAAATGCAGGCCCACATCTTCGAGCCATTCTTCACGACGAAGGAGACTGGCAAAGGAACCGGCCTGGGCCTCGCGACCGTTTTGGGGATTGTCGAGCAAAGCGGAGGTGTCATCCGTTGCGAGTCGCGACCGGGAGAGGGAACAACCTTCAGAATCTTCTTGCCGGCAGTAGCCGGGACGGCGCACCAAGGAGCGCGTCCGGCCGCAGGTCTTGCTGAGGCGCCCAAAGGCTCCGGAGTCATTTTGCTGGTGGAGGACGAGGATGCCGTCCGCAAGCTTGCCCGCCTGGTGTTAGAGGCGAGCGGGTACACAGTTCTCGAGTCTCGCAACGGACGCGAAGGTCTGGCGCTGTGCGAAGCCCACGAGGGCCCCATCGATTTGCTGGTGACCGACGTGGTAATGCCCGAACTCGGCGGACGCGAACTTGCGGAAGGCGCCCTCAAGCTGCGGCCCGGCATGAAAGTCATGTTCATGTCCGGGCACACGCAGGATGTCGTGCTCAAGGAAGGCGTCAAGAAAGGAACTGCGTTTCTGCAAAAGCCTTTTACGCCCGCCGGCCTCGCGCAGAAAGTGCGCGACAGCCTGGATGGCGATGCGCGGTCCGCCGGACAACCGTAACTGAGACTCGTTTCGCGGCCGAGCCCGAGAACGGACAGCCGAGGAAGCGGCAGCGGCCGCCACGCAGACCGGCACATTTCGCATTTCAGGTGCTGCCTTTGCACCTCGGATCCCACGGATTTCCCCGGGGACTGCGGCCGACGCCTTCCAGATCGGAGGTTCAGTTGTGGACCATCCCGTGCTAATCACGGTGGGCCGCCGGTACGGCGAAAGGGATGAAATGAAAACAACACCTACGGAGCTGGCCGGGTTTCAAGAGATCCTCGAACGAAAACAGACGGAAGGATGCGCCTCGCCCAGGCCGCACGCTGACGATTTACACCGGCCAAAGTCCAGGAGGTGGTCCGGAAAACCACGCAGGAGAAGCCTGCCAATGCGACCCACTGGAGCACACGCACCATGAAGAGGCGTCCGGCCTCAGTGAGAAGAGCGTACGCCGCATCTGGCACAAACATGGCCTGAAGCCGCACCTGTCCCGAACCGTTAAAGTCACCAACGATCCGGAATTCGACGAAAAACTGGAAGCGATCGTCGAGCTTTATCTCAACCCGCCGGAGCATCCATTGTGCTTTGCGCGGACGAGAAGAGCCAGATCCAAGCCTTGGACCGCACGCAACCCGGCTTGCCCATCAAGAAGGGAAGGTGCGGAACCATGACTCACGACTACAAGCGAAACGGAACAGCAACGTTATTTGCGGCGATAAACACGCTCGATGGCACGGTGATTAGCATGTGCGATGACCGACACCGTCACCAGGAATGATCGAAGTTTCTCCGCGTGATCGACGAAGTCACACCGAGCGGCCAGGAAATCCACCTTATTACCTGAGTTATGCACACGAGAAGCATTCCGAACGCCCGCGGCGCTCGGTTGATGTCATTCAGAGTTGAGTAGGTCAGTTCGAGTTTCGCTGCTTGATCGTCCTCCCGAGAGTCCGGTCCCGCCGAGTCCCCCGCCGAAGTCACTTGCTTCGTTGCGTTTGGCATCAGCGCATGAATTTCTATGCGCGGAGATCGAAAGGACCAGCGGGAACTTCTGTCAGCGCAGGGCCGGCAGCATCACGGGTGCATAACCGTTGGCGCGCGGTGCAATCCGGCGCAACCGGTCCATCAACCGCTCGAACATACCCTTCTCCTCGTAGTGGTCGCTGTAGCTTACCCCAGTGCGGCCGGCGTGCCGCCAGATCTTGGCTGCTACGAACAGGAAGCGGAGCCGCGAAGTCGCCAGAGTCGTGTGCCGGAGTGCGGTGGCGTCGTCCTGCGGCTCGCGGTTGAACAGCATCAGCCAGCAGTTCAGGTTGTACGCCAGCATAGCCAACTGGAAGTGATTGCCGTTCACGTCAAAGCGGCCTGACGGATGCGCCGCCAGTCCGGCATCATTGTTCGCCTCTTTGATCAGGTTTTCGGCACCGCCGCGCTGGCCGTAAAACCAGACCACGAAGTAGATCGGATCGCTCATGTCGGTCACGAAGACCCGGTACTTGAACTGACTGGTTTCGAACAACTGGTATTGCTCGATTTCCTCGGCTTCCAGTTCCTCGCGTGGCTTTTCTCTGCGCAGAGCCACGAACCGGTATGGCTTGCTCCATCCCTCCGGCTGGTAACGGAATTCGCATTCCGCGTCGGCATCCGTCTTGGGTGACGACTTCCACTGGGCTTGGCGTAGTTCCTCAACCAACCGGGACGTCTTGCGCGCACAGATCACGAATCGAGCGTCGAATTCTTCATACGCTTCGACGGCGTCCTGGCAGTAGAACCCCGAATCGGCCCGACCGTAGATCTGCTTCACACCAGGCGGCAAGGCCTTTTGGACATTCCGCAGATGATCGCGGATCTGCTTGCCGCTGGGCCGGTCGCCATTGCGCAATTCGCCCCACACGTATTCTCGCGTCTCGGCGATGAACGTCAGCATCGGTTGATAGCTCTTCTTGCCTTTGTTTTTCGGGTTGTAGCCCTTGCGTCCGCCCATCTGTTGTCCGTAGAGCGTGTGCACGGTGGTGTCGGTGTCGATGGTGACGACCTCCAACTTCACGTTGGCCGCCTCCCAAACCCGTTCCCGCAGGGTCCGCATAATGGTTAGCATCTGGCGGGCGACATTGCGATGCAGCGCGTTCACGAATCGCCAGAAGGTGGATTGGACCGGCAGCTTGGTGACTTTAAGGATGCCCGTCAGGATGGGATCGCGCGCGACGAAGCGCAACTGGTTCAGCCGCGGAAAGCCGATGTAGAGGCCGAGCACGATGCCCAGCACGAATCGGTACAGGTCCATGGCTCGGGGAATCCGCTTCGAGGTCAGGGTCTGCTCCACCAGGGGCTGGAACCCCACTTTCTCCAGCATGGTGATGATCGGCAGCAGTCCGCCGTAGGGAGTCAGATTCCTACCATTGAAGTCATAGGGCGTAAAGGCATTGATTTTATTGGGTTCCGGAATAACATCACGAACCCCTTGATTGGCGGGCCTTCGGCCGCTATCCGGTTCTTGTTCCTTAACCATTTGGGTGGCCTCTGAGAATCGGCTCGCGAAGCTGTGAACTCCGCGGACCTACTGTTTTAACGCAGGATTCTCAGAATCCCAAATGGCGTCAGGCCTCAGCCGGCCGCTGTTCGCGTCGGGCACCGTGCATAATCCAGGTATTAGTGTCCGCTGCTGCTCTTCGGTCAGGACCACTGAGGGTGCAACACGCATGCAATCGCCTCCTGATTATTAGATGTCAGATGCTGCGGTTCGATCACCCTTTCCACCGCTCCTTCCCATTCGTACCCTGAATCCGCTCCGCCGTCCAGTGGAGATTTGACCGTGCACAAGATTCGGCTGGGCCGTGGCGGATAGCTGTCAGATCGCCGGCAGGCTGGAGCCTGAGGCCACCCGCGAACTATGGCGATTCCTAGGTCCTGATGACAAGTGTCCCGCACCCAGGCAAGACGACGGCCGCGTCGAGTTCGACCGGGTTACGATTGTGTTACGCGCAAACATGAGACGAGCGATTGTCTTGGGAGCCAGTGGTTTCGTGGGTTCGTACGTGCTGCAGGCGCTCTTGGACAGCCCCGATTATGCTCAGGTTACCGCGATTGCGCGGAAGCCGCTCGCGATCAGCCACGCCAAACTCAACGTCTTGATTGGGGACTACCACACGCTACCCGGTTTGCGATCTGAAATCCGGGGAGACGACCTGTTCATGACGCTTGGCACCACCAGGAAGAACTCGCCCAACCAGGCCGAGTATTACCAGTGGATCACGATTACCCGGTCCTCGGGGCCCGCATCGCCAAAGACAACGGGGTGAAGTCGGTTTTCGTAGTCACGGCTGTTGGGGCTGATCTCGACTCGGCATTCTTCTATACGCGGACGAAGGGCGAGGTTGAGCGCGATCTCATCCAACTCGATTTCGAGCATACGCACATCTTTCGTCCCTCCATGCTGATGGGCAACAGAAGACAGGACCGTCCACTGGAAAAAAACGTTGATCGGGATCTGGCGCTGGCTGAATCCACTGCTCGTCGGGAAGGCGGATCGATACCGCGGGATCACCGGTGAAGCTCTGGCGGCAGCAATCGTGAACTCGGCAAAAAGCCAGTCGGACAAGGTCAAGATCTATCACTGGAGGGAAATGATCCAGGAGATCCACTCGGCCTCCGCTTCGCGCTCCTGATTCGGCTGGGCGACTGAGCTCACTCGTCGTTTGTCCGGCCGCGCAGTTTCTTCGAGGAGGATCGTTGCGATTTTGCCGTGAGCCGACGGATTTTGGAGCCGAGCGTGGGCCGACTGGGGCGCCGGGTTTTCGGCACGACTTGAGCGCGGGCGATCAGTTCGTTTAGTCGCGCCCGGGCTTCGGCTCTATTGGCTTCCTGCGTGCGGTGCTGGCGGGCCGTGATGATCAGCACGCCGTCTTGCGTGGCGCGATTGCCGGCTAACGCGAGGAGGCGCTGCCGTACGTCTTCGGGAAGGGAGCGAGATTGGCCGACATCGAAGCGCAGTTGGACGGCAGTGGACACTTTGTTGACGTTCTGGCCGCCAGGGCCGGAGGCGCGAACGAAGGTCATTGTAAGTTCGGAATCTGGAATGAATGTTGGCAAATGCTATTTCCAGAATACCCCGTAGGGGTTCGACGGCATGCGATGAGAATAGTGGCGAGCGGCCTAGCAGCCTGTGGTAATAGTGAGACGGGCGAATAAAGACATGTGACCTCGTAAATGTTTTGAGCGTCTATTGGATATGGCAATGGGAACGCGGCGGAAGCGGGAGCGGCAACAGGATCTGTGGATCGCAACCAGCGATGTGGTCGAGACACCAGCCAATGTCTTCTACGACCGCTTGAATCAGATTCTGGACGGGCACGATTTCGATGCCAAGGTGGAGCGGCTGTGCCGGAAGTTTTACAAAGACAGCGTATACGGTCGGCCCAGCATGGCGCCGGGGGTCTACTTCCGATCGCTACTGATCGGTTTTTTTTGAGGGCCTCGATTCGGAGCGAGGAATCGCGTGGCGGACAGCCGACTCTCTGTCGTTACGGAAATTCCTGGGCTACGCGCTGGATGAGGCCACGCCGGATCATTCCACGATTTCGCGCACGCGGCGATTGTATTGGCTGGAGACGCACAAGGCCGTGTTCCGCTGGGTGCTGAAGATCCTCGATCAAGAGGGACTGGTCAGCGGACGGACCGTATCGATTGATGCCACTACGCTGGAAGCCAATGCGGCGCTGAAAAGCATCGTGCGGCGGGACAACGGACAAAGCTACAACGACTATCTGAAGGAACTGGCCAAGGCCGCCGGGATCGAGAACCCGACGCGCGAACAGTTGGCACGACTGGACCGCAAGCGAAAGAAGAAAGGATCGAATCAGGAGTGGATGAGCCCCAGTGACCCCGACGCCCGAATCACCAAAATGAAGGATGGGCGGACGCACCTGGCGCACAAGGCCGAGCACGCAGTGGATCTGACCAGTGGGGCGCTGCTGGCAGTGACGCTGCAGCCGGCCAATGAAGGGGACACGACGACGATCCACCGGACCCTGGAAGAAGCGCAAGCTGTGGCCCGCGAGATCAACGAACATGGAGTCGAAGAGGTGGTAGCGGACAAGGGCTATCACAGCGGCGCGGTGCTGAAGAAAGTACATGAGCAGGAAGTCCGATGCTACATCCCCGAGCCGGAGCGTGGGCGGCGAAACTGGCAAGGTGAGGGGAAGGAGGAAGAGCAGAAGCGGACCTATGAAAACCGGCGGCGTGTGCGCGGCGACCGCAACAAGCGACTCCAGAAGTTGCGGAGCGAACTGACGGAGCGGAGCTTCGCACACCTATACGAGACCGGCGGAATGAGACGGGTGCACCTGCGGGGTCGGAAGAACATTCTGAAGCGACTAGCTGGTGCACGGAGCCGCGTTCAATCTCTCGTTGATCCTGCGCCAGACCATGGGAGTGGGGAAGCCCCGGCGGTTACAGGGGCTTTCTTTGCAACCGTTTATGCTGTTCGCGCGCATTTTTTCGTGGCTCTGGGCGACATCACGAGCACCAGAAGAAAGGAGTGAGAGCTTTGCAATGCAAAGCGGCGGCGCGAGGGCCATGCTGCCAGCCGATTCAGGCATATATCAAGTAATTTGCTTCGGGCTGGCTGCCTGGAAAACGCCTACTTCTGACACGGGCTGCTAGGTGACGCGACCGACGGACCGGCTCTGGGCGAAAATCACTCGACAATGCTCATATCCCGCAGCACAACGGCGATGGCGAAATGTTGGAAACGCGGCGTCACCCTCGCTGGCGGAATTCGCGGCAACCGGAGGTGACAGCGGACGGCGATTCTGTCCATATCGCCGACAGGTGAGGGCTGCGATCCATATTTCTCGTCGCCGATTACTGGCCCGAGGTATTCCGCATCAGTTAATTCGAAGTCGGATGGCCGGCAAGCATCTCAGCAGGTCTGCTCCAGTGGACGGCAATCGGACCGTTGAGACCTGGCAACGGCAGCGACATCGCCTCAGCCGCCTCCTTCTCCCCCGACGAGAGACTGCGCCATACGTCAGTCGAGACCTCGGCCGCCGATCGGCGCCACACCCCGACGATTTCTCCACCCACCAGTAGCGCGCCGGGCCAGACGCGCGACGTCCAGAGTTCCGCCCGTTGTTTGGTCTCGGGCACGATGATCTCTCGATCGGCTCCCCACGTGAGGTAGAACGCATCGCCGCGCCTTGGCTACCAAATGGTGCCGGACTGCCGTACCAGCTGGACGCTCTTAGAATCCAGGCGGGCCGCCATCGGCTCAATGCTCTTGCGCTCCCCGGGTAACAACAATCCCTTGCAGTAGTTCATCAAAGGTGCCTGCCGGTCTTCATGCCCCGCGGCGTTCGCCAGGCCCTCTATATATGCCGCGAAGCGTTCTCTTGTGGGCCCGCTGTGAGACATTCGCCCACGACGCCCTCATAGGCGTCGGATCGTCCCACGACGTCCGATTCCAACAACAGCAGAATTCGCCGCGTAGTGTTCCGGTTCGTATCGTGCTCGCCGCCAATCCGGTGCACCAGTTCATGGCTGAACGACCGCGTGCCGAATGTTCCTTCTCTCCCCGGCTTCTTGGATGCCGCCCGCTCGCGTCCCGCGCCATAATCGGCAGTAGCGATGGACGAACATCTGCTCCGTGCGATCGCCCTGTTCAACGAGCGTGAGTTCTTTAGGTGCCATGAGGTGCTCGAAGAAGCCTGGACCCCCGAACGCGGTCCGCGGCGGCTGTTTCTTCAGGCCCTGATTCACGTGGCGGTCGGTCTCTACCACCACCAGCGCGGGAATCCCACCGGCGCCTGCCGCCAGCTCCGCAAAGCCCTGCGCAAACTCAGTGCGTATCTGCCCGCCTGCGAAGGAGTCCAGACGGGGCGGCTCTATGGCGATGCCACCGGCGCCCTCCGGTCGATCGAAGCCGGCGAGCCCTTGCCGGCCTATCCGACGATCCACTCGGACAACACCGGCGGCACTCGGTTTGCCTCCGCCACCTGTCTATAGCTGGCGTCTTCACCCTAAAGTTCTGCCTCCGATGCGCCGATGAACATGACGTGACCGCGTTAGCAAACCCGGGAAGAAGCGCGAAGCAGCCGCGGGAGGCGTGTGCCACCCTGATGTTGGCCGCGCTCGTCCTTGTGGCCGGTGGGATGGCGGCTGCCGAACTACCGAAGAAGCGAACCCGATTACCGGCGCTCACTTCCGTCCACCAGATCCGGGCATTGAGCAAGGCAAACGCCCAGCGGGCGTATGCGGTCCACCTCCGGGCCACGGTGACCTATTTCGATCCGGCGGCGCCGGACCTTTTCGTTCAGGATGAAACTGGCGGTATCTGGGTGGATTGGCCGCTCGGGCTGCCGGGGCCTCGGGCCGGTCAGTTGATCGACTTGCACGGGAAGACAAACCAGACCACGTTCGCACAAGACATTGTGCAACCACAGTTGACGGTCCTTGGTGAGGCTCTTCTGCCCAAGCCACGACGGCCCTCGTATGAGCGAATGCTCTCGACGGCCGAGGACAGCAACTGGATCGAGATCGAGGGCATCGTTCGTGCGGTGTGGATCAGTGAAGACAATCAACTGTTGCGGATGCAGTTGGGCGTCACGGGAGGACGCGTACTGATCCAGATTCCGGGACCGCACCAGCTACCCTTGCACCTGGTGGATGCGCGGGTGCGCGTGCAAGGCGCCTGCGGTGCGATCTTCAACGCCACGGCGCAACTCCTGGGGGCGACGGTGTACGTCCCGAGTCTGCGCGAGATTACGGTGATTCGTTCAGCTCCGGCCGACCCGTTCTCCACGCCGCCCCAATCGCTAACCGTCGTGCAGCGATACAATGCACACATCGCGGTGGGCCGGAGGATTCATCTCGCCGGGACGGTAACCGCAGTGCTTCCTGACCGCTCGTTCTTCGTATCGGACTCCACCGGAGGAAGTCTTTTTGTGCGAACCCGGCAGGGAACTCCGCTGGTGCCAGGTGACTCCGTGGATATGCTTGGGTTTGCCGGAATCGTCAACGGGCGGCCGGCCCTCGAAGAAACAACCTACCGGGTTACAGGTAAAAGGCCCATGCCATTGCCGTTGGCCATCACCGCTCAGCAGGCACTGACAGGACGGCACGATGCGGCCCTGGTCAGCGTGGATGGGCGGATCCAGGCCGTCTCCTTCCTTCCGGACCAGACCATTCTGTTGCTGCAGCAGGGGCAATCGGTCTTTTCTGCAGCGTACAAAGACCGTGCTCCGCCACCGGCGTTTCGCAGCCTGAGGTCGGGCGCTCGGGTGCGTGTGACCGGAATCTGTCAGGTGCAAACGGACGACGACGGCGGACCGGCGTCATTCAGCATCCGCATCCGCTCTCCGGGAGAAGTGATCGTTCTGGAGCGGCCCACCTGGTGGACTGCCGGGAGGGTCGCCGCGCTGTTAGGCAGCGTCCTCTTTATAGCCTTGGTGAGCTCGGCTTGGGTGGTGGTGTTGCGCAAGCGCGTGGCCAGCCAGACCGAGATCATACGCACGACGCTGGAATCCACAGCAGACGGCATTCTGGTGGTCGATTCGTCCGGGAAAACAGTGACCTCCAATCAGAAATTCGCAGACATGTGGAGGGTGCCTCGCTCCGTTTTGGATACTCGGGACGACGACCAGATACTTGCCCACGTACTCCCGCAACTGAAAGATCCGGAAGGGATGCTGGGCACGGTACGAGAAGTGTACCACTCGGACGCTCAACTCGACGACCTGATCGAATTCAAAGACGGGCGGGTGTTCGCGAGGCACTCGGAACCGCAGGTCGTCTCGGGGCGGCGCGTCGGACGGGTCTGGGGATTCCGGGATATGACCGCCCGGCTGCAGGCGGAACGATTGCTCCAGATGCGGACGCGGCAGCAGACCGCGGTTGCGGACCTGGGCACGCTTGCATTGGAAGGCGCTGACATAGACGTTCTGTTGAACAGGGCGGCATCCACGCTGATGCAGATCCTGGAGTTGGATCAGTGCTCGATTCTGCCTCACGGCGGGTCTGGGGATTGGCAGGCCGTACGCCTGGCCAGAGACGACGAAGTGGACGGCTATCCTTCGCAACGCGGTATCGCGGAAGAGGAACCAGCGGCAACGGTTCCGATCTGCATGCGGGACAGGTCGTTCGGTAAGCTGTGCGTGCACCTCCCCCCCGGGCGAAGCATAGGTGAAGACGGCGTGCTGTTTCTTCAGGCGATCGCACATGTGCTCGCCTCGGCGATTCAGCGCAACCTCACCGAACGGGAGCTCAGCTCGGCCAGGGAAGCCGCCGAAGCGGCGAATCGCGCGAAGAGCGAGTTTCTCGCCAACATGAGCCATGAGGTGCGCACGCCGATGAGCGGAGTTCTGGGAATCACGACCCTGTTGCTGAGGACGCAACTCGAACCGGAACAGCGTGAATATCTAAATCTGATCCAATCGTCCGCCGACGCGCTCGTCACCATTATTAACGACATCCTGGATTTCTCGAAAATTGAGGCCGGAAGGCTGGAACTGCAAGAAAGCGTGTTTGAGATTCGACAGCTCGCGCGGGAGGTGATAAGCCCATTTGCCATCTCGGCGGCCCAGAGAGATGTGAACCTGGTTTCGGAGGTATCCGAAGAGCTGCCGGACAGGCTGACAGGCGATCCGACGAGATTGCGGCAGGTCCTCTCGAACCTGGTCGGCAATGCACTAAAATTCACGGCACAGGGAGCGGTTACGGTTCGGTTCGGAGCCGAGCGGATCGAGTCCGATCACGTTATTCTTCGAGTAGCGGTGAGCGACACCGGGATCGGTGTTCCCCGCGAGAGGCAGGAACAGATATTCGAGCCGTTTACACAAGCCGACGGTTCGACGACACGAAACTACGGCGGCACCGGCCTCGGTCTGACGATTTGCAAGCGGCTGGTGAGACTGATGGCCGGAGAAATCGGTCTCGAGAGCGAGCCGGACAAGGGCAGCCTCTTTCATTTCACCGCACGGCTGGGCTTGCCGGCCGCGACCGAGGCGTCAGGCGGGGACCCTGGGCGCGCACCCTGTCGAGGAACACCGGAAGGGACACTTACAGCGCAGGTAGCAAGCCGGCGGGTGTTGGTTGTGGAGGACAACCGCGTGAACCAGGTGATTGTGGTGCGTTTGCTGGAACAGCGCGGCCATCAGGTGGTACTCGCAAACAATGGCCGCGAAGCGCTTTTCGCCCTCGAGCGGGATTTATTCGACCTGGCGTTAATGGATATCCAGATGCCCGAGTTGAACGGGTATGAAACCACGGCCGCGATCCGCGATCGGGAAAACACGAGTGGGCGCCATCTTAGGATCGTGGCAATGACGGCGCATGCGCTTTGCGGTGATCAAGAACGATGTCTCGCGGCTGGAATGGACGACTACATCTCCAAGCCAATCCAAGTCGCCGAGTTGTACCGGGCGGTGGAGGAGGCGGGACAAGACGAGGTAACACCGCCACATGTGACTATAGCCAGCCTGGATCCATAATCCCGGCGTTTTGAGCCCCCGGCGACGTTCCCGCCCCGGGGGCATCGCAGTCATCCGTTCAAGGTCCAGCCGCTGCGGTACTGCCGCTTCAGGTAGTCGTTGGCCTCCGGCATGTTGGTGATACGGCCGGTCGCCGGGTCGTACTCGAGCCGCTTGCCCGCTCGGTGCGCAACCAGGCCCAGCAGCATCTGCTCCATCATCGAGCCGGTGTAGTCGAAATCGCAGTGGGTCTTGCTACTAGTGCCGTGTACGACGTTGTTGCTCTTGCCTTTGCAGGCGTTTAGCCAGTCCACCTGGAACGCGTCGCCGGCCAGGTTAGCGGGCCGGCCTTCCTGTTCGGCCTGGGCCACCATGTCGACGCTCGTGTTGGGCATGCCGATGGCAGCGGGGATGTTGCCCTCGAGGAACTGCACGGCCGGGAAGCCGTTGGCCGTGGGTTCCGCACTCGGCATGGCGGTGAATCCCGCGGGAAGCGTGCGGGCGCCGCCACGATTGCCCTGTCCGCGTCCGCCCGGGCCGCCGCGACCGCCTTGACCTCGCGGGCCGCGGTTCATCGACTGCGTCGGTTGTCCCGTGCCGCCCACCAGCGGAAGCAGCTCATCCTGCGTGCGCCGCTTGTAGTAGGTGAAGTCGCCGTCGTCGTTGTTGGGCAGAATCACCCGGCTGGTGAAATCGGCGATAATGGTGCCTTTCGCGCCTTCGAAAATCGCGCCGTTCGGAATCCGCGCTACATCCATGTAATTGCGAGGCGACTGCGGTTTGAGGCCGCCCTGATACCACACGATGGTGAGGGGCCCCCGCCAGTTGTTCTTGGGGTGCTCGAAACTGGCCTTCAACTTCACCGGGCAGATGTCGGGGTTGTATTTATCGCTGACATCCCGGTCAATGTCAATCGCCGTAGGCGCGCCGCAATCCACGGCGTTCCAGAGCAGATCCATGGTGTGCGCGCCCATGTCGCCCATCTGGCCCACGCCGAAATCACGGTACATGTTCCAGAACAGACAGTTGAGTCCGGAAGAACCACCGAAGTACTGCGGGCTGTAGGGATGGTAGGGCGAGGGTCCGATCCACTGCTCGTAATGCAGCGATGAGGGCGGCATCCCCTCGGCAACGGGATAGCCCGGCCGGGGAAGCTGGCGGCTGTCCCATCCGTGCACCGTCTTCACTTCGCCGATGGCGCCATCCATGATCAGTTCGCGCAAGCGTTCGAAATTGGGATAGGCATGCCTTTGGGTGCCGTGCTGCGTGGCGACCTTGGCGCGGCGGCCCAGGTAATTGGCGCGCACCGTGCGCACTTCCTCCACCGTGATGCCCAGAGGCTTCTCGCAATACACGTTGATGTTGCGATTCAACGCCCAATTGGCGATGAAGGCGTGATGGTGATCGGCGGTACAGATGATCACCGCCTCGACGTCTTTCTGGTCCATCAACTTGCGCCAATCCCAGTAGGTCTTCGCTTTGGGAAAGATGCGCAGAGCCTCCTTGGTGCGCAGGTCGTTGACGTCGCACAGTGCCACGACGTTTTCGGTACGGAGGACATTGTAATGCGCCGTACCCCTGCCCCATACGCCGATGAGGGCAATGTTCAACCTGTTGCTGGGGGCGGTCTGCCCACGGAGCATGCCGCTCCTGAGAATCATCAACCCGGTCCCACCGGCGACCGCGGATTTGAGCAAATCACGTCGTTGCATATGGGCCACCAGTATCATGCATCGTGCTGCGAATCAAGCGCGGACTCGGATCTTCATAGCTCCACCGCCAGCGCCGGTGTCAGCATCCATTTGAGGACGCACTTCGGCTTGGCGCCGAAGCGGTCGCACTCCAGCCGCACGAGCGCGGCTTTTTTCATGTCGATCTGAAGCGCCGGGCAATCCACGAGAAAGGCGGCCAGGGTACTCATCAGCGGCTCGTGGCTCGCCAGCAGGATGGATTTTTCGTCCGGGCGCGACCGGATCTCCTCCCAGGTGTCGTACGGAGAAGCTTCTGGAACCAGGGCGTGCGTCTTGGCAACCTTGCCGTCGTAGCCGAGCACGTCGGCGGCAATTTCGGCGGTCTCGACGGCGCGGCGATATGGGCTCGAGAGGATCAGCGTAGGCACTACATCGGCCGCGCCGGCGCGCCGTAGCACGCGGCGCAGCTTGTCGCGCCCCTCCGCGGTAAGGGCGCGATCCGAATCGGGCTGCCCGGATTTGGCGTCCTCGGCAATACCGTGGCGGAGAAGGTAGATCTGCATCGGATGGTCCATTGTATCCGCTCCGGCGGCCGGAGGCGGCACCTCCGGGACCTGTGCGGCGGCGGAAGGAGGGCGCCGAACCCGTCATTCCCGCAGCAGTCTCGGCACTCCAATAACGCAGAATCCGATAAGCCGTTGAGAATGACGGGCAGGGTGGGTCCGGCATAACCGGCCACAGAAGCCATCTATTTTCGCGTTCGTAAATTTGTCTGGCTTTGGTTCAATTCTTGTAGTATAGTTACTCCAAGATGGAATTCGAGCCCAAGGGTCCCGAGGCTGCCAGACTCCGCCAGCGCAAATTTGCGCTGCTCCGCCAATTCCCTTTCCCCCAAGATCTGCTGCCAGGCTCGCTGTCCGTCAGCCATACCAAGTGTGGAAAGCCTACTTGCCATTGCGCCAAAGGCGAGGGGCACCCCGCTTGGTCGCTCACCTTTATGGTGGCCGGTAAGAAGCGGGTCGAACGCATCCCCAAGGATTGGGTGGACGACGTCCGCCGGCGCGTCGCTGCCGGCCACGCCTTTCAGGACGCTCTGCGCGAGGTCCTCGCCGCCAATGCCGAGTTGCTGGTATTGCGGCGCAAACAGCAGCCCCGCTGACCGGGCCACACGTTCGCCAAATCCAAAACTACGCCTGCCACTGCCTGGGCCTGAAGTCCTTCTTCCAACGACCGGGCGATGGCCGGGTCCATCCCCATATCCCGGCGCGAGATCTGGTCTGGGCCGTAGTGATCGGACGTGTCCTGCGCGCCGCAAGTTTCTTGCGCCTGGAATGGCTGGCGCACTCTCCGGTGCGCGCCGAGTTGGGCTTGAAAGGCCAGTTCGGGGATGATGCCTTGGCCTACTGCACCGAGCGCATGGACCCGGAGACGACGCGATTGGCTGTGGCGACCGCGCTGCACCAAGCCAAGCGCAACAAGGCCTTCGAGAACAGCCGCTTCATAGGGCTGGCGCTGGACGGTACCGGCGCGGGGCATACCCACAAAGAACCCTGCCCGTTGTGTGATCCGGTCAAGGATTCCAAGGGTGCAGTACATGGTTCCTTGCATCATTTCGTACTGATCAGCATGGTCGGCGTTGGTTTGACGCTGCCGATCGATGTGGAGCCCTACGGGCCTGGCGATAGCGAGTATGCCGCAGCCCAGCGTTTGCTGCGGCGCGCGGTGGGGCATCTTGGCGCGCGTTTCGCCGACTATGTAGTGGGAGACAGCGAGTATGCCACGGCTCCTTTTCTCCACACCGCCGCGGAGGTCGCTCTGCCCATGGTGGCGCGCCTCAAGGAGAACCTTCCTCTTTTAGCCGCTGCCGTGCGCGCCCGCTTTGACGGGCAACCGCCCCAGGCCGTGTTCCAAGAGGGCGATGATCGGGTCGAGGTCTGGGACGCGGATAATTTCGCTCCTTGGGAAACCCTGAACTGGCCCGCCGTACGCGTCCTGCGGTACTGCCAGCACAAACGCGATGGGACCGTAATACAAGCCGAATGGCTGACCGACTTCTCCATCCCCAAACTCGGGAGCTTGAGTTTCTACCGCATCGCCAAAAGCCGCTGGGAGATCGAGAATCAGGGCTTCAACGACGGCAAGAACCGCTATGGCATGGAGCACATCTGCCATCATCAGGCCAACAGCATTCTGATCGTATGGCTGCTGATCGCACTGGCCATGGTGATCGAACGCCTTTACCGGTTGCGCTATCTGCACCGTGGTGACCATGCCATTCGCTGCGCCATGCAACTGCATGACTATCTCTGGTTGACCCTAGGGACCCATAGTCCGCCGGATACCAGTTGACCCCGGCGCCGCGCGGACGGCGAGCACGGCTCCGTTGATCTTTGACAACTCGACTCTTTTCCGTGAAGCGATAACCCGCCGGAGCCGCCATTGCTCAAAAGGCCAGCAGGAACGCTGCCGACCTCACGATTCAAACCGCTCCACAGCGCCGCCCCCTCCTTCGCGGAACTTCCGAGACCGCTGTCATTCCCGGGGTTCGGGACATCCCCGCTTTTCATCTGTGTTACTCTGAAAATTACATAATTTCCACGTGTGCCAGCGCGTGTCAGCGAAGCTCTTGTTCTGCGTACCTACCCGTTGAAAGAGGCGGACCTCGTAGTTAGTTTTTTTACACGGGACCAGGGGAAGTTGCGGGGCGTGGCGAGGCGGGCGCGGCGTCCGAATAGCAGTTTCGGCGCGGGGCTGGAGCGGTTATCACACGTGCGTATGGCGTACTTCCAGCGTGAAAACCGCGAACTGGTAAGCCTGGATTCCTGCGAGTTGATCCGTTCCCAATTCGGGTTGCTTTCCGACTATTGGGCCGGCGTGGCGCTGGATTATTTCGCGGAGGTGGCCGAACACCTGCTGCCTCCCGCGGAGCCGAATGAGAAGTTTTTCCGCCTCCTCCTGGCAGTGCTCGACGACCTTAAGCCGGGCGGGGGACAGGGCAGGATCTGGCGCGGCGTGACGTACTTTTCGTTGTGGGCGGTGAGGCTCTCCGGTTGGCTGCCGGAACTGCACGTGTGTTTGAGTTGCGGCAGCTACCTGGATGATCCCGGCCCGAACGCCGCCCCCGGCGCGGAGCGCGCGTTTTTCAGCCGTGGACAGGCGGGGCTGATTTGCAGCCACTGCCGGCGCGCGCTCTCGGCGGCCGGCAGTTGGGAATTGACCTTGGAATCGAGGAGCACAGCCGCGGAGATGTTGCGCAAACCCGTGTCGCAACTGACAAACACCGAGTGGACCCAGTCGACGGCAGCCGACCTCCGTCGCTTCCTGATCCAGCAGATCGAAGCCCACGTCGAGCGGAAACTGGTGACCGCGCCCTGGTTGGAATCCTGATGCCATCTTTTCAAGAGATCATATTCAAGCTGAAAGAATACTGGGCGGAGCGGGGCTGCATCATTCAGGAGCCATATGATGTGGAAGTGGGTGCGGGCACCATGGTGGCCGAAACCTTTCTCCGCGTGCTCGGACCCGACCCCTACCGCGTCGCCTATGTTCAGCCGAGCCGCCGCCCGGCCGACGGCCGCTACGGGGATAACCCCAACCGGCTGTACAAGCACTCCCAGCTTCAGGTCATCCTGAAGCCCTCCCCCGCGGACGTTATCGACCAGTACCTGGGCAGCCTGGAGGCCATCGGTATCGACCTGGGCCAGCACGATATCAAGTTCGAAGAGGACAACTGGGAAGCCCCCACCTTGGGCGCCTGGGGCATCGGCTGGCAAGTCATGCTGGACGGCCTCGAGATCACTCAGTTCACGTACTTCCAGCAGTGCGGGGGCATCGATCTCGACGTGGTCCCCGCCGAGCTCACCTATGGCCTGGAGCGCATCGCCGCCTTCCTCCAGGTGAAGGACAGCGTCTACCAGATCGAGTGGACCCGGGGCTTCACCTACGGCGATGTCCGCTACAAGGACGAGTTGCAGTATTCGGTCTACAACTTCGAATTGGCCGACATCTCCACGCTGTGGAAACTGTTCGACCTGCACGAGGGCGAAGCGGCGCGCCTCCTGCATCTCTACAATCCGAAAGCACCCGACAAGAAGCGCTTTCCCCTGCTGCCCGCCTACGACCAGGTGCTGAAGTGCTCGAACCTATTTAATACCCTGGACTCCCGCGGCGCCATCAGCGTCACGGAGCGCGTGGGGGTGATCCAGCGGGTCCGGAAGCTGGCGGTGGGCGTGGCGCAGGCGTGGGTGGATCAGCAGGCGGCGGTGGCGCAATGAGCTTGCCGCTGTTGCTCGAAATCGGCGCCGAGGAAATCCCCGATTGGATGATCCCGGGCGCGCTCGAAAATCTCCGCCTGATGTTCGAGAAACTCGGCATTCCGCACGAATCCGTCAGTCTGGATGCCACCCCGCGGCGCCTGGTGCTGCGCGCCGAAGGTTTGCAGGAGCGCCAGGCCGATACCGAAGAGCGCATTCTGGGCCCCGCCAAAGGAGCGCCCGAGCAGGCCGTAGCGGGGTTCGCCCGTAAGATGGGCGGGAAGCCCGAACTCCTCGCCGTGGAAAAGACGCCCAGGGGCGAGTACTACGTTTTCTACAAGAAGGTGCAGGGGAGATGCACCCGCGACATCCTGTCCGACGCCCTCCCCGGACTGATCCTTCGCATCTACTTCCCGAAGACGATGTACTGGACCGCGAAGGGCGGGCCGCGCTTCATCCGGCCGATTCGCTGGCTGGTGGCATTGCTGGGCGAAGAGATCGTACCGTTCGAGATCGCCGGCGTCCGCTCGGGCGCCATCACGTCGGGCCATCGCCGCCTGGGCGCGAAGGAGATCGTCGTCACCATTCAGGATTACGAGCGGCGCCTGCGCGACCACTACGTGATTCTGTCGGCCGAAGAGCGGCGGCGGCGGATCATGAACCACCTCGTGGGCGTGAAAGTGAAGCCCGATCCGGCGCTGCTCGAAACCCTGGTCTACATCACCGAATTTCCCACGCCTATCACCGGCAGCTTCGATACCCAGTTTCTCGAGCTTCCCGAAGAAGTGCTCGTCACCGTGATGCGCCACCACCAGAAGTATTTCTCGGTGGAAGACGCCGAGGGCAAACTCTCACCCCAGTTCGTCGCCGTCATGAATATTGCCGCCGATTCGGAAGGTTACGTCCGCAGCGGCAACGAACGCGTGCTGCGGGCGCGGTTCAATGACGCCCGCTTCTTCTGGGAAACGGACCAGAAGAAATCGCTGGCCGACCGCAAGCCGGACCTGGCCCATGTCACCTTCCAGGCCAAACTGGGGACCTACCTGGAAAAGATCGAGCGCATGGCGGATCTGGTGAAGCAACTCGGCGGAACCGCGATGGCGGCGCGCGCGGCGGAACTCTCCAAGTGCGATCTCACCACCGAGATGGTCAAAGAGTTTACCGAGCTTCAGGGGATTGTGGGCGGCCTTTACGCGCGCGCGCAAGGCGAACCCGAACCGGTGTGGCAGGCGATCTACGATCACTACAAGCCGGGGAGCATGGATGACGCCATTCCGCGTAACCGCACCGGCCAGATCGTGGCACTGGCCGACAAGCTCGACACCTTGCGCGGCTGTTTCCGGGTAGGACTGATTCCCTCGGGGTCGAGCGACCCCTTCGCACTGCGCCGCGCGGCGCAGGGAGTCGTGAAAATCCTGGTGGAGGGCAGGATTCAGATTCCGCTGTTCGAGTATCTGGGCGAAGGGCCCCTCCGCGAATTCGTGGAGGATCGCGTGCGGTTCTACTTCAAGGACCTGCGCGGGTTCCGGTACGACGAAGTGAACGCCGCCATGTCTGCCACCGTGGGCTGGAGCAACCTGGTGGATCTGGAATCGCGGCTGGTGCGCATCCAGGGCCTTCGTTCGACTCCCGATTTCGAACCCCTGGCCGCGAGCTTCAAACGCATTCGCAATATTCTGGAGCAGGCGAAATTCTCGGGCGGCGGCACCGTGGACGAGAGCCTGCTCGATCCTGGCCCGGAACGCGCTCTTTACGACGAATACCGGGCCATCGCCGGACAGCCCATCGAGAGCGTCATCGCCCGCCTGCGTCCCAAAGTGGATCTGTTCTTCGACAAAGTTCTGGTGAACGCGCCGGACGTCCGCGTCCGGCAGAATCGTTTGACCTTGCTGGGTACGCTGCTGGCGGAGTTCTCCACGGTGGCGGATTTTTCGGAAATTGTAACTAATTCATAGGAGCAAAGCATGAAGAAGTATGTCTATTCGTTCGGCAACGGAACCGCCGACGGCGACGGAAAAATGAAAGACGTGCTCGGCGGCAAAGGCGCCGGGCTGGCCGAGATGTCACGGGCCAAGCTGCCGGTGCCCCCCGGCTTCACCATTTCGACCGAGGTCTGCAACATCTATTTCCAGAACAACTACACCGTTCCCCCGGAGATTCATGAGCAGATGACCGAGGCCCTGGCCACCCTCGAGGAACGCATGGGGCAGAAACTCGGTAACGTCGAAAATCCGCTGTTGGTGAGCGTGCGCTCGGGCGCCAAGTTCTCCATGCCGGGCATGATGGACACCATTCTGAACCTGGGGCTGAACGACAACACCGTAAAGGCTCTCGCGGAGAAAAGCAACCACCCCCGCTTCGCCTACGACTGCTATCGTCGTTTCATCCAGATGTACGGCAATGTCGTGCTCGAAATCTCGAAGCACGATTTCGACGAGATCTTCGAAGGCCAGAAGAAGAAGGCCAAGGCCAAGCTCGACACCGAACTGACCGCGCAGGATCTGCAGCAGGTCATCGAAGCCTATAAAAAACTGGTCCAGAAAAAAACCGGCAAGCCGTTCCCGCAGGATCCCATGCAGCAGCTCGAGGGCGCGCGCAATGCCGTGTTCGGCTCCTGGTTCAATGAGCGCGCCAAGCACTACCGCAAGATGAACCAGATTCCGGACGACCTGGGCACCGCCGTCAATGTGCAGGCCATGGTCTTCGGCAACCTGGGCGAGACGTCGGCCACGGGCGTGGGCTTCACGCGCAATCCGGCCACCGGTGAGAAGGTCTTCTACGGCGAGTTCCTCGAAAACGCCCAGGGCGAGGACGTGGTGGCCGGCATCCGCACCCCGCACGAGATTGCGGAGCTCGAAAAGTGGAATCCGGAGGTGTACAACCAGCTTCGCGAGATTACCACCATGCTCGAAAAGCACTACCGCGACGTGCAGGATTTCGAGTACACGGTGCAGGATGGCAAGCTGTACATGCTCCAAACCCGCAACGGCAAACGCACCGGTCCGGCGGCGGTCCGCATCGCCGTCGAGATGGTCGAGGAAGGCCTCATCACCAAGGAAGAGGCTGTGCTCCGTGTCGATCCGCAGCAACTCGACCAGCTTCTGCATCCGGTGCTCGACCCGGCTTCGAAGAAGTCCCTGTCGCTGTTGGCCAAGGGCCTGCCGGCATCGCCAGGCGCTGCGGTCGGTACCGTCGTGTTCACGGCCGACGAGGCAGTGGCGAAGGCATCCAGCGCACCTGTGGTGCTGGTTCGCAAAGAAACCGTTCCCGACGACATCCACGGCATGGAAGTAGCCAAGGGCATCCTCACCTCGCGCGGCGGCATGACCAGCCACGCGGCGGTGGTCTGCCGCGGCATGGGCACCCCGTGCGTGGCGGGCGCGGAATCGTTCACTGTCAATGAGGCAAAGAAGGAAGTCACCGTCAACGTCAAGGGCAAGGCCGTCACGCTGAAGGAAGGCGACTGGCTTTCGCTCGATGGCTCCACGGGTGAAGTCTTCGGCGGCAAGGCCAACACGATCGATGCCGATCCGAGTTCCGGCGTGCTGGCCAGCTTCATGGGCTGGGCGGACGAATTCCGCGGCGATTTCGGCGTGCGCGCCAATGCCGACATTCCGCGCGACGCCAAGGCCGCTCGCAAGTTCGGCGCCGAAGGCATCGGCCTCTGCCGCACCGAGCACATGTTCTTCGCCGAAGACCGCATCGAGCACATGCAGGCCATGATCCTGGCCCGCGACGAAAAGACCCGCCGCAAAGCCCTGGCCAAACTCCTGCCGATGCAGCGCCGCGATTTCGCCGGGCTCTTTGAAGCCATGGACGGCTTCCCGGTGGTCATCCGCACCCTCGATCCGCCGCTGCACGAGTTCCTCCCCAAGCGCGAAGACCTGATGGTGGATCTCGCCGTGCTGCCTTTTGCCGATATCAAGAAGAAGCGCGAGCTGGCGGCCACCTATCAGCGGTTCGGCGCCGAGGTGAAGAACCTCAAAACCGTTCTGCCCGAGCTGCTGAAGCGGGTGGAAGAACTGCATGAGTTCAACCCGATGCTCGGACACCGCGGCTGCCGCCTCGGCATCACCTATCCCGAGATCACCGAGATGCAGGCGCGGGCCATCTTCGAAGCGGCCGTTCAGGTTGCCAAGAAGGGCAAGAAGGTCATTCCGGAAGTTATGATCCCGCTCATCGGCGGCGTGAAAGAACTTCAGAACCAGAAGGAAATCGTAGTGAAGGCGGCCGAGGAAGTTCTCGAGAAGGCCGGCATGAAGGACCTGAAGTACATGGTCGGCACCATGATCGAGATTCCGCGCGCTGCGCTCACTGCGGGCGACGTGGCGAAGGAAGCCGAGTTCTTCAGCTTCGGCACCAACGATCTGACGCAGACCACCATGGGACTCTCTCGCGACGACTATACGAAGTTCTCCAAGGAGTACCAGGACAAGAAGATCTTCCCGGCCGATCCGTTCGCGGTTCTGGACCAGGAAGGCGTGGGCCAGTTGGTGAAGATGGCAGTCGACAACGGCCGTAAGACCCGCAAGGACCTGGAAATCGGCATCTGCGGCGAGCACGGCGGCGAGCCCAGCTCGGTGCAGTTCTGTTACCGCGTGGGCATGGACTACGTTTCCTGCTCCCCCTATCGCGTGCCGATCGCCCGCCTCGCCGCGGCGCAGGCAGCCATTTCGGGCGACAAGTCCGAGGCCATGCGCACGGCGTAACCCTGGCTGGGGCGGGATTCGGTCCCGCCCCCCGAATCGAGCGGTCGTGGGCTCACACTCGCAGCTATGTACGAAAAAGCCGCCCTACGCCCGAGTCAGTGCGAACCCGCACCCCCCTCCGCTCCGGCTCTACTCACAATAGGAGCAGGATGATTGGGCTATGGAGGACACCTGGGGCCTGAGAGACTACTCGGATGAGGAGTCCCTCGTGTATTCCGTCGATCCGGTCTGCGGAAAGAAAGTAGATGAATCCAAGGCCGCCGCCAAAACCGGCTATGCAGGCCAGATGTACTACTTCTGCTCCGTAGACTGTCGGATGAAGTTCGAAGAGAACCCCGCTGCCTTCATCGGCCCCACTCACTGATCTCTGCTGTCACCGCCGGGCGCTACAATACGTCACAGGTAGAGTATGGAGACTCTGGCCGAACAACTCGCCCGCCAGACTCGCGAAGCAGATCTTTACCACCCTCTGGATCGAAATCGCGTTCTCTGTGTGGCTTGCGGGCACAGGTGTCCCATCGGGCCGGGTTTTGCAGGGGTCTGCAAGGTGCGCTTCAACCGGGGAGGGAAGCTCTATGCGCCGTACGGCTACGTTAACGCGGCGTACTGCGACCCGATCGAGAAGAAGCCGTTCTTTCACGCCCTGCCGGGCACGCGCGCGCTCAGCTTCGGAATGCTGGGATGCGACCTGCATTGCGGATATTGCCAGAACTGGGTGTCGTCGCAGGCCCTACGCGACTATCGGTCCACCCTCGATTTCGAAACCGCCACACCGGCCGGGATCGTCACCCTGGCGCGGCGGCAGGGCGCTCGCGCGGTCGTGAGCACGTACAACGAGCCGCTCATCACCGCCGAATGGGCCGTCTCCGTCTTCCGCGAAGCCCGCGCCGCCGGTCTCGTCACCGGCTTCGTGTCCAACGGGAATGCCACTCCCGAAGTGCTGGACTATATCCGCCCGTGGACCGATCTCTACAAGGTCGATCTGAAGAGCTTCGATGACCGCCGCTATCACGAACTGGGCGGGCGCCTCGGCCCCATCCTCGATTCCATCCGCCGCATCCACAGCCTGGGTTTCTGGCTCGAAGTCGTGACCCTGGTAATACCCGGGTTCAACGATTCGGATGCCGAATTGAGCGGCATCGCCGGATTCCTGGCGGAGATTTCTTCCGATATTCCCTGGCATGTCACGGCCTTTCACAAGGACTACAAAATGACCGGCCCCAGGGACACCCCGCCCGGGACGCTGATCCGCGCCGCCGCCATTGGCCGTGCCGCCGGTCTTCGGTTCGTCTACGCCGGAAACCTGCCCGGTGGCACGGAAGACCTCGAGAATACCCGGTGTCCCTCCTGCGGAAGTGCCGTCATCGAGCGGTTCGGTTTCCGCGTGCTTCGCAACCGCCTCACCGCGGAAGGCGCGTGCCCCGTTTGCGGCTACACCGTTCCGGGCGTCTGGGGCGCGCTCCCCGGGCACCGCGAGGAGGGCAGCGACCTGGTTCACATTCGCTGCGGTTAGCGTGGAAACGCTCCATCACACACCGTACGCGGGCACCTGGTATCCCGACCGCGCCGCGGACCTGGCCCATCTGCTTGAGGGGCGCTTCGCCCAATCGTCCCACCGCACAGGCGCGTTCCCCTTCCGTGAGGCCCTGGCGTTTGTGGTCCCCCACGCCGGGCCGATGTACTCCGGGACGGTCGCTGCCGCGGCCTATCGCGCCATCGCACAGTCGCAGCCGGCGCGCATCGTGGTGCTGGCCTTTCCCCACCACGGCGGATTGCACGGCGCCGCGGTTCCGGCGGTGGAGACCATCGCCACGCCGCTGGGCCACGTCGATATCGATCAGCTTTTCCTCGAGGAGCTTCCGCGCATTCCCGAAGCCCGCGTCTGCGACCACTCCTTCGAAATCCAATTGCCGTTCCTGCAGAAAGCCGCGCCGCGCGCCCGCGTGACCCCTGTCTACGTCGGGCCGGCATCCGCCGCCGAACGCGCCGCTACCTCCGCCATCCTCTCCCGCGCATGGACGCCCGGCACCGTATTTGTGGCCTCCTCCGATTTCACCCACTACGGACGCGCCTTCGGCTACACCCCGTTCCCGCCCGACCAGACCGTGGCGCGGCGGCTCCGGGACCTGGATGACGATTGCATCGAGGCGGCTGGCTCCATCGACGCCACGGTGTTTTCGGAGATCCTTCAGGGATTGCACGCCACCGTGTGCGGCTCCGAGCCGATCGCGCTGCTGCTCGAAACACTGAGCGCTCTCGGCTGGGACGACTTTTACCAGGTCAGGCTCGATTACCAGACCTCGGGCGAAATTGCGGGTGACTACCACCACTCGGTAAGCTACGCCGCGCTGGCCTATTGCCGCAAGGACGCCCTGGAGCTTGGTTGCGCCGATCGCGAGGCGCTGCTCGATTCCGCCGCCCGAACCTTGTGCCGCCTTCGCGATTCCGGCCAGCGGGAATCCGTGCCCGCCTCGGGCTCGCCCGCCCTCGACACCGGCCGCGGCATTTTCGTCAGTCTGCATCGCGGCGACGAGCTGCTGGGGTGCATCGGAAACTGTGCCGGTCACCGGCCGCTCACCACCGCCGCCGGCGAACTGGCCCTCGCGGCGGCGCTCGACGATCCACGGTTTCGTCCCGCTGCGGATGTGAGCGGCCCCATCGATATCGAGATCTCCGTGCTCACGCCGTTCAAGCGCATTGTCTCGGCCGAGCGCTTGCAACTGGGAAAGCACGGCGCCTATCTCCACCTGGGTGGCCATTCCGGATTGCTGCTGCCACAAGTCGCCGAACGATTCGATTGGACTCCCGGGCAGTTCCTTAGCGCCCTGGCACGGAAATGCGGGTTGGCCCCGCAGTCGTGGAAGGACCCCAAAGCGCGCCTCTATGTGTTCGAGGCGCAGATCTTCGGCAGGCCCGGTACACCCGCCCCCTGAAGACCTCGAGTGCGGGCGGGACGCGGCCGGACGAAGGCCGCCTCGGTAATCGGCGCGTCGTTCGGCTCCAATATCGCCGGTCAGGCGGGTATGTTTCAAACGGGAACTGGGTGCGAGACGTCCTGCTGAAACGGAAGCTCCGGAAGCGTCTTAGCAGGCCAGATCTTCCCGGCCGATCTTGAAGTTCTCGAGATTCCCCAACACCGTCAGGGCGATCTGTTTCGGATCGAAGAAGGTCTGCGCGATCCGCTGCACGTCATCCGCGGTCACGATCTCGATGCTTTCCACCAGTTCGTCCAGGCTGAAGAAGTGGCCGAAATACAATTCCTGCCGCGCCAGGTTCGACATGCGGCTGGCGGTGGACTCCAGGCTGAGCATCAGCGATCCCTTGAGATGGTCCTTGGCGCGGCGCAGTTCCTCCGCGCCTACCGGCTGCTGCTTCAAGTCGCGGAATTCCTTGGTGATCGATTCCACCACCTTAGGCGCCGACTCCACCGACGTGCCCGCATAAATGGAGAGGCACCCGGTGTCCCGGTAGGGGTTCAACTCGGAAAACACGGCGTACGCGAGCCCCTGACGCTCGCGAATATTCTGGAAGAGGCGCGAGCTCATTCCGCCGCCCAATAACGTATTCAGCACGTAACAGGCGAACCGCTCCTCGTGGGGCAGCGGATAGGATGGCACCCCCAGGCACATGTGCACCTGCTCCAGCGCCTTCTTGTTGCGCAGCGCGATGCGCGCGTGGGTGCTGGGCACCGGGTCCGCCGGCGCCGGGTCGCCCGGCGGCAGCGATTCGAAATGCTCGCGCACCAGCGCCACCAGCCGCTCATGCGTCAGGTTGCCGGCGGCCGTCACAATCAGGTTGCTGGGTGCGTACACCGAATCGTAGAAGCCCTGGATCATGCCGCGGTCGAATCGCTTCACACTCTCACGCGTTCCCAGAATCGGCTTGCCGAGCGGGTGGTCCTTCCAGAAATTGGAGGAGAAGATTTCGTGCACCAGGTAGTCGGGACTGTCGGCCTCCATCTTGATTTCTTCGAGGATGACGCCTTTTTCCTTCTCGATATCCTCCTCGCGAAACAGCGGATGGAGCACGAGATCGGCCACCACGTCGAAGGCCAGCGACAAATGCTCGTCCAGCACCTTGGTGTTGAAGCAGACCAGTTCCTTGGCGGTGAAGGCGTCGAGGTTGCCGCCGATCGAATCCACCGAACGCGCGATGTCTTCGGCTGATCGCCGGGTCGTTCCCTTGAACAGCATATGCTCGATGAAATGAGAGATGCCGTTGCACTCGCCCGTTTCCCGCCGCGACCCGCTCCCGATCCACACCCCCACCGATACCGACCGGACGTGAGGCATGGCCTCGCTGATCACGCGCACGCCGTTGGCGAGCCGCGTCGTTTCTATGTCACGCACGGGAATTGTCGGTGAGGTCATGTCGGGTTAGACGAGCTGGAACTGCCTTACTCTTTTGTAGCATTCTCCGGCAGTGCGAGGGGGATCGGCTAAAATAGAGGCAGGATGTCCCAGCCACTCGTGGGCATGGACCTCGCCGATTTGCGCGAGGCCTTGGGCCCCGATCAGCCCCCCTACCGCGCCCGGCAGATTTACGATGCGCTCTACCGTGCCGAAACGTGCGATCTGGCACAGATCACGAGCCTGCCTGTGCCGCTGCGTGAGAGCCTCGCGGCACATCACGCGGTCGGGCTGCCTTCGGTCTCGCGGGTGTACGAATCGGTTGACGGCACACGCCGCTACCTGCTGGGACTCGCCGATGGACGGACCGTGGAAACCGTGCTGATGCCGGAGGGCGAGCGCGACACCATTTGCATTTCCAGCCAGGTCGGCTGTCCGGTGGACTGCAAATTCTGCATGACCGCGCTGCTTGGTCTCGAGCGCAGCCTGACGGCCGGGGAGATCGTCGGGCAGGTGCTGCGCGTAACCCGCGAGAACGGCCTGCGGCGGGACGGCGGCCGCCTCAACATCGTAATGATGGGCCAGGGCGAGCCGCTGCTCAACCTGCCCAACGTCCTCAAGGCTACGCGCATTTTGCTCGATCCGGCCGGCTTCGGCCTCTCGCCTCGCCGGATCACTGTTTCTACGGCCGGCATCATTCCGCAAATCGAAGAACTCGGCCGCCAGGCCGTCCGGCCGAAACTTGCCGTCTCGCTCAATGCCTCCACCGAGGAGATGCGGCGCGAGTTGATGCCGATTACCCGCAAGTATCATCTCGCCGGCCTGATGGAAGCCTGCCGTGCCTATCCCCTGCGCCCGTGGGAGAAGTTGACCTTCGAGTACGTGCTGCTGAAAGGCGTTAACGACACCGATGCCGACGCGCGCCGCGTCGTAAAACTGCTGGCCAATCTCAACTGCAAGCTCAACCTGATCGCGTTGAATCCCGGGCCGGAGATTCCTTACGCAACGCCGGACCCGGCCCGCGTGGCCGCCTTCCAGCAGATTGTGCGCCGTTCGCTCCCGTGTTTCATCCGCAAGCCTCGCGGCCTGGATATCTATGCCGCCTGCGGCCAGTTGAAGCGGGCCCTGGCAGCGCCGCTGGTCACCCTTTGAGGTGGGAAGCCCGCTAGTCACAAGGCACCGACCAATCCGCTTCGCGGTCGCGCGGGCTATGCTACGTTGCCGCCCCTGGGTGGCGGTTTCCTCTCGCTAGTCCGAGTTTCCACCAGGTGAGGCGATGGCGGTTGACACCTGGCCGAAAGGACTGGCATCGGCCGGGGGTGACCCTGCATCTGACCACGCGTGGAGGTATGCGCAGAAATGAAGGTTGGAATCATCGGTTCGGGAACGGTGGGGCAAACGCTCGCCACAGGATTCGGAAAGCACGGCCACCAGGTGATGTTGGGCACGCGCGACCCGCGAAAGAAGGAGGTGCAGCAATGGCTGTCTGCCAATCCGGGCGCCGCGGCGGGCACGTTCGAACAGACCGCGAAATTTGGCGAGCTGATCGTGGTGGCCACGCTGGGCCGGGCTGCCGAGGAAGCCGTCACCCTGGCCGGCACTTCGAATCTTGCTGGCAAAGTGGTCATGGACACCACCAATCCACTATCGGACGAGCCTCCGGTGGAAGGGGTGCTCCGGTTTACAACCGGACCCAACGAGTCGCTCGCGGAGAAAATTCAGGCCCGGATTCCGCAGTCCCGCGTCGTCAAGGCATTCAATAGTGTGGGCGCGGCGCGGATGGTGAACCCGAAATTTCAGCAGGGGACCCCAACCATGTTCATTTGCGGCGACGATGCTGCGGCGAAAGCCACGGTATCGGAGGTCGCGACGCAGTTCGGCTGGGAGCCCTTCGACTGCGGCGGGCTCATTGCGGCGCGGGCGCTTGAGCCGCTCTGCATGCTCTGGTGCATCCCGGGATTCCTGCGGAATCAGTGGACCCACGCGTTCAAGGTTTTGACTGCCTGACCTGCTCCGGGTGAGGCGCCGCGCTCGGTTCACTCGCCGGCACCGGGCAGTCCGGTTATACTGCGATTCGGTGGGGAACACGAGCGTAACGGTGGCCGCGATGGTGCTGACGATCGCGTGCACGACCGCGGCCGCACAGACGGCCGCCGCTCCGTCGGACGAATTGAATCGAAGGTTACCGGGCTGGTTGCGCTTCAGTGGCGAGTATCGGGTGCGGCTGGAGGGCTATGACGGCGGCGGGTTCCGGGACGGCAACAGCGACACCTACCTACTGCACCGCATACGTTTGAATATGGAAATCCGGCCCTCCGCCTGGTGGAAGATCCGCGTGCAGGGGCAGGACGCGCGGGCGTTTGGAAAAAACAAAGCGGCGCCGCCCTATCAGGACACCCTGGACCTGAGGATGGCGTACGTCGAATTCGGCGATGCGGAGCAGGCGCTCGGGCTGCGCGTGGGCCGCCAGGAGTTGAACTTCGGAGATCAACGGCTGGTGGGCAGTTCCAACTGGTCGAATACGGCGCGCAGTTTCGATGCCGCTCGGCTGCGGCTGAGGCGCGGGGGCTACCGCGTCGATGCCTTCACTTCCACCGTGGTGCAGCAGGTGGACGGCACATTCAACCGGCCGTTCCGGACGCGGGCCGATAACCTGCACGGCCTGTACGGAGGCATCGAGAAGGCCGTGCCGAAATCTGTCGTGGAGCCATACATCTTCTGGAGAGTGACGCGGAACCTGCGCACGGAGTCGGGGCTGCCGGGCAACCGGGATTTCAAGACCGTGGGGGTCCGCGGCACGGGAGCCCTGCCGGGCCATTTCGATTACAACGCGGAAATGGCGTGGCAGGCCGGGTCGCTCGGCTCCGACCGCATCCGCGCCTGGGCGGGGCACTGGCAGGTTGGCTACACGCCGCCGGGATCGGGCAGTTGGAAGCCGCGCCTGATCGCCGAGTACAATTTCGCCTCGGGCGACCGGAATCCGCGCGACGGGCGGCGCGGCACCTTCGACATTATGTATCCCACCGGGCACGATAAGACGGGTCTGGCGGACCAGGTTGGCTGGAAGAACATTCACGACCTCCGCGGCGGTGTGCAGCTACGGCGGGGGACCCACTGGCTGATCGCGCCCATCTATCATTCCTACTGGCTGGCCAGTGCCAGGGACGCGTTGTACGCTTCGGGCGGCGGGGCCATCGTGCAGAAGTCCGATGGCTCGGGCGGCCGGCGCGTCGGCCAGGAGGCCGACATCTCGATGATGTACACCGCGAAAAGCCGAATCCAGATCGGCGGGGGCTTTGCCCATCTTTTTCCGGGACGCTTTCTGAAGACCGCCGCGCCCGGGCACGGCTACAGTATTCCCTACGTGGTGTTTGGGTACGCGTTCTGAGGCCTCACAACTGCCGCCGACGGCGCTCCATCGTTGCGCCGGCATCGCGCGCGGTCCCCGCTACAATGGCACTTGGGTCGAAAACGGCGAAAACCGGAACGGAAAATCAGCGCGCCCGCAGTTGCCGTGGCGGCATTCCCATGGCGCCGGCACGGGTGGCAGATGCTGGGGCTGTGCGTGCTGGCGCTCGTCGCGTATTCGAACTCGTTCCGCGGCGGATTCGTCCTCGATAACGGAACGATCATTCTGGGCGACAGCCGTATCCGAGCCGCGACGGCCGAGAACCTGCATCTGATCTGGACCCAGGAATACTGGTATAACCGTGCTACCACTGGCCTGTTCCGGCCGCTCACCACACTCTCTTACCTCTTCAATTACGCCGCGTTGGGAAATGAGGCCCGGCCCGCCGGCTACCACTGGGTGAATTTCGCGCTGCACGCGGCCAATATCCTGCTGGTCTACTTCCTCGGTTTGCTGGTACTCCGCGAGCCGATGCCGGCGCTGGGGCTGGCGGCCTTGTGGGGCGTGCATCCGGTGCTCACCGAATCGGTTACCAACATTGTGGGCCGCGCCGACCTGCTGGCCGGTTTGGGCGTGCTCGGCGGGCTCGTGTGCTACGTGCAAAGCGTCACGGCGGCGGGTAGACGGAAAGCATGCTGGCTACTCGGACTGGCGGTGGCCACCGGCGTGGGGGTGTTCTCGAAGGAGAGCGCGGTAGTGGTGATCGCGGTGATGGCGATTTACGACCTGGCTTTCGCGAGCGCTCCGTGGCGTACGCGGCTGCCAGGGTATGCTGCGGCCGGCATCCCGATCCTGTTCTTCCTCTATGTGCGTTCGCAGGTGTTGGCAAACCTTCCCGTGGGGGTGGTGCCTTTCGGCGACAATCCACTGCTCGGCGGCGACTTCTTGACTTCCCGAATGACTGCGGTCAAGGTGGTCGGTAAGTACATCTGGCTGCTGATCTGGCCGGCTCGGCTGGCCAGCGACTACTCGTACAACCAGGTCCCCCTGTTCACGTGGAACGACTGGAGAGCGATGGCGTCCCTGGCCGCGATCGCCGCGGCCACGGCGGCTGCCATCTATGCCTACCGGCGAAAGCGTGCGATTTTTTTCTTCATCGCGTTCTTCGTCGTCACCCTGGCGCCCACCTCCAATGTGGTGATCCGGATCGGCACGATCATGGCCGAACGCTTCTTATATCTGCCGGCAATCGGGTTTCTGGGCTGCGTAGTTTGGGTGCTCGGGCGCGTGCCGGACCGCAGGGCAGTGGCCGTGGCGCTGGCGGCAGCCTGCCTCGCGCTGGCCGTCCGCACCTGGGCGCGGAACCGGGACTGGCACGACGATCCCGCGCTATGGGCGAGCGCCGAGCGTGTATCGCCCCGCAGTTTCAAGGTCCATACCATCCTGGCGGACGAGTGGCAGCAGAAACAGGGGGGCCTCGACCATGCCGTTGCGGAGACCAACCAGGCGCTGGCTATCCTCGACGGCTTGCCGGATGAACGCAATACGGTGCGGCCTTACGCGATGGCCGGCACGGTTTACCGGCGCAAGGGCGAGGTCACCGGCGACAAAAGCTGGTACCAGAAGGCGCGGGTTGCGCTGGAGCGCGGCGTGAAGGTAGATCGCGCCAACCTGGAGATCATCCGCCGCGAGAATGCCGCCGCGGACCGGACCGTGTTGCCATCGGGCTGGGCCCCCTTATACCTGGAGTTGGGCCGCACCCGGATGCGCCTGGGCGATCCGCGGCAGGCGTTAGAGGCCCTGGACTACGGACGCATCATTCAGCCGGATGTGGTGTTTTCCGAGGAAATCTCGTCCGCCTGGCTCGCTTTGGGCGATTCGCGGCGGGCGGCCATCGCGTTGCTGGAGGGCTTCGCCATCGACCCTTCCCAGACGCAACTGGCGTCGCGGCTGGCCGAACTCTACCGCCAGACCGCTCCCGGGAGTTGTGCAATCCAGAAGCAGGGTGCCACCTCCACTCTCAATCTGAACTGTCCGCTGGTCCACGAAGAAGTATGCGCCGCCTCCGCCAACGTGGTGGCGCTCCACCAGAAGCGCGGCCAGCCGCAGTTGGCAGCGGGTACGCGGGCCAGCGCCATCCGCGATCTGGGGTGCCCGGCAACGATGGTTCCATAGCCTATCCGGATCCTTAGATCTGGAATTCTGCTACCATGACTGTAGTGTTTCTCATCAGTCGAAGGAAGCAATTCGGTCCAACCACATTCCTCTGGGACGTGAACGCGCCGGATGTGGCGCGGGCGGCGCGGCCCGGACACTTTGTCATGGCTCGTATTGACGAGCATGGGGAAAGAATTCCGCTAACTGTTGCAGATTTCAACGCAAATCGTGGCACCGTAACTGTCGTTGTCCAGGCGGTGGGAAAGACCACATTCGAAATGATGGCGCTTCGCGAGGGCGATGCCATCCTGGATTTCATTGGGCCACTGGGCCTGCCGAGCCATATCCGGAAGCTGGAGGGGACGGTAGTACTGGTGGGAGGCGGCCTGGGAGTGGCGCCGGTCTATCCGCAGCTCAGGGAGTACAGACACCGGGGCAACCACACGATCTCGATTGTCGGGTTCCGCAACCGCGACCTGGTTTTCTGGGAGGACCAGTTCCGGGAGCAGTCCGATGAAATGATCGTGACCACGGATGACGGCAGCTATGGCCGCCGCGGGTTCGTGACGCACGCTCTGGCAGACGTATTGGCCAGCCGGAAGAACATCTGCGAAGTGGTGGCGATCGGCCCCATTCCCATGATGAAGGCCTGCTCGGAGGTGACGAGACCGTTTGGAATTCCTACTGTGGTGAGCCTGAACTCGATCATGGTGGACGGTACCGGAATGTGCGGTTCGTGCCGGGTGACCGTGGGAGGGAAGATGAAATTCGCCTGCGTGGACGGGGCGGATTTCGACGGCCACCTGGTGAATTTCGATGAGCTGGCACTGCGCCAGAAGCGCTTCGAGCGGGAAGAGAAGGCCGGCATGGAGCGCTTTCGCTCGGAATCGGCCCGGTTGGCGAGCATGCAATCTCCCGCGGGCCACAACGGGCACCGGGCACCCCAGTGTGAGCTTCCCGAGCCCGTGCCGCTGCCGCCCGGGCCGCTGGTCCCGAAGAATCTCCGCACCATTCCACCCGATCGCGTGCCGATGCCCCACCAGCCGGCTGAACAGCGCGTTCGCAATTTCGAAGAAGTAGCATTGGGCCTCGATCTCGCTGGCGCACTGCACGAAGCCGAGCGCTGCCTGCGGTGCAAGAAACCGCGCTGCGTTCCGGGCTGCCCGGTGGGCATCGATATTCCCGGGTTCATCGCCGCCCTGCAACATAAAGACATCCGGCGTTCGTACCAGATTCTGAAAGCCTCCAACACGCTGCCCGCGGTATGCGGGCGGGTATGCCCCCAGGAATCGCAATGCGAAGCCACGTGCGTGGTGGGCGCCAAGTACCAGCCGGTAGCCATCGGCCGCCTGGAGCGGTTTGTGGCCGATGCGGCGATGGGGCGCGGCTGGGACGAAGCCCCACCGAACGGGCACGACCGCAACAAGAAAGCGGCCATCGTGGGCAGCGGCCCCTCCGGCCTGGCTTGCGCCGGCGACCTGGCCCGGAACGGCGTGGCAGTGACCGTGTTCGAGGCCCTGCACGTGGCCGGCGGTGTGCTGCGGTACGGCATCCCCGAGTTCCGCCTGCCCGACGTCATTATCGATGGCGAGATCGAAAACCTGAAAAAGATGGGCGTCGAGATCCGTCTCGACACGGTCATCGGCAAGCTCTTCACCATTCCGCAGCTTCTTTCGGACATGGGGTATGAGTCGGTGTTTGTCGGCACGGGCGCCGGGTCACCCAAATTTGCGGGTATTCCGGGCGAGGCGTTCAACGGTGTTTTCTCGGCCAATGAATTCCTAACCCGCGTGAACCTGATGCGCGGCCATCGCCAGCCGATTTACGACACGCCCGTGGGTATGGGGCAGCGGGTGGCGGTGGTCGGCGCCGGCAACACCGCCATGGATTCCTGCCGGGTGGCAAAACGTATGGGCGCCGAGAAGGTCACGGTGGTGTATCGCCGGTCGCGCCGCGAATCGCCGGCACGGATCGAAGAGCTGGAACACGCGATCGAAGAAGGTATCGAGTTTCTGTGGCTCACCAATCCGGTGGAGATTCTCGGCAACGCGGCAGGATGGGTCACGGGCATGCGCGTTCAGAAGATGGAACTGGGCGAGCCGGATGCATCCGGCCGGCGGCGGCCGGTGCCGGTGGAGGGGTCCGAGTTCCTGCTGGACGTGGACACGGTAATTTACGCCCTTGGAACTACCGCCAACCCCATCATTGCCCAAACCACCCCCGGGCTGAAGACCAACAAGTGGGGCTACATCGAAACCGATGAAGCGACCGGGATGACCTCCATCCCGGGAGTTTTTGCCGGAGGCGACATTGTGACCGGAGCCGCCACCGTGATCCTCGCGATGGGCGCCGGAAGACGGGCCGCCCATGGCATGCTCGAATTTATGGGAATCGCCACTCCCGAGGCGGTGAAAGCCTGATATGCCATCTTCCTGTCCGAAATGCCGAAGAGTCCTGGAAGAAGACGAGATCTGTTGCGCCCAGGTCCGTTACACCTGGCGCTGTAAGAGCTGTTTCAAGCTCACCAGCGGATTCGCCGTGCCTTACGGAAAGTGCTTTATGTGCGGTGGCGCGCTGGAGATCATCCAGAATCGCGAACTGGGCGATACCATGCGGTTTCGCGCCATTCGCGATGCAGTGCAGTTCGAGCTCGACTCGTTCCACTTCTACAAACTGGCCCGCGACCGGGCCCGCACGCCGGATCAGCGGGCGGTGCTGGAGCGGCTGTACGAGGCCGAACTGGACCACCTGCACGAACTGGAGGAAAAGTACCACGCCCACCTGGAACGCGAGGTCGTGGAGCTCTCCTCCGACGAACAACACCTGTTATCCAGCTGGCTGTTTCGCGACATCGGCCTGACGGAAGATTCCGGCATCGCCGACCTGTACCGGGCGGCGCTTGAAATGGAGCGTCGCACGCGCGATCACTTCCGGGCGCTGGCACACGACCTGCCGCCAGGCCTGGAGCGGGAACTCTGCGGAGAACTCGCGGCGGAGGAGGAAGAGCACGTCGCGATGCTCGAGACCGAGCTCGAGCAACTCCGTTAGGAGGACGTACTCTCCCGACCGACCACGGCCCGAAGGGAACGCCTGATGCGGTTCCTTTCGGCCCGCCGGACGCTCCACCAAAGCAGCACCACGCCGATATCGACGATCGCTACCAGCAAATAAATCAAGGTCCAGCGAACGTTCATGCCTCAGATTTCAACATGGTGACGCAAGGTGGACCTAGCACCGTGAGTACGGGTTAGGTAATGGAAGTACTGCCGGGTGGATGCCGGGCACGAACCCCGGCGCCGGGAATCGGGACCTGGGCGGCGATTCCGCCCGGCCAATTTCACTTTGGACGGCCAGTTGAATACAACGTGCCATCCGCTCCTCCGCGGCGTGGCGCCGGCGCATCTGCCGCAACCCCGCGATTACGGCGAGATCGATCAGTGCCAGCAGCGCGAAAATTACCGTCTCGGCTGCATTCATGTCCCAATTTCACCACGAGCGGCGCCAGGCAATCGAAGCCTTTCGTAACAAGGAGGTAATGGGACATTTCTTCTGTTTTTCAGCCGCTCCCGGTACTTTTGGCGGCCATCGGCGGCGCAAACGATCCGCACATACCGATGCTAGACTCAATTACTTGATGCCCAAAGTAACCCATTTGGAATGCAGCCTCTGCGGTGCGCGGCACGAAGCGGGCTGCGTGGCGAACCTCTGTAGTTGCGGCGGCCCGTTGCTGGTGCGATACGACCTGGACACGATTCGCCATCGCTGGAGAAGAAAAGAGGTGCCGAACGGCCCATCCAACATGTGGCGATACGCGCCGGTGCTGCCCCCGGCAAACGGGTCGATCGTCACGCTGGGGGAAGGCTGGACGCCGCTGGTGCGGACGCCGCGGATCGCCGGGCAGTTGGGCGCAGAAGCGCTCTGGGTGAAGGACGAAGGTCTCAACCCGACGGCATCATTCAAGGCGCGCGGATTGTCGTGCGCCATCTCCATGTGCGTCGAACTCGGCATCCGCCGGGTGGCGATCCCATCCGCCGGAAATGCAGCCAGCGCGCTGGCGGCGTATGCCGCCGCGGCCGGGATTGAATCCCACATCTTCATGCCGAGGGACGTGCCGCAGTCGAACTACCTCGAGTGCATGGCGTATGGCGCGCAGGTGACGCTGGTGGACGGGCTGATCAGCGATTGCGGCCGCCTGGTGGCGGAGCGTGGGCCGGAGGAGGGCTGGTTCGACGTCTCCACGCTGAAAGAGCCTTACCGGATCGAAGGCAAGAAAACGATGGGTTACGAGGTGGCGGAGCAGATGGGGTGGGAGTTGCCCGACGCCATTTTTTACCCCACCGGCGGCGGCGTCGGCATGATCGGCATGTGGAAGGCCTTTGAAGAGATGGAGCGACTCGGCTGGATCGGTTCGCGCCGGCCGAAGATGATTGCGGTGCAGGCGGAGGGCTGCCAGCCGGTGGTGCGGGCGTTCCAGGAGAACGAAACGCGCAGCCGGTTTTTTGAAGATCCCCATACCGTGGCCGCCGGTCTGCGCGTGCCCAAACCGTTGGGCGATTTCCTGATTCTGCAAGCCGTACGGCAAAGCGGCGGCACCGCCATCGCGGTGAGCGACGATGAAATGCTGGACGCCGGGGTTCAACTCGCCTCGTGCGAAGGCATTTACGCCGCCCCGGAAGGCGCTGCCTGCGTGGCCGCCGCCCAAAAGCTCTTGGCCTCCGGATTCCTGAAACCCAGCGACCGCATCGTGCTGTACAATACCGGCTCCGGCCTGAAATATCCGGAAGCCTACTCCACCCGATTCCCGCGCGCTGCCGCGGGCGAACAGGACAAACTGGGCGGCCTGATTACACCGCGATGAAAGACACGGCGCTTCGCGCTCTGGATTCCGTAGCCCGCAGCGGCGTGAGCTACGCGGACGTGCGCGCACTCGAGATCCGCGAACGGGAGATCACCACCAAAAACGGCAAAGCCGGACACGTGTCCGGTTCCGAGTCGGTGGGCATCGGCATTCGCGTGCTGGCGTTCGGCGGATGGGGATTCGCGGCCACCGACGACCTCAGCGGCGAGGGCATCGATGCGGCCGCCGCGCTGGCGCTCGAGATCGCCCGCACGGGCGCGGCGGCGCGCAAACGCGAGGTCACGCTCGCGCCGGAGGAGCGTTACGAGGCCGTCTGGGTGTCGCCGGTAGAGATCGACCCCTTCGGCATCCCCATCGACCGCATGCTGGGACTTCTGCTCGCCATCGATACCGAGTTGCGCCGCAACCCGGGCATCACGCTGGCCGAAGCCTCGATGCATTTCGAACGCCGGCGCCAGGTGTTCGCATCCACTCTGGGGAGCCTCATCGACCAGACGCGGTACCTCTCCGGAGCCGGTTTCTCCGCGCTGAGTTACCGCGGCAACGAGATTCAGAAGCGCTCCTATCCCAACTCCTTCGGCGGCCAATACCAGTTGAAGGGTTACGAGCTGGTGGACGAGCTGAACCTTCTCGACAACGCGCCTCGCATCGCCGAGGAGGCGGTGGCGCTGCATTCGGCCCCGCAGTGCCCCGAGGGCGAATTCGACCTCATTCTGGATAGTTCGCAGCTCGCGCTACAGATCCACGAATCGATCGGACACCCGATCGAGCTCGACCGCGTCCTGGGCAGCGAGGCCAACTATGCGGGGATGAGCTTCCTGACGCTGGACAAGCTCCACCACCTGCGCTACGGGTCGGAACTGGTCAACGTGGTGTGCGACGCCCGCGCGAGTCACGGTCCGGGCCTGGGCACGTTCGCGTTCGACGACGAAGGCGTGCCCGCACAGTCCACCGATATTATCCGTCACGGTCAGTTTATGGGCTACATGACCTCGCGCGAGACCGCGGCGGAAATAGGCGCGGCCCGTTCCAACGGCTGCATGCGCGCCGACGGTTGGGCCCGCCTCCCGCTGATCCGCATGACGAACGTGAGCCTGGAGCCGGGCTCCAGTTCGCTGGAGGAAGTATTCGATACGACCGACGGCATCTACATGGAAACCAACCGAAGCTGGTCCATCGACGACAAACGGTACAACTTTCAGTTCGGGTGCGAAATCGGTTGGGAGATTCGCCGCGGCCGGCGCGTACGCATGCTGAAGAATCCCAGCTACAGCGGCATTTCCACCGAGTTCTGGAACCGTTGTGCCGCCATCGCCGCCCGCCCGCATTGGACACTGTGGGGGGTTCCCAACTGCGGCAAAGGCCAGCCCGAGCAGGTGATGGGAACGGGCCACGGCGCCAGCCCGGCGCGGTTTCGCAAGATCAAGATCGGCGGGGCGTATGCGGGATAAGGTGCACCGCATCTTCGACCAGGTGCTGGGTGCCGCGCGGGCCCACGGCGTGGCCGATATCGAAATCATTCTCTCGGCCGAAAACCAGGCGCTCACGCGATTCGCCAACAACAGCATTCATCAGAATGTGGCCGAACGGACCACCCACCTTTCCGTGCGCCCCGTGATCGATGGCCGCACCGCGCGCGCTACCACCAACCGTCTGGATGGCGAGGGCATTCGCAGCGTGGTGGAGCAGGCCATCGCCATCACGCGCCTCACGGAGCCCAATCCCGACCTGCCGCCGCTGGCCGAAGCCGACACCTGCCAGAACGTCGAACGGCGCTTCGCTGCGACCGCGCAAGCCACGCCGGAGGAGCGCGCGCTGGCCGTTTCCGAGGCCATCCGCACCGTGGAGGACGCCGGGCAAAGCGCCGCGGGCATCTACTCCACCGGAGAGAACGCGTTCGCCCTCCTGAACTCGCGCGGGGTGGCGGCGCTGCACGAGGAGACCCTGGCGCGCTTCTCGATTACGGCCACGGCGGCCGACAGTTCGGGTTGGGCCAAGGCCAGCGCCTGCTATCATGGCGACCTCGATCCCGTGCAACTTGCCATCAGCGCCGCCAATAAAGCCGCCGCTTCCCGCGCGCCGCGCGAACTGCCGCCGGGCCGCTACACGGTGGTGTTGGAACCCGCCGCGGTGCTCGATCTGGTGGGGCAGATGTTCGGCGATTTCAGCGGCACCGCCGTGCGGGACGGCCGCAGCTTCCTGAACGACCGCATCGGAAAAAAAGTTTTCGGCGACAACATCACCATTCACGACGATGTTCGGCACCCCAGCCAGTCCGGACCGCCGTTCGATGGCGAAGGAATCCCGCGGCGGCATCTTACACTGGTGGATCGCGGCGTCGTGCGCGACATCGCCTATTGCCGCGAAGCGGCCGCGCTGGCCGGCGCTCAACCCACCGGCCACGGCTTTCCGATTCCCAACGAGTACGGCGAAGCGCCCACCAATATCGTGATCGAGGGCGGCGAATCCTCTGTCGACCGGATGGTGAAGTCCACCGAGCGCGGAATTCTGGTGACCCGCCTCTGGTATATTCGCGAGGTGGACCCGTACGAGAAGATCTTCACCGGCATGACGCGCGACGGGACCTTCCTCATCGAAGGCGGCCGCATCGGGCCGGGGGTGCACAATTTCCGTTTCAATCAGAGCCTGATCGAGATGCTGTCGAAGGTGGAGGCGCTATCGCCGGCAATCCGGGCCTCCGGCGAAGAGACCATCGATATGGTGGTGCCGGCGATGAAAGTGCGTGAGTTCAACTTCACCGAGGTCACGCGCTTTTAGCAGGAGTCGGAGGTGGTTCAGCAAGGGCCGTTTGTCAGCTACGCCCGCGAGGATCGGAACTTCGTTCTCAAACTGCACGACCTGCTTCTCGACAAGGGCATCGAGATTTGGGGCGATTGGAAGCTGCCGCCGATCACGGAATGGATGCGCGACGTGAGGTCCGCCATCGACGCGGCGCCGGCAGTCATCTTCGCGATCAGCCCCGATTCCATCGCGTCCCTCGTGTGCAACGATGAACTCGCGCACGCGGTAGCCCAGAACAAGAAGATCATTCCGATCGTGTGCCGCGAAACGGATGCGAACACCGTTCCGGAATCGATCCGCAAGCTCAACTGGATCTTCGCGCGCGATCGCGACGACATCGGCAAATCGATCGACCAGCTCATCGAGGCGATCACGGTCGATCTGGCTTCGATGCGGCAGGGCGCCCGGCTCCTTGTCCGCGCGGGAGAGTGGGAGGGCAAGGGGCGGGATCGCAGCTTTCTTTTGAGGGGAGAGGATTTGCGGGAGTTCGAGGAGTGGCTGGGCCACGCCGATGGTACCGCCAGGGCTCGGCCGACCGCGCTCCAGACGCAGTATGTGCTCGCCAGCCGCAAGGCGGAAACGCATCGCCAGCGGTTCACCCTGATCGCAGTCAGCACCGCGCTGCTGGTGACCGCGGTGCTGGCCGTCTACGCGTTGATCCAATCGCAGATCGCCCGGCGGCAGCGCGATACGGCGCTATCCCGCCTCCTTGCCGCGCGCGCTGCGAGGAACGTCAACGATCCGGTGAAGAACCTGGATGTGGCCTTGCTGCAAGGCGTTCTGGCTGGGCAGCTTCAATCGACCGCCGAGGCCCGCGAGAGCCTCTTCAACGCGCTGATTGCGACCAACCGGATTCAACGGTTCGTCGGAACACCCGATACGCTGGTCGGCGTCGCGGTGAGTCCCGACGGGCGCACCATTGCGACGGGACATTTCCACGGGCAGATCATTTTGTGGGACGCGAAGACACTGGCGCCCCGGTTGACCCTCGAAGGCGAAAAGCAGGTTGTCAAAGGCCTCGCGTTCAGCCCGGATGGCGGCACGCTGGCGGCAGGCTCGGGCAACCAAATTACGCTGTGGAATACGGCCTCCGGAACGCGGCAACGTGTGCTGTCGCAGGGTGAGGGCACCGTGACCTGTCTGGCGTGGCAGCCGGGCGGGACGACCCTGGTGTCCGGCATCGGCCCAAACCTCGTCTTCTGGAATGCGGCGACGGGTGGCGTGGAAGCAGCCGTCGCGGCGCATCGCGCGTTGAGGACGCTGGTGGTGAGTCCGGATGGCAAGACGATTGCGTCTGCGGGCGACCGGGAACGTGGCATCAAGCTCTGGAATGCCGTCACGCACGTGCCGCGTGCGGTGCTCGACGGGCACGAGGGCGCGTTGCGGGCCCTGGCCTTCAGCGCCGATGGGAAACTGCTCGCGTCGGGCGGCGCGGATTCCGCCATCATCGTTTGGGATGCCGCCAGCGGCCGCCAGCGTTTGAAGCTGGAGGACCAGACCGATGCGGTGAATGCCCTCGCCTTCCGTCCGGACGGCACGGAGCTGTTGGCCGCGACCGACAATTTCGCAATTTCCACTTGGGACCTGACTGGCGGCAAACAGCTGGCTCTGCTACTGGGGCATAAGAACAGCGTCATCGGATTGGCGTTTTCTCCCGATGGCCAGACGCTGTATTCGATTCCGTTCGGCGATGAGCTCATCGTTTGGAATTACGGCAAACCGCTCCAGCGCGCGTATTTTCGCGGACACCGTGGAGACGTCAACGCGGTCGCCGCAAGTCCGGACGGAACGTTGATCGCCTCTGCCGGCGAGGACGGGACCGTACGCCTTTGGGATACCCGGAAGGCCAGGGAACGCGCCACGCTCAGGGGTCATCGCGGCGCGGTCAAAACGGTGGCGTTCAGCTCCGACGGGCGGAGGCTCGCGTCGGGCGGAGACGACGACCCCAGGATTATCGTTTGGGACGTCGCCAGCGGACAACCGGTGAAAGAGCTGGAGTGCGCCGGGGACGTGGAACGCCTGGCGTACAGCCCCGATGGCCGTTACCTTGCCTCCACGAATGAGAGCAGCGATTCCATTGTCCTCTGGAACACCTCGACCGGCGAACAGGAAACGGAGTTGACGGCGGAAGGCAGCGGCGCGAAGAGCCTGGCATTCAGTCACGACGGCCGACTGCTCGTTTCGGGCGGTGGAGACGGTGCCCTCAGGCTCTGGGATGTGAGCACCCGAAAGGAGGCGGTCGCGCCAAAGGACGCTTCGGGTGCGGTGGTTCAGGCGGCCATTAGCCCCGATGGAAGAATGGTGGCGTCCTCGGCGTCCATGAGCGATGCGGTGTTGCTCTGGGAGGCCCACGGGAGTGCCCCGGCGGCCAACATGAACTCGAATTCCCAGGGCGCCGAAGCCAGTATCGCGTTCAGCCCGGATGGAAAGACGTTCGCCTACACCTCCGGGGAACTGCGGTTCGATACGGTGCTGTGGGATGTCATCCATCGCCGCCAGATCGCCGTGCTGACCGAGGCTCCCGGAACCATTTTGAGCATGGCGTTCATGCCCGACGGAAAGCACATCGTCACGGGACAGGCGAGCGGCCTCGTGGTGGTATGGGACGTGAATCTCGACGCCTGGCCAGCCCGAGCCTGCGAAATCGCACATCGGAATCTGACCCGCGAGGAATGGAACCGTTTCGTAGGTGAGGAACTGCCGTACCGTTCGGTGTGTCCGGATTTGCCGATGCCCCGGAATTGACCGGCCAGCCGCCGAATCCCGGTAGCGGAAGGCCGGCGTTGCAGTTCCGTGCAACCGGTCTGATACGATAAAGTATCACCTTTGACCGAAACGATTCCAGACATATTGGCCCGCATTGTCGCTAAGAAACGCGAGCAACTGGCACAGTGCACCGCGTCCGTCGAGCGATGGGAACAACAGGCCGAGGCGTGGAGCGCCACGCGGCGCGACTTTCGCGCGGCGCTCGGGTCACGCACGCCCGCGATCATCGCCGAGGCCAAGAAGGCTTCACCCAGCAAGGGCGTGCTTGCGGAAGATTTCGACCCGGCCCGAATGGCATCGGCGTACCAGCGCGGCGGGGCCGCGGCCGTTTCCGTGCTAACCGACGGGCCTTTCTTTCAGGGCAGCCTGGGGGACCTGATGGCTGCGCGCGCGGCTGTCTCGCTGCCCGTTTTGCGGAAGGATTTTACGATTGCCGAAGCGCACGTGCTGGAAGCGGCGGCTCATGGCGCCGACGCCATCCTGCTCATTGCGGCGATTCTGACTGAGCGCGATCTCCGCGACTTCCGCGAAATGGCGGCGCGGCTCCGGATGGCAGCCCTGGTGGAAGTGCACGACCGGCGGGATCTGGAATTGGCGCTGGCGGCGGGAAGCGACATCATCGGCGTCAACAATCGGGACCTCACCACCTTCGAGGTTTCGCTAGAGACCTCGCTGCGGCTGGCTGAGCACATACCGGCGGGGACACTTCGCGTCAGCGAAAGCGGCATCCGCGAGCCGTCCGATATCGTCCGGCTGCGCGACGCCGGGTACACGGCGTTCCTGGTCGGCGAGCACCTGATGAAATCGGGCGACCCGGCCTCTGCCCTGGAGCGATTGGCGGCGGTATGATCCTGAAGATCTGCGGAATCACCAACGCCGAAGACGCCGCGGCGGCCATCGACGCCGGAGCCACCGCCATCGGGTTCAATTTCTATCGCCGCAGCCCGCGATACATCTCGCCCGAGCGGGCCGCCGAAATCCACTCTCCTGCCGGGGTGCGGCGCGTCGGCGTGTTTGTGAATGAGGGCCGCGCCCGCATCGAAGAGATCGCGCGCATCGCGCGGCTTACCGTGGCTCAACTGCACGGCGACGAATCACCGGCCCATTACCCGGCGGGAGTCGCGGTGTGGAAGGCGGCCCAGGTGGGCGCGGGTTTCAACCTGGCCGTCTACGATGCATGTCCGGCCGAGGCCCTCCTGCTGGATGGGCCCGCCGGCGAACTGTACGGCGGCGCCGGGCGGAGTTTTGACTGGACGCTCGCCGGGGTCGCGGCGCGCCGCATCATCGTCGCCGGCGGTTTGGACGCCTCCAACGTGGGGCTGGCCATTGTGCTGGCGCGGCCCTGGGGCGTGGACGCCTGCTCGCGCATCGAACGAGCCCCGGGAAAGAAGGACCATCGAAAGATGACGGAGTTTTTATCAGCGGCCAAGGCGGCGCTTCGGGAATGATCCCGCAGCCGGATCGTGGCGGCCACTTCGGCCCCTATGGCGGACGTTACGTTCCCGAAGTGCTGATGGCGCCCGTGGAGGAACTGGAAACGGCATACCTGGCGGCGCGCGACGATCCCGCATTCCGGCGCGAGCTGGATGAGCTGCTGCATACGTATGCCGGGCGCCCGACACCGCTCTATTACGCGCGGCGGCTTTCGGACCAGCTCGGCGGCGCGCGCATCTGGTTGAAGCGCGAAGACCTGCTGCACACAGGGGCGCACAAGATCAACAACTGTCTGGGCCAGGCGCTGGTGGCGCGACGGATGGGAAAGCGGCGCATCGTGGCCGAGACCGGGGCCGGGCAGCACGGTGTGGCCACCGCTACGGTGTGCGCCCTGATGGGCTTCGATTGCGTAGTCTACATGGGCGAGGAAGACATGCGCCGGCAGCGGCTCAACGTGTTCCGCATGCGGCTGCTGGGCGCGAAGGTGATCAGCGTACAGAGCGGGAGCCGCACGTTGAAAGACGCGATCAGCGAGGCCATGCGGGATTGGGTCGCCAACGTCGCCGATACGCACTACCTGCTAGGCTCGGCGTTGGGCGCCCATCCGTATCCCATGATGGTGCGCGACTTTCAGAAGGTGATCGGCGAAGAGGCGCGGCGGCAGGTAATGGAAGCGGAAGGCCGCCTGCCGGACGCGGTGATCGCCTGCGTGGGAGGCGGCTCGAATGCCATTGGTATCTTCCATGCATTTCTGCCGGACACCGGCGTGCAACTGGTGGGCGTGGAGGCCGGCGGAAGCGGCCAGAGCCTGGGCGAGCACGCGGCGCGCTACCGCGGCGGCGCTCCCGGGGTGTTGCATGGCGCCTACAGCTTCGTGCTTCAGGACGAGCACGGGCAGATCGCGCTGACCCACTCGGTTTCCGCCGGGCTCGACTACGCGATGATCGGCCCGGAGCACGCCTGGCTGCACGATCAGCACCGCGCCGAGTACACGGCTGCGTCCGATGCCGAGGCTCTCGATGCCGCGCGGCTGCTGTCGCGCACCGAGGGCATCATCCCCGCGCTCGAATCGGCTCACGCCGTGGCGGAGGCGGTGAAGCGCGCGCCGGCGGCGAAGGACCGGATCTTCATCATCAACATCTCGGGGCGCGGCGATAAGGACATCGATATTTATCGGGAGAATCTCAAGGAAATCGACGGGCAATGACGCGCATCGGCAAGCTCTTCGACTGTCTGAAACGAGACGGGCGGAAAGGATTGATCGCCTATATCACGGCCGGAGACCCTTCGCCCGAGCGCACTCCCGCGCTGGTCGAAGCGCTGATTCGCGGCGGCGCGGACCTGATCGAGCTGGGCGTGCCCTTTTCGGACCCCATTACGGATGGTCCGGTCATTCAGCGGGGCGGCGCGCGCGCGTTGCAGGCCGGAACCACGCTGGCGGTGGTGCTCGAAATCGCCGCCCAGATTCGCCGGCGGTCGGAGGTGCCTCTGCTGCTGTTCACCTACCTGAACCCGGTGTTGCGCTACGGGCTGGAGCGCCTCGCGGCGGACGCGGCCGCATGCGGTATCGACGGCTGCCTGCTCACTGATGCTTCCGTGGAAGAGGCCCACGAATACATCGACGCGATGCACCGTCACGGGCTCGACACCGTCTTCCTCGCCGCACCCACCAGCACCGAACGGCGGCTGAAACTGGTGGCGCGCTATTCTACCGGGTTCGTGTACCTGGCTTCGCGCACGGGCGTGACCGGCGAACGGGAAACGCTCTCGACTGCGGTGGCGCCGCTGGTGCGGGCCGTGCGCGCGATCAGCGATCTGCCGCTGGCCGTGGGATTCGGCATTTCGCGCCCCGAACACGTGGCGGAATTGGGACGGCAGGTGGAAGCGGTGGTGGTCGGCAGCGCGTTCGTGCGGCTGATTGAGCGCAACCTGGACAATGCGTCGTTGGAAATCCAGCTCGAATCCTTCGCCCGCGAGCTGAAGCACGGCTTCGGAGCGCCGGCATGACGCAAGACGAGGCGCGCACCCGGCTGGAAGAGTGCCGGGTGCTCATCGACGCGGTGGACCGCCGCATCGTGTCGCTGCTCAACGAGCGCACCCGCGTGGTTCACGAGATCGGCCGGGTGAAGCGCGAGGCCAGGCTGCCGATTTACGAGCCAAAGCGCGAAGACCAGGTGTTCGCCAATGTGACCGGCTGCAACGGCGGCCCCATCACACCCGAAGCCGTCCGGCGGATTTTCGAGCGCATCATCGACGAAATGCGCACCATTCAAAAGCTGCGCATGATTTCCGATGGAGACAAATAGATGTTGGTAGTAATGCAGCAGGGGGCCACCGAGCCGCAGATTCAGGCGGTGATCGACCGCCTGGTGGAACTGGGTTTCGATGTTCACCGGTCCACCGGCATGGTCCATACCGTGCTCGGCGGAGTAGGCGGCAATCCCGAATTCGACCTCGGCATTTTCGAAGTCATGGAGGGTGTCAAGGAAGCCCACCGCATCATGTCGCCGTACAAGCTCGCCAGCCGCAGCTTCCGGCCGGCGGGCACGGTGGTCCGCATCGGCGATGTCGATATCGGCGGCGAGCGGGTGGTGGTCATGGCCGGTCCGTGCAGCGTGGAAAGCCGCGACCAGATCGAGCGCTCGGCGGAGATCGTGGCCCGGGCCGGAGCGCGGGTGGTGCGCGGCGGGGCCTTCAAGCCGCGCAGTTCGCCCTACAGCTTTCAGGGGATGGGCGAAGACGGGCTGCGGCTGTTGCGCGAGGCCGCCGACCATAACGGGCTGCTGGTGGTGAGCGAGGTCATGGACAGTACGCAGATTCCGCTGGTGGCGGCTTACGCCGACATCCTGCAAATCGGCGCGCGCAACATGCAGAATTTCAATCTCCTGCGCGAAGTGGGAAAGCAGACCCGGCCGGTACTGTTGAAGCGCGGGATTTCGGCCACCATCGAAGAGCTCCTGCTTTCGGCCGAGTATATTCTGGCCAGCGGCAACTACGACGTGATCCTGTGCGAACGCGGCATCCGCACCTTCGAAACCTACACCCGGAACACCCTGGACATTTCGGCGGTCCCGGTGGTGAAGAAGCTCTCGCACCTGCCCATCGTAGCGGACCCTTCGCACGGAACCGGGCGCCGCGACAAGGTGGTGCCCATGGCCCGGGCGGCGGTGGCGGCGGGCGCCGATGGGCTGCTCGTCGAAGTCCATCCCGATCCGGACCACGCGTTGAGCGACGGCGCGCAATCGCTGCGGCCGGAGCAGTTCCAGGAGCTGATGCGGCAGTTGCGCATCATTGCGCCGGCGGTGGAGCGCTCGATCTGAAATGAACAACGTCGCGATCGTCGGCACGGGGCTGATCGGCGCCTCCTTCGGTCTGGCTTTGCGGAAGGCCGGGTTCGACGGCGCGATTGTGGGTGTGAGCTCGGAGCAGGCCATCGCCGATGCCGTCGCGACGGGCGCCATCGACCGGGGGGCTGCGTTGGGCGAGGCCGTGGGCGCCGCCGGGCTGGTGTTTCTTTCGCAGCCCATCGGCCGCATCCTGGATACGATCCGACACCTGGACCCGCTGGTGCGGCCGGGCGCGCTGGTAACCGATGCGGGCAGCACCAAGTGCGAGATCGTAGACACCGCGCGGCAACATCTCACGCGATGCCAGTTCCTGGGCGGGCATCCCATGGCCGGCAAGGAAAAGCGCGGCGCTGCCGCGGCCGACGGCGCGCTCTTTGCCGGGCGCACCTGGGTATTGACGCCGGACGAACCCGCGGAGCTGGCGACCGACGCCGCGCGCGGTTTTCGCGGTTGGCTGGACCGGATCGGCGCGCGCGTTGCCGTGCTCGATGCCGACGAGCACGATCGTGTCGTGGCGTTCACGTCGCATGTTCCGCAGTTGGCATCTACCGCGCTGGCCGCCGCTATCGCGGACCGCCTGGATGCGGAGCGCTTGATGGTGGCCGGCACCGGCCTGGAAGATATGACCCGGCTTGCGCTCAGCTCCTACGACCTGTGGCGCGATATCGTGGCCACCAACGCCGAACATATCGAGCGAACCTTGTCGATTTATATTCAGAAGCTGGAGCACATGCGCGAGAATCTTCGCACGCGGCAGCTCCAAGAGGAGTTTGATCGCGGCGCCGCCCTGGCGGGACGCCTGCGGGCCAGATGAACTCGTGGCACCGACGTTCGTGTCTGCTGCGCAGAATCGTCTCGGCGCGTTTCGCCACCAATCCCGCGGGCCGGGGGGCCGGGACTGGCGCCGCCCCGCCGGCTGAAGTACCGGCATCGCACACATGCATTTCTACATCACACTCGCAGGTTGTTTTTGGGATACACTACGCATGAGGCTAGTAGGCCGAATCGGCACCGCCACGGGCATGAGGCCCGGCGGTGAAACGCGGCCTTCCAGGCGAGGCGGACCGTCAGGCTCGCCCCACCCGGATGCCGGGGTTTAAGGAATTTTAAATGGAACAGAAGCTCAAGATCGCCGTGTTCATCGATTTTGACAATATCGAAATCGGCGTGAAGTCCACACTGCATCGCGAATTCGACGTGGCCGCCGTGCTGGACGCGCTGAAAGAACGAGGCGAGATCGTTACCAAGTTTGCGTACGCAAACTGGGGCAGGCAGGAATCCGCGACGCGCGCGCTCAGCGAGCACGCCGTGCAGATGGTGCAGCGCGACCCGTCCCCGCGAGGCGACAAGAACGGCGCCGACATCAACCTGGCGCTGGATGCGCTGGAGATGGCCTTCACCCACGACCACATCAACGCCTTTGCGATCGTCAGCGGCGACAGTGACTTTATCGCATTGGTCAACAAGCTGAAGCAGTACGACAAGCGGATCTTCGTGGTGGGCGGGCGCGCTTTCACCAGCACCATCCTCCAGAAGAACTGCCATGAATTCGTAGCATACGAATCGCTGATCGACGAGCCTAAGTCGCGGTTCTCACAGCAACCGGACCGGCAGCAGCCGGAGCGGCCGCCCGAGCGCCAGCCGGAGCGGCAACAGGAAAGGCAACAGGAGCGCCAGCAGCAGCAGCAGCAGCGGCAGCCGCAGAAGCGCACGCCGCTCGACCTGGCGCAGGCCATGCCCCTGGTGGAGCGGGCCCTGGGAGTTCTGGAACGCCGCGAAGTGCGGCCGCAGCTCGGGCTGCTGAAATCGACCATGCTCCAGCTCGATTCCACGTTCAACGAGAAGGCCTACGGCGCCAGCTCGTTCACCGACTTCGTGGAGAAGTTGCAGAAGGCGGACTTCGTGGAAGTAACCGGCGGCGAGGGACGCTACATGATCCGCATGAAAGGCGGAGCCATCCCGGAGAAGCCGACCGCGCGACCGGAACAGGCAATTCCACTGCTGCGGGATGTGCTCGAGACGCATCGCCTGGACATCGACAATGGCGCCAGCGCCGACGATCTGGCGGAGTGGGTGAAGGCTGATGCCCCCAGCTTCGACTGGCGCGAGTACGGCTTCCAGGAGTTCACCGAATTACTGAATTATGCCCAGGATAAGGGGCTGACGCGCATCGTCGCGGACGAGGACCGAGGGCTCATCGTGTATTTGGGCGCGGAATTCCATCCGCCGGCGCCGCCACCCGAGCCCGAGCCGCAGGCCGTCGTCGAAGAAGAAGAAGACGAGCCGCAGCCGCTCGTGCCGGGCCAGCCCACGGCTACCGGCGAGATTCCGATTCCGGAACCGCCTCCCAAGCCGCAGCGCCGCCCCAGGGCTCCCCGCAAAACCACCTCCGGCGAAGGCGGGCAGAAAAAACGACCTTCACGGCCGCGGAAAAAACAGCCGGTATAGCGCCGGGGCCGCGGCGGAAGCTTTCAGGGGCGCAAATGCCCGTAGTCCTGAGGTGAATGATGCGTGTACTGAATCTGGCCGGCGTGCTGTTCGCGACACTGGCGGTGGCGCAGGAGCGGCCGGCACTCCACCTCGATGTGCCTTTCGTGCCCAGCCCCAACGCGGTGGTCGAGGGCATGCTCAAGCTCGCGCAAGTGAACAGCACCGATACGGTCTACGATCTCGGCTGCGGCGACGGTCGTATCGTGATCATGGCAGCCACGAACTACAAAGCCCACGGCGTCGGCGTGGACATCGATCCCGCGAGGATTCAAGAGGCCCGCCGGAATGCCCAAAACGCGGGCGTCGAAAACCTGGTGAGGTTCGAACAAAACGACCTTTTTAAAGTTGATATCCGCAAAGCGACGGTGGTCACGCTGTACCTGCTGCCCAACGTGAACCAAAAGCTGAAGCCCAAGCTCTTGAACGAACTCAGGCCGGGAAGCCGCATCGTGTCCCACAGTTTCGATATGGGGGAATGGAAACCGGATCGCGAAGAAACAATCGACGGACGCTACATTTATTTGTGGACCGTTCCGGAAAAGAAAAGGTAACGTCCCCTAACCCTAACCGCCCCAACGGCGTCCTCGGCGTCCGTAGGTGGCGGCGTGGTAAATGACTACAAAAAGCACTCCAATCAGAATCAGCACTAAGAGGGGATTCATCGGGCTCCGTCCACAATCTTATGCCATCCGTATGACGATTTGGTGAATAGTCGAGTGAAATGGGATTTACCCGGCGAAGAGACGGAGGGTCCGGGAACTCCCGTCGCCAAAAAGACATTGCGCACCATCACGTTTCGTCTCCTTTTCGCAAAGCTCGCAGGTCGGTGCCCAGCGCCTGGCATTTCTTCTAGAGATGGCTGCGTTCGGGTTGGGCCATCCGCGTCGCGGTGCGGGCCACCCGCCGTAACGCCATCGACTCATGTCGTGCGAGCCGGAACCCGCCTGCGAGCGACGCCAGGGTGTTTGCGTCATCATCGAAGGTCAAAAGGTGTGCCAATGTTCAGAACCGGAGCTCGGCCGAAGTGAAATGCAACTCGCGATCGAGGATCATCTCGACAATGGTGCCACGCGGAAGCGAGGCGTCTGGTCCGCGTTTCCCGAAAATCGTAGCCAGGCCTGCCGCAGCGCCTGCGGCGGCGCCCACTCCCAGACCTGTCACGGTGTGGCCCGACGCCGCTCCGGCGATGCCGCCGATGGAAGCACCAATGCCGGTCCCCTGCGCCACCGTCCGCGCATCGCCGGCCTTGTCGCGCTCTCCGGTGACTTTGCCCTCTTTCCGGTCCACCTGCCCTTCGGCGGCATCGGCCGAGCCCAGCCGCGAGCGGAAATCACGCGTTATGCCGTTGGGGAGAATGAGCGTATCGAAACGGATGTAGAGCTCGCCTTTGCCCTTGCCGTGGCCCGCCCGCTTGCTTTGTGTGACGGTTCCGTTCACGAAGCTGCCGCGCGGGATTACGATCCTGCCCTCCATGGCCACCGGCTCGACGGTTTCCAGATAAATGCGGTCGCCGTCGCGCGAGTGCTTGGTATCGACCGTATTGCGAAGCGCCAGCGGTATGCGGGTCCCGGGCTGAATGATAAATTCCACCGGAGCGGAGGCCGCCGGCTGCCTGACGAGCGCCGGTTCCGGTGCCGCGGGCGCGGGCTGGGACACCGCAGGTGAGGCGGCTGCCGCCGTGGACGGTTCGGCGGATGTGTACCGCCCTTCCCGGCGATAAATGAGGGCGCCTTCGATCTCCCCACTTCGCTCGACCACCTGCCGCGTGATGGTCAGTACCGCATGGTCCGCCGACAGCCTCCAGCGGTCCATCACGGTGTAGGTCCGCGGACCCGAGACGATAGTGTTGATCAGCAGGGCCGCTCCCTCCCACTTGACGACGCTGCTGCGGGTCTCTTCCTCATGGCGATAACGGGTTTCGGCGCCATCCAACAAGTAGGTCCAACGTCCCTGCGACCCATTGGCACTTACCGAGGAGCATTGGATGGAGGAGTCGTGCTGGGCAATACTCAGCTTTTCCTCGGGCTGGCCCGGCAGCCCATGTAAGCGGCTGGCCCGCTCGTCCAGAGCCCACTTACCGGAAAAATCGCGGTCGGAATCGATCGCGGCTAAGGGTGCGGCCAGGATGAGAATCAGAAAAACGCAAGTTAGGACAGGCGCAGTCCGTAACATACTTGCATGGTAACATCTTCCGTTTGGGGAGCGGCCGAAGAGGTGCTCGACATCTGGTGGCGGTCAACGAGAAGATCTGTCGCCTGCGGCCGCTCTGGAACCTGGCGTCATCGCCACGGATCGCTTTACCTGGTCTCAGTGTGGGGCATGTTCAGAACCGGGGCCACCGCTGCGGGACGCTTCACACGTTTCCGCAGCCAGGGCCGGAGAACCGCCATCACGATCAGGACGATGGCGAAGGTGCAAACAATCGTGGCTCCGGTGGGCAGGTCGATCTTCAACGAGAGGAAGACGCCGAGCGCCGAGACAAGGGTTCCCATAGTCCAGCCGATCGCCAGCCGCGGGCCGATGTTCTCGGCGTACAGCATGGCGCCCACGGAAGGCACGATCAGGTAACAAAACACCAGCAGCACACCCGCAATCGCCACCGAAGACGTGACCACGAAGCCGAACGACGCATAAAAGAGGAAGTCCCAGAAGCGAACCGACATGCCGTGCATCTCCGCCTGGTCATGGTTCATCGAGATCGCCAGGAACTTGTGTCGGAAGATATAGTGAAACAGGCCGATGGCTCCGTAGAGCGCCGCCGTTTTCGCTACTTCCTCCCAGGATACCGTCAGAATATTACCCACCAGCATTTCTTTCAGGTGCTCGGTCTCCTGCACGGACTTGCTCATGGCGAGGATCGCCGCTGCCGACGCCACCGCATAGCAGATGCCGATGATTGCCTCTTGGGGGATGCGCGCGCCGCGTCCGCGGATCGTGGAGAACACCGCGGCGCCGATGAAGGTGAAAATCAGGCTGACCACGTACGCCGGTTCGCCGTGGGGACTGACGCCCAAAAGCACGGCGATGGTGGTGCCCAGGGCGGCGATCTGCGCCAGGGACAAGTCAACGAAAATTACGCCACGCTCGACCACGTGAACCCCCAGGTAAGCGTGGATGCCGGTCAGAATCAGGCTCGCAATGAACGGAGCGAGCAGGAATGTGAATGTATCCATGGCGTCTCCTTACTTATACTTCTGAAACAGGCTGACCAGCAGGTTGATGTCATAGTCGAAGAGCTGGAAATAGTTGGTGATTTCTTTGTTGCCGCCGACCGAAGGCATGAGCTGGGCCACGTCGCCGCCCACCGCGCGGGCTACCGCATTCGGCGTACGCAGATCGAAGTAGGGCTCCACCAGGATCAACTTGATGCCCTCACGCTTCATGGTGTTGATAAGCTCCAGGGTATGGCTGGGCGTGGGGGGGATGCCGGGCCGCGGCTCGACGTAGTCCACCACGACCATGCCGAAGCGTTCGCAGAAATTGGGCCAGGAACGGTGATAGGTGACGACCTTTCTTCCCTTGTACGGAGCCATTTTGGCTTCCCAGCCTTTTTCGGCAACCGCCAGACGCTTGTCGAAATCGTCATAGCGTTGCTGGAAAAAGGCGCCGTCATTGGGATCGAGCTCGCTCAGCTTGCTTACGAACGCCTTGGCGATGCGGCGGCCGTTGTTCGGATCGAGCCAGTAGTGCGGATTGCCCAGCGGGTGCACGTCGCCCATCGCGCGCGTCACCTGGACGGTGGGGATCTCCAGAATCTGGCAGAACTGGGACATATCGAGGTAGCCCCTGGCGCCCACCTGAATTTTGCCGTTGCGGCTCTGAGTCTGAAGGGGAGGGAGCCAGCCGATTTCCAGTTGCAGCCCCACCACGGCCAGCAGGTCGGCCTTTTGGAGCTTGAGGAGGAAACTGGGTTTGGGCTCGACGAAGTGCGGATCCTGGTAGCCCTTGGCGATGGAATCGACGTTGATCTTGTCGCCGCCCACTTCCCGGGCGAGGGCTGCCAGGTCCTCGGTCGTGGTCATCACGTTCAGTTTGCTGGCGGCCGAACCGATGGCCGGCCAAGCCGCCAGCATTACGGCGGCTGCCGATATGCGTTTCAGGGATGAACTCACAGAATTAATTCCTTGCCTTTCAGGACGATGTTAACCGCAGTCCGGGTTACGAATGCATGCTTCATGGTCAGAAGGGATGCGCGCCATGCGCCCCCAGCGAGAACAGAAACTGGAACAGAATCTCGTTGGCCGTCAATCCCTCACCATAGCGCGTTCGGCGGAGCTGGCCGCGAATCTGGCTGAATTCGCTTGGCCAATAGGTCAGCAAAAGCGAGCCTCCGGTATCGTGCACCAACGGATTTGGAGTGAACAGCGGCGGGTTCAAATCACAGAATGTCGTAGTGGACGGATCGGTCGGCAGACAGGCGCCGCGCTCGGAACGATCGAACCGGGCGCCCACAAACCAGCGCCGTCCGAACTGGTAATCGCCCGAAACGAAGTACCCGAACGGTGTGATCAGGCTGGGCTCCGCCACCGTCCGCGACCAGACCAATTCGCTGCGCCCCACAAACGACCGGTAGATCGAACGCATGAGCGGCTTCCAGCGCAGTGTGGCGTCGATTCCGTAGAGCTGGTTCCAGCCCTTGCCGAAGGGGCTATACCCGCGCGCGAACGAGCCGCCGAGGTCGATGTTGGTGGACTCGCTGAGGTCACGGTAGAAGCGCAAATGGCCCACGGTGGAAAGATCGCTTCGCCTCCTGGCTTCGAAGAGATTGAGACTGTCGCCGCGAAACACCTGAGCCGTGCCTTCCAGGAAGATCCCTTTGGGGGCGGGCAAAATGCGGCTTAACGACAAACCGGCATCGCTGATGCCGTCTTCGCCTCCCACCAGGTTCTGAGTAACGAGCGGCCGGTCGGTCCAGGGCAGCACGTGGTTGTGGAGTGTGTTAACCTTGCCAAACGCCGCGCGCATTTTGCCAACCTTTAGTTGCAGGGCGCCCGGCAGTGCGGTGAAGGTAATGTATCCTTCTTCGAGGTCCACCCCGTGTTCCCCGAAGGTGATGAAGAAGTCGCCGCGGGCATACGGATCGATGATGGCCTGCAAGCCGAGTTCGGATTCGTGCATCTCGAGCGACGGGGTATAGCGGTTCGCCGGGTTGCCGATGCCGCCCAGGAAATCGCCAATCACGCTAATATCGGGATTCAGCACCTTGGCGGCGGCCGAACCCGCTCCCCCCAGTTGAGGCGCTGCGACTGGCGCAGCCTGCTCCGCAGGCGCGGGTGCCGCCGCCGGAGCAGCGGCGGGAGCCAGCGTGGCTATGGCCGCCTGCTGCAATTTCAAACTCTGCACTTCGGCTTCGAGGGCCTTGATCCGCTCCTCCATAGCCTTCATTCGATTGAGCAGTTCCGTATTGTCCTGCGCCGCCAGGTGGCTGGTGAACAGGCAGGCCAGCACCGGCGCGAGCACGAGGATTCGCATACTTTATTGATTCCCCCGGTTGATCCTTTGTCCAGCCCGCACGCCGCCGAGCGGCGGTTCGCGGACTATGAAACGAGCAGGACTCCGGAAGGAGGAGCGCGACTGGATCCCGGCGCGAGCAACGCGTCGTGCAGGGTCTCGCGATCGTAGGACGACTCGAGCCATCCCAGGACCACTACGGGCGCCAGTGAGGATACCGGCGCGGCATGCAGGAAGGGCAGCAAACCTACGTGGCACAGCGCGCAACAATGCTGCGCATGGAGCTCATGAAGGTGCTCGTTGGCGAGCGAAACAGCCTGTGCGCACACCACCGCCGTCAGCAACACGAGGACGGCGGCGAGTTTTTTCCATGGGACAGCCCTCTCAGGCATTTTGGAAGTTATTATAAAACGTTTTGACGCGGCTCAAGGGGCGGCCGGTTACGTATAGAAGCCTCGATATTTTTTTAAGATTCGGCACACCATCGATTCCGACACTTCGCGAAAACGAAGTCAAAACCAAACACTGGGGCGGGACCGTGCGCCGGTCAGGCAACGGCCGGGGCCGACGCAATGGCCGCGCGGACCGCGGGTGATTTCGGGAGCCTGGGAGAGAGCCACGCTTTGGGCTTCACCAAGGTCGTGCATGGACGTGTCCTTCCTTACACCGAAGTGGAATGTGACCGGGTGCGGGAAGCGTTGTCGTACCTGGTTCCCGGGGCGGACCGGCGCGCCTGTCAGAAAGCCATGGGCGTCGCCCTCGGCAGGGTCGTGGCACATGCGTTGTATCACGTTCTGGCGCGAACTACCGCTCACGCCGCGGACGGCCTGGCCAAGGCTTCCCATTCACTCGAAGAACTCGTGTCGCCGAAAGAACTCGATTTCCGGACGGAGGATTCCCGCGCCATTGGTCAGGGAGTTGCCGCGGGGCTGCGTTGAAAAGCAGTCGTTGGTTCGCGCCGCCGGACTAAGCCGGATTCCGCGCCCGCCGGTAGACCCACATTCCCGCCACATTGATCGTGGCGACCGTGCCGCCAACCTTGAGCGCGAAAAGCCACGGATGCGCCACGTCCAGAATCGGCACGACCTGGAGTGCCACCGAAAGCAGCGTTACCGCCGCGGCCGACAGTGTCGCCACGCGCAGCCACCAGGGCGCCCGCTCCCCGCCGTCCCATTTCCCGCCGATCACCACGCCGAACATGCTCAAGTAGTAGAGTCCCGAACAGGCCATCCCGGCGCCGATCAGAATCTGCGCCGCTTCCTGCTCGCCCACCTGGATCAGGCTGCCCGCGCCCAGTATGAGGCAACCGGCCACCACTACCCCGAGCGATCGCACCGGCGTGCGGAACCGCGGGTGAAGCGTGCTGAACCATCGGGGCAGCAGGCCGTCCCAGCCCGCCACCATGGGCAGCCGCGATACCTGCGCCACGCACGCTACCGTTTGCGTGAAGTACGCAAACAGCAGCGCAAGGATCGCCGCCGAGCCCAGCACGGCCGTCATCCGCGAAGTCCCCAGCGCGGCGCCCAGGATCTGCGCCATCGGCGCGATCAGGTCGACCTGATCGCGCGGTGTGTACGCCAACATGGCGCATGTCCCCAGCATGTACAGCACTGCGATACCGGGGGCCGCGATCCACACCGAGCGCGCGATATTGCGCTCCGGCGTGTGGCACTCGCCCGCGAAGATGGCCACCTGCTCGAACCCGCTCAGCGCGTTGAAGGCGATCTTGCTGAACAGGTTCACGGTCATCAGGGAAACCGGCGGCAGGGCCAGAGCGGCAATCGGCTCGACCGGGGCCTCGCCGCGTAGAAAACGCAGCGCGAGCAGCCCCACGATCACCGCGTACAGTCCGATCACCAGAATCCCGCCCGCGCTCGTAATCCATCGCGCCAGGTGCAGCCCCCGCACGTTGACCACGTATACGATCCCGAACCATGCCGCATTCAGCGCCAGGATCAACGGCTTGTGGCTCGTCATCCACGCCGCGCCCGGGCCCAGCAGGTAAGAGATGCTATTCGCCACCAGCGAACCACTCGTCGCATAAAAGAGGATGAGAAAGAACGAGTAGTTCCAGGCGGCCTGAAATCCCGCGAACGGCGAAATCCCCAGCTTCACCCACTGGTATACGCCGCCTTCCAGCGGAAACCGCCGGCTGAGATAGATCACGGTGGCGGCCAGCGGCAGATAAAACAGGGCGATCGCGAGCAGCCACAGGACGGCATGCGCCCCGCCCAATTTTGCGGCGTACCCGATCCAGGGCAGCCCCATAATGAGCAGCACCTGGAGCAACACCAGGTCCGGCAGGCGCAGTTCCTTGCGGAGCGCCTGGCTGTGTTCGCGGGCGTGCTCAATCGCGCTTTTTTCCGGAGCGGGCATGGATATACTGGCTTCGTGATGCCGCGAACCATTGTAATCTCCCTACTGTTTCTGCTGCTTCTGGTTTCCTGCGCGAAGAAGGAAATCCCGCCCGCGGGCGCGCCGCGTGCCACCGTACAACTGCGCGACGGCTCCAGCGCGACCGGCACCGTCGTGGCGAGTTCGCCCACCGAAATCAAGCTCGCCGAAGACAACGGCGGCACCCGCACCATACCCATGACGCAGGTGCGCACGGTCGAATACGGCGTGCCCGCCGCGGCTCCCGCGACGGCACAGACGGCGGCCCCTCCGCCGGCCGCTCCTGCGCCCGCCGCACCCCCGGCCGAACCGCCGCCCGAGCCGGCGCATGAGCAGCACTATCATGCCGCGGAAGCCGCCGTCACCACCAAAACTCACCTCGTGCCCGCGGGAACCCGCATCGCCGTCCGCACGGAAGAAACCATCGACTCCGCCAAAGCTGTCGCGGGCCAGACCTTCGCCGCCGAAGTGGCACGCGATGTCCGGGATGCCTCCCACAACGTCGTGATCCCGCGTGGCGCCAATGCACGCATTATCATCCGCTCCGCTTCCAAAGGCGGCAAGATCCGCGGCGCCGCCGATCTCGCGCTCGACCTGGCGTCCGTCTCCATCGAGGGCCGCCGTTATGCGCTCGACACCGTGGACCTGACCCGGCGAGGCCGCGAGGGCGTCGGCGCGAACAAGCGCACCGGCGAGTTTGCGGGTGGAGGCGCCGCCGTCGGTGCCATCATCGGAGCCATTGCCGGCGGCGGCAAAGGAGCCGGCATTGGCGCCGCTTCCGGTGCAGCCGCCGGTGCGGCCACGCAAGTCCTCACCAAGGGCGGTTCCGTAAAGGTGCCCGTCGAGACCGTGCTCACGTTCCAATTGGAGCGGGGCGTGAAGGTGCTTCCTGAGCGATAGTCAGGCCAACCAACGAAAAGGTATACCGCAACTGATACAATTCCACAAATGGCCGATTCCGTCTGGGGCCCCACATCTGCTTCGGCCGTGCCGGCCTTCGCGGTTCAGTCCCGGCACTCGGTGGTAGTTCGCGTCACTCACTGGATCACCACCTTGTCCTTCCTGGCTTTGCTCGTCACCGGAGCGGAGATCCTCGTCTCTCACCCGCGCTTCTATTGGGGTGAAACCGGCAACGTACTGACTTCCCCGCTGTTCCAACTGCCGATTCCAGCCTCCAGGGCCACCGTCCCCACCGGCTACGGCTACGTGCTTCCGGACCAGAACGGTTGGAGCCGCTATCTTCATTTCCAATCCGCCTGGGTGGCTGTGTTGACCGGCTTGCTCTACTCGGTCTGCGGATTATGTAGCGGGCACTTCCGGAAGAACCTGCTTCCCGCTCGCGCCGACCTCTCGCCGCGGGGGCTCGCGATCGTCGTCGCCCGGCACTTGCGCTTCCGGCCGGATGGTGAGGAGGACCCCTGGTCCTATAACGCGCTTCAACGGGTCACTTATCTGGTGGTAGTCTTCGTTCTGTTCCCGTTGGTGATCTGGACGGGCCTGGCCATGTCGCCCGCCGTCGCGTCTGCGATTCCGGCCGCCGTCACCGTCTTGGGCGGTCAGCAATCCGCACGCACCATCCACTTCTTCGTCTCTGTCTCCCTTGTTCTGTTCCTCTTGGTTCACATCGCGATGGTGTGTTTGAGCGGATTCCGGAACCGCCTGCGTGCGATGATCACGGGCCGCCCCGCCACACCGAAGGAGCGGGTATGAGCAAATTCTCACGCCGTCAACTCATCACCACCGGATTGGCCGCCACTGCGGGTGCCTCCGGGCTCGCCGTGGCGGCCGGGCTCGCCGAGCGTTTTGGACTGATTCCGCCGGATGGCCGCGGCCTCTACGGCCCGGGGGAAACGATGACCTACGCGGCGCAGCGGTTATTGACTCGCCACTCCCTGGCGCGTGAGTTCACTCCGAAGCAGGTTTCGCCGCATCCGTTCCCAAACGAAGTCGCTCCACTGGGCGGACCATTCAAGCGCCTTCAGGAGGGAGCGTTTGCCGGCTGGCGGCTCTCCGTTGATGGAATGATCGCCCGCCCGGCTTCTTTTTCACTGGACGAACTCAGGCGCTTTCCCCGGCGCAGCCAGATCACTCACCTGGCCTGCGAAGAGGGCTGGTCTTATATTGCGGAATGGACCGGCGTGCCCCTCTCCCACATCCTCGACAGGGTGGGGACTCTCCCTCAGGCACGATTTGTTATTTACCGTTCGTTCCAACCCGACTGGTGGGAGAGCATCGATATGGCCGATGCATCTCATCCGCAAACTCTCGTCACCCACGGTATGAATGGCGGTGACCTGCCCGTTGCTTTCGGCGGACCGCTTCGGTTGCGCGTTCCCCGGCAACTTGGCTACAAGAGCGTCAAATACATCACCCGCCTTACCGTAACCGATAGCCTGAAACGATTCGGCAAAGGCTTGGGTTCAGCATCTCCGGAAGCCGGTTACGCCTGGTATGCCGGCATTTGAAACTGTCACTTCCCCATGCCGCCAGCCGCAAGCCACGGCAAGCCCCTACTCCTGTCGCAACGCAGTCAACGGATCGATGGAAGTGGCCTGACGCGCGGGAACGAAGCACGCGATCGCCGCCACGAACAGGAACACGATTGGAATGGCGGCGAAGGTCAACAGATCCCTGGGGCTGACTCCATACAGGAAGTTCCCCAGCAGCTTTGTCAATAGCGCCGCGCCCAGAGTGCCGCAGACAATTCCTGCGGCGGTCAGCACCATGCCCTGCCGCACGACCATCTCGACTACCGACCGGCGCCGCGCCCCTAAGGCCATCCGCACCCCGATCTCGCGTGTCCGCTGGCTCACCGAAAGTGCCATCACGGCGGCGATTCCGCTCGCGCTGATGAACAGCGCCAACCCGGCGAAGATCCCCATCATAAATGTCATCATACGTGGCGGCGCCAGCGACTCATATTCGGCATGCTCCACCGTCTGAACCTGATCGATCGCTACCAGCGGGTCCAGTTCGTGGATCGCCGCCCGCATCATCTGCACCTCCGTTTGCGCATGGACGTCCGTGCGGGCCACGATTCGATTGACGAAGCCGCGTTGCAGCGCCCCGTAGATCTCGCCAATCGCTGGCTGGTCCAGGCCGTATTCCCTCACATCGCCGGCGATGCCCACAATCTCCGCCCAATGTTGGCCGCCGTCGAAGCTGACTCGCTTGCCGATCGGATCTTCGCCGGAGAATCGGCTGCGGGCCAACGCCTGGTTGATGATGACCGCCGGGGGACTTGTAAGCTCGCAATCGTGCCCGGTGAAGCTTCGGCCTTTCACGATGGGCTGGCGGATGGTTTCAAAGTAGCCGGCAGTGACGACACGGACATCCGTCGTGGCGGTCGGTTCTCCCTTGTGATTCGGCTGCCCCTGCACGATGTACTGGTTCTGGCTCGGGCCGAAGACCAGCCCGGTTGGATTGAACGGGAACGTCGTGGCCATGGCCGCCGATTCCAAACCCGGCACCAGCTTAATCCGTTCCAGAACACGGTCCACCAGGAGACGGATCGTATCCATCGTGTATGGCGGCATCCCCGGGCTGATCCTCATCGTGATCAGGCGGTCGGGATCAAATCCGGGCCTCACCTGCTGCAGCTTCACGAAGCTTCGGATCATCAATCCCGCGGCGGCGAGCAGGATCACCGAGAAAGCAACTTGTGCCACTACCAGCGCCGAGCGGAGCCGGCTTCGGCCGCGGCTGGCCGTGCCGCGCGAACCAGCCTGTTGGAATGCCGTCCCAAGCCATCCCCCGGTGGAAAGGACGGGTGCCAGCCCGAAGACGATTCCCGTCCCCACACTCACTAGAAACGTAAACAGCAGCACCGGCCCGTCCATCCGCACCTCGGCCGCGCGCGTGGTGAAGCGCCCGGCGAAACCGGTCAACACGCCCAATGCCAACGGCGCCAGGGCCACTCCCAACAATCCGCCGCCCAGCGCCAGTAGCAGGCTCTCGGTGAGCAACTGCCGCATCAGGCGGATTTTGCCGGCTCCCAGCGCGGAGCGCACCGCCAGTTCCCGCTCCAGTTTCAGCAGCCGCGACAAGAACAGGTTTGCGACGTTCGCGCACGCGGCCAGCAACACGAATCCCACCACTCCCAGCAGCACCAGGAACATCGTGCGGGCGCGCTCCGTCAGATCCTCGCGCAGGCTGTCGGCCCGGATCTGGTAGCCATCCGCCGCAAGATAGATTTCCGGATGGGCTCTGGCCATATTCGCCGCGATCACCGCAAGATCCGAGCGCGCCTGCGCCAGCGTGACGCCCTTTAGCCGACCGAACACGGTCATCATGCGCGCGTTGCGGTTGGCGATGAACGTTGCGCTGGAACGGGTCGGGCACTGGGAGGTCGGCATGTACACGTCGCTCTCCACCGGATATTGCGGAATCGGCGGCAGCACGCCGATTACGGTGTGGGGCCGGTTATTCATCTGAAACACCTTGTCCACGATGTGCGGGTCGCCGCTCTGGTGCGACTGCCAGTACTTATAACTGAGTATGAGCACGGCCGGCGTGCCGGCCGCCTCGTCGGCGGCCACAAAGGTTCGACCCAGTAACGCCTTCACGCCCAGCACGTCGAAGAAGTTGGCCGAAACCACCGCTGTCTCAACCCGCTCCGCGGTGTCTTTGCCGATCAGCAGGAAGCTCATAGTATGATGCTCCGCCACGCCCGCGAGCGTGTGATTCTGCTCGCGGTAGTCGGCAATCTCCTTCACCGAAAACGGAAAATCCAGCACGTTGGCCTTGGGGGCGTCCTGGTGGAGCACCACCAGCTGCTCGCCATGCCGATAGGGCAGCGGCCGCAACAGCACGCCATAAACCAGGCTGAACATTGCCGTATTCGCGCCGATTCCCAGAGCCAGCGTAAGCATCGCCGCCAACGAAAAGCCCGGATTCCTCGTGAGCACGCGCAGACCGTAGCGGATATCCTGCAGCAGAACTTCGATCCACCGACCCAGGCGCGCGTCGCGGCAATCTTCTTTCAGTTGCTCCGCACCGCCTACCACCACCGCCGCTTGCCGGATGGCTTCCGCGCGGCTCATGCCGCGAGCGATGTTTTGCTCCACCTGTCGTTCGTAGTGATAACGCAGCTCAGCTTCCAGTTCGCCCTCAAACCGTCTGCGCCGGAAAAGAAACCGAAAAGCAGAGGCCATGCCTGTCATCTCTATGTCCCCACGATCCGGGCCACCGCTCCGGAAAGCCGCAGCCAGTTCTCTTTCTCCTGTACCAGTTGCTTCCGCCCCCGAGGCGTCAGTTCGTAATACCTCGCCTGGCGGTTGTTTTCTGAATTGCCCCAGAAGGCGCGGATCCAGCCCCGCTCTTCCAGACGATGGAGCGCGGGATAGAGCGACCCCTGGTTCACCTGGAGCACGCTATCGGAAAGCTGCTGAATGCGTTGCGTGACTCCCCAACCGTGCATCGGCTCCAGTTCCAGCGTCTTCAGGATCAGCAGATCGAGCGTGCCCTGCAACAGATCGACTTTGGGTTTGGCCATGCCGTTGGTCCTCTCCGTAGTGCTCCTCCTCCAGATATTCTACAAGAATGGCCCCAGCTCTTGTAGATTGTCAAGAGGAAAAAAGGTGTGTGAGGATCGTATCGGAGTCGCCTACGGTCTTCGCGAGCGCTTGCGGACCTCGTTACAAAGGCCGGAGCAATAATAGACCTTGATCGAAATTATAGATGATTGTTGCCCACCTTGGCCTGCCTGGGAGCTTTTGTCCACTTGCGCAATGTGCATGATCTCGATATAGTTTAGGGTGAATGCTCTGCAGCGGTGATCCCGATGAAAGCCAGCAACCCTTTTTGGAGAGATAGTCTTCTCGGCCGGATGCCTCTCGATCTCGGCAAGGAGATTGACGCCTTCGAGAACGAGATTGCCCTCAAAAAACAAGGCAAGATCGATGACAAAATCTTTGCCGAGACGCGCCTCCGTCGTGGTTGCTATGGACAGCGCTACGACAACGGCCAGCGGTATGACGGTCGGACCACGCGGAAACTGGAATATCCCACCGCCCCGCTCACCAAGGGCCCCAACACGCTTTGGGATGCGCCGGGCATGCAACGCATCAAGATCCCATTCGGCGGTCTCAGTGCCGCGCAGCTCGAGGTCCTGGCCGAGCTTGCCGAAGAATACTCCGACGGCATCGCCCACGTCACTACCCGCCAGGATTTCCAGCTGCACTTCGTCCACATCGAGGATACGCCCTCGATCATGCGGAGGCTGGCCACCGCCCGGATCACCACGCGTGAGGCCTGCGGCAACACCGTCCGCAATGTAACCGCATGCCCCTACGCGGGCGTGTGCCGCACGCAGGCGTTCGACGTCACGCCCTACGCGCATGCCGTGGCTTACTATCTGCTCGGCCACCCGCTTACCCAGGACTTCGGCCGCAAGTTCAAAATTGCGTTCTCCGGATGCCGCGACGAGGCCTGCGGCCTCACCCACATCCACGATATCGGCGCTCTGGCGGTGGTGCGCGAAGTCGACGGCGTCCCCAGCCGCGGTTTCGAACTCTACGTGGGCGGTGGGCTGGGAGCAGTTCCGTATCAGGCCAAACTGTTCGCCGAGTTCATCCCGGAAGAGGAACTGCTGCCTACCTGTCTCGCGATCTGCCGCGTCTTCGCCCGGCTTGGCGAAAAAAAGAACCGCGCCGCCGCGCGCATGAAATTCCTGGTTGCCAAACTCGGCATCCCGGAGTTCCGGCGCCTCGTCACGGAAGAACGCGCCGGGCTGGCGCCGGATGAACGTTGGACGTCCTACCTCGGGCAGGTCTCCGCCGACCAAGAGCAGCCGCTCAAGGCGCCGAGTCTGCTCCAAATCTCGCAGGCCGCGCCGGAAGGATTCGCCGAGTGGCGGGACACCAACCTATATCTGCAGCGTCAATCCGGTTATGCGACCGTCACCATCGCGCTCCCCCTCGGCGACATTACCGCGCACCAGTTGCGCGCGCTGGCGGATGTGGCGCGCCGGTTTGTTCGGGAGACGGTGCGCTCGACGGTCGAACAGAATCTCGTGCTGCGATGGGTCAGCGAAGGCGACCTGCCGGTGCTCTATGCCGAGTTGAAGCAAGCCGGCCTGCACCTGCCCGGCGCGGGCACGATCGTGGACGTCGCGGCTTGTCCCGGCACTGATACCTGCAAGCTCGGTATTGCCTCGTCGCGAGGAATGGCGGGCGAACTGCGCCGCCGGCTCGCCGAGCGCGGCGCCGCGGTCGACGATGCCGTCCGCAACCTGAGAATCAAGATCAGCGGGTGCTTCAATTCCTGCGGCCAACACCACGTTGCCGATCTCGGCTTCTACGGTGTCAGCCGCAACAAAAACGGCTACACGGTGCCGCATTTTCAGGTGCTGTTGGGCGGCCAGTGGAGCGAGAATGCCGGCTCTTATGGGTTGGCCATCGGCGCGGTGCCGTCCAAGCGGATTCCCGAAGTCGTCGACCGCATCACGGCCCGCTACGTTGCCGAGCGCCAGGAGGGGGAAGCCTTCCAGGCGTTCATCGCCCGAATCGGCAAAGCCGAATGCAAACGGATGCTCGAAGGCCTCATGCACGTGCCACCCCACGACGAAGATCCGTCCTACTACACGGACTGGGCCGACGCCCGCGAATTTACCATCGGTGACATGGGAGTCGGCGAGTGCGCCGGCGAAATCGTATCCCCGGTGGAGTTTCAGTTGACCGCCAGCGAGCGCGAGGCATTCGAAGCCCAGCTGCAGCTGGAACGCGGCGAAGGCGACACGGCCGCCCGCACCGCCTACCACGCCATGCTCGACGGCGCGGCCGCGCTGTTGCGATGGAAGGCTTATCCGTTCGAGGAAAACGCCGATAGTATCGCCGCCAGTTTCCGCGCTCATTTTTACGACACCGGGCTCATTTTCGACCCGTTTCGCGGCGGCAGCCTGGCGCACTATTTTTTCCGGGCCCACGAGCATGCGGGCGAGCCACACACGGCGGAAACCGCCCATCGCCTCATCGAAGAATCGCAGCTCTTCCTCGAAGCCTGCCATGCCTGTTACGGCCGAATGCTGGCGGCAGCTTGAAATGAACCTACAACACGTGAACGTGAAAGTGTTTGCCGCCATGGCGGACGTGGATCTCGCGGATGCCATCCCCGTATTCCATCGTTGGATTCAGAATGCGGTCGGCGACGAACTGTGGATCGACGTGGCGGATTACCGCCATGTCCCCCGAGGGCCGGGCGTGATGGTGGTCGGCCACGAGGCCAACTATAGCCTGGACTTCGGCCCCGAGAATCGGCTCGGACTCCTTTACAACCGGAAGGCCGCCGTCGAGGGTTCGACGCAGGAAAAACTGCTGCATGCCTTCCATGCGGCGTTCGAGGCCTGCCGGCGCCTGGAAGAGGAACCGGTCTTCCGGGGCAGGCTGCACTTCAACGCGGGCGCGTGCGACGTCATTGTGAACGATCGTCTGCTGGCGCCCAATACCGATGAGACCTGGCAGGCCTTGAAGCCGGAGTTCGAGGCGTTCTTTGAGAACCTGTTCCGCAACCGGAGCTACACCCTGCAACGCGCCGGCCAGCCGCGAGAACGCTTTGGCGTTCGCATTGCAGCCGCCGAGCCGATCGGCATCCATACCTTGGTGGCGGCGTAGTCCCACCCGCGCGAACTCTCGCTCCGCGACAGGCCAACCGGGATCGCCAGGCGCCCAAGTGTATCTAACTTCTCACTAGCCGACATCGTTCGCAGCGCTCCCACGGCCTCTTGCGCGCTATAATTCGTCCAAATACTCGCTGGAGGGGAAACATTCATGAAGTCAATTCGCCTCACCCTCGTGGTGTTGCTTCTGCTGTCGGTGGGCTTGACCCTTGACGCGCAAATCGATACCGGTGCTATCGTCGGCATGGTGCGCGACCCAACCGGTGCCGCGGTTCCCAAGGCGAGCGTGGCGCTCACCAATGCCGCCACCGGCGAAAAGCAGAACACGGTTACCAATGCTTCGGGCGAGTATCAGTTCAGCGCACTCCGCCCCGGCGTCTATTCCGTGCAGGTAACTGCGCCGGGCTTTGGGCCGCAGGTCCAAAAAGACATCGAAATTCACGTGCAGTCCCGCCCGTCGGTCGATTTTAGTCTGGCCGTTGGAACCGTCAGCGAAGCCGTCGAGGTGACTGCGGCCGAGCCGTTGCTCCAGACCCAGGATGCTGTGCTCGGCGGTGTCATCCAGACGAAGCAGATCAACGACCTGCCCCTGAACGGCCGGCGGTACGCCGATCTGGCGCTGCTCGAGGCCGGCGTGCAGAAAAATGTCACGAATCCGAACAACACCGCACCCGACCGTTTCAGCTCGAATGGCAACCTCGAAACGCAGAACTACTTCTCGCTCGACGGCATCGACAATAATTCCGGTTCCACCAACTTGCAGGAAGGCTCGGTACAAACCGTCCAGCCACCGCCCGACGCGCTCCAGGAATTTCGCGTCCAGACTCGCACCTACTCCGCCGAATTCGGCACCTCCGCCGGCGCGGTGATCAATGCGTCCCTCAAAAGCGGGACCAACGCGTTTCGCGGCGACCTGTGGGAATTTCTGCGGAACAGTAAGCTCGATTCCAACAGTTTCTTCAATAATGCCGGCGGCGTCCCCCGCGGCCATTTCACCCAGAACCAGTTCGGCGGAACCATTGGCGGTCCGATCATCAGGAACAGGACCTTCTTCTTTTTCGATATCCAGAAATTCACCAGCCGCAAAGCCACCACCGTGCTGTCGACCGTTCCCACCCCCTTCATGAAGCAGGGCGACTTTACCGAATTGCGCAACGCACTTCCGGCATCCAGCGTTCCCGGCCAGACCGCGTGCGTTCAGAACAATATCATCGCCGCCTCTTGCCTCGACCCGGCCGCATCGAAGCTGATTGGACTCTATCCCGATCCCAACATCCCCTCGGCCCTCGCCGTTCTCGGTCAGCCGGGAAGCTGGACCGGGTCTCCGGATTATCAATTCCAGTATTCCCTTCCCAACGACACCTACTCGTGGGACACCCGCATCGACCACAACCTCACCGCCAATAACCGCATCCTCGGCCACTTCTCCAATTACCACGTGAACCGGCAGGACCCGCCGTGGACCTCCGACCCCATCGCCGGCAACGGCAACTTCGCGACCCAGTACCGCATTCGCGGCTACAACGCGGCGCTCGCCTGGGACGACGTCGTGCGGCCTTCCATGGTGAACGAACTCCGCGGCGGCTTCAACCGCGACTACGCCCACAGCGACCCCATCGGCCTCTCCCTGGGACAATCCGCAGCCACCGACTACGGCCTGACCGGCGTACCCGTCGGCCCGAACTCCGCGGGCATTCCGCCCATCAATATCAGCGGGCTGACGCGCCTCGGCTCCTCGCCATGGCGGCCCCAGTACCAGATCGCTCAGGTGTGGCAGTTGCTCGACACGCTCACCTGGTTGAAGGACAATCACAGCTTCAAATTCGGTTACGAGCATCGCCACACCAGCGACAATTTCCTCGACATCCAGTCCCCGCAGGGCCAGATCACCGCCGCCGGGATCTTCACCGGCAACACCGGCTTCGGCGTCCCCGATTTCCTGCTCGGCGACGTCAGTACGGCGCAGTTCACCACCCCCACCGTGGCGCACAATTACCAGTACGCGCACAACTTCTTCGCGCAGGACACCTGGCGTGTCCGTGCCAACCTGACCATCAATTACGGTCTCCGCTATGAGCTCTTCACGCCCGTCCTGAATCACCAGAATGCGATGGCGAATTTCACGCCCGCCAACGGCGGCGGTTTCGTGTATGCCTCCAGCGGCGACCTGTTCCAGCGCGCGCTCGTACACCCCGACCGCAACGATTTCGCGCCCCGCATCGGCTTCGCCTGGCAGCCCGCCCCGCGCATCGTGCTGCGCGGCGGCTACGGCATCTTCTACCAGCACATGGTGCGAATCGGATCGGAGAGCATGCTCGCCCTCAATCCTCCCTTCGTCATCGATGGCTCGCTCTCCCAGTCGTTCCCTTCGACCACACCGGTCTTCTTCCTGCGGAACGGCTTCCCGGCCAACCAGTTCACTCCCGCCCTGGTGGACTTCACCCGGCTGCAGACTCGTGCGCAGGATCCCAACGAGCGCACGCCCTACGTCAGCCAGGTCAGCTTCGGACCCCAGGTGCAACTGTCCCGGAGCACGGTGCTCAACCTCTCTTACGTCGGTAACTTTGGACGCAAGGAGAATCGCCTGCGCAATGCCAACCAGGGTATCTTCACGGGCTTCGACGCGTCGGGAAAAGCGATTACGTTGTTCCCTTACCCGAACCTGAACAGCAGCCAGAATACCCTCGCCGGCAATCATGCCTTTTTGGAACTGGCCACCAACGACGGGAATACGAACTATAACGGCCTCCTCGTCTCGCTCACCCAACGCTTCGCACGGGGACTCGCGTACGGCCTGAATTACACATTCAGCAAGAACTTCTCGGATTACGTGGACAACCTCACCGGCGGGTCCACGCCCGAGACCGCCTACAACTACAGCCTGGAACGCAGCTTCTCGCCGTTCGATGTCGCGCACCGCTTTGTGGCCTACGGAACGTGGGACCTGCCCGTCGGCAAAGGCAAAGCTCTCCTCGATCGCGGTGGCGTGGTCAACCAGGTGGCGGGTGGATGGCAGGTGAACACCATCGTGACGCTCGAAACCGGCACGCCCTTCACCGTCACTGCGCCCGACAACACGCAAACCGGTCCCAGTCATCAAAGCCGGGCGAATTGTACCGGCGATCCCTACGCCGGCGCCACCACCGATCCCTCGCAGTTTGTGGGCGCCCGCGCGCCGGGGTTCTTCATCAACCCCGCGGCGTTCGCCATTCCGGCTCTCGGGACGTTGGGTACCTGCGCGCCGCGCGCGTTCCACGGACCCGGCTTGCAGAATGTCGACCTGAGCCTGTTTAAAGATTTCCCCATCAGCGAGCGCTTCCGCGTGCAGTTCCGGGCGGAGTTCTTCAACGCCTTCAACCACGCCAATTTCAATAACCCGAGCGCCAGCGTTTCGACGTCGTCCCTGGCGTCGTTCGGAAAGTCGTTCAGCACGGTCACGGATCCGCGCGAGATTCAGTTCGGTTTGAAGTTGTACTATTGACGCGATTCATGAAACCTATTCTGGCCCTCAGCATCGCCGCGGCTGCGCTGGCGCAGACGCCCTATGACACGTCGATCCGGCCCGCCACCGCCGCCCGTGAGATCCCGGCCAACAAGGGATCGGCCGCGCTCTGGCAGAGCCTCCAAAAGCTGCATACCCGCGCGAGCCTCATCATGATTACCGCCCATCCGGACGATGAAGACGGCGGCATGCTCACCTACCTGTCGCGCGGCAAGGGAGTACGCGTCACCCTGCTCACCCTCAATCGCGGCGAAGGCGGTGCCAACGTAATGTCGCCCGACTACTTCGACGCGCTCGGATTGGTACGCACCCAGGAGTTGCTGGCAGCCGACCGGTACTACGGTGTCGATCAGTATTGGACCCGCGTCATCGACTATGGATTTTCCAAAACCATGGCCGAGTCTCTCGATCACTGGACGCGCGACCGCGTTCTTTATGATGTGGTGCGCGTGGTCCGCATGGTGCGCCCCCTCGTGATCACATCGGTGTTTGTGGGCGGACCGACCGACGGCCACGGCAACCACCAGACCGCCGGAGCCATGGCGCAGGCGGTGTTCCAAGCGGCCGCCGATCCGGCCGTCTTCCCAGACCAGATCCGCGCCGGCCTCAAACCATGGTCGCCCCTCAAGGACTACGCGAGGGTTCCGTTTTCCGCCAGCCGTTTGCGGGCCGGTGCGCAGGCATATTCCACTGACGTCGAGATCCCCGAGGGCACTTACGATCCCGTGATAGGCGCGTCCTACGTACAGCTCTCCCGCCAGGGTCTCGGTTATCAGAAATCCCAGAACGGTGGACCCAATGTTCCGAAGGCCGGCCCGGTGAGCAGCCCCTATCATCGTTTCGCCTCCCGGCTGAATGCGCCCGGCAAAGAAGAGGATTTCTTCGCCGGCATCGACACCTCCTTAAACGGCCTGGCCACCCTGGCGAAAGGCGGCGATGCCTCGTTTTTGACGGCAGCGTTGCGCCGGATCAACGCCTCCGTCGAAGACGCCATCGCCAGGTTTTCGGCCGCTGCGCCCGAACGCTGCACATCCCCGCTCGCTGCCGGAATGAAGGAAACCATCGCTTTGATCGAGGCCGTGCGCCAGAGCGGTCTTTCCGACGATTCCAAGTACGACCTCCTGCACGAGCTCGAAATCAAACGAGCGCAGTTCAACAGCGCGCTCGCCGAGGCATTGGGCCTCTCCATGGCAGCCACCATTGCCCCTGAGAATCCGCCGGACCCACGGTTTGCCCAGTTTATGGGCGACCCGGCCACGTTCCAGGTGGCGATCCCGGGCCAGTCATTCTCGATCAACGTCCACGTCGTGAATCAGGGTGCGGTGCCGGCGAATTTGAAACAGGTGACGGTCGTATCCGACTACGGCCCTCCCTGGACGGTCACGCCGGCCTCCGCCATCCCCACCGGCAATGTTTCCGGTAACCAGCCGGTGAACGCAAACTTCAAGGTGCAGGTGCCCGCGAACGCTGCCTTCACGCGGCCCTACTTTACCCGGCCCGATCTCGAACAGTCCTACTACGACATCAACGACGGACGCTACCTGAACCTGCCCCTCGCGCCCTATCCGCTGGTGGCTTGGGCCGATTTGAGCTACGACGGCGCGCCCGTCCGGATCGGGCAATATGTCCAGACCGTGCAGCGGATCAACGGACTTGGCACGGTACTGGAGCCGCTCGTGGCGGCTCCCGCAATCGGCATCTCCATCACGCCGCGCCGCGGAATCGTGCCGCTGGATGCCAAATCGTTCGACGTCACGGCGGTCCTGCACAGCAATGTCAAAGGCCCGGCCAAAGGAGCCGTGCGCCTCGACCTGCCTTCCGGATGGAAATCGCAGCCGGCTTCCGTGCCCTTCGCTACCACCTCCGATGGCGAAGACCGCTCCGTCACCTTCACGGTCACCCCCGCCAATCTCGCCGAGCAGCCCTACGACATCACCGCCGTCGCGGAACTCGGCGGCCAGGAATATCGCGAGGGCTACACGGTGACCGGTTATCCCGGGCTTCGTCCCTATTTCCTCTACAAGCCCTCCACCTACAAGACCACCGGCGTGAAGGTCACCATGGCCCCGGGCCTCACCGTCGGCTACATCATGGGAAGCGGTGACGAGGTGCCGGCCTCGCTCGAAAACCTCGGCGTCAAAGTGCATTTCCTCGCTCCCGCCGACATCGCCTCCGGCGAGTTGAGCCGCTACGACGAGATCCTCCTGGGCGTCCGCACCTATGCCGCGCGCCCCGAACTGGCTACCTACAATAACCGCCTGCTCGAGTATGTGAAGAACGGCGGCGTCCTCGTGGTCGAATACAACACGCCCGAGTACGATCACAATTTCGGACCCTACCCGTTCACCATGACCTCCAATCCCGAAGAGGTCACCGATGAGGCCTCTCAGGTGCGGATCCTCGCACCCTCGAACCCCCTCTTCACCTGGCCGAACCAGATTACGGAAAAGGACTTTCAAGGCTGGGTAGAGGAGCGCGGCTCCAAGTGGATGAAGTCGTGGGACCCCCACTGGCAGGCGCTGCTTGAAACCCACGACCCGGGCCAGTCGCCGCAGGAAGGCGGCCTGCTCTACGCCAAGTACGGCAAGGGAATCTACGTCTACAACGCCTATGCCTTCTACCGGCAGTTGCCGGAAGGCGTGCCTGGGGCGTACCGGATTTTCGCCAACGTGCTCAGCCTGCCCAAGAACCCGCAGCGCTGATTCGACTTCGGACCGCTCCCTTCGTCACTTTACGGCGTATTGGAACGCCTGCACCGCGCTCGTTCGCCGGGCCACCTCCTCGGAGAGCCGCTCGGCCGTCTGATTCCGCAAATCCATCTCCTTGCGCGCCATCTCCCCGAGCCCCAGGCGCGCATAAATCCGGCCCAGCCGATAGTGGTTCTCGGGCGATGGGTCGAGCTTCACGCACGCTTCCATCTGGCCCCGCGCCTCCACCCACCGCTCCGACCATTCCAACGCCCGCCCCAATTCGCATCGCCCGATGGCACTGCTGGCGGGAGCCCGCTCCAGGCCCGCAACCGCCTCCTGCATGAGCCTCGCGTCCCGTTTTTCGCGAGCCGCTCTTGCCCTGGCCGCGGCGCACTCGATTCCCTCGCGGCTGCACAACGCCGCCAACGCTTTTTCGGGCGGAGCCGCGCTCGATTCCAGCGTAATCTGCGCCAGGTACCGGTAGGCGCCTTCCAGGTTCGGATCGAGCGCGAGTGCGCCCGTCAGGGAAGTAATCGCGCCACTCACATCGCCATTCGCATACTGCGCGATACCGAGCAGCGTGCGGATGCGGGCCGATTGCGGAAACAGCGGTGCCGCCTGTTCGAGCACCACGATGGCAGCGTCGAAAGTGTGGTGCTGAACCATCTCCAGCGCCAGCGCGATGCGGTACTGTTCCTGGTCCGGAGCAAGCGCAACCGCAGCCTGATAGGCCTTGGCCGCCTCCACATATTGACGGCGCCGTTCCTGAATGTCGCCAATCAGCGCCTCGCCGGCGGCGCTGCGCCCCGCGGCCCGCGCATGGCCGAGCGCATCATCCAGCCGTCCGGCTGATGTTTCCGCCACCGCGGTCGCCATCAGCAGCCCCGCATCCTGCGGTGCCAGCGCCAGGGCAAGCCGCATCTCATCGGCCGCGTTCGCCGCTTCACCGAGCCCTGATGCCACCGCCGCCCTCAGGCGATGGAACGCGATCCGCGGCTTCACCTCAGCCGGTTCCGCCGCGCCCTCCAGCGCCTGCCGCGCCTCTGCGTAGTGCCTTTCGCGGGCCAGCGCGATGGCGCGCTCCACCGGCGATTGTGAGAGCGCACACACCGCGGCGATCAGGCCAATCAGCATCCGTCCCAATGTACCCGTATCATAGCCTATTGGAACCAAGGGCCGAATCCCCTCATCTCGTGCGCGGCATCGGCCTCCTCGGCGCCACCTCCGCCAACATGCTCGAGATGATCGGCGTGGGCCCGTTCATCACCATCCCGATTCTTCTCGCCCGGATGAACGGACCGCAGGCCATCGTCGGCTGGGTGCTCGGCGCGGTGGTGGCCATTTGCGACGGGATGGTGTGGGCCGAACTGGGCGCCGCCATGCCGGGCACCGGAGGCGCCTATCGATATCTATCCGAAGCCTACGGCCCCAAAACCCTGGGCCGGCTGATGAGCTTCCTTTTTATCTGGCAGACGATCTGCCTGACGCCGATCTCCATCGGGTCGGGCGCCGTCGGCTTCGCCGAGTATGCCCGCTTCTTCTCCGCCGGAATCGGCTGGTGGCAGTCGAAGCTGATCGCCATGGGCGTCTGCCTGTTGCTCACCCTGCTCCTGTACCGCGATATCCGCTCCGTCGGCCGGCTTTCCATTCTCATGTGGATCGTGGTGCTGGGCACCGTCGCATGGATTACGGCTTCCGGCCTTCTCCATTTCGACGCCCGCCGCGTCCTTGACTTTCCTCCCGACGCCTTCACCTCTCCGCGCGCGTTCTTCTTCGGACTCGGCGGCGCGACCCTCATCGCCATGTACGACTACGGCGGCTACAACAATGTCTGCTTCTTCGCGGGCGAGGTGCGCCGCCCCGAGCGTGTCATACCGCGATCCATCCTGCTCTCCATCGTCCTGGTCGGGGCGCTCTACCTCACCATGAACGTCACCATCATCGGCGTCGTTCCGTGGCGCGAAGCAATCCACTCTACCTTTATCGTTTCCGATTTTATCCAACGCCTCTATGGCATCCGGGCCGCCCAGGTCGTCACCATCCTGGTGCTGTGGACCACGTTCGGCTCGATCTTCGCGGGCCTGCTCGGCCTGTCGCGCGTGCCCTACGCCGCGGCCGTGGACGGCCGCTTTTTCCGCGCCTTCGCCCGGCTGCACCCCACCAAGAACTTCCCCAGTTTCTCCGTCGTATTTCTCGGAATCGCCTCCACGGTGGCGTGCCTTCTCACCCTGAACGTGCTCATTAACGCGCTCATCGTCATTCAAATCCTGATCCAGTTCATGGCGCAAGTCATCGCGGTGACACTCATCCGTCGCAACCGCCCGGATATCCCGAAACCGTTCCGAATGCCCCTCTATCCGTTCACCAGCATCATCGCCTTCCTGGGCTGGCTGTACATCCTGATCGCCAGCGGGCTGGCATATATACTCGCGGGCGTGGGTCTTGTGGCCGTCGGTGTGGGCGTGTACCTGTGGCGCGCGCACGCTGCCGCCGAGTGGCCGTTCGATCGCAGGGAGATATCGCCGTGAACCCTCTGGACGCTATGGTGGCGGGCGAAGTGTTCGTCGATCTCATCATGACCGGATTCGATTTCTGGCCGCAGCCCGGCATGGAAGCCTTCGCGCGCGCCTTCCACCGTGAGATTGGCGGCGGCACCGCGATCACGGCGTCCGGGCTCGCGAAACTCGGATCGCGCGCGGGCGTGTTCGGCGTGATCGGCTCGGAGTGGGGCGGATGGGTCACCGGGCGCTTGAGCCAGAATGAAGTGGATACTTCGGCCATCGAATTCGATGCCGATGAGCCGACCGGCTTCAGCGTCGTGGCTAGCTCCCCCCAGGACCGCGCCTTCCTCTCCTACGCCGGCGCCAACCGCCACCTGGACGACGCGTTGCGCCACGCCGCCACGTCCAACCGTTTCTCGGCCGCGCGCCACGTGCACCTGGCATGCGCTCCGCCCCTGGCGAGCGCCCCCGAATTGCTCGAAGCCATCCGCCGCAACGGCTGCACCGTTTCGCTCGATGTAGGGTGGCACGAACCATGGCTCGCGGATCCGCGCGCCATGGCGCTGCTGCCCATGATCGACATCTTCTTTCCCAACGAACTCGAAGCCCGGGTCATGACCGGCGAAGCGAATCCGCAAAGGGCCCTCGCCCGCTACCGCGATGCGGGCGCCCCCGCCGTCGCGTTGAAGCTGGGCGCCGCCGGCGCCGCCTTGTTCTGGCACGGCAGCCTGTACCGCGTCGGGCCGCATCCCGCCAACCCGCGGGACACCACCGGAGCCGGCGATTGTTTTGATGCCGGTTTCCTTCATTCCTGGCTACATGGAGCGCCGGCGGAAACCTGCCTGCGGGCGGCCAACATCTGCGGGGCGCTCTCCACCGAGGCTCATGGCGGCATCGCCGGCTTTCCCTCGCCGGAGCGCCTCCGCCGGGAATTGGCACTCAATATATGCGAAAAGTAACTATGATCGGCGGCGGCGGGGTCCGTACTCCGCTCGTCATTCATGCCTTCGCCCAATCGCAGGCCGAGCTGGACATCGGCGAATTGGTCCTGTTCGATCTCGACCCCGAGCGCACCCGGATCATCGCCGGGCTGGGCCGCGAGATCGTGCGCAGCCTCGGCAGCACCATCACCATCCGTACCTCCGCGCGCCTCGAGGAAGCGGCCGACGGCGCCGACTTCATCCTCAACAGCATCCGCGTGGGCGGCATGGCCGCACGCGCGCGCGATGAGCGAATCGCCATCGAGCACGCCCTCGCCGGACAGGAAACCACCGGGCCGGCCGGCGCCGCAATGGCGCTCCGCACGGTGCCGGTCACGCTGGCCCACGCGCGCATCGTGGAGCGCGTTGCGCCGCACGCCTGGTTCATCAACTTCACCAACCCGGCCGGCCTCGTCACGCAGGCCCTGACCGCCCACACCGGTGTGAAAGCCATTGGTATCTGCGACACCCCCAGCGAGCTGTTTCATCGCATTGCGGAAGTCCTCGGAGTTCCTTACGCGGACCTGGCGGTCGAGTATGCCGGGCTCAACCATCTTGGCTGGGTGCGGTCGGTGAAGGCGCGCGGCGAGGACGCGACCGCTCGCCTGCTCGCCGAGCCCGAGTGGCTGAGACGCCTCTATCCGGCCGATCTGTTCGACCCGGCGTTGATCCAGGCCCTGCGGCTGATCCCGACCGAATACCTGTTCTTTTATTACAGCCAGCGGAAGGCCCACGCCAACCAGGTGCGCGCCGGCGCAAGCCGGGGCGGAGAACTGGAACGGCTCAACACCGAGTTGTTCTGCCGCCTCCAAACCGAAGACTCCCGACAGGGACTCGAAACCTACCGCGATTACGTGCTACGCCGCAATGCGTCTTACTTGAAGCTGGAAGCCCAGGCCGGATCGGCGTTCCACACCACCCGGGAACGCTACGATCCGTTCGACACCGCCACCGGTTATCATCGTATGGCGCTCGCAGTCATCGGCGGACTGGTTTCCGATCGCCCGCGCGAAGTGGTGGTCAACGTTCCGAACCGCCACGCCATCGACGATCTCGAACCCGGCGATGTGGTGGAGGTGCCGTGCGCGATCGACCGCACCGGCGCGCGCCCGCGTCACACGGGCCGGCTGCCCGAGTCAGTCCGCGGCCTGGTGCTGTCCGTGAAGGCCTACGAGCGTTCCGCCATCCGCGCCGCGGTCGAAGGGTCCGCGGCCATGGCCCGGCTCGCGCTGCTGGAGTGCCCCATCGTCGGGCAGTGGGAAGTGGCTCGCGAAATCGTGGACGCGCTCATCGCCGCAGACCCGGAGCACCTCGGCTATCTGCGCTGATCCCGCCCGCCCGGAATAAATCCCCGCGTCCTGGTTCGGATCCGGTACACCGAGGTCCGCGCCGTCAGGTACAGCGTCCGGTAGTCCGCGTCTCCCCACGCCAGGTTCGCGGGAGTCTCCGGCACGACGATGGTGCCGAGGTGCGTCCCATCGGGACTCCAGACCCACACGCCCTGCGGCCCGGTCACGAACAGGTTGCCGCGCACATCCACCCGCATGCCGTCCGGAACTCCGCCGCTTCCCTCTTCCTTCCCGAACACCCTGCCGTTCGTCACCTCGCCATGCGCGCCCACGTCGTAGACGTGAATATCGCGCTGCTTGCTATCGTCGACGTAAAGGCGGTTGCCGTCGGGGGAAAATGCCAGCCCGTTCGGCTGTTCCAGGTTGCGGATCAGCAGCTTCACCGAGCCGTCCCTGCCCAGCCGGTAAACGCCCTGAAACGGAATCTCCTGCTTCTCGCCCTTCACCAGGTCGAGCGTCGGATCGGTGAAATAAATCGCTCCGTCCGGCCCCAGCACCACATCGTTTGGGCTGTTGAATCGCTTGCCCTCGAACCTGTCGGCCAGCACCTGGTACTTGCCGTCCGGTTCGACGGCAATGATCGCGCGCAAGACGCTGGCGGTGCTGATCAGCCGATGGTCCCGATCGAAGGTGCTCCCGTCCGGATCGCCAAGGCTCAGCACATCCTCCTTACGGCCGTCGGGAAACACCCGAAAGATCTTGTTCTTTTCTTCGTCGCTGACGTAGAGGAAGCCCCGCTCGTCCCAGACCGGGCCTTCCGTAAAACCGAAATCGCCGGCCACCTTCTCGAGGGTTGCCTTCTGATCCACCAACTCCCAGAATCCGGGCGATTCCGCCTTGAGTTCGAATCGTCGCGGCGACGGCTGGCGCTGCCCCCGCAACAGCCCGCCACCGGGCAGCAGCACCACGAGCACTGCGGCGAAAACGAGAATGCGTCCGGTCAAGGCGGCGGAACGCGTCCTACTTTTGGTGTCACAGCTTTTCTTTCGCATCTGGTTCTTCCAGCATGCCTCAAAATCGCGCGCCCGCGTGCGTCACGGGAAGCAGATCGCCGGCATCATCCCAGGGGTCCCGGCGCGGCAGGCATTATTCCCTTTCCGCCTGCGCGGGAAGCCGGAGAAGCTCGCCGGTCTTCTTCGACAACCATTCGCAGAAGGCGGCGGCGTCCTGGCAACTGAGGCAGACTACAGGATCTCGTCGGACTGTGGAAAACCCGGGCACGCCACTGGATGGGTGCCATCTTCCATGGGCGGTCGCCCTTTTTCAAGGCTTCCAGGTTGCGCATCCAGGTGGAGCAGGCGGCCTGTGCTTGAGTCTTGTAGCCGGTGGCATTGACGAAGGCGCGGAACTGGAAGACGCTCGTACCCGACGGCCGCTTATGCGTGAAAACCCAACCCGGCAACGATTGAGCTTCAACAGGCGGAGGGTGGGCGTTATCTGTGGTAGTTGTGCACATGCCATGGCCCGCGCACATCCCAGGCATCCGAACGTAGTGGCCGGCAGGATGGAAAACAGTGTGCGCCGGCTAAACGAATCCGGTGCGTTTCTTTGGTTGATTGCTGAATTGCGCATACGCTGCGGCCTCACGCCGCCGGCACAGGTCGGCGCAACGGCGTGTCGCCTGGCCCGCAAAACACACGTCATCATCGGTTGCTTGGGACCCGCCGCCGCAGCTCATCAAGAAAGTTCAAGAGGAAGTTCACCTTCATCACTCGCTTCCACTCGGCGGTACCGTCCGCATATAGAACACCAGCCAAACGCCTGCCGTCCGGCGCTACGTCATAGGCCCGGTGTACGCCGAGCTCCAGCAGTCGACTATCGGACCACGCACGCGGCGGACTCGCCGCTGCAAAGGAATCGCCACTCGCCTTATAGGTCACCACCATGATCCTGTGCGACTCGAGATCCTGGAAAAACAACTCCTGCTCATTCCGCGCCCAAGCCGGAAATGCTCCGCCAGCCGTTGAAATTCGCCATTTCCTGCCGGGCCCGGGAAAGGGGACCACATACACTTCAAGCTGGTCCGACTCGTTGGAGCAATACGCCAGCCACCTCCCATCTGGAGAGAATGCCGGGGCCATCCGCCCCGGCACGGTGGAATTAAACCGTGTTTGCAAAAACAGCACTGGCTTTGCGATAGAGATATCCCGGCCATTGCTCTCGATGGAAGCGACCCATATTCTCCCGGTGCCGTTAGTCCATATCGCCAGCCGTTTGCCATCGGGAGAAACAGACGACGGAAATTCTCCGCTGGTCGCCTCCAACAGACGATGCGGATCTCCCGAGCCGTCCGCACGCACGCCATAGATTCCTGGCTTTGGCTGATCAATCGAACGGAAAACGATGTTCAACCCATCCGGTGTCCAAACCGGCATGTCATTGATGCCCGGTAGAGCAGTGAGGCGCGAAGCGGCGCCTCGGGCGAGGTCCAAGATCCAGATGTCCTGCCGGCCTCGCATACTTCTGGAAAAGGCGAGGCGATGGCCGTCAGGCGAAAAACGCGGACTTTCACTGGAAGATTCTGCGGATGTCAACAGCGGCAACGTTTTGCCTGCATGGTCCATCCAGAATATCGACCGCTGAGGTTCCTTCTGGTGACTCAGATACGCAAAGCTGCCAGTCCGCGAAAAGTCGAAGATCGAGTCGATATTCTCCAACACTGGCTGGGGAGTTCCCGATACGGCGAACCCGCTCACGTCGAAAGATACAGCGAAGAGCGTGTTCCGGCGAATATACACCAAGTGGCCGCTGGGCAAAAATCGCCCGAAAAAACCGCCCTTCAGAATGGTTTTGTGTTCTCCTGACTTGAACGAGAAAACTTCGAGATTGGCGCTGTCGTAATCTCCGTTGTGTCTTGTGAACAGGACCGCTTGGCTGCCCGGCAGAACCTGCGGCCAGGTATCGACTTCGCCCTCCCCTCTTCTCAACCCCATCAGGGGTGCGGGCACCCCGCCAGCCGAGGGGACACGCCTGAGGCCAACGGCAGGGTTCAGCATCGCGATGATGTTTCCGTCGTCACCCCAACTGCCGGCGGGGAAACGAGCGTGTGGACCTCTCGCAAAAGTGGAGGCATCCGCCAGCGCCACCGGCGCGCCGCCCTGGACCCCAATCTTCTTGAGTTTGTCCTCGGCGAAGAATGCGATCCATTGCCCGTCCGGCGAGAAAAAGGGCGAACCTGCGCCTTCGGTCCCCGGTAACGGGGTGAGCTGACTTTCATCGAGGCGTCGAGTGGCCAATCGTATCTTGCCATCGGCGCAGCGCACGGCGACGGCAAAGCGGGTGCCATCCGGCGCAAGCGCCAGCGCCATACCCGGTCCGGCGAGCGTCATCTCCGGTTCCAGGTCGACGCTGAGATGCGTAAGCGGCTGTAATACCTGCCGCGATGCGCGCCACCAACCAATAGCTGCACCGGCGGCGAGGCCCACCACGAGCATGACCACGTACGGCCACCGGCGCATCAACTGCTCGCGTCGCCCCTGCTTATCGCCGACGCCTGTCTGCGGAGTGGCGAGAGACCGGCCCTCCATCCCCGTCTCGGCCGGCAGAACCGTTCCCGGAGGCGTTATCTGCTCGACAGGTGCGATAAACCGGTAGCCCTTCCGACCCACGGTCTCGATATATCGTGGTGCATCGGCCGAATCCCCGATCACCTGCCTCAACCGGGTCGCCGTGGAATTCAGCCCGCGGTCGTAATCCACGAAAGTGCCCTCGGGCCAGATCTTGTGGATCAGCGCCTCTCGCGTGCAAACTTCACCAGGGGTTTCCAACAGACAGAGAAGAAACTTCAGCGGCTGATCTTGCAGGCGGACGCGGACGCCGTGCTTCTGCAGTTCGCCGGTGACCGCGTCGAGTTCAAACACCCCGAAACGGAGATGGCGACGATGCAATTGGGGCTCGGCACCCACAGTTTCCCAGTCTATCAGCCTCGTTTTCGTGTGTGTTAAGCGGTTCAGCTTCAAGCGATTGCCTCGTGTCAATGTTTTTTTCGATGGGTGGTCGGCCAGCAATTGACCGGTCTTCTCTAGCCGCCATATGATGGCCTGCATCGCGACGCCTTTCCGGCGTACGCGGGAGGGTAAGGGCAATGCGAAGCATCATGCTCGGTTGGCTGCTGATCGGGAGCGCGGCCGCCCAGGTTCCAACCGGCTCTATTGCGGGCGTGGTCCACGACCCCGCTGGAGCGCCGGTATCCGAGGCCGGGTTGAAGATCGTGAATGTCGCAACAAGCCTGGCGCGCACCGGAATCAGTTCCGAGCGGGGCGATTACGGCTTCCCGGCTTTGCCGGCCGGAGAATATGAGGTCTCTGTGGAGGCGGACGGCTTTCCCCGAACGACCCGTACCGCTTCCGTGGAAGCCGGGGGTACTACCACGGCCGACTTTGCTCTCCGGCTCGGCGACGTGAAGGAGTCGATTGCTGTAGACGACGCCTCACCCCAGATCCAGTTCGATTCGCATAGCGTGGGGGGCGTAATCACCCAAAGGCAGATGCAAGACCTCCCGCTGAACGGCCGCAGCTTTCTGGAACTCGCTAAGCTCGAACCGGGCGTCCAGCCGCCAACTCGCGCACAGGGAAACCGGACCTATGTGCCAGCGTTGGGTGCGCCGGGCGGACCCAGTGGACGGGGGACACGCGTCACGCTCGACGGCGGTAGCGTCATGGCATTCTCCACGGGCGGGTCGGTGTTGGGCCTCTCTCAGGACGTGGTGCAAGAGTTCCAGATCTCCACGGCAAATTACGACCTCTCCACGGGGATGACCTTTACCGGAGCCATCAACGTGGCTACGCGATCGGGAGGGAACGAATTGCATGGTTCGGCATACTACTTCTTCCGCGATCACAACCTCTCCGCTTATCCGAACCTGAAGCGCGATCCGGCCAATCCGGATCCCTTCTTTCAACGGCGGCAATTCGGTTTCGCCGCAGGTGGTCCGATTCGCCATGACCGGCTCTTCTTCTTCGGGAATTGGGAGCGCAATCAGCAGCGGGGTGTGGTGACCACCACCATTCTGAGTCCGGATTTCGCTCCGTTCAGCCGCATTACGCCGAGCCCTCTCTTCGGAGATGTGCTCAGTTTCCGTTTGGATAACCGCCTCTCGACGAAGCACACCGCGTTTCTACGTTATTCGCACGACGGGAGCCGGGCTTTTGTGAATACCGGGGCCAACACCGCGATTGCAAACGCATATCCTTCGAATTGGGTCCGGCAACTCACTTGGGCCGATCAAAGCTTGCTGGGCGTTACCAGCGTGCTGCGTCCCACGCTGGTCAACGACTTCCGGTTTTCGTATTTCTTTCTCAGCGACGATCAACTGCCGCCGGAACAGCAAGACTGTCCCGGCTGTCTTGGCATAGGCGCCCCGGCCATCATGATCGGATCTCCGGCCATCTTCACGATCGGCCAATCCAGCACCACGCTGAATCCGGGCCGGCGCTTTCATTTGAATGAGTCCATGGCATCCCAGCGGGGCCCGCATCGCGCGCGCTTCGGAGTCGAGTGGGAGCACAACCGCGGCGGCGCCCTGTCGTGGACAAACGAGCCCGCAACGCTGACGCTGTTTACGCCCGGTCAGGTGCGCACACTCAATAGCGCACCGCAAACCCCGCCCGACCGCCGGATTCCGCTCCCAGCCGCCTTCAACACGCTGGAAGATGTTCTGCAGCTCCCGTTACAGAGCGTCACTGTCGGCATTGGCGATCCACGCGTGCCGCAGGCAAATGGAAGCCTGGTCCGCACCTGGAACACGATTCGGTTGTATTTCCAGGACACCTGGCGAATTAACGACCGGCTGACAATCGACTATGGGTTGGCCTGGAATGTCGACCGGTTCAAGAACTACGATCTGAAGAAGCCGCAGTTTCTGGCGCCGATCTTGGGCGCCGGCGGGCTGGGCCCGACACGGAAGCAATGGAAGAACTTTTCTCCAGCGCTCGGTCTGGCGTGGACGCCCGCGCCAAACAAGAAGACAGTGATCCGCGCCGGTGCAGGCATCTACTACGACTTTTTCTTTGGAGCGAATATCGACAACGAACGAGCGCTGCTCGGGCCGCCCGGCTTGGGCCGGCAGTCGATCGGCGGGACCAACATCTTTAACCCGCTGCCCGGAATTGCAGGGCTTCCGGTCGGAGCGCCACTGAACATCACCGGGTCTCCGACCCAGTTTACCGGAGCGAACCTGATGTCGATTCTTCCGGGCATAAGGGCCGACTTGGCCAGCAGCCTCGCCAACGGTGATCCTACGGTACAAGCCATCCAGATTTATAAGCAGACGATCGGAGGAACGACCAACGGCTTGTTTCCGGAGTACGTTCCCAATCCGTCAGCGCAGCACTTCAATGCGGGCGTTCAACGGGAACTTGCCCATGATTTCGTTCTCACTGCCGATTTCGTCTTCCGGCATTTCATTCATGGTGGCCTGGGTCCTGGGGGCCTTGATTTGAACCACTACAATAGCGTCCGCGGTCGGGTGATTCCGACCTGCGCCAATACCGCACAGCGCAACGATCCCCGCGCGCTCTGCTCCACCGGCACCGTAACCGTATGGGAGGCCACCAGCAATCAGACGTACAAGGGCTTGCTGTTTCGCGCCGACAAACGCTTCTCGCACGGGTTTCAAATTCGCGGCTCCTATGCTTGGTCCAGCGACATCGGAACTCCGGGACCCGACGTCCAGAACCCCGCTAACGGCGCAACTAATCCCGGGCTGAACCTCGACGATTGGCATCAACACAACGCGCCGTTGATCACCGACTACACTAGCATTGCGAATGTAGCCGGTGTCGTCCAGTTGCCGCGGCGCTTCGATCTGGGGCTCAATTTCTCTTACTCGAATGCGCCGCCGTTTTCTCCGATCGTTGGCGGCATCGACTTCAACGGTGACGGCACGACCGGTGACCTGTTGCCGGGTACTACGGCGGGCCAGTTTAATCGAGGGCTCGGGCGCGCGGACCTGGTGCGATTCGTCGATCAGTTCAACCAAAACTATGCGCACAAGCCCGATCCCCACGGCCGGATCATTTCGCCTATCATGTTGCCCGCCAGCTATGCGTTCGATCATGGCTATCAATCGCTCGACTTGCGGCTGAGCAGGACCTTCGTTATTCGCGAGCAGTGGCGCCTGAGGGTGATCAGCGAAGTGTTCAACCTGTACAACGCAGCCAATCTATCCGGTTACAGCAACGATCTGACGAACGCCGCGTTTGGCCAGCCGACCGCGCGTTTTACACAGTTATTCGGCTCAGGCGGGCCACGCGCCTTTCAACTTGCCGCAAGAATCAGCTTCTGAGGGGGAGGGGATATGACGAGGCGCCAGCTTGGTCTCAGCGCGTTTGCGGCTGCCGTTTCACATGCCGCCCAATCGGGCAGTGGCCCAAAGCCCGTGACCACCATCGACCAGAACCCGATCCGTCGCAGGGGAACCGGATTGCGCGCATTGGATCGTTCGCTCGCGTGTCCGGGTCTGACCTTATTTGCCCCGATGAGCGGCAGTGGAAACGTATACCTCATCGACCTCGAAGGAATGGTCGCGCACCAATGGCACATGCCATACCGGCCCGGACTATACGGCCATCTCACTGCGAGTGGCACCCTTTTCTATAACGGAAAAATTCCCAATGACACGTTTCTTGGCAGATCGCCCTTTAAAGGAGGTGTCGCGTTGGAGGCGGACTGGAATGGGCGGGTTCTCTGGGAGGTGCGCCAGACAAATCACCATCACGACGCGTGCCTGCTAAAAAACGGCAACGTGCTCTTCATGTGCGCTACCGAATTGCCGGGCAACGTCGCAGCAAAGATCCGGGGTGGCCAGCCGGGAACGGAAGTGAACGGTAAGATCTGGTCGGACTATCTACTCGAGGTCACGAAGGACGGCCAGACGGCCTGGGAGTGGCGCACGTGGGAGCATCTCGACACGGCCGAATTTCCGATTACTTTTCCTGAGAACCTCCGCGCGGAATGGACGCATGGAAATGCTGTCGTTGAACTCCCGGATGGAAACCTACTGGTCAGTTTCCGCAACATATCGACGATTATCAAGATCGATCGGTCAGACGGCCGAGTTAGCTGGAAACTGGGACCTCCCATGATTTCCGGCCAGCACGCCCCCACGCCGCTGCCCAACGGCAACATCCTCATATTTGACAACGGCCCACACCGCCTGGACCATGTGTTTCCGTTTTCGCGGGTGATCGAAGTCAATCCTACCACGAGCGAGATTGTTTGGATATACCAGGAGGGCTTCCCGCCAAGTTTCTATAGCGACCGCATCTCGAACGCCCAACGCGTGCCGAACGGCAACACGTTGATCAACGAAGGGCAGTTCGGGCGGTTCTTTGAAGTGACGCCGACAGGGGAGGTCGTCTGGGAATATGTCAATCCCTATTTCGGCCCGGAGTCTGCTGCTGCGGCCAAACAGATGAACAACGTGTTCCGCGTCTATCGTTACTCGGAAAACGAAATAACCAAAATGCGAATCGCGTAGCTGAGCACCAACACAACTGCAGATCGTGGCTGGCAGCCACGATCTGCCAACCAACAAAAGGAGAAATGCAATATGAAGAGCAACCAAGCAAACCGCAACATCAGCAACCCACGTACGAACAAGCGGATGGCCATTGCGACACTGGCCTTGGCCGTCCTGTTTCTTTCGAGCGTGCCGGCCCGTGCCCAGGGCCGGACTTGCTCAAACGCCAACCTGGAGGGCGCGTACGGATCCACGGTCGGCCTGATCGTCGTTCCAGCCGGAACACCTCGTTCGGTCCTGCTGCGCTTCAGCTTCGACGGCAAGGGCAGTTTCACAGCCAAATTGACCATGAACGACAACGGCACGATCATTCACAACAACGACTTTGGGACATATACCATAAACCCCGATTGCACGGGCACGCTCTTTACAACCGGTGGCACGAGAACGGTCGAGATCGTGTTAGTAGACAGTGGCAACGAGTTCTACCAGATCCGCACCGACCCTTCCAGCCTGGTGTTCCTGTCCAATTCCGCCAAGAAGATCTTCCCGGGGAATGGCCAGGCGCAAGCACAGTAGCGGGACAGCGGCTGATTCGAGATCGCAGCCGGCAGTTACGCTGGAAAGTCCAGGGGCGGTGGTGGGCATCGAACGCCCCTGGACCAGATACCACCGAACAATGGTGAAACTTATGTCCGTCCTGGCGCCTGAGATGATACGCCTATTGGTCTTCTCGTTCCTGCTGCGGAACACCGCCGCGGCGCAAGAGTATGTGATCTCGACGTTCGCGGGCGGGGCGCCGCCACCGGCTCCCACACGCGCCCTGGATGAGACATGGGGTTCCGACTCTCTTCGCTGATGCTGGCAGCCGGGGTCATCGCGGTCTCAGAACCCGGTCCGCGCGGCACGCCCCAGCACCACCACACCTCACCGCACCGGGCGCAACGCCAGATCCTGGAAATCGAAGCTGAAATCGGTCAGCGGAGATACGGGCTTCACTTTCACCTCTTCGATCGCGCCGTCCGCGCCCAGGTAGAACGTCACGAATGCGTCGGCATTCAGGGTGCGGTCGCGCCAGCGCGCCACAAACGTGTCGTACTGCCAATGTTCCAGCTCGCCGGTGAGCTGCCTGGTGTGGGTGAAGGCGATGGCCAGCTTGCCGCCGCGATCCTCCACCCGCACGTCGCCGTACCAGGCGTCGCGATAGAGGCCGGCGTAGGCGTGGAGCGGCAGCGAGGGTTTGGAGGCGGCATGGCGGGCGCCGCTCGCCTTGCGAACGGCCGCTTCGCCCTCCGCCTGTTCGATGCGCGCCAGTTCGTGGAATGCCGCCACCCAGTCGGTGGGTGGGGCGCCGAGATAGTGGTCCAGGATGGTCCAGCCGATGGCGGCGTGCGCGCCGGTCTCTTCCGCATTGGTGAGCACCACCAGGCCGAGTTTGAGGTCGGGCAGCAGGGCGGTCCGCGATACGTAGCCGGCCAGCGTGCCGGTATGGTAAACCAGCTTGTGGCCGCGATAGTCGCGCAACATCCACCCCAGCCCGTAGGCGTTGAAGTTGGGCCGCAGCGCGGCCAGCGCCGCCGGCGCTCCGGCCGGCGGATCTTCAATTGGCAGGATAGTCTGCGGCGACCACGCCTCTTTGGGTGGAGCGTCGAGCCGGGAAAGGATCCACTTCGCCAGGTCGGCCACACAGGAGTTGATCGAGCCCGCCGGGGCGTTGTTGTCGTGATCGGTCTGCTCGAGCGCCACCAGCTTGCCGTCGGCGCGCGCGTGCGGCGCGGCCACATCGGCGGCGGCCATCAGCGCGGCCGTGGAGCTGTTGGTGTGGGACATGCCCAGGGGATCGAAGATACGCTGTTGGACGAAGCGGTCCCAGGTGATTCCGGTGACGGCGTGGATCACCTCGCCGGCCACCAGGTAGAGCAGGTTGTCGTAGGCGTACCGGCTGCGGAAGCTGGATACGGGCTTCAGAAAACGGATCCGGCGGATGATTTCGTCGCGGGTGAAGTCGGTGGCGGGCCAGAACATCAGGTCGCCCGCGCCCAGGCCGAGGCCGCTGCGGTGCACCAGCAGGTCGCGAATGGTGATCTCGCGCGTCACGTACGGGTCGTACATCTGGAACCAGGGCAGGCGGTCGATGACGCGGTCGTCCCAGCCGATCTTGCCCTCTTCCACCAGCATGCCCAGCGCGGCCGTGGTAAACGCCTTGGTGTTGGACGCGATGCGGAACAGGGATTCGGGCGTGACCGGGGCGGGCTCGCCCAGTTTGCGGACACCGTAGCCTTTGGCGATGACCAGCTTGCCGTCTTTCACAATGGCGACCGCGATGCCGGGCACTTCAAACTGCCGGCGGGCACGCTCCACCACGGTATCAAGATAATTCTGCGCGGGCGCGAGCGCCGCCGCGGCCAGCAGGAGCAGCGGCGCTCTACTTTTCAGGCAACAGGCGGTCATAGAGTTCTCGTTTGGAAAGCCCGCGGCGGCGGGCCACCTGTTTGATGGCTTCCATGCGCGGCGTGCCCTCGCGCAGCAGCGCGGCCACGGCTTCTTCGACCGGGGTATCGTCGGGTGGCGGAGCGGCGGCCTTGCCGATGAGGAGCGTGATCTCGCCTTTGACCGAGTCGCGCCCGGAGAGCGCGGCGCGGATTTCGGTGGCCGTGCCGCGCAGGAACTCCTCGTGGATCTTGGTAAGCTCGCGGGCCACCACCACGGGGCGCGCGCCCATGGTTTGCCCGACCGCTTCGAGCGTCTCCAGGATGCGGTGCGGGGCTTCGTAGAAGACGAGCGTCGCGGGATCTTCCGCGAGCCGTTCGAGCATCTTCTGACGCTGCCCGGATTTGGGCGGAAGAAAGCCGCAGAAGTGGAATGAAGTCGCCGGCAGACCGGAAGCGGAGAGCGCGGCGATGGCGGCGGACGGTCCGGGAACCGGATGCACGGGGATGCCCCCATCGATGGCGGCGCGCACCAGGCGGTACCCGGGATCGGAGATCAGCGGCATGCCGGCGTCGGAGACCAGCGCGATGGCGGCGCCCGCGCCCAGACGCGCGCCCAGGTCCCGGGCGCGCTCGGCCTCATTGTGCTCGTGGTAGCTCACCGTGGGTGTGGCGATTCCGTAGTGATCGAGGAGCTTGCGCGTCTGCCGCGTATCTTCGCAGGCGATGAGGTCCACTTCGCCCAGGATGCGCACCGCGCGGTAGGTGATGTCTTCCAGGTTGCCGATCGGCGTGGCGACAAGGTAGAGGCGGCCGGACACAATTTGAGCATCGCATACCTTCTCGCGAGGATCCTTCGGCCGGCCGGGTGGGGAGACGGCCTGGTCTGCGCCGCGGCGCGATTCGCTTTATAATCCGGCCATGGCACACAGCCGGAGATCTTTCCTGTCGCGGCTCTTGGCTTCGCCGCTGGCGGCAGCTTATGGCGCGGCGGCGCAGTCGGCGGCGCCGCTCAAAATCACCCGCATCGAAACGGTCTACTGGAAGTCGCGCGACGACGCTCCGTTCTGGCCGCATTGGACGTGGTTGAAGATCGATACCGACGGCGGCGTGTCCGGCATCGGCGAAACCTATCCGCGCAACGCGGTGGAAGCGGCCATGGTGCACAGCTTGGCTCCCTCGCTAATCGGCCGCGATGCCCGCGATATCGAACGGATCTGGGCCGACCTGTACCGCGCCTTCGACTACCAGGTGACCGGCGGGACCGAAATGCGCGTGCTGAGCGCCATCGACCTGGCGCTGTGGGACCTGCTGGGCAATGCGCTCCACGCCCCCGTGTACCGGTTGATCGGCGGCAAGGCAAACCCGCGCGTGCGGCTGTACAACACCTGCTTCCCGTACAAATACGACTTCAACCGCGAGCCGGAAAAGATCATGCGGGAGCTGATCGACACGCGCGGCATCCACGCCATCAAAATCTGGCCGTTCGACGGCGCGGCCCATCGCAACCGCAACGAGTTCCTCACCCAGCGGGACCTGGACGAGGCCCTGGAACCGGTGAAGAAACTGCGCGACGCGTTCGGGTTCGATATCGAAATCGCCATCGAGTTTCACTCCAACTGGAATCTCACCTCGGCCATCCGTATCGCCAGGGCGCTCGAGCCGTACCGGCCGATGTGGCTGGAGGACATGCTGCTGCCCGGCAATTTCGGCCAGTACCGCGAGTTGGCCACGGCCACCTCCCTGCCGTTGATCGCGGGCGAACGCATGGCCGGGAAGATGCAATTCGAGCAGATCCTGGAGTCGCGCGCATTGAAGTACGTGATGTTCGATGTGACGTGGTGCGGCGGGCTGACCGAAGCGCGCAAGATCGCCGCCATGGCCGATGCCGCGGAGTTGCCGGTGGCGCCGCACACGGCCGGAGGGCCGCTGCTGTTCTATGCCTCGACCCACCTGACCACGGCCTGCCCCAATGTCTGGATCCAGGAGAGCTGCCAGCGATTCTACGAGCGGGATTGGCCGGCCATGCTGGAGGATCCCCTCGCCCCACGCGAAGGGTCCATCGCAGCGCCGGAGCAGAGCGGCTTTGGCATGCGGATCAAGCCCGAGGCGTGGAACCATCCGGCGGCGGTGCGGGCGGTGAGCGGAAAGCCGTAGCCCACCGCCACCTTCCCACCGTTTCCGCGCGGTAGCCGGAGCAGGGCCGCCGCGAGCGCTCAGGCCGCTTGGGGAGCCACCGGATCGGCGGTGGGCGCCGCTACAGGCTGGGGCAGCGCGGGCCGGGCCTTACAGGCAGGGCAGCACGAGGCACAATACCAGCCGTGGAGATCTTCCGGCATGTGTAGCCGCTCGGGCCATTTACCGCAGATGTCGCAACAGCCCCGAAGCCGCTCCGAGATGTGACATGGGGAGGTCATAGCGGGGTTTATTAAGCAGGTACGGTTCCAGTTCCGGCGGGTAGCCGCGCCGCAGTGGTCAGCAACCGTACCATTGCGGCTGCCGGGCTACGCTTCGGTTAACTCGAAGCCATGATCGGCGATATTGGCCAGCAGGGTTTCCGACCCGTGTCCATGGAGCTGGAAGATCTGCCGCACGAGATCGCAAACGCCTTCGTACCCCTGCTCAAAGAACGTCAGGATGGACGGCCCGGCGCCGCTCAGCACGCAGCCCAGCAATCCCGGCGCGCGCAGTTTCAAAATGCCATCGAGGCCCGGCACGAGCGGAATGCGGTATGGCTGGTGGAAGCGGTCTTCGAGCGCTGTCGGAAACGCCCAGGTGGAACCGGTGGCCAGCGCGGCAATCAGCAGGGACGCGCGTTGTACGTTGAACACCGCGTCCTGGCGGCTGTAGCAGTCGGGCAGCACGGCCCGCGCCTTGGCGGTGGGCAGGTCGAAATCCGGCACCACGATACCGATGCCGAAGGTGCGGGGCAGATCGAGCCGCACGGCGCGGGTGACGCCGCCGGAATCGATGGCGCTGGCCACGATCGAGCCCAGCGTGCACGGCGCCACGTTGTCGGGATGGCCTTCGAGGCGCGCGGCTTCATCGAGAATCCGCAGAGGCTTCCAGCGCAGGTCCAGGAGCCGGTCGGCAATCACCACACCGGCGGTGAGCGCGGCCGCGCTCGAACCCAATCCCTTGGCGATCGGGATATCGTTGCAGACCTGCAATTCGACGAGCGGAAGACGCAGGCCGAGGCTGTCGGCGACGCTCAGCGCGGTCTGCCAGATCAGATTGTCGGGTCCGGTGGGGATCTGTGCGGCATCGCGCCCCTCGGCGGAAATGGTCAGGCTCGCAGCGGCGCGGACGCGGCACGTCAGATAGATGCCCAGCGCCAGGCCGAGCGAATCGAAGCCCGGCCCCAGGTTCGCGCTGGAGGCCGGCACCCGGACCGTGAACCAGGACATAAACAAGAAAGGTAGCACAGGGCTCCGGCTGCGCGCCGGTCGGGGCGGGCGGGGCCGGCCAAACGGGCACAGTGTGCCCATTTGCCGAAATGCAAATATTTGCAAACAGGCGGCTTATGAAAACCCGACGGGCACAGTGTGCCGGTTTCGGGAATCCTACTCGATCCAGCCGCCGCCGAGGACCAGGTCGCCGTCGTAGAATACCGCCCCCTGCCCGGGCGTCACGGCGCGCTGCGGCTCGTCGAACGCCACCTCCACCCGCGAGCGTTCGCCGCCGGTGGAGAGGGTGGCGGCGGCGGGTTCGTGCTTGTTGCGGATCTTCACCTGGGCGCGGAGGGACGGCGCCGAGCCATCGATTGAAATCCAGTTCACATCCCCGACCGAGAACCGCGCGCGCAGCAGTTCGTCGTTGCCGCCGACGATGACGCGCTGCGATGCCGATTCGGTGGCAATCACGTACAGCGGCTCGCCGGCGGCGATGCCGAGGCCGCGCCGCTGCCCGACGGTGAAATGGTGTACGCCTTCGTGCTGCCCCAGGGTCCGCCCGCTGGTGGTGACGATCTCGCCGCGGGTGCGCGCGGGGGCGACGCCCGTCTCGCGAAGATACGCGCTGAGGAATGCGGCGTAATCGCCATTGGGCACAAAGCAGATCTCCTGGCTGTCGGGCTTCACCGCGACGGCGAGATCGAGCGAGCGCGCCAGCTCGCGCACTTCCGGCTTGGTCAGCTCGCCCAGCGGGAACTGCGTACGCGCCAGTTGCGGCTGGGTCAGCCCGAACAGGAAGTAGGTCTGATCCTTGGCGCGGTCGGCGCCGCGCAGCAACTGGTAGCGGCCGGAAACGCTGTCGAAGCGGATGCGCGCGTAATGGCCGGTGGCGATCTGATGCGCGCCCACCGCGTCGGCCATTTCGAGGAAGCGGTCGAACTTGATGAAGTTGTTGCAGAGCGTGCAGGGCACCGGCGTGCGGCCGGCCAGGTACTCGTCCACAAACGGCTTGACCACCCGCTCCTCGAACTGGCGCTCGAAATTCACCACGTAATACGGGATGCCGATCTGTTCGGCCACGCGGCGGGCATCGTACACGTCGTCGAGCGAGCAGCAGCGGCCGGTGGCGCCCTCGTTGGACAACTCCGGCAGGCGGCGCTGGTTCCAGAGTTGCATGGTCAGGCCGATCACGGGGTGGCCCTGGCGCACCAGGAGCGCGGCGACGGTGGAGCTGTCCACGCCGCCGCTCATGGCCACGGCGATGGGTACGTCAGGCATTCACGGAAATCCGCCGCAGGTGGGCCACCGAAGCGTCCAGGGCTTCCACCAGCGCGTCCACCTGGGCCGCGGTATTCGACCGTCCCAGCGAAAAGCGCATGCTGGCGCGGGCGCGCTCGGGCGTGAGCCCAATCGCGGTCAGGACGTGCGAGGGAGTGAGTGCGCCGCTCGAGCAGGCGGCGCCGGTAGAGACTGCGAAGCCCCGCAGGTCGAGCGCGATCACCAGGGCTTCGCCATCGAGGCCGTCGAAATAAAGGTTGCTGGTGTTGGCGGTGCGGTTCCAGCGCGAGCCGTTGATGCCGGTGCCCGGCAGGCGGTTCAGCACGGCTTCTTCGAGGCGGTCGCGCAGGTTGCCGAGCCGTTCGGTTTCGGCGGCCAGGCTGTGCGCCGCCAATTCGGCCGCCACTCCGAAAGCCGCAGCGGCCGGCACGTTTTCGGTGCCCGGCCGACGGTCGCGTTCGTGGTGCCCGCCGAATGCGATGGGGGCCAGGCGGGTCCCCTTGCGCACGTACAGCGCGCCCACCCCCTTGGGCGCGTAGAGCTTGTGGCCGCTCACGCTGTACAGATCGGCGCCCAGGGAAGCCACATCCACGGGAATCTTGCCGAGGGCCTGTACCCCGTCCACGTGCAGCGGCACGCCGGCTTCGCGGGTAATGCGGGCGATTTCGGCGATGGGCTGTACCGTGCCCAGTTCGTTGTTGGCGTGCATGATCGAGACCAGCACGGTATCGGGCCGCAGGGCGCGGCGCACGTCATCGGGGTTCACCACGCCCGCGGCGCCGATGCGCAGGCAGGTGACGGCCACGCCTTCGCGCTCCAGTTGCCGGCAACCGGCCAGCACGGCGGGATGCTCGATGGGGCTGGTGATCACGTGGCGCGAGGGACGGCCGGCCGCGGCGCGCGCGGCGCCCAGCACGGCCATGTTGTCGGCTTCGGTGCCGCCCGAGGTGAAGATCAGCTCCGCCGGGGCGCAGCCCATGAGCGAGGCGATCTGCCGGCGGGCCTGCTCCAGCCGCTGTTTGGCGGTCTGGCCGAAATAATGGATGCTGGACGCGTTACCATACACTTGACCGAGACACGACACCGCGGCCTCGAGCACCTCGGGATCGATGGGAGTGGTGGCGTTGTGGTCGAAATAGAAACGCTGCACTTACCGTTATTCTAGCAATGCGCAAACCAATCCTTACGCTGACGACGGACTTCGGGGTGGCGGATCACTACGTGGGGGCGATGAAGGGCGTCATCCTGGACATCTGCCCGCAGGCCGATATCGTAGACATCACCCACGAGGTCACGCCGTTCGAGATTCCGGAGGGCGCCTACCTGATCGCGCAGGCGTACCGCTACTTTCCGAAGAAGACGGTGCACGTGGTGGTGGTAGACCCGGGCGTGGGCACGGCGCGCCGGCCCATCCTGATGGAGGCGGCCGGACAGTATTTCGTGGCGCCGGATAACGGCGTATTGTCGATGATCTACTCGCGGGAGAAACACAAAATCCGCCTGATCGCCAACGACCGCTATTTCCGGAAGCCGGTTAGCCGCACGTTTCACGGCCGCGACATCTTCGCGCCGGTAGCGGCGCACGTGTGCGCGGGGGTGCCGCCGGCGCGCATGGGGAAGCTCATCGCCGACTACCTGCGGCCGGCGTTTGAAAAACCGCAGCGCACCGGCAAACGCACCTGGAACGGGCGAATCCTGAAGATCGACCGGTTCGGGAACATCATTACCAACCTGCACGTGGACGATTTTCCGGACCTGGAGCGGAGAGATTTCGTGATGACCATCGGGCCGCGGGAAATCTCGGTACTGGCGCGCAACTATGCCGAGGCCGGGCAGGGCGAGTTGTTCGTGATCGTGGGCAGTTCGGGATACCTGGAGGTGTCGGTGAGCCAGGGTTCGGCGGCCAGGCAGATCGGCTGTGAGACGGGGGCGGCAGCGGAGTTGAGCGTGTGGTGAGGAATCGTGCGATCGCCTTCGAAGCCGGACGCAACAGGTGCCGGTATTCCGCGCCAGGGGTTTAGTCGATCACGCCTGCCAGGCTTTCCGGTCCGCGGCCCTGCCTCAACCATTTGTACCCGTAGGCCTCCAACCGGAACTGCTGCCGGCCGCCGTCCTGGACGAGACACTCGGTATTGGTCAGCAGGTCGAACAACCCGTCCACCTTGCGGCCGAGGTCTACCGTAACCTCCAACTCCCGGCCGCTGAAGTTATGGATGGCGTACACGGACGAGCGCTCGCCCGAGCAGCAGTGTGCGAGCACGGCCGGATCGTTTGCGTCCAGAAACTCGCAAGCTCCGTTGCCGAACTCGGGCGAGCGCAGCCGCAGCCGGGTCATGCGCTCAATCCAGTTCAAAAACGAATTCGGGTCACGCTGCTCAGCCGCCACGTTCACCTTCTCATAGCCGAACTCGCCGCCGCTCACCACCGGCAGAATCAGGCGGTCGGGCGGGGCCGGGGAGAACCCGCCGTTTTTGGCGTTGGCCCATTGCATGGGCGTGCGGATGGCGTCGCGCTCGTTCAACGCGAGGTTCTCTCCCATGCCGATTTCGTCGCCATTGCGCACCACCGGAGTGCCCGGCAGGGTCAGGATCAGGCTGTGCGACAGTTCAAGGCGGGCGCGATTGTTGTCCAGCATGGGCGCCGTGCGGCGGCGGATGCCGCGCTGGTACAGTTGCATGTTGGGTTCGGGACCGAACTTGTCGAATACCTCCTGGCGCTCCTCCGGGGTCAGCCGTCCCAGGTCTAATTCGTCGTGCGTCCGCAGAAAATTGGCCCACTGGCAGTAGTTCGGAATCCTGGGCAGCGCGCGATAGGCATCACGGACGGGCTGCGCCTTCTGGCGCGCCATGGCCAGCCAGAGATGCTGGTTCACGAAGAAATTGAAGATCATGTGCACGCGGTCGCCTTCGCCGAAATACATGGGCACCTGATCGGGCGGCAAGTTCGCCTCCGCCATGAACACGGCATCGCCACGCGACCACGACAGCACTTGCCTCATCTCGATGAGGTACTCGGGGTGGTCACCGAACGCCTCCACCCCCGGACCCTTGCTGGTGATGAGGAACGGCAGGGCGTCGACGCGAAAACCGGAGACGCCGAGTTGCAACCAGGTCTTGATGATCTTGGCGATCTCGGCACGCACTTCCGGATTGCCCGTATTGAGGTCGGGCTGATGGTCGTAGAAACGGTGGTAATAGTATTCGCCCGCCTCTTCGTCGAACGTCCACGTGGTCTGCTGGACGCCGGGAAACACCATGCCCTGCCCGGCATCCTTTGGCTTGTCCTTCGACCAGACATACCAGTTGCGGAATTTCGAGCGCCGGTCCCGGCGAGCCTCCTGGAACCAGTGATGATCGATGGAGGTGTGGTTGACGACAAGGTCGGCAACGATGCGGATGCCGCGATCCCGCGCCGCTCGCGAGAACTCGACGAAGTCGCCCAGGGTGCCAAACCGCGGGTCGATGCCGTAGAAGTCGGCGATATCATAGCCGTCATCCCGCCGCGGGGAGGGAAAGAAAGGCTGCAGCCAAAGACAGTTGACGTTCAGTCCAGCCAGATAATCCAGCTTGCCGGAGAGGCCGAGGAAATCGCCGATTCCGTCGCCGTTGCCATCGGCGAACGATGCCAGGTCGATCGTGTAAACGATCGCGTTCTTTTGCCAGAGCCCTTCCATAAGTCGTCCCAGCCGTCACGGTCGCGCCCGGCGGGTGGCAGGGCGCGACCGTAATCGTGAATGGCGCTGTTGGGCGGCAGATCCTAATTCAGCATGGCGTTCTGCCGCAGGTAAGCGGGGGTGTCGAGGTCGTCCATGTCGAGGATGGGTTCGGCCTCGGCGGCGAGCATCGCCGGCTCGGGCTCGGGCTGGGCCTGCAAGGCCGCTTCGGGCTCGAGGGCCGGCTCGGATTCCGGCTGCGGCTCGATCCGGCGCGAGGAAGTACGTTCCACGCGCTCGACGATGGGCGGTGAAAACGGCCGCGACGCGGCGGCGCGCTCGGCTTCCTGGCGTTCCTTGGCGATGCGCATCGACTCCGGCTCGAAGCCCGTGGCGATCACCGTAATCTTTACGGCATCCCCCATGGCCTCGGTCATCGTAACGCCGAAGTTGATCTGGACATCCTCGCACTCGGCGGCCTCGCGGATGATGGAGCAGGCCTCGTTGACTTCGTGTAGGCCGAGCCGGCTGGACCCGATGATGTTGATGAGCACGCAGCGGGAGCCGGCGATGTGAGTGTCTTCGAGCAGCGGGCAACTGATGGCCTTGCGGGCCGCTTCCACTGCCGCGTCGTCGCCCTTGCCGATCGCCGTTCCCATCATGGCGTAGCCCATGCCGACCATGGTGGCCTTGATATCGGAGAAGTCGCGATTGATCAGGCCGGGGGTAACGATGATGTCGGTGATGCCCTGCACGGCCTGGCGCAGCAGGTCGTCAGCGACTTTGAAGGCTTCGAAGAAGCTGGTGCCGCGGGGAACCAGCGTGAGGAGGCGGTCATTGGGAATGGAAATGACCGTATCCACGGTGGACGCCAGTTTGCGCATGCCGTCATCGGCGATGCGCATGCGGCGCGGACCTTCGAAGCCGAACGGCTTGGTCACCACCGACACGGTGAGGGCGTCCAGCTCCTTGGCCAGGGAAGCGATCACCGGCGCAGCGCCGGTGCCGGTGCCGCCGCCCAAGCCGGCAGTGACAAAGACCATGTCGGCGCCCTGCAACATCTCCACCACCTGGTCCGTGTTTTCGAGCGCCGCCTGCCGCCCGATCTCGGGGTTCGAGCCGGCACCCAGTCCGCTGGTCATCCTGGGCCCGAGCTGAAGCTTGTTGGGCACGTTGCAGGCCGACAGGGCCTGGAGATCGGTGTTCATTGCATAGAACTCCACTCCGTCCAGGCCTTCCTGCACCATGCGAGCCACCGCATTACATCCGCCGCCGCCAACGCCGACCACTTTGATCCGCGTACCGGTGCGGGCTTCTTCTTCGATTTCGTACTTCAGGTCGTCCATATCCGAATCCATCAGCCCCATATTTGCTCTCCTTGGTTCCACCACCGCCGCACCCCTGGGGCGCGGTTACCGCAACATCCGACTCAACCAACCCGCCGATTCCCTCTGATACTCCGACTGCGATTTCAATTTGGCGGAATACATGGCCAACCCGGCGGCGGTACACCACTCCGGGTCGTTCAACGTCTCCGGCCAGTGCTGAATTCCGAAGGCCAGCCCGAATCGCGCCTGGCACTGCAACTCCTGCTCGGCGATGTCGCAGAGATCGGGCAGTTTGGCGGCGGCGCCGGTCAGGAATACGCCGCCCAGCAGCGCGCGCTCCATGCCGACGCGGACGAGCTCGCCGCGCACGTACCGGAACATCTCTCGCGCGCGCGCTTCGAGGATCTGATTTACGAAGCGGCGACCGGCCTGGCGCGCCTCGCGATTGTCCGGCGTCGGGAGCTCGACAATGGCGTTGTCGGGGCTGCTTTCGCCGAGGGCGCAGCCGAACTCGAGCTTCACCATCTCGGCATCCTCGAAGCTGAGGCAGAGGCCCTGGGCGAGATCGCGGGTAAAGTGGTCGCCGCAAATGCGGACGGTGGAGGCGAGGTGCATCGAATCGCCGTAGTACACCACCAGCTCGGTGGACTGCGAGCCGATATCGACCACGGCGATGCCTTCGCGGCGCTCCTCGGGCAAGACCGCGGCATAACACGCCGCCACCGCTTCGAAGACGGTTTCCTCGACCAGCAGGTGGGCCTGGTTGACGGCGCCCACCAGGGCGTTGTGCTCCTGCAAGGAGGCGGTGATCAGGTGAACGTTGATCTCCAGCCGGGAGGCCAGCATCTTGCGCGGATCGCGGTGGCCGGGGTGATCGTCGATGACGAAATCCTGGGGGAACATTTGCAGGATCATGCGGTCTTCCTGCAACTGGACGCGGGAGGCGCGGTCGACCACACGGTTGACATCGCGCTGCTCGACTTCGCGAACGTGGCCCAGTTCCGCCACGCCGCGGCCATTGGCGCCGCGGACGGTGAGCCCGCCCATGCCGACCACGGCGGATTCGATGGAGACGCCGGCGACGGCCTCGGCTTCACGGAGGGCGGCCAGGATGGAATCGGTGACGGCTTTCTGGTCGGCGATTTTGCCGCGGATCCAACCCTGCGATTCGACGGCGGCACAACCCAGGAATCGAATCCGGCTCTCTTCGAGAACGCAGATCACCAGGCGGGTCTGGCGGCCACCCGCGTCGAGTCCAACTGCGTAAATCGGTTTCGCTGCCATGGGACCCTAATCCTCTGCTGCAATGCGGTCAGCCAACCGCAGATCAAACACCTTGACTCCCGGGGAGCGCCTCTGCATTTCCGGGTAGTGAACGACGAAATTCCGATAGCGCCGGGCGAAGTGGTCATCGCCCAGGATCAACTCGACGGCGCGGTTCTCGATCCTGGCGACAACGCGGATGTTCTCGCAATCGGCGGCATTGACCTCGGAGACGTCGCGGGCCGAGTCGCCCAGGTCGGCGAGGACGCGAAGCAGGCACCGGACGCGCTCGGCGCGGCGCAGTTCCGGCTCGTCCTGGCGCACGCCCCGGAGCACGGGAAACGCGAAGCGAGCCTGCCCGGCGGGAGGAGCGAGCAGCACGCCGTGGGCATCGATGAGCAGGACGCCGGAGGGGAAGTTCACAAACGCGACCGGCTTGCGCTCGCGAACCCGCACCAGGAGGCGGTTGGGCCACAGGCGGGAAACGGAGGCATTTTCCACCCAGTCAATGGCGAGGAGGTGGCGCCGGCGCTCGGCCAGCGGGACGGAGAAGATGCTGCGGCCGAAATCGGCGGCGAACACGCGCATCACCCTGGAGCGGGAAGCGTGGTTGAGTCCTTCGACGACGAAGGCTCCGGTGGCGTCTCGAGAGAGCGCGAACCGCGGATCGTTGAGGGCGAAATCGCGGGCCTTGTAAGCCGCCATGGAGGTGGAGACGCAGGCCGCCAGAACGCCCACCAGGGCGAACCAGAATCGCCAGTGAATGCCGCGGCCGGATTTTTTGGTTTCGCGCGCCATATCAGTGGACCTGCCGCTCCCTCAATCCGGCCAAGACCTGTTCGCCGGCCTGCCACACGTTGCCGGCGCCCAGAGTCAAGACCAGGTCGCCATCGCGAGCCACGCCGAGCAGGGCCTCCACGCCGTGCGCCATGCTGCCGGCGAAGTGGGCGCCGCGATGGCCGAACTGGCGGATGCGCTCGACCAGGGCCTCGGCCGAAACGCCCTCGATGGGCATTTCCGAGGCGGCATAAATGTCCAGGACGAACAGGTTGTCGCAGGCGAAGAATGCGCGCGCGAAATCGTCCATCAGGTGCAGGACGCGGGTATAGCGGTGCGGTTGAAACAGCACGTGAATGCGGCGGAAGCCGCACTGGCGGGCACCGTCGAGGGTGGCACGGATTTCGGTGGGGTGGTGGCCGTAGTCATCGACCACGGTGACGCCGTCCTCCCGCCCGCGGACCTGGAAGCGGCGGTCCACGCCGCTGAAGCTGGCCAGGGCTTCGCGAATGGTGTCCGGCTTGACTTCGAGCTCGAGCGCGACGGCGACCGCGGCCATGGCGTTGAGCACGTTGTGGCTGCCGGGAATGTGGAGGTGAAAACGCCCCAGGTCGGTGGTACGGTAGCGCAGACGGAAGTCGCTGGCGAAGTGGCCGCAGCCGATGTCGGAGGCTTCCATGTCGGCCTGCGCGGTGGTGCCGTAGGCGATGGTGCGGCGGCGGATCGCCGGCAGAATGCTCTGCACGTTGGGGTCGTCCAGGCAGACAATGACGGCGCCGTAGAACGGCACCTTGTTGACGAATTCGATAAACGCGTCGCGAATGGCGTCGAGCGAGGGATAGTGATCCAGGTGTTCGCGATCGATGTTGGTGACCACGGCGACAATGGGCGCGAGTTTGAGGAACGAACCGTCGCTCTCGTCCGATTCGACCAGCAGGAAATCGCTGTGCCCGACGCGAGCACTGGAACCGCCCATGGTGCCCACGCGGCCGCCCACCACCACGGTGGGGTCGAGGCCGGCGCAATTCAGGATGGTGGCGGTCATGGAGGTGGTGGTGGTCTTGCCGTGGCTGCCGGCAACCGCGATGCCGTACTTCAGCCGCATCAGCTCGGCCAGCAGTTCGCCACGCGGGATGACGGGGATTTGAAGACGGCGGGCCTCCTGCACCTCGGGATTCTGCTCATCGACGGCGGAACTGACCACCAGGGCGCGGGCGCCGGTGATGTTGGCGGAGTCGTGACCCTCGTAGATGCGGGCTCCCATGGCCGAGAGCCGGTCGGTGATGGGTGAGAGTTTCAGATCGGAGCCGCTGATCTGGTAGCCGAGATTCAGCAGCACCTCGGCAATTCCGCTCATACCAATACCGCCGATACCGGTGAAGTGCAGGTGCTGGGGACGGAAAAACATTTCCTTAACGTATTGTTCCGGCTCGCGGGTCTGCTGTCAATTGAAATCTGCTGCTACCCGCGGGCCACCTCCTCTAAAATGTCTGCTGCCTTCCGTGCGGCGCCGGGTTGGGCGAGCCGGCGCGCGGCGTCGCCCATGCGCTCGAGGGCGTCCGGGGAACGGGCGAGCTCGAGAATGGTTTCGGCCAGCTTCTCGCCGGTCAGATCCCGATCGCGAATCCGGCGAGCCGCGCCGGCGCGCTCCATGGCTTCGGCGTTGCGGGTCTGGTGGTCGTCCGCCGCGAAAGGAAAGGGCACCAGGACGGCGGGTTTCCCGGCGGCAGCGAGTTCGGAAACGGCGCCCGCGCCGGAGCGGCAGACCACCAGGTCGGCTTCGCGAAAGGCGCCGGGCATATCGTTAATAAAAGATACGACCTCGCCCGGTATTCCGCAACGGGTCATGTCCTGGGCCATGGCATCGGCGGCGGCGCGCCCGGCCTGGTGCACGATGCGCACGGGCAGACCGGCTTTTTGAAACAATGGCCAGCTTCCCCTGGCCGCGTGGTTGAGCGTCTTCGACCCCTGGCTGCCGCCGGTGATTAAGATGCTGAGCACCTCGCCGCGCGGTTTGGGGGGGATCCGGAAGAACTCTTCGCGGACGGGCAGGCCGGTGAGTTGGGTCCGGCCGCGGGGAAACCGCGCGGCGGTTTCGGGAAAGGAGATGAGCGCGCGGGTGACGAACCGGCCGATGATGCGGTTGGTGAAGCCGGGCACGGCGTTGGGTTCCATGACCACCACCGGCACGCGGCGCAGCAGCGCGGCCATGACCGGCGGGCCGGCGACGTAGCCGCCCATGCTGAAGACGGCGGCGGCGCCGCGCACCAGGCGGTCGCATCCGGCCGTGGTGAAGGGCAGCCGGACCAGCGTGGCGATCGCCTTGCGCAGGCCGACGCGGTTCAAGCCGCCGATATCGATCCGCTCGAAATCGAAGCCTTCCGCCGGAACCAGCCTGGCCTCGATGCCCCGTTCGGTGCCGACAAAGGTCGCGTGGTGGCCGCGCTCGTGCAATTCGCGCGCTACGGCCAGCGCCGGGATCACGTGGCCGCCAGTGCCTCCGCCCGCCATCAGAAACGTTTTCCCCACTTATCCCGCATGCTCCGCCACATTCATCAGGATTCCCAGCAAGACCAGCGTGCTGAGCAGCGAACTGCCGCCGTAGCTGATCATGGGCAGGGGGATGCCCTTGGTGGGCATCATGCCCAGCACCACGCTCATGTTGACCAGCCCCTGGATGACCACCACCACGGTCACGCCGAGCGCCAGGTAGCGCCCGAAATCGTCCTTGATCAGCCAGGCGGCGCGGATCCCCCGCCAGAAGATCACGCCGAAGCCGATCAGGACGGCCGAGGCTCCGAACAGCCCGAGTTCCTCGCCCACCACGGCGTAGATGAAATCGGTATGCGCTTCGGGAAGGTAGAGCAGCTTCTGGCGGCCGTTCATCAAGCCGAGTCCGGGGAGCCCGCCGGCGCCCACCGCGATCTTGGCCTGCTCGGACTGATAGTTGGGGTCGCGGGTAGCGAGCGATTTTTCCATGCGCGAGCGAATGGTGCCATGGGTATCGAAGCGGGCGATGAGCTTGAATTGCGGGTCGATGAAATGAACCACGCGCGCCAGCCGGTAGGGCTGGAGGATCACGAAAATCAGCACCCCCACCGCGGCCACGCCGGCCACGATGGCACAGTAGCGCCACTCCAGGCCGGCGACGAAGAATACGACCGCGGCGGTCAGGCCGAGCACGACGGCCGTGCCGAGGTCGGCCACCACGACTCCGAGGATCACGGATCCGACCGCCAGGGCGGCGCTGTTCAGGGTGTAGCGGCGGTTGTTGATGGCGCGGGCGCGCCAGGTTACGAAGAACGCCAGGAAGACCACCAAGGCGGGCTTGGCCAGCTCGGAAGGCTGCACGCCGACGGGGCCGCCGAGGCGCAGCCAGCGGTGATGGGTGGAATCGACGAAGAAGACCGCCACCAGCAGGAGCAGCACGATGCCGATGGCACCGAACGCCACGGCGGCGCTGTGCAGTTTGCGGTAGCTGGTCTTCTTGAGCATCATCATGGCGAGCACAGCCACCGCCGCCCACTCCGCCTGCCGCGCCACGAAATGCCAGGTGGATCCGAAGCGGGGGTCCATTTTCGCGGTAATCGAGGATGCGCTGTACAGGATGAGCATCCCGAGCGAGACCATCACCAGGACGGTGAAGAACAGGATCCAATCGGTCTTGAGTCTCTGCGACATATCACTCTCCGGGCGGCAACTGGCTGACGATCTGTTTGAACATTTCGCCGCGATGTTCGAAACTGCGGAACTGGTCGAAGCTGGCGCAGGCGGGGGCCAGCAGCACGGTGTCTCCCGGGACGGCGTGGGCGAAGGCGTAGGCGACGGCGGCGTCCAGGGTAGCGGAATCGACCAGGGGAACGGCTCCATCGAGCTGGGCGGCAATTTTGGCGGCGGCCGCGCCGATCAGCAATGCGGCATGGGCCTTGTCAGCCAGCGGCTGCCGGAGGGCGGCATAGTTCAAGCCCTTGTCCTTGCCCCCCAAAATGATCCACAGGCCACCCGCGAAGGCATCCACGGCCTTGAGCGTGGCATCGACGCTGGTGGCTTTGGAATCGTTGTAGAAGTCGATTCCGCGGATGCGCCGCACAAACTCCAGGCGGTGTTCCACGGCGCGAAACGTCCGCACGGCGGCGGCGATGGCCTGGTGGGAGACTCCGGCGCGCGCCGATGCGATGGAGGCCGCGAGCACGTTTTCGACATTGTGGAGGCCGCGAATGGGGATCTCGCCGGCGGTCATGAGCGGCTTGCCATCGAGCACCAGCTTGCCGGCGCACAGGCTCGCGCCGGGCGCCACGTTGCGACGGCTGCTGAACCACTGGGCGGTGGCGGCGGTCCGTGCGGCGTAGGCGACACAGACGGGGTCTTCCGCGTTGAGCACGGCGAAATCGCCCGGGCGTTGGGTTTCGAACAGACGGCCCTTGGCGGCGGCGTAATTTTCGAAGGTGTGGTGGCGGTCGAGGTGGTTCTGGGTGACGTTCAGCGCCAGGCCGATGTGGGCGCGGAATCCGGCGATGGTCTCGAGCTGGAAGCTGGACAGCTCCAGCACGTTCCAGCCGTCGGCGCGCGAGCTGCCGATCATGGCGGTAACCGGAGTGCCGATATTGCCGCCGACCTGGACGGGCAGCCCGGCCTCATGCAGGATGTGGCCGATCAGGCTGGTGGTGGTGGTCTTCCCATTGGAGCCGGTGATGCCGATGTGGGTGCCGCGCAGAAACGGCGCTGCCAGTTCCACCTCGCCCACCACGCGCACGCCGCGACGGCGCGCCTCGACCAGGGGGGGAAGGTCGAACGGCACGTCCGGGGAGAGGACGATGAGATCGCACCCGACGAAGACTTCGGGGGTCTGCGCCTGGAACGGAATGTCGAGGCGGTGGAGCGTTTCCCGCGCCTCGGGAAGCTGGTCGAGGGGCTTCAGGTCGGTGGCGCGCACCGCGGCACCGTGGCGGGCGAGCAGTTCCGCCGAGGCGATGCCGGACTTCTTCATGCCGACGACCAGCGCGTGGGTGCCTTTCCAATCCATGGCGGTCATCTGAGTTTCAGCGTGGTCAGCGCGAACAGGGCCAGCACGAGGCCGGCGATCCAGAAGCGCGCGATGATCTTGGATTCGGTCCAGCCGAGGGCTTCGAAATGGTGATGCAGGGGCGCCATCTTGAAGATGCGCTTGCCGCCGCGCAGCTTGAAGCTTCCCACCTGGAGGATGACCGAGACCGCTTCGAGAATGAAAATTCCACCGATGAAGACGAGCAGGATTTCCTGTTTGATGAGGACCGCCACCACGGCCATGGCGCCGCCCAGGCCCAACGAGCCGACATCGCCCATGAAGATTTCCGCGGGATGGGCGTTGTACCAGAGGAAGCCCAGGCTGGCGCCGGTCATCGAGCCGCAGAAGATGGTGAGCTCGGAGGTATGGCTGTTACGGGCCAGCTGCAGGTATTCGGCCAGGGTGGCGTGGCCGCCGGCGTAGGTCAAGATGGTGAGCGCGCCGGCGGCGATGACCATGAGGCCGATGGCGAGGCCATCCAGACCGTCGGTGAGGTTGACCGCATTGGATGCGAATACCACGACCAGGGCGACGAAGATGCAGAACGGCGCCACGCCCAGCAGGTAGGTCCACGGGTTGGTGAGGAGGGATTCGAGAAGCAGCGACGGTTTGAACTGCTTGAAGAACGGCACGTTCATGTTGGTGGAGAAGTCTCCGTAGGCCCGCATGACGAGGAGAACGGCCGCAAACGCGAAGCCCATGATGAACTGGTAGACGAGCTTGCGCTTTCCCGACAGGCCGAGATTGCGGCGGCGGCTGATTTTGGCGTAGTCGTCGAGGAAGCCGATCCAGCCGTATCCGAGCAGCGCCGCAATGGCGATCCACACGTAGGGATAGCGCAGGTCGGCCCAGAGCAGCGTTGGAATGACGATGGAAATAATGATGAGCACGCCGCCCATGGTGGGCGTCCCGGCTTTCTTCTGGTGCGACTTGGGACCCTCTTCGCGAATGAACTGGCCGATCTGAAACTGGCGCAGCTTGCCGATGAGCCAAGGTCCCAGGGCGATACAGAGGAACAGGGCGGTGATGCTGGCAAACGCCGTGCGGAAGGTGGTATAGCGGAAAACACGAAACGGGCTGGCGTAGTGATAGAGCCATTCATAGAGCAGGTAGTAGAGCATGGTCAGGCCGGCCTCACGCCAGGAACCTCTCGAGGGCCCGCTCCACGTGCACGCCGCGGGACCCTTTGAACAGGACGGCGTCGCCGGAGCGCGCCTGCTGCCGGACGAATTCGCCCGCCTCTTCGGGAGTTGCAAAGAAGCAGGCCGACGAAGCAGGCAGGCCGGCGGCGACCGCTTCTTCCACCATAGCGCGGGCGTCGCCGCGAATGCCTACCAGCAGGTCCACTCCGCGCCCGGCGGCATAGCGCCCGAGCCGGCGGTGCAGGGCATCGGAGGCGCGGCCCAGCTCGAGCATTTCGCCCAGTACGGCGATGCGGCGGGCGGCGGCAGTGGCGCGCAGCACATCGATCATGGCCCCGGCCGCTTCGGGGTTGGAGTTGTAGCAGTCGTTCCACACGACGATGCCGCGATGTTGGAGGCGCTCGCCGCGCATCCTGCCCACGGAGAAGGTGCGGACCGGGTCGCGAAGGCGCTCGGGCGGGATATCGAAGACGAGCGCGACGGCGATGGCCGCGAGCAGATTCTGGACGGCGTGGCGCCCGGTGAGGCCGGTTTCGAAATCCACGCCCGCGGCGCGGAAGCGGGTGGCGGCGGCGCCGAACTCCACCGCCTCGGCGCGCACGCCGGCTAGCTCGGAGAAGCCGAAGGTGATGGTCCGGCCGGGGTGGGAGTCGCCGAATCGGAGGACGCGCTCGTCGTCCGCATTCAGGACCGCCACGCCGTCGGGCGGCAGACTCTCGATGAGCTCGCGCTTGGCGGCGGCAACCCCTTCGATGGAGTCGAAGAACTCCACGTGCGCGTAGCCGACGTTGGTGACCACAGCCACCTGCGGGCGGGCAATGGCGGCCAGCTCGCGAATTTCGCCGGCGTGATTCATGCCCATTTCGAGGACGGCGACACGCGATTCGCAGGGCAGGCGCAGAATGGAGAGCGGCACGCCCACATGATTATTAAAGTTGCCCACGGTGCGGCCGGTGGGCAGGTGGGGGGAGAGCAGGTGAGCGATGGCGTCCTTGGTTGTCGTTTTTCCCGCGCTTCCGGTGACCCCGATCACCGTTCCGCCCCATTCGACGCGAGCCCAGGCGCCCAACTGCTGCAAGGCCCGCAAGGAATCGGCCACCGGGAGGAGCGGCGCGCCGAAGGCAGGCTCGGCGTGCTCGACCACCGCGGCGACGGCACCGTTCTCGAGCGCGGTCCGGACGAAGTCGTGGCCGTCATGGTTGGGCCCGCGCAGCGCAAAATAGAGGTCGCCCACGTTCTGTGTCCGGGTGTCCACGCTCCACCCCGTAACTTTGGCCGGCCGCGGCTGGGCGCGGGCCCCGATCACATGCGCAACTACCTGCAAATCCAAGATCATGTTTCACTGGCCTGGCGATACCCGTAACTTTTCAGCACTTCTCTCGCCACAGCCCGATCATCGAAATCGATGGTTCGGTCCTTCAGCACCTGGCAGGTCTCGTGACCCTTGCCTGCCAAAATGACAAGGTCTCCCTCGTGCGCCTCCTTGAGGGCGCGGGCAATGGCGGCGGCGCGATCGGGCTCGATGACGTGGGGCACATCGGTACGGCGGATGCCCACCAGCGCGTCGTTCATGATGGCGAGCGGATCTTCGGAGCGGGGGTTGTCGCTGGTGAGGATGACCAGGTCGCTGCCTTCGGCGGCCGCGCGGCCCATGAGCGGACGCTTGGCGCGGTCGCGGTCGCCGCCGCATCCGAACAGAGTGATGACCCGCTTGGGATTCAGTCCTCGGGCTACCGAGATGACGTTGCGCAGGGCGTCATCGGTATGGGCATAGTCCACCACCACGACGAACGGCTGGCCCTCGTCGATGCGCTCGAAGCGGCCGGGCACGGCGGGAAGGCGGGCGATGCCGCGGGCGATGGTTTCGGGCGGAATGCCGTACGACAGACCCGCGCCGCACGCCGCAAGGATGTTGTACACGTTGATCTTGCCGATGAGGGGCGATTCGACGGTGAAGCGCTGCTTGCCGTATTGGACTTCGAAACGCAGGCCGTGAAAACCGGAGGAGATGTGGCGGGCGCGGAGGTTCGGCTCGTGGCCCAAGCCGTACCAGTAGACCTTGGTCTTGGGATGCACCTGGAGCCGGCGGGCGTAGGGGTCGTCGTGGTTGAGCACGGCATAGGGCGGTGGCGGGCCGCCGGCGCCTTCGAGCAGCTTCTGCTTGGCCGCGAAGTAGGCCTCCATGGTGAGATGAAAATCGAGATGATCGCGGGTGAGGTTGGTGAAGACGGCGGTGTGAAATTGCAGGCCGTAGACGCGGCCGAGGGCGAGCGCGTGGGAGGACACCTCCATGGTGGCGTGAGTGCCGCCCTCCTGGCGCAGCTGCGCGAAGAGGCGTACCAGCTCGAGCGATTCGGGCGTGGTATTGACGGCCTTGAGGACGCGGCCCGCCAGGTGATACTCGATGGTGCCGATGAGGGCGGTGGTGTGGCCGGCGGCGCGCAGCACCGAATCGATCAGGTACGCGGTGGTGGTTTTGCCGTTGGTGCCGGTGATGCCGGTGAGCCCGAGGCGTTCATCGGGATTGCCGTAAAAAGCGCGGGAGGCGAGGGCCAGCGCCTGGCGGCCGTGCTCGACCTGCACCCAGCAACGGGTCAATTCGGGGAGCGGGCCGGACTCGCTGGCAACGGCGGCGGCACCGCGCGCGGCTGCGTCACGGGCGAATTCGCGGCCGTCGGCCCTCGTGCCCGGGAAGGCAAAGAACAGGAACCCCTCGGCGATGCGCCGGGAATCGTAATCGAGGCCGGCGATGGCGGTTTGGGCAAGCTCGGCCGCGAGCGGCTGCCGCAGCCGCACATCCGCCAACAGTTCGCCCAGGTTCATGTTGGATTCCCGTAGCGGCGCACGCCCCTCTGCTTACAGCGTACCGTGAGGTGCGCCGGCTCGCGCGCCGCGTTGGTCCTCCTGATATCGTCAAGCACCACATTCATCTCGCAAAGCGGACGCGGATGCGTACGCCCTGGCGCAGCGCCGAACCCGGAGCGGGGTACTGCACGCGGGCCAGGCCGCTGCCGTCCGGCACCACCGTCAAGCCTTCGGCGGTAGCTTCGGCCAGCACCGCGCTCATGGTCTTGCCCCGGAAATCGGGGACGCGGGGGCCGGCCAGATCGGCTTCGGTGGCGGGCGGCGGGGCGGCGTCGTCATCGCCTTCATCGTCTTCCAATATGTTGGGCTCGTCGGCGCCATCGGAAAGGGCGAGGTCGTCGGTATCGGTCGCGGAAGCCACCAGCGTGGGCGGCTCGTCGGGAACGTCCTTCGGTATTTCCATGACGCGCAGCGCCTCGGTGGCGACCTTCTGAAACACGGGGCCCGCGGCCGCTCCGCCAAAACCGGCCGATCCATGCGTTCCGTTCAGGGTGACCACCATGACGAAGGCCGGATTATTCAGCGGGACAAAACCCACGAACGAGCCGTTGTAGGTGTGGGTGTAGTGCTTGGTGGCAAAGTCGAAAATCTGCGCCGAGCCGGTCTTGCCGCCGACGGCGTACCCGGGCACCCGGGCGCCTTTGCCGGTGCCATACAGAACGACGCCTTCCATCATCTGGCGCATGGTGAGGGCGGTATCGGCTTTCAGAACCCGCAGGCGCGGGGAAGGAGGCGTCACCAGGCCGCCTCGTTTGAGGACCAGCCGCGGGCGCACCAGGAATCCGCCGGTGGCAATGATGGAGACGCCTTGGGCGAGTTGCAGGGTGGTGACGCTGACCTCCTGCCCGATGGAGACCGAGGCCAGCGAAGTCTTACCCCAGCGCGCGAGCTTGCGCAGCTTGCCACTGGATTCGGCGGGCAGCGGAATGCCGGTCTTTTGTCCGAAGCCGAATTTGCGCAGGAACTCGTACATGCTCTGCTGGCCGACGCGCGCGCCGACTTCGACGGCGCCGACGTTGCTCGACTTTTCGAAGGCCACGTGCGCGGGCAGGATGCCGTAGCCCATGTGCGCGTCGTGAATTACGCGGCCCGGGAGCTTCAGGAAACCGCCGTGGCAGTTGACCGGGGTATCGGGCGTGAGGTTGGTGCTTTCGAAGGCCGCCGAGAAGTTGAACACCTTGAAAACGGAGCCGGGCTCGAACGGCACCGAGACGGCGTGGTTCAGGCGCTTGTAATTCTCCCCGGTGCGGGGCGGGATATTGGGATCGTAGGTAGGATAGCTGGCCATGGCGAGAATGTCGCCGGTGGAGGGATCCATGGCGACCAGGCTGCCGCTCACGGCCCCTTTGGCCTGAACCTGGGCGGCGAGTTCGCGCTCCGCGACGAATTGCAGCCGCTCATCGATGGTGAGGGTAATGGAGTCGCCCGGATGCGGCTCGACGGACCACTGGGATTCGATGCCGCGGCGCTTCACGTCGGTGAGGAGGCGCATGAGTCCCGGAACGCCGCGCAGATCCTTATCGAGATAGCGCTCGATGCCGGCGTTGCCGGCTTCGGCAAAGTCAACCGAGCCGAGGACGTGGGAAGCCAGGGCACCGTTGGGATAGTGGCGTTGCGTCTCCTTCTGGATGCCGATCCACTCCAGGTGCATGTCGCGCAGCGTCTGGCCCTCTTCGTAATCGATTTTGCGTTTGATCCAGAGGAAGCCGCGATGGTTCTCGTAGGCGTTCTTCATGATGCCGTAGAGTTCCACGCGGTCGAGGTCCAAGGCGCGCGCCAGGAGGGAGGAGGCGAAATCGAGGTCGGGCACCTTGAGGGGGTTGATGTAGACCGACTCGGTAGGCACGCTCATGGCCAGGGGCTGACCGGTGCGATCGTAGATCGTGCCGCGGGGGGCGGTGATTTCGATGGCCAGTTCCTGCCGTGCGCGGGCCTTGCCGGCGTATTCTTCGTGATGCAGCACCTGAAGGGAGACGAGCTTGAGAAAAATGGCCGCGCCCCAAAGGAGGACGATCCTGGCCAGCCATGTCAGACGGCGCTCCACCATGCGATTCCTGTCGGTCCGCTCCCCGGCGCGCTGCGGCCTGGTACCGCCGGACCCGAATACCGGCGTCTACGCCGCTGCGCAGGGGAAGAGAGGACCCACCCTCCCTGTCACTTGGCCAATGCCACGGCGCCGTCGGCCTTGAGTTCGAGATGAAACACCTGGCCATTGGACGGCGTCACGAGGTTGTGTTTTTGGGCGAGCTCCTCGAGCCGGCCGGGACGCACGAGTTGGGCCTCCTGAAGGTCCAACATCCGCGATTGGTCCGCCAGGCGGCGTTCTTCGGCGCGCAATGCCTCGATTTTATATCCGGCGAGAGTTCCCGCTACGCTGGGAATCAGAATGCCCGTCAAGAGCGTGAGAATGACGGCGGCCGAGGCGATGGCGGACCAGCATGCGCCGTGCGCCCTGGCGTCGTGTTCGCGCACGAGGCGCGAATTGTCGATTCTCTTGCAGTAGAAGAACACGTCTTCCTGTGGAAGGGCGCGTAGTTGAAAGGGGTCCCGCTCCGCGCGCGCGGGGGCGGTCCTGCGCGTTGCCTCCAGATATGCCTGCGCTTCGGACCTTCGGAAAAATGCTGGCAGCGTCGCCATGGCTTCTTTCGTTACCTCACTCAGTCTTTCCACTCCAGCCCGCGGGCTTTGGCGCTACGCGATGCCGGATTTCGAGCAACCTCTTCTTCGCCAGGCCGGAGCGGGTGTTTGGTAAGAATGGTGCCACGCCCCTCCCGGCTCAGCGCCCTGAATCTCTCCTTCACCTTCCGATCGTCGATGGACATGAAGCTGATCACCACGATTCGACCGCCGGGCTTGAGGAGCGGCGGTGCGTTTTCGAGTAAGCGATCGAGTTCTCCGGGTTCATCGTTGACCGCCATCCGCAAAGCCATGAAGGTTTGTGTGGCCGGATGGATTTTTCCCGTCCGGGGCACGGCCCGTAACAGCACATCGGCCAAATGCGCTGTACTCCGAATGGGCCGCGCCCGGACGATTGCTCTGGCTACTCTCCGCGCCCTCCTCTCTTCGCCAAGCTGGTAAATCAGATCGGCGAGTGTTTTTTCATCATTGAAGTTGACGAGATCGGCCGCCGTCGTGCCCATGGTTTGATCCATGCGCATGTCGAGCGGCCCATCCGCCATGAATGAAAATCCGCGGCCGGGATCGGTAAGCTGGTACCGGCTGACTCCGAGGTCGGCCAGGATCCCATCGACTCGTTCGATACCGGCTTCCGCCACCGCTTCGGCCAGCCGGCCGAACGGGCCCCGATGAAACCGGATGCGCGCGCCCCATTCAGCGGTACTGCGCCGCGCCATCTCGAGCGAAGCGGGATCGCGGTCGTTGGCGATCACCAGGCCTGTCGAAAGGCGGCACGCGATGAGCGCGGTATGGCCCCCCAAGCCGGCCGTGGCATCGACGTAGACCCCCTCGGGCCGCACCGCCAGCAACGACAGCGCCTCCTCGGCCATCACCGGGTAGTGCATACGGCATCACTTCAGACCCGCCTTCTCCAGCTTGCGCAAGTTTTCGGTAGCCGACGGGTATGCGGCCCGCTTCCTCTCCTCGTAAATCTGCTCGCTCAGAACTTCGATTCGCCCTTTGTAGGCGAAGATCCGCACGGGCTGGTTTTCGATTCCCAGCGCACGGCGCAGCTCGGCCGGAAACACGATGCGGCCCTGGCTGTCCATGAGGGCTTCGGCCCCTAAATCGGCGGCGACGAAGGCGGTGGCGGCGGCTGCCTCCGGGTCGTCGGTATAGCTTTCGAAGAACTTTTCGTTCTGCCGCCAGATCTGCATCGGATATACTTGGGCCGTGTGGCCGTCCAACGAAGTCACGAAGAGCTTCTTCTCCTGCAGGCTGGACAGGTACTCCTGGAAGGGCGCCGGGACCTTGATACGGCCCTTATCATCGAGTCGGCTCGGGTACATTCCCCGAGGCGGTTCAACGACCGGCAGCGCTCCTTCTGGATCCCCCACTTTTTATCCCTGCAACGCCACTTTAGTCCAGATTTAATCCACCACCAATAGTGGCATGACAACCTCGCGGATTGCAACAGTTTTTTTAGGGATCTTGCTGATTTTTAGGGGAGTTACTCAACTACTATCCAATCTACATGGATTGGGGAACACACAATATATAGATAAGTGGGCGAATGGAAGGCGAAAAGGGAGGGCCGAACCGAGGCTCGGCCCCACAAAGGAGAAGGTACTGCTTACTGGACAGGAACTTTGGCAGGTGCGCTGTAAATCGCGGTTGACGCGCCCACCGGGATCAACCCCACGGAAAACGATACGTTGTTGCCGGTGGTAGTGTCGTCGGGGATCTGGAATGAGACCACGTACACGCCAATCAGGTCGTCGGAGAGGCGGGCGTAGTTCAGGGGCAATCCCCGGCCAGCCATGCCGACCACGACGGTTCCCTCGACGGTGAGGGCGTTGACCTGACCGGGCGTGCTGCTGGGGGGAGGCAGGGCGGCGCCGTTGAAGGCAGTGGGCGAAGCGACAGCCGGCATCGTGGGGCCGAGACCCGTGACGTACACCACCTCGGTTTCACCGCGGCGGGCGGGATTCTCCAGACTCACGAAGGAGCCATCGGGACGGACAAGGAGGGCGCGCAGGTTGTTATCGGAGTTCAGGCTCTGGAAAACTCCGGGGCTGGCCGGCTGAATATTCAGGTTGACGTTCGATACGGCTCCGCCGACGGTCGCGACGGCGGGCACCGAATCCCCCGGCGACACGCCGCAAGGCACCTGGAAGCGGATCTCATCGCGATTATTCACGTTGGTGCCGATGCTCAGAATTGGCGCGGGAAGTCCGCCGATGGTGAGTTGGACGGAGTTATTGCCGGACACGGGGAAACCGGGAAGGGTGGGGACCGAGGCGCTGGCGCTCAGCAGTCCGACATTGGTCTGGATGGCACCGAGGCTGCACGGCGACAGGGAATTCGGGGCCCAATCCGCGCCATTGACGAAGAAGCCCGAGATGATCGAGGGGGCCTGCGGGAGAACCGTCAGGTTGAAGGTCTGCGTGCCGACGCTGCTATTGCCGGCCACGGCAGCGGTGACGGTGGCCGGTCCGGTGACGCTGCCGGCGGTGACGGTTACCTGCGCCTGCCCGATGTTGTTCGTGGTGGCGGAGGTGGCGGAGAGCGAGACCGACCCGCTGGCGACATTGAACGTCACCGGGATGTTGGCGTTGGATCCGACGCTGGTGACGACCTGCACGATCAGCGGCTGGGCGAACGTACCGTTGATGGGCGCGCTCTGATTATTGCCGGAGGTAATGACGAAGCCGGTGATCTGGAGCGGCTGGCCGACGGTGAGAGTGAATGTGGCGGTCTTGGTGGAGTCGCTGGTGAGGCTCGCGGTGACCGTGATTGTGCCGGTGGTGGACGGTGTGACCGCGATGCTGACTCGGCCGTTGGCGTCGGAAGTGGAAGTCGCCGACGAGAGAATGGCGGAGTTGGCGGGAGTTACTTTCCAGGTGACCGGGACACCGGCCAGGGGCTGGTTGGCAGCGCTGTCCACCTCGGCCACGAGCGTGACGGCCTGGCCGACGGTCGCCGCCTGCGAGCTTCCGGAGATGACGGTGAGAGTGCCGGCAGTCCCGGGTTGCACATCCAGGTTAATCGGCAGGGAGTTGTAGATTCCCTTGGGCGTCTGGGTGAGGTCGCCACCGGGGTAGGCGGCACCCAGCAATGCCGTAAACTGGCCCCTGCCGGGACTGAGAAAGTTCACGTTGCAGGTGGCGATACCCGAGGCATCGGAAAGGGCCACATTGACTCCGGCCCCTGGGGGAGTCGAGGCGCATTGCACCGTGGCGCCCTCGGACGCATCCTGATTATTGACCAGGGAAAGAGCGACGTTGGGAATGGCGTTGCCGAACTCGTCTCTGATGCCGACTTTGATCGTGACGTTGGATGGCGCGCCCACGTGCCCGGTGAGCGTCTGGCCAACCGGCACGTCGATGCCGTACGGCTGAAATGCCGAGGCAAACGTATTAAACGGGTCCGAATATCCCTGAGTCAGATAAAACGTGGCCGCGGAACTGCCGGCCTGGGCCGTAACGGTGTATTGAACATAGCTCTGGAACACATTGGTCCTGACGATGTTGGTGATGGTCAGGGTATTGGTGGTCATGCCGTTGGCGTCGGTGAAGGTCTGGGATGCCAACAGCGCGCCTCCGGTCGTGGTCCAGTTGACGGCAACGCCGCTCATCGGAGCTCCGTTGCTGTCGGTGACCTTGACTACCAGGGAATTAAAAAAGCCGGTGGCTGTTCCGGGACAGCCGGGACACACCGCTTGTCCGTTTCCGGCGACAATCGATACGGTCTGGGCCGATGCCGCCTGGGTGGAAACAAGGCCGAGCACCGCCATGAATGTCGCGAATCTAAGTCCGTTCAAGATACCTCCTCATGCAATGCCGAGACACAAGTTGGATTGGGATGAACGCGGAAAGACTTGTAGTGTATCACAAAAAAAAGAGGGGAGCCGAAGCTCCCCTCTGGTTAAGACGAAACGCTCCGGGTCTTATTGCCCCAGAGCTTCGGCGGCCGGCGCTCCACTACGCGCCACGCCTCCGTTGTTGATTACCAGTGCCAGATACCCCATGGCGAGGTTGCGTGCGCCAAGATCGCTGATGAACGCAAAGCCGTGAGCATACTGGAAGTTGCACTGGGCGATCATGTAGCCCTGGAAGCCGGCGGCCGCGCCGGACACCAGTGCGGTATAGACTGTCCCGGTGGCGATGTTGCCGGTATTGACCTTGGGGGTCTTGCCGCTGCCATCGTACCAGTTCAGGTCGCAGGACCCGGCTTGCGCAGCCGTGCCGACCGGATCGGTCGACGTGTTCGCGATCGCAATACCCGTGTCAAATCCATTGGTATTGGTCACGAACGGGAAGAGCAGCAGAGTCTGGCAAATGTTGATCGCGAGCAGGTTCTTCGCCGTCGAGGTATCCGCAAACCGCGGAATCGGAGCCGTGCTGCTCGCCGTAGTTACGGTAGAGGTCGGGGCGAAGCTCATGTTGACCGTCCCCACGCCCGGAGGCGGAGAGTTGGTGCCGGCGCTGGCTGTGTAGCTGGTCCACACGCCGAAGTTGAAGTTCTCGGCAGCAGCCGGACTGGTGTTGATGACTTCCCAAACCGCGGTGGCAGTGCCGTTGACAACCGGGATTTCCGCTAACGCCGTGGCGCTGCTGTTGACGCTGTTGGTGGGGTTCACGCGCGGCACATCGCCGTTGGAATCGGGAGCGGCTTCACTGCTGACCAAAACCGCATAGGAGCTGGAGATGTTGGGATTGGTCGGAGCCACCGTGTTCGGCGACGTGGTATTGGAAGCGAGGTTGGTGATCGAAACGAACAGGCGGACACCCGCCGGCACGTTGTTGAACACCGCCTTCAGGCGTGTGCCGAAATCAGCCAGACCGGGGTAACTGGTCCCGAAGCTGATGTTGCCGATAGTCGTGGAGGTGGTTGCGCCGGTGAACACAAAGCCGGATTCGGAGTTGTAGATCGTTCCAGGGACGTTCTGGTTGATCGTGCCGGTACCCGTCTGGCCGTTGTAGTTCGCGGTCGGAGCCACGCGAGTCTTGAACGAGGTGCCGAAGTTTTCGGTGAACTGCAATGTCGCTACAGCGCCGGTGGTGGTGGTGTTGCACTGGTTGAAGCTCGTGCCGCTGCTCGAAAGGTTGCCGCTGTTATTGGCATTGCGAACGGTGGTGGTCAGGCCGGACTGGATGAAGCCAGCCACGACAACCGGATTGTTGATGGGCAGAGAGGTGTTGCCGCTGATCGAGATCGACCCCTGCAACGGAGCGGTGCCCGCCAGACCGCCGCCACCCAGGCCAGAGATGTTGGCGCGGATGTTGGTGATCCGGAAGATGCGCGTCGTGCCGGACGAAACCGGAGCCAGGATGGGGATGCCATTGAAGGTGACCTGGTTACCGCTGACCGAACCGAAGTACAGGTTGGCGGGCGCGGTCAGAGAAGAGGACGAACTGCTCGGAATCGGCGTTCCGTCCGTTGAGAGCTGAGCGTACTGAACGCAGCCGCCCGGACCCGCACCTTGCGTAAAGAGGCAGGCATTCTGCGCCGCATCCGGCCCGTAGCCCGGAACGGGGGCGGGAAGACCGGAACCCGGCTCGTCAACCATCAACAGGGCTTCGGACACGCTGCCAGTGGATTGAATGATCCGGCTGGTAACGTTCGTCGCAAGACTCACGGTAATGTTAGCCGTGGGAATCGCGGTGCCCGCGGTCAGCGACTGGCCACCGGTGCACGTGATCACGATGTCACCGATGAGATCGGTAATGCCTTCCGCGCGCAACTGCGGAGGTACCGCGACAGTTGCCGTGCAAGTCAGCGGGCCGTTACCAGTGCCGGGGCCTGCGGACTGCGCACTGGCTAACCCTACGAAGAGAGTCAGCACAGCCAGCGCAGTAATCCATCTGCGAAAATCTACCATTTCCTTCTCCTTGTAAATTGCAATATTGAATCGGTCGAAGTTCTCTTCCAACCTGAGCCTCTAAGTCAACCCAAAAAACCGTTCAGCCACCTAGGGAACTTCTCCGTGTCGGGCGGAGAGCTACATCTCCGATAACCGCCAAGCCGGTTACCGGGCCTTACTGAAGATTCGTCCTGCGCTACATGGTGTCATTTTTATGTTCTTCTGTACACGCAGGGCGCAAACAGAAAATTGCACACTGAACCGGACGCGGTAAAGATATTCATAACCGATTGTGCTCGAAGTGTCAAGAGAAATTCTTTCCCTTCAACGCAAAACGACGCCTTCGACCACATGGTCCGGTACATCATCAAAGATGCCCGATTTAACCATGTTCACGACCTCGGCGTCAACAGTTTCACACCGAATAGTCTCATTTTTCTGCCAGCGAAGCACGACCGAGATTGTGTTACTCGATCGCCCCCCCTGTTTGCGGGTATCGAAATACCCCATCCGGGTGGAAATGCATGCGGGGATTACCAGATTCACCCGATATTCGCCGGTATTTCCCGTTCCGAAACTGACATAAGTAGCGGTAGACGGCAATCATCCAGAAGTCGTCCGCTGAGGGTGAGTGGGCCGCCTCCGGAGACGGTCTGCACGGAGCTAAATCCGTGCCGAACGGATGGGCGCTTCCGCACAGCGGAGTCATTCGCGGGGATTCCGGGAGTGGTATCGTTTCGGACCTGGTCCGGCATGGCCTGCACAGTTCTTAGATCGGGACTTTGCGGCGCGGCCGATAGGGTACGGGCAAATAAAGTAGGAGCGCGGAAACAATTCGAGGCGGCGAGTTGGGAGCGCGCGGGCGGGAAGCGAGTGACTTACGCGAGTAACTCTATTAATAGGAAGCCAGGCCGCAGGCGGGGCGTACCGGTCGCTTCGCCCTGGATGCGGTTGCGGCGCCAAAGCCGGCGCGGCAGTTTATGCGTATCCGTCGAGACAAATCCGTCAGGCGTGGAGGACGTCGCGCTGGTTGTTGATAACTAATAGCATGCAGCCTTGGGCTGTGGTGGCGGAGGAATGACGGGTGGCGGGGCCGCGTACTTCGTAATCGCCAGGGTGGAGGGTGTGGTCGGCGAATACTACGTCGCCTTCGAGGACGTAGAGGTGCTCGAGGCCGGCGTGGCGGTGGGAAGGATAAACTCCCCCCGGAGCCATCCGGACCAGCCAAGTCGTGTTCAGCGAGTTCGGGTCAAAGAAGAGCTTCTTGACCTGAATCCCCGGGAACGGCGACTGCCATGCGCCATCGCCAGCCCTCACCACTACCGCGGGGGCGCCGGCGAGACGCAGGACCTCGTCCCGCAGACCGGGAGGAGGGGCGGCATCGGGACTGGCCAAGGCGACGTCCACCACAAGCTCGTGGCAGGCCCGCAACTCGGCTGCGCAGACGGCGCAGTCGCGCGCGTGCGATTCGAAGCGGCCCGCATCCTCCGGATCGAGGAGCCCCAGGCTGAAGAGCGCGGCCTGCTCCTGGATCTCCTCGGTCACCGTTTCATGGTGCGTCATGGAGCCATCTCTCCAGGCTCTAGGCGAATTCAATCCGCGCGATCACCATCTGGGGCATGGCCTGGTTCCAGCTTTCGGGGACGTTGTCGAAGGCCAGGCGGAAAGCCTTGACCTCGCCCGGGGCGAGTTTCCCCATCCGCTTACTGACGATGGGGACGCGCTCGCGCAGGATTACCTGACCGTAGGGATCCTGGAAGATACAGTTGATCTCGACCACTTCGAGGACGCGGTCGCCCGTGTTCTTGAGATTACCGGTGATCTCGACCACCGATTGTTTGAGGTAGCTTTCGTGGGCCACCATGGCGGGCGATTCGGGAGTGGAGCCGTCGGCGGAGACGAACTTGAGGTTCCGGACGTATTCCTTCGCCGGACCGGTGAGGGGCGGCGGCGGAGGCACCGGTTTGCGGGCGGCCTGCTCCAGGTAGAAGAACGCGCCGACGCCGAGCGCCAGAACTGCGCCGATCACCACCACGGCGGGCGGGATGGAAGCCTGCTTCGGATTCGAGGTTGCCACCTTGTTATTTGCCACCGACCGTCATTTCTCCGATCTTCAGGGTGGGAGCCGCCATGGAGCCGCGGAAGTCCAAGTCCGAGCCGATCGCCTCGATGCCCGGCAGGATCTCCTTCAGATTACCGGCAATGGTGACTTCGGAAACGGCGAAGGCCAGTTCGCCGTTGCGAATCCAGAGCCCGGCGGCCCCGCGCGAATAGTCCCCGGTGACGATGTTCACTCCGAACCCCATGAGTTCCGTCACATAGAACCCGTCGGGGATGGATGCAATCAACTGCTCGGGCGTTTGGACGCCCTTTTCGATGAAAAAGTTCCCGTGCCCGATGCCGGCATTGCCGGTCAAACCGCGGGAGGCATTGCCGGTGGTTTTCATGCCCAGCTTACGGGCGGCGTAGGTGTTCAGGAGATAGTTCTTGAGGACGCCGCGTTCGATGACCACGGTGCGGCGCGAGGGCACGCCCTCGTCATCGAACGGGGAGGTGCCGAAGAGGCCGGGAAGGGTGCCGTCGTCCACTACGGTGAGCAACTCGCTGGCTACTTTTTCCCCCAGTTTGCCGGCCAGAAAGGACTCGTGCCGGTACACGGACATGCCGTGGACCGCTTCGAAAATGCTTTCGAGGAGGGTGCGGGCGGTGCGGGGTTCGAAGACGACGGGCACCTTGCGGGTTTCCACCTTGACGGGGTTGAGGCGCCGCAACGCGCGGAGGGCGGCGGTACGGCCCACCTGCTCGGCGGGCTCGAGGCCGGCAGAGCCGCGGGCCATGGTGTACCAGTAGTCGCGTTCCATGGACTCGCCGTCGCGGGCCACGGGGACGGCGGTGAGGGAGCAGTAACTGGTGCGGTAATCGCCCGCAAAGCCGCGGGAATTGGCAAAGACGTGGCGTCCCACGTGGTTATCGAAGGAGGCGCCTTCGGAGTTGGAGATGCGGGGATCGGCGGAGAGCGCGGCCTCCTCGGCGCGGCGGGCGGTGTCGATCTTCCACTCGGTGGCGAGGGTTTCCACGTCGGGCGAATAGAGGCCGAGGTCGCCGGGGAGGCTGCCGAACTCGTCCGGCTCGGGCAGGCCGGCGTGGGGGTCCTCGCTGGTGATGTCGGCGAGTTCGATGGCCGAACGGACGAGGTGGGCGATTCCCTCCGGGGAGAGATCGGAAGTATAGGAGGACCCGGTCCGTTTCCCGATGAGGATGCGCAGACCGGCGCCGCGCGAGCCGGCCTCTTTCAGGCTCTCGACCTGGCGCAGACGGATGCTGGCGGAGAACTCGTCCCCTTCGGCGACGGTGCACTCGGCGTCGGTGGCACCGGCCTCGAGGGCGCGCGCGGTGACGTCGCGGGCGAGTTCGAGCAGTCCGTCCTGGCTCAAGCGGTGCCTCCCACGGTCATGCGGTCGATTTTGATGGTGGGAATCCCTACGCCCACGGGGACGCTTTGACCTTCTTTGCCGCAGACGCCGATGCCTTCATCGAGCCGCAGGTCGTGGCCGACCATGCTGACGTACTTCAGAGCCTCGGGGCCGTTGCCGATCAGGGTGGCGTTGCGCACCGGACGGGTGAGTCGGCCGTTCTCGATGAGGTAGCTCTCCGAGGCCGAGAATACGAAATTGCCGCTGGTGATGTCCACCTGTCCGCCGCCGAAATTAACACAATAGAGCCCTTTGGGGACGGAGCGGATGATGTCTTCGGGGGCGCTTTCGCCGGCCAGCATGAAGGTGTTGGTCATGCGCGGCATGGGGATATGGGAGTAGCTCTCGCGGCGGCCGCTGCCGGTGGATGGGGAGCGGAGGAGCTTGCTGGAGAGCTTGTCCTGGAGGTAGCCCTTCAGCACGCCGTTTTCGATGAGCACATTGCGCTGGGTGGGATGGCCTTCGTCGTCCACGTTGAGGGAGCCGCGGCGGCTGCCAATGGTGCCGTCATCGATGACGGTGCAGAGCTCGCTGGCGACTTTCTGGCCGATGCGGCCGCTGAAGGCGGAGACGCCCTTACGGTTGAAGTCGGCCTCGAGACCGTGACCAACGGCCTCGTGCAGCAGGATGCCGGGCCAGCCGGGGCCGAGCACGACGGTCATTTCGCCGGCCGGGGCATCCACCGCATCGAGCATGGTGAGGGCCTCGCGGGCGGCTTCGCCGGCGAAGTGCTCGGGCGTTTTTTCATGGAGGAAGAAGTCCAGTTCGACGCGACCGCCGCCGCCCGCGTGTCCGCGTTGGGGAGGGCCGCCGTTCTGGCGGGCCAGGGCATAGACGCTGAGGCGGGCGAGGGGCTGGCGGTCGAGTGTGAGGACGCCGTCGCTGGTGGCGACCATCACCTGGCGAAGATTGTCGGCATAGACGACCTGCACCTGGAACACGCGCGAATCGTAGGCGCGGGCCGCGCGGTCGGCGCGTTTGACGAGTTCGACGCGTTGGGAGAAGGCGGTTTCGGTGGGGGCGGTGAGTACCGGATAGAGGTTATGCCGCGCTCCTTCGCTGAGATCGACTTTTTCGACCTTGGCGGGGGCAGCGGCGATGTGGGCGGCGACGCGGGCCGCTTTGCGTACCTTTTCGGGGGCAAGGTCGTCGCTATAGGCATAGCCGGTGCGTTCGCCGGAGATGACGCGCACGCCGACTCCCATGGAAACACCCTGGGCAGCGCTTTTCACCATGGATTCGTCGATACTGATGGAACTGGTGCGGAGGTATTCGAAGTAGAGATCGGCGTAATCTCCGCCCTGGGAGAGGGCTTCGGCCAGGTAAAGTTCGAGGTCCCGCCGAGCGATCTGAAACCGTGTTGCAAAAACCGACTCCGAGAACTGCATACCCCCATGGTACCCCGGGCGCGGCGCCGGTCCCTTTTGTCACCAGCGGGGAGGGGTAGATGGCAGACGTGTTAACCTATGTATGTTCCCGTACGATACGGCTCGGGTCGAGCCGCTGACGGATTGCAGTCCTCCATCATGGCTTCCCCAACCTTTGCCTGGTTTTGCGTTTACCCCCAAAGCTTTGTAACCTGTCTACTTGCCGGTACGCCTTTTGAGACGAACCAACTTTCGGGTGCCGGCCTTTACGGTGCGGCATGCTGGTTGATTTTTCGTTGATCGAGCGGGCGCAGCAGGGTGATAGCTCCGCATTCAACGAGATTGTCACGGCTTACCGTAGGCGGATCATGGGGACGATTACGCGGTTGATCGCCCGGCCGGAAGACGTCGAGGACGTCGCACAGGAAGTGTTTGTGCGGCTGTATTTTTCGCTCGACCAGCTTCGCACGGCGCAGGTCTTTGAACCTTGGCTGCATCGGCTTACCGTCAACGCGGCTTTCGATTATTTGCGAAAGCAACGAAGGCGTCAGGAGTTCCGCATGTCGGATCTGTCCGAACAACAGGTGGTGATGGCGGATGCCCTGGCGGGGGGTAGGGCGGAGCAGGATGAGCAGCATAGCAAGAAGATCCGGGAGTCGGTGGATTCCCTGCTCGGGGCGGTTTCCGAGGCGGATCGGATTCTGCTGCTTCAGAAAGAAGTTGAAGGACTATCGCTGAAGGAGCTTGAAAAGATCTACAGGGTCAACGAGAATGCACTTAAGGTCCGGCTGTTTCGAGCCCGGCAAAGAGTGCTGAAGGCATTTGGAGCGGCAGAGAAAGAGAGAAATCCGGGGAAAGCCGGATAGCAAGAGGTATTAGAGGTATTATGAGTTCGATGCGCGGCAACGATGAGCAAACACTGGATGCCCTGTTCCGGGCATACCGGGACGCCTGCCCGACTCCGGAGGCCAGCGCAAATTTCATGCCGAACCTGTGGGCGAAAATCGAATCGCGCCAGCGGTTCACTTTCTCCTTCCGGCGAATGGCGAATGCGTTGGCGACCGCGGCGGTGGCGCTTTCGATCGCGTTGACGGTCTATATGGCGTTCCCTTCGAGCCCGAGCTATCCGCAGAGCTACCTCGAGGCTTTGGCGGAGGCTAACTCCCTGGATACGCCCGAGATTGTCGGCACGGTCCATTTGGACCTGTCCAACCCGGGGCGTTGAGCGCGCACACCGATGCCTAAGTCTAAACTGTCTGCCTTCATTTCAGTGCTGCTTGTGTTCCTCAGCGGAGTGCTGGTGGGAGGCGTGGCCTACCGCCTGTACATGGTGAACACGGTGATGACCACCTCGCGTGTGGCCAATCCGCCGGGGCCTCCGGGCCGGCGGCCGAATCCGGAGGAAGTCCGGAAACGGCTGGTATCGGAGACCCGCGATTGGTGCAATCTGGATGCAGGGCAGGTCCAAGAGCTGGAAGCGCTCTACGATGCGGAGCGCGGGGAGTTCGACAAGCTGCGCCGGAAATGGAATGAGGAAGGCCGCAACCTGCGCGCCGCCCACACGCAGCGCATCAAGCAGATTCTGCGTCCGGACCAGGTTCCGGCATTCGAGAAACTGCAAGCGGAACGGGAAGAGCGGGAGCGGCGGCGACGGTCGCAGGAACAACAGGACCACAAAGACCACAAGTGACGCGGCCGCGCGGCGGGCTTGTTCTGTAAACTAAACAAATCAAAAGAAAAGCGTTCACCGGATGGCCGACTGGTCGTGGTCGGCCGTCACGCCACGGGCTGCTTCTTCGCGCCGCGCGTAGCCTGGTACTTCCGCTCGAACCGTTCCACGCGGCCCGCCGTATCGATCAGCTTCTGACGGCCCGTGAAGAACGGGTGGCAGGAGGAGCAGATTTCCACGCGGATATCGCCTTTGTGGGTCGAGCGGGTTTTGAAGGTATGCCCGCAGGCGCAGGTGACATTGATTTCGTTATAAGCGGGGTGAATACCAGCCTTCATTGTAACGGGGATTCCTTTCGAGATTTTCAGTATAGCACGGGGCCTGAAACACGAACCCCCATGAACTCCCTGGAGTCCATGGGGGTAAGTAGCCTAGAATGAACCCTGAGGCTTGAGCTGACGCTTGAGGCAGCCGGTCCACAGGAACGTGAGGCCGATACTGGACGGCCTCGGCTAGGTTAGGAGCGCGACTTCAGCAGTCGGCCACCTCTCGCGGTCGTATACCACTATCCATGTTGCTGGACCACCTCCTTTTCCAGTGATGTTTTAATCCTCGCACGCAGTGCCGGAATTTGTCAACAGGCATGGCATGTCTGCGGCTGCGATACGAAGCACCATGTATTGTTACGGTTACGAGGTGACGCCCGGTGCGTTGCGGGGGTCATCCAGAGCGCTCCGAGGGGTCAGAGATGGCGGGCAGCAAAGCGGCACATTGCCAGGCCGTCCATGAGGTTAAAGGGGAACTGGCCGGTGGTGTAGTGGCCGCACGGCAGCGTGAATACCCGGTGCGGCAGGCGCAGTTCCCGGAAGCTGGCCAGGACCTGTTGGGAGTAGACCGGGAGAAAACTGCTGTCGTGTCGCGCCCAGACCAGCAAGCTGTTCAGGTTCCGTCCCTGGAGCCGGTGCAGATAACTGGCGGGGCTGATGGGAGACCAATAGTGCCGGAGTTGATCCTGATCCACGTCGTGGCCGAAGCCCCGGCGTACATGCTGGGTGGACAGGCCGGTCCACACGACATCGGAGAAGTACATCGAGACATGGTTGAAGATGCCGGTCCGCACGCGGGAATCGTGAGCGGCGGCGATGAAGGCGACGCACGATCCGAGGCTGGTGCCGAGAACGCCCAGGCGGCGGTAGCCTTGCCGTTCCAGCCAGTCGAGACAGGCGCGGGTGTCGAGCGCCGACTGCCGGGAGGCGTGGATAGTGCGTCCGATATTGCTCGAGACGTGGTAGTCGGCGCGTTCGAGCTCCGGGGGCATGCGCTCGGCGTGATACGCCATCGTCATCCGCAAGCCGCTGATTCCGAATCGGTTCAGCAATTTTAGAAGGCCGACATGGCCGTCCGGCCCGGAGTTCCACTGGGGGAGGACGACCAGGGCGCGGCCGTGGTCCGCACGGGCCGGAGACCAGAGCGCGTGGACCCGATCGTTTTGGGGAGTGCCCGAGGGCGAGGGACTGGTAAAGGTCAACCGGGGGCCCTCCAGGTGGTAGTCGGAGGGCGTGGAATAGGAAAAGAAGCGGTCGGAATCGGCCAGGGCGGCCTCCACGAACCGTTCCACCTGGTGGCGGGCATCGCCGTTGGCCGCGTCGGAAAGGCTTGGGATTCCCGTCCTGCGCAGCCAATCGGTACCCCATTCGAACGGACGGATCACGCGGTTGGTATCGCGGGTGGCAAGCTTACGCTCCCAGCGGTCAATGTAGCGGCCGAAGAGGGACGGGGTGCTGGTGGACAAACCGTTAGTCTAGCAGTCTCGGGATTCGGTACGGGAGGATCACGGGCAGCACGGCGCCAGGAGGTACAACCAAAAAAAGAACCCACCCGGCAGATGGAACCGGGTGGGTTGCGGAAAGCCCAGACGAGGCAACGCACCAAAGCCCGAAAAACCCCAAACAGAAAACCCAGCGACTCTGAATGCAACATTCGTGCCAATGCTAAACCTCTGAAAAATAATGGTAAATACCTAGCCGAATTCCGTTTTCGGTAGGATTGAACTACAGTTTTCCACATCGTGTTCAGGGATACACCTGAAACAGGCGCCACGGTACAATCGAACTCGTGGGCTTCGCGCCACCCAGTCTCGATGTGCGCCCGTCGCACGGCGGGAAAGCGCTGGCAGGTTTTCTGCTATCGGGTTTTTTGCTGGCACTCCTGGGCGCGATCCTTCCGGCATGGGGCTATCACCGCGACCCGCCGGACTTCACGGCGGTGGGCAGCTATTTTCTGAGCCTGGCGGTTGGGATCGTGGCGGCGGGCACCTTCGCCCGGCGGATTATCGCGCACCAGGGGTTTGCGTTTCTGCTGGTGTTTGGCTGTCTGCTTTCCTGCGTAGCGCTGGCGTACCTGGCGTGGGTTTCGCCACCGGTTTCGGCACCCTGGCGGGTGTTGGGACTGCTGGTGCTGGGGATCGGGGCGGGTCTGTTGAACCTGGGCCTGTTTCATGCCATTTCGCGCAGCTATCAGGCCGATGCGGCGGGCACGGTGAACCGCGGGGGCATTTGGTACGGCCTGGGCTGCGTAATGGCGACGCTGCTGGTCGCCGGGACATTTTACGCCTATTCGGTGACCACGGTGCTGGTGGCCATGGCGGTGGTGCCGGCGGTCTTCGCGGTGCTGTACGCGCGCAGCGCATACCCGCCGGCGGAGGCGGCGCAACGGCCGGTGCGTGCCGTTCTGTCAGATTTCCGCAGCCTGGGAGCGGTGCTGTTCGCGCTGCTGCTGTTTTTTCAGTTCGGCAACGAATGGTCGCTGGCGGGGCTGCTGCCGCTGCTGCTGATTCGCCGCGTGGGGCTGAGTCCCGTTGCGGCGTTGATGACGCTGGCGCTGTACTGGCTGTGCCTGATGCTGGGGCGTTTGCAGGCGGTGACGATTCTGCCGCGGGTACGGCATGGGAGGCTGCTGGCCGGCAGCGTGGTGGCGGCCCTGTTCGGCTGTCTGATTCTGGAATCGACCAATAACCTGTTCGGCGCCGCCACCGGCGTTCTTTTCGCCGGCGCGGGATATGCCAGCATCTACCCCTTGGTGGCGGAAGCGATCGGCCGGCGCTTTCCCTACTACCACCCGGGATTCTTCAACGGCATCTTTTCGATCGCCCTGCTGGGGGGATTGCTGGCGCCGGCCACGCTCGGTTACGCCGCGGCGTTGTGGGGCGTGGGGGTGGTGATCAGCATTCCGCTGATCGGGACCTGCATGGTGGCCGCGCTGCTATTATTGATCTGGCTGGAATCGAAAGTGACCGGAAGATGAACCCCCGTTGGCTGGCTGCCTTCCCCCTGGCTTTGTGCCTGACCGCGGCATCGCTGCCCGAGCGGGTGGACCGCCTGCTCGAAACGAACCCGGTGGCGCGCGGCACGTTCTGGGGAATCCAGATTATCGACCTGGCAACCGGCAAGACCCTCTACGAACAGAACCCCAACCACTTTTTCGTCCCGGCCTCCAATACCAAGCTGTTCACCACGGCCCTGGCGCTTAGCCGGCTGGGTCCGGAGTTCACGTTCGAAACGCGGGTGCTGGCGGAGCGCGCGCCCGATGCGGAGGGGCGCATCGCGGGAGCGATCCGGCTGGTGGGAGGCGGCGACCCCAATCTTTCGGGGCGGGCGGTTCCGTACCGCACCGGACCTGCGACCGGCAATCCGCTGGCGGCGCTGGACGAACTCGCCGCGCAGGTGGCGGCGCGGGGAGTGACGCGCATCTCTGGCGATGTGATCGGCGACGACCGCTGGTACGTATGGGAGCCGTATGCCGCGGGCTGGGGCATCGAAGATCCGCAGTCGGACGACGGCCCGCCGGTATCGGCGCTCACCATCAACGACAACACGGTGAAGCTCACCATAACGCCGGCGGCGCGGGAAGGCGACCTGGCGATCCTGTCGCTCACTCCGGCGCTGGAGTTCTACCAATTGGATAACCGCATCCGTTCGGTGGCGGCGGGCGGCGAGCGACGCATCCACTTCGACCGGGTTCCGGGCAGCCTCTACGCCCGGCTGTGGGGGTCGATTCCTTTGCGCGACCGGCCGCAGGAGATGCTGCTCGGCATCGAAGATCCGGCGCGGTATGCGGCCGGCGCCTTTCGGCGCCTGCTGGAAGAGCGCGGCATTGCGGTAGATGGATCGGCGGTGGCACAGCACCGCTATCCGAGCGAGGTGCCGGACCTCCGGCAGGGCTCGCCCGAAGTCTCCGCAGCGGGGGTGGAACTGGCCCGGCACGTTTCGGCGCCGCTGATCGAGGATCTGCGGATTACCGATAAGGTGAGCCAAAACCTGCATGCCGAACTGGCGCTCCGGGCAGTGGGCCGGGCCCGGCGCTATGTAGGCAGCGCCGAAGCCGGACTGGAAGAGCTGAAGACCTTTCTGAGCGAGATATCGATCGAGCCGGAGAGCTACAACCTGCGCGACGGCTCGGGGCTGGCGCGTCTGAACCTGGTGACGCCGGCCACGGTGGTCCGCCTGCTCCGGTCGATGTTCGCCGCAACGGTGAAAGATGCCTGGATTTCGCTGCTGCCGGTGGGCGGCGAAGACGGCACGCTCAGCAACCGCTTCGGCGAGAGTTCGCTGGCGGGCCGGATTTATGCCAAGACCGGTTCGCTTTCGCATGTCAGCGCGCTATCGGGATATATCCGACGGCCGACGGGCGATTGGGTGGCATTTGCGATTCTGGCGAACAACTACAACAGCCGCACGGCGGAGATCCGTGGCGTAATGGACCGGATTTGTAATCTAATAGTGGAATAGGCTATGCCAATCTACGAATACCTTTGCCAGGACTGCGGAACGAAGTTCGAGAAACTGGTGCGGCGGGCGGACGATGTGCCCGCCATCGAATGCCCCTCCTGCGGCCGGAAACATCTGCGGCAGGAACTCTCCACGTTTGCGGCGCACGCCAACGGCCATGCCAAGAGGTCGGCGGGCGAGCCAATGTGCCCGAGCGGCGGCACGTGCCCGACTCCGGGCATGTGCGGTCTGAACTGATCAGCCCGCGCCTCCTCCCAGCATATTGATGGCAAAGCTCCGGTCGATGGGCCAATAGCCGATCACCTTGGGGCCTTCGGCGTGGAAGGTGCCGGAGCTCAGCACTCCGCTGAGGTCCGCCGGATTGGGCTTCTGGTGCTCCCGCTCGATCATTTCGCGAAGCCGGGCGGTGGCGGCGGCTAATTGCGTCGCGATCTCGCCGGCGTCCCGCTCATCCCGGCAAAGGACGTCCAGATGCGCGGCGAAGTTGTTCCCGTTCATGGAAAAGCTGAGGATCACGCGATCGGCCTGTTCAATGGTATGAGCGAACATGCGGGTGCCGGTGGGCAGGTCGTCGCCGCGCAATACGGAGGCGGGAATCGACAGCCAGACCGGGTCATCGGGTATGACCGGGTTGGGACCGGATGGGACCTGTTGCAAGCGCGCCGCGGCGGAATCGTCGGGGCTGACGGCGAGGCCCATCAATCCGGTCTGGACACGGAAGAACGAGATCTGGCGTTCGTGAGAACTGCCGACCATCCGGCAGAAGGCGTTGACGCATCCGCCGCCCTGCTGCCTGGCGTAGTTGTGGAGGCTGCGCCAGTCGAACGTCCCGCGAATCAGCATGTAGGTTCCGCCTGGGGCAAACGCTACCAGGGCATGGTCGAGGTCCTGGAGGTAATCGAAATTGGTTTTCTCGACGAAGCGGCGGTAGTCGGGATCCTGGGTGGCCTTGGAGCCGGCGATCATCTCCAGAATGCCCGCCTGGCGCAGGGCATCGAAATCGACGGACAAGAGCAGAGTATTGCGAGTAGGCAGCCGCTTGATCAGGGCGGCAGTGGGAATGGGACGTCCCCGGTACCAGACCACTCCCCAGACGGCTGCGGTAATCACCACCGCCACCAAGGTCACGAGGGGCCAAACACGACTGCGAAAGCTCACGACAGCAGTATCACACAGGGCCTACGGTGGGGATATAGAACCGGCATTCGCCTAGGACGCCTAGTACTTCGGTTCAGGCCGCAGCCAGGGCGCCGGACACGCGCGCCTCATCCCAGAGGCGGATGTAGGGCTGCAGGTCGTGCATCAACTGACGAAAGCCGGCGAGAGTCAGCGATTGGGCACCGTCGCTCACGGCCTTCTCCGGACAAGGATGGACTTCCAAAATCAGGCCGTCCGCGCCGATGGCAACGCCCGCGCGCGCCAGCGCCGGCACGAGGCTCCGTTTCCCGGTAGCGTGGCTCGGATCCAGGACGACCGGCAGGTGGGTCAGTTCGTTCAGCACCGGGATGGCGGCGATATCACAGGTGTTGCGGGTGGCGGTTTCGAAGGTGCGAATGCCACGTTCGCAGAGGATCACGTTGGGATTCCCATGCGCCACGATGTACTCCGCGGACATGAGCAGTTCCTTAATGGTGGAACTCATGCCGCGTTTGAGCAGCACGGGACGGCCGCAGGAGCCCAGGGATTTGAGGAGCGCGAAATTCTGCATGTTGCGGGCCCCCACCTGCATGCAATCGGTGTACTCGGCCACCATTTCGACGTCCCGGTCGCTCATGATTTCGGTGACGATGCCGAGGCCGGTGGCTTCCCGGGCTTTGCGCAACAGCTTGAGGCCTTCGAGTTCGAGCCCCTGGAAATCGTAAGGAGACGTGCGCGGCTTGAAGGCGCCGCCGCGCAACATGCGGGCGCCGGCGGCGGCGACACCTTCGGCGGTTTCCATGATCTGCTTTTCGCTCTCGACGGAGCACGGCCCGGCGATGACGACAAACTCGGCGCCGCCAATCTCGTTGCCATTCACCTTGATGGCGGAGCGGTCGCGCTTGAATTCCCGGCTGACGAACTTATAGGGCGCGGAGATACGGACGGCCTTTTCGACGCCGGGTGTGGCTTCGAGTGATTCGAGGCAAGCCGTGACGTCGCCCATGCCGACGACGCCGATAACGACGCGTTCCTCTCCTTCGATGGAGTGTACCCTGTAGCCGAACTCGCGAATGCGATCGCAGACGTGATCGATCTCCTCGCGGGTGGCGTGCGGCCTCATGGAAATAATCATGTGATCCCTCAAAAAGAAACCCACTCCGCAGAGTGGGTTGGCGAAAAATCCGTACGGTCGTTCTTTCCAACCCGCGTTACCGGTTCCGGAAGAAGCACCGAAACCGGCCGGTAAAGGAGCTGGCGTAAGAATGCGACATGCGAAATGACAGAATACACCAGGGCAGTCTGCGAATGCAAGCTAACCGGGCACTCTGTATGAGTTTGCTGGCACCACTGAGAGGTCGTGTACCGAGGCTCGCGCGGTCCCGCTCTGCACGGGTGGAAGCGCAACGGCGGCGCGACGTCAGGCGGCGCCCTGGCCGGGATCCCACTGGATGCTGTGATCGCTCATGACGGCCCGGGTTTCGGAAGGCGAATCGGTGTGAAAGTAAGACCACGGGCCGGGAATCCAGGGATAGCGGGCTACAACCGACTCGTCCACTTCCACGCCCAGCCCAGGCTTCGACGGGACGATCAGATCGCCGGCATTCAGCTCCAGCGGGTTCTTGAGCATCTCGGCGGCCAGGGGGAACGGATACATCCCGGCTTGTTTGGGGGTCGAGTAGCAGGGGTACTCCAGCCATTCCACTACCATTTCGGGCCAGCAGATGCCAAGATGGGCGGCGGCGATCACCTCCAGGGCGGTGCCCCAGCTATGAAACGCGAAGCGCAAGCCCTGGCGGGAGATTTCGCCGAACAGGTGACGTCCCAGCGCGTAGCCGCCCTGGCAGCACACATCCATCTGGACGTAGTCCACAGCGCGGGTAAGGATGAGGTCGAGATAGCGCTCTTCGCCGGGCTCGTGCTCACCGCTGGCCAGGGGCACGATGTCCTTCTCCTTCAAGCGCAGATAGGCGGCATGATCGTCGGGCGGCAGGGGTTCTTCGAGCCAGGCGATATCGTACGCCGCCATTTGACTGGCGAGCTGTTCGACGGTGTCGGGGCGGTAGCTGTTGTCGCCCATGCGCCACCAGGTGTGCGCGTCCACCATAAGGTCGAAGTCGGGCCCCACGGCCTGACGCATCAGGCGCACCGTCTCCAGGTCAGCCTCGGCACCGCCCGCGGGGCGCATCTTGTAGGCCCTGAAGCCGAGCGCGGCCACGGCCTGGGCTTCGGCGGCGTAGGCTTCAGGCGACATGTACATGCCCGCGCTGCCGTACAGCCGGATGCGATCGCGGACGCGCCCGCCGAGCAGCTCCGAAACCGGCACGCCGCGGGCTTTGCCGCACAGATCGTAGAGCGCGATTTCGACACAGCAGTACGTCTTGGCCAGTTCGGGATCGACGCCCGGGCCTTCCAGAAACTGAACACGTAGCGCGTCGGGATCGCCCAGCGCACGGTCCATAAGGAAAGGAGTGATGGTCTCGGCGATTTCACGCTGGGCGCGTTCGCTGCCCGGACCGGGGGCATAGCCGACCAGTCCGTTATCCGTCTCCACGCGAATGAACATGGCATCGCGCTTGAGAATGGTACGCTCCCCGCCGTGGAAGGGCAGGCGAATCGGTTCCGGCAGCGGGTAAGACAACAGGTAGGATCGGATTCCGGTGATCTTCATGAGGACGCCGCATCAGGATAACACGGTATTAATGCCGTGACGGCTCAGCGGCGCAGCTCAGCCAGAATGCCCTCGGCCTTTTGCAGATCGAGCATCCATAAGAAGAAACGGATATCGACATTGACGTTGCGGGCGATGGCGGGATTGTAGCCGAAATCGTTGGCGACGTTCTCCCACACCCGATCGAAATTCAGCCCGACCAGCTCGCCGCGGCCGTTCACGACGGGGCTGCCGGAGTTGCCGCCGGTGGTATCGGCGTTGGCCAGGAAATCGAGCGGGACCTGTTCCGGCTTCCCGTTCTTCGCCGCTTCGAGCAGCAATGGCGGCACGGCGAACGGTTCTTCGCCGGTGTGCTTTTCGAGCATTCCGGCCAGGGTGGTGTGCGGGGTGTACAGCACGCCATCGCGCGGAACATATCCCTCCACGTGGGCGAAGCTGACGCGCAGTGTGGCGTTGGCATCGGGGGCCACCGGCCGGGCGGCGTGGGCGATCACGGCGCGGCGCCACGCGGGGCGGAGACGGGCAACGGCGCCCTCGCGGGTTTGGGTGGCCCTCTGCCAGGAGCGGAGCTCGGGTTCGAGCGCGAAGGCCAGATCGAGCATCGGGTCCTTGCGAGCGCGCAGTTGCGCGGTGGTCTCCTGGAACATCCGGAGGCGATCTGCGAGGTTGGTGACGCGGGTGGCGTCGTAGAGGGCGTGGACGGATGGTTTGGCCCGATCGATGGCGGCGATGCGCGCGCCCTCGAGTTTCGACGCCCGCTCCACCCAGGAGGCAAACAGCGCCTCATCGGCGGGCCGGTAGAAGCTCTTCTGTTCACGCTCGAGGCGGTTGCGAAGGACGGGCAGCTCGCGGTCCATGGAATCGGCGTCTCGATCCGCGTCGGGTTTGGCGCGTTCGGCGGCCAGCCGCACCAGGAGGGTCGCCTGCTTCAGCGCCAGGGGACCGGCGGCAATCGCCTGGAACAGGAAATCGCGGCCGGCGGTGCGGCGCTGTTCGGCGGCGAGGCGGTCGAGCTCGGCTTTCGCGGCGATGGCGCCGGCGAAACCGCTCGCCTTCGAAGCCCACACCACCACGGCGGCATCCTGCTCCTGCTGGCGTTCGATGATGCGGCCGCGGGCGAGGCCGGCAAGCTGGCCTTCGGCGTTGGTGTGGGAATTATTCAGGCTCTTGAGAGTGGCGGCAACGGCGATGGTGCCTTGCGGGTCGCCGCGCGTGGCAGTCTCGAGCAGCCGGATCCATTCGCCGTAAACTTCTCTGCGTAAGCCGAACCGGAAGTCGCGCTCGTTGGCCATTTCGCCGGCGGTGAGGGAGCGCATGGTGCGTCCGGGATAGCCGAGCACCATGACGAAATCGCCGGCCTTCACACCGGCCCTCGAAATGGGAAAGTAGAACTCGGGCTGATAGGGCCGGCCCTCGCGATAGACGCGCGCCATGGCGAAATCGCCGGTGTGGCGCGGCCAGCGGAAGTTGTCCGGCTCTCCACCAAATTCGCCCACCGCCCGCGGCGGCGCGTAGACGAGCCGGACGTCGGTGAGCTCGAGGCCCTCCACCAGCACGTATTCGAGGCCACCGTCGAAGGCGGCCACGTGGCAGCGCGCGCCCGGGGTTTGCTCGCAAGCGGCTACGAGCGCTTTCTGCCGTGCCTCGATGGCCTTCAGCCGTTCCAGGTCGCCGGCGCCGGCGGGCACGGCGGCATTCACCTGGCCAGTGACGTCGGTGAACTTACGCGGCACGGTCACGCGGGTGGTTTTGCCGGGCAGTTCCTGCTCGCGGGTTTGGGCGAGGAAACCGTTGGTGATGAGGTCGCGGCCCGGACGGCTGTGTTCCTGAAGAATGCCGAACAGGCAATGATGATTGGTGAGGATCAGACCGGTGGCAGAGACGAAGCCGGCCGAGCAGCCTCCGATATTCACGGCGGCGGCCAGCAGCCCGGTCCCGCGCTGCGGATCCCAGAGGCGGGAGACCGGCAATTCGAGCCCCATCTTGCGGAGCCAGCCGGGATCGAGTTCAAGAACCTGCTGGGGAGTCCACTTACCCTCTTCACCGGAGGTGATGCCGGCCGCCACGACGAGGTACGCCGCAACCTGCCACCCGCGATACATCATGAGAAACCACCATAACAGGATGCGGACGCAGAACGGACCTTGCGGTGGTATAAACGCACGTATGAGCTTTCCGGGTGACTGGAACGAATCGTGGCACGACATCAGCCGGCTGGTGATCGCGTACGTCCTGGCGCTCCCGGTCGGCTGGCATCGCGAACGGGAGGCCCATTCGATCGGGGTGCGGACCTTTCCGCTGGTAGCCATGGCCAGTTGCGGCTACGTCCTGCTTTCGATGCCGGCGTACCACAATACGGTGGAGGCGCAGTCGCGCGTGATTCAGGGGTTGGTGGCGGGCATCGGGTTTATCGGCGGCGGGGCCATTCTGAAAGCGGAGGGCAACGTCCACGGCACGGCCACCGCGGCCAGCATCTGGAACACGGGCGTGGTGGGCGCGGCCGTGGCACAGGATCGTTTTTGGATGGCCGCGGCGCTGGCGGCGGTGAACCTGTTCGCGTTACGCGTGCTGTTGCCGCTCAAGCTGAAGCTGGACGAGCGCGCCGAGGAAAAGAAGAAGAAGTCGGGCGGGAATTGACGGACGCGGAAGAACGGATTCCGGGCGGATCACACCCACTTCTTTTCCCGCCACTCGGCAAACGCCGCGGCGGTGAGTTGTTTCAGATCATCCAACAATTCGGGCCCGGGATCGGTCTTGAAGTTGAAGCAGGACTTGCCTTGCATCCGCTTCTTCAGGGCCGGCGAGACGGCCTTGGCGACCGGCGGGGACATGTACAGCGGCATCAGGTGGAAGCTGACGTAAGCCTTGCCCAGGCGCACGGCGCCGAAGTACATGGGATGGCCTTTATGTTGCGGGAAGGGCGATGCCGATTTCGTTACCAGGATGTACTCGGCCGGCGTGTCGGTCTTCACGGCCAGCCGCTTTTCATATTTCGCCAGGATGGGTTTCAGGAGCGCATATACGGAGGCAAATCCGCCAGCCATCGGTGAAGCCATAGGTGACAGTCTAGCGGAGAACGAGGAGCGCGGAGGAGAGGCGCTGCCATTCCTCGAAAGCATCGGCGGGAGTCGTCCAGCCGGGAAACAGCTCGTCCCGTATGCCGAGGCGCCCGGCGATATCCAGGAAGATGTCGAAATCGGGGCGCGCTTCGCAGGCAGGACCGGCCGGCGCGGTCTCCTCTGTAAGTGTGGTGGGGAGTACGAGGTCGGCCAGGTCCGTGGTGACGGGGGTCGGATGGAAAGGGCCCTGCGCCACCAGGAAGTCCAGGTTGGCGAGCGCGCGCTGAAGTAGCCCTTGCGGGGGGAACGGCGCGATGGGGCTGGTGACGATGATCCACAAGGCGCGAACGCGCCTGGCCAGCACCGCTTGCGCAATGTCCGGGCCGGTGGGACCGGGCGCGGCGGGGAAGCCCACGGCGTTGAAGTTGCCGGTGCCGAAGCCGAGTTGCGCCAGCTTGCCGAGGGTGTACGAGTTTTCGTTGCCGAGCGGCCCGGCGACGAGTACCGCCAGCGCGGAGAAGCCGGCCTGGCGCTGCACTTCGCGAAAACGCTTGACCGCGGTGTCGAGCGCTTCCTCCCAACTCACCCGCGTGAGGCGGCCTTGTTTGCGGGCGAGCGGATAGAGCGCGCGGGGGTTGGGTGTAGCGCGCTCAGCCGTGACGGAGTTCCACGCCGCGACGTGTGGCTGAGCGGGCGGGCAGGGGGCCGGTGCACGCGAAGCAACCACATAGCCAAAACGGGGATCGAAGCTGTAGGCATTCTTCTCGCACAGGATCTCGAAACCGGTGAGCCGGGCCTGCCCGCGCCGCACCTCGACGGGAACATCGCGGCGCAGGCGGGAGGAACGGGGATTTCGGGACGGGCCGTCCAAGCCGGTTGGATGGAAAGACAGGCATCCTCCTTTCGCGCGATTCGAGCGCCTGCTTGCCTCAAACTTATCAAGGCGGGGCGGGCAGGGCAAATTGAAAATATCTATTTCGGCAGGAAGGAAAATCTATGTTGGCGGCCGCCGCCCGGTGCGCGGGGTGCCGGTGGTCGTGGGTGTGAGCGATGGAGGCATTATAGTGTCGCTAAAATGAAGGAAGTGCCGCCGCTGACGTTCACCGAGGCCCGCGCGATGGTTCTTTCTACCGTGCGCGCAGGCATTCACGCTCCGCCCGTGGAAGAGGTGACGCTCACGTCTGCCGCCGGACGCGTGCTGGCCGAAGATATCGCTGCCGACCGGGACAGCCCCGCCGTGTCACGCTCGGTGCGCGACGGCTTTGCGGTGCGCGCGGCGGATGTGCCGGGCGAATTGCAGATCATCGGCGAGGTGCGGGCGGGCGAGCATTTCAGCGGCGCCGTAGAGGCGGGACAGGCAGTCGAGATCATGACCGGGGCGCCAATTCCCGCAGGCGCAGACGCGGTCGTGATGATCGAGCACACCAGCCGGACCGGAGACCGCGTGAAGATCGACGGCCCCGCCGAGGCGCGGCAGTTCATCAATCCGCGGGGCTGCGAAGCCGCCAAAGGCGACGTGGTGCTGGCCCGGGGCACGCGCCTGGACTTCAGCGGCGTGGCGATGCTGGCGGCATTCGGGTGCTCGCGGGCGAAAGTGTTCCGCTCACCCGAAGTGGCCATCATCGCGACCGGGGATGAAATTGTCGAAGTGGACGAGATCCCCGCGGACTTCCAGATACGCAACTCGAATGCCTGGTCGCTGGCGGCCCAGGTGGCGCGCGCGGGCGGAATTCCGCGCATCCTGCCGGTGGCGCGCGACACGGTCGAGCACACCCGGCATGTCATCGGACAGGGGATGGGGAGCGACCTGTTGTTGCTTTCGGGCGGCGTCTCGGCCGGCAAATACGATGTGGTCGAAGAGGTGCTGGCCGGCTTCGGCGGAAAGTTCTATTTCGACCGCGTGCTCATTCAGCCGGGACAGCCGCTGGTTTTCGGCCGCGCGGCGGGGCGCTTTTTTTTCGGGTTGCCGGGCAACCCTTCGTCCACCATGGTGACCTTCGAAGTGTTCGCGCGCGCCGCGCTGGAGTTGCTGGCGGGGCAGGCGGAGACGGCGCTGGTCATGCCGTATGCGCGGCTCAGCCGCGATTTCCGTCATCGCCCGGGCCTTACCCGCTTTCTTCCGGCGCGGCTGAGCGACGACGGCGCGACGGTCACCCCGGTCGAATGGCACGGCTCCGCCGATATCCCCGCTTTGACGCGTGCCAACGCCTTTCTGGTGGCGGACGCCGACCGCCCGGAGTACGCGCGCGGCGAGTGGATACGGGTGCTCATCAAATGAAAAAGCTCTCTCACTACGACGGCTCCGGCAGCCCGCGCATGGTCGATGTTTCGGGCAAGGCCGAAACGCGCCGCACGGCGCGCGCGCAGGCCTTTGTGCGCATCGCCAGGCCGGTACTGAAGAAGTTGCCCGCGAACCCGAAGGGCAACCCGCTCGAAATCGCGCGCATTGCCGGCATCTCGGCGGCGAAGCGCACGTCGGAGTTGATCCCGTTGTGCCACCCACTGATGCTCACCTACGCGGACGTGGAGGTCACGATCGAGAAAAAAGGGGTGCGGGTGGTCGCCACCGCGGCTACCACCGGCCAGACCGGCGTGGAAATGGAAGCGTTGACGGCCGCCGCGGTGGCCGCTCTGACGGTCTACGATATGGTCAAAGCACTGGATAAATCGATCGAGATTCAGGACGTTTACCTGCTCGAAAAGACCGGGGGAAAGAGCGGAGACTTCCGCCGCGAGGTGGCGGTTGCCTAACGCGGCCGTGCTGACCATCAGCGATTCGGTAAGCGCCGGGACGCGAGCCGACCGTTCCGGTCCGGCGGTCCGTGAGCGCCTGGAACAACTGGGCTGGAGCGTCACGGTGATGGAAGCGATCCCGGACGAGACCGGCGAGATCGGCAAACGGCTGGCGACGCTGGCCGACGGCGGTCAAATCGTCGCCATCTTCACAACCGGGGGTACGGGCGTGGCGTTACGCGACGTAACGCCCGAAGCCACGCGCGCGGTGCTGGACCGTGAAATCCCGGGATTCGGAGAGTTGATGCGGGCGCGGGGCCGGGAGTCCACGCCGCTGGCGGTGCTGTCGCGCTCGGTCGCGGGAACGCGTGGAAGGGTGCTGATCGTGAACTTGCCGGGTTCTCCCAAGGGCGCGGTGGAATCCCTGGATGCTATCGTGGAGTTGGTGCCCCACGTGCTTGATTTGCTCGGAGGGCGGACGGAGCACGCGGCCGCCCGGCAGGAGTAGAATGCTTCGAATTGTTCTCATTGCCGTAATTTGCGGCTTGGCGCTGGCCCAGCAGGAGCAGCCGCCGGTGAAGGTGAATCAGCCGGCGCAGGCGCAGCCGGTGGGCGGCGAGCCGGATGTGCAACCGCCCATCGTGGTGCGGGTGGAAGTGGTGCAGACGCCCGCGCTCGTTTTCGATCGCGACGGAAACTACGTGAGCGGCATCCGGCCCGACCAGTTCCGCCTGTTCGATAACGATAAAGAGCAGAATATCGCCGTGGATGTGTCGTTCACGCCGATTTCGCTGGTGTTCTGCCTTCAGGCGAATGCGCGCGTGGAAGGTCTGCTGCCGCAGTTGAAGAAGATCGGCAACCTGGTGGGGCCGCTCATCATTGGCGATCAGGGCGAAGCCGCGGTAGTAGCTTACGATCACCGCATCCGTACCTTGCAGGACTTCACTTCCGACCCGGATAAGATCTCGGCCGCCGTGAAGCGGATCACCGCGGGCAGCATGTCGAGCCGCATGGTGGATGCCGTTTCGGTGGCGACGCGCATGTTGGCCACCCGTCCGAAGAACCGGCGCCGCATCATCGTTCTGGTCGGCGAAACGCGCGATCTGGGAAGTGAGACGCGATCGAAAGAAGTCCTGATGGCGCTCCAACTCAACAATGTCATGTTCTACGGGGTGGACATGTCACGCTTCGTGACGACGCTGACGGCGCCGCCTCCGGTTCCCCGCCCCAACAACCTGCCGCCGGCCATGGCCAACCTCCCGCCGAGCGCGGTGGCGACTCCGACGACGGTAGCTCAAACCAAGGGCGAAAATGGCGGACGCGCGGAGTTCATCCCCCTGATGGTGGAAATCTTCCGTGACGTGAAAGCGGTGTTCAAGGACAACCCGGTGGAGGTCTTCACCAAGGGAACGGGTGGCAGCGAGTTTGGGTTCCACAGCGGCCGCACCCTCGAAGAAGCCATGCAGAAGGTGGGCGAAGAGCTGCACAGCGAATACAACATCAGCTATACGCCCAACAACCGCGATGAGGGCGGGTTCCACACCATCGCCGTAACGGTTACCGGCCGCCCCGAAGTGAAACGAGTGCAGACACGCCCCGGTTATTGGATCGCTCCCCGGCGGTAGCAGGGTGCGCGGCGAGGGACTCCCCGCCAGGAGGGAAAACAGGGCAGGTTCACGATGCGCCTGCCCTTTGGTTTACTCGCTTACTTTTTTTCGTTGCCTTCGACGCGAAGGTTGTTGGTTACGGAAAACACTCCGGGAACCCCGCTGGCGCGAACGTTGGCCTGGTTCTTATCGGCTTCGCTTCCTACCACGCCGACCAGCGTCACTTTGCCGTTATCCACGATGATGTGAATGGGAGGAACGGCCTGGAGCGCGTATCGGTCCAGACCCGGATACCCATAGATGGCCCGATATTCCGCCATGCGGATACGATCGTCCATCGGTGAAAGAGGAAGCACCTTGATCTGGTTGTCCACCTTTTCCACGCCTTCAATGTTCTTGACGACGTTTTCGGCATCGCTTTTCAACGTGGGTCGCGTCACCTCTCCCATCAGGGCCACGGTACTGCCCTCAATACGAAAAGCCAGATTATCGAACACGCCATAGTACGGCAGCATAACCAGCTCATGACGAACCTCACGCGCGAGGTTGTTTCGGCCCGCGCTGCCCTCGCGGACAACGCGATTCGCGGTATTGCTCTGGGCGGACACCGGAAGGGCGGCCAGAAATGCGAAAGCACATAGATAAATCCCCAGTCTCTTCACTTACTCACCTCCATCTGGAGAGATGCAATTCGGGTTCCAGGCGCGCCCGGTTTGTTCAATCTTTTTCCGCGATCCGGACCAGGCTCTCCGCGGCTGTACCATTCACCACAGCCGCCGCTTCCTCGGCGGTGAAGCTCTCCACTTTGGCGGAAATATTCATCGAGCAGAATTTCGGTCCGCACATGGAGCAGAAGTGTGCGTCCTTGAACCCTTCTTCGGGGAGGGTCTCGTCGTGCATCGATCGCGCCGTTTCGGGGTCGAGCGACAGATCGAACTGGCGGTTCCAGTCGAAGCGGTAGCGCGCCCGGGACAGCTCGTCGTCGCGATTGCGCGCGCCGGGGCGGTGACGGGCGACATCGGCGGCATGGGCCGCAATCTTGTAAGCAATGATGCCGGCTTTCACATCGTCGCGGTCCGGAAGGCCGAGGTGCTCTTTGGGAGTGACGTAGCAGAGCATGGAAGCGCCGTACCAGCCGATCATGGCCGCGCCGATGGCGGAAGTGATGTGGTCGTAGCCCGGCGCAATGTCGGTCACCAGCGGGCCCAGGGTGTAGAACGGCGCCTCGAAACACATCTCCTCTTCTTTGCGGACCTGAAGCTCGATCTGGTCCATGGGAATGTGCCCCGGGCCTTCGATCATGACCTGGACGTCGTACTCCCATGCCTTCTTGGTGAGCTCGCCCAGCGTTTTCAGCTCGGCAAATTGCGCCTCGTCGCTGGCGTCGGCCACGCTGCCCGGACGCAGTCCGTCGCCGAGCGAGAAGCTCACATCGTACTTCTGAAAGATCTTGCAGATATCTTCGAAGCACTCGTAGAGCATGTTCTGCTTGTGATTCTTCACCATCCACTCGGCCAGGATGGAGCCGCCGCGGCTGACGATGCCGGTGATGCGCCTGGTGGTCAGGGGGATGTACTGCACGAGCACCCCGGCGTGGATGGTCATGTAGTCCACGCCCTGCTGGGCCTGCTCCTCGATCACTTCGAGCATCACCTGGCGGCTGAGGTCCTCGACCCGCCGCACCCGCGATAGCGCCTCATAGATGGGAACGGTGCCGATGGGTACGGGCGATGCGCCGATGATCGCCTTGCGGATGGCAGGAATATCGCCACCGGTAGAGAGGTCCATGACGGTGTCGGCGCCGTACTTCACCGAATAGCGGAGTTTTTCGAGCTCCCCTTCAATGTTCGACAAAACGGAGGAATTGCCGATGTTCGAGTTGATCTTGCAGTTCGAGGCCACGCCGATGCACATCGGCTCCAGGTTGGGGTGATTGATATTGGCGGGAATGATCATTCGTCCCCGAGCCACCTCGGAGCGGACCAACTCCGGAGAGAGACTCTCGCGTTGGGCGATGTAGTGCATCTCCTCGGTAATGACGCCCCCCCGGGCATAATGCATCTGGGTGCGGATTTTGTCGTTACTTCGTTTTGCTACCCACTCTGTGCGCATGATGACTCCTGTAGGCTGCGGGACGATCCGGCCGGGTTGCCTCCCGGGCCAGGCCCGACCGGTGCGATTTACTTTTTCTTCTTGGGCTTTTTGGTTTCCTTCTTGGGGCTTCTGTCTTTCGCCATGAATCCTCCCTTACGTTGAGATTATAATCCCCGAATACTGCCCGAAGTGGAAGACCGGCCGTCGACCGGGCGGCGGCGCCACTCCGGCCGCCGGTGCAGGTGATACCGGTAGCCGCGCCATTCGATGGCATTGCCGAAGGCCGACGATATCAGGGCGGCCAGCCACAGCCAGGTGGCGAGCGGCACCCACATGGCGTGCACCCACGAATGGCGCCGGAACCACGCCTCGCAATCCGGCAGAGCGGCGCGGGCCACGATGGCGCGGTTGTAGGCCTTGAGCATCCCCGGCGAGAGCTGCGCGATCAGCGCCCACTCGGCTAGGCGGCTGCCGGCGATCGAAGCCGCGAGCGAAGCCGTCATGCCGCCGCAATAGAAAATGTGTGCGGCCAGGGCGGGCCACCAGAGGCGGGGTTGATAGGTGCGCGTGATGAGCATCTGGCGGCGCATCCAGGAGAACAGGCGGCGCGCCCCGGTATGCTCATAGCAGGGGGTCAGCGCTCCCGGCGCGTAGGCAATGGTGAGTCCGGCGGCATGGACGGCCGCGGCCAGTGCGTAGTCGTCGCTGACGGTGTTCTTCCAGAAATCCGGAACGCGCGCGTCGAAGAAGACGAGTTTGCGGATGGCGGTAGCTCCGCCCCAGGCGAACCGGTTGTCGCCCGGCCCCAGCGTCCCGCAGGCCACCGCGTCCCAAACGCTCCGCAGCAGGCTCCAGAACGTGGGCGGCACGGGTGTGAACCAGCGGAAGCCGGTGGCGGCGCCTACGCCGGGCTCGGACAGGGGCGCCACCAGGGCGCGCAGCCAGCGCGCCGGCACGCGGCCGTCGGAATCGGCGAATGCCAGCACGTCGCTGCGTTTGCGCGCGGCGCGGACCGCGGCTTGCAGGTTCTGCACCTTCTCGCCGGTTGCCGGGTCGTCACCGTGAGCCAGCACCACCTTCACGCGGCCTGGAAGCACGTCCGCCGGAATATCGGCCGCGCTCCGCGCCACTACGATCAGTTCGTAATCGGGATAGTCCAGCGCGGCGAGGGCGGCCAGGTTTTCCCGCAGGCCTTCATCTTGCCCCTTGACGGGAACGATCACGGTGGCGGGCGGCAGGTGCCCGGGCGGTTCGGCGAGCCTGCGCGCGACGTAGGCGGCCCGCTTCCGCTCGCCGCGCAGGGACAGCAACGCGAGCAGCAGCGCGGGACCCACGAAGAACCAGTACCAAAACACCAGAAGTAGGATAACAGCCGACGGCCGGATCGACTCGACAGAATGCGCCGGCAGGAGCGTTCGCCGCGGCGCGATCGGCAGGAGCGCGCCCCTCCCGTGGGTTACACTACAAGCGCGGTGATCTGGGAGCCTTCGCGGGAATTCATCGAGCGCACCAATGTCTGGCGCTTCCTGCGCCGCCTCGGCTTCTCCGGCCGCGAAGCGTTTTTGCGATTCAGCCGCGAGGAGCCCGAGCGTTTCTGGGACGAGCTCATGCGCGAGATGCGCGTCGCCTGGTTCCAGCTCTACCACCAGGTGCTGGACGCCAGCCGCGGTCCCGAGTGGTCGCAATGGTTTCTCGGCGGCCGCCTCAACATCGCCCACAACTGCCTCGACCGCTGGGCCGACTCCGGCCGCACCGCCTGCCTCTGGGAAGGCGAAAACGGCGACACCCGCAGCCTCGACTTTCACGAACTGCGCGACCAGGCCAACCGCGTCGCCAACGGCCTCACCGCCTTGGGCCTCGTACCCGGAGATCGCGTAGCCCTGCTCCTGCCGATGGTTCCCGAACTGCTCGCCATCCTCTACGGTTGTTTCAAGGCCGGTCTCACCGTCGTGCCCATCTTCGCCGGCTTCGGCCCGGGTGCCGTCGCCACCCGCCTGGCGGACTCCGGCGCTCGCGTCCTCTTCACTGCCGACCACCTCGAACGCCGCGGCAAACTCCTGCCACTCGCCGCCAAAGTCCCGCCCGGAGTCGAGCACACCATCGTTCTGCCCTACAAAGGCGGCGATCCCGGCGGCCACCTCGCCTGGCACGACTTCCTGAGCGGCCAGTCCGCCCATGCCCCCACCGCCGCGCTCGATTCCGAAACCCGCGCCTTCATCCTCTATACCTCCGGCACCACCGGCAAGCCCAAAGGCGCGGTCCACACCCACGCCGGCTGCCTGGCCCAGATGGGCAAGGAGATCTGGCTCGGCTTCGACCACCGCCCCGACGACCGGTTCTTCTGGCTCTCCGACATCGGCTGGATGATGGGCCCCTGGACCATCCTCGGTAATCACCTCTTCGGCGGCACCATCTTTCTCTACGATGGGGCGCCCGATTTCCCCGGCCCCTCGCGCCTCTGGCAGATCATCGAGCGCCACGGCATCACCACATTCGGCATCTCGCCGACCGCCATTCGCCTGCTGGCCAAGTCCGCCGCCCAACTCCCGCCCATGCCCTCCCTGCGCCTGCTCGGCTCTACCGGCGAGCCCTGGGACGAGGCCTCCTGGATGTGGTTCTTCGAGCGCGTGGGACGCCGCCGCTGCCCCATCATCAACATTTCGGGCGGCACCGAAATCGTGGGCTCCTTCCTGTTCCCTCTCCCCATTCAACCGCTCAAGCCGTGTACGCTCGGCGCTCCGGCCCCCGGCATGGCCACCGAGGTGGTGGATGAAACCGGCACGCCCGTCCGCGGCCGCAAAGGCTACCTGGTCTGCACCGCGCCCGCCCCGTCCATGACGCGCGGCATCTGGAACGATCCCGCGCGTTACCTCGATACGTACTGGTCCCGTTTCCCCGGCATGTGGTATCACGGCGACTGGGCCAGCGTCGATGCCGACGGCTACTGGTTCCTGCACGGCCGCGCCGATGAATCCATGAACGTGGCCGGCCGCAAGGTCGGCCCCGCAGAAGTGGAACAGGCCATCCTGCAGCACCCCGGCGTCGCCGAAGCCGCCGTCATCGGCGTCCCGGACGAGCTCAAGGGCGAAGCCATCGTGGGCTATGCCGTTGCCAAACCCGGCGCGGCGCTCGATGCGGCCGCCGTGTGCGCCACCGTCGTGGACGTCCTCGGCCCCACCTTCCGCCCCCGCGAGATCCTGCTCGTCCGCGAGCTTCCCAAAACGCAAAGCGGCAAAATCGTCCGCCGCCTGATGCGCCGGAAATACCTGGGCGAAGAGCTGGGCGACCTCTCCACGGTAGCCAACCCGTGGGCGCTCGAGTAGTTGTAAAACGTCCGCGATAGCCGGTGACATCCCGCTCCCCCGTCCGTCTACCCGGAATGCGCTCCGCACTCGGGGAGGTGGTCTACGGGCTGCGTCTCCTTCGCCCGCGGCGGTCCGCGGATTCGCGCTAGAATCAATTCATACCCCAGGCGTAAGTGTTTTCATGACTACAGCTACCAGTGCCCGTGCCCAGGAATTTCGCGACCAGTTATCCCGCCGTGTCATGGTGGCGGACGGAGCCATGGGCACCATGCTCTACTCGCGCGGTGTGTTCATTAACCGCTGCTTCGATGAACTCAACCTGTCTCAGCCCGACCTGGTACGCCAGATCCATCAGGAGTATGCCAAGGCCGGCGCCGAGATCCTCGAGACCAACACCTACGGCGCCAGCCGCCCGCGGCTCGCCGCCTTCGGCTTCGGTGACCGGGTTCGCGACATCAACCGCGCCGCGGTCCGCCTCGCTCGCGAGGCCGCCCGGGATGGCGCATTCGTGGCGGGGGCGTTGGGACCGCTCGGCGTGCATATCGAGCCGCTCGGCCCCACCTCTTACGCCGAAGCCCGCGAGGCCTTCGGCGAGCAGATCCAAGCCCTGCTCGAAGGCGGCATCGACCTCCTCATCCTCGAAACCTTCGGCAATCTCGATGAACTGCGCGAAGCCGTCCTCGCCGCGCGCGATGTCGCCGGCAACGACCTCGCCGTCATCGCCCAGGTGACCATCGACGATTTCGGCTACCTGCCCGGCGGAACCGACACCGAGACCTTCACCCGCACCATGGATTCCTGGCCCGTGGACGTCATCGGGCTGAACTGCTCGGTAGGCCCCAAGGCCACGCTCGAAACCATCGAGCGTATGATGCAGTTCTCCTCCAAGCCGATGAGCGCCATGCCCAATGCCGGTCTGCCCATGCGGATCGAGGGGCGCAACATATATCTGTGCTCCCCCGAGTACATGGCGCAGTATGCGCGCCGGCTTTTGTGGGCCGGGGTCAAAGTGATCGGCGGATGCTGCGGCACCACGCCCGACCACATCAAGCTCATCCGCTCCGAAACCCGCTCGCTCGCGCCCGGCCGCAAACACCTCGCCGTCACCGTCGAAGAGCCCCAGGTGAAGGCGCACGCGCTCGAGCCCGTGCCCATGGCGCGCAAATCCAAGCTGGGCGCCAAGCTGGCGGAAGGCAAGTTCGTCTCCTTCGTGGAGATCCTTCCGCCGCGCGGCACCGACGCTTCCCGCGAGATCGACGGCGCCCGCCAGTGCGCCGCCCACGGCATCGACTGCATCAACGTGCCCGACGGCCCGCGCGCCAGCGCCCGCATGAGCGCCCAGGTCACCTGCCAGCTCATCCAGCAGCAGGCCGGTATCGAGGCCGTCAACCACTTCTGCTGCCGCGACCGCAACATTCTCGGCATTCAATCGGAATTGCTGGGCGCCCATATGGCAGGGGTCCGCAACCTCATCTGCATTACCGGCGATCCGCCCCGCATGGGCTCCTACCCGGACGCCACCGCGGTTTTCGACGTGGACGCCATCGGCCTCGTCAACATCGTGCGCAACCTCAACCACGGACTCGATATCGGCGGCAATCCCATGGGCTCGCAGGCGGCGCTGCTCATCGGCGTCGGCGCCAACCCCGGCGCTCCGAATATGGATGAAGAGATCCGCCGCTTCGAGTGGAAAGTCGAAGCCGGAGCCGAATACGTGGTGACCCAGCCGGTGTTCGATCTCGATCTGCTGGAACAGTTCCTGAAACGCATCGAACGCGTCAAGATCCCCGTGGTGTGCGGCATCTGGCCGCTTACCAGCTTCCGGAACGCCGAATTCATGGTCAACGAACTGCGCGTCCCCGTGCCCGAAGAGTTCATGGGCCGGATGCGCCGCGTCGATAACGCCGAACGGGCGCGCCAGGAGGGTGTGGCCATCGCCCGCGAGATGGTGGTTCGGGTGCATTCCATGGTACAGGGCGTACAATTAAGTGCGCCCTTTGGCCGCTACCAGATGGCCCTCGACGTGGCGGAGGCCATCGGCGCACGCTAAGATCGCATTCAATAATGGCTACCGACCTGGTTGAGATCAGCCTCGAACAGCCCCAGACCGAAGCCCTGGAGCGGGCCGCCGCCGCCGTGCGCCGCGGCAAAGTGGTCGCCATCCCCACCGACGCGCTGTACACGCTGGTGGCCGACCCCTTCAATCTACGCGCCGTGACCCAGGTTTTCAAAGCGAAAGGGCGCGAGCCCCACCGGTCGCTGCCCATTCTGGTTCGCGACATCGTGATGGCCGAAGAGCTTGCCGGCGAGCTCAACAACCGCTTCTTCATCCTGGCGCGCCGGTTCTGGCCCGGCCCCCTCACCATCATCGTTCCGGCTTCGGCGAAAGTGCCCTTGAAGGTCACCGGAAACACCGGCCGGCTGGCGCTCCGGCAAGCGAAGTCGAGTGTCGCCGACGGACTGCTCGCCGCCCTCAATCAGCCGCTCATCTCCACCAGCGCCAATATCTCCGGGCATCCCACCTGCCGCAGCGGTATCGAAGTCTTCGGCATGATGGACGGCCGCGTGGACCTGGTGCTCGATGGCGGCGTTTGCTCCGGCCCGGGCGCCACCACGGTGGATATCACCGAGCCCTACTGGCGCCTCATCCGCACCGGCGTCATCGAGGAAAAGGAAATCGCCGACTGCCTGCAGCCGTCGTGAACGCCGCATCCATCCGGTCGTGATACCCTGAATTTTCGATTTCAAGCGCATGCACAACGTTGTAATCATGGGCTCCGGCTGTGCCGGTAACACCGCCGCCATCTACACCGCCCGAGCCAATCTGAAGCCGATCGTGATTGCCGGCCATGAGGCCGGCGGGCAGCTTTCCCTCACCACCCTCGTCGAAAATTTCCCCGGCTTTCCCGAAGGCATCAACGGTCCCGACCTGGTCGAGAACATCCGCAAACAGGCCGAGAATTTCGGCGCCACATACGTCCACGGCTCGGTGGTCGATACCGATCTCACCGTCCGGCCTTTCCGCTTGAGCATCGACGGCGAGTGGATCGAAACCCGCACCCTGATCGTCGCATCCGGCGCTTCGGCGCGATGGCTGGGCCTGGATGCCGAGCAGAAACTCATCGGCCACGGCGTCAGTTCCTGCGCCACTTGCGACGGCTTTTTCTACCGCGGCAAGAGCATCATGGTGATCGGCGGCGGCGATTCCGCCATGGAGGAGGCCAACTTCCTCACCCGCTTCGGCCGCGAGGTCACCCTGGTGCACCGCAGGGAGGAGTTTCGCGCTTCCAAAATCATGCTGGACCGCGCGCGGCACAATCCCAAAATCCGCTTCCTCCCCAACACCGTGGTCGACGATATCTTCGACGTCTCGCAGCAGGTCGTGACCGGCGTGCGCCTACGCAACCTCAAGACCGGCGAGATGTGGGATCAGGACGTGGACGGCTTTTTCGTCGCTATCGGCCATATCCCCAATACCAGGGTCTTCAAAGGCCAGATCGAAACCGATCCCGATGGCTATATTCTTTCCAAAGGCGGCGCCCGTACCAACATCCCGGGGGTCTTCCACGCCGGCGACGTGCAGGATCGCATCTACCGGCAAGCCATCACCGCCGCCGGCGCCGGCTGCATGGCCGCCATCGAAGCCGAACGGTACCTCGAAGCGGAAGGACACTGACACATGATCGAGCACATCTCTCCTCCGGGCGCGCCTGCTCCGCGCGGCCCCTATTCCCCCGCCGTGCGTGCCGGCGACTGCATCTATGTGGCCGGCCAGATCTCGGTGGATCCCGTCACCCAGCAGGTGATCTCGGGCGACGTTCAGGTGGAGACCCGCCAGGTACTCACCAACATCAGGAACATCCTCGAGGGCTGCGGCGCGTCGATGAACGATGTGGTCCGCTGCGGTGTGTACCTCGTCAACGCGGCCGATTTCAAGCCGATGAACGAGGTCTACGCCGAGTTCTTCGGCGAAGCCAGGCCCGCGCGCACCACCATCATCGTCGCCGCGCTTCCGCTCAAAGACGCCAAAGTCGAAATCGACGCCATCGCTTACAAACCCAGATAGTCCCCCCTCGGGAATCGCCTCGCCCGGCCTGTCCGCCAGTCCTCCCGGAAGTCCGGTTCCGCACGTACGCCCACCCACCGCGCGGCTGTTCGGCGCCACGCCCGTTTACAGTGAAATTATGAGGGGACCGCATTGAACGGTTCGAGTGGATATCCGCGCCCGCAGCTCGAGCGCGATGGATGGATTTCTCTTGATGGGGAGTGGGAGTTCGCACTCGATCCCGACCAGTGCTGGAAGCTCCCGCACGAGCCCGACTGGAACGCCCGGATCCAGGTTCCGTTCTCACCGGAGACCCCCGCCAGCGGCATCGCCAACACGGGATTCTATCGCGCCTGCTGGTACCGGCGGCAGTTCGAGTGCCCCCGGCTCGCCGTGGACGAGCGGCTGCTCCTCCACTTCGGCGCCGTCGACTACTGCGCCAAAGTCTGGCTCAACGGCCAGGTCGTCACCCGGCACGTGGGCGGCTATACGCCTTTTTTCCAGGACGTCACCGAGTACCTCCACCGCGAGGGCCCGGAGACCCTGGTCGTTTTGGCCGAAGACGATCCCGCCGACCTCTCCAAGCCTCGCGGCAAGCAGGACTGGCAGCTTCACCCGCATTCCATCTGGTATCCGCGAACCACCGGCATCTGGCAAACGGTATGGATCGAACGAGTGCCGGCCACCAGGATCGGCCACGTCCGCTGGACTCCCAGTCTGGCGCACTGGGAGATCGGATTCGAAGCCGGCATTGAGGGCGACCGGAGGCCCGGTCTCTACCTCAAAGTGAAGCTGCACGCCGGCGATGCGGTCCTTGCCGACGACACCTACGCCGTCGTCGCCGGCGAGGTCCACCGGCGCATTGCACTCTCCGACCCCGGCATCGACGACTACCGTAACGAGCTCTTGTGGAGTCCCGCCACGCCGACCCTCATCTGCGCCGAGATGACGCTGGTCGCCGGGGACGGCGAGACGATCGACCGGGTCGGCAGCTACACCGCCCTTCGATCTATCGGCGCCCAGGGCGACAAGTTCGTGCTCAACGGCCGCCCCTACCCGCTCCGTCTCGTTCTGGACCAGGGCTACTGGCCCGAGAGCGGCCTCACCGCCCCCAATGACGATGCCTACCGGCGCGACGTGGAACTGGCTAAGGCGCTGGGCTTCAACGGCGTCCGCAAGCACCAGAAGATCGAGAGCCCGCGCTTTCTGTATTGGGCCGACACGCTGGGGCTGCTGGTGTGGGAGGAAATGCCCAGCGCATACCGCTTCACCAAGACTTCCATCGAGCGCCTCGCCGCCGAGTGGACGGAGGCCATTGCGCGCGATATCAGCCACCCCTGCATCGTCGCGTGGGTGCCGTTCAACGAGTCGTGGGGCGTGCCCGACCTGCCGGACAGCCCCGCGCAGCGTCACTATGTCCAGGCGCTCTATCACCTCACCAAGACCCTCGATCCCACCCGCCCCGTGATCGGCAACGATGGCTGGGAAAGCGTCGCCACCGACATCATCGGCATCCACGACTACGACGACCAGCCGGACCACATCGAGAAGCGCTACCTCATGGACGAGATTCCCCGCCTGTTCAAACGGGAGCGGCCCGGCGGCCGCCTGCTGCTCCTCGAAGGCCAACCTCATGAGCAACCCATCATGCTGACCGAGTTCGGCGGCATTGCCTTCTCGCGCGATGCGGCCGGCACCTGGGGCTATTCGCGATGCGACACCACCGAAGATTTTACGCGCCGCTACCTCCACCTTTTGAAGGTCGTTCGCTCCCTGCCGGTGCTGGCGGGCTTCTGCTACACCCAGTTCACCGACACCTACCAGGAGGCCAATGGATTGCTCTATGCCGACCGCACACCCAAGATCCCCATCGAACACATCGCTTTGGCCACGCGGGGGCCGCGCAGCAAACGCGACTACCAACTGGATTGGGAGTGGCGGGAACGGCTGATGAACAGCCAGCGCCAGCAGTAAATGATCCCCAACGAAGACCGCCATACCGCCAATGACCGTTGACCGTCTCTTCCGCTCCTTCTGGATCGCGGGCTTCGAATGCTCCTGTCAGATCAATTCCGCGGGCGTCCGCATCGATATGACCGCGGCGCTCCAGCACGATCGCTGCGCCACGGGCGACTACCGCCGTCTCCGCGAAGCCGGCATTGCCACCGCGCGTGACGGACTTCGCTGGCACCTCATCGAGCGCGACGGCCGCCCCCGCGACTGGTCTTCCTGGGTGCCCCAGCTCGAAGCGGCCCGCGACGCCGGCGTGCAGGTAATCTGGGACCTCTGCCACTACGGCTGGCCGGACGACCTCGATATCTTCTCCGCGTCCTTCGTCGATCGGTTCGCATGCTTTGCCGGCGATGCCGCGCGGGTGCAGCTTGCCTCCACCGGCGAACCGGGATTGTTCGCTCCGGTGAACGAAATCTCGTTTTTCGCCTGGGCCGCCTCGCGCGATCTCATCTTTCCCTACGCCCACGGCCGCGACGGGCAATTGAAACACCAGCTGGTGCGCGCGGCGCTGGCCGCCGTCGATGCCATTCGCGCCGTGGATCCGTCGGCACGCGTGGTCTTTCCCGAGCCGCTCATCCACAATGTGCCGCCGCGCAGCCGGCCGTGGCTCACCGGCCCGGCTCGCGTCCAGCGCGATAGCCAGTTCGAGGCCTGGGATATGATCGCCGGCCGCGCCGCTCCGGAATTGGGCGGCGCCGAGCGCTACCTCGATATCGTGGGGGTGAACTTCTACGCCGCCAACCAGTGGGAAGTGCCGGGCGGACGCAAACTGCATTGGGACGCCCGCTCCAACGACCCCCGCTGGGTGCCACTGCACCGCCTGCTGGCCGAAGTGCACCAACGCTACCAACGGCCGATGTTGATCGCCGAAACCAGCCACTACGGCATTGGGCGCGCTCCGTGGCTCGACGAAGTCGCCGCCGAATCGCTGCAGGCCCTGCGCGTGGGCGTGCCGCTCGAGGGAGTGTGCCTGTATCCGATTCTCGATCGCTTCGATTGGGAAGACCCCACCCACTGGCACAACAGCGGCCTTTGGGACATGCACAACGACGGGACGGGCGCGTATCGCAGAGTCCTGAACCCGGCCTACGCCGAAGCCCTGCACCGCGCCCAGGCACTGCTGCGCGGAGCGCGGTAGCCTGGAAGTACGATGCTGTTTGCAACCGCACTCCTGGCTCTCCACTTCGGCCCCGTGACGCCCTCCGTGGCCAACCGGCAGCCGCAGCTTGCCGCCGGCCATGGCATGGTGGCGATGGTCTTCGGCAGCAGCGATTCCGTCTGGTTCGCGCGCTCCCCCGATGGCGGCCGTTCCTTCACGCCCCCCGCTCGAGTAGGCGCCTTGCCCAAACTGGCGCTCGGCCGCCATCGCGGTCCGCGCATCGCCATCAGCGGCAACGCCATCCTGGTTAGCGCCATCGAAACCCAAAACGACCTGTTCTGCTGGCGATCCACCGACGGCGGCCGTACCTGGTCCAAGCCCGTGGTGATCAACGACCGGCCCACCTCCGCCCGCGAAGGGCTGCACGCCATGGCGGGCGATGCCGGCGGCCATGTCGCCGTCATCTGGCTGGACGACCGGACGCCGCCCGGCGGCAAGAAGCTCTACGGCGCGTTTTCCGATGACGCCGGCGCCACCTGGTCGAAGAATGTGGCGCTCTACCAATCCCCTTCCGGGACCATCTGTGAATGCTGCCATCCTTCGCTGGCCGCGATGGGCCACGGAGAATTCGCCGCCATGTGGCGCAATTCGCTCGACGGCTCGCGCGATCTCTACGTCATGCGCATCCGCAACGGCGCCCCCTCGACCGATCCCGTCAAACAGGGCACCGGCACCTGGAAGCTCAACGCGTGTCCCATGGATGGCGGCGGGCTGGCATGGCACGATGGCCAGATCTGGAGCGCCTGGCGCCGCGAACACGATGTGTATCTCGCCCGGCCGGGCAGCGAAACCAGGCTCGGCACCGGCGAAAACATCGCCCTGGCCGCCAATGCCAAAGGTGCCTACGCCATCTGGTCCAATGCCCAGGGCATCCAGGCCCTCACGCCGGACGCGCCGCAGCCGCATTCGCTTTCGCCGGCCGGCGGGTTTCCGTCCATCGTGGCCCTGCCCGATGGATCGGTGCTCGCCGCGTGGGAGGACAACGACTCCATCGCGGTCCGCCGCTTGCATTGACCCCTACTGGCGGCGCCAGACCATCTCCACCCGCACCGGGATTTCGTTTTTGGTGGGGATCGCCAGCAGCGAAGGCGGATCGATCTTGAAGTCGGTCATCGTGGCTGGAATCGTGCCCGTGATCGTGGCTTCGTTGCCGTGAGTCGTGTGCTGGAGCGGCACGGTGTAATGGGCAACCTGGCCCGCGAATTCGATTTCGAGGTTGGCGCTGATGGTGGTTTGCGAGGATGCGTCTTCCGGCAATCGTACCCGCACCGTCACCAGCGGAAACTCCGCCCCGCGCACCACTTGAAGCATGTGCAGGTCGCGGTTGCTGTCGCCCGACTCGAACGACTTCACCGGCACCGCAATCAGAAAATCGCACTGTCCGGCGTGGCAAACCCCTTTTCCCCGCGCGGCGTGGCTCACCCCTTCGGACTGGTGCAGCGGATGCGACACATGATACGTGAGCGTGGAGCGTTCGAGAACCCATTGGCTGTCCGCCCGGAGCAGCGCGGGTGAGGCCAGAAGCAGGAACGCCAGTGCGGCCCGGTTGGTCATCATTGATTTAGAATTTGATGGACACCGACAGGATCGCCAGCCCGTACGCCACCCCGGTCACCGCCGCCACCGCGGAATGCGCCTGCGCCAATCCGTGGATCCGTTGGCCTTTGCTCCGCTGTTGGTACGCCAGGGCGCCCAGGATGGGCGTCAGAATCATTCCGGGCCCGTGAATCCAGGCCAGCGCCTTGTGGACCCGAATCGGCCCGCGCACCGTCGTGCCCGGCACCTTGGGAGCAAAAATGGCAAACGAGGCGGTGGTCAGATACAGGCCCGCCGTCACCGACCCCAGCGCGGCATGCAACTGGCGCCCCGAGGCGTTGCTGGAATTCCGGCCCTTGGCGCCGCCCGAGCTGATGATGGTCGCAAGCAAAGGAACGGCCGTGATCAACCCCAGCCGCTGATGCATCTTGAGCATGTGCGATCGCCGGTCCAGCCGCGCCTGCTCCTGCGCGCTGCCCTTTACCTCCGCCGGAGTGAACCCCAGGTCGCCCAGCGACGGCGCTCCGGCGCTCCCCGCCGATGGCGCCAGCACCAGGTCCACACGTTGCGCGCCCGCCGCGAGAGTCACCTTGGTGGAGCGGGTGCCAATGCCGGCCGAAAATGCCGTCACCTCGTAGTCGCCCGGCGTGAGGTTCGCCACGCTGTATACGCCCGCCGGGTCGCTGTGCGTATCCGTCGTCTGGCCCGTGGCCACATTCCGGACGGAAACCCGGGCATTGGCCACCGCGGCTCCGGATGGCCCTTTCACCGTGCCGGTCAGAGTCGCGCCGGCCACCTGGGCCGGAGATGGAATCGAAATCAGCGCCGAAAATACTAAAACCGCCAGGCGTGTGAAAACCTTCACCACTACCGTGTTCATGGGTGTTGGCCCTCTCTGGACTGAAGTTACGTATCGTTTCTCATGGACGTCTGCGGCCGGCCGCCGGGTTCCTCGGGAACTTCGCGGTGGCGTTTTGTCGCACCGGGGGGCGGCGCGCGCGCACCGGCCGCCGTCGCTGATCACCGGTGGCACCCGCAACGTCAAGGAGATGTTCGCGGGGATAAACCCCTGCGCACCATCACACCCCCAATCGCCGCGAGCACCAGAGGCCAGGGGCGATAAGAACTGATGGGGGGCGCCCCGAAATAGGACCATTGCTGCCAGATTCCAAGCACCAGCACGGCCAACCCCTCGGCTCTCGCTCCGCTATCCCGGGCCAACACCATCTCGCCGAGACCCGCGAGCAGGATCGTGATCGGCCAGTATCGCACCACCTCGCGCGCCGGCAAGACAAAGACGCCGAGGTTGGAAAGCAGCACCGCTCCACCCACTGAGAGCAACACCCAGCCCGCGATTCGATTCGACCGCTCGGCGATTCGGATCACGCCAAACCCCACCACGAGCAGCGGCCAAAAGCGCTGGATGCTCCAGGCTTCGTGAACCAGGTAGCTGAGGACCGTCAGAACCACGCCCGACGCTACGATCGCCAGGCCCACAATAACATGAGAATTGCTGCTGGAGAAAACCCTTCGCGCCATCCACCCGCCCATCGAAAACCGGACCGCGCTGGTCCTCACGCGGCAACCGGCACCTATTCCAGGATATGCCCGGCGCTATCTGACGGGTAGTCCGGCCTCGCGCGTAGATACTCCGGAACATTGCGCCGGGCCCGCCCGTACTGCTCAATGAGGCGCAGAACGCCAGGAGGCAGGTGCATGCTCGTACTCGTCCAGGACCTACGTTACGGCTTGCGGATGTTGGCCAGGAATCCGGGGTTTACGGCGGTAGCCGTAACTGCTTTAGCGCTCGGGATTGGCGCCAACACGGCGATTTTCAGCGTGGTAAACGGTGTGCTTCTTCGGCCGCTGCCCTACAGCGATCCCGAGCGGCTGATGCGGCTCAGCGAGACGTCGCCCGATTTCAAAACCATGTCCGTGGCCTGGCTCAACTTCGTGGACTGGAAAGAGCAGAATCGCAGCTTTCGCGGGCTGGCCGCGATGCGTTGGGAAGACTACGATCTCACCGGTGGAGGGCAACCCGAGCACCTCAGCGGCAGGATGGTCTCGGCCGGCTTCTTCCGCGTGCTGGGGATTCATCCCGTTTTGGGCCGCGACTTCGATCCGTCCAACGATCGGCTCGGCACGGCGCCCGTGGTTCTCATCGGCGGAGGTCTGTGGAGCCGGCGGTTCGGGGCAAGCCCCGACGTGCTTGGCCGCCAGCTCCTGCTGGGCGGACGGAGCTATACCGTGGTCGGCGTGATCCCGGCCGGGTTTCAGTTCGAGGGAAAGGCCGACGTTTATACACTGCTGGAACAGTGGGACGATATTCTGGCCCGATCGCGGGAAATGCATCCGGGCATCTACGTGGTGGGACGCCTTCGGCCGGGCGTCACCCCGAACCAGGCGCAGTCGGAGGTGACCGCGATCGCGGCGCGGTTGGCCGAAGCCTATCCGAAATCGAATTCCAAGCACGGCATCCTTGTCAGGCCGCTGACCGCCACCATGATCGGCAACGTCCGCCCCACCCTGCTGGTCCTGCTGGGCGCGGTGGGATTTGTGCTGCTGATCGCGTGCGCGAATGTGGCGAACCTGCTGCTGGCCCGGTTTACCGGACGTCAGAAGGAGATCGCGGTGCGTTCGGCGATTGGCGCGGGCCGCGGCCGCGTAGTGCGGCAACTACTGACCGAGAGCGTGGTTCTGGCTCTGGCCGGAGGAATCGGCGGGCTGGCCATCGCGCGATGGGGCACGCAGGCGGTATTGGCGTCCGTGCCGGGCGGCCTTCCGCGCATGGAGGAGATCGGTGTGGACGGTACGGTGCTGGCGTTCACTCTGTGCGTCTCCCTGCTGACCGGCATCGTTTTCGGGCTGGCGCCGGCGCTGCGCCTTTCGGTGACCGACCTGCACGAGACGCTGAAAGAAGGCAGCCGCGGTTCCTCGGCCGCGCACCGTCGCCTGCGCAATCTGCTGGTGGCTTCGGAAGTGGCTGCGGCACTGGTGTTGCTGGCCGGAGCGGGCCTGATGCTGCGCACCATGTCGAGCCTGGGCAGCGTGCGGACGGGATTCGATCCCGAACACCTGCTGACCTTTTCAGTAGGCCTGTCCCCGGACAACACCAGCAGCAGCGATCGCATCCTCCAGACCTTCGATCAAACTCTGGAGCGCATGCGGAGGGTGCCCGGTGTAAAGACGGCCGCCCTGACCTCGCTGCTGCCCCTTGTCGGTAACGACAACGAGATTCCTTTCTATGTGAAAGGGCGGCCTAAGCCCACATCTCAAGGCGACATGTCCTGGGCCCTGTTGTACATTACCGACCCCGGCTATCGGAAGGCGATGGACATTCCCCTGCTCCGCGGCCGGTACATCGAACGCCAGGACATGCAGCGCGGCTCGCACGTGGTAGTCATCGACGAGACCATGGCGCGCACCGTGTTCCCGAATGAAAACCCGCTCGGCAAGAGCATCGCGGTTGCCGATTTGAGCGGCGATCTCGGCCCCGAAGTGGCGGCGCCGCTGGAGATCATAGGGATTGTCGGCCACGTCAACCATTGGGGGCTGGACAGCGACAGTACCGCACGGGTCCGCAGCCAGGTGTACTTGCCGTTTTCTGAGGTCCCGGAGCCGTTCATGAAGGGAACCGCCGCCTCGAGCGTCTTCGTCGCGCGCACGGCGGCCGACCCGTTGGCCCTGTTGCCGGCGGTGCGAGGCGCGGTGCTCAACGGCGCGGCGGACCAGCCTGTCTATGGAGTGCGGACCATGGAGCAGATTGTCTCGGCTTCGATTGCGGACCGCCGCTTCTCGATGCTGCTCCTGGGCATTTTTGCCGGGCTGGCGCTGTTGCTGGCGGCGGTGGGGATCTATGGAGTGATCTCTTATACGGTGGCCCAGCGTACCCGCGAAATCGGCATTCGTATGGCGCTGGGGGCCGGTCAGCGGGACGTGTTGAAGGTGGTGGTGGGGCAGGGTATGGCTCCCGTTTTGGCCGGTCTGGGGGTCGGCTTGGCGGCTTCTTTCGGGCTCACCCGGCTGATGGCGGGAATGCTGTACGGTGTCCGGGCAAGCGATCCGGTGACGCTGGTCGGCGTGGCGGTGGTGCTGGCGGCCGTGGCACTGATTGCCACGTGGTTGCCCGCCCGGCGTGCCGCCAGGGTCGCGCCCCTGATGGCTCTGCGGCACGAATAGGGGCATCGCCGAAACCGAGGCCGCTCCAGAGCGTCAGGTAAGGTATGCGTTATATCCAGAGTGTGCTCACTGTGATTGCGATGCTGTTGGGGATCATCGCGTTGCGACCCATCATCAGCCCGCCGCCGGTCAGGGCGCAGTTCGACCGGTCCAGCCTGTACATAGAGCCGGGGACAACCATGATCCGAAAACCCGACGGACTTGCGCAGATGATCGGCAAGGTGGCGATCGATACGCGCACCGGAGACATCTGGGGCTTCCCGACACTGGAAAGGGTGCCATACCCGGTGGACCGGAACCACCCCAAGCCGCCGGTGTCGCAGCCGATGTATCTGGGGCGTTTCGATTTTTCGAAGATGAATCGTCCGGCGCAGAACTGAAGCGCGGTGACCCGCGGACTGGAGTGCGGCGCGTTCGCGTATCCGCCCGGAGAAACCGACGGCCGGGCTAGACGTTTCCAGCCAAGTTCTCTGCAAGACGTCAGGCGTGACATTCGAATGGAGCCCCGCCGTGTGCGCGACGCCCCGCGCAATCCGTTGGATCTGGCGAACTCCAAGGCGCACTTTTCGACCTGCGCCGAAGTGCCCGCGGAGCAGAGAGAGCACTGTTGGAGAGACCGTCACCGGGGTGGCCGGCCTGCGATCCGCAAAGTGCCAGTCGGGTCAGCTCGTTCGGGCGCAATCCTGTTTCTACGAGTGCTAGAATGACGAGCTTTTGACGTGAATTGACGCAAGCCGCAATCAATCCCGTCACTTGCTCAGAGCGAAGTGGTCTCCGGGTCGGACGTACAAGACGTTGCCTCAGTTGTTCTTATCGGCCGACAGAACGTGAATCTCCAATATACGTCAGCCAGCAACCCCGGGCGTAAGCCGTTGATGGCAAGGACACGGGCCATTTTGTCGGAATTCGTCGAAAGATGCGGCGTTTTGACCGATATGTGATTTCTGGGAGCGATTCCGATATCAAGGCGACACACACAGAAGCCGTCATCGCCGTTTCGCGCCACATAAGGATCAAACCGAACGTGAGTGAGACCGTTTTCCGATCGACTTCAATGCCTGCTACCACAGAGGACGGCGTCGATATTGACAAGCTCGAGTCCGAAGAAACCCCGCTTCAGACCGCGACCCTCGCACAGCCGGCGCAGGATCCGAATGACGGAGGCGCTCCACTGAAGATTACGGCTGAGCAGACCATCAGGAACCGCGGATGAACTGCACGTGGCGCTCGCCCAGTATGTCGATCGAGGTCTTGATGTGGTCGTAGATCTATCCGAGGTTGACGAGTGTGATGCCGCGGCGCTGCAACTGATCTATGCCTTGCGCCCGTCGGCGGTCAGACGTAAACGGCGATTCCATATCACGGCAGTCTCCCCGGCAATAACCGAGACCGCGGCAGCGCTTGGATTGCATATCGACGCCTTAACGGCTGCGTGCGGGCTGGCAACAGCGGACGGTGATTGTGAAGTGGCGGGTAAAGACAATGGGATGGACGGAATTGAGCTGATCAAACAGATTCGCACGAAGTCCAAACATAAATTCGTCCCCATACTCGTGTTAACCACGGAATCCCAGGTGACGAAGAAGCAGGAGGCAAAATCGGCCGGGGCAACTGGGTGGATCGTTAAACCATTCAAGCCAGAGCAGTTGTTAGCGGTTGTGGGGCGTGTGCTTGGATAGACGGATTGCATCTGCTCGTGATGGCGGCCCAGTTGTTTCCGCCGATAAGGATCTATATAGGGACTTCACTATGCCAAATCCGGGCTTAACGACCAAAGCCGAATCCGATCGCTCGCCCAGCATTACGGAACTCGGCGCTCCTGGCCATTTGGGGCTCGCCGCCGCTATCAATCAGGCAGCTCATGCGGTCATGATAACGGACCACCACGGTGACATTGTGTACGTGAATGCAGCCTTCACGGCGATGACTGGGTACACGAGCGAGGAAGTACTTGGACACAACCCACGGATTCTGAAATCGGCCAAGCAGGAACCTGGCTATTACAGAGACCTCTGGAAGTCGATTACAGCGGGCCGCCACTGGCATGGCGAGCTGGTTAACCGGCGCAAAGACGGTTCCCTCTACCTGGAGGAGATGAGCATCGCTCCAGTTCTGGATTCCGCCGGTATCATCGTTCAGTATGTAGCTATCAAACAGGACGTGACCGAACGCCGGAAGGCCGATAAATCAAAGGCTTTTCTGGCCGCCATCGTCGAGTCGTCTGATGATGCGATCATCGGCAAGACGATTGACGGCACCATTTCATCCTGGAACGAAGCCGCCGAGGCAATGTATGGATATCGTGCGGACGAGGTCATCGGCAAACCAATATCGTTACTGGTCCCCGCCGACCGTCAGGACGAGATGGCGCAAATCCTTGACGCCATCACGCGCGGGCAACGGCTCTCGCATTTCGAGACTGTTCGGGTCAACAGGGACGGGCGTCCTATCGAAGTCTTGCTCACGGTCTCACCGATAAAGGATGTTGCTGGGGCAACTGTCGGGGTGGCTACGATTGCGCGTGACATCAGCGCGCGGCGCCAGGCAGATCGTGCCATGCGCGACAGCGCGGAACGATTTCGAGCGCTTTTCGAGCGCTCGCTTGATTGCCTTTACATCCACGATTTCGACGGCAACTTCCTGGACATTAACCCAGCCACCTTGAAACTCCTGGGTTACGAGCGTGAGGACATTCCCTCCCTTCACGTCTCGTCATTGCTCAGTGCGGACCAGATGCCCAAAGCCATTCAGGCCATGACGGAGTTGGCAGAAACGGGAACCTGCAATGAGACGATCGAGTGCAGATTGAAGAACGCGAGGGGCGGAGTTGCATTCACGGAACATCGGATAACGGTCATACCGTGGGAAGGAACGACCCGCGCGATTCTCGGCATAGCGCGGGACATCACCGAGCGCAAGAAAATGGACGAGGCGCGAGCCCTGCTGGCGTCCATTGTCGAATCTTCCGAAGACGCTATTGCCAGCGCCGCGCTGGATGGAACCATCCTCAGCTGGAACAAGAGCGCCGAGGGGCTGTTTGGGTACACCGCCGAAGAGATCATCGGGGAAAATGCTGCCATTCTGGGCCCGCCGGGACACACCCACGACCCAAGCCTGATTCTCGCCAATCTCCGAACTGGCGCAGTCAGCCATTACGAAGCCAGCTGGGTCAGAAAGGACGGAGTCCCTCTCGATGTTGCGGTTACAGTCTCGGCCATCAGAAACCCCGGTGGTGAGTTAGTGGGCACTTCTGTGATCGTCCGGGACATCAGTGAACGTTTGCGCACCGAGCAGACCTTGCGTGAAAGCGCCGAACGGTTTCAAGCTCTCTTCGAGCGTTCGCTCGATTGCCTGTACATCCACGATTTCGAAGGCAACTTCCTGGATGCCAACCCGGCCGCATTGAAGCTGCTGGGTTATGAGCGCGAAGACATTGCCTCCCTTAGCTTTGCTTCTCTACTCAGTGCGGACCAGATGGCCAAAGCCCTTGAAGGCATGAAAGAGTTGGCAGAAACGGGAACCCAGCAGAAGACGACCGACCTCAGGTTGCGGGCTAAGACGGGCGTACTTGTGGATGTGGAAGCAAAGGCCTCAGTGATCCCTTTAGGCCGAATACCGCGTGCGATTCTGGGCGTCGCCCGGGACATCACCCAACGCAAGCTGGCGGAGGAGGCTTTGCGAGAGAGCGAAGAGCGGTTTCGCAGCATGGCAGATGGCTGTCCCGCGATCATGTGGGTAACTGATCCTCAGGGCGGTATTCGGTTTGTGAACCGAACCTGTCGGGAGTTCTTCGGGATCACCTACGAAAAAGTCGAGGGCGGCAATTGGCACCCGCTCCTTCACCCGGAGGACGCGGCGGATTACCTCGCCGCGTTCCAAGGCGCAGTCGAAGCGCACGCACCCTTCCGCGCCGAAGCCCGCGTCCGGCGCGCCGATGGTGAGTGGCGCTGGGTGTCTTCCTATGCCGAGCCGCGCCTCTCGCGAACCGGTGAGTTTCTGGGCCATGTAGGACTTAGCCCGGATATCACAGAACGTAAGCAAGCTGAGGATGCGCTCCGCAACAGCGAAGAAACGTTTCGGCAGTTGACCGAAAACATCCGTGAGGTGTTTTGGATACGGCCTCCGGATGCCAACGAGATGATCTATATCAGCCCGGCATATGAACAGGTTTGGGGCAGGAGCTGTGACAGCCTCTACCGGAACCCGATGGCGTGGCAGGAAGCGATACATCCGGATGACGTTGAACATGCCCGTTCGATGGCCGTGAGGCAACTTCAGGGAGACTCTGTCGTGTTGGAGTACCGCATACGAACGCCTGATGGGCTGGAGAAATGGATCCGCAACCGGGCCTTTCCCATACGTGATGAAGTGGGAAAGCTGATTCGAGTCGCCGGAATTGCCGAGGACATTACTCAACAGAAGCGGTACGAGACAGAATTAATTCGCGCGCGTGAGGCAGCCGAGATGGCCAACCGAGCCAAGAGCGAGTTCGTAGCCAACATGAGCCACGAGATCCGGACGCCCATGAACGGCGTAATCGGCATGACGGGCCTCCTGCTGGACACTGACCTGACGGCCGAACAGCGCCAATACGCAGAGATCGTGCGCTTAAGCGGTGAATCGCTGCTTGCGGTGATCAACGACATTCTGGATTTTTCCAAAATTGAAGCTCGCAAGCTGGAACTGGAGGTTGTGGATTTCGATCTGCGGGAGGTACTGGAGGCCTCCATTGAGTTGCTGTCGCCCTCAGCCTTGGGAAAGGGCCTGCGTCTCGAATGCATGATTGGTCCCGAGATCCCAGTGCGGCTAAAGGGCGACTATGGACGATTGCGGCAGGTCCTGCTCAATCTCGCTGGAAACGCCATCAAGTTTACTTCCCAGGGCGAGGTGATTATCCGGGTGCGCCTCGACCGGGAGGACAAAGATTCCGCCGGGATTCGATTTTCAGTGGAGGATACCGGAATCGGCATTCCTGCCGATCGCCAGGCCGACATTTTCTCGCCTTTCACTCAGGCGGACGGCTCCACGACCCGCAAATACGGCGGCAGTGGGCTGGGGTTGGCGATATCCAGGCAATTGGTGGAGATGCTTGGGGGCCAAATCGGCGTAGACAGCGAACCGGGAAAGGGATCTGAATTCTGGTTTACGGCCGTCTTTGAGAAACAGGCAGCCGGGCCCTGCGCGGACGTTCTGAATGTCCGCGAGCCGGTCGTGGACAGTGACGGAGGGAGCAGACCCAAGTACAACTCAACGAAGCGCCTCGGGCGTATCCTGCTTGCCGAGGATAACGTTACCAACCAGCAGGTGGCGATGGCTATTTTGAAAAAGCTCGGATGTTCCGCCGACGCAGTTGCCAACGGCAAGGAAGCGCTGGCATCTTTGCGGAGCATCCCCTACGATCTGGTACTGATGGATTGCCAAATGCCCGAGATGAACGGCTATGACGCCGCAGCCTGCATCCGCAATCCCCGATCCGGTGTCCATAATTCGCAGGTCCCAATCGTCGCCCTGACCGCGCATGCCATGAACGGCGACCGCGAAAAGTGCCTGGCCGCGGGGATGAACGACTACATCGCCAAACCGGTTCAGCCTTCGACCTTGGCGGCCATTCTCGACAAGTGGTTGCCGCGAGAGCCCGAAATCGCCCGTTCCGATGCAGCATTGGAGACCGCGTGGTCCTCGGAGCCGCCGCCAACACCCACTCCGGTTTTCGACGAATCGGCTTTGATGAAACGCTTGATGGGTGACCGGGAGTTGGCGCAGACCATCGCAGGTGGTTTCCTGACGGATATGCCGCAACAACTGGTCGCGCTCCAATCTCATCTCGCCGCGCGCGACACTCACGCCGCCGCGCTCCAGGCCCACCGGATAAAGGGCGCTGCTGCCAGTGTCGGTTGCGTGGCACTCCAGAAGGTGGCGGGTGCCATGGAGACAGCAGGCCAAGCGGGAGATCTACACGCGATGGCGGCTCACTTCTCCGACCTGCAGCAGCAGTTCAACGCGGCAAGAGAAGCAATAGACGCTTGCAAGATGCCAATCAGGAGGATTTATGAAAACGTTGATTGTGGAAGATGACTTCACCAGCCGGTTGTTGTTGCAGGAAATTCTGAAACGGTTCGGCGAGATTCACATAGCGGTGAATGGCAAAGAAGCCGTCGCGGCGGTGCGGGCGGCGATGGATGCCGGCGCGCCGTATGACCTGATTTGCCTGGATATCATGATGCCTGAGATGGATGGCAGCGAGGCTCTGAAACAAATTCGCAGCATGGAAGAAGCGCGGGGAATTATTTCCTCCCATGGCGCGAAGATCTTCATGACGACCGCGCTGGACCAGATGAAGAATGTCATCCAGGCGTTCTACGGGTTGTGCGATGCCTACCTGTATAAGCCGATCGAGAAGGCGAAACTGGTGGAACAACTGCAGGCTTTCCGGTTGATTGGCTGATCTCGCTGGAGGACGCGAGCGGTAAGGCTGACCCCGAAGTCTCTCGAGCCTCACCACGCCGCACGTGCCGAATGCCTTCACCAGGACGACAGTTTTGAGTCTCTGGAAATCATAGGGATGGTCGGCCACGTCAACCATTGGGGGCTGGACAGCGACCGTACGGCACGGGTCCGCAGCGAGGTGTACTTGCCGCTTTCTCAAGTCCCGGAGCCGTTCATGAAGGGAACCGCCGCCTCGAGCGTCTTCGTCGTGCGCACGGCGGCCGACCCGTTGGCCCTGTTGCCGGCGGTGCGAGCCGCGGTGCTGGACGGCGCGGCGGACCAGCCTGTATATGGAGTGCGGACCATGGAGCAGATTGTCTCGGCTTCGATTGCGGACCGGCGCTTCTCGATGTTGCTCCTGGGCATTTTTTGCCGGGCTGGCGGCCCTGGCGCTCCTTGCAACGTGGTTACCCGCCCGGCGTGCGGCCAGGGTCGCGCCCCTGATGGCTCTGCGGCACGAATAGGGTGCACGAACAGTGAGGATTGCAACAGTGGGACATCCTACACGAGGCGATGTGTACGGCTAAGACTGGAAACCGGGACGGGTTCGGGACGTCAGGTTAGATATGCGGTCTTATCTGAATGGCCTTTATGCGAACACTGTGCTCGCCGTGATCGCCGTCCTGTTGGGGATCATCGCGTTGCGACCCGTCATCAGCCCGCCGCCGGTCAGGGCGCAGTTCGACCGGTCCAGCTTGTACATAGAGCCGGGGACAACCATGATCCGAAACCCCGACGGACTTTCGCAGATGATCGGCAAGGTGGTGATCGATACGCGCACCGGAGACATCTGGGGCTTCCCGACACTGGAAAAGGTGCCATACCCGGTGGACCGGAACCACCCCAAGCCGCCGGTGTCGCAGCCGATGTATTTGGGGCGGTTCGATTTTTCGAAGATGAATCGTCCGGCGCAGAACTGAAGCGCGGTGACCCGCGGACTGAAGAGCGGCCATGGATGCGGCGCCGTTCCCCGACTTCTTCTTCCGGCTGACAGAAGTGCTGGAGTTCGGTCAAACCGGGGACGATGGGGATTACAATCTTACTTTATGCGCCGCCGCCTCATCCTGTTCGTTGCTACCGCCGCGATTGTCTTCGCGCAAAAGCGGCCGTTCGACGTCAACGCCATGATGGAGCTCAAGCGCATCGGGGACCCCCAGGTCTCACCCGACGGGCGTTGGGTGACGTTCACCGTACAGACCGTGGATGTGGCTGCGAACCGGAAGCCGCAGCAGATCTGGATCGTGCCGCTGGAGGGTGGGGCGCCGCGGCAGATCACCCAGGATGGGCAGGCCAACCAGAGGGCGCGATGGTCGCCCGATTCCCGGAGGATTGCCTACATTTCCGACCGGAGCGGGCTGGCGCAGATCTGGCTGATGGATCCCGACGGCGCCAACCCCGCCCAGGTCACCAATCTCCCGACCGAAGCCGATGGCGTGATGTTCTCTCCCGACGGAAAGAACCTGCTGTTCACCAGCGCCGTGTACCCGGAATGCGGCGCCGACGAAGCGTGCAACCAGCGCAACCTGGACGCGGAGAAGGCCAGTAAGGTTCACGCGCGCATCTACACCGAGCTGCTGTACCGCCACTGGACCACCTGGCAATCGAAGCGGCGCAGTCACCTGTTGGTCGTGCCGGTGGCGGGCGGCAAGGTGAAGGACCTCACTCCGGGCGCGCGCGACGTGCCGCCGTTTTCGCTGGGCGGCCCGGCCGATTACGACATCGCGCCCGATGGCAAAGAGGTCTGCTACTCGATGAACGCCGACCCCATGCCGGCGGCCAGCACCAACTCGGACCTGTTCGTGGTGCCGATCGAGGGCGGCGAAACCAGGAAAATCACCTCCAACCCCGGAGCGGATTCGAGCCCGCGCTACTCGCCCGATGGAAAGTACCTCGCGTGGCGCTTGCAGATGCGCCCGGGATACGAGAGCGACCGGTGGCGCCTGGTGGTGCTCGAGCGGGCCACCGGCCGGGTGACGAACCTGACCGAGACCATCGACCGGTGGGTGAACAGCTTTGCCTGGTCGCCCGACGCGGCCAATCTGTTTTTCACCACCGCCGACCGCGGGCGGCAGGCGATTCAGTTCATCTCGGTGAACGGCGGTGCGGTGCGCGTCGCGGCCAGCGGCGACAACGAACTGGATGACATGCAGTTCACGCGCGACAGCAAGACGATGGTCTACACGCAGCAGAATGGCGTGTCGCCCAGCGAGATCTATCGCGCGTCCTCCACCGGGGGCATGCCCACCGCGCTGACCCACCTGAACGACCCGGTCTACAACGCCTACCAGCTCACCCCGCTCGAGGAATTCTGGGCGAACGCGCCGGACGGTGCGCGTGTGCAGAGCTTCGTAGTGAAGCCCTTCGGGTTTCAGGCAGGCCGGAAGTACCCGGTGCTGATGCTGATTCACGGCGGGCCGCAAGGCAACTGGGGCCACAGTTGGACGTACCGCTGGAACGCGCAGGTGATGGCGGCGGCAGGCTACGTGGTGGTGATGCCGAATCCGCGCGGGTCCACCGGCTACGGGCAGAAGTTCATCGACGAGATCAACGGCGATTGGGGCGGGCGCCCGTATGACGACATCATGGCGGTCTGCGATTATCTCTCCAACAACCTGCCGTATGCCGACACCGCGCACATGGTCGCGGCGGGCGGGTCGTACGGCGGGTACATGGTGGATTGGATTCTGGGCCACACCCAGCGTTTCAAGGCGTTAATCACGCATTCGGGCGTCTACGACCTGGCCAGCGAGTTCGGCGCCACCGAAGAGCTGTGGTTTCCGCTGTGGGAGTTCGGCGGCACCCCGTGGGACCGGCCGGAAGTATACGACAAATGGTCCCCCAGCCATTACGTGAAGGACTTCCATACGCCGACGCTGGTGATCCATGGAGAGCTGGACTTCCGCGTCCCGTACACGCAGGGCCTCCAGCTTTTCACCGCGCTGCAGATGCAGAAAGTGCCCTCGCAGTTGCTGGTGTTTCCCGACGAGGGCCACTGGGTGTTGAAGCCCCAGAACAGCCTGCTGTGGTACAAGACGTTTATCGACTGGATCGACTCCTGGGTGAAAAAGTGAAGGTAATCGTAGCGATAGTATTCCTCGCGATCGTGGGGACGATCGCGCTGTTTGTGATGTCCGGGCATTCGGTGGTGGCAATCACGCCGGTAAAGACCGTGGGCGTAAACACGCCGGTAACCGTGACGGTGACCAACCCGCACGGAGTGCGCCGGCTTTCAGCCTATCTGCAACAGGGCGGCACGCGGTATCCGCTCTTCGAGGAGACCGCCACGGCGCAGCGGTTCCGGTGGAAGCGCAATGAAACGCCGCGCACCGTATCGTTCGAAGCGGGCAAGAGCAAAGCGCCGGGCTTGAAAGAGGGCAAGGCACGGCTGCTGGTGGAAGCGGTGTCGAACGATTTCCGCGGCGCCACCGACGCCGCATCGGCCGACGTGGACGTGGTGCTGAGCGCGCCGAGGGTGATTCCGGACGATTTGCAGCACTACATCAACCAGGGCGGCATGGAACTGGTGACGTTCGCCGCCAGCGGGTCGTGGAACGAAGCTGGCGTGCGCGTGGGGAAGTACACGTTCCGCAGTTTTCCGCTGCCCGGCAAGCCGGCCGATCAGCGGTTCGCCATGTTCGCCTATCCGTGGGACTTGCCGGCGGACGTGAAGCCGGTGGTGTACGCACGGAACCTGGCGGGGACGGAAGCCACCGGGCAGTTCTGGTTCAAGCTGTTCCCGAAGAAGTTCCGCGTCCGCGATTTCGACCTGAGTGACGCGCTGATGGAGAAGCTGGTCACCTCCGTGGATCCCACCGGGCAGCTGGCGCCCGGCCCCGACCTGCTTTCGCGGTTTCTCAAGATCAACGGCGAAATGCGGCGGAAGAACAATCAGCAGATGGCCGACCTGCGGTTCAAGACCGAGGAGAAGATCCTGTGGAACGGCCCCTTCGTGCACTACGGCAAGGAAGAGGCCGATTTCGCGGATGTGCGCAACTACATCTATCACGGCAAGAAGGTGGATCAGCAGGTGCATCTCGGGTTCGACCTTTCCGACGTGCAGAACGCGCCGGTAACCGCGGCCAACGACGGGCGCGTGGTGTACGCGGCGGACCTGGGCATTTACGGCAACTGCATCGTGGTGGACCACGGGTACGGGCTGCAATCGATTTACGGCCACTTGCGGCAGATCGACGTGAAGCCCGGCGACATGGTGCAGAAGGGCCGGAAGATGGGAATCGCCGGACAGACGGGACTCGCCGGAGGCGTGCATGTGCATTTCGGCATGCAGTTGGATGGCGTGCAGGTGAACCCGCGGGAATGGTGGGACGAGCACTGGATCAACGACCGCATTCTGAGCAAGCTGGCACCGGAACGCATTACCAAAGAGTCCGCGACGGCAGCGAATGAAGCCGTCAGAAAAGCGGCTCACCGGGCCAGAAAGCGACGGTAGGCGCGCGGCTCGGCGCCGGAACGCAGGCTGACCTTCGAAACAGGCGCACTGTGCCCATTTTGCAAAATGCAAATCGTTGAAATCAAGGTACTTGCTTGGATCGGACGGGCACAGTGTGCCTTAGACCTCGCACCCCACCGGTAACGAACCCCCTCGGCTCCTTGATATAATGACCGCGCAAGGAGCCTATTCGTGTCTCAAACTTCAACCCGCAGGTTCTTCCTCGGCGCAGCCACGGCCGCTGCCGCCACGCGCGTCTGGGGCGCAAACGATCGCATCAATATGGGGCTGATCGGTCTCGGCGGCCGCGGCACCAATCATCTGAATATCTACTCCCGGCTGCCCGGCGCCAGGGTGGCGGCACTGTGCGATATCGACCAGGCCGCCCGCGAGCGTGCCCAGTCCACTCTGGTGAAGAACACCAGCCAGAAAGCCAAGGAGGTGGAGGATTTGCGGGACGTGTTTGCCGATGCGGGTGTGGAGGCGGTCTCCATTGCGACGCCCAATCACTGGCACGCACTGGCGACCATCCTGGCGTGCAAGGCGGGCAAGGACGTCTATTGCGAAAAGCCGGCCTCCTACAACATCTACGAAGGCCTGAAAATGGTGCAGGTGGCGCGCGACACCAAGCGGATGGTGCAGATCGGCTCGCAGCACCGCAGCACGCCCTTCAAAATGAAAGCCATGGCGGCGCTCCAGGAAGGGGTGATCGGGAAGATCTACATGTCCAAGGGCCTGTGCTTCAAACGCCGGGTCTCGATCGGCCACAAGCCCGACAGCGAGGTGCCGAACGGCGTGAATTGGGACCTCTTCCTGGGGCCCGCGCCGATGCGGCCGTTCAACGCCAACCGGTTCAAGTACAACTGGCACTGGTTCTGGGACACGGGCAACGGCGACATCGGCAACCAGGGCGTGCACGAGATGGGTATCTGCCGCTGGGCCATGGGCGATCCCGAGTGGCCGAAGTCGGCCTTCGCGATGGGCGCCAAGTACGCGTACGAGGACGACCAGGAGACGCCCAACACGCTGCTGGCGAGCTTCGATTTCGGCGGGCGCGAAATCGTCTTCGAGGTTCGCGGGCTGCTCACCGGCGGCGAAGGAACGCCGATGCAGCGTCGTTCCGGTGGACGCGGCGGACCCAACCGGGCGGCCCCGAATCCTCCGGCGGAGGCGAACGGCCCTCGTCCGATCGGCCCGATCAACGTGATGATCGGCAACCTCTTCTACGGCACCGAAGGCTGGGCCGTGTCGAGCGATGCCGGATTCCAGGCGTTCAAAGGCGAAAGCAACGAAGTGGCGTTCGAAGAGCGGCCGGAGCGGGGCGACACCACGGCGATGCATATGGAGAACTTCCTGGCGGCATGCCGGTCGCGGAATTACAAAGAGCTTCACGACGAGATCGGCAACGCCTATCTGAGCGCGGCGCTGTGCCACCTGGCCAACATCAGCTATCGCGTCGGACGCAAGCTCACCCTGGAAGCCGGGCCGAAGTTCGCAGGCGACGCGGCGGCCACGAAGATGCTCACGCGCGATTACCGCAAGCCGTTCGTGGTGTGAGGGCGGCAAGGGAAAGCGCGGAGCGCGGGAGCGGCGTGCGCACTGGCAGCGCTGGGGCCCTTACCTGAGCGAACGGGCGTGGGGCACGGTGCGCGAGGACTACAGCCCCAATGGGAACGCCTGGGAGTACCTGTCGCACGATCAGGCGCGCTCGCGGGCGTATCGTTGGAATGAAGACGGCATCGCGGGGATCTGCGACCGGCATCAATATATCTGCTTCGCCGTCGCGCCGTGGAACGGGCACGATCCGATTCTGAAGGAGCGGATCTTCGGCCTGACCGGGAATGAAGGCAACCACGGCGAAGACGCCAAAGAGTGCTACTTCTATCTCGACAGCACGCCCACCCACTCCTACATGAAGTACCTGTACAAGTACCCGCAGGCGGCATTCCCCTACACGCAACTGGTGGAGGAAAGCCGCCGGCGCGATAAGCACAGCCCGGAATTCGAGCTGATGGACACCGAGCGGCTGAACGGGCGCAACCGGGAATGGCCGCATCTCTACAATGCCGATGTGATCTCCATGCCTGACAAGTGAGAATACCCGTGGTATGCGGCGTGGGACCTGGCGTTCCACTGCGTACCGCTGGCCCTGGTGGATTGCGAATTCGCCAAGCAGCAGCTCGTGCTGATGACGCGCGAATGGTACATGCACCCGAACGGCCAGCTGCCGGCCTACGAGTGGGCCTTCGGCGACGTGAATCCGTCGGTGCACGCGTGGGCCGCGTGGCGGGTGTACAAGATTGATAAGAAGCGACGCGGCGTGGGCGACCGCGCGTTCCTGGCGTGCGTCTTTCAGAAGCTGCTGCTGAACTTCACGTGGTGGGTGAACCGCAAGGACAGCGAGGGGCGCAACGTATTTCAGGGAGGCTTCCTGGGGCTCGACAATATCGGCGTTTTCGACCGCAGCGCGCCGCTGCCGACGGGCGGCCACATCGAGCAGGCGGACGGCACGGGCTGGATGGCGATGTACTGTCTGAACCTGCTGGCGATCGCGATGGAACTGGCGAGCGAAGACCCGGCCTACGAGGATGTGGCGAGCAAATTCTGGGAGCACTTCCTCTACATCTCGAACGCCATCAATCACCTCGGCAGCGACGGCACCGGCATGTGGGACGGCGGGGACGGGTTCTATTACGACGTGCTGCACATGCCGGACGGCGGCCATCTGCCGCTCAAGGTGCGGTCTATGGTCGGGCTGATCCCGCTGTTCGCGGTGGAGACACTCGAACCGGGCGTCTGCGACCGGCTGGAGGGGTTCAAGCGATCGAAAACCGCCAGGACCTGACGGTTAACGTGGCCTGCATGCAGGCGCCGGGGGAAGGCGGGCGGCGGCTGCTGTCGATCGTGGACCAGGAGCAACTGCGGCGGGTTTTGCAGGTGATGCTGGACGAGCGCGAGTTCCTCTCGCCGTAGGGGATCCGCGCGGTATCGCGAATCCACCACGAGCATCCCTACGTGCTGCGCGCCAGCGTGGGTGCAAGCCATCAGACCGGGTGGACCGGGCTGGTCGCGAAACTGCTGCAACAGAGTGGCGAGCGGGAGCAGCAGGATACGGCCACGCCGCAACTCGCCGAGATGGCGTCCGGAGACTGAGCCATGATGAACGAACTGGACACCTGACGCCAGACGAGCGCGCGGCTGGTGCCGTCCCAATTTCTTCCCGACCGCAGAAAAGCTGCGGTAGCGACGTTGCTAACTTCTTTTCCGCATCAAGCAAACCCAGGCTCTCGGCGGATGTGGCAGCTTCGTCTCGAAATAACTTGACACTAGCGAAAGGATCTCGAAGTGCGGCTCGACGGCGTTCACGATGTCTCGGGCGCTTCGCTGTGGTGGACCTTGACCGTGACGCACTTCGTCAGCATTTCCAACAAGGCTAAGCCACAGACCACCCGGTTCCAAGTAACCGCTCAACTTTTCCGCAAAGCCCTTCCGGACTCCATCCGAGGCGATTGTATGCAAAAAGCCCCTATCGAATGCGAGACCGAATGGCGCTCCTTCAACTTCGCTCTGGAGGATGTCGAGCACGATGAACCTACATTTCACACCGGCCTTCGCAGTCTTATCGTTCGCTCTCTGTACGGCGACGGGCGAAAAATCAACCCCTACCACGTCGAACCCTCGTTGCGCCAGCCAGATCGCATTGTCGCCCGTGCCGCATCCGATCTCCAGGGTTAAGCAGGGCTGTATGGGCGTTGTGGTTACCGTCTGGATCAGGTTCGCATCAGGTTTCCCTATGTCCCACGGTGCATCCCCTGCTTCGTAGCTCTTCAAGAAGTGCTCGGCATCGCCCATTTTGTTCTCTCCATTTTATGATGGACAACATGATCTGGGAAAAGGACGGCAGTTCATTCGAGATCCGTACCCAAGGCGTGTTGCCTTTGCTACCGCAGGACGGCCAATCCGAACACCAGTCAAGCCAAACATCGTGATGCCTCTGGGGATCACCGCTCGCCCTGGACATGAATAAACGGCAACCACGATGCTTCTTCCTCCCGGCACCGCTCCAGCCACGCCGAATCGCCTTCCCGTCACTTTTATCGCCGCCGTCTCCGCAAGCACTTGTTCCAGTTCCGGGGCGTGACCGGGGTAAGCGACAGCGATCTCATTCAGAAAGAGAGTGAAGCCCTCGCCACGGTCGAGCCACGAACCCAGGTGAAGACGGCCAATTTCGAGATTGCGGTAGCCGAGTTTCTGGACGAATTCGCAACGGCACGACCCGAACGGCGAAACCAGGCGACGAAGGTATTGCTGAATTGGGTATTTGCCCTGCGACATAGTTCATCGGTCCTTTGCGATTGGTCGCTAGGTGCAACCCAACCGATGCCGAAACTGATTCGCTCTGACAGTCTTCACGCAAGGTGCGAGACGGGTGTAGTATGGGTCTGAGTATCCAGATTACTGATGGAAGAATCGAGTCACATGCCAACACAGAAGCTCACGCCAATGATCATAAACGCTGCGATTTTGGGAATGGAAGCCCAGAAGGAGAAACTAGACGCCCAAATCGCCGAACTTCGACAAATCCTCGATGGTGGAAGCGCCGAAGCCACCGCCACTTCTGAACCGGCCCCAGGCAAGCGAAAGAAATTCAGCGCAGTCACGCGGCGAAAGATGGCACTGGCGCAGAGAGCACGATATGCAAAGGTGAATGGCGAATCTGAACCGGCACAGCCAGCCGCCACGCCTGCGCCGAAGCGCAAGCGCCGGATGAGCAAGGAAGGGCGGGCAAGGATAGTCGCTGCCACCAAAGCGAGATGGGCCAGGGTGAAGGCTGAAAAGGCCCAACAGGAGAAAGCCGCCAAGAAGACTGCCAGGAAGACAACGGCGAAGAAAGGGACGAAGAAGGCTGCGGCCAAGAAGAGCGCCCCGGCTGCTGCACCCGCCGCCGCTCAAACCGCCTAACGAGGAGCGATGGCGGCAGATCGCTATGCTGAGTTCGTGCCGGTGGTCCTGAACTGGACTCGGCGTACACTCGAAGTCCACGCTGCCAACAAGTGGAGCGTGGCATCATTCAAGTTCCCACGCCTGCACCGCTACTTCTCCGAGCAACTTCTGAACACAACCAGCATCGCCAGCACAGATCGCCTGCCAATTAAGCCGCTATCTTCGTGGGGCCTTCCCGAGTTCGCCACCTTCGAGCACCAACCCGTCAGAGGCATCAGCTACTTGGACACGTACTTCCTTGTGCCGAGCGCCGCCGCCGATGAATCACTGCACTTCCACGAACTGGTTCACGTCGTCCAATGGCAGGCGCCAGGTCCGAAGAACTTCTTGTTGGCCGTCGTACTCGGTTGAGGTGGAAGTGGGGAAGTAAACGTTGGCGTTACTGGAAAAGTGAGCGTGCCGGGACGGAGACGGTTGCGCCGAATCGATTGACTTTCTTTGGGAACTGCACGATATGCACCTTTGTCTAGGCTGAGGGGTTCGTCGCCCTGGCCCGGACTTCATTGAGGAATGCGGCTGCGTCGAATCCCTCTACGCCATCGCACATCGGGAAGGTTGCGGCAACATCGAACACTATATGGCGCAGTTCGTCACCTTCCCGCCCGTCCTCCAGAAAGCCCTGGTGAAACAGCGCTTTCAACAACGCCGCCCGAAGGAAGACCGATATGGCGTCATCCCCAAGACCAACCTGATCCCGCACAAGGTCAATGTCGTAGCCCACGCACGCCGATGGTGTCCCTGTTTGCAACTCGATAAAACGCCACATTCGGACCAGCGCCTCAGCATTGACTGCGAGGAGTGGTCTTCGTGACGAGAGGTCGTCCAAGTCGCCCATGCCATTTTCCACGTTACAGCCCTGGCTCGACGGGATCAAGTCAAACTTCTTTGAGAATCGCACCAGCGTCGTGCTGTGCGTCCTGCGTGCGCTCCGTGTAATCCGGGTCCACTTTATGAATCAGGACAGGATTCGTGGCAGTCCCGTATGAGGGTGTGGCATATCGCTTCCTTCATCTCTCCATTGTGGCGCACCATTGTTCGTATTCTGAGTCACGACGAGAAAGAATCGCCGCACTGCGATCCTCATTCTACAGGGACGCTCTGATCCATATCGCCAGTACCATATGTGCCCGCAATCGCAGGATGCTGGTCCTTAGCTCTTGCCACAGGCGTGCGAACTCTCAATTGCCACGACTCCAGTTCATTCACAAGAATGTCCTGGATATCGTTTCCCGTGCTTGAACTTATGGTGACGGTATGAACCTCCGTATGACGGTCAGGCGCATAGACTCGAAGCGAGTATTCGGGAGTTTGGGAAACCTGAATATGCAGGTGCCATCGCTCATCTTTACTCTCAATCCTAAAATCACACATCAGGGTTTCCAAATAGTCCGCAATGGTCCCTGATATTCCGGGTCCTGTCGTGACTGGTTTCATAAGTACCTCATACGAGTTTCTGAAGACGGCTAATCTGGAAGGTGGACGAAGGTAGCGGAAGCAGCGCTAAGGAAGTCAGCCTCGAATTGGCAGGAAAATCAACCGTACCTATCATACCACCAACTCAGGCCGTGTTATACTGAGTTAGCAGTATCAAGGCAGTTCTTCCAGCCTTTAGAGTGGAGCGCCCTCCGATGGCGACTAGGGCTGAGGCCCCGAACCACGTTATAGCACAAAGGAGCGGCATCCCCCATGTTGTACGAAAGCACCAAGGGTCTATTACAGAGTATTCTCCGTTCACTCGAAAACGGGGATGCGAATGGGAATCGATGGGACGATCAGACCGAATCTGGGAATGCGTGTCTTTACGAAATGCATCAGATGTCCAAGCCGCTCTACAAGGCATATAGATCTGACAGCCTAAATGGTAGTTTACCGGGCCAAAGCAGTCTTCCCGAGAAGTTGAGCCGGGCTATGCCTCACGTAAGGACGATGGTGATTGCGATTCGGCATAAGGACCAGACAACGGCCCTTCAAAGTGGCAAGGCGGCGCTTGCTGAGATGAACCGCATCAGCACCTCGCTTCCTTCGGCCTGCGGAATTGGACCAAAGACGGACGGAAGCGAACCCGGAATCATGGTAGGGCGGCAACCAAGCCTCGGTGGAAAGCATCGCCGTGTAGAAGACCGAAGATTTTCGAGAAGTGGAAAGCGAGTTTCGCAATGAGCCAGTCCTTCACATTCATCGACGTTGGGGGGAATCAAGCACAGTACAATGTCTCAGAGAAGGATTTTCATAACGAGTTCCGCTGGTCCACCGATCACGGCGACCACGGCGTTGCTGCATCTTTTCAGGAAGCTCAGTTCCGGGCAAGAACACTGTTAAAGAACAGCATGGCAGCGAACCGGCGATCTGACGAGGCCACGAGAATCAATCAGTATTCCTTGCGCTGGCGTGGCCGGTAGCTCAGCGATGACCGGTCCTATGATACGCCGATGCTTTCGCCATTGGCTTCTGACCGGCCAAGCTATGGAACGAGGGTCAGCGATCTTCCGTGAACGGCTCTACCGTGCAGCAGCGTGATCGGCGGCGAGGCGGAACCACTCCATAGGCCGTTGGCGGTTGCGGGTGTAAGTGTCGATGATGCTTTTCATGATCATCGAGCGTCCCAAAAACGGCGACTTCACGGCAGTTGGCGACCGCTTCAAGATCCACGGCAGGATGCTCCCGGAAGGCGTCCTCCATCACGCAAGTTGGATCGACGCCGAAAACGCCCGCTGCTTTCAGATCATGGAAGCGCCGGATCGGAAGTCGCTGGAACCGTGGGTTTCAGCCTGGGCGGATCTGGTCGATTTCGAGGTCGTGCGGGTGCAAACGTCACCGGAGTTCTGGGTCACCGTTGAAACCTGAGTATTACGATGCTACCGCCGAACAGTAGGACCCCACGTTGGCATAGACCGGCACCAGATCAAGCCTGGACCGCAGTTCCGCCGCCTTCCCCTCGATGCGCAGCCGGTCGTCCTGGCTCAACCCGGCGATCCTGGGAAGCAGCGCCGCCGCCGTGCAATGGGCTTTGACGGCTTGGGCGTAGAGCGGGGACTGTCGGGTGCTTGCCGCATTCAAGAGGTTCATGGCACGGTCGAGTTCCCGCTGGACCAGGGCCACAAGATCGAAATCCGTCCGGGCACGCAGCACTCTGAGTTTCTGGGTGTTGGTTGACATATCGTGAACTCTTTGTGATGCCGCAGATCCGTTCAGGTTGACCTCTGGAATCTCTGCTTCCCCGTCGAAGACTGCTGCATCCTTCGCTTCCCTGTATAAGACGAAAAATCACCGCCTGGGGTTCAACAATTGACAGATCTTACGGTAAAGAAGCCAGTTAGCAGGCCGGGTGCATGATCTCCTTACTGTCTATGACGGCGCAGGCGGGCGGTGGTTAGCGGGTGCGCAGCAATAGTCGAAACTCCGGGTGTTCTCAGATCACGATAGTGAATAGCAAGAGAACCACGCCAGCGACCCTCAACGCTCTTCGTAGCTCGGGGGAGACACCAGTTTGCTCGGGTCCAACGATGTCTCCTGAAGGCGGTCCAACCGAACCCGGCACCGCATTTCTGAAGACCCGCACAATCAACTCAGGAATCCAAGCGACAGCTGCTGGATCGATGATCATCCACAAGGCGAGGTAGAAGACTGGGCCAGAGAACAGCAGGACGGCGGCTCTAGGCCAGCGGAGATTTGTCCATGGCGCTCCCGCAGCGCCACGAATTCGATTTTGTTGGAGGCCGTGGCTCACCTCGCCAACTGCCCGTAGGCGTTTGAGATGTGCCCCGAACGATGGTTCAAAAAAGATTCAAAAACAGGTCGGGCCACCCATTTTTTGAGTGGCCCACTTTGCAGCTAAGTCTTTTAGAATCTGTTTGGTGCGGATGAGAGGACTTGAACCTCCACTCCCTTGCGAGAACTAGAACCTGAATCTAGCGCGTCTGCCAATTCCGCCACATCCGCTTATTCGGCAGGAGATTTTATTTTTTCAGACCGCGGCGACGGAGTCAACTTCGGACTCCGCGCGGGCCCGAGGCAATACTCGATTACTCGACGTCTACGCCCATGCTGCGTGCCGTACCGGCGACCGAGCGCTTGGCCGCTTCGAGATCGAAACAGTTCAGGTCGGGCATCTTCACCTTGGCGATCTCTTCCACCTGCTTGTCGGTGATCTTGCCGACCTTGTTCTTGTGCGGCTCGGCCGAGCCCTTCGCCAGGTTCACCGCGCGCTTGATCAGCACCGGGACCGGAGGCGTCTTGGTGATGAAGGTGAACGAGCGGTCCGAATAGATGGTGATCACGACCGGAATAATCAGGCCTTCCTGATCCTTGCCGGAAGTCTTGGCGTTGAAGGCCTTGCAGAAATCCATGATATTGACGCCCTGCGGGCCCAACGCCGTGCCCACGGGCGGCGCCGGAGTGGCCTTTCCCGCCGGAATCTGGAGTTTGACCTGAGCGGTAACTTTCTTTGCCATACGTAAAATCCTCTCGCGCGCGGCGGCAGCGCCCTCTGGGCGGCCGCGGCCCGCTGCGCCCTAAACCTTTTCGACCTGCAAGAACTCCAACTCCACGGGGGTGGCGCGGCCAAAAATCGTCACCATCACCCGCAGCGTGCCGCGCTCGGTATTGACCTCATCCACCTTGCCCGAGAAGTTGGCAAAGGGACCATCGACGATGCGCACCGAATCGTTCTTCTCGAACGTCATCTTGGGACGCGGCCGCTCGGCGGAAGAGGCCTGGCGGTACAGGATCTGGTTCACCTCGTCGGCGCTGAGCGGCACCGGCGAATTCCCGCCGCCTACAAAACCGGTGACGCGGGGGGTGTTCTTGACTTCGTGCCACAGCGCGTCGTTCATTTCCATTTCCACCATCACGTACCCGGGATAGACCAGGCGCTTGCTGGTTACTTTCTTGCCGTTGCGCAGTTCCACCACCTCCTCGGTGGGGATGAGGATCTGACCGATTTTGTCGGCGAAGCCAAACGCCTCGGCGCGGGTGCGCAGCGACTCGGCCACCTTGTTTTCGAAACCGGAATAGGTGTGAATGATGAACCACTTCTTCGAAGACGAATCGTCATAAGCCGGACCGGGCACTTCTTCGGCCGCGGGCGCGGCCTCCGGTTCGAGGCCGGCACCTTCAACCTGATCCTGAACGGAGTCCCGGGGTTCGCCCGCGTCCCCCTGATCGTTGGGGGCCTGCTCGTCGGGCGGCGCGTCCTGCTCGCCGCCATCGAACTCGAAATTCTCTTCGGTTGCCATAACCGCCTATTTCGTGAAGAACCGGAGCACGTCCTTGACGCCAGTGGAGAGGATCCCGTCGATCACGAAGAAGTATCCGGCAAAAGCAAAGACGGAAAAGATGACGACAGCGGTCGTACCTTCGACTTGCTTCCGGTTGGGCCAAGTCACGCGCCGCATTTCGACCCTGAGCTCGTTGATGTAGTCCTTCGTGCCCTGTACCCAGGCTTTGACATCGGCCATAAATTTTCCTTGCTGGCTCCTGACTGTTGGCAGGGGGTTGGCAGGGGCGGAGGGATTCGAACCCCCACTCGCGGTTTTGGAGACCGCTGGTCTGCCGTTAAACCTACGCCCCTGGGTCACGCCCCTGAACGTCAGGGCGCTACTTCATTCTACTTGATTTCCCGGTGCGGCTGGTGTTTCCGGCAATAAGGGCAGAACTTCTTGAGCTCCAGCCGCTCGGTAGTGGTTTTCTTGTTCTTGGTCGAAGAATAATTCCGGTTCTTGCATTCCGTGCACTGAAACGTAATGATCTCGCGAGGCATTGGTTGCTTCTCCAGCGGGCCGGGCGGGCCGGTCGCTATTTATAAATTTCCGTAACGGTGCCGGCGCCGACCGTGCGGCCGCCTTCGCGGATCGCGAAGCGCAGCCCTTTGTCCATGGCCACCGGAGTGATCAGCTCCACTTTGAGGTTGACGTTGTCACCCGGCATCACCATTTCCGTCCCTTCGGGCAACTCCGCCACGCCGGTCACATCGGTGGTGCGGAAGTAGAACTGCGGCCGGTAGCCCTTGAAGAACGGCGTGTGCCGCCCGCCCTCTTCCTTGCTCAACACGTACACCGATCCGGAAAACGTGGTGTGGGGCGTAATCGAGCCCGGCTTGGCGATGACCTGCCCGCGCTCCACTTCGTCTTTTTCCACGCCGCGCAGCAGCAGTCCGACATTGTCGCCGGCCTCGCCGCGGTCCAGCAGCTTCTTGAACATTTCCACGCCCGTGACGACCGTCTTGCGGGTGGGCCGGAATCCCACAATCTCCATTTCCTCGCCGACTTTGCACACCCCCCGCTCGATGCGCCCGGTCACCACCGTGCCGCGCCCCTGGATCGAGAAGATATCTTCGATCGGCATCAGGAACGGCTTTTCAATGTCGCGCTGCGGCAGCGGGATGTAGCTGTCCACCGCTTCCATCAGCTCGTCGATGCCCTTCTCCCACTCCGGCTCGCCGTTGAGCGCGCCCAGCGCCGACACGCGCACCACCGGCAGGTCGTCGCCCGGGAACTGATAGGTCTTCAGCAGCTCGCGCACTTCCAGCTCCACCAGGTCGAGCAGTTCGGGATCGTCCACCATGTCCACCTTGTTCATGGCCACGATGATGTAGGGCACGCCCACCTGCCGCGCCAGCAGGATGTGCTCGCGGGTCTGGGGCATGGGGCCGTCGGTGGCGGCCACCACCACGATGGCGCCATCCATCTGCGCCGCGCCGGTGATCATATTCTTGATGTAGTCGGCGTGGCCGGGGCAATCCACATGGGCGTAGTGCCGCTTGGCGGTTTCGTATTCCACGTGCGCGACCGCGATGGTGATACCGCGGGCCTTTTCTTCCGGGGCGTTATCGATGGAATCGAAGCTCCGGAACTTGACTTTGGGATTGTGCTTCGCCAGCACCTTGGTGATGGCCGCCGTCAGGGTGGTCTTGCCGTGATCGATGTGGCCGATCGTCCCGATATTCACGTGCGGCTTGCTGCGGTCGAATTTTTCCTTTGCCATGGGCGAACCTTTTTTACCTGTCAGGATTGTGAACAGGAGAAGAAAACTGGAGCCGTTGACCAGGATTGAACTGGTGACCTCGTCCTTACCAAGGACGCGCTCTACCAACTGAGCTACAACGGCTTACCACACCCGGGGATTGCGGGCAGCGCCAACCCCACAACAACAGTTTACGAAATCTTCTGGTGGACGGGGGAGGATTCGAACCTCCGTAGCTCGCAAGGAGCGACAGATTTACAGTCTGTTGCCATTAGCCGCTCGGCCACCCGTCCAAACCTTCACCCACAGAGCGACTCACCAAAGCGAGACTCACAATGCGGGGAAACTACAAGGATACTAGGAAGCGGAGGGCGCCGCAACTGGTGGGTTATTGGCGGTATTGGTGGCGCCGGCGTCCACAGACGGGGAGAGGTCACGCTGGCAGGCCGGGCCGGCTGCCGGTGCAGGACGACATCGAGGTGAGCGTCCCCTCGACGAGCATTTTGGAGGGGCTGCGGCGGGACCGGCATCCGGCGATGGACGAGTACACGCGAAAGGACCTGCCCGCGGCGGAACTCGCGCGCCAGGGGTGCTAATCTGGATAATACGGCTCGACTGCGGGCGGCGTGCAGCGACTCGCGTGGGTGACACGGCCGAACGCCGGGCCGCGGGCGTTACAGGTGACGCCAAGAATCCGATGATGACAAAAACGGTTCGGTCCCGATTCAGTCACGAAGTAGGCGAGAAAGTCGAAGGTTGCACGATCCTGGAAAGGCACGTGGTGATACCACCGGATCCGGTGGAGCGGCGCCGCGGAGTGTATGACTACCTTGTGGAAGTACCGCCGGCGCCGGTGAAGTCGCGAAACTCACGATCGGCGGCAGCCGCTTCGGCGTCCAAACCGGACCACACGCGGGCCACGCCGGATGAGATGCCGTCCCTGATACGCAGGCTGCCTTCCCGTTGATTTCGGGCCCGGCGCGAATGGCGCCGTTGCACGCGACGTGATTCTGATCGTTCGACGCATGCCGCTATAATCGCCTCAAATGCTGTTGGAGCTCGTCATCGAAAACTACGCGGTGGTGGAGCGGCTGAGGGTGCACTTTCATTCCGGCCTGAACCTGCTAACGGGGGAGACCGGGAGCGGCAAATCCATCGTGGTGGACGCGGTGGGATTGCTGCTGGGAGGCCGCGCTTCGGCGGAGATGGTGCGCGGCAGGGAGGCGCGCGCACGCATCGGAGGCATCTTCGACGTGCGAGATTCGGCCCCGATCCGCCGCCTGCTCGAGCCGGCGGGCCTCGAAGCGGAGGAGGGCGAACTGCTCATCGAGCGCGAGATCCTGGCAGGCGGCAAATCGCGGGCCTTTGTGGGAAGTCGGCCGGTGGCGGTGTCGCTGCTGAAGGAACTGGCGCCCTACCTGGCGGATATCCATGGGCAGCACGATCAGCAGCTTCTGTTTGCGAGCGACGCGCAGCGCGACATGCTGGATGCGTTCGCCGGGCACCGCGACCTGCTGGATCGCGTGGCGGCGGTTTACGGGCAGTGGCGCGCGGCATCGGCCGAAGTCGAGGAACTGGAGCGCTCCGGGCAGGAGAAGCTGCGCCTGCTGGACCTGTGGTCCTTCCAACGCAAGGAAATCGAAGGCGCGGCACTGGGGTGCGGCGAGGATGCGGCGCTTGAAAACGAGCGGCGCGTGTTGCAGAACGTACAGCGGCTTCAGGAAGCGGCGGAAACGGCCTACGCCGCGGTATACGACAGCCCCGAATCGGCGGTCTCGCTGACGCGACAGGCGGGCAAGCGGCTGGAAGAGCTGTGCCGCATCGATGCGTCGATTGGGGGACTGCGCGACCAGGCCAGGGCGGCGGACCTGGCGCTCCACGAGGTTGCCTACGGGCTGCGCGACTACATCCAGCGGCTGGAGGCCAATCCGGAACGTCTGGAACAAGTGGAGACGCGGCTGGCTGCCATCGACCGGCTGAAGCGCAAGTACGGGCCATCGATTGACGAGATTCTCGCGTTTCTGGAAGAGGTGCGTCGGCAGATGACCAAGGTGGAGCACGCCGGCGAGCGCATGGAGCGTCTTCACAAGGAACGGAAGCGGCTGGCGGAGGACTTCGAAACCCTGGCCGCCGAGTTGAGGCAGCGGCGCGGCGCGGCGGCCCGCAAGCTGGAAAAGCGGGTGGAGACCGAACTGGCGCAGCTTGCCATGGAGCGTACGCAGTTTCGGGTGGAAATTTCGCCGGCCGGATGGTCGGCGGACGGAGCGGACGGCATCGAGTTCCGGGTGTCGGCGAACCTGGGCGAACAGCCCCGCGCGCTGGAGAAGGTGGCTTCGGGCGGCGAGATTTCGCGCATCGCACTGGCGCTGAAGACGTGCCTTGCCGGGCCTAAGGGGGCGCATGTCCGGACGCTGATTTTCGACGAGGTGGATGCCGGCGTAGGCGGCAGCGCGGCCGAAGGCGTCGGCCGCCGTCTGAAAAAACTGGCCGCGTCGAACCAGGTGTTATGCGTGACGCACCTGCCGCAGATTGCGTCGTTCGCCGACCACCACTACTGTGTGGAGAAGCGTGAATCGCGGGGACGAACGGTGGCTGCCGTGGAGGAGCTGGACGAAGCGGGGCGCACCCGCGAAATCGGCCGGATGTTGTCCGGCCAGAAGCTCACGCCCGAGGCCCTGAAGCACGCCGAACAACTTATCCGCATGAACGCCTGAAGTCTTCCCGCCGAGGTGCAGACGGGGCCGGGATCCTTAGCCGTTGCGTGGCGCCCGGGGGGTGCTTCGAGCGGGGACGCCGGCTTTGCGGTAGTCGAAGACCATATCGGCGATTTTTGCGCCGATCACCTCGATGCGCTTCAGATCGCGCGTGCCGACGCCGAGTTCCTCGGCCAGCCGGAGGGTGCTGTCGCACGTCTCGAATGGTGCGGTACCACGGTCGGCCAGGGGATCGAAACCCATCACGGCAGCACCGACGGCGTCGACGCACACGGTGTTGGTTCCGGCGACGAGCAGGTGGGGCGTGACGTGGCGGGTGTTGCGGCCGATGCCCTCGCCGCCGGTTTGCGCCTCAATGCCATCGATGATGGCGAGGTGCACGGGGCGGGCCGCGACGAGGTCGGCGACACAGCGGGGCACGCGATAGCCGCCCTGACGGGGACTCTTGGGGTCGATCTCCGGCGGGGAACATTTGGAGGGCTGGCGGAAACCCATGTGGATGGGGGCGCGGCCTCCCAAGGGCACCAGGCCGGCTTCGTCCTCAGGGGCGCCATCGCCGTAAATGGTGCAGGGGGTGATGCCGAAGCAGTTCTTCATGGACAGGGTGATGCCGGCGGTGAGATGCTCCTTCATTTTGCCGATGGAGACGAAGACGTCGCAATCCTCGTAGGAGTGGTTGAGATCGAATGCCGGGAACAGGTGCCCGCCATGGGGCACAGGGAAGCGGCTGTACTTCTTGCCGAATCCCAGGAAGTTGGTGTTTTCGAATTCCACGTGGGGGGCGGCGCTGCTGAAGACGGCAGGGTCCCAGCCGGCGGCGGTCATATACTCCTGGACGGGTTCAGCGGATTTCCACGGACTTTCCACCAGGCGAATACGACGGGCGCCGGCGCGGCCGAGGAGGTGGACGGTGGCGGCGATGACGGACGGGTGAGTCCAGGTGGTGAAGCCGATGGGGATGAAGCCCAGGCGCGAGTCGGGGTTGCCGGTGAGGTTGATTTTGACGGCGACCGTCTTGCCTTTGGCGAGCCGCCCCAGGCCGCCGACCTGATCGAACATTCGGGTGAGGGCAGGCAGCAGTTCCGCTCCATAGGAGGAGCAGCGGGCCAGGGCGACAGCGGCGGCGGGCGCTTGGGCGGCGCGCCCCGCGCGGGGCAGGATCGCACTACCGATTGCGGCCGCCGCGGCATTAGCCAGCAGGCCGCGACGGGTGAGAGCGCAACCGTTGTTTTGTTGGTTCGTCATGACTGGAACTCCAGGGCCGCGTAGAAGGAGAACGCGGGCAGATGAAACTCAGGGCGGCCTTCCGCAATCACCGGCTCGAGAGCGGCGGGGGCGTCCGCGCCGATGGTGTAGCAGGGCCGCCGAGCGCCAGGGATGCGCCGGCACAAGGCTTACCGACTCGTTGGGCCGGCCGGTGAAAGCCACCAGTTGCAGCAGCGCTCCGCGGCCACCGGGTGCGACGGAATAGTGCGCCCACAAGGAGCGGGCGTTAAACAGAGTGACCGGGTCGTTGCGGCGCCGTACCAGGTTGTGGACGTCGGCGGCAACGAAATACGGATCGTCCCAATCGCGCGTGGCGTCGGCGACCGAGCCTTTGCCGAAGGACCGCAACCGGTATCCGGCCACGGGGCACGGGATGGGTTTTTCGCCGGGGAACTGCGCGGCCAGCGAGTGGGGCACGATGAGCAGCCCGCCGGCACGGGCAAAAGCGGCGAGCCTGGCTTTCAATTCGGCGGACGGTGGATCGTTGTCCACGTAGAGCACGGCCCGCAGGCCCTCGAGCTTGTGGCCGGCCGGAATCGAGCGGTCGAGCACCCGATACAAAAGGTTGCGGCGGGCGGCCAGGTTAAGCACTTCCTGGCCCATGAACTCGTCCTTCCCGGCAAAGCTGGAAAGGATGCCGAGGGGGCCCCAGGGCTCCCACGAAGCCCAGTCGCGATGTTTCTGAAAAAAGGCGAGTGCGGCGACAAGGCTTCGCCAGACGCGCAGCGCATCGGCATTGCCGGCCGGCAATCCGCGGCGCAGGCCGTCGTCGAGGGCGACCATCCAGCGCGCGCCGGCGGCGGCGGAGTCGGCCACCGCGATGGTGTAGGAGGACTCGGTGGGCACGGGATCGTCCTTGGCCAGTTCGAAGCCGAGCCAGACGGGCCGGTGCGGCGCGCGTACCGCGGCGAGGCGCGCCACCCAGGCATTGGAGTCGATCCAGGGGGCGCCGGTGGGCCCGGCCGAGACAGCGCCGGATCGTGCAGCGGCCATTTTGATGCGCGGCCAGACGAGGCCGGTGATGGCGGTCTGTTGCCGGGCGGAATCCCATTCGACCTCGGACAGCGATGCCGCCCCCAGCGCGCTCCACTCCAACACGGTCAGGCCGGCGGCGCGGGCTCGATCGGCAACCGGCGTCGCGCCGCTTAGGCTTTCGAGCAGCAGACAGTTGATCGGGCTCCCCGCAAGCAACTTCAGCAGCGCCGGCTCGCTCCAGTCGGAGGGCCAGCGAAACGGCACCCGGTTATCGGATGACGAGGTTCGATGGGGTGGTTGAGGGCTCATGGCGGTGGGTCAGCGTGGGACGGCGGCGGGCGGATCCAGACGAGCCCGGCCGAAACGAGAGCGCACCTGACATTACCTCAGGATAAGCCCTTGCAGATCATTCGGCAGCGCCCGCCGACAAGTTTTCCGGAATTGTTCGAGAACAGGACTCGGCACGGTTGCGCGCTCGAGGTTGTGGTTGGCGTGGCCCTGAAGGGAACGCTTCAGGCCGGAGTCGCCATCGTGGCACACTTCGATCGCAGCTCCTCCGCCTCTCACAGATTATGCGGCCGAAAGTGCACCCAGCGCATCTACTCCTGCCGCAAGGCCACCACGGCATCCACCCGCATCGCGCGCCGGGCCGGAAACCACACCGCCACCAAAGCCACGCTCAGCAGCACAACCGCAACACTGACATAGATCGCCGGATCCGTCGTCGTGACGCCATACACCTGCGACTGCAAAAACCGCGTCAGCACCAGCGCGCACACGATCCCGGCGACAATTCCGGCCGCAGTTAAAACGAGGCCGTCCCGGACCACCAGGCGTAGCACGTCCGCCGGCGCCGCGCCCATCGCCATGCGTATGCCCAACTCGGCCGTGCGCTGATTCACCGTGTACGCCAGCAATCCATACAGCCCGATGGCAGCCAGCAGCAGCGCCAGCGCCGCGAAAGAGATCGTCGTCCACGTGATGTACCGCAGGTAGCTGTAGGAACGATCTACCAGGTATTCGAGCGTCCGGACCTTCCATACGGACTGCTGTTTCTCAACAGACCAGATGGCCTGCTTGACGCTATTGGCCAGAACCAGGGGAGCGCCTTTCGCACGGACGACCAGCGTCGCGAAGTCGTACGGATCCTGGGCATACGGCCTGTACAACTGTGGCTCACTCGAGTCATCCAGGGCCTGCTGCTTCACATCTCCGACGATGCCCACGATCGTTACCGCCGTGAAAGCCGTTGCGCCCATTGATACTCGCACCTGAAGCCCCAGCACGTCCCGCCCGGGCCAGAACCGGCCGGCAAAGGTTCGGTTCACCACCGCGACTGCTTGCGAATGCTCCCCGTCCGCCAACGAGAAGTCGCGCCCTTCGAGCAAAGGTATGCCTGCCGTCCTGAAGTATCCCGGCGATACGGGATTGTAGCTGATCACCACAGGCTCCGGGCGATCGGGCAAGGCGACCGAAATCCGATTGGCATTCCCGCTGAAGGGCAGGGCACCAACCAGTGCCGCTGATTCAACTCCCGGAACCCTCCCCACACTCGCGGCGATTTGATACTGAATCGAAGCCTGGCGGCTGGCACTCGGGTACTTATGCTGCGCGAGACGATACTCCATCGTCAGGACGCGCTCCGCACGGAAGCCCGGATCAATCGCCGCAACGTTGCGCAGGCTCGCCCCCAGAAGGCCTGCGCCGATGAGCAGCACCAGCGCCAGGGCAACCTGTCCGGCCACCAACGCCTTCTGTAACCCGCGCCTTCTCGTTCCACCCCGCTGCCGCAATGCCTCGGTTGCCTGTCTTCGGGCGCTGAGTGCCGGCGCCAGCCCGAACAAGATGCCGGTCAGAATGGCGACCGCCGCAAGATAGGCCAACGCTTTGGTGTTCAGACGCAACTCCACCGATCCGACAAGATCCGGACTGTAGGCGCGGAGCATCTCGATCGCGAAATCCGCAAGCACCATCCCGGCTACGCCGCCGGCTGCCGCGAGCAACACGGATTCGGTCAGTAGTTGGCGCATCAGCCTGCGCGTCCTGGCACCCAGCGAAATGCGAATCGCGATCTCTTGCTTACGACCCGCTGCTTTCGCCAGCAGTAACCCCGCGATATTCGCACATCCCAGCAGCAGGACACACAAAGACGACGCACTCAGCACCAGCAGCGGCTTGCGCCTCGACCCCACCACAATCTCGCTCAGCGCGTGCACGGCGACACCACGGTCGCGATTGGTCGCCGGGTACTCCTGTGCGAGCCGCAGCATGATGCCGCCGAGTTCCGCACGCGCCTGTTCCACCGTCGCGCCGGGCGCCCGCCGCACCAGCGCGAACACTGGCGCCCGGGCACGATCCCGTGAATAGCCCGGATAGTCACGCACCGGCATCCATACCTCGGCATTGGTGTAACGCGGCCGGAAACTCTCGGGAAGGATCCCGACCACCGTGTGTGCCTGGTTGTTCAGGATCAGGGAGCGCCCCAGAATGCTCGGGTCCGAGCCGAAACGGTCCCTCCACACTGCGTAGTTCAGTACGCAAACACCCGGTCCACCCGGCTTCTCATCTTCGGTACGGATGCCGCGCCCCAGCGCCGGAGTGACGCCGAGTATGTCGAAATACGAGCTTCCGACGAATCCGCCAATCAACCGGCCAGGTTCCTCAACGCCCGTGAAGTTGACACTCTGCACCTGCTCCGCGGAAACCGCGGAGATTGAACGTGCGGCAGCCAGTTCCTCCAGATCGGCGATCGAGAGGCCCGCACGATTCGAGTCCCTGGTCGTTCCGTAGATCTCGACCAGACGATCCGGTTCGGGGTAGGGGAGCGGCCGCAGAAGCACCGCTTCCACGACGCTGAAGATCGCGCCATTGACGCCGATGGCCAGACCCAAAGTCAGTACCGCGGCGGCCGTAAAGGCGCGCTCCCGGACCAGACGCCGGAGGCCGTACCGTACGTCCTGAAGGATGCTATGGATCCCTGTAAACACGTGCAGGTCGCGCGTGCTCTCGGCGGCAAGCGTCACGTTCCCGAAGCGCCGCCGTGCCTCATGGAGAGCTGCGTCGTGCGCCATCCCGCCCGCTTCGAGCTCCTCCGCCTTCATCTCGATATGCGAGCGCAGTTCGTCGTCCAGGTCCTCGTCCAGGCGCCGGTTCCACAACGATCGCAGCTTCAACCGTAGCATTCCAGCACCTTTCGCACCGCTAACGTCAGCTCAGCCCAGCGCTTCTGCTCGATGTTGAGCTGTCGCCGCCCGGCCGCCGTGAGGCTGTACAGTTTCACCCGCCGGTTCGTCGGCGACGTGCTCCACTTCGAGGAGATCCACCCCAGTCCCTCGATGCGATGGAGCGCCGGATAGAGCGATCCTTCCTCCACGCGGAGAAAGTCGTCCGATACTTGCTGTATGTGACTCGAGATGGCATAGCCGTGCAGGGCGCCTCGGGCGGCGAGAGTATTGAGAACCAGAAGATCGAGCGTACCCTGCAGGTTCTCGCTTCTTAGAGATCTAGGCATAGACCACTATGTCTATAGTGCGGCGGCCTCAACAGGATGTCAACAGAAAACTGCTGCGACGAGGAGACGGCGCTTCCGGAAATGTGGCCGCAAACGCCGAAGCCGATTACCGGATCTGCGGTTTGGCAACGACGTGGACGACGAACCCGAACGAGGTCCTTGGCCGGATGGTCGAGTGTTCGGCGCCCAGCAATTCCTGCGGGCGCGAGATACTGTCGCGCCGAGGTAAAGTATTGTCGGGCCTGGCCCCCGGGTCCGCTCGGGAAAATGTAAATTGAATACTGCTTCGGCCGGCGCAGAGCAGGCCGGACATTTCGTTTGGAGAGGAGAAATCGATATGAAAACGCGTGTACTCTTCGTGGTGGCGTGGATTGCGGCCTGCGCCGTAGGGGTCGTCATCGGGACGGCGATGAAGGACCGCGTCCCGCGGGTGGCCCTGGCGCAGGCAGCGGCTGCACCGCAGCTTCCGGAGGATGGCAAGCTGCGGATTATCGTCTTCGGCGCGCATCCGGACGACGCCGAGTATCGCGGGGCGGGTGTGGCGATGAAATGGGCTAAAGCGGGGCACCATGTCAAGTTCGTTTCGGCGACCAACGGCGACATCGGACACTGGCAAATGGCGGGAGGGCCGCTGGCCCAGCGGCGGAAGAAGGAAGTGCTGGAGGTCGCGCGGCGCCTGGGGGTAACCACAGAGGTGCTCGATATTCACGATGGCGAGATCCTGCCCACGCTGGAGAACCGGCGCATGATCACGCGGCTGATCCGGCAGTGGAACGCCGATATCGTGATCGCCAACCGGCCCAACGATTACCATCCGGACCACCGCTACACCTCGATTCTGGTTCAGGACTCGGCGTACATGGTGGGCGTGCCGTTCTTCTGTCCGGATGTGCTGCCGGTCAAGCGAAACCCGGTGTTCCTCTACGCGTCGGACCGCTTCCAGCGGCCCAATCCGTTCCGCGCGGACGTGGCCGTGGGCATCGACGAGGTGATGGATCCGACGCTCGACGCGCTGCTGGTGATGGAGTCGCAAATCCAGGAAGGCGGAGCGGACGGACACGCCGGTCTCTATCCGGACGACCCGGCCGGGAAGCAGAAGCGCCGCGAGGAAGTGCGCCGGGGCCTCGCCCGGCGGTACGCCGCCGAAGCCGATCGCTACCGCGATGCGCTGGTGAAGTTTTATGGCAAGGAGAAGGCCCAGCAGATCCACTACGCGCAGGCGTTCGAGGTCTGCGAGTATGGACGGCAGCCCTCCCAGGAAGATCTGAAACGGATGTTTCCGTTTTGAGCCGCCCTACGGCGCAGCTCCCGAGCTTCGACGCCACGGCGGCGCTTGCGTCTTCAGGCCCTTCGGCGCATTTCGGCGCGCGCTTCGGCTTCCGCGGTGCGGGCGCGCTCGGCCTCGCGTTTGTCGTGTAGTTTCTTGCCTTTGGCCACGGCAATTTCGCACTTGATGCGTCCGCCTTTCAGGTAAAGCTTGGTGGGAATGAGGGCCAACCCTTTTTCGCGGGTCTGGACAAGGAGCTTGTCGATTTCCTTGCGATGGAGTAATAATTTGCGGTTGCGGACGGGTGGGTGGTTCTCGCGGTTTCCGTGCGAATACTGGCTGATGTGGGCATTCATCAGCCACGCCTCGTTGTTCTGCACGGTGGCGTAGGCGTCTTTGAGCTGGACCTTGCCGTCCTTGGCGGACTTCACCTCGGTTCCAGTGAGGACCATGCCCGCTTCGAACCGGTCCATCAGGAAATAGTTGTGACCGGCCTGCCGGTTATCGCTCAGGATCTTGAAGGAAGTATCTTTCACGGCCGGCTCCGGGATTCGGAAGAGATTTTGCCCTCCACGCGCGGAAGCCCTGCATCGTCAATGAGTTTAGATGCCTCGGGTCCGCGGAACCGTAATTCATGGTAGCACAGGGTTTGCGCGAGGCCGGCAGATTACCACAACATGTCTGATTTCAATCGATTAGTCACGGTCCTGGTATCCGTCTTGCTGATCGGGCCCGCCATGCCCCTCGAAGCCCGTACCCGCAAAGGAGACAAATTCCTGGCCCAGGGGCGGGTCCACGAGGAGAAGAAGGAGTGGGACGCTGCCCTGGAGGAATACGAAAAAGCGCTGTCCGAAGATCCGATGGACCTGCAATATCAGATGGCGGCGCAAAAGACGCGATTCCAGGCCGGCCAGAAACATGTTGACGAAGGTATGCGAATCCGCACTCTGGGCCAACTGGGCGAAGCGCTGCTCGAATTCCAAAAGGCCTACCAGATCAACCCCGGATCGGCGGTGGCGGAACAGGAAATCCTGCGCACCCAGGAGATGATTGAACGGGAGCGCAAACGGGTGGAGGAGACCGGCAAGGAATCGCCTCCCGGCGAACGTGGCCTGACGCCGGCCGAGCAGGCCAGGAAGAAGAGCGAAGAAAGGATCAAGCGGATGCTGCCGGTGCCGGAGTTGAAGCCGCTCAACCCCACCCCGATCAACCTTAAGATCAACGGGCAGCCGGTGAAAGTTCTGTTCGAAACGGTAGGGAAGATGGCTGGTCTGAACGTGCTGTGGGACCCCGACTATCAGAATCCCGCCCACAACAACCTGAACGTGGAAATCGACAACTCCACGGCGGAAGAGGCGCTGGACTATCTCTCCGTCATCACCAAATCCTACTGGAAGCCGCTTTCCGCCAACACCATCTTTATTACAAACGACAATCCGAACAAGCGGCGCGATTTCGCCGAAATGGTTGCCAAGACGTTCTACCTGACCAACCTGAACCTGACGCAGGAGCTTCAGGAAGTGATGAACGTGATCCGGACCGTGGCGGAGGTTACGCGCGTGGTGGTGTACAACTCGCAGAACGCGATCATCGTCCGTGGGGAGGCGGATCAGGTGGCGCTGGCCGAAAAACTAATCCGGGACCTGGACAAACCGCGACCCGAAGTGGTGGTGGACATTATGGTGATCGAGGCCAACAGCATCTTCAGCCGGCAACTCACCACCGCGATTGCGTCGGGCGGCCTCACCGTGCCGGTGAACTTTACTCCCCGCAATGCGATTCAGGTGAAGACGCCCTCATCGGGCGACGGCAGCACGCCCGCGAGCGGCGATACGACGAGCGGAAGCGCGATCCCGCTGTCGCAATTGGGCCACCTGGCCAGTTCGGATTTCTCGATCACGCTGCCCAGCGCGCTGTTGCAGGCGGTGTTGAGCGACACCAAGACGAAAGTGCTGCAAGCTCCGCAACTGCGATCGGTGGATAATGCCAAGGCGTCGTTGAAGATCGGCGAGCGCGAACCGACCGCCACGGGCAGCTTCCAGCCGGGCATCGGCGGGGTGGGCATCAACCCGCTGGTCAACACGCAGTTCAACTACCTGGACGTGGGTGTGAACGTGGAGATGACGCCGCGGGTGCATGAGAACGGCGACGTTTCGCTGCACATTGTGCTCGATATTTCGAGCGTTACCGGATCCGTGGACCTGGGTGGGATCAAGCAGCCGATCATCGGGCAGCGGAAAGTAGAGCATGACATCCGCCTGCACGAAGGCGAAGTGAACCTGTTGGGCGGGCTGACGAAGGAATCGGAAACGCGCGGGATCACCGGGATTCCGGGGCTCAGCAGCATTCCGCTGCTCGGGCGGCTATTCTCCGGCGAGAGCACACAGAAAGAGCGTGGAGAGCTGATGATCGCGCTGATTCCGCACATCATCCGGCGGCCCGATTTTACCGCGGATAACCTGCGTGGGATTTCGGCGGGCAACCAGACGAGCATCCGGCTGAACTACGCACCGGCACCCGTGGTGGAACCGCCGGCGCGCGCTGCCGCAGCCGCTCCCGTTACACCGGCACCCGTGCCTGGCAGGGCCGCCGCGACACCGCCGGCACCCGGCACTCCGGGCGCAACGGCGCCGCTGACGGCGGCTACGCGCCGCCGGCTACCGCGCCGCCGGCCACCGCACCGCCGGCTACCGCACCGCCAGCCACCGCACCGCCAGCGGCTCCCGCCGGACCCACGACCAGTCCTGCCGCCGGGAATGTGCAGATCCAGCTTTCGCCCTCACAGATCGATACCGCAGTATCGAACAGCTTTACGGTCGCGGTCATGATCGAGGGTGGCAGCGATGTGGCTTCCGCGCCGATGCAGGTCCAGTTCGATCCCAAGGCCCTGCGGCTAGTCGATGTCACCCGCGGGGATTACCTGGCCAACGACAGCCAGCCGCCGGTGTTCACCAAGAACATCATGAACGATTCCGGCGCGGCGGCGATCCAGTTAAACCGCGTGCCGGGCTCGCCGGGCGCCAACGGATCGGGGGTCCTTGCCGTGCTGAATTTCCAAGCGCTGGCCAAGGGGGCCACGACGGTGAAGCTTGTCAATGTGACGGTGAGGAACTCCCAGGGCCAGGTGGTGCGAACCGCGAATCCGCAAGTGGCGGTTAGCGTAAAGTAGGCTTATGAAAGGCAGGCGAAGCCAACGCGGCTTGACGCTCATCGAATTGATCGTCGCCTTTACCATCATGTTGATCCTGACCACGATGGCGGTCCCGCTGGCGCGTTCCAAGGTCCGCGCGGAACGGGAGCGGGACTTGCGGGCAGCGCTGCGCGAAATGCGGATGGCCATAGACAAATACAACGACAATTGCGTGCAGGGCTTCTTCGGTCCACCTAAGGCGGACAGCTATTGCTACCCGGAATCCCTGGAAATCCTGGTCGAGGGGCAGAAGTTGGCCCAAAGCGCGGATGGGAAGACGATCAAATTCCTGCGCCGGATCCCGCGCGACCCTTTCACCGGCAAGAACGAGTGGGGCATACGCAGCGTGCAGGACGATCCCAAATCGACGAGTTGGGGTGGGCAGAATGTTTTCGATGTCTACAGCAAGACTTACGACAAGGCGCCCGATGGCTCGGCTTATTCCGACTGGTAAACGCATTCGGGGGTTTACCTTTGTCGAGCTGATGGTCGTCATCACGATCATCGTAATTCTCGTCACGATGGCCATCCCTATCTATACCCGCACGCTGAACCGGTCGCGGGAGACCGTCTTGAAGAACAACCTGTTCACACTGCGTACGGTGATCGACAACTACACCTACGATAAGCAGAAAGCGCCGCAGTCGCTGGAGGACCTGGTGACGGACGGTTACCTGAAGGAAGTTCCGTATGATCCCATTACCGGGTCCAACCAAACCTGGAAGATCATCATGGAAGATGCGAGCCAGAGCGTGAACCAGTCGGAACCGGGGATTTTCGACGTCAAGAGCGGATCAGATAAGATAAGCTCTGATGGAACCCCTTACGCGGAGTGGTAGCCGGCTCCTGGCCCTGGCCCTTCTCCTAACTGTAACTTCAACAATTTTCGTAACTTACGCCCAAACACCGCCTGTTTCCGGGAGGTGTGCCGTGACCGCCGTGCCGACCCAGGTGCGAGCCGAAGGCATCACCGAACGGATGGGCGACATCATCCTGCAATGTTCCGGCTCTAATCCCGGGGCGGTGTTGACCGGCAACCTCTCGGTATTTCTCCCGGTGAGCGTCACCAATCGGGTGGACTCCAGTAACCAGACCCGGGACGCGGTGCTGGCCGTGGACTACGGCAGCGGCTTCACGCCGACGGGCGTCGCCGGGCTGGTCAACGGTTCATTCATTGCGTTCAACGGCATCAGCATCACGGTGCCGTCTTCCGGCAACGTAAATCTAAAGATTACGAACATACGCGCCGATGTTTATCAGGGAGGCACGCTGACGCCGCAGCCGGTGGTGGCTCAGCTGGCGTTCAGCACCCCTTCCTCGATTCCGATCGACCAGTCCAGGCTGGTGGTGGCGTATCCGCAGATTGGGCTGTACGCCAGTCTGTACGATACGGGAATCACCTGCACCGGTTCGCCGGTGCCATCGACGATTACGCTCACGGACCTGTTCGCAGCTGGAACGGCGTTCGCATCGACCCGGGTGACCGAAGGATTTGGCGGCGCGTTTGAGCCGCGATCGGCAGGCGAGGATAGCGGCACGCGCTTTCTGGTTACCTATTCCGGCCTTCCAGCCGGCGCGCACGTGTACGTGCCCGATTTCGTTGCCGGCTCCACGGCGATGGCCCCGACTCTGGGCGGCGACCTGGGGGGCACGCGGCAAGTGGGCCAATACCAGGCAGGGAGTGGCACGCTGTTGCTGGCGCGAGTCTTCGGCGCCGACGCCAGCGGTGCGGGCGGCACCCCGACTGTGCTTCCGGCGAACACGACTGCCCTGAACGGTGCCAGTGAAGTCCCGCTCAACGGCGGTGAGGCTTATGTAGTGTACGAAGTGATCGACGCCAACCACGCCAAGCAGGAGACGGTGCAGTTCCCGACGTTCATCGGGCTGAGCAGTGTCACGGCGGCTTCGGTGGCGCAGGAGCAGGTCTCGTTCGCGCCGGTATCAGGCGTGCTGTCGGCGTCCGAAAGCGCCCCTGTGCCGCGTTTCGCGGCCCTTCCCGCCACGCCTTCAGACTGTAGTCTGTTGGGCGATTGCGACGCCAACTATTTTCCGCAACTGACTGCGCCGACCACGCCAATCGCCCTGACGGCGGTGGCGGGCGGACCGTCGGGCAGCCCGAACGGCTACATCCCGGTCAACAATACCGGCGGCGGCCTGATGAACTGGACCGCCAACGTCGCTTACCAGACGGGCGCCGGGTGGCTGCGCATCAGTACCACTTCCGGCCAGAATCACACCAGCATCCTCGTTACCGCCGACGCGAAGAACCTCACGGCGGGGATGTACCAGGCGAGCATCATCGTGAACGCCGGGTCGGCGGGCAATGTCACCATCCCGGTGACGCTGACGGTAACCGCCGCTCCCGCGCCGCCCACGACGCCGCCTCCGCCCTCGACACCGTCAGTGCTAGTGGGAAAGGTGGTGAACGCCGCCACCTTCGACGCGACTCCGCTGGTGGCAGGTTCGCTCGCCACGGTGATGGGTTCGCACCTCGCCGGCAAAGACGTCACTGTGACGGTGGACGGAGATCCGGCCACTTTGCTGTACACCTCCGATAGCCAGATCAACCTCCAGGTGCCGGCGCAGGTAAAGGGCAAGACATCGGCGAACCTGGTGGTGTCGGTGGATGGCGTCAGCAGCGCGCCGGTGACCGTGGTGATCGCTCCGGCATGGCCCTCGGTGTTCGCCAACGGCGTACTGAACCAGGACAACACGGTCAATTCGCCCCAGGCAGGCGCGGCAGCCGCGAGTGTCCTGCAGATATTCGCCACGGGGATCCCATCGGGCGCCGTGATATCCGCACGCATCGCGGGCCACGACAACCTGATCCCGATGTACGCCGGCGATGCGCCAACCGTGCCGGGGGTGCAACAGGTCAACGTTGCCATTCCGGATGATGTGGCGTCGTCAAGCACGGAGTTGGTCATCTGCGCCGCGACCGCCGGCCAGCAGTATTGCTCGGCGGCGGTGCCACTCACCGTGCAGTAATCCAAACCGGCGGACACGGGGTGTCCGCCGGCCTACCCTCCCGCAGGTTGTTACGCGGCTTTTGCCAGCTTGCGCTGATACTCGGCAATCAGCACCATCACCGAGTATTCCTCCGGCCGGAGTCCCAGCCCCGCATAGGCCGCATTCTGCTCTTCGCCCAGCGCCATCGCCTGGAAGAGGGTGCCGTCCGCGTAGGCCTCCGGAATGGCCGGGTGGATGTAGTATTTGCGCGCCGTCGCGGGACGGTTTCCCAGACGCCGAGCCACATTCCTAGTGGCGGCCACGATGGTTTTCCGGGCGGCGGTGGCCCCGGACGGCGGACCGGCGGCGTGCAGTTCCCGCGCGGCCAGAATGGTTCCGGCCCAGGTGCGAAAGTCCTTGGCGGTGAAATCCTGTCCGCACAGATTCCGGATATAAGCGTTCACCTCCGCCGAATCGACCCGGCAGACCTCGCCTGAAGCGTCGAGATAGTGGAACAGTTCGTACCCCGGCAGATCCTGGCACTGTTTGACGATGCGGGCCAGCCGCGCATCGCTGAGTTCGACGGTGTGCTCGAGGCCGCTCTTGCCGCGGAATGAGAACAGCAAGCGGGACCCGTCGATGCGCACGTGCCTGCCGCGCATCGTGGTGAGCCCGAACGAATCGTTATCCCTGGCATACTCGTCGTTGCCGACGCGAATGAAGGTAGTTTCGAGGAGCCGGACCACGGTGGCCAGCACCTTTTCGCGCTTCAGGCCGGGCCGCTTGAAATCACGCTCGACGCGGCGGCGGATTACGGCCAGCACGGTGCCGAACGCGATCATGCGGCTGAACTTGGCCTGGTCGCGCACCGCGCGGTATTGCGGGTGGTAGCGGTATTGCTTGCGGCCGCGCGCGTCCCACCCGACGGCCTGCAAGTGGCCGTTCGAAGAGGGGCAGATCCAGACGCTCTTCCACGCCGGCGGGATGGCCAGGGAACGGATGCGCTGGAGATGTTTCGGATCGCGCAGCGGAGTCCCGTCCGGACCGATGTAATGAAAACCGCTGCCGCGACGGATGCGCTGGATACAGGGACCGTCGGCGCGCACGTATCGGAGGCCGGCCTCGGCCGCGGACTGCAGCGGATCGGTCGAAAACATAGCTGAACCGGCATGAGGCACGTGCCGTGCCACGGTTCGCGTTTTAACCGCCGATGGAATACATCGGGCGCGGCGGCGCCACGAACTTGGCCGAGTTGATCTCGTGGCCCAGCCATTTGCGCGAAATATTGGCGCGAATCGCGGCGGCGATGTCCCCGTCGGGCGCGCCGGACCGCAGCAGGGTTTTGACGTCGTCCTCTTCGATGGCGAACAGACAGTAGCGCAGCTTCCCGTCGGCGGTCAGGCGGAGGCGGTTGCAGTTCAGACAGAACGGGCGGCTCACCGAGGCGATGAAGCCGACCCGGCCGCTGCCGTCTTCGAAATCGTATTCGGTGGCGGGCGCGCGCGGATCGGGATCGGGCACCGCCCGCAGGGGCGCGATTTCGCGCGAGAGCATCTCCACGATATCGTCGGCGAGCAGCACCTTCCGGCGATCCCACAGGCTCTGTGCGTCGAGCGGCATGAACTCGATGAAGCGCAGCTCGAATCCGTTGACACTGGCATAGCGCGCCAGCGGCACGATATCGGGCTCAATCAGGTTTTTGACGGCGACGCAGTTCAGCTTGATTCGGGTATAACCGATCCGTTTGGCTGCGGCCAGGCCGGCGAGTACCCGCTCCAGGTCGTCGCGCCGCGTGATCTCGCGGAACCGCTCGCGGTCAAGGGTATCCAGGTGGACGTTCAGCCGCCGCAGACCAGCCTCGTACAGCGGTCCGGCGAGTTCGGGCAGGAGCACGCCATTGGTGGTGAGGGCCAAGTCGCGCACCTGAGGGATTGCCGAAAGGTGGCGGATGAGCACCGGCAAGTCGCGGCGCACCAGCGGCTCGCCGCCAGTTACGCGGACCTTGGTGATGCCGAGGGTGACCGCAATTTTCACGAACCGTTCGATCTCTTCGAAATCGAGAATCTCGCTGCGCCGGAGGAACTGCACGTCGTGCTCCGGCATGCAATAGAAGCAGCGAATGTTGCACCGATCGGTGACGCTCACGCGCAGGTTGTCATGCACCCGCCCGAAGGAGTCGATGAGGGGTTCGGAAGCCATCTATTGGAGAGCCAGCATCCGCTCGAGAGGCAGCGCGGCGCGGCGCATGAGCTCCGCCGACAGTTCCACGCGCGGCTGCAGCGCGCTGAGGCAGTCGCGCAGTTTCTCGAGGGTGTTCAGCTTCATGTAGGGGCACTCCGAGCAATTGCAGTTCTCGTTGGCCACGAAGTAGAACCGCTTGTCGGGGGCGACCCGCGCCAGGGAGTAGTTGATGCCGCTCTCGGTCATCACGATGAACTCCCGGGCATCGTTGGCGGCGCACCACTCGATGATCGCGGAAGTGGAGCCCACAAAGTCGGCCATGGACAGCACCGATTCGGGACACTCGGGATGCGCGACGATGCGGGCCTCGGGGTGTTCCAGTTTCACTTCCGCGACGCGGCGCGCCGGGAAAGTGGCATGGACGATGCAGGCGCCTTGCCAGACCTTCATGTTGTCGCGGGCGGTCTGCCGCCGCACGAATTCGCCGAGATTCCGGTCGGGGAGGAACAAGACGGGGCGGTCGGCCGGGATCGAATTGACCACTTTGACGGCATTGCGCGAAGTGCAGAGGATGTCGCTTTCCGCCTTCACCTCGATCGAGGTATTGATGTAACTCACCACGACGTGATCCGGATTCCGGCGGCGGAACTCGCGGATCGGCTCCACGGGGCAGCTTTCCACCAGGCTGCAACTGGCCTCGCGATCGGGAACCACAACGATCCGGTCCGGATTCAGAACCTTGGCGGTTTCCGCCATGAACCACACGCCGCAGAATGCGATGACTTCGCCCGAAAACTCGCGAGCCTTGCGGGCCAGTTCCAGGCTATCGCCCACCACGTCGGCCAGTTCCTGAATTTCCGGCTCCTGGTAATGATGCGCGAGTAAGGTGGCCCGGCGCCGGTGCTTCAGCTCCAGGATCTCGTCCGAAAGCGTGGTAGCTGCAAACATGAGGAAGTTAACTTTAGTTTAGCAGAGCCATCGGATGCTTTTGAAAGGTGGGCGAGGCCATTCCCTACTCGGAGGTATAGGGTGGGATCACGCCCACCTGGGTCGAGCCAGATCGCTGTGGATTCTCGACCCGAACCGGCGACAAACCAGGGCGCATCAAAGCCGGTCTACTGATCCCGCACCCGGAATGCCGGCAGACCTCACAGTGGCAGGATTGTAAGATGAAAACCGCGATTGCGTCAAGCGAAAAGCGTCCATAGGACATCCGAGATGTGAAAAAGATCAGGATATCGTTTTTTCGGTATGAACGCGCGATCCCGTGGAATTGCGGTTTTTCGGACAATCGGATCGCCAGGAAACTGTGCGCCTGGGGCGGCCGGGGACGCTTGCATGCATTAAATCAACAGCTTTGGCTCCCACAGCGCAGAGAAGTTTAGCAGAATGCGCGATGCAATAAGAATGTGGCCCGATAGCCGCTATCGGCAATCGGGACTTTCCGCTATGCTGGCGTTCGCCCCATTCAACTGATGGACGGAGTTCAGCAAGCTTTGGAACGAGTGGCTGGGAGTCGTGGAAGCATTTCGAACTCTGGCGTCCAATCATCGACGCCGCGGTAGGCCCCGACGGAGAGAAAAAGCTGTCCGACCCGCTTGGCGCGTCCGGCGCCTACCATGGCCAAGATCGCTTTCCCGCATAGGCAAGCTTTGCCATCGCGCGTCATGTTAGTGTCATCAGCATGGCACGCATCGCGATTCATTACTGCGCGTATTGAGTGACAGGCCTTCACGCCGCCCGTGTGGCGGCGCGACTTCGCCACGAACTGCACGTCGAAGTGGAAATGGTCCGGGCTGGCTACGGTCAATTCAAAGTCGTCGTGGACGGCGAAACCGTCAGCGACGGAGGTAAGGCTGCGTTCCTGGGCGTACTGCCGTCCGGAAATACGGTTGTCGCTGCCGTGAAGGACCACCTAAAGCGATAACCGGCCAAGCACAGCCGACGAGTCCGAAATGCCGAATGCAATCGCGCCGGCGGCGGGCCGACGAGGGGCGCGAGAAATGTGGCAACCGCTGAAGGGCTCTCGCGGCGGGTTTGGCTGGGACGCAGGGATTCGAACCCCGATACGCAGATCCAGAGTCTGCAGTCTTACCGTTAGACGACGTCCCAATTCGGGAGACTTCATTTTATCAATTTTATCAAAAACGGGCGGCACGAATCCAGATGGCGATGTCCTCCAATGCCTCGCGGGCTTCGCGTAGTACACTGGAACTTCAACATGCAGAGGTGGTTGCGGCTGTGCCTGGCGCTGGGACTGTGCGCGGGCAGCGGATGGGCCGTGGACTGGAAAGCGCTGCGGCCGCAGGGGTTCGTGAGCGATTTCGCGGACGTGATCGACGCCGGCGCCACGTCTCAACTGGAACACTACTGCGCCGAAGTGGAGCGGGCGGCCGGTGTGCGAATCCAGTTGGTGACCCTGGTCTCGCTCCAGAACGAGCCGCTCGAAGATGTCACCCGCACCCTCTTTGAAGCATGGCGCGAACCCGGCCAACCGCGCGACCGGCGGGTCATGCTGCTCGTTGCGGTCGCCGACAAACGGACATACCTTGCCGTCGGCAGCGGTCTTGATCCGCATATGGCCGGCGCGCTCGCCGGACGCGTATTTCGCGAGATGCGCCCCGCGTTGCGCCGCCGCGACTATTCCGACGCCCTGCGGGCGGCCGCGGCGACGGTGGGGGAGGCGGCCGCTGGGGAGGCGCATGTCCGGCTCGCCGCGCGGCTGCCGCGGCGGCATCGCGGGTCGGTGTTGGAGGACGTTCCGAGTCTGGTGGTGATCGGCGGCGTGCTCATTGCCTTCCTCTTATTTTGGGTGGGCTTCCCGGCGGGGTATGGCGGGTTCGGCGGCCGGGGCCTGATGCCGGCAATGCTGGACCGCCATCCGACGCGGCGGGCCGAGTGGGGCAGCCGCGGCAGCGGCGGGTTCGGCGGCTACGATTCCGGCGATTCCTTCGGCGGCTTCGGCGGGGCGGGCTCGCACGATTGGTAAGGCACATGGAGAAACTGCTCCGAGAGCTCGTCGAGAAGTTGCAAAAGGCCTACGGGGACCGGCTGGTCTCGGTGGTGCTGTACGGCTCGGCCGCGGCGGGCGACCATCAGCCGCGGTTCTCCGATCTCAACGTTCTGTGCGTGCTAAGCCAGGTCACGACGCGGGAACTCGAAGCCGCGGAGCAGATCTTCCGTTGGTGGCGCGAACACGGCAATCCATCGCCGCTGCTGCTGAGCGAAGCCGAAGCTGCGCGTTCCACGGACTGCTTTGCCATTGAGTTTTCGGATATCCAACGCTGGCACCGTCTGCTATACGGGCCGGACGTGGTGACGCATTTGACGGTCGCCCGGGTGTTTTATCGGGCCCAGGTGGAGCACGAGTTGCGCGCCAAGCTGCTGCGCCTGCGGCAGAAAGCGGCGGGCGTCTTCTCCGACAACGATCTGTTGCGGCGTATCCTGGCCGATTCGGTAGCGACGTTTTGCGCCCTGTTCCGCCATGCCCTGGCGCTGTACGGCAACCCGCCGCCGGCGGCCAAACGAGAGGTGATCGAGCGCGCGCGCGAGGCGTTCGGCATTGACCCGCAGCCTTTCCAGACCCTCCTCGACCTGCGCGAAGAGCGCTTGAAGCCGCGCGCCGTGAATCCGGCTCCGCTGTTGGCGGCGTACCTGGCGGCCATCGCGGCGGTGATCGACATGGTGGACCGGCTTGAAAAATAGGGCGAGCCGCTGGAAGGCGATTCTGATTGCGCTGCCGCTGCTAGCAGTTGCGGGCGCAGTCGCCGCGAGCACCTACCTGAAAGTGCGTCAGGGCCTGGCGGAGGAGCGTGCGGACATAGCCACGGCCTGGCGCGGGGTGGCCGAGGCCCTCGTCGAGCGCGCGGCGCTGATTCACGATCTGGCCGCGGCGATGCGGCCATCGGTGGCGGAGGCGGAGGGAATCGCCCGGGAAATCGCTGCTCTGCAGGCGGAGTTGCAGCGCGGCGGCGCTCCCCAGGAACAAATCCGAGTGCATGATCGGCTGTCCACAGCCTTGGCGCGGCTGCTCGAAGCGGGGGACGCGTCGCGGAGAGCGAAGCCTTCCGCGGCGGAGCTGCGGCTCGAGGAACAGATCAAAGACAGCGAGGGGAAGATTGCGGTGGCGCGGCGCAGGTACAATGAAACGCTGGAACATTACAACGCCCGGATTCAGACCTTCCCGAACAACCTGGTGGCCAGGATCGCGGGATTCGGCCGCAACGACGCCTACTTTCGAACGGAACCCTTCTGACCGGCATCGGGCCGGAGGGAACCGTGTACCCTGTTAGGAGACCATGCCCGAGACATTCCGAAATTACATCAACGGCGAATGGCGGGACGGAACCGCCGTGTTCGAAAACCGGAACCCCGCCAATACGGACGAGGTGGTGGGTAGCTTCAGCAAGGGGACGGCGCGCGATGTGGAACAAGCGGCCGACGCGGCCGAGGCGGCGCTCGCTCGATGGTCGTCGATGAGCGGCCCGGCACGGGGCAACATCCTGTTCCGCGCGGCCGAACTGCTGGACGGAAGATTCGAGCAGGTCGCAGCCGATATGACCCGGGAGGAAGGCAAGACGCTTCCCGAGGCCAAGGGCGAGGTGCGGCGGTCGATCAACATCTTCCGCTACTTCGCCGGCGAAGGCGCGCGGTTGCCGGGGATGCTGGTGCCGTCCGAACGCGATCGCGTGCATATGTTCGCGCTGCGCAAACCCGTCGGCGTGGTGGGGCTGATCACACCCTGGAATTTTCCGAGCGCGATTCCGGCGTGGAAGCTGGCCCCGGCGCTGATCTGCGGCAATACCGTGGTGCTGAAGCCTGCATCGGCCGCGCCGTTGAGCGCGTGGCGCCTGGTGGAGGCGCTGCACGAGGCGGGCATCCCGAAGGGCGTGGTGAATTTCGTGGCGGGCTCGGGCGGCGAGTTGGGACAGGCGCTGGTGAACGCCAAACCGATGAAGGCGGTATCGTTCACGGGTTCGTGCGCCACGGGAAACTGGCTGCACGCGGAAGCCTCCCGGCGGCGACTGCGGATTCAACTGGAGATGGGCGGCAAGAATCCCACCATCGTGCTGGCGGACGCCGATTTTCCCACCGCGGTGGAGAACGTGGTGAATGCCGCGTTCTTTTCGACGGGCCAGAAGTGCACGGCGACCAGCCGGGCCATCGTGGAAGAGGCCATCTACGACCGTTTCGTGGCGGCAGTGGTGGAGCGTACGAAGAAGCTGAAGGTGGGCAACGGCATGGAGCCCGGAATCGAAATTGGCCCGTGCGTGGACCAGGGGCAGATGGAGACGGTGCTGGGTTACATCGAGACCGGGCGGAAAGAAAGCGGCGCACCGCGATGCGGGGGGAGACGGTTGAGCGACGGTGCTTACGCCAAGGGCTATTTCGTGGAGCCGACGGTGTTCGCCGACGTGGCGCCGGAGCACACCATTGCGCGCGAGGAGATATTCGGACCGGTGCTGGCCATCCTGCACGCCCAAGATTTCAACGACGCGATGGGCATCGCCAACCAGGTCCCGTTCGGGCTTTCCTCTTCCATCCAGACGACCAACCTGTCGCGCGCCTTCGAGTACATCTACCGCGCCGAAGCCGGGCTGTTGACCATAAACCTGCCCAGCGCGGGAGTCGAGTACCAGCTTCCCTTCGGCGGCACCAAGGAATCGAGCTTCGGACCGAAGGAGCAGGGGCCGGCGGCGCTGGAATTCTACAGCGACTACAAAACCGTGTACCTGAAATACTGATGCATCTTGGACAAATCAAATCGAACGGGGCGGTGATTGCCGCGATCTGCGAACACGGCCTCGCCAGGCCGATTCCCAGCCACCGCACGCTGGACCTGATCCGGCGGTCGGAGGTGGAGGGGATTTCGCTGGGCGAGTTGGCAACCCGCCTGGCCAGCCGGCACGGCGAGCCCTGCGAGTCGGTCGTACCGATCACGCCGCCCGAAGTGTGGGGTTGCGGCTGCACGTACGAGACCAGCGCGGCGTTTCGCGATGCCGAGCACGGCACGCGGGAGGGCATGTACGCCTACGTGTACCGCGAAGCGCGGCCGGAGATTTTCTTCAAGGGAACGGCGCGGGTGTGCGTCGCCAGCGGCGCGCCGATTGGCATCCGGCGGGATTCGAAATTCACGGCGCCCGAGCCGGAACTGGCCGTGGTGCTGGGTTCGCGCGGGCGCATCGCCGGGTACACCCTGGCCAACGATGTTTCCGCCTGGGACATCGAACGGGAGAATCCGCTGTACCTGCCGCAGTCGAAGTTCTACGATGGCTGCTGCGCGCTCGGTCCCGCGATTCTCCCTTCCGAGGAGTTACCGGACCCGTACCATCTCGAGATCACGTGCACGGTAGAACGCGACGGAAAGGAATTGTTTTCGGGTGGAGTCTCCACCGCGGCGCTGCACCGGCGGATTGAAACGCTGGTGGAGTACCTGGTCCGCGCCAACCATGTACCGTGCGGCTCGGTGGTGCTGACGGGCACCGGGATCATCGTGCCGCAGGAGGCGGCGCTGGCCCCGGGCGACATCGTCACCATTCACGTTCCCGAAATCGGCACGCTCACCAATCGCGCGGCGCTGGTGGATTGAAACTCAGTCGGCCTCGGGCGGCGGCGGTTCGAAGGCATCGAGCAGGTCGGGGTCCCGGGCGAAGCGTTTGAGCACGCGGACGATTTCGCCGGTGCGGAATCCGGCGCGGAGCAGTCGGCGATACGCCGCGGCGAGTTCCTTATCCTCCTGAAAGAGGCCATCGCGGGACGCCAGGCGGTACTTGCGCCGGATCCACTCCTCGATGAGGGCGGATTCGTCGACATCCTGGTAGACTCTGCGAACGGTATTTTCGGCGAGCGCGGGGGCCACGCGGTGCTGGCGGAGGTCCCGGAGCACGCGCGCGCGGCCGAGCTTCTGGTTGGCCAGGCGCGAGGCGGCGAAACCCTCGGCATAGCGGCGGTCGTCGAGGTAGCCGTGTTCCTTGAGGCGCGCGAGGATGTCGTCCACATCGGCGGCGCGTTCGGCGCGGCGACGCAACTTCTCGCGCAGTTCGCCGGTGGAATGCGCACGTCCGCCGAGGATTTTCAGTGAATAGTCCCACAGCGCTCCGGCGGCAAGGAGGCGCGGCTTTCGTTGCTCCATGATTCTGATTCTTATGGGGGAGTATACTTGAGATTGGCTCAAGCTGACGGCTCTATCTTCACGATGAGCCGGGTGGACAGGAGGAATACATAAATGGATAAGAATGCATTTTCCAGCTTCTTGCTGGGACTGGGAGTGGGTGTCGGTCTCGGCATGTTGTTGGCACCAAAGGCGGGGAAAGAGACTCGCGAGATCCTCAAGAACAAAGCGGGTGAAAGCACGGATTACCTGAAGCAGCGCAGTGCGGAAATGAAGCAAACGGCCTCCGAATGGGTCGACAAAGGCAAGGAGGCGTTGGGACGGCAGAAGGAGAACCTCTCGGATGCGATGGAAGCCGGCAAGCAGGCTTACCGGGACACTGTAGGGCCGCCGCCTCCCGCGGCGGAAGGCAGCGCGCAGTAGCACAGGGGAACGGGAGAAGGAGCCTCGCCCATGCCGGACGACGTCTTTCGCATCATCATTGCAGTGGCGGTAGGGTTGGCCTGCATCGCTTTTCTGGCGCAGGCCGGGGTGGTGATCGCCCTTTATCGAGCCGTCCGCGGGATGCAAAGCAAGGTCGAACCGTTGACGGAGCGCGCCCATCCGCTGCTCGACAAAGCGAAGGCGACGCTCGAAAAGATCGAGCCGGTGATTGCGAAAGTCACCCCACTCATGGATGAGATCAAGCCGTCGATCGCCAAGATCGGGCCGATTCTGGATCACGTCGTTCCGGCAGTGGACGAGGCCAAGAAAATCCTCCACACCGCGCACGGCATCCTGGAGGAAGCACGTCCCCGGGTGGCCGAAATCTCCGAGCAGGTGGTGGGGATTGCGCGCGAAGGGCGCAAGCAAGTGGAGCACATCGGAACCATAGTGGGAGAAGCGGGCGACCGCGCGCGCACGCGCATCGAGCAGATCGATCAGACGGTGGAGAGCACCGTGGATCAGGTGGAGCACGTGAGCGATTCGGTGAAGCGGGCGGTGCTGCGGCCGGTGCGCGAAGTGAACGGGTTGGCGGCGGGCATCTCGGCGGCGGTTTCCGCGCTGGTGAAAGGCCGCAAGTACCCCGTGGACGCCGCCACGCAAGACGAGGAGATGTTCATCTAGCGGCGGGCGAGCCGCGGCGGCTTGCCCAGAAAACCCTGGCCGGTACCGGTACTCACGCATATTGCAGTCGAGTGGGTGGATCACCATACTCGAACTGTTCTTATGCGCACAATCAATTCAATCGCGGTGGCAATCGCCGCCTTACTGATTTCGAGCGGTCTCGCTTCGGCGAGTATCATCCATCTGGTCTCCATACCTGGGCTCGAAACCGGCTTTTCGGACAAAGTGACGGTCGCGATTACCCCGGAACCGAGCGCCTGGCAGCATAACCATCCGGTCAATCCGGGCGATCCGGCCGAAACGTCCGCAGTGTGGATATCCTACGACCTGACGGGTTACGGCGACGCGGTGTTTGTCCCGTATGGCGGCCAGACACCGGTGGGGTCGATCTTTCAGAGTTTTATTTCCGGGGCCGGAACGATGTACCTGAATGTGTGGGCCGACGACACGGCGGGCGTGTTTCTGGACGGGGTCAGCCTCAAGGCTCCGGTCTTTTCGCAGAGCATCTGTTCGGGCGCGCCGATCGGCTGCAGGCCGCAGGATGCCGGCGTGATCGTCACTGAACTCACCGCGGGGTCCCACACCCTGCAATTCGACCTGTATCAGACCGGAACCGGCACGACGACGAACGCCAACCCCACGGGCCTGCTTTTCACGGGCACTGCTCCTGGCGCGGATGAGCCCATCGAAACGGCACCGGAGCCGGTAAGTTTCCTCCTTCTTGGCAGCGGCCTGATCGCGACTGGTGTCTTTGCCCGCCGGCGAAACACCAAAACATAGGGCAGCGGGATCTGCCCGGGTCTTGCAGGGCGGCATCGGTGAGCACGGCGTCAGGCGGCACGGAGGCCCGCTGCGCCGTGCGGCGGCGCCAGTCTTTGAAAAAGCCGACCAGTTCGTGGGTGACAACGGCCGGAGGTACCAGGACTTCTTCAGCGGAATCGGGCGGCGGTAGGGGGGGTGAATGAGCCGCTACTTCTTGCGCGGCGCTTCGGCAACTTCGGCGGGCTGAGGCGCACACTCATAGGCTATTCTGAGTAAAGCATCGTGCTTCGGGCAACAGGCAGTGTATGCCGCGCCATTGCGCGGCTTGTGTCGTTAGGGGTTTCTCTGGGCGCCGCCTCGATTTCGGCTGACGCGCCGCTGGTACCACTGTCAGTGTGCGAGGTGCTGCGCGACCTGCCGGCGCACGACGGCAAGGGCATTGCGGTGCTGGGCCGATACTCGTTCCGGGAAGACGGCACGTGGATCGGGGAGCAGTCGTGCGAGCCGCCGGTAGCCGGTCCGCCGATCCTGTGGCTGCTCGAAAGCTCGAAGGACGGTCCGAAGCCGCCCGATAACTTCGAAATCGACGGGGCCGCGCTGCGTAAGAAGTTCGCCGCCCTGCAGCAGCACACGTCGCTGGGCAAGTTTCGCTTTGGCACACCGGACTACGACCGCTGGGCGGTGGTGTACGGGCGGGTGAAGCAGCGCGAGGGCGAAGAGGCCAAGAAAGCGCCGGCAAACCTGTTCTATCGCGGCAGCGGTGTCGTAATCTTCTTGACGACGCAGTGAACGCCGGAGATCCGGCCCGCGTCTGAAGCAGTATGGGGCGGATCGGACGACTGGTAATCGCGGCCACGACGGGCATTGTCACGGGCACCCCTATCTGCGTTTACGTCCTGGCCGAGGGCGCGTTGCGGATCGGGGATCGCGCAGAGGGCCCGTCCGCGGCCGCGGAGGCTACCGCGCGCGCGACCGATTCGCGCTGCGACGATGTCGAGGTGCTTGCTGCGGATGGCGTGACCCTGGCGGGCTGGCTGTTCACCCCGCAGAAGTGCAACGATGCGGTGGTGTTGCTGCTCCACGGCGTGGGTGATTCGCGCACAGGGATGCTGGGGTATGCCCGGTTCCTGCTGGCCAGCGGGTTCGGTGTTCTGGCGGCGGACAGCCGCGGACACGGGACGAGCGGCGGGGATGTGGTCACCTACGGGGTGAAGGAAACCGCGGACATTCACGTGTGGTCGGAATTCGTGTTGCGCAGGGAGCCCTTCCGGCGGCTCTATGGGCTGGGTGTGTCGATGGGCGCAGCCAACCTGCTGCAAGCGCTGCGCGGAGAGCCGGGATTCCAGGCGGTGGTGGCAGAATCGCCGTTCGCGACCTTTGAAGAGATCTGCTACGACCGCCTGCGCCAGCATTCCCGGTTGCCGCGCGCGGCGCTGTGGCCGTTGGTGAACCTTGCCTTCGGGTACACCCGGCTGCGCTATGGGGTGGACCTGCGCTGCGCCTCGCCGCTGGATGCGGTGCGCCAGACCCAGGTGCCCACCTTGCTCATTCACGGTTCGCGGGACACGAACATTCCGCCGCGGCATTCCGCGATGCTGCACCGGGCGAACCCGGGCGCGACCACCGTGTGGATGGTGGAAGGAGCGAGCCACGTGGCAGTGTTGGGGAAGTGCCCGGAGGAGTACGCACGGCGGGTGGTGGCGTGGTTTGAGGAGCACCGGTAGGCGCCGCCGACGCTACACCGTTGGCGTGAACTGGGCCAAGTCGTAAATGCCGAGCTCTTTTTCCAGCTTCGCTACGGCATCTACGTTTTTCTCGAAGCCGTCGCCGTGGAAGAGCTGGTTTTCCTTCTTTTCGAACTCTTCGCCCAGCGCGGCGTACTCGTGGCCGGAAACGATCTTCCGGAACGCGGGAAACAGCACCGTGTCCTCGCGGGCCTCATGCGGCTCGTACATGCGCACGAACTGGTGAAGCGCGTCCCGCAACTCGCCGCGCCGGCTGGCATCCTTCAGTGCCGCGGCATTGGCCAGTTGGATGGTGCGTTCCGTCAGCACTCGCCCTTTCTGGTGCTGAAGCTTGAGTACATCGACCAAGTCCACGAGGCGGTTGGCCTTGTGAAACCGCGGGAAAAGGTAGTCCTCCTCCAGCTTTTCGTGATAATCCTCCACGAAGCTGCGGATCAGCTTCGCAGAGGACATCAGGACATCCGGCGGAAAGTCCCGCTTCGCGTCCATGCGAGTCATAATGTCGCGATAGATCAGCAGGACCCGCTTTAACACGCCATGTTCCCGCATGAGGTCTTCAGCGGGGGAGATTTCCTCTTCTTCCTGCTCGCCTTTATCCTCTTTTTTCCGGGCCGTCTCCTGGGCCGGCAGAAGATGCGAAGTGGAGAAAGTGGCAAGGCCGCCCGCCAGCAGGCCAGCCTTGCGAAGCCAAATGCGCCGTGCCTCAATCATAAGCAATTCCGGCCTTCACGCTATCATTTCCGAAGCCGAATGTCGAAGACGATCTGAGTGGAAAGATGCAATTGCGATTGGCGCGCTGTTCAGGTGGTCACAGGCGTTTACATGTGCGAGGGGCCGCGCCTATCGAAAAAGCTTCTCGAGTTTGGTTACCGCATCTTCGATGCGTTGCGGCTTGCGGAGGACGCCCGCGAAGAGGTCGCCCTTTTCGCGAAAGCGATCGAGCGCGTTGGTGATGTTGAACCGTGTGGGATGGAGGCCGCGGTTCACTTCGGTCCACTCGAGCGGGGTGGCCACCGGCGCTCCGGGATAGGCGCGCAAAACGTATGGGGCGGCGACCGTTTTCGACTTGCCCACCTGCAGGTAGTCGAAATAGACGCGGTTCTTCTGGCGCTTGGCAACCGAGCGCGGTGTGGTGAACATTTCGGGCCGCTCGTGAATGACGACGCGGGCGATCAACTCGGCGAAGATGCGCGCTTCCTCGTAGGTATAGACCGGCTCCAGGGGTATGTAGACGTGCAAGCCGTCGCCGCCGGTGGTCTTCGGGTATCCCTGCAAGCCGATGCGATCGAGAACGCGTTTGACCATCTGGGCCGCATCGACGATCATGTCGAACGGGCACTCCTGCGGGTCCAGATCGATGAGCACGAAGTCGGGATTGTCGAGCGTGGAGAAGCGGCTCATCCAGGGGTTGTGGTCGATGCAGCCCAAGTTGACGAGGTAGAGCAGCCCGGCGCGATCCTCGGCGAACACGTAGCGGATGGGGCGGCCGACGTGCTCGGAATCGATGGGCTCAGTGCGCAGCCAGGAAGGAAACGTTTCGGGAGTGTTTTTCTGGAAAAAATACTCCTCCTTGATGCCGTTGGGATAGCGCTTGAGGGAAAGCGGGCGGTCCTTCAGATGCGACAGGATCAGGCCGGCGACACCTTCGTAATACTCCAGCACATCGCGCTTGGTGTAGCCCTCGTCGGGATAGAAGACCTTTTTGAGGTTGGTGAACTTGAGCGCGTGGCCACCAATGGTGAGTGTGGCTTCGCGGGCACCGGGCTCGAACAGGGGGCCGGCCGCCTGTTCGCGGACCACTTCGGCAGCGGGCTTATCATTGCGCAGGCCGAGGTAGACGGGAGCGCGGAGGCGGTTGTCCTGGGTCCAGTTGGCGTACTTGACCTGACAGACGAGTTCGGGGCGCACCCAGGTGATGCCGCGATCGGGCTTGGGGCGCTCGACGAAGGGGCAATGGCTGGTGATGAGCGGCTGGAGGCGAGCGGAGAGGGCGGCGAGCGTTTTGGCGTCGAAGCCGGTGCCTACGTTGCCGACCCAGCGCAGTTTGTCCCCTTCGTGGACGCCGAGCACGAGCGCGCCGAAATGGCTGCGGTCTCCCTGCGGTTCGGTGAAGCCGCCGATAGTGAACTCCTGCTCGTTGACGATCTTGATTTTGAGCCACTCTCGGCTGCGGCGCGATTCGTAGCAACTGGATGCGTGCTTGGCGAGGACGCCTTCGAGGCCATTTTCGCGCGCCGCATCGAGCAGTTCCGTGCCGGCGCCGGGGAAGGCCTCGGAGATGCGCAGGGCGCCTCCGGGAATCACCGCCTGTTCGAGCAGGCGGCGGCGTTCGGCAAGCGCGACGTTGCGCAGGTCGTAGCCATCGAGGTACAGCAGGTCGAAGATGAAGTAGACCACCGGGGTGGAACGCACCAGGTGGGCAATCGTATTGGGATCGGAATTGGCGATGCGCGGCTGGATGAGATGAAAGCGGGAGACACCCTTTTCGTCGAGGACGGCGATTTCGCCATCGAGCACGGCCTGGCGGGCGGAGAGCTGATGGTGGAGCACGGCAAGCTCGGGGTATTGGCGTTCGCAGCGCAGGCCGCTGCGCGATTGCAGGCGCACCTCTTCGTTCTCGACGAACGCCACGGCACGCACCCCATCCCATTTGATTTCGAAGAGCCAGTCGCCGCCGTGCGGCGGGTGCTCGGCAAGGGTAGCCTTCATGGGCTCGATGCTGGAGGGCATCTCCGCCGGGCGTGCGCCCTTCAGGCCGGAGGGGTCAATTTTCGTTTTTTTTTAGGAGCGGGAGCCGCGGCAGCGGCTTTGGGCGCCTGCCTGGCTTTGGCGGGGCGACTGCTCGCCCAGACGCGGTCGGTCGCGCCCGCGGCTGTGCGCTTGGTTTTTCGTGCCGGCAGATTTTGGGCGATTTCCTCCTGCGTCCTTCCCGAGAGAACACTATAAGCGTGCTCCTCGATATCCCAGCCGGAGGAGGCAAAGTCATCGCGTTTCTTGATGATCAGCCAATCGTTACCCTTACCGCGGCCTTTCATGCGGACCAGGGCGAAATCTCCGTTCAGCTTTTTGCCCTGAAGGCGGAATTTGAGGTCCCCGCGGGCGATCTGTTCGGCGCCGGGAGTGTCGCCGAGCAGTTCGAAAGTGCCGTAGTCCCAGAGCATGACGCTGCCGGCACCATAGTTGCCGTCGGGGATGTTGCCTTCGAAATCGCCGTATTCGATGGGGTGGTCCTCCACATGGGCGGCGAAGTGCTTGAGCCCGGGATCGAGTGTCGGGCCTTTGGGCACGGCCCAGCTTTTGAGCACGCCATCGATCTCCAGGCGGAAGTCGTAGTGGAGGCGCGTGGCATCGTGCCGCTGCACACAAAAGTAGTTGGCCCCGGCCTTGCTCTGGATATCTCCGGGAGGCGGCTCGGGGGTTTTCTCGAACCGGCGTTTGGCCCGATACTCTTCGAGAGGCATAAGTCCCTTCAGACCTTCCATTTATATCTTAGAGAGCGTGGTAGTATGCTAAGAACCCACTCCGTTGAGGATGACATATGGCATCGAGCGTTTGGAAGGGCCATCTCACATTCGGCCTGGTATCTTTTCCCGTACGACTGTTCAGCGCCGCCCGCAGCGAGACCATCAGCTTCAATCTGCTGCATAAAGAAGACCACTCGCGCATCAAGCAGATGATCTACTGTCAGGCCGAGGACAAACCCGTTCCGCGCAGCGAACTGGTGAAGGGCTATGAATACGAGAAGGATCATTATGTTGAGGTCGACGACGAAGACATCAAGAAAGTCGCGCCGAAGACCGCGAGGGTGATGGAGATCCTCGAATTCGTCAAGGCCGAACAGGTGGATCCGGTGTACCTGGAGAGTTCGTATTATGTGGCGCCGGACGAGGGCGGCGAGAAGCCCTACGCGCTGCTGTTCCAGGCGCTGCGCGAGTCGCAGTATTATGCGCTGGCGAAGGTAGCGATGCACAACCGCGAGCACATCATCGTTCTCCGTCCGGGCTCGAAAGGGATTCTCTCGCACACCATGTACTACCAGGACGAGATCCGGCAGGTGGAGGAGTTCCGCACCGACACCAGCCTGGTGAAGGAAAAGGAACTCGCCATGGCCAAGATGCTGATCTCGTCTCTCGAGGCGGAGTTCGAGCCGCAGAAGTACCACGACACCTATCGCGAGAACCTGCAACAGATGATCGAGGCCAAGATCGAGGGCAAGAAAGTGGTGGCGGCACCGGCCGAGCACGTGGCTCCGGTGATCGACATCATGGAAGCCCTGAAGCGCAGCCTGGCGGAGAAGCGGAAACCGGCGCAAGCCGCGACGGCGGCAGCGACGGCAGGAGCCGAACAGGAAGAGGCGGTGGCCCAAGAATCGCCCAAGAAGCGCGGACGCAAAACCAAGGCCGGATGAAGTTAGAATCTACCCGGCCGTTTCCGCCGCACTGCCGCGCAAGACGCGCTCGGCATTCAACGCGCCTTCGGGCGTTTCTTCGTGCTTGAACATCAGGTAGAGATCGCGGCCTGTAGCGAGCAGGTCGCCGGCGCGGCGGGCGATGGCGTCCACGCCGGCCTCCGAGTACTCGGGTTTGCGGAGGCGGTAGTAGACGAAATCGGCGGTGATCACTTCTGGGACTTCCAGCCGCTCGGACTCGGCCACGCATAGGGAGATGTTGCGACGGCGCAGGATTTCGTATACTTCGTCGGCGAGCCAGGACGGGTGGCGGAACTCGATGGCATAACGCAACCCCTCCGGCAGCAGGCCCAGGTAGGCTTCGAGCAACTCCACATCGCACTTGAGCGCGGGCGGCAATTGGAACAGAACCGGGCCCAGGCGGCGCGACGTGCGCAGGGGGTCGATCATTTTGAAGAACAATTCGGTGGCCGGGCCGGCATTCTTCAGGCGCTGGATGTGGGTGATGCGCTGGTTGGCTTTGACCGCGAAGACGAACCCCGTTGGTGTCGCGGCCACCCAGCTTTCCAGGGTCGCGGCGGAAGGCAGGCGGCGGAAGGTGTAGTTGATCTCCACGGTGTTGAGCCGCTCCGCATAGTGCTTCAGGAAGTTTTTCGAGGCCAGCTTTGCCGGGTAAAACCCGGGTTTCCATGCCGGATACGCAAAACCGGAGGTGCCCGCATACAGAGTTGCCATGGCTTATCATTATCTCTGTCCGGAGTAATTCATGCTGCTGCACTTCCTCGTAAGCTGGCTTATCAGCGCGCTGGCGCTGTGGATTATCGCGCAGGTTCTGCCCGGAATTCAGGTCCGCGACTTCACTTCGGCCATTATCGCCGCTGCCGTAATCGCAATCGTGAACGTTACCATCGGCTGGTTCGTCAAGTTGATCTTCTTCCCGCTGACGTTCCTCACACTCGGCCTTTTCCTGCTGGTTATCAATGCTTTTCTGCTGAAGTTGGCCTCGATGTTCACGCCCGGCTTCCGCGTGCGCGGCTTTCTTTCGGCGGTGGTGGGGTCGCTGATTCTGACCATTCTCGCCTCGCTCCTGAGGCGCGTGGTGTTCGCCTAGTGGCACTCGCACAGACACCCCGAACCCCGGAAGAACTGGCGGACATTCTGGGCAGCGCCGCCGGAGCCGGGCGCACGATTGCGCTGGCCGGTAACGGGAGCAAGAGCCGCATGGGGGGGCCCATCGGCGGCGCTGACGAGGCCATCACGACGGCGGGGCTCTGCCGCATGATCCAGTACGAACCGCGCGATCTCACGATCAGCGTCGAGGCCGGCATGCCGTGGTGCCGGCTTTCGGAACTGCTGGCGGCGAATGGGCAGATGGTGCCGCTCGACCCGCCTTTTGCCGCTACGGCGACGGTGGGAGGAGTGATCGCGACCAATTCGAGCGGTCCGCGGCGTTTGGCGTACGGCACCGCGCGCGACCTGGTGATCGGCATGCGGTTCGCGACGCTCGAGGGAAAGCTGGTGCAATCGGGCGGCATGGTGGTGAAGAACGTGGCCGGTCTCGATATGGCCAAGTTGATGATCGGTTCGTACGGAACCCTGGCGGCGATTGCGACGGTGAATTTCAAGCTGGGTCCGGCGCCGGAGATGGAGCGAGGCTTCCTGCTCCCCTTCGACACCGCGAACGCGGCCCTGGCGGCACGCACATCGCTGCTGGCCGGCGCGCTTCACCCCGCGGCGCTCGATCTGCTGAATCCCGCCGCGGGAGCGACGCTAGGACGCTCTACCTGGGTGCTAGCGGTGCGGATCGCGGGCAACCCGGGCGCGGTGGAACGATCCGAACGCGAGGTGGCCCATCTGGGCGAAGGTGTGGCATTCGACAATGCGGATCATACCAAGCTCTGGCGCCACATCGAAGATTTCGCGCCGCGCTTTCTGGCGGCCCACCCGGATGGCGCCGCGGTTCGTGCCTCGTGTACGCTAAAAGAGGTGGAGGCGGTAATGGCCTCGTTGCCCTGCCCCGCCGTGGCGCGCGCCGGGTCGGGCGTTTGTTACGGGTATTTCGCGCGATATGAAGAGGCGGGGTCCTGGATGGAAGAGGCTGTGCGCCGCGGCTGGAAGGCAGTAGCGGAATTCGGGCCGGTAGACCGCGGCAACCTGGATCTCTGGCCCGCTCCGGGAGGCGATTTTGAACTTATGCGGCGGGTCAAACAGTTGTTTGACCCGGGGAGTCTGTTGAATCGTGGGCGGCTCTACAATCGTATCTGAGACCCGGCCGCTGGGCCCGAAGCAGTTCGATCTGGACCGGTGCGTCCACTGCGGCCTGTGCCTGAACGCTTGCCCCACCTACCGGGAACTGGGGCTGGAGATGGACTCGCCGCGCGGGCGGGTGTACCAGATGGTGCAGGTGGCCGCCGGAGCGGCCATCACACCGGCATATATCCGCCATATCGACCTGTGCCTGGCGTGCCGCGGGTGCGAATCGGCATGTCCCTCCGGGGTGCCGTATGGGCGGATGGTGGAGGATGCGCGCGCCGAAATCGAAGCGCACCGGCGGCGCGGTTGGGTGGCGCGCCAGTTCCGGCGCTTCGTGTTCCTGCGGTTGCTCGATTCGCGGTTCCTGCTGACGTGTGCCGGAACGCTGCTGTATTTGTACGAGGCCAGCGGCATCAAGGCCCTGATGCGCGGCCTCGGATTCTTGAAGCTCCTCGGCCGCCTGGGAGACCTGGCGGAACTGGCGCCTGCGGCGGAGCCGCCGTTCTTCTTCAGCCAGATCGGCCGCACGTTTGCGCCGCAGGGCGAACGCCGGCACCGGGTGGCGTTTCTGGCCGGCTGCATCGCCAATGTGTCGTTCGCGCGGCTGAACGAAGCCACCGTGAGGGTGCTGCAAAAGAACGGCTGCGAAGTGGTCGTGCCGGAAGGTCAGGGATGCTGCGGCGCGCTGCACGTTCATTCGGGACTGCGCGAGGAAGCGCGGCGCCTGGCTCGACGGAACATCGACGCGGTCCTCGAGGCCGGCTTCGACGCGATTATCACCAACGCCGCCGGTTGCGGGTCCACGCTGAAAGAATACGGCGAGTTGCTGGCGGACGACCCGGAGTACGCCGCCAAAGCGCATCGGTTCTCGGCCCGGATGCGCGATATTACCGAGTTTCTGAGCGGGATCGAGCTCAATCGCGAGATGGGCGAAGTGAACGCCACCGTGACCTACCAGGATTCGTGTCACCTGGCGCACGGGCAGAAGATCCGCGGCGCCCCGCGAAAGCTGCTGGCGACGGTACCGGGACTGACTTTCCACGAGATGTCCGGTCCGGACATCTGCTGCGGCAGCGCCGGCGTTTACAACGTGGTGGAAAGCCAGATGGCATCCGAGATCCTGGCGCGCAAGATGGAGTCGGTGAACGCGAGCGGCGCGGAAATCGTGGCGACTGCCAATCCGGGCTGCATGCTACAGCTTCAGACGGGGGTGCGCCTGCACGGGACCCGGCAGCGCGTGATGCACGTGGTGGAGATTCTGGACCTCGCGTACAAGAACGCGTAGATCGCTGGACGCCGCGGGCACGAGCGCGCTTCGACGTTTCTTTGAGTTTTCAGTTATCGGTGGTTATCGGGAGCGTACTAACCGGGATTAGGTAATGTGCGTTCTAGTATTGCGTAATTGACTGAGACTCCTCGTCACCCTACAATCACCTTGGACTGACATGAGCCTCGTTCCCGGCCAGACAATCGGTAAATATGAAATCATCGGAATCCTGGATATACGGAAGACGGGAGTCACTTATAAAGTAAGAGACCGGGCCACAAACAATTTCGAGACGCTACGGACGCTGCCAGGCGGTTCCTCGGGCGATGCGGAGAGCCTCGAGCGCTTCCTGCGGGATATCAAGGTGCACACCCGCCTGGTGCATCCGAACATCGTCACGTTCTACGACGCGATGCAGCTGGAAGGCCGCCTGGTCATGACGGCGGAATACGTGGAAGGCGCGACACTGGCTTTGCGCCTGAGCCAGGGCCCTCTGACCGTGCCGGATGCGTTGCGCTACCTGGGAGAGTTGCTTTCCGCGCTCGAAGAAGCGCATTCACTGGGGATTGTGCACCGCGGCATCACTTCGGATAACATTATCATTACCCCCGACGGCACGCTCAAACTAGGCGGATTCGGACTGGCCAAGCCGGTCAAGGACATGAATCTGACGCGCGTGGGTTCCGTGCTCGGCAATCCGCGTTACATCGCTCCCGAGCAGGTGACCGGGCAGAATGCAGTCGATGCCAGGGCGGACCTCTACTCGGCGGGCGTGGTGCTATACGAAGCGCTTACCGGCAAAGTGCCCTTCGAGGGCCGCAGCGATTACGAGATCATGGTGTCGCAAGTGACCTCGGGTCCGGGTGCGCCCAGCCGGCTCAACCCCGCACTGACACGCGCGCTCGACGAGGTAGTGCTGAAGGCGCTGTCGAAGGATCCCGCCGAGCGGTTTCAAAGCGCCGGCGAGTTTCGCCAGGCGTTAGCGGCCGCCATGTCGAGCCTGTCGCAGCGGCGGTCGGTCGAGCCGTTGCCACGACGGCCCCGCGCCAACACACGGCTCCTGTTCGGAGCGGTGTCGGCGGTGATCGGGCTGGTGATTCTGTTCCTGGCGATGCATCGGCTATGAACTCTCGCGGCCTCAAACCCGGGGACACCTGCGGCGACTATCGGGTGATGGGCTTGCTGGGCGCCGGAGGCATGGGGGCGGTCTACAAAGTAGAGCACCTCATCACACGGCGCATCGAAGCAATGAAGGTGCTGGCCCCGGACCTGACCGGCGACGCCGATGACAGCTACCAGTTTCTGCGCGAGATCCAGCTACAGGCCCACCTGCACCATCCGAACATCGCCGCGGTGTACAACGCCTTTCGCGAGGGCGAACAGGCCGTTCTGGTGATGGAGTTCGTGGAAGGCGAGTCTCTCAAGGCGCGCCTCGACCGCGGACCGATCCCCCTGGGGAAGGGCGTCAACCTCGTGGCCCAGGTGTTATCGGCGTTGTCCCACGCCCATGCCGAGGGGGTGATCCATCGCGACGTCACTCCGGGGAACGTCATCGTCACGCCGGACGGAACCGTGAAGCTCACCGATTTCGGACTGGCGAAAACGAACTCGGAGTTGTGCGCCGCACACCAGGGCGAACCGGTGGGCTCCCTGTGGTACATGTCTCCAGAGCAGGTTACGGGCAATTCCGTGATGGACTGCCGCACGGATATTTATTCCACAGGGGCGATGCTGTACGAAGTGCTCACTGGGAAGAAGCTCTTTGACCTGGAGGCCGCGTTTTCGGTGATGCGGGCGCACGTGGAAGCGGTCCCGGCGCCACCGAGCGTGAGAAACCGCAGAGTACCGCCGGCCTTCGATTCGATCGTCATGCGGGCACTGGCGAAGCAGCCGCACGCGCGCTTCCAATCGGCAGACGATTTTCGCAAAGCGCTGGAAGGCGTCGATCTGAGGGCGCAGCGGTCGCGCCGCTCGCGGTTTGCGCTGGCGGTTGCCTTTGCCGCGGCGGGGGTAGTGGAAGGCGCCTGCCTGATTCACTTCCTGCCCGCACTGACGCGGGTCGAAGCCGCGCGCAAGCCCCCGCCTCCGAAAAGAGCCGGCGTCCGCTCGGCAAGGCCGCCGGCGCGAACGGCGAAGCCCGTAATCCAGTTGGCGCCGCCGGCACCCGTGGAACCTCCGCCCACCGGAATTCGCGTGACGGGAGGTGAGGTGGAGGAGCCGTCACCGGTGGCCCCCCCGCAACGCCGCCTGACTTGCCCGACACCCAACAAGGCAGAGCCCGCGCCGACACCCGCGGCCCCCGGTTTGGAGCCGACGGCGAAATCCGAAACGCCGAGCGCGCCGGCCCGGACCGGCAACCGCGTGCTGCACGTCTTGCGGAACCTGGTATCGGGCGCGGAGCCCTGAACCCTTCTCGACTGCCCGGCTGTCATTCGCCGTGTGACTAAAGTCATAGGCCCGAAAATCGACTCCCCTTACCCTGAGTTTTGGAGACGATATGACCGAACAAAAATCGGGCCTTTGGAAGCACGGACTCTTGCTGACTTTGTTATTCGGGTTTACGGTGATGATCGTGGGCGGCGTATTCATGTACCGCAGCCGCGCGCCGATTCCGGAACGCGTGATCAGCCCGGATGGCGCCACCCTGTTCACGGCGGCCGATATCCAGGAGGGGCAGGACCTTTTTCGCAAGCGCGGGTTGATGGACTATGGCACGGTGCTGGGCCACGGCGCATACCTGGGCCCCGACTATACCGCTGAAGTCCTGCACTGGATGACAGAAGCTATGCGGCGGGAGAAGGCGGCGGCGTACGATTCGCTGGCGATCGGCCCGAAAGCCGCGATCGACGCCGAGATTGCGCAGGAGTTGAAAACCAATCGCTATGCCGATGGCACGCTTCGGTTCACCGCTGGGCAAACGGCGGCCTGGAACGCGATCGTGGAGCGTTATCGGCGGAGGTTTACGGAAGGCGAGCTGGTGCGGGCGCTGCCCAGGGGCGCGCTGCTGCCGGCGTCCGAAGGCGGCGGCGATCCGGCGCGGGAACTGGCTGCCACGCAAAAGCTGGCGGCGTTCGTGACGTGGACGGCATGGCTTTCCGTGGCCAAGCGGCCGGATGCGGCGCACTCGTACACCAACAACTGGCCTTATGACAAGGCCGCCGGCAATACGGCGACGGCCGGCTCGGTCATGTGGTCGGCCGCCAGCGTGGCCGTGCTGCTGCTGTTCCTGGCGGTCATCCTTTTCTTCCAGCACCGCTACCGCCTCACCGCGCAGGATGTGCCCAACCCGCGGTTGCGTTTCGACCTGGCGCGCATGCCGCTGACACCGTCCCAGAAAGCGGCTGCCAAATATTTCGTGGTGGCGCTGGCTCTGTTCCTGGTGCAAACGCTGCTGGGCGGGAAGATGGCCCACGACTACGTGGACGGCGCGAGCTTCTTCGGGTTCAACCTGTCGCAGTACCTGCCCTTCAATATCGCCCGCACGTGGCATCTGCAATTGGCGATTTTCTGGATCGCGACGGCCTGGCTGGGAATGGGGATCTTCATCGCTCCCCTGGTAAGCGGGCGCGAGCCGAAGTTCCAGCGGGGCCTGGTGAATATCCTGTTCGGGGCGTTGGTCGTGGTGGTGGTGGGCAGCCTGGCAGGCGAATACCTGTCGATCAAGGGCCTGCTTGGAAAGACTTGGTGGTGGCTTGGTACGCAGGGATGGGAATATCTCGAGCTCGGCCGCCTATGGATGCTCCTGCTGGTTGCGGGAATGGGGATCTGGCTGTACATCGTGGCGCGCGGTCTGCGCAGCGCGCTGAAGGCGGAAACGGACCGCGGCGGGCTCACGCACCTGCTGCTCTACTCCGCTGCGGCGATCCCCGTCTTCTACTGTTTCGGACTCTTCGTGAACCGCGGCACCCATATCACCATGGCCGACTACTGGCGCTGGTGGCTGATTCACCTGTGGGTGGAAGGCATGTTCGAAGTGTTCGCGGTAGTGGTGATCGGGTTCCTGATGGTGCGGTTGGGGCTGGTGACGGCGCAATCCACGCTGCGCGCCACCTACTTCCAGTTGATCATCCTGCTGGGCAGCGGCATCATCGGCACCGGGCATCACTACTACTGGATTGGCGCGCCGGAGGCCTGGATGGCTCTGGGCGCGGTGTTTTCGGCGCTCGAAGTGATTCCGCTCTCCCTGCTGATGGTGGAAGCCTACGGCCAGTACAAAGTGATTCGCGCCGGCGGCACGGAATTCCCGTACAAGGCTTCCTTCTGGTTTTTGGTGGCGACGGCGTTCTGGAACCTGTTCGGCGCTGGCGTGCTGGGCTTCCTGATCAACCTGCCGTTCGTGAGCTATTTCCAGCACGGTTCGTTCCTGACGGCGGCCCATGGCCACGGCGCGCTGATGGGCGTCTACGGCATGCTGGCCATCGCACTGGCGCTGTTTTCGCTGCGCAACGTGGTGGAGCCGCGCTACTGGAAAGAGAAGTGGATGATGACGGCGCTCTGGGGGCTGAACATCGGCCTCATGGGGATGATCGTGGTGACACTGGTGCCGGTTGGCGTGATGCAGGCGGTCGAGAGCTTTCAGAACGGCTTCTGGTCGGCGCGTTCGCTGGAGTTCTACCAGCAGCCGCTGGTGCGCACCTTGCTCTGGTTCCGGATGGTGCCCGACACCATTTTCATCGCCATCGGCGTGGTGCCGCTGGTGGCCGCGGCGGTTTACGGGTTGTTCCACCTGCGCGCCCTGTGTCAACCGGCGGCTGCTTTGGAAGACGAACCGGAAAAGCGCGAACTGGTGGAAGCCTGAACCTGAATATTGTTCACCACGCGGACCACATGTGGGACGCTCTTCGCGATGGCTTCGATTCTGGTCTTCGTAGCGGCCGAGTCGACCTGACCGGAGAGCGTCACGATGCCGTTGGTGGAATTCACCGCGACATTGGGCACGGTGGCAAGCCCCACGTCGGAAGCCATTTTGGATTTGATGGAAGCCGTGATTTCCAGGTCGTGGACCTGGGCCTCCGGAGTCTCGTTGGTACGACAGCCGAGAAAGAAGCCGCAAAGCAACAGGGGTATTAGAACTCTCATCCACACCGTAATTGCACGCTAAGGCGCAATGTTCGCTCCCGAACGAAAGCACGTTCCAGCCAACCGAGCCCGGCCACACGAGTCCCGCAACCCCGTTCGAACGTTCGTGCTACGGTACCATCGGCAGCCAGATCGCGCTAGGTTCGATGGCGGAGCGGAAAACTGTCTGGGTCGCTTTTATATAGTTCGCGGGCCGGGCGAAAAAGATGTTCTCCACGTAGCTCTGCGGGTTGCGATCGTACAGCGGAAACCAGCTCGACTGTATCTGCACCATGATCCGGTGACCGGGTAGGAACACGTGGTTCGCTGTCGGCAGGGCGAATCGATACCGCTGCGGTTTACCGGCCGGGATGGGCGAGGGGTGCTCGAAACTGTCGCGATACCGGCCGCGGAAAATGTCCATGGCGACCGCCAGCTCGTAGCCGCCCATCTCCGGCTGGCTCGGCACTTCATCGGGAAAGACATCGATCAGCTTCACGACCCAATCGCTGTCCGTACCGCTGGTCGCGGCGAACAACTCGGCCGCGGGCGCCCCGGCGATGTGGACGGGTGCATCGAGCACCCTGGTCTGGTACGTGAGCACGTCGGTGCGGTCGGCCACCGATCGCTGATCCGCAACGAGCCACGTTCTCCAGCGGTCGGAATCGGCGAAACGGACGGGCCGCGGCAAGTACGGCACGGGCTTGGCGGGATCGGAGACGTACGAATCGCCGGCATCTCCGCCGGCGGCCGGCTTATCGAACCCGAGGCCGAAGCCCGCCTCCAGATACAGAGGCTTCAGCGGCGCAGCGCAGGCCTGTTCGCAGGCCCGCGGCCACGTCAGCAAACGATCCCAGTGATTCTCGCCGGTGTTGTAGATAAACACCGGCGGCGTGTCAGCTTTGGGCGACCCGGGCTTCAAGTACTGGTTGAAAAACGGCAGCAGCACGTCGCGACGGAACTCGAGTGCGGTGTCGCCGTGCCATTTCAGCGGCCCCAGGTTGTAGCCGTCGTAGTTCACCTGGCTGTGCCGCCACGGGCCCATCACCAGGTAATTGTGATCCACCTGTCCGCGGGCCTTCAACGCCAGGTAGCAGTGAATCGCGCCCCACATGTCCTCCTGGTCCCACAGCCCCTGAATCCACATCGTGGGCACGGCCGATGGGTGACGGGAGACGAGTTGATCGAGCGCCTGACCCTGCCAGAAACGGTCGTACGCCGGGTGCTCCATGATCCGCTGGACGAACGGCAACTGCTCGAGCCCGTGCGCGCGAACGAAGTCGCCAGTCGATCCCGCCCGGCGGAACGCCTCGTAATCGTCGTAGGCCCCGCGCGGGATCGCCTCGCCTTCGTCGTTCTTCGTGGTCTGGAGCGTGAAATAGTCCAGGTTCACCTGGCGGAATGCGCCGTAATGGAACCAGTCGTCGCCCATCCACCCGTCCACCATCGGGCTCTCCGGCGCGGCGACTTTCAATGCCGGGTGCGGCCCCAACAGCGCCATCACCACGGTGAAGCCCTCGTACGAGGAGCCGATCATGCCCACGCGGCCGTTGGATTCGGGCGTGTTCTTCACCAGCCAGTCGATCGTATCGTAGGCATCGGTGACGTGGTCGGTCTCGGTTGGGTTCAGAGGGCCGCGCACAGGGCGCGTCATAACGTAATCGCCTTCGGATTTGTACTTGCCGCGAATGTCCTGGAATACGCGGATATAGCCGGCCTTGACGAACACCTCGTCGCCTTCGGGAAGCGACGCCAGCATGTGCGGGCTGTTGTTGCGGGTAACCCTCCCGGAAGCGTTATAGGGCGTGCGTGTCAGCAGGATCGGCGCATGCGACACGCCCTTCGGAACCAGGATGACGGTGTGCAGGCTGATGCCGTCCCGCATCGGGATCATCACTTCGCGCTTGACGTAGTCGTACGCTTCGACCGGGACCGTAAAGCGCTTGGGGATGTCGCTTCCCGCATAGGGCCGCGCCTCGTTCCGGTCTGCGGATTGGCGGCCCGGCGGGTTGGCACGGGCCGGGTCTTTCGATTGCGGCGGTGAAGCCTCGGCTTCATGGCTGATGAGGCCGAAAGCCGCCAGCACGACCGCGCCGATTGCCAGAAGAATTCGGCGGCTCCTGCCGAGTGACGTATGAAGGCGGGGCAACTCCACAAAGCTCATGAAATGATTCTAGCCTGCGGGCGCCTGTTTCGCGGAAGGGCGCAAGCGAGAACCGGATGGGAAAAAGCGCCGCGAGGGCCTCGCGCCGCAGACAGAAGCCTCCGCGGCAGTAGTCCGGACCAGCGATTATTTCGTGGGCTTTGCCGCCGGAGCCCTGCGCCCGCCGCCTCCACCAGGCGAGGTCCAACCTGCCGGCGGGTTGTACTCGGCGCGGGTGCTGGTCTTATCCGCCGTAGGGAAGTCGGCAGGCACCTTCTGCGTGACCTTGCCGGTGGCCGCCCATTCCGTTCCGCGCTGATAGGTGGTGATGAACCCTACGCAGTTGAGAGCCGCCAGGTCATGCCCCATCACGGTATGGAAGATCCGCCCCTTGCCATAGGTGATTGTCATCAGGATCGGCTCGTCATGGCTGGTGCCCCGGTTGGTGGGATCGGACCATGCGGTAGAGAGCACCGTCATGTTCTCGCCCGGGCCGCGCAGGTTCGCGTAGAGCTCGTCGGGCACGTGCATCCATTCTTTCGGCAGCCCCTTTGTGATGGGGTGGTTCGCCACCCGGTTGACGATCTTATAGGGCAGGCGCGCGCCGTGGCTTCCGGCGGCTCCCGGGGCGGGATCGGCGACCAGCTTGCCATCCTGGTAGTAGAAGTGCGGACCCGATTTCTCGTTGCGGCCGCGCCAACCGCCTACGCCAATCATCAGGTTGTACTCCTTCCAGTTGGGAAACGCATTGTCGGCGGCGTGGACGGAGACGAGGCCGCCGCCATTCCGGATGTACTCCGCGAACGATGCCTTCAGGCTGTCGGGCCAGCGCTCGTCGGGCACGTCGTAGTTCGAGACCACCACCTGGTACTTGCCCCAATCCGGTTTGAATGCGCTGAAATCGCCGTCCCGCGGGGGCGCAGTCACGACATCCACCTGGAAAATCCCGGCGTCTCCCAGCATTCTCTTCAGGTACGGCGACGTCTCCTGCCAGGCATGATAGGGTCCGCCCGACTCGCCATCAAGCAGCATGACGCGAATCGGGGACGCGGCCCGCGCGGGGATCGCGGCTGCAAGCGCGGCCCCCAAAAGCATGCCGATCACACTCTTACTCATCGTGGATCTCCTTGAACTTCGTGACAACGGTACTGCGCCTCGCTACAGCTTCAACTCCCAGCCCTTGCGCAGAAACGGTTTGAGGTACTTGTTCGCTTCTTCGCTGTTGGTGAAGCGCATATTCTTAGAGTCCCACATCAGCTTGCCCGGTACGCGCAGCGCCACCGCGCCGAGCACCAGCCATTCGATGTACTTGGTGGCGACGGCAAATTCGGATACGCCGGGCGCGCCGCCTTTGCAGGCACGGATCCAGTCCTGCTGGTGATTGATTCCGCGTTGCAGCAGTTGCGGCGGGAGCTTGTATTCGGCCCACCGGGATGCGGGGAGCAGCCATACACCTTCGCCTCGCGAAGTAGTGGCCATGTAGCCCTTGGAACCGACAAACACGGAGCCGTTGCCGGGGGCTCGCAGAGCTGGGTCGGCCGGCACGCGGCCCGGACCAAACCCGCCGCGGCCTCCGGGACCGCCGGGTCCTGCGGGCATCCTGCCGCGCGCGCCGGGACCGGGTCCACCGCCGCGGCCCGCCGGCGCGGCCGGCTTTCCATCGATCGTCAACTGGTCGCCTACCAGCAGCGTGCCATCGCCGCTGCCGACGAACGGCCGGCCCTTTTCGGCGAGGTTGTTCATGGGCGGGAAGAGTCGGTCGTTCTCACCCATCCCTGGAGGATTCTGGAAGGTGCCGCGCATGTTCTGGTAGGCGTGGATGGTCACCGGCGGCATGTTGGCGCGGGCCGGAAACTCGAACACCGTGTGCGCGCGAAGCGGCCACACCCACTGGCTCTTGCCCTCTACGGTGACGCACTCCACGCTCGTCGGGGACGCTTTGTCCAATTCGAGCGCCAGGTGTGCCGGCCCCAGATTGTGCACCAGCCAGTCGCCCAGCGAGCCGCCCGTCGAAAAATCCAGGAAGGCGCGCCACTGGTTGGTGATCAGGGGATTGAAACCGCGTGGCGCGGCCGGTCCCAGCCAGAGGTCCCAATCGAGCGTTTCCGGCACCGCCTGCGTTTCGGGTCCGGTCTCGGGCAGGTTCGGCTGGCCGCCATAGATGCCGCCGGTCCAGGCGTGGACTTCCCGGACCTCGCCGATATCGCCCGACCAGAGAATCTCGCACGCGGTTTTCGTCCCCTCATGGCTGAAACCCTGATTGCCCATCTGGGTGGCGACTTTGTATTTCGCCGCGGCATCGGCCAGCAACCGTGCTTCCGAAGCGGTTCGTGTCAGCGGCTTTTCGCAGTAGACGTGCTTGCCGTGCTGCATCGCAAGCAGCGCCACGTGGGTGTGCAGGTGATCGGGAGTCGCCACCATCACGGCGTCGATGTTTTTGCCCTCGGTGTCGAACATTTTGCGGTAATCTTTGTACTTCCTGGCCTTGGGGTGCGCCTGGAAGGCGCGTGCGGCGCGATCCTCGTCCACATCGCAGAGCGCGGCGACGTTTTCCGTCACCGCGGCTCCGTGAAGAATGGCCGGTCCGCGGGTGCCAAGCCCTACCACGGCGATGTTCAGTTTCTCGTTGAACGACTTGTACCCCAACGCGGACAGCGATGGCGTACTACCGAAACCTCGCACCGGCACGGCTCCCGCCAGCAGCGTTCCGTAAAAGAAATACCGTCTGTTAAAACGAGTCTCATTCATATCGAAGCTCCCGCCATACTGTCATTGGGCGGCCCGCCGCCGCGGGTGGATCCACCTCACTGCGGGCTCGGGAATGACCCGGCTCCGAAGGTTTATCACGCTTGGAGGGCCGATGTCCAGCGTGGCCGGCCGGTCCAGGTACGGCACTGCCAGTGTCACGGTGAAAGGCCGTTAAAGACTCGCCGGCACGTCAGGCGGCGATCAGTCCACCGGCACGGCACGCTCGAAGACTACATCCACAGTGGAGCCCTGATGTAGTTCGACTTCGCGCCCACGCGTGAGCAGGACGGTAGCCAGTCCTACGGCGCCGCCGGCGCCGCCGCCGATGCCGGCGCCTTTCCAACTGCGGTCGGCGATTCCGCCGATGGCGGCGCCGCTCCCGGCGATCGTGGCCACCCGCGCGGCATCGGCGCCTTTGCTGCCGCCCTGCTGAATCCGATCCTCCTTGGTTTCCACCTGCTGCTCGGTCCCTTCGGAATCGACCGACTTCAATTGCGGCGCAATGCGGATCACCTTGCCCCCAGGCAAAGTCAGATTCTCGATGCGCAGGCCCAGTTCCGCGCGTCCGCTCACCCGCCCGCTGCGGCGCGATTGCGTCACCACGCCTTGCACGTAGCTGTCCACGGGCACGAGGATCCTGCCGCCCACCACGATCGGCGTGGCGGTTTTCATGTAAACGTAGTCGCCTTCGTGCGCGGTCCGCGTGCTGACGGAATTGATCAGGCGCAGGAGGACGTGGCTGCCCGGCGGGATTTCGGCCGCGCCCGCAAGCATGGGAATCGAAACGGCGAGTATCGCGATTCGCATCGGTAATCCCTCTCTCATGCTAATACATCCTCCGGAAATAACACGAGCCTTCGGGATTGTCCGCACGTAGTCTGATTTGGCTACGTCGCTTTGCTGCTCTGTGATATAGGACACGGATTTCTTATTTGAACCTCGTGACGAATTCAGTTATCTTTTCAAGATGATTCTCAGCCCGTCCGTGCCTGGCTGGAATAGGCCGGCTGCCAAGATGGGTCTACACGCCAACAGTGCGCGACTCGCGCTCAGGAGGAACACATGCCCGGAAACCCCGGAACGCGCGGCGCACGTCCTGCGCGTCCACTGCTTATTCCAGGAGCGCCGGTACTTCCCGGCACAAAGCCAAAAGTGGTTCTGAGCTTCAGTCCTCGGATTCCCAAGTTCGCCATCAGCGGGGCTGCCGAAATGCCTCTGATTGCAGCCAACGCATTGCTCGTGAATGTGACGCCAAAACCGGGCGAACTGATCGAATTCGTGTGGACCGCAACCTTGAAATTTAACGGCCTTGAGTGCGCGAACGCGCAAGGGCGGCACACGTCGCACCCTCCCATGCACGGGAGAACGATCGCCGCCGTCTGGGTGATTCCGTTTTCGCACGTCCGGGGAGGCACTCTATCCGTGGCGGTGCGTGCTAGAGTGCAAAACCAAATCGTGGAGACCGAATCCAAAGTCACCATCGAAGGGACGAACCCGACGACGCAGGCGTTGTTGCAGATGCAGTATCCTCATGAGGTTTTCAAACAGGTGATGCGGCAGGAGAGTAATCTGCATCAATTTACCGGCGATCAGCCGGGCGGAACGGGCAAATGTCCCCTTTTTAGTGGTGGCGACGTCGGCATATGCCAGCTGTCCAGGAAGCCCCGGCATCCTACGGACGAGCAGATTTGGAACTGGAAAGCCAACGTGAAGGAGGGTATTTCGAGATGGAACGAGCATCGTGAAGAGGCGTCGCAGTACTCCGCCACAATCGAGAGCAGCGCCCGCTTCAAACACCTGGTAGAGCTCTACAACCACGACCGCGTGAAGAAGAAACTAAAGCCTCTGAAGAAGATCGCCCTCCCTGCTTTCAATGACGAACAATTGTTGTTCGATACCATTCGCGGTTACAACGGTTGGGCGGGAGGAGTGCATGAATACGAACCTGAAACCGACGCCCATGGTCATCTTCTGGTTACGATCGATCCGGACGGAACCAAAGGCACCGCGGGCTGGCACCGCCTGACAGCCGCCGAACGCGAACATCGTTATCGGGAAAGGAAAGTGGACGAAACGCAATGGGGAGATCTGGACTACGTGGAACTTGTGCGCGCTCGCAAGGGTTTCTAGTTCGTTGACCGGCCCGTCCTAGTACCGAATCCCGGATGCACACCGGTCCTGCGGGAGGCGCTTGCAGTATAGTTCGGGAGGAGGTCTCTATGCCCGATCCAGCGGAAGACAGCTTGCTGAAGGCTGCTTACAAACCTCTTGTTCTGTCTATCGACCTGGTTGGATATGAATTGTCTCATCCGGCAGACCGTTTGAGCATGGCGCTCAGCGAACCCGGCGTCTACTGGAAAATCCAGGAGGCAATCGATAAGGAAGCGATCCGGCTGATCCAGCCTGGCTTCGGAACGTTTTACGCCAGTGGGGATACTGCCAAGCGAATCGGTCTCAGTACGCTGCAGACGGTGGGAGAAGCCACCTGGGCGTCGGTCCAGAAATCACCCCGTTACAAGCTGATCGATTCCAGCCTCAAGGACTTCTCCACCGCGTTCAACAAAACCCCTACCGGCATTTTCGTGAACCATCACAAGCCGGAACTGATCATTGCCGGCAGCGTGCTCGTCATCGGCGGAGCTTTCGCCCAGTATCACTTCCGAACCAACTCCGACGTGGCATCTTTATATGCCTTGGGCATTTCGGCGGGCGTCGGCAAAATCAAGATCGGCGACCTGACTTTCGGAGCTACTCTGCCGAAATTCGTTACCGCCCCCAAACGGGAACTCGAATTCAAAAGTTACGGCCAATATGATTTCAAAGTGCTGGAAGCCCGGGTTGAGTTCGGCGGCAAAGTGGAAAATGACAAGCTGAACCAACTTGATGCCAAAGGCCTGATCACCGTTCCGCTCAAATACAAGGATATCGACCTGAAACTGAAGGGCGCATTCGGCGCGACCCTGACCCACATGGGGGATGGGAAGCCCATGGACACCACGTGGAAGTACTCTCTGGGCCTGGATGCGGGGACGAAGGACTCGCGTCTGAAGGCAGGTCTGTTGCTCTCCGGCGAAAACAAGAACCTGATGTTCACCACCGGGATGAAGTACCTCTTCTGAGATCGAAGGGAGGGGCTAACTGTCGCGACGCCATTCGGGGCGGGCAAAACGGCGAAGGCGGAACGCCTCGACAATCGCGATGTACAGGTTGACCACGCCCAATCCGCTGATGGCACCTCGTATATACGTGTTGTCCCAGTAGTGGCGCCATGAAACGGACAGGAGGGAGGAGAAATAGTTCGTGTCCCAGTAATCGGTCCAGGGAAACACGAGCAGAAAGATACCCACCTCGAGGCAGAAGGTCACGAAGAGGACTGCGTACATTTTGTGATACCAGCGGTATTCCGGAGTCCGCACCGGTACCGGACGGGGCAGGGTCTCGCCGGTTACGTGGGGAGTGGGTTCGCCCGGCATCATGCAGCGCCCACCACGTCGAACAGCGTCAACTGGGAATCGTTTTCCAGGGGAAACAGCGAGCGCACCCGCACCGGTTCGAAACTGAGGCGGTGCAGCGGAGAAGGTCCGTATTTTGCAATCGCGCGGGTATGCTCGGGCGTGGAATAGCCCTTGTGCGACGCCAGTCCGTATTCCGGGAAGACCTTGTCCCACTCGCGCATGCAGGCATCACGATACACTTTGGCGACGATCGAGGCGGCAGCGATGGCATGGCAGCGGGCATCCCCGTGGATCAGGGGTCGCTGCGGAACGGGCAGGTCGAGCGGCACGGCATCAATCAGGAGAAAATCGGGCGCGGGATTCAGCCGAGCGACGGCGAGGCGCATCGCGACCCGCGAAGCCTGGTAGATATTGATATGGTCGATGGTGGCGGCATCGACCGCCGCGACGGCGAAGGCCACGGCGCGCTCGCGAATGCGTTCGGACAGAATTTCGCGGCGCTCGGGCTCGAGCACCTTACTGTCGTTCAGTCCGCGGACGGGGCGGTCGGCCGAGAGGATCACGGCGGCGGCCACCACGGGTCCGAAAAGTGCACCTCGGCCTACCTCATCCACACCGGCAACGGCGCGGAAGCCGCGGGCGCACAACTCGCGTTCGAGAGTCGATTCGCACCGGAATTTGCCACCCGCAGACTCGGGTCGCATGGGCAGGGAATTCGCGACTACGTTCGTTCTTTCAGGCGGGCCGCTTTGCCTCTCAGGCCGCGCAGGTAGTACAGCTTCGCGCGGCGGACTTTGCCAGTCCGAATCACATCGATGTGATCGATCACCCGTGCGTTCACCGGAAAGATGCGTTCCACGCCCTGTCCGAAGCTCACCTTGCGCACCGTGATGCTCTCACCCATCCCGAAATTGTTGCGGGCGATGACAGTCCCCTCAAACGCCTGCAACCGTTCCTTGTCGCCTTCCTTGATCTTCACGTGTACCCGGATCGTATCGCCGGGGCGGAACTCGGGGATGTCGGTCCGCTTGTTCTTCTGAATAAACTTCGTCAACAGCGCGTTCTGCATGGAAATTTCCTGAAACTATATCTTAGCAGTGACAGAGGTCGCCCTGCCGGGACCGCCGCTGCTATTTCATCAAATCGGGACGGAGGCGGGCGGTCTTTTCCAGGGCGGCGCGCTTGCGGAACTTGCGGATCTCTTCGTGATTGCCGTTCAACAACACTTCCGGAGCAGGCCAGCCGCGAAACTCGGCGGGGCGGGTCCAATGCGGGCAGTCCAGGAGCCCCTGGCCGTGGCCCGTATCCTGAAACGAGTCGAAGGCGGCGGAACTCTCGTTGCCGAGAACGCCCGGCAAGAGGCGCGCTACCGCATCGATAATGATTGCGGCAGCCAGTTCGCCGCCGCTCAGCACGTAGTTGCCGATAGATACTTCCTCGTCCGCCAGGTGCGCTGCGACGCGCTCGTCGACGCCTTCGTAGCGCCCGCATACCAGCAGGATGGCGGAGGCGCCGCTCAACCGGTTGGCCATGGCCTGGTCGAACATGCGCCCCTGGGCGGAAAGCAGAATCACCTTTTGATCCGGTTGTCGGTGCGGCCAGATGGACTCCACCGCCAGAAAGATGGGCTCCGCCTTGAGCACCATGCCTTCGCCGCCGCCGAACGGACGGTCGTCTACGCTGCGGTGGCGGTCGAAGGTCCAGTCGCGCAGGTTGTGGATGCGGATGTCGAGGACTCCGGCGTCGCGGGCCCGTTTGATCACGCCGTGGTTGAATGGTCCCTCGAAGAACTCGGGGAAGATCGTCAGCACGTGGAAATTCACGAGCGGTTGAGATCCTTGAGACCTTCCGGCAATGCTACCGCGATGCGGCGGGCGGCCGGGTCGATTTCCGGGCAGAGCGCACGGGCAAACGGAATCAGCCAATCCCCATCGATTTCCAGCAATCCGGCACCGCCGGCATCCTGCCACCCGGAAACACGCCCGAGCCGTTCGCCGGTGCGGTGGTCCACCACTTCACAGCCGATCAGGTCGGACTCGAAAAACTCGCCGGTATCGAGCGCAATACGCTCCTGGAGGGGAATGCGGACTTCGGCGCCGGCGAGGCGTTCCGCATCGGAAATGGTGTCCACGCCGCGGAATTTGAAAATGAGAGTGCCGTTATGAAACCAGGTCTGTTCGACCTCGACGCGGTCGCCGGCGCCGAACAGATACACCTCCTTCAATTCGGCGAATCGCTCGGGCCGGCTGCTCAGGGTAAATGCCGTAACCTCCCCGCGGTTGCCGCGGGTCTTGCCCAGTAACGCGATCGTTACCCACGGGGCGTCCGACTCACTCACTCGAGGATTTCCAGCGTGAAGCGGCGATTGAGTTTCATACCGGCTGCGCCGAGGATCGTACGGATCGATCGGGCCGTGCGGCCCTGTTTGCCGATAACCTTGCCCAAGTCACTGGGCGCCACCTTGAGTTCCAGGACAGTGACCTGCTCCCCCTGGACTTCTCGGACCGAAACCTCCTCCGGGATGTCAACCAGAGCTTTCGCGATGTCTTCGATCAACTGTTTCATCCACCCCGTGCCTCCCTATTGCTCATGGTACCTGAAGCTCAACCCGGCACAGGTGAGAAATCCTGCTGGATACTGGTTATACCCGTTCTGTTCTTTACAGTTACGGGGTATGTCGCGGGCTTTTCCGTAGTGCGGCAGGGAGCGCGAATCAGGCCACCGGCTGGGCCACGGGAGCGGGGTTTTTTTCCACGAGCCGTTTGACGGTATCCGACAACTGGGCGCCGTGACTGGTCCAGTGTTCGATCCGGTCATGCTTCAACACGACTTGGGCCGGCGAGGTCAGGGGATTATAGTGCCCTACCACTTCCAGGCTGCGGCCATTGCGAGCCCGTTCTTTTTCGATTACGACGACGCGGTAAAACGGCTTCTTCTTGGCGCCAAACCGCGCCAGGCGAATCATCAGCATGTGCACTCCTAGTGTCCCGGCGGGCCGGGGATGTCTCCGAACGGGAAGCCGGGCGGCAGTTTCATCTTGCCCAGCTTCTTCCCCATCAGGCCTCCGGAAAAGCTCTTCATCATCTTCCGGGCCTGCGTGTACTGCTTCAATAACTGATTGACTTCCTGTACGGACGTGCCGCTGCCTTTGGCGATGCGCCGGCGGCGGCTGCCATTGATGATCATGTGGTTGTTACGTTCGTGCGGCGTCATCGAATCGATGATCGCCACCACATGATTGATTTCCTGCTCGTCGACCTTGACGTCCTTGAGCTCTTTCAGAATGCCGAACTTGGGCATCATGCCCAACAGCGATTGCAGGGGGCCGAGTTTGCGCACCTGGCGCAACTGGTCGCGGAAATCCTCCAGGGTGAATTCGTTTTCGATGAGCTTGCGCTGCATCTCGACGGCTTTTTTCTGGTCGATGGCCTCGCTCGCCTTTTCGATCAGCGAGAGGACATCGCCCATGCCCAGGATGCGGTTGGCGGCGCGGTCGGGGTGGAAGGGCTCGATGGCGTCGAACTTTTCACCGACACCGACGAATTTCAAGGGTTGTCCCGTAACGTGGCGGATGGAAAGAGCAGCCCCGCCGCGGGCGTCGCCGTCCATCTTGGTGAGAATCACGCCCGTGATGCCGAGACGCTTGTGGAACTCGTCGGCCGATTTCACCGCGTCCTGGCCGGTCATGGCGTCGGCCACGAAAAGAATTTCGACGGGATTGAGTTGCTGCTTCAGTTCCTGAAGCTCGGTCATGAGCTGATCGTCGATGTGGAGGCGCCCGGCGGTATCCACCAGCAGGACATCGCGGCCGCTGTTGGCGCTCTCGCGGCGTGCCGATTTGGCCAGGTCGAGCGGCGCTACTTCTCCGGCGGCGCCTTCGTAAAGCGGCTGATTGATTTCGCGGGCGATGATCTTCAGCTGATCGCGGGCGGCCGGGCGATAAACGTCCACCGAGACCAGCATCGGCCGGTGGCCGTTGCGGGAGAGCCAGCGCGCGAGCTTGCCGCAGGTGGTGGTCTTACCGGAACCCTGGAGCCCGACGATCAGAAAGGCGCTGGGTGGCTCGTTGGCGAAGCGCAGGCGCGATTCGTGGCTGCCGAGAATCTTGGTCAGCTCTTCATGGACGATCTTGACAACCTGCTGGGTGGGCGACAGCGAGGTGAGCACCTCCTCGCCCATGGCCTTCTGCCGGATGTTCTCGAGGAGCTGTTTAACGACCTTGAAATTGACGTCGGCCTCGAGGAGCGCCAGGCGGATTTCGCGCAGCGCGCCCTCCATGTTGGCGGCCGAGAGTTTTCCTTCGCCGCGCAGGTTTTTGAAAACCCGCTGCAACTTTTCGGATAGGTTGTCGAACATGAGAGCACACCACCGCCTCACGGTGAGAGTGCGGCGGACACGTCAAACGATTTCTTTATTATAGCCGGATTCGAGCCCGGCTATTGCGGGGGGGCAATGCGGACGCTGCTAGCCGCCATTTTGCCGGTGCGGTCCATGCCAAGCTCGTAGAATACCCGAGTTCCGGGGCGCAAGTCGGTCGCCAGACCTTCCACCAGTCGTGAGACGTGGAAGAAGATATCCCGCCCCCCGTCATCGGGCCGCAGGAAGCCAAAACCCTTTGCCTCGAAATAAGTCACCACGGCCCCGGTCTGCTCGCCACCGGGAGCTTCTCCCGCCCCCTCACCTTCGGCGGACGCCTGGGTGGGCCGGGAGGTTTTGTCGCCGACTCCCTGCTTGATCAGCGCGAGGTCGGCTTCCGTCCATTCTGCCGGTGCCGTGGACTCGGCCGGCATCTTGAGCTCCGGATTCCTTTTCCGGGCCTCTTCAAACAACCGTTTTTGACGTGCGTTCAAACGAAAATTCCTCAAATCCCGTCATGTTATACCGTGGCGGGGGCGGTTTTCTTCCTGCGGGAACCCTTCTTCTCGGCAGGGGGTTGCCGGTCGCTCTTTTTCAGACTGCCCATCACCATATTCGTCACGAACTTCTTTTCGCCGTGATCGTCGAACTTGATGACGATTCGTTCGTCGCTGCTGGACATCACAGTGCCGAGCCCGAACTTCATATGTTCGACCTGGGCGCCCTGGGAAAATGTGTTGGAGGCCATAGAGTTTCTAAGCTTTGCTCCTGGTTGGATTGCCGGAGGGGATGGAATCCTGACGGAACGGGGACACGATTGTCGGGATGCACCACAAGAGATCCTTTTTATATTAGCAAACGAAATGCCAATTGTCGAGTTTCGGTCAGATCGTACTGCGCCAGCGCAGGCACAGTGTGTCCGCTCGATCCCAGCAAGTACTTTGATTTCACCGATTTGCATTTCTCAAAACGGGCACAGTGCGCCCGTTTCGGCGGTTTCCCCTGCTTCGGGGTGTGCATGACGGCCGGCTCCGCCGGAATGCCTGCAGATCGTACCGATCATGGCTGGAATGTCCATTTCTCCTGTCCCGGCAGGATGGTAGGCAACGCGAGCCTGCGCCTACACTGGGTTAGGTAAGGAAAGCAGCTTTGCATATTTCCCGCCGCGATCACGGAGGCACCGGATCGCGGCTTTTTTTTGGTGCCTGCGCGGGCTGGCGATTTCATGCCTCCGCGGCGGGCGGCTTCTGAAACGAATCCAACACCGCCGCGATTACCTCGTCCGGTGTGGCCCCCCGAATCGGTGTTTTGACCGGTGAGGTGTGCATCATCAGGACATCGCCAATGGTTTCGGCAACCTGCCAGACCATCGGGGCGTAGTCGATGGCGCCAATGAAACGGACCACATCGATCCGCAGCGTGAACACGCGCGTCTGACCGGTCTCGTCCACCGTCTCCCAATCGAACCCGACACTCTTGACCACTTCGTACGGCGAGCGGACACCCGGAGCGTTTTCCAGCATGAATAGCCGCCTCAATCTGCAACGGCAGCTACCAGTGTACAGCGTTGCCTCCGCGCCACCGTCGCCCGCCAACTCATCGATAACTGCGCCGAATCAGCCGGAAGTAACGCACAATTGGTCGGTTTTCCTGTGCCGGGCATGACCGTAACGAGCTTCGATAGTACTGTGTCGGGGATGTACCATGAACCGCGCGAAAACAACTGGCGTCTATATTGTCAGGAGGTGGGGCTATGAGTAACGCGGTAGACAGGCTCAGGCTCTGCGAGGCGGTTCTGGCTCTCATCGAGCAAAAGCGCGCCGAGACCGGAGACGAAACCCTGGGCGCGAACATCGAGCGGGTGGTGATCGATATGCAGTTCCAGGAGATCGAAGCCGAGATTCTCGATAATCCCGGTGCCATCGAGCCCTGGCTCATCCGGCGCCGCCGGCCGGATTAGCCGGGACTCGCTCCCCTTCACGCTCTCCGCACCAGTCGCCACTCAACCCGGACGTAAGCGGACACGACGCTATCTGGACTTGCAGTGTCTGACGCCCCTGGCGATCTCGCTCTCCCCGGCCCGGTGATACAATCGGACCACCGAGGAGGGGAGCGAAGTGTTACGTCTGGATGCGGATCGTCCTGTCCATTTCTGTGACGGCCTGCGAAGGCGCGATTTCCTGCACGCCGGCGCCCTTGCCACACTGGGATTCAGCCTGACCGACTGGTTCGGGATGCGCGCGTACGGCGCAGCCACGAATTCGGACGTGAATTGCATTCTCCTGATGCTCATTGGAGGCCCGTCGCAACTCGACACCTTCGACATGAAGCCCAACGCCCCGGCCGAAATCCGCGGGCCCTACAAACCCATCAAGACCTGCGTGCCGGGCATCGAGATCTCCGAGAATTTTCCGCGCACGGCGAAGCACGCCGACAAATTCTCGCTCATCCGCAGCGTTTATCACACGGCCGCCGCCGTACACGACACCGGGCATCAGATGATGCAAACCGGCCGCCTTTTCCAGGGCGGCATTGAACACCCGCACTTCGGGTGCGTGCTCAACAAGCTGAAGGGCGCCAAGGGCGACGTGCCGGCCCACGTGCTGTTGCCCCGGCCCATCGGCAACACCGGCGGGAACATGCCGCACGGGCAGAACGCCGGCTATCTCGGCAAAGGCTACGATCCCTTTGTGTTGAACGCCGACCCCTCCGACCCGAATTTCAAAGTGCCCGACCTGCTGCCGCCGGACTATCTCACCGCGTTGCGCGTGGACCGTCGCCGGAACTGGCGCGAACTGGTGGACAAGTCGGTGAGCGAGTTTGAAACTTCGCCTGACGCCCGCCTGCTCGATGCCACCTTTCACCAGGCTTACACGCTGATGTCGTCGCAAAAGGCGCGCGAAGCGTTCGAACTCCATCGCGAGCCCGAAGCGGTGCGCGAGAAGTACGGCATGAACCGCTTTGGCCAGAGCTGTCTGCTCGCTCGCCGCCTGATCGAGGCCGGGGTGCGGTTCGTCACAGTGAATATGTTCGAAACGGTGTTCGACGAGATCACCTGGGACATCCACGGATCGAAGCCGTTCAGTCCGATCAGTTGCTACCGCGACCTGGTGGGTCCCATGTTCGACATGGCCTACGCTTCGCTGCTCGAAGAACTGGGGCAGCGTGGGCTGCTCAGCAACACCATGGTCGTGGCCACGGGCGAGTTCGGCCGCACACCGAAGATCAACCCGGCGGGCGGGCGCGACCACTGGCCGCAGTGCTGGACCATGCTTATGGGCGGAGGCCCGATCAAGGGCGGTACGGTGGTAGGCGCGACCGACGAGATTGCCGCGGCTCCCAAGGACAGGCCGGTGACACCGGCGCAGGTGGCGGCCACGATTTACCGCGGCCTCGGTGTCGATCTCCAGGTGGAACTGCCCGGCGCGCAGGGGCGCCCGATTCCGCTGGTGGATCGCGGGGTGGAACCCATCCGGGAGTTGCTGGCATGAAGGCGCTGGCCTGTCTGCTTGCGATTCCCGCGTTCGCGCAACAACTCGCCGTGTTGCCTGCGGCGGTCGATCTCACCGGGCCCGAAGCCCGCCAGCAACTGATTGTGGAGGCTACGCTCGGCAATCATCAGGAAGACTGGACTGCCGCCGCGGCATGGTCGTCTTCGGATCCGAAGATCGCCACCGTTGACGAGCACGGCACCGTGCGTCCGGCGGGCGATGGCGAGGCGCAAATCACCGCGCGCGCAATGGGAGCGTCGGCCACGGCTACCGTGCGTGTGAAGGATGCGCACGCGCCGTTCACCTGGAGTTTTCGCAACCACGTCATTCCAACGATGACCAAAATGGGCTGCAACCAGGGCGCCTGCCACGGCGCGCTGGCGGGGAAGAACGGCTTCAAGCTGACGCTGCGCGGCTACGATCCCGAAGGGGATTACGACACGCTCACGCGCCAGTCGGTGGGGCGGCGCGTGTCCCTGACCGAACCCGCCGCCAGTCTCATCCTGGCGAAGCCCTCGTTCGCCATCCCGCATGGCGGGGGTAAGCGCTTTGCGGCGGATTCGCTCGAATATCGTGTCATCCGGCAATGGATTGCGGCCGGCGCCCCGCCTCCCACCCCCACGGACGCGCAGATTCGCGGGCTCGAAGTGTTTCCTGCCGCGGCCGTGCTCGCGCCGGGCGCCGGGCAGCAGTTGACCGTCCGCGCCAACTACTCCGATGGACATTCCGAAGATGTCACGCGCTGGGTGAAGTTCAGTTCCAGTAACGAGGGGGTAGCCACGGTTGACGATTGGGGCCACGTCACGATGAACGGCTTTGGTGAGGCGGCGATCACCCTATGGTATTCGAGCCGCGTGCTCTATTCGCGCCTCAGCGTGCCGTTCCCAAATACCGTGAGCTCGGCCGCATACGAACAGTTCCCGAGACGCAATCGGATTGACGACCTGGTCCTGGCGAAATGGAAGAACCTGCACCTCGGCCCTTCGAAGCTGGCCGATGATGCCACCTTCCTGAGGCGCGCCTATCTCGATGCCGCCGGGATTCTGCCGACCTCGGAGGAGGTGGAGAACTTCCTCGCCGATCCCTCGCCCGACAAGCGTTCCAGACTCGTGGACCGCCTCCTGGAGCGCGACGAGTTCGTGGACTACTGGGCCTACAAGTGGTCGGACCTGCTGCTGGTTTCGAGCCGCCGCCTGAACTCCACAGCCATGTGGGCCTTCTACAACTGGATCCGCGACTCGGTCCGCGAAAACAAGCCGTGGAACGAATTTGCCCGGGAGATCTTCCTGAGCTCGGGCAGCACACGGAAGAACGGCGCGTTGAACTATTTCGTGCTGCACAAGGACCCTATCGAGATGAGCGAGAACGCCACCCAGGCGTTCCTCGGCCAGCGGATCACCTGCGCGCGCTGCCACAATCATCCGCTCGAAAAATGGACCCAGACGCAGTACTACCAGATGGCGAACCTGTTTTCGCGCGTGGGCGTGAAAAACGGGTCGGTCGCCGGCGAAAACATCGTGTTCGCCAAGACTTCCGGCGATGTGCTCCACCCGCGGTTGGGGCGGCCGCTGCCGCCGGCGCCGCTGGACTCCCCGAGCATTCCGCTCGATTCGCCTATGGATCGCCGGACGGTGTTCGCCAACTGGCTCACCAGCCCGAAAAACGCGATGTTCGCCCGCACCATCGTGAACCGGGTGTGGGGCAATTTCATGGGACGCGGCCTGGTGGACCCGGTGGACGACCTGCGCGCCACCAACCCCGCCTCCAACGAGGAGTTGCTGGCCGCGCTGGCCGACGATTTCGCCGCACACGGATACGATGTGCGGCGACTGATACGGCTCATCATGAATTCCAGTGTGTACCAGCTTTCGAGTGAAGCCAACGCCAGCAATCAAAGCGACAACATCTATTATTCGAAGCACATCATCCGGCGGCTGAATGCCGAAGTGATTCTGGATGCGATGTCGCAGGTGACGGGCGCGCCCACCGCCTTTTCAGGCTACCCGGCGGGCACGCGGGCGTTGCAGTTGCCGGATACCCAGGTAAAGTCCGATTTTCTCGCCTCGTTCGGAAGGCCGCCGCGCAATATCTGCGATGCCGCTGAACGGTCGAGCGACCCCACCGTGGCCCAGGCCCTTCACGTCATCAACGGCGACACGTTGAATAAGAAATTGAGCGCGCCGGAGGGCACCATCGCGCTGTTCCTGAAGCTCGGGCTGTCCGACCGCCGCATCCTGGAGTACATGTTCCTCTCGGCATTCAGCCGGTATCCGACCGACGCCGAGCGGCAGAGGCTCACCACGGCGCTGGAGCAGGGCCGAGCCGGGAAGGGGACCGAGGAGGCCCGCCGGGAGGCGCACCGCCAAGCGCTCGAGGACATGGTGTGGGCCCTGCTCACGAGCAAGGAATTTCTGTTCAATCACTGAGATGAAACGCCCAACCCAGAAGTGTGGCGCAGACACGGGCATCGCTCGTGCCGCGAATTGTTCCTACACGTTGCGGACGCGCGTTGGGGCGGTGCTTTTGATCGTGCTCCCCGCCCTGGCGGCGGCGCCCGGCCAGATCTACTCGCTGGCCTGGCTTCCTGATGGCTCCGGAGTAGCGCTCGGTGGATACAAAGAAGTCCGCATCGGCGACACCACGCTCCCCGGTCACGCCGAAGCGGTTCGTGCGCTCGCGTTTTCACCCGACGGGAAGCTTCTGGCCGCGGCCGGGGGACTTCCCGCGCGCCGGGGCGAAGTCAAAATCTGGGATGTCGCCGCAAAGACTGTAAAGGCCACCATCGCCGGCCATTCCGATTGCATCTACGCTGTCGCTTTCTCACCCGATGGCGCGACGCTTGCCACGGCGAGCTACGACCGCCTGGTGAAACTATGGGATCCGGCCACCGCGAAAGAGGTCCGCACCTTCAAAGACCACATCGACGCGGTTTATGCGCTGGCGTTTACCCCGGACGGCAAGCGGCTTGTCACGGGCGCGGCGGACCGTTCGGTGAAGGTTTGGGATGTGGCCATGGGAACGCGCCTGTACACCCTTTCCGGGGCCACCGACGGCATCAACACGGTCGCGCTTTCACCCGACGGGAAGCGCGTGGCCGCTGCCGGGCTCGACAAAACCATTCGCATCTGGCGGCTGGGCGAGAAGGAAGGCGTGCTGGAGAATTCGCTTATCGCCCACGAGGATGCCATCCTGAAACTGGCGTGGTCACCGGACGGAACGTACCTCGCCACGACCTCGGCCGACCGCACCGTCAAGCTGTTTCACGCCGCAGATCTGACCGAGGTAAGCACCATCGCCGGGCGCCCCGACTGGGCTTTCGGCTTGGCCTTCTCCCCCAACAGCAAATCCCTGGCGGCCGGATTTTTCAATGGCCGGCTCGAAATCTATGAGGTCGATCATGACAAGGTGCTGGCTTCGAAGTAGCGCGTTGTTTCCCGCGGCGGCACTCATGCTGCTTGCGGCGGGAACCGAGCGTCCCGCGGGCAATCGGACCACGCCCCCCACCCTGAACTCGGTCGAGCCGTTGGGCGCAGCCCGCGGCACCACGTTCGAGATGACCGTGGAGGGGCTGAACCTGGCCCGGGCCAGCGCGATTTACTTCAGCGATGCGGGCGTCACGGGTCGAATCCTGCGGGTCAAAGAACTGCCCGATCTGTCCGATATCCGGCTCGGCTCCAACGGCACGCCTTCGAGCATCGACCTGGGTCCGCTGCCCCCTCGCAACCAGGTGACCGTGGAGGTGGAGATCGCTCCCGAGGCCGAAGTGGGGCCGGTCGGGTTCCGCTTGCTTACGCCGCTCGGCACAACGCCCGAAGGGCGCTTCCTGATCGAGCCTTACTACGGCGAAGCGCCCGACAAGGAGCCGAACGACACCCCCGAAGAGGCCTTTGAGACGATCCTGCCCGCGGTTCTCTCCGGCACGATTTCCAAGCCCGGCGACGTGGACTATTACAAGATCCAGGTCAAGGCGGGGCAGCAGGTGACGTTCGACAATGCGGGCATGCGGATCGGTTCCACTTTGCAGCCGGTGGTGACGATTCTCGATGCGGACCTGAACACGATCCGCGAATTTGGCATGGACGGCGGTACCGATCAGCGGATGTTCGCGCACCGGTTCGACCAGGCAGGGGCCTACTACATCCGCGTCGCGGACTACCAGCGCAGCGGGCGGGTCAGCCATTTTTACCGCATCATCGCCGGTGAATTTCCCCTGGCGCTCGGCGTCTATCCGATGGGCCTGCGCAAGGGTGCAAGCGGCGAAGTCACCCTGCGCGGGTACAACCTCGCTCCCCGGCTGAAGGTGGAGGGCCGGCTGCCCGAGGATTCCGTCGACACCCTCACGCTTCGTCCGGAGCACGCTTTCAACCAGGTGAGCCTCGCCGTCGGCGAGGAACCCGAGCTCGAGAGCCAGGGCGGCGCGATTCCCGTGCCGGTCACGGTGAACGGCCGTATCGCGAAGCCCGGTGCGCAGAACAGTTATCAGTTCCAGGCGAGGAAGGGGGAGGAACTGGTGCTCGAGGTGAAGGCCCGGCGCCTGGGCAGCGATCTGGATTCATTCCTTGAAATCCAGGACGCTGCGGGCAAGCCGGTGGAACGCGCGCTTGTGCGGCCCGTGTGGGAAACGGCCGTTACGCTGCGCGACCACGGTTCGACCGAACGCGGCATCCGGATCGCGGCATGGGATCGGCTGGCGGTGGGCGATTACGTGATGACGGGCGCGGAGATTCTGCGGGTCGAGGCTCTGCCGCTTTCGCCGGACAACGACACCGTTTTCGAAAGCTTCGGCGGCCAGCGCCTGACGTTCTTCGACACCACCGCGGAGGCCCATGCGATCGACTCGGCTGTCTATAAGGTGCAGATTCACCCGCCGGGCACGAAGCTGTCACCCAACGGTTTGCCCGTGGCGCACCTGTACTACCGCAACGATGACGGCGGCCCGGGTTATGGCCGCGATTCGGTGCTCCACTTCACCGCCCCCGCCGACGGCGAATACTCTGTTGCCATTCGCGATGTACAGGGCATGGGCGGCGAGAACTACACGTACCGTCTCACCGTACGGCGGCCGCGCGCCGATTTCCGCCTCGGCGTCAGCCCGCGCAACCCGAATGTGCCGGCCGGAGGCACCATCCCGCTGACTGTAACCGCGTTCCGCATGGATCGATTTGACGGCCCCATCGAAGTCGCCGTTCGGGACCTGCCGCCGGGACTGCACGCTGCGCCCGGCCAGATCCGGCCGGGACAGGTGTCCACTACCATCGCGCTGAGCGCCGATCCCGACGCGCGCCTGGATGCGGCGGTGCCGTTGAAGGTGGTCGGCAAAGCGGCGGGCCTGGAGCGCACCGCCAACCCCGAGGATCACCTGAAGCTGATCGCGCTCATGCCGCGGCCGGATCTGCAGATGAAGACCGAAACCCGCGAAGTGACGTTGAAGCCCGGAGGCACGGCCGAAATTGCGGTTTCGATCGCCCGGCAGGCTGCCTTCCACGGGCGCGTACCCGTGGAGGTACGCAACCTGCCCCCGCGCGTGCGGGTTCTCGATGTGGGGCTGAACGGTGTGCTGATCACGGAAGACGAATCACGGCGCAGCTTTACCATCGAAGCGCTCCCGAACGCGGAGCCGGGCGATCAGCTCATCTACGTTTCGGGCGCAGTGGAGACACGCTCGCCGCAACAGGCCTCCTACGCCGCGCCGGAGCCCATTCTGCTGCACGTCCGGCGATAGCTACTGCAACTCGATGGTTTCCACTTTCAGCACGTCGCCGGCAAGGGTGCCCGTTACCTTCGCCTTGAGGTCTTTCTCTTTGGTGGATTTCTTCAGGGTCGTGAGCGCCTTGGCGTTGCCCGCCTCATCAAACTTCAGAAACTTGCCGTCCGCCGTCACCAGCCCATAGCCGCTCTTGGCGCAGTTCAAGGCGCATTCGCGAGTATGGCTGGCCAAGTCCTTCCCTTTGCACATCACGTCCACCATGGTGCCGGAGAAACTTTCGGCCGCAGCCATCCCGGCAAGGAGCAATAACAAACCAAAACTTTTCATGGACCCCATTATGCCGCACCCGGCAGCGTAGGGTGACGCAGAGACTCGTCCCCGCTCCTACTGCGCCCCAGCCTTCTCGGGAGCCTCGACGGCAGGCACTCCAGACTCGCGCACCAGCTTGTTGAACGCGCCGAGTTCCGTCGTCATCAGCCCGTTGAGCGTCTTCAGCCGGGCGTTGACCTGGGTGGCCAGGTCCTCGTACACCATGTTCGACTGCGCCGTGGGCTGAAATTCGGAATTGGCCACGACGCCCAGCAAATGCGCCAGCTTGTTGTTGAGCTTGATGGGAAAGTTGAGCGGGTCTTCGCTGGCGCGGTTCTTGGTTTGATAGAGATCCTCCTCCACCGCGGTCATCTTCTTGATGAGGTCTTTGGCGGCTTCGGAAACCCGCTTGTCGCTCCGGCCGGCGTAGGGTTCGAGTTGCTTGCGCACCTCCCGGATCCGGATGATGCCCTGGTTGGTCTCCGAGAGCTTGTCGCGAATCTGGAGCGCCAGCGTCAACTGCTTGCCGTACTCTTCGGGAGTGGTTTCCAGGCGCGGGTCCTTGCTCACCTGGAAGGGCTGCATCTGCGGTTTTCCGTTCACCGTGAGCCGAACGCGGTACGTTCCGGGAGAGACGCGCGGGCCGGTCACGCTGCCGGCCCACATGATCAGCCCGGGGAAGGTGGTCGCATCCGCATAGCGGAGGTTCCACACAAAGCGGTTCATCCCCTGCTGGGCGGACACGCGCGCCGGCGGCCCGGCACGGAACGGATTCTCTTCGGGCTCCTCGGAGGCGGGGCGTTGCGGGCGCTCCGGTTCGCGGCTCGAGAATTTCTTCACCTGCTTGCCCGAGTCGTCCAGAATTTCCAGCGTTACCTCGTCCTTCGGTTTGTCCTTGAGCCAGTAGTAGACGACCGCCCCGGCGGGCGGATTCTCGCCAACCCCGACAGCGCCGCGGCCGCCACCTCCACCCCCGCGCCCGCCGGCGCCGAACCGGTACGTGTCCCTGGGCTTGAACAGGTGCGTGTCTTCGGTCTTGACGCTGTCGTTCAACTGGTAGAGCAGCGGGAGATCGTCGAGCACGTAGAACGACCGCCCCTGGGTGGCCACCACCAGTTCCTGCTCGCGTTTCTGAAACGCGACGTCGGTAATGGGGGTCACGGGCAAATTGAGTTGGAACGGCTTCCAGGTGTCGCCGTCGTCCATGGAAAAATAGAGCCCGAATTCGGTGCCGGCCACCAGCAGACCCTTATGGTTCGGATCGGCGCGCACCACCCGTGTGAACGCGTTTTCGGGAATGCCGTTGACGATTTTCTTCCAGGTCTTGCCGAAGTCGTTGGTCTTATAGAGATACGGCCGGAAGTCATCGTGTTTATACATCGTGGCGGCGATATAGGCCGTTCCCGGTTCGCCGGGAACGTCGATGGAGTTGATCTGAATCCACTCCGGTATGTCCTTGGGGGTCACATTCGTCCAGTTCTTGCCGCCATCGCGCGTGACGTGCACCAGGCCATCGTCGGAGCCCACCCAGATTTCGCCCTTCGCGGTGGGCGATTCCATGAAGGTGAAAATCGTGCAGTAGTATTCGATGCTGGTGTTGTCCTGGGTGATGGGGCCGCCTGAAGTGCCCATCTTGGATTTATCGTTGCGCGTCAGGTCAGGGCTGATCGGCTCCCAGCTTTGCCCTTCGTTGGTGGTTTTCAGCAACACGTTGGCGCCGATGTAGAGCGTCTTCGGATCGTGCGGTGAAAACGCGATCGGATAGCTCCATTGAAAGCGGTACTTCATCGCGTCCACGCCGTAGCCCATGGTGTTGTCGGGCCAGGCGTTGATATCGCGCGACTGCCCGGTGCGATGGTCCACGCGGGTGATCAGCCCATCGTAGGAGCCGGCATAGACAATCTCGGAGTTGTTCGGATCGGGCGCGATCCAACCGCTCTCGCCGCCGCCCACGTCATACCAGTCGCGCTCGGTGATGCCGGATCCCCCGGTGCGGCTGGCGATGCGCACGGTGCTGTTGTCCTGCTGCGCGCCGTAGATGTGGTAAGGAAAATCGTTGTCCAGGGCCACGCGGTAGAACTGCGCGGTCGGTTGGTTCATGATGCTGGACCAGGTGCGCCCGCCGTCGCTGGTGATATTGGCGCCGCCGTCATTGCCCTCGATCATGCGCTGCGGATTGTCTGGCGCGATCCACAGCGCGTGATCGTCGCCGTGCGGTGTGCGAATGGCGGCGAACGTACGCCCGCCGTCGATCGAGCGGTACATGCCGGTGTTCAGCGCGTACACCGTGTCGGCGTTCCGCGGGTCGGCGAAGATATGGGAATAGTACCAGGCACGCTGCCGGAGAATGTTCTGGCTATTGACCTTGGTCCAGTTGCGGCCGCCGTTGTCGGAGCGGAACACGCCGCCTTCCGCCGCCTCCACCAGCGCCCACACGCGTTCCGGGTTGACCGCCGAGACTGTGACGCCGATGCGTCCGAGCACGCCGTGGGGCAGGCCCGGGCTGTGCGAGATATCAGTCCAGGTGTCGCCGCCGTCGGTGGATTTCCAAAGCCCGCTGCCCGGTCCGCCGCTGTCGAAATGCCACGGGTTGCGCCGCACCTGCCAGAAGGCGGCGAAGATCACGCGCGGGTTGGTGGGATCGAGCGCCACGTCCACCGCGCCGGCATCGGGACCGCGGGTCAGCACCTGTTTCCACGTGGCGCCGCCATCGGTCGAGCGGTAGACGCCGCGCTCCTGGTTGGCGCCCCAGAGATGCCCCAGAGCCGCCACGTAGACGATATCGGCATTCTTGGGGTGAATCTTCACCGCGCCGATGTGGTAGGTCTGTTGGAGGCCCACGTTGCGCCACGTCTTGCCGCCATCCACCGACTTGTATACGCCGTCGCCGTTCGACGCATTGCCGCGCACGCAGGCCTCGCCCATTCCCACGTAGATCACGTTGGGGTCGGATTCGGCTACCGCAATGGCGCCCACCGAAGACGTTTTGAAGTGGCTGTCGGACACCGGCGCCCAGGATGTGCCGCCATCCGTGGTCTTCCAGACACCGCCGCCCACGCCCCCGAAATAGTACACGTCGGCCTGCGAAGGAACGCCGGCCACCGCCACCACACGTCCGCCGCGGAACGGCCCTACCAGCCGGAAACGCAGCTCCTTCATGAGATCGCCCTGCTGCGCCACCATCAGCAGGGGCACCAGGGACACCAACGCACTCCGAACGAGCCTCATAGTTTGGAATGGTATCAGAACCCCCCGGCGCGGTGCCGCGGAACCCCTATGCAATCGGCTCCCGTTCCGAAACGATGACGATCTGCATGTCCCTGGCCAGTTCCACCATTCGCTCCACCGTGTCGAGCGCGAACAGGTGGGACCAGGAGCGCGCCCGCGGACGGGCCAGAAAGATCTGCGTGATCTGGTTCCGTCGCGCAAAATCCAACAGCGCCGGGAACGTTGGTGTGCGGGAACTCGTCGACCACCGCCACCTGCGGATGCCGGGCCAGAACGGCGCCGGTATCCATCTCCTCGAAAGTCGCGCCGCGGTATTCGATGATTCGCCGGGGAATGCTTTCGAGCCCTTCGGCCCTGGCGATCGTGTCCTTGCGCGCGTGCGGCTCGAAGTAGCCTAACACCACGCCGATGCCACTTCCAGTTTGCTTAGCACCTCTTGCACATCCGGTGGGACCTGGGGTTTCCGGGAATCAGCCAGCGCGCGGCGAGGGTGACTGCCGCCACCCACGCGGCCGATGCCGCCGAACGCAGGACGATGCGGCCCCCGTCCTTTAGCAGGCTGCTGAAAAAGTCCCCGGACTACTTAGAATGGCACTTACCAACAGCCGCAAACTGTTGATTCTACGTTTGACGGGGCGAGACATTGGGTGCTTTCGGGCATCGAAATACCCTTTTTCAGCAACCTGTTAGGCCATCCAGACGCCGTTGCCGCGGAGGGCCAGGTTGGCCACGTGTCCGGCGCGGGCGGCCGACACGCCGATCTCCACCGACGCGTTCGGCGCATTGCGCGACCGCACGCAGTCCAGGAAGTTCTGCATGTGGGTGAGTGTGCCATCATGGGTGGACTTCACCTGCATGATCGCGTTGGTGGGGTCGGGCGTCTCGCTGTAGCGGCCGATCTCGGCATACACCGCGAAACCGCCGCGCCACAGCCGCATGGCAGCCTTGGTGCCGCGAATCATCAGGCCGCCCCCTTCGATATAGCCGAGCAGCGCGCTGTCGAACTCCACCACTACATGGCTGGGGTATGCCAGCGCGGCGCTCATTGTGTCCGGCGTCTGGCGCTGCAACAGAATGGCCTTCAGCCCGGTGGCGGTGGCCCGCGTGGGCGAATCGCTGCCCATGATCCAGTGCGCGACATCCACCCAGTGTACGAACAGGTCGGTCATGGCGCCGCCGCCGAAATCCCAATACCAGCGCCAGTTGCCGAACTGGTCGGAGTCGAAAGGCCGGTCCGCGACCGGCCCCAGGAAGCGCTTCCAGTCGAGCTTCGACTCATCGAAGTGCGTCGGCCGGTCCGCCGACGGGATGTGGTTCTGGAACCAGTACGTGCGGATGAGCGTCACTTGGCCGAGCTTGCCCGCCGCGATCTCGTCGCGCGCCTGTGCGAAGTGGTCCCAACTCCGCTGCTGCGTGCCCGTCTGCACAACCCGCTTCGACTCGCGCACGGCCGCGATCAGCGGTTCGCCCTCCTCGATCGTATGGGTGACCGGCTTTTCGCAATACACGTCCTTGCCGGCGCGCACCGCCTCGGTGGTTATCGTGACGTGCCAGTGGTCCGGCGTGGCCACCACGACCGCATCGATGTCCTTGCGGTCGAGCACCTCGCGATAGTCCACGCAGTCGCTGGCGTCCTTTGCGTACTTCGCCTTGGCATCCAGGCGCCGCGGTTCGTAGACATCGCAGCAGGCGACGATTTCGTTACCTTCCAGGCGGTTGAGCAGGCTGAGCAGAAACTGGCCGCGCCCGCCCGTGCCGATTCCGCCGACGCGAATGCGGTCGTTAGCTCCCAGGATCCGCCCATACGAGGCCGCCGTGGCGATCGCCGCGCGGACAAACTGCCGCCGGTGAGGAACGTGAGGATGATCGGGTGTCGACATGCGTTTGCAGTATACAACTCTAGCGCCCGAGCTTGCGCCCCGGCGCGGCGCCGCAGGACTGACGGATCACCAGTCGGCACTCCACCAGGATGTCCCGGGCGAGCATCCCTGGCCGTTCTACCCGCTCCAGCATCGCGCCCATGGCCGCTTCGCCGATTTCGCGGCACGGCTGGTGAACTGTCGTCAGGGGCACCGGCAGCAGGCTGGCATACTCCACGTCGTCGATGCCCACGATGCGAAACTCGCGGGGGATGCGATGACCCATGGCCAACAGTACCTGCATCAGTTCACCCGCTGTCCGGTCGTTCGCGCATACCAGGCCGTCGCCCTCTTTCCTGTGCGCCACCAGCGGCCGGATCGAACTCTCGGTGATCGCGTCCACCCGCCAGACCGGGCTCCGGTCGAGCGCCATCCCGGCGGCCAGCAGCGCCTCGCGGAATCCGGCGATGCGCGCCTCCACGGTGGGCGCGCCCCCGGAGTGGGCCACCATGGTGACGCGGTGGCTCCCCAGTTTAAGCAGGTGCTCCGCCGCAAGATAACCAGCCCGGCGGTTGTCGATGCCCACCAGGTCATGACGGCTGCGTCGGGGGTAGGGCAGCACACAACGGTCGAGGAGAACGATAGGAATCCTGGCTGCTTCCAGCCGGCTCATAATGGCGAGGTTGGTTTCCCTGGCCGTTGTCCCATGCTCCAATGGCGCGAAGAACACTCCCGCCGTACGCCGGCTGACATACTGTTCACAGAGTGCCAGGGCCTGTTCGTCGGGCGACTTAAGGCTCTGTGCCGTGTGGCCCCAGAGCAGGGCATGGCGCACGGCTTGGGGCGAGGTGGCGATTCCCCGGCAGATCGGCTCGAAGATCTCGGTTTGGCCGAGGTCGGGTATGAGCAGCCCGAACAACAGTCCCTCCTGCCCGGAGCGTGCCGCTTGGCGCACGTAGGTACCCGAACCGGCGATGCGCTCCACCAGGCCGCGCTCGGTCAACTCGCGCAGCGCCCTCCCGACAGTGATCCGCGAGGTGCGGAACTGCTGCACCAGAGCTGCCTCGCTGGGAAATTTCTGGCCCGGAAGGTACTTCCCGGAAAGCAGATCGCGCGCCAGGATCTCCAACACCTGCCGGTATTTCGGCGCGTGCGGTTCGGCACTGAATTTTCGGCGGGCCACATCCTGATATTACAGCTTTCACTTCGTTCCGAGCGACTTCGCCTCTCGCGCCTCGATCCAAATGGCATGCTCGATGTCATCGGATGGCTCGCGACCGCCATTTTTTCCAGTTCCTATTTCTTTCGCCGTCCCGCTGCCCTGCGCTGGACGCAAGCATCTGCCGCCTGCCTGTGGATTGTGTACGGCCTCGCCCTTCACGCTGTTCCGGTCGTGGCAGCGAATGTCCTGGTGGCCGGGGCAGCCTTGTACTCGCTCAGCCGTCGAAACCGGGAGGTCATCTAATGTCTTCAACTTGTCATTACAGCTTTCTCGCGACTCCGGCAACCGGCTCTGCTCGCGAGCATCCAATAATAGAAACGCGCCTCGCCAGCCTCATCCTGCATCGTCCGCAGGCACCGATCAAGCATTTTGAAAGGAGACCAATTTCTATGCAGGACAAAGATTATCTTCTAGTCAGCGACTTCGATCAGACCCTCAGCTTTAACGACTCCGGAATCATCCTCAGCGACCTGCTCGGCATCGCCGGATTCGCCGAGCGCATCGCCGGCCTCTCGCGGATCCACCTGGTACAGCAGGGCGGCGAATTGGCTTATCTGCTGCTGCACGACCCGGAATACCGGCGCGTTCGCAGGGAGCACCTCGTCGAGACCGGCCGGCGCGTGCGCCTGAAACAGAATATTCATATGCTGGCGCGGCTGCTCGAGAATCTCGAAGGCTACCGCTTCTCGTTTTACGTGTTGTCCGCCGCGCCGGAAGAAGTCATCCAGTCCGCCCTCGAAGGCATCGTCCCGCACGATCACATCTTCGGCACCCGTTTCCGTTACGATCCGGACACCGGCGAGATCCAGTCCATCCTCCGCGTCCCCGCCGGATATGGAAAGGTAGCGGTTCTCGATGAACTGCGGACCCACCTGCTTCTCAGCCACGACCGCGTGGTATACGTCGGCGACGGCAGCTCCGACGTGCACGTGATGATGCACGTCAACCGCCTCGATGGCCTCACCATCGCCGTCTCCGAGAACAAGTTCATCACCCAGATCGCTGCGCGCACCGTCCTCAGCGACGATGCCCTGAGCGTTCTCGTCCCGATTCTCGAAGATATCCTAGGCTGGAACTCCACCCGTATCCGCGCCTACTTCGAGGGCCACGGTTTCATTCTTCGCGATTGGGACAAAGTGCGGACCGATTCATTGACGATCGGAAGCGTGCCGCACCGCGGCGATGCCCTCACTTCGGCCGCTTCACCACGCTGAAGGTGACTGCGGAAGGATATTGCCGGGAGTGGTACACCACGTTGTGCGCCACCACTCCTTTGATTTCGTCGTAGTTGTTGCCGCCGGTATTCATGTTGCGATCGAAACGCGGAAAATTGCTACTGGAGATCTCGATCCGAATGCGGTGCCCCTGGGCGAAATAGTTGCTCGTGGTCAACGGCTGCATCGTCACCTTGTAGACCTTGCCTGGCTCCATCCATACCAGCGGCTTGTCATAGCCGTTGCGGTAGCGCAGGCGCTGAATGGTTTCGTCCAGGTTGTACGCCGTGCCGTCGGGATAGACGTCCAGCACCTTGATGGTGAAGTCGGTGTCCTTCGCGTCGGACGACACATAGAACGTCGGCTCGATGGGGCCGCTGACTTCGGTGCCCTCGGCCAAGGGCTCGGTGGTATACACCAGGATATCCCCGCGCGCTTCCATCTTGCGCTGGTCTAAGGCGCCGCCGATGACGGCATTGCCTGTGCAGCAGACGTTGCCGCCATAAGAAGGCACGGGGTTCATGGGGTCGTAGGTGAAGCTGTCCGCGCTATCGGTAGCCGGCGCCGCGGCGGCCAGCACCCCGTCACCATAGAGAGTGTTGGCTTTGCCGCCGCTGCCCAAATACAGGGTCATGGGGCGGGCGCCTTCGGGCGGCCACGTCTCCGAAGTCTGCCACTGGTTCAGGCCCATCGTGAAGTAACGAACTCGCGGCATGGTCTCGAGCACGTGGTTGTCTTCGCCCTTCAGGAAGTGGTCGAACCAGCCGTAGGTGAGCGCGTTGTAGTCCAGGCGGGCATCGCCCATGCTGCGCTCCCCCACAAGGGTGTTTTCCGTGGCGCGCGTGTAGCCGCAGTGCAACGTGGGCGCGATTACGGCATACTGCTGCCTGGCAATTTCGGGCCGGGCGGTCTTCCGCACGTAGTTGTACGCCGCGAGATTCGGCCCGATGGATACGTCGTACCACGACATGAACCAGAAGCCGGGGACGTTGATGGTGCGATCGTCGTGCCACAGTCCGCCGCGGTACCAGTCCGGGTCGTCCGGTTTGCGTTTGATCATCGCGCCGCCGGTAGCGACTTCCATGCGGTCGGCAAAAATGCCGTCCGGCCCGTCCACCGCCTTGATGATATCGATCTCCGGAAGATGCCACAGGGCCTTGGACCAGTCCACGGGCGGCATCTGCGGCGCCAGGTCGAAAAGCCGGGAAGCCCGGATCAGGTCCTGCTGCGAAGCGTTCGGTGGAAACATCGGCCGGACCTGGTTCTGCTCGCCGTATAACCATGCGATGAAGAGCATCTGCACGGCACCGCCGCGATACCAGTTGCCCTGTTCCCAGTAGGGTTTCACGCGTCCCACGCCCGCGCCGAATCCCTGCGGGATCATGGCGGCGAACGCCGGATTCCCCTGGGCCGCCACGCCTAATTGCCATTCCGCCGTCGAAGAGCAGCCGATCGTGCCGACCTTTCCATTGGACCAGGGCTGCGACGCCATCCACGAGATCGCATCCGTGCCATCGGTGAGCGGTGGCCCCAGAATGTCGTATTCGCCTTCGGAAAAGAAATGCCCGCGCTCATTCATTTCCACAAACACATATCCGCGCTTCACCGCCCGCAGTTCGTTGCTCATATCGCGCGGCGCGCCGTTACGCACATCCCAATAGTTGAAGTTGTACGGCGTACGTACAAAGATGATGGGGTATTTCCGCGAAGTATCCTTGGGCCGGTAGATGTCGGCGGCCATGCGTTTGCCGTCGCGCATGGGGACCATGACCTTGCGGTCAATAATGGCGATGGACTCCAGTTCCTTTTCGGTCGCTTTGCGCGCGGCGATGGCTTGGGCGTTGGGTGCGCCGCCCGGTTGCGCGCGCACCGTGCTGATGGTGGTCACCACCGTTGCGCACAACAGCAGCACGGAGGCGTTGAGCCCTGGCGAGTTCGACTTCACGGAGGCACCTCTCTTTCGACTCGGGCGTTCGGGAATCCATTAGTGTACCGTTTTCGGATATTTCCCGGAACTTGCAGCGCCCGAGATTTCTGACCCCCGGTCGCAGGGGTCTGGCACCGCCTGGGCCACAACCATCACTTGATGCGGCGCACGCGGCGGGTTTGGGAGATGGCACCTTGGGTGAGGGCGTCGTTTACGATTTCAGCCTGTTCCTGCTGGTGGCGTTTTCCGGAACCGCTGGCCGGGCTGGCGCTTTCGGCGCGGCCCACGTAGCGGAGTTCGCGGCGGGTGCCGTCCAGGAGAGGCTGAATCTGTTCCCGCAGGAAACGCCACGCGCCCATGTTGCGCGGCTCCTCCTGCGCCCAGATCACTTCAGCGTTGGTGGGGTAGCGCGCCAGAATATCCGCGGCCTCGGTTGCGGCGAAGGGGTACAACTGCTCCACGCGGATGAGCGCGATGTGATCCACTTTGCGCTCCTCGCGCGCGGCCAGCAGGTCATAGTACAGCTTCCCGGTGCAGAAGATCACGCGCGAGACCTGGGCATCGCCGGTGTCGCCGAGGATTTCGACGAAACCGCCCGTGGTGAAATCGTGGATCCGCGAAGTGGCTCGCGGATGGCGCAGGAGACTCTTCGGCGTGAAGAGCACCAGCGGTTTGCGCGTCCCGCGCCGATCGGCGCCGCCGTACATCTGGCGCCGCAGGACGTGAAAATATTGCGCCGGCGTCGTGCAGTTGACGACGAGCAGGTTGTTTTCGGCGCACAGCGTGAGGAAGCGTTCAATGCGGGCGCTGGAGTGTTCCGGACCCTGCCCTTCATAGCCGTGCGGCAGCAGCATGACCAGCCCGCTGGGCTGCCCCCACTTGGATTCGGCGGAGGAGATGAACTGGTCGATCATGATCTGGGCACCGTTGGCGAAATCGCCGAACTGCGCCTCCCAGATGACGAGCGTCAGCGGATCGGCCACGCTGTAGCCGAACTCGAAGCCGAGCACGGCGTACTCGCTCAGCGAGCTGTCGTAGACATCGAAGCGCCCCTGGCCGGGTGCGATGTGCTGGAGGGGAATGTAGGGCTGCCCGGTTTCGGAGTCGTAGAAGGCGAGGTGGCGCTGGCTGAATGTGCCGCGGCCGGAGTCCTGTCCGCTGAGACGCACGGCGGTGCCTTCGAGCGCGAGCGTGCCGAATGCGAGCGCTTCGCCGAAGGCCCAGTCGATAGCGCCCCCTTTGGAGAGCAACTCACGGCGCCGCTCGACGAACGCGCGCAGTTTGGGGTGGAGATGGAAGTTTTCCGGAAACGCCGTGATTCCTCGGATGACGCGTTCGAGCACGGCCTGGTTCACCGCGGTCCTCGGGCAGAAGTTGCCGATGTCTTCGGAGGCCACGGCGCTGAGCTCCTGCATTTCGTAGTGCTCGGCGCGCTGCTGCGCGGCATCGTAGGCCTGGGACAGGCGCTCGGAAACCGCCTTGCGCATGGCCTGCGGCTCTTCGGCCGCCATGACGCCCTCGCGCACCAGGCGATCGGCATAGAGAGTCGCCACGGAGGGGTGCTCTTTGATCTTGCGGTAAAGGATGGGCTGCGTGTAGCTCGGATCATCGCCTTCGTTGTGGCCGTGACGACGGTAGCACAGCATGTCGATGACGACGTCCTTTTTGAAGCGCTGTCGGAAATCGAAGGCGATCTGCACCACGCGGATGGCAGCCTGGGGACTGTCGCCATTGACGTGAAAGATGGGCGCCTGGACGCCGCGCGCCACATCCGTGGAATAGGGCGTGGACCGCGATTCGTCGGGCAGGGTAGTGAAGCCGATCTGGTTATTGATGATGACGTGGATGGTCCCGCCGGTGGAATACCCGTCGAGCTGTGACAGGTTGAGGGTCTCGGCGACGACGCCCTGCCCGGCGAAGGCCGCATCGCCGTGGACGAGCACGGGAATGACGCGCTCCCGGGCGGTGTCGCCGAGGCGGTCCTGCTTGGGGCGAACGATGCCTTCGACCACGGGATCGACTGCCTCGAGGTGGCTGGGGTTGGGCGACACGGAAACGACGATCTCACGGCCGCCCTCGGTCTGCCGCACGCCGCTGGCGCCAAGGTGGTACTTGACATCGCCCGAGCCCTGGGTGCTGGACGGATCGATTTCGCCTTCGAACTCGGAGAAGATCTGGCGGACGTCTTTGCCGACCACATTCGCGAGAAAGTTGAGGCGGCCGCGGTGGGCCATGCCGATGACGACCTCGTGAACGTTGTTGGCGGCGGCGCGCTCCAGCAGCTCTTCGAGGATGGCGAGAGCGGCTTCGCCGCCTTCGAGCGCGAATCGCTTCTGCCCGACGAAGCGGGAATGCAGGAAGTGCTCGAACTCTTCGGCGGCGATGAGGTTGCGAAGAATCCGGAGGCGCGTTTCGCGATCGAGCGGCCAGTGATTCTTTCCCGGCTCCATGCGCTGCTGGAGCCAGCGCTTCTGCTCGGGCACCTGGATGTTCATGTACTCGCAGCCGATTTTGCCGCAATAGGTGTCTCGCAGGGTTTCGAGGATTTCACGGAGGGTGGCGACGGGCTTGGGCCCACCCTCGCCGATGGCTTCGCCGAGGGGCCCCGTGAGGAATTCGCGATCGAGATCCCAAATCGTGAGACCGTATGTTTCCGGGTCGAGCTCGGGATGATAGTGCGGCTCGGAGCCCAACGGGTCGAGCTCGGCGACCAGATGACCGCGCACCCGATAGGCGTTGATCATCTGGATGATTCCGGCTTCTTTGGCGATTTCGGCGTGCCGCGAGCCCGTGCCCGCCAGAAGGGGCTGGCGGTCGGTGACCCAGCGGACGGGCTGGTGGGGCATGCGCAGATGGTCAAAGACCTCTTCGTAAAAGCCGTCGTTTCCATCGAGAAGGGACTGAAGCTTGCCAAGGAAAAGGCCGGATTCGGCGCCCTGGATGATGCGGTGGTCGTAGGTGCAGGTGAGGGTCATCACCTTGGAGATGCCGAGGGCGGCGCGGGTTTCCTCGGCAGCGCCGTGGTATTCGGCGGGATAGTCAATGGCACCGGCGGCGATGATGGCGCCCTGCCCGAGCATGAGCCGGGGGTTGGAGGCCATGGTGCCGACCGTTCCGGGGTTGGTGAGAGAGATGGAAGTGCCCTGGAAATCGGCAGGGGAGAGCTTCGCCGTGCGCGCGCGGGAGACCAGGTCGTCGAAAGTGGAGACGTACTCCTGAAAGTTCAGCGTGCCCGCGTTCTTGATGTTGGGCACCATGAGACTCCGGGCACCGTCTTTTCCGGCGACATCGACGGCGATGCCGAGGTTGATTTCGCGGCGGACAAGCCGGAGAGGTTGGCCGTCCTTTTCGGCGTAGGCATGGTTGAGAGCCGGGATCTGTTCAAGAGCCTTGACAATGGCCCAACCGATCAGGTGGGTATAGGAGACTTTGCTGCGGCCGAGGAGGGTGCGGTGCTGGTTGATGATCCGGCGGTTCTCGTCCATCACCTTGACGGCCATGGTGCGTTGCGAGGTGGCCAGCGGGATGGCGACCGACGCGGCCATGTTCTCGGCAATACGTGCCGCGGCGCCGCGGAGGGGCTGGACGTTGGCCGAAGGCGGCGGTTCGGGTGGGGGTGTGGATTTGGGCGGAGCTGCCGCCGGGGCGCCGTCGGAGCCGGGGCGCGGACGAGCTTCGTCGAAAAGATGCTTCCAGCTATCGTCCACGGCGGAGCGGTCGTGCAGAAATTGTTGATAGAGCTCGTCTTCGAGCCAGCGATTGATACCCAGATCCGGATCGGATTTCGGAGGCATTGAGGAAGGTGCTTTCCTTCTTATGATAGCGTGGGGCCCGCGATCGGGAGGCGTGAAACGGAGGTCGGTGCGGGCGGCAGGGGAGACTCAGGGGCTCGAGCGCGAGCGTTTGGACCGTCCAGTGGGGGAGTCGCCCAATGCCCTGAGCGGCTACTTTTTGTTGCGCAACATCTCGGCTTGCTCGGCTTCTTTCTTCTTTTTGATGCGAGCGCCTTCGGCAAACGCCGCTTTGCTGCCCTCGGCATCGCCGGACTGCCGCAGGACCTGGCCCAGAGTATTGTACGGCCCGGGATTTTCCGGCTCGAACCGGATGGCCTCGCGGAGCGCCTCGGCCGCTTCGGACAGGTTGCCCTTCTGCTTGAGGGCCGTGCCGAGCATGTACCACGCGTCTCCGTAGTCGGAGCGCAAGTGAATGGCGGCCCGCATCTGGGCGGCGGTCTCGGCGAAGTCACCCAACTGCCAGACTGTGATGCCGAGCGTGTAGTGGGCCTCGGCGAGGGTCGGGTCGGCGCGGATCGCGGCGAGCAGTTCTTTCTGTGCGTCCTCGAGATTATCCTGCTGCTTCAGGGCCAGCCCGAGATCGTAATGGGCCACGGCGGAATCGGGCTCGCGCCGCAGCGCCTGGCGGAACTGGTCGATGGCGTTGGTGAAGTCGCCGGTCTGGAGGTAGGCATACCCGAGGTCGGTCATGGCGGCGACGTTTTCCGGATCGGTGCGGAGGACCTGTTGGAACTGGGCGATGCCCTTCGCGGCGCTGCCGTTTTCGACCAGCATGAAGCCGTAGTTGTTGCGCGCGTCGTGGTTGGCCGGGTCGAGTTCTACCGCTTTGGCGTAGGCCCGGAGGGCGGCGGCGCGGTCGCCGGTCTTTTGAAGCGCGAGGCCCAGGCCGTTCCACGCCTCGGAGTGTTGCGGCCGGAGCGCTGTGGCGCGGCGCAATTGGCCCGCGGCTTCGCCGTACTGGGCCACCGCGTTGTAGGCCAACCCCAGCCGGAAACAGTAATCAAACTGGTTCGGCGACGCGCGGACAGCTCGCTCCAGGAGCGGGATGGCGTTGTTGGGGTCGTCCGCCAGCCAGTAGAGAACTCCCAGATGATACAGCGCGGGGGCGTAGGTGGGCCGTAGCTGGATGGCCCGCTCGAACCGGGGCTTGGCTTCGGCGGTGCGTTTGGTGGCAGCGAGCAGGAAGCCGATCTCGTCCTGGATTTCGGCCGACCGTGGCGCCAACGCCTCTGCTTTCTGGTAAGCGGCCAGCGCGCCCGCGGCATCGCCCTTGGCCTTGAGCGCGGCGGCGCGAGCCTCAAGCTCGGGAAGGGTTTCGCCCGCCAACGGCGGACAGCAAACCAACACCCAGGGCAACAGCAGGCGAGTCATGAGCTTGTTGCCATTATACTGACCCTATGTGGGTGCTCACCCTGGGGCTGGCCTTCTGGATGCAAGGTACCGCATCGATTGAAGAGGCCAACCGGCTGCTGGATGCGGGCAAACTTCAGCAAGCGCGGGAGGTCCTGGCGCAGCTTGACGCGAACTCGCCGGAAGTTACGTTCAGCACGGGGGTGCTGTATTTCCGGCTACGCGATTATCCCAAGGCGATTCAGGCGCTGACGCGTGCAGCGGCGAAACTGCCGGCCTCGGGCGCGGGCTACCGCCAGGCGGCATTCTTCCTCGGTGAGAGCTACTACCTGACGGCTCGCATGGCCGACGCCTCGGTGTGGCTGGAGAAGGCGGTGGCCGCGGGGCTGCGTAACAATGAGGCGTACTACATGCTGGGCAACGCATATATTCAGCAGCGCGAGCCGGCCAAAGCCGAGATGGCCATCGCTGGCCTGTTCGGGGTGGCCAAGGATTCGGCGGCGGCGCACCTGCTGACCGGACAGATGATGGTGCGTCAGGAATTCGAAGAGTTTGCGGCCAGGGAACTGGAGCGGGCGCTCGAACTCGATCCCCGCATCCCCCAGGCGCATTATTTGCTGGGGCAACTGGCGGTGTATCGCGGAGACGCCGACCGCGGCATCGAAGAGTTCCGGAAAGAGCTCGACCTCAACCCGAATTTCGCGATGGCCTGGTTCAAGATGGGCGATGCGTACTCGCGCCGCGAAGACTGGGATCGCGCGATCCCTTACCTGCAACGGTCGGTGTGGCTGAACCCGGATTTCAGCGGGCCGTACATCCTGCTGGGCAAGGGGTATCTGAAGAAGCACGACCTGGCCAGCGCGGAAGGGATGTTGCGCGAGGCCATCCGGATGGATCCGCAGAATTCGTCGGCGCACTACATCCTGGGGCAGACGCTGATGCAGGCGGGGCGGACGGAAGAAGGCCGCCAGATGCTCCAGCGATCGCAACAATTACGGGAAACGCAGACGAGGTAGCAGCAGGCCGGCGTAGGCGCGCGGCGTATTACCATGGATCGTGCTGCCGAAAACTGCGGCCCTGGCGCAGATGGCTCTGTTCGCGAGCCTCAGCGAGGCCGAAACCCAAGCGCTCGCTCAACGGGCGGTGGAGCGCCGCTTTGCGGCCGACGAGATGCTCTTCTGGGAAGGCGAACCTTGCGCCGGGATCTTTCTCATTCTCGAAGGCAGTGTGAAGATCTTCAAAGTGTCCCCGGCGGGCCGTGAAATGATGCTGGCGCTCGAAAGCGCGCCTTCCACGGTCGCCGAGCTGCCGCTGTTCGATGGCGGGCCCTATCCGGCGTCGGTCCGCGCCGTGGAACCGGTAGTCTCGCTGTTCATCAACAAGGGGGACTTTCAACAGGTCTGCCGGCAATATCCGGACGTGGCCCTGAAGGTGCTCGCCGTAGTGGGACGCCGGCTGCGACACCTGGTCGGGGTCGTCGAATCGATGACCTTTGGCAGCGTCACCCAGCGCCTGGCGCGGCTGCTGCTCGATGCGTCACGCCAGGCGGGCAGGGACGAATTCGACCTGGCCATTACCCACCAGGAACTGGCATCGCGCCTGGGCACGGTGCGCGAAGTGGTATCGCGCAACCTGGCGCGTTTCCGCGCCGAAGGCCTCATTCGTGTGCAGGGCCACCACGTCGCCATCCTGGACCGGCCGGGCCTGGAGCGCGAGTCCGAACCGCCAGCCTGAGGGCACAGCCTGCCAGCCTGCTAGGGGACCATCTTTCCCACGGCCGACCGGACGCTGGACACCACCTCCGCAGCGGCCTTCACGAACGCGCCCAATCCCGGCGAGTAACCCCAGGGCCGCAGAGATGCCGCCACCTTGTCGTAGTTAACCGGTTTGGGAGTCCGCCCGCCCGCGACATACTTCAGAAACGCCGGCACTCCCGACTGGCCCCGACCTCGCCCATCGACATGGGCCTGGATCGCCACAAACGCGGCGAAATCCTCGGCATTATCGGCGACCGAAATCCTCGAGAGTTGCGAGACCTTGGAACCGGGAAACACGATGAACGTCGTCGGAAAATTGTTATTCACGTACTTCTGCGCGGAGGTTTTGGGTTTGCCGCCAATGTCCAGGAACACCTTGTAAGAACACTCCCCCACCGCTCCGGCATTGGGGCTGCCTTTTCCGTGACCCTCGCCGCCGAGAAAGGTGAATGACGCCTGTCGTCCGGTGTCATGGCGGATGGCAATCCCTAAATCGGCGTCGCCGACCCCCTGATGCTGCAACCCGTAGGAGAGGGCGCTGAACGCGATGCTTCCGGAGTCGATGTAGTGCGACTGCTCGTAAGGCGAACGGCTGCCCGAAGCGCTGCGTTTCGATGTAGTCGACACATAGAACCCGGCATACGGTCCATCCTTCTGAACTACGGGAACCCTGCCCTTGGTGTCGGGAAATCGAGAGTCAAGCTTCAAAACATCCTTGAACTTTCGTTTTTGGTGGTCTCCCGGCATGACCGCATTCGGATCCACCGCCACCAGCCCGTAATAGCCGGAGCCGCCGTGCCGCCCGGCATTGTCGAGGCTGTCGAGGGGATGTTTTTCCGGGGGACCGTATGCATTCGGCGCGCCGTCAAAATCGATGTTCATGTGGGTCATGAAGACGAACGCCACCGGCCTTCCGGCGCCCACGGACACACTCGTCATCGCTACCGAGGGATAGTCATTACCCTTCCAGGAACCGTGTATGGTTTCGAATTTCAATTCCGGCATAAAAGTCACCTGCTAAGGCCCGGCGCAAACATGACATCGCCGCGGCTGACAAGACTGTCCGCGCACCTCCGCTACCAATCCAGCACGAACAGCTCTGCCCGCGCGTGGCCAACGACTCGGAACATTTCGTCCATGGCCGGTCCGGAGGTATGTGTGATGGGCTTGCGGTCGTTCAACTGCCGCGGCCCGATGCAGCCGATCAGCCAACCGACATGCGGCGCCTCGTGAATGAGGATTCCCCGTTCCTGAGCGGTCTGTCCGCCGTGGACCCGAAAACACTTCCCGTCCGCCCGCAGATGGGCGACCGCTGAATTCCCGTGCTCGTAAGTGATCCCGTAGGCTTTATCGGCATGGGGATGCAATTGGACGTACCCATCCATACGTTCAATGGTGGTGTAACGCTGCACCTCGTGGATGGATTCCCCGGACTTCGCAGTAACGTCGAGGACTCCGGTAGGGACCGAGATCGCCGCGGAGTCGGAGGATCCGTTACCCTGCGAAATCTGCACGCTCTTTACCTTCCCGCCTTTCAGAACAATCAGGGTTCCAAAACGGCCATGCAGTGTGACCGTTTTTCCTTTGACTTTCAAGACAAATTGAAAAAGCGCGTTCGGCTTTCTTGTTAGGACCAGCGTTGTTCCCACCGTCGATTTCCTTCCCGCCCCGCGGAGATGGCGATCGGACCGGTCCGCGGGATCCTGTGCGTCTGCCGGTAGGGCGGAGCCCGAGACAGCATCCGGCTGACACGCGGACCGGCCGGTTGTCGGTGAACTCAGTCTCCCGAACCGGCCCCAGCCACCCCTACCTACACCTGCGAAATTCGCGGGAAGATTTGAATGCCGAGCCCCGTTTTTTGGAGCCGGGCTGCGGCGTGCCCGTGACGAGCGACCTATTTTCCGCGGCTGAGGCCCAGCGCGCGAATGCGCTTGTGGAGGTTCGTACGTTCCATGCCCAAGGCGCGGGCGGCCCCTGAAACGTTCCAGTTCGACTCCTCGAGCGCGCGCAGGATGTGCTCCCGTTCGGCGGACTCGCGCGCTTCCTGTATGGTGGATTTCGGGCCGGCTTCGCGCTGCACACGGAGCTCGACCGGCACCGAGTCGCGCGTCAGGCGCTCCCCGGAGGTCAGAATGGCCATCCGCTCCACCACGTTGCGCAGTTCGCGGGCATTGCCCGGCCACCCGTAGCTTTCGAACATGGGGAATACGGCCTCATCCAGCGTCTTGCGTTTGAAATTGTTGCGCGCGCAGAAGTCTTCGAGGAAGTATTCGGCGAGCAGCCGGATATCGTGCGGGCGCTCCCGCAGGGCGGGCACGCGAATGGGCACCACGCTCAGCCGATAGTAGAGATCCTCGCGGAATTTCTCCTGGGAAACCATCGCGGCAAGATCGCGGTTGGTGGCCGAAATCACGCGCACGCTCACCCGGATGATCTGCTCGCCGCCCACGCGGTGGAACTCGCCTTCCTGCAGGACGCGCAGCAGCTTGGCCTGCGAGGCGCCGTGCAGGTCGCCCACTTCGTCCAGGAAAATGGTGCCGCTGTCAGCCAGCTCGAACTTGCCCCGCCGGGTGGCGGTGGCGCCGGTGAAGGAACCTTTCTCGTGGCCGAACAGTTCGGTCTCGATCAGCTCGGTGGGAATGGCGGCGCAATTCACCTTCACGAACGGGCCCCCCGCGAACGGGCTCAGCTTGTGGATATGGGCGGCCAGCAGCTCCTTTCCGGTGCCCGATTCGCCGATGAGGAGGACCCGGGCATCGGAACGGGCGGCCATCGACGACTGCTCGACGGCGCGCAGCCACGCCGGGCTCGACCCCACCATGGTGGGCGCGTTGCCGACCAGTTCGCGAAGCCGCTCGTTTTCCTGGCGCAGCGTGGCATGCTCCATGGCGTTCTTGACGGCCAGCAGGACACGGTCCCGGCTGAGCGGTTTCTCAAGGAAATCGAAGGCGCCGGCGCGGGTGGCCTCGACCGCATCGGCAATCGTGCCGTGCCCGGAAATCATAATGGCGGGCGAGGCGGTGCCGTTCTGCTTGACGGTGCGGAGCAGGTCGATTCCGTTGCCGTCGGGTAGCTTCATATCGAAGAGGTAAGCGTCGGCGCGCTGGGAATCGGGATGTTTGCGGAATTCCGCCACGGAACGGCAGAAGTTCACGGAGTAGCCTTCGCGCTCCAGGATCATGCGCAGCGAGCGGCCGATATTCTCTTCGTCATCCACAATCAGGACGCGTTTGGAAGCCATTGTTCGCGATGGGCAGCAACACGCGGAAGCCGGCGCCGCCCAGCTCTCCTTTCACTTCGACGATGTCCCCTCCCGATAGCAGCGCGCTCTTGCGCGCGATCGACAGCCCCAGCCCCATGCCCCGTTTTTTGAACGTAATGGTCGGTTGAAACAGCGATGCCCGCGCTTGATCGCTCAAGCCCGGCCCGGAATCGTGAACTTCGATGGCCACGTGGCCGTCGTCGCGCAGCGTCAAGCCCAGGATGCGGCCCCCTTCGCCCGCCGCGTCCGCGGCGTTCTCCAGCAGGTTGGTGACGATTCCCTTCAGCAGGTCCTGGTCCGCCATGGCGTGCAGTTCGCCTTCCGCCAGACGGCAATCATAGACCACTTCAGGATGCCCGGTCTTCAGGAAGGCGATGCGCTCTTCGAGCAGCGAATTCACCTCCACGGGCGCCGGCGCCACGGGCGGCTCGGCGGCGAATTGCGAGAACGCGCGTACCCGCCGCTCCAGCGTCTCGATCTCGTCCACCACAATCTGGGTGGCCTGCTCCATGAACGTGCGGTCCGCCTCGTCAAAACGCGCCGACATTTCTTCCACGGTCAGGCGGATCGGGGTGAGCGAATTCTTCACCTCGTGCGCCATTTTCCGCGCCAGCGATTGCCAACTGGCGAGCTGGCGCAAATACACCAGCCGTTCGGTGCTCTCCTGGAGTCGGGCCGCCATGAAGTTGAAAGCCTGGATGGCGCGGCCGATTTCGTCGTCGCGCCGGGCCCCCACGCGAGCATTCAAATCGCCTGAGGCCAGCTTGGTGAGCCCGTCGGTCAACTGGTGGATCGGACGGCTGATGCGGTGGGCCAGGTACATCAGCAGGGCCAGGGCCAGCAGCCAGAAGAATGCCGCCATGATCAGGTAGGCCAGCTTGACCCCGCGCGGCAGGTTGCGCTCGCGGGCGGCTTCGGCCAGCGCGCGAGCATCGCCGATCTGCCGGTTCAGGTGCTCCATGGCCACTTCGCCGAGATCCCGGGAATAGACCAGAACCGCGTCGCCGCGCCGCACCAGGTAATCCAGGCGGTCGCCCTGGACTCCGGCGGGCATGAAGCGCTCCGCCTCTTCGCTGCGGGCGAAGTCCCGCACCGCCGCGGGCCATCGGTCGCGCTCCGAGGCATGGTACTCCTGTGGCGCCACCTGGCCGGTCGTGGCGTCGTGCTTCAACCTCTCGCGTTCGCGCTGGTAGAATTCGCGTCCCGTCTTTTCGAGCGAGCGCGAGAGCGCCTCCACGTGGCCGATCGCGGACAGATTCAGGCTCGATTCCAGAAACGACGCCGTGATCCACACCGTGGCCGCCAGCGGAGGCAACGTGGCGGCAAGGAAGATCAGGATGAGCCTGTTGCGAAGCCGATTCACCCGTTTCGCGTCCCGCGAGCCAATGTACGCGGGAGATCCGCCAGGCGCAAGGGGCCGGCGCTCCGGGTCCAGTACGGATCGTTGGCCCCGGGTTTGCGGCTCAACAAGTCGATCATGATGCCGCTCACGCTGATCCCCGATTCGCCCAGCAGGCTGGAGAGGTCCCTTTGCGCGGCCGTGCGCAGTTCGAACTTCAACCAGAACGGCCGCTCGGGCGCCAGCCCCAGTGCGCTGATGGCCAGGTTCTCGATGCAGAACTCCTCGGTCTGCGCGGCACTCAGGTTCAACTGCGACCGCGGCGGCGTGCCCGGAATGGTCACCGCGAACTTCTCCTCCCACAGTGCATAACTCACGATGAACCGGTCCCGGAAGGAGCGGAACACCGTCCCGTGCGCATCGCTGAACAGCGTGAGCTGCGAAACGAACACCACCGTGTCCGCGTTCCGGAGACGTTCGAGCGGCTTGCCGGTCAAAAAATGCAGCCCCGGCGTCGTGACATGCAGGTTGTCGCCATCGCAAGTAACGTTCAGCGACGTGTCGGCGCGTGCCCGGAAGACAGGAAGAGCCACGCCGGCCAGAAGCCAGCTACGTCGGCTGATCCGGATGTCTCGCGCGGCATGCGCCATCAATAATTCATGCCCACCATGAAAATCGGGTCGGTACGGCCGTCGCGAATGGGAAACGCTACCGCCAGGGAAAACAGGCCCTGGCGCAGCCCTACTCCGACGGAGTGCCGGAGGATCGCCGTCTCCCCGCGATCCCACACCGCTCCCGAATCGTAAAATACTTCAAAAACTCCGTATCGATACTCGACGGTATTGTGGACCATTCGGTTTCCACCGAGCGGATCGAGTTCGTACTTGTTCCAGCCCCGCAGAGTACTGCTGGTACCCAGGTAAAAACGCTCGAACAGGGGCGCGCGGCCGGCGATCATGCCGCTGCGCAGGTCGTCGATAAGCACGCTTTTGCCACGGGTCAGCATGTAGCGGAACTCCCAGCCGTGCCGGGAGTACGCGTAATCGCTGTCGAGCATCCCGGTGGCGGCGCGCAGGTTGTACGCGGCGTCCAGATTGTGCTGGTTCTCGCCGTCTTCCAACTGGCGGCGGTAAACGAGAGCCGCAATCACGGCGTTGGCGGCTTCGGTATGGGCGGCGGGGTACTGCGCTTGCATCCGTTCGAAGCTGGTGCCGAAGCTGAGGGTCAAAGGCTTTGCTAGCACGAACGTCACCTCCGGCTGGAAGTTCTGGCGATTTCGGTAAATGCCGGAGGTCTTTTCCAATGCCGGGGTGCTCTGGGCGGCCGGCCCGGCCGGTAATTCGTCCAGCGTGCTGCGGTTCCACTGATCGTGATAGCTTTCGAAGGCAAAGCGCAGGTGTACGCGGTCGCTGCCCAGTCGGGCATTCTCGTAGCGGGCCACCAGCCCGGCATAGCGCTCGGCGAGTTGGTCGCCATCGCTCACCAGGCCAAACGTGAAGCCGTTCTGACGGATCGTGGCGGTGCCCTCCACCTCGCCCGTCCAGCCCTGTGCCGAGTTGTAGATGAACTTCGGAGCAGTGATGTCGAAGCGGGAGGGCCGCAATTTGATCTCGAATACCACCTGGACGTATTCGGGATTGGTGCCGCGCAGGACGTGACGCTCCACCGTGCGCGCGTGGAATTCACGCCGCAGGCGCTTGCCCACTTCCTCCAGGGCATTCGGGTTGAGCTTTTCTCCAATCAGCGAAGTGATTTCCTTACGGAGCGAACGGCTGACTTTGTCGTCCTGGTTCTGCGCCGATCCGAAATCGGCAGTCCACCCCTCCCCGGTGACGACTACCGTCTCCACGGTATAGCGCGTATTGACATTAAACTCGGAATCCTGAGATCCGGCGAAGGCCAGCGCGCCGAAAAACAGGTAACCGAGCCAGGCGTATTTCATAGCACACCGCAAGGCAAGCGGCCTGCCAATATGACTTCATTGATGGATAAGGAAATAGAAGGGAACACGCTGTGACTCGTGTTCACAGGTGTGGAGGCAGGAAGAAGACTGAACCACGAGTCCTGGCGAGCCCGTGTAGCTACGTTACAGAACCTTGGCCAGTTCAGTGGCAAACGCGCTCCGCGGCGCTTGGTCGCGGTCTCTACCGCCTCGCCTCTTTCGGTCCGGACGCTGTTGCGTGCGGCTCGCATTGGCGGCGGGGGCAGCTTGGGGTGATGCCGTGCGGCCGTCTTTGCCCTTTGGGGGCTGGGCAGGATTGGCGCGCAACAGACGGTCTTCGAGGGGGGCCCGATCGAAACGGCGAATAATCGCCTGCATTTCGTCGGCGGTAGGCGCTTCGACAAATGCGAAGCCCTTCGATTCTTGTGTTTCGTGGTTCCGGATCACTTTCACCGCGTCAGCCACCAGATCTTCGGCGGCCAGCCATTGCTTAATGTCGTCGGCAGTGACCCACGTTGGGAGGTTGCCAAGAAAAACGGTAAAACTCATTCAGTTGATTTTTTGCTCCGTTGGATGGATTTGCGGCACTTCAAGGGAGGATTTCCGCTCGCCAACTAGATAGTACCAAAGTGGTCAAGCGGAATGCAAACAAAGTGGTGCCGGTGCCGTAAAGAACCCTGCGCAACGGCGCACCGACCAACCGAGGGACAATAGTGGCCACCATGGACTTCGAAAACCTCACGTTTGCGAGGGACGGCGCCCTGGCCGTTGTGACCCTCAACCGGCCGCAGCGGCGCAACGCGCTGTCGCTTGGCCTCATGCTGGAATTGACGGCCTGCCTGGAGGAAATCCGGCAGGACCGCGGCATTCGCGCGGTCATTCTGGCGGCCGCGGGCAAGGTATTCTGCTCGGGGCACGACCTGTCGGAAATGACCGGCCGCGACATTAACGAATACCGGCGGATTTTCGATGTCTGCACCGCCCTGATGACTGCCATTCAAGCCATTCCGCAGCCGGTAATCGCGGAAGTGCAGGGAGTGGCCACGGCGGCTGGTTGCCAGTTGGCTGCCACTTGCGACCTGGTGGTTGCCGCCGAGGAGGCCGCGTTCGCCACACCGGGAGTGAAAATCGGCCTGTTCTGCACCACCCCCATGGTGGCGCTCACGCGTGCCATCGGCCGAAAACGGGCGCTCCAGATGCTGCTGACCGGCGACCTGGTGGACGCCCGCACTGCCGCCCAGTGGGGCTTGGTGAACCAGGTGGTGCCCGCCGCCGACCTCCGGCAAGCAGCGCGGCAATTGGCGTCGAGAGTGGCGGAAGCCAGCATGCTTGTAGTGGGAATCGGCAAACAGGCTTTCTACACTCAGATCGATCTCGACCAGCCGAAGGCATACGCCTATGCGAAAGAAGTGATGTCCATGAACGCCCTGGCGGCGGACGCCCAGGAAGGAATAGGGGCATTCCTGGAGAAACGGCCGCCGTGTTGGGCAGGTCGGTAGGTCTCCGAGACTCGTTGCCCGTCAGCGCCCATCGATGTCGCGCCGCTGGTAGACGATCACGCCTCCGGCCCGCCCCACTTCTTGGGCAGGTCGGTAGGTCTCCGAGACTCGTTGCCCGTCAGCGCCCATCGATGTCGCGCCGCTGGTAGACGATCACGCCTCCGGCCCGCCCCACTTCCCGGTACTGAGACAGCCACCCGCGCAAGTCGGAATAGTTGGTGATCGCCAGAGCCGGATTCAACAACCCCAGCCCATCCAGCACGAAACTCGGGCGGGAGCGCGCCAGTTGTTCGCGGCGGCGCGCCGGGCCTGCAGTTTCCACGGGCTCCGACTGGGTCAGGTGGCGATCCGCCGGTACCCCGGTGAGCGGCTGGGAGTCCAGAAACGAAGTGCCCGCCCGCAGCCCCGTGTAGACGAAGAGTTCCGGCCGGTAGCCCCAGACGAACAGCGTTTCGCCGGGGGCGGCCAGGCGCCGTACCAGCGCGGCGGCGGCGCGGCTGCCGCGGTCCATACCTGTGTCCCGCCATCCGGGTTGCAGCAGCGCCGCCAGGTACGACGGGCCAAAGCGCGTCGCCGGGATGAGCAGCAGGAGCGCCACCAGTTCGCGCTTGCGGCCGAGCAGCACAAAACCACGCGCCGCCATCAGGACGACTACGGGAAGGAGCATGAAATAGTAGCGCGGAAAGAAGCGCATTCCGGCAGCCACGCCGGCGAAAGCCACCGCGATCCATCCGACCCACTGCCACAGGCGGCGATCGCGGGGGCGAATCCAAAAGAACCAGGCCGCGGCCACCATCGCCGCCACGTGAAAACCCATCCAGTTGAGCGTGCGCACCACGCCGTTACGCAGGGGGTCGTGGACGAACGTGCTGCCGGCGTAGAGGCGTCCCCATTCCCAGACCTGTTCCCAATAGGGCGCCAAGGCGCCCAGGCTCCCCAGCACCACCACCACGGCGCCGGTCAGAGAAAGGAACCCCGCGGCGATCCAGGCGGCGCCCGATGGATACCAAAGAACGCAGACCGCCGCCACCAGGATCCCTTTCGGGCTGATCCAGAATGCCACCGCGGCCAGTATGCCGCTCCAGAAAGGCCGGCGTTGGGACGCCATCCAGACCGCCGCCATGTGCGGAGCCAGCATCAACAGATCCGAAGCTACCGGAATCACGGCGGAAGGAACGCCGAACACCAGGAAGAACGCCAGTAGTCCAGCGGCCCAGTAGGCCTCGCGCCGCGACCATAAATCGCCGGCGAAGCGCCACGCAATCCAGCAGGCCAGCAGGGCATAGAGAGCATCGGCCAGCCGCAGCGGCCAGCCCGCGCGCGCACCCGACAGCAGGTAAAAGGCGGGAACCAGCAGTGGCTTGTCGAACCAGATGTCCCGGTAGATCACCTTGCCGGCGAGCATCTGTTGCGCCGTCGCGAGCGGCAGGGTATCGCCTTCCCACAAGATGCCGGTATGGCAAAGCCGCGATCCGATCAGCGCCGCGGCCACCAGGGCGAAAGCAAGGGTCGGCTTGTTCAAGCGGTTGTCGCGGACTGTGCCAGAAGCCGCTCGAGCACCGTGCGGAATTCGGGGCCAAACTGCGGATCGGCGAGAGCGAATTCCACGAAGGTCTCGAAGTAGCTTGGGAAATTCCCGATATCGTAGCGCTTCTCGGCGGGCATCAGCTTCACCGCCATCACGCGACGCCCTTCATCGCACAAGTACTGAATCGCGTTGGTGAGCTGGATTTCCCCCCGGCGATCGGGCTGCACGCGCCGGATCATGTCGAAAATCACCGGCGAGAAGATATAGCGGCCGGCGATGGCGAGGTTGCTCGGTGCGTCTTTGGAGGAAGGCTTTTCCACCAGGTTGACGATGCGGAAAACGTTGTCCGGACCGGTCTCCGGCTGCACGATGCCGTAATGTTTGGTCTCTTCGGCGGGCACTTCCTCGACGGCCACCACGCAACTCGCGCGCTTGGAATCGAACACGTCCATCATACGGCTGACAGCGCGCGAGACGGCATGCAGGCCCAGAATGGAATCGCCCAAAGCCACCAGGAAAGGCTCTTCTCCGGCGAAATTCTCTCCGCAGAGCACGGCATCGCCGAGCCCCTGCTGGAGCCGCTGGCGCGTGTAAAAAAAGTTGGCCTTGAGGGACTCGAAATCGATCTCGCTGAGAAGATCGTGTCGGTTTGCGCTGCGAAGCGCCTCGAACAACTCCGGATCGTGATCGAAATGGTTTTCAATGGAGGCTTTGCTGCGGCCGGTAACGAACAGGATCTGCTGGATACCGTTGGAGACCAGTTCCTCCACCACGTATTGCACGATAGGCTTACGCGCGACAGGCAGCATTTCCTTGGGCTGCGATTTGGTAGCCGGAAGCAACCGGGTACCGTGGCCGGCCACCGGAACGAGGGCGCTCTTGATCACCCTACGACTATAACAGCGGTGACGCCTGCCGGTGCGGTATAGTGAGCAAAGAAAAAGCGAAGCGATGGACGACATCCAGCAACAACTCGCCGAGCTCCGCAAGCGAGTGGCCCGCATCGATCGCAAGTACGCGGTCGCGGGCGCGCGGCCGGCCGCGGCTCAGCCGTCGGCTTCCGGGGAGGGATTAGCCGCCCGCTGGGACGACCCGCCCTCCCGCTATTTCGTCGAGGAGATGTTGAGTGGCGAGGTCGTCCAGACGCCGCACGGCGAGCATTTCGAGACCGAAAAACTGTGGGAGCGGCACCGGCGCCACGGCAGCATGGATATCTCCGACCTGGCCGAGTTGCCGGAGGACTTTCTGGGGCCTCTCTCGGCGGGCGTCATCGAGCGGTCGCATCCTACCCGCTGGGCCTTTCTGGACACCGAAACCACGGGTCTCGCCGGGGGCACCGGAACCTGCGCGTTTCTCATCGGCGTTGGGTCGATCGAGCCCGCTGGATTCCGCCTGCGGCAGTTCTTCATGCGCGACTATGGGGAAGAAGCCTCGCTGTTATGGCGGCTTGCCGAGCATTTGGCGCGCTTCGACGTGCTCATCACGTACAACGGCAAAGCCTACGACCAGCCGCTGCTCGAGACCCGCTTCCGACTGGCGCGCGCGCGGCATCCGTTCGACCGGTTGGAGCACCTCGACCTGCTGTTCGGGGCGAGGCGATTGTGGAAGCTCCGGCTGGAAAGCTGCCGCCTGGTGGAACTCGAAAACCGGATCCTGGGCGTGGAGCGCACCGGCGATCTGCCGGGCGAGATGATTCCTTATGTCTATTTCGAATTCCTGCGGACCCGGCAGGCGTTCCGGCTGGTGCCGATCTTTCACCACAACGCCATCGATATCCTCTCGCTGGCGTGCCTGACGGCGATTGTGCCGTCCGCATTCCGCTGCTCCGATGGGGATGTCCCGGGAGCCATGCTGCGCCATGGAGCGGACCTCGTCGGCCTGGCGCGCTGGCTGCTGGCCAACCAGCGCCGGCACGAGGCGTTGGCCCTCTTCCGGCGCGCGGTGCGGATGAGCCTTCCCGACCATCTGCTGTTCGCGACCCTATGGGAGATCGCCGCCACCGAGAAACGCCTGGGGCGCCAGGACGCGGCCCTGGCCGTGCTGGCGGAACTGGCGGAATCGCGCAATCCCTACCAGGTACGCGCGCTCGAGGCCCTGGCCAAGCATTACGAGCATCGGGAACGCAATTATGCCATGGCGCTCGAAATCACCCGATCCGCGCTGGCGAGGGAAGACAGCCCCCAACATCGCCGCCGCGAAGCGCGGCTCCTGGCGCGCATCGCCCGGCCACAGACGCGGCGCCTGGAGTTGTGAACCGGGCGGCCCGCCTCAGATCACCCCGCCCTTCCGCCGCGGTCCGTGAACCGAGACGGGGCCGTTGGTGGTCGAAACCCGTACCGTGTCCTGCGAGCCGTTCAACTGGAGCACCCGCTGGTCGGAACTGGCGTCCGTCCATGCGGCCCGACAGGCGTCGATCGAGCAGCTCAGCGGTGCGTGACCCGACGTTTCCAGCCGCACACCCGAGCGGAACGTTTCGGACATCGAGATGCTAACAGGACCGTTCACCGTGCGCGCGTCCAGCTTCGCACCGTTCCAGATATCGCCGGCGAGATCGAGCGAAATCGGTCCGTTCTGCGCCGTCAGGTGCACGTCCCCGCCGCCGCCTCCGAACGAGATCGGCCCGTTATTCGTGTCCACATCCAGCGTGCCCGAACAATCCCGCAGCGAAACCGGGCCATTGGTGGAGCGAACCTTCAGGGTCCCGCTGACGCCCGCAATGTCGATGGGGCCGTTGTTGGCTTCGAGCTCGATGTTGGCGTCCTTGGGTGCATGCACGATGAAGTAGACCTGCCATTGGGTATCCTTGCCGGAGGGGCCGGTGGCGGAGAACCGGCCGGCGCTGCGGGTCACCGAAATGGCGCGCACCGCTTGTTCCGCCGCGGCCCGGTCTTCCGCCACCGCGATCTTACAGGTCTCGATGGAGTACTCGCCGCGGTCCCACCCCCGCACTTTGAAGATGCCGCGATCGATGTGATTCAGCTCCAGCATGGGCGCCTCCCCTTTGCTGAGGCTGACGGCTTCGTTGACCTGCGCCACTTCACCGCCGCGGGCGGTGACTTTCAGGTCGGTGCAGTGTTCGGCGCTGCCTTCGAAATTGACGCTGAGATTCCGGTTCCGGGTGCGGTTGGTCTGTGCCAATGCAGCCGGGAGCCCCACGGCGCCGACTACCATGAGAGCGATCAGGTATCTGCTGTTTCGCATCGGGCGGTCCTTTTCACTCCATAGACGGACAGCTAAGCGGAAGCGTTAGGTTTTATGGGAGACGGGTGCCGTCTGGACGTATCTAACGAACCACAGGAGGATCCTGTACCTGGGTGCCGAGTCCGGCGTAAGCTTCCTTCACCTTGATCACCTTGTCCCCGTTGAACGTAACGAAGGTGATCTTCCCTGGTGCGGTGCCGAAAACCCAGTCCTCCAGTTCCATCCCATCCTTGGTTTCGCGCGATTTGTGGGCGGGGCGACCCATGGCCATCACCACCTGCTCGTGATTCATGCCTTCGGTCACGCGCTTGTCCTTAATGGCCTTCTGCATTTCCGGCGGCAGGCTGTCGATATAGTTCTCGGTGACGGTGTGTTTCTCGAAATCCACCACCGGGGCCAGCATCTTCTTCACCTCGGCCGCTTTGATGGGCTCCAGCGGTTTGTGGAATAGCAGGACGATCGAAGTGCCGCCCGGCGCGTTGCTGTCGTTGGTGCTCACCGGAACCGGAGCGCCGCCGTTCACGCCGATCTGCACGCCCTGGTACCATTTGCGGCCGCCCTTGAAGCCCCCATTGATTTCGAAGACGATCCGGTCATCATCGATCGAGATCTTAGTGATCTGCACCAGATCCCCTGCGCGTGCCGCCGGCCCGCTTTCGCGTGCCACCTCCTGCCAGTGCTTCTTGTCATAGGTGCCATCGGAGTTAAATTCCAGGGCCTTCTTGGAACGCGGCAGCAGGATTTTGACGGTGCCGTACTCGGCGGTCAGCCCGCGGGTCAGCTCGATGCGGTCTTCGAAGGTCAACTTCTCGGCGGCAACGGAGAGCGAGGGGAGAAGACTCAGGACGATAATGGTGGCGATGGCTCGCATACGACATTCTCCGCGGCAGGGCCCGTGAGGGGCGAGGTCTGCTGGCGAATGGGAACTCTCCACAGGTAGACGAACAGAACCACCAGCACCACCGAACTCAGTATGCTGGCTTCCGGTCCATAGTCGCCGCCGCTCCACAGACGACCGGCACTCCACGACAGCTCGTAGCCCGTCACCTTCATTCTAAGCCCGCTCAGGTTGACCCCGAACAGCGGGAGTGTAAAGTTCCAGCCGAAGTGCAGCCCGAGCGGCAGCCACAGGTCGCGGCTGCGCAGGTAGGCGTAGCCGAAAAGAATCCCGAAGCCGGCGGTGTTGGCTAGTGCCAGGCCGGTGAAATTCGGATTTCCACTGTGCAGAAGGGCGAACACCACGCCCACCGGCAGCACCGTGGAGTAAGGCCCCACCGCGGCAATCAACGCCTGGAAGCCGTACCCGCGAAAAAGGAGTTCTTCCCCCACCACCCCGGCCGCCAGCAAAAACGAAACGAAGATCACCGTCCCGACCGTGGACGGCTCGGAGGGGGTGGATGCGAAATGGGCCGCCCGCATCATCAGCGGCGGCACCAGCACCAGGCACGCCGAACCGATCCCGCCCAGCAGACCGAAAGCCAGGTTGTCGGCGGACGGACGATTCCACCACAACCCGACTTCGATCAGCGAACGATTCTCGTAAATCCGCATGGCGAGCCAGTTGGCGAAAACCGCCGCCACCAGGCCCGTGCCCACGATGCCGACGATGTCGCCCCCCAGCCACCGGAAGAGCGGCCCAAACAGCGCCGCTGTGACGAAATAAAGAACCACGTACACGAAAACGTGCAGTGCGATCCGCAGCGCGTCCTTGCGCTTTTGCATGGGCTCACCGACCTGATATCTTCATTTCCATATGGCCGCACGCCGCATTATCCATCTGGGCGACCCGCTCCTCCGGGCCGTGTCCGCTGCCGTCCCCACCGCGGACGAATCCGCAGCGGTATTCGAAGACCTCCGCGATACCTTGCACGAATTCCAGCGGACGCACGGTTTCGGCCGCGGCATCAGTGCGGTGCAGATAGGCGTGCCGAAACGACTAATATATATCGAACTCGAGGGCCGCGCCTACCGCCTGCGCAATCCCGCCTGCGAGGAGCGCAGCCAGGAACGCTTCCGCCTCTGGGACGATTGCTTTTCGTTCCCCAACCTGATGGTGTGGGTGGAGCGCGCCTGTTCGGTGCGGATTCGCTACCAGGACGAGGAAGGCGGAACCGTCAGCGTCGCGGCTACCGGCGCCTTTTCCGAACTCCTGCAACACGAAATGGATCATCTCGATGGCGTGCTGGCGATCGATCGCGCCATTGACGCCAACAGCCTCTGTACCCGCGAAGAATGGGAACGGCGCTATCGCGGCAGGGCGCAAGCCGCGCCTACTTCGGCGTAAACGTCGACTCCACCCCGAAGCGTTTGTATTCGCTGTAAGCGATACGCAGGCGTTCCCGCTGCGCGCCGGTGCGGAATTGCAGCGTGTCGTCCGCGTACGTGTAGATCGGAAACCAGTGCTGGCCGTCCACCGGCTTGCGGATCGTGGTGAAGCGCGGAAACAGGTTCTCCGATTTCATCGTCCGGATCTGCGGCACCGCCCGGCCTTCCATGCGAACGATGTTGTATGCCTTTTTGTCCGCCCAGATCAGGCCCTCGAAGAATCGCTGGTCGCCCAGGATCTGACGCGGACGCACCTGGAGCACCCAACAGTCCACGTCATCCACGGTTTCGTCGCCGCGAACCTTGGTTTCGTAGTTCCAAAGTCGATCGTCGGTAAGCACCAGCGGCTGGATATCCCGAATATCGCGGAAGTCTTCGTCCGTCATGAGCAGGAACTTCAGGCTGTTTTGCGGTTTGCCGAGCAACTCCTCGCTGCGTTCGTGGCGCGGGGAGAAGACAATGTCGCGGACTTCGCGATAGGCGCCGCGTACCCCGCCGTGGTCGTCGAGTTCCTCGATGGTGACCGTCTGGCGATAGGTGTACTCGCTGCGTTCGGCTTCGGTCTCGGTTTCCCGCTGCGCCACCAGTTTCGCCAGGTTGGGGGGCGGTTCCTGGGCGCGCGCCAGGGGCGCCGAAAGCGCGAATGCTAGAATGAGGCCGATGGTGAAATCGCTCGGCGGCTTCCGGGCGGCACTGCTGATCGGCTGGATCGCGCTGGGCACGGCGGGCGTTCTGTTCGCACGGTTCAAGGGCATTCCAAACTGGGCGGCTCTGCCAATCGTCGCCGCTTTCCTGGTGGCATATCCATTCTATCTGGTAGCCGGCTTTCCCGGTCTCCGCGAGCGCCTGGCCAGCCGCCTGCCGCTTTTTCTCCTGGCCTCGAGCGTGCTGCCCTACCTGGTCAGTTGTCTCGGCGGGGTCCAGTTTCAGTGGACCGGGCTCATCCGCATGGCCGCTCTGGGGTTGGCATTTGCCCTGTGGTATGTCGTGCTGCCCCCCAGGCCGCTCGTGGACATCGCTTTTCTCGCCTTGATCCCGGCCGTGCTTCTGGGAGGCTACTTCGAGGCGGTATTCACCACCTTCGATCCGGCCTGGAGAAAATATACCGTCGTGCTCGGCCACGTAATCCTGATCGAGCTCGCGATTCTCGTGCTGTTGCTTCAACGGCGGGTCGGCGAATTCGGCTTCGGCTTCCTGCCCAACCTCCGGGAATGGCGCACCGGCGGCCTGCACTATCTCTATTTCGTGCTGGTGGGGGTGCCGTTGGCGGCTCTACTGAAGGCCGCTCATTTCGCGCCACCCGCGCCCTTCTGGAAAGTGGCCGGTTTCTTTCTGGGCTCCCTGTGGGTGCTCTCGCTTTCCGAGGAGTTCTTCCTGCGCGGCGTGCTCATGCACTGGATCGAAGAATGGACCTGGAGCCGGACGGCCGCCCTGGCGGTCACTTCGGCGATTTTCGGGCTGGTGCATATCGGCTTCCGCGGCTTCCCGAACTGGCGCTGGGTGCTCATTGCCACGGTGCTCGGCTGGTTCTGCGGCCGGGCGCGCCTCCAGGCCGGCAGTATCCGCGCCGGTGTGGTCACCCACACCCTCGTGGTCACCACGTGGCAGGCCTTCTTCCGCTAGCGGTACAATCCTATCTCTATGGCAAAACTCGGTTTTCTCGGATTGGGCATCATGGGATATCCCATGGCCAGGAACCTCTTGCGTGCGGGCCACGAGGTGGCGCTGTGGTCGCACACGGCTGCCAAAGCCCGTCAACTGGCGGCAGATGAAAAAGCCGTCTGCTGCGAAACGCCACGGCAGGTCGGTGAACGCGCCGAATACATTTTTCTCTGCGTCGGCGATACCGAAATGGCAACCCAGGTCATTCTGGGCGATGACGGCCTGATCCACGGCGTCCGCCCCGGAGCCATCGTCGCCGATGCCAGCACCATCAGCCCGAGCCAGAGCCGCAAAATCGGCCAAGCCCTGAAGGGCCGGGGTGTAGATTTTCTCGACGCACCCTGTACCGGATCGACTCCCGGCGCCGAAGGCGGCACCCTTACCTTTATGATCGGGGGCGACACCGCAGTCTTCGAACGCATGAAGCCCTATTTCGACCCCATGGGCAAGCGCCTCTACTTTTGCGGCGGCCCCGGCATGGGCCTCCAGGCCAAGCTCAGCCAGAACCTGATTCTCTCCAACATCCTGATGGCTTTCAACGAGGGAATGGTGCTCGCGACCAAGGGGGGAGTCGATCCCAAGCTCATGCTCGATATCCTGGAGAATAGCGCCGCCCGCTCCGGCCTGATCTCCTACAAGGCCCCGTTCGTCTTCCGCCGCGATTTCCAGGCCAACTTCTCCGTGAAATGGATGGATAAGGACGTTGGGCTGGTCCTCGAGCTGGCGAAAGAGCTGGGAGTACCCTTACTTTTGTCTGGTTTAACACGCCAGTTGTTCCAGACCGCCATCGCCGAAGGCTATGGGGATGAGGATATGTGCTCTACAATCAAGGTGTTAGAGAAAGTCGCCGGAGTCGAAGTGAAATCCTGAAGACTGAATACAGATTTCTGTTGATTCCAGAAACGGAATCTACTATTATTGGAAGTAAGCCGGGGAGGCAACTCCCACCAAAGCGAGACTAACCTCTAAATAAAAGACCCCTGAAGCAATCCTCCCCGGCGCCCGAAAGGGTTGGGTCTTCCAAAGATCACAGAAGTTGACAGCTTGCTGCGTAGGTTTTCTCTACATGCGAAGTGGATTGCATATGGTATTTGCCCGCCAGCCGAGCCTCTTCCGCCTCTTCCCGATCTCGCGAGTGTGAAAATGCGCTCATGGTATCATGGCAGATGCGTTAAGGCATGACCCATCGCATGAGGACCATTACCGTTCTGGGGTCGACCGGCTCGATCGGTTTGAACACGCTGGATGTCATTCGACGCAACCGAAATCGATATCAGGTGTTCGCCCTATCCGCCGGTAGCAATGCCGACTTGCTGCTCTCCCAAATCCTGGAATTCACACCGCGCGTCGTCACCGTCGCAACGTCCGGCAGTTTGGAGCGTCTATCAAAAAGGTTGGCTTCGTGTGCCTTGCCGCGAGGACAGTGGCCTGAATTGCTGTGCGGGGACAGGGCGCCGGTTCGGGTGGCGACCGCGTCGGAGGTCGATACGGTAATCTCCGCCATCGTCGGGGTTTCCGGCCTGGAGGCCACCTACGAAGCCATTCGGCTGGGCAAACGGATCGGTCTGGCGAACAAGGAAGTGCTCGTTTCCGCCGGCCGCCTGGTGATGGAAGCGGTCCGGGAGTGCGGGGCGGAATTGATACCGGTGGACAGCGAACATAACGGAGCACATCAATGCCTGCGGGCCGGCAATCGGGGGCAGGTAGCCCGGCTGATTCTCACCGCTTCGGGAGGCCCCTTCCGGAATACCCCCCGCGAGGCACTGGCGAAGGTGACCCCGCAACAGGCACTGAACCATCCTACCTGGCGCATGGGCAACCGCATCACTATCGACTGCGCCACCCTGATGAACAAAGGATTTGAGGTGATCGAAGCCTGCTGGCTGTTTGGTTTCGCTCCGTCCGAAGTGGACGTGGTGATTCACCCCCAATCGACAGTTCACGCCATGATCGAGTACTCCGATGGCAGCGTACTTGCGCAGATCTCGGCGACGGATATGCGGATGCCCATCCAATATGCGCTGACCTACCCCGATCGCCTGGATGCCCCGGTGCCCAAAATCGATTGGTCGAAGGCCCGCGAATGGGAATTCCTGCCGCCCGATTTCGAGAAGTTTCCGCTCCTCCGGATGGCGTCCGAATGCCAGGCAGCCGGTGGAGCGGCGACCTGCACATTGAACGCGGCGGATGAGGTAGCCGTGCAGGCTTTCCTCCAGGGCGCCATCGCCTTTCCGTCCATTTACGAAGTTGTTTCCGAAACGCTGTCTAAAGTGCCGGCGCGAACCCCCCAATCCATCGGCGAGGTCCTGGAGATCGACCGGGAATCCCGGTCCGTCGCCAGGCAGTCTGTCGCGCAGCGCACGGCGGGTACCGTGACGGCTTAGGGATTGTATGTTGACGATTCTGGAAAACGTGTTGTGGCTGCTCGTGCTGATCGGGGTGATGATCAACATCCACGAGCTCGGGCACTTTTGGGCGGCCCGTTTCTTTGATGTGAAGGTGGAAGCCTTCAGCTTCGGGTTCGGTACCCGCCTGTTCGGGTTCCGGCGCGGTGAGACCGACTATCGGTTTTCCCTTATCCCGTTCGGCGGTTACGTGAAGATGGCTGGCGAAATGGCCAGCGATGAGGACGTCAGCGATCCGCGCAGCTTCATCAGCAAGCCTCGCTGGCAGCGCCTGATCATTGCCTTTGCGGGCCCCTTCATGAACGTTGTCCTGGCGGTAGCCCTGCTCACCGGCCTCTACATGGTCAAATTCCCTAAGGTGGCGGATGCCGACATGGAAGCGGTGATTGGCCACGTCATGCCGGACTCGCCCGCAGCCAAAGCCGGTATCCAGGATGGCGACCGGATCGTGAGGCTCAACGGCACACAGAACCCCAGTTGGGAAGATATTATCTCGACGGAAGCCGAGAGCGCCTTCCGGGCCATGAGCTTGACCATCGAACGCGGCGCCAGGCGCTTCGATACCAATGTGACGCCGATTCTGAGCGACCGCACCGGGCTCGGCTCCGCCGGATGGGATGAGCGCGGCCAGATCCAGCTCGGCGAGGTGCAAGCCGACCTGCCTGCCGCCAAGGCCGGACTCAAAACCGGCGACCTGATCATCGCCGTAAACGGCCAGCCGATGCACTCCCTGGCCCGTTTTCACGAGGTGACCGAAAAGAGCGCCGGCCGGCCCCTCGACATCGAGTACGAACGGAACGGGCAGAAGCAATCCGTCACCGTACAGCCGACCTATGCCAAGATCGACGGGCCCGCCCGCTGGATGATCGGCGTCATTCCCATGCCGAAGTACAACGTGGTGAATGTCAGCCTCTCGTTCCCCAACGCGCTGCGGGAATCCCTGCGCCGCAATGGCAAGGGCGCGCTCCTGATCGTGAACTTCCTCAAGGGAATGGTGGAGCGGCGGATGTCGCCCAAGAACATCACCGGCCCCATCGGCATCGCCCAGCTTTCCGGGTGGGCGGCCCGCGAAGGCGCGGGCACCTTCATCGCCTTGATGTCGGACGTCAGCCTCAACCTGGCGATCTTCAACCTTCTGCCGATCCCGATCCTCGATGGCGGTATCATCCTGATGCTGCTGGTGGAAATGACCATGCAGCGCGACCTGAGCCTCTCGGTGAAAGAAGCGGTCTTCAAGGTCGGCTTCGTGTTCATCATGGTGCTGGTCGCCTTCGTAATCTATAACGACATCGCCAAAATGCTTCCCACCGGCTGACCCCGTTTCGAGTCGGTCCGCGCGCTGAACCCACTCTCCCCCGGCCCGATGTTACAATAGTTTCGGACTACAGTATCCTTTATGCCGAGGCGTCTCGGCCGGAAGCTGATCCTTTCGATCACGGTGATTGTCGTCATCGTGGCAGCGGTTTCCGGGTTGTTTAATGTCAATACCGAGCAGCGCCAGCTCCAGAACACCTTGATTCTGGGAGCGGACCAGCTCTCCAAGGCGATCACCAGCGCTACCTGGCACGCCATGCTCGACGACCATCGCGAGGCGGCCTACGAGGTCATGCGCACCATCGCCGAAAAGCAGGGCATCGACCGCATCCGCATGTTTAATCGTGCCAGCCAGATGACCTTCTCCACCAACGCCGAAGACAAGGTCCCCTCCCCTCCCGGCAACATCGATTTCTCTCCCCGGGTCCTGATCACCAACAAGCCGCGCGGACGCCGCCTCGAAATGCTCACGCCCATTTACAACGAGCACTCCTGCGCCCAGGCGGCCTGTCATGCTCATCCAGCCGATGTGAAAGTGCTCGGCGTGCTCGACCTGGCACTCAACCTGGAAACCGTCGACCACGACGTGGCCAGCATGAAATTCCGCGTGCTCCTCGTCACCGGCGTCGAAATCACCCTCATCAGCCTCTGCATCATCTATTTCACGCGCCGCTTTCTCGGCCGCCCCATCGAGAAGCTCATCAAAGCGTTCAAAGCGGTCAGCCACATGGAGCTCGATCAGCCGCTCGGCAACATGAACAGCAGCGAGGAACTGGATGAGCTGGCGCGCTCCTTCGACCTCATGCGCGACCGTCTCCGCGGCGCCCTCGCCGAGATCAACCAGTTCACCCAGAACCTGGAAACCAAAGTGGAGGAGCGCACCCAGCAGCTCAAGGCGGCCCAGAAAAAACTCCTGCATAGCGACCGGCTGGCCTCCCTTGGCCAGCTCTCGGCCAGCGTGGCGCACGAAATCAACAATCCCGTTTCCGGCGTCTTGAATCTCTCCATGCTGATGCAGCGCATGCTCAAGGAAGACGGCATCCCGCCCAACCGCATCGAAGAGTTCCGCAAATACCTTGGCCAGGTGACCAACGAAACCGCCCGCGTGGGCCGCATCGTGAGCGACCTGCTCTCTTTCTCCCGGCGTTCCAAACCGCAGCGCGCTCCGGCCGACGTCAACCGCCTGGTCAAAACCACCCTCTCGCTGGTACAGCACAAAATGAAGCTGAGCAATGTCCGAGTCGAGGCCGCGCTCGCCGAGGATCTGCCGGCTGCCCAGTGCGACGGTTCTCAAATCCAACAGGTGGTCCTGAACCTGCTGTTGAATGCCGCCGAAGCCACCCAATCCAAGGCCGACCGCCGCGTGTATGTTGCTACCGCCTCGGGCCACGGGGAGGTCCGGCTGACCGTCTCCGACAACGGGGAGGGCATTCAGCCTGAGAACCTCGCCAAGATCTTCGACCCGTTCTTCACAACCAAATCGGAGGGCAAGGGAGTCGGCCTCGGCCTCGCCGTTTCCTACGGGATCATCCAGGCGCACGGCGGCGATATCGAGGTCAAGAGTACGGTGGGCCAGGGGACCACGTTCACGGTCACCCTGCCCCTCGAGCACCAGCCCGCGACTGAGCCTCCCCTGCTCGAACTCTCGCAGAAAGGATGAAGTATCTGTACGTGGGCGCCACTGCCGATATCGATGCCGGTCCCGATCGGGAAGCCGTAACCCTGGCGGCCGAGCGCCTGGCCGCCCACTTTCAGGCGCCCGTGCGCGCCCTGGACCTGCCCTCCATCGACTTCGCCTACGACGGCCGCCGCCAACAGTACGGCTCCATCCCGGTGCTCGAACTCCTCGCCCGCCTGTGCCCGCCCGATGCCCTGAAACTGGTCGCCGTGACCGCGCGCGATCTTTTCATCCCGGTGCTGACTTTCGTCTACGGCCAGGCCCAGCTCAATGGGCGGGTCGCGGCAATCTCCCTCGCCCGGCTCAAACAGGAGTTCTACGGGCTCGAACCCAACCACGACGTTTTCCTCGCGCGCACCGCCAAGGAGGCGCTGCATGAGGCCGGCCATACCTTTGGCCTCGTCCACTGCAACGACCGTACCTGTGCCATGGCGCTCGGCACCAATATCCGGCAAATCGATTTCAAGCGCGCCGCGTTTTGCGCGTCGTGCATGGCGCAGTTGCGCCGCAGGCCAAGGGAGCAATCCGAATGAAGACGCACTGGCAGATTCTGGTGGTGGACGACGAAGAGATCATGTGCGAGTCTCTCGCAGCCTGGCTCCGCGAGGATGGCTACATCGTGGATACCGCCGCCTCCGGCCGGGAGGCGGTCGATAAGGCACACGCCCGCGACTACGCCATCTACTTCGTTGATCTCAAGATGCCCGGCATGGACGGCATCGAAACCATGATGCAGATTCGCCGCCTGCATCCGGAAGCATCCATCATCATCATCACCGCCTACGCCACCGTCGATACTGCGATCACCGCGATGAAGGAAGGCGCTCAGGAATACATCGTCAAACCCTGCAACCCGGAAGAGATCTCGCTGCTGGTGAGCCGCATCATCAAGGTCAAAAACCTTCAGCGCGAGAATACCATTCTGCGCAAGAAGCTCCAGCGGCAGTATTGCGTTCACGACGTGATCAGCAAGAACGCGCGCATGCAGGATATCCTGGCGCTGGCGCACGAGGTGGCCAACCTCCGCAGCACGGTCCTGATCCAGGGCGAAAGCGGCACCGGCAAGGAGATGATCGCTCGCGCCATCCACTTCGCGGGCGAGCGCGCGGCCAGGCCGTTTGTCGCCGTGTCGTGCGCCGCGCTCGCCGAGACCCTGCTCGAATCCGAACTTTTCGGCCACGAAAAGGGCGCCTTCACCGGTGCCATGCAACAGAAGGCCGGCAAGTTCGAGATGGCCGCCGGCGGCACCATCTTCCTGGATGAGATCGGCGACATCTCCACCAAGCTCCAGGTTGACCTGCTGCGCGTGCTCCAGGAGCGATGCTTCTATCGCGTGGGCGGCTCCGAGGAAGTGCGCGTCGATGTTCGCGTCATTGCGGCCACGCACGTGAACCTGCAACAGGCCGTGGCCGATGGCAGGTTCCGCGACGACCTCTTCTACCGGCTGAACGTCATCGAAATCCGCATCCCGCCGCTGCGCGACCGGCGCGAGGACATCCCGCTGCTGGCCGGCCACTTCCTCGAACGCCTTTCCCACGAGTTGGGCAAGGACATCGGTGAGATCTCCGAGGGGGCGCTGAAGCTCCTGATGGACTACAACTGGCCGGGCAACGTCCGCGAACTCGAAAACGCCGTCGAACGCGCCATGGTCACCTGCCGCAGCCGCAAGCTGACCGAGGAGGACTTCTCTTTCCTCGCCCAGAACGGCCATGCGGCCAGGCCATGGTCCGTCCCCGCGGGCCTGACGCTCAACGAAATGGAGAGGTTGGTGATCACCGCCACCCTGCAGCGAACCAGCGGCAACATCAAGGAATCCGCGTCCCTGCTGGGCATCGACCGCTCCACCCTGTACGAGAAAATCAAGCGCTACGACATCCAACGCTGACGGACCCAGCCCGAAAGCCGGCCGCCTGGCCTGCTAGTTGTTGCCGGCCGGTTTGGCCTTGGCGAAGTACAGCGCCACCGCCCGGTCGATGTTGCCGCGCGTCATGCGCACGGGCCGGCCTTCGTACTCGCTGATCGCCTTCACCAGTTTGTAGGCATCCATCGGATAGCACGCGCGCAATACCGTCGCTCCCGCCGCCAGGCAGCGCTCCCGCAGATATTCGGCGGCGCCCACCTCGAAGGGCACCGCCGCGGCCTGCATCACCCGCGTGAAGATCTGATCGAAAATCTCCGCGCTCACGCCTTCCACCAGTACCTTAGTCTGAATGCGGCGCAGGAACGCTTCGTCGGCCAGGTCGTACGGATCGAGGTTGGTGGAGAAAACCACCATCAGCTCGAATGGCACCTTGAATTTCATCCCCGAAGCCAGAGTCAGGTAGTCCACCCGCCGGTCCAGGGGAACGATCCAGCGGTTCAGCAGTTCCCGCGGCGTCAACACCTGGCGCCCGAAATCGTCGATGATGAGGATGCCGTTGTTGGCTTTCATCTGGCAGGGCGACATGAAGACGCGCGTGCTCTCGTCCAGGCGCAGCTCCAGCATGGCGGCGGAGAGCTCGCCGCCTACGGTGATGCACGGCCTTTCGCAAAGTACCCACCGCGGGTCGAGAAGGTCATCGTCCACCGGCAGCTGCCGGTGGACCACCGGATCGAAGACCGTGATGATATGGCCGTCCACTTCCACCGCGTAGGGCACCATCACGGTATCGCGATAGATGCGCAGGATCCGTTCGGCGATGCTGGTCTTGCCGTTTCCGGTGCCTCCGTAGAGGAATAGAGACTGATGCCCGATCAGGGAAGGGCCAAGCTGGTCCAGCAGGTTGTCGGGCAGCACGAGGTCGTGAAATGCCTGCCGAAGGCTCTCGCGGCTGAGGTGCGGATGGGCGGCCTGCGCCTTCACCACCTCGTGGTACTGCTGGATCGACACCGGCGCTGGGCCGACGTACTGGCAGACCTCATTGCGCGCCGTGGCCAGCGCCCGTCCCGCACTGGTGAGCGTGAACGAGTAGTCGTGCCCCACCATGCCTTTGACCTCGAGGATGTGCTGCATCCGGAACTGGTGGAACTCGGTTTCGAGGATGGGAAACGAGAGCTTCAGGACCTTGTGCAGGGCCGTCAGCGTGGCCGAGCCGTGCAACCACAGGTATCGTAGAATCAGGTCGCTGGCGATCGCGCGGGGGATGCCCAGGTCCTCGACGCGGTCCGGAATCAGGGGCCGGGTCTCGCCACGAGCGCTCTGTGGAGCGATGCCGGTGGGAGCTGTCATAACGTGCCGCTTTGAACTATACAATGGCCTCCGGCGCCTTACTAGTACGACCTTGGTTAGCGTGATTGTGCCGCCGTATGGCGTCTCCCAAGGCGCAGCGCCAGCGGAACCAGCCATGCCGTCCAGAAGACCGGGTATCCCATCTTGAAGGCGTGGATTTCGTCCGTGCTTCCGTTCAACGCGGGAATCAGCCGGATGGTGGCCAGCGACAGCGGGATGACCAGGAGCAGGGCGACCCCCACCAGCAGACCGGTCCAGGCGTAGAGAGGTGCCAGCCAGCGGTTGGCCGCGGCCCAAAGTCCGAAGGCGACGGCAATGCCGGAAACGACAATCGCGATGATGGCGGGTAGCGCCTGCCGGGGGGTCGTGGGACCCGAGAACAGCGCAAATGCCGCCCATCGGCCGGCGACGAACGCCGCCATCGTCAGGGCCCACCCGAGGGTCAGGAATTTCAGCCGGCCCGGGCCGCTTCCGCGCCCGCTCAGCAAGCCTGCGCACAGGATCACGATCATCGCGCAGATTGGCAGGGCGGACCAGTTGAATCCCGCCAGCCACCGCAGACCCGTCCACCCTTTGATCCAGCACACCTCTCCCAGCCAGAGCCCCCACGCAAGGAGCGCTCCGCCCGTCAGCACCAGCAAAGAAACCAGGTTGCCCATGGATTGGCTCCGCTCACACGGTCACGGTCGAGGGTCCGATGACAGTTTGATCGGTCTCGTCCCAGACATCGGATTCGTCGGTGTACGGTGCTGCCAGTCCGGCCTTTTCGACCCGAATCGCATGCTTATGGTAGACCACAATGTCCTTGTCGCCAGGCGCGAGGGCTCCTTTATCTTTGGAGCCGTAGTCGGGATTGGGCACCTTGAGATGTTTGTCGGGATCCCAATGATACTGGTCGGTGGTTTTCGACTTCCACTGATCGAATTTCACCGTGTACATCTTCGGGCCGCTGGTCTTGGCAACGGATGCGACGACGTCGGAAACCAGCGTGAAGCCGTGCAATGCATACAATACGTCCAGTTCTCTCGGTTCGACTTTCATCCCCATCGCTGCCTTTGCCTGTACCCCGAGCCCGATTTCCACGTTGCCCTCCAGGTGCATCGGATAGGGCCCACCGGCCGGGGTGACCTTGATGGTGCCCCGGATGCGGGGTACCACGCCCCCGATGGTTTTGGCCGGGGTCGCCTTTTGACTAAGGAAGATCAGCCGCGCCGTGTCGCGAAGATAGGAGCGAACCTCCTCCAGGTCCCGCACGTACTTGGCGTCGAACGTCTTGGTCTTACCTTTGCCGTCCAACCAGTGCAGCAGCAGGATTGCTGCCAGCGAGTCGCCGCCGAACTGCTTCTGAATGCTCGCGGCCAGCCGTCGATAAAAGGCCGCGACTTCGGTCGGTGTCAGAGGTGCCAGATAGTCCGCCATCTGGTCGATTCTACGGCGGAGGGATGGAACGCGCAATGTAGCGGGCGAATTCCAGTACTAGCCGCGCCTCGCGCCAGGTCCGCACACCGAACCTGGTAGGGACGGGCGGATTCGAACCGCCGACCTGTCGCTTAGGAGGCGACCGCTCTATCCATCTGAGCTACGTCCCCGCTGTCATTCCATTGTAGCGGGAAGGCGTCGGTCTCGACCGGCGGCGCCTGAGACATCCGCGCCCGGCTTTCACTCCCGGCCGGCGTACAGTTCGTCGATGTCCTCTTTGAAGTTGACCATGGCGCGCGACCGTCGCACTTTCATGGTGGCCGTCAACTCGCCCTCTTCGATCGAGAAATCGCGCGGCAGCACGCGGTATTTGCGCACCTGCTCGAACGGCGCGAGCTGTTGATTCACCCGCGAGACGGTCTTGTGAATCTCCGCCAGCACCGGCGGCGCCTGCACCACTTCGCGGGGCGAGCGGTCCTTCCACTCCTCCATCCCCTCCAGGGCTTCGGCGGCGGTGGTGTTGATGGTGATCAGGGCGGTCAGAAACGGCAGGCGATCGCCGATCAGCAGCACCTGGCTGACCAGCGGCTCCATCTTGAACAGGCTCTCCACCCGCGACGGGTAGATCTTCTTGCCAGTCGAAGAGACGATCAGCTCCTTTTTCCGGCCGGTGATGAAGAGGTACCCCTCCGCATCGACATGCCCGATGTCGCCGGTGTGCAGCCAGCCGTCGCGCAGCACCTCGGCAGACGTGGCGGGGTCGTTCAAATAACCCGAGAAGACGGTTGGCCCCTTGACCAGCAGTTCGCCGTCCTCGGCGAAACGCACCTCGATACCCGGCAGCGCCTTGCCGATGCTTCCTGGTTTCGGCCGGTCCAGCGGGTTGAGCGAAACCACGCCGCCCTCCGTCAGGCCGTAGCCTTCGACCAAAGGCATGCCGATGGCTTCGTAGAACTCCGCCAGGTCTTTGCTCAGCGGAGCCGCGCCGGATGCGGCCACGGCAATGCGCCCGCCGAACCGGTTGCGCACCTTGCGGAAGAGCAGACGGTCGGCCACCGCCAGCGGGCCGCGAATGCGCAGCGGCACTCGTTTTCCTTCGCGGCGGTAGCGGGAGGCGGCCAGGGCCAGCCCCAGCGCGGCGTAGAAGGTCTTCCGCGCGGCTGCCGGGCGTTTCCGCAGCTCCGTGCAAATGGTAGCGTAGATGCGCTCCCACATCCGCGGCGGCGCCAGCAGGATGGTGGGCCGCACTTTGCGGATGTCCTGCGGCAGCTTGAGCAGGCTTTCGAAAAATGTCACCGGCATCCCGCACCGCATGGGGAGGAATTCCATCACCACCCGCTGGGCGATGTGGGCCGAAGGCAGAAACACCACCGTCGAATCCCGCGGCCCCAACGGCAGAACATACGGCCCCATGTCGAGATTGGAAACAATGGCCTGGTGGGTGACGAAGGCCATCTTGGGTTCGCCCGTCGCGCCCGACGTCAGATAGAGCACGGCTCGGTCGGACGGCCGCACCGCCGAGCGGATGCGCTCCCACAACGCCGGTTCGGCCGCTAACGTGTCGCGGCCCTTCTGCCGAAGCGCTTCCAGCGTCAGGCTGTCCGACGCGCTGCCGGTGAGCAGAATCCAGTGCCGCACCGGAGCCTCGCGCAGCGCCTGGAGCATCGCCGAATTCTCCACAAACGCCGCTCGCGCCCCGGTCGTGGCCAGGGTGCGTACCAGGTCGGCGGCAGGATAACTCGGATACGTGGCGGCGGCAATCGACCCGTTCGCCAGGATGCCGAGATCGGCCAGGTAAAACTCCAGGCGCGTTTCCGAGCTCAGCGCCACAATATCGCCGTGGCCCACCCCCAGCGTGTGCAGCCCGCAGGCGATTTCCTGCGCCGCCTCCCGCCACTGATTCCACGAATAGGTGCGATAGCCGGACGCGCCGGCCGGATCGGGCTGGCGCAGCGCGGGCGCATCGCCGTATGTGCGGGCACTCTCCTCCAACACCTGAAAGATGGTACGGGAATCCACTCCCTGCAATTTAACATGCGGGCGGCAGCCGGACACCAGCCGCGGCGGGTACGGCTTCCCGCGTCAGACGCTGACCACCGGGCACGGCGATTGCCGGATGATGGTGTACGCATTGGTGCGCAGCCGGCCGAAAACACCGGCCGCCGAGCCCCGCCCGATCACCAGAACGTCCGCCGGCAACGTCTGCGCCATCGAGCAGATCACCGCCGCCGCATCGCCGATCTCCACGATGATCTCGGCCTCGGCGTGCACGAATTCGCGCAAGCGCCCCAGTTCCAGCCGGGCGGCCTCCCGGATGCTCTCCTGCCAGCTTTGCTGGATCGCATCCTCCACGGCCGGTGTCCCGGCAACGGCGTGTACCACGGTGAGCCGCGCTCCGAACCGGCTCGCCAGCATGGCGGCCCAGCACAGCGTCTTCGAACTTTGCGCACCCAGGTCGATCGCGCACAGCACCTGTTCGCACCGCAGGGGACACTCGCGCGGCACCGCTTCGAGGTGTACGCCGGTCCAGACCGGACAGTCCGCATCGTGCAGGACCTTGGCCGTATTCGAACCCAGGATGAATCGCCGGAACGCCCCAAACCCATGTGTGGGCATGACAATCAGCCCGACATCTTCGGTTTGCGCCTGCCGCACGATCACCGAGGCCGGGTCGCCCTCGATCACCACCCGCCGCACCCGCGCGCCCGTCAACTCCCCGCTCTCGAACCCTTCCAGATCGTGCCGGACCTGCGCCGAACGGCCGCGATACAACTCTTGGAGCATCGAGCCCGCGGTCTCCATCGCGGCCAATTCGTACGGCGGCGCCGCCAGTGCGTGCAGCAGGATGATTTCGGATCCGAAGCGGGCCGCGAGCGTTCTGGCGTAACGCGCCGCGCACGCCGAACGTTCCGAAAAATCGACGGGCAGGAGAATTCTGGCAAGCGGCTGCATAACGGCACTCTTGGCGCGAGCGGCGGGTTCTCCGGCCACCGGCGCCATTTATAGGATACTCCGGCTTGAAAATCCGGAATGGCCTACTTGCCGGCGCGGTCCAGTTTGAGGAACGCGTCCGTCATGTGGTTCACGGTATGTTCCTCTTCGCGGCGGTTTGCATCGCTTCGCTGTAGGTCGGAGAGCACCGGCGCCAGCCCCAGGTGAATCAGTTCATGGACCACCGTGAACTCCATATCGGCGAGAGCTTCTTTGAAGGGCAGGCGGTAATCGGCCGGATCGAGCACGCGAATGATCGCCGTCTTCTTCTCCATATCCCAGTGGATATTGCCCAGAGTTTTCGGTTTCAGATCGGCAGTCCGGGCCAAAACGATCGAGATATTCCAATCCCGCAGGTCCAGCCGTTTTTGCCACACCCACAAGCGCTCGGTGGTAAAGCTCTGGGCCAGCGCCGAGCGTTCCCGAGGACTCATTTCCGGAACAGGATCTTGAGCGAAAGCAGTGGCGACAGAACCGACAAACAGGGCCGTCGCGAACAGGAAGACGCCTGAGGAAAACCGCCACAACATGTGCTCCATAGTACCAGATTTTTGGACGTACGTATGGATCATTACTTAATATCAAGTACTGGGTCGGCGGAAAATCTCCCCGACTGCGCACCGGGTGTCGCAAATCTGCCCATCATGCGACTGGCGCGCTGTGGGTGGCTACGGCGGCGCCCACGTGTTCTTGCTGGGCGACCGTCAGGTCGGGAAAGAGCGGCAGCGACAGCACTTCCCGGGCAACCGCTTCGGCCACCGGAAAACTGCCTTCGCCGTAGCGCGGCTCGCGGTACGCCTCCTGTAAATGCAGCGGCACCGGGTAATGAATCCCGTATTGCACCCCGGCGGCATCCAGGGACTGTTGCAAAGCGGCACGGTTGGAGGTCCGCACCGCGTACACGTTGTAGACGTGGTGCGCGTATGGCATCTGGCGGGGCACCTGCACCGCCGGCGCCAGCAGCCGCGCATAGGCGTCGGCACAGGCCCGCCGCGCGTCGTTCCAGCGGTCCAGGTAGCGGAGTTTGACGCGCAGAATGGCTCCCTGCATGCCTTCCATCCGATAATTGAAGCCGCGGAGCTGGTGGAAGTAGCGGCGGTCGGAGCCCCAGTCTCGAAGCAGTCGAATGGTCCGCGCGAATTCGGCATGGTTAGTGACCACCGCGCCCCCTTCGCCATACGTTCCCAGGTTCTTGGCGGGATAAAAGCTGAAGGTGGCCATGTCGCCCATGCTCCCCGCGGGCCGGCCCTTGTAGCGGGCGCCGTGCGCTTGCGCCGCATCCTCGATCACCAGCAGCCCGTGGCGGCGCGCGATTTCCAGAATCGGGTCCATATCGGCCGGCTGGCCGAACAGGTGCACCGGGATGATGGCCTTCGTCCGGGGTGTGATGGCCGCCTCGATCTGGCCAGGGTCCATGTTGAACGTCTCCGGCTCGATATCGACGTAGACCGGCGCGGCACCGGCATAATAGATCGCGGCGACGGTGGCGACAAACGTGAAAGGCACGGTGATGACTTCGTCGCCTGCACCGATTCCGCCGGCCAGCAGCGCCAGGTGCAGCGCGCTCGTTCCGGAGTTGACCGCCACCGCGTGGTCCACCCGGCAGAACGCCGCGAAGTCCCGCTCGAAACCCGCCACCTCGGGCCCCAGAATGAACGTACTGTTTTCGAGCACCCGGCCGACCGCTTCATCGATCTCGGGTTTTATGGCGTGATACTGCGCCTTCAGGTCCTGAAAAGGAACGGTCATGAACCCACTATCCCAGGTATCGCACCAGGTCGTCCGTCCGGAAGCAGTGCGCCAACGCGGTCTCGCGGCTGATCCGCCCGCCGCGCACAAGCTCCGCCAGCGACTGTTCCATCGTCATCATGCCCTCGGCCCGGCCCACCGAGATCTGCGAGCGAAGCTGGTGGTCGTCGCCCTTGCGGATCAGCGCGCGCACCGCGTCGCTCGCGATCATGATCTCCACCGCCGGCCACCGCGACACCCCGTCCGTCCCGGGCACCAGTTGCTGCGCGATCACCGCCCCCAGCGCCAGCGACAACTGCTGCCGGATCTGCGGCTGGCTGGCCGCCGAAAACGAATCCAGAATGCGCGCCACCGCCTGCACCGCGTCGTTGGTGTGCAGCGTGGAGAGCACCAGGTGGCCCGTCTCCGCCGCCGTCAGGGCCGTGGCCATAGTCTCGGCATCGCGCATCTCCCCCACCAGAATCACGTCCGGAGTCTGCCGCATGATGCTGCGCAGCGCCACCGCGAAATCGGGCGTGTCGCGCCCTACTTCGATCTGCTCGAAGATCGACGTCCGGTTGGCGTGCTGGTACTCGATCGGGTCTTCAATCGTGACCACGTGGGCGGCACGCCGCGCGTTCACGATGTCGATCAAGGCCGCCATCGTCGAAGACTTGCCCACCCCGGCCGCCCCCGTTACCAGCACCAGACCCTGGCGCCGCTCGGCCAGCTTCGCCAGCGAGGCCGGAAGGTGCAGCGAATCGAGCGACGGAATCCGTGAAGGCAGCAGCCGGATGCTTGCTGCCAGAGTGCCGCGCTGATGGTGGATGTTGATGCGGAACCGCCCCAGGTTCTCCCGGACGAAGCCCAGATCGACGGTCTTGTTCTTCTGCAAATCCTCGAGTTGACGGGGCTCGAGCAGCGGCAGCACGAGACTGCGCACATCCTCCGGGTCGAGCGCAGCGCCGCTGGTCGCCACGAGTCCCCCGTTGATGCGCAGCATCGCCGGAGTGCCTGCCACCAGCAGCACATCCGACGCGTTATGGTTGGCCGCGGTCTGCAGCAGTTCTTCGAGCGACGCCGAAACCACCTGCCCGGTTTCCCGCCGCGTGGGCGATTTCTGGCTCGGCGCGGCGCGGTTCAGCTCCGCCACGATCTTGGAAAGCTCGCTGTCGTATCCCCCCATAAGCTCTCTTCGCAGTATAACGGCGGGAGCGCCTTCGCTCACTTGCCTCCGCTTTCACGAACGTTTAGCCTCGAAATAGGTCCCGCGGTAGGATCCGACTGTGAAACTGCTTATCTTCTCCGATATCCATACGGATTGGAAGACGCTCGAGCGCCTGCTGGACGTCGAGGCCGATTATTACGTCGCCGCCGGCGATCAGGCCACCTGGGAGCGGGGCCTCGACCGTTGCGGCGAAATCCTGCAAAAGCGCGCCGACCGCGTTTACGTGTTGCCCGGCAACCACGAATCCGCCTCCGATGTATCCCGCATGTGTGCGCGCTACGGCCTTCACGATTTCCATCAGCGGCATTTTTCCGTCGGCAAATGGCACGTCGCCGGGCTGGGCTATTCCAATCCCACCCCGTTCAACACGCCCGGTGAATACACCGAGCAGCAGATTGCCGACCGCCTGCAACGCTTCGCCGAGCTCGATCCGCTCGTGCTCATCTGCCATGCGCCTCCCTTCGATACGCCCCTCGACCAGATCCGCGCCGGCGCCCATGCCGGCTCGCGGTCGGTGCGCGAGTTCATCGACCGGAACCAGCCGTCGTATTTCTTCTGCGGCCACATTCATGAGGCCGAAGGCGTGGCCACCCAGGTCGGAAAGACGCGCGCTTGGAATGTCGGCAAGAAGGGCCATCTGCTAGAATTGGATTGAAACTTCCATGACCCTTGAAGAGTTGGATCGCGAATACCAGCCCCTCCGCGAAAAGGCGCTCGCCGTGCGGAGGTATCTTTGACGCCCCCGAACAGAAACGCAAGTTAGTCCAGACCGAAGAACAGGTCTCCTCGCCCACGTTCTGGCTGCAGCCCGAAAAAAGTCAGAAGGTGATGCAGGACCGCAAACGGCTCGAGGAGGCCGTCGCCAACGACGACCGCATCCGCTCCCTGACCGACGATCTCGATACCCTGTTCGAGCTCGCCCACGAAGGCGAAAACGTCGCCGCCGACCTGGAACGCGACCTCAAGTCGTACAGCGAACTCCTCGAGCGCCTGGAGACCACCATGCTCCTCTCCGGCGAAAACGACGAGCGCAGCGCCATCGTCACCATCCACCCCGGCGCGGGCGGCACCGAAAGCCAGGACTGGGCCGAAATGCTGCTCCGCATGTATCTGCGCTGGGCCGAGCGCGACGGCTACCAGACCGTGATCACCGACCGGCTGGAAGGAGAAGGTGCCGGCATCAAGTCCGCCACCTTCGAAGTCAACGGCGAAAACGCCTACGGGATGCTTCAGTCCGAAATCGGCGTTCACCGCCTCGTGCGCATTTCGCCGTTTGACGCGAACGCGCGCCGCCACACCTCCTTCGCCTCCGTCTTCGTCTACCCGCAGGTGGACGATGCAATCAGAATCGATATCAAACTGGACGATCTCCGCATCGATACCTTCCGGTCTTCGGGCGCCGGCGGCCAGCACGTCAATATGACCGATTCGGCCGTGCGCATCACCCACTTTCCCACCGGCATCGTGGTGCAATGCCAGAACGAGCGGTCGCAGCACAAGAATCGCGACAGCGCCTTCAAGCAGCTCCGCGCGCGCCTCTATGAGCACGAGCTCGAAAAGAAACGCGAGGAGACCCGCAAGACCGAGGATTCCAAGCTCGACATCAACTTCGGCAGCCAGATTCGCAACTACGTGCTGGCGCCGTACCGCCTGATCAAGGATGTCCGCAGTAAACTGTCGCTGGGCGATGTGGACCGGGTCCTCGACGGCGACCTCGACCCGCTGATTCACGCCTTCCTGGTGTGGCGCAGGACCGGCAAGACCGCCGGCGACGGCAAGGACGATCTTCCCGAGTGAGTGTCGAACACGCCGCGGCGCTGATTCGCGCGGGCAAGCTCGTCGCCTTTCCCACCGAAACCGTCTACGGGCTCGGCGCCAATGCGCTCGATGCCGCCGCCGTCGAGCGGATCTTCGCCGTCAAGGGACGTCCCCGCACCAGCCCCCTCATCGTTCATGTGGATTCGGTCCCGATGGCCCGCGCCCTCGCCTCGCGCTGGCCGGATGCGGCCGAAGCACTGGCGCGGCGTTACTGGCCAGGCCCGCTGACGCTGGTGCTCCCCAAACGCGCGCACGTTCCCGATATCGTGACCGCCGGCTTGGGCACCGTCGGAATCCGCATGCCCGCTCATCCCCTGGCGCTGGAGTTGATCCGCATCGCCGGCGTGCCCATCGCCGCGCCCAGCGCCAACCGGTTCACCGCGCTTTCGCCCACCGCCGCCGCCCATATCCCGGAAGCGCTGGCCGACTATGTGTTGGATGGAGGACCGGCGCGCGTCGGTATCGAGTCCACCGTGCTGTCGCTCGCCGCCGAGCCGGCCGTGCTGTTGCGCCCGGGCGTGATTCCACTTCCCGAAATGGAAGCGCTCGTAGGCCCCATCGCCGTGGCGGAATCGCCCGGCGCCGGCGCCCACCCCTCGCCCGGCATGCACCAGCGTCACTATAGCCCCGCCACGCCGCTCTATCTGCTGCGCGCCGGCGAGCGCCCGCCCGCCGGACGCGGCGCGTTCCTCCGCATCGGCCGCGAAATGCCCGCCGATCCCCTGGCCTACGCCTCCGTCCTCTACGAAACCCTGCACCGCCTGGATGCCGAGCACCGCGACTGGATCGCCGTTGAGCTGCCGCCCGAAACGCCGGAATGGGCGGGCGTCCTCGACCGCTTGCGGCGCGCCGGCGGATAGCGGTACGGCCCACGCGTGCCTCTGCAATTGTGACTATTCCTTCCATGGCCCCCGGGTTGCTCCTTTCCCGGCATGTTTGGTCTGATCGGCTGGATTATTTTTGGCGCGCTCGTGGGACTCGTCGCCAAGCTCTTGCACCCCGGGAGAGATCCCGGCGGATTCATTATCACCATCCTGATCGGGATTGCGGGCTCGCTGCTCGGCGGCTTCCTCGGGCGCGCCATCGGCCTCTACCGGCAGGGCCAGGGCGCCGGGTTCATTATGTCGGTGCTGGGCGCTATCGTCCTGCTCGTGATCTATCACGCCATCGCCGGCCGCCGCGTGGCATAGACGTTACAATGCGTAGGTGGAACCGCCCAACCTGCGCACCGCAATCGTTCGTGGCCTGGAGCTCGCCCTGTGGGAGTGGCCGGGAGACGGTCCCGCCCTCCTCTTTGCTCATGCCACAGGCTTTCACGGGCGTTGCTGGGATCAGGTGATCCGGCGCTTGCCCGGGCGGCGCGCCGTCGCCGTCGAGTTTCGCGGCCACGGCCGCAGCGCCAAACCCGATCCCCCCTACGAGTGGGATTCCTTCGGCGCCGATTTGGCCGCAGTTGCAAGTAAGTTGCAACTGGAGGGCGCCGTCGGCGTGGGGCATTCCATGGGCGGCCATTCGCTCGTCGCCGCGGCCGCCCTGCTCGGCCCCGAAGCCTTCTCCGCGCTGGTCCTGATCGATCCCACCATTTTTCCTGCCCCGTACTATCGCGTTCCCATGGCCGCCGCCGATTTCATCCGTCGCCGCCGCAATACCTGGCGGTCGGCGGACGAAATGTTCGTGAGCTTCCGCGTACGCCGCCCGTTCGATTCCTGGGACCCCGCCGTGCTTCGCGACTATTGCCGGTTCGGATTGCTCCCGCGCGATCAGGAGTTCGTGCTGGCCTGTCCCCCCGCCGTCGAAGCGTCCATCTACGAGCACTCCCATTCGCCGCGCGCGGATCTGTACGCGTCGATTCCCTCCATCCCCGCACCGGTCATCGTCCTCCGCTCGGACAACCCCTGGAACCCCGGCGCCTTCAACCTCGGTGCTTCCCCCACCGCTCCCGACCTGGCATCGAAATTCCAGCATGGCACCGACCGCCTGCTGGCCGGCCGCGACCACTACATTCCCATGCAGTCCCCGGATCTCGTCGCCGGCGTCATCGCCGAGGTCATTTCTGGTCGAACAGCGCCGCCCGGCGGATACGCTCTCCCTTAAACACCACCAGCGAAATCCGTTCGGTGGCGGAGATGTCTTCGAGCGGGTTGCCGTCCACCAGCAGCAAGTTCGCCTCCAGCCCTTTGCGGATCGCCCCGAAGCGGCTCTCGGCGTGGAGCAGCCTGGCGCCGTTCAGGGTCGCCGCCGCCAGGGCCACCCGCGCGGGAATTCCCGCCTTCACCCATAACTGCAACTCATGATGCAGCGCGGGGCCGGGGAACACCATCGGGTTTCCCGCATCCGTCCCCATCACCAAACCCACCCCCGCCTTCCAGGCGCGCAACAGGTTGGCGGTGGCCTGTTCCAGGGCGGACTGGAAGATCGCCGCCCTGGCCGTATCCGCGCCTCTGCCGGCGGCCACGAACTCCCGTGTGGCCATGAGCACGTTCCCCGCCACCGCCTGCTGCACCAGCGTCCGGTTCAACGCCCCCGCATTGCCGCTGAAATAGCCCGCATACGCTTCCGCCACGCCCAGCGTCGGATCGAGCCACGTGCCCTGGCGGACCATCCGCTGTAACACCGCCTCGGGAATGTCACCGCGCCAGGAGCCGTGTTCGATCGAATCCGACCCGATCTCGACCGCATCCGTGACATCGCGGGCATCCCCGGTGTGTGTGGACAGGGGCAGCCGTTGGGCGCGCGCCTCCTCGGCCACCGACCGCACCAGCAGCAGGTCGAATCGATCGTACAGCATCCCCTCGCCCCAACCGGCTTCGAGAATGGCTTTGATGCCGTCCACCCCGGCCGCCTTGAGCTCGCGCACCTGCCGCCGCGCCTCCTCGGGCGTTTTGGGCGTGCGCACCAGTTGCTGCGCTGCCTGGCCCCGCATCGCTTCCGGCAGGTATTCGGTGAACTCCGTGCCGTGGCCGCGCTGCGCCGTGAACATGGGCCCGCAGATGAAAAGCTCCGCTCCCAGCCGGCTGCCATCTGCAATTCGTTTGCGGAGCGCCCGCGATGGCTCGAGCTGGTCGCCCGCGCTGCGGGCAGCCGTGATGCCGCTGTACAGTAGCGCCGCCGCCGAATGCGCCATCGCCTTCTCGGGCCGGTAGTCGTCTTCGGAGCTGGACAGGCCCCCCACCGATCCCAGGTGCACGTGCGCGTCGACGAAGCCGGGCAGCAGCGTCTTGCCCGCGCCTTCCACTACCTCCGCGCTCAGTGCCTCCGCATCCGGCGCCGCTCCCCGGTACACCTCGACGATCTTCCCGTCCCGCACCAGCACCGCGCCGTTCTCGATCACCGTACCGTCGCCGACGAACACCCGCGTATGCCGGATCAGGAACGCTCCCGCGCGCTGCAAATCGCGATAGAACGCCTGGTTCTGGCCGATATGCTCCTTGCTGTACGCGCGGAAGCAGCCCATTGCCAGGAACGGCCCGAGCACCGCCAGCACCCACAGCTTGTTGCGCGGAGGAATCTTGTCGTCCTTCTCCCAACGGAAGAGCTGCACCGCCAGAAACGTCCCCACCACCGTCGAGACCATCAGTGCGCCCACCGCCAGTCCGTGATCGAATACCGTCTGATGGCGGAAAAAGATGCCCTGAAATCCGGTGACCAGATACGCCGCCGGCGTGAACTCGGCGAACGTCTGCGCCCACTTCGGCAGAATCGCCGAGGGCACCGTCGCCCCGCTCAGGATCAGCATCGGCATGTACAGCAACTGAATGGCAATCATCGCCTCCTGCATGGTGTTGGTCACCGCCGCCAGAATCAGCCCGATGGCCCGAAACGCGCACACCCCCAGCGACACCATGAAGAACAGCGAAATCCAGTTGCTCGGAAACGGCATGCCGTACTTGAAATGCGAAAGGCCGATCAGCAGGATTGGCACCGGCAGATACAGCAACCACCCGCTCACCATCGCCGCCATCAGAATGGGCAGCGGCGTGATCGGCGTCACCTTGAATCGCCGCAGGATATTCGCCTCGCGCTCCTGCACCGACCGCATTCCCGCGCCCCACAGTCCGTTCCCCAGGATCCCCATGGTCAGCACCGTCCCCACGAAGTACGCGATGCCGCTGCCCGTCCCGGCTTTGAAAAGCTCTGCGAACGCGAAAAAGAACAGGAACGGAAACAGGTAGTTGAAAAAAAGCACGGAGCGGTCGCGCAGGGTAAGCTGCATGTTGCTCCGGAATAGGGCGATGTAGGCTCTCATTCGCGCAGGCTCTTTCCCGTGAGGGCGATGAACGCTTCTTCCAGCGTGGGCCGCCGGATCCGGATATCGGCCAGCTCCAGGCCGTTTTCATCCAGCCACCGCACCATGGCTACCACCGCGCGGGCCGGGCGCCGCGATACCACCGCGATGCGCGTATGCTCGTCGTTCAGCAGGATTCGTTCCGCGTTCGGCCACTCCGGCACATAGCCGTTCTCGAGAGGCCGCGAAAGCTCCACTTCGATGGTCGAGCTCGCCAGCGTCCTTTCCTGGATTTCGCGCGGCGTGCCCATGGCGATGATCCGGCCTTCGTCCACGATCGCCACGCGGTCGCAGAGTTTCTCGGCCTCTTCAATGTAGTGAGTAGTGAGCAGGATCGTTCGCCGCTCGCGCCGCAGGGCCTGCACCAGTTCGTGGATTTCGAGCCGTGCCTGCGGGTCGAGCCCCGCCGAGGGCTCATCCAGAAACAGTACCTGCGGATCGTTCAGCAGCGCCAGGGCCAGCGCCAGCCGCTGCTTTTGCCCGCCCGAGAGCTGCGCGTACTGCGCCTCGCGCTTCTCCCAGAGTTGCAGGCGCTTGAGAATCTCGGGCGCATCCACCGTCCGCGTATACAGGCTGGCGAACAGCGCGATGGCTTCGCGCACTTTGATCTTATCCTGAAGCCGCGTCGACTGAAGGCACACGCCGATGCGGTCCTTCACCTGCAGCGGCTGCACCTCCGGGTCATACCCAAGCACCGAAACCATGCCCCCGCTCCGCGCGCGAAGCCCCTCCAAAATCTCAATGGTCGTGGTCTTGCCGGCGCCGTTCGGGCCCAGAAGTCCGAACACTTCCCCGGCGTTTACTTCGAAATCGATGCCCTTAACAGCTGCCAGGGAGCCATAGCTTTTCTTCAGTCCCGCAACCTGGATGGGGGATTCCACGAACAGAATAGTTTCTCATAGTGCGCGTCGAAGCCGTACGCCGCGTCATGCTCCTCGGCCGCCCGCGGCGCCCTTCCGCCCACCCGATGGTTCCCCCGGGTCACAACTCACCCCCGATCGAAATCTCACTTTGGTAATCCGTTTGATACAAACTTTCGATGGGTTTTTGACGCGCCATCCGCTAAAATAAGGGGGATCCGAACTACCGAGGGAGAATCGCAAAACAAAAATGACTAGAAAGCGCAATATTGAATCGGAAATCCCGGTGTCTACCCAAGGTTCCTCCGCTGTTCCCGCCCGTCGCAAAACTTCCGGCCGCAACCGTATCAAGCACGTCGCCGCTCCTGCCGAAGCGCCCGCCGCTTCCGAGGCCTCAGAACCCGCTGAAGTGCCCACCGTCGCCCAAGTGCCGATGCCTGTCGTAGAAACCCGTACGATCGAAATCGAGTACCAGCCGACCGTCGAAGAAATCGCCGCCGTCGCTTATCTCTATTGGGAAGCACGCGGCTGCCAGGGCGGCTCCGCCGAAGAAGATTGGCTCCGTGCCGAGCAGGAGTTGCGCAGCCGCGCCCGCACCGTTACCGCGTAATTCTCACTTGTATTTTCTGAGCACCGCCAGCAGCCGGCCCTGAATCATCACGTCCTGTGCCGGGACGATAATCGGTTCCAAAGCGGAATTTGCAGGCTGAAGTCGAATCTTGTCTCCCGGCTCGCGGTATAGCCGTTTCAACGTCGCATCGCTGCCGGCAACCAGGGCTACCACCACTTCGCCGTCGCGCGTCTGCGCCACCCGTTCCAGCAGGATCAGGTCGCCGTCGCAGATGTGGTCTTCGATCATCGAATTGCCCCGCACTTCCAGGGCAAACACCTCCGGGTTGTTGGCGAAGTCGGCAAAATTCAACGTCTCGTGCTGCTCCACCGCTTCCACCGGGGCGCCCGCCGCAATGCGCCCCAGCAGCGGAACCTCCGTTGCCGCCGGCCGCGGCCGCCGTTGCTCCTGCATATATTTGGGAGACAACTCCAGCGATCGGCTCTGATTGAAGCCGCGCTTCAGGTAGCTCTTCCCCTCCAGCACCGAAATGTGCTTGTGCACCGTCGCCAGCGATGCCAAGTCCAGCCCCTTGGCGATTTCGTCGTAGCTCGGGCAGTATCCGTTGTCCTCCACGAATGAGGCGATAAAGTCCAGTACCTGCTTCTGCCGCTTAGTCAGCGCCATAGCTCTATTCTTGGCGAATAAAAAGGGAAAATCAAGTGGTATCTCGATGCCGCCCCTTCCCCTTCCTGCATCGCTTTTAGTACCAGGAGAACCCTTTAGTACCGCGCCACGTTATTTTCCTACATTCTTTCTTGAGAGATGTATGACGTGTGGGATACATACTTTCTTCCGGGCGCTTCTCCAGGATCCTCTCCCCCCGTGGGATTGGAAATGGCGGCAGCCTGCCCGCAGGCGGCTGAAAATGCAGAGTTTCGACACACTGAAATGGTACGCCTTGCAGGTCCGGCACAACCACGAAAAGCATGTGGCCGCCGTCCTTCGCAATAAGGAATACGAGCCCTTTCTGCCCTGCTATCGGGCCCGTCACTGCTGGACCGACCGTACCGTCGAAGTCGAATCGCCCCTCTTCCCCGGCTACGTCTTCTGCCGCTTCGACCCCTCCGGCCGCCGCGTCCCCATCGTCACCACTCCCGGCGTCATTCGCATCGTCGGCGGACCCTCCGGCCCCATCGCCGTGGACGACCGCGAAATCGCCGCCGTCCAGACCGTCATCGCTTCCGGAATAGCCAGCCGCCCCTGGCCTTTTCTGAAAACCGGCCAGCCCGTTCGCATCTGCCACGGCGCCCTCGCCGGCCTCGAGGGCGTCTTCCTCGAAATCAAGAATCGGCAGCGCCTCTTTGTTTCCATCACCCTGCTTCAGCGCTCCATCCAGGTCGATATCGACAGCTCCCTGGTGGTACCCATCAACCCCGTGTGGCAGCCCGCGCTTTCTGCCTGAATTCCGCCACCATCCACTTCTTATGATCGTTTTGAAACGCAAGAACCGCGTGTTGACGCTCCGTATCTCCGACGAGGATTACCAGGTCCTGCGCCAGGCCTCTCTTGCCAATGGAGCCCGCAGCCTCTCCGATTACGCCCGCGACTCGCTGTTCCGCCGCTCGCCGCGCCCAACCCCTCTTCCCGCCGACAAGCTGCAAACCCGCATGGACGAGTTCGCCGTCGAGCTCGATTCCCTTAACCACGCGCTGCGCGAGCTCCATCGCCTGATCGAGCCCAGGCATGGCGAGGCCGGCCCGGCATGACCCCCGTGCGCCTCCTGCTCGTGTCTCTCGTGCTGCCCGGCATGCTCGCCGCCCAGCCGCGCGCGACCGGACCGGCGCAACTCCGCTCCACCTACGTGCTCGGACCCGAAGACCAGATCCTCATCCGGGCCCTCGATGCCGACGAGATCGGCGACAAGCCCATTCGCATCGATCTGACCGGCTACCTGCGACTGCCCCTGGTCGGCCGCTTCCAGGCTGCCGGCCTCACTACCGCGCAGCTCGAAACCGAAATCGCCACGCGCCTCAAGGTCTTCGTCAAACAGCCCGAGGTGTCCGTGTCGATCGTCGAGTTCCACAGCCAGCCCGTGTCCGTCATCGGCTCCGTCCGCACCGCCGGCATCCACCAGCTTCAGGGCCAGAAAACCCTCATCGAAATGTTGTCGCTCGCCGGCGGACTCGCCGACGATGCCGGCCACAGCGTCAAAATCACCCGCCGCCTGGAGTGGGGCCGTATCCCGCTCCCCTCCGCCGCCGACGATCCCACCGGCGCCTTCTCCGTCGCCGAAGTCAGCCTGAAGGAGATTCTGGAAGCCCGCAACCCCGCCGCGAATATCCTCATCCGCCCTCGAGACGTCATCTCCGTCCCCCGCGCCAGCATGGTCTACGTCATCGGCGAAGTGCCCAAGGCCGGCGGCTATGTGCTCCGCGAGCGCGAAACCCTCTCCGCCCTCCAGGCCCTCTCCCTCGCCGGGGGCATGGACCGCGCGGCCGCGCCCCAGAACGCCCGCATCCTGCGCCTCCCGCCCGGCGGCGGCAACCGCGCCGAAATCGCCGTCAATCTCAAGCGCATCATGGCCGGTCAGACCGGCGACGTGCCGCTCCAGGCCGAAGACATTCTGCTGATCCCCAGCAGCGCTCCCAAAAAAGCCATCAGCCGCGCGGCCGAAGCCGCCATCCAGGTCACCACCGGGCTCCTCATCTTCCGGCGCTAAATGAAACTCCTTCCCCCACCCGGCGCCCCCATCTCCGCGCCCCCCGGCTCCCTCGCCGACTACTGCCTCGTCCTCCGCCGGCGCCTCCTCGGCGCCAGCGTCATCGCCCTCGCCGGCCTGCTCGCCGGCATCCTCTATACCCTCCCGCAAACCCCGGTCTATCGCGGCCTCGCCACCATTGAAATTCAAAACGGGAACGACGACGTCCTACGCCTCCGCGACCTCTCTCCGTCCTCCGGCCCGCCCTCCTCCTGGGACCCTGCGCTCGACCTTCAGACCCAGGTCCGCATCCTCCAGAGCCGCGCCCTCGTCGATCGCGTCGCCCGCAAGCTCGATCTCGCCCACCGGCCCGTCACCGCTCCCCCCTTCCCCGCCGCCCGCTGGAGCCGTGCCTTCCACCTCCGCCCGCCCCGCTTCGATGCTGCCCGCGATCTGCGCGTGCGCGCCCAGGCCGCCACCCGCCTCATCGAAATCTCCGCCGACTCCACCGACCCCCGCCTCGCCGCCGACTTCGCCAATACCCTGGCCACCGAGTTCATCGAGCAGAATCTCGAAGCCCGCTGGCAGACTACCCGCCATACCGGCGAGTGGCTGCAACGCCAGATGGAGGACGTCCGCTCCCGGCTCGAACGCGCCGAGCACGACTTGCAGGCCTATGCCACCCAAAGCGGCCTCCTCTTCACGCAAGAAAAAGATAACGTCGCCGAACAGCGCCTCAGACCCCTTCAGGAAGAACTCTCCAAGGCCCAGGCCGATCGCATCTCCCGCCAGTCCCGCTTCGAGCTCGCCAGCCGCGCCGCCGTCGATTCCATTGCCGAAGTCCTGGATGACGGCTCCCTCCGCGACCTCCACAGCAAGCTCACCGATCTCCGCCGCCAGAACGCCGAGCTCTCCTCCACCTACACTCCGGCCCACCCCCGCGTCAAAAAGGTGGAAGCCCAGATCCGCGAGCTCGAATCCACCCTCGCACGCGAGCGCGCCAACATCCTCGCCCGCATTCGCAATGATTTCGAATCCGCCCGCCGCCGCGAGAACCTGCTCGCGGCCGACTACAATGCCGCCCTCCAGGTCGTGGCCGCCCAGGCCGCCAAGGTCACCCACTATGACATTCTGAAGCGCGAGGTCGATACCGACCGCCAGCTCTACGACAGCATGCTCCAGCGCGTCAAGGAGGCCGGCATCGCCTCCGCCCTGCGTGCTTCCAACGTGCGCGTAGTCGATCCCGCCGTGCCGCCCGCCCTCCCCTGCAAACCCAACCTCGCTGCCAATGCCGCCATCGGCCTCTTGGCCGGCCTCTCCCTGGCGCTGGTCTTCGTGGTGATGCGCGAACGCGGCGACCACACCCTCCACGATCCCGGCGATGCCACCACCTTTCTCGGCTTGCCCGAGCTCGGAACCGTTCCCAGCGCACTGCTCGAGGCCGCGCCCCGCCACGCCATGGCCCACTCCACGGAGCTGGTCACGCTGCGCCGCAAACCGTCCCAAATGGCCGAATCCGTCCGCGCCACCCTGGCCTCGATTCTCTACGCCGCGCCCGCCGGCGATGGCCCCCGTGTCATCGTCATCTCCAGCGCCGGTCCCAAGGAAGGCAAAACCACCCTGGCCACCAATCTCGCCATCGCTCTCGCCGAAATCGACCGCCAGGTGCTGTTGATCGATGCCGACCTCCGCCGCCCCCGCCTCAATTGCGTCTTCGACCTTGCGAACACCCATGGCCTGGTGGACGCCCTCTCCGGGCACGAGCCGCTCGACAGCGCCCTCACCGACCACGCCCGCTACAGCGGCGTCCCCAATTTATGGGTGATGACCAGCGGCGCCGCGGACGAATCCGCCCCCTCGCTCCTCCACTCCGCGCGTCTCGCCGATCTCCTCGATCAGGCCCGCCGCCAGTTCGAAATGGTGCTCATCGATGCGCCCCCCATGCTGACCATCGCCGATGCCCGCATCATCGCGCGCCACACCGATGGCGTCGTCCTGGTCGCGCGCGCCAACGAAACCTCGCGCGACTCCCTCCAGGACGCCTGCCGCCGCCTTACCGAAGACGGCACCCACATCCTTGGCGCCGTTCTGAACGACTGGAACCCCAAACACTCGTCGCGCTACAGCCACTACTACCACCGCTACACGTCCTGAACATGCAGCGTGGCGCCGGTCCGAATCCCGGCGCCACCCCCCTACGGTGTCGAATGCGTATCCTGGCCCGTTGCTTTCCATCCCTCCAGGTTCCACCGAGTGCCGCTCGGCATTTCGAAGCGGTTGCCCATCCCCGGAGACACGAACGTGTTGCCGTCGCTCGCGATCAGCGCCGGCGCCTTGTCGCAAAAGTAGTACAGCACCGGGCTTTCGAAGCTATTGCCGCTCGAATGGACCGTGAACTCCGTCCCGTTGGCGTACAGACAGAATCCGTCGTTCACCAGCGTGTTGCCCTCCAGCGTCAGCGACGACCGGTCCCCCTGGACGAACACCGAGGTGTTGCCGCTCAGCGCGCAATTACGAATCGTCGCCACCACGTCGTTCGACCGGATCTGCACGCCCCGTCCGTTCCCCGGATTCCCGGGCAGCGTGCACGAGTCGATCAGGACCGCGGTCGCGTCCGTGTACAGCGCCGCTCCGTTGGCTTCGCTTTCCTGGTTCGCCGTGCAGCCGATCGCCGTCGTCCCCAGCACGTTACCCGCGGTATAACCGCGCGTGCAGCCTTCCACCCGGCAGCCCTCCCAGGTAATCGTCCCGAACAGGCTGCTGTCGTTGGCGTGGCCGCCGAATCCCGCTGCCGATGGCCCCGTGAAATCGTGCGCGTAGCAATCCACAAACGTCACGTTGCCCCCGCCCACGTTGGCCCCGTTGTACACGAACATCATCCCGTCGCCCGTGCTGTACGCCCGGTCCGCTTCCACCCGCGTCAGCTTCGAGCCCGGCCCCACGTATACATTGTGTTTCGCCCCCTCCGAGGCCACACAGTCCGTCAGCGTGCAGTGTGCGTACACCGAGAGGCTGCCGTTGTTGTGCAGGTTGCGCCGGGTATGGATTCCGGTCGCCGTGATGCCGTTCGCTCCGGACAGTCCGAACTGCCGCCGGCTGTATTCGTAGACCTTCCCGTTCGTTCCGGGGTTGGAGTGGTCCGAAGCGTGAACCTGCAGCATGATCGTGGCAGCCGAATCCGACGACGGATAGTAGCTGCCCGCCCGCGCATCGCAATCCGCCGGCGAGGACGCCCGCACCAGCCGCGCGTCGTTCTCCCATGCCGACACGAACTGCGCCGCATCGCTGCCGTCCAGGGCGACCGTCGCCTGGTAGACGTTCGTCAATCCCGCCGCCTTCGACCAGGCCGCTGCCGCGATCGGGTCGGAGCAGTCCAGCAGCGGCTTCGCACCCGTCCCGTAGGCCATCACCTTCACCTCGTCCGCCGCGATCGCCAGGCTCTCGCGCCAGTGCGATCCGCTCGCCAGCGCCACCGCGTCCCCTCGCCGGATCTTCGGCAGCACCGCCCCTATCGTGCGCAGCGCATCGGCGGGCGACTTTCCCTGGTGCCCGTCGAATCCGTTGACCGAGTCCACGTACCAGGGCCGCTGCGCGCGCCGGCCCCGGATTCCTCCCGCCCTGATGATCATGCCCTAAACTCCCGCGGCGGGTGTGATGTACAGCGCTCCGTCGGCGCCGTCGCTGATCGCCGCCACACGGTCCGTCCCGTAGCAGGCGAAGTACTCCGGCGTGTTCGCCGGAAGAAGAAGGGAGCTGGCGTCGGCAACCGCGGCGGGACCGAACGCGATATGGCAATCCACCGTTGCCAGCAGCCGAACGACGTTCCCGTCCGTGGCCGCGCTCTGCGTCGATGTCGATGTGACCGAAATCTTTTGCGTCGCTCCCGGCCGGACCACCGGCAACGCACCCAATTGATACAGTCTGGTGAGATAATTCATCATCGCCCTGATAGTAACTGCCCCGATTCCGGTTCCAATTCAGGACGTCAAGCCAACTGATTCATAATTAGCCAATTACTTTTTTCCAACTGCCGTGACTCGAATTCTCATCCTCGGCGCCGGCTGTACCGGGCTCGGCGCCGCCTACCGCCTTTGCGAACTCGGTCATACCGAATTCCTCATACTCGAAAAGAACCACTGGCCCGGCGGCCTGGCCGCCTCCTTTACCGACCCGCACGGGTTCACCTGGGACATCGGCGGCCACGTCGGCTTCTCCCGCATCCCCTACTTCCGCGATGTCATGCAGGCGACCCTGCCCGATGGCTGGATCGACCATTCCCGTCAGTCCCATATCTGGATGCGCGGCCGGTTCGTCCCCTATCCGCTCCAGAACAATCTCCGCCTGCTTCCCAAACCCGATCTCCTGCAATGTCTCCTCGGCCTGCTCGCCCGGCCCCAGCCGAACGGTCCCGCCCCCAACTATCGCCAGTGGGCCATCGACACCTTCGGTTCCGCCATCTCCTCGCTGTTCCTTCTGCCCTACAGCGAAAAGGTCTGGGCCTGGCCGCCTGCCATGTTGAGCACGTCCTGGGTCACCGGCCGCGTCGCCCCCGTGGACCTGCCTCGCCTCCTCGAAACCATCATCCTCGAGCAGGACGATGTCGATTGGGGTGCCAACCGCACCTTCCGGGTTCCGGCGTGCGGCGGCAACGGTGCCGTCTGGCGGAAACTCGCCGCCGGCCTGCCAGCCGGTTCCATCCGCTACGGCATGGACGTCGCCTGCATCGAATCCAGCCGCCGTGTCGTGATCACCACCGATGGCGCCGAACATCCCTACGACGTCCTGATTTCCAGCCTCCCGCTCGGGACTCCCGCCGGTACCACCCGCCATTCCGGCGTCCACGTCGTCGGCATCGGCCTTCGCGGCCGCCCTCCCGCCTCCATCGCCGAACGCAACTGGATGTACTTTCCGGAATCCGACTGCCCCTTCTACCGCGTCACGGTCCTCTCCAACTATTCCCCCTACAACGCGCCGGCGGGTCATTGGTCGCTGCTCGCGGAGGTCTCCTCCTCCCCCTACCGTCCCGTCGATCCTTCCACCGTGGTGAGGGACACCGTGGCCGGCATGCGCAACACCCGCCTCCTGGGCGAGGGCGATGAAATCGTCTCCACCTGGCACCACTACGCCCCCTATGCCTATCCGACTCCCACCGTCGATCGCGATGAAATCGTCAGCGCCCGCCTGCGCGAGCTCGAAGCGCGCGACATCTACTCCCGCGGCCGTTTCGGCGCCTGGAAATACGAGGTCGGCAATCAGGATCACTCCTTCATGCAAGGCGTCGAAGTCGTAAACCGCATCCTGCGGAACGAACCCGAAACCACCCTATGGGCCTCCCAGTAGCCTCCCCTTTGGGCGCCGGCACTCGTGTCTGTCGCACCGCCATTCGGCGCGCATGGCCCTCCGCCGCCCGCCCGGCCGCCATCCTCCGCGACAGCACCTGGAACCTGATGTCCAACGTCTCCATCCACCTGGCCTCGGTGGTCTGCGCGGTCATCGCCGCCCGCCGCCTCGGCCCCCAGACGTTCGGCAAATTCGCCATCATTAACGCGACCATCGGCTTGACCGGCACCATCGTCGCCCTCAACATCGGCGTCACCGCCACCCGCCACCTGGCAGCCTGGAGAGACACCGACCCCGTGCGCGCCCGCCGCCTGGCCGACCTCTCCCTCCTCGTTGCCCTCCTGTTCGGTTTGCTGGGCACCGCCGCCGTCGCCGGTCTGGCCGCCCCCGTCGCCCGCGCCGCCTTGCACGCCCCCGAGTTGGCCTCCGAGCTTCGCCTGGCCTCGCCCCTGGTCCTCGTCAGCGTCCTTGCCGGCGCCCAGGCGGGCATTCTCGCCGGCCTCGAACGCTTCCGCACCCTCGCCACCGTCAACCTCCTCCGCTCCCTGGTCGCGGTGCCTGCCACGGCCGTCCTCATCGCCTTCTGGGGGCTCCCCGGCGCGATCTTCTCCCTGGTCGCCGGAACTTTCGCCGGGGTGATCGCCGGCGCGTTCGCGATCCACGCTTCCATGCCCTCCGCCTTCCCCACGCCGGACTATCTCGCCTGCTGGACAGAGTGGCGCGTCCTCACTTCCTTTTCCCTGCCGTCCCTGCTTCAGACCCTCTCCTACACGCCCGTCCAATGGACCATGGCCGCCCTGCTCGTCGCCACCCCCGGCGGCTTTTTCGAAATGGGCGTCTACACCGCCGGCAGTCAGGTGCGCACCCTCGTCACCTATCTGCCCTCCGCTCTCGGACAACCCGCCTTGGCCATGCTCTCCCGCCAACGCCAGGACGGGGAGACCTTCCGCCGCCTCTACCGCCAGACCCTCCTGCTGGCCACCGGCATCGCCGTGCTGGCCGGCGCCCTCGTCCTGTGCGCCTCGCCGTGGATCCTTGCGGTCTACCACCCCGAATTCCGCGGCCATTGGGCATCCCTTTCCCTGTTGATCCTCTCCGGCATGATCCAGGTCCCCGGCTGGATCGCCTCGCTGGCCTTGTTCAGTGCCGGCCGCATGTGGACCGGGTTTTGGTTGCAGGGGCTCTGGGCAGCCGCCACGCTGGGCTCCGCCTGCTGGCTGGTGCCGCGCTTCGGCGTCCTGGGCTTGGCTGCGGCCCTCCTCATCGGCACCGGCATCCAGGCTCCCGCCAACCTCTTCGTTGCCAGTCGTACCTCATGACCGCTCACACCGCCTATCGCTATCTCCGACTGCTTGCCAAACACGGCCCCCTCTACCCGTTCTGGGAGAGCCTCTTTCCGCGCCGCATCCTGTACTCCGAACCTATCCGAACCAACCTCTGGGGCGATCCCACCGTGTGCGTCCTTACCAGCTCCCGCGACTGGCTCGCCTGCCTTTGGACCCTGGCCGGCTACTACCGCTTCAGCGGCCGCCGCGACCCACTGGTGATCTACGGCGATGGCACCCTCACCGACGCCCAGGCCGATGCCATGGTCCGCGTCTTTCCCAACGCCTGCGTCGTCGATCGATCGACTACCGATACCGCCATGGCGCTCGTCCTCGACCGCTATCCCCGCTGCCGCCAGTATCGCGAAGCCCAGCCCTACGCCCTCCGCATCATGGACCTCCCCGTCCTCTGCGACTCCCGCTTCATCCTCGTCCTCGACTCCGACGTCCTCTTCTTCGAGGAGCCCATCGAGCTCATCCAGCGCCTGGCCGACCGCGAGCCCGGCGACTTCGTCTTCCAGAACGATTTCCAGGATGCCTACGCCGCTCCCCGCGACCGCCTCGCCGCCGATTTCGGCGTGGACGTTCCGCCCTCTCTCAATTGCGGCATCCTTCTCGCCGATATCTCCGCCTTCCGCTACGACTGGATTGAAGACTGGCTCGCCCGCCCCGGCCTCCTCACCCACTGCTGGAGTGAACAGACGCTCTGGGCCATGTACGCCGCCCGCCACCGCCCGCTCCGCCTCAGCGACGACTACGCCCTGGTGTGCTCGCGTGGCATTCGCCGCGGCCTCGCCGCCAAACACTACGTCAAGCCCATCCGCGACCTCCTCTACGTCGAAGGCATTCCGCATCTGTCCGCCTTGCTCAGCGCATGAAACTGACCGTTTTCGCCGGCGGCTTTGCCCGCATCGGCGGTGTCGAATCGTTCCTCTGCCATCTCCTCCCCGCACTCGCGGACCACGGCATCGCCTGCCGCCTGCTCTGCTGGGCCGGCGCCGATTCGCGCCTCGACGCGCTCTCCGCCCGCGGTATCGACGTCCGCCGCTCGCCCTTCCGCTGGGGGTGCCGCCGCGCCTGGCCCGACCGGCTCCTGGCGGCCTCCTCGCGCGCCGCGATCCTCGATTCCGACGTGCTGCTGTTCGTCAAACCCGTCCCCGAGCCGGTCCACCGCCGTCTCCTCGCATGGTGTGCTTCGCGCGTGCGCACGCGCGTACTTTTTGTCACGCCCTATCGCCCCGCTGAAATGTGGCCGTCTCCCCCACCCTTGCTCCCTTCGTTCGACGCCATCGCCGTGCAGGCCGAGAGCTTCCGGACGGACCTGCTAACCCTGGGTTATGCCGGCCCGATCACCGTGCTGCCCTACATCCCGCCGGCTTGCACCGCGGTGGCGTCCTTTCCGCCCGGACCGCTGCAGATCGGCTACCTGGGCCGTCTCGTGCCGGACAAGAACCTGCCCTACCTCCTTCAAACGTTCCGCCTCCTCCTGCACCGTCGTCCGGCCGTCCTGAACCTCTTCGGCGCTGGCCCGCTGGATCGGGACTTGCGCCGGCTCGCTCACACCCTCGGCATCGCCTCCGCGGTCCATTTTCACGGCCGCGTGCCGCCCGATCGCGTTCCGCATGCCATCGACTCCTGCTCCCGCTTCGCCTTCACCTCCCTGACCGAGGGCCAGTGCCTGGCAGCCCTCGAAATCCTGGCGCGCGGCCGGCCCCTCCTCGCCACCCCCGTCGGCGCGTTCCCGGAGGTGCTCGCCGACTCCCGTCTGGGCGCCATCGCCCCCCACCACGCCCCGGAGTCTTTCGCCCAATCGCTGTTGGACCTCGATGGCCGCGAGCCCGAACAGGTGCAGCGGGCGTTCGCCTCCCGATTCCACCGCGACGCCATCATTGACGACTACCTGCAGTGGTGCCGTGGCCCGCTCTCGCCACCGCCATCCGCTAACGTGCCGGAATCGCATCTTCCATGCCCCCTCTTCCGCTAGCCGCTCTCGCCGTATCCTTTGCCGCCTGTCTGTGGCTGCTGGCGGGCCGCCGCGGCGAAGGGCTGGGACTCCCGTTGATCGCCGTCATGTCCTTCGGCTTCCTATACCTCGTCCAGCCGTTCTTCCTGGCCCGCGCCGGCCAACTGGAACTGTTCCTGAACGATCGCCAGGTCGCCGCCGCCTTCCTCTGGCCGGCCCTCGCCTTGCCGGCGTTCGTCTTTGGCTGGATCCGTCGTCCCGCGCCCCCGCCGCCCGCGCTACCCTGGGATCCCAAACGCCTGTGGTGCTTCGGCCTCTTCACCGCCAGCCTGGGCCTGGCGGTCTATGCCGTATTCATCCTCCGCTCCGGAGGTTTCGAGGCCATGTTCCGCCTTCAGCACGGGCAGGGTGCGTCCTGGGGCGAGAACACTGCTTACCTCTACCTCGCTCCCTGGTGGACTATCACCGGGATCTCCGCCATGTTTGTCGCCGCGTCCCGCATTCCCGGCCGGCCGGCCCGCTGGCTATTGCCGGGCGCCTTCACTGCGCTCATGTGGCTCAATGCCATTCTCCTGTCGTCCCGCACGTTCCTGTTTGCCGCCACCGTCGCCGCCGCCGCCGCTATCGCCCTCGGCCGCGCCTGGCAGGTCACCCTGCGCCGCGCCGCACCGGCCGCCCTCGCCCTGGGCCTGGGAGTGCTCGCCATCCTCGGCTTCCGACCGGTCCTGCACCTCGGCGAATCGGGCACCCTCGCGCCCGGCGCCGGCGAAGCCCTCACCGCCGTCATGAATATCGATCCGGGTTCGGCTCTCCGCCGCATCACCGGCAACGAGTTCGTCGTGCACGCCGCCGTCCTCGATACCGTGAATGCTACCGGCAAGTACGACTTCGGCATCAATTGGGCCTTCGTCTACCTGGTCCATCCCATTCCCCGCGTCCTCTGGCCCGACAAGCCGTATCGCTTCGAAACGCCGGGCGTCGGCCCGTCCGATATCTACGCCCAGACCGGCGTTGTGGTGGCGGGCGGCGCCGCCCCCGGGATCGTTGCCGATCTCTACTCCAACTTCGGCGTGGCCTCGCTTGCCTTCCTGTGGCTGTTCGGTGCCGCCTCCCGCCGCCTCTACGCCCGGGCGCTGACCCTCCATTCCCCCCTCGCCACCGTCTCCTACGTGATGCTGCTCGCGTCCAGCCTGAACTGTTTTGCCCAGGGTTTCGGCGCCATCCTGGTGCCGCTGCCCTACGCCCTGGCGCCCATGCTGCTGTTCGCCCTGTCACAGCGGGCGCTCGTGCGCGATGCCGCCGCCCTCGCCCGCCCGGGCCATCCCCCTGCCCCATGTCTTCCGTCGTAGTCGCCCAGCTCGGAGCACGCATGCACTACGCCGTACCGCGCATTTTCCACGGCGCCGGCCGGCTGGAGCGCCTCTTTACCGATTTGGCCGCTCCCGGCTGCCCCGCGCGACTCGCCGCCGCCGCCCCGTTGCGGCGCCTCTTCTCGCGCCGTCCCGCCATCCCCGCCGCGCGCATTACCCAGTTTCCCGCCCTCGGCCTTTCCGCCGCCCTGTTGACCCGGCTGGTCCGCTCCGAAGCGCAATATCTGCGATTGTGCATGTCCGTGGGACGCCGCTTCTGCGCGCGCATCGTCCGCTACGGCTTCGGCCGTGCCGAAGCCGTCTACGGATTCAACTCCGCCTCGCTCGAGCTCTTCCGGGCCGCCGGCGATGTCGGCCTGTTCCGCATCCTCGAACAAACCAACGCCGCCAAACACCTCGAAACGCGCCTGCTCGAGGAAGAACGCGCCGCCTGGCCGGGCTGGGCGCCCGATACCGGCCCGGGCGAAGCCGCCGCCGAGTTTGCCGCCCGCGAAGCCGCCGAATGGTCCGAAGCCGATCTCGTCGTGTGCGGCTCGGAGTTCGCCCGCCGGTCCGTCCTCGATGCCGCCGGACCCGCCGCCCGCTGCCACGTGGTCCCCTACGGCGTGGACATACCTCCCGCCGCGCCCCGGCCCGCCCGCCAGCCGGGCGTCCTTCACGTGCTCTTCAGCGGCACCGCCGGCCTCCGCAAAGGCGTGCCCTATCTCATGGATGCCGCCCGCCGCCTGGCTGCCTCGCGGTTCCGCATCCGCCTGGTGGGCCCTCTCTCGATCGGCCGCGCCGGCCAGGCCGACCTCGCCCGCCGCTGCGAACTCTCCGGCTGCGTCCCCCGTCCCGCCATGGCCGCGCACTACCGCTGGGCCGACGTCTTCGTCCTGCCTTCCATCTGCGAAGGCTCCGCCACGGTGTGCTACGAAGCCCTGGCCGCCGGCCTTCCGGTGGTCACCACGCCCAACGCCGGAAGCGTCGTCCGCGACGGCCTGGATGGCTACGTAGTCGCCCCCCGCGATGCCCGCGCCATCGCCGAAAAACTGGAGCTTCTGGCGGCCGATCCGCGCCTCCTCGCCCGCCTCTCCGCCAATGCCGCCGCCCGCGCCCAGGAATTCACCGTTGCCCGCTATGCCGAGCGTCTCCTCTCCCTTATCGCCGTCTGAAGTCGCCGTGGTGCACAACCACCGCATGCCCTACCAGGACCTCCTGTTCGGAGCCCTGGCCGAGCGCGGTGTGGACCTGCTGGTGCTCTATACCGCCGCCACCAGCCGCGACCGTCCGCAACTGTCCATCGCCTCCGGCTATCGTTATTTCGTGGCGCACCATGGCCCCTATGAAGCCATCGACGCCCGCGCCGCCGCCCTCTGCGCCTGGCGCTCGCTCGATCGTGTCCGCCCCCGCCGCCTCATCATCAGCGGCTGGTGCGATGCGGCGTCCTGGGCCGCCTGGTGTTGGGGCCGCGCCCGCCGTGTCCCCATGATCCTTTGGGCCGAATCCAACCGCTTCGACCACCGCCGCCGCCCGCTCGGCGAAGCGGTCAAGCGGATCTACGTGCGCTCCTTCCGCGCCGCCCACGTCTACGGCCGCTCCAACCGCGACTACCTGCTCCACCTCGGCGTCCCGGCCGACCGCATCTTCACCGGCCGGGCTGTGGTCGATACCAACCGCTTCCAACGCCTGCCGCAGCCGCGCCTCGTCACTCCGCACAAGACGCTGCTCTTCGTGGGCCGCCTGGCGCCCGAAAAAGACCTGCCGCTGCTGCTCACTGCGCTGAGCCGTCTCCCCCAGCAGCCCGCCCGGCCGCGCCTGGTGCTCCGGCTCGTCGGCTATGGCCCCCTCGAATCTCCCCTCCGCGCGCTCGCCGCCTCGCTCGCCATCGAACCCTTCCTGGAGTTTCACGGCCCCGCCAGCCAGGCAAACCTGCCGGCCATCTACTCTGCCGCCGACGGCTTGGTCCTCCCCAGCCGCAGTGAGCCCTGGGGCCTGGTCGTGAACGAGGCCATGTGTTGCGGCCTGCCCGCCATCGTCTCCGACCGCTGCGGCTGCGCCGCCGACCTGGTGACTCCGCGCACCGGCTGGATCTTTCCGGCCGGCGATCCCGGCCAGCTTGCCGCCGCCCTCGCGCTCTTCGCCGATTGCCCTCGCCAACGGCTGGCGGATATGGGAACCGCCGCCCGCGACCTGGCCAGCCGGTTTTCGCCCGAACACGCCGCTGCGGCGGTGATGGAGTGTCTGAAAACCATCCAATGATCTGCCTGAACGTCATGGAGCATGCCGACCCGCTCTACGGCGGCATCGCCTCCTCCGTCCCTGCCATGGCCCATGCCGTGGATGCTTCCGGCCGCTATCGCTCACGCAGTGCCGCTTTCTGCGAGCCCTGGGAACAGGCCGTCTCCGGCACCTGCCGGCTCCCTGCCAGCCGCCTGGATTGGCTCGCCGGCCGCGCCGCCCGCCGCACCTTCGACGGCTTGGTCGCCGAATCCGACCTGGTGCACGTGCACGGCCTCTGGCGCCAGCATTCGCTCAGCGCCTGCTCGGCGGCGCGCCGCCGCGGCAAACCCTACATCGTCTCCTCGCACGGCATGCTGGAACCCTGGGCGCTGCATAATAAGCGCTGGAAGAAACTGATCTACGGCGCCTTCCTGGAACGCCGCAACCTGGGCCGCGCCGCCTGCCTCCGCGCCCTGACCCGCCGCGAAGCCCTGGACTGTCGAAACTATGGCGTGCGCGCCCCGATTGCCGTCGTTCCCAATGGCGTCGAGTTCCCCCCGCCCAGCTCCCCCGCGCCCCTTCTGGCCGCCTATCCGGAGCTGCGCGGCCGTCGCCTGGTGCTGTTCCTGGGGCGCGTCCACTACAAGAAGGGCCTCGATGTGCTCTGCCGTGCCTGGGCCGCTACCCGCCGCAGTCCGCTCGACCACCTGGTGATCGCCGGGCCCGATTTCGAAGGCACGCGGGCGCGCCTGGCCGCCGGACCCGCCATCACCTTCACCGGCCTGCTCGGCCCCGAGCTTCGCTGGAGCGCTCTCGCCGCCGCCCACGTCTTCGTGCTCCCCTCCTATTCGGAAGGCTTCAGCATGGCCGTGTTGGAAGCCCTTGCCGCCGGCGTCCCGGTGATCGCCTCGGAAGCCTGCAACCTGCCCGAAATCGCCGAACGCGCCTGCGGCTGGGTGGTCCAGCCGAACGTGCGCTCGGTCTCGGCCGCCCTGGCCGAGGCCCTCGACGCCACCCCCGCCGAATGCGCCCTCCTGGGGATCAACGGCCGCGCCCTGGTCGCGCAGCGCTTCTCCTGGCCCACCGTCGCCGCCCAGATGGCTTCCGTGTACGATTGGGTGCTCGGCGGCGGCCGTCCCTCGCAGGTGGAGGTCATCCAGTGACGCCCGATCTTTCCCGCTTCGACAACGCCTGGTACGCCCCCGGCCGCGGGCGCCTGCTGCAAGCCCTGTGGTTCTTCTTCGGCCTGCCCCTGCTGCGCTCGCCGCGGCTGCCCTGGTCGTCCGTCCGCGTTCGGCTGCTGCGCCTCTTCGGCGCCCGCGTCGGCGAAGGCGTGGTGATCAAGCCCGGCGTCCGCGTGAAATACCCGTGGCTGCTGTCGGTGGGCAGCCACACCTGGATCGGCGAAGACGTGTGGATCGACAACCTCGCCCCGGTCACCCTGGGTCGTGATGTGTGCGTCTCCCAGGGCGCCTTTCTCTGCACCGGGAATCACGACTGGGCCGATCCCGGCTTCGGCCTCGTGGTCGCCGCCATCACGCTCGACAACGGCTCGTGGGTGGGGGCGCGCGCCCTCGTGTGTCCCGGCATCGTCATCGGTGAGGGCGCCGTGGCCGCCGCCGGCAGCGTCATCCACCGTCCCATTCCGCCGTTCGAAATCCATTCCGGCAATCCGGCCCAATTCCTCCGCCGGCGGATCCTGCGACATGCACTTCCTGCTGATCAACCAGTTCTTCCCGCCTGATCCCGCGCCCACGGGACAACTGCTCGCCCACGTGGCGCAAGCCCTGGCCGAACGCGGCCACCGCGTGACCGTGATCTGCGGCCGCGCCAGCTACGCCCGCGCGGCGGGGGCGGCGCCCGGCCCGGCCGTTCGGGTGCATCGCGTCCGCTGCGCCCGCTTCGGCCGAGGCCGCGCCGCCCGCCTGCTTTCCTACGCGTCGTTCTATGCCGGCGCGCTCGGCCACACGCTTTCCGGCGCGCGGGCCGACGTGGTCCTCACCCTCACCACCCCACCCCTGCTGGGATTGGCCGGCACCCTGGCGCGCACCTTCCGCGGCGCCGCCCATTTCATCTGGGAGATGGACCTGTACCCCGATATTGCCGTGGCCCTCGGCACGTTCCGCGCGGGCTCCCTGGCCGATCGCCTGGTAGGCCTGCTGGCGGATTTCTCGCGGCGGCGGGCCGAGGGCACGATCGTGCTCGGCTCCTGCATGCGCGACCGCCTCAAGGCACGCGGCATTCCACCCGATAAGATCCTGGTGGCGGAGAATTGGGTGGATCCGGCGCTGGTCGCGCCGCAGCCGTTTCCCGGCGGTCCGCTGAGCGTTCTCTATTCCGGCAACCTGGGTCTGGCGCACGATATCGATACCGTCGCCGACGCCATCGGCCGGCTCGATCCGGCGCGCTTCCGTTTCGTGTTCGCCGGCGGCGGCCCCCGCCGCGAGCCGCTCCAGGCCCGCTGCCCGCAGGCGCGTTTCCTTCCCTATCAGAGTCAGGCGGACCTCGCCTCGCATCTCGGCGGCTGCCACATCGGCCTGGTGACGCAGAATCCGGAAACCTGCGGCACCCTGGTACCCAGCAAGGTCTACGCCTACATGGCGGCCGGCCGGCCGTTCGTTTTTATCGGACCACCCGAATCCACCCCCGCCCGCATCGCCGCCCGCCACGGCTGCGGCTGGCGGATCGCACCCGGCGACGCCCATTCGCTGGTGGAACTCCTTCAGCGCCTCCAGGCCCAACCCGACCGGGTCCGCCTCGCCGGCGCTCGCGCCCGCGCGGCTTTCTCCGGGTCCAACGACCGCGAGACCGGCGTCGCGCGCATTCTTCACATTCTGTGCGGGGCACCTCAAACATGCATCTCGACAACCAGCGCATCCTCGTCACCGGCGGTCACGGATTCCTCGGTTCTCACCTGGTAGAGAAACTGCGGGCCCGCGGCTGTCGCCAGCTCATCGTTCCGCGCCGCGAATATTACGATCTCACCCGCCCGGGGGATATCGAACTGCTCCTCGAACTGGAGCGCCCGCAGGTGGTCATCCACTGCGCGGCCCAGGTGGGCGGCATCGGCGCCAACCGCGCCCACCCCGGCAGCTTCTTCTACCACAACGCCATCATGGGCATTCAGCTCATCGAAGCATGCCGCCGCTACCAGGTGGAAAAAACCGTCCTGCTGGGCACCATCTGCGCCTACCCCAAGTTCACGCCCGTGCCTTTCCGTGAAGAGGACCTGTGGAGCGGGTACCCGGAAGAGACCAACGCGCCCTACGCCTTCGCCAAAAAAGCTCTCCTGGTGCAGGCGCAGGCCTATCGCCGCGAATACGGCATGAACGCCATCTTCCTGCTGCCGGTGAACCTGTACGGCCCGCGCGACAACTTCGATCCCGCGTCTTCGCACGTCATTCCGGCGCTCATCCGCAAGTGCCTGGAGGCGGTCGCCCGCGGCGACCGCGAAATCGTCTGCTGGGGCGACGGTTCCCCCACGCGCGAGTTCCTCTACGTGGAAGACTGCGCCGAGGGAGTCCTTGCGGCCGCCGAAAGCTACGATGGCGCCGAGCCGGTGAACCTGGGCAGCGGGCAGGAGATTTCGATTCGTGAGCTGGTCGCGACCATCGCCCGGCTCACCGGCTTCGACGGATCGATCGTGTGGGACACGGCCCAGCCCAACGGCCAGCCGCGCCGTTCGCTCGACGTGTCGCGCGCCCGCCGCGAGTTCGGTTTCCGGGCGCGCACGCCGTTTGACAAAGGGCTCCGCCAGACCATTGCCTGGTACCAGGCGGCGGTCCGGGAGAAAGTCACCGCATGATCCTGCCGCTGGCGGCGGCGCTGGTCTCCTTCGCGCTCTCGCTGGTGCTGACGCCGCTCTGCCGCGACGTGGCGCTGCGCTGGGGCTGGGTAGACCATCCCGACCGGTCGCGGCGGGCGCATACCCGTCCCATTCCGCGCATCGGCGGCGTGCCGGTGCTGTTGGCCTGTGTGCTCTCGGTCGCGCTGGTGGCCGGCGCGTGGCCCGCAATGTCCACGCTGCTGCCGGCCCTGGCGGTGGTGTTCGCCTGCGGCCTCTACGACGATCTGTATGGGCTGAGCCCATGGCAGAAGCTGGTGGTCCAGACACTCGCCGCGGCACTGGCGAGTGCCGCCGGAGTCCGTATCGACCATGTGGGCGCTCACGCCATCCCGACGCTGTGGGGTGCGGGGCTCACCATCGTCTGGCTGGTGGCCTCCATGAATGCGCTGAACCTGGTGGACGGGGTGGATGGCCTGGCCGGAGGCGTGGGCTTCCTGGCGGCGCTGACGATCGTGACCAGCGCGCTGCTGCACGGCCATCTCGCACTGGCGCTCGCCGCCGCCCCGCTGGCCGGAGCGTTGTTCGGCTTCCTGCGCTACAACTTCGCCCCGGCATCGATTTTCCTCGGCGATTGCGGAAGTCTCACCCTGGGGTTCCTGCTGGGGGCTTATGGCGTAATCTGGTCGCACAAGACCGACACCCTGCTGGGCATGGCGGCGCCGCTGATGGCGCTCTCGATTCCGCTGTTGGACACGGTGGTGGCCATCGTGCGCCGCGCCTGGGGCGGCCAGCCGATCTTCCGCGGCGACCGCCGCCACATCCATCACCGTCTGCTCGACCGCGGCCTCACCCCCCGCGCCGTGGCCCTGCTGCTCTACGCCGTAAGCGGCGTGGGCGGTGTGCTCTCGCTGCTGGCCGGCCGCTAGCGCGCCCGCCGCGGCCAGGTCTCCGTGGTCGCAGCCCGCCCGGCCACCGCTCGCGGTTGCGGCCGCCGATGCAGCGGCCTACCCTGAGGTGGATGAGGATTCTTCTCGCTGTTCTCCTGGGGCTGTCCCTTTCCGCCCAGACCCCTCCGCCGCGGCCGAAAGTCTTCGGCGTTGCCCACTACTCCGTTTTCGTCAGCGACCTGGCTAAGGCGCGCGCCTTCTATGAGGACTTTCTCGGCTACCAGGAAGCCTTTACCCTGCCCAAGCCGGATGGCACGGTACAGATGGCCTTCCTCAAAATCAACGACCACCAGTACGTCGAGCTGGTCAATGAACCGAACCGCGGCGAAGGCCAGTTGAACGACCTCGGGCTCTATACCGACGATGTCGAGAAAATGCGGCAATACCTGGGCTCGCGCGGAACCAAAGTGCCGGACGAGGTGACCCAAAACCGGATTGGGAATCGGCAGATCGCGGTGGTCGATCCCGACGGCCATACCGTCGAGATCGTGCAATACCTGCCCCATAGCCGGACCGGCAACGATACCGGCAAGCACATGCCCGCCACGCGAATTTCCGACCGCATGATGCACGCCGGAATCCTGGTCGGCAACCTCGCAGCGGCCGCCCGGTTTTATGGCGGAATTCTGGGCTGCCACGAGACGTGGCGTGGCAACAGCCTGACCAGCAAGACTTTGAACTGGGTCAATATGCGGGTCCCGGATGGCGACAATCACGTGGAGTTCATGCTCTACAAGGAACTCCCGCCGCCGGACCGGCGCGGCAGCCCGCATCATATTTGCCTGGTCGTGCCCGACATCCAAAAGGCCGTGGCGACGCTCGAAGCGCGGCCGGCCCGGAAGGCCTACCCGCGCGAGTTGAAGATCAACGTGGGGGTGGACAACAAGCGGCAGGTGGGCCTGTTCGATCCCGACGGCACGCGTGTGGAGATGATGGAGATCGACACCATCGATGGCAAGCCCGCGCCGTCTTCCACCATGCCGCCGCCGCGGTAGGGAACTCGCGCCGTCCGTTTCTCCCGGGCCGCGATGCGCCGCGTGCTAGACTGAGAGGCAACGCAGATCCAGCCATGAAAGTCCTTAGTGCTCTTTTACTTGCCAGTGTTGCGTCGGTATGGGCGCAGACCCCCAAAGTGCCCCCGCCGGCCCCCGCGCCGGCCCCCGCCGCGCAGGCCCTTCCCGACCTGCCCGAAGAGACCGTGATCGCCATCTTCGACGACGGCACGAAGTTCACCATGGGGGATTTCAGGAAAATCTACGCCGTACTGCCGCCGCAGAACCAGCAGATGGCCCTCCGCGATCGCAAGCTGTTCCTTCAGCAGTGGGCCTTCATGCGCAAGCTGGCCCAAATGGCCGAACAGCAGAAGCTCGACCAGGTCAGCCCGCATCGCGAGGCGGTGGAGTATTACCGCATGATGGTCCTCAGCCAGGCGGAACTGAGCGAGGCCGTGAACATGGTCACCGTCGAACCCAACGCCATCGTGAATTACTACGACGCCAATAAGGAAAAGTACAAGCAGGTCAAGGTCAAAGCCATTTACATTGCTTTCGCGAGCCAGCCCGCCTCCGGCGGCAAAAAACCCCTGACTGAAGAGCAGGCCAAAGCCAAAGCCGCGAAACTGCTCGCCCAGATCCGCGCCGGCGCCGACTTCGTCAAAATGGTCAGGGAAAACTCCGACGACGACACCTCCCGCAACAAGGATGGCGATTTCGCCACCCTCCGTCCTGCCGATAATGTCCCCGATGCCGTGCGCACCGCCGTCTTCAGCCTCAAACCGGGCGAAGTCAGCGAGCCGGTGCGCCAGCCCAACGGATACTATCTCCTCAAGGCCGACCAGGTCACCTACCGGCCGCTCTCGCAGGTTCGTGACGAGATCTTCTCCGAACTCAAGCAGCAGAAGTACGCCAAGTGGCTCGAGGAGACCAACCGCAAGACCCAGGTGCAGTTCACCAGCCCCGAGTTCCTGGGCCTGAAGCCCGCGATCCTCGCGCCGGCAAAGTAACCCCCTCCGCCCCGGCCAGGCGACCCCTTCCCTGCCGCGTAACCGCCCGCGCCGGGCCATTGCGTACACTTCCCCCACCCGCCGGGAAGACGAATTGCTCCACATCCTGGGTCATGTACACCCTTCGCGGATGCCGTGCGCTTGCCTCCGCCCTGCGCGTCCCGGTCATGCCTCGGACGGCCCCGAGATGAAACGCTCCGCCGGACGCGCCGCGCACCACCCGCCGCAACATTTCCTCTTTGCCACCGGCATCGAAAACAGCTACCCCGTCGTGTCCGCCGGGGACGGGCGCCTCCGCCGGGTGGACGAAATGGAAAAGTGCGGCCACTACCGCCGGTGGAAGGAAGATTTTCACCTCGTCAAACAGCTCGGCCTGGAGTACCTGCGCTATGGCCCGCCCTACTATCGGGAACACCTCGGCCCCGGCCGCTACCAGTGGGATTTTGCGGATCAGACCTATGCCGAGCTCCGCCGCCTGGGTATCCGCACCATTACCGACCTCTGCCACTTCGGCGTGCCCGACTGGGTCGGCAGCTTCCAGAATCCCGACTGGCCGGAACTGTTTGCCGGGTACGCCGCGGCTTTCGCCCGCCGCTTTCCCTGGGTCCGCTTCTATACCCCCATCAACGAGATCTTCGTCACCGCCAGTTTTTCCGGCCAGCATGGCTGGTGGAACGAATGCCTCCGCTCTGATGGTGCCTTTGTCACCGCCCTGAAGCATCTGGCCAAAGCCAACCTCCTGGCCGAAGAGGCCATTCTCCAGGTGCAGCCCGACGCATTGTTCATTCAGAGCGAGTCGTCCGAGTACTTCCACGCCGCCGAACCAGCCGCCCATGGCCGGGCCGCGGCCTTCAATCATAAGCGCTTCCTCTCCCTGGACCTGTCCTATGGACACGACGTCCGCGGCATCATGTACGAGTACCTCATGGATAACGGCATGAGCCGCGACCAGTACCACTGGTTCCTGCAACACGCCGCCAGGCTCCGGCCCCACTGTGTCATGGGCAATGACTACTACATCACCAACGAACACCTCGTTCCCGGCCACGGCGACCTTCAGCCGTCCGGCGAGATCTTCGGCTACTACGTCATCACCCGCCAGTATTACGAGCGCTACCACCTGCCCGTCATGCACACCGAAACCAACCTGGGCGACGCCGAGCGCGCCCCGGCATGGCTCTGGAAGGAATGGGCCAACATGGTCCGCCTCAAAGACGATGGCGTCCCCATCGTAGGTTTCACCTGGTACAGCCTGACCGACCAGGTGGACTGGGACACCTTGCTGCGCGAGGAGAACGGCCACGTCAACCCTCTGGGTCTCTACGATCTGGACCGGGAAATCCGGCCGGTGGGCAAGGCCTACCGTCAACTGGTCGAACAGTGGCGCCACATCCTGCCCACCGAAAGCCTCTGCCTCCACCACATCGAGCCGGAGGAGTACGAGACGCCGGACAAAGAGCTGCTGACCTGGGGCGGCGACGATTAGCGCTCCCCGACTAAAGAATACCCTTCCTGCGGCCGATGAATTACCTAGCAGGTTGCTGAAAAAGGGTATTTCGATGCCCGAAAGCACCCAATGTCTCGCTCCGTCAAACGTAGAATCAACAGTTTGCGGCTGTTGGTAAGTGCCATTCTAAGTAGTCCGGGGACTTTTTCAGCAGCCTGCTAGGGGCGCGAGACTGTGCATGAGCCGCCCCGGAGGGAATACGTCGTTGCTGACATTGGACTGCAAGGATCTCCGGTGCCCGATGCCGATCGTCCGGATCAGCCAGGCGGTGAAGAACATGGCCCCCGGGGCCCGGCTCGCCATTGAAGCGCGCGATCCGGCGTTCCAGGCCGATCTCGAAGCCTGGCTCCGGCACTTGGGCCACCATCTGGTGGAATTCCAGGATGGGCCGGTGCAAAGGGCGGTCATCGAGAAGCGGGGTGGAACGGATGCCTGATGCCGAACTGGCAGTGCCCGCCGATGCCGCCACCCATGCCAGGCTCGACCAGTTCGAACTCCGCCTCGCCGGGCTGTCGCGCTCGGTCAACGATTCGCGCAACGCGCTTACCATCGTGGCCTTCAGCGGCGACCTGGACAAACTGGCAGCGGCCTTCATGCTGGCCACCGGCGCCGCCGCCATGGGAATGCGCGTGGTGATTTTCTTTACCTTCTGGGCGCTGCCGGCGTTGAAACAACAAACGCGGTTTCGCGGCAAAGCACCGCTCGACAAGTTGCTGACCGCGATGCAGCCGTCCGGTCCCTCCAATCTCGGCGTTTCCCGCTGGAATCTGTTCGGTCTCGGCGCGCTCCTCCTTCGCCGCCTCATGCGGAAGCGAAAAATCGAGCCCTTAGCCAACCTGATCGATCTGGCTCGCCAGGAAGGGGTCCGGATGGTGGCGTGCACCACGTCCATGGAGCTCATGGCCATTACCAGGGAGGAACTGGTGAAGGGTGTGGAAATGGGAGGCGTGGCCACCTGTCTCGATGCCGCCTCTCTTTCCGGAGTCACCCTGTTTATTTGAAGAGGAACCATGTCAGATACAGCCGGGCTCCAGATCATCATCGTCTCCGGGCCGGAGGACGCTCCCCGTGCTACCCTCGGATTTTCAGTGGCCGCTGCCGCGGCGGCTTGCGGCACGCCCGTTACTCTCTTCCTGGCCATGAACGGCACCCGTTGGGCTTTGCGGTCGGAAGGCAACCAGTCTGCCGTACCCGGATTTCAGCCGATTGCGCAACTGCTCGACCTCATCCTGGCCGGCGGCGGCCGGGTCGAGGTCTGTTCCAACTGCCTCCAGGGGCTCTGCTCGGACTCCGCCGTTTGCGGACCTCGTTCCGACCATCGGCCGGGCGTCGTTCCCGGCGGTATGGCTGCGCTTGCAGTGCGCATGGCCAAGGCGTCTACGGTGACGTTTTGATATGACCCTCGCCTGCGACATCTCCGCACCCGCTGACCTGCGCGACGAAGTCAGCCGCTTGCGCGAAGAGAATCAGCGGCTTCGCCTGCAGGCGGAAAAGATCGCCGTGGCCAACGCCTACGCCGCCGAAGTGGTGGTGGAACTCGAGTCCGCGCGCGCCGCCCTCGAAGAAAAAGGAAATCACCTCAAGACCCTTTTTGAGTCGCTCCCCGTGGGTCTCATCACGATCGACCCGCAAGACCACCGCATTCTCGATCTCAATGCCCACGCCGAGAGTCTGATCGGCAGTCCGCGCCAATCCGTCATCGGCCAGCCTTGCGGCACCGTGATCTGTCCGGGTGGCCAGGGACTCTGCCCGATCACCGATCTCGGCCAGCACATGGACCATTCCGAGCGCATCCTTCTCGCCGTGGGCGGCGAACAGATTCCCGTCTTGAAGAGCGTCTTTCCGGTGCTCCGCAACGGCGTGCCGGTGCTGATCGAAAGCTTCGTCGATCTGCGCGACCGCAAGTGCGCCGAAGAACAGATGCGGCGCGCCAAGGAGGCCGCCGAAGAGGCCAGCCGTTCCAAAAGCGAATTTCTGGCCAACATGAGCCATGAGATCCGCACACCCCTGAACGGCATCATCGGCATGACCGAACTGGCGCTCGATACCGGCCTTACCGATGAGCAGAGGGAGTGGCTCACCATGGTCAAATCCTCGGCCGATTCCCTGCTCGAGATCATCAACGACATCCTCGACTGTTCCAAGCTGGAGGCCGGCAAGCTGGAACTGGAGTCGATCGAGTTCGATCCCCGGAAGCTGTTGCACGAAACCGTGAAGCCGTTTGAAGCGCACTCCCGCAGGAAGGGGCTGCGGCTCCACTATGAAGTGAGTCCGGCGGTACCCGGTATTCTCGTAGGCGACCCGAGCCGTCTGCGCCAGATTCTCGTAAACCTGATCGGCAACGCCTTGAAATTTACCGAGGAGGGCGAGGTGGCGGTGCGCGCTACTCCCGCCTGGTCCTCCGACGGGCGGGCGTTGGTCCACTTCAGCGTTCGTGATACCGGAATCGGGATACCGGTCGCCAAACAGGCGGCTATCTTCGAAGCGTTCAATCAGGCCGACGGTACGATCACACGACGTTATGGAGGTACCGGCCTGGGGCTGACCATCTCCCGCGCCCTGGTCCGCCGAATGGGGGGCGAAATCTGGTTGGAGAGCAAGGTCGGCGGCGGAACCAATTTCCACTTTACGGCCGGCTTCGGCATTTCGGATCGGCAGCAGCCGGGTCCCACCCCCACTCCTCGCTCGTCGTCGGCCGCCGGCACGCCGCTGCGCATCCTGGTGGCGGAAGACAATACCGTCAATCAGAAAGTCGTGGTGGGCATCCTCCGGAAGAACGGCCACTCCCCCGCCACCGCCGCCAACGGCCGCGAGGCCGTCGACCGGCTGCTTGCCGAGCCCTTCGACCTGGTCCTCATGGACGCACAGATGCCGGAGATGGATGGGTTTCAAGCCACTGCCGCCATTCGCGAACGGGAAAAGACCGCGGGCCGCCACGTGCCCATCATCGCCCTCACGGCACACGCCATGAAGGGCGATCGCGAGCGCTGCCTCGAGGCCGGCATGGACGGCTATGTCGCCAAACCCATTCGCGCCCGCGAACTGCTCGATCTCATCCAGGCGTTGCGGCCGGCCACCTCCGTGCTGGGCGCATCCACTCCTCCGCATTGTGCATCATTAGAGTAGATGCACCGCAGAACCCTGCTTGGTGGCGCCGGGCTGGCTGGATTGGCCGGCGCGGGCACTTGGGCGTACCGCGCCGCTCCTCGTTTTTGGAAGCAGTATTCGAACGATCTGAAGCGTGACATCCTGCCCGCTCCCCATCGCCCCGATCCGGGAGCGTGGCCGGATCGTGGGTTGTATGCCGCCTGGCTCGGGCATGCCACGGTATTGCTGAAGATCGACGGCACGACCATCCTTACCGACCCGGTGTTCAGCACCCGCGTCGGTATCGGTTTGGGACCTGTCACCCTGGGATTGAAACGGCTGGTCCAGCCGGCCCTCACTCTGCACGATCTTCCCAAGGTGGATCTCATTCTGCTTTCGCACGCTCACTTCGATCACTTCGATATTCCCAGTCTCAGGCATCTCGAGAATCGCGCCACTCCGGTCATCACGGCGGCCAAAACGGCGGATCTGCTGCGCCCCCCGCGCTATCGCAGCGTGCGCGAGCTTGCCTGGGGAGAACGGGCTGCCGTGGGTCCGGTCGAAATACGCGCCTTCGAAGTAAACCATTGGGGCGCCCGCATGCGCAGCGACATCTATCGCGGCTATAACGGATACACCATCGAAATCGGCCGCTACCGGGTGATCTTCGGCGGCGATACCGCCATCACGAATTCCTTCCGCGGGCTCAAGTCTTCGCGGCCGTTCGATCTTGCCATCATGCCGGTGGGCGCCTACAATCCCTGGATTCACTATCACTGCACGCCGGAGCAGTCCTGGCAAATGGCGGAACATGCCGGCACGGAGTTCTTCCTTCCGGTGCACCACCAGACCTTCCCGCTGAGCCGCGAACCTTACCTGGAACCGATTGAACGCGTCCAGGCGGCTGCCGGCCCGCATGTGGACCGCGTCGCCGTGCATCGCATCGGCCAGGAGTTTCGCCTTTGACTCAGCTTCGCCGCGCCCACACCACCAGCAGCCCGAGACCGATCAGAATCAGCGCGGCGGTCAGCCCCACCCAGATACCCGCCGCTCCCCAGCCCCGGCTGAAACACAGCGCATAACTCACCGGCATCCCGATGGCCCAATACCCTACGAGGTGCGCCAGCATCGCCGAACGAGTGTCGCCCATCCCGCGCAGCGCGCCCATCGAGACCACTTGCAGGCCGTCGAAGAGCTGGAACAGGGCTGCCAGTTTCAACAGCACCGCGCCGCCGGCAATCACCGCTGCCTCCGCCGTGTAGAGACGCAGGATGAGACGCGGCGCCGAGGCAAGGGCCACTCCCGCCGTGCCCATGAACAATGCACCCAGCAGCAGCGCGGTCCAGCCCGAAACGGCGGCTCCCCGCGGGTCCTTGCGCCCCACCGCCTGTCCTACCCGCACCGCCGCCGCCGAGCTGATCCCGAGCGGCACCATGTACGTCGTCGAAACCACGCTCACCGCAATCGAGTGCGCCGCCAGCGACATCTCATCCAGCCGCGCCGCCATCACCGTTACCACCGTGAACACCGCGCCTTCGATCACAATCTGCAGCGCCGAAGGCAGACCGAGCCGCACCAGTTGCCCGATGCGCGCCACATCGGGCCGCCGGTCCGCCAGGAACAGCAGGTATCCCGACCGGCGCTCGTTGCGCAGCACGGCAATCAGCAGAACCACGGCGATATACATCCGTGAGATGCTGGTGGACCAGCCCGAGCCCGCCAGCCCCAGCGCGGGCGCGCCCCAGTGGCCGAACATCAGCACCCAATTGCCGACGAAGTTCACGATATTGGCGCTGATCACCGCGAAGGTGATCGGCCCGGCCACGTTCATGGCCTGCAGGTACCGCCGGAACGCGGTGAAAACGAGCAGCGGCAGAATCCCCCAAAGCAGGGCCTTCACATAGGGCTCCAGCAGCACCGTCACCGCCGGGTTCGTCCCCGCCGCCCGCGCCGCCGCCAACGCTCCCCACAGCGCGGCCGCCACCAGCGGCGCCATCCCGAGGGCCATCCACAAGCCGCTGATCAGACTGCGCCGGCAGTCCTGGTAATCCCTGGCGCCGTACGCCTGCGCCACCCACGTATCCAGCCCCATCAGCATCCCGGTTCCGCAGATGGCAATCGGAAAAAACAGCATGTTCCCCAGGCTGCCCGCTCCGATCGCCGCCGGCCCGAGGCGTCCCGCCATGAGGATGTCTACGAACCCCATCGTCATCCAACCCAACTCCGCCAGCGCCAGCGGAGCCGCCAGCCGGAACATGGGTCGAAGCTCCCGCCGCAGATCGGACGCCCGGTTCGCCATTTTCGTCTACGCCTTCGGATGCGCCTTGTCGTACACCGCCATCAGGTCGGTGAGCGATACCTGGGTGTACTTTTGCGTGGTGGAAAGCCGCGCGTGCCCGAGCAGTTCCTGGATCGCCCGCAGATCGGCCCCGTCGGCCAGCAGGTGCGTGGCATAGGCGTGGCGGAAACTGTGCGGGTGAATCGACGAGTCGCCGCTCAGCCAGGTGGCGTACAGCTTGACGATCAGCGCAACGCCCCGCGTGGTTAGCCGCCCGCCGCGATGGTTCAGGAAGATGGCGCGTTGATCCCGAACCACCGGCCGCTCTCCCAGGTACCGTTCGAGCGCATCGGCGGCCTTGCCCGGTAGGGGTACCTGGCGTTCCTTCCGTCCCTTCCCGCGGACGCGCAGCCATCGTTCGGCGCGGTCGAGATCCTCCAGGTTCAACCCCGCCAGTTCGCTCACGCGCAACCCGCAGCCGTACAGCAGTTCGAAAATGGCCCGGTCGCGCGCCGGCCGGGGCCGTTCGAGTTGGCCCGTCGCCACGCCATCGAGCAGTTGGTTCGCCTGCTCGGGGGTCATCACGTCGGGGAGCGTTTGGGGAACCTTGGGAGTGCGCAAAAGCTGCGCGGTGTTGATTTTTACCACACCTGTCCGCACCAGGAACCGGAACAACCCGCGCACGGCCGCCAATTTGCGCCGGATCGTAACCGCCTCGAGCGATTGGTGATACAGGGCGGCAAGCCACCCCCGGAGGGTCAGCACGTCGATCTGGTCCGGCGCGAGGTCTTTTGGCAGGGATTCGGCAAACTGGCGCAGATCGGCCTCATAATTTCGGATGGTATGAGGCGATGCCCCTTCGCGCACCAGCGACTCCAGGTATTCCCGGATCGATTCGCTCAGCACCCGCCGCCCCCCAGCGCCGCCAGCGCCCGGCGGCATACCTCGGCATGGCGGGCCTGCCGGTCCCTCCGGAGTTTAAGTCTCGTCGGCTCATCGAGTTGCGGCAATAGGTCGAAGGTGATATTGGCTGGCTGATAATCGGACTGATCCGCTCCAGATACGTAATGGCAAAGGGAGCCTAGGGCTGTTTCACGTGAAACAAGCTCGGGCACACCCCCGCCGGCCACGATCGCGGCATTCCGCCCGGCGATTAGCCCTGTCGCGATCGATTCGACATACCCTTCGACTCCCGAAATCTGCCCGGCAAACAGCACGCGGGGACGGGCGCGCAGTTGCAGGGTAGGGGTTAGCAGCGCGGGAGCGTTGATGTAGGTATTGCGGTGGATCTGGCCGTAGCGCAGGAACTCGGCGCGTTCGAGCCCCGGAATCAGCCGCAAAATCCGCCCCTGTTCGCCGAATCTCAAGTGGTTCTGAAACCCCACCAGGTTGAAGCTGTCCGCCCGCAGATTTTCCTGGCGAAGTTGCACCACCGCCCAGGGCCGGTGACCGGTGCGGGGGTCGGTCAGCCCCATCGGTTTCATGGGGCCAAAGCGGAGCGTGTCGCGCCCGCGCCGCGCCATCTCCTCGATCGGCAGGCATGCCTCGAAATAACGAGTGTCGTCCTGGGGAATGTGGGCGGAGACGGCTTCGGCGCGGAGCAATTCGTCCACAAAATGATCGTACTGCTCCCGATCCAGGGGGCAGTTGACGTAGTCATCGGTGCCGTCGGTCGACTTGCCGTAGCGCGATGCCCGAAAGGCGATGCTGGTATCCACCGAGTCGGCCTCGACAATCGGACTGATGCTGTCGTAGAAGAAGAGTCGGGCGGAGCCGGTGAGGCGGGAGATCTCCCCGGCCAGGGCATCGCTGGTCAGCGGCCCGCTGGCGATGATCACGATACCGTCTTCGGGTATGGCGGTGACTTCTTCGCGGCGGACCTCGATCGATGGATCCGACTCGATGGCCGCCGTCACCCCGGCGGCGAAGAGCCCCCGGTCCACCGTGAGGGCGTGGCCGCCCGGGACCCGCGCCTTCTGCGCAGCTTCGAGGAGCAGGGAACCGAAGCGGCGCAGTTCCTCCTTGAGGAGCCACGGCGCCGTGTTGACCTGCTCGGACTTGAGCGAGTTGCTGCACACCAATTCGGCCAGGCTGGCGGTACGATGTGCCGGCGTGGGATGAACCGGCCGCATCTCGTACAGCCGCACCCGGTGGCCACGCCGTGCAACCTGCCACGCGGCTTCGGTGCCGGCCAGCCCGCCCCCGAGGATATGGATGAGTTCGCCCAAAGGTGTTCCCGTCTCTCCAGGATAGGACACTGCAGGGCCGCCGCCCTGCCGCCGGGGCAACCGCACCGTCGCTCGGGCGGCGGCTATACTGTCGGAGAGGAGGATGCATGGAGACCGATCTCGTCCGCCAGTTCCTTACGCATTCCAACCACAAGCTCGAGCACTATACCGAGCGCATCGGAACCTGCCTCGGCCAGCTTACCGAGGAGCAGGTTTGGGCTCGCGGCGGGGACAATGAAAACGCCGTCGGGAACCTGGTGCTGCACCTGTCCGGCAATGTCCGGCAGTGGATCGTGGCGGGAGTGGGGGGCCAGCCGGACGTGCGGAAGCGCGACCTCGAATTCTCGACGCGAGGCGGAGTGCCGATCCCCGAGTTGCTCGAACGGCTGCGGGCGGTCGTCGGCGAGGCGATCGCTGTGATCGGCGCGGTCCCGCCGGAGCGCCTGGCGGAACGGCTGACCATCCAGAAATACGACGTTTCCGTGATGGAAGCCATCTACCACGTGGTGGAGCATTTCTCGATGCACACCGGGCAGATTATCTTCGCCACGAAACTCGCCACCGGGGCGGACCTGGGCTTCTACGCCCACCTGAAATCGGCCGCGGCGCACGGACAGAAGACGCCCTGACTACAGCTTGAAGGTGGCCTCCAGGTCCGCGGCGGAAATCCGCACGCCGACGTAGAACGCCCCGAACAGCGCGTACACGGCGCTGACGTAATCGAAGCGCATTTCGTAGATCAGCTTTTTGAACACCAGCGGGTCCTCGGCAAAGAGGTCCACACCCCATTCCCAGTCGTCGAAGCCAATCGATCCGGTAATGATCTGGCGCACTTCGCCGGCGTAGCGCCTGCCCACCAGGCCGTGCTCGTGCATCATACGCTGGCGGTCAGCCATCGGTTCGGTGTACCAGTTGACCGACTCGCCGCGGCGGCGGTCCATGGGGTAAAAGCAGAGGTACTTCGCGGCTGGGATTTCGGGCCAGAGACGGGGAGCCATGGCCTGCCGCTGACGTTCGAGGACGGCTTCGATCTCGCGCTTCCATTCCTCGGAGTGCGGCTGCACGCCTTTGGAAGCCAGCGAGCCGTACACTTTGGAGGAGGATTCGTAGAGCCCCAGTTCGATGATGGACACGTAGGAGCCGGAGGGTTCCAGGAAATCCGAGAGGCGCAACCGGGCGAGGGCCAGTTGGGCCTGGTCGAGTTCGGCGAAGCTGCGCCGGAAGTGAACCAGCAGGAGGTCGCCTTTGTGACCCAGCAGGGAATAGATCGCACTCTGGCGCCCCTCATGCGGACGTTCCCAGGCGCCCAGCGCGGCGGCGGCCTCCTCGAGGATGCCGGCGCGGTCTTCCCGAGAAAGGGCGCGCCAGGCAGGCCAGCGGAAGCGCATCATCTGGTGCAGTACGCTGGCGCCTTCGACCGTCAAGGGGACGGCGGGCAAAGCGGTTTCGGTGAGCGTCTCAGGCGTCATTCCGATATTATCGCCCGGTCCAGCGCGCCAGGAACGATTCCGAGGCCATCTCCTCCAGTTCCTTGTCACAGGCCGCCTGCCATTCCGCCACGCGGCGCGCGCGCAGTTTTTCGAGGAGGCGCAGGCGGCGGCGGGCCTCCAGCATGACCTCCTGCTGGGCGGCGAGCCGCCGGCGCGCCTCGCCGCGTGGGATTTCCATTTCCAGTTCACGCGCCTTGACGTGTAGGCGAAACCGGTCGAGGGCCTCCAGTTCGCCGCCGGCGACCGGGTTCCAGGTGCGAACGATGGCCTCCGACCGTTGACCGGCCGCTTCGATTTCGGCTGCCTGGCGATCCAGTTCGGCGAGCGCGGCCACCTGTTTGCGGAAGTTGTTCTCCTCCAGCTCGAGCTGGGTCCGCCGCCACTCCAGCACCTTTTCGAGGCGAAAGTGGAACGACTTCATCGGGCCGTCCTGCCGGCGGGAGCGGGGAGCGCGGCGGGCTTCGCCGCGGACGGCGCCCCACCTTCCAATTGAGAGGCCAGGCTATCGAGCCGGCTCAATGTCTCCTTGAGGGGCGTGGTGGTGGTGTGATCCTGGCGGAGAAAATCGAGCAGTTCGGGGCGCAGGCGGATGCTGGCATCCAGCACCGGGTTCGACCCGGCGACGTAGGCGCCCAGTTGAATCAGGTCTTCGGAGTCGCGCCAGGCGGAGAGCGCCTGTCGAATTCGCGAAGCCGATTTGCGCTGTTGCGGGGAAGCCACCGCCGACGTGAGACGGCTCACGGAGTGGAGAATGTCGATGGCGGGATAGTGTCCCTGTCCGGCCAGGTCGCGGGAGAGAATGAAATGGCCGTCGAGGATGCCGCGCACGGCATCGCAGATGGGCTCATTGAAATCGTCGCCCTCGACCAGCACGGTGAAGAAGCCGGTGATCGAACCCTGGCGGAAATTGCCGGCGCGTTCCAACACCTTGGGGAGCAGGTTGAATACCGACGGAGTGTATCCCTTCTGGCTGGGAGGCTCGCCGGCGGCCAGGCCGATTTCGCGCTGGGCCATGGCCAGGCGGGTCACCGAATCCATCACCAGCAGGACACTGGCACCCTGGTCGCGGAAGTACTCGGCCACCGCCAGGGCCACGAAGCACGCTCGCACGCGGAGCGGCGCTGGCCGCTCGGATGTGGCACAGACCACCACCGAGCGGCTGCGGCCTTGCGGGCCCAGTTCGTTTTCGAGGAAACCGCGGACTTCGCGGTTGCGTTCGCCGATCATGCCTATCACGGTAACGTCGGCCGAATTGTGGCGGGACATGCTGCCGAGGAGAGTGCTCTTGCCGACGCCGCTGCCCCCGAAGATGCCGATGCGCTGTCCTTTGCCGCAGGGCAGCAGGCTGTCGATGGCGCGGATGCCGGTGACCAGCGGCTCGGTGATGTGCTCGCGGTCGAGCGGATTGCCGGCCACGCCGTGAAGGTTGTAGGTGTCCTCGGTCTCGATGGGCGGACCGCCATCGATGGGCTTGCCGAAACCATCGATGACGCGGCCCAGCAGGCCGCGCCCGACCTCCACGCGAGCCTCTTCGCTGCGCGCCACGACCGGATCGCCCAATTGCAGCCCGGCGATCTCTTCGAGGGGCATCATCAGGACCCGGCCATTGCGAAAGCCGATCACCTGTGCGCGGATGGGGTGGCCGGCGCTGGTGTGCACTTCGCAGAAGTCTCCGATCGCGGCCTGGGGGCCGCGGGATTCGATCAGCAATCCCACTACTTCGGTGACCTGCCCGGTCCAGCGAAGCGGCTCGACCCGGTCCAGTTCGGCAAAATAAGGGGCCAACGAGATTCTCTCGGTCATGTTTTCCGCAGGCGGTCCGCCAGACCTCGCTCAATCTCCAGTAACTGCGTCTCCACGGAGGCATCCAGGTTGCCGCGGGCGGTCTCGAAGATGGCCCCGCCGGGTTCGCAGGCGCTGTCGGGGGATACTTCGATGGCGGAACCGGCGGCAGACTGGCGCAAGAAGGCGGTGACCGCGGCGACGTGCGACGGGTGAACGCGAACCCGCGACACCTCCTGGCCGGCCAGTTTCTCCAGAGCGGCCAGCACGAGCCCGTGCAGGGCCTCCGGCTCGATGGTCAGTTCACGGCGCAGCACCCGGCGGGCGATTGCCAGGGAGAGCTTGACCATATCGGACTCGGCCTCCCGGCGCAGGCGGTCACGCAGTTGCGCGAGCTCGGCGATGGAGCGGGAGAGGCGTTCGATGGCGGGCTGCACTTCGGCGGCGCCACGTTTGCGGCCGATTTCCTCTCCTTCGCGCATGCCTGCCGCGCGGGCGTCGCGCACCCGATGCTGGCACCCCTGCTCGAGTTCGGCCAGGCGGGCTTCGAACTCCTGTGGCGCTGCCTGGGGTACCGGACGCTCTTCTTCCGGATGGGCGCTGACCTCGCGCCAGACCACGGGCGCGGCGGCGTGCGAATCTTCGGGCAGGAACAGTTTAGACGACATACTGCTCGCCGACCGCTCCCTTCAGGCTCAGGACACCTTCCGATTCGAGTTGGCGTACGATGGCGATGATCTGCTGCTGCGCCGCCTCGACTTCCTTGATCTTGATGGGGCCGAGGGCCTCCATGTCTTCCTTCAGCATGTCGGCGCCGCGCTGCGACATGCAGCCCAGCATCTGATTTTTCAACTGCTCGCTGGTGCCCTTGAGCGCCACCGTCAGGACCTTCCGGTCCACCCGTCCCAGGACCTCCTTCAGCCCCATGGGGTCGATGAGCAGCAGATCTTCAAAGACGAACATCAAATGACGGATGGTCTCGCCCAGATTGGCATCGTGACCCTGGATGTGATCCAGAATCTCGCGGCCGGAAGCCGAGTCGAGGCGGTTCAACATCTCCGCCACGGCTCGCACGCCGCCATACGACTCGCGGCTGAATTCGCCGAGCGCCTGAAGCTTCTGGCCGATGACGGCGGCGATCTTGTGGACAATTTCGGGGGAAATCTGGTCGAGGCACGCCATTCTCTGGGCCACATCCGAGCGCAGGCCGGCCGGGAGGGACATCAGCAGGGCGGCGGCTTGCGTGGCGGTAAGGTGGGACAGGATCAGGGCGATGGTCTGGGGGTGCTCATTGTGAATGAACTTGGCGAGTTGCTGCGGATCGGCTTTTTGCAGGGCATCGAACGAGGCTGCCTCGGCGCCCAATGCCTTGGCCAGCCGGTCGAGCAGGCGCTTGGCGGTTTCCGGACTGAAGGCCCGCATGAGCACTTTCTTGGCATATTCCACACCTCCGCGGGCCACGTAATCGCCGGCCGTGCAGAGGTGATGAAACTCGTTGAGGAGACTCTCGGCCTGCTCGGAGGAAATGGCAGTGATCTTGGCCACTTCGCGAGTCACCTTCTGGACCTCTTCCTCGGAGAGATGTTGCATCATATCCGCGGCGGCTTCCTCACCCAATGTGACCAGGAGCATGGCGGCCTTCCGCAGACCGGTCATGGTTTCGGCATCGGATTTGGTGGTGTTGACGATCATGGGGCGTCAGCTCTCCTCATCGCGGATCCAGGTGCGCAGGATTTGTGCCGAGACCTCGGAGTCTTTTTTGATCTTCTCGCGCAGGTGTTTGGCGAGGATCTCGGCTGTTTTGGGAATGACCGGCGCGAGCTTGAGGGCCTGCAAGGCCTGCGAATCCAGCTTGTGCTGGAGCGCTTCCCGTTCGGCGAGTTTGCTCTCGATCTGTTTTTCCACCGCGGCGGAATCGAGCGAGTCCGGCGGGGCGGCGTCGCCGGCGGCGAGCGCCGCGGGCGCGGTGACCGCAGCGTTCTTTTCGGCGCGCTTCGTCTTCCGCCGGAGCAGGAAGAGAATCGCCAGCACCAGCAGCACGATCATGCCGGCCGCCGCACCGCCAACGATAATCAGCGTCTTTCGATCGAGTGTCTTCAGCCGATCGAGAGGATTCTGGGAGGGCGGCGCGGAGGGGGCGGGCGCGGACGACTCGGGAGCTTCGAGGAGCAGGGTGGTCTCGAAAGGCAGGGTGTCGATTACGATCTGGTCGCCGCGTTCGGCGCTGAAACCGGTGATACCCGCGACCAGGTCGCGGATCACTTTCAGTTTTTCGGGTGGGGGCGGAACCAGAACCTTCTTGAACCCGTTTCCGTCCTTCTGCCAGGTGACATCCTGATCGACCAGAACCGCCAACGACATTTTCCTGACGCCGCCGGCCGGCAGCCGCATCTTCTTCACGGTCCGGCTGGACTGATAGGTGATGTTCTCGGTAACCCGGGAGATGTTTTTGCCGTTGCCGGCGGGGCGCGAGGTGGGGCGGGGGAGGGTCGAAGGGGTACCGGGGACGCCGCTCGCGCCGGCCGAACCGGAGCTGTCCTCGGTGCGTTGCGAACTCACCATGACCGAGCGGGCGGGATCGAACACTTCTTCGCTCTGCTCGCCGCCCGAAAAATCACACTCGACCGAGACCCCGGCGCGGTACTTGTTGGACCCGAGGAGTGGTTCGAGGGTGGAGTTGATTTTGGCCAGGAGATCGGCTTCGATCTTCTGGCGGTAGTCGAGGGTGGCCTCCGAGGCTTCCGGGCCGTCGGGTAATCTGGCTGCTTTGGGGCGGCCCAACAGGTTCCCGTTCATGTCGAGTACGGACACGGCTTCGGGTGTGAGCCCTTCCACCGCGCTGGAAACCAAGTGGTCGATCGCGAGCACGTTTTGCGGCGCCAGGCGGGCTCCGGGGCGCAGTTTGACCAGGACGCTAGCCTTGGCGGGCTGCTGCGATTCGAGAAAGACGGATTCTTTGGGGAAGGTGATGTGGACGCGGGCCTGTTCCACTTCGGCCAGGGACATGACGGAGCGTTCCAGCTCCCCTTCGAGGGCCCGGCGGAAGTTGATGTGTTCGGTGAACTCGGTGGCGCCGAGGTTGGTCTTGTCGAAGAGCTCGAACCCCATGCGGCCGGTCTTGGGGAGTCCGGCGGCGGCCATACCCAGGCGGAGCTCGGCGAGGCGGGCGGACGGTACGAGCACGGCCCCACCGGCTTCCGGCAGGCGGTATTCGACGCCGGACTCTTTGAGCTTCTGCACGATTCCAGCGGCATCCTCCGGCGCCAGGCCGGTGAACAACGGCTTGAAATCGGCTTCGCGCTGGTGCTTGACGAGGGCATAAAGCCCCACGCCGAGGAGCAACGCGACCACGACGATGCTGATCCGCTGACGGATCGAAAGGTTAGCCAGGATTCTCTTCATGTGGCTTCGCCGGCCTGTTACTTACATCGGCGGGTGGGGCCGAAAACCTGATACCTTTACATCTGCATGCGCATAATTTCCTGGTAGGCGCTCACTACTTTGTTCCGGACCTGCTGAAACAGCTCGAACGACAACTCAGCGCGCTGCGTCGCCAGGATCGTGGTGTGCAACTCCTCGCCTTCGCCGGAAAGGAAGCGGGAGACCGCCGAGGAGGCGTTCTGGCCGACGGCCTCGACACCCTGGATGGCTCCCAACAGCATGTTCTGGAAGTCGCCGCCGCCTCGCGCTTCGGTGGCGGGCGCCACCGGAAACGAAATGCCGGCGCCGGAAATAGGAGAAATCGGTGCTGCCATAAGTCATCTCAACGGAACAGGTCGATGGAACGCTGGATCATGTCCTTGACGGCCGCAATGGCGGCCACATTGGCCTGGTAGCCCCGGGATGCAGCCATCAAGTCCACCATGTCCTCGGCGGGGTTCACCCGGGGGAAGGCGACATAGCCGTCGCGGTCGGCATCCGGATGGCCGGGCATGAATCGCATTTCCGGCGGGCGGGTATCCACCACGACCTCGGAGACCGCGACTCCGCCCGGAGCGTTCAACTCCGCATCGAGGACCGAGGAGAAGGGGGAAGCCGCCGGGGCGCTCTCGAACACCGCGTCTTTCCGGCGGTAAGGGCCGCCTTCGGGCGTCCGGGTGGTTTCGGAGTTGGCGAGGTTTTCGGTGAGCAATTCGGCGCGGACACGCTGGGCAGCCATGCCGGAGGAGCCGATGGAGAGCACGGAAAAGAGGCTCATGCGTTCTTGCCTTCCTGAATAGCCGAGCGTACGACCCGGATCTGCGAGCGGAGGAGGTTCGAGGCGAGCTGGAATCGCAGAGCGTTTTCCGCCAGCAGACGCGACTCGCGATCGACACTGACGTCGTTTCCGTCGTTTTTGACCTTGAGGCCGTCCACGCCCGTAATCCGTGGAGACCCAAGGGCATTTTGGAATTCGGCTTGAAAGTCGACGTCCCGGGTGCGATAACCCGGTGTATCGGCGTTGGCGATGTTGGAAGCTACCAGCTTCTGACGGGTGCTGAGCAGGTCCATGTACCGCTCTAATTGCGTGGCTAGTCGGTCGAGCATGGCGCCATGGGAAATGCAGGAATCGGGCCAATCAGGGAAAGGTCATTAGAATGAGTGGAAAAGATAATCGAGGCGCGACAAAATTATGGCAGGGGGCAAAATGCTGTCACGCGGCAGGCGGCGGAGAGCCAGCGCCTCAAGGACATAAGCCATTGAATCTAAAGTAGATATGATAACACGCGCAATTCTTGAGCAGGCCCGGGCAGGGCGGTCACCAATTCTCGGGAAATAAAACACGTTAGAAAACAACAACTTAGCTTTCTTATAACCCGGTACGTGGACGACGAAGGATTAGTTTGAAGTTGCAGGATCGCTGTTTGCAACGCGGTCATTTACAGCAAAAGATGTCCACTGAGCCGATCATTATTATTGTCACCGGACTGTGCGGCCTGAGCTGTTTCTAAGCTAAACCCCAACATCGCGCTCCACAGGCGCGTTTCTTTCGAATACCCCCCGATGGGGGCTGCCAATTCCACGGCGAAAGCTGGTACTATTCTTTGGGGATATTCCCATTTGGAAATATCCCCAAAGAAACACCAGGTATTCATAAATTCAAACAAAGCCCGGGAGCTGGACTCTTGAAAACAGCCATGCTGTTGGCTTGTTGCCTGCTCATCTTCCCGCTCACCGGTACGGTACCACGTTCCGGCCGGAAGGCGAGGGCGAAGCCCTTGGCAGCCAGAGAAGATCTTTTCGCTCGCAAAGCGGCGTTTACCACGTTGCTGGTGGACGGCCGCGACCGGTTTGTGGAAGGCCACTATGAAGCCGCGCGGAGCCGTTTCGAGGAGGCGCGCCGGATGGCGCTAGCCGCGGGCGACGTGTCGCAGGCGGCGCGGGCGCTGGGCAATTCGGGGGGCTGCGCCTATGCCACGCACCAATATCAGTTGGCGCTGCGGACGTTTCTGGAGGCTCGCCGGATTGCCGAATCGGCGCACGATGTCAGCTACGCGGCGGTCCTGGACGCGAATATCGCCTCGCTGTACGGCCAGATGGGGGAAGTGAAAGCGGCGGTGGAGTGGCTGCGCGGCAGTTTGCGGACCATGAGCGGCAAGGATCGGCGGGACCATCTTCCCAAGCTACAGATCGAGATGGGCTCGCTGCTGGCGCGGGTGGGCCGAATGGCGGAAGCGCGCGAGATGTTCCGGCAGGGGATCGAGGGCGCCGAAAGCGCGGGGGACGAGGAACTGCGCGCCACGGCGTGGAACCGGCTGGGTGAGGATTTCCTGAGGAAAAACCAGCTTCCCGAGGCCGAGCGGGCGCTGCTCGAAGCATTTGAAATCCGCAAGCTGCAGCACCTGCCGCTAATCTATTCTTATTGCAATCTGGGTAAGCTGAGGCTGGAACAGGGGCAGTTGGAGACGGCGTCGGCGCTGCTGGATCGCGCCGTGGAATTGAGCTCCGAGCCGCGCGGGCCGATGCCCGAGTGGCAGCTTTATGAAGCACGGGGCAGGGTGCACCTGGCACAGGGGCAGTTGGCGGAAGCCGTAGCGGACCTGCGGATCGCCCTGCGGCTGGGAAGAGCATGGCGCTGGTCGGTGCCCGCCGACGAATTCGCGCGGCTGGGTTCGGAGGGAGTCCTGGGGCCACTTTATTCCGCGCTGGTCGAGGCGGCCAACCGGCTCTATTTGGCGACGGGCGACACGGCGGTGGCGGCGGAGAGTTTTGAGGCGGCGGAGGAGAACCGCGCGGCCAGCCTGCGCTGGCTGGTAAGCGGACGTGCCGGATCCGAGGCTAGCCTGCCGCCGGTTTACTGGGAAGCGCAGGCCCGGCTGCAACGGGCGGAAGTAGAGCTGCTGCGTGGCGGCGGCGCGCCGGCGCAGGAGACCGTGGAAGCCGCGCGCGCCGAGGTGGTGCGGATGGAGACCATGTTCGAACCGGGCTCGCGGCCGGTACCGGCAGCCCTGCTGGCGCGAACGCGGGCAGCGCTCGCGCCCGATACCGTGCTGCTCTGCTTCCATCTGGGCAAGTCGATCTCGTGGCTGTGGGCGGTTGACCGGGAAGGCCTGGCGTTATTCGCGTTACCGGGGAAGGCAGAGGTGGAGGGCCAGGTTCAGGCCTTCGTCGAGGCACTCCGCGACGACCGGCCGGAACTGATGGAGGCCAGTGCCAGGCTCTACCGGACACTCTTCGGCAGGCTTCCGGCACACCTCAGCGGGAAGAGCCGCTGGCTGCTGGCCCTGGATCAGGCGCTCTTTGAGGTACCCGTGGCGGCATTGGTGGAAACGGCCGGCGTTCATCCGGTATATGTCGCCCAGCGGCATACCACGGAAGTGATCCCGGGGGCCGGGTATTGGCTGGAGTCGGCGAGCCGGGAGCATCTCACTGCCTTAGCGCCGCTGTTCGTCGGCATTGGGGATCCGGTGTACAACGGCGCCGACGAGCGGGCGCCCCGAGGATCCACCGCGGCAACCCAGACGGCTGCCGCGAGAAGCGCGCTGGTCCTGCCACGCCTGGTGGGCAGCGCCGCGGAATTGGAAGCCTGCGCGCGCGCCTGGAACGGCCAATCCACCCTGTTGACGGGCGGGGATGCGACCGGGTTGAGACTGCGGGAACAGTTGCGGCGATCGCCCGCCGTGGTGCATTTCGCGACCCATATCGTGGGCAGCCCAGACGCGAACCGTGAGGGCCTGATCGCCCTGAGCCTGAACCACGGAGGCGAGGCGGAACTCCTGCCGCCGCTCGAAATCTCGCGGTGGAGAATCCGCGCGGGTGTGGTGGTTTTGAACGGTTGCCACTCGTCGGCCGGCCAAAGGCCGTGGTCGGGACTGATGGGGCTGACGCGGGCCTGGCTGTCGGCCGGGGCGGAATCGGTGGTGGCCAGTTTGTGGGATACTCCTGACGACTCGGGGCCAATGTTCCGTATTTTTTATTACAATTTAAGAAAACAGCAGGACCAGAATGCTGTTCGAGCGCTGCGCCTGGCGCAGGTGGAGATGATCCAGGCCGGCGATTGGCGCGCCCACCCGCGGTACTGGGGGGCGTATTTTGTGGTGGGAAGCTAATGAACTTCGACTCCGAACCAGCCACCGAGAGCAACGGCGCACCGGCCGACCCGTCCTGGCGCATCCTGGTGGAACGTATTGCCAGCGGCGACACCTCCGCGATGGAGGACCTCTACCGCATCTTCTCCAAAGGAGTGCGCTTCTATCTGTGCCGGCAACTGGGTCCGCAGGACCTGGACGACAAAATTCACGACATTTTTTTGATCATCACGCACGCCATTCAGCGTGGCGAACTGCGTGAGCCCGACCGACTTATGGGTTACGTCCGGACGATCGTGCGGCGCCAAGTGGCGGCACATATCGACGGGGTGGTACAGGCGCGGCGGAACCAGATCGACCTGGACGTGGGGGTAGCGGTTTCCGACCAGCAGCCGAATCCGGAACGGAGCCTGATTCAGCAGCAGAACGCCGCCCTTGCCAAACGGATCCTGAACAGCTTACAAAAAAGAGACCGCGAAGTACTGACGCGGTTCTACTTGCAGGAACAGTCGCCAGAACAAATCTGCAAGGAAATGCAACTGACCGAGACCCAGTTCCGGCTGGTCAAATCGAGGGCCAAAGCGCGGTTCGGAGAACTCGGCAAACGGAGGCTGGCACTGCGAACCGGATTCCGGCCGCAGCCGAGTTCCAGCAATATCTGAGAGAAGAAACCCGGGACCGGCACATATTTGTTTGAGGAACACCGGTTTAGATACGGAGGATCGGATCATGCGAGTGGCCAGACAGCTCCACATGAATGACGAGCAGATTGAACACTACTCGATGGGGCGTATGTCCGAAGAGGACTGCGGGCAGTTTGAAGAGCACCTGCTGATCTGCGAGTCCTGCCAGGGGCGCGTCTCAGAAATGGACGAATACGTTGCGGCGATGGCGACCGCCGGGCGGGAACTGCGGCGCCAGCCGCAGCGACCGAAGTGGCAAAGCTTCTTTTATGCGCGATGGACGCCCATGTTCGCGGCAGCCGCGTTAGCCATCGTGCTGGCGGCGGTAGGGGTGCGGTTCGGCGAGCGCGCCATGGCGCCCGTGGCCGTCAGCGTCAACCTTCAGGCCACCCGGGGGATGGTATCCCGAGTGCCGGCCGGCCGGCGCATCCAGATGGGCCTGGACTTGGCCGGCCTGCCCGCCGAGGAGGTCTACCGCGTATCGCTGGTGGACCGCTCCGGAGCCGAGTTGTGGGCCGGTGTCGTGCGGGCGCACAACGCCCAGGCGCGAACCGATATCCCCAAGATGGATGCGGGGGTATATTTCGTCCGGATCTACGGCGACCAGGCGATGCTGCTGCGCGAGTTCGGTCTGGAAGTAACCGGGAAGTAGACCACGCTCTCGCGAAGTTATCGCTGCAAAGGATCATCCACCCACGGTGGGGTCGCCTGGATCAGGCGGCCCAATTCCGGCTCCACCTGTTCCATCTTGCATTTCATCTCCCAGGCAATTTCGCGATAGCTGAAATGTCCCTTCACGCCGCTGCGCAGGCGCGAGATGTATTCGGCTTCAGCGAAATCCATCTTGAAGAGAAATCGGGAGCGCGCCCCGAACGGCAGCAGGTACTGCGATCCCGGGCTGGGGAGGCGCGCTCTGGTCTGGAGGGCGGCGCGCATGGCGGACTGGTATTCGGAGGCCGCTCCGGCATCGGCGATGAGGGGCGGCGTGTCGAACCCCAACCGGCCGGAATAGGGCTGGCGGAATTTGTGGCAGCGGCGGTGGCGATGCAGATCGCGGTAGGCGCCGATGTCGATGACGAAATCGTAGGCATAGAGCCCGCCGCGGAAGCCGGCCAGGATCTCGTCGCGGCGGGTGCGCGAACCGAGGGCGAGGTCGATGACCTCGGCTCGCCGGGCGGCGCTCCAATCGCGCGCCAGTTGGTAGAGCTCGCGAAAGGGACGGTCTGTAACCGGATAAAGCAGGGTGGCGACGACATCGGCGGGGACCTCCGCGGGACGCACGAGGTCCACGCGCACGGCCGGAATCCCGGCGGGGGCGGGCAGGTTCTGAACGGCCCACTGGCGTAGAGCCTGGCGCGAATGGCGGGCATGTTCGTCGGCGTCGGCATGGCGGGCGAGCGTGGGCGCCACCGGGGCGACCGGGACGGAGGCGTCCCACACACAATCCGGGGGGGCGGCGCAGGCGGCGGCGATCTCCTCGCCGAGCTCGCGGAGCTCGGCGAATTCGGCGGCCTTGAAACGCCGGATCTGTTTTTCGAGGGTGCGGATGCTGGTCACCTGGCCAACGTTAGTGGGCACGCCCCAAAACAACAAGTAGCGGGCGACATCGAAGGCGCGCGCCGCCAGATTGCGCGCGTACAGTTCCGGTTTCATCGCTTCGGGGCGCGGGAGGCGGCTGGCGAGACAGGCCAACGCCTTCTCTTTGACGCTGCCATACGCCGCCAGCAGCGCCTGGCCCGCGTCCCGGTAGGCGGCGGCGTCATCGCCCGAAAGCTCGGGCGGGATCACGAATCCCGCTCGCGAGAAGTCCTGGTAGCGGGACGATTTCGCCTGGCCATCCCACAAGGGCTCCTCTTCGATTTCAGTGGCAGCGAGCTCGGAGACGCCCTCGAAACAGACGACGATGTGTCCGAGGTCGGCAATGGAGGCGTGGCCGTACTGGAAATAGAAGCTCTCGAGAAACTTTTGCGAGTCGTGCGTCCGCACCCAGGCCAGCGAATCGCGAATCGAATCGGGCGAGCGGCTGTAGCGTGCCAGCGCGTAGGCGCACTTTTCGGGCGGCATGGGCGCCACCGTGACGACGCGTTGGGGAGGGGTCAAGACGCTATGATAGCTGGGAATGCTGATCCGAATCCAACGCGTTCACAAGGACGCGGTGCTTCCCGAATACGCGCACGGTGCCGGCGAAGATGCCGGCATGGATCTGCGCGCCGTCGAGCGGGCGAGGCTGGAGCCGGGTGTGCCGCACCTGGTGGCGACCGGGCTGGTGATCGAGGTACCGCCGGGCTATGAAGCGCAGGTGCGGCCGCGCAGCGGGCTGGCCTTGCGGCACGCCATCACCATGCCCAACGCACCGGGCACGATCGACCCCGGCTACCGCGGAGAGATTCGGGTGATTCTGCTCAACCTCGGCAAAGAAGCGTACGAGGTCAAGCCCGGCGATCGCATCGCACAGATGATCGTGGCGCGCTACGAAGCGGTGGAGTGGGCGGAAGGCGAGCTGAACGATTCGCGCCGCGGGAGCGGCGGTTTCGGATCATCGGGCCGTTAAATGACCGTACGCGAGATTCATGGCAACGGCGTGAAGGCGCCCGTCGCCGCCGGATGTACGGCGTTTCACAGAGACAGGTGGAAACACCCGAGTCAACATCCTGCCAACTGGGCTATTTGTACTCTTGACACAGCGCGCGCATGGGTAGATATTGTGAGTGGAGGCGGTTGGTAGCCGTTCTTCCAGGCCGTTTTCACGGTCTGAACGCGATCCCCTTTTACCGGGGGAGCCATTGATAAGGAGGAAGTACATAGAACCAATCCACTATTGGGGCGGCTTCCAGCTTCCTTATCTGCTAACGGATGCGAGTCCTGACGCGCCCTAGAAGTGCTTAATTGGCGCCGCGGTTCTTGCCGCAGTCGATTCGCCTTGCATTCGTGATCAACAGAAGGGGTTGGCGGTCGCCCTTTTCCTTTATCTCCGTAACTCCCACCTGTGCCCGAGTTTCGTTACACTAATCTTTCTTCTCCCAACCGTGAACGCCGTTGAGTTTCAGAGCGTCTCGAAGAGCTACGCGATCTACGAATCGCCGGGCGACCGGCTTAAGGAATTGCTGTCTCTCAACCGGCTTCGGCGGCATCAGGAGTTTTTGGCAATCGATCAGCTCACCTTCGAGGTGAAGCGGGGCGAGACCTTCTGCATTGTTGGCGAGAACGGCTCAGGCAAGAGCACCATGCTGCAAATGGTGGCTGGGATCCTGCAGCCGACGCGGGGCACGGTGGAAGTGCGGGGGCGGGTGGCGGCCTTGCTCGAACTGGGCGCCGGATTCAACCCCGAGTTCAGCGGCCGCGACAATGTTTTTCTGAACGGCTCGATTCTGGGATTCACCACGCGGCAGGTGGAGGAGCGCTACCGGGATATCGAAACCTTCGCCGAAATCGGCGACTTCATCAACCAGCCGGTGAAGACGTATTCGAGCGGCATGGTGGTGCGGCTGGCGTTCGCGGTGGCCATCAACGTGGATCCGGAGATCCTGCTGGTGGACGAGGCGCTGGCGGTCGGCGACATTTATTTCCGGCAGCGATGCATGCGCAAGGTGCACGAGCTGCGGTCGCGCGGCATCACCATTCTGTTCGTATCGCACGCGGTCAGCGACGTGAAGGCCATTGGCGACCGGGTGCTGTGGCTCGATCGCGGGCGCATGGTGGAAGTGGGCGAGCCGGACCGGGTGATCGCCAAATACCTGGCGGCCATGACCGAGAAGGATTCCGCGTACCTGATTCACAAGGCCGGCGCGGAGGAGAAGCGGGCGGCATCGGGTCCGGTGCAGGCGCCGGAGATCGTGGAGGGCATTCCGAATATCGACCACCGTTACGGCGACGGCCGCGCGGAGGTGATCGGAATCGCGATCCTGGACGCGCACGGAGAGCGGCTCGCGCTGGTGGAGCCGGGCTCGCGGATCGTGGTGCGGATCAGCGTCCGGGCGAAGGGCGACGTGCCGCTGCCGATGGTCGGGTTCATGCTGCGCAATCACCTGGGCATCGACTTCTCCGGCACCAATACCGCGCGCGAGGGATACGAACTGCCGGCGATGCAGGCCGGGGACGTCTACACGGTGGACTTTCATATCGAGCTGCCGGAGCTGTACCCGGGGTCGTTCGCGTTCTCGCCGGCGGTTGCGGACGGCACGCTTTTCGGATACACCATGTGCGACTGGATCGACAATGCCGTGGCCGTGCAGATGGGCCGCGCGGAGCAGGAGGTTTACGGGTATCTTCATTTCCCCTGCCGGGTGGAGGTGAACGCGAAGATCGGGGGCGACCGGCGGGAGCCCCTTCCCGTGCTGGAGAAACGCATTGGCTGAGTTTACCGGCGAGCGGCTGATTCCCGGCCAGGTGGATGTCGATCTGCTCAACGAACATATGGCGCGCTACACCTTCGCGGCGCGCCTGGCGCACGGCAAGCGCGTGCTGGACGCGGGATGCGGCGCGGGTTACGGCGCGGCCGAGCTGGCCGCGGTGGCGCAATCGGTGGTGGGCCTGGATTGCGCCCGGGAGGCGGTGGGCTTCGCGCACGAACACTACCTTCGCCCCAATCTCCGCTTCGAGCAGGGGTCCTGCACGGCGCTGCCGCACCGCGACCGGTGCTTCGACCTGGTGGTGGCGTTCGAAGTGATCGAGCACCTGGAAGAATGGCGCGGTTTCCTGGCCGAGGCGGGACGCGTGCTCGCCGAAAGCGGCCAGTTTATCGTTTCCACGCCGAACCGGCTCTACTACACGGAGTCGCGCGGCGCCGACGGCGCCAATCCGTTCCACGTTCACGAATTCGCGTTCGATGAATTCCGCGATGAGCTGCGGCGCGTGTTTGGATGCGTGACCCTGTTCCTCGAAAATCATATCGAGGGCGTGACGTTTCAGCCGCAGGAACCGGGAACCGGCGTGGATGTGCGGGTGGATGCGGGAGAGCCGGCGCCCGACGACTCGCACTTCTTCGTGGCGATTTGCGGGCACCGCCCGCGGGCCGGCGGCACCGCCGCGTTCGTCTACGTGCCGCGGGCGGCCAACGTGCTGCGCGAAAGGGAACGGCACATCGGGCTGCTGGAGCGCGAGCTGGCTGCCAAGAATCAATGGCTGCTGGATGCGCAGACGGAACACCTCTCGCTTCTCGACCAGTTTCGGGCGCAGAAGGAAGCATTGGAGCGGAGCAACCGCTGGGCGCACGCGATGGTCCAGGAACTCGACCAGGGCCGCGCCCGGATTGTGGAGCTTCAGGAGGAGCTGAAGCGCGAGCAGGCCGCGGCCGAGCGCATGGCGAACGAGTTCACGGCCAAGATCCGGGAGTTGGAGGAGGAGATCGGCGCCCGCACGGAATGGGCGCTGCGCGTTGAGGCAGGGCTGACGGCCGAAGTGAACAAGCAGACCGCGGAGCTGGTGCGCGCAGTGGAGGCGCTGCACCACACGGAGAAGGAACTGGACGGGCGCACCACGTGGGCGCTGAGTTTGCAGGAGGAGGCGCGGCGGTTGGGCGAAGAGCTGGCGCTCTACCACGCCTCGCGATGGGTGAGGCTGGGCCGCAAGGTGGGGTTCGGCCCCGCCGTGCCTCTTGGCTGACATGCGGTTCCTCAAGCGCCTGCTCCTGGGATTGCCGTGGCTGGCGGTCTCCCCGCTGCTGGTGGGGTTCGGCTTTCTGGCGCTGCTGGTGACGGACCTGGCGTGGGCCGCGTTCGGCAAACGGCGCGGCAATCGTTCGGGAGCCGCGATTGCCGATGCCGCTTCGGTCGTGATCCCCAACTGGAACGGGCGGGAGCTGCTGGAGAAGTACCTGCCGTCGGTGGTGGAAGCGCTGCGGGGGCACCCCGCCAACGAAATCATCGTGGTGGACAACGGCTCGAGCGATGGCAGCGTGGAGTTCGTCCGGAAACGTTTCCCCGGCGTGAATGTGATCGCGCTCGCCGAAAACCTGGGTTTCGGCGGCGGCTCGAACGTGGGCTTCCGCGCGGCACGGAACGACGTGGTGGTGCTGCTGAACAGCGACATGCGGGTGGCGCCCGGGTTTCTGGCGCCGCTGCTCGAAGGTTTCCGCGACGCCGAGGTGTTCGCGGTATCCTGCCAGATTTTTTTCAGCGACCCGGAGAAAGTGCGCGAGGAGACCGGCCTGACGCAGGGCTGGTGGCAGGACGGCAACCTGCGCGTGCGCCATCGGACCGAGCCCGATATCCACGAGCTCTTCCCCTGTTTTTACGGCGGCGGCGGTTCCTGCGCGTTCGACCGGGAGAAGTTTCTGGAGCTGGGCGGCTTCGATCGCCTGCTCAATCCGTTCTACCTGGAGGACACGGACCTCGGCTACCTCGCCTGGAAGCGCGGATGGAAGGTGCTGTACCAGCCGCGCAGCGTGGTGTATCACGAGCACCGCGGCACCATCGGCAAGCGATTTCGCGAAGCGCAGATTCAGGCGGCGCTGAAGAAGAACTACCTTCTGTTCTGCTGGAAGAATATCCACGAGTGGCGGCGGCTGGTGGCGCATTTTTTCTTCACCTGGGCGGGCGCGGTGTTGACGGTGCTGTTCGGCGAAGTGCCGTTGCGGCCCACGCCGGGGGCGCTGTGGCGGTCGTTGCTTCAGCTTCCGCAAGCCGTGGAGTCGCGGTGGCGGGCGCGCAGCCTGGCCACCATCTGCGACACGGAAGCCTTCCGGCGGCCGCTGGGCGGCTACTTTCGCGACCGCTTCTGCCGTTTGGACCCGGAGCCGGCGATCCTGCGCGTGCTGTTCGTTTCTCCCTATCCGATTTGCCCGCCGGTGCACGGCGGCGGCGTGTTCATGTACCAAAGCCTGCGGCAGATGTCGCGGGTGATGGAGGTACACGTCGTGGAATTGCTGGAGTACCCGTGGCAGGAGAAGGACAATGCGGAACTGCGGCGGAGCTGCGCGTCGGTGGAGTGGCTGATCCGCCCCCAAACCGACGATCGCGGGATTGGGTCGCTGAAGCCTTTCGCGGTGCGCGAGTTCTTCCACGAGGATTTCGAGTGGCTGATCCACCGCCAGATCTACACGAGGCGCATCGACCTGGTGCAGCTCGAGTACACGCCGATGGCGCAGTACGGCGGGCCGTATGAACAGATTGCCACGGCGCTGTTCGAGCACGACATCTACTTTCAGTCGGTGGGCCGCGGGCTGGGGCACATGCGGGGCGTCATCGACGAAGTGAAGGCGCGCATGGAGTACCTGCGCGCGTTGCATTACGAACTGCACGCCTTGCCCGCCTACGACCAGGTGCAGGTGTGCACGGCGGCCAACCGCGACTACCTTCTCTCGTTCGCACCCGGGATGAAATACAAAGTGAAGCACGGGCTGCGCGCGGGCATCGATACGATGGACTACGACTTTCGCACGTGGGGCAGGGAGCCGCTGACCATGTTGTTTCTGGGCAGCTTTCGACACGACCCCAATCGCGTGGCCATGGACTGGTTTGCGGCCGAGGTGTTGCCGCTCATTCTCAAGCGGCAGCCCGGGGCGCGGCTGGTGGTGGCGGGCAGCGATCCGCCGCCCGGGCATGCGTACTCCGATTTCAACGGCGCGCTCGAAATGCTCGGGTTCGTTCCGGACGTGCGCAGTCCGCTGGGCCGGTACGCGGTGTTCATCTGCCCGATCCTGAGCGGCTCGGGTGTGCGGGTGAAACTGCTGGAGGCGTTCGCGGCGGGGATGCCGGTGGTTTCCACGCGGGTGGGCGCCGAAGGCCTGGCCACTCGCGATGGCGAATTCTGCGCGCTGGCGGACGATGCGGCGGGGTTCGCGGAACGGGTGGTGCACCTGTTCGACCATCCTCGGGACGCCGCGGAAATGGCCGGGCGGGCGCGCGCCGAGGTCGAGGCCAACTGGGACATGTTCCTGATCACGCGCCGCCTGGCCCAGGGCTACCGCGAACTGGTGCGGGACAAGCGCAACGCTATTTCGGGTTTGCGTGCAGGTCCCGCTTGAGGCGGCTTACAATGGCGGAGGCGGTGCGGTCCAGATCTTTCGAGGCTGAACTCTTGGGCGGCTCGAAGGTGGACCAGAGGACCTCGTGGGTTTTGACGTCTACCAGGAAAATCGTCCCGCGCGCCCGGCCGAAGGAGGAGTTCATGGCCGGGTTACTGAGCTTATTTACGGTTTCGGTGGGCAGGGGAGAGGGCCTCTCGGCGCGGTCGTCTCTTTCCACGCGGGCTTCCACGGCTTCCACGCGGGGTGCCACGGCGGATTGCGAGGTGGTGGGCGGCGGGGCCGGCAACATGGTCTCCATCTGTACCTGGAAGCCCTCTCCGATGCGGTCGGTGAGGAAGGCGTCGGCCAGTTTGGGGTCGGTGACGACTTGCAGGACGCGTTCGCTGGTCAGGCGGTTGGCGAGATACTGGTCGAGCCCGCGGGCCATCGGCAGGAGATAGATGGACCGAACTTCGGCAAGTTCGGCAGCCGGCAGCAGCGCGGCAAAAACGCACAGCAGAAGACAGAGACGTTGCATTCTCGATTTCATGATAGCCCGTACCGATGATGACGCCTGGGCGCACTGAAAAGTCGATCGCTTATGTATAAAGGTCTGTCGATCACCGTGATTACGCCGTGCCTGAACGAGGAGCAGGGCGTCGAACAGGTGTTGCGAGCGATTCCGGAATTCGTGGACGAAGTCATCGTGGTCGATAACGCTTCGACCGACCGCACCTCCGAGGTGGCGGCTTCCCTGGGGGCACGCGTCATCCGCGAGGAAGTCCGCGGCTACGGCCGCAGTTACAAGCGCGGTTTCGCCGACGCTACCAGCGACTTGATCGTGACCCTGGACGGCGACCACAGCTATCCCGCCGACGCGCTGTCCTATCTCATCGAGGCCTTTCTGCACCTGGACGTGGACTTCCTGAACGCCTCCCGGTTTCCGGTGCGCGATTCCCACGCCATGAGCTTCAAGCACAAGTTCGGCAACATCGTGCAGTCGGTGGTGCTCTCGGTGTTGTTCTTTCGCTGGGTGCGCGATTCGCAATCGGGGATGTGGGTGTTTCGCCGCTCGATCCTGAAGGAGATGAAGCTCGAATCCGACGGAATGGCCTTCTCCGAGGAGATCAAGATCGAAGCCATCCGCAACCCGCGCATCCGCTTCGGCGAGATCTCCATCCTATATTCGTCGCGGCTCGGTGAGACGAAGCTGAATCCGTGGCGCGACGGTTTTCAGAATCTCGCCTTCATGGTGAAGAAGCGCTTCCTGCGATGAGTATTTCCGCCGTCGTGCCGGTCTGGAACGGGCGCGATCTGCTGGCGCGGCTGCTCGACACGCTGGAGGCGCAGACGCTCCGCGCCGGCGAACTCCTGGTGATCGACAACGGCTCCACCGACGGCGCTCCGGAGATGGCGCGGCGGCGAGGCGCGCGGGTGATCCCCATGGGCCGCAACGCCGGATTTGCCGCCGCGGTCAACCGCGGCATCCGCGAGAGCCAGGGTGAGGCGGTGGCGGTGTTGAACAGCGATGTCGAACTCGCCCCCGACTACCTCGAGCTTCTGGCGGGTGCGAACGCCTGGTTCGCCACCGGGAAAATTCTAACGGGGCCGAAACCCTCCGCGGCCGCGGCGGCGGGCTCGATCGACGGCACGTTCGATCTCCTCAGCCGCGGCGGCTGCGCCTGGCGTGTCGGCAGCGGCCGTGCCGATGGGCCGATGTTCTCCGTTTCGCTTCCCATCGCTTCTCCGCCGTGGACCGCCGCGCTGTTTCGCGCCGACCTGTTCCGACGGGTAGGGTTTCTCGAGGAAAGCTTCGGGTCGTACCTCGAGGATGTCGATTTCGGGCTGCGGTGCGCCGCGGAGGGCATCGAAGGCTGGTACGAACCACGGGCCGTGGCGTGGCATCGCGGGAGCGCCGCACTGGGCCGCTGGCACCACGAAACCGTTCGCCTGATTGCGCGCAACCAGGTGCTCCTGCTCGCCCGGCACTATCCCGGAGATGTGCTGCGGCGCTGGGCATGGCCGATTCTGACAGCACACCTTCTTTGGGGTGCTGTGGCACTGCGGCACGGTAAGTTCAGCGCCTGGCTGGTGGGGAAAGGCCAGGGAATCCGGATGTGGCGGGAGGCGCGAAGAGTTAGTAAGTTCCACGCAGGTGTACTAGAACGGATAAGTACGAATGATTACGCCATCTATCGGATTCAGGCATCTACCCGATTCGACTTATATTGGCGTCTGTATTTTCTTCTCACCGCGCGTGAGAGCAAGTGACGCATGTCCGAGATCGGCATTGTTCTTGTTACCTATAACTCGGCGCCTGAAATCGGCGTGGCGCTGGATGCGGCATTGCGCACCGGCGCGCGGGTCATCGTGGTGGATAATGCCTCCACCGACGACACGCTCGAAGAAGTTCGCTGCCGCAATGTAGAGTGCATCGCCAATGCCGTGAATCGCGGCTTTGCGGCAGCCGCCAATCAGGGGTTTGGCGCGTTGCACTGTCCCTATATTCTGCTGCTGAATCCGGACGCGGTCATTCAGACCGGACTCGACGCCCTTCGGGAGGCTTGCGATCTGCCCCGCGCGGGGGGCGCCGGCGGCCAGTTGTTGAGCCCCGACGGCTCGCCACAGGTCGGATTCATGGTGCGGCGGCTGCCCACGCCGGCGTCGTTGATTTTGGAAGTTCTGTTGCTGAACCGGATCTGGCCGAAGAACCCGGTGAACCGCCGCTACCGCGGGTTGGACTGGGATCTTCGGGCACGCATTCCAGTGGAGCAGCCCGCCGGCGCGTTCCTCCTGATCCGGCGGGCAGTATGGCAGGAACTGGGCGGTTTCGACGAAGGATTCTACCCGCTCTGGTTCGAAGACGTGGACTTGTGCCGGCGCATGATGGACCGGGGTTACCGCATCTATTACGTGCCGGAGGCTGTTGCGAAACACACAGGCGCTCACTCGATTGCACGATTACCAGTAGAGTTACGCAGATTTTATTGGTATGGTAGTCTACTGAGATATTCAGCCAAACACTTTCGCCCGGTGTTTCATCGTAGTTTGTGTCTGGCGGTTATCGTAGGCTCCTTTTTGCGGATCATCGGAGGGTCGGCGTTCGAAGGCAGCCGGAAATCCAGGATGGCGTACGGTAAAGTGATACGACTCGCCAGCCGCGCTCTTCGGCGCGGGTGGAGGGACGAAGTTGTTGTTCCCGGTTCCTAAAGACAAACTGGTCAAGGGATGTTCGGATTGTTCTCGATCTCAGGTTCCTGTTCATGGCGCACAACGACTTCGTCTCTGTCACGATAGTTACGTATAACAGCGGCCGGTTCATCAAACGCTGTCTCGAATCGGTATTAGCCCAACGATACGGTCAAAAAGAGATTGTCGTTGTTGACAATGCGTCTACCGACGGAACTGTAGATATCCTGGAACAGTTCGAAGATCGCTGCCAGATCTACTACAACAACGAGAACATCGGCTTCGCGGCGGCGCAGAATCAAGCGATCGGACTCTCCAGCGGCGACTGGGTGATGACTCTCAACCCGGACGTCCTGTTACTCCCGAATTTCATCCAGGCGCTGGTGGATGCCGGTAACTTCGATGCGCGCATCGGGACGGTCTGCGGCAAGCTGTTGACCATGTCGGCGCATTTCGAGATTCCCGAAAAGCCGGTGGTGGATTCGACCGGTATCTACTTCAATCCCATGCTGCGTCATCTCGACCGCGGCAGCCAGGAAGTGGACAACGGTCACTATCTGCAGTACGAGTACGTGTTCGGGGCCACCGCCGCGGCGGCACTGTACCGCCGTGCCATGATCCACGACATTGCCCTGGATGGCGAGTTCTTCGACACTGACTTCTTCGTCTATCGCGAGGATGCGGATGTCGCGTGGCGCGCCCAGTTGATGGGGTGGCAGTGTCTCTATGTGCCCTACGCGCGCGGCTACCACGTTCGCAAGGTACTGCCGGGAAACCGGCGTGCGCTGCCGCACGAAATCAACATGCACTCGGTGAAGAACCGGTTCCTCATGCGCATCAAGAATATCGATCCGCATCTGTACCGCTCCAACTGGCTCTCCATCAGCGCCCGTGACCTGGTGGTGATCGGCTGCTGCCTGTTGTGGGAGCACACCTCTCTGAAGGCCTTCTGGTTTCTGGCGCAAAACCTGAAGCGGGTATGGGCGAAACGCCGCCTCATTCAGGCCAGCCGGCGCGTCGATCACGCCTACATGGCGAGTTGGTTTCAGTATCGTCCGGTCACCAAGCAGGCGCCCCGCAAACTGGTGCGCGCGGTGGCCCGTTCCGAAGCCGCAAAAACGTAAACTGATAGGTGGCGCAGGCCGCCCGTTTCCCGCGGCCGCGCAACCACATGCGCATAGCCATCCTGGGCACGCGGGGCATACCGGCGAATTACGGCGGCTTCGAGACCTTTGCCGAAGAGCTTTCCACGCGATTAGCGGAGCGCGGCCATGCCGTCACCGTCTATTGCCGGGAACGTTTTCCCTCGCCCGAATGGCGCGATGTGCGCCTGCAATACCTCCCCACCATTCGCCACAAATACCTGGACACCCTCACCCATACCTTCGTCTCGACCCTGCACCTGCTGGCGCATCGCACCGACGCGGCGCTGTACTGCAACGGCGCCAACGCGATCTTCACATTGTGGCCGCGCCTGTTGGGAATTCCGGTGGCCCTCAACGTGGATGGCATCGAGCGCAAACGGAAGAAGTGGAACCGGCTGGCCAAGGCCTGGTATCTGTTTTCCGAATGGCTGGCCACTTTCTGCCCCACCGAGGTCGTCACCGATGCCCGCGCCATCCAGGACTACTACCAGCAGCGCTACGGCAAGCGCAGCGTATTCATTCCGTATGGCGCCGAAACCGGCAAGACCGAGACCGCCGACATCCTGGCGGAGCTGGGACTCACTCCCGGAATGTATTTTCTGTACGTCAGCCGCATGGAGCCGGAGAATCACGCGCTCGAAGTGCGCGAGGCTTTCGAAAAACTCGTCACCCGCCTGAAGCTCGCCATGATCGGCGACGCGCCGTACGCCCAGGAGTACATCCGCCGGGTCCGCGACACGCGCGACCCCCGGATCGTTCTGCCGGGCGCGATTTACGGGGAAGGCTACCGCGAGCTCGGCTCGCACTGCTTCGCGTACATCCACGCCACCGAAGTCGGCGGCACGCATCCCGCGCTGATCGAGGCCATGGGCCGCGGCGCCCTGGTGCTCTACCGCGACACGCCCGAAAACGCCGAAGTGGCGGGAGACGTAGGCATTCCGTTTCAGGCGGGCGAGCTTCTTGCCAAGCTGCGCCTGGTGCTCGAACTGAGCGAACACGAGCGCGACCGCCTGCGCCGCCGCTCCCGGGAGCGCGTCCGCGAGCGATACTCGTGGGACGCCGTGACGGAAGCCTACGAAGCGTTGCTGACCCGGCTGGCGAAGAAGTGAAGCGCGCTCACTCCGCCCGCAGCACCTCCGCCGGATCCACTCGCGCCGCGCGCCGCGCCAGCCCCGCCCCCGCGGCCAGTGCCACCAGCGCCAGGAAGAGCGACACACCCGCATACGTCAGCGGGTCGCCGGGCTTCACATCGTAGAGCAGCGATCGCAGAACTCGGCCGGCGGCGAGCGATCCTGCCAGGCCGGCGGCGATTCCCGAAACCGTCGGGATCAGCAGCTCGCTCAAAACCATTCTCCCCACCCGCGGCCCATCGGCGCCCAACGCCAGGCGGATGCCGATTTCGCGCCGCCGCCGCGCCACCGTGAACGAGACCACGCCGTAGATTCCGATGCCCGCCAGCAGCAGCGCCACCGCCGCGAAGGAACCGAACATCGCTCCCTGGAATCGCGGGCCCGCCGTCATTTGATCGAACTGCTGCTCGAAGGTGCGGACGGTCGCGACCGCTTGCGGGTCGGCCGCGCGCAGTTCCTGGCGCAGCGCCGCCGTCGCCCTCGACGGATCGCCGAGCGTGCGAACGATGAGGTGGATGGCCCTCTCGCTGCCACCCAGCGGGCGATACATTTCCGGGTCGGGCTCCCGGTTGAGGCCCTCGTTCTTCACATCGCCGACGATCCCCACCACGATCCGCCCGCTGGCGCCCCTCGGCAGCAGGTCGATCCGCTTGCCGATCGGATCCTCTCCCGGAAAGTACGCGCGCGCCAGCGCCTGGTTGACCACCGCCACGGCGCCCGGCTCGTCGTGGCTCGAAAACAGACGGCCGCGCAGCAGCGGGATCCTCAGGGTGGAAAAATAGGCGGGGCCGACATGGCGCACGATCATCGAATCGCCGCGATGCCCCGGCTCGGGCAGTGGCCTGCCTTCGCGTGAAAAAGTGATGTAGCTGCTGCCGCCGGTCGGGGGCAGCGAATCGCTGAATGCGGTGGATTCCACAGCGGGAATCGCCATTACCCGGGCCGCCAGTGCGGCTCGCTCCGTGCGCGGCGGGAGAGTCGCCGTGATCAGCCGCTCCGGCACGAATCCCACGTGCTTGTGCTGCAATCGCCGCAGGCTTTGAAACATCAGCCCCGCCGCGATCAGCAGCGTCACCGAGAGCGCCAGTTCGGCCGCTATCAGGAAGCCCCGCGGACCGGAGCGCGCGAAGCGTGACGGCGGCCGGCTCGCCGAAAACGCCGGCGCCAGCCCGAAGACGACTCCTGTTGCCGCCGAAATCGCCACCGCAAACGCCATCACTCGCGCGTCCACCGCCAGTTCCGCCAGCCGCGGCAGATCCTGCGGGCCGCCGCGCCGCAGCCACGCCACCGCCACCATCGCCAACGCCACTCCGCCCGCGCCGCCGGCCGCCGCCAGCAGCGCGCTCTCGGTCAGGAGCTGCCGGATGAGCCGCCATCGCGATGCCCCCAACGCGGCGCGAATCGCGATCTCCTGCCGCCGTCCCGCGGCGCGCGCCAGCAGCAGGTTGGCCACGTTGGCGCAGGCGATCAGCAGCACGGAGCACACCCCGGCTACCAGCACCAGCAGCGACAGCCGCACATTGCCCGTCAGCCATTCCTGAAGCGGGATGACGCGCACCCGCACATCGTGGCGGTACATGCGAGGGTAGGCCGCGGCCGATACCGCGAACAAAGCCCGCATATTCGCACGCGCCTGCTGGAGCGAAACGCCCGGCTTCAGCCGGCCGATGGTATGCCACATGCCCATCGTGAGGCGCGCCCGCACCTTCCCTATATCGACCTTGATCGGAACCAGCGCATCCACCGGCACGCCCGTCGGAAAATAAAAATTCCGCGGCAGCACGCCCGTAATTTCGCGCGGCACTCCGTCGAACACCGCGGACCTGCCGACCACGTTGCGATCGCCATTGAAATACCGCTGCCACAGCCCGTAGGAGATCAGCATCGGGAACCGCCCGCCCGGGTTGATATCCTCCGGCCGAAAGCCGCGCCCCACCAGCGGCTGCACGCCGAGCGTGTCCAGAAAATTCGCCGTCACCCGTTTCACGGTGACGAGCACCGGGTCGCCGCCGGTGGCCAGCGGCGCGCGGTCGTAGTTCGCTGCCGTCGCGGCATAACTCGCGAACACCCGGTTAGTCCCGGCCCATGCCAGGTACTCCGCCGAAACTACCGAGTCGAACTCCAGCCACGCCGAAACCGCCACCAGGCGGTCCGGCTGCGGATACGGCAATGGCCGCAACAGCACGGTATCGACCACGCTGAAAATGGCCGTGGTTGCTGCAATTCCGGCAGCCAGCGCCAGGATTGCGGTCAGGCTGAAGGATTTGTTGAGACGCAGATTCCGCGCTCCATAGCGCAGGTCGCTCCAGATCATGGCCCGGTTAGACTGGGCTGCGGCGCGAAAAGTTCCGACCGGCATTTCGCGGAGCGTGGAAAACGGCACGCCGCGGCCCCGCCGTGGGCCGCCACGGCATTCCAAGTGCAGCGCGCATTCACGATGAATGTAGGTCTTGCCGTCTGCCTCGCCGGCTTCTCTCTATTGCAAAACGCACCTCCCGAGAAAGAGCCGGAAGCCACATTCCGCACCACCACCGACCTGGTCCAGCTCAACGTATCGGTATTCGATAAGGACGGAAAGCTCATCAACGGCCTTCCGCAAAGCGCCTTCACCGTCTATGAAAACGGTGTGAAGCAGCAGATCAAGGTCTTTCGGCAGGAGGATGTGCCGGTATCGATGGGCCTCATCATCGATAACAGCGCCAGCATGCAGACTAAGCGGGAGCGCGTGATTTCCGCCACCCTCGCCATGATCAAAGCTTCCAATCCCGACGACGAAGTGTTCGTCATCGACTTCAACGAGGAGGCGCGGCTCACCCAGGAATTCACCAGTAACATCGCTACTCTCGAAAAGGGGCTGCGAGCCATCGACACTCAGGGTGAGACCGCCATGCGCGATGCCCTCCTGTTGGGTATCGAACACCTGCGCCACCGCGCCAAACACGACAAGCGCGTGCTGGTCGTGATCACCGACGGCGAGGACAACAGCAGTGTGGAAACGCAGCCACACCTGATCGAGGCCGCCCACAATAATAATGCGATCGTATATGGGATCGGCCTGCTCAGCGACGAGCAGCCGGCCAATGCCGAGCGGGCCCGGAAACAGCTCGAGGAACTGACGCTGGCCACCGGCGGCCGAGCCTGGTTTCCCCCCGACGTTGCCGCGATCGCCAGCATTACGCCCGAAATCGCCCACGAGATTCGTAACCAATACACCATCGGCTACACGCCTTCGGAAGCCGCGCCGAGTGGGAGCTTCCGCACGGTTCGCGTGGATGTCAACGTTCCCGGTGCCACCGTTCGCACTCGCTCCGGATATTACGCGCGGCGCTGATCCGGGAGCGGCTCCAATGTTCAGTTCGGAACGGAATGAAACCGTCAATCACGTAAATAATCACGAGAGGAGAGTCTTTTTTATGAAAACGGGAATATGCATTGTTGCAGTCACGTTGATGGCCGGCGCGGCCATCGCTCAGCAGAGCAGCAGCCAGCCGCCACAGGCCCCGGCAGGGCAGGAGGCGCAAGGTCAGCACCCCGCCCGCTCATCCAGCAAGCCGTCCACCATGAATGAAATGAAAACGCAAACGTTCAAGGGTGTTTTGGTGGACATGTCCTGTGCCGGCGGCGCTACCGGCACCGCATCCCGCTCGAAAGAGGAGGGCGCAGCCGAGACCGCGGCCCCTGCCAACGGCGCGGAGCGGTCCGCCGCCAGCCAGTCCGGTTCCTGCGCCGTGTCCGCCAACTCCACCCAGTTTGGCCTGAAGACCAAGGACGGCCGCACGTTGCGTTTCGATATGGTCGGCAACCAGCGCGCTCAGGACAACCTCAAGAACAACAAAAAGTGGAACAAGGAGATGAGCGGGAGTAAGGAAATCAACGCGACGGTCAGTGGGGCGGTCAGCGGCGACAAGCTGATCGTGTCCTCGATTCACTGACCGCCGGCGGCCGGGCCCGCTGCCGGTATTTGGGCACCGGGCCCGCCCCCGCGATGCAAGCCCTCATGTCTGCATGCTTCCAGGTTGGCAATCGCCGTGCGATATCGATACCGGCATGCTCAAAATCACCATTTATGACAGCGCGCAGGAGTTGACTTTCCAGCTCGAGGGACGCCTCTGCGGTCTTTGGGTGGAGGAGTTGCGCCAGTGCTGGCTGACCGCCGCCTCCACCACCGGGGGCCGCTCCACCGTGCTCGATCTCCGCGAGGTGGATTTCGTGGATCCCGCCGGCCAATCCCTGGTCGGCGAAATGGACGCGGCCGGGGTGCAGGTGCAGGCATCCTCGCCGCTCATTCAGGCGCTGGTGGCCCAATGTGATAGCGTTGAAGAACACGGGGGTTCACGTCCCCATGTCCTCTTCCGTTCCCAACGAGCCGGGCGCGGCCAACGCACGCTATGATGCCCTCCTGGAAGTGGCCGAATCCATCGCTGCCCATCGCCAGCTTTCCACTCTCTTTGCCGACCTGAGCCGCTGCCTCCAGCCGCTCGTCTCCTTCGACTTCATCAGCCTGACCCTGCTCGACCCCCGCGAGCGCACCTTTCGCCTGCACATTCTCGAGACGCGCCATTCCGTCATCGGCGCCGACCCCCGGCCTGTGCCGCTCGAGGACAGCCCCAGCGGTTTCGCCCTCGAAACCCGCCAGCCCTATTACGTGGCCGATATCGCGTTCGAGAGCCGCTTCCCGGCAGTTCGCGAGACGCTTCGCGCCAATGGCGTGGAATCCTACTGTGTGCTGCCCCTGTTCACCGCGCAGCGCGACCTGGGTGGACTCTACTTCGGGTCCATGCGCCGGAACGCGTACACTCGCGCCGACATACAGTTCATGCGTCAGGTCGTTCGACAGGTCGCCGTGGCGGTGGACAACGCCCTCAACTTCGAGGCCGCGCGCGTCTACGAAGAGCAACTGGCGCGCGAACGCGACCGCCTGCGCTCCCTGCTCGAAATCAATAACGCGGTGGTGAGCTGCCTCGACAGCAAGTCGCTGTTCAAAGCCATCTCCACGTCCTTCCGCCGCACCTTCGGCCTGGACTACACGGGGCTGCTCATCCACGACGCCGAATCCCACACGCTGGGGCTCTATCTGCTCGACTTTCCCGACGGCAGCGGCGCCATCCGGGAGGGCGCCGTGGTCCCCATCGAAGGCACCCTCGCCGGCTACGTCCTCACCACCCGCGAGGGCAGGCTTTTCAATCTAGCGGAAACGCGCGCCATCTCCCAAACCACGGGCGAGTTGTTGGGCCGCGAGGGACTTCAGTCGTTCTGCTGTGTGCCCCTCATCTCGCGCGGCGTTGCCCTGGGCGTGCTCAACGTCGGATCGCGCCAGGAGAACTTTTTCACCCGGGACGATCTGCCATTCTTCACGCAGGCGGCGGGCCAGATCGCCATCGCGCTCGAAAATGCCCTGTCTTATAAGCGCATCGAAGAACTCAACGCCCGTCTGGAAGAGGAGAAGGTTTACCTCGAAGACGAGATCCGCACCGACAACCGCTTCGAAGAAATCGTCGGCCAGAGCCCGGCCCTCAAAACCATCCTCAAACAGGTGGAAACCGTGGCGCCCACCGATTCCACGGTCCTGATCTACGGCGAGACCGGTACCGGCAAGGAACTCCTGGCGCGTGCCATCCACGACCTCAGCTCGCGGCGGCAGGGAACCTTCGTGAAGCTGAACTGCGCCGCCATTCCCACCGGGCTGCTCGAAAGCGAAATGTTCGGCCATGAGAGGGGCGCCTTCACCGGCGCCATCGCCCAGCGCATCGGCCGCTTCGAACTCGCCCACCGCGGCACCATGTTTCTGGACGAGGTGGGCGAAATCCCGCTCGAGCTGCAAACCAAGCTGCTGCGCGTGCTCCAGGAGCGCGAGTTCGAACGCCTGGGCAGTTCCCGCACCATGCGCACCGACGCCCGCCTGGTCGCGGCCACCAACCGCGACCTCTCCACCATGGTCGAAGAGCGCCAGTTCCGCGCCGACCTCTACTACCGCCTCAACGTCTTTCCGATCACCGTCCCGCCCCTTCGCGACCGCCGCGAGGACATCCCCCTGCTGGTCCGCTATTTCGTGCAGCAGTTTGCCCGGCGCATGAACCGGCGGATCACCAGCATTCCCACCGAATCGATGGAGGCGCTCACCCGTTACCACTGGCCCGGCAACATCCGCGAATTGCAGAATTTCATCGAGCGCGCCGTGATCCTCTCCCCGGGCCCGGCGCTCCACGCACCGGTACGCGGGTTGAAGAGCGCCGCCAAATCTTCCGCCGCCGTACAAACGCTGGCTGCCGCGGAGTACGATGCCATTGTCCGTGCGCTGCGTGAATCCGGCGGCCGGGTCGGGGGCGCTCAGGGAGCCGCGGCCCGGCTGGGCATGAAACGGACCACCCTGCAGGCGCGCATGCGCAAGCTCGAAATCACGCCGAAGCAATATTCCTGATTGCCTCCGCCGCCGCGCCATGCGCGCGGCGCGGCCAGGAACCATAGGCATAGCCGCCTTTGCCCGGCGAAGTGCCCAAATATGGTCGCCAGGATAGGCAGCGGCTACCCGGTCCAACCGCTTAACCAGCAGTCACGAAAAGTGTTGCCTCGCCTGCGGCATTTGGCCCTGGCGCTGCATCTGAGAAAATGAGGTTCCCATGCCGAACGTAGTTGAAGACGCTCCCGGGGCCGAGACGGTTCCCGCGGCTCCGGCGCCCCCCCGCCCGCGCCGAAAGCGGCTCCTGATCCTGGTGGTCCTGGTCGCCATCCTTGCGGCCGCGGGGATTTGGGCGTATCTACACTTTCAGAACCGGGTCTCCTCCGACGACGCCAACGTAGAGGGTCACGTCACCGCCATCGCCCCCAAAATCGGCGGCAGCGTGATGGCCGTTCTGGTGCGCGACAACCAGCCGGTAAATATCGGCGACGTGCTGGTGCGGATCGACCCACGCGACTATCAGGCCAGGGTGGATCAGGCACGGGCTGCCCTGCTTCAGGAGCAAGGCCGCTTGCATTCCGCCGAGACCGCCGTGCCGCTGGCCAGCGAAACCACCCGCTCCGGAACCTCGGAGGCGGAAGCCCAACTTGCCAACGCCCAGGCTGAGCTCGAGCGTGCCCGCATTTCCCACGACCTTGCCGCCAGCTCCGAATTGGCTTACGCCGAGGCCAATGTGCGCTCCAAGCAGGCCGCCAACGACCGCGCCCAGGCGGACCTCGCCCGCATGCGTCCTCTCGCCGATAAGGCCGAGATCTCCCGCCAGCAGTTCGATGCCTATACCGCTGCCGCACGCGTCGCCGAGAGCGAGTTGCAGGGGGCCCGCGAACGGCTGGCGTCGGCTCGGACGGAAGCCGCCATGCGCCAGGCCGCTACCAACGCCGCCGAGTCGCGGGTCCTTCAGGCGCGGGCACAAGTCAACACATCGGTGGCCAACCACAAACAAGTCGCCATCCGTTCGGCCGATGTCGGCACCGCCAAAGGCTCCGTGGCGGGCGCGCAGGCCAACCTCGAAGCCGCCGAGCTCCAGCTCAGCTACACCACGATCGTCGCGCCCGTCAGCGGCGTCGTCACCCGGAAGAGCGTCGAAGTCGGCCAGATCGTTCAGCCCGGCCAGAGCCTCATGACAATCATTCCGCTCAACGATGTCTGGGTCAGCGCCAATTTCAAGGAAACCCAACTGGCCGACGTGCGTCCCGGCCAGCGCGCCGAAATCAAGGTGGATATGTACGACCAGAGCATCGGCGGGCACGTGGATTCCATCGCCGGCGCCACCGGGTCCCGTCTGAGCCTGCTTCCGCCCGAAAATGCCACCGGCAATTTCGTCAAGGTCGTCCAGCGGATTCCCGTGAAAATCGTCATCGATCAGCACGACCTGGTCTTACGCCCCGGCATGAACGTCGATGTCACTATATTTACCAAGTAGTCCGGCGTTGGCAATTCACGTGCTACGTCTGCTGTGATGTATTCGACGGCACTAATCCTGGCGTTCGCGACTGCCCTGTTGGCGGCCGACGAGCCGCGGCTGGCGGTTGGCACCAAAGCCGAAGCGGCTTTTGATCGGGTGCTCCTCGCCGCCGACCCGCGGCTCGCCGACACCGCCGCCTGTGTTCAGGCCCAGGCGGCCCTCCTGCCGGTCGCGTTGCCCGAGGATCTCCCCCAGGTTCACTTCCGTAAGGGATATTGCGTTCTTGCCGGAGCCGCGATCACCGGCACGCCCGAGGAATTCGCCGCTGCGGCCGTTGAATTCGACAAGGCCGCCGAAGCGTCGCGCACCCGCCCCGTCGCGAAGAACAAACCTGCCCAGCCCCTGCCCTCGGCCGTCCCCGTGCTCGCCGCCATCGCGCGTCTCCAGGCCGGCGCGAGCGGCCCCGCTGCGGCCCGGGCGGAAAGCGAAATCGTGGCTGCGGAAGCCAATCGTCTCTGCCTGTCCACCCTGATGCCCGGCTCCCTCTGCGAAGCCCTTCTGCGCACCGGCAGGCAGTGGGTGGGTTGGCTCGCGCTGTCGCGTGGCAATCTCAACGGGGCCGTGGTCGCGTTGGCCGGTTCGGCGGGCTCCGGATGGCCCGAATGGGTCGCCGGCCGGGAAGCGTTTGCCTCCGGCCGATATCGCGAAGCCGCAGACCTGTACCGCCGCGCCATTGGCCTGCTACACCCGCTGGTCCCGCCCCCGCTGCCCCAGCGGCTCGGCCCCCCTTCCGACCAGTCCGCCGAATTGACCGAATTGGGCGGCGCGCTCCTGCTCGCCGGCGATGCCAAAGCCGCGATCGCCACGCTCGATTCCGCCATAAAGGCCAACCCTGCCGACGCGCGCGCCATCTACCTGCGAGCGCGGGCCAGGGAACTCGGCGGCCAGTTCGACGCCGCCGTCGCGGATTACAACCTCGCCAGCCGCACCGCCTTCGCCAATTCCCGCGATCTTGCCTCCGGCGAAGCGCACCTCTACCGCGGCATTCTCCTTTACCGGCGTAAAGATTACACCCATGCCGAGGACGAATTCTCCAGTGCCCTCAACTTTACGATTGCCGGCGACATGCGCACCGACGCCGTTGCCTGGCGCCATCTCGCCGCCGTAGCCGCGGGATCGTGCGGCGCTTCGAGCCGGTATCTGGAGCGGTCGTTGCCGGCGGCTTCGCCGTTTTTTCCGAGCGCCGAAGCGCGCACCGCTATCGCCGGTTGTCCGCAGCCAACCGCTTCGGCCAGCGGCCCTTCCCGGTGACAGGAGACGTCCGGGCCGGCATGTGCTACATTTCTCATTGACATGGCATCCCGTAGCGTCAACAAAGTCATCCTCCTTGGACATCTGGGGAAGGACGCCGAGACCCGGTTCACGCCCAGCGGAATCTCCGTCTCCAAGTTCTCTCTCGCCACCAACCGCCGCACCAAAGACCAGCAGACCGGCGAGTGGAAAGACACCACGGACTGGCACAACATCGTCATGTGGCGCACCGAGAACGTCGCCAACTACCTCCTGAAGGGCAAGCAGATTTATCTCGAAGGCCGGCTGGAGAGCCGTTCCTACGAGGACAAGGAGGGTCAGAAGCGGTATATCACCGAAGTCGTGTGCGAGGGCGGCAACGCCATCCTGCTCGGCAGCGCCGGCGGCCGCGGCGGCGACAGCCCCGAACCCGGCGGCGACTTCGACCGCGTCGTCTCGATGCCCCGTTCCGCCCAGCGCCAGCAACCCGCCGCCCCCTCGGCCCCGGCCGAGGATTTCAACCAGGGCGTCACCGACGACGACGTTCCGTTCTAAAAAGGGTTTTCGGGAGAGTCGGGCGCTGGCCAAGGAGGCGCTGGTGGTTTCGCCAGCGTTCGCGTACAATCGGGCGGCAGTGACAAAGAAGCCTTACACCGCGAAACAAGGGCAGTACCTGGCGTTCATTTTCTACTACACAAAGATTCACAGGTGTGCTCCGGCCGAATCCGACATGCAGAACTATTTCAAAGTGTCACCGCCATCGATACATCAGATGGTGCTGACGCTGGAGTTGAACGGTTTCATCGAGCGGGTTCCAAGGCAGGGTCGGTCGATTCGTCTGCTGATCCCTCGGGAGGACCTGCCCGATTTGGAATAGGCGTTACGCCATGTACAGCAACGTGCGCAGTTGCTTTCGATCCGCCGGTTTCTGGATCGCGACATACCCGATTGATTGAACTCCTGTCGCGTGGCGCAGCTCCAGCAGGATGGGGAGCCTGGACGATGACTTCATACAAACCCTACCGATCGCGGTTCGTGGCGAGCTGACACAGGATGGCGCTATCGGAGCAGTATCGCGGAGGACGGCTTGAGCCGCGAAACTCGTCTCGCTCAGGACGTCTTGCGTGTCACGCGCCACCGGCGGAAGCCGCCGCCGATCAAGGAGACGAAGCCAGTGCCGAGCAGGAGTAGCGTGCCAGGTTCAGGGGTAGCGACCTCAGCTGTGAAGGTTGAGGTTCCTAAAGGCTGGCCAATGGCCCAAGTCATGTCGCCCACAGTGGTTGGGAAATGGGGCGTGACATGCGATCCACTCCATGGGCCGCCTAAGCCGGTATCCGGTCCGAAAGGAGTCTGAAGGCCATAGCCAAGTAACTCCGGGCCAGCCTGCCCCAAGATGCCGGTGCCCGAGCTGGGATCGGAAGGATTCGAAAGGTCAAGAATCGCGACCACGGGTACTCCGAAAAGGGTAGGGGTAGGGTCATTGAACGTAGAGAATATCCCGATCGAGTCGGTGAACGTGGCTGTCCCGAGTCCGGCTACACTCACTGTTGCCGTGCCTGGGTTAAAATAACCAAGGGTTAGGGGGTACGACGATACCGATTATGACAGTAGAGGTATCTGCCACGAGAGTCACAGTGACCACCGCGTCGGTGAACGGAACGCCGCCGAGCGTGCCTGTGCCTGTTGATGTCAGCGTATAGGTGATCGGCCCTGCACTTGCGGCCAAACTGAACGTCAACGCCAGAAAAAGACCTTTCCCACTCTTCAACATGAACCTGTTTCCTCCAGAGCCCAAGATTGGCTGATCGTTGATTATGCACCACCCTCCCCCCCCAGCACGTCAAGTGCAAGTGCAGTGCAAGTGCTATGCAAGTGTAGAGTGATACAGGGCATATGCGCTGTGACCGCCCATAATACCGTCCCTTCCGAGAAGACGGGCAGCTACGAAAGTGAACGCCGATAGGCGCTAAGCCAACGTAGGCTGTTGAGCACAACAGAGTTACGAATGTGAACGCGGCAAAATCCCCGCAAAACCGTCCTAGCCCGCCTACCCGGGGAAGGCCGCTTTACGCCCCTGCCCTCGTGCGGCGCCCGAAGGGATTCCATCGGGTCAGCGCACGATGCTGGCCCGAAGCGGCTATCGGACGCCTACGCTATGACAAACCGTGAGCGGACAGGAATTCCCGAATGGTCACGAAGATTTTGGTGCGCTGGTCCGCCGTGAACCCGCCGTGCCTGCCGCCCGGAATCGTCAGCAACTGATTCGGCACATCCGCCTTGGTGAGCGCCTGTTGCAGCCGGACGGCCTGGGTGTAGGGCACGGTCGGATCGGCGTCTCCGTGAATGGTCAGAATCGGCGGCAGTCCCGGCCTCACGTAGGTGAGCGGCGACACCCGGCGCGCGATCTCGTTGCGATTCGGCATGCTGCCCATCCACGCCACCGCGTACGACTTTTGATTCGCGCCATCCAGCAGTTCTTCCACGTCGGTGATGCCGTACCAGTTCACGATGGCCGCGACCTTAGGCAGCGGAACGCCGGGGCACTCCCGGTCGAGCCCGGCGCTTTCAGGGATCATACCGGTGGTCAGCGCGAGGTGACCGCCCGCCGAGCCGCCGCTCACCACCAGCCGGCTCGTATCGAAGCCATAGGTTTTCGCCTGCGCGGCCACCCAGCGCAAGGCGCAGAGGCAGTCTTCCACGGCGGCGGGCGCCAGCGAGATCCGGCCCAGACGGTATTCCACGTTGACCACGTTCCAGCCCATCTCCAGCCACGGCACCAGGTCCATCATCGATCCCTCTTTCGTGCCGCCCACCCAACCTCCTCCATGAATCCAGATGAGCGTGGGCTGTGGCGAAGTGGCGTCGCGGCGCTTGTACACATCCAGCTTGTCTTCGTAGTTGTTCGCCACCAGGTAAGTAATATTCGGAAACGTCTGGTACTGATTGGCGGCATGGGCAGCCCACGTGGCGGCCGGCGACAATTGGGCCCGGCCCGATCCGGGTGCGACGGCCGCGAACACGGCTACCGCCAGATACCACCGAAACGCTCGCTGACGCATTCTTCCTCCAGTCCGGTCCTGCTCGCGGTCCACCGCTTCCGCCTCAGCCCTTCTTCAGCGCATCGCCCTTGCGGTCCACCGCCTTGGTGCTGCCCGGACTCAGCGGCACAAAGAAATCCGCCGGCGCGAGCTTGCATTCTTCCACCATCTGCATGGCGTGCTCCGAGCGTCCCAGGTCATTCGCGCCGGCGTTGTTGGTGCCGAACGTGAATTTGCAGCCGGCTTGCTTCGCCAGCTTGATAAAGGATGCGCTGGGAATCTTGTAGCGATTGTTGATCTCGATGGCGACGTGATTCTTCGCCGCCGCGGTGACCACTTTCTCGCGGCGCGCGGGGGTCCACAACGTTTCGTAGTCCTTGGCTAGCTGGTCCGGAACGAACGTCGGATTCACGTAAATATCGACCGGCTCGCGCTCCAGAATGCCCACCGTGCGGTCCACCAGCGTATCCATGAATTCCTGCGGGTCGGCGATGGTGCCCACTTCGTTGGCCAGCCAGGTGCGCATGCGCTTGCCGTGATTGTCGGTCCAGGTCATGGAGTCCGTGAAGACGTAGTCGAAGGCCGAAACGGCGCTCTTTGAAAACATCTGGAGCCACTCCCGGCCTTCCGCCTGCATGGCGATGAATACCGGCAGGCCTTTCAGGCTATCGACATATTTGCGCGCGCCGGCATCGTCGGTCACCGGCTGTCCCTGCCCGCAATTCACGGCGAGCCCGTATTGAATGCCATCACGCAGGGACTTCGCCACGGCCTGCTCCACGGAAAGGCCGCCCTTGGGGTGGACGTGCAGGTCGAGCATCGGAATGCCGCGCACGTTGTTCGCGATGATTTGCTTGAAGGTATCGTCCGCGGTGAAGGTGGTCTCGCCGGGTGCCGTGACGCTGTCCGGGAGCGGCCGCACGCGAACGCTCCGGAACATGGCCTTGGACTCCGGGTCGTGGCATTGCAATGCGAAGGTGCCGTGATCGAGGAATCGCTCCTTCTCCATGCTGGGCGGTATCACGTGCGGCGTGGGTTCGAAGTAATCCACCATCAGCATTCCGTTGAGGCGCACCTGCACGTTCTTGCCGCGCACCAGGATGTTGATCTTGAACCACTGGTTGTCCGGAACAAACTGTTTGTAGCTGTTGCGCAGGTTGTAGAGCGAGCCGGTCTTCTTTTTTTCACGCTCCTGGGTGTTGTTGATCTGCACCTCGCAACCTTTGTTCGGCCACCCCGTATCCTGGTACGTGGTGTGGAAGTAGACCCCCGAGTTGCAGGAAGGACGGGTCATGGCTTCCACTTCCAGCTCGAAATTCTTGAAGTCCGCCCCGTGCACCGGGCCGGCATAGAACAGGTGGCACATCGCGCCGTCCGCGGAGAGCAGCCCGCCGGCCACTTTCCAGGAGGGCAGCTTGCCTTGCGGCCGCCAGCCATCCAGGTTGCGGCCGTTGAACAGATCCATCCAGCCGTCGCTTTGTGCGAGCAGCGGAACCGCGGTCATCGCACCGACGAACGCCCGCCGCGTGATATCGGAATTGTGCATAGGAATATTCTCCAGGCCGGCTGCCACGATCCCAAATATATCCTATCCGCCGCGCGATGCGGAGGACCTAGCCGAACAGCTCCTGGGCGCGCATGACCCGCCCGCGCACCTGGACTCCATTGGGGCACCGGACGGAGCACGACTCACAGTCGCCGCAGCGGATCTCGCGGACCGGCTTGGGCAATTCCAGAAATCGCTCCCGGGCCAGGGCGAACTGCCCGTAGCCTTCGGCATAGGTGAGGAAGCGCAGCATCTCGGGAACCGGAACGCCCCGGCTGCATACCCCGCTGCACGAGCCGCACATGCGGCAGTAGATGGGACCGATATAGGCCAACAGCGATTCGAGCACCTGCTCATCGGCGTTGGTATAGGGTTCTGCCATGGCGCGGAGGTTCTCGTCGAGCTGGTCGTGATCGGTCATGCACACGATGGTCGTGTCGACCGAAGAGTTCCGCAGCACCCACTTGATGGCAGCCAGGGCTCCACCGGGTTTGCCCAGCACCCTCTTGAGCGCTTGGGGATCGGCCCCGTAGAGTCGGTCGCCGCGGCCCACCCGGGCCACGCCGCCCGCCATGGCCTTCATTACCACAATGCCCATGCCGGCCTGGCGAGCACGGTGGATGGCGGCGGTCATGTCCGTGCTCCTCGTTTCCTGTCCAGCGGCCGCTACATTCCGCATCGAGAAGTTGTAGGTGGTCAGGATCACGTCCGTCTGCCCGCGCTTCACCAGGTGGTCCAGCATCTGGTCCATATTGAAATGCGTGCTCACGCCGGCATACCGGATCTTGCCCGCTTTCTTGGCGGCACGCTGCACCTCGAGCAAATCGTCGGTCACTTCTTCGGGCGCGCTCCGGGCGTGCAGGTACCAGATGTCCAGATAGTCGGTACCGATCTCGCGCAGGCTGGTTTCCAACTGTTCGTTGGCCTCCTGCCGGGTCTTGGCGAGGCTCTTACTGGAGATGACCACCTGCTTCCGCCTGGATTTCAGGGCCGCGCCCACCATCCGCTCATTGTTCCCGTTCTGGTAGCTGCGGGCAGTGTCGAAGTGGACGATGCCGATATCGGCGGCGCGCCGGATGACGGATTCATCCGAGGTGGTCATGCACCCGAACGAGAGCGAGGTCACCTTCACACCGGTATGGCCCAAGATGCGATAGGCGAGCCTGGGCGATGGTGCCGCAGGCTGCTGGTCCGCCGCGGAGGCCGCGAGCCCGGTGGCCGGAAGGGCCAAACCCGCTGCGAGAAAGTTGCGTCGAGAAGCCGGTGAGTTCATTTGGGTACTGCGACCTTTCCTGGTGGGGATTGCCGTCCGTTCGGTGGGCAACGGGGGCGCGGAGCCGCCGCGTAGCAGCGGTGGAACCGTGCCTACACCAGAGTCACGAACGTAACACAGTGAACCCGGGAAAGAAACGGCCGGGCCGCCGTAGCTGTTTCACTCTGTTTTGGGAAAACATGACAGTGCGCGGCAGGTCGAATTCAAACGATCTGGCGGTGGGAGTGAGATTCGAACTCACGGTTGCCTTGCGACAACGGTGGTTTTCAAGACCACTGCCTTAAACCACTCGGCCATCCCACCACAGTTCTATTTTATGCCAGGTGCTCACCCCGCCACGCGTTCGATCGCTTCCGCCCCGCAGATCGCTTCCACCGCGGCCCGAAATTCCCGGTCGGGCCGCACCTTCACCGGCACGTCCAGCAGGACCGAGAAATCGCGGGGAGACTCCAGGCGCAGACGCACCGAGGTGGGGCCCGGCTTCTTGCGAAACAGCTCTTCGAGGGCTACTGCCCGATCGATATCGCCATTGCGCTTGATCCAGACGCGGATCGAGATCACCTCCGGAAGATCCATCCGCGCGTTGTCCAGGGGCACAATATCCTGCACCGAGATCTTCGGCGCGGCGTTCTCTTCCGGGAGCACCAGTCCGCGCACCAGGACCGCCTGATCTTCCACTACCTGCGGCGCCAGGCGCTCGTAGCTGGCGGCAAATACCATGGCCTCGACCGACCCGGTGCGGTCCTCGATGGTCATCGCGGCCCAGGGCTTGCCTTCTTTGTTACGCTTGCGGGTGATGCCGGTCAGCACGCCGCACAGCGCCACTTCGGCGCCTTTGTTCAGCCCTTCGAGGCTGCCGCTGTCGTGGGTGGCCAGTTCCGCAATCTTGTCGCCATAACGGTCCAGGGGGTGTCCCGTTACCCAAAAACCGAGCATCTCTTTTTCGCAGGCGAGCTTTTCTTTGTCACTCCAGTCGGGCACGTTGGGCAGCGGAATCGCGGGCGTCTCTTCGGCCGCCAGGATCTCTCCAAACAGGCCTCCCTGGCCGTCCTCACGATCGCGCCAGGCGCGTTGGCCGGCTTCCATGGCGCCTTCCAGCACGGCGAGCTTCTGCGTGCGCGTTCCTTCCAGCGAGTCCATCGCACCGGCCTTGATCAGGCTCTCGATCATGCGCTTGTTGACCGAGCCCAGGTCCACCTTTTCGCAGAACTCGTGCAGCGACCGGAAGCTGCCCACCTCGGCGCGCGCGCGGGCGATGGCTTCCACCGCCGATTGGCCGAGGTTCTTGACGGCACCCAGGCCGAAGCGGATGGCCTGGCCGTCGGGGGTGAAGCTCCAGTCCGAATGGTTCACGTCGGGCGGCAGGATGCGGATGCCCATTTCGCGGCATTCATTGATGTACTTCACCACCTTGGCGGTGTTGCCGGTTTCCGAGGTCAGGAGCGCGGCCATGAAGTCTATCGGGTAGTGCGCCTTGAGGTACGCGGTGACGAAGGCCAGGTAGGCATACGCCGCGGAGTGCGACTTGTTGAAGCCGTAACCGGCGAACTGCTCCATCAGGTCGAAAATCTTCTCGACCTTCTTTTGCGGCAGCCCGCGCTCCAGCGCGCCCTGGATGAAGCGCTCGCGCTGCTTGGTCATCTCCTCCAGCTTCTTCTTGCCCATGGCGCGGCGCAGCAGGTCGGCATCGCCCAGCGAGTACCCAGCCAGGCGATTCGAGATTTGCATCACCTGTTCCTGGTAGACGATCACGCCGTAGGTCTCTTCGAGCAGCTCCTTGAGAGCGGGCAGATCGTACTGTACCGCGCGGCGGCCCCACTTGCGCTCGATGAAATCGTCCACCATGCCGCCCTGGATCGGCCCCGGGCGGTAGAGCGCGTTCAACGCGGTCAGATCTTCGAGGCGGCTGGGCTGATAGCGCCTCAGGATGTCGCGCATGCCGGACGATTCGAACTGGAAAACGCCGCTGGTGAAACCCTTGCAGAAGATCTCGTAGGTTTCTTTGTCGTCGAGCGGCAGGTCTTCGGGAACGAGCTTGACCCCATGCCGCTTTTCGATCAGCCGCAGGGCATCCTGTATCAGGGTGAGCGTGGTCAGGCCGAGAAAGTCCATCTTGAGAAGCTGGAGTTTCTCGAGGCCGCTCATGTCGAACTGGGTGACAATTTCGTCGCGGTTGGTCTTGTACAGCGGCACCAGTTCCTTCAGCGGCTGGGGCGAAATGACCACACCCGCGGCGTGCACGGAGCAGTTGCGCGACAGCCCTTCGAGGCGTAGCGCCACCTTCAGCACTTCGTCCACGCGCGGGTCCTTCCTGGCCAGCTCGCCAAAGCCGGGCTCCTGCTTCATGGCTTCGGGCAGCGAGATATTGAGAACGTTCGGCACCAGCTTGGTGATGCGGTCCACGTCTGCGAACGGGATCTCCAGCACCCGGCCCACGTCTTTGATGGCCGCGCGCGCGCCCAGGGTATTGAAGGTGATGATCTGCGCCACCTGCTCGCGGCCGTATTTTTCGGTAACGTACTGGATCACCTCACCGCGCCGGTTCATGCAGAAATCGACGTCGATATCGGGCATGCTGACGCGCTCGGGATTCAGAAAGCGCTCGAACAGCAGGCCGTACTGGAGCGGGTCGATATCGGTGATTGCCATGGCGTAGCCCACCAGGCTGCCGGCGGCCGAACCGCGGCCCGGCCCCACCGGAATGCCCTTCGATTTGGCGTAGCGGATGAAATCCCAGACAATCAGGAAGTAGCCCGAAAACTTCATCTTCTGGATCATCTGGATCTCGCGGTCGAGCCGCTCGAGGTATTCGGCCAGGTCGTGCTTGAGGAGGCCCTTGGCGCGCAGCGCTTCCAGGCGCATCCGCCGTTTTTCGAAGCCCTGGCGCGCCACATATTCAAAGTAGGTGTCGGTGGTGTGTTCCGGCGGAACGTCGAACCGGGGGAACGGCTCCTTCACCTTTTCGAGGCGCACCTGGCAGCGCTGGGCGATTTCCCAGGTGCGGTCGAGCGCGTCCTCCAACTCGCCGCCGAAAAGCTGCATCATCTCTTCGCGCGATTTCAGGTAAAAGTCCGGGTTGTTCAAGCGCATGCGGTTGGGATCGCTGAGCGTCTTGCCGGTCTGGATGCATAGCAGGATTTCGTGGGCGCGCGCATCTTCCTTCCGCAGATAGTGGGAGTCGTTGGTGGCCACCAGCGGGAGGCCGGTTTCCTGCGAGAGGCGGGCCAGTTCCGGGGTGAGCCGCCGGTCCTGCTCCAGGTGATGGTCCTGCACTTCGAGGAAGAAATTGTTCCGGCCGAACAGGTCGGAATAGGTGTAGGCCAGCCGCCGCGCATCTTCATATTTGCCGGACAGGATCGTTTCCGGAATGTGGCCGCGCAGACACGCCGACATACCGATCAGCCCTTTGGAGTGGCCGGCCAGCAGATCCAGATCGATGCGCGGCTTGTAATAGAAGCCGTCCAGGTACGCGGTGGAGACCAGCCGGATCAGGTTGCGGTATCCCTCCTGGTTTTCGCACAGCAGCACGAGGTGGTTGTACCGGTCGGAATCCGAGCGGGTCTGGTGTCCCTGCTGCGACACGTAGACTTCGCAGCCGATCACCGGGTGGACCCCCGCCGCCTTCGCCGAGTTGTAGAACTTGACGGCGCCGAAGAGATTTCCGTGATCGGTCATAGCCACCGCCGGCATTTTCTGTTCGACGGTGATCTTCATGAGCTGATCGATATCGCAGGCGCCGTCGAGGAGGGAATAGTCGGTGTGGCAATGGAGGTGAACAAAAGCCATCGTTACGCTCTTCCGGGGGGAGGAAGGAGTACCTTCATTTTGCCACAGGACGGCGACCGCGGGATCGCGCGTACGGCAAGCCGCACATCGTGGCCCGCCCGCAAGCCGGCTAGTGCTGGTGGCTGTGTTCGCCGCTGCCGTGCACGTGCACCGGGATGGCGCACCCGCATTCCGAGATCGCGCAGCTCATGTGCTCGAACTGCACGGTGGTGTGGGAGATATGAAACCGCTCGGCCAGCATCCGGTTCAACCCCTGAAGGATGGTCTCGCTCGCCGAGGGCGGTACATCGGCGATGAGGACGTGGCAGCTCAGCGCATGGGTGCTCGATCCCAGGCTCCAGATATGCAGGTCGTGGACGTCCAGCACACCGTTGACGGCGCGCATGCCCGCCGTCACTTCCCGCAGATGGATGCCGCGCGGCAGGCCCTCGAGCAGGATATTCAGCGATTCGCGGATGATGTCCCAGGCGGTCCAGATGATCAGTACTCCGATCAGGAGGGAGAGGATCGGGTCCACCTGTTCCCACCCCGTATACCGAATGATCACCCCGCCCGCGATGATGGCGATCGACCCGAGAGCGTCGCCCAGCATGTGTACGAACGCACTGCGGATGTTGATGTCATGCCGGCTGGCGGCGCGCAGCGCCAGCATGATCCCGGCATTCAGCGCCAGACCCAGGCCGGACACCGCGATCATCGTGCCTTCGTGAACCGGCTCGGGGTGCCTCAACCGGCCGATGCTCTCGTAGAAGATCCAGCCCGACAGCAGCACCAGCGTCAATGCATTCACAAAGGCCGACAGTACACCCGCACGATGGTATCCGTAGGTCTTGCTTTCATCGGCCGGCTTGGATTGCAGGTAGAAGCCGAACCACGCCAGCAGCAGTGCCAGCGCGTCGGTAAAGTTATGGCCGGCGTCGCTGAGCAGCGCCAGGGAATGGGCCTCAATACCGGCGAAGACCTCCACGGCCACAAACGCAAACGTAGCCACCAGGGACCAGCGCAAGGCCGTACCCGTAGCGGCGCGGGGATCGTGGGCGTGAGAGTGCAACCGGCGCTCCTCTATCCAGTTTAGCTGCTATCTGATCAACACGCAGGCGGTTCCGGATTTCGCATCACCGACCCGCAGGTCCAGCGGATAATACGGCACCGGAACCCCGGCCTGCGGCACCGAGGGCGCAAGATCGGTGGGAAGCCGGACATTCACCTGCAGCCCGCCGGATACATATCCGGGCACCGCGCCGGCATAGGTCACTTCCAGCGCACGCGACCCGAAGGTGACCGAGACCGGCAGTGCCGGTACGGGCAATGGGGGCCCCAGGATGATCGTCCCATCGAGGACCGGCTGCGTCCACTCGCCAGCCCCGGTGGCGAACAGGGAAACGATGGATCCGCGCGGCGCCGGATTGAAGTAGCCGTTCAGGCTGCCATCCTCATTGAGCGCCGCAGCCGAGGCGTAGGGGTAACAGAACGGCACGCCTCCCGTGATCCACTGCGGCGCTGCCGGCAAGGCCCTATACGTCACCGCACGGGAGCGGAGGCCCTCGACCTCCGCCTCGACCGAAACCACCGGCCTGGCTGCGATCCTATACGGTGTCACCGCCGTGATGTTTCCGGAAGACACAGACAGCAGGGGCGCCGGAGTTCCGTCGAACAGCAGACGCGTTCCCGCGAGTGTGGTTGCCACGACGGTGGTCTCGGTGCTGTTTACGGAGCGCTCGGGCCCCAGGCGGGCCCCGGTGAAGCTCACGATTTCTCCTGGTGCCAGTGCGGCGGTCGCCGTCGTGAACGGGTTATTGGTGAAGGGGTTGCTCAGCGTGGGGCCGAGCGATGGCGCCAGTGGAAAGGGCGGCCCGCTCTGCGATAGCACGACGACGCTGCCCGCGGCCAGCCAGAGATCGCCGTTGCCGCCGGCGGCAATGCCGCGCCCGCCCGGCAAGGCTATGTTGTGAATCGTCCCGCCCGGATCCACCGTGTGCACCACACTGTCGCCGATCAGAATACTGCCATCGCCATCCACCGCAATGCCCCACGGAAAATCCAGTTGGGCCGAAACCGCCGGAACACCGTCCTTCGTCACGCCGATGTCTCCGGTCCCCGCCACCCGTTCGATCGTTCCCGCCGGGGTAATGCGCCGCACCATGCGGGCCGAGGAGTCGGTGAACAGCAGGTTCCCGTTCCGGTCGAAGACCAGCGAGCGTGGATTGATGAGCTGCGCCTGAGTGGCCGGACCGCCATCCCCGCTCGAGCCAAACAGGTCCGTGCCGGCGATGGTTCGGATGACGCCATCGGTGGTAACGCGGCGGATGCGATGGTTCGCCGAGTCGGCGATATAGAGATTGCCGGAAGAATCCACCGCCACGCCGTCCGGCAGGGCCAGCGAGGCCGAGGCGGCCGGCCCGCCATCGCCGGTGAATCCTGCCGTTCCGTTGCCCGCCACCGTCCGGATCACCCCGTCCACACCCACTTTGCGTATGCGGCTGTTCTGCTCGTCGGCGATGTAGAGGCTCCCGGCGTCGTCCAGCGCCAAACCGCTCGGGTAGGCGAGGCGAGCCGCGGTTGCCGGGCCCTCGTCGCCGCTGAATCCCGCTTCGCCGTTGCCCGCGATCGTGGAGACGGTCCCGTCCGGCGCGATGCGCCGCACCATGTGCGCGGTCTGGTCCGAGAAGTAGGTGTTGCGGTTGGTATCGCGCACGATCCCGATGGCCGATCCGACCTGGGCCCAGGTGGAGGGCACGCCATCGCCGAAGCAGGGACACCCCGCCACCGAATGGATCACGCCGTTGGTATCGACCTTGCGCAGGCGCTGCCCGTCGGCAAGGTACAAATTGCCCCCTGGGTCCAGCGCCAGACCGTAGGGGCCGACCAGCCAGGCACTGAGCGCGGGACCGACATCGCCCCGATAAAGCGGCAAACGCGCGGCCCCGGCGATGGTATCGATGGATCCATCGGGAGCGAGCCGCCCTACCTGGTAGGCCTCCGCGAAGTAGAGATTGCCGGCGCGGTCCGCCGCCATGTCTCCCGCCCGCACCTGCGCCACGGTGGTGATGATGCCGGCCGGATCCACTTTGCGAATCCGCGCGGAGACGTCCGCGATGAAAAGGTTTCCCCGCCCGTCCACGGCGATGCGGGTGGCGCTGATTTCGGCCGCGGTGCCCGGGCCCCCATCGCCGCTGAGCCCCGGCTGTCCCGTGCCTGCGACGGTGGTGACGCTCCGGTCCGGCGCGATGCGGATGACCCGGGCTCCGGTCAGCGCGTAGACGTTGCCGGCCGCATCGACGGCAACACTGTTGGCCGGCGTGGCCGCGTAGAGCTCCACCAACCCGTCCGCGGATACGCGGTAGATTCCGCCGGTGCTCGTGCCGATAGGGACGCCGGCGGAGGCGACGAACAGGTTTCCCGCCGAATCGGTGGCCAGCGCGTTCGCATAACCGGTGGCTGCCAGGATCGCCGGAATGCGGTCGCCGGGCGCGACGATCGCGGCGCCGTACCCCATCACCGGCAGAGCTTCGCCCTCCGGAGTGAACTTCTGAATCACCTGAGAATCCGTGGCGTAGATGTTGCCAGCGGCGTCGGCGGCCACCGAATAGAAAGAGCTCCCCGCAGTGAAAGCCGGGCCGTAGGGTGACGCCGCCGAGGGTCCGCCAGTGACGACGAACCGCGAATAGCCGGTCTGACCCCAAACGGCAGCCGCGCAGAGCACCGCGGCCGCCAGCCTGGGGATATACATTCCGTTCACGGCGCCACCCACACGTAGATGGCCGATGCTTTGGCGTCGCCCACCCACAGCACGGTCGAGCCGTTGGGATCGACGCCGGCCGGCACGCGCACGTTCACCTGAAACCCGCCTTCGAATCCGGGCGCAGGGCCGGCGTAAGTGATTTCCGCGGGCTGGCCGCCCATGGTGACGGCAACGGGCAATGCGACCACCTCGCCGCCTCCCGTCCCGAAAAGCGCGACGACCGATCCCGACCGCGCCGGGTTGCCCGGCCCGTTCCGCGTCCCGTCCTGATTGATGGCCGCTGCGACGTTGGCATAGGACCGGAACAATTCGGGCACGGAGGGCAGCACTGCCACAATCTCTCGATTCGAGCGGACGCCGTTCACCTCCACCGTCACTCCCAGGGTAGCCCTGCCGGCAATGGAGAACGGCGCGATAGCGGTCACCTGGTCCGGACGCACCGCGAGCACCGGCGCCGCCACACCGTCGAACAGCACACGTGTTCCCGCGGGGTCCGACCCGAGGCGGCTGCCCGGAATGGTGACGATCTCACCGGGCGCGACAGCTGCCGAGGGGTAGTTCGACAGCGGATAGAGGTCGCTTATAGCGGCATTGGCGATGCGCTGCGGCCGGATGACCGGCGGCAGCGGAAAGGGCGGCGCACCGCGGGTCGCCAACGCAACAGTGTTGCCGGTGGCGAGCCACAGGTTGCCATTGCTCTCCACCGCCAGCCCTTTCGCCGTGCCATAACCGATCGTCAGAATGGTCCCGCTCCGATCGACTTCTCGGATCGAATACCCGTCCCCGATATAGATGTTGCCGGCGCTGTCCACGGCGATTCCCCAGGGAAGGTCCATCTGGGCATCGACTGCCGGGCCGCCATCCCCGCCCTGGCCCTGCTGTCCGGTGCCGGCGACGCGCTCGATGATCCCCGCTGGTGTGATGCGGCGCACCACGCGAGCCGACGAGTCGGTAATCAGCAGGTTGCCCGCCGGATCGATCGCCAGCGCGCGCGGGTTGATGAAATGCGCCAGCGCCGCAGGTCCGCCGTCTCCGTCCGCGCCGATCGGATCCGACCCCGCAATCGTGTGCATGATCCCGTCGGGCGTCACTTTGCGGATGCGATGGCTGGCCGTGTCGGCGATGTACAGGTTGCCCGCCGCGTCCACCGCCACGCCGTCGGGCAGGCCCAGCGAAGCCGCTGGAGCCGGCCCCCCATCGCCTGCAAACTTTCCTTCGCCGTTCCCGGCGACGGTTTGGATCATTCCATCGGGACTGACTTTGCGAATGCGGTTGTTCTGCTCGTCGGCGATGTAGAGGTTGCCGGCCGAATCCATGGCCAGACCGGTTGGATACGAGAGACGCGCCTCTCGGGCGGGGCCGCCATCGCCGCCGAATCCGGGGTCGCCGTTGCCGGCCACGGTCGCCAGCGTGCCATCCGGCGCAACGCGGCGCACCATGCTCGACGCCGGGTCGGAGAAGTAGGTATTGCCCGCCGCGTCGCGCGCCAGGCCCGCCGTCGATGCGACCCGCCCCCACACCGCCGATCCTCCATCGCCTCCGCAGACGCAGCCTGCCACCGTGTGCAGAACGCCGGCGGCGTCCAACATCCGCAGCCCCGTCGATCCGGCAAGGTACAGGTTTCCGGCAGCATCCACGGCCAGCCCTCCGGCAAAGCCCGCCGCCTGGGCAACGGTATCGATGGCGCCGTCGGGCGACAGGCGCTTCACGATGCTGGAACTCCACTGCACGAAATATACGTTTCCGCGGGAGTCGGCCGCCAGACGGTAGGGGCTCGGCACCTCCGCCGCCGTCGTAATGGTGCCGTTCCGATCCACCTTGCGGATGCGATTGTTATTGGTGTCGGCGATCCAGAGATCGCCCTCGGGATCCAGAGCGATTCCATACGCGACGTTGAGCCGCGCGGCCGTGGCCGCACCGCCATCGCCGCTGAATCCAGCCTCTCCGGTTCCGGCGATCGGGGTGATCGTTCCGTCCGGCGCGACCCGCACCACCTGGGTTCCTTTTACCAGCGCGTACAGATGGTCCGCGGGATCGATAGCGAGGCTGGTGACCGATAGCGAAGCGTACAGCTCGATGAGCCTGTCCGGCGTGATGCGGTAAAGGCCGTAATAGCCGCCGATGAAGAGATTGCCATGCGAATCCTCCGCCATGTCGCTCACTGCGGGTGCGGTCAACAAGGCCCAGGTGCGCTCGCCTGACTGCACGGTCGCGCTGCCGTAGCCCGTCACGGGGATCATGTCGCCTTGCGGCGTAATTCTCTGCACTCCGTAATCGGCGTTTACGTAGAGAGTTCCGGTGCGGCCGACCGCTACTCCGCTGAAATAGCTGCCCGAGGTGAATGCGGGTTCGAACAGCGGATAGTCGAAGGTAGGGCCGAGCCGATACGTCCAAGGAATCAGCTCGTAATAGGAATAACCGGTCTGCGCCAGTCCGGCCGCCGCCCAAGCGAGGTATGCCAGCGGCACGATGGCTGTGGGTCTCACTGCATTTCAAAGACTCGCCGGGTAGGCCCTTCCACTACACCCTTACTGCACCGTAATCCATTGCGGCATGATCCGCAGCAGCCCGCCTTTCATCCACGCGTGAAACGGCACGTGCCCGAACACCTGGGCGAGCTTCGTTTCCAGCACATCCTCGCTCGAGGAGCGTTTGAAGAGCACGTCCAGAATGCTGCGCCGCGGCGGGTACACCATCACGGTCACTTGTTCCTGGGCGGGAATATTGGCTTTCTGCTTCAGGAGCTCGAGCGCCTTATCGATGCCGCCCAATTCGTCCACCAGGCCATTGCCGGTGGCTTGCGACCCGAGCCACACACGTCCTTGCGCCACCGGCAGAATCTGGGCCGGAGTCTTGTGGCGCGCGTCGGCCACTTTCTGCACGAAATCCTCATAACTCTCTTCGATGCCCGCGCGCAATTTATCCCGTTCCTCGGCAGTGAGCGGCGTGTACAGCGAGTCGATATCGGCGCGCTTTCCACGTTGAATGGAGTCCTCGCTGATTCCCAGCTTCTCGAACAGGCCGCGCAGCACGGGCTTGCCGAACACCACGCCGATCGAGCCGGTGAGCGTGCCCGGATAGGCGACGATCGGGTTGCCGGTCATGGCCATGTAGTATCCACCCGAGGCGGCGACGTCGGACATCGAAATCACCAGCGGTTTTTTCTTGGCGAGCAGGTTCATCTGGCGCCAGATCTCGTCCGACGCCGTCACCTCGCCGCCCGGCGAATCGATGCGCACCACCACACCCTTGATCGAGGAATCGCCTTCCACTTCTTTCAACAGCTTGTTGAACCCGTAGGAGGTGAGGCTGGATTCGTCCGCCCCATTGTCGTCGGGGCTGCCGCGAATGATGTCGCCCTCGCCCACGATCATCGCTACACGGCTCTTGCCCTGGATGCCGGCGGCCGCCGACGGGACCCGCAGGTACTTCCCGAGCGACACCTTCACCGGCTCACTCTGGAGATGCAGCGCGCTCTTCAATTCGCCGTACACCTGGTCTTCGAACCGCAGGGCGTCCACCAGCCCGGCCTGCCGCGCCCCGGTGGCCGTGAACGGCCCCTGGTCGATGATCGAGCGCACTTCCTCCGGCGATTTCTTCCGTGCCGCAGCGATCCGGTCCACCAGGTTGCCGTAGAGGTTGTCCACCAGGCTGTTCATCACCTCCCGCGTCTCCGGACTCATATCGGTGCGCGTGAACATGTCGCCGAAGTCTTTGTACTTCCCCACGTGCTCCACTTCCACGGTGACACCCAGCTTGTCGAGCGACTTTTTGAAGAACAGGAGCTCGGCCCGCAACCCTTTGAGCATCAGGGGATCGGAAGGCCCGAGATAGATGCGGTCGGCGGCGGTGGCCACGTAGTAGTCGCGGCCGCTGGGATTGCGCAGGTAAGCGTAGACCGGCTTGCCGGACTTGCGGAACTGCTCCACGTCGGCGCGAAACTCCTCCATCTTGGCCCAGCCCGAGGACAGCCCCTCCGGTTCCAGGACAATGGCCTTGATGTGACTGTCGGCGGCGGCCTTTTTCAGGTTGAGCCACACGTTAGTCACGGTGACCGCCGGGCCGCCTCCGCCCAGAAAAGCGGGGAGCTCGACCGGCGGCTTCTCGGGAATATCGCCCGAGAGGCGCATCACCAGCACCGAATTGTCGGCGATCTCCGGCGGCTTCTCGCGGAAACGCAGCAGCGCAAAAAACACCAGCACGATCGAGAGCACCACGACCACCACACCGGTGACCAGGCCAATGAAGAACTTCGCCATATTACTTCGATCGTAGCGCGGCGCTTCCCCGTGGTTGGGGTGATTCCGGCCCCCTCTTCTATAATTGAGGTGATGCTGAACACGGAAGAGGCGCGCGCCCGCCTCGCCGGGATCCCCAACCTCACGGTTTCCACCGGCACGCCGCTTTCGCTTTACACTCGCTTCGGTATCGGCGGGCCCGCCGACCTGTATGCCGAAACCGGCAGCGTGGAGGCGTTCATTGCCGCGGTGGCGGCGGCGCGCGGCACCGGCATCGAAACGACGGTGATCGGCAACGGCACCAACCTCATCGTTTCCGACCGGGGCTATCGCGGCATCATCCTGCGCTTTCGCGCCGACCGCCTTTGGGCCGCCAACAACCGCGTGATCGCCGATGCCGGCGCGGTGTTGCAAGATCTGGTCGATTTCACCATCGCGCGCGGCCTCCAGGGGCTCGAAACCCTGTCTGGCATTCCCGGTTCGGTGGGCGCCGCGATCTACGGCAACGCCGGCGCTTACGGGCACTCCATTGCGGAGCGCGTAATCAAAGTCCGCTTCTTCGACGGGGAAACCTGCCGGGCGTTCGACCCGGAGCAGTGCGCGTTCCAATATCGCGAAAGCATCTTCAAGCGCCACAAAGAGTGGATCATCTTTTCTACCGAACTGCTGCTCGAACCGGCCGACGCCGCGGTGCTGCGTCGTGCCGCCGACGAGATTCTGGCGGTCCGCAATGAGAAGTTCCCGGTGACCATGAAGTGCGCCGGCAGCATTTTCAAGAACCTGCTGGTGCGCGATCTGCCGGCCGCCGTGACGGCCCAGGTTCCCGCTTCGGCGGTGCGCGAGGGTAAGGTGCCCGCCGCCTGGTTTCTCGAGCAAGTGGGCGCCAAGGGAAGCGAGCGCGGAGACATCCACGTGGCCACCTATCACGCCAACCTGATTTACAATGCCGGCGCCGGGACCGCGGCCGACCTCTGCGCCCTGATCCAGGAGCTGAAGGCCCGCGTTCGCGCGCGATTCGGCATCGAATTGGAAGAAGAGGTGCAGTACGTGGGTTAGACGCCTCTGCGCCGCACTCCCCCTCGCCCTATGCTTGTGTGCCGCCGACCTGCACCAGGCCGTTCAATCCGGCAACCTCGATCAGGTCGCTCAGCAGGTCGCGGCCGGCGCGGACGTCAACCAGCGGGACAGCCTGGGAGCCACGCCCCTGCACGATGCCGCCTGGAGCGGCAATGTGGCGATCGCGGCCTTCCTCATCGAACACGGCGCCAATGTCAACGCGCCCCATTCCGAAGGCGGCTCCACGCCCCTGGCGTATGCCGTCATCAAGAACGAGCTGCCGGTGATCGAACTGCTCCTGGCCCATGGTGCGGACGTGAAAGCGGCCGACCGGTCGGGGGGCACCCCGTTACAGCTTGCCGTGGCCCGCGGATATGCCCGCGCGGCCGAATTGCTGGTCGCCAAGGGCGCGGATGTGAACGCGCGCGACAAGGCCGGCTCTTCCGCACTCGACGAAGCGGCGGAGCGCGGGTACCGCGCCATCGCCGAAATGCTGATCGCGCACGGAGCGCGGGCCGACGAGGAGAACCCCGAGACGGGGGCCACCCCCTTGAACGAAGCCGCCGCCAAGGGCCACCGGGAGACGGTTCAACTGCTGTTGGACAAGGGCGCCGACCGGAACCGGCGCGACCGTAACGGCGCTACCCCGCTCGAAAATGCGGCGCGCGGACGCCACGCCGATGTGGTCGAGCTGCTGCTGGGGAATGACGCCTCCGGATCGGCCGGCGCCCTGTTGCGCGAAGCCGCCCTAAAGGGACAGGCCGATATTGCCGATCTGTTGATTGCGAAGGGGGCGAAGGTAGATGCCCGGGATGCCTCCGGCGCTACTCCGCTTCACCAGGCTGCCTTGAAAGGCAGTCTGGCGGTGGCCAGGCTGTTGCTGGAGCATGGGGCCGCCGTGGATGCCCGCGATGGCGATGGCGCCACCCCGCTGCTGGTGGCGGCTGTCAGTGGCCAGCGCGAAGTGGCGCTCCTCCTGCTTGACCACGGCGCCGATCGCGAGGCCCGCGAACGCGAAACGGGAAACACTCCGCTCTACCAGGCGGCGGCCTGGGGACGGACCGCGGTGGTTGAACTGCTGATCGCCCGAGGTGCGGATGTCAATGCCAAAAACAATTCCGGCAGTACGCCCCTGGCGGCTGCCACGACCAACGGCTTTCCCGACATCGCCCGGATCCTGAAAGACCACGGCGCCCGCTAACGCCGCGGCGGAATTGCAGCCCCACCATGACGAACACCTTGTTGACTCCCGAGGCTCGACGCCACACCCGGCGGATGGCCAAAGCGCTGGCGCCGCTGTCCGCCAGGCTGGAACGTAGGTTTCGGACCTCTCTGAGCCGGCGTCGTTACAACCTGGCGCAGGCGCGGGCCCTGCTGGCCATCAGTCCGGTGGCCGCCGCCCGCCTGCGCTCGCTTCGCCAGTTTCTGGAGCAGGTCGAATACAACGGCCGCCGGCTTGCCAAGCTGAACGTTCCCCGGGTCGAGATCGTCGAGGCTCTCCAGGAGTTTTCGGCACTCGTGGATGAGGCCCTTGGGGGCCAGTTCCAGCCGGCCCGCGAACAACTCCACCTGGCGACCATGCTCGTCCTCGAAAGCGCCTTCCACGCCGTGCGCGGCGAAGAGGCGCGCGCCTTCTTTGCGCTCTACCGCGCGGAGCTGGAAGCGGTCGAGCTGGATGATCTCCTTGAACGTTTCGTGTGCGTGTTGACGCAGGCGTTTAACGCAAGCGCGGGGTGCCTGCTGCTGCCCGAATCCGCGCTCCCCACCGAGCTCTCCCGGCCGCTCTATATCGAGAAGGGCCAGGCCGCCGAAAAACTGATCGACCACCAGATCGGCCGGCACTATGCCTCCTACTGGTCGTACCCGCTACGCGCGCGGGGGGTCATGCAGTTCGGATTTCGCACCCGCTACCCGTGGCTTCCGCGCGAGGTCGCCCTGCTGGAAGCGGTGGGCGAGCGGTGCCTGGAAGCGATCGAACGGGCGCGGCTCCAACGCGAAGTCCGGCGGCTGGAGGCGCAGGCCCGGCACGCCGAAGAAGAGGAACGCCGGCGGATCGGCCGGGAGCTCCACGACGAGGCCGGGCAGTCGCTGCTGCTCTTACGCCTGCAATTGGAGATGATCGAGCGCCAGGCCCCCGAAAACCTGCGCGCCGGGTTGGAGGAGGCGCGCGCCGGCGTGGAGCGAACCGTGGTGGAACTGCGCCGGATCGTGGCGGCCCTGAGCCCTGCCGTCCTCGAACGCCTGGGCCTTGCTTCCGCCCTGCGGCAGCTGGTGGCGCGATTCCGCAAAAGCTATCCCGGGCGCGTGCGGCTGCGCATCTCAGGCGCTTCCGAGCCGCTCCCCAGGGAAAGCCAGGAGGTAGTCTACCGGGTTGCGCAGGAATGCTTGCAGAACGTGGCCAAGCATTCTCAGGCCAGCAGTGTAAACCTTTCGTTGCATGTGGCCGATAAGAGTATCAGGCTGAGCGTCTTGGATAATGGCGCCGGCTTTCACGCGGAGACGGCACGCGCCAGGCCGACGTCGTTTGGGCTGGCCGGAATGCGGGAGCGGGCAGCGCTCCTGGGTGGAACCCTGGTGATTCGCACCGCGCCCGGAAAGGGCACGGGGGTGATTCTCGAGTTACCACGAACGGCCGCACAGGTGGCACCTAATGGCAAAGATTCGCATACTGTTGACTGACGATCACACGCTTTTCCGCCAGGGGATCCGAACCCTGCTTTCGACCGAACCGGACATGGAAGTTGCCGGTGAAGCGGGTAACGCTTCCGATGCCGTGACCCTCGCCCGCCAGACTCGCCCCGATGTGGTTCTCATGGACATCGGTATGGCGGGAATGAGCAGCTTCGAGGCCACGCGCCAAATCCGCAAGGAACGCCCCGAGACCCGGGTGGTTTTCCTTTCGATGTACGATGACGAAGACTATCTGGCCGAATGTGTGGATATGGGCGCCAGTGGTTACATCCTCAAGGAGAGCCCCGCCGATCAACTGGTGACCGCCATCCGGGAGGTCCATCGTGGCGGGAGCTTTCTGAGCCCGCGGCTCCTCACCCGCCTGGTGGATGACTTCCGCAGCCAGGGGCGGACTCCGGCGCGCCAGCCGCGCTTCGGCACACTGACCAAGCGCGAACGCGAAATCCTCAAAATGCTGGCGGAAGGCAAGTCCGTGAAGGAAATTGCGTCGGCCTTCGAGCTCAGCGTGAAAACCGTCGAGGCGCACAAATTCAACCTGATGCGCAAACTCGACATCCACAACAAAGCACAGCTCGTGCAGTACGCGATCCAAAAGAAGGTCATCCGACTTCCGGAACCGATGTTCGGTTGAAGCGGATGCGTTACGGTCCTGCTCCCGCTTCCCCGGAGCGCCGCAGCCCTTTCCGCCCGATATCGCGGCGGTAATGCATGCCTTCGAACTGAATGTGCCCCACGGCCTCATAGGCGTTGGCGATCGCCGCAGCCAGGTCGCGCCCCCGCGCGGTTACGCCCAGAACGCGCCCGCCGGCCGTCTCCAACCCGCCGTGCGATGCCCGCGTGCCCGCCTGAAACACCGTGGCGCCCGCTCGCTCCGCGGCTTCGATGCCCTCGATCCGCCGGCCGATTTCATACGCCCCCGGGTAACCCGAAGAGGTCAGCACCACGCAAACGCTCGGCTCGGCGCGCCAGTCCAGCGTGACGCCGGCCAGCCGCCCTTCCGCCGCGGCCACTAGCGCCGGCACGAAATCCGACTGCATGCGGTGCATCAGCGGCTGGGTTTCGGGGTCGCCCAGCCGCACATTGAACTCCAGCACCTTCACCCCGTCGGCGGTCATCATCAGACCGGCGTACAGGAATCCGGAGAACCGCGTCGCTTCCACAGTGGGGCGAATGACCCGATCCAGAATCTCGGCCGTCTGCCGCGCCGTCAGGATGGACCCATCGCAATACGCGCCCATGCCGCCGGTGTTCGGCCCCAGGTCGCCATCGAACACGGCTTTGTGGTCCTGGGTGGGCGCCAGCGGTACGGCGTCGCGCCCATCGCAGAGAGCGATGAAGCTGACCTCTTCTCCCTCCAGAAACTGCTCCACCACCAGACGGCCGCGCAGGCTCGCCAGCGCCGTCTCGGCCTCCACGCGATCGTGCGCCACCACCACCCCTTTTCCAGCCGCGAGCCCATCGGTTTTCAGGACCACGGGAAAGCCGAACCGGTCGAGGGCGCGTCGCGCCCCGGCCGGGCTGTCCACCGCCACGAAGTCCGCCGTGGGGATGCCGTGCTCCACAAAGAAATTCTTGGCAAAGACTTTACTTCCCTCGAGCTGAGCGGCATCGCGCGCCGGCCCAACGATTGGCAGGCCGGCCGCGCGAAACCTGTCCACGATCCCATCCACCAGGGGGACCTCCGGCCCCACCACGGTCAGGTCCGGCCGGCGCGCGGTCGCTTGCTCCAGCGGGAGGCACGCCGCCACTCTCGCCATCCCCGGGTTCCCCGGCGAGGCCAGCAGTTCCACGCCGGGCGACTGGGCCAGCTTCCATGCCAGGGCGTGTTCGCGGCCGCCGCTGCCGATGATCAGGATTCGCATCTGCGCTCAGCATAGCAAGACCACCGGGTCGGAACCGCGTCTAACCGATATGGTTCAGAATGTGCGGTATGCGGCCCGGCTGCTGGCTAAGAACCCAGGATTTACGGCAGCCGCGGTGAGCTGCCTGGCACTGGGGATCGGCGCCACCACGGCGATTTTCAGCGTGGTGAACGCGGTGCTCTTGCGGCCGCTCGCGTACGCCGATTCCGGCCGCCTCCAGCGCGTCTTCACCGAATTTCCCACTTTTCCCAATGGCGGCCTGCGGCATTTCTGGGTCTCGCCGCCGGAATACCTCGACCTCAAGCGCGACCTCTCTTCCTGGGAAGCGCTGGAAGCCTGGGCCAACACCGGCGTGAACCTCGCCGGCGCCGGCGAACCGGTACGCGCCCAGGCCTCCTATGTCACGGGGGGCATGCTGCCTACGCTCGGCGTCAACCCGCTCCTGGGCCGCCTGCTCTCCCCCGAGGACGATCGGCCGAATATCCCGCGCACCGCCGTACTCTCTTACGCTCTCTGGCAGAGGGCCTTCGGTGGCGACCGCGGAGTGCTGGGGCGCGACGTGCGACTGAACGGCACCCCGTGTACGGTCGTCGGCGTAATGCCGCCGTCCTTCGCATTTCCGCCCGGCGAAATCGACGCCACCGAGCTCTGGATACCGCTGCAACTCGACCCGGCGCATCCCGGCGGCCGCGGCAGCCATTTCCTCTCCCTGCTCGGCCGCCTTAAAACGGGCGTATCGGCCGGCCAGGCCCTGGGGGAAATGGAGCGTTACGTCAAGCAGATCGGCGACACCATGGGCCGCGGCTCCCATCATTTCGATCCGAAGTTCCACCCCCTCGTGATGGCCGGATTCCGCGATGAAGTCGTCAAGAACGTTCGGCGGGCCATGCTGGTTCTACTGGGCGCGGTGGGATTCGTGCTGCTCATCGCCTGCGTCAATGTGGCCAACCTGCTGCTGGCACGGTCCGAAGCCCGCCGGCGCGAAATCGCCGTGCGTGCCGCCATCGGGGCCGGCTTCTGGAACCTTCTCCAACAGTTCGTGATCGAAGGCGTCCTGCTTTCGCTTGCCGGCGCGGCCTTCGGGATGCTGTTCGCCGCCGGCGGCCTGCGCCTCCTGGCCGCCACCAATGCGGGCAGCATTCCGCGCGCCGGTGAGATCGGCATCGATTGGCAAGTCCTCCTCTTCACCCTGGCGATCTCGGTTCTCACCGGAGTTTCGTTTGGCCTGGCGCCGCTGCTCCATATGCGGGCTTCCAAACTGCACGAAATCCTGAAAGCCGCTGCCGGCCGCACCACCGGCGCCCTGTCGGCGAGGCGATTTCGGGCCGTCCTGGTTACCTCCGAGCTGGCCTTGGCCTTGGTCCTGCTGATCGGATCGGGGCTGATGGTGAAGGCGTTCTGGAAGCTCCAGCAGGTGAACGCAGGGCTTGACCCCGACCGCGTCCTCACCCTGCGGCTGTCGCTGCCGGCCACTGCCTACCGCGATGGCGCCGCTGCCGCCGGGTTTTACGAGAGGCTAATCGGCCGCGTCTCGGTGCTGCCCGGTGTCGTGTCCGCAGCCGCCGTCAGCGGACTGCCGCCCGACCGCCCGATCAATGCCAACGATACCGATATCGAGGGTTTTGTGCCGCGGCCGGATGGACCCATCCAGAATGTCGACTACTGGAACATCGTCAGCGGGCATTATTTCGAAACCATGGGCGCCCGCCTCATCGAAGGACGGTTTCTGAATGATGGGGATGGCGCCTCGGCCAATCGGGTAGTCGCCGTGAACCTCACCATGGCCCGGACCTTCTGGCCCAATGAGAGCGCCGTCGGCCATCGGGTACGCCCGCCCGACGGGCGGGATGCGCCGTGGTATACGGTGGTGGGGGTAGTCGGCGATATCAAGAATGCCGGCCTGGACCGTGCCACCGGCAGCGAACTCTATTTCCCGTTCCCCCAGCAGCCCCGCAACAGTGCCTACCTAGTCGTCCGCACCAAGGGCGATCCCACCGCGTTGCTGGGCGCGATACGGAACGAGATCCATACGATCGATCGCGCGCTGCCCATTTCGAGTGTCCGCACCATGGACGATGTCCTCTCCTCCTCCCGCGCACGGCCGCGATTCCTGACCCTCCTGCTGGCTCTGTTCTCGTCGGTGGCGCTGCTGCTGGCGGCGTTGGGAATCTACGGCGTGATCAGCTATTCGGTCGCCCAGCGGACTGCCGAAATCGGTATTCGCATGGCGTTGGGCGCGCGGGGCGGAGACGTGGTCCGGTTGGTCGGGTCCTCCGGTCTGCGCCTCGCCGTGGCCGGTGTGGCGATCGGCGGCCTCGGCGCGTTTGCCCTCACCCGAACGCTCACCGGGCTGCTGTTCGGCGTCAGTTCGATGGATGCCGGCACGTTCCTGGTAATGGCCGGAGTCATGGCGGGAGTCACCCTGCTGGCCTGCTGGATTCCGGCGCGGCGCGCCAGCCGCATCGACCCCATAGTGGCCCTGCGCTACGAATGAACACTCTGGTGCCCGAGGATCGGCCTCAGGCCTCGACTTTGCCTGCCACGATGATGGCGATCGGCGTATCGCCGACTTTCACCGACAAGGCCCAGTCGTTTTCGCCCTCTTTGGTCAGGGCAGGGAAGCTGGTGCCTCCGGGAGGCTCCAGACCGAACACCGCGGGATGGGTCGTCCCGGTGGTCTTGCTTTGGGCAACGAGTTTATCGAAGGATGGGTTGGCGTTCGGGTCGGGATCGTTGGCGATCGGTGTGAGCAGTGCGAAGTCCCGCTGCGGGGCTACCCCCTGATGCGCGCCATCCACCGGGAAATCGCTATATCGCATGGTGTAAACACCCGGCTTGATGGTCTGGCCCCGGCGGTCCGAGCCCTGCCCCGGGAACCGGAGGATGCCCAGCAGGGCGCCTTGCGGAATGGCGAATGCAATATTCGGCTCCGGGGGTTTACCGGTGGTGGGTAGCGACTTCTGGAACCAGATCTCGCACCAGGGGCCGGAGGGGCCCACTACGCGGTAACCCTTGCTGTCGATCAGCTTGGCATACGCAGCGGGAAGGTTCGGCGGGGCGGTCGAAATGGGTTCGAGTTTATATTGCTGGGCAAAAGCCAGCGTGGCGAAGGCAAATACGAGCAGATGCCTGGTCATGGAAATTTGGAGCGGGAGACGGGATTCGAACCCGCGACATCGACCTTGGCAAGGTCGCACTCTACCAGCTGAGTTACTCCCGCCCGACAGGAAATCTCATTTTCCTTCAGAAACAATCCGACTGTCAAACGTTCCGGACAACTTTCTGATTCCAAATGGTTTATAAATTTGCAGGAAATCGATTTCGGTGTGCTAGACTACATTTCGGTTTCGACCGATGAAGCGTTGAGGCAACGGGCTTCCGGGTTCGCGACGCCTCGCCGAGACGTACTTCAAACAAGAGCGCCGCCTGGCCCACGCTGCTGTGGAAATCCCTGTGGAAAGGATGTGCTCGTGGTGTGTAAATACAATGAATCTCTGGGATCAAATCCGTGGTTATCTTGAGCTTAAGGTCAGTCGGCAAAATTTCGACAATTGGATCGGCAGCACTTCGTCCGCCGGTATGACCGGCGAGACCTTGTTCGTCACCGTCCCCGATAAAGAAACCCGCCAATTCCTGGAAACCGAGTTCTCCGCGACCGTCCGCGAGGCCATCAAAGAGCTGCGCCTGCCGGTGCGCGAGGTGGTCTACCGGGAACGCCCACGCGGAGAGATGAATCAGGCCATCGCTGCTGTGGATGGAGAGATGGACTCCGGCACCGGCGCCCTGAACCCCAAGTTTACCTTCGAGACGTTCGTGGTGGGCGCCTGCAACCAGTTCGCCCACGCCGCCGCTCGCTCCGTCGCCACGCATCCCTCGCGAAGCTATAACCCGCTGTTCCTGTACGGTGGCGTGGGCATGGGCAAGACCCACCTCATGCACGCCATTGGCAGGGAGCTCATCGAGGGCTTCGGGGGCATGCGCGTCGTCTACACCTCCAGCGAGCGTTTTATGAACGAAATGATCGCCTGCATCCGTACGGAACGGATGCAGCAGTTTCATCAGCGCTATCGTGCGGCCGATGTGCTGCTCGTGGACGACATCCAGATCCTCGGCAACAAGGAGCGCACTCAGGAGGAGTTCTTCCATACTTTCAATGAGTTGCATGACCACCAGAAACAGATCGTAATTTCCAGTGATTCGCCGCCCAAAGACATACCCGGCCTGGTGGAGCGGCTGCGCTCCCGCTTCGAGTGGGGTCTCCTGGCCGACTTGCAGGCCCCCGATCTCGAAACCAAGATGGCCATTCTCGATAAGAAGGCGGCAGCCGAAGGCGTCCAATTGCCCGACGACGTCCGTGCCTTCATGGCCTCCAAGACCAAGTCCAACGTGCGCGAACTTGAAGGCGCGCTCATCAAATTGATCGCCTACTCCTCACTCACCGGAACCCCGATTAATCTCCAGATGGCGCAGCAGGTGCTCAAACATCTGGTCCACGTGCAGGACCGGCGGGTGACCATCGACGCCATCCAGAAAGCCGTGTCGGAGCACTTCCAGATGAAGCAGGCCGCGCTGAAGGAAAAAAGCAACACCAAAAAGGTCGTCTACCCCCGCCAGATTGCCATGTACCTGGTCAAAGAACTGACCGACGCTTCCCTGCCGGAGATCGGGCGGGCATTCGGAGGCAAGCACCACACCACCGTAATCCACTCTCTGAACAAGATCGACCAATTGCGTACTGTCGACGCGGATTTGAACAGGCTCCTACACAACCTAATGGACTCATTGCAATGAGCTTACAAATGTTTTGCACAAGCGCCCCGAATAGCGCCTCAGGAAATCTGTGCAAATCCGGTGGCGAAGCGGGTTTTGCAGATCTCCCGCGCCCTTTTCCTCAACCTTTCGTTGGCGAAAAGTAGTTGAATTTAGTATAATTTAGGAAGCCTTCAACAGTTTGCACAGGCCCGATGAATACGGTTCTGATAGTGCACATTGATACAGCCTGCAAAGAGTAGGAGTCGCGATGGAATTCACGGTCAGTAAAGTGGATCTGGTACGAGAACTGAGCTTGTCGCAAGGCGTGGTGGAGCGGAAGACCACGATTCCCATCCTGTCGAATGTGTTGCTGGAGGCTGCCGGAGATCGCGTCACGCTGACGGCCACCGACCTGGAGCTCGGTATCCGCTGCTCCTGCCCGGCGCAAGTGAAAAAGGAAGGCGCGGGAACGGTGCCGGCGCGGAAGTTGCTCGATTTCGTGCGGCTCTTGCCGGACGCCGATCTCACCATTAAATTCCTCGAGAATCACTGGGCCAATCTGACCTGCGGCCGATCGAGGACCCGCATCGCGGGAATGTCGCGGGAGAGCTATCCCGAGCTGCCGGAGATGCCGGAGCCCATCGCCGAGATTCCCATGAAGACGGTAGCTTCCATGATCTCGCGCACCGCTTTTGCGATCTCCATGGAGGAGTCGCGATTCACGTTGAACGGCGCGTTGCTTTTGATGCAGCCCGAAGGGCTCACCATGGTGGCTACCGACGGGCACCGGCTGGCGTTTGTGCAATCCACGCCGGAGGAGAGCGGCAGCGTCAACCAGAACTTCCGCGCGCTGGTGCCGAAGAAGGCGATGGCCGAGTTGCTGAAGCTGTCCGACGATGGCGGGGCCGGGCGGGCGTCGATCGCCACCGACGATAACCACCTGTTCTTTCAGGTCGGCCACCGGCTGTTGCTGACCCGCAAGCTGACCGGCAACTTCCCCGATTACGAACGCGTTCTGCCGAAAGACCACTCACTCACGGCGAAGCTGCAAAAGGACGAAATTCGCAGCGCGATTGAGCGCGTGGCGCAATTTGCGGACGAGCGTTCGCGTGCGATCCGCGTGCAGTTCGTAACCGGAGAGGTGCGCGTCTTTTCGTCTTCGGTCGAGATGGGCGAGAGCGAGGAGAGCGTCCCCAGCGAGTACCAGGGGCCCGATCTCGAGATCGGCTTCAATGCCCAGTATCTGCTCGATTTTCTTCGCGCCATCCCGCAAGAGCAGGTCTCATTCGAATTGAAAGACCAGAAGAGCGCCGGCGAGATGCGGCCCGCCGGGGAGAACATCGCGGACCGCTATCGGTATGTCGTCATGCCGATGAGAATTTGATTTGCCGTGGATCACTCTGACCTGCGGTATTGGAATTGAGAACGGACCAAATGGGAAATGATGTGAACCCGGGTGGTAATGTCTACGATGCCACCAGTATCAAAGTGCTGGAAGGGCTGGAAGCGGTGCGCCTGCGCCCGGCCATGTATATCGGCTCGACAGGCGAAATGGGATTGCACCACCTGGTGTACGAAGTGGTCGACAATTCCGTCGATGAGGCCCTGGCCGGTTATGCCACTGAAGTCACCGTCACCATCCATGACGACGACTCGGTCACGGTCATCGATAACGGCCGCGGTATTCCGGTGGACATGCACGAAGACGAGGGCGTCTCGGCGGCGCAGGTGGTGATGACCAAACTGCACGCCGGCGGCAAATTCGATTCCAAGAGCTACAAAGTGTCGGGCGGCCTGCATGGCGTCGGCGTGAGCTGCGTGAACGCGCTTTCCGAGCGGCTCGAGCTCGAAATCTGGCGTCCCGAGGGGGACAGTGGGCCCAGCTATACCTGGCAGCAGGAGTATGCCTGCGGGATTCCGAAAGGCCCGCTGCAAAAGGCCGGCCGCGCCGGCCGCAAAACGGGCACCCGGGTGACCTTCAAACCCGACTCTTCCATCATGGAAGTCACCAAGTTCAACTTCGACACCCTGGCGCAGCGCCTGCGCGAGCTGGCGTTCCTGAACAAGGGCCTGAAGATCCTCCTCACGGACGAGCGTGTCGATCCCGAGAAAGAACAGACGTTCCAATTCATGGGCGGTATCGCCGAGTTCATCAGGCACCTGAACCGCGGCAAGCAGGTGCTGCACGATAAACCGATCCACTTCGAAGCGGAACGGCAGCTTGCCAACGGCGGCGTGCTCGGAATGGAGGTAGCGCTTCAGTACAACGACGGCTACTCGGAAAACGTATTCAGCTTCGCCAATAACATCAACACCGTGGATGGCGGAACGCACCTCACCGGTTTCAAGACCGCCCTCACCCGTACCATCAACGCTTTCGGCCAGGCACAGGGTCTCTTCAAAGACGTGAAAGAGAACCTCACCGGCGACGATGTGCGCGAAGGCCTCACCGCCGTGGTCAGTGTCAAGGTGCCCCAACCCCAGTTCGAAGGCCAGACCAAGGGGAAGCTCAATAGCGATATCGCCGGTCAGATGGCGCAGTTCGTCAACGAGAAGCTGGGCGAGTATTTCGACAAAAACTCGACCGTCGGCCGGAAAATCGTGGGCAAGGCAATCGAAGCTTCCCGCGCGCGCGAGGCCGCCCGCAAGGCCCGCGACCTGACGCGCCGCAAAGGCGCGCTCGAATCGGGCGGCATGCCCCACAAGCTGGCCGATTGCCAGGAGCGGGATCCCGAACGCTGCGAACTGTTCCTGGTGGAGGGCGAATCCGCCGGCGGCACTGCCAAACAGGGGCGCGACCGCCGCTTCCAGGCCATCCTGCCGCTCAAGGGCAAGATCCTCAACGTCGAGAAGGCGCGCTACGACAAGATGCTCAGCCATGAGGAAATCCGCGCCATGATTACGGCCCTCGGTACCGGAATCGGCAAGGACGATTTCGACGCCGCCAAGCTGCGCTACGGCAAGATCATCATCATGACCGACGCCGATGTGGACGGGTCCCACATCCGCACGCTCCTGCTCACGTTCTTCTTCCGCCACATGAACGAGCTCATCCAGAAGACCCGTATCTACATTGCCCAGCCGCCCTTATACCGCATCAAGAAGGGCAAGAGCGAAAAGTACATCAAGGACGAGAAGGAATTCACCAAGGAGATCATGCGCCGGGCCACCGAAAACGTGAACGTCGAGATCGTCGGCTCGACGAACGGGTCCGGTCCCAAGGCGGTGCTGGAAGGGCAGGAGCTGCGCACGTTTCTGCTGAATCTCGATGAGTACGAGCAGATGTTCCACAAAGTGGAGCGCCGTTTGCGCGACGCCCGCGTAGTGGACGTGCTGGCCAACACCGACCTGCGGCTGGACAACAAAGCCGATTTTCAGGAGGAGCTGAACCTCAAACCCGTATTCGATGCGCTGGCCAACCTCGGATTGAACCCGGAAATGCGTCGCGACGAGGAGCACTCCACCCACGCCGTGGTCTTCCGCGATTCCACGCACGCCGAGCGCACCGTGGGCGTGGGCCTGGCGGCGCAGCCCGAATACCGGCGCTTCCGCGCGCTGGCGCGATCCATTGCCCGGTTCAACGAGCCGCCGTTCGTGGTAGTGAAAAACGAACGCCGCGATTCGCAGCCCACCTGGAGGGACCTGCTGAATTACATCAAAAACGAAGGCAAGCGCGATGCCTCCGTGCAGCGCTACAAAGGGCTCGGCGAGATGAACGCCGAGCAGTTGGCCGAGACCACCATGAATCCGGAGAAGCGCACCTTGCTCAGTGTGCGCCTCGAAGACGCGGTGAAGAGTGAAGAGATCTTCTCGACGCTGATGGGCGAAGATGTGGAGAGCCGCCGCAAATTCATCGAGGAGAATGCGCTGGACGTGAAGAACCTCGACGTGTAGCCGGGGCTTGACAACGTGCCGCGGGCGGACCTATCGCAGCGCCCGGGCTGCCGCCCGCCGGCAGTCTTCCAGCAGAATTTCCATGTCCCGAAGCGTAGTCCGGTAGTTCAGCACGCAGCCGCGCAGCGCGAACTTCCCGCCGATCTTCGCATTCGACAGATAGCTTCCGCCGCCGCGTTGCAGTTCCACCAGCACCCGCTCGTTGAGCTCGTTCAGGTCGCCGGTGTAACCGCGCGGCACCGCACGGAAGCAGAAGATCGAAAGCCCCACCGGCGCCAGCATTTCGAAATCGTCGCTGGCCTCCACGAGGCCGCCGAAATACCGCGCGCACGAGATATTCTGTTCGATGGCCGCCCCCAGCCTCCGTGCGCCCGCGAATTTCAGCAGCAGCCATACATCCAGCGCGCGGAACGGCCGCGACAACTCCGGCCCGTAGTCCCAGAACGCAAACGCTTCGTCGCGTGCGAGGCCAATCCGCCGCGTGTATTCGGAGTCGTGGCGGAAAGCCGCCCGCGCGCGCTCCGGATCCCGGTACAGCACGCACCCGCAGCCCATCGGCAGGTACAGCCACTTGTGCGGATCGAGCGTAATCGAGTCCGCCCGCCCGATCGCCTCGAACAGGGGACGCGCCGAGGGCGCCAGCGCCGCAAATCCGCCGTACGCCGCATCCACGTGGAGCCACAGATTGCGCCGGGCGGCCAGATCCGCCAGCGCGCCGATCGGGTCAAAGGCTCCTGTGGCCGTGGTGCCGCCATTCGCCACCACGCAGAAGGGCAGCTTCCCGCGAGCCACGTCTAAGTCCACCAGCCGCTCGAGATCCGCCAGGTCGATCCGCAGATCCGCGCCGGTGCGGACCTCGCGGACATTCGCTTCTCCGATGCCCAGCATCCCGGCTGCTTTCCGGATCGAAAAATGGCCCTCACCGGACACGTACAGGCACATGGAGGGGCCGGCAATCCCGTCGCGGACCACATCGCCCGGCGCCTTCGCCGAGCGCGCCGCCGCCAGCGCCGCGAAATTGGCCATCGATCCGCCGCTGGTGAACAGCCCGCCCGCCGCCGCCGGATAGCCCAGCATCTCCTTGAGCCAGTTCACGGTCACGTGCTCCATCTCGGTCGCCGGCGGCGCCGAACGCCAGCAGGTGACGTTCACGTTCCAGGCTCCGGCCAGCAGCGAGCCCAGCGCCGTCACCGCCGTGCCGGGTGACGACACGTACCCGAAGAATCGCGGATGCGCGCTGTGCCGGCTGTACCGGACCACGATCTCCTCGAGCTTCTGCACCAGCTCCTCGAATCCGGCGCCGGCCTGGGGTAGCGGTTCTTCCAACTGCGTCCGCAGCGCCGCCGAGCTGGTTGGCTCCAGCACCGGCCTCCCGGGTAGCGACTCGTAGTAAGCGGCGACACGCTCCAGCGCCAGGCGGCCCAGCGCCAGCACTTCCTCGGGCGAAAGATCGAGCCGGTCGGTCATAAAAGGAACGCCCAGAGTAGCAAAATGGCATACACGTTTTCCTGCCACCCGCAGTTCTATCTAGTGGAAGGAATGAGTGCTCTGGCGGTTCTGGCGGCGGTGAATACGAATCCAGCCGGGCGGGTCCGGGACCTGTCCAACGACCTCGCGGCCTTCGAACAGCTCATGCGGCAGCATGAGCGCCTGGTGCTCGTCACCGCGTTGCGCCTCCTGGGCCGGATGGAAGATGCCCAGGACGTCTCCCAGGAGGTCTTCCTGAAGCTGTACCGGAACCTCGGCAGGATCGAGACCGCCGCCACTTCGGCGTGGCTCTACCGGGTGACGGTGAACGCGTGCCACGATCTGCGCCGCCGCCGTCCCCCCGCCATCCCGGTGGACGAGGCCGGCGAGCTGGTCTCGGGAGATGCCGACCCCCAACAAAAGTCGGCGGAGAGCGAGCGCCGCCGCGCCCTGGATCTCAGCCTGCGGATGCTGCCCGAGAAGGAACGGACGGCCCTGGTGCTGCGCGACCTGGAGGGGCTTTCCACCCTCGAGGTGGCGCGTATCCTGGGCTCGACCGAAGCTACCGTTCGGTCCCAGGTTTCCAAAGCCCGGGTGAAGGTGAAGGGGTTCGTCGAGCACTACTTCCGGAGGCGGTCATGAATTGCAGAGAGTGGGAAGAGCGGCTGGCATCGTACGCCGGAGGCGACCTCCTTCCGCCCGAAAAAGCCGCAGTGGAGCGCCACCTTCAGGATTGCGCCGGCTGCCAGCTCTTCTTGAGCGGGTTGACGGAGAGCTTGCTGCTCCTCCGGGAGGCTCACGGGGACGGGCCGGCGCCGGCCCACTGTGCGGCAGTCCGGGAACGGGTTCTGGCGGAACTGGGCCGTCCCAGGCGGCCCTGGTATCTCGGGCGGTGGGCGCTTGGATTGGCTACGGCGGCCCTGGTCGTCCTGATGGCCCTGTGGATGTGGCCGGCGCACCGTCAGCCGCAGCCCCCGCCCAGGAGCGCGGAGATGGCGAGCCCGCCGGTGCCGCGGCCCGTTGTGCCTTCCGTGGAATCTGCGCCCCCCCGCGTGCGGCGTGCCCATGTCCCGCGCCGCCGCCGGCCGGTTCCGTTGGCCGAGCCCGCCAGGCCCCTGGTGGTCAAACTAGTCACCGACGACCCGAATGTAGTGATCTATTGGATTACCGAAACAAGAGGAGAATGAAGATGAAACAACTGCTGATTCTGGCAATCCTGGCCATCGTGCCCCTCGCCGCGCAAGAGAAGCCTCCGGCGGAAGCCCCGAAGACCGTCCAGAAGCTGTTCATTCTGAAGTATGTCGATCCGCGCGCCGTGGAGCCCCTGCTCCGTGTATTCGGTCAGGCCGTGCCCAACGCCGAACTGCACGCCATCGCGGTCACGGCTTCACCCACCAACATGCCTGCCATCGAGGAGGCGATCTCGCGCCTCGATGTTCCGGTCGCCGCGCCGAAGAACATCGACCTCACGTTTTATTTCATCGTTGGCAACGAGGGTGACTCCGCCCCCGCGGCCGCCCTGCCCAAGGACCTCGACAGCGTGGTGACGCAGCTCAAAAACACGTTTCCGTTCAAGAGCTACCGTCTCATGGACGTGCTGAGTACCCGCGCCCGTACCGGGCGGAACGTGAACATCAGCAGTGTGGGCGCGTCGGGGTCGATGACCAATGGGATTAACGAACCGGTGCAAACCGACGTTCACATCAATTCGGTGAGTGTCGGCGGGGACAATTCCACCATCCGCATCGATGGGTTGAAGACCGGTAGCAGGGTACCTTTCGCCAGTGGCAACGGCTTCAGTTTCAAGGATCTCGGCATCAACACGGATATCGACATGAAAGAGGGCCAGAAGGTGGTGGTCGGACGCATCGGCCTCAGCCGCGATCAGGCGCTCTTCCTCATATTGACCGGCAAGATCGTGAACTAGCCCGCCCGCTACCTGACCTGCTCGTCCTTTTCCACCTTGCCGTCGCGGATGTGGATGATCCGGTGCGCGTGCAACGCGATATCGTGCTCGTGGGTCACCAGCACGATGGTGTTTCCCTGCTGGTAGAGGCGCTCGAACAATCCCATGATTTCGTTGCCGGTGGCCGTGTCCAGGTTCCCCGTGGGCTCGTCCGCCAGCAGGATCGAGGGATTGTTCACGAGCGCTCGGGCCACTGCCACGCGCTGCCGTTGGCCGCCCGATAACTCGTTCGGTTTATGGTACATGCGGGCCTCCAGATCGACCGCCCGCATGGCCGCCTTGGACATCTCGATGCGCTTGTCGGAAGGTACCCCGGAGTAGATCAGCGGCAGCTCTACGTTGTGCAGCGAAGTTGCCCTGGGCAGCAGGTTGAAGGTTTGAAAAACGAACCCGATTTCCTTGTTTCGGATCCGTGCCAGCTCATCGTCGGTCATTTCGCTGACCAGGTTCCCGTTGATGTAGTACTGGCCCCGCGTCGGCGTGTCCAGGCACCCGATCAGGTTCATCAGCGTCGACTTGCCCGATCCCGACGGGCCCATGATCGCCACGTACTCGCCGCGCTTGATCTCGATATCCACGCCTGAAACGGCATGGATTTCCTGGTCGCCCATCACATAGGTCTTCCAGAGATCGTAGGTGCGGATAACGATCCCGTCGCGCCGGAGTTGCTCACCGCGCTGAATCAGTTCTTTTTCTGCCACCGCTGCCATCTTGGTTGATTCTCGTTTCTGCGTAGTTCTGCCGGATTACGTCTTCTGCTGAACCGGTGCCTTGTTATCTACTTTTACTTCGGTCTGGTTCTTGATGGTGCGAATCACCTGATAAGTGCCGGTGATGATCTGGTCGCCGTCTTTGAGGCCGTTGGTGACCTCGATATCCGTGGCGCCGGTGATCCCGGTATCCACCTTGCGGAAGACGGCCTTTGCATTCTCAATCACAAAAACACCCGTAAGTTCTTCCTTCTTAGCCTTTTCGGCCGCTGGGTCGGACTTCGTGGCAGCCTGTGCCGCACCCGATCTACCAGCCGGCTTCACCTCCAGGTCGCCCCTTTGACGAACCGTGAGCGCCTGGATCGGTATAGTAAGGACGTTCTGACGGGTGGCCGTGGTTATCTTCGCGGTGCAAGAAAGTCCGGGCCGCACTTCGGACGGCGGGTTGTCCATCGCGACCACCACTTTGAAGTCTTTCGCTTCCTGGCTCGAAATGGCGCTCTGGCTGGCCGCCAGTCCGGTCGACCGCAGGATGGCCGTGTTGCCGATCTCGGTGACGTGGCCTTTGAACGTTTTGTTGGGAATGGCGTCGATGGAGATCTCAGCCGGCTGGCTGAGCTTGATATTCACGATATCCGTCTCATCCACCTTCACTTCCGCCGTGATGAGGGACATATCGGCGATGGTCATGATCATCGTACCGGCCTGGTTTTGCAGGCCGGGCACCACCGACTCGCCCACGCGTACCGGGAGATTGGTGACCACGCCGTCAAGCGGTGCGTAGGAGCTGTGCTTGTGCAGCAGGTCCGCGACGCGCACCAGCCCGGCGCGCACCTGCGCCACCCGCCGCTGCGCCGAGGTAAGCTGCGCGGCGGTCTGTTCGCGCTGAGCCCGTGCCTGGGTGAGTCTCGCTTCGGACTGCTTCACGGCCGATTGCTGCGCTTCGTAGGAGAACTTTTTCAGGTCGAAGTCCTGCTTCGCCATCAATTTCTCCTTGTACAGCGATTCGGCGCGGTCGAGTTCGGCCTTCATCCGTGCCAGGTCGGCGTTGTCGTGGTCAATCACGGCCTGCATGGTAGCCAGGTTCTCGTCCGCGGCTTTCAGCCCGGCCTCCGCCGCCGAGGAATCAGCCTCCGCCGAAGCGATGTTCGCCTCCTGGGCTTTCACATCGGCTTCCTGCTGGGTGTCTTCGATCTTCGCCAGCAGTTGACCGCGGCGAACGTGATCGCCTTCCTTAACCAGCAGGTCCGTGATGTCGCCCATGCCGTTGGCGCCGATGTTGATATAGTTCTTTGGCTTGATTTCACCCGACGCTGTCACCACGCTGGTCAGGTCGGTGCGAACCACCTTCCCTGTCTGGACAGTGACGATGCCGCGTTTACTGTAAACCGCGCTGGCGTAAACGCCGACAGCCGCGATCACTACGGCTGCGAGAGTAATGATAATTTTCCACTTACGTTTCACGACGCAAATCTCCCCTTTTCGCTGCCACCTTTAATAGACGCCATTTCAGATCTGGGAGTTCACTTATTATTCTACCCGAAGGGCTGGCCGCCTGTCCGGGGTATCCCTTCTATGAGGACGCGGTGCCGTGCCTGGGATTAGTAGCAGAAGTGAGATGGCGTGAGCCGCCGCCAAAGAACTCCTGCCGCCCCTGGCGGCGACGGTGCGGGATTTCCCCCCAGGGCGCGGCGTTCCGCAGCCCTGCCTGGCATCATGAAAGAGGATGCACGTTCCTGTTGACATACAAAAGGAACGGCGCGATACTTCTTTTGGATGTCTACAGGAGATACCAGGCCCGATATTCTGCAAGGCACCCTGGACCTGATGGTGTTGCGCACCCTTCAGACCATGGGCCCCCAGCACGGCTTCGGGCTGGCGAAGCGGATCCAGCAGATCTCCGGCGGCGTCCTCGACCTCAACCAGGGGACGCTCTATCCGGCCCTTCTGCGGCTGGAACAGCGGGGATGGATCGGGTCCCGCTGGGGAACGTCGGAAGCTAACCGCCGCGCTAAGTTCTATGAAATCACGCGTGTGGGGCTGAAGCAGGTGGAGCGGGAGTCGGCGGACTGGGCGCGCACGGTGGCCATTATGGAGCGGTTCGTGCGCCTGGCGGAATAGGAGGCCCCAATGCGCACACTGCGGCTGCGGCTCTCAGGGCTCTTGCGGAGAAGGCGGCTCGATGGCGAACTGGACGAAGAAATTCAAGCCCATCTCGCCATGCAGGAAGAGGAGTTCCGGCGCGCGGGTATGAGCGCCCAGGCCGCCCGCCTGGCCGCCCTGCGCGCATTTGGCGGCGTGGCCCGGGCTGCCGAGGCGTACCGCGAGCGGCGCGGCGTGCCGTGGTTGGAATCGGCCGGACGGGATGTGCGCTATGCGCTCCGCGGCCTCCGCCGCAGCCCCGGGTTCACCGCCGCCGCCGTGCTTTCGCTCGCCCTCGGAATCGGCGCCAACACGGCCGTCTTCTCGCTGTTCCACACGCTGATTCTGCGCATGCTCCCGGTGCGCGATCCCGCCGCCCTGCTCTCGGTGTACAAGACCGGCGGATGGGGCAAGGGCGTCACCTCCTATCCCGTGTATCTGACGCTGCGCCGGCGCAAGGACCTGTTTCAGGACGTGGCCGCGCGCACCGGCGTGCAGAAAGTCCGCTTTCAGGCGGCCGGCGGCGCCGGTGTGGAACTGGTGAATCGCGAGCTGGTCTCAGGCAACTACTTCGCCCTCTTGGGCATCCGGCCGGGTCTCGGCAGGCTGTTCAACGATCGCGATAACCGCGTGCCGCAAGGGCATCCTCTGGTGGTGCTGAGCTACGAGTTCTGGCGCAACCGGTTCGGCGGCGATCCGGACATTCTGGGGCGAACCCTGACCGTCGACGAGCAGCCGCTGACCGTGGTCGGGGTGGCGGCGGCGGGCTTTCGCGGCATCGAAGTGGAGCGGCGGGCCGACCTGTGGGTGCCCCTGATGATGAGCCGCCGGCAGGTCTTCGATGACAACATTAACTGGGTGTGGGTCATCGCCCGACGCGCCGCGGGTGTATCCCGTCCGCACATCCAGTCGGCGGTGGATGCCGTCATGGCGCGCTACCTCGCCGCCCGCTACGGCACCAATGGAAACGCCGCCTTCCGCCGCATTGCCATGGAGCAGCGGCTCCAGGTGCGCGATGGCAGCGCCGGCATTTCTCTGCTGCGCGAGGAGTTCAGCCTGCCCCTGACCGTGCTGATGCTGGCGGTGGGGCTGGTGTTGCTGGTGGCCTGTACCAACCTGGCAAATCTGCTGCTGGCGCGCGGAGCGGCCCGCCGGAAGGAAGTGGCGCTGCGCTACTCCCTGGGAGCGACCCGCGGCCGGCTGGTGCGGCAAGCCTTCACCGAAAGCATGCTGCTGGCCCTGGCGGGCTGCCTGAACGGCGCCGTTTTCGCCTTGTGGGGCCAACCTTATATGTTGCATTTCCTGCCGCCGGGCTCCACCGAACCGTTTTCCGCCCGGCCCGACGGCGCGGTTCTGGCGTTTACCCTGGCAGTGTCGATGCTCTCGGCGATTCTCTTTGGACTGGCGCCCGCCTTGCGCTCCACCGCTATCGATCCGGCTGCCGGGCTCCAGGCCCGCGGCGCCGCGGCAAGCGGCCACAGACCCGTCCTGCGTCGCGTTCTGGTGATTGCGCAAGTGGCGTTTTCAGTCGTGCTGGCAGTGCTGGCAGGCCTGTTCGGGCATAGCCTGTCGCAGTTGCGCGGCGTGGATTCGGGTCTCGGCAGCCGCAATACGATCGCGTTTCAACTGGATTTTCCGCGCTCCTGGGAAACCGCCCGGGTGTGGACCGCCCGCGACCGGTTTCTGGCCCAGGCTGAAGCCATGCCCGGCGTGGTGGCGACGAGCTTCGCCTTTCCCGGTCCCTTCCGCAGTGGCTCGGGATTCATTTCGATTCGTGTGCCAGGCTCGGATCGCACGTTCCATGAACCGGCTGATGTGGAGATCCAGTACGTGGGCCCGCGCCACTTCGAGACCATCGGCACCCGTCCGATCCTGGGCCGCGACATCGGCCCCGGGGACACGGCCGCTTCGCGAAAAGCGGTGGTCGTCAATGAAGCCTTCGTGCGGGCGTTCTTGCCGGGGGAACCCAATCCCCTCTCCCGCGTCGTCAGTTTCGATGACAGCAAACCCGGGGGCGAGCCGACCCTGATCACCGGAGTGGTACCCAACGTCACTCATTACGGGCTGCGCGAAGGCGTGAAGCCAACCCTCTACGTGCCCTACGCGCAAATGCAGCCCCTATTCCCGTTCCCGCCCATGATCCTGGTGCGCGCCCGGGTGCCCGCCTCCGCGCTGCTTCCGCTGCTCCGCCGCGAGGCCCGGAACATCGGCCCCCAGGTGGCGCTCACCGAGCCCCGAACCATCGGCCAGCAGATCGAGGACTCCATCTACCAGGACCGGCTGCTCGCCACGCTCAGCGGCTTCTTTGGCGCGCTGGCGCTGCTGCTGGCCGCCATCGGGCTGTACGGAGTGGTGGCCTACACCACCGCCCGGCGGTCGGCGGAGATCGGCATCCGCATCGCGCTGGGAGCGCGCCGGCCGGCGGTGTTGTGGATGGTGCTGCGCGACGCCCTCGTGCTGGTCGTGATCGGGCTGTGCCTGGGTCTTCCGGCCGCCCTGGCGGCGGCGCGCGCCGTGGGGGCGGTGTTGTTCGAAGTAAAACCGGCCGACCCCGCCACCTTCGTGCTTACCGCGTGCGTCCTGTCGGCGATTGCCCTGGCCGCCGCCTTTCTGCCGGCGCGCCGCGCCGCCTCTCTTCAGCCCTTGAACGTGCTGCGCCACGACTGACCGGGTCCTCACCGGTCTTCCCGGGCCTTATCGCGGGCCCCACCCTCAAGTTCCATCCCGAATTGGCCGATAACTCTATTTGAGCCCGCCATGAGTGCGCCAGAGTCGCAGATTTCGTTGTGGGACGACCAGCGCCGGTCCGTCCTTCGCCTGAACGGCAGTTTCGGGGTCGCTGAAGCGGAAGAACTTCGCCGCGCCGCCATCGAGCTGAGTGGTCGTGAGACGGATCTTCATGTCGATTGGAGCGAGGTCACGCAGGTGGACGTCAGCATCGTCCAGGTCCTGTGTGCGCTTCGTGCGGCAGTGAATGGCTCCGGCCGGTCGATTTCCATCTCGCCTCCGGGGGAGGCCGTTCTCGGCTACCTCCAGTCGGCGGGACTGCTATCGGCGCTGGAGGGTACTACGAACCCATGAAATCAATTCGGAACTTCCTCGGGAGATGGACAACCGGGAGGTGGAGCTTCCGGGGCCTGCCCGCCGCCCGCGCCGTGCTGCCGGTGCTGCGCGCCCAGCTCGGCGAAATGTCGCGCCAGGTCGAGCAATCCGTCGTCGCCGTATGCAGCAGTTTCAACAACATCGCCAGCCGGTCGCGGCGCGCCGTGGCACAAACCGCGGAACTGCTGGGCGGCAATCGCGAAGAGCACGATGCCACCGTCGAGCGCTCCATCGAGACATCCCGCATGGCCATTGCCGGCCTGCTCGAAGAGTTGGAGCGTTCCGCCAGGGTTTCGACGCTGGTCGTAACCCGGATGGAGCAGGTGGAAAAGGCGGTCTCGGCGGTGGAATCGATGTTGGCGGAGGTCGAGAAGATCGCTTTCTCCAACAAGCTGTTGGCCCTCAATGCCAAAATCGAGGCGGTTCACGTCGGCAAGCTGGGAAGCGGGTTCGAAATCGTCGCCGACGAGATTTCGCGCCAGGCACGCCGGTCCGACGAACTGGCCGAAAGCATCGGCAATTGCATTCAGGAAATGCGCGAAGGCGCTAGGGCCGGTGCTGGCGAACTGCGGGCATTCGTCGCCGAAGACCGCGACAAACTCGCCCGCAGTAAGGCGGACGCCGAAACGGCGTTGAACCTGTTGTGGTCGCTCCACCAGCGGAGCCGGGACTCGCTGGTCATGATGACCCGGGAGAATGCCCAACTCGCCGACGAGATCGCTTCCGCGGTGGTCGGGCTTCAGTTCCAGGACCGCGTCAGCCAGTTGGTGGCGCACGTCGTGGAGGCCCTGGAGCAGGTCGAACAGAATCTTGGCGCGCCGGCTCGATCGCGCCAGTTGTTGTCCGGGCAGATGCCAGAGGCGGACCACTCGCTGTTAGCCCAGGTGCGGTCTTCCTACACCATGGAGTCGGAACGCGCCGTCATGGCGCAAACGCTCCAGGAGCCGGTCCGGGCCGCGGAAGGCTCGGACGTGGAGCTTTTTTGACAGGAGAGTCTCATGCCACGAACTGCGCTGATTGTCGATGATTCGGTCTCCATCCGCCAGATGGTCTCGTTCACCCTGAAAGAGGCCGGCTTCAACGTCCTCGAGGGGTCCAACGGTGCCGATGCTCTCGAGAAACTGCAAGGACGCCGGGTGGACCTGATTATCACCGATGTGAACATGCCGGTCATGGACGGGATCACCTTCGTTCGCCAGGCTCGAAGCCGCACGGAAACCAGGTACACCCCGATCCTCATCCTGACCACCGAAAGTCAGTCGCAAAGCAAGCAGGCGGGCAAGGCCGCGGGAGCCACGGGATGGATCGTGAAACCCTTCCATCCGAGTCGCTTGCTGGAAACCGTCGCTAAGGTCCTGCCATAGGACGAAGGCCATGGAAATCGATCCGAGCCGGTTCCGGGATACGTTCTTTCAGGAAGCCGAAGAGCACCTGGCCGAAAATGGAATCCGGGCTGCTGCCGCTGGAGGGCAATCCGCACGCGGAGCAACTCAACGCCATCTTTCGCGGCGCGCATTCCATCAAAGGTGCCAGCGGCACCTTCGGATTCGACCAGGTGATGCGGTTCACGCACGCCATGGAGAGCCTGCTCGATGAGATGCGGGGGGGCCGCGTCTTGGCGTCTCGCACCAGAATCGACCTGCTGCTCAGCGCCCTCGATGTCTTGCGCCGCCTGCTGGATGCGGCCCGTACCGGTGCCGCCATCCCCGACGAGACCGAACGGCTGGTCGAGTTAATGCTGGTGGCGCAGCGCTCCGGTGAATTTTCGCCGCCGCAGCCGGTGGCCGTGCGCGCGGCGGATGCGCACGAATGTTGGTCCATTCGCTTCGTCCCTTCCCCCGATGTGCTGCGGCAGGGCATGGATCCCGTTCTGGTGCTGCGGGAATTGCGCCGCCTGGGAGAAATCCGCCGGATCGACTCCGACCTGTCCCGGATTCCCGCGTTGGCCGAGCTGGGTACCGACACCTGTTATCTCGGTTGGACGGTACCGCCCGGTTCGACGGCGATCGCGTGCTGCCCGGCCGGGCCCACGGCGGCTTGAGCGAGGTCCTGCCCCTCCATCAGATCGCCGGTGCGCTGCTGCGTGCGGCCGCCCGCTAGGCCGGTTCGTCTTTCAACATGGCGGCGACCCGCGCGGCGGCGTCCGCGATCGGCACATCCACCGTCTGCCGGCTCTTCCGCTCGATCACCTCGACCATCCCGGCAGCCAGCTTTTTCCCGACGACGATCCGCCAAGGGATCCCGATCAGGTCCGCGTCTTTGAATTTCACGCCGGGCCGCTCGTCGCGGTCGTCCAGCAAGGCGTCCATGCCGCGCCCCAGGCAGTCCCCGTAAATCTCGTTGGCGGTCCGCATCTGGGCCGCGTCCGCGTTATTGGCGGGCGTTACCACTACTTCGAACGGCGCGATCGACTTCGGCAAAACGATGCCGTCTTTGTCGTGATACAGCTCGATCGCCGCGGAGAGAATGCGCTCGATGCCGATGCCGTACGAGCCCATGATCGGCGCCACCTCCCTGCCCTCGGCGTTCAGCACGCGCAGCCCCATCGATTCCGAATACTTGTAGCCCAGCTTGAAAATATGCCCGATCTCCACGGTCTTGCGCACTTCGAGGGGGCTCCCGCAGCGCCGGCACAGATCCCCGGCGGACACATCCCGCAGATCGCGGATCTCGGCCTGGAAATCCTCGCCGGGCGTGACATGGCGCAGGTGGTAGTCGTCCCGGTTCGCCCCGGCAATCATGTTTCGCCGCCCCTCCAGCGCCTGGTCGGCGAAAATCGGCATGTTGGTCACCCCGACCGGCCCCAGCGAACCGGCCTCCGCGCCGAACCATTCCCGAATCTCCTCGGGGTGCGCCGGCCGGAATTCCGGATCTCCGCCCACGCTTCCGAACTTCGCCACGTTGAGCTGGTGGTCCCCGCGCAGCAGCACCAGCACCGGTTTGCCGTCGGCGACCAGCACCAGGCTCTTCATCTGCGAGCTCTCCGGAAGCCCGGTGAACTCCGCCACCTCGGCGATGGTCTTGCGGCCCGGAGTCGGGAACGGTTCGGGCGTCAGCTCGCCCTCCGGATCTGCGACCGCCGGCGGAACCGGCGCGGCGATCGCCTTTTCGAGATTGGCCGAGTACCCGCAGCCCCGGCAGATGGCGACGAAATCTTCGCCCGCGTCCGAGATCACCATGAATTCGTGGGAGGCGCTGCCCCCCATGGCTCCCGAGTGGGCCTCCACGGCCGTGTACTGGAGCCCGCAGCGGTCGAAAATGCGGCAGTACGCGTGGTAGTGCTTGTCGTATGCGGCATCCAGCCCGGCGCGGTCCATGTCGAAGGTGTAGGAGTCCTTCATCAGGAACTGCCGCACCCGCAGCAGGCCCGATTTCGGACGCTGTTCGTCGCGGAATTTCGTCTGAATCTGGTACCAGATCTGCGGAAGCTGTTTGTAGCTCCGCAACTCGCCGCGGGCGATCGACGTCACAATTTCCTCGTGGGTCATGCCCAGGCACAGGTCCCGCCCGAACCGGTCCTTGAGGCGGAACATGTTATCGCCCATGATGTCCCAGCGCCCCGATTCCTGCCAGATCTCGGCGGGATTGAGCGCCGGCAGGAGCATCTCCTGCCCCCCGATGGCATTCATCTCCTCACGCACTATCTGTTGAATCTTGCCGAGCGAGCGCTGGGCCAGGAACAGGTGGCTGTAGATCCCGGCGGACAATTGGCGTACGTACCCCGCGCGCAACAGCAGCCGATGGCTGGCCACCTCCGCTTCGGCCGGCGTCTCGCGCAGCGTGGGAATGAACAACTTGCTCCAGAGCATAGGGTTGGAGTCGGAATCCCAAATTCTAGCATGGTAGAATCGAGTCTTCTCCCCTGCGATGACAACCGCCGCTCTTCCCGCCGGTGATGCCTCGTGCCAAAGGACGCGCCCGTGCGTCTCGGCCGCGGCTGCCGGAGAGGCCGTACCGGCAGGCCGGCGCCGCCGCCTGCATTGCGTCGGACCCGCCCAATCGGCGCTGCCTCCTGCCCTCCACAAGGGAGCTCGAATCTCATGAAAATCGCTATTGCGGCGGACCACGCCGGTTTTGCCCTCAAGGAGAAGCTGCGGCACAAACTCGCCGGTGATGGCCACCAGGTAGCGGACTTCGGCACCTCGTCCGCCGAATCGTGCGACTATCCGGACTTTGCCCGCTTGGTCGCCCGCGAGGTCGCGCAGCAACGCGTGGACCGCGGTATCCTGGTCTGCTCCACGGGCATTGGCATGGCCATGGCAGCCAACAAGATCGCCGGCGTGCGCGCCACTCCGGTCCATTCCGAGGACGAAGCCAGATTGAGCCGCGAGCACAACGACGCCAACGTCCTCACGCTGGGAGCCAGGTATCTCGATGAAGAGCGCGCCTCCGGCCTCATCGACATCTTCCTCAACACGGAATTCGCCGGCGGCCGGCACGCACGCCGCGTCGCCAAAATCGGGCAGTTGGAACCAGGGAAGGAATAAGGGAATCTCCATCATGACGGCAGCAGAACGAATGGCGCGGCCACTGGCCCAGGTCGATCCCGAGGTTTACGAGGCCATCCGGCACGAGGTCGAACGCCAGGGATCGCAACTCGAATTGATCGCGAGCGAGAACTTCACCTCCGAGGCGGTGCTCGAGGCCACCGGGAGCGTGTTCACCAACAAGTATGCGGAAGGCTACCCCGGAAAACGGTACTACGGCGGGTGCGAGTTTACCGACGTCGTCGAAAACCTGGCGCGAGAACGCGTCAAAAAGCTGTTCGGCGCCGAGTACGCCAACGTCCAGCCGCACTCCGGTTCCCAGGCAAACGAGGCGGCCTATGCGGCCGTGTGCTCGCCGGGGGACACCATCATGGGCCTTAACCTCGCCCACGGCGGCCACCTTACCCACGGGCACCAGTTGAACTTCTCCGGGAAGATGTACCGCGTGATTCCGTACGGCGTCCGCCGCGACGACGAGCGCATCGATTACGAAGAACTCGAACGCCTGGCGCACGAGCACAAGCCCAGGATGATCATCGCCGGCGGGAGCGCTTATCCTCGCATCATCGACTTCGCGCGCTTCCGCCAGATCGCCGATGCGGTCGGCGCCGTGTTCCTGGTGGATATGGCTCACATCTCCGGGCTGGTCGCCGCCGGCCTGCATCCGAACCCGGTCGAATACGCCGATATCGTCACCTCCACCACCCACAAAACCCTGCGGGGGCCGCGCGCGGGCCTCATCCTCGCCAAAGAGAAATACGCCAAAGACATCGACAGGAATCTCTTCCCCGGCATCCAGGGAGGACCGCTGGTGCACGTGGTTGCCGCCAAGGCCGTGTGCTTCCTCGAAGCCATGCAGCCCGAATTCGGCGAGTATCAGAAGCGCGTCGCTGCGAACGCCCGCGCCCTGGCCCAAAGCCTGATCGATGCCGGCTTCCGCGTGGTCTCGGGAGGAACCGACACGCACCTGATGCTGGTGGACGTGTTTTCGAAGGGAGTGCGCGGCAAGGAGGCCGAACAGGCGCTCGACCGGGCGCGCATCACCGTCAATAAAAACGCCATTCCCTTCGATACCAATCCGCCGCTCAACCCCAGCGGCATCCGCCTGGGCTCGCCCGCCGTCACCACCCGCGGATTCGGCGAGGGCGAAATGAGAGAAGTGGGCGGCCTGATCGCGGACGTGCTGAACCGCATTTCCGACGAAAACGCAGCCGCCTCCGTGCGGCAGAAGGTGGCCGCGCTGACCGGCCGGTTTCCGCTCTACGCCTGGAAGCTCGATCCCGTTCGCGCTTAGAATGCCGCTGCACATCGTCATCGACTCGCGCCGCATCCGGGACTTCGGCATCGGAACCTACATCCGCAGCCTGGTCCACGGGCTGGCCGCCATCGATCAGGCCAACCACTATACCCTGGTCAGCGGCCCCGGCGATGTGCGAACCCTGGGCGGACTGCCGGATAATTTCCGCACCGCCATCTATCATCGTCGCGATTCCGATAACTGGAATCACATCACGTTTCCCCTGTACCTGCGCCACCTGTCGCCCGACCTCGTCCACATTCCCCTGAACCGCGTGCCCCTCGCCATGATCCGGCCCTACGTGGTCACCATCCATGACATGGCCAACCTGTTTTTCGAAACCGCGCCGTCAAGCCTGCGGATGGCGCTGCGCCGGTTTCGCTTTCGTCGCGGGCTGCGCCGCGCCACCCGCGTGATCGCCGTTTCGGAAGCCACCAAGCGGGACGTGGAGCAAATCATGGATATTCCCTCCGAACGCATCCGGCGGGTCTATAACGCGCCCGATCCGGGCTTCCTCACCCGCCACGCCGCCGGCACCGAAGAGCAGTTGCGCATCATGGAGCGGTACCAGGTGAACTACCCGTTTCTCTTGTACGCCGGAAACATCCGCCCGCAAAAAAACATACCCCGGCTGGTGGAGGCGTTCGCCGTGGTGCGCGAACAGCTCGCGTCCCATCCGGTCTACCGCGACCTCCGGCTAATCATCATCGGCGATACCATCTCGCAGTACCCCGCCGTGCGCCAGGCGGTGATCAAGACCCGCGTCGAACACGCCGTCCGCTTCCTCGGCTTCGTCCCCTTCGAGACCTTGCGCTGTTTCTACCAGTTCGCCGCCGCGTTCGTGTTTCCTTCGCGCCACGAGGGTTTCGGACTGCCGCCCCTCGAAGCCATGGCCTGCGGCACCCCGGTGGTCACCTCCAACGCCAGCTCGCTCCCCGAAGTGGTCGGCGACGCCGCCCTTCTGGTGAACCCCGAGAATGTTTTCGATATCGCGCGCGGCATCCGCGAAGTGCTGCTCGACGACTCCCTGCGCGCCCGGATGATCGCCCGCGGACGGGAACAGGCGGCCCGTTTCAGTTGGGAGCGCACCGCCCGCCAGGTGCTGGAGATTTATCGCGAAGCGGCGGCACGCGAATGACGCGCGGGCGCCCGCACTGTTCTACATTGATATGAGCAGTCAACCTGACACATCAGAGGAGCTATAACAGTTTGCGCCAGTTCATCGCAGCCATACTGTTCCTGGGATGCTGCGCGGCGCGTATGCGCGCCCAGGGAAATTACGAAGTCCAGGTCTACGGGTCCGAACTCGTCCCCAAAGGCGTCACCATGGTCGAGCTGCACAGCAATTTCACCGCGAAAGGAACCAGGGGAACCATCGACGGCGTGCTTCCCACTCACCACGCGGTGCACGAGACGCTCGAAATCACCCACGGCTTCAACGAGTGGTTCGAGTTGGGCTTTTACCAGTTCACCAGCATTCAGCCGGATCGCAGTTGGAAATGGGTGGGCACTCACCTGCGTCCGCGGATCTCGGTTCCCGAGAAGTACGCTCTGCCGGTGGGGCTCAGCCTCTCCACCGAGTTCGGTTACCAGCGGCCGAACTTTTCGCTCGATACCTGGACCTGGGAGATCCGCCCCATCATCGACAAGAAAATGGGCAAATTCTACTGGGCCTTCAATCCCACCATCGACAAGTCGTTCCACGGGCCGGAACAGCCGCACGGGTACGGCTTTTCGCCCAATATCAAATTCAGCTACGACGTGACCAGGCGGGTGGCCGCGGGCCTGGAATATTACGGCGCCTACGGCCCGCTCACCGGGTTCGACCCGCTGCACGATCAGATCCAGCAATTCCTCCCCGCGGTCGATGTCGATCTCGGCCCTCGCTGGGAACTCAACTTCGGTGTGGGATGGGGAGTCACCTCCTCCACCGACCGGCTCCTCATCAAGGGCATTCTGGGATACCGGTTTAACTTCCACACCGACCACTAGCAGTAGCGCCCGTCACGTGGCGGAACGCACCCGCTTCCGAGCCTCCGCCCATGCCGGAAAAACCTCGGGGTTCTCCAGCCACACCAGCATCCATTCCACCATCTCCCGTTTTTCCTCCTGCTTCGGTGGAGCGGTTCGCGGGTTCTGCGCCAGGAACTTCGCCCGGTCTTTCGCGGCGATCACCTGCCGCCGGCAGTAGCGCGCCACGTCTTTATTTCCCGCCGCCACTGCCCCGGCATACACCATGCCGAGTTCGCGCAGCGATGTCTCCAACTCCTCGAAGCCATGCTGCCGCACGCCGGCGTACGGCTGCTCGACGGCCAGGCCGGTCTCGCGGAGCAGGTCTCGCAGGTAGCTCTCCGATACCGGAGCCAGCGTGCGCAGCAGCTCCTGCCAGACGGCCGCGGTGATGGCCGCCGGCGCTCGCGCCGCCAGGTATTCACGCAGTTGCTGCTTGGCCGATTTACCTTTGGGAGGCACGGTACTTGGCCACCGCGGCTTCGTGCGCCGCCAGGTTGTCCGAAAACTGGTGCCCGCCCGAGCCGTCGGGCCGCAGCACGAAATAGAGCGCACCGGAATCGGCGGGATCGAGCACCGCTTGGATGGACGCCGCACCGGGATTCGCGATTGGCCCCGGGGGCAAGCCCGCGTGCTGATAGGTGTTGTAAGGATCGTGGCTCTCGAGGTCCGAGCGGAAAATCGTGCCGCGATATTGGCGCGAAAGCAGCGCGGCGTAAATCGTGGTCGGATCGCAATCGAGCTTCATCCCGATCTGCAGCCGGTTCAGAAACACGGCTGCGATCTGCGACCGTTCCCCCGGCAGCTTGCCTTCCTTTTCCACCAGCGATGCCATCGTCACGGTATCATGCACGTCGGCTTGGCTGCCCAGGGTGCGCCACACGTCGCGAAATTTGTCCGTCATCATCCGGCAGAGCCGCTCCGGGGTGGCGCTCCGGCTGAGCCGGTACGTGTTCGGGAACAGATAGCCCTCGAGCGTCGGCGCCTTGGGATCCAGATCGCGGATCAGCGACGGGTCTCGCGCCGAGGCCAGGAATCGCTCCGCCGGAAACAGTCCCAGCTCTTCCGCCGCGGCGGCGATGTCGAACATGTTCTTGCCTTCCGGCACCACCAGTTCGTAGTAAAAGATGTCGCCACGCACGATGCGCCCGTACACGTCCTGGGGCGTCGCCGGTTGGACGAATCGATATTCCCCCGCTTGCAGGACGTGCCTGCCGCCAATCAATCGCGCGGCCAGAAAGTCCCACCGCGAACGCACCACGCCCGCCCCCGCCAGCATCTCGGCGATCCCGCTGGTGGACGTCCCGCGCGGAATATCCACGAACACCTCGCCCTGGAATCCCTGGTACGGGCGGCTCCGCCAGATCGCGAGCCCGGCCGCCACCACAATCGCCAGCACCAGGAAACGCAGCAGCATCTTCATAGGGAATCCAGATAGCTCTGGAGCAGAATCACCGCCGAGAGCCGGTCCACCGCGGCGGCCCGCTTTTCGATGCCGATGCCGCTGGCCCGCAGCACCCGGCCCGCTTCCACGCTGGTCAGGCGCTCGTCCCACAATTTCACCGGCAACCCCAGCCGTTCGTGAAGCGCGTCAGCGAACTCTCGCACCCACCCCGATTGCCGCCCTTCGTCGCCTCTCATGTTCATCGGGTTTCCCATCACGATCAGGCCCACCTCGCGCTCGCGCGCGAGCTGCTCCAGGCACGCGAGGTCGCTGCGCTTGTTGGTGCGGAGAAGATTGGGCAGGCCCTGGGCCGTAATGCCAAGCGGGTCGCTGATCGCCAGGCCGATTCGTTTCTTTCCCAGATCCAGCGCCAGGACGCGGGGCTTCGTGGCAGTCAATTCAATTACATTATAGACGGCGCCATGTTACAGTCGAGACAAGGTTGGTCTTTGCGCCGTGGCCTTGATTGCCAAGCCTTTGACGAGCACTACCAACGCCGTGCGGGAGGCCCGGACCTTGGCTCTGCCGGTGGTCGCCGCGGGTGTGGTCTTCGCCGTACTCTACTTCGGCCGCGTGTTCTTCATCGTCTCCATCACGGCGGTGACCATCGCCTTCATCCTGGAGCCGTTCGTGGCGCTGCTCATGCGGATGCGCCTGCCGCGCGGCCTGGCCAGCTTTGTCGTTTGCAGCATCGCCCTGCTCTGTTTGTACGTCATCGGGATGGGCGCGTATTCCCAGCTTGCCGCGCTCTATCAGGACCTGCCCAAGTATGGCCAGCGCATTGGCGATATCGTCGATAGCGTCCAGCAGCGCATTCAGGGAATGGAGAGCCGCACCTACGAGCTGCTCGTCCCCGCCCGGCAGCGCCAGCAGGAGCAGGAACGCCTGCGTTTGCAGCAGTTGGCCGAACAGGCCCGCAAGCGCAGCAAGCGCGCCGAGCCCGCCGTGCCGCCCCAGGTGCCCGGTGCGATTCCGGAGGTGCGCATCCACGAGGAACGCACCGCCATCGGCGATTACATCTATTCCCGCCTCAGCTCGGTCTACCAGATCGTCCTGATGGTGTCGTTTGTTCCCTTCCTCGTCTATTTCATGCTGAGCTGGCGCGACCACATCAATCGCAGCTTTCTGCAGTTCTTCCACGGAGAAGACCGGCTGGTGGCCGCGCGCAGCCTCCAGGGCATCGCCGAAATGGTGCGCGCTTTCGTGGTGGGCAACTTCCTGCTGGGTCTGCTGCTGGCCGTGCTCAGCTCCACCGTCTTCTGGGCCATGCACCTGCCGTTCCCCATGCTGATCGGCCCGCTCAGCGGGATCATGAGCCTCATCCCCTACGTGGGCCTGCCGCTGGCCACCCTGCCGCCGCTGTTTTCGGCGCTCAGCATCAACACCTTCTCGACATACGTGCTGGTGGTAGTGGTCGTGGCGCTGCTGCACCTGATCGCCCTCAACCTGCTATACCCGAAGGTCGTGGGATCGCGCGTGCACCTGAACCCGCTGGTGGTGACCTTTTCGCTCATGCTCTGGGGCTTTCTGTGGGACGCGCCGGGGCTCCTGCTGGCCATCCCGATGACCGCGGGCTTAAAGGCGGTGTGCGATAACGTCAAGGCATTGCGCCCGATGGGAAAGTTTCTGGGCGATTGACAATGGTGGCGCAAACCATGAGGGTGGAGGTCGATTATAGTGGCGGACGTTCCGGAATCGGCGAAGCGGTTCATGTCGGGGCTCTTCGAACGAGCCCGTAAACTCAAAAAGACGATCGCGTTCCCGGAAGGATCGGATCCGCGCGTGCTCGAAGCGGCGGCGCGGTTGGCTCGCGACGGCGTCGTCAAGCCGGTGCTCATCGGCCCCAGGCCGGCCGGAGCGGCCGAAGGCGTGACCTTCATCGACCCCGTTGGCTCGCCCGCCCTGTCCAGGTACGCCGCGCTCTACTACGAGCGGCGCCGCGTAAAGGGCATTACCCAGGTCGAGGCCTCCCAGATCGCCCGCCAGCCCCTGTACTTTGCGTCTCTCATGGTCGGCGCCGGCGACGCCGATGGCAGCGTGGGCGGCGCCGTGAACAGCACCGCCGAAACGGTGCGCGCCGCGCTCCATGCCGTCGGGCCCGACCCCCGCGCCCGCCTGGTCTCGAGCGTCTTCATCATGGCGCTCCAGGACGCTTCCCTGGGCCACAACGGACTGATCGCTTTCGCCGACTGCGCCGTGGTGATCGATCCCACCCCCACCCAGTTGGCCGATATCGCCATCGCCAGCGCCGAAAGCACGCGCGTCCTCATGAATACCGAGCCCATCGTCGCCATGCTCAGTTTTTCCACCAAGGGCAGCGGCAAACATCCGGAGGTGGACCGCGTCGTCGAAGCCTGGCGCATCGTGCAGGCGCGCGCGCCGGAGCTCAACGTGGATGGCGAACTGCAAGCCGATGCCGCCGTCTCCGCGGTGGTCGGCGCGTCCAAAGCACCCGGATCCAAAGTCGCGGGTCGCGCCAACACCCTGGTCTTTCCGAACCTGGCATCGGCCAACATCGCATACAAACTGGTCGAGCGTTTGGGGCATGCCATGGCCATCGGTCCCTTCCTGCAAGGCCTGGCGAAGCCCGCTAACGATCTCTCGCGCGGCTGCTCGGCCGGAGATATCTATAATGTAGCGGTGGTGACGGCGCTGCAATCGGAGCGGGGATGAGCGAAAACGTGCAATCCTCCCACGCCCGCCTGCCGGCCGCCACTGCGCATCCCGAAAGCGGCCCCAGGCTGCCCTTCCGGCTGGTCTACTCCGAACGCTACGACCTCAATCTCGGCGACCACGTCTTCCCTTCCAAGAAGTACCGCTGGCTCCACGACCGCCTCCTCCGCACCCGCTTCGCCTCCGCGGCCGATTTCGTGGAGCCGTGCCCCGCCTCCGATGACGACGTCCTGCTGGTCCACGATGCCGATTGGGTGGACAAGCTGCGCAGCGGAACGCTCAGTTATCAGGACATTCTGCGCCTCGAGATCCCGTACTCGCGCCGCATGGTGGACGCCTTTTGGCTCTGCGCCGGCGGCACCATTCTCGCCGCCCGGCTCGCCCTCGAATCGGGTTTGGGGTTCAATATCGGCGGCGGTTTTCATCACGCCTTCCCCGGACACGGCGAGGGCTTCTGCGCCATCAACGACATCGCCATTGCGGTCCGCCGCCTCCAGAAGGAAGGCGCCATCCGCCGCGCCATGGTCGTCGACTGCGATGTCCACCAGGGCAACGGAACCGCCGCGATCTTCGCCGGCGATCCCTCCGTGTTCACGCTCTCCATCCACCAGTTGAACAACTATCCCAGCGAGAAACCCCCCTCCAGCCTCGACATCAACCTCGCCGACGGCATCGGCGACGCCGAGTATCTGCACCGCCTCGGCAACGGTTACCGCGCGGCGCTGGCCATGTTCCAGCCCGAACTCGTGATCTACGTGGCGGGCGCGGACCCCTACGCCGAAGATCAGTTGGGTGGTCTGTCGCTGTCCTTCGAAGGCCTCATGGAGCGCGACCGGCTGGCCCTCTGGACCGCCCTCACCCATCGCATCCCCGTCGCCGTCGTGCTGGCCGGCGGCTACGCGCAAAGCGTGGAAGACACCATTACCATTCACGCCAATACCGCGGCCGTAGCCAAAGAAGTGCTGCTCAAAACCCGCCCGCCCGGCCGGGTAACATAACTCTATGAGCCTCACCCAGTCTGATAAGGCAGCTCGCTTCCAGGCCCTTCACCACGGACCTGGTGCGTTCGTCATTCCGAACCCATGGGATGTCGGCTCCGCCCGCCTTCTCGCCGGCCTTGGCTTTCAGGCCCTCGCCACATCGAGCGCCGCCTCCGCCAATGCCCTTGGCCACAGAGACGGCGGGCTCACGCGCGAGCAGGCGCTGGCGCATGCGCGCTCCATCGTCGACGCCACCGATTTGCCTATCTCCGCCGATCTCGAAAAGGGCTTCGGCGTCCCACCGGAAGTGGTCGCGGAAACCATCCGCCTGGCGGCCGAAGCGGGGCTCGTCGGATGCACCATCGAGGATTCGACCGGCAACCCCGACCATCCCCTGTTCGATTCCACCCTCGCTGTCGAGCGCATTGCCGCCGCCGCGCAGGCGGCGCGGGCCCTCCCGTTTCCCTTCGCCCTGACGGCGCGAGCTCACAACTTTCTCTACGCCTCCCCCAGCCTCGACCAAACCATCGCTCGTCTCCAGGCTTACGAAAAGGCCGGCGCCGATGTGCTCTTCGCTCCCGGCCTGCCCGATCTCGCCGCCGTTTCCGCAGTCTGTGCGGCCGTCACGAAGCCGTTCAACTTCATGGTAGGGATCAAAGGAAAATCCTTCTCGGTAGCCGAGCTTGCCACCGCCGGAGTCCGCCGCATCAGCCTCGCGACCTCGCTTTATCGCGCGGCCATGACCGGCTTTCTCGAAGCTGCCCGAGAAGTGCAAGCCACCGGCCGCTTCACCTTCCTCGACCGCTCCGTCACCACCCCCGAGCTGGTCCAGCTCATGCACGTCTGATCCACCAGCTACCTGGGAGGAACCGGGCGCCGGATTCCCCGGATTCCTTTGACCCCCCAATCCGCGACGGCCGCAGCCATGCTAAACTATAAGGGATTCTGAATCCTTCCGCATCGTTTGAATCCGCTGAAAGTGCTCCCAAAGCGTTCATCCCGACACTCAACCGATAAGGTAGGCACGTATGGATCGCAGGAATTGAGGAAAGATGAGAGAAACAGGCACAGTCAAGTGGTTTAACGCGGCCAAAGGATTTGGCTTTATCCAACGCGAAAATGGCGAGGACGTCTTCGTCCATTTTTCGGCTATTTCGGCGAGCGGCTATCGCTCGCTCGATGAAGGCGCGCGCGTATCGTTCACCGTAAAAAAGGGACCCAAGGGGTTGCAGGCCGAAGAGGTCAGCCCGGCCTAAGGCGCGTCCCAGTCATTCTGCGACGGCGGGGTCAGGTCCTGATCCCGCCGTTTCTGTCCCCTTCCGGCCCTCGCGCTCGCTTCGGCCGCCTCCGTTCATCCCCCTCCCGCCCTAACGTATCATTCAAGAGGACGTGAATCATCCGAATCTGAAACTCCCGGCCACCCCGCCCGCCACCCCGGCACGGTTCCTGCCCTGGCTGCTGCTCCTGTTCGCCGGCAGCGGCTGCTCCGCTCTCATCTACGAAATCGTCTGGTACCAGTTGCTGCAATTGGTCATCGGCTCCACCGCCATCTCACTAGGCGTGCTGCTGGCCACTTTCATGGGAGGCCTGTGCCTGGGCAGCCTCGCGCTGCCGCGCATCCTCGCCGCGCGCACCGCGCATCCCTTGCGCGTGTATGCCGCCGTGGAATTCGCGGTCGCCCTGTGCGGAGTCCTGGTGCTGTTCGGTATGCCCCTGCTCGACGGCGTCTATACTGCCGCGGTTGGACACGGCCTGCCCGCCATCCTGTTTCGCGCCCTGATCTGCGGCGCCTGCCTGCTGCCGCCTACCTTCTTTATGGGCGCCTCCCTGCCCGCCGCCGCGCGCTGGCTCGAAACCAGCCCGCGGGGCGTTTCGTGGATGGGCCTGCTCTACGGTGCCAACACCGCCGGCGCGGTTTTCGGCTGCCTGCTGGCGGGCTTTTACCTGCTGCGCGAGTTCAATATGACCGTCGCCACGTTCGCCGCGGCGACGCTCAACCTGGCGGTGGCGCTCGTCAGCCTTGCCATTGCCGGACGCACCCCGCCGCGCGCCTCCATCGCCACGCCGCCGGCCCCGCCTGCCAAACCCGCTCATGGTTATGCGCCCGTCTATCTCGCGATCGCCCTTTCCGGCGCCGCGGCGCTGGGCGCCGAGGTCATCTGGACGCGCGTTCTCGGGCTGCTGCTCGGCGCTACCGTCTACACCTTCTCCATCATCCTGGCCGTGTTCCTCATCGGTCTGGGCCTCGGCAGCGGCGCCGGGTCGCTGCTCTTGCGCACCGTCAAGCCGCGCTACGCCCTGGGTTACTGCCAGCTTCTGCTGGTGGCCGCCGTCGCCTGGACCGCCTGGATGCTCGGCCAATCCGTGCCCTACTGGCCCGTCAACCCGCTGCTCTCCACCAGTCCCTGGTTCACCTTCCAGATCGACCTGGTCCGCGCCCTCTGGACGATGCTGCCCGCCGCCATCCTCTGGGGCGCCAGTTTCCCCCTCGCGCTGGCCGCCGCGGCCACGCCCGATAGCGATTCCGCGCGCCTTGTCGGTGGTATCTATGCAGCCAATACCGGCGGCGCCATTTTGGGCGCCCTGGCCTTCAGCATCGTGCTGGTGCCGTGGATCGGCACCCGGGGCTGCGAGCGTGCCCTCATTGTTTTGAGCGCCCTCGGCGCACTCTGCGTCCTGGCTCCCGCGGCCGTTCGCGCCCGCACCATCGCCCGTGCAGCGGCACTCACTGCCGCGCTCGTCCTCGCCGCCATCCTCGCCGCCAATGTCTCCCCCGTTCCCCCCATGCTCATCGCCTATGGCCGGCGCATCATGACTTCCCAGGGCCGCTCTCAAATCCTGTTCACCGGCGAAGGCAGGAACTCCTCCATCGCGATCTCGAAGTGGGACGATGGCGCCGTCCAGTTCCACGTCAGCGGCAAAGTGGAGGCCTCCACCGAGCCTTACGATATGCGGCTTCAGCGCATGCTGGGCCACCTGCCCGCCCTTCTCCATCCCAACGCCCACTCGGTCCTGATCGTCGGCTTCGGCGCCGGTGTCACGGCCGGCACGTTTGTCCTCTATCCCGCCATTCGGCGCATCGTCATCTGCGAAATGGAGCCGCTGATCCCCCCCACCGCCAACCGCTTCTTCAGCCGCCAGAACTACAACGTCCTCCACGACCCCCGCGTGCAAATCGTCTACGACGACGCCCGCCACTTCGTCCTCACCACTCGCGAGAAGTTCGACATCATCACCTCCGATCCCATTCACCCCTGGGTCAAAGGCAGCGCCACCCTCTATTCCCAGGAGTACTTCGAACTGGTCAAGCGCCACCTCAATCCCGGCGGCGTGGTCACTCAATGGGTGCCCCTCTACGAGACCGACCTGCCGACCGTCAAAAGCGAGTTCGCCACCTTCTTCGGCGCGTTTCCCAATGGAACCATCTGGGGCAACTCCAACGGCAGCGGCTACGACACCGTGGCCCTGGGGCAGACCGAGCCGCTGCGCATCGATGTCGATGCGCTTCGCGACCGCCTCGCGCAGCCCGAGTCCGCTCCCGTCATGGAGTCCCTCCGCGAGGTCGGCTTCAATTCGCTCGTGGGGCTGCTCTCTACCTATGCGGGGCGCGCGTCCGAGCTGTCCTCCTGGCTCCAGGGTGCCGAGATCAACCGCGACGGCAACCTGCGGCTGCAATACCTGGCCGGCCTGGCCCTCAACACCAGTATGGAATCGACCATCTACGCCCAGATCCTCGGCCACAGCGCCTTCCCGCGCGATCTCTTCACGGGCTCCGGTCAGCGCCTGCAGCAACTGGCGTACGCCATCGAAGCGATGCGCGCGCAGTAGCCGCCCATCCGCTGGCCGCAAGGACACCGGCGGGCCTTTGCTAAAATACCAGGGCGGTACGAGGCGCGGTAGACTTTCCCCATGCGCCTTCTTCCGCTTCTCTTCGGCGTGACCACCGCGCTCGCACAGAACATCGGGATCGACAGCCACATCGACACCGCCCAGCGGGTGCTCATCCAGGGTGCCAATCTCGCCATGCGCTCGCCGGTCGGCCACGTGGATATCCCCCGCCTCAAAGAGGGCGGCATCAACGCGCCCTTCTTCGCCCTCTGGGTGCCCACTTACTACAAGGGCGCCGAAGCCGTGCGGCGCACACTCGACCTCCGCGATGCCATGCAGCGCCTCTTCGACACCCACCCCGAACGGATCGCCCTCGCCCTCAATGCCGCCGATGTCGTGCGCATCACCCGTTCCGGACGCATCGCCGCCGTGCTCACCATCGAAGGCGGCCACCAGATCGATGACGACCTGGCCGTCTTGCGTATGTACCATCGCCTCGGCATCCGCTCCATGACCCTCACCCACTTCCGCAACAACAACTGGGCCGATTCCTCCACCGACACCCCCGCCCACAACGGCCTCACCGATTTCGGCAGGCAGGTGGTCCGCGAGATGAACCAACTCGGCATGATCATCGATGTCTCGCACGTCTCCGACAAGACGTTCTTCGACGTCCTGGCCACTACGGCCAAACCCGTGATCGCCAGCCACTCTTCCTGCCGCGCGATCTCCGACGTCCCCCGCAATATGACCGACGAGATGCTCCAGGCCCTCGCCAAAAACGGCGGCGTCGTCGGCATCAACTTCGCCCCGGGCTTCCTCAATCCCAAGGACGCCGAAGCGATCAAGAACTCCATTGCCGCCATCGCCCAGTCCGAGCCTGCACTTACCGGAAAAGCGCTCGACGATTACGCCGCCGAAGAGTTTCGCAAGGACTCGGTTCCCCAGCCCGCCAACGCCACCCTCGAAGATGCTGTCGAGCACATCGATCACGCCGTCAAGGTCGCCGGCATCGATCACGTGGGCATCGGCAGCGACTTCGATGGCATTTCTTCCGTGCCCAAGGGTCTCGAGGACATCTCCAAAATGTCCGCGCTCCGGGCGGCGTTGCGCAAAAAAGGTTACGCCGAGGAGGACATTCGCAAGATCTTCGGCCTCAATACGCTGCGCGTGCTCCGCGAAGTCACCGGAAAGTAGGCGGGCTTCACTGCAATGCCGCGGCGATCAACGGCGCCGACGTAGGCTGGTCCGCGCCGCCCGCATGTTCGAGCGTCACCGCCACCACCCCGAGCGAGGCTGCATCCACCCTTCCGCTGCGCATGTGCAGCGCTGTCCCGTCGCTCTCCGGCTGAAACTCGCCCGCCCGCGCCGGCACCGCGCCCTTGCCTTTGGGGATCATCCACATCTCATATGTCTTGCCCGCCGGCGCCGGCGGAAGGTTGGAGGCGATCAGCAGCACCCCGCGCGCCGGATTCACGATCACCTTTCCTTTGGGCGGCTGCGGCTGTCCCGCCCCGAACGAAGTCACCACCGTATCGGGGCCGTTCAGGATCGCCATGGCTTCGGTCAGCCGCGTCAGCTCGATCGTCTGCCCCCGCATCGCCGCCCGCAGCGTCTCCGCTTCGTCCGCGAACTGGCGCTCCCTCCCGCTGAAGTACACCACCGCGACCAGCGACAGCGCCAGCGCCGCCGCCAGAAACGGCGACCATCCGAACCGCCGGTCCTCGCCTCCTGCCGACGCCAGAATCCGCTGCCGCAACTTCGGCGAGGGCGCCATCGCCGCCGCCATCCCGCTCAACATCGCGCTCAGCTCCCGCGCCCGCGTCATCCCCGCCATACAAACCTCGCACCCGCGGCCGAGATGCTCGCCGATCTCGCTCCTCTCCGCTTCCTCGGCGATCCCCAGCGCGTAGAGTTCATAATGATCCCGCAGTTGCTCGCAGCTCATGCCGGCACCGCCGTTCCGAGATCGTCGCGCAGATTCTTCAGCGCCGTCCGTACCCACGTCTTCACCGTCCCGAGCGGCTGGCCCATCCGCTCGGCCATTTCCGTTTGCGAGAGCCCTTCGAAGTACGCCAGTTCGATCACCTGCCGCTGGTTCGGCGAGAGTTTCTCGAGCGCCGCCTTCACTCTCCGCGTCCGGTCCGCATTCAGAATGTCCCGCTCCATGTTGGTGTACAGCGCGGGATGATCGCTCTCCTCGAACTCCACCGCGCTGCGCTCGCTTCGTCCGCCCGCCGAGCGCAGGTGGTCGATAGCCCGGTTGCGCGCCACCGCCAGCAGCCACGGTACGATCGATCCCTTGTGCGCATCGAATCCCTGCACTCGATTCCACACGCGCAGGAACGTCTCCTGCACCAGGTCCTCCGCCGTGCCCCTGTCACGCACCACCCGCACGATCAGCGAGTAGACCACCCGCCCGTAGCGATCGTACAGCTCCGCCAGCGCCTGCGGCTCGCGCCGCTGCAAGCGCTCGATCAGCGGCGTGTCGCTTCCCACCGCGTGGATGGCAAGCCATAGAGGTAGGATCATCATCGTGTTCGGTCCGTCTATAGACTATATACGACACCTTCTCCGGTCGGGATTTCCGTCGTTGCGCGAATCGTCGCTGCAATCCTCGCGCCATGCGCAACTCGAAAGACCCCGAAACCTGCGACGTGTTCATTTTTCTCTTGACTTTCCTCTCGAACAACCTTATATATGAATCACATTGCGATTTTTTCAATCGCAAAATTTGATGTTTAGGGAGAATCAATCGATGAAGAGCGCAACCAAAAAGGCTGCCCCGAAGAAAAAGGCCCCGGCGAAGAAGAAGAAGTAGTCGGGCGTGCCCTGAAGAGGGGTAAGCAAAGTTCAACTACAGGGCCCCGGTTTCCGGGGCCTTTTGTTTTTTAGGACTCCTTCCGATTTCCTCCCGTTCCCTTCTCCTGCGTCATCACTCGAAACGTCTCCCCCATTCCGAACAGCAGCGTCTTGAGCTGCATCCTCCGCCGCAACTCCTCCGCCCCCGCGCCCTCGAACACTGCGGCGAACTGGTCCCGCTCTCCCGCGCCAAGCAGGAACTGTGCCAGTGTCTCGAATGTCTCCATGCGCAGTCCGGCGCGCGCGCCGTGCTCCTCGAGCGCCGTGAAGTTCACGTGCGCCGTGATGTCCCGCTCGCCGGGCTCCGCCAGCACGTCCTCCCGCGCCGTGTGCCTGCGATACCCCATCAGCGTGCCCGACGGAAAGCGCACTCCCTCCCCACGCGTGTACCCGTAGTCGATCGTCACTACATACCCGCGCGCCAGCGCCGCGCCAATCCGCTCCATCCATCGCAGCGCTTCCACGTTCGCTTCCGCCACCCCGCCCTCCTCCGCCGGCGCACCGTAGCGCCGCAGATAATCGTCCACCTCCGCGCTGCACGGCCCCGCCGTGATCCACTCGAACCGCCCGCCTTCGAAACTCACCCGCCGCTCGCGGAACATGCCGCCCGCGCAGATCGCCGCCTCCACCGGCAGCGCATCGAAGAACTCGTTCGTAAACACCACGCCCTCAAAACGCGCCGGCAGCGCGCCGCCCGCCATCTCCACCGGAACGTACCGCCACTCCGCGAACGCGTCCGCCATCTCGCCCCGCCCCGCTCCCGGCTCCACCACCGTGAACTCCGCCGGCTCCCCCATCTGCTTCCACAGTTCGCGGATGCGCGCCGCCACCAGCATCCCGAACACGGGCTGAACCTGCTCCGCGGTGTAGAAATCGCCGCCCTTGCCGAATGGGTCGCGCGCTCGCCGGTAATATCCGTGCGCCGGATGATACAGCGCCACCTCCATAAAGCGCCGGAATGAAATCGGACCGCCCCTCTCGATCTCCTCCGCCAGCAGTTCCCCCGCCGGTGTCACGCGTGCCTGTCCCGCATCTGCGGAGTCCGCAGAAACATCTCCACCAGGTAATCGTGCATACAGTCGTAAAGATAGCGTTGGAACGTCCACGGAAACTGCGCATGCTCGATGTCGCGCGGGTGCACCGGCGCATAATACGTGTGCAACCCCAGCCCGGGATCTTTGGTCTCGATGATCAACTCGATCTCGCCGTTGCGCTCCCGGGCCGAGAAGCGCAGCAGCGCGTGCTCGTACCGATCGATCTCGGCCAGGACTCTTTCCAGGTGGCTCACCGATTTTATGCTAGCGTGAAAACCGGGATGGGGTTGCCGCAGACGATCCGCGTGAAGCTGAGTTCCGAAGCCGCCGAGTCCATTTCGCTTACCCCCGTCGTCGTCCAGGAACTCCCGGTCCGCGACTTGATCGAGCACATGCTCGCCGTCACCGGCAAGGACGAGCCCCGCATCCGCGAGATCCTGCTGCGCGGATCGCTGGTCAGCGGCGCCTCCCGTTTTCGCTGGCCAGGCCTGGAAGCCGCTCCCGAGGCCATCCGCGAACTCCTCGCCACCTTCCCCGACCCCGACCCTTCGCGCCCCTTTCCCCCCGATTGCTGCACCCGCGCAATCCTGCGCGGCGGCCGCCAGCTCATCGAAATCCCGCGCGATGCCGCCCTCCGCAAAGGACTCTTCCAGCGCCGCACCTTCTGGCTATCGCTGATGGAGATCGTCGCCGCGGGCGAGCCCGCCTACTCCGGCTATTCCTACCGCGACCGCGCCGACCGCTACCTGCGCGAGCTGACCTACGCCGAAACCGAGCGCCTCCGCGCCGCCGCCGGCGCCGTGCAATACACCACGCTCCGCGACCAGATCCGCTCCATCGCCTTCACCCAGGCCGACCTCTACGCCACCCGGCCCTGAGTCTCCGCGCCCCCGCAGTCCTACTCCTCCAGTTCCCCCGTATCCTCCGCGCGATTCTCGAACTTCGTCTGCGCGTGCAGAAACACCAGGTTCACCGTTCCCACCGGCCCGTTGCGCTGCTTGGCGATGATCAACTCCGCCAGCCCGCGCAGGTCTTCGTGGTCTTTCTTGTAAACCTCTTCCCGGAAAATGAACCCCACCACGTCCGCATCCTGCTCGATCGACCCCGACTCCCGCAGGTCGCTCAGTTGCGGCCGGTGGTCGCCCTGCCGCGTCTCCACCGCGCGGTTCAACTGCGACAGCACCATCATCGGCACGTTCAGCTCTTTCGCCAGCAGCTTCAGCCCCCGCGACAGCGCGCTCACTTCCTGCACCCGATTCTCGAACCGTCCCTGTCCGCTCATCAATTGCAGGTAGTCCACAATTACCAGCCCGATCTTCTCGCGCTCCGCTTGCAGCCGCCGCAGCTTCGCATGCATGTCCATCAGTTGCAACCCCGGCGTGTCGTCGATGTACAGCGGCGCCTCCACCAGCTCGTGCAGCGCGTGGCTCAGCTTGCGCCGCTCGTCCGGCGACAGGTACCCCGCCCGGAATTTCGAGCTGTCCACCCGCGCCGTCGAACACAGCATGCGCGTGAGCAGCGACTCCTTCGACATCTCGAGCGAAAACACCGCCACCGTCTGCTTCAGCTTCAGCGCCACGTGCTGGGCGATGTTCAGCGCCAACGCCGTCTTCCCCATCGACGGCCGCGCCGCGATGATCACCAGCTCCCCGCCGTGCAGCCCCCCCGTGTACTCGTCCAGCTTGGTGAACCCGCTGCTGATGCCCTTGATCCGCTTGCTGGGGTCGAGAAACGCGTTGATTCCGCCCTCGTAGCTCTCCAGGATCTGGCCCGAGTTCATCAGCCCGCTCTTCACCCGCGCCTCGCCGAGCTTGAGCAGCGCCTCCTCCGCCCCCGCCAGGATCTGGTCCGGCTCCTCCGCATCCAATAGGCAGCGGTTGATCATGTGCTGCGAAGTCAAAATGATCCGCCGCAGCACCGCCTTGTCCTTCACGATGCGGATGTAGCTGTCCACGTTCGGAAGCTGCGGCAGCCCGTCGTCCAGCGAGACCAGGTAGCTCAGCCCGTCGCACGCCTCCAGCTCATTGAACTTCATCAGCTCGTTGGCTACCGTGATGCGGTCGATCTTCTCTCCCCGCCCCTGCAGCTCGCCCATTCGCCGGAAGATCCGCCGGTGCTTTTCCAGGCTGAAATCCTCTCCTTCGAGTGTCCCCGCCGCCTGAATGTAGAAACTGTCGTCGAGCAGAATCGACCCCAACACGAACCGCTCCGCATCCACATTCGTGGGCAGTCCCTTCTCCGTCGTATTTGGCCCTGTCATGTTTGAATGACCTAGATTAGCTTCGCCTCCGCCCGAGGGCGCGGGAAATTTTCGGCCCCCGTTTTGTGCCGCTTAGCCTGCGGATAAAACGTGCCCCGGCGCCGCCATCGCTCCTTCCCACAAAGTGCCTTCAAATCAGTCATCGCGCCACGCCGGTCGCCATTGTGCGCCGCTTATCCACAGCCTTTCGACAGGCCCGCCGGGTTCCCGCCACCGCTCGAACACTTCCTTCCCTCTATGTTTTATAAAGGATAACCCGCCGCCGCTCCAAGCGGTTTCCCTTCAAACCCACGATTTTTTCCCGCTTCCCGCCCGCCGTCGGGCATAATCGACACTCAGGAGGCCACCATGCCCGATTGGCTCTTTTCTTCCCGCATGTGGAGCGAGATTTTCAGCCTGGGCGTCCCCCTGGCGGACAAAGTCCTGCGCCCCGTGTTGGTCTACTTCTTTCTGGTCACCGTCCTGCGTATTTTCGGCAAGCGCGAGCTCGCTCAACTGAATCCGTTCGATCTCGTGGTCCTGCTCTCGCTCTCCAACACCGTGCAGAACGCCATCATCGGCAACGACAATTCGCTCACCGGCGGCCTCGTCGGCGCGTTCTCTTTGCTCGGTATCAACTACCTCGTGGTGCGCTTCCTGTTCCGCCACCGCCGGCTCGACCAGTTGTTCGAAGGCCGGCCCACCACCCTCATCGAACACGGCCGCATCCGCGACTCCGCTCTCGCCCAAGAACTCTTGAGCCGCTCGGAGTTGCTCACCGTCCTCCATCGCCAGGGGTTCGACACCCTGGCCGAGGTCGATTCCTGCGTGCTCGAGCCCGGCGGCACCTTCTCCATCCAGCGCAAAGTGCCCTCGGCCGATGTCGCCAGGCATGAGCAGCTCCTGCACGGCCTCAGCGAGTTGAACGCCAAGCTCGACGCGCTCCTCGCCAGGAACGCCTGACCGCTTACCTCGCCGTCACCACCGGCAGTACCACCGCGCTCGCCGCCTTCGCGTTGCGAAAGATCCGCTGCGTCGCCTTCACGTAATCCGCCGCGTGCGCCTCGAAGATGTTCGGCACGAACCGCTGCGGGTTCCGGTCGTACACCGGGAACCACGTGCTCTGCACCTGCACCATAATGCGATGCCCCTTCAGGAACGCGTGCGCGTTAGTGTGCAGGTCGATCGCGTACTTCACTACCTGGTTCGCCGGCACCGCCTCCGGCCGCTCGAAACCGTTGCGGAACCGCGCCCGCATAATCTCGTCGGCGATCATCAGTTGATACCCCGCCATCCGCGTCCGCGTCGCCGTGTCCGCCGGCGCATCCTCCGGATACACATCGATCAGCTTCACCACCCAGTCGCTGTCCGTCCCCGAAGTCGACGCGTACAGCTCCGCCCCTATGTCGCCCGCCACCCGCAGGTCCTGCCCCAGCGGCTCCGTCTCCCAGGAGAGTACGTCCGGCCGATGGTCCACGAATCGTTGGTCCTCCACCAGCCACACTTTCCATTCCTGCCCCGGATAGGTCGGCGGCACCGGGCGCCGCCGGTACGGCACCGGGTTGGCCGGGTCGCTCACGTACTCGTCGTAGCCCGCCTCCGCGCGCGGCGCATCGAACGCCAGCCCCCGCCCGTCCTGAAAATACAGCCGCCGCTTCTCGATCCCGTCCGATGGCGGCCACCTTTCGTGCTGCCGCCACTCGTTCGTGCCCGTCTCGAACGTGGTGGCCTCGGCCGCCTCGAGCTTGCCGATTCCGCGCAGCCAGTAGTCGAGCCACGGTTGCGCAATGTGCTCGCGATAATACTGCGCGGTGTCCGAGCCGAACGCGATCGCCCCCAGCCTCTCGCCGTTCCCTCCCCACTGCCCGTGATTCCACGGCCCCGCTACGAAGTAGTTACGATGCTCCGCGTCGCCGCCCTCCAGTGCCTCGTAGATCTTCTGCGGCCCGTAGAAATCCTCCTGGTCCCACCATCCCGCCACATTCAATATCGGCACCTTCGCCGTTTTCAAGTAGGGCGCAAACGCCAGCCGCTGCCAGAACGCGTCGTAGTTGGGGTGCTGCACGAAGTCCCTCCACGTCGGAATCCGGCCGTGAAAGTACCGCTCCTCCGCATTCGACAGCGGTCCCAGCCCCAGGTACCAGTCGTACGTATCTCCCCGATCGAACTGAAATCGGTAGTTCTCGGTCGGGCTGGTCTCGAGCATCGCCGAATACTCGAAGCCGTAGCTCAGCCGGAACGCCCCGTTGTGATGGAAATCGTCCCCCAGGAACTGGTCCGCCGGCGATGCCTGCTCGATCACCGCCTTCACCGCCGGATGCGGGTCGAGCGCCGCCATCACCGCCGTCCAGCCGTCGTACGACGTCCCCACGAACCCCGCCCGCCCGTTGTTGTTGGCGACGTTCTTGATCAGCCAGTCCACCGTGTCCCAGGCATCCGTCGTCTCATCTACGCCATTCCCATCCGCGCGATCGTGCGGCGGCCGCCCCATCACGAACTTGCCCTCGGAGTGGAACCGGCCGCGGAGGTTCTGCACTACCACGTAGTAGTTTTCGTACCGCGCCCGCCCGATCGCGGGCAGCCCTCGCTCCACCGTTTGCCGGCTCGGCACCCCATACGGCGTCCGGTCGATCAGAAACGGCAGCGGCCCCTTCGGCTCCTTGGGCGACAGGATCACGGTCTCCAGCCGCACCCCGTCCCGCATCGGGATCATCGCTTCCTGGAAATTCACCGCAACCGCCGCCTCCTGGCCTTCCCCCAGCAGCACTGCCAGCAGCGCCCCGGCGGCGAGCGCAAACACCAAGCCTCGGCTCATAGGGCAATTCTACTCCGCGCCGCTCCACCCCTCTATTCCGCGCCCACCGTCACCGTGTGCTGCCCTTGCGGCAGCAGAATCGTCATACTCCCCGCCGCTACCGTCAGGTCTTTGCCGTCCACCCGCACGCTCTTCGGCGCCCGGTCCAGGATCGCGATCGCCCGCGATGCCGACTGGTAGGAGAATTCGATCGCCCCGCCCTGCCCCACGCATGCCGACCGCAAATCTCCATTCAGCCGCACCAGCCGCGGCCCCCCCGGCTTTTCGGTTGCCGCTTCCACCGTGTGCACTCCCGCCGGCAGCCATACCGTTTCATCGTCGATCGCCGGCCACGGTTTGCCGTCCACTATGGCCGCCCCTTTCCACGGAATCCCCACGCCCGTCACCGATGCCACCACCGTCGCCTGTCCGGGCTTGTCTACCCGCGCCGCGGCCGCCGCCGCGGACGGCAGCAGGCGCCAGTCGGCTGTCCCCAGCGAGCTCTCGAAATACAATGCCACCCGTCCGAAGTTGGCCGCCGCGTTGTGTACCAATTGAAACAATTCCGTCCCCGTCTGTTGTTTCGTCGGGTACACATTCTGGTAGCGCTCCACGATATTCAGGTCGATCGCCAGGCTCTCGTGGTGCGGCGTCAGCTCCCGGTACCGCTCCGCGATATCGTGGTATCGCTTCGCGGCCAGGTGCCACAGCGTCGCCGGGTCCTCGATCAGAAACGTCACGTTGTGTTTGTCCAGCAGTGGCAGCACCCGCGCCGCATCCGCCCCGATCGCGTCCCGCATCCCCGTGTCGAACCGGTCGTCCACGTGCGTCAGCACCAGGTCCAGGTACGGCTTCTGCGCCCGCACCGTCTCCAGCTGCCCGATCCATTCCTCCTGCATCTTGCGCGCCAGCCCAGCCCGGTAGTCCAGAAACGCCCGGCGGAATCCCTCGTCCTTTCGTTCCCCGAAAATCTCGATCGGGTCGAACCCGTTCAGCTTCCGAAACGCCGCCCGCACATCGTCGTTCATCGGTGTGAACCGCGACGGGTTGTCGATCCCTTGCAGCGATTCGAAATACAGCTCCGCCAGGTTGATCCCGTCCCAGTCGAACCGGCCCGCCAGCTCGCTCACCCCCTTCGCCACCGCCCGAAAACAGTCCCGGTTCTGAAGGTTCATCAGCTTGCGCCAGTCGAGCTGCGCGTCCTGCAGCAGCGCCGTCTTCTCCCGCCACTCCGGGTGATCGCTCCAGAATTTCTCGCTTACGTGCGGCAGTTCCAGCCACGCGTATACCAGGATCCCTTCGCGGTGGCACGCTTCGATCAGCCGCTTCAAATACGCGTCCCGTTCCTCGTCCCCCTCCCAGAAATGCCACGCCGCCACGTGCAGCGCCGCAATCCCCGACTTGCGCCACCGCGCCGCGAAGAAATCCACGTCTACCCGCGACCGGTACGACGAGTCCATGAAGGCCCACAGCCGCGACGACCGGAACGGCGGCTCCAGCCCCAGCTCGCACAGCGCGTCCAGCAGGAACGGGAACCGTTCGTACCCGCGTTCCCCCGGAGCCGCCGCCACCCACAGCACCGCCCCCGCTCCCATCTTCTGCCCCGCCACCATCGGCGCGCCCGTCCATCGCTCCCGCGCGAATAACTGCGCTTCCGCCGGCACCTCGAACACCGGCAGGTCCAGCCCCTTCTCCCACACAATCGGCAGCTCCGGATGGCGCGCGCTGATCAGGCTGCTCACCCGCACCGTTCCCGTGTCCGGCCGGAATCCGAACTGCGCCGCCAGCGTGGACTCTCCCTCCAGAATCAGAATCGCGCCCTTCTCCACTCGCTCCGGCCAGTCCTTCGCCGCCGCCGCACCCGCCCCCGCCACGAACACCTGCGACTGCGATGCCGCCTGCGCCTGCAATCCGATCGCTCCCAGAATCTCGGGCCACGACCCCGCTTCTCCCGCGATCACCGTGAAATACGGGCCCCCCGCCGCGTCCAGGTTCCATGCCCCCGCGAGCAGCGCCGCCACCGCCGCCAGGCGGACCACCCTACCGCGTGAACGCATACCACACCCCCGCGCGTACATCGTTGAATCGTCCCTCCTTCACCAAATACCACCCGCGCATTGCGTCCACCGTGAAGTACATCGATTTCGGCAGCCCCGCTCCCGAAATTCGCAGCCCCGCTCCCACCTCGCCAAAGTTCGCCCACTCCTGCCGCTGGCTGTCGAACACCACGTTGCCTTCCCCGCCAACCTGCACCCGAAACACCCGCGGACCCGCCGTGTATCCCGCCCGCAACTGGTTGTAACTCAGCACCTCGTTGCCAAACCGGCTCATGAACACGCCATCCACCGCCGCCTCCGCGAACCGGCCCGGCGATTCACCCCGCAGCGTGTGCCCCATGCCCCGCGTCAACGACACTCCCCCGCGATAGTCCGGCATCATGTGATGCGTGAGATAGTTGTACGCCAACCCCGCTTCCGCCCACGCCAGCGCCCCGTGCCACGGCCCCGCCGCCATCCCTACCCCCGGTATCACCGAGCTCTCCGACAGGTACTGCGGAATCACCGCCCCGATCGTCTTCCGCGTGTCTCCCACGAATCGCATGCTCGCGTATGCCCGCACCTTCCCCTTCAGCCGCACCTCGGTCTTGATCTGCGCGTACGAAAACAGGTCGTGCCACCGCGTCGAAAACATCGGATACACCCAGCCGGTCGTGCGGACTCGCTGTAGCGATGCGTGCAGCCCCCGCCATCCCTGCTCGGCCTCCTTCGCCACCTCCGCGTCCGGACTCTTGCGCGCCATATCGAACCAGTACACCGCCTGCGCGTCGTCGTGCAGCATGTTGTTCGTCCAGCCCAGCTTCAGCATCACTTCGAAATCCGCCGGATCCGCCTCGTTCGCCGCGCGGAGGTAGCGGAGCGCGTCCTTGAGGTAGCCGGCCTTCAAGCTGCGCTCCGCCATTTCTTTGGAAGAGGTGTTCTGGGAAACCTGAGGCATGTGCAGAACGGCGCGGACGCGGTTGGCGAGTTCCACGTCCTTGCCGGCGAGAACGCGGTCGAACAGCGGTTGCGCCGCTCGATCGCCTTTGGCGTTGAGAAGAAATCCAAGCTGCGTCACCGAAAGCAGATCGTCGGGCGCCTTGTCTACGATCTGCTGAAACTCCGTCTCCGCGTCCGCCTGCCGGTTCATCCGCAGCAGCAGGTACGCCAGCTCCCGGCGCATCCCGATGTTCGCTGGATCCAGCTTCAGCGCGCTCTGAAACTCGTACACGTACGGGTAGCGGTCCGGAAGCAGCTCGCGCGCCAGCTCCGCCGCTCGCGCCTCGCCCCCGCGCGACGCCGCCACCAGCGCCGCCGTCGCGTCATCCGTCCGCCCGAGAGCCTTCCACACCCGCCCCAGGTCCACCAGCACATATCGCCGGTCCGGCAGCGCACGCCAGGCCTTTTCGTAATGTTCCGCCGCCAGTTCCAGCTCGTCCCGCTGTTCGGCCAGCGACGCCAGCTCGAAATGCGCGCTGAAATCGTTCGCCCCCATGCCGATGGCCTTCTTCCACCGCTCGATACCCTCCGCCAGCGGCCGGTCGATATTCTGGAATGCCTGCTCCGCCGTGGCGTTGCCCGTCTTGCGGATGCCATCGAAGATCCGCCGCGCTTCCGCCTTCCGGTTCGCTTCGTTGCACAAAAACGCGTATTCGAGCGCCACCTGCGTGTCTGCCGGGTCCAGCCGCATGGTCTCGCGGAACTGTTCCATCGCCCGCGCGTTCTCGCCCACTTTCAGGTAGGCATACCCCAAGTCCTTCCGCACCGGCGCCCGTTCCGGCGCCAGTTCCACCGCCTTCCGGAATGACTCGATCGCTCGCTCGTAATCCTTCGCCCGGAGCGCCTCATAGGCCCGTTCGAGCGGCTCATACGCGGGGTCCCCTTGCTGGGCCCCGGCCAGCGATAACGCTACTAGTAGTACGACAAAGCGCATATCACCTTAGGGAGATAGTGCGCCGTGCCCCACGTTCCTCGCAAGATTTCTTACCACCCCCGCTACCCCATGCCAGAATGAAAAGCATGCCGCGCTCCAGCGGAATCCTGCTCCACCCTACTTCCCTCCCCGGCCCCCATGGCATCGGCGACCTCGGCCCCGCCGCCTTCCGTTTCGCCGACTGGCTCTCCGCCGCCGGCCAAAAGCTCTGGCAGGTCCTCCCGCTCGGCCCCACCGGTTATGGCGAATCCCCCTACCAGCTCTTCTCCGCCTTCGCCGGCAACCCCCTGCTCCTCAGCCTGGACCTCCTCGGCATCCACGAGCCCGCACCCCCCTTCCCCGCCACCCATGTCGACTTCGAGCGCGTCATCCCCTGGAAAACCGCCATGCTCCGGCGCGCCTTCGAAGCCTTCCACCCCGACGACGAGTTCGCCGCTTTCCACCGCCAACACGCCGCCTGGCTCGAACCCTTCGTCCACTTCATGGCCCTCAAACACGCCCACGGCGGCACCTCCTGGACCGAGTGGGATCCCCGCCTCGCCCCCGACCCCCGCGAAAAGCAGTACCACCGTTTCCTCCAGTTCCACTTCTTCCGCCAGTGGAACGCCCTTCGCGAGCACTGCACCCGCCTCGGCATTCGGTTCCTCGGCGACGTGCCCATCTACGTCTCCCACGACAGCGCCGATGCCTGGTCCCATCCCGACCTCTTCCGCTTCGATGCCGTCTCCGGCGTCCCTCCCGATTACTTCAGCGCCACCGGCCAGCTGTGGGGCAACCCCCTCTATCGCTGGGACCGTATGGCCGGGGACGGCTACGCCTGGTGGATCGACCGCATGCGCGCCACCTTAAGCCGGTTCGATGTCGTCCGCATGGATCACTTCCGCGGCTTCGAAGCGTTTTGGGAAGTCCCCGCCGGCGAGACCACCGCCGTCCGCGGCCATTGGGTCCAAGGTCCCGGCGCCGATCTCTTCCGCGCCCTCACCGCCGCCCTCGGCCCGCTCCCCATCCTCGCCGAGAACCTCGGTGTCATCACTCCGGAAGTCGAAGCCATCCGCGAACAGTTCGCCTTTCCCGGTATGGCGGTGCTCCAATTCGCCTTCGGCAACGACCCCCAGGCGCCCACCTTCCTGCCCCACAACTACGTCCGCAACCTCTTCGCCTACACCGGCACCCACGACAACGACACCGTGGTCGGCTGGTGGCAAAGTAAAGGCGGCGACAGCACCCGCACTCCCGCCGATGTGCAGGCCGAAAAAGCGCGAGCCCGTGCCTACCTCGACACCGACGGCAACGAAATCCACTGGAAGATGATCCGCACGATCCTCGCCTCCGTCGCCGATTCCGTCATCTTCCCTCTCCAGGATGTCCTCGGTTTGGGCACGGAAGCCCGCATGAACACCCCCTCCACTCCCAGCGGCAACTGGCGCTGGCGGGTCACCGGAGAAGCCCTCACCCCTTCCTGCGCCGGCCGCCTGTCTACCCTCACCGCCCTCTACGGCCGCTGACCTTCCCGCGCTTCCGCCATCTCCAGCAGATTCCTCACCGTATTCCAGTTCCTTCCCGTCGCGGGCGTCTTCAGCGTCCGTTCCAGCCGCGCCATCGGCAGCCTGGGCCGCGCCATCCCGTTGGGGAAGTAGATGTAGAATTCCCGCGCGTCCATGCGCACTTCTTCCGGCGCCGCCTCGATCGCCCGCACCTTCTCCCGCGCTTCCGCCCCGGGATCGCTCGCCAGAAACAGCACCAGCAGTTTGCTCGGCTCCACGTCCTTCCGCTCCGCGAACGGATTCCGCGCCACCGCATCCCGCAGCTCCGCCGTCGTCCGCAGGATCACGTCCGGGCGGAACCCGAAGCTGCGTTCGATTCCGTCTTCGATCTTCCCGCCCAGCCCGGCCAGGTCCCGCTTCGCCGTCCGGAACACGACGTTCCCGCTCTGCACGTAGCTTTCGACATCGCGCAGCCCGAGCGATTCGTACAGTTCCCGCAACGCCCTCATCTGGATCTTCTGGTGCCCGCCCAGGTTCACCCCGCGGAGCATCGATACTACGCCCGCCATCCCTCCCCCCTATGGCGCAGTCGGCATCGCCCCCGCCATGAACGCCGCGGTGTCCTTCTTCAGCTTTACGATCGAGTCGCTGTCGATGTACAGCATGTGCCCGGCTTCATAAAAGTCCCACGTGATGTTCTTGTGCATCTCCGGGTGCAGGCCCATGTGGTTGAACGTGTACTGCGCCGCGAAGTACGGCGTCGCCAGGTCGAAGTAACTCGCCGCCACCATCACCTTCAAGTACGGGTTCTTCGCAAACGCGTTGCGCAGCAGCGTCGTCGTCTCCGCGAATCCGTTCTGCACGCCCCAGTCCCACGGCATAGTGCCGCCGCTCACGTGGTACAGCAGGTCCGTCTTGTATCCCAGCTCGTTGCGCACGTAGTTCGTGAATACCGCCGTGAACACCGGCGCAATCGCCGTGTTCGACGGGTCGAACTCCGCCGTTTCGCCCGTGTTCAAAGATGCCGGTCCCGTCAGCCGCCCGTCCAGCCGTCCGATCGTCTGGTGCTTGTCGCGCAGAAGCTGCCGCATGAAATGCTGCACGTCGCTCCGCAGGTTGCTCTCGTCGATGTACCGCGCCTCCAGCCCCGTGTACCGCGCCAGTTTCTCGATCACCGCCTTCCGTTCCGCCGCCGGCAGTTCGTCGCCCTTGTTCAGCGCCGTGGCGTATTCGCCCATCGCAAAGCCCTCCACCTCCTTGAGAAAGGGCCGCAGTTCCTTGCGCTGCAAATCCGCCGCGACTTTCTTGTGAAACCACGCGTCCGCCGCGTAAGTCGGCAGCTCCAGCATGTACACCAAATCGTCCGACCGCGACCAGATCGTCTCCAGGTTCAGCGTCGTCGAAATCAGGATGATCCCGTTGAACGCGATTCCACGGTCGATCAGGTAGCCCCCCAGCCCCGCCGCGCGGAATGTGCCGTAGCTCTCCCCCGCCAGAAACAGCGGCGACACCGTGCGCCCATTGCGCACCAGGTACATGCGGATGAACTCGCCCACCGACGCCAGGTCGCCCTGCACCCCGTTCATGCGCCGTGCCACTTCCTGTGTCTTGGCCCGGCTGTATCCGGTGCCCACCGGGTCGATAAACACCAGGTCCGTCTGGTCCAGCCACGTGTGCGGGTTGTCTTTCACCTGGTAGGGCGGCGGCGGCATGGCGCCGTTGTTCAACAGTTTCGGACTCCGCGGTCCCATTGCCCCCATGTGGACCCAGATCGATGCCGATCCCGGCCCCCCGTTGAACGCGAACGTCAAGGGTCGCTTGCCGAGGTCCGTCACGCCCTCCAGCGTGTACGCGACATAGAAGATGTGAGCTTCGGTTTCACCCGCCGCATCTTTGAGCGGCATCTGCGCCGCCGTCGCCGTGTAGTGCAGGGTCTTTCCCCCGACCTCCACGGAGTGGTGCGTCACCACCGGCGTCTCGTCCACCTCTCCGCTGAAAACCGCCCCGGGAATCCGCGGTGCCCGCGCCGCTTCGCTGCTCCCTCGCCGTCCTCCCGGTGGTCGGGTTTCGGCCGGCACGGCCGGCGCCGGCGCGCGCTCTTGAATCGGCGCCTGCGTCTGCTGCATCAAAAACAGGATCAAAAACGGAGCCACCACGTCGTAAGTACCTCGCAATAGGTAGAGGATACCATTCAGGCTCCCGATGCAATGCAAGCCCTCGGGCCGATTGGGCTCGGGAAGCTCGGAGGCGCTAAGGGCGGTGCGGCCACGGCAAAGGCCCTCACCTCTTCACGCCTTCATGTCGCGCACCCATTGGTCGAGGAACGCTTTTCAACTAGCGCCGAGAGTGTCGCGGCCAACGGATTCCCGGTACTCTACCCCTTGCGACTAGTACCCGTCGCCGAGACGGATTTAGCTAAAATGTCACTCAAGGAAGGAGGGATAACATGAGAATGACCGTCGCTTTCGGCGATTCGCTGCCAGTTGTGTCTGACGGCATTTCAGACCGTCTGTTCGCTGCCGGCATCGAAATGGCCAGGCAAATGGTTGATGAGTTGGCGCTCTATTTCGGGATTGCCGCGTTAGTGAGTATGACGGATGGAAGGGGGTGTGGGTGTGGGCCGAGTATCACGCTTGAGACCTCAGCTAACAATACCGAACGCAGAGCGGCTTGGAACAGAGCGTATGGGCGATTCAGCGCGGCGATTCGCGACCCGCTCACTTTGGACCAGGCGGTGCGTTCCTGGGACCTGGCAAGACAACGGCTCAGCAGACAGCTGAACCGCACCTCAGCGCGGCTCACCACGTCTGCGGATGGGGGCAGGCTGATTTCTTGGTGGAGGACACGCACGGGGTCGTTTTACGTTAACCCATTCGGATTCTGGTTGGAGGACACTTCCGGGCGCTTCGTGCGCGCACTTAGAGGTACGCCTAGGGCCATCGCAACCATGGGTCCAACGGTCCAGTTTCTTCATGAACAGGACCATGAGGTAGGCTGCATCTACCAGGAGACCGACGCCGGTCCATGCAATGAAAACCCTGGCAGCCCCAACCTTCACCACGATTCAGAGGCGGCGACCGCACGCGATACGGATCAGGCGATCGCCAATCACCCAGACCTTGTTCAGGAGCGTGGTTATCCCGGCGGTGATAATGGTGGCGTTCCCGGCGGCCGGTTCAACTTGGCGCAGGGCGAGTACGTTATCTTCCCAACCGCCGAGCAGCTCCGAACAGGACTTCTCAGACCGGGCCCGATCTCAGAAGCGCGCCCTCGCATGAACCATTTTCAGCCGAGGTTGACCTTCTACCGGACCGGCACTCCACGGATGTCGTGACATGAGGGCGCAATGATCATAGGCCCCAAGCCCGGGAACACAAGAGCCCTTCCCCCGCTTGCAGCGGGTATGGACACACTTCTCCTCTGACTCATGCGGCACCAACTGGGCTGGCCAGCAGATTCCGCATGCGCACCAGGTTGTAGGCAGCGGCCGCGAAGGTTGTTTTCATCTCAGGAACCCGCTTGAGGGCTACCGCCGGCTGACATTCATGATGCTCGACGCAGGCATCGTGGCAGTGAGTCCGACCAGCGTCTGGCGGGTGTTGGGGCAGGCAGGACTTTTGTCCAAGTGGAACGGCAAACGGTCAAGGAAGGGCACGGGTTTTGAGCAGCCGCTGGCAGTCCATCGACATTGGCATATCGACGTGTCGTACATCAACATCAGCGGGACGTTCTACTACCTGTGCAGCATTCTGGACGGCTGCAGTCGCTACATCGTGAACTGGGATCTGCAGGAGTCGATGACCGAGGCGGAGATCGAGACCATCTTGGAGCGCGCCAAGGAACTTCACCCCGAAGCGCGGCCCCGGATCATCTCCGACAACGGACCGCAGTTCATCGCCAAAGACTTCAAGGAATTCATTCGAGTCTCGGGCATGACCCACGTCAGAACTTCGCCCTACTATCCCCAATCGAACGGAAAAATCGAACGTTGGCACAAATCGCTAAAAAAGGAGAGTGCATCCGGCCGGGAACGCCACTGTCGCTGGAGGATGCGCGGCGGTTGGTGGAAAGCTACGTGGAACATTACAACGATGTCCGCTTGAACAGTGCCATTGGCTACATCACGCCGGAGGACATGCTCGCCGGCCGTCAGTACGAGATCCATGCTGAGCGAGATCGGAAGCTGGAGGAGGCACGAAAACAGCGTCAGATTCGTCGGCAGCAGGCCGCGTGTTTGACGACAATTGCTTTCGGCACGCGTTTGTAATTGTCGCCCATCAGCGGCGTGAAGAAGGGCCGACATGGCCATTTTCGGTCGTGGCGGACTCTAGCAGCCTGTGGTAATAGTGAGACGGGCGAATAAAAACATGTGACCTCGTAAATGTTTTGAGCGTCTATTGGATATGGCAATGGGAACGCGGCGGAAGCGGGAGCGGCAACAGGATCTGTGGATCGCAACCAGCGATGTGGTCGAGACACCAGCCAATGTCTTCTACGACCGCTTGAATCAGATTCTGGACGGGCACGATTTCGATGCCAAGGTGGAGCGGCTGTGCCGGAAGTTTTACAAAGACAGCGTATACGGTCGGCCCAGCATGGCGCCGGGGGTCTACTTCCGATCGCTACTGATCGGTTTTTTTTGAGGGCCTCGATTCGGAGCGAGGAATCGCGTGGCGGACAGCCGACTCTCTGTCGTTACGGAAATTCCTGGGCTACGCGCTGGATGAGGCCACGCCGGATCATTCCACGATTTCGCGCACGCGGCGATTGTATTGGCTGGAGACGCACAAGGCCGTGTTCCGCTGGGTGCTGAAGATCCTCGATCAAGAGGGACTGGTCAGCGGACGGACCGTATCGATTGATGCCACTACGCTGGAAGCCAATGCGGCGCTGAAAAGCATCGTGCGGCGGGACAACGGACAAAGCTACAACGACTATCTGAAGGAACTGGCCAAGGCCGCCGGGATCGAGAACCCGACGCGCGAACAGTTGGCACGACTGGACCGCAAGCGAAAGAAGAAAGGATCGAATCAGGAGTGGATGAGCCCCAGTGACCCCGACGCCCGAATCACCAAAATGAAGGATGGGCGGACGCACCTGGCGCACAAGGCCGAGCACGCAGTGGATCTGACCAGTGGGGCGCTGCTGGCAGTGACGCTGCAGCCGGCCAATGAAGGGGACACGACGACGATCCACCGGACCCTGGAAGAAGCGCAAGCTGTGGCCCGCGAGATCAACGAACATGGAGTCGAAGAGGTGGTAGCGGACAAGGGCTATCACAGCGGCGCGGTGCTGAAGAAAGTACATGAGCAGGAAGTCCGATGCTACATCCCCGAGCCGGAGCGTGGGCGGCGAAACTGGCAAGGTGAGGGGAAGGAGGAAGAGCAGAAGCGGACCTATGAAAACCGGCGGCGTGGGCGCGGCGACCGCAACAAGCGACTCCAGAAGTTGCGGAGCGAACTGACGGAGCGGAGCTTCGCACACCTATACGAGACCGGCGGAATGAGACGGGTGCACCTGCGGGGTCGGAAGAACATTCTGAAGCGACTACTGGTGCACGGAGCCGCGTTCAATCTCTCGTTGATCCTGCGCCAGACCATGGGAGTGGGGAAGCCCCGGCGGTTACAGGGGCTTTCTTTGCAACCGTTTATGCTGTTCGCGCGCATTTTTTCGTGGCTCTGGGCGACATCATGAGCACCAGAACAAAGGAGTGAGAGCTTTGCAATGCAAAGCGGCGGCGCGAGGGCCATGCTGCCAGCCGATTCAGGCATATATCAAGTAATTTGCTTCGGGCTGGCTGCCTGGAAAACGCCTACTTCTGACACGGGCTGCTAGTAAACACTTCCATGAGAAAGCCGGCCCTCGTCAAGTACTGTTTTTTGGGCCCGCGTCACCGATGAGGCCGATCGCCGACCAACGGGTGGCGCGATACACTTTCAAACTCCTTCCTCTTGGAAATGTTTTTGGCCTTTCCTGACTTCGCCCACCGCCGACTCGCCCTGCTTCCATTCGCACTCTTGAATTGGAGCATTTCCGCTCCGGTGCCTGTTGGCGTCCTCAATCTATAAACGGGTGCTGCCATCTACGCCTCGAGCTGAACGTCTCGGTTAGGAAACCTTCGCTCTGGCGTTTACTCGCAGTCACCCGAACTCGGCGATTGGCTTCTGCTGGTCAAAATCCTATTCCTTTTACGCTGCTGCCTCCCCGGTCTCCTTCACCGGTGGTCCAGCCTGGTTGTTCCGCAACGGTTCGTACACTTCCCCAGTTACCCACAACCGATGCAGCAGAATCGCCAGCTTCCGAGCCACTGCCACCACGGCCCGCTTCTTGGCGTTCTTGCCACCACGTGCGCTTAACTTCAACCCCCAACGCTTTAGATCCGTATCCGGTCCGCGCCGCCCCATAATGCAGTGCGCCCCCTGCACCAGCAGCTTCCGCAGATAGGGATCCCCTTCCTTGGTGATCCGCAGTTGGGGTTCGCTCTCCCCCGAGTCGCTCTGCCTCGGCCGCAAACCCACATAACAGCCCACGTCTCCCGGCTCTTTTGGAATCGTTCCCGATCTTCCACGGTCAGTACGAACGTCAGAGCGATCAAAGGCCCGACTCCGCTCACCTGCCGTAAGAGGTCGGTTTCCGGATAGTCAGTCCGGGCGATCTGCTCGACTTGTTGATCCAATGCTTGGATCTTTTCCGTCAACGATTCTACTTCTTCCAGCAGTGGCCGCAGCGAGTTCTGCAGCCCTGCCGGCAGCGACTCCATCCGGTCTACGACCATCTGATCGGCGTCGCAGCTCGCCAGCCGCTCCCCCGTCGCCTTCGTCAGACCGCGTGCCGCATTCACCAGCATGGTTCGCGCCTCCACCAGGGCTGCGCGCACCCGGATGACCCGCAGGTGCTCCTGTGCCTGCTCACTGCGGTGCTGGATCGGTCGTAGTAACCGCGGGTCCACTCGCACCAGGCGGGCCAGCATTTGCGCGTCCATCCGATCGTTCTTCCGGCTGCTTTTGCTGATCAACTGCACCTGCCGTGCGTTGGCCACAATCACCTCGTGTCCGACGCTCTTCAGCAGCCGGCTTACCCACGGAGAATGGGTCCCCACTTCGATTGCCACACGACATGGCTTCATGGTTGCGAAGACCTGCGTCATAGCCTTCTTGGTGGTCCCCACGCTGGCTTCCCGCAATACCTCCCCGTTCTCGTCCAACATGCAATACCGGCTCGTCTTGTCCCCCAAGTCCATTCCAACGGTTACGTTTGTTGCCTTGGTCGCCTTCATGCTGGCTTTCGGACTCTTGCACCCACTGCTATTCTTCTTCATGGCCGGTCTCCTTTTGCACTTCGAGTGCGTATTGGGAGCTTAACGCATCCCGCCGGGGGCCGGCTTTCTCATTCCATCTACGCCGTTAGCGAGGACCTATTCGGATTGGCCGCGCCAGGGCTTCTGTTTACGGCTAGGCCGTCCGGCGGGCGTCGGCTGAACCTGTCGGGCAGCAGGACTTCGTGAGGCACGCACGAATTGCTGTTCGATGAGGTAATCGATCCCGCGCCGATCGCGAGTTGTCCAAAAAGCAGAACAACCATCCCGAGGGAGAGCAGTAAAACCCAGACGGCCCAACCGCTGGTCACCGAGTTGTCGATCGCGCATCTTTGGAGATTCGAGCAGGGGGTTTCCTCGGACTATCGATCGCGGGGAAGGGGATAACCGGGACCTTCCCACTTGGTGGCATCTTGATTCTCTGCTTTAGGGTCGATCACCGTATTCTGGAAATGCGCAATCTTCCAGATGCCATTGCGCTTGACCATCGTAAACGAACCTCTTGTCTTCGCGCCAACCGCCCACGCATAACGGGGGTCGGGGGACGCGCCGAAATGCATGGTCGCAACGGCTATCGCCACGCTAGGCGCGATCGATCGGATTGTCGCGGATTCGACGCTCATACTGGTCCCCGCGGACATGCCGTTGTGAATTGCTGTGTGCCCCTTGTATACGTTCACCTTTCCACGCCAATAATGGCCCACCACGTTGATCCACTCCACATCTTCTGTGTCGAGTTCGTGCATCGCATTCATGTCATGCTGATTCCAGGCGTTCGCGAACCCGTTCACGAGCGCCCGGAGTGCCGATTCATCATCGGCACTGAGTGCCGGCGGTGTGTTCGTCATTGCGGAATCCCGTGTCGTGCATCCTGACAAGGCAATTACAGCAATCGCCAAAACGGTTCGATTCATGAACAATTCTCCATCGGCTGCAAATGTGAGACCTATACGGCTCCCCGGACCGAATGTTCTCGGACCCCCGCACGCTCCATGGTGGAGAAGTGGGTCACTTGAAGGATGATAGTGAATGGCGGCGTTGAAAAGATAGTAAGAATGCGACGCTGGGCAGACTTTTACTTCTGTCGCGGATGGTTTTCAGTCGCGAAGAACGTATGGAACTCGGGCAGGTGCTCGAGGTGCGCCAGGAACCGTGAAGGGGACTCTCCCGTGAAGGCACGACAGTCGTGCACCAAATGCATCTGATCGTAGAAGTCGTGATCATTGGCGATGCGGCTCCACGCACGGCTAGGCAACCTGAGCTTGTGGTCCAGGGCGGCGTTGAACCTGACGATTCGAGCATAGAGTTTCGGCGGCACGCCGACCTGCGCGAGGAAACGCCTCTCGAACTGTCGTGGTGACAACCCGGCATCGGTCGCCAATGACGAGACGCGATGAATGCCGTTGCTCGCAAACAGGCTGTTCGCCGCAATGGCGACCGGGTCCACTGTACCGTGGCGACCGAGCATACGGATGAGGCGCTCCTCGACGAGTTGGATTCGCTCGGCAAAGCCGGGAGTATCGCCAAGCTCATGTTCGAGCCTCGGGATCTCAGGTCCGATGACGGCGGACGCGTCATACGCTGCATCCGTCAGTTCCGGCATGGGGATGCCAAACAGCCGGTTGAAGCCAGATGGTTGGAAATGAATGGTGAAGTTGTCGATTCGTCCGCGGACCGACAAGCCAGCCCGAGCGTGTGTCTGAGGACCCACCACGGTGATACGCGGCGCGGCGTCACTATGATCAGACCCAGGGCGATGGATGTAGTAAGGGTCTGCGAAGGAGAACGTCAGGAGTTGCTTCGGCCGTGCCGGCAGCGGGATAACGAGCGGTACGGAGCCGACCCGACCCGTAGTCATGCCATACGCCCAGACGTACGGTCGCAAGGCCGGACTCGATGGCGCCATTTTTGTCTGAAGCATATGTGCGACCCGGCGGGTACAGTGTATCAAATCTCTGGGATCTCCTGTCCGACCGCTAACCGGAAGAAGGCTCGCTAAAGATTACTCCTGCCTGGTCGCCAAGTGACGGCCTATCAAGCGCAGATACTACTGCGAAGCCGGCGGACTGTCCGGTTCGATGCCCATTCGGTCGTTGACGGCAAAACGCAATTTCTGCTTGCAGCCGAGGTAACGTTCCGTCGTTTGGATCGAGACGTGTCCAAGCAGAAATTGGATCTGGTCCAGTTCGCCACCGGCAAGATGGCAGAGCCTCGCGCAGCTACGTCGAAGATCATGCGGCGCGAGTTTTTCAATTCCGGCACGCTTGGCGGCGGCTCGGACGACCTCCCACAGTACCCTGGGCGTCATGCCTGTACCCCAGACCCGACACGTTTTGTTGATCGATCGAAAGAGCGAGCCTTCGGTGATGCAACCGGCTTCCTTCCATTCATCGATCGCTACCTTCACCCATGACGGGATTGGGACGGTACGGATGTGCCCAGCTTTGCCCAGGAGGTCAGCGATGACCCAATGCTCCTCGCGCGACTGGATGGAGTCAACCCGAAGGCCAAGCAACTCGCCACGGCGCAGTCCGCATCCGAGCAGCATCGCGATCATGGCGTAATCCCTCTTGCCCCGCACCGAACCCCGATCGGCGACTGCGAGCAGCCGTTTCGCCTGTTCAGCTGTCAGCCAGTTTCCAACGCGAACTCCGATCCGGCGTACGCCCTTGACTCGTCGGATTCCGGCAGCGAGTTCCGGACTGAGAAGTCCGGCATCGGCAGCTTCAAACGCGACACGTCGGACAGCAGCCAGGCGGAGATTGATGGTTGTCGCCGCATACATCTTCTGCTCGAGAAAGATCCTGTATCGCAGGACCACGGTACGGTTGAATGCGAGACGCGGTTCTGAGCAGTACCAATCGACGAAATCGGTTATGGCGCGATCATAACTGCGCTGGCCGCTCTTTGACGTGAGGGTGTTAAGTACCGCCGCTTTGGATTGTTCGAGGTCGGGAAGCGCTAGGACGCGCTTGGGTGGGCGCTTTTTCTTGCGCGGTTTTGACATCAGCGACGGCCACCTTTGGACCGTCGCCTGTCAGGATCTCCCGCTCGCCACTGCGCCGTCAGGCAGGATCTGACCACTGGTTACCCGGGTCAACTTCTGGATGATGCGTCATCTGTCCGTTTGAACAGGTTCCGATGCCGTCATGCAGGCGCGATGTCGACGGGAAGCGCCTGTGAGCGCCCTTTGTCACACCACCGCCCTGACTGAACAACCACGGTGCTGTCAGCGCGTTCGATCAGATCTGTGGCCCAGATAGGGTCGGCTTACCGTCAGCCCAATGGGAATCGCTCCCAGTGACGGCTCGTACCAGGCCCGGATGTCAGCCAGCTTTAGCCACCGAGAAGCTGTCTACGGCCGAGGTTTCATCCTCGAACGTCTCGAAAACCGTGTACAGCTTGGTGAGCTTCAGAAGATCATGCACGCGCTTGGCGAGGTTCAACAGCTTTATCTCGCCTCCGGCTCTGGTGACAGTGGTGTGCGCAGCTATAAGTTCACCCAGACCAGAGCTGTCCATGTAGCTAACATCAGCCATGTTCAGAACGATCCGTCTGGAACCGCCTTCCCCCAGTTCCCGAATCTTCGTGCGCAGGGCGCTGGTGCCTTCGCCCATCGTTAGCTTTCCACTGGTGTCGACGATAGTCACATCACCATTTTGGTGGGTTGTCAGTTTCACACTCACTGAACTATTCTCCTTTTCTGCTGAGGTTCTCACTTGTGCGCAAGCCGCAGGTGGCTCAATACTCGCCGGGGTGGATGCATTGAAGTCAGTTCATAAAGGACCGCGCCAAGGCCCCTTACGGGGGGCCCGACAGAACTGGACGAAGAAACGGCCGATGTTCGAGTTTCGCGTAGCTCATCCGGCCACTCCACGCGCAGTTGTCTGGGGCTTAAGGTGCGCTCCACCGCCCGCGGCTTCCAGTACGCTTTCTGTCCATTACTTCGGCGGACTGCAGTCGGATTAAGGTCCGATATCCGAGGCAGGCAAATGCGCCGAAGGCTGAACTGGAGCCGCCAGAATCTCCCGGACTCTCGCCTTGAGCGCATGTCCATCAAACGGTTTGGGCAGGAACGGCAGATTGACATTCTGGCTAACGATTTCGGTTATGTCTTCACCTGACATTACCAATACCTTGATTTCGGGTCGCTCTTCCATCAAGTGAGCACACAAATCGGCGCCGTTGAGCCTGGGCATGTCCACGTCCGTGATTACCAGGTCTATTTTGCCGGGATAATGGCGCGATAGTTCCAACCCTTCGTGACCATCGGCCGCGGCAAGAACGAGGTGCCCTTCCCGCTGCATTAGCAGGACGACTAGATTGCGGACCATAACTTCGTCATCAGCTACGAGGATGACGGACTGGTGCGCCCACGAAGATAGGAGGTCCGCAGAATCGGCAAGGTGATTGGTTCCGTCGCAGTTCTCTCTAGCGGGGCTTTTTGGGTCATTCTGCAGCACGGGCGGCACTCCGATCCAAGTCTGCGGCAGGTACAACACGCCCACGCGGGGTCACGGCCGCTAGCGCACGGCCCGAACCTGCGCGCACGGCCGCAGGCATTTTGGGAACTCGAGCCTGCGTGCGGAACTCATGCCGGTCGATCGCGCGCACTGCACCGTCACCCATGCTCCAGACCACTTTTTCGGAAGTCGCCAGACGCAACGGCGTCTCATCCTCGAGCCTCATCGGCCAGCTTATCAATAGCTCAACGAACGATCCGCGCTTGATTGGTTCAAGCGGCTTCGAGTGACGGAACGAAACACCCCCGCTGGAGATACCCAGCGTCACGCCGGCGCCATGGGCGACGAGCGTTTTTCCGCCCGGCACCTTGTGGCGCAGTTCAAGCTGCATCGGGAAACGCCTCTTCTTTCCCTGGTCCAGTTTCCGCTCGCTTTGCTCCATTGCGACGAGAATCCTCCGATTTGCTGCGCCGGGTAGGGAGCAATTAGAGCGCCGAAAATTTCGGGCAATGGAATCAACGGCTCAAGTTAGCAGGTGCAATTCCTGCTGCGGGACGTGCAGATTCTGCCGTTGGCTGCAAGTTCCAGACTACTGTTGTCCGGCCTGCCCTGCTCTGTTGATCTGGTGGATCCGGGAACCAGGCTTTCAGGAACTACTTTCCGATTTATAATGCAAGCATGAGGAGAGCCGTGGCGGGGCGTGATGGCGCGACCTCGGTGGATCTGAAAGACACCGACATCCTGACGTCCGTTTGCAAGAACCTCGCCGTGGGTGTGATAGTTTGTGATGCCGAGGGACGTTTTGTCTTCTTCAACCCAGAGGCCGAGCGGATATTTGGAATCGGCGCCTCGGAGTCGAATTTCGCGGCGTGGTCTGCCGCTTACGGTTGTTACAAGCCCGACATGATGACGCCCTATCCACCAGATGAACTGCCGCTCGCCCGGGCCATGCGGGGGGGAGGAAGCGCCCCACGAGTTAATCTTCATCAGGAACCCGCGAAAGCCCGAAGGGCTCTGGATAGATGTCAGCGCGACGCCGCTGCGGGACGGTTCGGGCACGGCTTGCGGTGGCGTTGTGGTTTTTTTCGATGTCAGCGTACCTGAAAATCTGTTACGCAACGAAGCAGCCGTTGAAGCATTTCTGACACCAGTGGCAGACCCCTGTGATCCCGTTCAGGATCGGGACGAGCTGGTTTCTGAACGCTTCGCCCGGTTCCAGACGTTGTTCGCAGAGCTAGCCAGAGCGGTCGACCAGACAGCCGACAGCATTCTGATCACTGACAGCCGGGGAACCATTGAATACGTGAACCCGGCCTTCGAGAAGGTAACCGGGTTCTCCGCTGCCGAGGTGCTGGGGCGGAAGCCCAGCGTGTTGAAATCAGGACAGCACGACGCCGAGTTCTACCGTGACATGTGGGGCAAGCTCATTTGCGGCAGTTCGTTCCAGGGGACCATCATCAACCGCAAGAAGTCGGGTGAGCTGTTTTGGTCCGAACAAACGATTAGTCCGATCAAGGACCAGGCCAGGACAACGAGCCACTTTGTCTCCGTGATGAAGGACATGACGTCGCTCAGGAAGAAACATGAACAGGACTTTCATATGGCATTGGCGCGGGAAATCCAACAGCAGTACTATAACAGGACCGCTTCGTTGCCAGGCTTCGATATCGCTGCCGCAGCCTATCCTGCAGATGCCACGGGGGGCGACCATTTCGATTTTATTCCACAACACGACGGCTCGCTCTACATCGTCATTGCTGATGTCGCGGGTCACGGATTCGGATCCGCTTTGGTGATGGCGGAGGTGCGCGCATCTCTGCGGGCGTATGCGACCATGGTTTCAGACATCTCTTCTCTCCTCACCTGCGTTAATCGCTCCCTCGCGGACACCCTGGCTAGAAATCGATACGTCACGATGTTCCTCGGCCGCATCGACCCACAGAAAAGGTCACTGGAATATGCCAGTGCCGGACATGAGTCAGGCTATCTGCTGCGCCATTCCGGTGATATCGGAGCCGTGCTTGCCAGCACCGCTCCACCTCTGGGAATTTTTCCTGATCAGCAGTTCGATTCGGGTCCCTCCGTTCTGCTAGAACACGGAGACACAATCCTGCTGTTGACGGACGGGATCACGGAGTCGACGGACGTTGATGGCGCCATGTTTGGCACCGAGGGCGCGCTGGCCTTTGTCAGGCGCCACCAGCAGAGCACCGCCGGCGAGCTTGTACAGGGGCTCTACAGGGCTGCCCGCACCTTCGCCGGCGATACGCTCCAGGCGGACGACATAATGTCGGTGATCTGTAAAGTCGCGTAGTCGAGCGTGATCCGCCTCCGATCTGGGAATGATTCATAGAAGACGCGTGAGCCAGAGCGGCGCCAAACCGCGGAGGATGTCGGTATGCGCAAACCGCTCCGCTGGCGATGCAGGCGCGCCCAGTTCGAGCCGGTGCTCATTTTGGATGGCGGGTTGTGCCATCTGCCCCGCCGATCAGGCGCATCGTGAGCAGCCCGGTCACCCCAGCCGCGAAGATCATACCGGCACTGTCGAGAATCGGAATCCAGCCGGGTTGGAAGTTGAGCGCGGGAATGAACTCTCCGAGCCAAATTCGTTCGCCCACCGCCTGGTAAAGCCCAAGGACCGCTAGCGAGAGGATTTGACCCTTCCAGCCAAAGCGCCGCCCGATCATGAGCAAAACGAGTAGAAGGGCCGCACTCGCAACAAAGAACACGAACCAGGTCAACGGGGAAAGCGCCATGAGCGGGTCGTCATTTCCCTCAACCCGGCTCCACCACAATCCCAGGCGTCGTTCCAGCCACATCCTGCCAACCGTAAGCGTCAGAGCAACCACAGGATTGGCGCGGGTCGGGACACCGGCGTACTCTGTGAGTAGATGCCTATGGCCGTGATTAGCGTAGTGGAGTGGATCCCTGTCGAGTCAGGCCTATTCTCATCGGCGGCCTATCGGGCCGGCGTGCAACAACTCTACTTGAGGTTCCAGGACGGCAAAATCTATCGGTTCTTCGACTGCCCCGTGACCGTGTACCACGAGTTTGTCGCGGCCGCGTCGAAGGGCAGATATTTCTCGCAGAAAATTCGTAATCGTTTCCGCTATGAGATGCTCCGCCGCGGCAGTTCTGGCAACCCACATGGTGCGAGCCCGCAGTCGTGCTTGGAGGAACAACTGAGAGCCTCTGTTTTACTGGCGAAAAACCCGCGCCGCTCAGCCACGGGATGCAGCCCAGCCGGCAGCGTGCCGGAATGAATGCGCTGAATAGAAGGTTAGAGGAGTTTGGCGTAGCGAAGCAAGGTAGTCGCGCAATCAACTACAGGATGGGCCGGCTTCAACGCCTGCGCGCAGCCCAGGCAGCTGGGGTAAGGTTAGCCAGTTTCTGAACGCGGACGTCGGCCAAGCCGGGAAGGATAGCCGCCAGATATTCACGGATGGGAACCCCCAGGCGGCGGCAGCTTTCCGTGACCGATAAGATGGCGGCAATACGTGGTCCCGCCGTTGGACTCCCAATGTGGATCCAGTTCTTCCTGCCGATCGCGACGCCACGCATCGAATTCTCAGCCAGGTTGTTGCTCAGTTCCACTTCCGGATGTTGGAGAAAGATCTCCAGTCGCGGCCATTGTCCGAGTACGTAAGCTACCGCTTTCCCCAGCTTGCTGGCAGGCAACGCGTGCTGCAGCGCGGCATCCAATTGTTCCTTGATGATACGAAGCAGTTTGGGCGCGTGCAGGGCTCGCAATTCATGGCGCGCAGCCAAATCGTAAGCCTTCTCCCGCGCCGCGCGATCGATGGCGAACAACTCGTCAATACGTTCCACAATCGCCTTGGCAACAGTCTCGCCGGGCGCCAATTCGTGGGCCTCAAACAGACCTCGGCGCGCATGCGCCCAACAGGCCACATGGACCATCTTCGGCCCGCCGACCTTTTCGTAAGCGATGTAGCCGTCGGTCTGTAATATCCCCCCGAATTCTTCCAAGAACTGTTTCGGCCCCGCCCTTCCCCTGCCCATCTGAAATTCAAACACCACGCTGCCGCCGGGCCTGCCATATTGCCAGAGATAAGCTTGATGATTGCTCCCACTTCGGTCGTGCATCTGTACATCCACCGGCGTTTCATCCGCTTGAATGTATCCTTCGCCCAATAGCTCGTTCCGCATTACGCTCGTCAACGGAATCAGCAGTTGTCCCACCGTCATCACCCAACCGTCCAGCGTGGCCCTGCTGATCTCCACGCCCGTCTCCCGTTCCAACATGGCGCTTTGCCGATAGAGCGGGAGATGATCGCAATACTTGGCGATCACCGTGTCGATCACCACCCGATCGCTGACCAGACTCTTTTCGATGATCCGTGCCGGGGCCGGAGCTGTGACCACACCCCGGTGGCATCCGCAGCAACCGCGCTTCTCGCGCTTGACCACCAACACGAAATACTTGGCCGGCTCCACATCCAGTTGCTCGCTCTGCTCATAGCCAATGACTTCGGTCGGCTCGCCACAGTGGGCACAGTGTGACTGTTCCGGCGAGCCGGGGATTACGCGTTCTACCCGCGCCAGATTGGCCGGTAATGCCTGCCGTCCAGGATGCCGCCGTCTGCGCCTGGGTTGCAACGGCGCCGCTGCCGGCAGCGGTTCGCGCTCACTTTCGGCGATAACTTCCCGATTGCTGACACCGGGTTCCTGTTCCAGCAATTCCAGTTGTGTGTTGTTGAGCTTCTCGCTGGCAGGGCCGTACTTATGAATCCGTTCGAGCCGCAACCGTTCTTCTAAGAGCTGAATCTTCAGGTGGGCGAATTGCAGTTGCCGCTTTAACTCCACTACAGCCGCGGGATCGGAGGGGTCGATGACAGGCGGCGCGGCAGCCAACATGAGTAAAACAATTATAGATGATTATGTTTTATCCGGCGACACCTTTTGCGCCTGGGTCTCTTCGCCGGCGATCTTCCGAAACCACGCTCGGCGCCGGCTTCCCGCTAAGTCAATCCCTCCCACCAGCAACGCCATCTCTTCGTGGCTGAGCACGATCTTGGTCTGCCCCGCCTCCGCCGCAGGCCAACGAAAACATCCTCTTTCGAGCCGTTTCGCGCATACCCATAGTCCGCTGCCATCCCAGTAGATCAACTTCATGCGATTCCGCTGTGCATTTGAAAACAGGAAGACGTGCCCGCTCAGCGGATCCAATTCCAACCGGTCCCGCACCAGGCCATAGAGTCCGTCAAAGCTTTTCCGCATGTCCGTCGCGCCCGCGGCCAGATAAATCCGGGTGGCCGATCCCCAGCCGAACATGCTATGCCCGCTCCAACGCTGTTACCAAACGTTGCAACGTTTCCGCGTCAAAGCCCCGCCTGACCTCAATCCGCCGCCCGCCAGCACAAACGATCGACAACTCGGCAGGATCGCCGCGCTTCGCCGCCACCTCGACAGCAACCCACTGTGGCATCGGCTTCTCACCACGCTGCTCCCGTCGATATCGGGTCAGATACCGGGCCAACGTTTTCAGCGGCACGCCGCGCTGCTCGCAGAATTCCCGTTGGCTGAGACCACTGGTTTCACATTCGACTGCCAAACGGTTGGCTTCTTCATGGCTTCTCCGCCGCCCTGATCGTTGTGCTTGGTTGTCCACACTCCCACTTCATCAAACGTGCGGACCGCCTGAAAAGATGAGCTTGGTCTGACGGATACTGCCAACCAGGCCACGGCCAAAAGCCAACCAACATGTACCCCTCACGATGACACTCCTCCTTCGTGCGGATATTGACGTCGCCGGGTCAACAGCTGCCGTTCTGCGGAACGTCAAAGTTCCGCAATTGGCTTAGGGATGGATCGTCGCCATTCTCGCTCTTTGACCAGTCTGAGGCCTCGAACCCAGTGTTCTGGGCGATAGATCCTCCCTCGTCGCCAAGCATAGAGCTCAAGGCGGAAAGACACCCAAACCGGCCTTCGCCGATTTCGGAAGGGTCTGAAATCACGAGTGCACGAAAACCGACACATCGGGGCTGGGGAACGTCGCGCCCACGACAATCGTCGGGAGGATATTCGCGCTTGCCGGGATCAGGCCCTGCGCATATATGATCCGCCGGATTCCGGCCCAATGGCCGACGACTCCGCATTGGGGCCACGACTGGCGATCTAGGAACCGTCACGACACGGCACCTTAAGTGAACCGTATTTGAAACCCAGAGGAACCCACCCGGAAAAGCAGTGCGGCCGAACGGTGGATATATAATAAAGGATGCACCAGTCCGGATTCCCGTTACAAGGTGGCAGATTGTCACCTCCCTCTACCGGACTGCATCTGCAAGGGTATGGAAATTACGGTGCAATTCCTGGGAGGTACCAAGTTCGCCGCGTCGGCCCGCGGGCACCGCGTCATCTGCGACCAGCCGCTGGACAACGGTGGCGCTGACCAGGGAATGACCCCTCCCGAGTTTCTTCTGGTTTCGCTCGGAACCTGTGCCGGCTTCTACGCCGCGCAGTATTTGAAGAACCACTCCCTTTCAGCCGAAGGGCTCGATATCAAGGTAACCGCCGAGAAGGCCAAAGCCCCCGCCCGTCTGGGCAGCATGCGCATCGAGGTATCGGTCCCCCACCTCGCCGCCGGGCACGAATCCGGCATCCTGCGGGCCGTGCACGCCTGCCTCGTGCACAACACCCTCCTCAACACTCCGCGGATCGAAACCGTAGTCCACGTCCCCGCCCTCGCCTGAGCCCACCCGCTCAGACGTGCTGGTCGACCAGGATCTGGTTACCGTCGGGGTCAAACACCACGAAACTGGCGGGGCCGGTCGTGCTCTCGTCTGCCTCCTGCGCCAACTTCACGCCTCGTGCCTTAAGCTGGCGCTGGAGTTCGCGCACGTCCGTGAATCCAGCTACTTTCTTGGCGTTGCTGTCCCAGCCCGGGTTGAAGGTCAGTATGTTCTTGTCGAACATGCCTTGAAAGAGACCGATGATGTGATCGCCGTTCCGCAGGATCTGGTAGCCGCGTGCGGCGTCTCCCGCGAAGGCGGTGAACCCGAGCTTCTCGTAAAACTCCCTGGAGGCGTTAAGGTCCTTGACAGTCAGGCTGATCGAAAATACCCCGAGTTCCATCCGTTGCTCCCTTCGCTGTTTACCCGGCGACGTGACTGGTGTCTGTCCATTTTGTGCGGCAAGCGGAATCGCGCTGGCGATTGCTTGCATGGCGGCGCGGCGAGTGGATCGAGTGTTCATCTTGGTGCAACATCATATCACCCGACCGGACAGAACCCGGCCGTCTGGCCTTCGCGCCAATCCATTGGCCGGGTCTCCCAATGGCCTCTCTCGATGCACAGCGGTGAGAACCGGCGCTGTCAATCGTACCTCAGCGCCCTTACCGGGTCGATTTTCGTCGCCCGTCTTGCCGGAACGATCACCGCCAGCCCCGCCACCAGCAACACGGCCAGCGCCGCGGCCGCCATGCTCGGCGCGTCGTTGGCCTTGACGCCATAAAACTTCGCTTCCACCAGCTTCGCCAGCGCCCGCATCACCGGTATCCCGGCCGCGAGCCCGGCCGCAGTCGTGATCGCCACCTGTCCCAGAACCATGCGCAGCACCGTCGTGCGGCGCGCGCCGAGCGCCATCCGTATGCCGATCTCCCGCGTTCTCCGCGTCACCGAGTACGCGACCGAGCCGTACAGCCCTACGCACGCCAGCACCAGCGTGATCCCGCCGAACACGCTCACCAGCGACGCGAACAGCCGCTGGCGGCCCAGCGCTTCGTCGATTTGCGCCTCCATGGTCTTTAGCTCCTCGACCGGAAGCATTCGATCCACCTCGTGGATCGCCGAGCGGATCGCCCCCGCCGTCAAGCCCGCCTCGGCCGCCGTGCGCACTTCGTAGTTCATCGACCCCAGAAAGCCGTACGAAGCCTGCGTGTATGGAATGTACAGCACCGGCGGGATGTCCTTCTCAATGCGGTCGTAGGCCGAATCTCGAGCCACGCCGATGATCTCCACCACCAGTTCCGGCCGCAACGGCCAGCGGAACCGCCGTCCCACCGGGGAGCCACCCGGGAAGAACTTGCGCGCAGCCGCCTCGTTGAGCACCGCCACCCTCGTTCCGCCCTGGATGTCACGCTCGGTAATGGAGCGTCCGGCAATCACCGGCACCTGGAGCGTTTCGAAATAGTCCGGCCCTATATCGAGCTGATCGATCAACCGCCGTGGCTTGGTGTCACCCTCGATCTGGACGTACTCGTTGCTCATCCAACCACTCACCGGCGTAACCGACGAAAGGGTTACCCCGGTGACGCCCGGAATCCGCTTCAGCCGCGCCCGGACATCGGCGTACAGTTGGTTGCCGCGCGCTTCGTCGTAGCCGTTCGCCTGGGGCCCGATGCCGAAAAGGATCAGCTTCTGCGGATTGAAGCCCAGCGGGATCGCGCGCAGGTTCGTCAGCGTTTGGCCGAACAGGCCGGCACCACCCACCAGCACCAGCGCCACTGCGATCTGCACAGCCAGAAGGACACGCACCGGGACGAGGCCCGCGCCGCCTGTCGAAATCGCCTGCGCATCTTTCATGGCATGAGCCACATCCACCCGCGTAGCTCGGATCGCCGGCGCCAGTGCAAACAGCAGGGTCGTCACCAGCGCCACGGCCGCCGTGAACGCCAGCACGCGCGCGTCCGGCGACAAGCCCAGCTGGGCGGGAGCGGCTTCCATGGCCACCAGCGCCGAAAGCCCCCACCGTGCAAGGACCAGGCCCGCCAGCCCTCCGATTGCGGAGAGCAGCGCGCCTTCCACCACCAATTGCCGCAACAGCCGCATGCGGTTGGCGCCCACGGCCAACCGGAACGCGATCTCTTTGCCCCGCGCCGTGGCGCGCGCCAGCAGCAGCCCCGCGAGGTTGGCGCAGGTCATCAGCAGCGCTGCCACGACGATCGCGAGCAGCATGACCAGCGGCTCTTTGTAGTCGGCCTCCAAAAAGCCTCGACCCCTTGCGCCCGATTCCATGACGAGCTTCGGCAGCCCGGCGCTGCGGTCGCCGATCGCGCTTTCGGGAAGCGAAGCGATCAGAAGATTGCTCAGCTCGGCGTGCGCCGCTCGTGCATCCACGCCCGGTTTCAGACGCCCCATCGTCTGCACCCAGAACAGCTCCGACCCGGCAAACGGAGAGGGCCGCCTGGAGTCCCGCTCCAGCCGCTGCCGCATTCGGATCGGCAAGGTCACTTCCGTAGTTTCGCTTCCCGTTGCCCCGCGAAATCCCCGCGCTGTCACGCCCACCACTACGCAAGGCTCGCGGTTTACGTAGATCGTCTTACCGATCGCGCCCGGGTCGAGCGCGAATGCCCGTTCCCAGAATGGATAGCTGATCACCGCTGCGGGAAGGCCGTTCGCGGTGTCCTCATCGTCCACGATCGGCCGCCCCATCAGGGTCGAAACTCCGAGTCCCCGGAAGTAGTTTCCCGTTACCAGCAGGGCAGCCGAAATCCGCGCTTCACCGTTTGCCGCCACGTTGGCGTCGCGCCGGTCCGTAAAGCCGAAAACCGCGGCCATCGTCCGGCTCTGCTTTCGCATCTTGTTAAAAACGTCCCAGGTGAGAACGTTGAGGCCGTGACCGTCGCCCCGCGAATTCGACGAACTGATCCGCCCCTTGCCGTTGGAAACCCACTTGAGTACCACCAGCCGGTCCGGCTCCGGCACCGGCAGGCTGCGCAGCAGAACCCGATCCACCAGCGTGAACACCGCCGTGTTTGCACCGATGCCGATTGCCAGGGAAAGAATCGCAATGGTAGTGAAGCCTGGCGACTTGCGCAGCACGCGGCTGCCGTACCGGATGTCGCGCCCGATGTCCTCCAGCCAGCCAAGGCCGCGCACATCGCGGCACTCCTCGCGCACCCGTTCCACGCCGTTGAACGCCACGCGCGCCGTCCGCCGGGCTTCCGCTTCGGGAGCGCCCTCCAGCCGCTTCTTGCGCGCCTCCATGACCAGGTGGAAATTTAGCTCTTCGTCGAGTTCTTCCTCGGCGCGCCGGCGGGATGCGAGTGCTCGCAGCCGCAGCAACAAGTCCGTCAGTCCCATCTCAAGCCATTTCGAGCACCCGCCCCATGGCCGTCGTGAACCGCTCCCAGCTCTGCCGCTCGGCCTCCAGCTTCTTGCGCCCCGAAGACGTCAGCCTGTAAAACCGCGCCCGCCGCCCTAGTTCGCTCACGCCCCACTCTGCGGCGATCCAGCCCTGGTGCTCCAGCCGGTGCAGCGCCGGATATAGCGATCCCTGGTTTACCTGCAGAACGTCCTCCGATACCTGCTGGATGCGTTCGGAGATGGCCCAGCCATGCTGCGGCCCCGCCTGCAAGGTTCGCAGAATTAATAGATCCAGAGTGCCTTGCAGAAGTTCGAGTCGGCAGTCGTTGCTCATGTTGTCGGATGCCTACAGCAATTGTCCGTCGGTTGTTGTCGATTGTCAACAACAAACCGGTGGCGCTGGTGGCGCTCCCCTGCCGCAAGAAGACAAAATACTCCGAAATCTGTGTAAAATGGGGCGTGGTTAAGCCAATGCGCATCTCGAACCTGAGGCAGTTCGCACCGGTACTCTTCAGTCTCGCGATTACATCGGTGTGTCTTTTCGGATCGGCTGGCCGTTTCGATTGGTCAAACGCGTGGGTTCTCCTCGCACTCAACTTTGCCGCCAGCCTGGCGAGCACGGCTCTGTTATCGCGTAACCCCGACTTGCTCGCCGAGCGTAGCAATGTCAAAGCAGGGAAGAAGTGGGACAAACCCATCGTCGGCATCGTCGTCCTGGTGGGCCCCGTGGCCACCTGGATTACGGCGGGCCTGGACAACCGGCTTCACTGGTCGCACGGTATGCCGCCTTCCACGTTCGTGGCAGGTCTCGTAGTAGCCGTCTTTTCCGCCGCTTTGATCGCGTGGGCGATGCATTCCAACAAGTTCTTCTCCGCCGTCGTCCGCATTCAGAAGGACCGCGGCCATGTAGTCGTCGCCAGCGGCCCGTATCGCTTCGTACGGCATCCGGGCTATACCGGCATGTCGGCGTTCACTCTCGCCACGCCATTGATTTTGAATTCGCCATGGGCCTTTGTGCCCGCCGTCGTTACGGCCGCCGTAACCGGGCTGCGAACGGTCCTGGAAGATCGCACCCTGCACAATGAGCTTGAGGGCTATGCCGATTATGCGCGCAGGGTGAAATACAGGCTGGTGCCGCCTGTCTGGTAAGTGTCTATGCCGCGGCCGGAAGCGGCCGGACATGCCGCCGGTTTAGGTGCGGAACGTACCGTCAGTCTCCGAATCCCTGTGGCGACGCTGCGGCCGCTCGGTGAAGGGCGTGGCACGGAAGTGGGTGGGTCCCGTTCCGCCCCGCGGTAAGCAAGTTACAATCAGGGTGTGGATAAGTCAGGCGAAGTCGAGCTCGCCTCCGCTCTGCTCGCCGGAGAGGCCGACGCGTTCGAAAAATTCGTGGAGCACTTCCGCTCCAAGATCTTTCACTATAGTTGGATGATGTGCGGCCGGCCGGAAGACGCCGAAGAAGTCGCCCAGGAGACCATTCTCAAGGTCTTCGAGAATATCGATCAGCTCCGCGATCCCGAACGGGTTCGCTCGTGGGTGTTCCGCATTGCCAAGAACGCCTGCCTCATGCAGCGCCGCAAGAGTGTCTTCGCTCCCGCCCACGAGCTCTCGCTCGATGAGCTTCCCCCCAACCAGGAACTGTCCGATGAATCCGGTCCGCCCGAGGCCGCACTGCTCCGCTCCGAACTGCATGCCGTCCTCGAACGCGTCATCAAGGAATTGCCCGCGCTCAATCGCGCCGTCGTGCTCCTTCGCGATGTGGAGGAGCTCTCCACGGAAGAAACGGCCGCCATCCTCGATGTCAGCACCGATGTCGTGAAGACCCGCCTCCATCGCGGCCGCATCGCCATGCGCCAGAAGCTCGACTGCTATCTCCGCAATCGCTGCCTCGAGGACCAGCCCGTCCCCAATCCCACTCCCTTGAGCCGGCAGGAACGGGAAGATCTGTACTCCGCCTGGCGCAATAAGGTCGGTGCCGGCACCCTGTGACTCAGGTCACAGCGTCGGTTTTTGCGACACCCTACTCTGAAGACAGAGGTACGCATGGCCACCTTGTCCACCACCGGTCCGCAGCCGACTGCCGGCCGCTCCTTCGCGCCTCGAAAGAAACTCCAGCGCCGCGCGGGCCGCGATCGGTCGCAACGCCTGCGCCATGTCTTCCAATTGCTCTTTCTGGCGCTCAACGTCTGGATTGGCATAGAATTCTACCTCTTTGTCCGCTTTTATGAAACCGCCGGCCGGACCGTCTGGAGTCCCCGGCCGCCCGGCGTCGAGGGCTGGCTGCCCATCGCCTCCCTGATGAACCTCAAGGTGTGGCTCGCCACCGGCCTCGTGCCCGCGTTTCACCCCGCCGGCATGTTCCTGCTGATGGCTTTCCTGGCGATGTCCTGGCTGTTTCGGAAGAGCTTTTGCGGATGGCTGTGCCCGGTCGGATCCGTTTCCGAGTACCTGTGGCTCCTGGGGCGGCGGACCTTCGGCCGCAATTTCCGCCTTCCCCGCCGGCTCGACCTCGCGCTGCGCAGTCTCAAATACATCCTGCTCGGCCTTTTCGGCTATGCCGTCGGTTCCATGTCCGTGCCCGCCATCCGCGCGTTCCTCGAAGGCCCCTACGGCATGGTGGACGATGTCAAGATGCTGAACTTCTTCCGCTTCATGGGTCTCACCGGCGGCATCGTCATGGCGCTCCTGATCTTCGCTTCGGTGTTCGTGCAGAACTTCTGGTGCCGCTATCTGTGCCCGTACGGAGCCTTGATGGGGCTGGCCTCCCTGGTGAGCCCGCTCGGCATCCGCCGCGACGATTCGCTGTGCATCGATTGCGCCCGCTGCGCCAACGCCTGCCCCTCCATGCTGCCCGTGGATAAGCTGGTTACCATCCGGTCCGCGGAGTGTACCGCGTGCCTCAGTTGTGTGGCCGCATGTCCCGCCGCGGGAGCGCTTCAAATGGCTGCGCCGGGCAGGCGCCGCGTCCCCGCCTGGCTGGTTGCCGTGGGAATTTCGGCGGTGTTCCTGGGCGTGTGCACCTATGCCCGTGCCACCAACCACTGGCGCACCGATCTTCCCAGCAGCACCTGGTTCGAGCTCATCCCGCACGCCTCCGAGTTCAGTCACCCCTGACCGGGGGGGCGTCCAGCACCTCCCGTACCTTACGGGCAAGGACATCGGGAAGAAACGGCTTTTGCAGGAATTCGCTCCCGGATTCCGTGACGTGGTGATGAACCAGCGCCTCGTCCGTATAGCCGGAAACGTAGAGAACCCGCATCTCCGGGCGGACCGGGGCCATGCGCCGTACGAGCTCGGGACCGCTCATCTCCGGCATGATCACGTCCACCAGCGCCAGGTCGATCGGACCGTTGTGGCCGCCGGCGATGCGGAGCGCATCGGAGCCCCGCCCGGCTTCGAGAATCCGGTAGCCATGGCCGGCCAATACCCCGGCGATCAGCTTCCGCACCCGGGCTTCGTCCTCCACCACCAGCACGGTCTCCGCGCCCCGCGCCCGCAGCGGCGCGAAGCTTTCCCGCGCCTCCGGCGACGCGGGTTCGGCACTCCGCGGAAGATAGATCCGCACGGTGGTGCCCTGGCCTTTCTCACTGAAGACCGTGATGGCGCCCTGGCTCTGGCGGATGATCCCGTAGGCCGTCGCCAGTCCCAGCCCCGTTCCCTGGCCCGGACGCTTGGTGGTGAAGAACGGCTCGAAGAGGTGGCTTTGCGTCTCCTCGTCCATGCCGCATCCGGTATCGGTGATCGAGAGGGTCACGTACGCTCCGGGCTCGACACCGAGTTGCCGCGCCGAAAATGCTTCGTCCAGGTTGACGGTTCCGCTCTCGATGGTCAGCTTTCCGCCGCCCGGCATGGCATCGCGGGCATTCACCACCAGGTTCAGGAGTACTTGTTCCAGCCGCCCGGGGTCGGCCGCCACGCCATCCTGGGAAGCCACGGGCAGCGTGATCAGTTCGATGTCTTCGCCGATCAGCCGGCGCAGCATCCCTTCCAGCTTCACCAGCAGGAGATTGATCTGGACGGCGCGAACGTCGAGCGGCTGGCGCCGGCTGAACGCCAGCAGTTGTCGCGTCAACGCTCCGCCGCGTTCGGCCGAGCGGCGGATCTCCTCCAGGGCGGAACGCTGCGAGGTGCTGAGGTCCTTCCCAACCAGCAGCAGGTCGCTATAGCCGGTGATGATGGTGAGCAGGTTGTTGAAATCGTGGGCGACTCCCCCGGCCAGCCGGCCTACGGCTTCCATCTTCTGCGCCTGCCGGAATTGCTCCTCCAGGCGCAGGCGGTCGCGCCTCGCGCGGGCGGCGCGCCGTTCCCGGCCGACCGCCGAATTGAGCCGCTGGAGGTTGGCGCGCTGGATATGGTCGGCCGCTCCCGCCTTCAGGACCGCCACCAGCTCGGCGTCGCCGATGGTATCGGACACCACGATCAGGGGAAGGTCCGCCGCCAGTTCCCGGATAATCCGCATCGCTTCGATCGCCCCAAAATGGTTATCGATCCGAAAGTCCGAAAGGGCGATATCCCAGGGCTGGAGGAGTGCCGCCCGCAATTCCTCTTCATCCCGGACGTAAGCGAAAATCGGAGCATACCCGGCTCGCTCCAATTCGGCAGCGAGAGGTGCATCGCTGAGTCGTCCGATCGCCAGGACGCGCAGCGGCTCCGGTTGCGGAGCGTCCATAATTAACATCTCAGGTTACTATGGCCCTTGGCGCAGGTTCAGGGAAAGGCCGGAACGGTATGTCTGTTTACATACAGCCTATGTCGGTAACTGCTTGAGCAGAGCGGGAAACATGGCCTGAATAAAGTCCACGCCCGTCTGCACGGCGCCCTGCACATTGTTGTTGCTCACTGGTACCACGATGCGGATGATCGAGGTATCACTTCGGTGGTAGCGGATGGCATCGGCTACCAGCCACATGCGCGCCTTGTACTCGCTCGCTATCACTCGGCTGTGGCTCTGATACCAGTACAGCACCACGCTTTTTTCTTCCCCGCGCTGCACCACGTACTGATTGGTGACAATCTGGCGGCCCCACACCGGCACCGGGATCGAAATGCGCCTGTCCTGTATGGCTTCATAGCCGTTCCCCGGGAGGCAGTTCTTAGGGGAATGCGGGTTCTGTCCGTAACGCTGGGTCTTGAAAAAGCCGATGAAGAGACTGACGAGGGCTGTATTGGATGCGTTGACGTAGAAGCGCTCGAGGGTATCATCCGCCTTGAGGACGTCCAGAATATCCTTCTCGATCTCGACGTTGGCAGTCATGTGCCATCCCCCGAGCTCTTGGGGAAAGATCGAGAGGGGCGCCATGTACGGCACCTTCTCGGAGCGGTAGGCCACGGAATAATAGACGAACGCCTGGACGAGCAGCGCCAGGGTCAGCACATAGGCGTACTTGTTGCGGAGTGCCCGCATCCGGTTTCCATCATAGCAGCCGCGGCCCATACAATAGTAGGCAATGCACGAGAGATACGACGTTGTCGTAGTGGGCGCCGGTCACGCGGGATGCGAAGCCGCCCGGGCTTCGGCGCGCATGGGTCTGAAGACGGCCATGGTCACCATGAACCTGGACCTGATCGCGCAGATGTCCTGCAACCCGGCCATCGGTGGGATCGCCAAGGGCCACCTGGTCCGCGAAATCGACGCCTTGGGGGGCGTGATGGGGGAGGTGGCGGATGCCGTCGGCATCCAATTCCGGCTCCTCAACACGAGCCGGGGTCCGGCGGTATGGTCGCCGCGGGCGCAGATGGACAAAAAGCAGTACCGCGTGCGCATGCGCGAGACCCTGGAGAAGGAACCGAACCTGCGGATCAAGCAGGCCGAGGTGGCAGCGCTGGCCCTGGAGGGCCGGGTGGTGACCGGCGTCCGCCTGCGCGACGGGCGGAGCCTGACCGCGCCGGCGGTGATCGTCACCACCGGGACCTTTCTGAACGGTTTGGCGCACGTCGGCGAGATGCGGTATAGCTGCGGCCGGAACGGCGAGGCTCCGTCGGAACTACTCGGCGACCAGCTTCGCAACCTGGGATTGCAGTGGACCCGGCTGAAGACGGGCACCCCGCCGCGGCTGGACGGACGGAGCATCGATTGGGATCAGTTCGAGCCGCAGCCCGGGGATGCGGAGCCGACCCCGTTTTCGTTTCTGACGGCGCGCATCGATCGGGAACAGATTCACTGCCACATCGGGTATACCACCGAGGAAACGAGGCGTATTCTGCGGGAGGCGATTCCGCGCTCGCCGCTATACAGCGGGCAGATCGAGGGGATCGGGCCGCGCTATTGCCCGTCCATCGAAGACAAGATTGTCAAATTCCCGGACAAGGCGCGGCACCAGATCTTTCTCGAACCGGAGGGGTTCGATACGAATGAAGTGTACGTGAACGGGATGTCAACCAGCATGCCGATCGACGTGCAGGTGGCGATGGTGGCCTCGATTCCGGGGTTGGACCGGGCCGAGATGATCCGCCCGGGATACGCTATAGAATATGATGCGATCGACCCGCGGGAGCTGGATCATTGCCTGGCGGTGAAGTCGATCGAGGGCCTATATCTGGCCGGCCAGATTAACGGAACCTCCGGATACGAGGAGGCGGCCTGCCAGGGCCTGGTGGCGGGTATAAACGCCGCGGCCCGCCTATCAGGGAAAGACCCTATAATGATTGGCCGCACCGATGGTTATACGGGCATTCTGATCGACGACCTGATCACGAAAGGGGCGGACGAGCCGTATCGGATGTTCACGTCCCGGGCCGAGTTCCGGCTGCACTTGCGAATCGACAACGCGGATGCCCGATTGACGCCGATCGGGTGGCGGGCCGGGTTGGCAACCGAGGAGCGCTGGAGGGGATTCCAGCGGAAGCAGAGCCAGATGGATCGGCTGCGGCGGGCGCTCGAGGGGCACCGGCACGGGCAGTGGCTGAAACGTCCCGAAGCCCGGCTGGAGGAGGTGTCCGGTTGGGTGGCGGAGATATTGGGCGAGCCGCCCGTGGCGGGCGTGATGACCACGGTGGAGACGGAGTGCAAGTACAGCGGGTACATTGCGCAGCAGGAGCGGCAGATCGACCGGCTGAAGGCGGCGGAGCGGCGGCCGATTCCGGCGGAATTCGGGTTTGGGGGCATTCCGGGGCTGTCGAGGGAAGTGCAGGACAAATTGGAGCGAGTTCGTCCGGCAACCTTGGGCCAGGCGGCGCGGATCCCGGGGGTGACCCCGGCGGCGATTGCCGTTCTGGATGTGTACCTGAGCCTCGGCCGTGTTTGCTGAGTGGGGCCTCTCCGAAGGGCAGGTCTCGGTACTGGAGAATCACTACCGATTGCTGCGGCAGTGGAATCAAGTTCTGAACCTGACATCGGTGGACGAAGCGGAGGCGGTAGAGCGTCACTATGGCGAGGGGCTGTTCCTGGCGCAGCAACTGCCGGCGGGTCCACTGCAGATCGTGGATATCGGTTCCGGGGCGGGTTTCCCGGGGTTTCCGGTGGCGGTTTGGCGTCCGGACTGCCGGGTGACGCTGGTGGAATCACACCAGCGGAAGGCGGTATTCCTCAAAGAAGCGACGCGGCAGATGGGGAATGTCTGTGTGGTAGCGCGGCGGGCGGAAGAAGTGGCCGAGGGGTTCGATTGGGCGATTTCGCGTGCGGTGAGTTACGAAGGGCTGCGAAAAGCATTGCGGAGGCTGGCGCCGGCGGCGGCGCTGCTCACAGGTGCTGAGAGTCCTCCCGCAAGGCTGGGATTCGCCTGGGATGATCCGATCTCCCTTCCCTGGGGGCGACAGCGATTTTTGCGGATTGGCCATCGTGTTTCACGTGAAACAGGCGTTTGAGCCTGGCCGGTACGGGCTTGTTTCACGTGAAACAGGTTGGTTCGGGCGGATCTTGGCCGGCGATCCCCTTGTTTCACGTGAAACAGAGACTTCGTCCATTCTCCTGTTTCACGTGAAACAACATCGTGATAGTATGGCCGCTTGAGCCGAGTATTTGCGATCGCCAATCAGAAGGGCGGTGTTGGAAAGACTACGACCGCCATCAATCTGGCCGCCTCGCTGGCCGCCAATGACTTTCGAGTCCTGGTTATCGACTCGGATCCACAAGGAAACGCCACCACCGGGCTGGGCGTGGAAAAACACGCGGAACGGCCCGGCCTTTACCACGTGATGCTAGGGGATGCGGTGGCAAAGGACGCCATCGTGCCTACGGAGTTCGAAGGGCTGCACGTAATCTGCGCGGATAAGAACCTGGTTGGGGCCAACCTCGAACTGGTGGACCAGCCCCGGCGCGAATTCCGGCTGCGTGAACGCATCGTGGAGATTCGCCAGGAATTCCACTACATCCTCATCGATTGCCCTCCGGCCCTCGATCTCCTCACCTTGAACGCCCTGCTGGCTGCCGATTCGGTGGTCGTGCCGATCCAGTGCGAATTCTTCGCCCTGGAGGGCATCTCGGAGCTGATGGACACCATCGACCGCATTCGGGGTTCCTTCCACCATTCCCTGGCGATTGAAGGAATCCTGCTGACGATGTACGACGACCGCACGAATCTCACCCGGCAGGTGGCAGCCGATTTGAAAGAGTTCTTCGGCCGCGAAGTGTTCCGGACGGTGATTCCTCGCAGCATTCGGCTGGCGGAGGCTCCGAGTTTCGGCAAACCGATTTTGACCTACGATCCGCGGTCCCGCGGCGCGGAAAGCTACATCAAATTGGCAAAAGAGATCCTCGATCATGAGCAAAGCCGAAAGTCAGCGCAAGGCACTCGGTAAGGGCATCAACGCCCTGCTGCCGACTCGGGCGCCTGTCGCGCTCCCGCCGGAATTGGAGCCCGCGGAGCGAGGCGATACGACGCTGAGCGTCCCGGTGGAGGCGATCGATCCCAACCCGCTGCAACCGCGGCGAGTGTTTGAAACGGAGCGGCTGGCGGAGTTGGCACAATCGATCCGCGCCAACGGGATTATCCAACCGCTGGTGGTCCGACGCGTCGGCGAGCGCTACCAACTGGTGGCGGGCGAACGACGGTGGCGGGCCGCCAAACTCGCGGAGGTGGGGACGGTCCCGGTGGTGGTCAGGGACATACCTGATAGCCGCTTGCTGGAAATCACCCTGATCGAGAACATCCAGCGCGAAGACCTGAATCCGATCGAGACGGCGACGGCTCTTTCCCGGATGGGCACGGAACTGGCGTTGAACGCGGACGAGATCGGACGGAGGACGGGAAAGGACCGGACGACGATCACGAATTTCACGCGGCTGCTCCAACTGCCTTCGGACCTCCAGCAGCTGGTGGCGGAGCGGCGGTTGTCGGCGGGGCATGCGCGCTGCCTGCTGACGCTGCCGACAGCCGAGTTGCAGCGGCAGGTGGCACAGAAGGCGGTGGGCAATGCCTGGTCGGTGCGGGAGACGGAGCGGGTGACACAGAAGCTGCTGGAGGGGCGGCAGCCGAAGCAGGTGGAAGAAGTCGATCAGGACCCCAACGTGAAAGCCGCCATCCAGGAGATGCAGCGGGTGTTGGGAACGCGGGTGCGGATTGTCGAGGGGTCGCGGAAGAAAGGGCGGATCGAAATCGAGTATTATTCACAGGAAGATTTGGACCGCATTTATTCTACAATTGTAGGAGAAGGGTAGGAAGCTACTTCAGGATCGTCAGAATATCGGCGAGCTCGCGGCGAATTTCGGGCAACGGGTCATCCGGAAACAATTCCTGTTGAATACGTCTCGAGGAGCGGGCCTTGGGCGCGCGCGCTTCGGCGGTGAGGGTCTGGCGGGCGCCTTCGATAGTAAAGCGCCTCTCGCGCAGGAGGTGCTTGATGCGGAGGAGCAGTTCGACGTCCTTGCGGCGATAGAGGCGATGGCCGGTGCCGGACTTCTTGGGGGAGAGCACGGGGAACTCGGTCTCCCAATAGCGCAACACGTAGGGTTCGACGCCCAGGAGTTCGCTGACTTCGCCGATTTTGAAGTACAGCTTGTCCGGGATGTCCGGCGTTCCGGGCTGCGGGGCGGCCGCGTCGGGCATTGGCTCTTCCGCCATCCTATCACTGTGGGAGGCCCAGAGGGGCGCCAAATGGGGTAAAACTCCGCCTCCGGGGGCGCCGGCACACGACAAGCGGGCATCCGGTGAAGATTCCAGTTCCGGCGACGGCCGGAAAAGCAGGGAGAATATCCCTATGAACTCAAACGACTCGGAGATCGCGCATGTGAGCGATACGGCATTAATGGTGGCGGCGTGCCGGGCACTGGAAACCGCGCGGGAGGACGGGCTGGTGCGGGATCCGTACGCCGAACGGCTGGCGGGAGAGCGCGGAATGGCGATCGCGCGCGGGCTGCCGCGGCTGGAGATCCTGTGTTTCGGTGTGGGGATCCGCAGCCGGTTTCTGGACGAACTGGTGATGGACGCCGTGGAGGCGCGGCAGGTGAAGACCATTCTTTGCCTGGGCGCGGGACTGGACACGCGGCCGTGGCGCCTGGCGCTGCCGGCGGACCTGCGGTGGATCGAAGTGGATTTTCCGGCGCTTCTGGAGTACAAGGGCCAGGCGATGGGGGAGCACCGGCCGACGTGCCGGCTGGAGCAGATGGCGGCGGACGTGAACGAAGCGGAGCAGCGGGCGGAGCTATTCCGGGCGGTGGGGGAGGGGCCGGCGCTGATGATGACGGAGGGTCTGCTGATGTACCTGCCGGGGGCGACGGTGGAGGGGCTGGCGGCGGAGGCGGCGACAAGCGGGGTCCGCTACTGGGTGCTGGACGTGGCGTCGCGGGAATTCGCAAGCCGCGTGCGGATGGACGCGAACGGATCGATCGAGCGGATGCGCGCGCCGGACCATCTGGAAGGGGAGGAGATCCTGGCGGCAGCGATGCGGAACGGCTGGGGAGAAGTGCGGCGGCGGAGTTATGTGAGGGACGCGATGGAGGTGGCCATGGAGCGGATCCGGTCGATCGCCAAGGCGGCGGCCGCGACGGCGGTGGAGCCGATGGCGCCTCCTCCGCCGGACGATCCCAGCGGGGTGCATCTGCTGGGGAGGCGCGGGGAAGATCGCTGACGGCGCCGCGAAGAACCGGCGTGCGATCAGGAGCGGAACAGAACGTCCTCGCGGCGGAAGATGCGCACGGCAACCACGAAGGCAATGGCGGCGTAGGCGAAGTTGGAAGCGAAGCTCAGGACGAACTGGAGGGCGGTGTAGTCGCCGGAGAAGATGGACTTGATGAGCAGCGAAACATTGAAGATGGGGAGGACGGAAAGGGCGGGGCTGGTTTCGACGCCGGGGAGCATCCCGATGACGGCGGGGAAGATGACGAGCATGATGAGGGGGGTGAGGTAGCTCTGGCCTTCCTTGAAGCTCTTGGCGAACGAAGCGATGGTGATCATGACGGCGGCGGCGGTGACGGCGGTGGGGAGCACGGCACAGACCACGAGGAGGAGGGCGGAGAGGCTGAGCTGAGAACCGTTGAGCAGTTGGCGGACTTCGTCTCCCATGAGTCCGGAGCGGAAGCTGTAGCCGAGGCTGACGATGGTGAGGAGACTGGTGATGAAGGCGGCGGTGCTGGCGGCGAAGACCTTGGCGAGGACGATGTCTTCGCGGGTGGCGGGGGAGGCGAGGAGGATTTCGAGGGTGCGGCGCTCCTTTTCGCCGGCGGTCATATCGAGCGAAGGATACATGCAGCCGGAGAACATCAAAAGGATGACCATGTAGCCGATCATGCCGCCCAAGATGGTTTTGCCCCTTTTGCCCTGGGGGGCGACGTCCACCTTATCGACGGCGAAGGGCTGGAGCACGGTTTCGGAGACGCCGGAGCCGGCGAGGGCCTGGCGGACTTTGTCGGCCTTGAGGGCATCGAGGGCGATGCGCAGGCGGGAGGCGGCTTTGTCGGAGGCGGAGCGGGAGCCATCGACGTAGAGGCGGACGACGCCTGGTTGGGATTCGGCGAGGCCGGCGGCGGCCTGTTTGGACTGGACGGCGGCGCGCGGATCGGGATGGACGACGAGGTGGAAGCCGGCGTTCCTGAGGGAATCTTCGAGGCCGGGCATGGCGATGCGCCCGGGGACGGCGATGGTTTCCGCTTCTTCCCGGGCGCGCTTGTCGCTGGACGACATGAAATAGTGCATCACGGCGAACAGGAGGGGCATGGCGACGATGGGGACCAGGACCATGCTGATGAGGGTGCGGCGGTCGCGCACGATTTCGAGGATCTCCTTGCGGTAGATGGTGGCGATGACGGAGGCTTTCACGGGCGAACTCCCAACGGCGATTCGTGGATGCCGAGAAGCTCGAGAAAGATTTCGCGCAGGCGGGTTTTGCCGGTGGCGGCGCGGAGTTCTTCCATGGTGCCGATGATGCGGAGGGCGCCCTCATGAATGACGGCGATGCGGTCGCAGAGGTATTCGGCCTCTTCCATGACGTGGGTGGAGAAGACGATGCACTTGCCCTGGTTGCGGGCTTCGAGAATGAAGCGCTCGATGATGCGGGCGGTGGGGACGTCGAGCCCGTAGGAGGGTTCGTCGAGGATGAGGACGGGTGGGTCGTGCACGATGGTGCGGGCGATGGCGACACGCTGGCGCATGCCGGTGGAGAGCTTGTCGGTGCGGGTATCGGCGAAGGAGGCCATTTCGAGCAGGGCGACGACCTGGTCGATGCGGGAGGAGAGGCGGGCACGGTCCAAGCCGCTGAGCTGTCCGAAGAAGCGGAGGGTTTCACGGGGGGTAAGCCGTCCGTAGAGGCCCATATCGCCGGAGAGGAAGCCGATGGAGGCGCGGACGGCGGTGGGCTCGCGGGCGATGTCGTGGCCGGCGATGGAGGCGGTTCCGCCGGTGGGCGACAGGACGGTGGCGAGCAGGCGAAGGAGAGTGGTTTTGCCTGCGCCGTTCGGTCCGAGGATGCCGAAGATTTCGCGGGGTTGGACCCGAAAGGAGACGCCGCGGAGGGCGTGAACCTGGCCGCGTTTTTTATCGTGGAAAACCTTGGAGAGGGCGTCTACCTGGATCATGGGAGGGGTCCCAGGGGAAGGGTAGCACAGGTGATCGACTTGCCGGGTGCAAACCGGCGAACGACCCGCGGGCCGTGCCACAGTCGCGCCGCGATTCGAGTAGCGCTATAGTAGGCGGACATGGCGCGGCCGGGCAATGGGCATGATATGCGAACGCGTCCGGTGGCGGTGACGATTATCGGTGTGCTGTTCGTTGTGGCAGGCGCCGTTGGGCTCATTTATCATTTCTCCGAGTTCCAGGCCCATCCTCCGCATGCCTACGAACTCGTGTGGATACCGCTGGTGCGGGCGATCGCGATCGTGTGCGGCGTATATATCCTGCGCGGGCACAACTGGGCGCGCTGGCTGGCGCTGGGGTGGATGGGCTACCACGTGGTGCTGAGCGCCTTCCACGCGGCACTGCAGGTGGCGATACACGCCGTATTTTTGGCCGCCCTGGCCTATTTTCTTTTCCGCCCGCGGGCGACGCGGTATTTTCGCGGGGCCGGAGAGTGAGGGGAGCCCGGCGCTATACTTGGGGCAGAGGTGGAGCATGTACTGTCCTGAATGCGGAGTCCAGTACCGCGATGGTTTCACCGAATGCACGGACTGTCACGTGCCTCTGATGAGCGGAAGCGGTGAGGAGGACACGGATCGGGAGGATTCGTTCGACCCCAGCCTCGAACTGGTCGTCGTGCTGGAGACGAACGACCGGGTGCAGCTTGCCATGGCGAAGGGTCTGCTCGAGGACGCCGGGATTCCGCTGTACGTGCTGGGGCAGATCGCGACGCTGATCCAGGACGTGGACGGATTCCTGCGCAAGTGGGTCCGGCTGCAAGTGCCTCGCGACCGGGAAGCGGAAGCGCGCGAACTGCTGGAACAAATGCTTCAGCCCGTTCCTCCCGACGGCGACGACACCGAGACGGAGGCCTGATCCCGATCCAGGGCGCGCGGCGCGCCGGCAATCAGAACGCCTGGCCGATGCTGAAGAAGATGCGGCCGAGCGACTCGCCGGGCCGGCGGTCGAGTTTGAAGCCGTAGTCGAGGCGGAGCAGCACCCACGGCGTGCGCACGCGCAGACCGAGGCCGGCAGCCTTGCGGACGTCGGTGAAGCGGAAATCGGAGATGGTGGGGTACACGTTGCCGATGTCCACGAAACCGACGCCGTCGAAGATGCGGTACATGGGAAAGCGCAGCTCGTTATTGAGCACCAGCATGGCGTTGCCGCCGAGATGGGTGCCGGTGAAGGTGGCGGGTCCGACGGAGTCCTGCTCGAAACCGCGAATGGTGGTGGCGCCGCCGGCGTAGAAGCGCTCGCTCGGCGGAACTTCCTGGCCGCCCAAGCCGTGCGCGAGGCCCCCGCGGACCGCCGTGGCAAAAACCAGGCGCGGGCGCAGCACCTGGTTGGTAAACAATTCGACGCGGGGTTTCTGGAGCGGGAAATAGCGGAAATACTGACCGAAGTATTTCACCAGGCGAAGCTGGGAGCCGAGCGACTGGGGCGAAAACTCGAACGCATGGGAAAGAAAGCTTCCGTGCGACGCGTCCAGGATTTCGTCGCGCGTGTCGCGGGTGAACGTAGAGGTGATCGATGCCAGGCGGAGCGGCACATCGAAAATCGGGTCGGGACCGGTGTCGTAGGTGCGGCTTTTTTCGATTTTGTAGCCGTAATTCCAGATCATCTTGCGGCCGAGCGCGGCCTCCTGCTGGAGCGAGAAACCGACGCGGTCCACGTTGAAGCCGGAGGTCAGGTCGGTTTCGGGGTGGATTTCGCGGAGCAGGTAGGGGCTGGCAATGGTCTTGAGGGAAAAGCGGGTGAGGAGCGGCTGGCTGAAGTACATGCGCGCCTCGTGCAACTGCGAATCGTAACGGGCGCGGAGCCCCAGCACGCGGGCGCTGCCGAGGGTGTTGCGGTTGGAGATATCGACGATCCCGCCGGGGCCGCGCTCGGTATCGTAGAAACCGCCGTAGCGGAGTTGGAACGGCTGGATCTCGCGGACCTTGACGCGCAGGCGGATGGGGTTGCCGGCGGGGGAAGCGGCGGGGGCCGGTTGCATCTCTTCGCGGGTGATCTCGACCATGGAAAACGCGCCGGTGTTGTAGAGCTTGCGGCGGGAGTTGCTGATTTTCTGGAGGTCGGCGGGATCGCCGGGTTGCAGCTCGAGTTGGGTGCGGATGAGGCTTTGGCTGGTGCTGCGATTGCCCTCGATTACGACTTCGCGAACGACGCCGCGGGATTTTTCCTGGATACGGAAGGCGAGATTGACCACCGACCGTTCGGGAATGCGAGCGATGGCAGCTTCGATTTCGACATCGTTGTAGCCTTTCGACCAATAGGCTTCGCGGAGGCGCAGGATGGCGTTTTCGCGGAGGACGGGCCGGTAGATCTCGCCGCGCGGCAAGGGCACCGCCTCGTCGAGTTGGGCCGCGGTCAGCGCCCGATTTCCTTCGAAGCTGGCTGCGCCCACGCGATAGAGCGGGCCCTCCTGAACGAGGAAGACGACCCGGCCGGTGGCTTGCCGGGGATCGAGCTCATAGCGGGGGTCGTGCACGGCCGCATCGAGGTGGCCGGTGTCGCGGTAGAACTGGGTCAGCAGTTCGGTTACGCGGGCCGGCTTGGTGTACACCTCGAGGGCCAGTTTCTGCTGTTCGATGACCTCGCGGAGGCGCTTGGGGCCGATGTCGCGGGCGCCCTCGAACGCCCACTCCACGTTGTGAAACTTCGGCCCGCGCTGGATATCGAACACGACGTGCTTGCGGCGGGGCGCCGGTGTGGTGATTTCGGGAGTCACCTGCGGAGTCAGAAAGCCGTCGCCGATCAGCCACGCGCGCAGGACGCCAGTGGCGTCCTCGACGCGCTGCAAATCGAAGACGCCGTCGGCCCACACGCGGCGCACGTCTTTTTCGACGCCGCCCGGAACCGACGCGCCTTCGAAAACAAAGTCCACGGCAGGCCCGGGATCGACGGTGAGGTTGAGGTTGACGGTGCCGCCCTTCTGTTCCCGGCGCAGGCGCACATTCGATTCGAGGAGGTTCTCGCGGGTGTACATCCGGGTAACATGGTCGAGGCCGCGGCGCAGCTTGAAAAAATCGTACCGGTCGCCGGGGTGAACCTTCAGTTTGGCTAGCAGGCGCTCCCTGGTGAAGAAGGTATCGCCCGAAATGTCGAGGCTGCCGATCCGGCGGGATTCGCGTTTTCCGGCAGGCTGCTCGGGAGCGAGGCCGCCGAACCGCAGGTCGTGGCGAAAATCGAATCGGTAGCTGCCGTCGGACTGGCGGACGCCGCGCGTGCCGAAGCGCCTGGACAGATCGTATTCGGCGATGTAGATCTGGTCGGAGCTGTTCACGAGGTCCATGGAATAGACGACGTGGAGCCGGCGGGTGACATCCTGTCCGACGGTAAGGCGGGCGCCGGGGTTGGTCTCGGCGGCAATCAGGTTGGGCTCCACCTGCACGCGGCTCAACCCGGTGGCCTTTTCGACCTGGCGGCCGAGGGAGGAGCCAACGCGGCCGGTCAGGTAGGAGAGGAACTGGGTTTCGGCGACCTGCATCTCCTGTCCGCGAATTTCGTCGAGGGTCTTGCCGGTGACCAGGATGGCCAGGATATCGGGCTCGGTGAGCGGCGGCGAGGAGAGCTCGGTTTTGGTATCGCCGGGCGGACCGGAGACGCGGAGGGTAATGTCGTACCCCGAAACGGAGGTGGTGGCGGCGATGTCGAGGGTGGGCTCGATGCGGCGTTCGTTGGTGAAGGTGATAACGCCCTGGGTGACTTCGTAGCGGCGCTCCTGCAAGGTGAGCTCGCTGCCTTCCTCGATGATCAGGCGGCCGGCGAGGCCGAGTTCATAGGGATTGCCGAGCAGGATGAGTTGGGCGGTGAATTCGGCCTTGGCCAAGTTGTTTTGCACGACGATGGGGTCGCGCGTGACGACGCTCACATTGAAGCGGAGGGATTCGAGCAGGGGGTTGCGCGCTTCGGCAGTCAGGAGGGGGCGCGGCGCGGTGACGGCGGCCAGAATGCCCTTATCGAAATTCAAGTCATCGGTGAAGCCGCCCTCTTTGACGACGACGGCGCCGCGCAGCGCGAGGCCGGTGCCGACATTTTTCAATTGCAGGTGGACATCGGAGACGGTCTTCAGGCCCGCGGGAAAGTCGAGATAGAGGTCGTCGGCCTGAACGGTGAGATCGGAGCCGGCGAGTTTGCCGTCGGCATAAGAGATGGAGCCGTGGCCGCTCAGGGTGCCTCCGTTGATCTGGCCTTCGAGTTTGGCGAGCGTGGCGCGCGCGCCTTCGAGGTCGACGCGGAGGTTCAGCCCGTCGATCCCGATGCGCGGCTCCTGGATGGAAAGCTGGGCATCGGCAACCTGGAGGTAGCCTTTGACCTGCGGCGTGGCGGCCGGGCCGGTAAGGGCGGCGTGAATTTCGGTGGCGCCGCGGGCCCGGAGTCCGGAGGTGAACACGGCGGCCAGCGAAGCATCGAGTGTGCCGTCGAGGCGCAGGTCAAGCGGGCGTTGGCCGGTGAGCTGGGCCGAACCGGAGACCTGGAGTTGGGTGGCGGGACCGGTCAACTGAAGGCGGCGGACGCGGGCGACGCCGTTATCGAGAACGATTTCCGAGATGCCTTGCTGGGCCACGGCGTAGGTATCGATGCGGGCTTGCAGGTCGGGGAAGGTGAGGGTGGCTTGGACCGCCTCGAGTTGGGGGCGGGGCGCTTCGGCTTCCAGGCGCAGGGAGACCACGCCGCCGAGGCCTTCCTTGATTCCTGGAATGGCGGCCAGGTTGACGTTCTTCAACTCGGCCTGGAGGCGGGCGGCACCCTGCCGGCGCGGGAATTCGACGGGGAGATCGGCAGGGAGGAGGGCGAACGGCACGGTTCCGGAAGCCTCGAAGGAGGCCTCGCCCCATTTCGCGGAGGCGCGTTCCAATTCGAGCGCACCATCGCGAACCTGGCCGCGGAGAGCGGCGGCGGTGATGGACGGGCTGAGGCCGGCGAAAGAGAACGCACCGTTGTCGAGCACGATCGACAGGGTGGGATCGATGCGGGCGAGGGTGCCGCGAAGGGTGCCCTCGAGCGACAGGGCGCCCTGCATTTGCAGGCCCATGCCGGCCGGCGCGAGGTGCGCGAGGCCGGGCAGGTTCAAGTGGCCTTTGAGGGTGAGCGCGGCTTGGCCGGCGGCGGTAGCGAGCGGCAGGGATCCGGCGATTTCGAGTCGAGAACCGGCGGCGACAAGGGCGGCTTTTTCGACCGTCAGCGTGTCGTTGGCATAGGCCGCGACCAGCGGTCCTTCGGTCTGCACGGTCTCGCCGTTCAGCTTGACTTCGAGATGGGTGACCTCGGCGCGGGCGGTTCCCTGGCGGTAGTGGTCGAGGTCGCCCGACGCATCGATGACGGCGGAGACGGCGCCATCCACGGGGGGGAAGGTGGAGTCCGCGAGCCGCAATTGGAGGGTAGCGGGGTGAGGCGCATCGGTCGCAAGCTTGCCCGAAGCGGTCAAATTGAATTGCGGCGCGGACGCTTCGAAAGTCACTTGCCCGTTTGCGGCCTGGGCGTTCCATACGGCGCTGCCGTAATCGCGATCGCCGATGCGAATGCCGTCCACGCGGAGCTTCCCTTCCCCGGCCGGAGCGCTGCCGGCACCGTGGCCCGATGCGCTGAACCGGATGGCGGCGCGCACGGGCGTCCGATCGGGGAGCACCAGATTCAGCAGGCGAAAGTCCTGGGCTTCAGCTTGGAATCGATACTGTTTGGCATCGAGGTCGTAGGCGCCCGAGGCTCGCAGGGTTCCGTTCCCACCGGGCTGCGGTTTGTCCAGGCTGAGAGCGGTCAATTCGAGTTGACGGCCTTGGAGTTGTGCGCGCGCCTGGAGGGTTCCGAAACTTTCCTGGTACGCGGCGAGCTGGCTGGCGGTGAGGGTGATGGTGGCGGCGGGGCTGTCGATGGAGCCGGTGACTTCGGCGGCGAGGGAAAGTTGGCCCGCGGCCGGCACATCGCCGTGGTTGAGGCCGGCGAGAATGGCGGCGACGGAGAGGCGGTCGGCGCCGGCGGTGAGATGGATCCCGGAAGCGATGGTTCCGGCGAGATGGAGCGTCTGGTTCTGCCAGGTGACGGTGGCCTGGTCGATGGATACGCGGCCGGGCGCATAGGCCGCCGATGCCTGGAGGGTGACATCGTGCAGTTCGCCGATGGCGAGATCGGGGACGGCCGCGGTGATTGCGGCTTGCGGCGCCGCAACGGTTCCGGCCAGTGTGAGGGTAGAACGCAGCGTGCCTTCGAGGGGAGTGCCGAGCGGCCTGGCGAGGAACGCCTCGGCGGCGGCGGCGGTGGCGGACAGGCGGGGCGCATCGACGCGCAGTCCGCCGGCGATGGCGGATTGGCCGGTCAAGGTGAGTTCGCCCGAGGCCACCGCTCCGAAACTACGGAGATTCTCGAGGGTGGCGACGAGACGGTTGCGATTGCCGGTGGCGCGCAGGACGGCGTCCACGGGGATCATGTTTTCCGCGGGGGCGGGCCGCGATGCTTGCAGATGAATCGCGGCGTCACCGCGGGCCTGCTGGAATTCCAGTGCCGGCCAACGGGCCTCGACGGTGGCCGCCGCGGTGCTGGCGATGCGTACCGGCAACTTCAGGAGCGTGGAAAGCCGTTCCAGGTTGCCGCCTTCGAGGCGGACGCGGGCGGTGCTCTCGCCGGCGTTCAAGGCCACGTCGCCCTGGCCGTGGATTTTGCCTAAAGGCGAAGTTAGGGTCAGCGACTCCAGGCGGACGCGCGAGGCGGCGGCGCTGTATGCCGCGCTGGCTTCCACGGAGAGGCGGTCGAACCGGTCGGCCTGAATGCCTTGCCCGGAAACGCGCGCGGTTGCGTTCAACTGGGCGAGCGGGCCACTGGCGGCCAATGTCACATCGAGCGTGCCGCGCAACTTGCCGGACAGCGCGGCCAAGGCGAGGGTCGCGTCGGAGCGAAGGTCGAGTTGCGGGCTGTCAAAATGAGTCACGGTGCCGGAGACCGCGAGGCTCGAATCGCCGAGATCGGCGCGCAGGCTGCGGATTTGCAGCGCGTCCGTTCCGAGCATCACATCGCCGGTGAGGCTGCGCACGGGCAACGATTGCGCGGCCATGGCGACGGTGCCGCCCTGGCGGGCCTGAAGGCGGATCTGTTCGCCATCCATGGTGATGCGGTCGAGAGGGAGCGAGACGGCGAGCTGTTGGCGGCGCTCTTCATAGGAGACGGTGCCGCCGCGAATGGCGAGGTGGCGGACCTCGTAGGCGAGCGGGCTGGAGGGTTTGTCCTTCGGCGGGGGGTGAGGGAGATTGTCGCGGCCGTTGGCATCGACGACCACCTGGACCCGTGGATTGTCGATGGCGGCGTCCTCGACCTGATACACGCCGCTTACGAGGCGGCGAACGCCGAGATCGACGGCAACGCGATCGGCGGTGAAGACGGGCGGCAGGTCCGGGGCCTGGCGCGAGCGGACGCGGACGTCGCGGAGCTCGAATCGGAGGAGGAAGAGATTGTAGTCGAGGCGGGAGGCGGTGAAGTCGATGCCCTGATCGTGCAGGAGAGCGGCGGTCTTTTCGAGGACGAGGCGGCGAGCCGGGGGCGTGTGCACTCCGATCGCGAGGAGCGCCAGGAGACCCAGAACGCCGGCCACCCCACCGGCGGCCAGCCGAATGATTCGCGATCTTACCAAGGGACCACCGCGGTTAATGGCCGGTGCTTAAAACGGCCCGCACCTTGCGGGCTTCGGGAGCATCGGGTTTCAACTTCAGAAACATTTCGAAATGGGTCAGCATCTTATCCGGCCGCTTAGTGGCATTGTAGGCCAAGCCCGCATAGTAATGAGCGTACGGCTGGTCCGGATTGTCTTTCAAATAGTTCTCGAGGCTGGCGGCGGCTTCCTTGTTCTGATTGCGGAAGAACTGAATCAAGCCGCGGACATATTCTTTTTCTTCTCCGTCCGCGTCTTTGGCCAAGGCATCGGCCTTGTCGAGATCCTTTTGCTCCACGTACATGCGGGCCAATGCCAGTTTGGTATCGCCGCTGGAGGCGAGCTCATCGGCCTTTTTGAGAGGCTCCGCGGCTTCGTCGGGCTTATGTTGTTCCACCAGCGCCAAGCCGAGGTAGCGATAAGCACGTGCATCGTCGGGAGCGGCCTGGACGGCCTTGGAAAGCTCGGATTGCGCTTCGGCATACTTCCCGTGCTTGTACAGATCCACGCCGCGATCCGTATCCGCGGCCAGGGTTACAGCAAACAAGCCGGAGCAGGCGATCGCCGACACCAGTCTTCGCATTTGTTCCTCTCCTCACTGAAACCTTAGCACGCCAAAGGCCAGGAGGCTGGGAGAATGGCGCCGGCCGGGATGAATGATGCGGAAGGCCGAGCGCCGCCGCCCTTGCTGGCCGAAAACCACCAGCGCGGTGAACATCAGCCACCGGCACGTTCGCGGTGAAGGACTAACCCTCTGTTTTCTTGTGGTTTGAAATTGGCAAGCGGACTGCATTCGAGCCAGTGAGGCCGCCGGATGGATAGGGTCTGACGGCTGAAGGAGGAAACATGAAATTCAAACTCTTAGCAGTGCTGCTGTTGGCGGGGAGTTCGATGTTTGCGGCGACGCGGTTCTTTGTGGGTGTGGGCATCGGCAACTATGGCTACGCACCCCGGCCGTTTGCCGTTTACGGTCCTCCTCCCGCGCCGTATGCCTCGTATGTGACGCGGATTCCCGGAGTTGGCTATTCGTGGGTGCCGGGGTACTGGTATCCGGAGGGCAGGCGTTGGGGGTGGCGCGCCGGCTACTGGGCGCGGCCGCCTTATGCGCGATCCTACTGGGTCGCTCCGCGTTATCATGGCCACCGTTACTATCCCGGTTACTGGCGCCGCCACCGCTAGCATCCGGAACGGGGGCGGGCTTTCCGAAGGGGGAGGCCCGCCCCAGGAAGAATTCCGCGCCGATGGAACATTAGCGGTGACACCGGTGTCATTACCAGCGTGAATATAAAACGACTGGTACGACTAGTTTCATTGATGATCGTGGCCGTGGTGGCTTCCGCGACCGACATAACGGGGAACTGGAAGGCCGATTTGCAGACTCCCCAAGGCACGGTCCAGGTATCCTACACTTTCAAGCAGAACGGAGAGACGCTAACCGGGACGTGGCAAGCAGCCCGGAGCCCAACGATCGAGATCAGTGAGGGTAAAGTCAGCGGTGATCAGGTCTCGTTTGTGGTGAAAATGGGCGCCAATGCGGATATCACATTCGCCCACGAGGGAAAGATCGCGGGTGACGAGATTCAATTCACGATGAAGCCGAGCGGTGAGTTTCCGGGGAGCAGCGTCGTGGCGAAGCGAGTGAAGTAGCCGGCGGATGGTGAGGCAACCTCGGCATCCCGTTCAGCGGCGGGCGAGTGAGGAGTCAGTGCGCCGCGGGCTCGCGTTCAATCACGATCAGGCGGAAGGAGCCGGGAAGAACGGGGGGGCGACCTTTGCCGCCCGCCGGGGCCGGCCCGAAGCGGGCAGAGACTATGAACACGCGATGGTTGGTGGGATCGAGGCCCAGATTGCGGGAGCCTGGCGGTGTCTGTAAGGTCTGGACGACGCGATATCGATCCGCCGAATCCTGATGAATGATGGACAGGGTGCCGTCCGCATTCGAGGCAAACGCATCTCCCGATGCCGGATCGAATCCGGCGCCATCGACCCCGGTGCCAATCGGGAGCGTGGCGACGACCTTACCGGCCCGATAGTCGGAGACCGCCATGACTCCACTGCGGCAACCGCTGAACAGGCGGTGGTGAGCCGTATCGATGGCCATGGCAACGGGCTGCTTACACCCAGCGGTGGTCCAACGCCGGGAGACGGTGGCTGTGTTGGCGTCGATCTCGACGACCTCGCTGACGTCGGTGAGGTTCGCGTACACCTTGCCGTCTCCGGCCGATGCGCCGTATTCCGGCTTTCCCCCGAGCGGGATGTTCGTGATGACCTTACCCGCCTGGGGTTCGATGACCGTCGAGGAATGCGCATCACCGTTGAAGGTGAAGACGCGATGGGAGGCGCCATCGTAGATGATCGCGTCGGCATCTTCGGCCGCGGGAAGCTTATCGAGCACCTGAAAGGTCTTCAGATCGAACACGCGAACCGTACCGTCGTTGCCTGAAGTGGCGAATCCATGGCCGGTGGCATTTACGGGGGCGGTGCCGTGGGCGCCATCGATACCGGTGACTTCACCGAGCAGTTTCCCGGTATCTTCATCGACGACCATCAGGCGATTCTGGCGGGCAATGAACAGGCGATGGTTCGGCGGATCGGGTACGACGTAGTCCCACCGGCCGTCGCCCCCGAGAGTGTAGGTGTGGGTGACCCGGTACGAGGAAGATGGCTGCGCAAGGACGGGAATCCCGGCGGCGATTACTGCAAACAGCGCGATGTTGCGCACAGTGACTCCTTCGGGCTCGAGTACCTTCGTAGGATCGCAGAACGGTCTGGCGGTGGCAAGGCGAACGGCGAGCGCGTGTCAAGGCGACCGGGCATTCCCGCGGGCCTGGATGCAGAGCGATGCACTAGGATAGAGAAAGCCATGCCGACGGAAATCCTGTACAACGTTTCGAAGCGTGTTGCGACTATCACGCTCAACCGGCCCGATAAGCTGAACGCGTGGACGCGCGTCATGGAGCAGGAAGTGCGCCAGGCGATGCATGAAGCCGCCGCCGACGACCAGGTGCGGGTAATCGTGCTGACCGGCGCCGGGCGGGGTTTTTGCGCGGGCGCGGATATCAGCCTGCTGAACGAAATTGTGCAACAGGGTGTGGGACACGCCGGCGTATCGGAAGGCGGGGGGCCGGTGGCGGCGAACGGGGCCCGGCCCGATTACCAGGGAAGGTACTCCTACTTTCCGGCGATCCCGAAGCCGGTGATCGGCGCCATCAACGGCCCGGCGGTGGGGCTCGGTTTCGTGATCGCGATGTTCTGCGATCTGCGATTTGGGTCGGATGCGGCGCGGTTCGGGACGGCCTTCGCCCGGCGCGGCCTGATCGCGGAATACGGGCTGGCCTGGCTGCTGCCGAAGCTGATCGGGCCGGCGAACGCACTCGACCTGCTGTTTTCGGCGAGGATTGCCGACGCGCAGGAAGCGTTCCGCATGGGGATCGTGAACCAGGTATTTCCGCAGGAAACGTTTCTGGACGCCGTGTATGCCTATGCCGGGGAACTGGCAACCGGAGTGAGCCCGCGCTCGCTGCGGGTGATCAAACGGCAGGTTTACGAAGGGATGTTCCAGACGCTGGCCGAATCGGTGGAAACGGCCACCGAGGAGATGAAGCAGAGCCTATCGAGCGAGGACTTCAAAGAAGGCGTCGCACATTTTCTTGAAAAGCGGGCGCCGGCATTTACCGGTCGATGAGCACGGCTTCGATCAAGCGTGGGCCGCGGGCTTCGACAGCAGAGCGGAACTGGGCGTCGAAATCGGCGGCGGTAGCGGCGCGGGTCGCGGCCACGCCCATGCCTTCGGAGAGGCGCACCCAGTCGAGATCGGGGCGTCCGATGTCGATCATGTTTTCGGCTAGTTTGCCGAAGCCGGCGGCGCCGGTACGGCGCATTTCGATTTCGAGGATCCGGTAGCGGCGGTTGGCGAAGATCACCGAGACGATGTCGAGGTTCTCGCGGGCCATGGTCCAGAGCGATTGCAGGGTGTACATGCCGCTGCCATCGGCTTCGAGGGCGACCACTTTGCGGCCGGGACAGGCGCACGCCGCGCCCACGGCGACGGGGAGCCCCTGCCCGATGGAACCGCCGGTGACGGGGAGGCGGTCGTGCGGGGCGGCGCAGGCCAAATGCTGGAGCACCGCGGCGGCGGCGGAGACCATCTCATCGGAGACGATCGCGCCTTCGGGGAGGCGGGCCGCGACGATGCTGCCGATGTCGTCGGCGGTAAGCGATGCGCCATGGTGAGGGCGGTGGGGCGGCGGCACGAGTGGCGGGGCGGGCAGGGCGGTGGCGGCGGCGCGGCACTCTTCGGCTAACGCTTCCAGGGCGGCGGTGCCATCCTCGGCGCGCTCGGCCAGCAGGAACACGCTGCTCCTGGCGGGCAGCAGATAGCTGGGGGTTTCGGGATAGCCAAAGAAGGAGACGGGCGGCTGCGCTTCGAGGAGAATCAGATTCCGCACTTCGGCCAGCATGGCCGCGGCCGGTTCGGGAAAATACGGCACGAGCGGAGGCTGAAAACGGCCGCGTCCGCGCGCGACGCGGGGCGCACTGCGATCAATGAAAACGGCGGCGCCGGTGGCGGCGGCAATGCGCGCGGCCGCGGCGAGGCCGCGCTCCAAAGCGGTGCGACCGCCCAACAGGAGGGCGGCGCCCGGCCGGCGGAGGAGGGTTAAGGCTTCCTGGATTTTCGCGGAAGAGGGCACGATGCGCCGCGGGGGGGCCACCGACGGGCCGCAGCCGTCGGCTTCCGACCAGGAGAAATCGGCGGGCACGATGAGGGTTGCCACCTGCCCCGGAGGTACGAGGGCGGCGGCGATGGTCTCGGCGGCGGCCTGGCCGACTTCGGCGGCCTCCCGCACCGTGCGGACGTAGCCAGAGACGGTTCGCGCAAACGCCGCGATATCGGCCGACAGCGGCGCATCGTAACGGAGGTGCTGGGTGGAGTGTTCGCCCACGATATTGACCACGGGGGTGCGGGCCTTGCGCGCGTTGTGCAGGTTGGAAAGCCCGTTGGCCAGACCGGGACCGAGGTGCAGCAGGGTGGCGGCGGGCTTGCCGCTCATGCGGGCGTAGCCATCCGCGGCGCCGGCGCACACGCCTTCGAAAAGCCCCAACACGCCGCGCACGGCGGGCACGCCATCGAGAGCCTCGACGAAGCGCATCTCGGACGTGCCGGGGTTCATGAAGCAGATTTCGATGCCGTTGGCGGCGAGTGTTTGTAAGAGAGACTGTGCCCCATTCATCGCATGCAATTCCCTGTGATAGCATATTGCCCCATGAAGAGGAGCGCCGCGTCGAGCTCGCTGGCCATCCTGATCGCCGTGAACATCCTGAACTTTTATGACCGGCACGTGCTGGGGGCGCTGACCGAGCCGATCCGGAAGGAGTTCGGCCTGAGCGATGCGCAGGTGGGGATGATCGGGTCGGCGTTCATCTGGCTGTACGCGCTGGTGGGATTGCCGCTGGGACGGCTGGCGGACCGGAGAAGCCGCAAGCGCCTGCTGGCGGCGGGCATGCTGGCGTGGAGCGCGCTGACGGGGATGGCGGCGATGGCCACGAATTACGTGATGCTGCTGTTTTCGCGTTTGGGATTCGCGGTGGGCGAAGCGGTGGTGGCGCCGGCGGCGACCAGTTGGATCGGCGATGAGTTTCCGGCGGCGCAGCGTTCCCGACCGCTGGCGTTGTTCATGCTGGGAGTTCCGGTGGGCGGCGCGCTCAGCTATTTCTTCAGCGGACCGGTGGCGCAGGCGTACGGCTGGCGCGCGGCGATGGTGTTGGCGGCGGCGCCGGCGGTGGTGTTGACGCCGCTGCTGCTGCGGCGCAAGGAGCCGGAACGCGGCGCCAGCGAGATCCACCGGCAACCGGTGATGCGAGGCTCGGTGGGGACCATTCTGAAGCTTCCGACGATGTGGTGGATCATCGCATCGGGCGCGCTGCTCAACTTCAATATGTACGCGATCGGAATTTTTCTGCCGGCGTTCCTGAGCCGCATTCACGGGTTGAGCCTGGCGCAGTCGGGAGTGGCCACGGGAATCGTGTTCGGGGCGGGCGGACTGACGGGAGGCCTGGCGGCGGCTGGTTTGGGGGATGGCATCCTGGTGAACCGCAGGAACGGGCGGCTGCTGTGCGCTTCGGCCATTGCGCTGGGGGGAGCGCCGATCGCCGCAATGGGCATCATCGCCGCCGATGTGTACGCGGCGATTGCGCTGATCGCGGTGGCGTACGGCAGCCTGAATTCGTACTACGGCCTGGTGTATGCCACGATCCAGGACATCGTGGGGCCGGCGATGCGGGGCACGGCCATGGCGATATACTTTCTGGCGATGTACCTGTGCGGGGCATCGTTCGGACCGCTGCTGACGGGCAAGGTGAGCGACCTGATGGCGCGGCGGGCGGCGGATGCGGCGGGCAGCGCGGCGGTGACGGAAGGGTTCAAAGCGATCGGATTGCAGCAGGCGATGCTGATCGTGCCGGCGTTATCGCTGCTGCTCGCGCTGGTGCTCTATGGCGGATCGAGGACGGTGGTGGCGGACATGAACCGGAGAGAAGCCGAAGGGCCGTTGCGTGCGTATGCAGATTGAAGAGGTGCGGTCGTCGATCGGCCGGGAAGCCGGCGTGAGCGGGTGGTTCACGGTGACGCAGGAGCTGATCGACGAGTTTGCCCGACTGAGCGGCGACGACCAGTGGATTCACGTGGACCGGGCGCGGGCGGGGAGCGAGTCGCCGTTCGGGACGACGATTGCGCACGGGTTTCTGACGGTGGCGCTGCTGACGCGGCTGCTGAGGGAGGCCGCGGACGTGACCACGCCGGCGAAGCTGCGGGTGAACTACGGCTTCAACCGCCTGCGGTTTCCCGCGCCGGTTCGGGCCGGGGCACGCATACGCGCGCACGCGACACCGAACGCGGTGAAGGATATCGAAGGCGGCGTGGAGATGGCGTGGGGGGTGACGGTGGAAATAGAGGACCAGGCAAAGCCCGCGTTGGCGGCCGAGTGGCTGCTGCGGATGTATTTCTGAGGGGAACGAGATTGGCGCCACGTCCAGAAACGGCCGCGGTACGGCAGGGCGAAGAGATCGCGATCGGTCCGCTGCGGGATTTTCTGCGGGACAAGCTGGAAGGGGCCGCGGGCGAAATGGCGGTGGAACAGTTCCCGCGGGGCCACTCGAACCTGACGTACCTGTTGCGCGCCGACGGCCGGGAATACGTGCTGCGGCGCCCGCCGCTGGGTCCGGTGGCACCGAAGGCGCACGACATGGTGCGCGAGTATCACGTGCTGCGCGCGGTGCATCCGCGATTCGGCGAAGCGCCGGAGGCCCTGGTGGTGTGCGAGGACGCCGGGGTCATCGGCGCGCCATTCTTCGTGATGGAACGGCGGCACGGGGTGGTGCTGCGGGAAGAGCCGCCGGCCGGCGATCCGCGGCGGATCAGCGGAGCGTTCCTGGCGGCGCTGGTGAAACTGCATGCCATCGATGGCGGGGCCGCGGACATCGGGGCGCTGGGAAGGCCGGAGGGGTACGTGGAGCGGCAGGTGCGCGGCTGGGCCGACCGCTGGCAGCGCGCCAAGACCGAAGAGGTGCGGGAGGTGGATGAAGTGATCCGGTGGCTGGGGGACAGCCTGCCGGTACCACTGGCGCCTTCGCTGATCCACAACGACTACAAGCTCGACAACATCATGTTTCCGGCGGGCGCGGCGGAGCGGGTGGAAGCGGTGCTCGATTGGGAGATGGCGACGGTGGGCGATCCGCTTTCGGACCTCGGGCTGACGCTGTGCTACTGGGTGTGGGCCACGGCGCCGGAGGTGCGGACCGCGGGCATTCCGGCGATTCCTGCGGCGCCCGGCTGGTACACACGCGACGAGATGGTGGAGCAATATGCCGGGCTCACGGGCCGCGACGTCTCCCGGATCGGCTACTATGAAGTGCTCGGGGTGTTCAAGCTGGCGGTGATCGTGCAGCAGATCTATGCGCGATTTCATCGCGGCCAGACGCAGGACGAGCGGTTTCGCGGGTTTGGCCAAAGGGCCGCGGCGCTGGGACGACTGGCCGCGCGCCTGGCCGAGAAGTATCAGGCGACATGAATTTCGAATTCTCCGATCAAGTGAAAGAGCTCCAGAAACGCCTGTGCGCGTTCATGGACGAGCACATTTACCCGAACGAAGGGCGCTATCACGAGCACACGCGCGGACCGGACCGGTGGGCGCCGGTGCCGGCGATCGAGGAGTTGAAGCCCAGGGCCCGGGCGGCGGGCCTGTGGAACCTGTTTCTTTCGGAAAGCGACCTGGGTGCGGGCCTCACCAATCTCGAGTACGCACCGTTGTGCGAAATCATGGGGCGTTCGGCGATGGGCCCGGAGGTATTCAACTGTTCGGCGCCGGACACGGGCAATATGGAGGTGCTGGCGCGGTACGGCTCGGCGGAATTGCAGGAGCGCTGGCTTAAACCGATGCTAGCCGGCGAGATCCGCTCCTGTTATGCGATGACCGAGCCGCAGGTGGCCTCATCGGATGCGACCAACATCGAAGCCAGCATCCGCCGCGACGGCGGCGATTACGTGCTGAACGGGCGCAAGTGGTGGATTTCGGGCGCAGGCGATCCGCGCTGCAAGGTGGCGATCTTCATGGGCAAGACGGACCCGGCGGCGCCGAAACATAAACAGCAGTCCATGATTGTGGTGCCGATGGATGCGCGGGGCGTGACGGTGAAGCGGATGCTCACCGTCTACGGCTACGACCACGCGCCACACGGCCACGCGGAGATGGCATTCGACGATGTGCGCGTGCCGGCGGGCAACCTGTTGCTGGGCGAAGGACGCGGCTTCGAGATCGCGCAGGGGCGATTGGGGCCGGGACGGATTCATCATGCGATGCGGCTGATCGGAGTGGCGGAACGCGCGCTCGAAGGCCTGGTGAAGCGGGTGCGCTCGCGGGTGGCGTTCGGGAAGACGCTGGCGGAACAGGGGACGATTCGCGCGGAGATCGCGCAGTCGCGGATTGAAATCGAACAGGCGCGGCTGCTGGTGCTGAAGGCGGCGCACATGATGGACACGGTCGGCAACAAGGCGGCGCGCGCCGAGATCGCCATGATCAAGGTGGTGGCGCCGAACATGGCGCTGCGGGTGTTGGACCGGGCGGTGCAGGCGCACGGCGGCGGCGGCGTGTCGGACGATTTCGAATGGGCCGCGGCGTGGGCCAATTCGCGCACGCTGCGGCTGGCCGACGGGCCGGATGAAGTGCACCTGGAGACGATCGCCCGGATGGAGCTGAAGAAAGCGGAGGCGGTCAGGTAGGGAACGAGACGGACGCGGCGCGGGGGGAGGATTCAGCGGAGTTTGCCTTCGACGAAGGGGACCTCGAAGACTTTGTCGTGCTGGATGGGGCCGTGGCCGAAGTAGCCGTCTTCGCCGAACAGCTCGCCGTGGTCGGAAGTAATGGTGATGTAGGTGTTCGGCGGAACGAGATCGAAGAGTTGCTCGACCACGCGATCGACATGGCGTACGGCTTCGATCTGCCGGCCGTGGAGGATCTTCAGGCGGGCCTCGTCGAAAAACGGGGATTGTTCCTGGGGTGCCAGTTTCCCGCCTACCACTTCCTCGTCCAGGTGCTTGAATACGCCGTGAACTCCGCTGATGTGCGGCCATTGTTCAGGCGGTTCGCCGGGCAGGGCATAGGGATAATGCGTTTCGCCAACGTTGAGGAGGTAGAACGACGGATGCTCCGCGGAGAAGCGCATGGCGTTCACCATGGCCTGCATGTCGTTGTGTTTCTCCATGAGCCGGTAGCTGTCGAAGCCCTGGTTCAGAATGGTCTTGGGATTGATGACGGGCAATGAAACCATGGCATGCGTGCGGTAGCCCAGGCGCTCCTGCAAGAAGCACGGCAGGTACAATTTGGGCACGAGCGACTTGAATTCAAAATCGGCGGAACCGAACCGTTCGTTGAATTTCAGGAAATCGCGTTTGTAGTATTCCGAGGCGTAGACCCCTTTGGGGCTGGTGTGCGGGAGCAGGCCCATCAGCAGGTTGAAATGCGAAGGCGCGGTCCAGGAGGCGTAGGACCAGCGGCGCTCCACCGGGCCGAGGCGGGGCATGGTTTTCGGGCCGGCGCGTTGGAAGGAGTCGAACCGGCAGCTATCCAGAATGACGATGACGTAGTTGTTGTAGGGCGGCATTCCGGTGCGGGTCACCTGGAGACGAGCGCGCCAAATTCGGGCAGCAGGCCGTACTTATTCAGCCAGGTGGTGTACATGATGCCCTGCGCGTTGGGAGTACGGTAGAGTTCATCGAGCCAGCCGCGCGGATTGTCGAGGTTGTCGGCGTCGTAGTAAGCGCCCGCCAGGGTACGGAAGCCGAGGTTGGAGAAAAACGGCAGGCTGCGGGCGCGGCGCTCGTAATACCAGGTCACGATTCCCATCTCGTTCGGAATCTGATTCCAAGAGCCGTTGTAATCGCCCTGGACCAGGTAGTAATTGCCGTGGGCGTTGTGGTGGGGGTCGAGCATGTCGGACCAGACCCAAACGTCCACCTTGGGGTTGACTTCGCGGAGCATCTGGAACTGCCTGGTGAGACACTGGCCCAGGAGTTGGCCCATGTGGTGGCCGCGGCAGGCTTCGCAGGTGCCGCCCTCGCGGATTTCGTCCATGCTCAGGAGGTAGCGCGGAGGAGCGACGGCGGCATGGATGCGGCGGGCCATATCGCGCCAGATTTCGTAGGTCTTGGGCTCTCCCATGCAGATGGTGGTCTGGCCATCGTTGATGGAGAAGCCGTGATAGTAGCTGACGCGGAGGCGGTCGCCGTTGCGGATGCGGCTGCCGGCGGGGATGCGGATGGGAGGACCATCATGGTCGAAGCGGAAATCCAGCCGGGGATCCACGACGCGCTCGTAGTCGCGGCCTTCCGCATACACGGTGTTGCCGGAATCGGCGCGGACGGTAACCGGCGTGCCGGGCCGGCGCAAGACGTTCAACAGGCCGACCTCTTCGACACGCACGCTATCCACCCAGGCTTTGCCGCTCGGCGGATTGGGCGCGCCGATGGAGATCTTCACGTGGTCGTACCACAGGCTGTTGAAGCCCCAACGGACCTCGCGCCAGTCGGTGGTACCGGGCACGCGCGCGTTCCAGGGGGTGAGGTTGCGGAGGTCTTCGGTGCGCACGTCAAGCCGGAAGGCGCCGGACGTGAAGGCGGCGGTGGCGGGGAGGCCTTCAGTCCTGGCGCGGAAGGTGACGCGATAACAGCGGTACGGCTGCACGGCAATTTCGCGAGTCCAGAGACCTTCGACGGCGGGTCCGCCATCGGCGACGGGAATTTCGGGAGCGATGCGCGCTTCGCCGTTTTGCACCAGGTAGAGAGCGTTCTTGACGGGCAGACCTTCGGCCAGGTTTTTGTCATGAGCGAGGATGCCGCCACCATAGCCGACCGAAAAGGCGCTGGGGATGAGTTCCAGGTGATTGTCGCGGAGGATCTCTTTCACTTTGGCCAGGCGAACCAGGTATTCCGGCGGCTGAAGGTCGATGGAGTCCAGGCCGGCGGAAAGCACGACGCCAGTGAGGCCGTTTTCGGACGCGGTTTTGGCGATCCGCCGGATGTCGTCCAGGTCGCGGTCGGAACGCAGACTTCGCGAGAGGTAGACCCAGCGATAGGGCAGGGGCTTTTCGGCGGGCCACGCCAGGCAGGCCAGAAACACGGCGGCAAGAGCGAGCTTTGGCATTCGCACCCGATTATACTCCTCGTAAAAATTCACTACCGGCGGCGCGCCGGCTCCTTCGCCTTCAGCTCGCGAAATCGCTGGAGCGCCTCTTCCGCCTTGTCGTTCTGCTGTAGTTTGCGGTACACGCGGGAGAGCAGATACCACGACTCGGAGGACGCCGGGTTGAGGGCCACGGCGCGTTGGGCCCAGTTCAGCGCCAGCTCCGATTTGCCGAGCCGGTCCAGCGCTTTGGCTCCGACGTAGAAACTGCGCGAGGAGGCCGGATTGCGGTTGGCGGCTTTCGATGCGGCGTCGAAGGCGTGCTCGGCGTCACCCTGCTTGAGGAGCAGATCCGCGAGATTGGTATAGGGCCACTCATACTCGGGATGGTCCGTTTCCACCAGCTTGATGGCAGTGAGGAAGTAGCGGGTCGCCTTTTCTTCGTCACCGAGCGCCTGGTAACACAGGCCGAGGTTGTCGAGCGCCTTGTAGGAGCCGGGATTCGTTTTCAGCACCCGTTCGAACTGGCCCACGGCGAGGTCAATGTAGCCTTCCTGGTAGTACATGCGGCCGAGCATGTAGGGGCCGTCGGCGTCGTTGGGGTGGCGATCGAGCAAGCGGATGAAGGTATCCCGGGCAGCGGCGAAGTCGCCCGAGAGGTAGGCGGCATTCCCTTTGATCTTGAGGGCGGCCGCGTCGTCGGGATGGTCGCGAAGCACGGCTTGGGCTTCGGCCAGGGCGTCTTTCAGGCGCAACGACATGAGATAGGCGTTGGCCAGGACCAGGCGTCCCGCGACCGAGCCGGGGTCGGTTTGGAGATAGCGGCCGGCGGTACGAATCGCCTCATCGAAGTTGCGACTGGCGATTTGAGCCTGGGCCTGGTCCAGCAGGGTGGAGGGATTGAGCGCGCGATCCTGGGCGTGACCGGCGATTGCGACCGCCAGGATAAGGCCGATCTGGAAGGCGGCCGCCATGGAGCTACTTCAAGGTCGCCAGTTCCTGCCGAACGCGTGGAATGATGGTTCCGTACTCGGCGGGATTGGCTTTGGCGAGGAATGTCTCGAAGCTGGAACGCGCGCGCGCCCGGTCGCCCGCCATTTCGTAGAGCAGACCGAGATTCATGTGCACCTCGACCAGGTCGGGATCGAGCTGCGCGGCGCGCTCGAAATAGGCGCGCGCGGCGTTGGGGTCCTGCTTCTGAATGCTAATCAGGCCCATCCCGTTCTGCGCGGCGGGGTAGTCGGGGTCGTTGGCGAGGACCCATTTGAAAACCCGTTCGGCGTCGGCCAGGCGGCCTTTTTCCAGGTAGGCGGTGGCAAGATTGTTCTGGCTGTCCAGATCCGCAGGATTGATTTGGGCAGCCTTCTCGTACTCCACAATCGCCGCGTCCTTTTGGCCATGGCGCAGCAGCAGGTCGGCAATGCGTGAGTGCAGGCGGCCGCTATCCAGACCCTTCGACAGGGCCGTCCGGTAGAGTTGCAGGGCCTCGTCGTAGCGTCCGTTCTTTTCCAACCGGCCGCCGAGCTGGTAATAAAGCGAGGGATTCTGCGGGTCTTTGGCGAGTGCGCGTTGTAGCAGCTCGATGCGCTTGCGCTCCGGCAGATGGTTTTCGCCGCTCTCGGCTTCATCGATCAGTTGCAGGATTTCGACTTCGTCCTTGGGGTCGGGCCCGGTGCCGGTGAGCTCGTAGGAACGGCCTCCCACGCCCGAGAGATAGCCGAGCGACTTCAACTGGTCCATGACGCGCTCGTCCAGCATCGCGGTCTCCACTTTCTCGCCGCCATTGCCGCCATGGGGGATGAACTTCTTCAGTTGCGCTTCGAAGTTCAGCACTTCGGGGCCGTGCTGCTGGATGACGTTGCGGGTTTCGCCGGGGTCGCCGGCGAGGTCATACAGCTCGGGATGGGGAGCCCGAATGTATTTCCAGCGGTTGGTGCGAATGGCGCGAAGCTCCGACCAGTTCATGTTCATTTTCGGGTACAGGGTCTCGGCGTAGGAGATATCCGTGGCCACCGGTTTGCCCGAAAAGACCGGCACGAGGCTCAGTCCCTGCACATAAGCCGGGGCGCGGCCGCCCATGAGTTCGAGCAAGGTAGGAAGGAAATCGATGGTGCGAGCCTGCTGTTTCACCCGCAGGCCGGCCGGGATGCCGGGGCCGGCCATGATAAACGGAATGCGCAGGGTGGAGTCATAGAGGAACACGCCGTGGGTATGCTCGCCATGTTCACCGAGGCTTTCGCCATGGTCGGCGAGCACGGCGGTGAGCGTCTTTTGGGCGGGGGATTTCCGGGAGACGGCGTCGAACAGGCGGGCAATCTGCTGGTCGGCGTACGCGATTTCTCCGTCGTAGAGACGGCCCTTGTACCGCTGAGCGAACGCGGCGGGAGGCAAGTAGGGTATATGGGGGTCGTAGATATGAACCCACAAGAAGAACGGCTTGTCGGATGAGCGCTTATCGAGCCAGGCGATGGCGCGATCGACGGTAACCGAGGCCTTGCGTTCGGGATCCTCGCGGAATTCGTTCCGTTTGCCGGGCCGGGGCATCTCATCGTCGTAGACGACGAAGCCGTTGTTGAAGCCGAACAGTTTCTTCAGGACGGCGGAGCCGATGAATGCGGCGGTGTCCCAACCCTGTTCGCGGAGGATGCGCGCGAGCGGGTGCGAGGAGGATTGCAGAACGAACCCGCCGGTGTTGCGCACGTTGTGAACGGGAGGGTTCTGCCCGGTGAAGATGCTGGCGTGGGAAGGCGGCGTCAGCGGCGTCTGTGCGACGGCGTTCTCGAATAAGACGCCGCGCTGCGCGAGGGCGTCCAGCGCAGGTGTCTCGATACTCGCGTAACCATAGCAGTGCAGGTGGTCAGCACGAAGGGTATCTACCGTGACGACCACCACATTGAGCGGGCGGAGCGGAGGGATCTCGTCCGCGGAACGTTGCGTGGTGGGTTGTGGTGAACGGCAACCCACCAGCAGGACGGCCGCGACCGGCCACAGCCGCCGGAACCTGGGGCTCGGATGAACCCGCCTAAAACTCGAAGCGGCCCTCAAGCTGAATTGTGCGGCCCCCGCCGCGCTGCACCAGTTGTCCGAATGACGCCGGGTCGGCAATGTCGAGACTCAGCCAGTCGCGGCTGGTCCGTTTGAACAGATTATCCGCGGTGGCACCGATACCAAAGAAAGTCTTCTCGCGGATGTAGAAGCGCTTACTCATCCGAAAAGTTTCCCGCATTTGATGCGGGCCCCGGATGGAGGGCAGGAAGCGTGGCGCCGTACCGGGCCGTAAGGGTACACCATTATCGGTAATGGGCGGCGGCGCAAAAGCATCGGGATTCAGGTAAGGCGTCCCGTTACTGAAATCCGTATGGGAGGGAGCGCCGCTCAGCGTCAGCTTGGTGCCGATCTGGTCCGGGCGAACTCCCGACGCGAATCCCACGGGGATGGTGAACCCCGAATAAGTGACCTGAATGGGCAGTCCCGAACTGTAATTGTGGATACCCGCGAATTGCCAGCCGCCCAGAAGGGCGTTCGCCCACTTCAGGTCCCAACGGCGCCCCTTGCCGAACGGCGTCTCATATACCCAGGTGAACTTGAACTGCTGGGGCACGCTGAACTCGGTAACGGACCGGTCGAGCTTGCGGTTGTAATAGTCCTGGACGGAGGTGTAATACGCCGCCGGCCCATTCGCGTCGATGTAGCCGAGGGCTTTGGAGAAGGTGTACGCGGCGAGGAAGCCCAGGTTCTTACTTAAGTGCTTGGTTACGGTAATCTGCAACGAATCGTAATTGGAATTCGTGTTATAGGGGAACTGTTCGTTGATCTGGCCGTACTGTGCGTAAGGACGAAGCGCCTGTGCGACTGAAAGGCTGTCATCAAAGGTCGGGAAGGGGGTGAACTGCGGATGATCGGAGACGGGATCATTCAAAACATCACCCATGGCCAGGAGGCGCGAAGGCAGGCCGTTGTAATCGGTGTAGCCGCTGCCGGGCGTGCCGCCCCACATGCGCGTTCCCTTATTACCGACATAGGCCAGCTCGAATACGGTATCGCCGGGCAACTGGTACTGGACTGTGAAGTTATAGTTCTGAACATAGCCCGGCCGGTTGGCGTCGCGAGCGGTGGTAGACACATCCAGATAGTTAGCGGAATTCGGATCGGTGTTGGGGAGCGATCCCTGAAGGGTAGGATACGGATTGCGCAGGTAGAGGGTGGGATCGTCGGCGAAACCGGTGGCACTGGTGCCGGCAATCGTATTCACGGTGGCGTTGAATCCGTAAGTAAATCCGCCATAGCCCCAGTTATTGGCAATCGGCGGTGTACTGGTGACGCCATACCCGGCGCGGATGACGACCTTCGGCAGGGCATGCCACACCACCCCGAAACGGGGGAGAATCTGACGCCAGTACGTATCGTTCACCCTGGTCGGAAACACCAGCGCTCCGGGCCGCCCGGCTTCCGGATTCGGTACGGCCAGACTAACTTCCGACATGCGGTTGGTGACCTCATAGAAGGGTGGGATGATTTCCCAGCGGATGCCGGCGTTCACCGTCAGTTTGGGAGTGATCTTCCAGTCATCCATGAAGTACAAGCCGTGCTGCGGTTGGCGGAAGCCCTGGGAATAGCCCTGAATCCCGTGACTCGACCGGTACACGGCACCGAGGAGGAAGCTGGCGAACGCATTGCCGGTGCTGGTCAACTGACCGGGGGAGTCGGTCTGGCGGGCGCTGAAGGTGAACGAGCCCGCATCCGACAGGGCGCGATCGTTATAAAAGTAGCGCTTGTATTCGTAGCCGATGTGAAAGCTGTGGGCTTCGTGAATCCATGTGACGTCGTCCTGGAAGATCCAACTGCCGTTCGGGCTGGTATCGGCGAAACCGACTCCCATGCGGGAGATACTGTTGCCTTGCAGAGTGGATCCCGGCCCGTTGAACTGGATAACGGGGAACATGGTTCCCGGCAGATTTTGCAGGCCGATGGACGAGGCCAGGCCGGCATTGATGGTGGTGGGGTAGGCCCCGTTCTCGTTCAAAAACCGGTTGAAACCGGCGGCTGCGCGATTGACGATGCGCGAGGAGATGGTGGACGTAAGAGAGAGGCGGACAATGTGCCCCGGGGTGATCTGCTGCTGCCAGGAACTGGAGGCGGGTCCGGGGAACGGCAGGAAGCGTCCCGCGCCATTATTGTAGCGGCTGCGGTAACTGTGATTGTAATAGCCGGATAACTGGTTCTTGTTGTTGATCTGGTGATCGATCTTGAGTCCCCACGTTTCCAGGTGAAACACCGGCTGGCCGTTAATGGTGGGTATGTTGCGCAGCAGGCTGGGCAAAGTGGGGTCCTGGATGCCGACCTTCTGGATCACGTTTTTGGCCACCGGATCCCAACGCGTTTCGGGAATGATGTTACCCGGGAAGGGGTCGCGAACGATGCCGCCACCGGCGTCTCGCGTGGTGGTGGGGTCGTAGATCTGGCCGAAGACGATTGGCCGTCCGAGTGCGTCGGTGCCGACCTGCGTGCCAGACCGGGGATCGCCGGTGTAGTTCGGGTCCAGTAACCTCGAAAAATCGCCCTTCTTGAATTCGGTGGTGGGCACGGTGCCGAGGCCGCTGAACTGTTGCTGGTTGCGGTTGTCGCGTTCGAGATTGGTGAAGAAGAAGGTCTTGTTCCGGCCGTCGTAGATTTTGGGGATATATACCGGGCCACCTACCGAGTAACCATAGTTATGTTCGCGGTACTTGGCTTTCGCGGCGCCCGCCGTGGTGGTGTTCAAGTTGGCCGCATCGAACGCTTCATTCTGCCCGTAGTAAAAGGCGGATCCATGAGGGGCGTTGGTGCCCGAACGGATGGTGAAGTTCGCCACCGCGGTCTGGCCGCCGTTGTACTGCGCACCGATTGTGCCGGTCTGCAACTTAAATTCGCCGATGGCCTCGGCGGAAGGGCTGAACTCGTTGTTGTTGCCGCCGGAAAGATCGGCGCGTCCGATGGGCATGCCTTCAATGAGGATCTCATGCGAGTACTCCTGGCCGCCGTTGATGGAACCTTTAAAGGTGTCGCCGGTGGTGCCCGGAAGGCTGTCGAAAATGAACTGCTGGATCTGGCGCTGTCCGTCGCCGACGACGACCGGCCAGCTTTTGTACTCCTCGGTGGTAATATACCGGCCGATTTCGGCCGAGCCGGACTCGAGCAGTTCGGACTGCGCGGTTACTTCCACCTGTTCGCTCACCGCACCCACTTCGAGGTTGAAATCGGCGGTTTGCGTCTGCGCCACACGAAGCACAACGTTCTCCGCCGTGGCGGTCCGGAATCCGGCGGACGTGACGCGGAGGCGGTACGTGCCGGCCGGCAGATACGGCAGGGTGTACGTGCCCGTACGGGTGGTGGTAGTTGTGGTCTCGACACCGGTTGCGGTGTTCGTGGCCACCACGGATGCTCCGGGGATGACCGAGCCCGCAGGGTCGGTAATGGTTCCGTTGAGAGTACCGACCGGCCCTTGTCCGAGTGCCAGACTGAGCACGACCAGAAAAAACAGAGATAATGCACCCAAGGTTCGAAGCATGCGAGATTCGCCCTCCAATGACCTGGGGATACTTTACGCCGAAAGCAAAGCACAAGAAAAGCAAATACTGAACAGTGGGGAGCGAAGGCGTGCGAAACCGAACAACGGGAACTCCAAACGGGCTATGGTATTCATCCTGCTGATGCTGGCAGGGGCGACAGGCCGGTTTGAGTCGTCGTCCGCACGGGCGGTGGAACCGGGGAGTTCGATCCGGTTCCAGGATGCGGAGCCGGCGTCCGGGTTGACGTTTACTCTCGAAAACTCACCCACTCCCCGAAAGCACTTACCCGAGACGATGGCGGGCGGGGTGGCCGCGTTCGACTACGATGGCGACGGGCTGACCGATCTCTTTTTCGCGAACGGAGCGGCCATGCCATCGCTGAATAAGGACGGACCGCGGTACTCGAACCGGCTGTTCCGCAACCTTGGCGGACTGCGATTCCGGGATGTGACGGCCGAATCGGGGCTGCAGGGGGCTGGCTACTCCATCGGTGCCGCGGTTGGCGATTTCGATAACGACGGTCACCCGGATCTGTTTGTGGCGGGCGTGCGGCGGAACATCCTGTACCGCAATCGCGGCGACGGCACGTTCGAGGATGTGACCGCCAAAGCGAACATCGGCAGCGGGGAATGGTCGGTGGGAGCAGCGTGGCTGGATTTCGACAACGACGGACGGCTCGACCTGTTCGTGGTGAACTACGTACGGTGGACCGCCGAATTCGACTCGTTTTGCGGGGATGCGGCGCGCGGCATCCGCGTTTACTGCCACCCGCGGCTGTTTGAAGGGACGGCGAACCGGCTGTACCGTAATTTGGGGAACGGGCGCTTTGTGGAAGTATCCCAGCAGTCCGGCATCGGGAAATACCAGGGCAAGGGGATGGCTGTATCGGTAGCGGACTACGACGGCGATGGCTTTCCCGACCTGTTCGTGACCAATGACAAGATACCCAACTTCCTGTTCCACAACCTGGGCAACGGCCGGTTCGAAGAGGTGGCATTCGCAGCGGCGGTCGCGCTGACGGATACGGGGGCCGAGATATCGGCGATGGGCACGGATTTCCGGGACGTCGACAACGATGGGCTTGCCGATATTGCCATTTCGGCACTGGCCGGCGAGACATTTCCGCTGTTTCGCAATCGCGGAGGGGGGCTCTTTGCCGACAGCAGTTACCACTCGCGGCTGGGCCTGCTAAGCCGCACTTACAGCGGGTGGGGCATTGGAGTATTCGATTTTGACAACGATGGCCGGAAGGACATATTTACGGCCAATTCTCACGTGAACGACCAGGTGGAAGCCTTCGAGGCCACCGCATACAAGCAGCACAACGCGGTGTTCCGGAATGTGGGGGAGGGACGTTTTGAAGACGCGTCGCAGGGCGCGGGCCCGGGATTTTTGCAGGCGGTGCGGGCCCATCGCGGGTGCGCGTTTGCCGATTTCAACCAGGACGGGCGAATTGACGTGGTGACGTCATCGCTGGGCGACCGCCCGGAGATCTGGCAGAATACGAGCCCGGAGGCGAACACGTGGCTGATTCTGAAGCTGCGGGGGTCGGTGAGTAACCGCGATGGGATTGGAGCGGTAGTCCGCATAGGCGACCAGACGAATCACATGACCACCAGCGTGGGGTATGCGTCGTCGAGCGACTTCGGCGTGCACTTCGGTACGGGTCAGCGGAAAGAGGTGGAACAGGTCGAGATCCGATGGCCGAGCGGGATCCACCAGACGCTGCGACATGTGAAGACGAACCAGGTGGTGGACGTGCGTGAGCCGGCAGCGGGTCAGGGGCGAGCGGGGAGCGATGCCCGAAAGCGCTGATACTCGGCGAGCGCGCGGCGCGCCTTGGCATCCCGCCGGGTGAGTTGGTAGGCGCGGAAAAGCTGGAAATGGAGGCTGCCGTCCTGGTCCACAGAGATGGCGCTTTCGAGCAGCGGGATGGCCTCGGCGGCCTTTCCCGTCTGAAGGAGTGCCTGGCCGAGCGCGGCGCGAGCGGGCAAGAGGCGCGGGTCGTGGGCCAGTGCGGACCGCAGGTACGGTATGGCGTCCAAAGGCCGCTGGAGGTTCACCAGGGAGGCGCCATAAAGGAACTGTACTTCGGCGCGGTCCGAGGTGAGGAAGGATTTCAGAGTGGCCATGCACGCCTCGTAGTCGCGGCTCCGAAACAGAGCTTCCCCCAGTCCCAGGCGGATGGCCGGCTTGTCGGGCGCGAGCCGCAGGGCTTCCTGCCATTCGAGAGCCGCCTCGCGCCAGCGGCGCGCTGCCATGTGGATTTCGGCCGCATGCAGGTGCGATTCGGGCGAGGGTGGAAGCGACGCGAGCCGGGCCCAGGCTTCCTCCGCGGCGGGGGTGCGGCCCAGAGCTTGGTACGCGCGGCCGAGCCCGTACCAGACGCGCGGGTTGGCGGGCAGCATTTCGGCTGCCGCTTCGAGGTGCTCCAGGGCCAGGGCGGGCTGGCCGGATTGGAGCAGCGCTTCACCCAACATGAGGCGCGCATTGCGCTCGCGCGGATTGGCGGCGACGACCCGCTTCAGCGAATCGATGGCCAGGCTGAATTGGCCGAGTTCGAACTGGCCGGCGCCGAGAAACAGGCGCGCGCCGGTGAGATCCGGCTGGAGCGTCAACGCGGCAGTGGCGTGCTCGACGGACTCGCGGAAGTGTTTCGCGGTGTACTCGGCTACGCAGAGATTGAAGAGCAGCACGGGATTTTCCGGCGACTCGCGCACCAGCTCGCGATAGATGGCAATGGCCTCTTCGAGCTTGCCGGCAGCGACAAGCTGCTGCGCCCGCTGCGCCTCGCGGGCCGGATGGGGCGGCTGCGCGAACAGCGGCGCGGCGAGCAGGACGATGGCGAGGATGGCGCCCGCCATATTACGCCGGAGCTACGCGGAAGAGGATGCCGGCACCGGGCGCGAGCCAGTCCATTTCGCGCCCGAACGGCTCCTCGGCACCCGAATAGGGAGAGATGCGGATCAGTTTCCGGCCGTCCTGCTTGAGGTGAATCTTGAATTGGAAGGAATTCTTCAGGTCCTTGTTGACGATCAGGAAATAGGGCCGCCCCTCGGCATCCTCGAATTCACCCACCAGAAATCGGCCGGCCACCGGCGGACGCACGTAGCGCTGGGTCATCTCCACGGATTCGACCCACTTTGCCTGGGCGAGAGGCTGGGCTTGCTCCGGCACGTCGGGATAGTGATAGACGCCGGTGCTGTGAAGGCGGATCAGGGTGGGAGCAAGCGCGTGAATCTGGTTGTTGATGCGCCGGAGCATCTCCCAGGTGGCGGTACGGTTGCCGAACTGGTCGATGGCAGCCAGCCGGTAGTTCCCGATTTCGGGCGCGAAGTAGGTGAAGTATTGGATGCCGCGGCCGCCATACGCCATGGTGCTGTACACCTGGAGATTGAAGGTAGCGTCGGACGGCTCCATGTAGTTGAAATGGGAGTTGGCCAGGATGCAATTCCAGAAGGGCGTTTGGGTTTCGATGCCCAGGCGGCGGATGATTTCGAGGTTGGTATAGAAGTAGTCCAGCATTTCGCCGCTGACGAGGGAGTAGTTGTCGTAGCTGAGGAACGGCTGGCCCACGGTTTTTACGAGCATGCGGACGTAGGCATCGTAGTCGCTGGTGCCGAGGGTTTTGGGCGAGACGCGATAGGGGAACAGGTTGACGTAGGGCCACTTGTCCGGCATGGCTTGGCGAAGCAGGCCGGCGAGCCTGCCGAGGCCGGGCATCATCTGGGCACTCGGCTCGTCGCGCAGGTAGAAGCCCAACGCCGCGGGATTTCCCGCGATCCGTTTAGCCAGGTCGGCGACTGCGCTGCGCATCTGGTCGTCGGCGGGTGCGCGCAGCGGATCGACGCGCTGAATGGCGGGGTCGCGGACGAAGCAGGTCAGGCCCGCCGCCTGGACCCGTTCGAGATCCTGGGTGCGGCAGAATCCGGAGATATTCAATCCCGCCTCGCGCATGCCGCGCAATTGCTCCGGATCGGCAGGCGAACTGCCCCAGGCCATGACCGCAAAGTCTTTGGGCGCGGCCGGATTTGGGTGACGGCCCGCCTGGGGCCAGGCCAACGAGGCAAGCAGAACGATGAGTAAGATCGGGTAGCGCATAGTCTCACCAACCCGGGTGGCCCCAACCGCGGTACGAGCCGAGGCCTTACCCAGCCCGATTTGCAGGGTGGATGGCAGCCGCATGGGATCCCATCGTATCACCGGCGCGGGGATCTGGCGCCGGTGCGGCGGCGGCATCGAGGGCGGGCTACTCCGGAACCTACGAGGCGGCCGAACGGATCTCGCGCCACTCGGCGATAATGCGCAGATCGTTCTCGTCATCCACTACCAGCGCCTCGAACTCGACGGGCACGCCGGATTCATCGGTCCAGTGACCGTACCGATACACCAACTCTACGGCATCGTCCGTGTGGCGCGGAACGATTCGCATATGATAGGGTCCGAGCGACAGGACCACAGCTTCGATTCTCTGACGATTCGGGCAAAGGATCATCGCCTCCATCTCGTGTCTCCTTTCAATGTGATTATTCTGCCGCCGGTCGATCTCGCGCGGGAAGTTCTCTTCGGATATGAACCGTCCGGACTGGCGTACGATCGAGCACATTCGCCCGAGACGCGCGTGTCTGCGTCCGGTTTGGGGAAGGAGGAGTATGATCGGAAGAACAGTTGATCCGTTCAGGCGCTCGCTGGGGAGGTGAAGTATGGGGACCCGATTTGGCTACTTTCCGCGGATGCTCACGGCTGGCGCCGTGATGCTAGCCGGCGTCACCGTTTTTGCGCAGACGGCCGAAATCACGGGCCGAGTCGCCGATGCAAGCGGCGCCATCGTGCCGGGGGCGTCGGTTACCGTTACCAATGTGGCCACCGGCGTCGAGCGCAAGGTAGACACGAACTCGGACGGCTACTATACGGTCCCGCTGCTGCCCCCCGGTGAGTATCGGCTGGAGGTGCGGCACCAGGGCTTTAAGGCGATCATCCGGTCGGGCGTGGTATTGGAGGTGGATCAGCGCGCGGGCATCGATTTCATCCTGGAGGTGGGCGGCATTGCCGAGCGGATTGAAGTGCAGGCTGCGGCTCCGCAACTGAATACCGAGGATGCGAGCCAGGGGCAGGTGATCGAAAACCGCCGCATCGTCGAATTACCGCTCAATGGCCGCACCTACGACGATCTGGCGCTGCTTTCGGCGGGAACGGCCCAGCCGCCCGGCAGTTCCCGTTACGGGGGCTTCAGCTCGGGCGGGATGCGGGATACCCAGAATAACTTCATTCTCGACGGGGTCGATAACAATCCGGTGGAGCTGGCGGGCGCGCAGCGCCGGTCGGAAATGGTCCAGCCGTCGATTGACGGAATCCAGGAGTTCAAGGTGCAAACCAACGCCTATGCCGCCGAATATGGACGGGCGTTGGGCAGCGTGGTGAACGTAACCACCAAGTCCGGCACCAATGACATCCACGGCACCGCCTTTGAATTTGTCCGCAATGAGAAACTGGACGCCAGGAACTACTTCGCGCCGCCCGGCTCCAAGCCGCCGTTCAAGCGGAACCAGTACGGCTTTTCGGTGGGCGGGCCGGTGTACGTTCCGAAAGTACTGAACGGCCGGAACCACCTGTTTTTCTTTGCCGATTACGAGGGTACGAAGATCCGGCAGAGCAGTACGAATGTGAGCACGCTGCCCACGGCCGGCATGCGCGGCGGCGACTTCGGTGAACTGCTCGCACAGCGCAAGGTGGCGATCAAAGATCCGCTCACGAACAATCCGTTCCCCGATAACATCATTCCAGCGCAGCGACTCGACCCGCTGGCGCTGAAGCTGATTCAGTTGTATCCGACGCCGCTCACTCCGGCGGTCGGCTCGAACTTCACGTACGAATCGCCCAACGACCAGGACGCGAACAAGTTCGATATTCGGGCCGACGCCAACCTGGGCAGCAGGGACAACGTATTCTGGCGAATCAGCGAGCAGGATGCGAACCTTCCGGCGGTCCTGACCCTGCCTCCGCCGGCGTATGGCGGCAATCCGCTCGACTCCAAAATCACGGGAATCAACACGGGCGCGACGTGGAACCACATTTTCAGCGGCACCTTCATCCTGTCGTTGCGGGGCGCCTGGAACTACGGTTACTTTGCGCGGGACAATCCGGCCGCCGCCAAGAGCCATTTCTTCAATCGCGAGTACGGAATTACGGCGGGCACCGATTCCATTCCCGGCTCGTTTTCGAACTTCAACATCACCGGGTACACCTCGCTCGGCCTCGGACCGAACAACCCCGTTTACCGGGATTCGCAGAACCGTCAGCTCGCCGGCGATGTGACGTGGACGCGTGGCGCGCACACGCTGAAGTTCGGCGCCAGCATGATCCGATCGCAAAACAACATTTTCAATATCCGCAACGAGGTCGGCGGTCCGTACCAGTTCAACGGACGTTATACGGGAGACGGCATGGCGGACTTCCTGCTTGGGATGTCGAGTCAGTTTACCTGGAACACGCGGCTCCAGGTGAATCTGCGGAGCTGGAACGATGCGGCATTCATTCAGGACGATTGGAAAGTGACGCCCAGTCTCACGCTCAATCTGGGGCTGAGGTACGAAATCGTGCTGCCCTTCGTAGAGAAGCGCGACCGTATGGGCGATTTCGACGACTGGACCAATCCGGCGGCGCCGCAACTGATCGTGGCGGGCTCGGGCGGAGGCCGCTACGGCCGCGCCATGGTCGCCACCGACAAGAACAATTTCATGCCGCGGGTGGGAGCCGCGTACAAACTCGGCCCGAAGACCGTGATTCGTGCAGGGTATGGGTTCTTCTATGCGTACATGGAGCCGCTTGGGGATGCCGAGTGGTTGATCGGGAACCTGCCGTTCGCCTATGGGGTCACGCTGACTTCCAGTCCCACCACGCCGGCCCTGTACCTGTCGCAAGGGCTGGCGCCGGGCGCGCTGGACGTCGCGCACGCCACCGGTATTCAGCTCGCGGCGATCGAGCGGCAAGCCATCAGTCCGTATGCCCAACAGTGGAATTTCAATATCCAGCGGGACTTGGGGCGCGACTGGATGGTCGAGGTAGGCTACGCCGGGAGTAAGGGAAGCCATCTGGAGGAGGTTTATGACGAGAATTTCTCGCCTCCGGGGCCGGGCAACATCGATGCCAAGCGGCCGTATCAGAGGGTGGCGCTGCCGGGGAGTTCCACGACGGTATCGCTCGGTCCCATTTACGGGTATCACTTTAGCGGCAATACCAGTTACAACGCACTGGTGACGCGGATCGAAAAGCGTTTTTCGGCCGGACTGACGCTGTTGGTTTCCTATACCTATTCCAAATCGATCGGCGATATATGCGGCGCCTCCGCGGCGGGGGACACCACCAATTGCGGGTACCAGGACGTGCGCAATCTCCGCAATGAGCGCGCCATCGACAACGCGGACATTCCGCACCGTTTTGTCAGCAGCGCGGTGTACGACCTTCCGGTCGGCAGGGGGCGGCGGTTCGGCAGCCACATGCCGAAATTCGCCGATACCATTTTGGGCGAGTGGTCGCTTGGCAGCATTATCACGGCAGCCGAGGGGGTTCCGTTCAGCGTAGCGGTATCGGGCAATCCGGCCAACTCCGGAACGTTCACCATCGTGAACCGGCCGAACGTGGTTGGCGCCCCTTACGATATCGAACGCACGCTCAACCAGGATTTCAATACGGCCGCTTTCGTTTCAAACGCGCAGTACACGATTGGCAATGCCGGCCGCAACATTCTGCGGCAGCGCGGATTTTTCAATTGGGACTTCTCCGCGCACAAAGAGTTCCCGATTTACGAGCGGGTGAAGCTGCAATTCCGGTACGAGTCCTTCCACTTCACCAACACGCCCCGCTTCGGCGTTCCGGGCGCCACACTGGGAACCGCAACGTTCGGCAGGATTACCAGCGCGGACACGCCGCGCAACCAGCAGCTCGGTCTTAAACTGCTCTGGTGATTCCCGCCATGCCGGAAAACAACAGGAGGCCGGCCACAAACCGGCAGAAAACGAAATGCCAGACCAGAACCAGACAGACCGCCGTTCGTTTTTGAAAACGGGAACGGGCGCCCTGGGGTCGATGGCCCTCGGCGCGGCGCCCCTGCGGGCCGCGGGCAGCCGGCCCAATTTCATCTTCATGACCACCGACGGCCACCGGCCGGACGCGCTCAGCCTGAACCGCAACCCGATTATCCAAACGCCGAACTTCGACCGCATCGGCCGCGAAGGTATGCAGTTCACGAATTCGTTCGTGGTGAATGCCCTGTGCCTGCCCTCGCGCGCCACCGTCCTGACCGGACTCTACTCGCACAACACCGGATGCGTGGACAACAAGAACCGCGAGATCCCGCACGACGTCCCGCTCTTCACGGACATGCTGCGCGGCGCCGGATATGAAGTCGCGGTGTTCGGCAAAGCCCACGTCAAAGGCCTGGGCCTGCGCAATTGGGATTACTACTTCGGCTACCCCGGCGCGGCGACCGACTATTTCTGGCCGGTGATCACGGAAGGCGCCAACGGAAAAGTCGGCCCTCCCAAAACGTACGACGGCTACGTGGAGGACGTGGTGATGGACCGCGCGATTGGCTGGCTGAAGCAGCGCCGCGAGAAGCCGTTTTGCCTGATCTTCTGGTTCCAGTCGCCGCACGCGCCGTTCTTCCGGCCGCGCCGGCTGCTCGATCTCTACAACGGCATTCCGATTCCGAAGCCCGCCACCTTCGATGACGATCTGAAAGGATATCCGGGCAAGCCCAGGGCTTTCGCCGAGGCCGACGACTCCATCGGCACTTACACCAGGGACTCGAAGACCGCCAGCAACTGCGCGCGCACACTCGAAGAAACCGTAAAGGATTATTACGCCGGCATTGTCGCCGCGGATGAGAATACCGGGAAGCTCTTTCAGGCGCTTACCGACACGGGGAAGCTGGACGACACCTGCATGATGTTCTCCGCCGACCACGGCTTCTTCCTGGGCGAGTGGCGCAAGTACGACAAGCGCTTCATGCACGAGCCGTCCATCCGGACGCCCATGCTGGTGCGTTATCCCGGCGTAATCCACGCCGGCTCCACGGCCTCGCAGATGGTGTTGAATCTCGATATTGCGCCGACATTCCTCGAACTCGCCGGCGTTAAGGTGCCGGAGTCGATGCAGGGCCAGAGCATGGTTCCGCTGTTGAAAGGCGAGCAGCCGCGGAACTGGCGCAAAGACTGGCTGTACGAATATTACGAGTACCCCGGACCTCACAATGTCCGCAAGAACCGAGGGGTGCGCACCGACCGTTACAAGCTGATCCACTACTACGAACCGCCTGAGGAGTTCGAACTCTACGATCTGCAGGAAGATCCGGGTGAACTCCACAATCTGTACGGCGAGGCGCGCCACGCGGGTTTGGCCGGAGAACTCCGCCGGCGCATCGACGAGCTGCGCAAAGCGACCGACGACCGGTACGTCTACGAAGAACCCGCCCGCGGGCAGGGATAGGCCGCGGGCCGGGATGGGCCCGCGGCGTTGCGCCGTCAGAATGTGAATCGAAGCGAGCCCTGCATCACCCGGGGCGAGCGCGTGCCGGTCACCTGGCCGAACAGCGCGTTCACCTGGGCGCCGGCGGGATCGAAACGGGCGGCGGTGTTGATCGAGGAATACTGGGTATGGTTGAAGGCATTGTATGCCTCCCAGCGCAATTGCACACTGCGGGTCTCGCTTTTGATGGGGAACTTCTTGGCCAGGGCGAGATCCCAGTTATTGACGCCGGGGTTGCGGACAACCACCTTGGCGGCATCGCCCGGATCGTTCCTGCCCGGCCGGGCGAAGGCGGCGGGATTGAACCAGTGATAAAAGGTGTTCCCGTTTTCAAAGCCGTTGCCGACGATATTGACGCGCTGACCATCGCCGCCGCCGGTGAGGTCGGTGCCGTCGGTGGTGCTGAAACCGATACCGGAGGGCGTACCGGTGACGAACTGAGCGATCCCGCTCAACTGCCAATTGTCGAAAACGGCCCGCACGATGGCGTTGTGGACGAGCGAACTGGCGCGCGGCACTTCGTAAGTGAAGTTGACAACCAGGTTGTGAGTCTGATCGGTGCCGTCGAGGCCGTAGCTCCACTGGCGTAAAGGCATGTATACGGGGATACCGGTGTAATCCAGGAACTTGGAGTAAGTGTAGGCGGCGCCTAGTTGCAGCCCGCTGGTGAACCGGCGGTTCAGCGAGACCAGGAGGGCATTGTAATTGGAGTTCCAGGCGTTGTCATTCAGGGTCACATTGTTATAGCCGGGAAGGGGGCGGAAGAAGTTATCGGCCAGGGGTTTGCCCGGGCTGGTGGGGTCCTGGTTCTGCGGCTGAAACCGAGCGCCATAGGGCACGGTGTTGAGGGCGACCGTCTGGGAGAGGTGGCGGCCCTGCACGCCGAGATACGACACATCGAGCAGGAGCGAATGGCCCAAATCCTGCTGGATGCCCAGCGACACATTATAAACGACCGGAGTCTTCGCGCCGCGAAAGTAAGTCTGGGTGTTACTGGGCGCGAGCACGCCGGAGGTTTGCAGGAAGGTATCCATGCTGCCGTAGTAAGTGATGGGAGTGAAGATGGCGGGCGGGTTGTTACTGGTTGCGCTCCACTTACTCACCCGGATGTTATAGAGAATCGCGGCACCGCCGCGAATGGCGGTTTTGCCTTTGCCGAACGGATCCCACGCAAAGCCCAGGCGCGGACCGTACAGCACGGGCTGCTGGTCGACCCATCCGCGAGGATACGTCTTGTCGCCGGAGACGGATCCGCCGGGCGCCGGATTCCCGGTGCCGGGCACGAAATCGCCAATGTAGGCCGCGGAGAGCAGCTCGCCGGTGACCGGGTTCTGCGCCATCCGCACCTTGCCCGGTCCAACGGCCGGGCGGTAGAGAGCAGGCGCGTCCGCGGGATTGTAGCGATCGAGTGCAAGAACCGACTGCTGACCGTCGTAGTGGGGATACATCTGGTTGTACCAACTGAAGCGCATGCCGTAGTCGATGGTGAGGCGGCGAGCGGCTTTCCAGGAGTCCTGCACGAACCACTCGAAGATACTCTGCCGCTCGTTGGCACCGAAGCGCGCGTTGGACTCGGTGTAGGACTGGAAGATGCCGAGCGCGGCGTTGGAGAAAGCGTAATTCGTGTCGAGGGGGTTGTTGGTATTCCTGCCGAAATCAAACGTGCCGCTGAAGGTGCTGCGCTCGCCTTCATATTCGCGCATGCGGTAGGCGTCCATGCCGGCCTTGATGGTATGGGTACTGCGAATGATGGTGACGTTGTCGTTGAAGGTAAAGGTGAAATCGGTGCCGCCGGTAAGGAAGCGGTCGTCGAAGGTCACATTGGGCGAATTGCTGATGCCGAACGACATGCGAGGGATGATGCCCTGCGGGTTGGATTGAGGATACCACTGCGACAGGTTGTAGCCGATGCCCGAGCGCAGGACCTTACTCAAGGGATCGTCGTTGTACCAGGCTTCGCGGTTATGGCGGAGCCCCGTACTTACCTCCATGACAACCGAAGGGCTGAAGATGTGAGTGCCGCCGACTCCGATTCCCGATTCGGTGAAGCAATAGCACTGCGCGAAGTAACCGATGGGGCGGGCGCCCGCGGCTACGGCGTACCCGTTCTGCTGGGCCATCCATGTCTTACCCCGGACATAGAAACGGTCTTTATCGGAGGGAACGATGTCGATCTTGAACAACTGGCTTCGTTTGGGATCGTTGAGCACTTCCTGAATCTGGTAATTGTACGTGTTGCTGGTGATCGCCGGGTTGATGTAGTTGGGCAGCGGCAGCATGCTGAGGAGGGCCAGTCCATTGGGATTGAGGCGGTTCTTGGGGATGATGTTGCCCGGAAAAACCTGGTGATTGGCGGGATCGGTGACCGGAATCAGCTTGCCGTTGGTGTCGACCGTCTGCGAGAAGTCGCCTGTGCGCTGCTCGGCGCTGGGCATCATGTAATTCGTGAGCGAACCGGGAAGGTGGATGCTCCAGTTTTCGAGGTTATAAAAACCAAACAGGAGATTGCGATTGCGGTTGAACTTACCGGGAATGTAGATCGGCCCGCCGATGGTGGCGCCGAGGGTGTTGTAGCGGTATCGGGGGCGCGGCGCCTTGTTACGGTTGTTAAAGAAGTCATTGGCGTTCAGGTCTTCATTCCGCAAAAACCAGTAGCCGCCTCCGTGGAAGTCGCGGCCACCGGAGCGCGTGATCACCTGCACAACGGCGCCGCCGTTGCCGGCGTATTCGGCCTGGTAGCTGTTCAGGATGACCTTGACTTCGCCGATGGCATCCATGGTGGTGACGCTGGAGAACACGTTGGGTGTCCCCATGTCATTGCTGACCACTCCGTCGACCGCGAGGATATTGGTGTTGTTGGAGGTGCCGCCGATGCTGGGGGTGCCGGTGCCGTAACTGCCGCCCACCGAATCCTGGTCCGACTGGTACTGGACGCCGGGAATGGTTCGCAGAAGCGACACGACGTCCCTGCCGCGGGCGGTGAGATTGGTCAACTGCTGGGTGGTGAGGACGGCGGAATGCTCCGTGCTATCGGTCTGCACTTGTGCGGCGGTGGCTTCGACCGACACGGTTTCCGTTACGGCGCCGAGTTGCAGGGCGATATCGCCGGCGGCGAGGCGCTCGTTAGCGGTGAGGACCAGGCCCTTTCGCTCGGAGGCTTTGAAGCCGGTGTGTTCGACTTTCAGAGAGTAAGTATCGGGTTGAACGGCGACAAAGTTGAACGCGCCCACCGCATTGCTGACGGTACTGCGGATCTCGCCGGTTTTCTCGCTCCGCAACGAGACTTTGGCCCCGGGCACGAGCTGCCCGGAGGGGTCTTCAATGGTGCCGGTGATGGTGCCGGTCACGGTCATCTGGCCAAGCATGAGACCGCACGAAACAAGCAACAGCAAGGCAGGAAGGAACAGGTTTCGCAAACGCTTCTCTAACATGCGACTCCCCTCTCACATGGAATGAGTTTAAGCGTATTATGCGCCACGCCCGAGGCGGAGTCAACGGAAATTTTAGCGCTAACGAGGGGCGTTTATTGGGCCGTTGCGAGGTTCCAGCCGTCCACCTTGACGTAAGATTTCGCTCCGCCCAACAGCTTGCTCGGAAAGGCGGCGGCGATTTCGCGGCGTTCGCCGGGCATCAGTTCGAAGTAGTTGTCCTGCCAGAAGACGGGGGCGATATCGCCGCCGTTCCTGCCTTTGAGGACGGTCAGATGGACGGAGAACGCGAGATGCGGCGAAGTATTCCGAACCACCACGTGTTCGATCTGCTCCGCGCCTTTCACTTCCGACCGCGAGACCGCCGACACCGTAGCCGGAGGCAGATGCTCGAGATCCGTAAGATCGGCGTAGGTTTTGATGGGTGTGTAGCGGCCGTTCGACTTGTCCCAGTCGGAGACGTCCGGCTGAGTGGAGAGCCAATAGAAATTGGAACTTACCTGCTTGCCGGCGGCGTCATCGAGGGTGAGGCGCACGAAGTAGGTCTTCGAAAGGCCGTCGATTGCGGGAACTTCCAGCACCCGCGTGGCGCTGTCCTCGGGGATGTCGATGGCGGCGGTTTTGGAGAACTTCTCCTGGAGGTCCAAGTTGTAGACCTTAGCCGTGACTTTGTGATGGGGGAAGGCGCGATAGAAGGAGTTCACCACCACGATGGAGCGGTCGTCGTACGAATACTGCACGTGCAGCGGCTCATTTGCTTTCTTCGTTCCGAAGTAGCCACCGCCGGGGCGCAGGTAGTAGTCGTAGAGGTGCCAGATGATGGAGGGCCAGGCGTTGTTGAGCATCCACTGCACCACGCCGGTGGCGGTGTACTTGTTGCGTCCGAAAGCTTCGAACATGGCCCGCTCGCCTTCGTACGTCATGAGCTGACTTTTTTTCAGATAGTCTTGGAGGTCTGTTGCCTTACCGTAACGGCCCTCGAGGGCGGCAGTGAAGACGTTGACGTTGCGATAGCCGCCGCCGCCGGCATGGAAATTCCAGAACTCGTCGATGGGCCAGAGGTGGTCCTTGCCCACCATTTCCTCAAGGCTGGCGAGGACGGGAATGGCCGGGCCGGGGCTGGTCTCGGTGTTGAAGCTGAAGGCGCCGCCGCGCCGGGTGTCCTGGAGCCAGTAATTGGGGGCGACATACTCGTAAGGGCCGGTCATCTTCACACCGGTGCGCCCCTCGCCGGGGGTGTTGGCATTGGTGGCCGAAGAGACTACGGGGTTGGGCCAATGCTCCTCTTCGAACACCTTCAGGTATACTTTCTCGGCCTGTTCGTTGGGGGAGTTATCGCTGCCGTAGAGGAACACGAACACGCTCGCGTGGTTGCGCAGGCGGCGGATCTGGTCGCGCAGCGACTCGCCCGCCCGCGTGTAATCGTCGGGCTTCCAATTCCGCCAGCGTTCCCAATAGGAGCAGCAGCACCAGCCGGGCATGACCATCATTCCCATGCGGTCGGTGGTCTCGAAGAAGTGTTCGTTCATCATTTTGCCTTCGAGCCGGATGGTGTTGAGGTTCATCTCGCGGGCGTAGCGGATCTCGTTGTCTTCGCGTTCGTCATTGACGCGCAGGAGCATGTCCTGGGTCCATCCGCCGCCGCGGATGAGGATGCGCTTGCCATTGATCTTGAACACGCGGTGCTGCTGCGCATCCAACTCCGAGGTGAACTGGCGAATTCCGAACTGCACCTCCCGGCGATCGGAAACCGCGCCGCCGATGGCGAACTCCAGCCGGGCGCGATAGAGGTTTTGCGGGCCCAGGCCGTAGGGCCACCACAGCTTGGGATTGGCGATGTTGAGGGCCGGATGGTCTTCGGGAGCGATGGCCACGCGGGCGGATTCCCCGGCGGCGAGTTTGACATTCTTCGAGACGGCGATGTTGCCGATGGTCCCGCGGAGGACGCCTTCCACCGGCTGGGCGGAGGCGTTCTTCAGGTCGGCGTAGAGGGTGAGGTGGGCTTTATCGAGCGACGGATCGAGCCGCGTGATCACCTGCGGATGGCGCACCGCGACCGGCCCGCTGGTAAGGACGTAGACGTCGCGCACCAGCCCCATGTCTTTGTCGGCCGGCATGGGATTCCAGTCTACGAAAGTGATGGTAAGGCTGTGCTCGGTGGGCGGAAAGATCTCGAGCGCGAGGGTATTGGTATCGGGCAGGGCGGTATCGGTGATGTCGAATTCGAACATGCGGTACATGCCCGCCACGTCGTCGGCGTTGGCGATCTGGTGCCCGTTGAGCCAGATGTTGGCACGATCGTTGATGGCGTCGAAATTCAGCCAGAGGCGCTTGCCGCGGGAACCTGGAGGCAGCTTGAATTCGGTGCGATACCACCAGGAGACGGCGAAGGGGCTGTCTTTGGGCATGGCGATGTTGGAGAAGTTGGTGCCGATGTTGTAGGTGGTTCCCGGTATGGAGCGAAGGTTCATGCCGAAATAGGGATCGGGATATACCTTGTTATTTACGAGGGCGCCGATGACGGTGGAGGGCAGGGCGGTGAGATACCAGCCATCGGGGCGGAACTTCGGGGTGGAGATTTCGGCGCCGGTGCCGGTCACCTTGGCGGATGACTGGATCGACCATCCGGCGGCGAGAGTGATGCGTCCGGCGGGGGGCGCGGATGCGGCGCGAGGCTGCGCGCCTAAACCAAGCGCCCCGGCGGCGAGCCATATCGAGAGAACCAGATTCCTTTTCATGCCTTTTCCTCTCCTCCATCGTACTGCCGGCTCAGAGCCGGAAGTGCGCCGCCACCTCGCCCACCAGCGGGCGAACCCACTCGACGAACTCCGGGCTCACGTCGTTGCCGTCGGCCGCAATCCACTCGAGCGGGAACTGCCGTTCGACGCCGGCAACGCTCTCGAGTGGAACGGTGATCAGATGCGAGCGGTAGGGCGCAGTGGATGCCCGCTCGATAGCGACCATGACGCCCGATTGGCCATCGATCGCAGCGCGCACCGCGGCTTCCCCGGCGCGCCACGATTCTTCGCGATCGACCTCGGAGGCCAGGGCGGCGCAAGAACGGCCGAAGAGGCCCGGTTTTTCGGCGCGGGCGCGAATGCCCGTGCGGGCCCAGATGGTTTTCGCCAGCACGTGTCCCATGTTGGCGGGCAGCGGATCGCGAGCGCCCGGCATGGTGCCCAACTCCGTTCCGAACCAGCCGCCGCTCTCGTCCTTCTGGCCTTCGCAAACCGCGACGAGGCACCGGCCGATGCGGCGGTGGACGCGTTCGACGTCGGCGCACAACCGGTCCACGCCGATGCCGCGCTCGGGAAAGTAGATCAGGTGGGGCGGGTCGTCTTCGTGGCGGCGCGCCAGGGCAGTGGCGGCCACCACCCATCCCGCGTTTCGACCGAGCACCTCGATGACTTCGATGGGCGGCGGCAGGGCGCGGTTATCCGCTCCCACGTCGCGCACCACGTGCGCAAAGAAGCGCGCGCACGAGGCGTATCCCGGGGTATGATCCGTGCCCGCGATATCGTTGTCGATCGTCTTCGGCACGCCGATCACGCGCATTTCCCAACCGGCCGTACGAGCCAGGGCATCGAGCCGCAGGGCGGTTCCCATGGATCCGTTGCCGCCGGTATAAAAAAGATAGCGGACGGACTCGCGGCGAAGCACCGCGAGGAGTTTTTCGTAATCGGCGGTATCGAAGTTGCGGCGTGATGAACCCAGCACCGACCCGGGCGCGCGCGCCAGAGCCCGCAGTTCGGAATCGGGGAGGTGGGAGAGCTCGCGGAAGTCGCCGCCCACGAGCCCGTGCGCGCCGTAAATCGCTCCCCGGACCGCGGTGATCTCGGGATGGTTGCGGGCCTCGGAAATCAGCCCGGCGAGACTGGCGTTAATGACGGGCGTGGGTCCACCCCCATGGGCGACGACCGCCACGCCGCGAAGCCCGCTTGTCCCTTGACTCATGGAAACAAAAAGCAGACTATCGGAAGTAACAGAAAGAGTCAATCACCAGCCATGCGGAAGTTATCCTTTGCACTCATGGTTGCTGCCGTGCTGGTTTCCGCGCCGCGCCTCGATCGGTGGAAGATTCTGGGGCCGGGCGGCGGCGGTGCGCAGTTCATCCCGACCATCAGCCCGCACGATGCGAAGCGGGTCCTGGTGGGTTGCGACATGACGGGCTCGTACCTCACCGAAGACGGCGGCAATTCGTGGCGGATGTTCAACCTGGGGGGTGTGACGCGGTTCTTCGAATGGGATCCCAGCGACCCCAAGGTGATTTACGCCGGCAATAACGGTCTGTACCGCAGCGCGGACGCCGGCAAGAGCTGGCGGCTGGTGTACCCCGCGCCGGCGAAGGTCACCGGCAGGGAGATGAGCGACGACCACGCCGACGAAACGATCCTGGCGGACGGAGCACGCGCGGAACGGGTGGCGGCCCTGGCGATCGATCCGCGCAATTCCAAAATGCTGTATGCCGCTACCGGACGCGTCCTGCGGGTTTCGGAGGACGGTGGGGCGACCTGGCGGGTCGAGCGCGAGTTTTCCACCGCGGTGCGCCGCGTGTGGGCCGGCTCGAGCACGCTGTACGCCGCCCTGGCGACGTCGGTATTTATGCGCGAAAACGGTACCTGGAGCGAGGGCCGTCCGCTCGCTTCAGCCTGGAACGACATAGCGGCAGGCGCGCCGGTGATCTACGCGATTTCCCAATCGGCGGGATCGGTTTCCGATGACGGCGGGAAAAGCTGGCGCGCATTCTCGCTTCCCGGATCGGGCGCGCGCCTGCACGCCATCGCCACCAGCGCCAAACACCCGGACACGGCCTACGTATCGTACAGCCGTCTCGCCATGGACGGCCAGAGCTGGTTCGGGGTGGCGAAGACCTCCGACCGGGGGCGCACGTGGCAACTGGTTTGGAAGGAGGCCGATAAGGCGGGCGCCAACATCCACGACGCCTGGATCACGGCGCGCTTCGGGCCGGGCTGGGGCGAGTATCCGTTGAGCCTCGGTGTTGCTCCCGGCGATCCCAACCTCTGCTACGCCACGGACCTGGGCCGGACGATGCGCACCTCCGACGGCGGGAAAACGTGGGAAGCGGTCTATTCGAAGGGCACGGCGGCAGGATGGACGAGCACAGGCCTCGATGTGACCACCAACTACGGCGTGCACTTCGACCCGTTCGACGGCAAACGGATGTTCATCACGTACACCGATATCGGCGCGTTCCGCAGCGAGGATGGCGGGCGGAGCTGGGTGAGTTCCACCGCGGGCGTTCCGCACGCATGGGTGAACACGACCTATTGGATGGTGTTCGACCCGGCGGTGCGCGGGCGCGTGTGGGCGGTGGCCAGCGGCACGCACGATCTGCCGCGGGCGAAGATGTGGCGGAGGACTCCGGTGGCGCACTACCGCGGGGGCGTGATTCAAAGCGAAGACGGCGGGCGCACGTGGCGGCCATCGGGATCGGGAATGCCGGAAACGGCGGCGACCCACATTCTGCTCGATGGCAGATCGCCCGCCAAGGCGCGCACGCTGTACGTGGCCGGGTTCGGCCGCGGGGTGTACAAATCGGTGGATGGCGGCGCGACCTGGAGCCTGCACAATACGGGCCTGGCGGGCGAGGAACCGTTTGCCTGGCGCCTGGCCCAGGATCGGGATGGCGGCCTGTACGTAGTGGTGGCGCGCCGCAGCGAAGACGGCAGCATCGGCAACGCGGGCGACGGCGCGCTGTACTTTTCGGCAGATGGCGCGGCGCATTGGACGGCGGTGAAACTACCGGAGGGCGTCAACGGTCCGAACGGGCTCACCGTGGATCCAGGCGATCCGAAGCGCCTTTATCTCTCGGTGTGGAGGCGTCGCGGACCGGGAGCCGATGGGGGCGGCGGCATCTATCTGTCGACCGATGGCGGCGCGGCCTGGCGGCGGGTCCTGGATAAAGACCAGCACGTTTACGACGTCACAATCGATGCGCGCGATCCGCGCATTCTGTATGCCTGCGGGTTCGAATCGTCCGCGTGGCGGTCCACCGACCGCGGTGAGAGCTGGCGGCGCATTCGCGGCTACAACTTCAAATGGGGCCATCGCGTGATTCCCGACCCGGCCGATTCCGCGATGATCTATATCACTACGTTTGGAGGCAGCGTGTGGCACGGGCCGGCGGCGGGGGACCCGGAGAGCCTGGAAGATATCGCGAAATAACTCATGCGAACACCTTGTTGCATTTTCGCCGCGCTGAGCGTCGCCGCCCTGGCGTGCGGCCAGACGGTGGTGGTCCATCCGCAGCGGATCGCCGATGTCCTGGTGAACCCCGGGATGGGGATCCAGACGTTTCAGCGCTTCAGCGGGGATCCGCTGAATCAGGACGTGCGATGGTCGGAGGAAGGTCCTACGGGCGCGCTGCCCACGGGCCCGGCGCCGGACTTTCCGAAGTCCACGATTTCCTATTGCCGCTGGTTCTGGGCGACGCTCGAGCCGGCCAAGGGCGATATCCGCTGGGCAATCCTCGACCAGGCGCTTGCGGAAGCGGCGCAGCACGGTCAGACGCTGGCCATCCGCCTGATGCCCTACGACCAAAAGCATCCGCTGCCCGAGTGGTATCGCACCAGCGGCGCCAAACGCGCCAACAAAGAAGGGGAGGCGGTGTGGGAACCCGATTTCGCGGACCCGGTCTACCTGAAATACTGGGGCGAGCTGGTTCGCGGGGCCGGCCGCCGGTACGATGGCGATCCGCGGCTGGAATCGGTGGACATTTCTTCGGTGGGCTACTGGGGCGAAGGCTGGAGCAATTTCATGCCCTCGTTTGCCCACCAGAAGGCGCTGATCGATATCTGGTTCGCGGCCTTTCCTTCCACCGAGTTGCTCATGAACTTCGATGAGCCCGAAGGCCTGCACTATGGGACCAGCAAGGGCGCGGGGTGGCGCTTCGACTGCCTGGGCGACATGCGCACCCCGTGGTCGCACATGCGCGATTTCTACCCCGAGCAGATCGTGCGGGCCGGCATCGGCGAGGTGTGGAAGCAGTCGCCGGTCTCGTTTGAAACGTGCTGGGTTCCGGAATACTGGAAACGGCAGGGGTGGGATGTCCACTACATTCTGGAGGAGGCGCTGCGCTGGCACATCTCTTCCCTCAACGTGAAATCCAGCGCGATCCCCGCCGAGTGGAAGTCCATATTCGATGACTTTCAGAACCGCATGGGTTACCGCTTCGAACTGCGCCGGATGGAGTACCCGCGGAGCGTGCGCGCGGGGTCCGATGCGCTGTTCCGGATGTGGTGGGTCAACGCCGGGGTTGCGCCCGCTTACCGGCCATACAAGCTGGCTTTGCGATTCCGCGGCGGGAAGGACGCCGCGGTGGACCTGCCCGTGGACGTGAGAAAGTGGCTGCCCGGCGATGCGCTGTTCGAGGAGCCGGTGCCCATCCCGGACCTTCCGCCCGGTACGTATCGCCTGGAAACCGCGTTGCTCGATGCGCACAGCCGCAAGCCGGCGATTGCGCTCGGGATCGCCGGGCGGACGCCGGAAGGGTGGTATGACTTGGGCGAGATTACGATCGATGGTGCGGTGAAATGACCTTCTTTTACTTGCTATAATTGTCTTTCTCTTTCGATTTCCTCCGAGGAGGTAACCAGTCCGTGAAGACCGACATGATCACTTTGTGCGAGCGACATCCGGAAGCCGCCCGCCTGCTGCGCTGTTCGGAGCAGGCACAGCGGGACGCCGGCTACTTCCACACGCTGCGCGAGATTCTCCAGCAGCCCGCCACCTGGGCTGACATGGGCGAGCTTCTGGCGGGCCAGGCATCGGCGATCGGCGCGCAACTGGAAGGCGCGGCAAGCATGGTGCTCACCGGGTCGGGCAGTTCCCAATTCGCCGGCGAATGCGTGCGTTTGGTTTTGCAGAGCGAGCTAGGCATTGCGGTGGAGGGGGTGGATGGCGGGGCGCTGCTGATGTACGGCAGCCGGGTGATCGGCCCCACGCGGCCTTCGCTGGCGGTGTCGTTCGCGCGTTCCGGCGACAGCCCGGAGAGTGTGGCGGCGGTGTCGCTGCTGCTCGAAACCGAGCCGCGCATGCGGCACCTGGTGCTCACCTGTAACGCCAACGGCAGCCTCGCCAAGGTATACCGGGGGCACGCGCGCGTGCAGGTGGTGGTGCTGGACGAGCGCACCAACGACCGCAGCCTGGTGATGACCAGCAGCTTTACGAACCTGGTGCTGGCGGCGCGATTCCTCGGCCTTACCGGGCGTCTGGAAACCTGGCGCGCGGCCTGCGGGCGGCTAGCGGATCTCGGACGGGTGTTGTTGGAATCGCATTTCGGCGCGATTGCGAGCGCGGGGCGGAGCGGCTTCGACAGGGTGGTGTTTCTGGGCAGCCACACGCGTTTTGGCGCGGCGCGGGAAGCGTCGCTGAAGATGCTGGAGATGACCGCGGGCCGGGTCACGACGATGGCCGAAACGTATCTGGGCCTGCGGCACGGCCCCATGAGCTACGTCCACGAGAACACGCTGGTGGTGTGCTTCCTCTCGTCGGACCCCCTGCTGCGCGCCTACGAGCTGGACCTGATCCGCGAGCTCGACCGCAAGGGGCTGGGCCGGGCCAAGTTGCTGGTGGGCGACGCGATCGACGGGGAACTGGTGCGGGCGCAGGACACGGCGATCGATCTGCCGGGCCTGGGCGAACTCGGCGACGAGAACGCCGCCATACTCCACGTGGTGGTGGCGCAACTGCTTGCCTTTTTCCGTTGCCGCGAGGAAGGCCTCCATCCCGACTCGCCCTCGCAGGATGGCGTGATCAGCCGCGTGGTGGGCACGTTTCCGGTGCATCGCGACACGGTGAAGCCATGAGCGTCCTGGTTGCCGGCGAACTGAACGTCGACCTGGTGCTGCAGAACTACCACGCCTTCCCGCAATTGGGGCGGGAGGTGCTGGTAGACGACGTTTCGCTCACCCTGGGGAGCGCCTCGGCGATCTGTGCCGCCGGCCTGGCGCGGCTCGGCGAATCCGTGAGCTTCGTGGGCAAGCTGGGGTGCGATGCGTGGGGCGATCTGGTGATGGAGACGCTGCGGAACCTGGGCGTGGATCTCGCGCACGTGCTCCGCGATCCGCGCATCAAGACGGGGATCACGGTTTCGATCACGTCGGCAAAGGATCGGGCGCTGGTCACGTACCTGGGATCGATCGCCGCGCTGCGCGCCGCCGACATCGAAGATGCGTGGCTGGCGGGCTGCCGCCACCTGCACGTCTCATCCTTCTTCATGCAGGAGGCGCTGCGACCCGACGTGGGTGCGCTGCTCGCGCGGGCACGCCGGTTGGGGCTCACCACGTCCATCGATCCCGGTTTCGATCCGTCCGAACAGTGGGGGGCCGACCTGGTGGAAGCGCTTGACGAGGCGGACCTGTTCTTCCCCAATGAAGTGGAACTAGCCCGAGTGACGGGGAAGACCGATCCGGCAGCAGCCCTGCGCGCGCTCGCCGGCCGCCGGGCCCTCACCGTTGCCAAGCTGGGCGCCCGCGGCGCGATGGCACTGGTCGAAGGGCGCATCATCCATGTCCCTGCGTTTCCGGTTGAGCCGGTGGATACCACCGGGGCGGGGGACTCATTCAACGCCGGTTTCCTGCACGGCTGGCTGGCGGGGCGTAACATCGTAGAGTCGATTCGTTTTGGTGCGGCCTGCGGAGCGCTTTCCACCCAGGGTCTGGGCGGAACGGCGGCGCAGCCAACCCCGGAGCGGGTAGCGGAGTTCCTGGCCGCAAGGGAGGTTCGATCGTGAAACACAGTCGCCGCGAGTGGTTTGGTACGGTGGGGTTGGGAGCGATGGCGGGAGCGATTCCGGATGCCGCCGAAGCGCAGGGCCAACCGCGGAGGGGGAAGCCGTTGGATATTTCGGAATACCAACCCAAGAGCATGCTGCACGCCGCCGAACACAAGGTAGCGCGTTCCAAGTACCCGGTGATCGACGTTCACAGCCACCTGTCGTTCTCCGCCAAATCGCAGGGCGGGGTGGGGGTGGCGGCGGCGCGCCATTTCATCTGGCCTGCGGAGCGCGTTCTCGAGGTGATGGACCGCAAGAACATCCGCGCCATGGTGAACCTCACCGGCGGGTTCGCTGACGGCCTGGAGGAAGCCATCGCCAAATACGATAAGGCGCATCCGGGGCGGTTCTACACCTTCACCGAGCCCAGTTACAACCGCTTTCTGGAGCCGGACTATCCCAAAATACAGGCGGACGCCATTGCGCACGCGCACCAGGCCGGGGCCCGCGGGCTCAAGATCCTGAAGACCCTGGGCTTGTTTCTGCGCGAGAACATCACCACCGGAGCGCTGGTGAAGATCGACGATAAGCGGTTCGACCCGATGTGGGAGGCCTGCGCGCAATTCAACCTGCCGGTGGGCATGCACATCTCCGATCCGGTAGCCTTCTTCACGCCGACGGATCGGTTCAACGAGCGGTACGAAGAGCTGAACAACCATCCCGACTGGTCGTTTTACGGGCGGGATTTCCCCTCGAACGCGGAGCTGATCGAGGCTCGCAACCGGGTGTTTGCGCGGCATCCGAAGACGCATTTCATCGCGCTGCACGTGGGCAATTTCGCCGAGGATCTCGACAACGTGTCGGAGGCCCTCGACCGGTTCCCGAATATGACGGTCGAACTCGGCGCCCGCATCGGCGAGCTGGGCCGGCAACCGCGGCGCGCGCGCCGGTTCTTCGACCGCTACCAGGACCGCATTCTGTTCGGTACCGACGCCATTCCCGACGGCCACCAGACTCCGCAGCAGATCTTCACGGACGGGCTGTACGAGATCTATTACCGTTTTCTCGAGACCGACGACGAGTACTTCGACTACGCGCCCGCGCCGGTGCCGCCGCAAGGGCGCTGGCGGATTTACGGACTGAATCTGCCCGACGCCATTCTGCGAAAGGTCTACAACGAAAACGCAGTGCGGGTCCTGCGAGTTAAGCTCTGAGGTATGGGATCACGCAAGGTTGGGCTGCGCCGATCGACGGTGTTCCAGGCGGCGGAAGCGCGGGGAGGAATGCCGGCGCGGAAGACCAGGGTGCTCGCGCCACGGTTGTGGGTGGCGGCAGCGTTCGTTGCAGCGCTCGCCCCGGCCCATGCAGCGGTGCGGGTGTGGCAGGATACGCTCACCTTGCCGACCACGATCGAAGGGGCGCCGGATCCGAACCCGCCCTTCGACATCTTCGCCGAGACCCGCTTCAACTACCCCTATACGCTGCGTGAAAACATCACCGGCGAGCGCAAAGACATCGCCTGGCGCGCGGTGTTCCTCGAAAACGAATACCTGAAGTGCTCGGTGCTGCCCGATATCGGCGGCCACCTGTACACCTGCATCGACAAGATCAGCGGGCAACCGATGTTCTATGCCAATCCGTCGATCAAGAAAGCGCGCATCGGTTACCGCGGCGCGTGGGCGGCCTTCGGCATTGAATTCAATTTCCCGGTGTCGCACAACTGGGTATCGATGTCGCCAGTGGACTTTTCGTTCGCGCAGAACCCGGACGGCAGCGGCTCGGTGACGGTCGGCAACACCGACCGGCCCTACGGCATGCAGTGGACGGTCGAGCTTCGCCTGCGGCCCGCCAGCACCGTACTCGAGGAGCGCGTCACGCTATACAACCGCAGCGACGTGCGCCACCGCTTCTACTGGTGGAACAACGCCGGCGTTCGGGTTTGGGACGATTCGAAAATCTGGTACCCCATGCGGTGGACCGCCAGCCATGGATTCACGGATGTGGACACGTGGCCGGTGGATTCGAGCGGCGCCGATATGAGCGTGATCCGCAATCAGACCAGGGGTCCGGTCTCGCGCTTCGTCCACGGCAGCCGCGAGCCGTTCATGGGCGTCTACCATCCGCACACCGATACCGGCGTGGTTCACTACGCCGATTACGGCGATCTGCCCGGCAAGAAGATCTGGTCCTGGGGCGTGGATGCCGACGGTCTGGACTGGCGGCGCGCGCTTTCCGATGACAACAGCGCCTACGTGGAAGTGCAGGCCGGCCCCATGCGCAACCAGGAGACTTACGCCTTCCTGCAGCCGCGCGAGAGCATTCACTTTTCCGAGTTCTGGATGCCGGTGCGGGCCCTGGGTGGCATCGCCCGGGCGAACCTTGCGGGAGTGCTGAATTTCCGGCATGAGGGGGCGAAGGCGGTGGCGGCGTTCAACGCCAACACGGCGATTCACGGGGCGAAGATTCGCCTGCTCGACGGGTCGCGCATGCTGTACGAAGCGACCGTGGATCTGGCGCCCGACCATACCTGGTCGCACGAGGTGGCGGCGCCCTCCGCCAAGCTCACGTTCGAACTGTACGGCTCCGACGGCAAACGGCTCATGCGACATGTGGAAGGCGAGTACGACTGGTCGCCCGCCTCGGAAATCCACACCGGCGCCCAGCCGCGGTATACGCCCACGGATCCGTTGGAGACCGGCGCCGACCAGGAACTGAACGGCCGGCTTCTGGTGGCTTACGAAACGTACACGCGCGCGCTCGAACACACGCCCGACAATCTGCATCTTCAGAGAGCCGCCGGCCGCCTGGCCGCGGCGCTGCTGCGGTACGACGATGCGGTGCGCTGGCTGGTGCCGGCGGCGCAGTCGCACGCCACCTACGAGGGCGAGATCGCGTACTACCTGGGCCTTGCATACGACGGCCTGGGCCGCGAGCGGCAGGCGCGCACCGAGTTTGAAACCGCGCGGCGGTCGCCCGAGTTCTACGCCGCCGGATCGCTGAAGCTGGGCGAACTGTCGGCGCGCGAAGGCAAGACGGCGGAGGCGGTTGCCTATCTGGACGCGGCGGGCGACGCGCGCGCCCGGGAGGAATCGGCGCTGCTCGGCCACTCCGCCGCCGAACCGGTGCTCGCATCGGACCCCGAACGGGTACTCCGTGCGGCTGCCACCCGAATGCGCCTGGGGTTGTGGCGGGAAGCGCTGGGGTTGCTCAGCCGCGACTATCCCGAAGTGCCGCCAGAACAGAAAGAGCCGGGAGCGCCGCTTCCGCAAAACGACCCCGTGGTCGCCTACTATCGCGCCTACTGCCGCGAGAAGCTCGGTGAATCCGCGGACTACGTGGCCGCCGGGAAGCTGCCGACGGCCTATGTTTTCCCGAACGGCGCGATGACCCTCATCGTGATGGAAGCGGCCGTGCGGGCCAATGCTTCCGACGCCACCGCGCACTATCTGCTCGGCGACCTGCGGCTCGCTTCCGGCCTGGTGGACCAGGCCATCAGCGAGTGGAACACCGCCCGCAAGATCAATCCCGGGATTCCGGTGCTCGATGCGAGCCTGGGGCGCACGCTGCTGCGGGTCAAGGATGACCCGCAAGCCGCCATGGAAGCGTTTCGCGCCGGGCTCGGTCCCGACCCGGCGAACATCGACCTGTACGCGGGGCTGGAAACGACGCTGAGCATGTTGGGCAAGCCCGCCCAGGAGCGGATCGCCGCGCTGGAACGCTACCCCGATCCGGCGCATATGCCGACGTCCCTGGTGTACGACATGGCGCTGTCCTATGCGGAGGCCGGCAATTTCGACAAGGCCCGCGGCATGTTCGCGAACCGGTTTTTCGCCCGCGAAGAAGGCGGCACCAACGTGCGCCAGGTGTGGATCCGGGTGCGGGCTTTGGAGGCGCAAGCGAACGCGGCAGAGAACCGATGCGATCCGGCGTTGAACATTCTCGATCACTTGGGCGATCCCGTCGCCGGCCTGGATTTCACGCGCGACGGGCTGGCGCCGTTCCTGGCCGAAGCGGGCAATCAGCCGGCATTGGGCTACGTGGAATCGCACTGCGGGCGCGCTGCCGCCGCCCAGCAGCGGCTCGCCATGCTGGCCCGCCGCACGGACCCGGCCAGCGTCGCGTTCGGCTACCAGTTGGCGCGCACGCTGGCGAACTTCCAGGCTGCCGAATGGAATGCCCACCTGCAATCGGCGGCCGCGCGGTCGGGTAGAAATGCCGCCGCGGCGTGGCCGGCGCTGCTCAGGGCGCTGCTTCAGAGCGAGATGGGGAAGCCCTCGCCGGAGTCGCTTCGGGCCATCTTTCTGCTGCCCGACCGGAACCTGGCACATCACCACGCCAGGCAGGCGATGGCCGCGATGCGATGACACTCCGGCTGCTGACGGCGGACGACATTCCCGGCACGGTCGCGCTGGCGCACGCTTCCGGGTGGAACCAGACGGCCGAGGACATTGCCATGCTGCTCCGCCTGGCGCCGGAAGGTTGTTTCGGGATCGAAGCCGATGAGGGCCTCGCCGCCACCACCACGCTGCTGCCCCTCCATTCGCAGCTTGCCTGGCTGGGCATGGTTTTGACTGGCACAGCATATCGCCGCCGCGGGTTGGCACGGCGACTCGTCCGCCGCGCGCTCGACTACGCCGGCGAGCTCGGCATCCCCACCGTGAAGCTCGACGCCACGGACATGGGGCGGCCGCTTTACGTCGAAATGGGTTTCCGCGACGAGCAGCCGATCGAGCGCTGGAGCGGTCGATTGACGGCGTTGCGGCCGGGCAACGACGAAGCGCCGGAGGGCACGCCCGTGCTGCGGGAGCTCGTCCGGCGCAGTGCGGTGTACCGTGCCGGTGATGCCTATGCACTGGTCAGGCCGGGCGTGCGGGCGCACTACCTGGGCCCGTTTCAGGCCTCGAGCCCGGAGGCCGCGCGTGCCCTCATCGACGGCGCATTCCGGGGGGGCGAAGGCGAACTTCACTACTGGGACGTCCTGCCTTGCAACAGCGCCTCCGTCCGCCTGGCACAGGACCTCGGCTTCGCATGCGTCCGCTCGCTGGTGCGCATGGTCCGTGGTCCCGAGTTGCGTGGCGGCGAAGAACGCGTGTACGCTATCGGCGGATTCGAACTAGGTTGACGATGAGAACTTTCCTGCTGGTTTTGCTGGCTGCCGGCGCGTTTGCGCAAGGCAACGTGATCCAGAGCGTCCGCGCGCCGCGGGACGCCGCCCTTACCACCGATCCGAACGCCGCCTTCTGGCGCGGCGTTCCAGGCGTCATCGCCGAGAAAGAACGCGACGGCCGCGCGCTTCCCGGCCATCGCATGGAAGTGCGTTCCCGGTGGACCGAAGGCAACTTGTACCTGCTTTTCGTCAGCCAGTTCGAGCAGCTCTATACCAAGCCGAACCCGGATGCGGTGAACGAGACCAACCAGCTCTGGAACTGGGATGTCGCGGAGGCGTTCATCGGCTCCGATTTCGAAAACATCAAGCGCTACAAGGAATTCGAAGTCTCGCCGCACGCCGAGTGGGTGGACCTCGACATCGACCGCGGCTCTCCCAAAACGGAGGGCGGCTGGAAGTGGAACTCCGGTTTCAAAGTGGCGGCGCGCGTGGAAGGCCACACCTGGTACGCGGTCATGCAGATTCCGTGGAAGTCCATCGATTCGCGCCCGATCAAAGCCGGGCTGGACTTGAGGGCCAACTTCTACCGCATGGAGGGGCCGCCCCCCGAGCGCCTGGGCATCACCTGGCAGCCCACGCACAGCACCACGTTCCACATTCCCGAAGCCTTCGGCACACTGCGGCTGGTGGACAAGTAGGCGCGGCAGTCCGCTCCCGACGCGGAATGGCGGCGTTACGGAATCGCAACGGGAAGCGTCAGCCAATACTATTCTCGCAGTAAGCGATGTGGAGGCGGAGAATCTGCGGGTGCATGCTGGCGGGGCTGGCGTGCCTGGCCTCGGTGTACGGATTCCAGCGGCCCTTTCGCGGGTATCCCGGCGGCGAATACGCGCCAGCGGTACGGAACTCGGCGGCCTGCCCAAACCTCCGTTCTCAAGGGATGCACGTGGTTGGCCGCTCGCCCTGACTCGGTGGAAAAACATGGCGATCTTCACGCTGGGGAGGAGTGGTCCGGGCGTATACTATTTCCATAACGAACTGGAGCCGACGCGCAACAATGTCGCCTCTGGCTTGTTGATCGTGACTTGAGTGCCGGCCGCAACAGGGGATCACCCTGCGTTGTGGTGCTTCGCCTGCGCTGGCTTGGAACGAGGCACTCTGTTGCCGCCTGACCCCGCGGGCCGAGGATTTACTCTGATCGGCTACGTTCGATCGGGTTGGCGCCTTGAACTCGTAGCAGATTCGGGAACGAAGTCTACATCTTCGTTTCATTGTTTGATGATTCAACCGAACGCGCAGAGCCGATATGGATTTCACTTCGGATGGTGACAGTGTACACTCGTTGACCGATTTCCATGTCAATGATGTGACGTCGGGAATCGAGATCATCGAAGGGTGAATCCGTTGGCACTGCCGCTGCATTGAGAGGTCTCTATGCCCATTCTTCTTGCACCCAGGGTTTCTGTACCGCTTTCGGAATGCAGTCAGAGCATTCAGGTTAAAGGCCAGGTTCCCGGTTCGATGGTGTTTGTCGCCGCCGGGAATGAGATCGTTGCCAATGGATTTAGCTTGTTCTCCGAAGTCACGCTTCCGCTGCTTCCCACGGCGACGCTGAAGGCAGGTCAGCACGTCACCGCCGCTCAGGTTCTCGGCTCGGACGAAAGTGACGCCTCGCCGGAGCCGGTGATCGTCCAGGCCAAACCGGCATCCGTCGGACCGGTAGTTTTCAACAGTACGATCTATGAATGCGGTTCCTGCGCGGCGGTAAGCGGCGCAATTCCCGGGGCGACGGTGGAGGTTCATGCAACGACGGGCTCTCATCCAGGCCTGCGCGGTTCGAGGATCGCCACGGGAGGCAGCGCCGTGGTCTCGATCGATCCGGCCGCTGTGCAAGGGGATCACTTCTACGGCGTCCAACTAGCCTGCGGCGACACCGGACCCCACACGCCGATGCAGGAATTGCTCAGTCACACGCTGCTTGAGCAGCTCTCGCCACCCACAATCGAGACGCCACTGTATGCCTGCCAACAGTTCGTGGGACTGCAAGATCTCTTTCCGGGCGCGACCATCCACTTGCATCGCAGCGAGGGAGACGACATTCAAGCCTGCATACCGTTTCACTCTGGAGGCATCTTCGGCATCAAGCCGCTGATTGAAGGCGAGACCCTTCGTGCCGAACAGGTGTTTGCGCGCTGCCACGCCGGCAGCGAGAGCTCCGAACCGGTGAAGGTGGAGCCGGCTGACAAGCTGCCCGCACCGGTGGTGATCGGTGGCCTCGCTCTGTGCAAGGGCACCAGGTCCATTACCATCACTAATCTCAAGGCCGGTGCGACGGTTCGCATTTTCGTCGACGGGAAAGAAATCGGTCAGGCAGGGGCGCCGACGGACGCTCAGTTCCCTTTCCCCGTGCCACCGCTCGACGGGAGCGAGGTGACCGCCCAGCAGGGGCTCTGCGACCACTGGAGTCCGGTCTCCAAGCCGGTGAAGGTGTTCTCCGGGAATCCGGCAAAGGCGCCGGCGATTCCAGGTCCCCTCTACGAGTGCGCCGGGGTGGTTCGTGTGAACGCCGCCAGAGGGTCCTGGGTCACGGTGTTTTCCAGGATGCTGGGGGCGCCCGTCGGCCAGGGTTTCGCTCCGGTTCGGGACCAGGCCGACGTTTTGGTCAACCCGCTTCTTCTGCGGGGGGACGACATCACAGCCACGGTGCAGGCCTGCGGTGAGGAGAGTGTAGGATCCAAAGCGCTGTCTGTCCAGGCGTCTCCCGGTGTGAGCGCGCCCCAGGTAGCGCCTAACCCGGTCACCCACTCGGTGGGCGTGAAGGTGACCCACGCGATCCCGGGCGCATACGTCGAGGTCTTCGTGAACAGCTTCTGGCGTGGAGGCAAATTCGTAGCTGCCGAGGAGGACTCCGTGCCGATTTCCGGTGAACTCGTCACGGGGGACATCGTCGCTGCTCGGCAGCGCCTTTGCGCCCGTGTTTCGCAACTGAGTGGAAATGAGACTGTGGTTCCGCCGCCTCCGGTGGCGCGCTTTGCGGCTAACCCCACCTCCGGAGACGCGCCGTTGACGGTGGCGCTCACCAATCATTCCACCGGTGCCATCACGAGTTACGAATGGTACTTCGATTGGAAAGACACCAGCGGACCGCCGCCGGACAGCACGGACAAGAACCCGGGGCTCCAGGAATACGGAGAAGAAGGTACTTATACGGTCGTCCTGGTGGTCCTGGGGCCGGGAGGCAACAGTTTCGTCAAGCACCAGATTGAAGTCTCGGAACCTCCTCCCGAGCCGCCGATCTTCCAGGGTTACTCAGAGGTCGAGATCAACAACTGCTATGCGGCTGCGCAGCTATCGATCTGGGTAAGAGACGAGACTGCAGGAACGGACTGGGAGCATCTCAAAATCATCGACCCGCAAGGGGACAATTCGGGGATGTGCCCGGCAGACGAACCGGGGTTTTCAATGGAGCTGGAAAACGGCGTCTTTTATCACTTTAAGGCAGTTGCACTCAAAGGTGGCTGCGAAGACAAACCGGACGCAGCACCCGAATGCACCAACGACCTTGTTGTCGTTGGGCAGGAGGGCGGCGGAATCTGGAAAAAATCATTCGGTACCGGCTCCTGATCTCGCGCGTAAACATTGGACGTGGACGTGATCTCGTTGCCGTAGGGATAATATCGCGCGCCGCCGGAGGCGCAGGCCGGGATGGCGCTTCCCAGTTGCCTTCGCATGCTCCCGAGGCGATCCTGCATGGACGTGCAGTTCCCTTGCACGATCAGCTTCCCGCCGAAACAGATGTTCGTCCGCAGCGCCTGAGCCGTGTACACCCACATGTAGCCCGTCGGATATACGTACGTGTAGGTCGGCCCGGTCAGACTGAACACGCCGAGTTTTTCTCCCCGCGCCCGTCGAGCATCCACTCTTCCGCCCCCACCGACGTCATGCGGTAGATGCGGTTGTTGTCACGCCAATTCGCGAATTACCAGGGGGATGGCGGGATCTGGCAGAAATAGCGATGGTGAAGTATCCGATGTCGCTGATGGGAGACGCGACGCTGACATACCATGCAGTGCGCAGTGGCGGGGCAGTCGGATTATTATGGGAACCCGCTCTATACCCGGCAGACGATGAGCTACAACGCCAACGGGCAGATGACCGCGATGGCGCGGGCGACGGACCCCTACCTCTTCAGGCTCAAGGCGGGTTTGTGACATGCACGCCTGCCCATTCATAAGACACAATGAGAGCAGCGTGAAAGTGAGCGCCGACCCGGGCAAACGTACATTCCTGGCTGACTCAACCGCGTCTTCTTCAGGTCTCTGGCGGCTCTGTCAACGTGCTGGCCTGCTGAACGCCCAACGCAATCTCGGGCAGGATTCCCATCCGGACGTATACTGGCCTCACGACTTCCCGAATGCGCGGTAGACGACTCCGAAACCAAATCGCGCCCAATACACACCCAATACCGCTCCCCAACACTGTTACGGGCGCACCCAGCCGCGCGGCCGTACTGCCTGCGATTAGGCTCCCGAACGGCGCCATCCCCTGAATGGCCATGGAATAGAACGCCATCACGCGTCCACGCCTCTCGTCGTCCACGATTGTCTGAAGGATGGCATTACTGGCCCAGGCGTTTCCCATGCCTCCCGATTTCGAGGAGCGAACCGAATGGGTGTTCGCGCGCCTGATGTATCCGACCATGCCCGGCGTGCACGGATACGGCCGCCGCGGGTTTGGCCGCTACGGCGATCCGTGGACGCAGGGGTACACCAGTTGGACCACCGACTACCCGCGCTCCGACCGGCACTTCGCCGCGGCACTGCGCCGGCTGACGCGCGTGCATGCCCGATCGGTCGAACAGCCGGTCAATCTGGATGAGGGCGATGGGTACGACTGGCCGTGGCTGTATGCCGTCGAAGTCGGCCATTGGAACCTCAGCGAAGGCCAGGCAAAGGGCATGCGCGAATACCTGCTGCGCGGTGGCTTCTTCATGTGCGACGATTTTCACGGCACGGAGGAGTGGGAGGTTTTCGAACACAGCATGCAGCGCGTCTTTCCCGACCGGCCCATTGTCGATATCGAGAACCCCGACGCCATTTTCCACGTGATGTACGATCTGGACGACCGCTATCAGGTGCCGGGAGCGCAGTTCCTCTATAGCGGCCGCACCTGGGAGTACGATGGCGTGGTGCCGCACTGGCGCGGCATTTACGACGACAAGGGCCGGCTGATGGTGGCCATTTGTTTCGACATGGACCTGGGCGATTCCTGGGAGCACGCCGACAATCCCGAATATCCGGAGAAATACTCCGCGCTGGGCATTCGCATCGGCGTCAATTACGTGGTCTACGCCATGACGCACTGAGCGGCGCCGGCCCGGTCAGACGCCGGCCGGCACGACGCTGGTCCCGGAACGATCCGCCGATTCGCCGGCGGCCAGTTGCTGGCGGAATCGGACGTGGCGGAGGCGGGTCAGTTCCACCAGCGGCCACCACACGGCATGCACCAGGTGGCGTTGGATGAGGAATCGCCAGAAGCGGTTGGAGCGCTTGTAGAGGTACGACATGGCCAGGTACGGAGGCACGGCGCGCCAATCCTCGGGCCGGCGCAGCCAAATCGACCGATGGGAGAACAGGCGCTGGTACATCCAGGCATAACCTTGTTCCAGTTCCTCGGGCGACATATTCCTCGGACGGAATACCGCGTGGGCGGTGTCGTACAGAGACCAATCGCGGTGTAACAGGCGGCCCTCCGCTTCCATTTGACGGAACAGCGGCGTCGCCGGGTAGGGCGTAAGAATGTGAAACGTGGCGCACTCCAGGCGGTTCTCCTCGATCCAGCCGGCGGTCCGGGTGAAAACGTCCTTGCGGTCGTGATCGAATCCCAACACAAACGAACCATTCACCTGGATGCCGTTATCGTGCAGCATATCGACGCGGCGCGCATAGTCACCGGCCTTCGGCGTCTTCTTCCGGGCATCGGCGAGATTCTCATCGGTGAGCGACTCGAATCCGACGAACACGCCGGTACACCCGGCGAGGGCCATGCTGCGGATCAGGGTCGGGTCGTCGGTGACATCGATCGAGACGGCCGCGCTCCAAATCTTATTCAGCGGTCGCAGCGCCTGGCACAAGTCGCGCAAGTACGGCCGGTTGGATCCCAGGTTGTTATCGACAAAGACTGCGTAGGGCTGCCCGTCCGCCGCGAACTCCGCGGCCACCTGGGCGGGATCGCGCATGCGATATGGCATACGCAAGCCATCCGTCGCCAGGTAGCAGAATCCGCACCGGCTGTGACAGCCTCGCGTGGCGATCAAGCTGGTCGTGGTGAGAAAGCTCTTGCGCGGCAGGATCGCCCGGCGCGGTGCCGGGTCGTGGCGATAGTCGCTCTCATACGTTGCCGTGTATGCCGGCCGCAGGCACGCCGACTCCACGTCAGCCAGAATCGCCGGCCAAAGCTGCACACCATCGCCCACGGCAAGCGCGTCGGCATGGGGCGCACACTCGGCGGGGCACGAGAGCACGTGGAGTCCGCCCAGCACCACCTTGCTTCCGCGGCTGCGGTACCAGTGCGCCAATTCGAATGCGCGGCGGGCGAACGTCAGGTGGACCGTGATCCCGACCACCTCGGGCATCGGCGAAAAAGGCGGCCGTCCGTCAAGCAGGTTTTCGTCCCAATACCGAACGTCCCAGTGAGGGGGTGTCGCCGCCGCGAAACTGGTCAGAGCCAACGACGGCGTGAGTACGTGCTTGCCGAAGCTCGCGTTCGGGTCCTTGGGGTAGAACGGATTGATCAGGAGCGCGTATCGCTTTAGGATCGGTCCGGTGGGGGTGGCGGCGTCCAGGAGCGGCGGCCGGGTCATTTCCGCGGGGCACCATCGCGGCCTCGAAGATGCAATTTGGCGACGCGCAGCTCGCATTGAAGTACTTTAAATCTTAAAGTACTTCATGTCAAGTGGGGATGCGGCAACTACCTTGAGGAAAGCGGTCCGCTGGTTAGCCGGCAGAACGGGATGTCATTGGCTCAGCGCGGCGACGTGCGCCGCGGCGGCGGAGGCCAGGCCGCTCAGGGTGTAGCCACCTTCGAGGAGCGACACCAAACGGCCGCCTGCATGGCGATCGGCAATCGCCATCGCGGCCAGCGTCAGGTCGCGGAAATCGCGATCGGTCAGGGTGAAGCGGCCCAACAGGTCGCCGGCCCGCGAATCGAAGCCGGCCGAGATCAGCACCAGGTCGGGACGGTAGCGGTCCATCGCCGGTATGAGCGAATCCTCCATCGCGCCGAGGACGTCTTTGCGGCCCGAGCCCGCCGGAAGCGGGAAGTTCATGGTGGTGCCTTCACCGGCACCCGAACCGTTCTCGTCGGCGCGGCCCGTTCCGGGATACAACGGCCACTGGTGGGTGCTGAAGAAGAACACCGTCGGGTCGGCGTAGAAAATCTCCTGAGTGCCGTTGCCGTGGTGCACATCCCAGTCCACGATCAAAATGCGCTCGACGCCGTGGCGGCGCTGGGCGTAGCGCGCGGCGATGGCCACATTATTCAGCAGGCAGAAGCCCATGCCACGGTTGGGGGTGGCATGGTGACCGGGCGGGCGGACCGCGCAGAAGACGTTGCGGACCGTACCGGTCATCACGGCGTCCACCGCGTTCAGCGCGCCGCCGGCCGCCAACACGGCGATCTCCCAGGAGTTCGGAGTAATGTCGGTATCGCCGGTGCTCAGGTACGAGTGGCCGGAATCCACGTCGTGCCGGGCCGTTCGCAGGTATTCGCGTGTGTGGCAGAGCAGCAACTCCTGTTCGGTCGCGGCGCGGCGGTCCACCCTGCCCAAGCGGTCCAGCAGGCCAGCCTGCTGCAGCCCCTCCACGACCGCGTCGAAGCGTTCCGGGCGCTCCGGGTGGTCGCGTCCGGCCAGGTGCTCGCGGTAGATCGGATCGATCAGAACCGCCGTTCGGGTTGTAGCCGATGGCGTCATGACGCCTCCGTCTCAGATTCCCCTGCGATTCCCGTACAGGTCCACGTGCAGCCGCGGGCTGAACCGGAATCCTTCCTCTTTGCACACCTCCGCCAGCCAGAGGCCGCGGTCGCGCAACGTTTCCCGCTCGATTCCCTCCGGCATGAGGATGATGCGTTCCCGCTCGGCGCCCAGGGTGCGGGCGAGATCCCGCGCTTCCTCCACATCTTCCCGACACTGGATGACGAACTTCAGTTGATAATCATACCGCCCCATCAGCTCGGCGAGGATCCCGGGTTGGAGGCGCAGGCGGTCGTGCCGCGCCGCCCACTCGCCGTCGGGCGTCGAGTTGGCAAGCTTGGGGCTGATGCTCATCAGGTCGCAGGCCACCGGTTGGAACACCGTGCCGGCGGTTTCGATGGTAATGTGCAGGCCGGCGGCGCGCAGTTGCGCGGTGAGCGGCAGGATATCGTGCGCGATCATCGGTTCGCCGCCGGTGACCACCACGTGGCGCGCCGGATGGGCCCTGACTTCGTCGAGGATCTCGTGCAGAGAGAGGTCGGTGCCTTCAGGCTGCCACGAGGTATACGGCGTGTCGCACCAGGCACAGCGAAGGTTGCATCCGCTGGTGCGAATGAACACGGAGGGGACGCCCACCAGCGAGCCTTCTCCCTGCAACGAATAAAACAGCTCAGCGATCCGCAATGCCGGCCTCTTCGAATCCTTTGCGGCGCAGCAGGCAGGCGTCGCACTGCCCGCAGGGGCGCCCCTGCGGATCGGGATCGTAACAACTGTGTGTAAGGGAAAAATCCAGGCCCAGGGAGTGCGCCAGTTTCACGATTTCGGCTTTGTTCAGCCGCATTAGCGGGGTGTGGATGGAGATCCGGGTACGGCCCTCCACGCCGCTCCGGGTGGCCAGGTTCGCCATGTGCTCGTAGGCCGCGATGAATTCCGGCCGGCAATCCGGATAGCCCGAGTAGTCCAGCACGTTCACGCCGATGAAGATGTCCTGGCATTCGAGCACTTCGGCCCAGGCCAGCGCAAAGGACAGAAAGATGGTGTTGCGCGCGGGCACGTAAGTGATCGGAATGGACTGTTCCATCTGCTCGACGGAGCGGCCCTTCGGCACCGACAGATCGGCGGTGAGGGCGGAGCCGCCGAAGGCGTCCAGGGCGATGCGCATCACCTGATGGCGTTCCGCTCCCAGGCTGGCGGCCACGCGGCGCGCCGCGTCCAGTTCCACGCGATGACGCTGCCCGTAGTCGAAAGAGAGGGCGTAGCAGGCGAACCCGTCGCGGCGGGCGAGCGCCAGGCAGGTGGCGGAATCGAGTCCGCCGCTGAGCAGGCAGACGGCCTTTTTCATGGACGATTCCAGTGTACCCTGGCCCCGCAGGGGAGCTTTGCGGACATCCTCCGGGCGGGTGAGTATCATGGAATTCTCACGTGCGCATTCGTTTCCTCACTTCCACGCCTCTCGATATCCGCGGTGGCAGCGGCACCTACGTCGGCATCCACGTGCTGGCCCGCGCCCTTCGCGCGATGGGCCACACGGTCGATTTTGAGACGCCGGGGGTGCGGCTGCCGGTTTACACGGCCCAGCGGCTGTGGTTCAACCGCCACCTGCGGCCGTCGGACGAGGAGCTCACCGTAGGGTTCGACATGGATGGCTACCGCATCGCCGGCCAGACGCCCGGGTACGTGGCGGCGCTCAAGGGGGTGATCGCCGACGAAGTCCGCTTCGAGCGCGGCCTTACCCGGCTCACCATGAGCATCCAGGCGCGGTGCGAACGGCTCCACGTGCGGCGCGCCGCGCGGGTGCTGGTGACCAGCCGCTATTCCTGTGAACGGGCCCGCGAGCTGTATGGAATGGCGGCGCCGCCTACGATCGTGCCGGAGTTGATCGACCTGGCGGAATGGCGGACCCTGCTGGAGATTCACCCGGCGCGATCGGAGGGGTTCACGGTGCTCTTCGTGGGCCGGCTGTACCGGCGCAAGCGGGTGGAGGATCTGCTGCGGGCGACGGCGGCACTGCGCGGGCACATTCCCGGCTTGGAGGTGCGCATCGTGGGAGACGGGCCGCACGCGGGGTGGCTGCGCCGGCTGCCCGAAGCCAGCCAGGTCACCTGGCTGGGGAATATCGGCCGCGGCGAACTGGCGGCGGAATACAATCGCGCCGACGTGTTTTGCCTGCCAAGCGAACAGGAAGGCTTCGGGATCGTGCTGCTGGAGGCGATGGCCGCGGCAAAACCCATCGTGGCCGCGCGCGCGGCCGCTATTCCCGAGGTGGTGCCGCACGGCGTGCTGGTGGAACCGCGGCGGCCGGAAGCGCTCGCGGCCGGCATCGAATCGCTCTACCGCTCGCCCGAAACGCGAACGGAGTTGAGCCAGGCCGCGGGCGAGCAGGTACAGCAGTTCGACGCGCCGCGCGTAGCGCGTCAGTTTCTCGAAGCGGCCACCGGGATTGCCAATCACCCGGCTACTTGTAATCCAGGTTGATGGTAAACACAACTGGCGCGGATGCCCGGTCGCTGACGACGTAGGTGGCGCGCTCGCCGGCCGCTTCCTGGGTTCGGATCAGGCTGGCATTGGCGCCGGGCCGCGGCTGCCGGGAAAACGTGACGACCAGTTCGCGATCGGAAGGAAGGAGCGGCGGCGTTGTGTGGGGCACCTGGCGCTCCAGGCGGCCCGCAAAGACCTGCCGCATTCCGCCGGGGCGGCGCGACTCTACCAGCAGGTAGCCGCTTGCGTTGGACTCGAAGCGCAGCGCCACGGTGTCGCCCGACTTGAGATTGCCGGGGGTGGCTTCCACGAAGTCTCCACCCTCGGGCTTGCGGAGAATGGTGTACTTTACGCCCAGGTTTGCCGGGGCCGGCAGGGAGGCTGTGCGCATCAGGCCCGGAGCGGCGCCCAATGCGGCTCGGCTCTCCGGCAGGGCATTCCGCTGCTTCGCTTCGGCCTTGGGAGCGTTGGCGGCGTCCTGTTCCGGGGGGCGAATCCGGCCGGTGGTGGCGTAGAACAGGTCGCGCGCATTCGGCGGCTGGCCAGCAGGGAGGATTCCGCCGACGACGCCTCCCGCGAACCCTGCCGGTTGAGGCAGGGCGCGCACGCGCTCGGGGGTTTCGACCGGTGGCGCGGTGGCCACCGATGGCGGCGGAGCGGTTTCCGCGGCCGGCGGCGGGGGAGGCGGCGGTTGTAACCGGTCCGAAAGCGCTCCGGCAGACACACCTGGCTGCGCTACCTGAGGCGGCCGAAACTGCCGCGGCTCTGCCGGCGGCTTAGACGCATTTTTTCGGGATTGCCGAACCGCCCCCGGCGCCTTTCGCGTCTCTGCCTGCTGAGCGCCCTCGATGTGGGGGGGCGCCGCGGGCGGAGCCGGTTCGGCAGCGGGCGGAGGCGTTCTCACCTGGGCCAGATCCACGCTTTCGGACGCGCGCCGTTCCGGCAGCACGACCGCCAGAACCGCCGCCATGGCGGCCACTGCGGCCCCAGCCACGGCCGGCTTCCAGCCCAGGAAGTGTTCGTACCATGGCGATTTGGATTGATCCAGCGCGGCCAGAATGTGGGCCTTCGCGGCGGGGTCGCGCAGCAGGTCGCAGAGAGGCTGTTCCCGCGCCAGCGCATCAAACAGTTCCTGGTCGTCGAGCGCTGCGTCGAACAGCGCCTGCTGCTCTTCGGGAGTGAGCGTACCGGTTGCGTATCCGCCCAACAGCTTCCGGATATCGTCGCGGTTCATCACGGTTTGCGCTCCCAGGTGCCGCCCATCAACTCCAGGAGATGCTTGCGGCAGCGGTGGTCCCAGGTATAGATGGTATTGATCGCCCCCACCCCCATGATCTTCTGGATTTCCGAAAAGCTCTTCCCCTGCAATTTGAGACGGATCAGCTCGCGGCAGCGTTCGCCGAGTTGTCCCACGGCGCGGCTGAGCCGCTCCAGCATTTCTTTCCTCTCCAGGCGGTCGGCGGGGTTAGCCTCAAGGTCGGGCAGGGGGATGTCGGTGATGGAGACCTGCGTGTACTCCCCCCGGCGGACCGATTTCCGCCGTAAGCTCATGATTTTGAATCTCACGATCTGGAGGGACAGGGGCAGCAGGTCTTCCGCGCGGTCGAGGTGGGCATACTTTTCGTGAAGCAGCATGAGCACCTCCTGGGCAAGGTCTTCGGCGACATCTCTCGATAGATGGGATGCCGCGAACGCAACGATCCTTTCACGAAGCTTGGCCAGGACCTGCTCGCGATCCATCCTCCGCTATGTTACCGCGCGGGCAATCGGGCCCCGGCTGGTACAATCCCAAATGTGGCCCGCGTCCTGATGGTGTCCTCGGAAGCCGCTCCGCTGGCGAAAACCGGCGGGCTCGCGGACGTGCTGGGTGCGTTGCCATCGGCCCTGCGATCCTGCGGGGATGAAGTGGCGGTGCTGATTCCGCGCTACGGGTCCATCGATCTTACGGGGGCGCGCCGCGTTTACGATCATCTTTCCATCCACCTGGGCCTGGCCCGGTTCGACGCGGCCATCTACCAGGCGGCCGAGGAGTTCCCGCTTTTCCTGCTGGATTGCCCGACGCTGTACGACCGGCCCGGGTTCTATGGCGAAGCGGGGACGGACTATCCCGACAATCACATCCGGTTCGCGGTGTTCTCCCGGGCGGCGCTGTCGGTGGCGCGATTCCTCTTCCGCACGGAGATTTTTCACTGCCACGACTGGCAGTCTGGGCTGGTGCCGGCGTACCTGCGGTCCACGTTTGCGGGCGACCCCACGTTCATGGGGACGAAAGTCCTGTTCACCATCCACAACCTCGGCTACCAGGGGCTGTTTCCCAAAGCGCTGCTCGAGGAACTGGCGCTCGATCCCAAGCTCTATCGGCCCGATGGGCTGGAGTTTTTCGGCCAGATCAGCTTCATCAAATCGGGGATCAGCTTTGCCGACGCCATCTCGACGGTGAGTCCCACCTATGCGCGGGAAATTCAGACACCGGAGTACGGGTTCGGCCTGGACGGAGCCTTGCGCGCCCGTGCCGATGTGCTCAGCGGAATCCTGAACGGCGTCGATTACCGCGAATGGAGCCCCGACGTCGACCCGTCGATCCCGGCCCCTTTCTCGCCCGAGGATCTCTCCGGCAAGAGTGTGTGCAAACGGCGCCTGCTGGAGGTTTTCGGGCTTCCGGCGAAGGCCATGGACCGCCCGCTGATCGGCATCGTATCGCGGTTCACGCGTCAGAAAGGGACCGACCTGATTGCCGAAGTCGCCGGCCAGATTGTGGCGGAAGATGTGTACCTGGTGGCGCTGGGCACCGGCGACCCGGAATATGAACAATTTTTCCTGGATATGGCTGCCACCCACCCGGGGCGCATCGCGGTGCGGATCGGCTTCGACAACCAGGCGGCGCACCTGGTGGAGGCGGGGGCCGACCTGTTCCTCATGCCCAGCCACTACGAGCCGTGCGGGTTGAACCAGATTTACAGCCTCCGCTACGGGACGCCGCCCGTGGTTCGCGCCACCGGCGGTCTGGATGATACCATCGATGAGGAAACAGGCTTCAAGTTTGCGGAGTATTCGGGGCAAGCGCTGATGGCGGCGCTCCGGGCAGCTTTGCAGGCGTTCCAGGACAGGGACGGGTGGCGGCAGAGGATGCTCCGCGGCATGGTCAGGGACTTTTCCTGGAAGCGGTCGGCGGAGGCGTATTCGGCGCTCTACCAGCGGCTTCTGGGCCGGTGACGAGGCCGGGATGACGGCCTTGCCGGGCCGCGCCGCCGTTCGCCGGTGATCCCGGCCTGAATCCTTTTGGCGCGTTCCGATTCTAATATTTAGGAGCAGACATGGCAGGTCAGAATACACTAACTTTCACCGATTCCAGCTTCGATCGTGATGTCCTCCGATCGGAGGTTCCGGTTCTGGTGGATTTCTGGGCCGAATGGTGCGGCCCGTGTCGGCAGATGGCGCCGACGATCGATTTGGTAGCGAGCGAGTTCGCCGGGAGAGTGAAAGTCGGCAAGCTGGACGTCGACAGCAACGGCGATACGGCCATGCGCTACAACATCCGCGGCATCCCGACCCTGTTGTTGTTCAAGGACGGCAATGTGGTGGAGCAGCGCGTGGGAGCGGTCGGCAAATCCGAAGTGATGAAGATGCTCGACCCCCACGTAAAGGTGCTCGACCCCCGGATGAAGTAACGAGCCGAACCACCTCCAGAATTTACGGCCGGAGTGCCTCGCGGGCTCCGGCTTTCTCTTGTTTCCCCGCCTATCTCACACCGGCAGGGGCATAAATTCGTCCCATTTTCGATTCCCGGTCCAACGGGGCTCCTACTGAATCCTGGCATTTGATGCAGTACCGGGCCCACGATACGGCGCGAAGCCGCTTGGGGGCAATCGGCTCTTCGCAGCTCAGGCAATAGCCGTAATCGCCCGCCTCGAGGCGGTCGAGCGCCTCTTCGATGAGCCGCAACTGGCTGTAATCCATGCTGTTGAGGTGTAGCGAGACGAACTCGTCGTGGGAGATCTGCGCCTGGTCTTCTTCCGCTACACGTCCCATTCGGGCTATGGTGTCGAACTTGACTCCCAACGCGGTGAGAACCTGGGCCCGCTTTTCGAGCAGCATCCCCCGATAGTCCGGATTGGCTTCCTGAGGGGTGGTCCGTTTCTTCATGATCCCTCCCGTACGTGGGACAACCTAATGGTCGCCCGGGCTGTTCCGAATTCTCTACAAAACAGCGAACCGGCCCAAGTTCCCTCAGGACGCGTTAGACCGGCAGTCCTATAAGTACCGATACCGCGCCGATCCGCCCCGGGGCCAGAGTACCCCGCGACTGGCCACCCAAGCCATTTATTTCGTTGGCAGTTAACCATCGAAAACCGATCTGCGCCAGTTAGTAGTACTGGGCTTGACCACCTAATCCTATAGGAGTTCCGTTACTTTCCGAATCGCCTTTCTTATCGTTAGACTCGGGTTTGTGAAGGCAATTACAAATCTCATATCTAACAAACTACTCCTCGTGGGACTGCTGCTGCTGTGCTGCACCCTGGGCTCTGCTGCTACGATTGTCGTAACTGACGTGGACCGGAACCGGGGGGAGTCGATCTGGCTGAACGAAAAGGGCACCAACGTCTCCGCCTACTTCGCCGGGGTGCTCCTGATCTCGTTGACGGAGAATGGCAGCACGGTCAATCGGGACACACTCTGCGTGGATCTGTTTACCGATATCATGGTGAGCCAGACCTACGGGAGTACGGTAATCCATCCCTACGAGGTATCGGGTAAGGACTTAGGGAGGGTGTCCTGGCTGGTGGATAATGCGTTGCTGCCGGCGCAGAGCGACTATTCTTCAGCGCTTCCATCGGATTACTGGGTCACTTCAGCGGCTGCGGGAGCCGGGATTCAACTCGCCATCTGGGACATCGTTCACGACCACGGCGATGGCTTGTATGCCGGAAGCGTGCAGGCGGCGGTGGGGTCCGGGAACCAGGTGACGGACAGCGGAGTGGTGACGGCAGCGGAGTATTACTTGGCGGAAAGCTACGGCAAAACGTCGAGCCTAGCCTTTGTTTACAACAACGTGGATCTTGGAAGCCATCTGGCCGCCCAGATGTTGGCGGGGCCGAAATTCGAGGACGGAGGGCCGAGTCCGAATCCCGAGCCTTCGACGCTGGTGATGGTGGGCGCTGCCCTGGTGGTGGTGGGCCGCATGGCACGACGGGGAAAACGCATCACTCCGGCGGCAAAATAATCTCCGACAGGTCTAGCACGATCTTCTGTTCTGACTCCGAAAACCGGCTCTTGAACCGATCGCTGTTCAGCACCTCGGTGCGTTGCTCCTCGGGCATCGTTTGGAGTCGTCGAAACGCCTGGTTGACGGCCTGCCGGCGTTTCGGGGGGAGGGAGCGCAGGGCACGGACGGACTGCTGGACTTCCCGGCGGCGCTCAGGCGGCAGGCTGTCCCAGCGATCCTGCCGTTCGAGCACGATTTCCTGCTGCGGTTTGGGAAGATGATCGTACCAGGCGAGAAGCTGGCGGGCGCGCTGCCGCTGGGCGGGAGGGAGTTTCTCGAGCACCCGGTCGCGCTGGTCGGGATTAGCGCGGAACAGGCGAGCCACGGGATTGGCGGGGTTAGTAAAGCGCGGTCCCGCCCTGGGTGCAGCGCCGGTCCGCGGTGCGCCCCCGGCCCGCGGCCCGCCTCCCGGCCGGAGCCCGGATCCGGACTTCCTGGCGGCGGGAGGCCTCCCGCCGCGCTGTTCGGCGTGGCCGAAAAGGACTGCGACCAGCACCAGCCCGGCGATTCGGAACGTTGGCATCATCGTCTTCGATTCGAGTTACATCTTGGGTTCGGGCATTTCGGCCCGCACCAGCCGGTTCAGTTCGCGCAGCATCTCCATGTCGTCGAGGGCACGCTCCACCTGGTCGGGAGACGCGGCATCCAGTTCCGAGAGCTTGGGTGGGGGCGCCGGGGGAAGACCCGGCGGCGGCTGCGATAAGAGCCCCGCCACGATCACCAACGCGGCGGCCGCCGCAATGGGGATGCCGCGACGGACCAGGAGGGGCCGCAATGGCCGCGCCAGGTAGTCCCACCACGAGATCCGCTCCTGGATGCGCCGGTACAGCCGCCGATCGAAGCCGGCCGAAACCGGATCCGCCTCCCACCGGTCCAAGGCATCCCACACCTTCTTTTGCGCCGCCACCAATTCCCGGCAGCCGGCGCAGTCCCAAAGGTGAGCTTCCACCTGGCTCCTGGCGGCGGAGTCGAGCCGGCCCGCGCTGTACGCCACCAATCGTTCCACGTGATCCGGGGTTTCGATCGGGCATTCCATAAACATTGACCTTTCTTCCCTATGCCATATGCGCCAGGCGCGACCGCAGCGTCTCATAGGCCCGAAACAGCAGGGACTTGATGGCCGATTCAGAGCAGTTCAACACCTTGGCGATTTGCGAGTATTCCATCTCCTCGTACTTGTGCATCAAGACCGCCGCGCGCTGCTTCTCCGGCAGCGACGCCACGGCCGCTCGCACTTCCTCGAGCCGGGCCTGGTCGACCAGGTACTCCTCCATGGACGGCCGCTGGTCGGACACCTGCCGCGCCGGCAATTCCGGTGAGGAGGCATCCAGCCGCTCCTGCGCCCGTTCCTTCCTGCCGTCCCGCAGCGCGTTCAGCGCCAGGTGGGTCGCGATGCGGAACAGCCAGGTGGTGAATTTGGCGGCGGGTTCGTAGGTGCTGCGTGAACGGTACACGCGCAGAAACACCTCCTGCGCCAGTTCCTCCGCGATGGCATGATTCTGGACCATTCTATAGAGGAAATGAACCACCGACGAGCGGTGTTTGTCCAATAAGAGACCAAAACTGGCACTGTCGCCCTCTTTGACACGCAGCATTAACTCCGCATCAAAGTCGATGGCCGCCGTGGCTACCCCCACACTGGTGTGAACCCGATCCAGTCCCAAACGTTGCTCCGGGGGTCATTCCCCCTTTAAGGATCGCTCCATCAATCGCCGGACGGCATCGCGGGGGGAAACGCCGTAGTGCAGCATCTCGAACATCTGCTGGGCGATGGGCATTTCGACCGAGTGGCGGCGCGCCAGGTCGGTGGCGGCGCGGGTGGTCTTGACGCCCTCTGCGACCATCTTCATGCTGCCGACAATCTCGTCCAGTTTCCGGCCACGGGCCAAAGCCACGCCGACGGTGCGGTTCCGGCTGAGCTCGCCGGTGCAGGTCAGCACCAAGTCGCCCAATCCGGCCAGCCCGGAGAGGGTCTGGGGCTTGCCGCCCATGGCTACGGCGAGCCGGGTCATCTCCGCAAGACCGCGGGTGATCAGGGCGGCCATGGCGTTGTGACCTAAGTGGATGCCATGCAGTACGCCAGCCCCGATAGCCACCACGTTCTTGATCGAGGCACCAATTTCTACACCAGTAGGATCAGCGCTTGTATAGAGTCGAAAGGTCGGCCCGGAAAACGCTTCCTGAATGCTCGCATTGAGGGCGCCGTCCGCGGAGGCCACGACCAGCGCAGTGGGTTCAAAGCGTGCCACTTCTTTGGCAAACGTGGGCCCGGAGAGGACGGCGACGCGGGGGTCCAGGCGCGGCCGAAGCGCCTCCGCAATCACCTGCGACATTCGTAGTAGTGTGCCGTTTTCGAGCCCCTTCGTGGCACTCACGAAGACCATCGATTCCCGCACATAGGGCAGCATTTGCTGGTACAGGTGGCGCACCAGGTGGGATGGCATGACGCTCAGGACGATCGCGGCACCCTCGAGCACTATTCCGAGGTCGCTTGCAACTTCCACATTCGATGGGATTTCATGTCCGGGAAGGTAAATATCGTTCAGCCGGCAGCGGGCCATTCGTTCGCCGAGGTCGCGCTCATAGACCCAGAGCGCCAGGGAATCGAACCGGGGCGCCAATACGATGGCCAGTGCCGTTCCCCAGCTTCCGGCACCAATCACGGCCAGCTTCTTCAACGCCGGCCGCTCCCGAAAGTGAACACGTGCTCCTTACCTTCCCGTAATCGCTGCACGTTACTACTATGTCTGTAGATAATAAACGCGGCAGCGAGGAATGCCGCCACCACCGCCGGCAGCGGCGGCTTCACGAGCAGCCAGACAGCCAGCGGGAGGCACGCCGCGGCTACGATGGATCCCATGGAGATGTGCCGGGTCCACGCCACCACGCCGACAAACACCACCAGGACAGCCAATACGGCCCAAGGTGTCAGCCGCAGAAAAGCGCCCAGAAAACTGGCCACGGCCTTACCGCCCTGAAACCGCAGGAACACGGGGAAGGCATGTCCCGCCATGACGGCCAACGCCGCGGCGCTGGTCCAGAGCGGGTCTTCGGCGGTCAACCGGCCCGCCATCCAGACCGCGGCGTATCCTTTTGCAATATCCAACAGCAGGGTGACCACTCCCGCCGCGCGCCCGGTAGTCCGCAGGACATTGGTGGCTCCGATGTTGCCGCTTCCGGCAGCGCGAATGTCGCCGCCGGTTTTCCACTTCACGAGAAGAAATCCGAAAGGAATCGCGCCCACCAGGTACGCGATAACCAAAACGAGCAGCACGGTCATTATTTTGCGAGTGGAAACTCCGCCAGTTTAGTGTACACAGAACCGGTCGGGCGCAATTGGCTTCGATACAGGAAAAAGCTGCGCGCGTCGAAACGGCCGAAATCGAGTGGCGGCTGCGCGGCAATGACTTCGCGCAGGCGATCGAGCGGCAGCGGCTCCTTGATCCTTGCCAACGTAAGGTGGGGAGAGAAGGCGCGCCTTTCGCTGGGGATGCCCAACGCCGCAGTGGCGCGATCCGTATCGGCGGCCAACGCCGCCAAGCCTTGCGCTTCGATGCCGCACCAGAACACGCGGGGCGACCGCGCATTGGGAAAGAAGCCGACGTCGCGGATGTGAAGCGACAGGGGGTCGCGCGAGGGCAGCAAGCCCAGCGCCGCTTTCAGTTCCTCCAGCCGATCCGACGGCCACTCCCCAATGAACTTGGTAGTGATGTGCAGGTTGGCCGGAGGACTCCAGTGGATGCGGGCGTGTGGCCGCAAACGCTCGATCAGCGCTTCGAGATGACCCACCACCTCGGCCGGCAAGTCCAACCCGACAAACAGTCGCATTAAGATTGTATGGTAACGCCCTTGCGATTACCATGCGCTTCGGCCCGATCCTGAAACGATCCTTCTACATGCCGCCGGCAGCCGAGGTTGCGCGCGCGCTGCTGGGGAAGGTGATTGTCCACGGACCCACCGCTGGAATCATCACGGAGACAGAGGCCTACCTGGGCGGCAACGACCTGGCGGCGCACTCGGCGCGGGGCATCACGCCGCGTACCCGTGTGATCTTCGGACCGCCAGGCCACGCCTATGTCTATTTCATCTATGGGATGTACGATTGCCTGAACCTGGTATGCGAGCCCGCAGGCAAACCGGGCTGCGTGCTCATCCGGGCACTCCAACCAGTGGCCGGGATCGGGCTGATGCACGCGCGACGCCCCGCCGCGCGCGCCACGCGGGACCTCGCCTCCGGCCCGGGCAAACTCACCCTGGCCATGGGGATCAGCCGGGTGCAGAATGGCGCCGACGTCACGCGCGGCAATTTCGTGGTACGCGAGCCGGGGGAGCGACAGCTCTTCGAGGTCGCCGTCACGCCGCGCATCGGCATTACGCAATGCGCCGACCTGCCGCTGCGATTTCTGATCCGCGGCAACCCCTTCGTGAGTCGTGGGACCGGCTGAAGGCCAGTGCGGGCGTCAGTTCCTGGAGCCAACCGCTTCGGTGCGGCCGGCCAGCGGCTGCACCACGCCCGAACCGCACAGCGCCACCCCGGTCTTGGTCAGGGCGGTGAGAAAGTTGGCCAGCAATTGATAGAACACCTGCTCGGTGAGCGGCTGTTTCCCGGGAAGCCGGAAGTTCACGGGAAGCTCTTTCGAGATGGCCAGCCGTACGGAGTTGCGCTGTGCCCTGCCACTGCGGTCGCGCTTGTTGGCCAGGATCATGGGCGTCTGCATGACGATGCCGCTGCGCCCCTCGACATAGAACTGGCAGCGCGAGAACCACCCCAGGTTGGCCGGATCGGCGGCATCGAACAGCAGCAGCGGGCCTTCGCGCTCGGGCGTGCTGAGGTCGAGTTGCAGGCCGCGCGGGCCGTCCTTTGCCCTAGTCTCGAATCCCGCCTGTCGCGCCACTCCGGCGACGATGTCCGGCTGAATCTCGAGATAGATCAATTTGTGTTGCCCCGCCTGCAAGACCTGCATGACCAATCGGCATTGTAGCGCACCCTCTCCGGGTTCAGCCACGCTCCCAAAGGGGTAGTGCCACACGGAACCTCGCGCCCGAGCATCGTGATGAAACACCCACAAGCCTTCCGGAGCCACGTTTTGGCGGTATTCTGCGGCACCAAAAGCGGGGCGTCTAGGGTAGCTGACGGAGACCAACCCGGCTTTGCCGAACATATAATAGGTATCCCCATGACTGAAGGCGGACCCTTGGCGCTGCGGGCGTTGTGTCTCGTACTCTTCGCGGTACCGCTCGAGGCGGTGGTAGTGAGTAACGTGCCGGCCTGTAGTCTCTGCGGCACTCTGCCCGGCGCGGCGGGCAATGAGTTCACTCCGGATTTCAATCTGGAAGCGAGTTTGGCCGGCGCGGTTTTCACGCTGGGCACGCCCACTACGGGCTTCTTCGAAATCGACGAGACCCGGTTGGCACTCCAGGCGTTGGCGGGGACGCTGATTGTGCAGGCGGGGGTGGTGGTGCCCGCGCACGAACATCCGTCGAGCGCGATGGAGGGCGTCGTCTTTGCCCAGCCCTCCTGCCAGGATTGCGGTGGAGCTCCGTCCACGGCCGACTCGTCAATCACGGGGACTCACCTCGGGATCGGCTTTCCACTGGTTGCGCTTCTGGCGCTCGCGGCAGTTGCCTTCACAGTGCCGCTGATTTACATCGTTCGCAGTCTGCGCAGCCTGCATGCCGAAGAACACTATTTGAAAGACCGCTGGGGCGTCAGAACCAGAGTGGAATGAGCGGATCCGGCGGCGGCCGGATCCCGGTGCGACCTCGCCTCCATCCGGCCCGCTGCCCGCAGGGTGGTTCAACTCCCTGATGGTTTGGATGTCACAACGGGGGGAGGTTTCTGAGATCTTCCTACGGAGTCAAAAACGTGCCATCGTAAGAGCAGAAGGGAGCTGTCCGTGAACAAAGTCCAGAAAAGCGATGCCGAATGGCAGCAGGAGCTATCACCCGAGGAATTCGACGTCACGCGGCGGAAGGGTACGGAGCGGGCGTTCAGCGGCCGTTACTGGAACAATCATGCCGATGGCATGTATCGATGTACCTGTTGCGGCGCGACGCTGTTCCGGTCGGGCGAAAAGTTCGATTCGGGCACCGGCTGGCCAAGCTTCACCGCGCCGGCCGACGCGCAAAACGTAGCGACGGAGCGCGACTCCAGCCACTTCATGGAGCGCACCGAAGTCGTGTGCAGCAATTGCGGCGCGCACCTGGGCCACGTTTTTGAAGACGGTCCGAATCCCACCGGGCTGCGGTACTGCATCAATTCGGCGGCGCTGAAGTTCGAACCCAAGTAGGGCCGGCGGGGCCGCCCGAAGGCGCCGGGCCGAGTGCCTGCGCCGCGCTGGTACTCTAGAGAATATGTGGATGCGCCTGGGGCTCTGCGTCGGACTGATGCCGCTGTTCGGTATGGCCGCGCCTCGGCCCGCCGATTGGGTCCCCATGCGTTGGCCGTGGGCCGCCGCGAAATCGCTCGATCTGCTGGCCGAGAGCCCGATCAATTGTCTGCTCCTGAAAAGCTATCCGGCGGACCTCGTGGCCGCGGCCGGCAAGCAGGGACTGGCGGCGCTGGCCGTGATCGCGCCCGACCAGGATGCGGTGGCTGCCGCAAGGCAGGCGCTGGCGGCGAAAGTAACGGGGATCGTGCTGGAGGGCGACTTCGCCGAGGGTACCGCGGCGCGGGTTCGCGAGGTGGCGGGCGAAACGCCGGTGGTGGAACTGACCGCCCGCAGCCGCATGCCGCTCGGCTCGCCGGCCGCGATTCTCGGCACCTACCAGGGCGTGTGGCCGGGCATCTCCGCGCAGGACGACGGGGCCAAGAAAGCCGGACCCACCGCCTCCGTCTGGATCGACACCAACACCGGGTTCCTCCGTTCGGTGCGCGCCTGGGGCGATGCTTCCGTCTGGATCGCCAACCAGCCGCCCGCGAAAACCGTGGTGACCGCGACGCGCTACCAGCAGGTGATTGCCGATGCCGCGGCTTCCGGCGCGCGCTGGGTGATCGCCCTCGACTCGGATTTCGCCGGCCGGCTCGAAAAGCGAGATGCCGATGCGCTCAGCGACTGGCGCCGCATCAACGCCCTGGTGCGTTTTTTCGAAGACCATCCCGAGTGGCGGCGCATGCACGAGGACGGCAAGCTGGCCCTGGTGCAGGACCCGGCCAAAGGCGGCCTGCTTTCGGGCGGAATTCTCGACATGATTGCGGTGAAGCACACGCCCGTGCGGCCCATTCCGCGCCAGCATCTCTCGGCCGGGGCGCTGGCGGGCGCGACACTGGCGGTGAACGTGGATGCCGACAGCCTCACGGCCGAACAGAAAGAGATCCTGCAGAACTTCACGCGCGCGGGCGGCACGCTGCTCACCGGGCCTCCCGGCTGGAAGGATCCCACCCCCAACAGCGGCAGCATCACGCTCGAAAAAGCCGAGCTGGAACGCCTCAACGATATCTGGCGCGACGTAAATGCAATGGTGGGCCGCCGCAACCTGGGTGTGCGGCTGTTCAACGTGTCGTCGATGCTTTCCAACCTGCTCGCGTCCCCGGACGGGAAGAGCGCCGTCCTGCACCTGGTCAACTATTCGGACTACCCGGTAGAGAACGTGACCGTACACTTCCTGGGTGACTATAAGCACGCTGCACTCGTCACACCGGAAGGGAAGGAAAAAACACTCGAGATTTACCCGACTGACGAGGGGGGAGGCGTGGACATCGACAGGATTGCCGTCTGCGCCACCGTCAAACTGGAGCAATAACCATGACTCGGAGAGAATGGCTCGCGATGATTTCGGCCGCGCCCCTTTTGCAGGCGTCGCCCGTTCCCGATGCGGCGGCCGCGCCGGTATCGATCGCCAGGTGCGCCTCCTACGAGGAGGATGTTACCGCCACCCTGGCTAAAATGTTCGACCAGTTGGGCGGGCTCGAACGGCTGGTGCGCAACAAGACCGTCACCGTGAAGCTCAACATGACGGGCAGTCCCAGCCAGAAAGTCCGCGGCCTGGCGCCGGGGCTCACCCACTATACGCATCCCAAACTGGTGGGCGCCGTGGCCTACCTGATGGGGCGCGCGGGCGCCCGGCGCATCCGGTTCACGGAAAGCTCGTGGGGAACGGGAGGCCCGCTCGAAGATGTGATCCTCGATGCGGGTTGGAATCTGCGCGCGCTCCGGTCGGCCGCGCCCGCGGTCGAGTTCGAAAATACCAACGCGCTGGGTAAGGGCAAGCGATACGCGCGGTTCGTGGTGCCGGGCAACGCGTATATGTACCCCGGGTACGACCTGAACCATGCCTACGAGGAAACCGACGTTTTCGTGAGCATGGCGAAGCTCAAGAACCACGCCACCTGCGGGGTGACCCTGTCGCTCAAGAACTGTTTCGGCATCCTGCCGGCTTCGATCTACGGCGATAGCGCGGGAGTGGACGAACCCAACGAGAGCCCCACGGACGGCCGTTTGCGGACTGGGCACGAAGGCCGCCGGCAGCCGTCGAAATCGGCGCCGCAGGAGCTGCATTTTGGGGCCAACCACGACCCCGGGTACCGCGTGCCGCACATTGTCGCCGATATCGTTGCGGCCCGTCCGATTCACCTTGCGATCATCGACGGGGTGGAGTCCATCGCCGGCGGCGAGGGTCCATGGATTCGCGGTATCCGCACGGTAAAACCCGGCGTGCTGCTGGCGGGTCTGAACCCGGTCTCGACGGACGCTGTCGCAACGGCGGTGATGGGCTACAGCCCGCGCGCCGCCCGCGGCACGGCGCCCTTCCAGACCTGCGAGAACACCATGCTCCTGGCCGAGGGGCACGGCGTGGGCAGCACTGATCTGAAGCGGATCGAGGTGCGCGGCGTTCCCATTGAGCAGGCGTTGTACCGCTACGATAGCTAGTGGTGTGTACGCGTGGCAACGCAGGCGCCCGGATGCATGCGGCCGGCCCCAGGCAGGAGTGTTGCGCCACGATAGGGGAGAGGGCACGAGTGGATGGCAGCACGTAAACGGGCCCGTCGACCGTACCGCGTCCTCCGGCTGGACTCCTGGGAGGCGTTTCTCGGGCTGGTGACCAAGCCCCCCTATTCGAATTGGGCTTTCCGCGGGGAACGCGACGAGCGCTGGCCGCTCTACAGTTCGCTGTCGCGCTACCTGCAGAACTTCGGCGTGGCGCAGGCGGCCTGGCCGCAGCAGGAATCACGCATCCTGCGCATCTTCAAACGCAAGGCGCATCAATTCCTGAACCAGCCTCCGGAGTGGGATGACGATTTCCAGTGGCTCGCGCTGATGCAGCACCACGGCGCGCCCACCCGGTTGATCGATTTCACCTGGTCGCCCTACGTGGCGGCGTTCTTCGCGCTCGAACGCACGCTGGCCGATGGCGTGGTGTGGGCCATGAATCCCGCGCGCATCGACAGCACGCGGGCCCCGCACCCTACCCGCATGGATCCGCGGCCCAAGGGAAATTTTCCGAAGTACTTTATCAAGGGCGGCCACCACTTCCTCTGGCTAGGCGAGCCGCACATCATGAACCGGCGCCTGATTGCGCAGTCCGGCACCTTTCTGGTGCCCGGAGTCCTGGACGTGCCGATCGAAGAAATGATGAGCGACCGGGATCAGGAGAACATTCTGGCGAAGATCGTCCTCGCCAACGCCGTCCGCGAGACCGGGATGCGCGAGCTCTACCGCATGAACATCACCTACGCCACGCTGTTCCCGGATCTCGACGGCCTGGCACGGTCGATGGCCTACGAACTGGAGTTCCATTGGGGATACAATCCCCGGACCATGGAGCACTACCATACGTAGCCCGCAAGCGACTTCGCCGTGGCCTTTTTGAGGGCCAACCGCAGCGGACAGGGCTTCTCGCAGCGGAAGCGGGCTCTGACAGAGAATTCCTCACCCGATTATACTGGAGTTCTCCCATGAGCACTCCTTTCCAGATCGTGGTCTGCGGCAGCATTGTTCCCGACCCGCTGCAGACCCTGGAGCCGGTGACCGGTCCCGGCGGTCCATCCTTGAGGAACGAAATGATGCTGCCGGCGGTGTTGGACCCGTGGGCGGCGCATGCGCTGTACGAAGCGGCTCACCTGGCGCGGACGGCGTCCGGGAGCAAGGTGTGGCTGGTAAGCCTCGGGCCGAAGGCCAAGCTCCAACAGGTGATGATGACGGTGGCGCAGAAGGTGCCCTTCGAGCTGGTGGCGCTGGACGGACCGGCCTCGGGATTTTCGGACTCCTTCGAGACGGCCGCGGCGCTGGCTGCGGCGATCGAGGGTATTGCGGGGCTGGACCGGAGCCGGTTGCTGGTATTCGGCGGATGGGAATCGGCCTCTCGCGGCGCCGGCAGCACGCTCGAGATGGTGGGCGAACGGCTGGGCATTACCGAGCAGTTTGCCGGTGTGGATGAGCTTACCATCCGCGAGGACGGCAGCTTCCAGGTGCTGGAGCGGATCGAAGGCGGGCGTCACCAGGTCTCCGCGTGCGGCGCGCCGCCGGCGGTGCTGGCGTGGGCCACGGGCCATCTGCCCGAACCGCGCAACAATCCGCAGGTGGGCATGACGAACATGCGGGCCGTGATGCCGGCGCTGCAACGGGCCAAGGCAACCCCAGTCTCGAGCCCGGGCCTGTCGTTCCGATCGGTAAGCCTGCCGCGCCAGCAGAGGGAAACGCGGGTGGTGAAGAATATGCCGGCCGAAGAGATCGCCCGCGAGATCGTGGCCTGGATTCGGGAGGAATAAACATGGCCTCGGTACTGTTTTTAGGGCACACGGAAGCGGACGGCACGCTGGGGAAGGCGGCACTCGAAGCGCTCTCGGCCGCACTCGGACTGGGCGGCGAATTCACGGTCGGACTGGTCGGCGGCGCGGTCGAGGCCGCGGCGAAACAGGTGGCGACCTGCGGAGCGCGGTTGCTGGCGGTGGCAGGCGAGCCTTACACTCAGCCCCGCTATGCGACCGATGCGGCAGCGGCCGAGGCGCTCTGCCGGCGCTCGGGCGCCGACATCGTAATTGCAGCGGGCACCTCGCGGTGGGCGCGAGTCCTGCCGGGAGTGGCCTACCGGGTGGGCGGCCGCGTGGACACCCACGCCACCGGACTGGCGGTGGAAAACGGCGCGCCGGCGCTCACCCGCTGGTTCTACCGGCAGCGCATGGAGGCGGTGCTGGCGCGCACGGAGCGGCCCTGGGTGATCCTGCTGGATGGCGGTTGCTTTCCGGCGTGGAGCGGACCGGCCGGTGAGGCGGCCGTGGAGTTGGTGGAGGTGGCGACGCCTGCCACCCACACCACCGTTACCGGCATCCAGGCGCCGGTAGCCGACCAGCAGACGATTCGCCCGGATGCGCGCATCCTGTTCGTGGCGGGTGCCGGCTGGACCAAGAAGCAATCCGACGGCGCCGTTCACGCCGCCGAGGCCGAGAGCCTGATCCTGGGCTTTCTGCGGGCGGCGAAGGCGTCGCTGGGCGGGAGCAAGTCGGTAGTGGATCAGGGTACCGAAGGGGAGGCCGTGCTACGCTTCATGACGCACCTAAACCAGGTGGGCCAGACCGGTTCGACCCCACGCCATCCCAAGGGTCTTTCGACCTGCTGTCATGGCGAGGAGCCGCACGTGGTGGGCTGGCGATTCATTCACCAGCGCCGCGCCATCAATCTCGACCCCAACTGCGGCTGGGCGCGCGGCAAAGCAGACGTCTTGTACGTGGCCGATGCCTTCGCAGTGATGCGCCAGGTGAACCAGTTACTGGAGCGCTGAGAGCGCCGCGTTTACGCCCCGCGGCGGCGCCCGCCCGGACCGGGCTTGGCGCCCTGGAAGATCAGCCGGACATCGACTGTGTGCGTGTTCTCGTTAACGTGGACGTCGCTCTTGGTGGCGCCCAGGTCGTCGAACATGCCTTGCTCGCGTACCCGCTTCAGGAACAGTTCGGGGTAGTCGGGGTTGAAGGGCGCGCCGGTCTTCATCGTCCAGATGCGGCGCATCTCGGCTTCCCCTTCCAGGTCGAGCCCGGTCACCTGGAACTTGCCCATGGTGTAGCGCGTGCCGGCATCGATGCCGACTGTCAGGTCCACCGTCTTCTTGTCGTCGTCGATGGCGCGGTCGGAACTGACCCTGGCGTCCAGGTAGCCGTCATGGCGGAGGGCCTTGTGTATACGCTCGAGTCCTTCGCTCACCCGCGTCATATTGGCGACGTCGCCGGTCTTGAAGTCGCCGGTTTTGAGTAGAACAGCGGCGTCGATCGGAGTCTGGCCATCGATGGCGACTTTGCCCAGCTGGTAGCTCTCGCCCTCATCCACGGTGACGATGATGTTGAGTCCCGCGACGTCCTTGGCCGGCTCGGTGCGGATCTTAGGGAAGGAAACCCGCAGGCGGCCACGCGTCTCGTATACCGGGCGCAGTGAGGCTCGAAGCACCTGGCGGAACGTGTCTTCGGTGTACGGAGCGCCGATAGCGGCCCCGGCCACGGCTTCACGGAGTACATTGGCCGGGACCACGTGATCGCCCTCGAAGGTCACCTGGGCGACAGCAGGAAGATTGCGGGCGGGGCGAAACTCGATAGCGTACTCTCCGGGGGCGGCGGGCGTCACCAGGGCGGACACCTTCTCGTTAAGGCCCTTTTTCGCCAGATATTGCTCGAGCCACCGCGAGTAGCGGTCCAGGACCGGCTGAGTGGCCGGGAGCCTGCCCGCCGTGAAGAGCGGCTCTTTGGCGCGAAATGCGGCCTCGAGGTCTTTGAGCGACACGTGGAAGTCTTCGAATGTCGCCGGATAGACCTGCTGCACCTCCGCCACCTGGAACACCGCGGTATAGCCGCCGTTCGGGCCGGGAGCGAACTTGTAGCCCACGCTTTCAAAGGCGCCGCTGGCCACCAGACGGTCGCGGGCCGCTTCGAAGTCCTGCCGGCCGGCCACCTGGCCGATTTTCAGCCCGGCCGCCGCCAGGATCTGTTCGCGGGTATAGCTGCGGTTGCCTTCCACCTGGAGGCTCTCGATGGGCCAGCGTGCGGCGGTGGCGGCGGGCGCCTTCTTCTTCGGTGCGGAACGGGGCTGGGCGAATCCCGCGACACTCGCCAGCATCAGTGCAATCAGCAGCCGTTTCATGTTCTTGCCTATTTGACGGCTGGAATCGTGCCTGAGGTTGCGCCTACCCCACGCTAGAATGAAAAAAGTGCCTTACGATCTTGTGGTTATAGGGAGTGGTCCCGGCGGCTACTCCGCTGCGATTCGCGCCGGACAGTTCGGGCTGAAGACGGCTCTGGTCGAGCGGCAGCCCAGGCTGGGCGGAACCTGTCTCCTGGTGGGATGCATTCCCACCAAATCGCTGCTCCAGACGGCCGACGTTTGGGAGCGGTTCGTACATTCCGAACAGGAGGGCATTCACTGCGAGAATCCGCGCCTGGAATATCCCAAGGTGAAGGCCCGCAAGGACGGCATCGTGACCAAGCACTCCAAAGGTGTGGAGATGCTGTTGAAACGCGCCAAGGTGGAGCGGATTTCGGGATCCGCCACGCTGAAGGGCGGCGGCGTGGTGGAGGTGAAGTCGGAGGCCGGCACGCAGACCCTCGAAACCAGGAACGTGATTTTGGCGACCGGCTCGGAAGCGCGCATGCTTCCGGGGCTTCAGCCGGACGCCGAGTTCATCCTGACGAATATCGAGATCCTTGACCTGAACGCGGTGCCGAAAAGTCTCATCATCATCGGGGCTGGCGCGGTGGGCGTGGAGTTTGCGTCGATTTTCAAGCGGTTCGGAACGGATGTGACGCTCATCGAAATGCTGCCGCGCATCGTGCCGGTGGAGGACGAAGACATCTCCAAGGAACTGGAGCGCAATTTCCGCAAGCAGAAGATCCGCGTCGAGACCGGCGCGCGCGCCGAGAACATCCAGAAGACGGGGCAGGGCGTGAAGGTCACCCTCACCACGAAGGACGGCAAGCAGGAGACCCTCGAAGCCGATAAACTGCTGGTGGCGGTGGGCCGCAAACCCAACAGCGAAAACATCGGGCTGGAAAATACGAAAGTGGCGCTCGACCGCGGCTTCATCATGGTGGACGAATCCCAGCGAACGGCCGAGCCCGGCGTGTACGCCATCGGCGACGTGGTAGCCGGCACGCCGCAACTGGCGCACGTGGCCACCCGCGGAGGCATGATCGCGGTGGCCCACATCGCCGGCAAGCCGGCGGTGCCGATCAACAAGCGCCGCATTCCGGGCTGCACCTATACCGAGCCGGGCATCGGCAGCGTGGGGCTCACCGAGGCGCAGGCGCGCGCCGCCGGCTACCAGGTGCGGGTGGGGCGGTTCCCGTTTGCCGGCGACAGCCGCGCCACCATCCTCGGTCACCACGAGGGCTTCATCAAGGTGGTGGCTGATGAAAAGTACGGCGAAATCCTGGGCGTTCACATCATCGGACCGGAGGCCTTCGAACTGGTCGGCGAAGCGGTGGCGGCCATGGAGGCGGAGGCCACCGTCGAGGTGATGATGCAGACGATCCACGCGCATCCTACGCTGTACGAGGCCATGGGCGAGGCGTTCAACGCCGTATACGGTCTTTCGATCAATGCGTAAGTGCTGTCTGAGAGAACTCGGCCGCCTCGACTACGGCCGCGCGCTCGAATTGCAGCAACAGCTTGTGGAAGCGCGCAAGCAAGGGCTGGCGCCGGACCACCTGCTGTTGTTGGAGCACCCTCATGTGATCACGCTGGGTCGCAACGGTCGCCGGGAGCACCTCCTGGCCGATCCGCTGATCCTCGAACGCGCGGGCATTGCGTTCTATCCGACCGATCGCGGCGGCGATATCACGTATCACGGTCCGGGCCAACTGGTCGGCTATCCCATCCTGGACCTGCGCGAGTGGAAGCGCGACGTGGGAGCGTACGTGCGCGCCGTGGAGCAGGTGATCATCGATACCCTGGCGGACTTCGGTATTTCAGCGGAGCGGATACAGAAGCTGACCGGCGTCTGGGTGGACGGGCGCAAAGTGGCGGCCATCGGAGTCCACATCAGCCGTTGGGTGACGTCGCACGGGTTCGCCCTGAATGTTTCGACGGATCTGAATTATTTCCACTACATCGTGCCGTGCGGCCTGACCCGGCCGGTCACTTCGATGGCCGCGTTGGGCGCACCGGCGACCGTGGCGGAAGTGTCCGGGCGCCTGGCCGCCCATTTCGGCCGGGTGTTCGAATGCGAAATGCTGGTGGAGGAGAGGCAACTGACATGACCGACGTAGTGATGCCCCAGATGGGCGAAAGCATCGTGGAAGGCACGTTGACCAAGTGGTTGAAGAAGCCGGGCGAGCGCGTGGAGCGCGACGAGCCGCTATTCGAGATTTCCACCGATAAAGTGGATACGGAGATTCCTTCGCCGGCCGCGGGCACGCTGGCCGAGGTGATGGTGGAAGAGGGAAACACCGTCGGCATCAATACAGTGGTGGCGCGCATCGAGGAAGGCGGAAGCGCGAGTCCCAAACCCGCCGCGGCGCCGCCCTCGAAGGAAGAAACGCCGGAGCCGGAAGGATCCGCGCAGGAGACCATTGAGCCCACGCCCGCTCCCCAGCAGGTGGAGGACGCCGCGCCCGTGGCCGCGGCAGGAGAGCCAACGGGGCCGCTTTCGCCGCTGGTTCGCAAGATGGCGCGGGAGCACAATCTCGACCTTTCGCGGGTGAAGGGAACGGGTGCGGGCGGGAGGATCACCAAACAGGATGTCGAGGCCTACCTGGCTCAGGCGCCGCAGCCGGCCGCCGCGCGTCCCGCCGCTCCTCCCCCAGCGCCCCCGCAACCCCCCGCCGCAGCCGTGCCCGCGCCCGCTGCCCCGCCGCCCGCGATCGAACCCCTGCCCCCGCAGCCGGGCGCACCCAAGACGCGCATCGAGCCGCTGAGCCAGATGCGGCAGCGCATCGCCGAGCACATGGTGATGTCCAAGCGCACCTCGCCGCACGTCACCACCGTGCACCGCGTCGATATGACGAAGGTGGCGCGGGTGCGCGAGCGCAACAAGACGGCGTTCCAGGCCAACTACGGGTTCTCGCTCACTTACCTGCCGTTCATTGCCAGGGCGGCCGTGGTGGCGCTGCGCCACTTTCCGCTGGTCAACGCCTCGCTCGACGGCACGAATATCATCTACCACAACGAGATCAATATCGGCATTGCGGTGGCGCTCGAAAACGGGCTCATCGTGCCAGTCATTCGCGGCGCCGACGAACGGAACGTGCTGGGTTTGCAACGCGCCATCGTGGACCTGGCGGCGCGCGCCCGCTCGCGCCAGTTGAAGCCGGAAGACGTGCAGGGCGGCACCTTCTCGATCACCAATTTCGGCAGCTTCGGAAGCCTCATGGGGACGCCCGTCATCAATCAGCCGCAGGTGGCCATCATGGGCGTGGGCACCGTCGACAAAACACCGGTGGTGGTGGAGGACGCCATCGCCATCCGCTCGATCTGTCACCTTTCGCTGAGCTTCGACCACCGCCTGATCGATGGCGCGCTCGCCGACCAGTTCATGACCAAGGCGAAGCAGGTGCTCGAAGAATGGTCGGATGAAGTGCTGTAAACGGCGCTGCGTTTCCGGCTTCAGCAGGTCATGGTAGCGGCGGCGCCCGGCGTCTCATCGTGATAGATTGGATGGCCGAAGCCTATGCGTACAGTACTCGGAATCCTCCTGTTGGCAGTGTGCCCCGCCTTCGCTGCGGACGCCGACTTCAACGGGCGGTGGGATCTCACCGCTTTGACCCAGCCGCGGCCGCGGGCGTGGTGGGTGGAGTTGAACGGCATCGGCACGCCGAACGCGAACGGCAAGTTCGTCAGCGCCTATGCGGGCGACATGAACAAGATTGACACCATCGCCGTCGAAAACGGCGAGTTGAAGTTCACCATCGTGCAGCCCGCAAGCCGCAACGGTGAGCAGCCTCGCCGCACCAACGTTTACCGGGCGCGCCTGGCGGGCGGCAAACTCGCAGGCACGCTCACCATCGAGGGCGGGAGCGCCCCGCCCCTCAAGTTCACCGGCGTCCGCGCCCCGGTCATCGACGAGAAAGACGATGGCACCTGGAAAGAAGGCACGCCTATCCAGCTTTTCAATGGCAAGGACGCGTCGGGCTGGAAAGCCTTGAATCCCAGCGTGGAGATGAAATGGACGGTGAAAGACGGCGTGCTGCGCAATGCGCCGCCCACCACCGATATCATCTCCGAACAGAAATTCTGGAATTTCAAATTGCACGTCGATTTTCGGATTGTGGAGCATTCCAATAGCGGCATCGGGTTGCGCGGCCGCTACGAAATCCAGATCCTCGAGGACTACGGACGGCCGCCTAATTCCCACGGCTCGGCAGCGCTCTACAGCCGCTTCGCGCCCACCGTCAACGCCAGCAAACCGCCCGGCGAGTGGCAGAGCTACGACATCCGCCTGGTAGGCCGCCAATTGACGGTCGTCGAGAACGGCACCAAAGTGCTCGACAAGGTCCCGGTGGAAGGCCTCACCGCCATCGCCAACAACTCCGATGAAGCCGAGCCGGGGCCGTTCATCGTGCAGGGCGATCATAGCTACGTCGAAATCAAGAGCTTCACGGTGACGCCGCTGCACAGGTAACGGAGCGGTCGGCCGGTTCGCGGCTCCCGGCTATAATGCCAGCAGGATGTCTTTCGAGGGGCTGAAGGTGCTCGCGCTGGAGAGCCGGCGCTCCACCGAAATTGCCGAACTGATTCGCAAGCAGGGCGGCGAGCCGTTCGTGGCGCCGTCGTTGCGGGAAGCGCCGGTCGAGGAAAACGCGGAGACGTTTCGATTCGCGGAGCGATTCTTGGCCGGCCAATTCGACATGACGATGCTGCTGACGGGCGTGGGCACGCGGCAGTTGAACCGTCTGCTGGCCACACGCTATGGCGCGAGCGACTTCGCCCGAGCACTCGGCCGCACCACGGTGGTGGCGCGCGGGCCGAAGCCGGTGTCGGCGTTGCGCGAGATGGGGCTGGTAGCGGCGCTGGTGGCTCCCGAGCCCAACACCTGGCGGGAACTGCTGCAGGTCACCGAAGGACGGCCGGAGCAGCGCATTGCGGTGCAAGAGTATGGGCGGTCGAACCCGGAACTGCTGGCCGGCCTGCGCGCGCGGGGGGCCGAGGTCACCGCGGTCCGCGTCTATCAATATGCGCTGCCGGAGGATTGCGGTCCCCTCCGCGAAGCCGCGCAACGGCTGGCCTCAGGCGGTTTCGATGCGGCTCTGTTCACCACAGCCGTGCAGATCGCCCACCTCATGCGCGTGGCCGAGGGCCTGGGGATTGCGGAGCCTGCGCTCGAAGGGCTGCGCCGCGCCTGGATCGGCTCCATCGGGCCGACGACCACGGAGGCGCTCGAGGAATTCGGCCTGAAGCCGCGGCTGGAGCCGTCGCATCCCAAGATGGGCCTGCTGGTGCGCGAGGCGGCCGAGCGCGCGCCCGGTTAAACTACAGGTGTGGCCGGAGACAATAAGTCGGGGCTGGCGCGGGCGGCGGAGTACAGCTCGCTGGCGTTGATGCTGCCGGCTTCGACCGTGGTCGGCTACGTAATCGGATACTACCTGGACAAAGCGTTCGGCACGACGTGGCTGCGCATTGTGTTTTTGATCCTGGGCAGCGTGGCCGGGTTTGTCGGGCTGATCCGCCAGATCATGCGGGACTCGCGCGATGACGGTTCTGCCTGACGAACTCGATTACGACCGCGCCGCCTGGCGCATCGGGCGCAACATGGCCATGATCGCGGCCACGGGAACGGCGGCGGCGTTTGCCTGGCGCGGGTGGAGTTGGGGCGCGGGATTCTTTTTGGGGTCGCTGGTTTCATGGTTGAACTACCGCGCGCTGCGCGGGCTGGTGGAGGCGTTGGGAGGAGTAAAGCACCCGCGCGGGCGCGGTGTGTGGATCGCCCTGCGCTACATGCTGTTGGGGGCGGGCGCGTATGCTATAGTACGATTTTCTTCCATCAGCCCGCTGGCCGTCATCGCGGGGGTGTTCGTACTGACGCTGGCGGTTTTCGCGGAAGCCATATTCGAGATTGTGTATGCACGAAAGTGAATTGTGGATCACCCGGCTCTTTAACGACTTCCTTCCCGGGCTCGGGAACTGGTTCCTGGGATTGGTGGGCCGGCACGCGGAGCGGCCGTGGGACAACTTCATTGTCATGCAGATTATCGTGGTGGTGCTGCTGATGGTGGTGTTTGCGATGCTGCGGCCCCGGCTGTCCGTGGATCGCCCCGGGAAGATGCAGCACATCTTCGAGATGGTCTACGATTTCGTGAAGACCCAGGGAGAAGATCAGGTGGGGCACTCGGCGCAGCGGTATATCTCGTTTTTCGGGACGATTTTCCTTTTCATTCTGACGGCCAACCTGATCGGGGTCATTCCTTCGTTTGAATCGCCCACAATGAACGCATCCGTCACGTGCGGCTGCGCCCTGGCTACATTTTTCTATTACCACCTGATGGGGATTCAGGCGAACGGCCTCGGCTACGTCAAGCAGTTCCTGGGACCGATGGCGTTTCTGGCGCCGCTGATGTTTCCGATCGAAGTGGTCAGCCACCTGGCGCGTCCGCTTTCGCTTACCGTGCGTCTGTATGCCAATATGTTCGCCGGAGAGCAGGTCACCATGGTCTTCCTGCGCATGACCTATTTCCTGGTGCCGGTGATTTTTATGGGCCTGCACATTTTTGTGGGCCTGATTCAGGCCTATATTTTCATGCTGCTCACCATGGTGTATGTGGGGAGCGCGGTCGCGCACGAGCATTAATACCGGCTTTATGCCGCCTTGCAGTGTGAGCCCGGCTGTACGGTGTCCGGGAACCACCTCCTGGGGCGATTTATCAAGGAGAACGAAATGACGAAGAAGTTTCTGTTGCTGGCGGTGATGCTGATGCTCGCCGGCACCCTACTGTGCGCGCAGACGCCTGCCGGCAATACCAGCGGCAGTAACTGGCCCACACCCGTAAGCGCCGCTTTCGGTATGGCGATTGCTTCCAGCCTGTGCGGCCTGGCACAGGGCAAAGCCATTGCCAGCGCGGTGGAGGGCATGGCGCGGAACCCCGGCGCGGCGAAGGCGATTCAGCTCGCCATGCTGATCGGTCTGGCATTCATCGAGTCGCTCGCGCTTTACACTCTGCTGATTGTTTTCGTCTTTGCCAAATAGCAAGCACCGGTGCCCGCCGGCCGGTTTCCGCGCCCGCCGGCGGGCGCCTCCTGCCCTGTCCGCCTTCCGTGGTGTTTTCCTGGTACCTTCTGCCACGCCTCAGACTAGTACGTGCGAATTGCGAATGAACTTCCACCTAGTACGAGACCTACTTCGGTTTGACCCACCGGCCTATTGACCTTACGTGCAATTACGACTTAGCATTAATCGATCCATGGAACAACGCAGAACGCGGCGATTCCAGCTGGAACTGCCACTGTCGATTACCCGCACGGGTAGTCTGCGGATGACGCTCGCCGGTCGAACCAAGAATATCAGCTCCGCTGGTGTGCTCTTCATCGCGGCGAGAGAACCCGACCTGGGTGGCGCCATCGAGTACATCATCACCCTGAACCACGAGGCGATACAGCCCGTGCAGCTTCGGTGCATCGGGAAAGTGGTTCGCAGGACGCGTTCCGACTCGGCCACCAATGGAGACGGCCGGACGTATGAAATCGCCGCCACGCTCGAACGCTACGAGTTTGTCCGGGAACCGGCCCGCGCACTCGCCAGTTCCCTGTAACGCTCTCTTTCGTATCTGCGCTCCTCCCCTCGCCTGATCCGCGCGCCTTGTGTCGGGGGACCTTCCCGGTGTAATGTAAGCAAAGAAAAAGCGAAGGCGCGCGGACATGGACGACACCCTCGGATTCCCAGAATTCTCTCAGGAACTGGCGCTGGCCTCGAAGCCGTCGCTCGAAGCGGTGGTATCGCGATATCAAGCGGTTCACCGCGATCCCAACTCGCCCGTCCGGGCAATTCAGCATCAGCCGGCCGCCGAGGGAAGCTACGTCGCCATGCCGGAGGAAATCGAATCCCGGCTGCGATCCGCGCTGGAGCGGCGGGGCATCGACCGGCTGTACACCCACCAGGGAGAGGCATTCGGGCACATCCACTCCGGCAAGAGCGTGGTCATCGTCACGCCGACCGCCAGCGGCAAGACGCTCTGTTACAACCTGCCAGTGCTCAACCTGGTTTTGCGCGATGCCGGTGCGCGCGCCATGTACCTGTTTCCGACCAAGGCGCTGGCCGAGGACCAGTTGCAGGAGTTCCAGGCGCTGGTAGAGCAGATGGGTGCGGAGATCAAGGCGTTCACCTACGATGGCGACACCCCCCAGGATGCGCGCAAGGCCATCCGCCAGCGGGCCAACGTGGTGCTCACCAATCCCGATATGCTGCACAGTGGGATTCTGCCGCACCACACGCGGTGGTCGCGCTATTTCGAAAGCCTGCGCTACGTGGTGATCGACGAATTGCATTACTACCGCGGCGTGTACGGCAGCCACCTGGCCAACCTCCTGCGCCGGCTCCGGCGTATCTGCGAATTCTATGGATCCGCGCCGCAGTTCATCTGTTGCTCGGCGACCATCGCCAACCCGCGCGAACTGGCGGAAGCGCTGGCCGAACGGCCCTTCGAACTGGTGGAGCGGAACGGCGCGCCGCGCGGAGAGAAGTACTTCATCTTTTACAATCCGCCGGTGGTCAACCGGCAGCTCGGCATACGGCGGAGCTACATCAACGAATCGCGGCGGGTCGCCCTGGAGTTCATCGAGCGCGACCTGCAAACCCTGGTGTTCGCCAACAACCGGCTGGCCACCGAAGTGCTCGTGACCTATCTGAAAGACGCCTGCGACCGCGGCGCGGTGCCCACCGAGACGGTCCGTGGCTATCGCGGAGGATACCTGCCCCGCGAGCGGCGGGAGATCGAGCGCCATCTGCGTGACGGCAAGATCCGCGCGGTCGTGGCTACCAACGCGCTCGAACTGGGAGTGGACATCGGGTCGCTGGATGCCGTGGTGATGGCCGGATATCCGGGGACGATCGCGTCCAGTTGGCAGCGGGCGGGGCGTGCCGGACGGCGCCAGGGAACGTCGGCGGCGGTCATGGTAGCTTCCAGCGCGCCCCTCGACCAGTACATCGTGGAACATCCCGACTATTTTTTCGGGCGCTCGCCGGAACACGCGTTCATCAACCCCGATAACCTCGAGATCCTGCTGGCGCACCTGAAATGCGCGGCCTTCGAGTTGCCCCTACGGGACGGCGAGAAGTTTGGCCGGCATGACCTGGGGGAGATCTGCCGCTTCCTGGAAGAAGCGGGCTTCCTGCACCATTCCGCCGGCGGATGGCACTGGACCTCCGACACCTATCCCGCCGACGCCACCAGCCTGCGTTCTGTCAGCAGCGATAACTTCGTTGTCGTGGACACCACGGATGAAACCAAGGTCATCGCCGACGTGGCATTTACCGCGGCATTGACCACCCTGCACGAGAAAGCCATTTACCTGCACGAAGCGCGCATGTACCACGTGGACCGCTTCGACTACGACCAGCGCAAAGCGTACGTCACGCGCGTAGACTGCGATTACTACACGGATGCGATCGACTACACCCAGGTGAAGGTGCTGGAGGAGTTCGAAAGCGCGGACCTGGCGGGAGCGCGGCGGGTGCACGGCGATGTACGCGTGAACCGGCAGATCGTAGGGTTCAAAAAGATCAAGTTCTACACCATGGAGAATGTCGGCGCGGGGAAGCTCTCCATGCCGGAACAGGAAATGCATACGACGGCGTTCTGGCTGCACTTCCCCGCGGCCTTTCTCGCGCGTCTGGGCGACTACACGCCGACCGAGAGGGAGAGCGGCATCCACGGTCTGGGGAACGCCTTGCGGACCGTGGCCGCGCTGCTGCTGATGTGCGATCCCCGCGACCTGGGTGTGGCCCTGAGCGAAGAGATTGCGGGCGGGCTGGAACAGTTCGAGCCGAACCTCTACCTCTACGATTTCTATCCCGGCGGCGTGGGCCAGAGCGGTCCCCTGTTCCGGCTGGCTCCGCGGCTGTTGCGCCAAACGGCCGAACTGCTCGCCGCGTGCGGTTGCGAAGTGGGCTGCCCTTCGTGCGTGGGACCGGTGGGCGAGGTCGGGGAGCGCGGCAAAGAGGTGGCGTCCCGGATTCTGGCGGAGCTGGCCCCGGCGCCGTGAGAGGCCGCCGCAGGCCAGCGTGGTTACTCTACGGAGATGCCGCGCGAAGCCAGCGTGGCGCCCATCGCGGCCTGGTACTGCGCCACGGCTTTGTTGAACGCGGCATCCGCGTCCACCTGGCGGCGTCGTGCCGCGGAGTATTCGTTCTGCCGGGTGAGCACGAGGAAGTTGGTGGATTCGCCGTGGGTGAACAGCCGCGATTCACTCTCCAGCTTGTCTTTGGCCGCGGTTGCCCCGGCCGCCGCCGCCCGCACCCGCTGCCGGGCCGTTTCGAGCGCCTGGAGTGCGTTGCGCACCTGGGCTTCAATGGTCTGCTCGACGCGGGAACGCATCAGGTCGAAACGTTTGGCGGCGATGGCGTCCGCCGTGAGATTCGCCCGCGCGGCGCGCTCGTGCACGGTGAACTCGAACGCAATGCCGGCCTGTACGGATTGGTAGTTGCCGCCGAACAGGCTGGTGAGCGACGAGCCGAGTCCTCCGGCGAGCGAGGCGGGCAGCGCGGCGCCCGGCGCGAATTGCGATAGCGGACCGTCCTGCCGGATCGAGCCGGCAAGCCCGGCCAGCGAGTAGCCGGCCACCAGGTTCAGGCGCGGTTTGAGGAGATCGGCGTCCTGCCGCTGCTGGATGCAGTTGGCGGCACGGCCGGCATCCACTACCTTCAGTTCGGGGCGGCGGCGGATGGCGTCGGCCACGGCGCGGCCGGTCTCAATCCCTTGCGGAGGGCTGGGGACGGCGGAGTCGGCAGGGAGGATCTCGTCCTGCCAGAGTTCGTCGTGGCGATTGCGCGCCAGCAGCGTTTTCAGGTTGTTTTCCACTTCGGTGATGGCGCCGGTGGCCCGGTAAAGATCGTCCAGGCGGCTTTCGCGTTCGGCTTCCGCGGCGGATAGCTCCACCGGCGGAAGCGAGCCGGCGGCGATCATGCGCCGGTCGCGCTCGAGCTGTACCTGGGCCAGATTGGCGGCTTCGGCGGCGACCTCCGCCTGCCGGCGCGCGGCCACCAGGTCCCAATAGGCCTGCTCCACGCGAGCGGCCACATCGATGGCGCGAATCTCCAGTTCCGCTGCCGCGCCGTCGCGCTGCCGCGCGCGAATCTTCAGCGACGCGCGTTCGGCATCGCTGCCGCGCCCGCGCAGCAGCGGCTGACTAAACGTAAACGCGAGCTGCGAGGTGTAGAAGGGTGTCAGCGAAACGAACGGGTTGGCCGAGGTGACGCGGTTCTGGCTGAACTCGGCATCGAACGTGAAGCCGTTCCAGGGCGTCTGCTGGTGCCAGGTGAAGGTCTGCCCCGCCGTGTGCTGCGTCAGCACGCCGTTCCAGCCCTGAAGCAGCGAGGCCGCCGGAGTGTTGGTATTGCCGTAGGAAGGGTTCCACCGGAAGGTGGGGTCGAAGCTGCCGCGGGCGCCCTGTATGGCCTGGGCGGCGGTATCGACATTGGTTTTCTCGATGGCCACCTCCAGGTTGGCGCGGATCGCGAGTTCCACCGCCTGGTCGAGCGTGAGCTTCCGCTGGGTGAGGCCGACCCCCACCCGAGGCGGCGGGATGATGGCATGATCGGCGCCGAACGCAGCGGCTGCCAACAACGAGAAAAGGACGATGTGCCTCATGCTTACTTTCCTCCTGCCACCTGAATGAACGAATCCACCCGCAATCCGGGCGGCAGGGGCGGATGGCCGTCGAGTTCGACGAGGGTCTCGAGCACCTTGGTATCCAGCTTTTCGGAGGGCTCATCGGTCTGCACGTTCTTCTTGCCCAACTCGCGCCCCACGCGGACCACTTTGCCCCGGAATTTCTCGGCACCGAAGGCTTCGGCGGTGAACCAGGCGCGGTCGCCGCGGCGAAGGCGACCCACGTCCGTCTCGTCCACGTCCACGCGGACGCGCAGGCGCGAATCGTCGCCGAAGCTGACGATGGGAGTATCGCCCTTGTCGGAAACCGTCTCGCCGGCGTTGCGGTAGCGCTTCAACACGGTGCCATCGAACGGCGCGCGCACGATGGTCTTCTCGAGCAGCGCTTCGGCTTCGGCCAGTTGCGCGCGGGCCAGCGCCAGCGCCGCTTCCGCGCGGGCACGCTCATCGGTGCGGGCGGGCGCGTCCAGAAAGGCGTGGTGTTCGGAAGCCTGGCGGAGGCGCGCTTCGGCCACCTGGTATTCGCGCCCGGTGCGTTCCCAGTCGGACCGCGAAATGTCGCCGGATTCGAACAGCGACCGGCGGCGGTGCATTTCATCGCGCGTATTGGCAACCACGGCGCGGGCTTCTTCGACCGCCGCGGCCGCTTCGCGCCGTTCCTGCTCGCGGGCGCCGTTGACGATTCGATCGAGTTCCGCCTGTCGCACCGCCACGGTGGCGCGGCCGGCCGCGGCCCGCGCGGCGTAATCCGCATTTTCGAGCGTGGCGATCACCTGCCCCTTGCGAAGATGGCGCGCCTCTTCCACCACCTCGCGCAGCACGCCCGCAACCTGCGAGCCGATCTTCACTTCTTCCGAGACCGGCTCCACCCGCCCCGCGGCGCTGATCACCGATCGCTCGCCGCGCACCGGCGTGGCCGCTGCCTCTGCCGCCGACTGGGCGGCGGAGCGTGCGTGAATCATGGCCGCGACCCCCGCCGCACCAGCCGTGAACAGGATTCCCGTATAGATCAGTCGCTTTTGCATTAATCTCCTCCCGCGAATGCGTGAATCTCGCTGCGCGTCAGGACGTCGCCTACCCGCCCGTCCTCGATGCGGACGATGCGGTCGGCGTACTCCAGCGTGCGGTTATCGTGTGTCACTATGACCACCGCTCGGCCATGACCGGTGGCCAGGCCTCGAAGCATCTCCATGACGATGCGGCCGCTGGCCTTGTCCAGGGCCGCCGTCGGTTCATCGGCAAGAATGATTTCGGGTTCTCCCGCCAGTGCCCGGGCGATGGCGACGCGCTGCTTCTGGCCTCCGCTCAGGTCGGCCGGGAAGGCATGGTATTTTTCGCTCAGGCCGACGCGGTCCAGCAGGGCTCGCGAGCGCCGGTGTGCCTCCGCGCCGCGGATCTTCTTCAGGTCGAGCGCGATCTCCACGTTTTCCGCGGCGGTCAGCGTGGGAAACAGGTTGAAGCCCTGAAACACGAAACCGATGTGGTGGAGCCGGATGGCCGGCAGTTGCCGCTCGCTCAGCCGCGTGACGTCGCGCCCGGCGATCTTTACGCTGCCGCTGGTGGCGCGGAGGATGCAGCCCATGATCGAAACCAGGGTGGTCTTGCCGCTGCCGGACGGTCCCATCAGCAGGGTGACCTCGCCGGGGTAGACATCCAGATCCACGCAGTCGAGAGCGCGCGCCGCCGCGGCGCCTTCCGCATAAGTCTTGGTCAACTCCCGGACTTCGATCGTTGGTGTCATAGCTTTCCTCCTCAACCTTTGAAAACCAGCGCCGGGTCGATTCTGGTGGCCTTGTTGATCGACACCAGGGCGGCGCTGATGCACATGAACAGGGTGAGCGCGAACAGGCCGGCACGGACGGCGTACGGCAGGACGATATTGGCGCCGCCATCGCGGCTGGAATACGCCACCGCGCTGGCCACCACGATGCCCACGCTGTATCCGATCACCGCGCTGATGGCGGCCTGCTTGAGAATGATGCGGTAGATGTATCCGTTGGCCGCGCCCATCGCCTTCAGCGTGCCGAACTCGCGGATGTGGTCGATGGTGGCGGCGTAGATGGTCTGCGCCACCACCACCACTCCCACCAGCAGGCCCAGCACCGCGGCGATGATCACTGTGACCCCCGCGCCGGTGCCGAACATCCAGTAGCGCGTGGTGCGGGCGCTAAACTCGGCGGTGGTGAACACGTCCACATCGCGCAATCGCGTCTGGAGATCGCGGCGCACGATTTCCGCGTCGGCGCCGGGCGCGACTTTCACCAGCAGGTACACCTGCTGGTTGCCGGCCAGGCCGGCGTAGTGCTGCGCGTTCTTCAACGAGGTGAAGATCAGGGGCGACGTCGTAAACGTGCGGATGCCTTTCGTGAAGCCCACCACGCGCGCCCGGATGTTGCGGATTTCCACCGTCTGGCCGACGCGCTCGATGCCCAGTTTGAGCGCGTAGAAGCGATCGATCATCACTGTGTCCGGAAGCCGCAGATCGCGTACGTCGCCTTCCACTACGTGCCAGGGGGAGCCTAGTGGGCTGTCATCGTCGAAGCCCACGATTTCGCAGCTCTCGTTGGCGCCGTCGGGACGCTTCCACTGGCTGAAGCGCACGATGAACTGGCGCGCATCCGCCACGCCCGGCACGGCCAGGGCGTGATACCTCTGTTTCTCCGAGAACGGCACGCCGACCTCGATGTACTTCACGCCCCTGGACATGATCCACAAGTCCGCGCCGGCATGGTCGATCAGGCTGGAAGTCGTGGTTGTGAAACCAATGAAAAGGCCGGTCTGCACGGCCACCAGCACTACCGAGAAGATAATGCCCGTCAGCGTCACCGCCAGCCGGACGCGATCGTGAAACAGGTTGCGAACCGCAAGAGACGCCATTTGTCTTAGCTATCCTTCCAAACATCGGTAACAAACATAACAGCGTTAATCAAAAGGGATAAAAAAGTTTCACTTCAGCCACCCTCGAACGGCGTTGTCGATAGTGAGAGGAATCAACGACTCCACCCACGGAAAACACTCGGCATGGGTGATCTGGGCGCTGGTCAGGCCGTGAATCACCACCCAAAGCGACTGGCTGATGGCCATCACATCGGTCTCGCGGAACAATCCGGCTTCGACGCACTCCCCGACACCTTTTACGAGGTATTGAAAGGTCTTCCACCCTTCGGTGTCGGTGATCTCGCGCTGGTGCTCGCACGATTCGTAGGGAGTCATGAGCGTGACGCGGTACTGTTCCGGGTTCTTCAGCCCGAACTCGACGTAAGCGCGGAGACCGGCCCTGAGCCGGTCGAGCGGCTCCCCATCTCCCGAGGTTACCTTGGCCAGCTTCTTGGATAGCAGCGCAAAGGTCTGGTTGCAGATCTCCTCGATGAGTTCCTGTTTGTCCTGGAAGTACAGGTAGATGGTGGTGGGCGAGTATTCGATCTTTTCGGCGATTCTGCGCATCGACACGCTCTCGTAACCTTCCTTGGCGAATAACTCGCGCGCCGCATCGAGGATTTCCTGCCGCAGAGCGATCTTCTCCCGCCGGCGGCGTTCCGTCAGTCCCATACTAAACAATGTTAGAATACTTTACGCTGTTAAGGTAGTCAAGGGTTATTTTGGGAGGCTGGTCTGTTTTCTCGCAGGAGCGCCAGGTCACCATGGCTTCCATGGGAACTTCTGCGCAGTGCGCAGGCTGGCGCCGGTAAGCAGATTTACATCGAGCGCGATGGCCAGCCGATGCCGCTTTTCGGCCACAAACTGCCGGGCATGTGTGGCTTTTTAGCCACACATGTGAACTGATAAACCATTGAAGCCGAAAGACTTGCAGTTTTTCGTGCAAGTTGATGTAATAGACCCAATGCGACCGGAGAAGACTCTTGCGATTTGAAACCACGCTCCTGCGCCCGGTGGAAGTTTCAGGGATCGGGCTGCACAGCGCCGTGCCGGTGCACATTCGAATGCTGCCGGCGCCGGCCTCGACCGGCATCGTTTTTCTCCGTTCCGACCTGGAGAATTTTCCCATTCCCGCCAGTTGGCGCCACGTGGCCCGCGTCAGCTACGCCACCAGTCTCATGCGGCTGGGAGTTCTGATCTCCACTACCGAGCACCTCCTCAGCGTGCTCTACTCCATGGGCATCGACAACGCCTACATCGAAATCGACAACCTCGAAGTGCCGATCCTCGATGGCAGCGGAAAACCGTTCGTGCGGCTGATCGAGCAGGCGGGCATTCGCCAGTATCGCCGCAAGCGCCGCTACCTGCGAATCCGCCGCCCGATTTCGGTGGAGGACAACGGCAAGCGTATCAGCATCCTGCCCGCCGAAGGGTTTCGATTGACGTGCGACACGGACTATCCCGATCCGGTAGGCAAGCAGTCGATCGAGCTGGAGGTCACCCCGGAGCGCTACGCCGCCGAAATCGCCTTCGCGCGCACGTTCGGATGGGAGAAAGACCTGGACCAGATGCGCAACATGGGCCTCATTCGCGGAGCGTCGCTCGACAACGCGGTGTGTTTCACGTCGGGCGGTGTCATGAACCCGGAGGGTCTGCGGGCAGCCGACGAATGCTGCCGTCACAAGGCGTTGGACCTGATCGGCGATTTGGCGCTGCTGGGGCGTCCGCTGCTGGGCCACGTGATCGCGGAGCGGGCGGGTCACGCCATGCACGCCGCGCTGGTAGCGCGCATCATGTCCGACCCTTCGGTCTACGAGATCATCACCTTCGACCAGTTGGCCTCGCGCGTGGCCCAGGCGTTGGTTTCGTAGCTTCTATTTGCTCTTCGGCCGCGATTCCGGCGGCACCAGCCCGTTGACCCGGTAATAAACCACCAACTGGCCGTAGTGCTCGCCGGCATGCTCGATGATCGACATCCAGGGGGCGAGCGTTTCTTTGAAATGATCGTCCGGGGTGGCTTTCAGGGTGGCGGTGGCATCGTCGATCGATTTCTTCAACGCCGCCACGATCTCCGCCTTCGACTTGTATGATTTGACGTCCTGCTCCAGGTTCTCCCACTTCACGTCTTCGCCGCGCCCCGCGCGGGCGCCGAAGTCGTTGCCGGACAGGACGTGCACGATCACCGCTCCGAACGTCCGCACTTCTTTGGTGGGCGCAAAGTCGTATTTCTCTGCCGGAAAATCCTTGGCCATTTCCAGAATCTTGGCGCTGAGATAGGAGAAGTTATTCCGCACCGCCTGGGCGGGAGTGGGAAGCTGCCGTTGAGCCTGTGCCGGCGCCGAGACGGCTCCGATCACGGCCAGCGCACAGAGAGAGAGCCCCGAAACGATTGGCTTCATAGCGTGGTTGGACGGGCGCCGCGCCGTTTCGTGAGGATCTTCGTTAAAACCGCGACAAACCTGGATTAAGAACGTAAAAACCTGCCGCCCGCCCAAACGTGGTGAACATGGCGGCGGACTCCGCCAGCGGAACATCGGCTGCCGGCAACCCGTGGTGGAACGCCTCCACCGCTCACGATGATTGGGAAGCGGCCGGCAACTGCCCCGCCGCCTCAGAATTGCCCGGCCTTGATTTGGGAGGCAACCGCCGCCACCTCGTCCTCCATGGGGCGGTCTTTGTCCTGGAAGCGGGCCACGTCGCGAACCGCGGCCCGAGCGCGGCCCGAACCACGGCCGGTCCGGGACGGATCGCCGCGGAGATCCACGGCCTGGGCCGCGGCCAGCAGCAGCATGGCGGTCTCGTTGCGCAGACACTCCAGGGCATCCAGGGCAGTCACGGCGGCGTGCATGCCCAGGCTTACGACGTCCTCGTTGTACTGCTCGGTAGGCAGCGAATGGATCGAACTCGGTCCGGCCATCTGGCGGATGGCGCAAGTCAAGGCGGTCATGCTGAGTTGCATGCCTTTGAAACCCGAGTTCACGCCGGGCTCGGGAGTCAGGTTGGCGGGCAGGCCGGCATTGAAGCGGTCGTCCACCAGCAGAGCCATCAGCGCGTTCTCCCAGGTGGCCATCACCGCGAAATCGATCTTCCAGGTGTCCAGCAGGCGGGCGATGTGGCCGCCATAGAAGTTGCCGGCCTTGTACAACTCGCCGGTGTCGGGATCGATGAGCGGATTGTCATTGGCGGAGTTCATCTCCCGCTCGATCACGGCCCGCGAATCGGCCAGCGCCTCCCAGGCCGGGCCGAGGCCCTGCGGGACGCAGCGCAGGGAATAACAGCTTTGCCCGCTGGACGCTTGCGTGAAGGTCGAACCGGCGAGCAGGTCGCGAAGATGGGCGGCCACGGCGATCTGCCCCGGGTGGCCTTTGCTCTCATGGGGCCACGCCTGGAAGGGGAGGTCGGGAGCCTGCATGGCTTCCACCGCGAGCGCCACTCCGGCCAGCAGGGCACGGAGCACGTTCACCGCGTCGATCCAGAGCAGCGCGGCCACGGCGGTCATGACCGTAGTCCCATTGATGAGCGCCAGGCCCTCTTTGGGAGCGAAGCGGATGGGGCGCAGCCGCGCTGCCGCCAGCGCTTCCTCGGCCGGAAGCCGGCGGCCTTCGAATTCGGCTTCGCCCATGCCCACCAGGACGCGCGCGATGTAGGCGGACGGCATCAGGTCGCCGCTGGCGCCCAGCGAGCCGTAGCGCGGAACGACCGGAGTGATTCCCCGGTTCAGCAGGGTCATGACGGCGTCCACCAGTTCGTTGCGCACCGCCGAGGTGCCGGTGGCGAAAGTGGCCGCGCGCAAGAGCGTAGCGGCACGGACGATGTCCCGCGGCAGAGGTTCGCCGGTGCCGCAGGACAGATGGCGCACCAGGTTGTGCTGGAGCAGGTCCATCTGCTCCGCCTCGAGCGAAATGCCGATATTGCCGCCCACTCCGGTGTTAACGCCGTAGATGCGCTCGCCCCGTGCCAGCCGCTCTTCCAGCCGCGCCCGGCCATTCGCGATGCGCGACCGCGCGCCTCCGGCGAGGCGCACCTCGGCATTCCCGCGTGCCACGCGGACGACGTCTTCGATGGTGAGCGCCGCCGCGCCCAGGACCACGATTTCGGACATGCATGTAGGGTAGCGCGTGGCCGGGTCCGCCCGCGCGTCCCGTGCGCCGGTCCCCCGTGGTTGTAAGATAAACCCCATGGCTCGACTGACAGTTTTGCTGCTGACGTTCCTGATTGTGGCGGGCGCCGTCGATCTGCCCAGCCGGAAGTACCTGAACCTGGCCGCCATCAAGACCATGGTGGCTGCCGCCGAAGCCGAGGCGCAGAAGCGCAACGTCCAGGTCACCATCTGCATTGTCGATGAGAGCGGAAACCTGCTCTTCCTGCAAAAGGCCGATGGCGCCGGGCTGAACACGATCCAGTTCGCACAACGCAAGGCCCGGCACGCGGCGCTCTACCGCCGCCCCTCGAAAAATGCCGCCGACCAGCTCAAAGAAGGAAACACGGCCGTACTGGCGTTTCCCGACGCATTCCCCAACCAGGGCGGCGTGCCGGTGCAAGTGGACGGCCAGACCATTGGCGGTATCGCCTGTAGCGGCGCGGCATCCGAGGTGGACGAAGCCATTTCACAGACCGCCGTCGATGCCCTGCTTAAGAAGTAACCGCGGGTTTTACAGCTTGAACAACTCCCGCAGCCGGCGTGTCTGCACGCGGCTGACGGGAACCTCGGTGTGCTTGCGATCGTCCATGCGGAGCTGATAGCTCGACTTGAACCACGGCACCACTTCCTTGATCCGATTGATGTTCACGAGGTAGGAGCGGTGCACCCGCCAGAACAGGTCCCGGTCCAGATTCGCCTGCAAGTCCTCGATTGTGCGGTAGTTGGAGTGGCCTTCCAGGGTTGTGGTCACCAGCGTGATCAGCCCGTCGTCGATGGTGGCATAGATCACATCATTGGCATCCACGATAAAGTTGCGGTTGTTGGCCCGTACCAGCAGCTTGGTGCGCGGTGCGCCTGGGTTCCTGGCGGTGACGGCCGGTTCCGGGGCCTTCTTTTCCTGAATGGTACGGCGGGCGCGCTCCAGGGTTTCACCAAGGCGCCCGCGATCGACCGGCTTCAAGACGTAGTCCATGGCTTCCAGCCGGAAGGCCTCCACCGCGTACTGATCGTGGGCGGTTACGAAGATGAAATGGGGCAAATCGAGCCCCCGCTCGCGCAGGCGCCGTACCACGCCCATGCCGTCCAGGCCGGGCATCTGGACATCCAGGAATACCAGGTCGGGCTCCAGCTTCTGGATCAGCTCCACTGCTTGTAACCCATTGGAAGCACTGGCAATCAGCTCGACTTCTGCAAAATCCTTCAGCAAATAGGACAGCTCGTCGCACGCCAGTTGTTCGTCGTCCACGACAATTGTCGTGAGAGTAGCCGTCGCGCGGTCCCGCATGGAGCTGGTATTATAGCATTTCAACTTCCAAAGGAGATGCATTTGCCCAACCCCGATAACGTTCAGATTGCGCCTGCCGAGGGCAAACTGGGCGTCTTAGTGCCCGGTATGGGTGCGGTAACAACCACGTTCATTGCCGGCCTGGAAGCTTTCAAGCGGAACCTGGGGAAGCCGATCGGCTCCCTGACCCAACTGGGAACGATCCGCCTGGGAAAGCGAACCGAGGGGCGCAGCCCAGCCATCCGGGATTTCGTTCCGCTGGCGAAAATGGAAGATTTGGTAGTGGGATGCTGGGACATCTTTGAAGACAACGCTTACGAAGCCGCGACGAAGGCCGGGGTTCTCGAGACGGGGCTGCTGGAACCGCTGCGCGAACCGCTTTCAGCCATCAAGCCCATGAAAGCCGTTTTCGACAGCGACTACGTCAAGCGGATTCATGGCCCCAACGTCAAATCCGGCCGTTCCAAAATGGAACTGGCGGAGATGGTAATGGACGATATCCGGCGCTTCCGCGAGGAGACCGGCGTATCGCGCACCACCATGATCTGGTGCGGATCGACTGAGGTCTACCATCAACCCGCCGCCGTGCACGCCACGCTCAAAGACTTCGAATGCGGGCTGCAAAAGAGCGACGCGGAGATCTCGCCCAGCCAGATCTACGCGTATGCCGCCCTGAAATCGGGAGTTGCCTATGCCAACGGCGCGCCGCACCTCACCACCGACATTCCGGCGCTGCTCGAACTGGCCCGCGATATGAATCTGCCGGTGGCAGGCAAGGACTATAAGAGCGGACAGACATTCATGAAGACCCTGGTGGCGCCGGGGCTGAAATCCCGCCTGCTGGGGCTGAACGGGTGGTTTTCCACCAATATCCTGGGCAATCGGGATGGCGAGGTGCTCGACGACCCCGGCTCGTTCCGGTCCAAGGAGGTTAGCAAGTCGTCCGCCCTGGAGTACATCCTCCAGCGCGATCTTTACCCGGAGTTGTACGGCGATTTTTACCATAAGGTGCGCATCGAGTACTATCCGCCGCGCGGGGACGCCAAGGAAGGCTGGGACAACATCGACATCTTCGGATGGCTCGGTTACCCCATGCAGATCAAGATCAACTTCCTGTGCCGCGACTCGATTCTGGCCGCACCGCTGATGCTGGATATCGTTTTGTTTCTGGATTTGGCCCAGCGGGCCGGCATGCGCGGGATCCAGGAATGGCTGTCGTTTTATTTCAAAGCGCCCATGCACGCCGCGGAAGTGTATCCGGAACACGACATCTTCATCCAACTGATGAAGCTGAAGAATACACTGCGCTGGATGCGAGGGGAGGACCTGATTACCCACCTGGGTCTGGAATATTACGACTGATCGCTGTATCGTTGAAGAGACGGGCGGAAAACGGCCCCTGTACCGCCACCGGCAATGGAACGGTTTCGCGGGTCGAGGTTTTGTCGCTCCGTCACGTTTCAGTGCCTAGGAGCATATGAAAGTACTGGTCATCGGGGGAACTCTATTCATCGGCCGCCGGCTGGTGGACGAGTTGTTGAAGGGAGGTCACGAAGTCACGGTCTTGCACCGTAAGCCCAAGCACGACCTGGGCCGGCGGGTGGAGAATATCATGGCCGACCGCAATGACGCGGACTCTCTCCGCGACGCGCTGTACGGCCGCCGTTTCGAAGTGGTGTTCGACAACGTTTACGACTGGGAGCGGGGCACCACGGCGGCCCAGGTTGAGGCCACGGTACGGGCCATGGGCGACCGGGTAAGCCGTTACATCTTTCTGTCGAGCGTGGCGGCGTATGGCGACGGCCTGAACCACAAAGAGAGCGACCCTCTGGCGCCCGATTACCATTCCGAGCCCTACGTGCGCCACAAAGCCACCACCGAGCGGCTTCTGTTCCGGATGCACGTCCAAACCGGCTTCCCGGTGGTCTCCTTCCGCCCGCCATTTGTGTACGGCCCGGGCAATCCCTTCTATCGCGAGCAGTTTTTCTGGGATCGCCTGCGGGCGAACCGGCCGCTCATCATCCCTGGCGACGGCCACCGCCTGATGCAGTTTGTCTATGTGAACGACCTGGTCCAGGCGATGGTGCGCGCCATGGCGGAACCCCGCGCCGAGGGCGAAGCATTTAACATTGGTGACCCGAAACCGGTCACCCAGGCGGAACTGCTGGAGCGGCTGGCCAAGGTGGCGAACCTGGAAGCCACGCTGGTGCGCGTGCCGCGCGATATTATCTCCCAGGCCGGCGGCAACGCCATGGAAGAGCCGTACTATTTCGGCGAGTATTTCGACCTGCCGCCCATCACCGAGAATATCGGCAAAGTCACCCGTGTCCTGAAGATGAAGCTCACGCCATTCGAGGTCGGATTGAAGGAAACCTACCGCTGGTACCTGCGTAACCACAAGGCACGCACCGCCGGCTTCGAATTCGACGACCGCGTGCTCGGTATGGCGCGAGCCGGCTCAACCGCCAGCGTGTAGCGCGGGCCAGCCCTCCAGTGCCAGCAGCCGCTTTTTGAGTGGCAGCCCGCCGCCGTACCCGACCAGTTTGCCGCCCGACCCGATCACGCGGTGACAGGGAACCACAATCGGCAGCGGGTTGGAACCGTTGGCCGCGCCGACGGCCCGCACCGCCCGTGGGGCTCCGATGGCTTCGGCGACTTGCCGGTAGCTGCGCGTTTCTCCGTAGGGAATGCTCTCCAGGGACCGCCAGACGCGTCGTTGGAACTCGGTGCCGATCATCTCGAGCGGCAGGTCGAAGCGGCGGAGTTCGCCGTCGAAATACGCGCGCAACTGCCGTTCGGCCTCCCGCAACACCGGGTTGCCCGGGTTGGGAGCCGCCTGGGTGGTCCGCGCCGGATGGAACTCGACGGCGCGAATCCCCGCCGGACCCGCCACGACCCGCAAGCCGAGCCCATCGGAAAACAGCAGGTCCACGCATTCCAGCATAGAGATAGTGTGTCATACCCCGGGTGCCGATCGGGTTGTGCGATCGGGTGTAAGGACAAGCGCCGCGGGTCGCTGCCCGGCCGGCACAGGCGCCGCTCCGGCGCGGGGCATTTCGGCGGTGCGTGTGCGTAAGATGGTTGTCGGTAATCATGATGAACCTGCGATTCTCCTGCCGGATAGCCGCGCTCCTGGGCATCGCCCTGCTCGCACCGGCACAAAGCCTTCCGCCGTTCCGCCCGCCGGCCGTTCCGCTGGTGGCCCACGACCCGTATTTCAGCATCTGGTCGGCCGCCGACCATTTGAGCGACACCGCGACTACGCATTGGACGGGCAAACCGAATCTGCTGACGGTGCTGGTGCGAATCGACGGCAAGGTCTACAACCTGACCGGTGTGCCCGCCCGCGGACGCAATCCGCAGCCCGCGGCAGTGCTCGAGCAGACGGGCTTGGAAGTGCTGCCCACGCGCACGATTTACGAATTCTCCGGCCACGGAGTGACGGTGGGACTCACCTTCTTCACTCCGGCTTTGCCCGATGATCTGGATGTGCTCTCGCGGCCCCTGACCTATCTTGAATGGACCGCCCACTCGACCGACGGCCGCGATCACGAAGCCGCGGTGTACCTGGATGCCGGGCCCGACCTGGTCGTCAACACCGCCGATGAACCGGTCTGGTCGGCGCGGTACCAGTTGGATGGCCGTCCCGTGCTTCGGATGGGTTCGCGCGAGCAGCCGATCCTGGCCAAGCGCGGTGACGATCTGCGCATCGACTGGGGCTATCTCTACCTGGCTGCCGATCGGGCCGAAGGCGTCTCCGCGGCCATCCTTACCCGGCAACAGGGGCGTTCCGCATTCACCACCGCCGGGCGCCTCCCCGATTCGGACGATTTTTCCGAGAGCTCGCGCGGCGGCCGCCCGCCGGTCAACGTCCTGGCCTTCAGCATCGACCTGGGCCGGGTGGCGAGCCAGCCGGTTACGCGGTACGTCATGATGGCTTACGACGACCTTTACGCCATCGAGTTTTTCGAGCGCCGCGAACGGGCGTGGTGGCGCCGCAAGGGGGCCGATGCGGCCGACCTGCTGCGCATGGGCCGCCGCGACCACGATGCGCTGCTCGCCAGAAGCAAGGCGTTCGACGGGCAGTTGATGGCCGATCTGCGAGCCGCGGGCGGTGAAAAGTATGCCCGCCTGGCAGCCCTGGCGTACCGCCAGACACTGGCCGCCCATAAGCTGGTGGCGGATGTCGACGGTAACCCGATGTACTTTCCGAAGGAGAATTTCAGCAACGGATGCATCGCCACCGTGGACGTGATTTATCCCAGTGCGCCGTTCACGCTGTTGTTCAACCCGCGCCTCCTGCGCGCGCAGCTTCAACCCGTGCTCGAGTATGCCCGGATGGAGCGCTGGCGCTGGCCCTTTGCTCCACACGACCTGGGAACCTATCCGCAGGCCAACGGGCAGGTTTACGGCGGCGGCGAGCGCACCGAAGAGAACCAGATGCCGGTGGAGGAAAGCGGCAACATGCTGATCCTGCTGGCCGCACTGGCCCGAATCGAAGGCAGCGCCCGCTTCGCCGACCAATATTGGCCGGAGTTGACCCGCTGGGCGGAATACCTGAAGGCTAAGGGCCTGGACCCGGAGAACCAGCTTTCCACCGACGATTTCGCCGGCCACCTGGCGCACAACGCCAACCTCTCCATCAAAGCCATCCTGGCGCTGGGCTCGTTCGGCATGCTGGCCGACATGAGCGGGCGGAAAGAGGTGGCCGCGGAATATCGCAAGACCGCCCAGGGGTTCGTTGCCAAATGGCTGGAGTCAGCCAATGACGGTGATCACTACCGCCTGGCTTTCGACAAGCCGGGGACGTGGAGCCAGAAGTACAACCTGGTGTGGGACAAACTGCTCGGATTGAACCTGTTCCCGGCCGAGGTGGCGCGCCGGGAGCTGGCTTTCTACGCCGCGCATCAAAACAAATACGGCCTGCCGCTCGACAATCGCCGTACCTACACCAAGCTGGATTGGGTGCTGTGGACCGCCACCCTGGCGGACAACCAGGCCGATTTCGAGAGGCTCGTGGCACCGGCGTACCAGTTTGCCAACGATTCGGAAAGTCGCGTCCCGCTGACCGACTGGTATGACACCGTTACCGGCAAACAGCAGGGTTTTCAGGCTCGCTCGGTGGTGGGAGGTCTGTTCGTGAAGCTGCTCGCCGACCCGGCGCTCTGGAAGAAATACGCCGGGCGTGCGGCGGCTGCAATGGCGACGTCCGCGGGCGGCCCGGATCGGTAGCGGATCGCCCGCCGGCTCACTTGACGTTCGCGTGAGGGTCCAGCCGTCTTTGGCCGGCTACCTCGACGACCGCGACGATATCGCCGAGGCTGTCCCTAACCGGAGCCAGCACCGAGACCCATCCGGGCTTCCGAGCGACTGTGACGCGGTTTCCCGTGTCGAGCACGGTTTTCATTTCCGGGATCATCTTCTGATAGAGCGCTCCCCACGGCCAGAACTGGCTCAACTCGTTGGCATTTCGAATCACCACGCGGATCTGGCCGGGGTGACCGGGAATCGGCATCCATAGATTGGCATCGGCCGGGAAGGAAACCAGGCGCGCAATGCGAATGAGCGTTTTCTTCACGGAATCGAACGCGGCTGAGTGGACATTGTAATTGTCGCTTGCCAGAAACGGGTCGGCCGGATCGATGCGGAGCATGAACTCCATGGCTCGGGCGGTGACGATTCGCCGGCAGGCATCGCCATCCACCATGATGCTGGCCACGCGCGCCGCCTCTTCGAGTTCGCGCGTGAAGCCATCCTGCGCCGGGAGTGGTGACGGGATAAGAAGCAACAGGAGTGCGAGGAATCTCATGGCGCCCCTTCCGCGAGTTCGAGGACAAACTGGTGCACCTGCTCCCAGGAGTCCGCGCGCGTCTTCTCCAGCAAGTGCCGGGTGGGTGCGGTGGCCTCCTCAATCTGGTGGTTCGTCCATTCATAGGGCGGCCGGCCGGCGAAGGCCGGCCTGGGATTCCACCAGTCCGCGACGCGCGATCCGTTGAAGCGGCGGGCGGCCTCCGCGCGAAGCTCCGCGAGCGGCCGGCGGTCGTGGAAGCTTTCGAGCAGCGCCAGGTCCTGCACGGCGTTGCGCTGGATTTTCAATCGGATTCCCGGGATCGGCCCCGCGATGCCAAATCGCGCGCCCGGATAGACCAGTGCGGTGCCGCCGCCGTCGAAATGAAACCAGGGGTCGGAACCGGGACTCACCGCCAGCCAATGTACGTAACCGTCGATTCCCCACAGCCATGCCTGCAACGGAAACACGGTGATTTTGGCGGATACCTCGGTGACGGAAGGCGGGCCGGAATAAAACCAGACGATGTCGCCCCGCTGCTTCAGGGAGCGGGCGACCTCGGGGTACCAGCTCAGAATGCCATCGCCGCAGATCCACATGTTCACGATGCCGGCGAGTTCGCGGGATTGTTGCTCCATATCCCAACTTACGTCGGCGCGGAAGACGAACTTCACGGGCGAATCCGCCGGCACAGCCTTGCGCAACAATCGGCCGTACTCACGGAAATAGCGATTGTCGTCCGGGAAGCGGACCTCGTCGCCATCCCACGGAAAGCCCATATAGCGCTTCTTGTGATTGAAGAAGAGCTCAAGGCGCGTCGCGGTCCAATTCTTTTCGTGGAAATGCCTCTCCATGGCGGAGACCACATTTACGAATTCAGCTTCATAACCGGGCTCGCCCCACCAAAGATACGAGGCCGGCCACTCCGGGTTGATGGGCAGGTAGGCGAAGGGGATGGGGCGCGGCCCGCGCCGCGTGCCGGCGAAGGCGGCGCCGTCGAACAGCGGCCCATAGTGCCGATCGAAGAGGTCCCAACTCGCGATATGCTTATTCCGTCCCGAGCCGGCGAGCGCCGGGGCGAACTCGGGGCCTACCTTGCCGGCATGGCCATAACCAAGCTGATGGAAGAGGCCGCGATGTTCATAGAAGATGCGGTGGTAGGCGTGGATGAGCGGGATGAGCGGATCGCCGGTCTGATGGGGATAGAGGTCGCCGATCCACGATGTGCCGTAAGAATTGTGGTCGATGGCGACCACGTCCTGGTCCGGTACGATCGCGGGCAGCACGCGGAGCCGCAGGGCGGTTTGCGCGGTGCCTTGGGGAGACGCGAGGTCAAATGCGATGGTGTACTCGCCCGGGTGGGCGCCGGGCGGAATCCAGATGTCGATCCAGAAGGCCTGGGCCTTCTGCCCCCCGATCCGATTGTCGGGCTCGGGCAGCCGGGAGCGGTACGGTGTGCGGACCGGAACCAGCGCGTCGGGACAATACGTCTTTTCATGTTCGAGCCGGTGATACCACTCGCGAAACACATCCACCTGGAGAGGGTCGGGCGCCGCGACACGCAACGAATATTCGCCCGGCGAGGGGAGCGTGGCGATGAGCTGCAAGGAAACGTATCCCGCTCGCGCGCCGGTGAGCGATGTCGGCGGCGGATGCCCGGCGGCCGGGCGATCGACGGCGAGCACCTCGCCATCGGGGCCGGTGCGCAGGTATTCGGGTTGGATCCGCAAGCCGGCCGCTTGTACGGCAAGGGCGGCGCAGCAGAGCATCGCGCCCGCTTTCATCGGTCCGCCTCCGGCGCCTCCGGCAGGCGATAGGCAGGGTTGAGATCCTTCCAGTCGAAGTGTTCCGTTTGCTGCCCCAATCCGTGCGCCGAAGCGTACTGGTTGCGCACGGCGCGCACCTGCTCCACCCAGTCGCCGAATGGCAGCAGCAGCTCGCGGTCCACGAGATAACTCATATCTACGGTCCGGTCCGGCAGATGATCTTTCACGTCGTCGAGCTCGTGGAGGAAACGCCGGCCATTCGCCTCGGCCACGCGCGGCAGCCAGGATTGATCCCAGGTTTCGATGGCATCGGCGAGAACCCGATTTCGCGAATAGCGTACGCCGTAAGCCTGCTGGAGGAATTGATCGAGCGAGGCGATCGCCGGTTTGGGTTGGTTCTTGGCAGCAGACTGGGCGGCCGACCGTAGGAGGGCATCCATTCGCGCGACGGCGACCAGCATCTCCAGATTCTGGCGGCAGAGCTGCGCGATGGAGAGGAAAACTTCGAGATTATAGGAATCCAGGTCGGCGCGCGCCAGGTTGGCATGGAGAAGGCCCAGCAACTCGTCGTTTTCAGCCAGGAATCCGCCGGCGAGTTCCATTCGCCTGGCGTTCTGCGCGGACCATTCGGAATGGTAAGCGAGATCCGCGCTCGGCGCAGGCGGCAGGGGAATGCCCTGGTCGTGGGCGGGCAGCGGCGGATGGAATGGACCGTTGGAGTTGCCCCAAATCGGCTTGCGCGCGTTCGACGGCGAGGTTTCCCAACTATCGGACCAGAATTGCGCCTGGGTGCTCATGAGTTGATAGACGCGGTCCATGCCGGAGACACGATGCCCGTAAAAGAGCGGATAAAACGTGGCCATGCTTTCAGCCGGATAGGGCGAGCCGGGATGCCAGGCGGTGGCAGCGGCGGTGGCGTAGCCCAGCCAGAATGTCTCGGGGTGCAGCCCGGAGTCGGCCCAGCCCGCGTTGACGGCGCCGATGAGGTCGGCATTCGTCCGTGCGGAGTTGAAGCTGATGGCCTGGAACGTATCGAAGACGCGACGGCTCGCGGCGTGCTCCGGATGCAAGCGGCGCGAAGCAGGCAGAGGAAAATACTCCGGAAACAGCTTTTCCTCGCCCTGTGAGGCCGTGTAGATCGTCTGACGAATGCCGTGCTCGCGGAAGAGCGCATCGAACTGCGGACCGTACACTTCGCCGTTCACGAGGTGCGGCGGGAGCGCCGGAAGGTCGCCTGGTTTGAGAGGATATTCGCCCCAAAACAATACCGTGCGTCCGCGGTCGTGCAGGTAGTTGGCGGTCTTGGTGATGAACTCGGCCAGCAGCTTTCCCACACTGCCGAGCTCTTTGGCGCGCGCCGCCTCGTTGCATTGCGCATTGTTCGCCAGGCCAATGTAGTAGGGCTCGTCGGTGGACAGGTAAAAATACTTCACGCCCTGGTTGGCATCCAGAAGGTTCTGGAACATTCCGAACAGGAGCAGATAGGAATCGGGATTGGTGACGCACAACTCGTAGTTGCTTTCGGGATACTCACGGAGCTTTGCGTATTCGGGGTGCTTCAGGATGAAAGCGATGTGGCCGGGGCTGTCCAGGTACGGAATGAGCTGCACGTGATGCCGGAGGCCATAGTCGGTCAACTCCTGCAGTTGCGCGGGCGTGAGCGCATAGGGCTCCACCAGAGCCGGGGCGCTCTGGTACTGAAAGTGCCCCTCCAGTTTGAGTGCGAAGCCGTTCATCTTGAAGAACGCCGCCTGGCGGATGGCGTGTTTCAACGCCTCCATGCGTTCGAGATGATGGGCGTCGTCCCAATAAAGCTGGCGCAGTTGCAGGTCGGGCCAGTCTTCGATCTGCCCTTCGGGAAAAAGCAGCACACCGTCGCGCGGCTTGAGCAACTGCACAAAGGTGACCACGCCGTAGTACAAGCCGGCGGGCCCGTTGGCGGCGATGGTGACACGATCGGCCGCCAGGTCGATCTGGTAGGCCTGCCGGGCGAGCGCCTCCCGGTCGCGATCCTGCGCGCTGCCAACCCTGGCGGAGTTGGGAGCGATAACCAGGCGGAGCGTGCCGGCCGGGCGGGCAGGATTGGCCAGCTTCAACCGGAACCGGCGCTCGAGGTCATCATTCAGAATCTCGATTGCCGCGCTGGCCGGCCCGACTCCCTCGCGCTCCAGCTTCCAGTCGCGGGAAAACACGAAATCGGAGGGGCCCAGCCGGACCATCTGTGGCTGTGGCATGACCGTGTAGCCGCGCGCGAAGAGTGCCGAAGCCGTGGCCGCAGATGCCGGCGCGATGGCAATCAGGATGAGTACCGTGGCCGGTTTCATGGCGTGGCCCCCGCGAGTTCCACGTAACCATGGCGCGCGAGGAAACGGAAATAGCCAACAAAATCGAAGTCCGTAGGGCCGAGTTCCAGGCGTGTCAGCCGCGCCACGTCGGCCAGGTTGCGGTGACCGTCGCACCAGTAGAGGGCGATGGTGGGAACGCCGGCCCAAGCGCCGGAAGGGTAACCTTCCCACTGGTCGTGCGGGAGGTCATCGAGCGGAATGGTTCCGAAGCGTTTGCGCGTTACGACGATCCGGGCGGCCTCGGCCATGCGTGAGTCCGGCTCGCTCCGCGGTTCCACGGCATGGGGCAGGCGGGCGGCCTGCATCTCGCCGAATCGCCGCAGCCTGTCGCGGATCGGGATCAGGGCAGTTTGCAGAGCGGCCCGGCGCTCCGGGGGAACCAGCCGCAGAACGCTGAAGACGGCCTGGCTCTCGCGGTCGATCGCATACTCGATTCTGGCCCGCGCCTCCGCCGGCGAGCTCGCTGCGGCCTGTTCGTACTCTTCCAGAATCTGCCGGTAGCCGCGATCCTCGCTCAGGCCGGCGAGCCACAGTGCCTCCGGCTCGCCCGCGTTGGCAAGGAAATACAGGAACGATGCGTCGATCACCGAAATATCGCGCAGCGAGCGTTCATCCACGCGGTCAGGCGTATCTTCGCTGTTGTGATGCGTCTCCACGCCGCTGCCGCTGTAGCCCCAGACCGTGGGAATGCCCACCATGGGCTCTGCCAGGTAGGTGTCGGTTCCGGTGATGAAGGGCCGTTCGTGCCAGGGCCGATGGACCTTCGGGAGATACTCGCCCGCCACCTTCAAAATGAAGGCGTCGGTAAAATCCTTGGCGACGTGCGGATTCAGGTAGAAGGTGTACTCGGTGCCCGCCAGATCGTACGAGGCCGCCGGGGTATCGACGCACATGGCCGCAATGGTCCGGCGGACCCGTTCCGGATTGTGGGCCAGATAGTGCATGGAGCCGTACATTTCGCCCATCGACAAAACGCGAATGCTGCGTTTCGGCTTGGGTAGCGTGCCCGCCGCAATCAGGCGCTGGAGGGTGGCCAGCGCCTCGAACGTGGCGGCGACTCCCGTGGCGTTGTCCTGGGCGCCCTGCTCCGCGGTGTGGCCCAGCGTGAGGACTTCTTCCGGGCCCGTGCCTACGACCACCGCCGTGACGTAGGGATACGGGCCCGAGTAGTAGTGGCTATCGACCGTAGCTTTCACGCGTACGGGGCCGCGCGCGAGCAGCCCGCGGACCAGGGCAGCCTGGCGCGGACTGACGGAAAACGACAATAAGGGAGTGCTCCGCCGCGTGAATGCCCATCCGTCGTCACCCCAGGCGTTGATCCACTGGCGGCCGTCCCGGAGGGCCGGATTTTCCGTGAACGTGTTGATCGCGCCCAAAGCTCCAGCCTTCACCAGCAGCCATTTGATATTGGCCGGATTCTCTTCGGTGAGCGCGAGCTTGCCGTGAAGATCGCGGCGCGGCAGGTCCGCGCGCTTCACCTCCACCACTTCCGCGGTGACGCCCTCGGGCGGCGTGGGTCCGCTCCACATACCTAACGAACTGGGGATGCGGTCATAGTCGGCCAGGATCCGGTCTGCGGCGGGCAGTGTGGTGTCGAGGATTTCCAAACGCGCCGCTTTCACGTCCCAAGCCATCGGCATGGTCCAATATCCGACCTGGGTCACCCCGTCGGCGGGTGCATCGATCACCTGCACATCGCTGAGGCCGGCATCCTGCATGCGGCGCTTCAGATAGTCGGAGGTGGCTCGAAAACGGGGAAAGGTGAAGAAGCGGTCGCTGGCATACACCTCGCGCATCACCTGCATGGCGTCCGCGGACCGGTACCCGGCGCGGACATGGCCGATCACCGCGGCGAGACTCGGGGCCGGCTGTGCGGCGAGCGCCGGCGCAAACAACAGGAAAGAAGCCCATCGCAGCATGTCAGACGACCTCGCATTCCGCGTTCGTGGATGGGCCCGTCAGCGGGTAGATGAGCATATCAATCCGGCAGGTTCGCTTCATCGGTTGCGTCCATGGGCCGGGGAGCGCGGCCCTTCACTTCAAATGTACCGGTTGCGTGAACGCACCGTTGCCGGCGGAATCCCAGACGGCAAAGCGGACCCACTTCTTACCGGCCGAATCGAACGGAATATGGAACCTGTGGCTGCCGAACGGCGCCATCTCGGACATACGGATCACTTCCCGGTCCACTTTCTTTCCGTCGCTCCAAACCAGTTCGGCGAATTCCGGCGGGAAGGTCCACTCCGCCTCCGCATTGTAAAAACGGCGCGCGCCGGCTCCCTCGATACCGGAGCTGCGCAGCAGGACCTCGCCGCTGGTGATGAAGTAGTCGCCGGCGCGCAGGGCGTCGAGCACGGGAGTCCAGTCGTTGAACTTCGGCACGCGGTCCAGCTTGATGTAATTGACGATCAACTGCGGGTAGGTCTCGTCATCCGGGTACTTCATATACGTATCGCTCTCGGCGATCATATATTTCGCGCCTGCCCAGTTATTCATGTCGTCGAGCAGACCCAGGCAGCGGGCCTCGCAGAGCCGTTTTTCGGAGAGATCGACGGGCAGCGACTGGTATGACCCGCCCAGAAAGCGGTCGCTCTGGAAGAAATCGCGATCCTTGACCGCGTCCGGATAGCCGGTGGAGCCCTTGGTACGGGGATGGGTCTGCCACACCAGTCCTTTCTCCTGCTGAAGCAGCATCAACTCGTTGGGCGCGGTGGTGGTGTGGTACACCTTGCCGAACGGCGCCACGTCCTCCACAAACGGTTGTGCCGGCGGTTGCTGCGGGGCTTTCAGGTGAGTGAAGAAGAGCGGCTTCGGGAAAACGAACATGTAATGTCCGCCGAAATTGGCGTCCGGCTCCTCGCCGGGAATCAGCAGCAGATCGCGATCGGAGAAGCGCGCGCAACCCTCGAAGTAAACCTTTTGTTCGTTCAGCCGCAGAGCGCCCGTATCGGTGGGATGCGAGTCCGAATGGAAGTCCGCCAGGATGGCGATATTCACTCCCAAATCGCGAAGGACCGGCAGCCACGTGGGTTGATAGTCGATCGTGCCCACATCGGTGAGTTGCTCGTTGAGGTGGAAATGAAAGTGGCTCACCAGGACTTTGTAGCCCGTGAGCGGCTTGTACACGTCGTCGTGCGTGAACGCCATCACCTGCTGTTGGGCGGTCCGGCTGTCGTCCGGGCTGAGATAGAAGTACACCGGCATGCGCTGCATGGTTCCCGGCGGCGCATTGTACAGCGCGAAATTGTTGAGGTCGCCGCGCGATTCGGCCACACGGCGCGTCCACACCGTGTCGCTGACTCCCCACGGCTTCGGACCGATTTCGCGGTCCGGCTGCCGCACCCCGATGGCCAGGGCGCTCTCGCTATCCTTGCGGTAGTACACGTAGCCCAGGTTGGTTTCGATCTCGCGCGACCAGAAGAATTTGTGGGAGGGCGGAAGAAACGCCAGCGAGCCGCCGTTCGCTTCCAGGATGGCCAGCCGGTTCCGAGCCTGCAACCCCACAGGAGACTGATTTACCGCACCGCCGAACGCGTATTGCTGCCAGCCGCGCGCCGTATCGCGCCAGACGACGCGCGTATCGTCGTTGATCGGGAACCCCTTCAGGCCGCCGATGTACTTATAGGCGACCGAAGGTTCGCTGGTCTTGGCGATAGCCTCCTGGCGCAGCAGGTTGGTTCCGCGGTACACGGTGTATTGCAGGCTGCCCGTGAAAATGCCGGCCTCGAAACCGGGGAAACTCACTTCGACGCGCGCGCCGTCGGACCGCGCCTGGCAGCTCGAGGCGTGGTAGGTGGCCCAATTCCGGCGGATCTCCCCGGGCTTGCGCGGCAGGTCCAGATTGGTTCCGGGGCGTCCCGGCACCATCAGGGGCGCGTCCCAGAACGCATTCCACTTTTCGCGGTCGATCACCTCCGGAGTGAGGTCCACTCCGAGTTCCTTCAACGGCGCGATCTGTTGATTGGAGAGACGGCGGATGCCGCTGGTGAGTTCAAACTCGGGCGTCAGATTCCGGCCGAGGACAATCCAGGCGCCGCCGCCTTTGCGCACCGCAAGTTCCTGTACGACGGGCTGCCCGTTTCGGACCGTGAACGCGGCGCGCAGTTCGTTCTGTCGTTCGCCCTGCCATATCAATTCGAGCGCGCCGGCGTGCATCTGCGCCTTCAGCCCGACCTGCTCCTTGTAACCGCTCAGATCGCAGTTCCATTCCTGGCCGTAGGCCAGCGCGGTCCACAGCATCGCGAGCGATAGCGCCCGGAACCAGTTCATTGGAGACCTCCCTCGGGATTGCGCCGACAGTATATCAGCGAACCGGCGCCTTCGGAGAAACGGACCGCCTTCGCATGGGAAGCCGGCGCCAACACCCAGGCCAACCGTCCGTTTCCGTTCCCCGCCAGCTCGGTCGGGCTCGACACCGCAAACGTCAGCAACTGGTACAACTCCGTCAACCTGCGGGTGGAAAAACGGTATTCGTACGGGCTGGTGCTGCTGGCCAACTACACGGTCTCCCACGCGACCGACTCGGGCAACTCGGGCATCAGCACGCTCTCCAACCAGGGAAACACACGTGCAATGAATACCTACGATCTGAAGCGCGAACGCGGCGTGGGGCCGCTCGATCTACCGCAGAAGTTCGTCTTGAGCGCGGATTATGAACTCCCCATCGCGAGGCGAAAATCCGGCACATCCGCATGGGTGAACCGGATTTTTGGCGGCTGGCAGGTGAATGCCATAGCGACGCTGCGGTCGGGGTTGCCAACGGACGCGCTGGTAGGGCGCCTGCCTCCCGTGTTTGCGACCGTGAATCGCCCGGATGTGGTCGCGGGTCAACCTGTCCTGGTGGCCCATCCCGGTTTCGACCAGTACTTCAATCCGGCCGCGTTCGCCATTCCCGGAACCGTCGCCAACGTGAACGGCGCGCCCGTACAGTTGTTCGGCAATGCCGGACGCTCGGTTTTGCGTGCGCCGGGCTCGCGCAACCTGGATGCCTCGCTGTTTAAGGACTTTCGTCTCGGCGAACGCCGCCGCGCGGAGTTTCGCTCCGAAGCTTTCAACCTGACGAACACTCCCACGTTCAGCTTGCCCAATGCCCGGAGCGCCGTCCTTACCGTTGGCAACGCCGCATTCGGCAAGCTGTCCGGCTCGCAGACGGTGGGCCGCCAGGTGCAATTCGGGCTCAAACTCATCTGGTAGCGCTGAGTGCCGGCGGTGTTCCGGCCAACGGCCTGCGCATCCCGAAAACGGGCAGCACACGGTCGGCGGTGATGACCACGTAGTGCTTGCCATCCGCGGCGAAGGACATGGGGTTGGCCGCATCGGGCCTCGCGCTCGAAGGCCCGGAGCGCCCTACGCATATAGCTCCCGAATCACCTTTCCCTTGCCGTCTTTCGTAACATAAACCGGCCGCTTCTCGGCCACGAAGAACTGCGTGGGGGCGATCCCGAGGGCATGGTAGATCGTGGCGTGAAGATCCTCCACCGGAACCGGGTTCTCGATGGTCGTGCAGGGCCGCTCGTCGGCGGTTTTGCCGTACACGAAGCCTCGCTTGATGCCGCCTCCGAACAGCAGCACCGAGCCGGCTGCAGTGAAGTGCCGGTGCATGCCGTAGTGCGTCGGCAAGGTCATCACGTCCGGCGTTTTGGCCTGATCTCGAACCTCCTTGCCCACTTTGCCTTCGGTGATGGCATCCCTCCCGAACTCGCTTGCCAGCACCACCAGCGTTCGTTTCAGCAGGCCCCGTTCCTCGAGGTCGCGAATCAACTGTGCCACCGGCGCGTCGATGGTCCTTTTCATCATTGCCGCGCGTTCGTGGCCGTCCTGGTGCGAATCCCAATAGCGGAACGGAATATATTCGGTCGTGACCTCGACATATCGCGCGCCGGATTCCACCAGCCGCCGCGCCAGCAGGCAGCCCTGCCCGAAACGGCCGGTGTTGTACACGTCGTAATTCTGCTTCGGCTCAAGCGAAAGATCGAAAGCCCTGGCGGAGGGTGAAGTCAGCAAACGGTCGGCCGCATTGAGCGACCGCAGCAGCGACTCCCGTTGAAAATCCCCGGCGAACTGGTACGCCGGTTGCTTCGCCAGGATCTGCTCGTAGAGCTTGCGCCGGCTGCGAAACCGCGCGTCGCCCAGGTCCGCCGGCGGACGCACGGCCGACACCGCGTCCTGCGGGTCGGTAATCAGGAACGGCCCGTATTCGGTTCCCAGAAAGCCGGCCGTGTGAAACGCCTTAATGGACGCGCTCTCGCCGCCGATTTCCATATTCTGGCCGATGGCGATGAACGGCGGCACCGTCGGATTGCGCGGCCCCAGCGTCTTCGCCACCACTGCTCCAATGTGGGGCACCGCCAGCGATTGTGGCGGAATGTAGCCCGTATGCCAGTGAAACTGGTGCCGCGAATGGAGAATGAACCCCAGGTCCGCGCCCTGGAACGTGCGAATCAGCGATCCCCGGTCCATTACCTGGGCCACGCGTTCGAGACCCTGCGAGATCTTGATGGTATCGACGGCCGTATCGATTGCCGGAAACGTGCTCAGCACGCGCTCAGTCCTCACGCCCGGCGCGAACGGAGTATATCGTTTCGGGTCGAACGTCTCGGTCTGGGCCATCCCGCCGGCCATCCACAGCACGATGATGGCGTCGGCGGTGGCTTCCGGTGCGGCGGCTCGAACGGTCTGCGGCTCGCTCCCGGTAAGCGCGGCCAGCGTCGCCGCCGCCGTCACGCCACGGCTCATGAATCCACGGCGGCTGATTTGTGAGCTGATCCATTTCTCTTCGGCGTTCATACAAGATCCCCTAACGAATGAACTGAAACTCGGGCGTCATCAGGACCGCCCACAACAGATCGGCCAGTCCGTCCGCCGAGGGCTTGTCACTCCCGCGCGGGTCGGACAGGGCCGCCGCGGCGACGCTCCGCTCGGCATCACTCGGTGCGCGCCCCAGTGCGTGCCAGTAGACGCGATCCACCGTCGCCCCGATCGTCGTCAGGGGTGGGGCGGAGGGCAGCGGCGTCTCCGGGTGGGGTGGCACCAGCCGGTCCATGTCCGGCTCGCGGTCGAAGACGAAGAAGCGCGCCAGCACGCTCTCGCCCTGAATCAGCGGAACGGCCTCGAAACCAGTCGCGCCGCGGAACCGGGTGAAGCCCTTGCCCGCGATGTCGTACACCAGCACCGATGATAATTTCACGCGTAGCGCAGTGCGCTCCTCCGAACTTCCCGCGATGGCCACCGCTGCGGCGCCTTCCCGCAGGCCCGACCGGTCGAGGGGCGCGAGCGACTTCAGCGGGACATTCCCGCCCGGACCGGACAGCGCGGCGCCAATCCACAATGGCGCGGCTTTGTCGGCAGCGGTCGAGAGGGCATCCTCCACGATCAGGTATAGCTTCTGCGAGTGCGAGATGTCGATATCGAACGGAGCCGGGCCGCCCCGTGTCGCGCTCATCTGCCGGCTGGCGAGGCTCTCCGGCTCCGCCGGCAATTCGCCCAGCATTTGGCGGGCGCCGCGCCACAGCCAGTGCGTCAGCTTCTCGCCGTTCACTAGTTCGAGCGCCTGGATGGTGGTGGCTTGCGTGTCGCGGGTCGAATACACCTGGTCCCGGATCGGACGGCCCAAGGCGCGATCCAGGCTGCTTCCGGCAATGCGCCATTCCCGCGCGTAGTAGCCCGGCGGGATCGGCGCGGCGGAGGGCGCATCGGGAGACTTCACCACGGTTCCGGCGGGCGCCTTCGCCGCGGCTCCCGAGACCGCCGCCTGTTCCCGGGGGAGTGCGCGCGGCGTCACCGGCCAATCGCCGGTAATCGATGCCACCGCGTCGGCGAACTGTTCGGCCGTTAGGCGCCGCAGTTCCGGCCCTCGGAAGACATACGTTTTGGCTGTGTCTCCCGCGTGCGAAACGGCCGGCAACTGGTAGGTTCGTGAATTGACGATCTCGGCGATGAGCGCCTTCAGGTCATAGCCGCCCTTCACGAAATCGCTGGCCATTGCATCCAGCAACTCCGGGCTCCAGGGCTCGCCGTCCATCTCGTCCACGTTTTCCACAATGCCCCGCCCCATCAGCTTCTGCCAGACGCGGTTCACCAGCGTCCGCGGCATTCTGCCGTTGCGCGGGTCGATGAAAATCGCGGCTGCGGCGGCACGCCGGTCCGCCTCGCTCTCCGAGGCCGGCGGCCGGTTCAGTTCCGGATACAGAAAGCCCGCGGTCGCGTACTCGTGCTGCGCGATATCGCAGCGGTAGAGCTGCAGCCGCTCTTCGCCCGAAAAATAGGTTGCCAGCGAGTACGCGTCTTTCAGTTTCCATTTGCTGATAAAGCTGTCGTGGCAGGAATTGCACTTCAGATTGATGCCGAGAAAAATCTGCGCTGTATTCTGCGCCGCCTGCATCGCCGGGGTCTGGCTCGCGCTGACCGTTCCGCGCCAGTTGACACCGATCAGGAACCCCTTGGGATCGCCTGGAGCTCCGGGGTTCAGCAGCTTAGCGATCCACTGGTCGTAGGATGTGTTGGAAGACAGTGCCCCGAAAAGCCACGCCGTGATGCTCTTGCGTCCGGCAGTCTCCGAGTAATAGTTCGAGCCCTCCTCATTCCGCAGCAGGTCATTCCAGTAGGAGATCCAGTTCTCGGAATATTTCTGACTGTCGGCGAGCAGCCGCCGGGTGAGCTGCCGCCGTTTGTCGGGAGCCCGGGTGTCGAGAAACGCCCGTAGTTCCTCCGGCGTAGGCAGCAGTCCCCAAACATCCAGGTAGGCACGCCGCGCGAATACCGCGTCGGAGACCACCTGCGGCTCGGCAACACCGTGAGCGGCAAGATAGGCAGCCACGAATCGATCCAGCGGTCCGTCCCAATCCTTCCACACCACCGCGGGAGCTGCGGGGTGTTCGAGCCCGAGCGGCGCCTCCCATTTGGGCGTGGCGGCGGCAGAGGTCGGAGTCGCGCGCGCCCCTTCGTCGATCCAGGAAGTGATCACGCCAATCTCGGCAGGCGACAGCGCCGGGCCACCCAATGGCATGCGCGTCGCCGCAGGTCCCGTAATGCGCTCCACGATGAGGCTGGCGCCGCTTTTACCCGGCTTCACCACCGCCCCGCTGCGGCCACCGTTCAGCATGTCGTCATACGTGGCCAGCGACAGCCCGCCCGACCGCTTCTCCTGGCTATGGCAGACCAGGCAGTGAGACGCCAGAATGACATGCACGTCGCGGTTGAAGTCGATTGTGCCAGGTGTGGTCTGAGAATCCAGCCGCGCCGGCGCGAGGTAGAGAAGCCCGGGGACGCCCAAGGCAGCGGCAAGCAGCGCCGGCCATCGTTTCCGATCCAGAATCATCGCGAAATCATCCACTCCCCGCTCCGGACGTGGTGCCGGAGCCCGAACCCGCTGTTCAGGTGCGCTTGTGGGCGATTATCCGTCCGCGGCGGCCCGGGATGCAAGGCCATCCGGCCCACCAGACCGCCGCCTGGTCGAAATCATCGGGAGACGGCCCGCCGTTCCGCCGTTTTCCATACGTTTGGCTTGTCCGAGTCGAGACCGCGTGTTCGTCCACAGACGAAGGTACTGCGGTGGGGGCGTGTGGCGGATGGTGACTGTCGATGCCGGGTTTATCGGCGCAGGAACACTTGCGAGTCGGCGCAGCGCGGTGTCGGGAAGGTGCGGGAGATGTGGTCCTGCCACGCCAGACCCTCTTCGTCGGCCAGCGACCAGAGCAGGCCGATGATCGTGCAGAGACTCAGGCAGGAGCCCGCGAAGCGCAGCAACCGTTCGCGGCGCTCCGGACGAAAGCCTTCAAACGTCGTGAGGCGGAGTTGGGTCCATTGCATGCCCGCCGTTTCGGCTCCGACGAGCACCCATACCAGTCCATAGACGACGCCGAAAAGAGGCAGCACCGAGGCCATTACGATCAGGTTGGTCTTATCGAGCGGCAGCCCTCCGACGCAAAGCAGGAAAACGCCGAGGAATACTCCGTAGGCGATCAGCACCATGCTCCAGTCGAGGATGGCGGCGAAGGCACGGTGCGGAACCGTGGCCACTCGCTCCTCGCAGAAGATCACGGCCTCAACAGCCGTACCAAGCGTACGCGGTTTGGAGGTCGCGGGTGGAAGGAAATCGAGCGTTCCCTGACATTCGAGTGCTCGGGGGGAGCGGCGTGCGCTCCGCTGCGCCGGCCGAGGCGCGGCTTCCCGAGCCGGGGGCGGGCCGATGGGGACCACCTTTGTAGCCTGTTTGTCCTGAAACAGCGGGCGCTGTACGGCGCGCGCCAGGTTCGGCGGCCCTTTTTTCTGGCTTTCAGATGGCTCCATGCCCGTCGGTTCGAATACCGGCTGGGTGGCGAGCGCGCCGAAATTGTGAGGCAGACTGATCTCCCCGTTCAGGGTGTCATCCGGCTTTCGCCCGCAACGGCGGCAGCGGTGCTCACCCTCGTTGTTGCGGGTACCACAATAACTACAGGTCATTTCCAGGCACACTCCCTCTCCGAGAGCAACTTGCGGCTTCAGAATGTGTTAACTTTTGCGATTGAGGTTCCAGCCAAAAAGTACTCTTCATCTACTTAGCACAACCGTAGTAGTTTGTCACGAAAAATGTTCGAGTATTACCTGCGTTTTTTGGGTTACTGTACTGACCTTGCTAATGTTAGTGACCGATATAAGTGCCCAGAATCCGGCCACGGCTGAACTCTCGGCTCCACAGGTGCCAATCCCTGGACAGCCTTTGCCGAAGGAGCCGGCTCCCAAATTTCCTCCCGGAACTCTCCAGCGCGGCGACTGGCATCTGTCGTTTCTGACGCAGGACCTGCACGGCTCGGAGTACCGGATCACCGGCAAGCCGGCCGAAATCCAGGATGGGCGGCTGCTGTTCCGCGCCGATGAAATCATCTACGACAAAGACACCGGCGAAATCCACGCTTCCGGACACGTGTATTACCGTAATTTCGAGCGCAACACGCAGATCTGGGCGAGCCGCGTGGAGTACCGCACGGTGGAAGAAACCGGCAAATTCTACGATGTTCGCGGCGAAACGCACCCGCGCATCATCACCCGGCCCGGCATTTTGACCGTCGATGCGCCGTTCTATTTTACCGGCGACTGGGCGGAGCGCATTGGCGACAAATACATTCTCTACAACGGCTGGGCGACCAACTGCAAACTGCCGAAACCCTGGTGGCGGCTCAAGGGGCGCCGGTTTGAGATTGTGCCCGACGAGAAGGCCACTTCCCGCCGAACGAAGTTCCTGCTGCGGAAAATGCCGGTGTTTTATACGCCCTATTATTACCACTCGCTAGAAAAACAACCCCGACAGAGCGGATTTCTGCTACCCAGTATCGTGCCGCATTCGCAGCGCGGATTCATGGTCGGGGTCGGCTATTACTGGGCTATCAGCCGCAGTTACGATGCCACTTACCGGCTTCAGGACTTCACCACTCAGGCGTTCACCCACCACTTGGATTTTCGCGGCAGGCCGCGCGAAGGCACTGAGTTCAACGCAATTTTTTACGGTGTTCAGGATCGCGGCATTGCCGGGGGCAAGAACCCGGCGACTTACAGCGGCTTGAGCGTGTACGTGGTCGGCAAGTCCGATCTGGGCCACGGCTGGACGGCGCAGGGATTCGTGAACCACATTAGCTCCTTCCGTTTCCGCCAATACTGGTCCGACTCGTTCTCCGAATCGATCGGGTCGGAATTTCATTCGATCGCCACGCTCAATAAGGATTGGTCGTCCTACACCACCAACTTCGTGTTCGCCCGGCTGGAAAACTTCGAATCGGTGGAGAAGGAGCAGACAGACCCGCTGACGGGCGAGATACGGCGGCTGAGTAACTCCGTCATCATCCGCAAGCTGCCGGAAGCCGAACTGAGCGGCCGGGATCGGAGGATCTGGAGCCGGCTTCCCGTCTGGTTCTCCTTCGACTCGTATGCCGGGCTGCTCTATCGTACCGAACCGATCTTCGATGGAAACACGCTCGTGGACCGCTTCCAGACCGGGCAGTTCACCGATCGCCTGAATATTGCGCCTCAACTCACGGCCGCACTACACCTGGGGGCGTTCCACATTGTGCCCAGCGCGGGATTGCTCGAAACGTACTATGGCGAAGCGCAATCGCGCGATCCGCTCACCGGGCTTTACCGGGTGACGGGCACCAACATTGTGCGCAGCGCGCGCCAGGCGGGCGTGGACCTGATTTTTCCTTCCCTGGCTCGCGTCTTTCCGAAGAAGACCCTGTTCGGCGACAAGCTCAAGCATGTGATTGAACCGCGCGCCACGTATCGCTACGTGACCGGGGTCGGTAACGATTTCAATCGCTTCATTCGTTTTGACGAGAACGACCTGCTGGCCGATACCAACGAGGTGGCACTCTCGTTGACCAACCGGATTTACGCCAAGCGGGGCGAGACGGTCGAGGAGATCTTCACCTGGGAACTGATGCAGAAGCGCTACTTCGATCCCACCTTTGGGGGTGCGCTGCTTTCCGGGCAGCGCAACGTTTTCGCCAGCACGGCGGATATTTCCGCGTACGCCTTTATCGTCGGTCCGCGCAGCAATTCGCCGATTGTTTCCAGATTGCGGATGACTCCGATCAGCGGCCTCGGCATTCGCTGGCAGGCGGACTACGATTCGCATTATCACGGGATCGTGGATAGCGCCTTCGGCATGGATTACCGGTGGAAACGGCTGCTCTTTATCGCCGAGAATAACGAAGTTCACAAGGACCCTGCATTGCAGACGCCCTCGGCCAACCAGTTCCACTTCCGGACGTCGTTCGGCGATGCCAACCGCCGCGGTATCAACGGTGCCATGGACCTGGCGTACGACTACCGGAGCAACGTGCTGCAATACGTTTTCTCGACGCTGAGCTACAACACCGATTGCTGCGGAATCAGCGTGCAGATGCGGTTCGCCAATTTCGGTGTACGCCCTCCCGTGCCGGAGGTACGGGTGGCGTTCGCGGTCGCCAACATCGGCACATTCGGCACGTTGCGCAAGCAGGATCGCATCTTCTGATATCGCCCCGGTCGCCCGGTGGTTCCCTCCCGGGCAAGGCGGGAAACCCGCCTTCCCGCGGCACGCTATAATCGCATCGTAATGGACGTTTACGAGGAACTGGTGCGCCTCCGCGGCCTGGGTCAGAAATGTGCGCTGGCTACCATCGTCGACGTGCGCGGCTCCATCCCCAGTTACGAGAGCGCCAAAATCCTGGTGCGCGAGGATGGCTCCATGATCGGCACCGTCGGCGGCGGCTGCGTGGAAGCGGAGGTCTGGAACGCCGCGCGCGAGGTGATCGAAACGGAAAAACCGAAGCACCTGACCTTTAACCTCGGCCAGGACGCCGCCTACGATAACGGGCTGATTTGCGGCGGCCAGCTGAACGTATTCGTCGAGCCGGTCCTGCCGGTTCCGCGCGCGTACATATTCGGCGCCGGGCATATTTCCAAGAGCCTTTCCAAAGTGGCCGGGCTGGCGGGGTTCGACACGGTGGTAGTGGACAACCGTGAGTCGTTCGCCAACCGCGAACGGTTCCCGGAAGCGGCGGCGGTTCACGCCGCGGAGTACGAAGAGATTTTTCCGCAGCTCCCGATCAACGAGAACAGCTACGTGATTATCGTGACGCGGGGCCATCGCGACGATATGCGGGTGCTCAAGCTGGCCATCGCCACGGCGGCGCGGTACGTGGCCATGATCGGCAGCAAGCGCAAGGTGCTCAACGTGGTGAAGGAGCTCGAGAAGGAGGGTCTGCCGCGCGCTGCCCTCGAGAGGATCTTCGCTCCCATGGGTCTGGACATCGGCGCCATTACTCCGGAAGAAATCGCCATCGCGGTGGCAGCGGAGATGATCGCGGTACGGCGCAACGCCGGGTCCCGGTGGCGCTCGCTGGCACTCTCGGTGTTTGCCGACGACGCACGGCGGGCTGTGCTGAGCCAGTGAACTCCGGCCGCAGCAGCGTCGCTGGATTGATCCTGGCCGCCGGCGAGTCGCGGCGCATGGGATCTCCCAAGGCACTGCTGCCATACGGCGAGGAGACGTTCCTCGGCCGATTGTGCCGTCTGTTTCAGGAGCGGTGTGCGGATGTGGTGGTCGTGCTCGGCGCGGGGGCTGGGGACATCGCCGGCCACGTACCGCCAGGGGTACGCATCGCGCTCAACGAAGCGTGGCAACGCGGCCAGACCGGCTCGCTCCAGTGCGGGCTCCGCTCCGTGCCGGCCGATGCCGCGGGCGTGCTGTTCACCCTGGTGGACCATCCCGCCGTGACGCGGGAAACCATCGACGCGCTGCTGGGCGCGCCGTCCGGCAAACTGCTTCGCGTGCCACGATACCGCGGCCGGCGCGGACATCCCATCTGGTTCGCGCGCGAGCTGATCGCGGAGTTTCTGGCGTTGTCGGACGATGGCGCGGCGCGCGATGTGGTGCGCGGGCACGCCGCCGAAACCGGGTTTCTGGACCTGGACGACCCCGGCGTCGTGGCCGATATTGACGATCCGGAAACCTATCGGAGCCTGGTGTGCGCAAGGTCCTGAAGATCGCCGGTAGCGCGGTGGCCTTGCTGCTCGTGGCGGGGATCGCCGCGCCCTATTTCACCGCCGATCGATACGGCGAACGGCTGCGCCATTCGCTTCAACGGGCGTTGGGACGGCGTGTCGAGTTCCAGGGGTCGGTCCGCTACAGCCTGTTCAACGGCCCCGGACTTTCCGTGGATCGCGTGATCATCCACGAAGATCCTTCCATCGGCTCCGAACCCATCGCCTACGTGGATGGCGGCATGGAGATGCGCCCCAGCATCTGGTCGCTGCTCGGGGGTCGCTTCGTCATCGCTTCCATCCGCCTGACCGACGCCAGCATCAACCTCACCAAGTCGGGGCCGGCCGATCAGTTCGGCCGCTGGAATTTCGCTTCGTTCATCAACCGTTCGGTGATGAGCAGCGCGCCGGCGATCCATGTGCGCAACGGCCGTGTGAACTTCAAATTCGGAGACACCAAATCGGTCTTTTACCTGACCGAGACCGATTTCGATATTTCACCTCCTTCGTCGCGCACCGGCGGTTGGCACGTATTTTGCGCCGGTAAACCCGCACGCACCGATCGCACCGCGCAGGGGCTGGGGTCTTTTACGCTGAACGGGCGCTGGTATCTGTCCCCGGAACGCGTGGACATGGACCTCCAACTGGACCGCACCGGTCTGGGCGAGATCACTGCGCTCCTGCGCGGGCAGGCAGGCAACATTCATGGCACGGTTTCATCCCGCCTGCACCTCGGTGGACCGATCGCCAATATCGGAATCCAGGGCCGCCTCAACATTGAGGACGTGCACCGCTGGGACTTATTGCCGCCGCAAGGGCAGGGGTGGCCGATCGACGTGCGCGGCCGTCTGGACCTGGTATCGCAGCAACTGGAGTTGCAGTCCAATTCCGCGGGGAACGTGACGCCGCCCCTGAGCGTGCGGTTCCGCGTGGGCGATTACCTTTCGCGCCCGCACTGGGCCGTGGCAGTGAACTGGAACCGGTTTGCGGTGGAGCCGCTCATGGGGCTGGCGACCCACATGGGCGCTGAGTTTCCGCCCCGGTTGAAAGTGAACGGCATGATGGATGGCGCCATCGGTTATTCGAGTGACGGCAGTTTCCAGGGCCAATTGGCTTTCCACGACACTGCCCTCACCATTCCCGATTCGCCCCCGGTGGCGTTTGACCAGGCGTATGTGGTGGTGGACAACGGACACATCCGCCTCTCGCCCGCCATCGTCCGCCTGTCGGACCAGGACCGTGCCCAGGTAAACGCCGACTATGCCATCGGCGACCAGACCCTGGATTTGCTGATTTCGACCGACGCCATGAAGGTTGAAGCGCTACGCGCGCAGGCTTCGCTGGCCGCCGTGCCCTGGCTCGAACAGGTGCATTCGGGCCAATGGAGCGGACAACTGCACTACCGCCGGACACCGAAGTCCACCGGTTGGACCGGCAGACTTGAACTCGACGACGCCGAAATCCAGGTGCCCGGGTTGGCCGAACCGTTGCGGCTGGCGTCCGCGCGCGCCCAGATCGAGGGTCCGCGGGTCGTGCTCGACCAGATCGATGGCGCCGTCGGCAAGATCGCGTTCACCGGAGAGTATCGCTACGAGCCGCACGCCTTGCGGCCGCACCACCTTCAGATTCGTGCCGGACAAGTGGATGCCACGGACCTGGAAGAGCAGTTGATGCCTACCCTACATCGCAGCGCCGGGCTCATCGCCCGGGCGTTCGGCCGCACCAGCATCCCCGACTGGCTCAAGCAGCGTTCGGTGGACGGCCGCGTGCAAATCGACGACCTGCTGGTGGCCGGACTCCACGTTCAGAACGTGCGCGCTCACCTGCTGTGGGATGTTGCGCGCGTGGAACTGGAGAATCTTCAGGCCAGGCTGGACCGCGCCGCCGTCACGGGCCGGCTGGCCGTGAACCTCCACGGCACTCGGCCCGTCTACCGGCTCACCGGCAAAGTCAAAGGCCTGAACTGGCAATCCGGCAAGGTCGATATGGAAGGGACGCTCGAGACCTCCGGCATCGGCAGCCAGTTGGCGGCCAACCTGGTTTCGGAGGGGACTTTCGCCAGTTCTTCGCTGGATTTCGGTACGCTGACGCCCTGGCGCAACGTATCCGGGAGTTGCAACCTGTCCTGGTCGCCGCGCCTGCGGCTCACCGGCGTCAGCGTGCGCACCGACGAGGAGACTTACACCGGCCGCGGCACGACCCAGGACGATGGCCGCCTGGTGATTCTGCTCAGCAACGGCACCAAGGAAATGCGCATGAGCGGGACCCTCGCCAAGCTCAAAGTGGAAGAACTGCTCAAACAGTAGCGGCTGCGGCGCCACAAGCGACAGGGTGAAAGGATTCGCTTTCCGGCGGCATCCAGGGACGAGCGAAGTGTAAGCCGGGCAAGAATTGCCGCCGCACCCCACGTTACTGGAAATCCCGAAAGCTGCGCCCGCGCCGCCGTCGCAGATTCCTGCCGGAGCCCTGTGGATCGGTCCGTCACGGCGGCAGACGTGCTCCATTCCGCTGACCAACGTCCTGCCGGCGCCATGGAAACTGCCGGGCCAAGTTCCCGATGGGCGTATGCTGCGACCCGTCCCGCGGGGGGCCCCGATTAAACCGTCCGTCCGCCAGATTCCATTGCCGGCGCCTTCCTGCGATGATGTGAAGTGATGACGCGCAGAATGCTGATGCCGCTGTTAGTGGCCGCTCTGTCGGGCTGCAAGCCCGGCACCAAGGAGAAACGCTACCCCATGCAGGGCGAAATCAAGGCGCTCGATCCGGCGACCAAAACGGCAACCATCGACGCCGGCAAGATCGGCGACTGGATGGAGCCCATGACCATGGACTACATCATCAAACCCGACGCGGATTTTCAAAAACTGCACGTGGGCGACCGGATTCAGGCTACCGTGGTGGTCAATGAGCCGGGGTACTATGTGACCGACGTCAAGCCCTTGCCGAAATGAGCCGGCGTGCCGCCCGCCCGCTGTTCCCGTCCGGTTTCCGAAACAAGCGCCTCTGCCGGGAACCGCTTGCCCGGCGCGGGCGCGTTCCGATCGGCGCCGAACGGTAGCAAACGAGCCGTATACCTTATATCATCACTGTTGGAGGTCCGAAGTTTTGAATTCCATCTCTCGTCGAGACATCATGCGGAAGGGAGGCGCGGCCGCCGCTACCACCTTCTCGATTGTCGCTCCCCAAGTAGCGCGCGGATACCAGGCCAATTCCAAGATCACGGTGGGCCTGATCGGCGCCGGAAACCGCGGCAGCTATGACGCCGGGATCTTCCACGGCGACGCCCGCGCCCAGGTTACCGCCCTTTGCGATCTCTTCCCCGACCGCATCGAAAAAGCCACTCAGCAGTTGAAACTCCAGAATCCCGCAACGTTTACCGACTTCGAAAAGCTGCTCGCTTCCAATGTCGACGCCGTGCTCATCGCCACGCCGCCGTTCGAACATCCCCGCATGCTGGAAGCCGCCGTCCAGGCTCGCAAACACATCTACTGCGAAAAGCCCATGGGCGTTGACCTCGCGGGCGTGAAGCGCGTGATCGCCGCCGGCCGGAAGCAGGACCCCAAAAAAGACCTGGCGGTCGGGTTCCAGCAGCGTTACGGTCCGGTGTACCTCGAAGCCTATAAACGGATTCAGGCCGGGCAGATCGGCGAACTGGTGAATGCGCGGGCGTTCTGGATTGCCGCCGATCCGTTCAAGCGCCTCCCCTATGACGACCCCAAGGTCGAAAAGCTGCGCAACTGGTTTTGCTACAAGGAACTGTCGGGCGACATCATCGTGGAGCAGGACTGCCACAATTTCGACGTTCTGCACTGGTTCCTGAACGCCCGCCCCGTCCGCGCCTTGGGCATGAGCGGACGTAAAGTGCGCACCACCATGGACATCGTAGATCACCTCAGCCTCAGCTTCGAATTCCCCAAGGGCCTGCACGTGAACTACGAGGCCAACCAGCTCACTACCGGCGGTTGGAGCAAAGTGGGAGAAGAATTTACCGGCACCAACGGTGTCATCGAGACGTCGCGGGCGCGCATGATCCACCACAAGAGCCGTACCGAGAACCAGACCATTCCCTCGCCGCGCGATATTACCTACGATAGCGTGGAGGCCTTCCTCACCCGCATCGAGACCGGCAAGGTGGAGAATGTGGCGGAGCGGTCCGCCATCAGTACGCTGTTTGCGATCCTCGGCCGGACGGCCATGTACCGTCAGGGCGAGGCCACCTGGAAGGCGGAATTCGGCGATGTGTAGCGGATGGCGGGGTTGCTACCACGACCCCGCGCCGCGCAATACCTCCGGAACCGTCCGCGCCAGGATTCGCACGTACATACCAAGCGACCGAGATCGCACGAATTCGAGATCCAGCCGCCGCCGTTGCGCGTAAGTGAGCAGGTTGCGGCCCGAGATCTGCCACAAGCCGACCATTCCCGGTTTCACGCGCAGCAGTTCGTCGGCATCCTCTCCATAGTGCCGGCCGATCTCGCGGGCGGTCATCGGACGCGGGCCCACCAGAGCCATCTCGCCGCACAGCACATGCCAAAGCTGCGGGATCTCGTCGATGGAATACCGCCGGCACAAACGGGCAAAGCGGTTGCTCACCCGCGGGTCGTCGGCCTGCTTGCGCTCCGGTCCGTCCTCGTCCTCGATATGTTCGATCCATCGCGAGCGCCGCCGCGTTCCACGCTCCGGGTCGCTCCACATCGTACGCAGCTTCAGCATCCATAAGGTCTCGCCGCGCCACCCCACGCGCCGGTGTGCGATCAGCGGCGTGCGCCCCGAAACCAGCGACACGACCGCGCCCGAACCGGCGAGCAGCGGGCCGAGCAACGCCAGCAGGCCCGCTGACGCCACGCGCTCGCAAACACCGATTGCGCGCCATAGCGAATCTTGCGCCGGTGGGATTTGCCGGACAACCAGGGTGGAAGCCAAACGGTTTTCCCGCTCCTACAGAACGATGGTAACCGCCGGCCGGATGGAGAGGCTGTAAAGTATTTGTGAAATCGGTGCTGACATCTTTCGTGCGGCAGCGTCCAATTCAGGTAGGATGTTCACCCATGTTTCGGCGACCACGAAAAATCGACGAATTCGCCAGCGAAATCCAATCGCATCTGGCCAATGAGGCCGACCGGCTGGAGTCCGGAGGACTCAGTCGCAAGGAAGCACTCGCCGCCGCGCGACGCGCTTTCGGCAATGTCACCAAGGCGGAGGAACGATTCTACGAAGCGGGCCGCTGGCTCTGGCTGGACCACCTCGCCCGCGACCTGCGCTACGCCTTCCGCATGCTCGGGCGCAGTCCCGGCTTCACCGCCATCGCGGTCCTGACGCTCGCGCTCGGCATCGGCGCCAACTCCGCCATCTTCAGCCTTGTAAACGCCGTACTCCTGCGTCCGCTGCCCTTTCCCGAGCCCGACCGCCTCGTCCTGGTCTGGGAGGAAACCAACATCCTCAACCTGCACGACAGTTGGGCCTCCATGGGCAACGCCATGGACTGGAAAGCCCGTAACCACGTATTTCAGGACGCCGCCATCATCGACCACTGGCCCCGCTACAGACTCACCCTGGAGGACCGCCCTGAACTCGTCCAGGGCGCCATCGTGACTTCGGGCCTCACCCGCACCCTCGGCGTCCAGCCGATTCTGGGGCGCTCGTTCTCCGAGGAAGACGACCGCCCCGGCGCGGCGAAATCCGCAATCATCGGCCACGCTCTCTGGCAGCAGCGGTTCGGCGGGGACCCCGGCATTGTCGGCCGCAAGATCACGCTCGACAACCAGCCGTACACGGTGATCGGTGTAATGCCCGCCGGCCTTCGCTTTCCCGACCCCGAAACCGCCATCTGGACTCCCGCCGGCGCCGCCTACACCGCCGCCCAGATGAGCTCCCGCGGCCGGCACGATTTCATGTTCGTGGGGCGGCTGAAGCCCGCAATTACGCTCGCGCAGGCAAACCGGGACATCGAAGCCATCTCGGCCCAGTTGCAGCGCGAATATCCCAGGGTTAATGCGAAGATTGGCGCATTCGTCGCACCCCTGCGCGACCACTTCGTCGGTACCGATGCGCCCAAGCTCTTCGTCGTGCTCGTGGGCATGGCCGGATTCATTCTGCTGATTGCCTGCGCCAACATCGCCAACCTGCTGCTGTCGCGTGCCGCCAACCGCCGCCGCGAATTCGCCGTGCGCGCCGCGTTGGGCGCCGGCCGCCGCACCATCATGCACCAGCTCGTGGCGGAAAACCTGCTGCTCGCCTCCGCGGGAGGCGGCTTGGGGCTCCTCATCGCGCTGCCCACTTTCGATTGGCTCGCGAAATTCATTCCCAAGTCGATGTCGGGCATGACCGCCATGACCCTCGATGCCCGGGTGCTCGCCTTCACCCTGCTGCTGGCCACCGCCACGTCGCTGCTGTTCGGCTTGGCCCCGGCGCTCGAAACCCTGCGGGTCGATCTCAGCCGCTCGCTCAAACAAGCGGCGGGACGAGGCATTGGCGGCCATCATTCGAGACTGCGCGCCGCACTCGCCACCAGCGGCGTCGCGCTCGCCATCGTCTTGGTCATCGGCGCCGGACTGATGATCCGTACTTTCCTGGCCGTCCGCGGTGTGAATCCGGGATTCCGCACCGAGCACCTCCTGACACTTTCCAGTATCGGCAGGAAACCGGCCGGCTTCCATCAGCAGGTACTCGACCGCATCCGCGCGCTCCCCGGCGTGGTTTCGGCCGGCTTCACCACCGGCGCTCCTCTGGTGTTCAAAGGCTGGATCGCGAGCGCGCTCCCCGAAGGAGCGCAGGATTCGGTCCAGATGCGATACCGCTCCGTCACGCCAGGCTACCTTCAGACCCTCGGCGTGCCGCTGCGCACCGGACGCTACCTGGAAGAGCGCGACAATGCCGATGCGCCGCAGGTCGTGGTGATCAACGAAACCATGGCCCGCCTCTGCTGGCCGACCGGCAACGCTCTCGGCAAGCGCCTCAGCCTCAATCCAAAGGCTCCGTGGATTCAGGTGGTGGGAATCGTCGGCGACGTTCACCAGTCCGGCCTGGATGTCGCCCCCAATCCAGAAATCTATCGTCCTTACCAGCAGGAAAAGACCGAAGTCGGCGCCCTCGTGGTTCGCACGGCCGTGGACCCGATGACGCTCGCCGGAGCCGTTCGCGCCGTCATCCGCGCAATCGACCGGCAGCAGATCGTCGGAGATGTGCAGAGCATGGACCAGGTGCTCGACCATGAGGTTTTCGAGCGGCGCCTACATATGCTGCTGCTCGCCGCGTTCGGGGCCCTCGCGCTGGGTCTCGCCGTCACGGGCATCTACGGGCTGCTCTCGTACCTGGTGGTCTACCGCACCCAGGAAATCGGCGTCCGTATGGCGCTCGGCGCGCACCCCGGCAGCATCTTACGAATCGTGATCACCCGCGGTTTGCTCATGGCCAGTGCGGGAATCGGCGCCGGGCTCGTGGCGGCCCTCGCGCTGGCGCGCGTCATGTCGCACATGCTCTTCGGCGTCAGCCCGTCCGACCCGCGGACGTACGCGGGCGTCGCCGTTGGCGCGCTCGCCGTGGCCCTCGTCGCCAGCTACCTTCCCGCCCGTCGCGCCATGCGCGTCGATCCGGTCGTGGCTCTGCGCGACGAATAACAAAAAGGTGGCACGCCGTGTGGACCGGATTGATCCGACCTCCACGAGCGGAACCATCTGCGTGAAACTGGTACGCAAGCTGGAACTCAGCGGCTGTGAAGCGACCGAAATCGGCGCCCATCACTATGCGGGCCGATACGGGCGTTCACAGTTCTTCCGCGTGCGCTCGCAGACCACCACCTTCGGCCAGCTTCTGTGCCTGTGGCTGTGGCTCGTAATTCTCCGGTAACTGCGCGTAGTGCACGTTCCGCGGCTCGAATGGGATCGACAGCACCGATAGCGTAAAGGAGCGGGTTTCCACCTTGCCATCGTATCCCTCGGCCAGCAGCGTGTAATGCGTGGTGTGGTTCGGCACTACCTGCACGCAATGGCTGGGAGACGGGAAAACACCCGGGAGCATCGGCGCAATGCGGACCACTCGGGCATTTTCCACGCCATAGCAGAGCTGGGCGCTCTGCCCCACTGTTACCGTACCGACGCTGGCATAGAACTGAATAATGCGAACCGGCCCAGGCTGGGTGCCGACGGGCCGCGGCCAAACTCGCGGTTCGGATTCGCGCACCCGCCCTAACCCCCACATCGCCAGCATGAGGCCAACCGCTACCCAGAGCTTGGTCAGGCGCAAGCGCATGCCCTATAGACTCCAGTATCCCAGAGGAGGTTGCAAATCCGCTACATCCGCCGGCGGCTGGAAGCTGCGGTTGTCGAATCCCGCACGGCACGGCACAATAGATCATGGCCACTCGAATTGTTCAGGTGGATGCGTTCACGAATCGCCCGTTTGCCGGCAACCCGGCGGCCGTTTGCGTGCTGGATGAGCCTCGGCCCGATTCATGGATGCGCGACGTGGCGCGCGAAATGAACCTGTCGGAGACCGCTTTCCTCACCCCTTTCGACGGCGGCTACAACCTGCGGTGGCTCACACCCGCCGTTGAGGTGGACCTCTGCGGCCACGCGACCGTTGCCGGCGCACATGTGCTCTGGGAGGACGATCACCTGCCGGAAGGCCGCCAGGCGCGATTCCATACCCGCAGCGGGCTCCTGACCGCCGATCGGCGGGGCGACTGGATCGAGCTCGATTTTCCCACCAAAGTGGCCGCGCCCGCCCCCCCGCCGCCCGGTCTGCTTTCCGGGCTTGGCATCGAGCAGGCACGGTTCGTGGGACTCAATGCGTTCGACTACCTGGTAGAGGTGGATTCCGAAGCCACCCTGCGCGCCCTCGATCCCGACCACTCCACCCTGCGAAAGATTTCGGTGCGAGGCATCATCGTCACCGCGCAGTCGGCCGCGCCCGAGTTCGATTTCGTGTCGCGGTTCTTCGCGCCGGGCGCGGGCGTCGATGAGGACCCCGTGACGGGCTCCGCGCATACGGCCCTGGGCCCCTACTGGGCCGGGCGCCTCGGCAAGAGCGAGTTCACGGCATTCCAGGCTTCGGCCCGCGGCGGCGTCGTGCGCGTGCGGCTGAACGGCGACCGCGTCATACTGGGCGGGCAGGCAGTCACCGTTATGACCGGGGAACTGTTGGCATAGTGGTTGCCCTCCACCGCCGGGCCCCACCTCTCAATCGCCAGAACCACCTCGACCGTCCCTTCGGTACTGTGCGCCGCCAGGGCGGTGGAGAAAGAGGTCTGTTATACTCGACAGCGATTTCCGATGACGACACAGAGCCGGCGGCGCTTCCTGGCACAGGCACTTGCATCAGCGCCACTGGTTTCGTTGCGTGCTCAAACGAGGCGCTACACCAAAACCTTCGATGTCCTGGACTACGGCGCCAGGGGCGACGGCGCGACGTTGGATACCGCCGCCATCCAGAAAGCCATCGATGCGGCGGCTCGCGATGCCGGCCAGGTCCTGTTCCGCGGCGGCCGGAGATATCTCGTGAGCACCCTGGTGCTGAAGAGCGGTATCGACTTTCACCTGGCCGATGATGCCGAGCTCGTGGTAAGCACTCGCCAGCAGGACTACCCGCCCGATTCGGATGGCGTCCTCACCGCCGATGGAGCGCAGAAGCTGACCATCACCGGGACCGGGAATATCAACGGCCGCGCGACCGAGTTCATGCGGGGGTTCAACCGGGAAGGGGAGATCTGGGATCCTCGCGATTTCCGTCCCAAGATCTTCGTGCTCACCGCCTGCCAGGGGCTCGAGGTGCGCGGGATTTCCTTCAGCCAGGCGCCGCAGTGGGGCCTCCACATGATGGGCTGCGAGCACGTCCTGGTGGACGGGCTCACCGTACGCAACAACCTGGACGTGCCGAACTGCGATGGCATCGACCCCGACCACTGCCGCGACGTCGAGATCCGCAACTGCCACATCGTGTGCGGCGATGACGCCATCGTGATCAAAGCCACGCGGCCGGGCGCGAAGTACGGCGCCTCGTCAAACATCACGGTGAAGGACTGTGTACTCGAGACCAAGGATTCGGGGCTGAAGATCGGCACCGAGACCACCACCGATATCCACGACATCCGTTTCGAGCGCTGCGAAATCCGCTCGGGATGCCGCGGGCTGACGATCCAGTTGCGCGACGAGGGCAACGTTCACGACATCGACTTCAGCGATATCCGGTTCGTGGCGCGTTATCAGGCGGCGCCGTGGTGGGGCCGGGGCGAGGCCATTTCCTTCACCGCGATTCCCCGTACCCGCGGCGGAAGCCTGGGCAAAATTCACGATATCCGGCTTCGCAACATCACCGGGCGCGCCGAGAACAGTGTCCGCATTCATGGCTGTGCGGAGAGCCGGATTGCCGGCATCACGCTCGACCACATTTCGCTTACCTTCGACCGATGGACCAAGTACCCCGGCGCGGTCTACGACAACCGTCCTACCGCCGCCTACCCCGATATCGAGAAGCACTCCACGCCCGGTATCAGCATCCGGCACGCCGACAACGTGGTGCTGAAGGATTGCGGAGTGGCCTGGGGGCAGAACCGGCCCGATTATTTCACTGACGCCCTGGAGGCGGAGAGTACCACAAACCTCGCGCTCACCCGGTTCACCGGCGAGGCCGCCCATCCGGAGCGCGACCCGGCGATCCTCATTCGGTAGGAGCTTTCCTATGAAACGCGCTCTTCTGCTGGCCGCCTGCCTGTCGATGCCGCTCCTGGCCCTGGACCGCCCCGGCACGACCTTCAAGATTTTCCAGTTTCCGGCCGACCGCATTCCGCGCATCGACGGCAGCACGGATGACTGGCAGATGGTGCCCGACGACTACGCCATCGGCATGGATCAACTGATGGACGACACGAACAAAGACCGCAAACCCGACCCGAAGGACCTCGACGTCAAAGTGAAGGTCGGCTGGGTGAAGGGGCTGAACCGGCTGTACTTCCTTTACGAGGCCTATGATAACTACTGGGATTTCGCCCAGCCCGGGTTGCATAACGACATCTTCGAGGTGGTGGTGGATGGCGACCTTTCGGGCGGGCCGCTGATCGAGCGGTTCCAGCCCACCCGGGAACTGAGCGAGCGCGACGCTCATTTTTCGATGCACGGCGTCCACGCCCAGAACTACCACATCATGACCCCGGCGCTTGGAAAGGACTGGGCGCTGGCCTGGGGCTGTAACAGTTATGTCAAGAATCTTCCTTACGCGAATGCCGCCTACCGCTACAACTTCAAGCCGGGCGAATCGGGAAGACTGACCCTGGAGTTCTGGATCACCCCGTTCGACTATGCCGGGTGCGAAGGCCCCCAACGGTCGGTGGAGAGTGTGTTGGCGGAGAACAAGCTGATCGGCCTCGCCTGGGCGGTGCTCGATTACGACAATGCAGCCAGTGATTCGCATTCCTTCTGGAACCTCTCCCGGCAGCACACGATGTATGGGAAGGCGGACGAACTGGTTGCGTTCCGGCTGATGCCGATCGAGCCGCAATTCCGCAAATTCGAGGCCAATTGGTCGTTCCAGGTGATCGATTGGGAGCGCCGCGCGGTCGCCTTCCAGGACGAGAGTTCGGGCGAGGTGACGGCCTGGAAGTGGAGTTTCGGCGATGGCACCACTTCCACCGAAGCGAATCCGGTGCATCGCTACGGAAAAGGCGGGGACTACACAGTGGTGCTGGAAGTCGAAGGACCGCAGGGAAAGTCCCGCCGTGAGAAGATCTGGGACGTGGGCGTCAGGTAGTCAGACCGCCTGTTACGCTGCGAGTTAACCGGTTACCACACGGTTACCAACCGCCCTGCCGAAGAGCTATCTATCCAATGGGAACGATTCGGGTGTGCGGGGTGTATCATGCCTTCTCGGAGAAAGCCTGATGCCATTCCGCCTTGCCACCTTTCTGCGTCTCGCCCTCCTGGCCGCTTGTGTTTGGTCAATGCCTCTGCCAACAGCTTCTCTACGTCGATCGCCATGGCTTGTCCCTAAGCGAACGGCAGGGAATCCAGTTGGTCGAACAGTTCCCGTTGGACCACTCGCAGCCGCTGCCTGACCATAATCGGAAAGCTCGAGGAGTCGGTCGCCTCTTGCAAGGTCAGCTTCCGCGCAATCACATCCTCCACGTCGCGCCCGAAGGTGTCCTGATTCCTCCGCGGAATTGCCACTGATCCCACGACTGAGCCGGCGTGCTCGATGTACACCGGCAATTCGCTCAGAGCCCGCCCGTCTCGCTCCACGCGGCCAAAGTACTCGTTCACCCAGAGCACAATGTTCCGCTCTCCAGTAGTCTGAGCCAGACGCGCAAATCCGCTTAGGGTGTCGGCCGAGGCCTGGCCACCGGTCAAAACGCAATGCAGGAAAATTCGCCGGCCGGACGACTTCAGAAGGGCCACGGCGTTGTTCTCCAGTATGTAGTTCCATAGCGGAATGAACGTTGAGGCGCCGTTGTCCACGATGAACGTACCGGATTCCGTTAGCAGGCTCTCCATGAGTCCGTCGAACGCCCGCTGGTCAACTGATCCCTCTCGCATCAGGTCCAGCCGCTCGGCCCCGAGTTCGTTGTAATGCGCCAGGGTTTGATTCACCGGGTCCGCGTCAATGCACCGGACGGAGATTCCCTTCCTGTGTCTGAAGTATTGCGCCAGCAGCGAGGCCACGAGACTTTTGCCGACACCTCCCTTGCCCTGTAGCGAGAGATGCACCGTGGTAGTCGGGAGATCCCCTGCTGGATTTGAACTGCCGTTCCGTGAGTTCGCCATGTTCGTTCCTTTATTGCGTCGCTTCGAGGGGGTATGGATCATCTGGGCCCGAACAGTTCTTCGTCCGGCAGCGTCCCTGAATACTCGAATCCGGGACGATGCTCACTTAACCGCCGCAGGTTCCGAAGTGGATCCACGGGTGCAGGTTTGACCGATCTTTCTCCCGGCCTGTCCGGTGCGGTAGCCTGTTTTGGACCGCGCTCAGCCTTCGGCTGAACGTCGCGTTGGAGCATCGCCACAATTCGACAGAGAGGTGGAATATGGCATTACGATGCCATCCAACTGAAGCGTTTTGTGAATGTCGCGCAAAGAGTGGCCCACGGTCAGGCAATCCTGAATCGTCGGCCATAGCGCGCGAAGAATCCCGATGCGCGTTTTCGGCATCTGTTCGGCGAATGCTCTCAGGTTCGGTGCCGAAACGGAATTCATTCGTGAACCAGCCCCCCTTCTAGTTGTTTACAGCAAATTCTCAGTAAATACAAGCTAGCTTGCATAAGGTCTAACGGCTTCTCACATGTTCTCGCGAAGTCTCACGGATGCTCATTCAATCGCATCTTTAGGCAACGGAGGCAGCAACGAAGAGCGTAGTGGAACATAAAGGAGTGCCGGTATGGTGCCTGATTCTTGTTGCTTAAGTGTCGGGCTAGCAGTAGTATAGCTGGATTGTACATGCTAGCTATTATAGCGGCTAAAAGCCGGGTGCCGTGAAGCGGGGGAAGCGCGATGGCCAAGTGGGAACGATTCGAACTCCGGCTGTCGGAGGAGCAACTGGCTGTGGTGAAGCGTACAGCCCAGGTCCGCGGATTCCGGTCTGTGAGCGGATATATCCAGGCGGTGCTGACGAGGGACTTGCGCGATTCGCCGCCCGACCAACCGAGCCAGAGTTTCGGCTCCGCCCGCGGCGGCCCCGGGTCCCTCGCGACGAAAACAAGGCTTGGTCGCGATCCTTCAAGAATCTCATCCACCTCGTCACTGGACTGGGCGATCAGCGCGTCGAGATTGCCATGATGCGCACGCCGGACGGCCACGGCCGGATCGAGCTCTCCCGCTTCCTCACGCCGCCTGTCGTCGCGGATCACCGCAATGCCCCGGTGAACGCTCTAGGCTACCTCCGCGTCATGTTCGCCGTAGACGACATCGACGAGACGCTTGAAAGGCTCCGCAAGCGCGGTGCGCAGCTCGTAGGCGAAGTAGTCCAGTTATAAAGACGCGTATCGGCTCTGCTACATCCGCGGGCCTGAAGGGCTTCTCATCGGACTCGCCCAAGAACTCAGCTGAGCGCAATGCGAAGACGTCGGAGAGACCGCCGCTTTCAGCCGCCGAGTGGATCGTCGCCAACCCTTCCCTAATCCGGTAACGGAAGAGTAGCGCGTTTATGGGGACTAATCCAACGGAAGATCATTGCTCCTCTGCTCGAATGCTACTTCGGAATGGCCCTCCGCCCCTCCGAATCGACCTGCCGTCTCGCAGGCCAATACCCCAACGACGCGGAGACCATCCGGGCTCACGAGGCTCACGCAAGCCAATCTTAAGGCGCGGGGGGAAGGTCGTTGGAATCCGTCGAGGGACCATTTAAGATGACATGCAGCCGCCCTTCCGAAGGATCGGGAAGGTTCGCCGCGTGAATACTGTAATCAATAGTGAATGAGCCAATCCGTGCTTCTGAGTCGAACATTACGTAGAACGCCTCAAGAGACTCAACGAACCCGTGCTTGAGCATGGCAATTGACACGTTGACGTCGTAGCTGTTTGTTCGGCGGATCTGTGGCGTACTGACGTTCGTGGGTCTTGAGAAATCCGGTAGATTGAGGGAAGGTACGCGCGCAAGAACACTTTGCGCTTGCCCCGTTTGCTGAGACAAATAGTTAAGACACTGTTGACCGTTCGCTGCCATTTCATTGTGCCCCATCCCGGAACGGTTTTAGGATGAAGCTGCCGGTGAAGCGGAGACGGGCTCTGCTGGCGAGCACCCCGATCAAGGAATAGCCGGCCAGAACTCATCTGCGGACGATGAGATGGAGCGCGGTCCTCCCGACACGCTCTGCTACCCGGGTTCGGGGCCGACCGACGGGAGGCGGCACGGCTCCCGGCCTGGGGTTTGGTTTTCATACCACATCGGACCAGATAGATTCCGCCATGCCTTGAAAAACGCATTCTGATGGCCGTCAGAATGAGACCGCCGGGGTAGCCCGGCCAGTGGGGAGGCATCGGCGCAAACTCGGCTGTGGCGATTACAATCCGGACCACGTAGCTGCCGGTCGCTTGTCGAGTTTCCCTGTATAGGGCGCCTTTGCTTCCGCCATTCATATGATGCGTCGATGTCATAGGGCGCGGCGGCATGCGCTCGTGGTTGCTGCCTGGCCCAACAACTGTTGTTCAAACTCCACCGGCGGCCGGTAGCCGAGCGCCGAATGGAGGCGTTTGCGGTTGTACACCCGTTCCAGGAAGTGCTTTATGGAAGCCCGCGCCTCCGCCAGATCGCGGTATTCCTGGCGATACACCTCCTCATATTTGAGGGTCTTCATGAACGATTCGCAGGCCGCATTGTCGAACGGATTTCCCTTGCGACTCATGCTGATGGTGATGTCCCGGCTCTTCAGCAGGTCCGTGTAGTCTTGTGAGGCGTACTGCACGCCGCGGTCAGAATGATGCACCAAACCCGGCGCCGGTATGCGCCGCTCAAGCGCCATGCGAAGCGCTGCGATGGTAAGCTCGTCCTCCAACGTTCGGTCCAGCGCCCAGCCAATCACCCGCCGCGAGTAGGCATCCAAGATGACAGCTAGATACACGAACTCCGCTGCCAGTCGAATGTAGGTGATGTCCGCCACCCACAGTTGATCGATGTCGGTCAACGCCATCCCGCGCGCCAGGTTCGGGTACACCGGCCGACTGTGATTGGAGTTCGTGGTCACCAGGAACTTCCGTCGCCGCAGGCACAGCAGATTGTCCTCCCGCATCAGGCGGTACACCCGGTTCGGCCCGACCTGCCAGCCGCGCCGGTGCAGTTCTTCGGTCATGCGTGGCCGTCCATAGGCGGGAAACTCCAAGGCGATCCGCTGGATGGCATCCCGTAGATCGATGTCCTTATCCCCGGCGGCCGGCGTGGTCAGGAACCGGTAGTAGCCGGCCCGGCTCAGATGGGCCAGCGCGCACATCTCGGCGATGCTCATGCTCGTTTCCCTCCGGACTTGCTCCTGGATGTTCCCGTAGATCGCGGCTTTCCAGTCAATGCCTGCAACCTCCGCTGTTCCTCGATGCGTTGCAAGCTGCGCTTTAAAAAATCGATCTCCAGGGTTTGCTGGCCGATTTTCCGCTCCAGCTTGGCCTGCTCGGTATCATCCCACCGCTGCTTTCCCAAGCCCGGAAACGCATTGCCCGGTCCTTCACGGAATTCCCGGCGCCAGCGATGCAGGACATTCGGGTTCACCTCAAATGCCCGCGCCACCTCGGCAATCGAGGACCCCGTCTCCAGCCGTCGGATGGCGGCCAATTTCTCCTCACGCGTGAAAGTTCGTCGTGACAGCCCCATGACACAATTCTCCATTCAATGGAATTTGTGTCTTAACTGTTTGTCTCAAAAATCGGGACAAGTCCACTTGGGAGCTGAAAAGCCGACGCCATTCTCTCAGCGAGGGTTTCCGGCTTACGCGGCGGATTCGGTTTCTGTGGTTTCTTCGGCAACCCGTTTTCTGTAACCAGAGCGAAGCCATCCGGAAAGTGCAAGAAAATGTCAAGATCTTCAGCGGGGCAAGTCCCTTCGTTTACCGCCACAATCTCTAGGCGCATTGTATTGGCTAGGAGCGCGTAGACGCGCTCTATGCCCACGACGTACTCCGCGTACGCAGCATAAAACAAATCAAGTTGCTCGTTATACTTCCCGATGTCTTCGGCTGGAATTTCGTTTAACGATGCGAGAATCTGTTCCGACGAACGTGGTTGGTTAACCCCAGGCACTTCCATCTTCGGATACTTGGCCCGAACCTCTGCCGCGCTGGGCGTCTCCAACTTCGGCCGGTTCGGCGCTGGTAACTGCACTCTCAGTTGTGGTTCGTTGGTATTAAAGAGCAGCCTCACCTGAGGCAAGCGGTTGCGGAGTCGCATTACTTCAGATTCAAGTTCGCGGCGCTTCTTCTCCTCGGGGAGAAGTTCGTCGGGTAAACGTAGGCCCGCTGGTAATTGAACAACAGAGATACCGTGTGACTTCGCCTTAAGCTTCAGCCCCAAATCCCCAGTAACCAAGCGAGTCACGCCTGAATCTGCTTCGATGTTGTATTCGAGCATGCTCGCTATAAGATGATCATCTGCAATATCGCGGGAAAGATTGAATGTGGCGAAGTCAATCAGCGGATCCTGAACCCGGAACTGGAGTTCGACACCATTCCGAATGAAAACAGGCCAGGCCCTCTCGGACCATTCGTCCAGGACCTTAAGGACTGCAGCGGCTCGCTCTCGCGTTTTCAAAGATGTGGGAGAATCCTTGTGCCGGTTCAACTCGCGAATGACGACCGGAGCCACTATCAAGCGTACGCCCGTCGAATGAAGCAGTGCCAGCCAGTCAAGTTGGTCGGGTCTCGGGAAATGCAAGAACGTGTTCGTATCGAGAAACGCGATGAGTTCCAACATAGCTCCCCTGATCATAGCGCCGAGCACCTAGAGGTTGCTGCGGAGAGATGTCCCGCGGGTAGCTGACTATCAAGTACGCCAGGGGTCGACACCTCATCCTTCCACTGCTGTGGCGGAGAGCGGTCGCCACCCGGAGGGCAGACCGGTTTGCTGGCAGGACCAAGGCCAGTTTCAGCTTTGGGGCGGGGCGTTCGGCTCGATCCCTATTGAATCGTTGACGGCGTCGCGGAGTCGCTGCTTACATCCCAGGTAGCGCTCTGTCGTCTGAACGCTGACGTGGCCAAGCAAGAACTGGATCTGCTCCAACTCGCCACCACGCTCGTGGCACAGCCGAGCGCATGTCCGACGGAGGTCATGAGGCGCCACATTGCCAAGATTGCAGGTCTGGCACGCCTCCTTTACAACTCCCCAGATGACCTTGGGACTGAACCCGTGGACGGCAATCCGCCCCGCCTTGTTGATGGCGCGGAAGATCGGGCCATTGGTAATCTTCGCCCGATTCATCCAGGTTCGCAATCCAGCCGCAATCCAGTACGGGACGGGAACGGTACGCACATGACCCCCCTTCCCGACGAGATCCGCGATTACCCAATGTTCTTCTCGTTGCTGCAAATCCTCAACTCCGAGCGCGGCCACCTCCGCGCGACGCAATCCGCACCCCAACAGCACAGACACCATAGCGTAATCTCGGATTCCCCGCAGAGTATTCCGGTCGAAAACGCCGAGTAAGCCTCTCGCTTGTTCAGCGGTCAACCAGTTGCCCAACCGAACGCCGAACTTCTTTACGCCTTTGACCCGCCGGATTCCGGCGGCCAAGTCGGGACTGAGCAGTCCGGCATCGGCGGCTTCATATGCGAGGCGCCGGACCGCCGCAAGCCGGAGGTTGATAGTGGAAGAGGCGTAATGGGCCTGCTCGAGAAAGATGCGATAGCGAGTAACAACGGTCTTGTTGAAGGCCAATCGGGGCTCCGAGCAGTACCAATCGATGAACTCCCGGATGGCGTGATCATATGAGCGCTGGGAACTTTGGGATGTCAGGCTGTTCAGGACTGCCGACTTCGACTGCTCCAGGTCGGGCAGCCGCAAAACAGTCCTGGGCGTTCGTTTCCGTTTGGGTTTGGACATGCCGCCAGTCTGACATTTACGGTCTCGTCGCGGGCCCATGTCGCTCGAACGTCCGCTCGGCAATCTCCCAAGAAGCGCCCGTTCGGAAGAACCCGGGCCGGCACATCCACGAGATGCGCGTCAACTGGATGCGGATTTCACGGGAGAGATCGCGCAGCCCTCGCCCATACACCCGATGGGCGATTCCACGCCGGGGAATGGATGCCGGCCAATAGGATCGCGACAGCCTCTGGCGAATTCGCGTCTTTCGTTTTTTCCGATGCCCGTCTGCCTGTAGCCGGCTGCCCTGAGGGATTCCGCTACAATGGGTATGGCCCTCACGGAGCGTTCTCGATGGTGAATGTTCCTTACGATGTATTCTTGTCCCACAATAGCGAAGACAAGGCCCAAGTGGAGAAGCTTGCTGCGCGACTCGCCAGGAAGGCTGGCATTCGCCCGTGGCTGGACAAATGGAATCTGATTCCTGGCGATCCCTGGCAGCCTGCCATAGAGCAGGCCCTTGCTGTCTGCCGTTCTTGCGCAGTCTTCGTCGGTCGGAGTGAGATAGGTCCATGGCAGCTTGAAGAGATGCGGGCTGCAATTAGCCGCCGAGTCACCGACGCAAATGGGCATTTCAGAGTGATACCGGTGCTCCTGCCTCCAGGCAGTCGGGAGCTGATCAATAAGTTGCCCCCATTTCTATCTGCCGCCTCATGGGTCGAGTTCTCTAACGGCCTTGCGGACAGGGATGCCTTTCGGCGGCTAGTGTGTGGCATTCAAGGTAAGGAGCCAGGTCCGAATAGTCCCCGTCGCCCTAAGAACAAGTCAGTCCGGTGGGTTCTCGTGCTCGACGGAGAATATGAAGACCAAACGCGAGCACGAACGGAAGCTATAGCCGAGCATTTGCGAACTCTTCTGAGCGATGCTCGATTGACGATCAGGAGGATTGATCCCGGTTCGCTCGTAATTGTCCTTGAGAGCTCACTCGAAGCCTTTGAATTGATGAAGGACCTCGTCCGAGAGCATCAACTAAATCGTGTTCTTGACATGGACGTGCTGAACGTTCAGGCGGAGGATGACTGGAAAGCGCGCCACGCGCTCAAACCGGCCTTTCTACTTGAGAATCCATTCGATAGCATAGAAGGCTCTCACGAATATGTTGCATTGCTGGCGGAGGTCCTTAATCAGGTCCGCCGAGATGTCGAAGCCGAGATTCAGAATGCAGAAAGGGAAGCCGGGGACAGGCGGAAGGAAGCCCTGCTACTTGTTTCTTACAATTTAGCAAAGCTAAACCTGCACATCACGTCGTCCCGCCGAATTCTGAACGATCTTAGGACGCTTCGAAGGCTGCTTTTGAGTGAACGCACCGGAGCTAAGGGCAAGTTAGAAGATTTACCTGGGGAAGCGTCAGGGTGAGCGAGTAATGCCACGTTGAGACGGCTCCAGTGCCGTTAGACAGCTCGCGCGACGACGAGGGGGTCACGACTACCGAATGACTAGATATTCTGACCGGGTTGCCCCAACATCCATACGGACGAGAATTCGCCTACGGTGAGACTGGCCTGAAAGGGCCTCGGGGAGCGTCGGGCCGATTGGGAACGAGAAGTCGGCTTCGCAGCGCCGATCCGTCACATGTCCGAGAAACGCCCGATGTGAGATGTGGCATGGGAAGGCTCCTGCTGGCGGGAGCATTTGTCGATCGCGTTGGGACGTGGTTTGCTGGCAGCAATTGCGCCAACGACAACCTGCGAGGTACTGGCTGTCCACGCTGGTTACGAGGGGGACGCCGTCATGCCCTGGGTCGTCCAAACCGCGTGCTCGTGCTCGGATGAACCCCATGACATTCCCGGCCGCTGTCCCGCAGGTCCCCGCAGCAAACGTCAACAAAGCGGTAGCCTACTACGTCAACACGCTGGGCCTCACATTCGATTGGGGCGACGATCACGGCGGCATTGCCGGCATCTCAAGGGGGAATTGCAGACTGTTTATCACCAATCGCTCCTTCCGCAACTCCCACGGCAACATTGGCCCTATCGTTTTCTGGCTCTATCTCGACAGCCGGGCCGAGGGGGACGAGCTCTTTGCACACTGGAAAGCCGCCCAAGGGACGATCGTCTCCGAGCCCGGCGCCCGGCGTTTCCCGGCCGCAGGTGAAAGGCATCGGCAGCGAGTCGCCCGCCATCCATACCCGGCACAGCAAGAAAGCAGCGCGGCTGACGTTTGACGACTAGCAGACATTCTAGTAGACAGACGGCATTTCTTGTACTAGACTGTCTTCTAGACGCGATGCCTAAAAAGCCGGCCGCCGAAAACAAAATCGAACTGCTCCAGGGTACGCTCGACATGCTCATCTTGCGGACCCTCCAGTGGGGGCCGCAACACGGCCACGGTGTCGGCCAGGCGATCCGCCAAAGTTCGGCGGACCTGCTGCTCATCGAACGCGGGTCATTGTATCCCGCGCTGCATCGTCTGGAGGCCAAGGGCCTCATTGCATCGGAATGGAAGGCTTCGGAGCTGAACCGGAGAGCGAAGTACTACCGGCTTACCGCGGCGGGTCGAGAGCAATTGGTGGCGGAGCAGTCGAAGTGGAAGAGTCTCGTCAAAGCCATTACCCGCGTGATGCGGCCGGTGTGAGGGGGTAGCCAATGCGTTGGGATTTTTGGCGCCGCAAACGGCGTGAGAGCGATCTCAAAGAAGAGATCGCATTCGACCTGGCCGTGGAAGCCGAGGAGCGCATCCGCGCCGGCGCCACGTGCCGCGAATCCGAACTGGCCAGCCGCCGCGATTTCGGCAACGTGCCTCTGCTCGAGGAGGGCATTCGCGAAATGTGGGGCTGGGGGCCGCTCGAACGGCTCGCCCGCGATTTTCGATATGGATGCCGCACTCTGTGCAAGAGCCCTCTATTCGCTACCATGGCAGTCCTCTCGCTGGCCCTCGGTATCGCCGCCAACGCATCCATCTTCAGTGTGATCAATGCCATCGTCTTGCGGCCGTTGCCCGGCATCGCGCGCGGCTCGGAGATGGTCTCGCTGAATGAGAACGTAGGCGGTAACACCCTCCCTCTTCTCTCCTACCCGGACTACCGCGACTTTCGCGACCGCAATTCCGTGCTGAGCGGCCTCGCTGCCATCGGCTTTGTCGCGGTGAGCGTTGGCCGGAACGGTGACAGCCAGCGGATCTGGGGCATCACCACGACGGGAAACTACTTCGACCTGCTGGGGATCAAGCCGCTGGCCGGCCGCCTGATCCAGCCGGAGGACGATCAGGGTCGCGGCGGTCACCCGGTCATGGTTCTGTCCTACGCCGGCTGGCAAAAGCGCTTTGGAGGCGATCCCGGAATTATCGGCGCCAAGGTACAGGTCAATGGCCAGGACTACACGGTGTTGGGTGTAACTCCGAAAGAGTTCTTCGGCACCGAACTCTTCATGTCTCCGGAAATTTACTTCTCCATGGCCATGGAGAAAGAGCTCAGCGGCGGCGATCTGGACCGCCGGTCCGCCCGTGATCATTTTGCGATCGGGCGGTTGAAGCCCGGTGTCACCATGGCACAGGCCGAATCGGCTCTCAACGCGATCGGGCACGGATTGGGGGAGGAATATCCGCAGGACGACGGCGGCATGCGGGTCGTCCTCGTTCCACCCGGATTGGCGGGAGCGTACCTCCGCAATCCGATCATCGGGTTCGTCGCTGCCATGTTCGCCGTCTCCTGCCTGGTGCTGCTGGTCGCCTGCGTGAACCTGGCCGGCATGCTGCTTGCCCGTGCCGGCGACAAACGGAAGGAAACCGCCATCCGGCTTGCGATCGGCGCCGGACGAGGCACGCTGATCCGCCAACTGATGATCGAAAATCTCATCGTCGCCCTGCTGGGAGGCGCTGGCGGCGCGCTGCTGGCTCGCTGGGTGATGCGCGCCCTGGCGGCGTGGCATCCTCCGGTGGATCTTCCCCTGGTTGTGAGTGCTCCCGTGGATGCTCGTGTGTTCCTGTTCGCCCTGGCCGTCGCCTCCGTCACTTCGCTGGTATTCGGCCTGCTGCCGGCCTTGCAGTCGACGAAGCCCGATCTGGTCCCGGCATTAAAGAACGAATCGGCCGCGGGGCGATCCCGATACTGGCATTTGCGCGATTACACGGTGGCCGCCCAGGTCTCGATGTCGGTGCTGCTGCTCTTCTGTGCCGTATTGGCGCTCAAAAGCCTGCGGCGGTCGATGGATGCGCCCATCGGCTTCCAGCCCCGCGGTCTCGCCGCAGTCTCGTTCGATGTCAACATGCAGCGTTACGACGAGGCGCGTGGCCGCGAGTTCGAACGGCGCTTGCTGGAGAAGGCCCGCCAACTGCCGGGAGTCGAGTCGGCCGCTTTGATGGACAATATCCCGTTAACCATGACGGTGCCGTGGGATTCCGTCTATGTCGAAGGGAAGCTGGCGCCCAAACGCGCCGCCGACGTGCCCCGTGCTTACTTCTTTACAGTCAGCCCCGATTATTTCCGCACCATGCAAACACCCCTGATTGCCGGCCGCGAGTTCAACGAGCGGGACCGGCAGGGTGGGCCGCGGGTGGCAATCGTGAATCGCGCCTTCGCAACGCGATTGCTGGATGGGAACCCGTTGGGACGGCGCTTCACCACCAGCCCGCAGGAAAAACCCTTCGAAATTGTGGGCGTGGCGGAGGGAGGAAAATACTACTATCTCACCGAACAGAACGCCGCCGCCTTCTGGACGCCCCTGGAGATCTCGTATCGGCCGCAAGCCTCCCTGGTGGTTCGCACGCGCGTAACTCCACCCGCATCGGTCATCCCGTCCATCCGGGGCGTGGTGCGCGAGATCGATTCCTCGGTCGCGCTGTTCGCCGTCGGCAGCGTGGATGATCAACTCGCCTGGCCCTTCTTCGCGCCCCGCGTCGCCGCCACGATGCTCGGCGCATTTGGCATCCTGGCGCTGGTGCTCTCCGCCACCGGGATCTACGGCGTCATGGCCTACTCGGTTTCGCGCCGCACTCGCGAACTCGGCATCCGTATGGCGATTGGCGCAACGCGCGCGCAGGTCCTGGCCTCGGTGGCCCGCGGGGCCGTGGCTCTGATCGGTTCCGGTGTTGTGCTCGGACTGGGACTGGCCTTAGGCGCCGGCCGCTGGTTGGGGGGCATTCTCTACGGAGTGAAGCCCACCGATCCCGTGACCTTCGCGATTGTGTTCGCCATTATGCTTGGTATCGGCGCGGCCGCGACATTCCTGCCCGCGCGCCGGGCCACCCGCATCGATCCGATTCAGGCGTTGCGACGAGAATAGCGCCGACGACCGATTCTGCTTCGGTTTGCCGGCCGCCCGAGCTGGTTTGCGGCTCAACTAACACGCGACCCGCGAATTCCGGGCGCCGGGACTCGTCGCGGCGCCCCGCTTCCTCACGCCTGGCCCTTGTACACCTTCCAGAACACTTCCCGGAATTTTGCCATGTCCCGGTCCGTCCCGATGCTCACCCGCAGCATGTTCGTCAGCGGCGGGAACGGCCGTCCCGGCGCTACGCCCAGCCGCGGCATCGTTTGAATGAACTCCCGGGCATTGCGGCCCACGTCGATCATGATGAAGTTGGCATGGGGCTCGATGTACTTCACCTTGCGCTCGCTCAGCCACTCGCACAGTTCGCGGCGGGTGCGCCCGAGCGAGGCGCGGCGCTCGCGCAGCATGTTCTGCCGGTCGGCCAGTGCGGCCGTCACGGCGCGCGCCCCCACAATCGAGATCACGTTGATCTGGAGCGGCCTCAGCCGCCCGATGATCTCCGGCTTCGCCGCCGCAAACCCCACCCGCAGGCCCGCCATCCCGTAGATTTTGGAAAACGTGCGCGCCACAATCACGTCTTTTCCCTGCCGCACGTACGGTAGTGCCGTCTTCAATTCCGGGCTTTCGCCGAAGTGAATGTACGCCTCGTCTACCAGCAGCGTGGTGTTGGCGGGCAGGTTCGCCACCAGCCAGTCCACATCTTTCGCCACCGTAATCGCCGAAGTGGGGTTGTTCGGATTGCACAGGTAAATCAGCCCGCCGCGCGCCTTGTCCGCTTCTTCGGCCATCTTCCGCACGTCGGCGGTATAATCTTCGCGCAGCTTGACCAGCACCACCGGGCGGCCGAAGCTGCGCGCCAGCTCGAGCGGAAGCTCGTACGCCGGTGCGACGCTGATCAACGGACGGCTCGCCGAGGTGAACACATCCACGCTGGTGTGCAGCACTTCGCTCGATCCGCAGCCGGCCACGATCTGGTCCCCTGCCAGCTCTTCGCTCTTCGCAATGGTCCGGTAGATTTCGCCGAACTCCTGGTAGTGGTACCGGCCCGAAGCCGGAAGCACCTGCTGCATGGCGGCCAGGGAAACCGCGGGCGGCCCCGCCGGATTTTCGTTGGCGTTGAGCCAGACCATGTCCGGTGGAAGTTCGGAGGACTTGACGGCCGCGCGTTGCGCGTAGGCCATCTCGGGAAGCAGCCGCGATGCGGCGGCCGTACAGCCGAGCCGTGCGGCGAAGGACCGGCGAGTCAACATAGGAATATACTGGCGGAAAAAACCATCCGGAGCAACCCGCCGCTATCCGGAACCGTACGCCCCCGTCTAACCCACGAGGAGGGAATGCCCCTTGCGAACGGACCTGCGGTACGCCCTGCGTACGCTTTGGAAGAGCCCCCGCTTTTCAATCGTTGCCATCCTGGTGCTGGCCCTCGGCATCGGCGCGAATACCGCCATGTTCAGTGTGGTTTATAACGTTCTGCTGCGGCCCTTGGACCATCCCCATCCGGAACAGCTCGTCTTCATACAGGAAAACAACCTGCGCAGCGGCGGCCTCAGCCCCACCGCGCCAGCCACCTATGCCGATTGGCGCGACCAGCAGACCGTCTTTCAGTCCATCGCCGCCGCCGAGGTCTGGGGAGCGACGCTGAGCGGCGACGGCCGCCCCGAAGAACTGGCTGGCCTCCGCGTCTCCCCTTCCCTGCTTTCCGTGCTGCAGGCGGCCCCCCTGCTTGGCCGCGGATTCGCCGAAGCCGATCAACGCGTGGTGCTGATCGGCTATTCCCTCTGGCAGCGCCGATTCGCCGGCGATGCCTCCATCGTCGGGCGAGACCTCACCCTCAACGGCGCCCCCTACCGCGTCATCGGTGTCATGCCGCGAGGCTTCCGCTTCCCGCCATTCTGGGCCGAGAAGGCCGAGTTGTGGGTTCCGCTGGTCTTCACGCCCGCGCAACAGCAGAGCCGCGGCGGACGGTCGCTGCGCGTCTTTGCGCGCCTCAAAGACGGCGTCACCCTCGACCGCGCCGCCGCCCAAATGAGCACCATCGCCAATCGCATCGCCGAGGCTTATCCGGACTCGAACAAGGGCCGCGGCGCGCGGGTCATGCCGCTTGCCGAACGCGTGGTCGGAGAGGTCCGCGGCGCGCTCCTGGTGTTGCTGGGAGCGGTCGCCTTCCTGCTGTTGATCGCCTGCGCCAACGTCGCCAACCTGATGCTCGGCCGCGCCGTCGGCCGCCGCCGCGAGATCGCCGTGCGCCTCGCGGTTGGCGCCCGCCGCTGGCACCTGGTGCGCCAGTTGATCGTCGAGAGCCTGGTGCTCTCCTTCGCCGGCGGAGCCTTGGGCGTGCTCCTGGCCTGGTGGTCCATCCACCCCCTCTCGGCGAGCATCACCGAAGCCAGCCGCTTTGTCCTGCCCCGCTATCAGGAAATCGGCCTCGGCGCGGCCGTGCTGGCCTTCACCTTTGTCGTCTCGGCCGCCACCGGGGTGCTCTTCGCCCTGGTGCCCGCGCTGCAAGCCTCGCGACAGGACATGCAGGCCAGCCTCAAGCCCTCCCGCACACCCGCCCGCGGCCTGTTGATCGTAGGCGAAATCGCCGTCTCGGTAGTGCTCCTCTCCGGAGCCGGGTTGATGATCCGCAGCTTCCTCCGGCTTGGCGCCATCAACGCCGGCTTCGATCCCGCAAACGTGCTGACCCTGCGCGTGGTCCTCACCGGTTCGCCTCACGCCCCCGCCGGTCGCCGCACCCTCTTCTATGAACAGGCGCTCGACCGCGTCCGCTCCGTTCCGGGCGTGGTGTCGGCCAGTGGCATCAACCATATCCCGCTCGCGGGCGACCTGTGGACGCTGTCATTCGCGGTCGATGGGCGGCCCCTGCCGCCACCCAACGAGAGACCCGGCGCGGCCTTCCGCGTCGTGTTCCCCGATTACTTCCGGACGATGCGCATCCCCCTCCGCGGGCGCGATTTCACCCGTTGGGATGATGCCGCCGCCCCGCGCGTCACCGTCATCAACCAGACCATGGCTCACCGCTATTGGCCCGGCGAGGATCCGATCGGCAAGCGCATTCTCTTCGCCGGCGACCAGCCGTTCACCATCATCGGCATTGCCGCCGACGTGGAACAGCACGACTGGGGCACCCCGCCGGATAACGAATTCTATTTCAGCCAGGCGCAGAATCCCGAGGACATCCAGTCGTATCTCACCATCGTGGCGCGCACCCAAGGGAACCCGCTGGCCCTCGCCGAAGCCATCCGCGCGAGCGTCTGGACACTCGATCGCGACCTGCCCATTAACGATGTCTGGAGCATGCGCCAGGTGGTGGATCGCGCCGTCTGGCAGCCGCGATTCTCCACCACGCTGCTGGGAGGCTTCGCCGCCCTGGCGTTGATCCTCGCCTCCATCGGCATCTACGGCGTGATCTCGTTCGAGGTCACTCGCCGCACCCGCGAAATCGGTATCCGCATGGCGCTGGGCGCCCGCCCCGGCGACGTCATGCGCTCCGTGCTCGGCGAGGGCGCGCGCCTGGCCGCCGCCGGAACGGTGATGGGAACGGCCGGCGCCCTGTTGCTGACCCGCTACCTGCAAAACCTGCTCTATGGGATCAGCGCCACCGACCCGGTCGCTCTCGGCGCCGCGGCACTGGGACTCGGCCTCGTGGCCCTCGGCGCGGTCTGGTTGCCGGCGCGCCGCGCCACCCGCGTGGATCCCTCCGTGGCGCTCCGCGACGCCTGAACGCGCGCGCTTCCTCAGCCGCTCATCGAGGCCAGGAATTCGGCGTTGCTGCGCGTCTTCGCCAGCTTGTCCAGCAGCAGTTCCATCGTCTCCACCGGCGACAACGGGTTCAGTACCTTGCGCAGAATCCACACCCGGTTGAGCTCGTCCTTCGGCAGCAGCAACTCTTCTTTTCGCGTGCCGCTCTTGTTGATGTCGATGGCCGGGAACACGCGCTTGTCCACCAGCTTCCGCTCCAGGTGGATTTCCATGTTGCCGGTGCCCTTGAACTCTTCGAAAATGACATCGTCCATGCGGCTGCCCGTATCGATCAACGCCGTGGCGATGATGGTCAGCGAACCGCCTTCTTCGATGTTGCGCGCCGCGCCGAAGAAACGCTTCGGCCGTTGCAGCGCGTTCGAATCCACGCCGCCCGAGAGCACTTTGCCCGATGGCGGAACGATGGTGTTGTACGCCCGCGCCAGGCGCGTAATCGAATCCAGCAGGATCACTACGTCGCGCTTATGTTCCACCAGCCGCTTGGCCTTCTCGATCACCATCTCCGCCACCTGCACGTGGCGCGTCGCCGGCTCGTCGAACGTCGAGCTGATCACTTCGCCCCGCACGCTGCGCTGCATGTCCGTGACTTCTTCCGGCCGTTCGTCGATGAGCAGCACGATCAGGGTCACTTCGGCGTGGTTCGTCGTAATCGAATTGGCGATGCTTTGCAGCAGCATCGTCTTGCCGGTGCGCGGCGGCGAAACGATCAGCCCGCGCTGGCCTTTGCCGATCGGCGTCAGCAGATCCATGACGCGGCCCGAGTAGTTGTCCTTGATGGTCTCGAGCTTCATGTGCTCGTTGGGATAGAGCGGCGTCAGGTTGTCGAAGAAGATCTTGTTGCGCGCTTCCTCCGGCGGCTCGAAGTTGATCGCGTCCACCTTGATGAGGGCGAAATACCGCTCGCCTTCCTTGGGGGGCCGGATCTGCCCGGAGATGGTGTCCCCCGTCCGCAGGTCGAAACGGCGGATCTGCGAGGGCGATACGTAAACGTCGTCCGGTCCCGGCAGGTAGTTGTACTCGGGCGCGCGCAGAAAGCCGAAGCCGTCCGGCAGGCATTCCAGCACGCCCTCCGAGAAGATCAGCCCGCTCTTCTCCGCCTGGGTTTGCAGGATCTTGAAAATGAGCTCCTGCTTGCGCAGGCCCGCCGCGCCGGCAATTCCCATGTCCTTGGCCACCTGGTTGAGCTTCTGAATGCTCATGTCTTTCAGTTCGACCAGGTCCAGCGTCGGAGTCCCGTTCTTCACGCTCTGTGCCGCCTGCTGCTTGCGCCGCTGCTGGTGCTGGGCCACCGGGTTGATCGGCAACTCCGGCGGCGGCGCCACTGCCGCACTCGCATCGACAGCCGGAGCTTTGGGTTCGACTACCGCCACCGGCGGCGCGGCTGCCGTCGTGGGCGGTGGGGGTGCCGAATTCGTGGTGCCTTTCGGCGCTCGCTCGCCCCGCGCCGTCGACGCCTTCTCGGGCTTCTCCGGTTTCACCGGCGCTTCAGCGGGGGACGCTTCCACGGCGGACGGATTTTCGGTGGGTTTTTCAGACTTGTCCTGCGGCGGAATTATCCCGCCGGGGTTTGGAGTGTTTTCGCTATTGCTTGCCAAATTTCCCTCACTCCCCGGCCTGTCAAGGCCGAGAACGGTAGCGGTTCCACATTATCCTGACGGATGGCGCGCAAACCGCGTTCTTGCTCGGATTGATTTAACTTGTCTGTCTTGGTGGCGATCACCAGGTACGGCTTGCCCTGATACTCGAGCCATCGCTTCAGGTCCAGATCTTTATCCATCCATCCGCGGCGGGTATCCAGTATCAGGCAGGTCACCTTCAAGGTAACTCGTTTCTCCAGATACTGCTCGATCAGCTTCTTCCATTCCAGCATCCGGGCCGGCGGAACCCGGGCATATCCATATCCCGGTAAATCGACGAAGTAATATGCGCCGCCGATTCGGTAAAAGTTGATCGTTTGTGTGCGACCCGGTGTGTTGCTGGTAAATGCCAGCCGCTTCTGCCCGGTCAGGGCATTAATCAGGCTGGATTTTCCGACGTTGCTTCTCCCGACAAATGCGACCTCCGGCAGCCGGTCTCTCGGAAATCCTTCCGGCTGCGCGGAGCTGACTACGAATTCCGCTTTCAAACATCACCCGTGGCGCTGCCCCGCTCTCCGCGGCCTGCCCGCACCACCCTAGTGGGCTACCGTTTCCTCGGTGGGCTGAACATCCACACCCGGAGAACCGGCCGGCAGTGGAATCGCCACCACCTCCCGTTCCAGTGCGATCTTGAGTACTGCGTCCATCGAATCCACGAAGCTGAGCTGCATGCTCTTCGTGATGGCCTCGGGAATGTCCGGCAGGTCCTTCTCGTTCTCCCTCGGCATGATCGCTTGCATAATCCCGTGGCGGTGCGCCGCCATCAGCTTCTCTTTCAATCCGCCGATCGGCAGCACCTTCCCGCGCAGGGTGATTTCCCCCGTCATCGCCACATCGCCGCGCACCGGAATGCGCGTCAGCGCGCTGCATATCGCGGTCGCCAGCGTGATCCCCGCCGAAGGCCCGTCCTTCGGAATCGCGCCCTCCGGAACGTGAATATGCACGTCCAGGTTGCGGTAGAAATCCCGCGGCAGCCCGAAGGTGTGCGCCCGCGAGCGAATGTAACTCATCGCCGCCTGCGCCGATTCCTGCATCACTTCTCCCAGCTTCCCGGTGATGGTCAGCTTTCCCTTGCCTTCCATCAGCGTGCATTCCACGCTCAGAAGCTGCCCCCCTACCTCCGTCCACGCCAGCCCCACCGCCGCGCCGATTTCGTTCTTCTTCTCGGCCTCCAGGTCGCGGAATCGCCACGGACCCAACAACTCCGACACCCGCGCCCCGTCGATGGATGCCTTGGGCAGCGTCTTCTTCTCTTTCCCGCTTTCCGAATTCACCACCTGCCGCGCTACCTTGCGGCAGACGTTGCCGATTTCCCGCTCCAGGTTCCGAACACCCGCTTCCCGCGTGTAATACTGAATCAGCCCGCCGATCCCGGAATCCTGAAATTCAATCTGCTCTTTCGAGAGTCCCGTCTGCTCCATCTGCTTCCGGACCAGGAATCGCTTGGCAATCTCCATCTTTTCCAGTTCCGTGTAACCCGACAGGCGGATCACTTCCATGCGATCTTGTAACGCCGGCGGAATGGTATGAAGGACATTGGCCGTGGCGATGAAAAAGACCTGGCTCAGATCATACTCCACATCCAGATAGTGGTCAACGAACATGAAGTTCTGTTCCGGGTCCAGCACCTCCAGCAGGGCCGCCGAAGGATCGCCGCGGAAATCCATCGACATCTTATCGACTTCGTCCAGCATGAATACGGGATTTCGCGTGCCCGCCTTTTTCATCATCTGGATGATCTGCCCGGGCAGCGCGCCGATATACGTGCGCCGGTGCCCGCGAATTTCCGCCTCGTCGCGTACGCCGCCCAGGGACAGGCGCACGAACTTCCGCCCCGTGGCCTTCGCAATCGACATCCCCAGCGAAGTCTTACCTACCCCCGGCGGCCCGACAAAGCACAGGATCGATCCCTTGGGATTTTTCACCAGCCGCCGCACCGCCAGAAATTCCAGGATGCGCTCTTTGATCTTCTCCAACCCGTAGTGGTCCGCCTCGAGCACCTTCTCGGCGTATGTCAGGTCGCGGATCTCTTTCGACTTTTTCTTCCACGGCACCGCCAGCAGCCAGTCCAGGTAGTTTCGCGACACCGTCGACTCCGCCGACATCGGCGGCATGTTCTCCAGGCGCTTCAACTCCGCGTTGGCCTTGTCCAGCGCGTCCTGCGTCATGCCCGCCGTCTCGATCCGCTTCTTCAGTTCGTCGAGTTCGCTCTTTTCGCCCCGCCCCAGCTCCTTCTGGATCGCCTTGATCTTCTCATTCAGGTAGTATTCTTTCTGCGCCTTTTCCATCTGCCGCTTCACGCGGCCCTGAATGGTGCGATCCACGTTCAGCTTTTCGATCTCGATATCCAGCATCTCGGCCACGCGCGTCAGCCGGTCGATGGGATCGAAGATCTCGAGCAGTTCCTGCTTCTCTTCGATGGTCAGTTGCAGGTTCGCCCCGACGGTGTCCGCCAGTTTGCCCGGATCGTCTACCCGTATGGCGGCGATCATGGTCTCGTAGTTCAGGTTCTGGCTCAGCTTGACGTACTGCTCGAACAGACCCGTCACCCGGCTGATCAGCGCATCCAGTTGCGGCCCCGGCTCCACCCGATACGTGGACGTGCGCACCGCCGCCCGGAAGAATCCTTCATCGTCGGAAACCGATACCACCTTGGCCCGCTCGACCCCCTCCACCAGGACTTTGATGTTGCCGTCCGGCAGCTTGAGGCTCTGCACAATGTTGACGATCGTGCCCACGCTGAAAATCTCGTTGGGCTTGGGCTCGTCGATCGAGGCGTCGTGCTGGGTCGCAAGAAAGATCTTCTTGTCCCCCGCCATCGCCTCTTCGAGCGCCCGCACACTCGACTCGCGCCCCACCACGAACGGGGTCATCATGTACGGAAAGATGACCACATCCCGGATCGGCATCATCGGCAGACGTTTTGTGTCGGATTTTTCCTTCGAAGTAAGCATTGTTCTCCCCAGGAGTCCCAGCGCGGTTCCCTGCAGGCTACTCCCCCCACCCTGTGTAGACGGTCGCGCTGCCGACGGCGTTTTCGGAAGATCGCCGTTAGCCGGCCTTTTCTAATATTGTAAGACTGATCTTCTGCGCCAGGACCATCTCTTTGGTGACCTGGAACTCGCGAACCTTTTTATAGGAAGGCAAGTAGTACATCAAGTCCAGCATCAGATCCTCGAGAATCATGCGCAATCCTCGGGCCCCTACCTTGCGCTCCATGGCCAGGTCCGCGATCGCTTCCAGGGCTTCCTCGCTGAACTTGAGCCGGACGTTCTCGAATTCGAACAGTTTCTGATACTGCTTGATAATCGCGTTCTTTGGCTTGCTCAGAATCTGAATCAGGGCGGAACGATCCAGATCCTCCAGCACCGCACTCACTGGTAGCCGCCCGATAAACTCCGGAATAAACCCGAACTTGATCAGGTCGACCGGCTGCGCCTGCAACAGCAGATCGATATCCCGCCGCCCGCTGATGCCCGATCCCAGCCGGACCGCTCCCTTTTCATCCTCTTGCAGAAACCCCATCGACTTCTTGCCCGTGCGCCGGGCAATCACCTTCTCCAGTCCCACGAACGCCCCGCCGCAGATGAACAGAATATTCGTCGTGTCTACTGGGGTGAATTCCTGATGAGGGTGCTTTCGGCCACCTTGGGGCGGCACGTTGGCTACCGTGCCTTCCAGGATCTTCAGCAGCGCCTGCTGTACGCCCTCTCCTGAAACATCGCGCGTTATGGAAGGATTTTCGTCCTTCCGGCAGATCTTATCGATCTCGTCGATGTAGATAATTCCCTGCTGGCACTTCTGCACGTCCCCGTCTGCCGCCTGGAGCAACTTGAGGATGATGTTCTCCACATCTTCGCCCACGTAGCCCGCTTCCGTCAGGGTGGTCGCATCCACAATCGCGAACGGTACGTCCAGGATCTTGGCCAACGTCTGCGCCATCAACGTCTTGCCGGTACCGGTCGGGCCGATCAGCAGGATATTCGATTTCTGCAGTTCCACCTCGGTGTTGCGCAACCGGTTCATGTGAATCCGCTTGCAGTGGTTGTACACCGCCACTGCCAGCTTCTTCTTGGTGGCCTCCTGCCCGATTACGTATTGATCCAGAAACTCCTTTACCTCTAACGGTTTCGGGATCTTGTTGGGGGCTCCGGACGGAGGCTCGACCTTGTCGTCCTCCAGAATCGAATTACACACGGCGATACATTCGTCGCAAATATAGGCGCGAGGGTAGTCGCTGGGGGAAGAGATGAGCTTTCCAACTACGTCCTGGCTTTTATGGCAAAACGAACATCGCAAAGCATCATCGGATCCGGCACGCTTCACGCAGTTTTCTCCTATTCCGCCTTCAGCCCTATCCGGGGTTTCAAATCCCGGCTGCCTCCGGGGTAGGGAACTTCGATCAGTTTCGTTTCTATTATCACCTGAACCCGTTCCCTAAGCAATGCTGGCGAATGGCAACTGGGCCAATTGGCGCGGCACCGGGTAGCTTTGAAGTACTACGACCAAAAGCAAGGGCTAAACTTCCGCTGTCTTCCGGGCGTGTTCAAACAGAAAATTGAGCGTCTTCTCACTCTGGATATGGGAGGCGATCCTCCCCAGCGACCCGTCTTTTTCGTAGCGCATCTGCACCGCCGCCACCGCCTCCCGGTTCTGCCGGGCGTGACGTTCGACTTCGCGGTCGACCTCGTCCCGGGTGGCATGGATCGCTTCCCGCTCGGCGATCCTCGACAACAACAACGAAGCCTTTACCTCGCGCAGCGCCTTCTCCCGCTGGGTCTCCTTCAGCTTTTCCCAGTCGAGTTTGAGCGTGCGGGGATCGATCCCCTGCTCGGTCAGGCCCCGCAGACTCTGCTCCACGCGGTTGCGGATCTGGCGATCGACAAAGACCTCCGGCACCGGAAAATCATGCTGATCCACCAGCTTCTCCATGATGCGGTTCTTGGCTTCCTGTTGGGCCTCGTGCTCCCGCTGCCCGAAAATGGCCTTGCGCACCGCTACCCGCAACTCTCCCATATCGCGAAAATCGCCCAAATCCTGGGCAAATTCGTCGTTGAGCTCCGGCAGGTCCTTCTTGCGAATCCCCTTCACCGTGGCCTGGAACCGCACCGTCTTTCCCGCCAGCCTCGCCACCCCGTAATCTTCCGGGTAGGCGACATCGAATTCCTTTTCATCGCCCGGCGACGCGCCCAGCAGGTTTTCCGTGAATCCCGCCATCGTGTCGGCCCCGCCGATTTCGAGCACCATCTCTTCCGTCTTGACAGGCTCGCCCTCTACGCCCGCAACGCTGCGCAGCGCCACCACGGCGTGGTCGCCCTTCTCGATCGGGCGCGGATCGACATTCACATACTGGGCCTTCTGCTCGCGCAGTTCCTCGAGCCGGCGGTCCATATCCGCATCGGTGACCTCCGGATCGTGGTAAGGCACCTCGACGTCTTTGTAATCCCCGAGTTCGATCGTGGGAACCACTTCGAACTCCGCTTTGAAGCGAAGCGGTTCGCCATCGTGTAAATGAATGTCCTTGATATCGGGCGTGCCGACCAGGTCGAGGTTTTCCGCTTCGATCTGCTTGTGCAGATACTTCGGCACCAGGGTTTCCAACACCTTTTGCCGGATCTCCCCCGCGAACTCCTTACGAATCAGCGAAGTCGGGGCTTTCCCGGGACGAAACCCGCGCAGCTTGGCGCGCTTCTGCACGTCCGCGATCACGCGGCTGGTTTCGGCTTCGACATCATGGACAGGTACGGAAATCTCAAGCGAGTGGCGGCAACCTTCAACTAAAGCCAAGTGGATTTGTACCTCGGGACGGATGTGACGTGTAAACCCCATTCTAGCACGTCCACCCGCCCCGCCGAACTCCCCTGCCGCCACTCCCGCGTCGCGGCGGTGTAGTGTATCAGTATGGACCGCAGGCAGTTCTTGCAAGCGGGGCTCGCCGGCATGGCTATGCGCGCGCGGGCCGCGGCTCGCCCGAAGCCGAATATCGTGCTCATCTACGCCGACGACGTCGGCTACGGCGACCTGAGCTGCTACGGCGCAACCGCCGTCCAAACGCCCAACCTCGACCGCCTCGCCGGCGCCGGCCTGCGCTTCACCAACGTCCACGCTTCCTCGGCTACCTGTACGCCATCCCGGTACTCGCTCCTCACCGGCGAATACGCCTGGCGCAAAGAAGGCACGGGCATTCTGCCCGGCGACGCCGCCCTCATCATCCAGCCCGGTCGCGCCACCTTGCCGGCCCTGCTGAAACGTGCCGGCTATCAAACCGGCGCCGTCGGTAAGTGGCACCTCGGCCTCGGCGACGGCCACGTCGATTGGAACGGCGACATCCGGCCCGGCCCGCTCGAAATCGGCTTCGACTACTCCTTCCTGATTCCCGCTACCGGCGATCGCGTACCCTGCGTCTTCGTGGAGAATCACCGCGTCGTCAATCTCGATCCCCGCGACCCCATCCGCGTCAGCTACTCCGCGCCCTTTCCCAACGAGCCCACCGGCAAAGACCACCCCGAGCTCCTGAAAATGCACCCCAGCCACGGTCATGACCAGGCCATCGTGAACGGCGTCAGCCGCATCGGATACATGACCGGCGGAAAATCCGCCCGCTGGGTGGATGAGAACATCGCCGACACCATCACCGCCAAAGCCACCGGATTCATCGAGAGCCACAAGGCTGGCCCGTTTTTCCTCTACTTCGCCACCCACGACATCCATGTGCCGCGCCTGCCAAATCCTCGCTTCGCCGGCAAAACCACCATGGGGCCGCGCGGCGATGCCATTGCCGAACTGGACTGGTCCGTCGGCCGGATCCTGGCCTGCCTCGACAGCAACAAACTGGCCCAAAACACGCTCGTCCTCTTCTCCAGCGACAACGGCCCCGTGGTCGATGACGGCTATCGCGACCTCGCCGTCGAAAAACTCGGTAGACACAAGCCGGCCGGCAATCTCCGCGGCGGCAAGTACAGCATCTTCGATGGCGGCACCCGCGTGCCGATGATCGCCCGCTGGCCGGGCCAGATCCAGGCCGATGCCATTTCGGATGCCCTGATCAGCCAGGTGGACCTGCTCGCTTCCTTCGCCTCACTGGCCGGCGAAAAGGCGTCCCCCGAGGCGGCGCCCGACTCGGTGGACGTCCTCCCCGCCCTCCTCGGCCATTCCAAAACCGCCCGCCAGCGCCTCGTCGAGCATGCCGGAACCCTCGGCCTGGTGGAAGGAAACTGGAAACTGATCTCCCCTTCCAGCGGACCGAAACTCAACCGCAATACCAATACCGAGCTCGGCAACGATCCCCAGCCCCAGCTCTATGACCTCTCGAAAGACCCCGGCGAAACCCACAACCTGGCGGCCCAGTTTCCCGATCGGGTCAAGCAACTGAGCGAACGGCTCGCGAGGATTCAAGCCGGTGGACGTTAAACGAAGAACCCTGCTGTCGGGCGCCCTCGCCGCTCCGGCACTGCTGCGCTCCCAGACCGCCGCGCCCAATATCCTGCACATCATGACCGACCAGCAGCAATGGGGCACCGTCGCCGGCCGGTCCGAATGCCGCACGCCCAACCTGAACCGGCTGGCCGAATCCGGCCTGTTATTCGAGCGGTCGTATACGCCTTCCGCCGTCTGCTGCCCGGCCCGCGCCATGATCCTCTCCGGCGCCTACCACTGGCACAACGGCGTATACAACCAGGTCCATTCCCCGCCTTCCGTCCACCGCGACATGAATCCCGGCGTGGTGCTCTATTCAAACCGCCTGCGCGATGCCGGCTACCATCTGGGCTACGTGGGGAAATGGCACGCTTCCTACTTGCGGACGCCCCTCGATTTCGGGTTCCACGAGGTGGCCAACCTGGAAGGTTGCGATCCGCGGCTCATCCGCCGGCTCGACACCAATCCGGACCAGGTGGAGCGCGCGCCGGGCGCCATCAAAAGCGTCCCGGAACGGAATTTCACCTGGCCCGGCTCCCAGCCGTTCGTCATGTGGGGGCACCGCGAAGGCCCCGAAGAGGCTACGCCCGAATATTATCGCGCCGAGTGCGCCATCCGCATGATGAAACGGTTCGCCCGCGCCGCCGGGCCGTGGCACCTCGAAGTCCACTTCGTGCAACCCCACGATCCTTACATGCCGCTCAAGATGTACCTCGACCGGCACGACCCGCGAGCCATTCGCGTCCCGCGCAGCTTCTCCGACACCTTCTCGGGAAAACCCGGCCTCCACCGCCGCGAGTCCGAAACCTGGGGGGCCCTCACCGAAGACGATTACCGCGCCGGGCGCGCCCACTATTACGCCTATGCGGAACAGGTGGACGCCCAGATCGGCCGCATCCTGAACGCCCTCGAGGAGACCGGCCAGGCCGGCAATACCCTGGTCGTGGCCACCACCGATCACGGCGACATGGTGGGCGCCCATCGCATGTTCATCAAAGGCTGGATCCCGTACGAGGAGACCTACCGCGTGCCGCTCATCATCCGCTGGCCGGGTCACATTCGCGCCGGCTCGCGCACCGATCGCCTCGCCCAGACCCACGACCTCGCCCACACCTACGTCGCCGCCGCGGGCGCCCAGGCGATGCCGTTTCCGGACGGGCACGCGCTTCAGCCGCTCTTCGATCATCCGCAATCGGACCGCTGGCATGACCACATCCTGTGTGCCTACTACGGCGGCGAGTTCCTCTATACCCAGCGGATCGCCATCGCCAACCGCTTCAAGTACGTCTTCAACGGCTTCGATATCGACGAGTGCTACGATCTGGCCGAGGACCCCGAGGAGATGCGCAACCTGGTCGCGTCCGGCGAGAAACGGCAGGACGTCGACGACATGCGCGCCCGCCTCTATGAGCTCATGAACCGGCTCGATGATCCGTTTGGCGACCTCAACGGCCGCGGCGATCGCTATTGCGCGCCCCGCTACCTGCCTCGCGGGAAACGCCTGGGCTAGACGCCATGGGCTCGGCCGCTCCCTATCGGTACATCCTCTCCCTCCCCGAGCGCGTGGTTCGCTCGCTCGGCGCGCTGTCGGGCGGTCTGTTGCACGAAATCGGCGCCGTGGCCGTCCCCTCCGGCCTGCGGCGCACTACTTTGTACCGCACCATGGTCGAGGTCGCCCTGCGGTTTCTCATCGAGGAGGTCGGTGAGGTCGAAGGCGTGTACCCCATCGAAGGCAAACTCGCCGACAACTTCCTGCTCCAGCGAACCGCCAGTCATGGCATCGAGTTGCTCGGCATTCTGGCCTTTCAGGCCTCGCCGATCTGGGTCCTGGCCGCCCTGGCGGATGCTTCGGGCGGCGGACGCCGGCTGATTCACGAGATCTCCCAGGCGCTTCAGGAGGAGGGACTGCTGGATCCGCGGACGCGCTTCGAGACCATGGAGCAACTGCTCGACGGCCTCGAAAAAACCAGCGACCACCTGGCGACTACCCTCAATCTCCCGCCGATGAACGTCCCCGGGCTCCGCCGCGAATGGGACCAGTTCCGCCAGGAGATTCGGAAACTGCCGCCCAGGAACATTCCCGCGCTGGACCGCCTGGAGCGGGTGTGGCAGGACCTCCGTCAGGCCGCCCGCGAACAGGAGCGCCCGGTCTTCGTAATTTCCTCGCTGGTGGCCCTATCGGCCGTCCGCCAGTTGCCGGCCAACGTGCTCTGGCTGTCGCGCGCCGCACGGTCGGCCGCCCGACGAACCGGCAGAATCCTCGGCGAGACCATCTTGGACCACTACACCGACACGCTCGCCGGAATCCAACGCACCGGCTTCCGCGCGTATTGGCGCCAGGAATTCCGCCCCTACTTACAAGCCGCCGCCATGCACTTCGCCCCCGGTCACGAAACCCTGACCGAACGTTGGCTGACGCGCCCCAAGCCCCTCTGAATGGGCTCAGGCCTTCCGCCGCCATCCCGCCAGGCCCTCGCCTACCCGGCCACCCCAGCCGGTTGCCGGCCTCGCGCGATCTCCGCTAAGACTCCCCGCAGCTTGGACCTGTCGATCGGTTTGCTCAGGTAGCAGTTCATCCCCGCTTCGATGCATCGATCGCCGTAGCCCTCCTGGGCATGCGCCGTCAAGGCAATGATCGGCAGATCCCGCACGAACGGACGGCCCAGACCGCGGATCGCCGCCGCCGCCTCGAACCCGTTCATCTCCGGCATCTGAATATCCATGAGCACCACATCGAACGGGGCGCCGTCGCCCACCGCGGTAACCGCTTGACGCCCCGACGCCACCAGCGTGACCTCGTGACCCTCCTTGCTCAGCAGCGATTGGATCAGTTTCTGGTTCACCGGGTTATCTTCCGCCACCAGGATGCGGAGCGGACGGATTGCACCGGCAGGCTCCGGAATCGGTGCCCGCACCCGCGCGACTTCCGCGGCAGAAAGCCCCTCGATGCTGAAGGAAAAGGTGCTCCCCTGCCCCGGCGTGCTCTCCACCCAGATCTTGCCGCCCATCATCCCGACCAGTTGCCGGGAAATCGCCAGCCCCAGCCCCGACCCGCCGAATTTCCGGACCATCGATCCATCCACCTGCCGGAACGCTTCGAAGATCTGTTCCTGCTTGTCCGCCGGAATGCCGATCCCGGAATCCCGGACCTGAACGATCAACGTTATGGGGTGCCGCCCCGCCGGTGTCGTTTCCGGCTCCGCGGAGCCGGCCGCCGGCCCCACGCCCACCCGCGTGACTTTCACCTCGATCTTCCCCCGGTCCGTGAACTTCACCGCGTTGCCGACGAGGTTGAGCAGCACCTGGCGCACCCGCACCGGATCGGCGTGGATGAATCGCGGCACCGAGTCCGCCACATCCGACTCCAGCCGCAGACCCTTGTTTTGGGCCGTGGGAGCCATCAGCCGCACCGCATCCGCTACCAGTTCGCCCATATCGAAGTCCACCAGGTCGAGATCCAGCCGGCGCGCCTCGATGCGCGAGAAGTCCAGTACATCGTTGAGGATGCTCAGCAGCGTCCGGGCGGAGAAATGCGCCGTTTCGAGAAGGTCCCGCTGGGCCGCGGAAAGCGGTGTATCCAGGGTCAATTCCATCATTCCCAGCATCCCGCCCAGTGGCGTCCGAATTTCGTGGCTCATATTGGCCAGGAATTCGCTCTTGGCCGCATTGGCGCATTCGGCCGCGCGCCGCGCGCGTCGCAGATGCCAGGCCAGCCAGACCAGCAGCAGCAGCGCCACCCCCAATCCGCTCAGCGCCAGGATCAGCGCCCGCGATTGGCGCTCCATGGCCACAATCTCCAGGATCGCCCGCGTCTCGCCCAACCCGATATAGGCGTACTTGGTCAGAATCGCGCCCAGCTCGCCATCCTCTCCCATCTTCGTGATCTCCGCCCGAAGCCGGTCGGCCACCGCCGATGCTTCGGGCGTCGCCCCCACCCCCAGCCGGAGGCTCAACCCGTCCACGGGATACGCGCGGAACCGTGTTGCCGGACACTCCACCCGGATGCCCCGGATGAAATCCTCGGCTTGGTGAGAAGACAGGAATGTCACCGGGACCGCCGACGAGCAGAAGGTCGTCACCAGGACCGTCAAATCCTTCGTAGCCAATGGTCTCGCTTCCGGCCACGCCTGGCGGATCAGGTTTCTGTGGAGCGGGAGGCCGACCATTCCGATCAGGCCGCTGTACTCCCTGCCGGGAACTCGCGAGATCTCGCCGTGCGTGATCAGATAGTAGTCCGAGACCATCCACGGGTCCGAAATATAAGCGAAGGCGTGGCGCTCCGGGCGGTCAGCCATGAGCGGCCACAGGTCCACCGACCTCGCCCGAATGGCCTTCGAGGAACTTTCGATGTGTCTTTCCCAGGCCAACCGGATGCCGGCGCGGCGAGCCGCTGCCGCCACCGTTTCCACGGCCAGCCCGCTCAGCGTTCCATCCTTGGCAACGATCTGATATGGCGGATTATGTTCATACCCGATGCGGTACACCCGCTCCCGCGAAATCGGTCGCCACCACGTCCCCGTCCAGACCAGGCCCGCCAGCACGGCCAGGCTTACGAAGGCGATGGCAAGTCGCTGCCTCATGCTCTTTCTAGTTATCGGCGGGTTTCACGAAAACATGAGCCCTCCCCCCGCCGCCCCGGTCGCCCCGTTACCGCCCGACCGCCGCCATACCCGCCGCCGGCGCCATGCACACCGCCCGCCACGCCGCGCCGTAGGTGGCCGCCAGGTACAGCCACAGCACCGAGAATGCCACGTGCATGGCCGTGTAGAAGGGCCGGCCGCGCCAGATGGCGGGGTCGTACACCAACCACTGCGCCCCCAGCCGGCACACCCACAAAATCACCACCCCGCCGAGCACCCCCCGCCCGAGCCGAGTCGGCTCGAGCAGCGCGTCCGTAAAGAACAGCGTGCCCGCCCCCAGCATCACCAGCACCAGCGCAAGGAAGAAACAGTGCACCTGAAAAACCTGCCGCGTCAACACCGACAGCGGCGCCAGTTCCCGCTTCCAGCCGAAATAGCGGCCAAACAGGCTGTGCGCCAGCCCCAGCCCCAGCAGCAGCGCTCCGGCAATCTGCAGGTGCAGCCGCAGGCTCATCCCATCCTCTCCAACACGAACAGCCGCACAAACCGGTTCAGCCGGACCTCGGCGCGAAGTCCCAGCCCGGCCTCCTCGCCCGCCCGCCGCCACGCCGCCGCCGGGAAAAAGTGGAGCGCCCCCGGACCGAACGCCAGCCAGTTGGCGCCGTCCCGCACATGCTCCACCACCGCCGCGCGCCCACCCCTCCGCAGCACCCGCGCCACCTCGCGGAACCACTCCGCCCGCGCCGGCCCCCGCCGCAACTCGTGCGCCACGAACATCACCAGCGCCACGTCCACCGAGCCGTCCGCCAACGGAAGCGCCCGCCAGTCCGCCGCCGCCGGAACCACCGCGCGAATCCCCCGCCTCCGCGCCGCGCCAATCGAAGGCTCCGTCATCTCCCGCGCATCGTAGATGTCGAGCGCCGCACCCGTGGCCGAACCGCACACACGCGCCAGCCCCGCACTGGTCTCGTCCAGCCCGGCATGGAAATTCACCCAGCGCCGCCGCGCCTCCGGCAGGTGAAGCCCTAACCACCCCAGCCCGTACAGCCCCGAGCGGTCATACACGTAATGCGCCGTCACCACCGACGCCGCCAGCCAGAACAGACCCGGCAATGCCATCGCCACCAGCCCGGCGCGCCACCACCCGCCCAGCCGCGCAGCCGCCACCAGCGCCGCGCCCAGCGCCCCCACCGCCTGCACGTACCGCCCTCGGTTGAACCGCACCATCTGGCGCACGCCCTGAAATCGGCCCCGCGTCATGGCCGCCTCCGCACCCCGCGCAGCCACCGGTACCTCACGTCTTTCACCAAAAACGCGTTCGCCAGCCGCGCCGCCGCCCCCTCGAACGGGGCCCGCTCGAAGAAGCTGTGGCGCGTGACTTCCACCGCCACCGCCCGCGGCTCCCACTGCGAGCGCACCCCCCGAATCTGGATGATGGCCCGCGTTTCGGGCTCGTATTCGAAGGTGTATGGAAGCGGGCCGGCGAAACGGCGCGCCTCCCGGAAATTGGTGAAGGGCGACCCCTCAGGCAACGTCGAAGCCTCCTCCAGCCGCGCATACACTTCCAGGTCGGCTTCCCCCCGCGGCGTCCGGATCGACCACCCCACACCACCCGGCCGCTGGCTCCGTTCCACCTGGCAAAGCTGGTACCGGTAATGGGTCAGCAGGTTGCCCGCCTGCACCATCCACCGCCGGTCCGTGTCGCTGCGCAGGATCCGTAAGCCCCGCCGCGATCCGCCGGGGCCCCCCAGCCGCGTGAACAGGCGGTAGCCGCTCAGGAAGAACTCGCCGCCCCACCGGGCGGGCAAAAACGCCGGCCGCATCGCCTCGGCCTGAACCAGGGCAATCGCTACGAACCCGTACCCTCGCAGCGTGTCGAGCGCCAGCCCCGGCGGCACCAGCGGCCGCAGCGTCTCCTCCGGAAAGGCGTAGGTCACCGCCAGGCACTCCCGCAGGCACGCGCTCATCGCCAGCGGGTGACGCCGCAGCCAGTGGAGCATCACTCCAGCTCCCCGCAGCGCCGCACATCCACGACGCCCCACACCGGCGACCGGTCGCGCGCCGCCAGGTTCGACACCAGGCCCGCCCCGCGCTCCCCGAAACTGCGGCTCACCACCATCGCCCCGGGCGTTCCCGCGCCCCGCACCGCCGCGTACAGCCGCCGCCGGTATGCCGCCGAAACGCCGTCCACGATATTCGACAGCGAAAACCCGTCAAAACACCCGCCGGCACACGATTCCAGGTACGCCGCCGCATCCGCGTGAACGAATCGAATCGTCCGCACCCCCGGCCCCGGCTCCACCCACCGCCCCTGCCCGAACAGGCTCCCCGCGTAAGGATTGGAGCGGTTCGGATGCGTCGCCCAGCAGCGCCGCAGCCGCGATCGAACCAGCCCGCCGAACCCCGCCGCGAGCGAATCCACGAATGGGCCGGCGTAACACCACCGCAGCAACGAAGGCGCCAGCAGCGTGTCCACCGCCACACGCCACCGCCGCGAGTCCAGGTGCCGGTCCCAGAAATCCACCTGTTCGGCGGGATCTTCCAGTTCGAAAAATGCGCGGCGCGCGCTGCCGCTCCATCCGGCCAGTCCGAGCAGCCGCCGGGCGCCCGCCACCAGCCGCTCGGCGCGCCCTTCCCGCGCCGCTCCGCCCGCCGCGCGATATCGCGCGTACGCCACCTGCCGCGCATGGATATCTACCGCTGTCACTTCGTGTCCCGCCGCCGCCAGCACGCGCGCGGTACAGCCCGCCGAGGCGATCGTGAACACCCGGCTCCCCGCCGCGAACGCGTCCAGCTCGATCGCCGGGTCTTCGTACATTCGCCCGAACGGCAGCTCCGCATCGCCCAGAAAGCAGCCGTCGCCCCAGGGCGTCATGCATGCACCTCCCCGGCGGCCACCCACGCCAGCACCACCAGCACCAGGTTCTGAAGCACCATCCCCACGGGGTCCGGGATCAGACGGGCCGCCCACCACAGCCCCCCCGCATTCATCGCCGCCAGCAGCCCCGTCTGCGCCAGCGCCGCCTCCCGCGCATGCCACCCCGAAAGCACCCACACCGCCATGCCGCACTCCACCGCCCCCAGTCCCCGCAGCGCCGCCCGCGCCTGCCCCGCCGATATCCCCGGAACCGCGCCGGCCATCGCCCCCTGCCGCCGCGCCCGCCCCAGCACTTTGCACCACAGCCCCTGGTACACCCACACCATCGCGATCGAAAGCCGGATCAGCCCCAGCCCGTTCACGCCTCCTCCTCCCCGCGCCGCCCCCCGGCACGTTATTGAACGTGTTCAATTCCAGCATAGGCGCGGCTCTCCCTCGCGTCAAGTTAAATTTTGAACGTGTTCAATGCGCCCCGCCCGGGCGCCCTATTTGCTCGCCGACGATGCCGGAATCGGTACGCCTTCCGGGTAGTACCCGTTACGCGCCCGGATCTTCACGTTCGGCAGGTCCGGTATCTCCACCCGGATCCGCCGGAACGTCTTCGGCTTTGTCTCCGGATCGTTGTCCGGTATGTAGCGCAGCACGTACTGCGTCGTAATCTCGCCCGAAACCCCCGCCACCGAATTGATGATCCCCCGCGAGATCTCCGCCGCGTACGAACCCGTTCCCACCGTCAGCGCGAAATTCCCCGCGTCTTGCGGATTCGAAAGATAGCCCGAGACGTCCTTGTACAGGTTGTTCAGCGGATACTCCACGTGCCCCCCCGTCTCGTTGGCCAGTTTCTCCAGCACCGACTGGTCTTCGTTGGCGAAACCAAACGCCTGCGTGCTGATGGCGTAGATCGTCACCAGGTTGCGCTGCGCCAGCTCCAAAACCTCTTCCAGCGTCTTCTTGCTCGCGCTGTCGTGCCCGTCGCCGATCACGATGATGATGCGCCTCGGCTCGTACGGCTCCCCCTTGATCAGGCTCCGGTCCGTGCACGCCTTGTAGATCGCATCGTACAGCGCCGCCCCGCCGCCCGGCTTCATCTTGCGAATCCGGTCCGCCAGCTTGTCCGCGTCGTCGGTCGTGTTCACCGCCAGCTCCGCTTCGTTTGAATACGAAATCAGGTACCCCGAAAACCGCGGGTCCCCCGGCAGCAGGTTCCACACCAGCTCCAGCATGGCATCCTGGTACGTCTTCCAGTGGATCTTGCTGGCGTTGCTCAAATCCACCAGGAATCCCACCACGATCGGCTGCTTCTGCTCATGGCTGAAAAACCGGATCCGCTGCTGCTTGCCCTCGTCCAGCACCCGGAAATCGGCCGCCTTCAGGTTGGAGACGAACTTACCTTTTTCGTCGGTCACCGTCACCGGCACGATGACCTCCGTGGCTTGGGCGCCGAACTTCGGCAGCGGCTGTTCCGCCGCGGGCGCCTGCTGAGGGGGCTGCGGCTGCTGCGCCTGCGAAACCGCCGACACGCACAGCAGAAAACCGGACAGAACGGCACCAACCGATACTCGAGACATTCAGGACACCTGCTTTGGCCACCATTTTACCCCGAAACCGTCAGTCCTTAGCCGCCACCAAGTCCATGGCGAATCCCGAGTCCATCGCCGGCAGCCCCTCGAAAACCAGCATCGCGCCCGCCGGCGGGTGTTCCTGGTTGAAAAAGTCGCCGCGGATCTTGCGCACCTGGTTTGCAATCCCGGCCGCCAGCGGATAGTAGTGCACGTAGGCCACGTCGCTGAACGTTACCCCCGCCGGCTCCAGCCCCTTCCGCAGCCGCTCGAATGCCAGCCGCGAGTCCTTCTCTTCATAGCCGTAGGAACTCTGCGTTCCGGTCAGCACCACGTTGGGCGCCCCCACCCGCGCGAACATCGAAACCCCGTCCTCCGCCTTGCCGAACCCCAGCCTCGGCGTGTTGCCCCGCGCCCGCGCCACCGCCTCACAGGCAGCCAGCGCCTGCGGGGGCGCGCGCTGCGTCTGCACGTAGTTCCGGGCGGCGCGCGGATACTCCGCGTCCACCGCCTGCCGGATCGTGACCAGGTTTTCGAGCGAGCTGAAAAAACAGGTCACCCGCACCACGTCCGCCGGCTCCGAACCCGCTGCCTGAATCGCCTGCCGCAGCGAGGCCGCCGCTTTGCCGGCCAGCGGAGCCACCGGGGCCAGCGGGTTCTCCGAGGTAGCCGCCTGCGGCGAAACAAATACCAGCCCCGCCGGGTTCACTTCTTTCTTCCCGAACGCGATCGCCTCCAGCACCACCTGCGCCCCCGCCACCGTCAGCGCCCCCGTCCGCACCACGCTCAGCACCGGCAGCGGCTTGTGCCGGTCCGTGAACACTTCGCTCACCAGGTCGCGCACCCGCCGCAGATCGCCCGAACCCGCCACGAACGCCCGCAGCTTCAGAATCGTGTTCCGCCCTGCCGACCGGGAAAGCGCCTTCAACGCGTCCCGCACCTGCTGCGACAGCAGTCCCTTCGCCGATAGCGGTGTCACGTGGAACGTCAGCCGGCGCGTTTCCCCGGTAATCCACGTCGGCAGTTCCTTCGGAATCTCCAGGGTCTGGGTCTCCTCTTCTTTCTTCTTCTTTTGGGCGGGCGCCAGGATCACCAGGCTAAGAACCAGCGCCATGAGAGGGACGGCTCGCATAGGCTCTCTCGCGAATTTAGCACATGACGCAGCCGTCCATCCCGCGCCCCCACACCCGCGGCTGGTTCTGGCCAGTCCAATGTGGTATGGTATGGCTGAATGGACTTGCGGCCAACGCTCAATCACGATTCGCAGGTTCCCCTCTATCGCCAGCTCTTCGAGCAGATTGCCGCCAAAATCCGCGCCGGCGACCTCGGCCGCGGCGAACGTCTCCCCGCCACCCGCGAATTGGCTGGCCTGCTTGGATTGAATCGGACCACCGTTTCCGCTGCCTATGAAATGTTGGAGGCCGATGGCCTCATCGCCGGACAGGTGGGCCGCGGCAGCTTCGTCACCGGCGCAGCCGAACCCCCCGCCGGCCTCAACTGGCAGTCGCTGCTCGAACGTACCCAGCCCGCCGCCCATGCCCCCTCCTCCTCGGGTCTCGCCCGCGAAACCATCAGCTTCGTCATGTCCCGCCCCTCCCACGCGCTCTTCCCGCTCGACGATTTCCGCGCCAGTTGCGCCGCCGTCCTGGCCCGCGAAGACCTCGCCGAAATCCTTCAGTTGGGCTCGCCGAGCGGGTATGAGCCGCTCCGCCGCTACCTCCTCGACGATGCCCGCCGCCAGGGATTGGCCACCTCCGGCGACGACCTCGTCATTACCAACGGCTGCCAGCAGGCGCTCGACCTCATCGGCCGCGTCCTGCTCCACCCCGGCGACTCCGTGGCCGTCGAAGACCCCGTCTATACCGGCCTCCGCAATCTCCTCACCGGCATGGGCGCCCGCCTCATCGGAATTCCCGTCGGTCCCGATGGGCTCGAACTCGACTACCTTCACCGCGTGCTCCACCGCGACCGGCCCCGCTTCCTCGTCGTCACCTCCAATTTTCAGAACCCTACCGGCGCCACCCTCCCCCTCGCCGCCCGCCGCGAGCTGATCGAGACCGCCCGCGCCGCCGGTGTCCCCATCCTCGAAAACGATGCCTATGGCGATCTCCGCTATTCCGGCGACCCCCTCCCCGCCCTCAAGCAGTTGGACCAGGGCGGCGGCACCGTCCTCCTGCGCAGCTTCTCCAAGGTCAGCTTTCCCGGCTTGCGCGTGGGTTGGGCGCTCGGTCCCAGGCCCCTCATCGACCGCCTCCGCCAGGCCAAGGAGACCGCCGACCTCCATACCGATCAGCTCTCCCAGGCCGTGCTCCTGGATTTCGCCGTTTCCAGCCGCCTGGAGGCCCATCGCGCCCGCGTCTTGAAAGCCGGCGCCGAACGCCTCGACGCTACCCTCGACGCCTGCCGCCGCTGGCTCCCTCCCGGCACCCGCTGGACCCGTCCCCAAGGCGGCATGAACGTCTGGGTGCGGCTCCCCGAACCCCTCGATGCCGCCGAACTCCTGCCCCGCGCCCAGCAGGCAGGCGTGGCCTACCTCCCCGGCCGTTATTTCGCCGTCTCCCGCCAGGAGCCCGGCGCCCTCCGCTTGAGTTTTGCGGGCCTCCCCCCGGACCGGATCCGCGACGGGCTCGCCCTGTTGGGCCGCCTTTTTGCCGGCGAACTCGAGGCCGCCTTCCGCAGCTTCGAACCCTCCCCGGCCGTGGTGTAAATAAAACGTTGGAGAACTTCTATGTTTGAATTCACGAGCGAACAGTTTCGAGTCAAAGTGGGCCTGGCGGAAATGCTGAAGGGCGGCGTCATCATGGACGTCACCAATGCCGCCCAGGCCAAAATCGCCGAGGACGCCGGCGCCTCCGCCGTCATGGCCCTCGAACGGGTGCCCGCCGACATCCGCAAGGAAGGCGGCGTGGCCCGCATGGCCAGCATCGCCAAAATCGAAGAGATCATGCAGACCGTTACCATTCCGGTCATGGCCAAAGCCCGCATCGGTCACTTCATGGAAGCCCGCATCCTCGAAGCCCTCGGCGTGGATTACATCGATGAGAGCGAAGTCCTCACCCCCGCCGACGAAGTCCACCACATCTCGAAAAACGAGTTCCGCGTCCCCTTCGTGTGCGGCGCCCGCAATCTCGGCGAAGCCCTCCGCCGCGTTGCCGAAGGCGCTGCCATGATCCGCACCAAAGGCGAGGCCGGCTCGGGCAATATCGTCGAAGCCGTGCGCCACATCCGCACCATCGTCAAGGAGATCAAGCAGCTCACCGTCCTCGGAACCGAAGAGCTGGTGCACGAGTCCAAAAATCTGCAGGCGCCCCTCGAGCTGGTCGAGTGGGTGGCCAAGAACGGCAGGCTCCCGGTGCCTAATTTCTCCGCCGGCGGCATTGCCACCCCCGCCGATGCCGCCCTCGTCATGCAGCTCGGCGCCGAAGCCGTCTTTGTCGGCTCCGGCATCTTCAAGTCGTCCGACCCCGCCGCCCGCGCCAAGGCCATCGTTCAGGCCGCCAAGAACTTCGACAACCCCGGCAAGCTGCTCGATGCCAGCCGCGCCCTCGGAGACGCCATGCCCGGGCTCGATATCGCCCGGTTGCCCGAGTCCGAACTGTTGCAGACCCGGGGCTGGTGATGAAGAAGGTTGGTGTGCTCGCTTTGCAGGGCGATTTCGCGGCCCACGCCGCCGCCCTCGAGCGCGCCGGCGCCGCGCCGCTCTTCGTCCGCGATCCCGAACAACTCGACGATCTCCACGGCCTCGTCATTCCCGGCGGCGAGAGCACCACCATGCTGAAGCTGCTCGCCTTCGAAGGCTGGATGGATCGCCTCGCCGCCTTCGGCCGCTCCCGCCCCATCTTCGGCACCTGCGCCGGCGCCATCCTCATGGCGGACCAGGTCTCCCGCCCGGCGCAGCAAAGCCTCGCCCTCATGGATATCGCCGTCGAACGCAACGCCTACGGCCGCCAGCTCGATAGCCGCGTGGCCGAACTCGACCCCGAACCCGAATTTCAGACCCGTACCGCTCCCGGCCCGCTCGAAGCCGTCTTCATCCGCGCCCCCATCATCCGCCGCGTCGGCGCAAACGCCACCGTCCTGGCCCGTTACCACGACGATCCCGTGCTGGTCGAACAAGGCCGCCACATGGTGGCCACCTTTCATCCCGAACTCACGGGCGACCCGCGGGTGCACAAGCTGTTTCTGGAGAAATTGTGAGCCGTCCCTTGAAGCGGGTTCTCTTCGTCTGCATCGGCAACTCCTGCCGCAGCCAGATGGCCGAGGCCTTCGCCCGTACCTACGGCAGTGATGTCATGGTCCCCGCCTCGGCCGGCCTCCGTCCGGCTCCCGGTGTCGCGCCCGATACCATTCGCGCCATGGCCGAAAAGAATATCGATATCCGCGACCAGTTTCCCAAGGGCCTCCGCCAACTGGCACGCGCTGAATTCGCCCTGGCCATCGATATGAGCGGGTTTGGCCTGCCCGATACAGTCGCCGCCGAGGTCCGCTCCTGGGATGTGCCCGATCCCGTTTTCTTCGACTACGACGAACATTGCGAGGTTCGCGACGCCATCGAGCGCCTGGTCATGACCTTGGTTACCGAGCTGCGCCGCGAGCAGCGTACCCCCCAATTCCGCCCCTTCGGATCCGATCGCCGTCAACCCTGAACTTTTTTCCCACCCCGGTTTCCTACCCGGCCGCCTGACTCGGGCTAGGGTGCGTGCCCTATGCGCCCGTTCCGTTTGCGTTCGCACCAATACCGCCCTATGGCCCGGTGATTGCAGTTCCGTATGGCGGTAGCAAGCCATGCGTAAAGCAATTCTATTTGCCATATTGACCTTTATCCCCGCCGGGCTCTTTGGCGCACGTCTCACCTTGCGGGATGGGACGGTGCTTCATGGGCGATTCATGAGCGGTACGGACCGCAGCATCATATTTCAAGACGACCAGGGAGCCCGGCGGCGTTTTGACCTCGATCAGGTACAGACTCTCGATTTCCGGGACAACGGCCCCGCCGAGCGTGACAGCGCCTACCGCCAGGAGGAGCGTCCGATCGAACACAACCGCCGCTATGAGCACGATTGGACAGTGCTGCCGGCGGACTCGCGAATTTCCGTTCGCACCGACCAGCGGATCGACGCCTCCAATGCCGTCGAAGGGCGCACCTTTCCTGCCACCGTGGTAGACGATATCGCCGACGAGAGCGGCCAGCTCGTGATTCCGCGAGGATCCCCCGCCACTCTCATCGTGCGGGGCGTGTCCGAAAGCGGCACCTTCACCAGCGGCAACCTCGTGCTCGACCTCGACAGCATTCGCGTGAACGGCCGCCGCTATGTCGTAAATACCGCCGACATGGAGACCGGCAATACCGGCATCGGTAAGAACCGCCGCACCGCCGAAATGGTAGGTGGCGGCGCGGTCCTCGGAACCCTCCTCGGCGCCCTCGCCGGTGGAGGGAAAGGCGCCGCCATCGGTGCCGTCGCCGGCGCGGCGGCCGGCGGCGGTGTACAGGTCTTGACCAAGGGCAAAGAGATCAGAGTCCCGGCCGAAACGGTCTTGAATTTCCGGCTGGATCGGCCGCTGCACCTGAGAGAAGCGACGTATTAGTGGATTGGATGAATTCATTGATTGAGAGGAGCAAACATAAATGGCACGTGAAATGGAAAAAGTGAGAAGAGCCGGTTCGGTCACCGATATTGAGACCGAGCGCATTCACAGCGATTGGGATGAAGGGCACCGCTTCCGCCGCGTCATGTCGGCGGGAACCCTGGCCGGCGACCGTGTTCGCAATTCGGTCGGCGAGGATCTCGGCAAGCTCGAAGAGATCATGCTGGATGTTCCCACGGGACGCGTGGCTTACGCGGTTCTTTCCTTCGGCGGTTTCCTGGGTATGGGCACCAAGCTGTTCGCCATCCCCTGGGAAGCTTTGACGCTGAACGAAGCCGATCACGAGTTCATTCTCGATGTCGATAAGCAGCGGCTCGAGAACGCACCGGGCTTCGATAAAGATAGTTGGCCGGACATGGCCGACCCCACCTTCGGTCGGAAGATCTACGACTACTACGGCTACAAACCCTACTGGGATGAGCAGGCGGGTATGCCCCGCACTCCCACTGGGAACCGAACCACGTAGCGGGGCCTTGGGGCGGTAAGGCAAGCCGCGGATTTCCGCGGCTGCCAGAAACCGGGGCAGGTCACTTCATCTCTGGCCTGCCCTTTTCTTTTTTGAAAATGGGAAATTGGTATGAATAACTGGAATGACTTGAGAGTGGCTATCGTTGCCATGGACGGTTTCGAGGAATCCGAGTTAGTCGAGCCCCAAAAAGCCCTCGCGCAGGCTGGCGCCCGCGTGGAGGTGTTATCGCCAAAACCCGGCGAGGTCGTTGTCGATCAGAACCTGGTTACCAGTCGCGGCCCTGAAGACCTGCCCGCCTTCATTCGGGAGATGCTGCAGTTGCTGGCGCAGACTCCTGTGGAATCCCATCGCTGAGCCGTATGGGCGACCAAGCTGAGAAGGAGCCTGTCACTATGCGCTCGGTGTGGGAACTGCTCAAACAGACCGCCCGGGGCTGGAGCGATATCAACGCACCCCGGCTCGGCGCGTCATTGTCGTTTTATGCCATGTTGTCCATGGCTCCGCTGCTGGTGGTCTGCATCGGTCTGGCCGGGCTGGTATTCGGTCCTGCCGCGGCGCAGGGACAAGTGGCCGAGCAGGTGCAGAACGTCGTCGGCAGCCGCGGCGGCCAGGTCGTTCAGACCCTGCTCCTCGAGAGTTCGAACCTGTCGTCGGGACTCCTCGCGGCGGGCGTGGGATTGTTCATGCTTCTGTTCGGCGCCTCCGGAGTGTTTGTGGAGTTGCGCGATTCGCTCAACCTGGTCTGGGATGCCCGGCCGCAGGGCGGCGGTGGCCTCAAGGGGCTGGTCCGTTATCGGTTTTTTTCCTTTGCCCTGGTGCTGGGCATCGGATTCCTGCTGCTGATTTCGCTGCTGCTGAGCGCCGCCATTGCCGGTGCCGAACATTTCTTCGGGCGGTACCTTCCGCTTCCCGCCGGCGTGCTCTACGCGGTGAATATCCTGGTCTCGTTCAGCTCCATTACGGTGCTGTTCGCCCTGCTCTACAAGGTCGTTCCCGATGTGGATATTGAATGGCGCGATGTCTGGATCGGCGCCGCCGTCACCTCGCTGCTCTTCTCCATCGGGAAATTTTTGATCGGCTTGTATCTCGGCAAAGCCAGCGTCGGCTCCGCGTACGGTGCCGCGGGGTCGCTGGTCGTCTTCCTCGTATGGGTGTATTACTCCGCCCAGATCTTCTTCTTCGGCGCCGAGTTCACGCACACCTTCGCAAAGCGCCACGGCTCCCTTGCCCCCGCCGCCGCCCGCCCCGGCGCCGTCCCACGCCACGCGCTCGATCGCTCGCGCCGCCCGAGGATGGCCTGAGGCCGGCCATGTCGAAAGAACCGTTTCGCTTTCCCGGCGACGTGTCCAAGGCCGTTCGCGAGAACGTCAACGCCGTCGCCCGGCTGGAGGAGAGTTTTCTCCACAGCCGCAGCCTGTCCGAGCGCATCGCCGACGGGATCGGCAGCTTTGTCGGCAGTCTGACCTTCGTTTTTCTGCACGTGGTGTTCTATGGCGTGTGGATCGGCGTCAATGTGGGATGGGTTCCCGGCGTTCGCAAGTTCGATCCGTTTCCGTTCCTGCTGTTGGTCCTGATCGTCTCGCTCGAAGCCATCTTTCTATCGACGTTCGTCCTCATCAAGCAGAACCGCATGAGCCGCCGCGACGATCTCCGCGCCCATCTCGACTTACAGATTAATCTCCTTTCCGAACAGGAAATGACCCTGGTGCTCCAGATGCTCCAACGAATATCCACACGGTTGGGCGCCACCCTGCCGTCGGAGGATGTCGAGGAGTTGAGCGAAACCACCTCGGTCGAGGCGGTCGCCGGAGAACTGCGCGATGCGCTCCCGGAGGAGTAGAGTGCGAAATAGGCCCTCCTTTCCTACTCCCGCGCCCGCCCACCGTGCCGCATCTCACGTTGCCGCGGCTCGATTCCCTGCAATCCGATTTATCTTGTAAATACAGTCCCACACCCGGAGAAGGAGCGTTGTTATGCAGGTCATCACACATCACAGACATGCCGTCAATCTGACGCGCGCGGAACGAATCGCATCGGCGGTCGGCGGAGGCATTCTCGCCGGCGCCGGAATCTCCCGCCGCAGTCCCTGGGGGTTCGCCCTGGCCGTCGTCGGAAGCGATCTGCTCCGCCGCGCATTCACCGGCCATTCCTATTTGTACGAAGCGTTCGGCGTTCGCACCGCGCCCTTGGGCGATGGGGCCGAAACCACCAGCCTGCCCTACGAACTCGGCGTCCGCGTCGATTGCGCCGTCACCGTAGCGCGGCCGCGCGCCGAAGTCTACCGCTTCTGGCGCGACATCACCAACCTGCCGCAATTCATGAAACACCTCGAGTCCGTCCGTCAGCTCGAGGATGGCCGCTCCCACTGGGTCGCCCGGGCCCCCGCCGGCCGGACCGTCGAATGGGACGCCGTGATCCATAATGAAGTCGAAAATGAGCTGCTCGCCTGGCGCTCCCTGCCCGGCACCACCGTGGCCAATGCCGGCACCGTCATCTTCCGCGACGCCCCCGGCGGGCGCGGTACCGAGGTCAACGTGGAGCTCCAGTACAATCCTCCCGCGGGCGTGCTCGGCGCCGTGGCGGCCAGGCTCTGGGGCGAAGAGCCCGGGCAGCAGATCCAGGACGACCTGCATCGCCTCAAGCAGCTCCTCGAAACCGGAGAAGTCATCACCACTCAGGGCCAGCCCTCCGGGTTCGCCGCCAGATTGCGCCAGCCTCGACCTTCCTCGGCCGATCGCTCCGTGCAGCAGGCATCGGAGGCATCGTTCCCCGCCAGCGATGCTCCCGCCTATAGCCAGTAAGACAGTAAGACAGGATAGGAGAAACGCCATGAAAGCTCTCTGTTGGTACGGCACCCACGACGTGCGCGTCGAAAACGTCCCTGAACCCAGGATCCTCTCCCGCCACGACGCCGTCATCCGGATCACCCTCACCGCCATCTGCGGCTCCGATCTCCATCTCTACGACGGTTTCATTCCTTCCATGCATAAAGGCGACATCCTCGGCCACGAATTCATGGGCGAGGTGCTCGAGGTCGGCAGCGACGTGCGCAAGCTCAAGAAGGGCGACCGGGTGGTGGTTCCTTTTACCATCTGCTGCGGCGAATGCTATTACTGCCGGAAGGGCCTCTGGTCCCTGTGCGACAACAGCAATCCCAATGCGGGCATGGCCGAGACCCTCTACGGCTCGAGCGGCGCCGGCCTGTTCGGCTATTCCCACATCTATGGCGGCTTCGCCGGAGGCCAGGCGCAATATGCCCGCGTGCCTTTCGCCGATGTCGGCCCGTACAAGATACCCGAAGGCGTCCCCGATGAGAAAGTCCTCTTCCTGTCCGACATCTTTCCCACCGGCTTCATGGCCGCGGAAAACTGCCAGATCCAACCCGGCGATGTCGTGGCCGTCTGGGGTTGCGGCCCGGTCGGACAGTTCGCCGTTCGCAGCGCCTTCCTGCTCGGCGCCGAGCGCGTCATCGCGCTCGACCGCGTGCCGGAGCGCATGGAACTGGCCCGCCAGTCCGGCGCCGATGTCGTCGATTTCTCCGCGGTCGATGTGGTCGAAAAGCTCAAAGAGCTGACCGGCGGCCGCGGTCCCGACGCCTGCATCGACGCGGTCGGAATGGAGGCGCACGGCACCGCCATCGACAACGTCTACGACCGCGCCAAGCAGGCCATGATGCTCGAAACCGATCGCCCCCACGTCCTCCGTCAATGCATCCAGGCTTGTCGCAAAGGCGGCACCGTCTCCATCCCCGGCGTCTACGGCGGCATCATCGACAAGTTCCCCATCGGCGCCGCTTTCGCCAAGGGCCTGACGTTCAAGATGGGACAGACCCACGTGCCGCGCTACTTCGAGCGCCTGATGAACTACATCCAGTCCGGCGCCATCGATCCCAGCTTCCTGATCACCCACCGCCTCCGCATCGACGATGCGCCGGAAGCCTACAAGACATTTCGGAACCACGACGACCGCTGCATCAAGGTCGTCCTCAACCCGAATTGAGCAACGCGTGCCGATCGGTACAACGGCTGAACGGTTGCTTTCTGATCAGTGAGAGGTGCAGACCATGCTATTGCTTTTGATTGTTCTGATCGTCCTGCTGTTCGCGGCGGCTCCCGCCTGGCCGTACAGCCGGGGCTGGGGATACTATCCCAGCGGCGGATTGGGATTGATCGTGCTGATCCTGGTCATTCTCCTGCTGATGGGCCGGATTTAGCACGTCCCCGCATTCTCCGGGCAGGGAGCCGGACCTGCCCGCCACTTGCATGGCGCCTCGCGATTCCGCCATAATACTCGCCAGGAACGGTAATTTTCGTCACGGATAGGGGGAGTATCTGTTGTGCGAAGGTCGCTGGTAGTTGCCTTGGTTGAGTACGCCGAATGTTCCCTCAGGTCGCAGGCCCATCGCTTTCTGGTCGGCTTGTCTTCGGACGAGCTTCAATTCATCGCTCAATTCATGGGCAGTTGCATCCTGGAATCCGCGGAATGCTGTGAGGCGGCGCGCGTAAAGCGATGCTGCTCGGAGGACCAGCAGCTCAAGGTGATTGTGCTGCGCGAATACCTGTCGCAAAGCGGTTTGGGCGAGTTATCGGCGGCGCTCTAGCAAAAGCTGCCCTGGACAGGTTCCTGGCCGCCGTCAATCGAGGCCGCGGAGCGCGGCTTCCAGTCGTGCCGGCTCGAAACCGAAGGGCCCCGGTTCGCTTTTGAAGACCACTCGTCCGTCGCGCCCGATCAGCAGCAGGCGGTCCGGCCAGCCCGTGTACTTCCGCTCGACGGTGTTTTCGATGCCGTCAATCAGCGCCGGAAAGCGGATGCCGAGGTGGCGCACGCAACTTTCGGCCACCTGCACCCGCTCCCCTGCGCTGCGCGGATTGCGAAAGATCACGCCGTCGCGCAGGTTGCTGCTCATCTGCCAGATGTCGCTCGGATGCGCTTCCTCGATGTAGACGGCGTAGAACGCCACCCGGCCGCGATACGTATCGAACAAGCGGTTGAGCGCGGGAACCTCCCGGCGGAAGGGCGGTCAGGTGTAGCTGCCGAACACCAGCACCACCGGCCGGACGCCGCGGAACGACGAGAGCTGTACCATCTCCCTCCCATCGAGCGTGGGCAGACGGAAATCCGGCGCCTCGCCGCCCGGCAGCAAGGCGCCCGCTCGGGCGTGCATCCACAACGTCTCGAAGGGCAGCACCAGCATCATCGGCAGGGGCACGTGCGCCATCACGCGGCCGAAGAAATCCGGCGGCCGGGTCATGGCCCAATACAGTCCGGCGGAAGCCGTGAGGTGAGCCGCAACCAGCACGACCGCCACGCGAAGCAGCAGCCGCGAGACCCGGTTCTTGCGAATGGTGGGAGGCGCCGCCATGACTGGGAATTCTATCAGCTTCCGCGCCGCGCCGGGCGGCGTCACCCGCCACCCGGAAACGGATGACGGCCACGGCCGCTGAGCTAATGTAATATTGTGTCAACGAACGGTCATCGGCTCCGGAAGGAGGGCGTGGGGCGTACCTGATGCAACTGGTTGCCTGGATTGCACTGGTGGTGTTCTGGTTTGCCTGGGGATATCCGTTCATCTTCCGGGTGCCTCACAAGCAGAATCGTCCGTCCGTTGCGGCGATCATGCCCACGCGACTTGGCCTGCTGCTCGAAGGCATCGCCATCTTCCTGGCGTTTGCCTTTCGTCTGCCGCCCGAGTCGCCGCTCGGCCTGGGGCGGTTGGTGCCGGCGCTGCTGCTGGGCCCCGTTGCGGCGGCCCTTTCCTGGACTTCGGTCCGGCACCTGGGCAAGCAGTTTCGCATTCACGCCGGCCTCTATCAGGATCACGAGTTGGTGCGCACCGGCCCGTACGCCTTGGTGCGTCACCCCATCTACTCGTCGCTCCTGGCCATCCTGTTGTGCACCCTGCTGATCCTCACCCCGTGGGCATGGACCGCGGTGGCTCTGGCGCTGTTTATCGCGGGCACCGAAATCCGCGTCCATGCCGAAGACAAACTGCTGGCTTCCCGCTTCGGCGACGAGTTTGCCCGGTATCGCGCCAAGGTTCCCGCCTATGTGCCCTTCGTGCGATAGTGATTCATTATGCGTCCCATCCGGACAATTGCACTGGGTGTGTTGCTGCTGCCGGCGGCGCTGGCCGCCGATCCTGTGCCGCTCTCCGAACACTACCATGCAGTGGCCAACAAGCTCATCGATGCCGCCCTCGCCGACACGGAAGGATATGATCGCCTCGCCTACCTGTGCTATCGCATCGGGCATCGCCTGAGCGGGTCGCCTTCGCTCGAGCGCGCCATTCAATGGTCCGCCGGACAGATGCGCGCCGCGGGCCTCAGCAATGTCACCATCATTCCCACCAAGGTTCCGCACTGGGTGCGGGGCACCGAATCGGCCCGCCTGGTGGCGCCCCTCGACCGGCCCCTGCACATGCTGGGGCTGGGCATGAGCATCGGCACGCCTCCCGGGGGCATCACCGCGGACGCGGTGGCGGTGGCGACGTTTGAGGAATTGGCCCGCCTGGGTCGCGAACGCATCGAGGGCAAGATCGTCGTCTACAACGACGAGTACCACGGGTACGGACCCGCCCGCGTCTATCGTTCGGCCGGCCCGTCGCGCGCCGCCGCCCTCGGCGCGGTGGCGGTCCTGGTCCGTTCCGCTACGCCCTTGGCCATGCAGATCCCGCACACCGGAGAGATGGCGTACGACCCGGATCAGCCCAGGATCCCCGCCGCGGCCATCTCACCCGAGGACGCCATGATGATCGCGCGTCTGTGCGCCGATGGCGTGCCGGTGAAGATCCACCTCGCCATGGAAGCCCACATGGAACCCGATGCCGACAGCGGCAACGTGGTGGGCGAAATTCCCGGCGCCGAAACTCCCGCCGAAGTGGTGGTCCTGGGCGGGCACATCGATTCCTGGGATGTCGGGCAGGGAGCGCAGGACGATGGCGCTTCCATCATGGCCTGCCTCCAGGCGCTGGCCCTCATGAAGAAGCTCGACCTGCATCCGCGCCGCACCCTGCGCGTGGCCTTCTGGGTGAATGAAGAGAACGGCGGGCGCGGCGGCGAATCGTACCGCGCCTGGGTGGGTGACAATATCAAAGATCAGGTGGCCGCCATCGAGATGGATGGCGGCGCCGAAACGCCTCGCGGTTTCGGCGCGGGCGTCGACCCGGCGTCGCTCGAACTCCTCAAACAGATCGGCCGGCTGCTGGACCGCATCGGCGCCGGCGAAATCACCGCCGGCGGCGGCGGCTCCGATATCGCTCCCCTCCTCCGCGACGGAGTGCCCGGACTGGGCGAGCGTACCTCCGGTGCCCACTACTTCGACTGGCATCACACCGAAGCCGATACGCTCGATAAAGTAGATCCCCTGGACTTCCGCAAGAACGTCGCCGCACTGGCCGTCATGAGTTACATCCTCGCGGACATGCCGGGCCGCCTCTCGTCGAGCGGGCGAGGCGGGCGCCGCAGCCGGTAAGGCCGCACAGGACGCCCGTCTATACTGGAAGTACATGGGTCGTGGTCTCTTTGCCGCCATCGCCGCCGGTACCAGTCTGCTTGTCTGCACGCTGTTCGCGCAGCGTCCCTTCCGTGAGTATCCGGCGTGGGAATACTATGGATACCCCCTGCCGCCCGATTACCAGGTGCCCGGAGAGTGGACCTTCGCCCGGCTCATGTACCCGACCTTCCACATCCAGATCGACTGGCAGTTCCGGCCCGCTTTCGACTGGCGGCAGGGCCGCACCAACTGGACCATCGACTATCCCCGCTCCGACCGCCACCTGGCCGCCGCCGTCCGCCGCCTCACCCGCCTGGACGCGCATTCCGTCGAGCAGCCCATCAACCTCGCGGAAGACGACGACGTGTTCAATTACCCCTGGCTGTACGCCGTCGAGACCGGCCACTGGGAACTGACCGATGCGCAGATCGCCAAGTTCCGCGAGTACCTGCTGCGCGGCGGCTTCTTCATGTGCGACGACTTCCATGGCACCGACGAATGGACCGTCTTCATGTACACCATGCGCAAAGTGTTCCCCGAGCGCGAAGTGGTCGATCTGCCCAACGAGGACGCCATCTTCCACACCGTTTTCGATCTCGACGACCGCTACCAGGTGCCCGGCGCGCAGTTCCTGATGACCGGCCGGATCTACGAGAAGGACGGCTTCGGCGCGAAGTGGCGCGGTGTCTACGACGACAACGGCCGCCTGATGGTGGCCATCTGCCACAACGTCGACCTCGGCGACTCCTGGGAGCACGCCGACAATCCGCGGTATCCCCAAAAGTACTCCGCGTTGGGCATCCGGATCGGCGTCAATTACGTGATCTACGCCATGACCCATTGAGGTCGGACGGCGGCGCCACCGCGGCGGATCACCGGATCAGGGGAAGGTACGCCGCCACGCTTTCCCGGTACTGCTGGAATTGCGGTCCGAAGTGGCTGGCCAGCAAGGCATCTTCGATGCGCACGCGGATTTCGATTCCGGTCACGAATACCACGACCGCCCCGGCCAGCCGGAGCAAGGGCGTGATCATGAAACCCGCGCCCAATAGCAGGGCAAACATCCCGGCATAGATCGGATGCCGGACCACGCGATACGGGCCCGACCGCACCAGTTGGTGATCGGCATTCAGACCCGCATCCAGGCGCCATTGGCGGCCCAGGGCGCGGGTCGCCGTCCAGACCAGCACGTTGGCCAGCGCCAGAAACACCGCCGACACAGCGGCGCGCCAGGGGGCGGGGGTGCGGAACCAGAAAGGGCCGGAGCAGGCGATGGCGAACCCCACCGCTTGCAGAAGGATGCCCCATCGGGCCCGCGTGTCGAGCCGGGTGGGAGTCTGCGGGCGCTTCATCGCCAGAAAGGGCACGAACCAGAGAATCCAGCCACTGCCCAGAATCGCCCATTGATATCCGCGCATCTGGTCAATTGTAGTTGACCAGCCGGGGGATCAGGGGACCAGTTCCTCCACGCCCACGTGGCAACCTTTCCTGGCTTCCACCTTCAGGCGGCGCATCTCTTCCTTGAGGTCGAACGGCACCGAGAACTCCTTCTCGACCTTCTCGCGAAAGACCGGGCCGGAATTGTACGCGCAGAACGGGTAGATCCGCCCGTTGGGTGCGGCGTAGTGGATCACGCAACGCTTCACGCGCTCCACATCGTAGTTGTACGAGTCCATGAAGTGCATGCCGGCCAGCATCAGCGTGCGGTAGGTGAAACCCTCCTGTTCACTCTTGCCGCGGCCGTACTTCTTGTCGGTCATGCCCTGGAGCGTCTGGAGGAACTTGGTGAAGGTGAGGCCCGCCGGCGCTTTGTCCTCGTGGAAGTGTTTGCGCAGGTTGTTCCACGTTTCAAGCTTGGTAAAGAACTGAATGCGCCGCTTGCCCGCCTTCCGCGCCAGCATGTCCATCTCCTGCAGCATGGGCCCCACATCGACGAACTGCGTCACGGGCACGGCGTGGCGGTTCTGGTCCACAAACAGGTAGGTGCCGAGCGAGCAGTGCGGATGGCAGCTCAGGGTGGTGGTTTCGTCGCCGCGCAGCGCGCTGATGAGCTTCGAGAAGGGCGTCACGCAGGAGAGCGGAAACCAATCCTGGTAGGGGTCGGCGATGCCGGTCTGCTGTTGCACCGCGTGTGCGAAATCCGACAGCGTGAAGCGCTTCTGCTCCAGTTCCTGGCGCGCGATGCGTCCGGTGAACGCCACCGGCTGGAAGCTGACCCCGCTCGAACATTCGATGTATTCGAGCGCGAGGCGGATGATATCGCCGATCTGGTGATCGTTCACGCCCTTGACGATGGTGGGAACGTAGACGATCTTCAGGCCGGCGCGTTTGACGTTTTCGATGCACTTGAGCTTCAGGTCCCACAACGACTCGCCGCGGGTGCGGCGGTACACCTCGTCGCACACGCCATCGAACTGAAGATAGAGCGTGTGGAGGCCGGCTTCTTTGCACTGTTCGGCGAATTCCAGGTCGGCGAATTTGATGCCGTTGGTGGCGGCCTGGGTGTGGGAAAAGCCCATGTCGCGGGCGAGGCGCAGGACGTCGAGAAACCGCGGGTACATGGTGGGTTCGCCGCCCGAGAACTGCACGATACGGCCGGCCACGGGACGCTCGTCACGCAGCGCCTGAAGCATCTTGCGGACGGTTTCGAAATCGGGCTCGTAGAGGTAGCCCTGCACGTTGGCATTGGCAAAGCAGACGGGGCAGGTGAGATTGCAGCGGTTGGTGAGATCGACGTTGGCCAGGCCGGTGTGGCTGGTGTGCATGTTGCAGAGGCCGCAGTCGTCCGGGCAGCGGGTGGCGTTGGCGACTATCGGATTTTCAAGGCCGCGATTGTCCCCGAAGCTCCATTCCTCCATCTTGAGATAGAGGCGGGCATCGGAATAGATGATGTCGCGGAAGTCGCCGTGCTGGTCGCAGTGTTTTTCCATCACCACCTTGCCGGCCTCTTCAAAGATCCTGGCATCAATCAGTTGCCCGCAATCCGGGCAGAGCGACCGGGTGCTTTTGGGAAGGCCCTTGGGAGCGGCCTGAATGGGCGAGCCCGTATAGGTAGTCTCGGGTTGTATTACCTGAAATTTGGCCATGACCCACCATTCTAGGAAGCAGGCTCCGCGCGAGCCAGATTCGGACACCGAAGGGTGGAATCGTCCGGTCGTACGGTGGTTAGCGGGGGGTGAACGGGGACTGTTGATTAATGCAACAGCACCGGCCCGCGGACCGATTCGAGCAGCTTGGCGGGATCCCTACGTATAGAAGTTTCGATCCCAGGCGTGCCTCTTCAGGAGTTGTAGCATGTCCTGCGGCAAGGCTCCGAGATCGGAAAGCGCGCTGTTGGACTCGGCGTGCTTTCGCGTGCGCATTCCGGGGATGACGGTGGAGACGGCGGGGTGGGAGAGGCAGAAGCGGAGCGCGACATCGGCCAGATTGGCGCCATCGCCCAGATCGCGCCGCAGCGCCGCCACGTGTTCCGCCACCTGTTGCTTGCGGTCGCCGCGGAAGTACCAGTCGCGGAAATCGCCCTCCGGGAAGCGGGTGCTCTGGTTCACCGTGCCGGCGAGGGCGCCCTCATCCAGGGGCACCCGCGCCAGCACGCCGATGTTGCGCTCCCGGCACAGCGGAAGGAGATTCCGTTCGGGAAGCTGATCGAAAATGTTGTAGATCACCTGCACGGCATCGATCAGCCCGGTTCGGATGGCATCCAGCCCTGAATCGGGATCGTGCTCAGTGAGGGAGAGGCCGGCGGCGCGGATCTTGCCGCTGCGTTTGAGATCGTCGAAGGCCCGGCGCCACTCGTCGCGGACGGTCCACTCGCTGGTCCAGACATGAAGTTGCAGCAGGTCGATGGCGTCCAGGCCGAGATTGCGCAGGCTCTCTTCGGCGGACGCCATGATGTAGTCGTAAGGGAAGACCTGGTTGATGTCGGCGCCGCGCGGCGCCGGCCAGACGCGGTTTTTCGGCGGCACCTTGGTGGCCACGTAGATCCGCTTGCCGGCGGCGCGCACCACCTGTCCGACGAGCTGCTCGCTATGGCCGTCGCCATACGCCAGGGCGGTGTCGATGAAATTGACGCCGAGCTCGAGGGCGCGGTGGAGCGCGGCGAGCGATTCGTCGTCGGTGCCGCCGAGCCACTGCTTGCCGCCGATACCCCAGGCCCCGTAGCCGATTTCGCTCACTGCGAAGCCGGTTCGTCCGAGTTTGCGGTAGTTCATTGTACCCAGATGGTAACGCCGGACTGGGAAGATTCGGAGCCGGCGCCGATCACCACGGGCTGCGCGCCGGGGGCGAGACCGTCGGGCACCAGCACGTTCACCTGGATCAAACCGGCGATGTAGCCGGGCACCGTGCCGGCGTAGGCCTGCGAGGTGGCCTTACCGCCGACGGTCACCGAAACGGGGGCGACGACCCGCGCATCCACGGCAGGCACGGCGCCCTGGCTGGCGGGACTGGTCTGGCCGGCGCCGGTCATGTAGACGAGCACGTAATCGCCGGCCTTGGCGGGATGGTCGGGGCTGTTCAGCGTGCTGTCGCTGAAATTGACCGCGGCCGCCGGGCCGGTGCCGCTGCTGTTGGCGGTGAAGATGCCGGGCGCGACCGGCGCGACGGCAACCGTCACGGGGGTGGAGGTGAGCTGTTGCGAAGTGACGACGATCTGCGCGGCCGATCCGGCGAGGTCGTAGGGCACGACTGCGCTGATCTGGTTGGCCGAGGTGTAGAGCATGGTCGCGGGCGCGCCATTAATGGCGACGCTGGTGCCGGCGAGCGTGGAGGGAAAGCGGCCGTCGGATCCGAGTTGGGTCTGGACCAGCGAGGTGGGTCCGAGGTTGGACCCATAGATGACGATCACCTCGCCGGGAGCGATGGCGCCGCGCTGGTTGGTGGCGCCGTTGACGACGGCCCCCACCGATACATTCGATGTGGGGGCCTGGAGCATGCGCACCGCGTCGTTGGCGGTATCGGTGATATACAGATTGGCCGACGGATCGAGAGCCAGGGCGGTGGGCTGATTCAGCCGCGCGTTGGTGGCGGGGCCGCCATCGCCGGCGTAGCCGAGGGAACCATTGCCGGCAATGGTGGCGATGACGCCGCCGGGCAGGATGCGGCGGACGCTCGCGCCGCCATCGGAGACGTAGACGCTGCCCGCGGCATCGACGGCGATGCCGGTGGGATTGCCGATCTGCGCGCTGGTGGCGCGGCCGCCGTCGCCGCCGTGACCCACCTGGCCGTTGCCGCCGATGGTGGTGATGGTCCCCGCCGGTGTGACCAGCCGCACGCGGTTGTTGCCCGTATCGGCGATGTAGAGATTGCCCGAGCGATCGACGGCCACGCCCTGCGGCAGGTTCAACTGGGCGTCGATGGCGTTGCCGCCGTCTCCGCCGAAGCTCTGGAGGCCGGTGCCCGCGGCGGTGGTAATGGTGCCGCCGGACACCTTGCGGATGCGTTGATTGTTCAGGTCGGAAATATAGAGGTTGCCGTTGGAATCGACCGCCACGCCGGTGGGTGTGTTCAACATGGCGCTGGTGGGAGATCCGCCATCACCGCCGAACCCCGGGGTGCCGCTGCCGGCGACGGTGGTGATGACGCCGCCCGAGACCTTGCGCACACGCGCGTTCAGCGTGTCGGCGATATACACGCTACCCGCCGCGTCCACGGCGACGCCGCGCGGAGAGTCGAGTTGGGCGCTGGTGGCGGCGGCGTTATCACCGCCGAAGCCGGCCGTTCCGGTGCCGGCGAAGCGCGAGATGATGCCGTCGGTTCCCACCTTCCGCACCACGTGGTTGGCCGTGTCGGCCACGTAGATATTGCCGGAGTCATCCACGGCGAGGCCCTGCGGGGCATCCAACTGGGCGGAGGTGGCGGGCCAGTCGTCGCCCGAAAAACTGTTCAGTCCATTGCCGGCGACGGTGCCGATGGTGGTTCCGGAGACCTTGCGGATGCGCAGATTGGCCGAATCGGCGATGAAGAGATTGCCGGAGCCGTCCACCGCGATTCCGGTGGGCGAGTTGAGTTGAGCCGCGGTGGCGGATCCGCCGTCGCCCGCGAAATTGCCGGTACCGTTGCCGGCGACGGTAGTGATGGTGCCGCTCTTGTCTACCTTGCGGATGCGGCTGTCGTTCTCTTCGGCGAAGAAGACGTTGCCGGAGGAGTCGGTGGTCACCGCGACGGGGCCGATCAGACCGGCCTTGTTGGCCGAGCCGTTATCGCCGGAGAAGCCGATGGAGGCGTTGCCGGCGAAGGTGATGATGGCGCCGCCGGTGATTTCGCGAATGGCGGCGTTGCCCTTATCGGCGATGAAGAGGTTGCCGGAGGAATCGATGGCAACGTCGGTGGGGGTATGCAGCGCGGCGGCGGTGGGCGTGCCGTAATCGCCTCCGAATTCGGGGAAGCTGGTGCCGGCGGCGATGTGAATGATGCCATCGGGATTAACGACGCGCAGGAGGTGGTCGCCGGAATCGGCAATATACAGGTTGCCGGTGTTCTTGTCGAACGCCACGCCCATGGGCAGGTGCAGGTTGGCATTGACGGCGAGGCCGCCATCGCCGAATGCGGCCGGTCCGCCGCCGGGGCTGATGATGCCATTGCCCGCGACGGTGATGATGGTGCCGTCGGGCGCGATCCTGCGCACGCGATTGTTGATCGAATCGGCAACATACAAGTTGCCGGCCGGATCGAAGGCGATGCCCTGGGGCGAGTTGAACTGCGCGTTCAACGCCGGGCCGCCATCGCCCGAATATCCGGCGCGCGAATTGCCGGCGACGCGGGTGAGCGTGGTGCCGGCCATTTTGAAGATGCAGTTGCCGCTGGTGAAATAGACGTTGCCCGCGCTGTCGGTGATCACCCGGTTGGGCTGGCCGATCGAAATATTGGGCGCGGACCAGGGGGTGGCCGGCGGCGCCCCGCCCGCCACGGTGGTAATGCTGTATTGGGCAAACGCGAGCGTAGAGCCGGCCAGCAGCAGTATCGATCTGAACATGTACATTTCCTTGTTATGAATCGCGCAGCGCCTCCGCCAACGCATCCAGCGCCTGGGCGCAGGCTTCACGGGCGACATCGTAATGGGTGACCGCGCGCATCTGGCGCTCATTGATGCCGTTGATGAGCACGCCCCGCGCCTTGAGGCGCGCGCTGATTGCCGCGGGGGCCACGCCGGTGGCGGAAACGTCGAAGACGACGATATTGGTAGCCACCTGCCGCGGATCGACGCCGATTCCCTGGATGCGGCTCAAGCCTTCGGCGAAGAACCGGGCGTTGCAATGATCGTCGAAGAGGCGCCTGGGCGTTTCTTCGAGCGCCACCAGTCCGGCGGCGGCGAGCACGCCTGCCTGCCGCATACCGCCGCCGAGGCGTTTGCGATAGAGGCGGCCCCTGGCGATGAGCGGCGCCGGTCCGGCCAGCATCGAACCCACGGGAGCGCCGAGCGCTTTGGAGAGGCAGAACATGACGGTATCGACCGGCGCCACGATTTCGCGGACCGGGATGGCCATGGCCGCGGCGGCGTTGAACACGCGGGCGCCATCCATGTGCACGTTGAGGCCGCGTTCGTGCACGCCATCGCAGATTTCGCGGATGGTGGAGAGGGGATAGACGGTGCCGCCGCCCATGTTGTGGGTGTTTTCGATTTCGACCATGGCGGTGGGCGCGGCGTGCGAGCTGAGCGGCTTGAGGACGCGCCGCACCTGTTCCCAGGAAAGGATGCCGTCCGCGGTGGGGACGGCGCGCACCACGCATCCGGAGAACCACGCGACCATAGCGAGTTCGTAATCGAGGACGTGGGAGCGCGAGTCGGCGATCACCTCCTGCCCATGCTCGGTGAGCAGTTTGACGGCGATGGTGTTGCCCATCGTTCCGGTGGGGACGAACAGCGCGGCTTCCTTGCCGGTGATTTCGGCGGCGCGCTGTTCGAGGCGGTTGACGGTGGGATCTTCGCCATAGACATCGTCGCCCACGTCGGCCTCCATCATGGCGCGGCGCATGGCGGGGGTGGGTTTGGTTACGGTGTCGCTGCGGAGGTCGATCATACGGTGAGGAACTCCTGGAAGACTTCGTTGGAGAGGAGAACGCCGCGGCCGGTGAGGCGGAGGACTCCATCATCGGTCTCGAGCAGCCCGGCATCCACAAAGCGGTGGATGGGCGCGGAGTAGCGAAGCCATTCCTCGCGGGAGGGACGGACGCCGGACATGAGGCGGAGGCCGACGAAGAAGCGCTCATCGGCATGGGCCGCGACGGGCTCGCCGGGATCGCGGCGGGCGAGGTAGTCTTCGAGGGTCTCCGGATTCCGGCGGCGCAGGCGGCCGTCGAAGGAGTGGGCATCGGCGCCAAAGCCGGCATAAGGTTCGAGACGCCAGTATTTCAAATTGTGGCGGGACTCGTGACCGGGGCGGGCGAAATTCGAAATCTCGTAGCGGGCAATGCCCAGGGCGGCGAGGCGGTCCACGGCGGTCTCGTAAAACGCGGCAGTCTGGTCGTCGGAAGGCACATCGCCGGCGCCGTAGCGGACGCCACCGAGCAGCAATTCCCGACCGAGGCGGCTGTCCTCATCCACTTCGAGCATATAGACCGAGACATGCTCCGGGCGGATGCGCTCGATCCAGTCGAGCGACTCGCTCCAGGAGGCGGCGGTCTGGCCGGAGAGCCCGGCAATGAGATCGACATTGACGGAACGAATACCGGTTTGGCGAAGAATCGCGATTTCCCGGGCCACGATTTGGGCGGTGTGTTTGCGGCCGGTGCGGCGCAGTTCGAGCCCGACGAAGGATTGGACGCCGAGGCTGACGCGGTCGATGCCGGAGGCGACCCAGGCCGCGGCGCGATCGCGGGAGATGCCGCCAGGAGCGGCTTCGATGGTGGCCTCGGTCCACGGCCGGCCGGGGACGAGACGCAGCAGATCGCGCAGCGCTTCCGGATCCATGGCGCCGGGCGTGCCTCCGCCGAGATAGACGGTTTCGGGGCGCCATTGCCAGGGATGGGCGCGGAGCTCGGCGTGAAGGCTCGCGAGGTAACGCAGTTCGAGCGGGCGGGCGAAAACGTCCGAGGCGAAATTGCAGTACGTACACTTCTGCGCGCAGAAGGGATAAGAAAGATAAACTCCCGGCACTCTCCCTGATTGTAGCGGGGAGTGCGGTGAGGATGGGTTGCGACAGGTGTGAACGTCGGGCACGCAGTGAGGAGCCGAGAGACACGTGTGCCGCAGGCGGGGGTAAGAGTGGGGGCGTTGCGGGCGGCCGGGGCTTCGCGGACTTATCGCCGTGCGTATCCGGCCGCCAATGGTTGGAGCCCGATCTCTCCGGGGGCATTGGAATCGCTTTGTGGCGCTACGTTTACCCTCCAGCTTCGATCGCTTGGGCTCGCCGATATCAGATGGGACGGCGACACGCGCTATCCGCTCTCCATCCGCGGTTACAGGTTCGAACCTGAGATCTCCCCGCCGGCCCCATACGTATAGTTGGCAACCGTGCAGGCGCTAACGGCCCTACAGGGAGTTCGTTACCACCGGAATGCAACGCTTCCTGGCCAGGAAGAAAAACAGTTGGGCCGGCGCGGTGGGGCGCACAAGCCTCGATCCATTTCCAGGGTAGCAGGGGTACCGCGGGACTGGACCGGCGGGGCGGAGTAAGTAGCGTGGAATGAGGTTGAAAAAAAACGGCCGGGGCTGTGACCGGAGACGGCGAGACAATCGCCCGGCGCCGGCCGGTACAATGGGACGCACACGTGGATTCGGACACCAGGATCGGCGGGCCACACGGCCAGTTTCCCCCGACGCGGGCATCGCTGGTGGAAGCCGCGGGCGCGGGGCTGACGGCGGAGGCGCGCGAACAGGTGATCGCGATCTACTGGAAGCCGGTGTATCGATTCATCCGGCGGAAGTTCGGATATAGCAACGAAGACGCCAAGGACCTGACGCAAAGCTTCTTCGCCAGCGCGCTCGAACGCGATTTCTTCGCGCGCTTCGACCCGGCGAAGGGGGCGTTCCGGACCTATGTGCGGATGGCGGTGGAGCGGTTCGCGGCGAATCAATATGCCGCGGCCAAGCGGCAGAAGCGGGGCGGGGAGGTGGAATTCGAGCCGCTGGAGGACGAGGCGGCGACGGCGGAATCGCCCGAGGTGGTTTTCGAGCGCGAGTGGCAGCGGCAACTGTTCGGGCTGGCGCTGGACGACCTGCGGGCGCAGGCCGAGCGATCGGGCAAGCAGGTTCCGTTTGAGGTTTTCGCCGCGTACGACCTGGCGGAGGGCAAGCGGCCCTCCTATGCGGAACTGGCGCAGAGGCACGGCATCGCCGAGACGGCAGTGACCAATTACCTGGCGTGGGCGCGGCGGACGCTGCGCGCGCTGGTGACGGACCGGCTGCGGGGGGTGACGCCGGGCGAAGCGGAACTGCGCGAAGAGATGCGCCGTTTATGGACGTGAGCGACGCAATGCTGGCGCACCTGCGGCAGGTGGCCGGGCAGCCGGACGTGTCGGGGACGCGATACGAGCTCGAACGCGAGATCGGCCGGGGCGGGATGGGCATCGTGTATCGGGCGTACGATCGGCAGTTAGACCGGCGGGTGGCGTTCAAGGTGCTGGATTTCGGGCTGACGGAAGAAGCGCGGACCATCGCGCGGCTGGAGCATCCGGGGATCGTGCCGGTGCACGATGCGGGAACACTGGCCGACGGGCGGGCCTACTATGCGATGAAACTGGTGGCCGGGGCGCGGCTGGACGAGCACGTGGCCGGGGGGCCATCGCTGGGGGAGCGGCTGCGGGTGGTGCGGCGTATCGGGGAGGCACTTGCGTTCGCGCACGCGCGAGGCGTGGTGCACCGCGATCTGAAGCCGCAGAACGTGATGGTGGGGGAGTTCGGCGAAGTGTACGTGATGGACTGGGGCGTGGACGGGGTGGCGGGGACGGAGGGCTACCGGGCGCCGGAGCCGCGGCTGGACGAGCGCTCGGACCAGTATGCGTTGGGCGCGGTGCTGCGGTTCGTGCTGCCGGCACCGGCGCCGCCCGCCTTGGAGGCGATTGCGGCGAAGGCGACGCACGCCACGCCGGCGGAGCGCTACCGCGATGTGCCGGCGATGCTGGCGGACATCGAACGGTTTCAAGACGGGCTGGCGGTGGAAGCGTGGCCGGAGCCGTGGTGGCACCGGCTGCGGCGCTTCGGGTCGCGCAACGCGGTGCTGCTGTGGCTGCTGGCGGCCTACGCAGGGATCCGGTTTCTGCTGTTTTTTCTGCGCAAGCTGTAAAGAACCGGCGACGGACGCGGAATTACATAGCAGGAGGCAGATGCGATGAACAACAAGCTAATTGCCGGGCTGGTATTCGGGCTGGTGCTGGGAGCGGTGGACGGAGCGACGGCGTGGTTCACGCCGGATGTGCGGCCGATGATCGCGGGGATCATGGTGGGGTCGTCGATCAAGGGGATGATCGTGGGGCTGCTGAGCGGCTGGTTTGCGCGCAAGGTGAACTCGATGAAGTGGGGAATTACGGTGGGGGCGGGGCTGGGGCTGCTGTTTGCGTTCCTGGTAGCGGCGATGCCATCGGAGAACGGGCAACACTACTACCTGGAGATCATGCTGCCGGGGTTCGTGGTGGGGGCGATTATCGGGTTTCTGACGCAGAGGGCGGGGGGAAGCGGGGTGGCGGAGCGGCGGGCGGTGGGGCAGTAGCCCGTCAGGCACGTGGGCGCAATTGCAGGGTGAGGCGGGCGAAGCGTTCGCCGAAGCGGCGGGCTTCGGCGCGGTCGCGTCCGCTGATGCCGGGTGGGGATGCGCCGGTGACGGCTTGCGGGCCGAGCGAGCCGAAGCCTTCGTCGTTGACACCGCCAATGATGACGAAGCGCATGGCGAGGAAGGCGGCGATAGCGCCGAGACGCGCGGTATCCTGACCGTTGGAGACGCTGCCGGCGGTGCAAAAAACGCCGGCGGTGCGCCCTTCCCCGAAGGTTTTGCCGGCTTTGCCGAGGACCTCGCCGACACGATCGAGGAAACGCTTGGATTCGGCGGAGAGGTTGCCCCAATGGACGGGGGTGCCGAGGACGATGCCATCGGCCGCGAGGATATCGCCGGCGCTGGCACCAGCTACCTTGCGCAGGATGGCTTGTACACCGGGGACGGAGGCGATGCCCTCGCGCACGGCGTCGGCGAGTTTTTCGGTGTTGCCGGTTTCGGAGTGATAGGCGATCAGGATGCGAACGGGCGGGGCGGCGGCCGCAGCGGAGACGGCAAGCAGGGCGAGGCAAGCGAAACGGAGGGAGCGCGGACTCATTTTTTGGCTTTGGCCGGCTTGCGGCTGTGGGCTTTGGCGGGTTTCGAGGCCTTGGCTTTGGCTGGTTTCCGGCGGGACGATCGGTTTAGCGGGTCCGCAGGGTGATAGCCGAGCTCCCGGGAGAGGATTTCAACCATGGTGGAAAGCACTTTGGTGCGGGCCCAGTACTTGTCGTTGCCTTCGACGAGGCACCAGGGAGCGGTCCGGGTGCTGGTCTTGACGAGCATCTCCTCGACTGCTTCCTGGTAGGCGTCCCACTTCTCGCGATTGCGCCAGTCTTCGTCGGTGAGTTTCCAGGCTTTGTATCCGACGGCCTGGCGCTGCTCGAAGCGGCGGAGCTGCTCTTCGCGCGAGATGTGGATCCAGAACTTGGCGAGTATGCCGCCAGAGTCCTTCCACTGACGTTCGAAGGAATTGATCTCTTTGTAGGCGCGCTTCCATTCCTCCTCGGCGGCGAAGCCTTCGACTCGTTCCACAAGGACGCGGCCGTACCAGGAGCGGTCGAAAACGGCGATCTGGCCGCGTTCGGGGAGACGGCGCCAGAAGCGGTAGAGGTAGTGACGGGTCTTGTCCTCGCCGTGGGGGGCGGCGATGGGATAGACGACGTAGCCGCGCGGATCGAGCTTTTCGGTGATGCGCTTGATGGCGCCGCCCTTGCCGGCGGCATCCCAGCCTTCAAAGCAAACGATGACGGGACGCTTCTGCAAGTAGACCTGGTAGCCCAATTCGCGGAGCTCGATCTGGCGGCGGGTGACCTCGCGGACGTAGGCGGGGCGGGCGAGGGAACGGGTCAGGTCGAGAGTTTCGAGCATCAGGATTTCTCCGGCGCGAACGACTCCATGGCATCGCGGAGCTCGGCATCGCGGGCGGAGGACTCGGAGGTTTCGAAGCGGGGCGGGGCCGCGGCGCCGAGCCGCTTTTCGAGGGCGGCCACGATGGTAGCGAAGATCTTTTTGCGCGCGTACCATTTCGAAGTGGCTTCGACGATGGTCCAGGGAGCGAACTCGGACTCGGTAAGTTCCAGCATCTCCTCGATGGCGACGAGATAATTTGCGTAATTTTTGTGGCGGTCCCAATCGGAACTGGTGACGCGCCAGGCTTCGAGCGGGTCGGCGGCGATGGCGCGGAAGCGTTCCTTCTGCTCCTTTTTGGAGATGTGGAGAAAGAACTTGAGAATGACGGCGCCATCGTCGGCGAGCATGCGTTCGAATTCGGAGATATCGCGGTAGGCATCGCGCCAAACCTTTTCGGGGACGGTCTCTTCGACGCGCTCGTCGAGGACGCGATAGTACCAACTGCGGTCGAAGATGACCATTTCGCCGCGGTTGGGGACTTTGAGCCAAAAGCGCCAGAGCCAGGGGTATTGCTGCTCGTGGGTGCGCGGGGCAGTGATGGGGTAGAGGCGGAAGCCGCGTGGGTCGAGCCGCTCGGTGAGGGCGGCGGTGGCGGTGCCTTTGCCGGAGGCGTCCCACCCTTCGAAGAGGATGACGGTGGGCACGCCGTGGTCCCAGCAGGCCTTCTCGAGATCGTAGAGGCGATGCTGGAGGGCGGGCAGGTCGCGCTTGTAGTCTTCGCGCGAGAGCTTCTTCTTGAGGTTGATGTTCTCCAGCATGGCTCCAGGTTCATTCTATTACCGCGGCGACGGTGGCAGCACCTCCGCGACGGCAACTCAAACTGCTGCACGGTTGGCCGGGCGAACCAGGGCGGGTGATTTATGCGGTCGGACACGGTGGTGCCGATACCTCGGGGCATGGTCATGAAGAAGCCGGCTCTGTAGACCTAGCAGCTCACTAACAGTTCCGCGTAACTCAGTTTGTCGCGTTTCATACGGCCAGCACACGAGGATGGGTGTCTCCAACCGGCGTGCCCTAACTCCGATCCCGCAAATCGAACAAGACTTAAGCGGCAGTCCGACACGGCAGGCGCGCCGCGAGTGGTGTGCACGTTATATCACGGATGGGTGTGAAAGAGCGATCGAACAGGTGCGCGACCGCAGGCCCGATCCCGTTTGGGGCCAATGTGCGGGTCGGAGACTTACCAGCCAATTGAAATATTCCCAGAGCGAGTCTTTTCGAGCGCGGTCGCCGCGGGCCGATGGCCCCGCTATGGCCATAGTTTGCGACCTTACGATGTCTCCCGACCAAGCCACCACCCGAGCGCTGTAAGCAGTGCGAAGATCGTTATGACAATAAGGTTAGGGAAAATGGTCATGCCCATCCAGCGCGGTTCGTGCGCGGGTATGCCTGCCCAGTAAGAGGCCCCCGGTAACAAGAATGGCACGTAGAAAAACGGAGTCCAGTACGCTAGAGAAATCAGCGACGCGGCGGTGAATGCAACATCAGGCTCTCGCGATGAGCGCCAAAGAAGCCATGTACCGACACATGCCACTCCCGCAAAGAGAAACAGAAGAATAGCTGCGTGATAGCGGGCATGCGGGTGCCAGAGCGGATTGAGCAGATGATTAGCCCGCCAATCCAGGCTGAACGACATCAATGCGCCGCCGATGAGAACGAGTGTCAAGAGGATCCTGCCAATTCGATTCTTGTTCATAAGCCTCCCAGCCGAATTGTGAGTAAGCGCTCACTTCGACCAGCATATCACGACAACGAGCCCCACGCAGCGCACCGGCAACAGCGAAAATAGATCCATACGAGAACGGCGGAAAAGATGCGGAAGAAAACGGTAGCGGACGAGAAGGTGAATCGCAAGGCAAAGATGGTTGCGGCGGCGGAGGCACTCCTTCGTAAGCGAGGTATCGGCGGCGCGACCACTCGGGCAATTGCGGAGGCGGTGTCCTGTTCGGAAGGAGCGATTTACGTTCATTTCAGGGACAGGCTTGAACTCCTTGTTGCAGTCCTGCAACAGGCCTTGCCGGAGATGTTGGTGCCGCTGCACGCACTCGAGAAGAGAATCGGCACGGGAACTCCTGGGCAAAACCTCGCTGTTGCGCTTACCGGTCTTCTGCGGTTCCATGATCGCGTAGGTCCAATGCTCTGCGCGCTGATCACGGAACCCGAACTCCTCCAGCGCTTCAGGCAATCACTTGAGAGTGCGGACAAAGGACCGCATCGCGGCATTGCCAGTCTGACGCACTACATAGAACAGGAGCAGAATCTGGGGCGGATCAACAAACAAGTGGACGGGACAACCGCAGCCTCCGTGCTGATGGCCAGTTCCTTCTTCCACGCTTTCACGCACCACCTACTTGGCTCCACCAGCACGTTGGACTCGAAGCGGCTTATAGCGTTTGCCATTGGATGTTCAGATGCGGTCAATTCTTGAGGCGTACACCACCTTCGGAAGGTCGCGTGGCTCGCCGACCACTTGGCCGTGTCACGCTAGGACCTTATCGGAAGCGCCCCGGCAGACAGGGTTCTCACGCTAGGACCTTATCGGAAGCGCCCCGGCAGACAGGGTTCGGGCGAGGGACATGGCCGGGCCGGGGCGGTTTCGATAAGGGCGTTAGAAGGAAGCCGCTGGCGCGGCGTCTCGGATGCCGCAACCTATGGGTTTTGAATGGTCGTTGGAAGCGGGAATTGCGGGAACGCGAAATGCCGCCCGCGAGTTTCTGGTTGCAGTGGCGCTCTGATAAGGCCAAGGGCTGTCGTTGAAAGTCGTGTTCGAGGGCGGAATTGGTGTTTTTGTGCGGTACGGGCACACGCCTGGTAGGCGTGTTGGACCACGCGGAACAAGCGCCACGCTGGACCTGTCGTTACGAGCTATCAAGGAAGCAGACCCGCCGTTGTTCTTCCCGCAGGATCTGCTTGGCGGTTAGCCGCTCGACGACGTGCATTGCCCCCTGACAGCGAGGACACTGCCAGACAGCCGCTTCGGGAGCCGGAGGTGTGGCGTCGGGAACTGCCGCAAGCTGTGTTACGAGCAGCGCCCTCAAAAGCGGTAGCAGTTCGCGCCGCCGCCGGTTGGCCATCCAGCCGAAATAGCGAATCCGTGGAAAGCCCTTCGGCAGAACATGCTGTAAGAAGCGTCGCAAAAACTCCTCGGGGGCGAGCGTCATCGTGCGGGACTTGCTGTGGTGAGCGTAGTCCTTCCAGCGAAAGGTAACCTCGCGATCATCCACGGATAGCAACCGGTGGTTGGATATGGCTACGCGATGCGTGTAGCGGGCCAGATACTGCAGAACATGTTCTGGCCCGCCGAACGGCGCCTTTGCATACACCACCCAGTCCTGCCGGAAGAGGGTGCGCAGGAACGCCGCGAATACTTTCTCCTGGGCCAGCGACTGGCATTCCCCATGGAACGCCAGAGCATGCTGACGAAACGCTCGGCGGAGGCCGGCGACAAACTTGCCACGAAACAAACGACTGAGCGCTCTCACCGGCAAGAAGAAGTGAGATCGTGACAGGACCCACCGTGCGTGGTCGGGCGACAGTCCGCCGCCGGGCACGACGCAGTGGATGTGGGGATGCCGTTGAAGAGTCTGTCCCCAAGTGTGGAGAATGCTGAGGAAGCCAACCTCGGCTCCGAGATGGGCTGGATTGGCGGCAATTTCCGTCAGCGCAGCGGCGCTAGCCTCAAACAGCAGGCGGAACAAGATTTTCTTGTTCTGCCAGATCAACGGGACCAACGTGTGCGGCACGCTGAAGACGAGATGGAAATAACCCACCGGGAGCAGTTCCTGTTCCCGGGCGCGCAGCCATTTCTCGCGTGCATTGGTCTGGCACTTCGGACAATGTCGATTTCGGCAGGAGTTGTACGAGATGGCTTGGTGGCCGCAGCGAACGCATTGATCGCGATGCCCGCCCAGCGCGGCGGTGCGGCAGCGTTCGATGGCCCGGAGCACTTTGAGTTGTGCCCACGTCACCGAACCACGATAGCGTTCGATAAATCGGC
>CAVSMH010000013.1:0-86863 GCA_963728965.1 Bryobacterales bacterium
TTCCGGATGTTGGAGAAAGATCTCCAGTCGCGGCCATTGTCCGAGTACGTAAGCTACCGCTTTCCCCAGCTTGCTGGCAGGCAACGCGTGCTGCAGCGCGGCATCCAATTGTTCCTTGATGATACGAAGCAGTTTGGGCGCGTGCAGGGCTCGCAATTCATGGCGCGCAGCCAAATCGTAAGCCTTCTCCCGCGCCGCGCGATCGATGGCGAACAACTCGTCAATACGTTCCACAATCGCCTTGGCAACAGTCTCGCCGGGCGCCAATTCGTGGGCCTCAAACAGACCTCGGCGCGCATGCGCCCAACAGGCCACATGGACCATCTTCGGCCCGCCGACCTTTTCGTAAGCGATGTAGCCGTCGGTCTGTAATATCCCCCCGAATTCTTCCAAGAACTGTTTCGGCCCCGCCCTTCCCCTGCCCATCTGAAATTCAAACACCACGCTGCCGCCGGGCCTGCCATATTGCCAGAGATAAGCTTGATGATTGCTCCCACTTCGGTCGTGCATCTGTACATCCACCGGCGTTTCATCCGCTTGAATGTATCCTTCGCCCAATAGCTCGTTCCGCATTACGCTCGTCAACGGAATCAGCAGTTGTCCCACCGTCATCACCCAACCGTCCAGCGTGGCCCTGCTGATCTCCACGCCCGTCTCCCGTTCCAACATGGCGCTTTGCCGATAGAGCGGGAGATGATCGCAATACTTGGCGATCACCGTGTCGATCACCACCCGATCGCTGACCAGACTCTTTTCGATGATCCGTGCCGGGGCCGGAGCTGTGACCACACCCCGGTGGCATCCGCAGCAACCGCGCTTCTCGCGCTTGACCACCAACACGAAATACTTGGCCGGCTCCACATCCAGTTGCTCGCTCTGCTCATAGCCAATGACTTCGGTCGGCTCGCCACAGTGGGCACAGTGTGACTGTTCCGGCGAGCCGGGGATTACGCGTTCTACCCGCGCCAGATTGGCCGGTAATGCCTGCCGTCCAGGATGCCGCCGTCTGCGCCTGGGTTGCAACGGCGCCGCTGCCGGCAGCGGTTCGCGCTCACTTTCGGCGATAACTTCCCGATTGCTGACACCGGGTTCCTGTTCCAGCAATTCCAGTTGTGTGTTGTTGAGCTTCTCGCTGGCAGGGCCGTACTTATGAATCCGTTCGAGCCGCAACCGTTCTTCTAAGAGCTGAATCTTCAGGTGGGCGAATTGCAGTTGCCGCTTTAACTCCACTACAGCCGCGGGATCGGAGGGGTCGATGACAGGCGGCGCGGCAGCCAACATGAGTAAAACAATTATAGATGATTATGTTTTATCCGGCGACACCTTTTGCGCCTGGGTCTCTTCGCCGGCGATCTTCCGAAACCACGCTCGGCGCCGGCTTCCCGCTAAGTCAATCCCTCCCACCAGCAACGCCATCTCTTCGTGGCTGAGCACGATCTTGGTCTGCCCCGCCTCCGCCGCAGGCCAACGAAAACATCCTCTTTCGAGCCGTTTCGCGCATACCCATAGTCCGCTGCCATCCCAGTAGATCAACTTCATGCGATTCCGCTGTGCATTTGAAAACAGGAAGACGTGCCCGCTCAGCGGATCCAATTCCAACCGGTCCCGCACCAGGCCATAGAGTCCGTCAAAGCTTTTCCGCATGTCCGTCGCGCCCGCGGCCAGATAAATCCGGGTGGCCGATCCCCAGCCGAACATGCTATGCCCGCTCCAACGCTGTTACCAAACGTTGCAACGTTTCCGCGTCAAAGCCCCGCCTGACCTCAATCCGCCGCCCGCCAGCACAAACGATCGACAACTCGGCAGGATCGCCGCGCTTCGCCGCCACCTCGACAGCAACCCACTGTGGCATCGGCTTCTCACCACGCTGCTCCCGTCGATATCGGGTCAGATACCGGGCCAACGTTTTCAGCGGCACGCCGCGCTGCTCGCAGAATTCCCGTTGGCTGAGACCACTGGTTTCACATTCGACTGCCAAACGGTTGGCTTCTTCATGGCTTCTCCGCCGCCCTGATCGTTGTGCTTGGTTGTCCACACTCCCACTTCATCAAACGTGCGGACCGCCTGAAAAGATGAGCTTGGTCTGACGGATACTTTGTTCTGACGGTAGCTAAATCGTGAGATCGCAACACGCGCTCAAAAATGCCGTTTTTGTAGTACCTTTGGTATCAAACGTGCCATAGACGATCGGATTGCCATTTGATGAGCGCAGAGCGGCGCGCTCTACGGGACAGCGTGGCGCGCTCTACCGGGACAGCGACAGCACGCTCCATGGACAGCGTTGTAGAGCGCCGCCGCGATCTTGCGACCACGACGGCGCAACGCTGTAACAGTGGTTCGGGTTCAGTCCTTGGCTCGCTCGTTGAGCATGGTGCTCTCTGGCTTTTTGGCTTGAGGCTGTGTCACATCGCTGGCGCAAGGCAATCAAGCAGCACGCGCAAAAAGATCGGCCGCACGCACTCCGGCGCCAAGTGATACTCCAGCCCCTGGTCGCTGTGGTTGACGTGACCGGACAACGGCTTCAACGCCCAAGGACGATGGCCGTCATCGAGGTGGTGCTTGAAGGAATAGCCCTTGCCCATGTAATCGCGAACGGTCGTAGGCTCAGGATCGCCGGGTCGTTTGTACATCACGGCCCGCGCGATACGGCCTTTCGGGTGGCGCACAATCTTGGCCAGCCCGTCGCGTTCGAGTTTCAACACCCTGCGCTCCGGCACGAAACCCTGGAACGCTTGATCGTAGGAATAAAGCGGAACCGTCATGGTCGTCTCCTGGACGACGCTCGACGCTCATGGTGCTCTCGGGGATGCTGGCTGTGAGTTGGGACGCCGCAGACACGTCTGGCGGCTTGGTTTGCGGGATAGAGTTTTTATTTCGTGGTGTCCCGGCACCACGTATGGGTACTGACCGATTATCTCAGGAAACGTAATCGCGGGTCAATGTTTTTGAGGATGAAAAGTGGTGGGCCCGACAGAACTCGAATCTGTGACCTTCTGCGTGTCAAGCAGACGCTCTAACCAACTGAGCTACGGGCCCGGTACAGCCATCGTACCAAACTTGAGGAGGACTGACAAAACAGAACGAAAAGCCGCCCGTCTCCGGGCGGCGTGGTGGCCGATGCGGAAGCGTGGCATGTCGCTCTTTTCAACGGCGAAAACGGAACGACCACGATGAAGGCAGTTTTGGGCCGGATGCAGCATGACGCACCCTCCCTTAGAATCCGATGCACGGTTCGGCCTACAATGGCGTCATGTCTATCGAGTCCGTCGGGAATATGCTCAAACAAAGAGGACGCCACATGACGAATCGAACTGCCACAAGAAATCGGATCGGCCCGTTCTCCACGCTTTTGATTACGAGCGCATTTTGCATGTCACCCCTATTTGGACAGGTGGATGTTGATGCACTCCGTGCGAAGTACGGTCAACCTGTTAAAGAAGTCTTTGTTCTGCGGCCCAACATCACGTTGAGTGTCGAGTACGGCGACAACCATCAGGTGTGCAAGCTGGAGATGCGCCCTACTCGTACCGCTTCGTCAGTCATACCGAACAACTTGATCCAACAACTTGTGGATGAAATCATTCCGCCCTCCACTCGTGGGATGCCGAAGCGAGAGTTTGCTTCCTCTACTGGTGCGTTCTCGTCTTGGAGATGGGCTGAATACGAAGGCGTCACGGTCGGACAAGCGGGTGGAGACGTGACGCCTAACAGTGTCGTTAACATACGATCTGTCCAGCCCCCTGAAGTGCAAATGCAGAATCCGTTTGCCGTGATTCAGTTCAAATCTTGCCAAGTGCCGAAGCAATGATCGCGTTTTTCCGGACGCGCGGACGGGTGGCTTGTGGGTGCGGCCACACCCGCCAGGCCATTGCGCTACCAGCCGCCAAGCCGGGGCGCAACGTGCGCGCCCCCTGCGCCACGGGCGGCAAAATCGTTCGTCCAGTATAGGGGCTTGGAAAAAACCTGTGCTTGGCTCATGACACGAGCCAAGGTGGTGTCTGGTCGCTGCCATCCCTCCATAGCTACCATCCTCCCATCTCGATGCACCTGCGTGGGTTATACTGGCAGCATCTGGAGTCCACGTACAAATAGAGGATCGGAGTCCTTGTGACGGATTTGGACTCCATTTGGACTCCACGGAGTGTATAAGCGTCTGTAAGTGTTAGAAAACAAATAGGTTCGTGGTGTGGACGCCAACCTTGACACGGTAGAGGTCTGGCGTTCGAGTCGCCACGGGCCCACCATCCGCACTGAAAACACAAGACCTATGCCGTCGTCCCGTTGGAATAAGAGTGCAACCGTGACGCGTCTGGACTCCAAGTGGACTCCAGTTCGTGGGACCGTAGCCCAGTTGGTTAGAGCGGCTCCCTAATACGGAGGCGGTCCGAGATTCGAGTTCTCTCGGGCCCACTCCAACCTAATTGTTCGAGTGTCTGCAGGCGTCGCGTTCGTACTCTCGAAGCCTGCCCACCTGAGCGTCGCTGCGCGCAACCTTTGCCAAACATAGCAGCGAGCTCGTGGAAGCGGTCTGGACTTGTCCCGATTTTTGAGACAAACAGTTAAGACACAAATTCCATTGAATGGAGAATTGTGTCATGGGGCTGTCACGACGAACTTTCACGCGTGAGGAGAAATTGGCCGCCATCCGACGGCTGGAGACGGGGTCCTCGATTGCCGAGGTGGCGCGGGCATTTGAGGTGAACCCGAATGTCCTGCATCGCTGGCGCCGGGAATTCCGTGAAGGACCGGGCAATGCGTTTCCGGGCTTGGGAAAGCAGCGGTGGGATGATACCGAGCAGGCCAAGCTGGAGCGGAAAATCGGCCAGCAAACCCTGGAGATCGATTTTTTAAAGCGCAGCTTGCAACGCATCGAGGAACAGCGGAGGTTGCAGGCATTGACTGGAAAGCCGCGATCTACGGGAACATCCAGGAGCAAGTCCGGAGGGAAACGAGCATGAGCATCGCCGAGATGTGCGCGCTGGCCCATCTGAGCCGGGCCGGCTACTACCGGTTCCTGACCACGCCGGCCGCCGGGGATAAGGACATCGATCTACGGGATGCCATCCAGCGGATCGCCTTGGAGTTTCCCGCCTATGGACGGCCACGCATGACCGAAGAACTGCACCGGCGCGGCTGGCAGGTCGTGAGTTCGATCATCAGGCCTGGCCCACTTCGATCATCTAATTTGGCCCACCCCTGATAGTCATAGTTTGCCCCATTCGGCCGGGAGTTGTTCGCGCCGCCCCGGCGTGAGTGGAGCCTGGCGACGCCCGTAGGGCGGCGCGTTTCAGGCGAAACGAACGGCGGGGTGGCGCGAACCGGCGGCCCGCCTCCCGTTCACCGTTTCTTCCTCCTCTCCATCGTTCGCCGGAAGCGGAACGATTCTGTCCCGGTTTCAATAATGTGGGCCCGGTCCGTCACCCGATCCAGCAAGGCTTTGCACAATCGCGGGTTCGGGAATACCGTAGTCCATTCTGAAAATGGCAGATTTGTCGTGACGATCAGTGCCGCTCTCTCGGCCCGCTCGGATACCACTTGAAACAGAAACTCCGCCCCCACATCGGCCAGCGGAACATAGCCAACCTCGTCGAGCGCGATTAGCTCGTACTTCTGCCATCGGGCCATCATGCGTCGTACCTGATTGTTCTGCTTCGCTTCCACGAGCTCGTTGACCAGAGCCGCGGCCGTGGTGAAGCGGACCCGGCGTTTCTGCCGGCACGCAGCCAGACAGAGCCCGGTCGCCAGATGGCTCTTCCCCGTTCCACAGTCGCCGATCAGAACCACCGGTTCGTTACGTTCAATGTAGCCGCCTTCGGCCAGTTCGCGAATCTTTGCTGCTGGAATCGCCGGCGCCTGCGCAAAGTCGAACTCCTCCAGCGTCTTCATCCGGGGCAACTGCGAGTCCCGAATGCGATTGGCAATCGCATGCCGGTCGCGCTCCTCACACTCCAGCGCAAGTAATGCCTCCAGATACCCGATATGCGTGCGGTTTTCCTTCACCGCCTGCTCGGACAGGGAAACAAAGTTCGCGGCGATCGCCGGCGTCCGGACGGACTTGCAATACTGCCGCACGCTGGCATGTTCGAGAGATTCACTCGGGCTTTTCACTGGATCACCCCTTTGCATCTCAGCAGCAGGTCGTACGCGTTCATCACGGGTTGTGGCCGCTCAAACTGGGCCAGTTCTTCCGACAGTTGGACCTGGCACCGTCGGCGCTCCTCGGCATCCGGCGTGCGCATGATGTGCAACACGGCCGCCGCATCCGTTACCCCAAGGTGAAGGGCTTCCTCCACTGCGCCGATCAGCCGATCCCATCCACTGACCACGCCAACCCGAACCAGGCCGATCATCTCTCTGGTCCCGCCGCTCTTCCCGTAACGCTCCTCGAGTTTCTTCCAGATTCGATCCAAAGACGCGGGCCAGCGTCCGGCCTGCCTCCACTGCTCCAGCGGCGTCGACCCTGCCATGGCGCCCGGCTTCTTCTCCAATACATCGAGGTAGTGTTCGAGGTTCAGGATCTGGTGGCCGCGTCCGTAGTTTCGCTGGTGACGGGCGACGCATGTGCCGTCATACACGATCTCGATCAGCGAGGGCCATACCCGCGCGGTCACGCGCAGGCCGGGCCACAGGGGCGCCGAATACCAGTTCGTTTTCACTTTCACGCGGCCCTTGTTGTCTACGATCAATGGGTACAGGATCTCGTCTATCGGGAATCGCTCCTCGGCCGGCGGCAATAACTGCGCCCGTTCCATCTGGCTGGCCTCGCCAACCGTCATCGTCCTTCCGCTGATGGTTCGACTCCGGCTTGCCAGGCAGCCAGCCAATAGGTGCTGATTTAATTCCGCCAGGTCGGATGCCTCCGGCACCGGCACCAGCCAGTTCCGCCGGTACCGGCCCACTTCGCCTTCGACTCCACCTTTTTCATTGCCGCTCGCCGGGTTGCAGTATTCGCTCTGGAATCCCCAGTGCGAACGGAAGGCGATCACGCGACTGGTTTCTTCCCGCTGCCGTCCCCGTAGAATCTTCTTTACCGCGCTCGAGAGATTGTCGTAACGGAGGGTCCGAAAGACGCCACCGAAATACGCGAAGCCGTGCTCGTGCCCCTCCAAGAACGCCTGCTGGGTCGCATTGGTGTAGGCCCGGTGAAAGGCGTCTCCCGACCCCATACTGCGCATCGCGAAAAACTGCAGGACGCAGCGTTCGCCGCCCAGTTTCGCAGAGGCTTCGAACCAGTCCACTTGCGCTTCCTGGCCCAAGGCATAGGACTGCGGCACGAATATCTCGCGGCCGCTCAGGCCCAGCTCACGCTTCCTTCCCGCCACGAAGCGCCGCACGGTGGGCTCACCGATCGGATACTCGGGGTGCTCCTCTCGCACTCTGGTAAAGATCCGGTGTGCCGTGTGCCGCTGCTTCCGCGGCGCATCCCGGTCCTCTTCCAGAATCCGATTGATGATCTCTTTCAAAGGACCGAGCCGCGGCTGCTCCTTTTCGAAGCGCTTCCGTTCCGGCGGAATCGCGCTGCCGATCGCCTGTCGGACCATCCGGCGATGCACTCCGTGCTTCTCCGCCAGTCCCTTGATCGTCTCTCCGGCCGCGTGGCCGCGCCGGATCTCTTCGAATAATTCCACTTTCAGCCTCCTGTCCATCCCGGAATGGTTTCATTTCCAGGTGTCAGGGGTGGGCCAAATTAGACGATCGAAGTGGGCCAAATTAGACGAGCGAACTCAGGTCGGGCCGAACCGGGTGTACCGCCTGATGCGGGAGGACAATCTGCTGTGCCTGCGGCGACGGAAGTTCCTGGTGACCACGAACTCCAATCACAGTCGGCCGGTGTACCCGAACCTGGCGCGCGGGATGGCGTTGACCGACATCGATCAACTGTGGGTGGCGGACATCACCTACATTCGACTGGCAGCGGAGTTCGTGTATCTAGCTGTCATCTTGGATGCCTACTCGCGGCGGGTGATTGGCTGGGCGCTGGACCGAACGTTGGAGGACGAGCTTACCATCGCAGCGCTTCGCATGGCGCTTGAGCGGCGCATACCGGCGCCGGGTTTGGTGCATCATTCTGACCGCGGCGTGCAGTACGCCTCACAAGACTACACGGACCTGCTGAAGAGCCGGGACATCACCATCAGCATGAGTCGCAAGGGAAATCCGTTCGACAATGCGGCCTGCGAATCGTTCATGAAGACCCTCAAATATGAGGAGGTGTATCGCCAGGAATACCGCGATCTGGCGGAGGCGCGGGCTTCCATAAAGCACTTCCTGGAACGGGTGTACAACCGCAAACGCCTCCATTCGGCGCTCGGCTACCGGCCGCCGGTGGAGTTTGAACAACAGTTGTTGGGCCAGGCAGCAACCACGAGCGCATGCCGCCGCGCCCTATGACATCGACGCATCATATGAATGGCGGAAGCAAAGGCGCCCTATACAGGGAAACTCGACAAGCGACCGGCAGCTACGTGGTCCGGATTGTAATCGCCACAGCCGAGTTTGCGCCGATGCCTCCCCACTGGCCGGGCTACCCCGGCGGTCTCATTCTGACGGCCATCAGAATGCGTTTTTCAAGGCATGGCGGAATCTATCTGGTCCGATGTGGTATGAAAACCAAACCCCAGGCCGGGAGCCGTGCCGCCTCCCGTCGGTCGGCCCCGAACCCGGGTAGCAGAGCGTGTCGGGAGGACCGCGCTCCATCTCATCGTCCGCAGATGAGTTCCGGCCGGCTATTCCTTGATCGGGGTGCTCGCCAGCAGAGCCCGTCTCCGCTTCACCGGCAGCTTCATCCTAAAACCGTTCCGGGATGGGGCACAATGAAATGGCAGCGAACGGTCAACAGTGTCTTAACTATTTGTCTCAGCAAACGGGGCAAGCGCAGTCCGGGTGTTCGATGTCCTGCCAACTCCAGTGCAGTTGACGTTCCGCAGAGAACCCGTCGTCGCGACGATAGAGCCATAGACCCTCTTTGGCTGCCAGCAAAAACGCCAGCGCCTGTAACCGGAGGGTGTAGGACTTGCCTTAGATGAAGGCATCTTCGAGTTGGCGTCTCGTAGCGATCTCGTATTTAGTCTCGACCAGGAAACGTGCGCTCTCGTCACCACGCCCGAGCTTGGGCTCAATGGCATAGTCCGGGTATCCGAAGCGCCGATCAATTCCGGTTGGATCCGCCGCCGGCACTCACCAGCATGAAGTACGCGATGTACTACAACGAGGTGAAATCGGTCGGGAGCGTCAACAGTACCGAACGCCCGCCGGATCGCGCTGACGTCGCGCGGTTTTACGCCGTCGTTCCCCCGGTACAGGTGTGGAACGAGGTTGCAAGGCAGATTGCCACCGCTCAAGGCAAGTCACTCGCAGAAAACGCGCGTATTCTCGCGCTCCTGAACATGGCCATCAGTGACGCCGGAGTCGCGACTTTCGATACAAAGTATCAGTACAACTTTTGGCGCCCGGAAACAGCGATTCACATGGGCGCTACCGATAACAATCCAAGGACTGACGCCGATCCGTCCTTTGTACCCTTTATTACCACGCCCTGTTTCCCCAGCTATGCGTCGGCTCATGGAGCCGCTGGCGGCGCAGCTCGCGAGGTGCTGGAGCGCATCTATGGCGGCCGGCCCCACAACCTGACCCTTGCGATGCCCGCGGTACCGGGTGTGACCCTGACTTACAGAAAACTAAAGGAGATCACCGATGACGTTGATGATGCCCGTGTCTATGGAGGTATCCATTTCCGCTTCGACCAGGAAGCGGGTGCGGACCAGGGGCGCCGCATCGGTGAGTACGTGTACAAGCACAGCCTTGTTCCTGAGCGACCGCGCAATTTCGAGGAAGAGTAGAATATCTCGAAATAGCGGAATGAGACGCCGCGACTCTCTGCGGTGGGGTGCTCCATTTCGGGGTCCGAACGCCGGAACGCGGAAGACGTGCTCGGCGTTAGGGGTGTGGATAATGCGACGATTCGTAACGGAGTTCGCGGTTGCGCTCACATTGGCCGCCGGCGGCGCCCTCGGCGACCAGCACGATCATGTCAATGAGCTCGGTTCGGTCCACTTCCCCATATCGTGCACCTCCGCGGCGCAGAAGACGTTCGTCCGCGGCGTGGCGCTCCTGCACTCGTTCTGGTACGACGAGGCCGAGCGGGCGTTCTCCGAAACGATCCGTGCCGACCCGGCTTGCGCAATGGGTTACTGGGGTATCGCCATGAGCTTCTATCATCCCATCTGGGCCCCCCCTACGCCGGACGATCTAAGGAAGGGGAGTGCAGCCGTCGCAAAGGCGAAAGCGGCGAAGGCCAAAACCCAGCGCGAGCGCGACTATGTTGCGGCGCTCGATGCCTTTTACCGCGATTCGGATAAACTTCCCCACAGCGTGCGAGCGCTGGCGTGGCGGAACGCCATGCAGCAGCTTTCGGCGCGTTATCCGGCAGACCGCGAGGCGGCCATCTTCTTTGCGCTGGCGCTGATTGGAACCGCGCCTGCTTCGGACAAGAGCTATGCCAGCCAGAGGCAAGCGGCCGAGATCCTGAATCGCATCCTCCCAGAGCAGCCGAACCACCCCGGCATCGCGCACTACCTGATTCACAGCTATGACTCGCCGCAGCTTGCGATTTTAGCCCTGCCGGCTGCGCGGAGTTACGCCAAGATCGCGCCTGCGGTACCGCACGCGCTGCACATGCCATCGCACATCTTTACGCGGCTCGGCCTGTGGCAGGATTCGATCGCGTCGAATCTCGCCTCGGCCGCGGTGGCCAAGGACCACGTGGCGAAGAGCCTTCCTGGCGGGGTATCGCAAGACCAGCTTCATGCGATGGACTACCTCGTTTATGCCTACCTCCAGACCTGCCAGGACGGTGAAGCAAAGCGGGTCATGGACGAAGCGGCTGCAGTCTCGAAGGTCGACCAGGAAGTGTTTCAGGCTGCCTACGCACTGGCTGCGATTCCGGCACGCTACGCGCTGGAGCGCAGGCGATGGTCGGCCGCAGCCGTGCTTGAGGTCCAGCCGGCCGGGTTCCCATGGCCGCGTTTCCGCTACGCCGAGGCGATCACGTATTTCGCACGGGCCATAGGGTCAGCGCGTAGCGGCAATTCGTCCGCGGCCCGAGCTGAGATTGAAAAGCTGGCTGCGATTCACGAGTCGCTCGCACAGGCGAAAGAGTCCTATGACTGGAGCACGCAGGTTGAGATACAGCGGCAGGCTGCATTGGCGTGGCTCGCACATGCGGAAGGTAACAACGAGTCAGCCTTACGGTGGATGCGCTCCGCCGCCGATCTTGAGGACAAGACCGAAAAGCATCCGGTGACGCCGGGTGCTGTCCTGCCGGCTCGTGAACTGCTCGGCGAATTGCTCATGGAATTGAATCAGCCGGAGCTTGCGCTTCGCGAATTCGAAACAGTCCTGCGTAGTTCGCCGAAGCGGTTCAACGCCACATACGGCGCGGCCCGCGCGGCCGAACTTTCTGGCGATCAGAACCGGGCCAAGGAGCGCTATTCCGAGCTGCTCCAGCTTTGCGTGCAGGGCGCTGAGGAGAGGCTAGAAATCCAGAACGCGAGGGCGTTCTTACAAAACCGGTAGAGGATGCTGTGCCAAGCCGGAATCCGGCGGCCCGGCCAAATTTGAGCGGGCCGAAATTCGCACCAGCCCAGATTCGGTGGCCATATTTTCAAGATGCGCAATGACTGATAGGAGGACATCATGTTTTACGTAATATTGCGTTGGTATGTATGGCAAAGTGGGCGTGTAATGCCTGAACCGCGGCGGCGATCTGCTCGCCAGCGGCGATCCGCCGTGCGGAACGGAGGCGTTGCCTTGAGACCCACTCTGTTGCTTCTGCTCTTCGCTTCGTTTGTTCCTGCCGGAGCGCAGACGCACCGGCCTCCGCGGGACGAATGTACGGAAACAGCCGAACTGAACGTTCTGCTCAAGCGCGATCCCACGACCGTCGCCGTCAAAGGCTTTCCGATTCCAATCACGGCTAACCGAGCCGCTCTGGTAATCCACCGCTGTGGGGCTCCCCGGCCGGTTGAGCAGAAACTCACTTCGAGCCAGTTCGCGTGGAAGGTGGAGGGTCCTGGAGGCGCCGCGCCGCCGGTTAGTCCCGCAACGTCGACGTCGGTCCATTTTGTTGCGACGGCCATCGGTGAGCACACGGTCCGGTTCACCGCCTGCCCGAAGATCTGCAAGGTTCTCCTACGGATCGCTACGACTCCCCAGGGCAAACCGGTCAACGAAGTGGTCGATATAGGTCCCGAAGCGTTCACCCTGAAGGTCCAGGTGGATGCTCAAGCGCAGCTCCCGCCCTTATTCGATGCCTTGCGTCCGGATGAGAAAGACTCCGAGTTTCAAGCTACTGTTCCCAAGCACTACGGAGCTGTACGGGATGCTTGCGGCAACCGGGCCGCCGTCGGTGCGGGCCGCAGCCCGCAATGGTTAACGACAACGACGTGGACAAGCCCGACGCCGCCCTACACGCTGGCGGAGGGGCGTGTGTACCATGTTGGCGTCTCACGCAAGGACGACCCCGTCAGCCATAACTTCAACGATGCGACGATGAACCTCGAGCTGGATCCTCACTACCGGAATCTCCTCGTCGACGACACCCCGGAAGACGAGGGCGCTCTGCTTCCCTTTGGCGGAATCGAGATCGAGTGGGAATACCGGCAGTGGAACGAAGCATTCTGGCCGGTCGTCGGCGATCGGGCGAGCGTGTTCGGCTTCCACAACGTGGATTGCGGACACGAGAAGTACACTGAAATACATCCGCCGATCGCCGTCGCCATACACCGCGCGCGGCCCGTGCTGCTCCCCTCCTTGGTGGCCTTGTCCGAAGGAGGCCCGAAGGTGCACCCCGGCGAGAACGTTCTCGTGCCCGGTATCGTCACCGATATCCTGGTCAACCTCAACGGCGGCAAGACCCTCGACTGCGGTCGGCCTGGATTACATCAGCCCGAGGGAGTTTGCGTCAGTCAGCCCACCACCGCCGGCGCACGCTTCGTGTTCAACGTATTTCTGCCGACGAGCCCGTTCAAACGGCTGCGCGACCTAGGACTGAATCCGCCAGTGAAGCCGGCCCTGTTCGTGAGTATCGAAAACCATCCTCAGGCCCCTACCGGCGCGCGCAGTGACCTGCCGGTAGCGTTGCTGGAAACTCGCACGGACGGCGATCACCCCTATGCACGCTTTTCAGTCGATCTTTCGAGTCTTGCGACGGGCCAGCGGTTCGCAAAGCGCATCCGTACCGCGTGGGTCTATCCCGACATCCAGGGCTCCAACTTCGGCCTTCAGCCGCTCCGGGTGCGGTTCGATTCCCTGCAGGTCACCGACGATGGCGATCCTACGGGCAAGGGCGACGGCGACTGGCGATTTTGGATCGGAAAACCGTCTGCCGACACGCCATGGACTCGCCTGCTCGAATGCAACGGATGCATCGAGAAACGGACCTACACGCCGGCCGACGGGCCTTGGAGTGCGGGCGCGCTCCTCGCAAACGGCCACCTTCGCGGCGAGGTTCTCCTATTCGCCGGCCAGTTCGCGCCATTCCAGAGCGGCGGATTCGAGGAGGACCTCGTGACTTCCGATGACACGGGGCGGGTTCTTACGACGTTCTTTCGGCCGGTTCACCGGCAGCTTAAGTCCGAATGCAACGACCAGACCGCGGGAGGACTGAACGACGTGGATCCGTCCACGTCAGGTTGCGCCGCGTACACGATCGAATGGACCGTCGAGCGTGGCGTCACCCCCGTTTCAGCCAACCTGAGCGCGGAGACCAAGGCCTTTCTACAGAAACTGATCGTCGGAAGGTCGATGGTGGAGAACGAAAAACCGCAGCAGCCCACCGAACTGTACGGTCCCGAGGTCACGGACAATCGGAAGCGCCTCACGGTTCGCCGCCCTGACGAACAGGAGTTCTGGCAGGATTTTCTGCAATCCGAAGAAGCGCGGACCCGCACAGCGGCCACGGCCGCTGCGGTAGCGCTCGCGAAAGAGGCACGAGCCCGCGCGCTCGCAATGCTCGGCAAGAATCCGACGCCCCAGCGACGGAAAGGCCTGGCCGAGGAACTGAGAGCGTTAAAGAAGGTGCTGCCTCCAGCGGTTTATCGGGCCAACCTCTGCGACCTGGAAACAGGCGCACCATGCCTGGCGCAGTAGATAGTCCATCCACTGCGGGCGACCTGGCCAACCTGGACGCCGTCAATACGGCCGTCGATCCGGGGTTGGTCCGCGCCACGCTCGATGCGGTCCGCCAGTGGCGCTACCAGCCCACCCTGCTGAACGGCCAGCCCGTGGAGGTGGTCACTACCATCACCGTCGATTTCCGGCTGGAGTAGCGGGCTACTTCAAACTGCGGTCGAAGAACTCCACCATCATCTCGTTCATCTGCCGCGCCGCCGGCCCGGTCACCCCGTGCGACTTCTGCGGGTAGAGCATGTACTCGAACTGCCGGCCCGCCAGTTGCAGCGCGTTGGTCATCTGCAGGGAGTTCTGGAACAGCACGTTGTCGTCTTCGAAATTGTGCACCAGCAGCAGCCGGCCCTTGAGGTTTTTGGCCTTGGGTGGGAGCGCGGTATCGCGGTAGCCATCGGGGTTGTCGGCAGGCAGCCCCATGTAGCGCTCCGTGTAGATGCTGTCGTAGTTCATCCAACTGGTCACCGGCGCGCCCGCGAATCCGGCCCGAAACACGTCGGGCGCGTTCAGCAGGGCATTCACGGTCATGAACCCGCCGTAGCTCCAGCCGTGGATGCCGATGCGCTCCGGGTCGGCGAAGCCGAGCGAGATCAGGTGCTTGACCCCGGCCACCTGGTCGGCCAGCTCCGTTATCCCCAGCTTGTGGTAAATGGCCGTCTCGAAGGCGTGTCCCCGCCCCAGCCCGCCGCGGTTCTCCGCTTGCCAGACGACGTAGCCCTTGTGCGCCAGCACCTGGTCCACGCTGACGCCGCCCTGCCAGGCATTGCGCACCGGCAGCGCCACGCCCGGCCCTCCGTACACGCTCACCACCACCGGGTACTTCTTGCCGGGCTGGAATCCGGCCGGTTTGATCAGCCGCGCGTACAGGTCGGTGGTGCCATCGGCGGCCTTGAATTTCACCACCTCGGTGGGTAGGATGTCGTATTCGTCGATCTGCTTGCGGTCCGCTTCGCGATACACCCCCAGTTCCTTGCCGTCGCCCGAATGGAGGAGGGTGCGCGGCGGAGAGGCCAGGCTCGAAAACGTATCCAGGAAATAGGCGCCGGTGGGACCCATGGAGATCGTGTGGGTGCCCGCCTCCGGCGTCAGCGCGCGCTTCCCGCCGCCGCTCAGATTGATGCTGTACAGGTGCCGCTCGAGCGAGGAGCCTTCGGTCGAAGTGTAGAACAGACGCCCCGCGGGCTCGTCCACGCCCTGAATCCCGGTCACCTCCCAGGCGCCGCGCGTCAACTGCTTCACGTCTTTGCCGTCATTGGAAGACAGGAAGATGTGCCGGTACCCCGCGTCGCGCTGGCTGGTCCACAGGAACCGTTTGCCGTCGGCCAGAAACTGCACGTCGCCCGAGAGATTGATCCAGTACGGGTCGGACTCCTGGAAGACGGTGGACGCCGCACCCGATTCCACGTCGATGGAGAGCATCTCCAGCCGGTTCTGCACCCGGTTGAACCGCAGCACGTAGACCGACCGCGAGTTCGGCAGCCAGCCGGCGCGCGCCACCAGGTGGAACTCGCGCGTCTCGCCGATGTCCAGCCATTGGGTGGATCCGCCCGCCGCCGGAACCACGCCCAGGCGCACGGCGGCGTTGTTCTCGCCCGCCTGCGGGTATCGTTCCGGCTCATAGAGCGCGCGCGTCTTCAGCAGGTCCGCGTGCGGAATCACCGGCTCGCGCGACATATCGAACTGCAGGTACGCCACCGATTTCGAATCGGGCGACCACCAGTAGGCCGTGCCCAATTCGAGTTCCTCCGGATAGACCCAGTCGGTGCCGCCGTTGCGCAGGGTTTCGGTGCCGCCCCGGGTGAGGCGCGTTTCTTTCTGCGTCGCCACATCCACGGTATAGATGTCCCAGCCGCGGCGGAACACGACGGTCTTGCCGTCGGGCGAGAGCTTGGGGTCGATCTCGGCCACCGGCGTTTTCGTAAGCTGGTCCCATTTGCCCGAATCCACGTGGATCAGGAAGATATCTCCACCCGCCGTATCCAACAGCAGCTTGCCGTCGGCGGACCACTCGATGCCGCCGGTTCGGGCGCGCCGGTTGGTCCAGTCCACCGGCCCATCGGCCTGCGGCGGAGCGCTCGCCGCGCCGTCGAGAGCTTCGGTGGAGACCAACTCCTTCGAACTCTTCGTGGCGGGGTCGTAAATCTTCAGGCTGCGTCCCTCGCGAAAGACGAACGTTTTCCCGTCGGGAGCCCAGTTGGCGGCCCCGGCAAATCCGCGGCCGGCGCCGCCGCGCCCCGCGCCGTACAGCGCTTCGAGCGTAATCGCTTTCTTCTGCGCGAAGGCCGAAGAGGCAAGTAGCAGGATGACGATGAGCTTCATGATTTGTACTGATTGTAAAACGCGGCGGCCGGCGGCTACCGGCCGCTCGCCTCAAACGGGCACAGTGTGCCCATTGGCTTTCATCGAAGCGGCTTGTTTTCAATGACTTCTATTTTGAAACGGGCACAGTGCGCCCGCCGAGGGAGCAAACCTGCGCCAGAATGGATCTATGAGCAACAGCAAACCGATACCAGAGGGTTACCATTCCGTTACCCCGTATCTGACCGTCGAGGGTGTTTCCAAGCTGATGAACTTTCTGAAGGAGGCCTTCGGTGCGAAGCAGACCTTTATCACCAACCGTCCGGATGGCACCGTGTGGCATGCCGAGATGCAGATCGGCGACTCGCGGATCATGATGGGCGAAGCCAGCCAACAGTGGAAAGCCCGGCCTTGCGGACTCTACCTCTACGTGGAGGACGTGGACCGTGTCTACCAGCAGGCCGTCGCCGCCGGCGGGAAATCGCTGGGTGAGCCGACCACCCATCAATATGGCGATCGCTCGGGCGGGGTGGAGGACCCCTGCGGCAACCAGTGGTGGATCGCCACGCACGTCGAGGACGTCTCCGCCGAGGAGTTCGAGCGCCGCATGAAACCGCAGACGGCGAAGGGTTGATTCACCGGCCGCCTTTCCAGTGCTCCATTTCGCGGCGGATGAATTTCCCGCTGGGCCCACCGGCGCCGCGGTGCGACCATGGCCGCCTGTCGCTCGGGCGCCCGCCGAACCCGCGCGGCCGGCGGATGGCGATCCTGATAGCATCAGAACATCATGTCTGCCATCCTCGATTCCGGCGATACCGCCCTTTACGACCTCCGCTCGAAAGCTCCCGGCCCGCACGGTACGCTCCCGGTCACTCCGGAGATGCTGCTGCACAAACCTTCGGGAGAGCTGTTCGGCTGGAGCCAGAATGCCGGGATGGGGTGGGATCCGTCGGCACTGGGCGGGAAGGAGTTCCTGATCCTCAGCACGCACGGCGGGATTCGCGCGGCCGACGGCACGCCCATCGCCCTGGGCTACCACACCGGCCATTGGGAGGTGGGGCTGCTGATGGAGGCGGCGGCCCGGCAGCTGAAGGCGCTCGGGGCCATTCCGTTCGCGGGCTACTGCACCGACCCGTGCGATGGCCGCACCCAGGGCACCACGGGTATGTTCGATTCGCTCGCCTACCGCAACGATGCCGCCTCCGTGTTCGGGCGGCTGATCCGTTCCCTGCCCACGCGCAGCGGCGTGATCGGCGTGGCCACCTGCGACAAGGGGGTCCCGGCGATGATGATGGCGCTGGCGGGTTCGCGCACGCTGCCGGGAGTGCTGGTGCCCGGCGGGGTCGCGTTGCTGGCCGAGGAAGGGGAGGATGCCGGCAAAGTGCAATCCTCCGGAGCGCGCTACGCGCATGGCGACCTGAGCCTGGAGGCGGCCCAGTTGGGACTGTGCCGGGCCTGTGCCTCGCCGGGCGGCGGCTGCCAGTTCCTGGGGACCGCGGCGACTTCGCAGGTGGTGGGCGAGGCATTGGGAATGGCGCTGCCGCACGCGGCCCTGGCGCCCTCCGGCCACCCGATCTGGCTCGACATGGCGCGCCGGTCGGCTCGCGCGGTCATGGCGCTCGAGGAGCGCGGGCTCGCCATGTCCAGCATTCTCACCGCGGCTTCGGTGCGCAACGCGCTGGTGCTGCATGCGGCCTTCGGCGGGTCCACCAACCTGGTCCTGCACCTGCCGGCCATTGCCCACGCCGCCGGACTCGCGCGCCCCACGGTGGAGGATTGGAAGCACACCAACCGGCAGATTCCGCGGCTCGTGGACGCGCTGCCCAACGGTCCCCGCATGCATCCCACGGTGCAGGTGTTTCTGGCCGGAGGGGTGCCCGAAGTCATGCTGCACCTGCGCAGGGCGGGGCTGCTCGAAACCGGCGTGCTGACGGTGAGCGGGGAGACGCTGGGCGCGGTGCTCGACTGGTGGGAGCAATCGGAGCGGCGGTCGATTCTGCGAAACCTGTTGCGCGAACGCGACGGCGTGGATCCCGAGGATGTCATTATGGACCCGGATGGCGCGCGGCGGCGCGGCCTCACTTCGACGGTCACGTTTCCTTCCGGCAATCTCGCCCCGGGAGGCTCGATCATCAAAAGCACGGCGATCGATCCCAGCGTGGTGGACGAGTCCGGCATCTATCGGATCACCGGTCCGGCGCGCGTGTTCCTCACCGAGAAAGCCGCCATCGAGGCCGTGAAGGACGGCACGCTCGGCCCGGGGGACGTGCTGGTGCTGATGTGCCGGGGGCCGATGGGCTCGGGCATGGAAGAGATCTTTGAAATCACCTGCGCGCTGCGGTATCTCGAATTCGGCAAGCATGTGGCGGTGGTCACGGATGCGCGCTTCAGCGGGGTTTCCACCGGCGCGTGCATCGGACACGTCACTCCCGAAGCGCTGGCCGGCGGACCCCTCGGCAAGGTCCGCGAGGGGGACATGATCGAAATCGTGATCGACCGCATAAACCTGGAGGGCTCGCTCAACCTGGTGGTGAACGGAAGCGTCGAGGAAGGCACGCGCGTGCTCGAGGGACGCGAGCCGCGCCCGGACCTGGCTCCGGATCCCGCCCTGCCCGAACAAACCCGGCTCTGGGCGGCGTTGCAGCAAGCGAGCGGGGGAACCTGGGGAGGTTGTGTCTTTGATACGGGCGAAATCCTACACAAATTAAGGCATTGAGTTGTAATTTATAATACAATTCCGATATGCGTGTGGTCCAAGCGCTGCTCCTCTGCGTTCTCTGCGGTTCCGCCACCAACTCGCTCGAAACCCGTCTCGACCGCCAGTTGCGATCCTGGCAGAAGCGGCTGGGAATGGAGGACTGGAACCTCCGGGTAAAAGTCGTGAGGCAGTCGGAGATTGACCGCAACTCCTGGGGCGCGGCCGAGTGGGACAGCAACAGCCGCAACGGCGAGATCAAAGTGCTGGACCCGCGCGACTACAATCTGCGCGGCGGCGAACTGCGCGTGGACATGGAATGTACCATCGTGCACGAACTGGTGCACATCCAGGTTTCCCCTCTCAGCACGGGCGACGAGATGGTGCGCGAGGAAGTAGTCAACCGCATTATGGCGGCCCTGATGAAGCGCCCCTGTCCGAACTGAGTCTCCATCCCACATCACTACGCTAGAATCTGTAGAGCCCCTCGTGCGGTTCTGTGGGGCAATAGAACCGCCATGGTGAGGGAGCACAGTCAGGACAAGAGCCTCTGGAGGCGGGATCGGATGAAACGTTGGGTGGCGGGGTTGTTGCTTGGGGCGTGTCTGTTATCGGCGGCGGTCGAGTCGCCCGAACAGTATTTCGGGTTCCGCATCGGCGCGGACAGAAAGCTGGCGCGGTGGGACAAAATCGTCGATTACCTGCACAAGGTGGCCAACGAAACCGACCGGGTGAAGTTTCATGACCTGGGACCGACGACCGGGGGAAATCCGTTCCTCCTGCTCGAGATCAGCTCGGCCGAGAACCTGAAACACCTGGACCGCTACAAGCAGCTCGAGCGCAAACTCTACTTCCAGGGCGGGGCGCCTACGCCCGTTGAGAAGGACGAGATTTTCCGTTCGGGAAAGGCGGTCGTGCTGATTACCAACAACATCCATTCGACGGAGATCGGCGCTTCGCAAATGGTGTTGGAGCTGGTGCACCGGATGGCCACCGAAGACTCGCCGTACATGCGGAAAATCCTCGACAACGTGATCTTTCTGCTGGTGCCTTCGCTCAATCCCGATGGCCAGATCATGGTGACCGACTGGTACAACAAAGTGGTCGGGACGCCCTACGAGGCGAGCCCGCTGCCGTGGCTGTATCAAAGCTACACGGGGCATGACAACAACCGCGACATGTACCTGTTCTCGCAGAAGGAGAGCCGGCTGACCGCGCAGGTTCTGTGGCACGACTGGTTTCCGTCGATCTGGCTGGACGAACACCAGCAGGGGACGTCGGGACCGCGCATCTTCACGATGCCGGCCACGGACCCGATCAACCCCAATGTGGACCCGCTGATCTACCGGTTGAACGGCGTTTACGGGCAGTCGCAGGCGGCGGCGCTGGAGGCCGAGGGCAAGACCGGCATCATCTTCAACGCCACCTACACCAACTTCTGGCAGGGAGCGATGGCGTGGGCAGGGTGGTGGCACAACCAGGTGGGGCTTCTGACCGAGGTGGCCAGCGTGCGGATCGCGACGCCGACCGTGCAGCTCAAGGCGGATCCGTCGCGGCCGGGGTCCGCGGCGCCGGCGGGCGGGGGGCGCGGCGCGGCGACCGGCTCGCGAGGGGCCTCCGAATTCGAAAGCGAACGAACCCGGCTGTTCGAGCATCCCGACGATCCGCTGCCCGCGCCGCGCGACATCACGCCGCGCACCGAGTACCCGCGGCCCTGGCTGGGCGGCAAATGGACCCTGCGGGACATCGTGGATTACGAAATGACGGCGACTTTCGCGTTGTTGGACGCGGCGGCGGACCGGCGCGAGACGCTCCTGCGCCAGATCTACGACATCAACCGCGCCACCATCGAGGCGGGCAAGCGTGGCGAAATCGGACAGGACCGCGAGAAGACCTTCGCCATCCTGATTCCGTGCAAGGACGGGACCAGCGCCGTGGTACCGACGATGAATCAGCACGATCCGAATGAAGCCCTCGAACTGGTGGACAAGCTGCTGATCGCGGGCGTGGAGGTGTACCGCTCGGAACACGATTTCGAGCAGGATGGCAAGGTCTACGGCGCGGGCACGTTTGTGATTCCGTTCAGCCAGGTGTTCGCGCGCTACGCCAAAGACCTGTTGGAGCGCCAGACCTATCCCGAGGTGCGGCGTTCGCCCGGCGCCCCGGCCGAAGCGCCGTACGATGTGTCGGCGTGGTCGCTGGGGCTTCAGTTCGGCGTGCGGGCGGATTTTGCCAGGACGGCGCTGCCGCGCGACCTCCCGCTGGACAAGGTTGCGGCCACCCCCAAATTCGTTCTGCCCGCCGTGAACAGCGGAGGGCTCTGGCACTTCCCGTACAACGGAGCGCTTTCGGCGCGCATCGTGAACCGGCTCCTGAAGGGCGGCGCGGTCGTGACGCTGACCAAACCGGATGCCGCCGGGACCGCGTTCGCCATCACTTCGGCGAAAGGGGACGTCTGGAACCGGGCGGTCGAGGGTTTTGACGTGCGGCCGCTGGTGCGGACTCCGACGGCGCCGCTGGCCATGACGTTGCGCGAGCCGCGCGTGGGCATCTACCAGTCCTACGATCCGACAATGGACGAAGGCTGGACGCGATTCGTGCTGGACCAGTACGGGTTTGAATATACCCGGCTGCACAACCAGGATCTTCGGGCGGGCGGTCTGCGCAAGAAACTGGACGCCATCATTCTGCCGGACCAGCGCACCAAGGCCATGCTGAACGGGCTCGATTACAAGAGCATTCTCCCGGAGTACCGCGGCGGCATGGGCGAGGCCGGTTGGGACGCGCTGCGGCAATTCGTGGCGGAGGGCGGCACGCTGATCGCGCTCGGTGAAGCATCGAACCTGCTGCTGGACAAACTGCCGCTGGGGGTGAGGGACTTGAAGCGCGCCACCACCCGCGACCAGCATTTCGCGCCGGGGACGATCGTGAACCTGCAAGTGGATACGTCGCACCCGATCGGTTGGGGCATGGCGCCGGAGACGTACGGGTTCTACATCAACTCGCCGTTTTTTCAGCTCGTGGAAGGGTTCTCGTCGCAGAAAGTGAGCGTGGTGGCGCGGTATCCGAATACCGAGGTGCGCGCCTCGGGATGGCTGCGCGGAGAAGAGCTGATGTATGGCCGGGCGGCGGTGGTGGCGGTGGAGACGAATCCGGGCAAAGTGGTGCTGTTCGGCATTCGCCCGCAGCACCGGGCGCAGACCCACGCCACGCTGCCCATGCTGTTCAACGCACTCTACTGGTCGGCCGAAGGCGACCTGGTGAATCCGGCGAGCTCTTCGCGCCGCGCCGCACAACGGAGACAGCGGAAAAAGACTCAGTAGATCCGCCGCCAGGAACAGGCGCGGCGGGCGGTTCGCGTCAATCCCATGGCGGTATTGCGCCGGGAGCAGGGCGGCTCCGTGCTTCTATTCGGAAATACGGTGACGCGTTTCTGGGCCGATTCGCTGAGGTAATCTGTTACGCTGGCAGCGGAGGGTACTTGTCCTCTAATGCCGAGAAAGAGCCTCCGCCGCTCGATCTAGCGCCCCCAAAAGCCTGGCGTCGCTTTGTTCCCGCATGGCTCCGCGGGCTGATCTGGCTTGATTCCTCTCGCGGGTACGACGCCTTTCTTTCGTACAGTTGGAAATCCGATAGCCAGGTTGCCCCGGTCATCCAATCCGTCATTCACAAATTCCTATGCCCGTGGTACCAGCAACGAGCCAAAACGATTTTTCGGGATCTGTCGTGCCTCCCGGCAGGTTCCAGTCTCAAGACTGAACTGTTCGACCGGCTCGATCGTTCCACCCATCTGCTCGTCCTCGCATCTCCTCAGGCTGCACAAAGCGGCGGTATGGAGATGGAGGCCAGTTATTGGTTCAGCCGGCCTCGGGATGGACACGTTCTCATTATTGTTACTGCGGGAGAGTGCCGAACGTGGGAGGAGATTCGCGAGCAGCTACTCCCACCATCCATACGAATCAACCTGACAAGTGAGCCAATATTCGTGACGCTGCAACATCGCCGTGCGCGGATTCTGGACGGAAGGAGCCGGGGTCAGCTTCAAGATGAACTGGTGGAAGACCTCCACAAGGTCCTTCTCAGGTTTTATCCGGAAAACGACTGGTTGCAATTACGCGGGAAAGAGCGATCGCAACGGCGCCGCGTTGTTTTCCTTCTCTCGAGTGTTGCGTTGCTCTTTCTAGTGCTGGCCGTAACGGCCGTGGAGTTCGCGCTAAACGCCGAATCCCGCGCCCTGGCGGCTCAGGCTGAGCTGATGATCGGCCGAGATCAGCCCGCTGCCTTGGATTTGGCCATACGTAGCTGGCACAAATCACAGACCGAGGAGGCCAGACTTGCCGTAGCGCACGCCTTCCCCCAACCGCTGGTCAAGCTCGTAGACGCCGGCAGGGTGGAGCAGGCGGCATTCTCGCCCGACGGCCGGCGTATCGTCACCGCCAGCGACGACCGCACGGTGCGGGTCTGGAATGCTGCCAACGGACAACCGCTGGCTGAACTCAAAGGCTCTGAGGGTATGGAGGAAGCGGTGTTCTCGCCCGACGGACAGCGCATCGTCACGGCTCGCGACGGCCATACGGCGCGGGTGTGGAATGCGACCAACGGCGACCTGCTGGTCGAGCTCAAGGGTCACGCGGACGACGTCTCTCACGCGGAGTTCTCGCCTGACGGCCAGCGCATCGTCACCGCGAGTTGGGACCATACGGCGCAGGTGTGGAATGCGACCACCGGCGACCTGTTATTCAGGCTCGAAGGCCACGCGGAGGAGGTCGAGGATGCGGCGTACTCGCTCGATGGCCAGCGCATCGTCACCGCCAGCGATGACCATACGGCGCGGGTGTGGGATGCGACCAACGGACACCTGCTGTTCAGGCTCGAAGGCCACGCGGACAACGTCTATCACGCGGCGTTCTCGCCTGACGGCCGGCGCATCGTCACCGCCAGCAAGGACCATACGGCACTGGTGTGGAATGCAGCCAATGGGCACCTGCTGGCCAGGCTCGAAGGACGCACCAAGGATGTTGTGGGCGCGCGGTTCGGGCCCGAGGGTGTTGTGCGCGCGCGGTTCTCGCCGAACGGCCAGCGCATTGTTACCGCCAGTGACGACCGCACGGTGCGGGTCTGGAACGCGGCCAATGGACAACTGCTCGCTGAACTCAACGGCCACTCTGAGGGTATGGCGGATGCGGAGTTCTCGCCTGACGGCGAGCGCATCGTCACCGCGAGTTGGGACCATACGGCGCGGGTGTGGGATGCGACCAGCGGACACCTGCTAGTCAAGCTCGAAGGACACGCGAATGGTGTTGTGGGCGCGCAGTTCTCGCCCGACGGCCAGCGGATCGTCACTGCGAGTCGGGACCAGACAGTGCAGGTGTGGGGCCTGGCTAACGGCCGACTGCTGGCCAAGCTCCAAGGGCACGCGGAGGGTGTAGCGGATGCGGAGTTCTCGCCTGGCGGCCAGCGCATCGTGACCGCCAGCGATGACCATACGGCGCGGGTGTGGAGCGCGGACGGTCGACCGGTGGCCGAACTCGTGGGCCACACGGACAAGGTCGGACACGCTGAATTCTCGCCTGACGGCAAGCGCATCGTGACGGCGAGTTGGGACCGTACCGCGGGGATCTGGGACGCGGACAACGGCCGGATGTTGACCAAGCTCAGCCCCACGTCCATCGTCTGTTACGCGGTGTTCTCGCCCGACGGACAGCGCATCGTCACTGCGGGTTGGGACCGTACGCCGCGGGTGTGGAATGCGACCAGCGGACAACTGCTGGCCGAGTTCAAGGGCCACAAGGACGTCGTCTGTCACGCAGCGTTCTCGCCTGACGGCCAGCGCATCGTCACCGCCAGCAGGGACCATACGGCGCGGGTGTGGAACGCGGACGACGGCCACCCGGTAGCCACGCTCCAAGGCACGGACGAGTTCGTGCAGGCAGCGTTCTTGCCCGACGGCCATCGCATCGTTACCGACAGCAAGAACCATACGGCGCAAGTGTGGAATGCGGCCACCAGCGAATTGCTGGCAACAAAGAGTTTTGTCATCCACGACGCGGCGTTCCATCCCGACGGCACGCGCATCGTCATCGCCCCCGTCGTACAGGCTGCATTCTCGCCCGACGGCCATCGCATCGTGACCGTCAGCGACGACTACAGAGCGCGGTTATGGGACGCAGAGAATGGCCAATTGGTGGCAATGCTCGAAGGGCACACGAATAGCGTGGTGCGCGCGCAGTTCTCGCCTGACGGCCGGCGCATCGTCACCGCCAGCAAGGATCGGACGGCGCGAGTCTACGGGATCGTCACGTTCGCAGACATCGTCAAAATGCTTGCAAGATAACGAGGGCAGGGTAGTAGCCGTAGCGGATTGAGAACATAAACGGCCGGTGATCCCCTCGAGGTAGGAGAGCCAGCGGCCTGGCCGGGGCCGCCCTTCTGGCCAAAATCGCCGCCCAACGGTGGTGTGAGTTGAATCATAAAATGGCCGTTTTGAACCATAATGTGGCCGGCGATTCTGGCACCCCAGCGCCAAAGGTAAACCGCCCAGAGCTGGATCGGTCTCGCCGGCACGGACTCAGCGTTCACGCTGGCTACGGTCCCGGAGAAGAGCCCGCTCTCGAAGCGGCATCCGCCACCGGCTCAGTGCGTCACGAAGCCGGCGTTATTGAATGTCCCAATGTTTAACATCATGGTCATAGGCGCCCGCTGCGCCGGCGCTCCCCTGGCGATGCTCCGCGCGCGACGGGGATACAGAGTACTGGCGGTGGACAAAGCGCAGTTCCCGAGTGACACCGTCTCGACGCACTTCATCTGGCAGCCGGGCTGGTGCGCGCAAAACGGTGGGGTTTATTGGAAGGACTCTGCAGGCTGGGACCTGTCGTCCCTTCTCGGGTTGTGGTCGATTCTCAGCGGGTCTCGCTGACTGTGGTGCAGATTATTGGGTCCAGCCGTTGATACCGCAACGTCACGCGCATGCAGGTCAACGAGCGGGCGTGCCAAGTGCGCAGACGTACTCAAAGAGCCACCGTCATCGCAGATCACGGTCATGCCCGTTGCCGCTGGGTGACCTTAGGGGCGACATTCGAAATTAGCTGCGTCCTCAGGATTGCCTGAGCCTTTGTATTGCGCGTGCAGTGGATAAGCACAAAGCGGCCGGCTGCGACCCGGAAACGCGCTGCCGGTTGCTGTGACGCTATCGGGCGGCACATCCTGCTCCACCCAGTGGACGATGGCAGACAAGGCATCGAACGTGTCGAGCGCGGGCGGCCCCACTTTGCAGTGCCCCACCCCGGGAGCCAGGAACAAGCGGCTCCAGTTGCGGACCTGTTCGGAACCGCCGTTATCCTTGGTCATCCGTTTGTAGTAGGCGACGGTATCGAGCGCCGAGAAAGACGGGTCGCTGAGCCCGTGCCAGAAGACCAGCTTACCGCCGTGGGCGGAAAATGTGTTGAGGTTAGTCCAACTCCAAGTCTCCCCCTGAGCGATGCCGGGAAGTGACATAGCCTGTTCTACCCAACTGTCCACGTCCATGCCTATCTCGGAAAACGCCGGCATGCCAGGGTTCCCGTAGCCGTTCAACAGACCTGGCTTGTCCTCGGTCCCTACAATTCCCGTATCAAACGGAAACCCCGGGTGGACCTGCCGTCCTTTCGAGTCTTTCGGCCCCGCGAACGCCTTCTGAAGTGCTGCGGCCTGACTCATGGACAGGCAACCCTCCACTTTTCCACCTTTGCAGACCAGCGTCTTCGGATCGAACCGGCACCCCTGGATGTTGAACACCATGCCGTCTTTGAGAGCGTCGGCGTCATCGCAGGCGTTCAGCAAGCCGTTGATAACGGTTTTCTTGTCGCTTTCGGACAACGCGTCGCGCGTGATCGGCTGGCCGCGTTGGTCTTTGGGCGCAATTTCGTTTAACGTGGCGGCAACCCACAGACCGCCAACACCCGAGACCGGGCGCATCGAGGGCGCACCCGCCACGATGCCGTCGAAATACGTCGGGTAGCGCTGCGCCATGAGCATCCCTTCGCGTCCCCCCTCCGAACATCCGCTGAAGTAGGAGCGGCTTGGGGCGTTGCCGTAATAATGCGCGATGATGTGTTTAGCGACCTCTGTCACGCGGCCGATCGCCGTATAACTGAAGTCGAGGGTTGCTTGCTGGTCCTGCTCAAAACTTCGGTCGAAAGACTTCAAAGCGGCTTTTCCCTGATGACCTGTATCGGTGCTGACCACGGCGAACCCGCGCGCAAGCCCCGGTTCCGCGCCCGCCGCGAATGCGCCCATCGGCGGCAGTACGATACCATTCAAACCCCCGCCGCCCTGAAACAGAAAGCGCCCGTTCCATGGCTCGGGCAATGCGAGTGCGAACCCGATTCCGTAGGTGACTCCCGCGGCACCCGTGCGCCGCTCGATCATTCCATCCAGGCGGCAGTAGGCCGGCAACTTCGCCGTTAATCCAGCGCTTCCGGGACCGGATGGAAGCGTGCCCGCTTGGATCAGTTGCGCATTGGTAACGGTCAAGGGGACGCCCGGCAGTTGCAAACGCATCATCGATTCACAACCCGCGGGTGAGGCAGCCGCCCGTCCTCCTTGCGCAGCCAGATGCGAAACCGCCATCAGCGCTGCCAAAAGCGCCGGCCCGATACAGTTTAAGAAAATCAGAGCGACAGTCTTCATTGGTATCCCTTTGGCGTGACGGCAAGCGTCAGCCCGATACATGCCCAACTGGTTCCCGCGGCCGAGATCCACTGATCCCGGCCGTGCGGAAATCCTGTATCAAAGTAATTCATCTGGATCGGGTACGCGCGGCTGCGCACGTGCCACGTTCCGTCGGCAAGCTGTGTTTGGAGCAGATACCGGACCGCCTTATCCAGCGACACCTGAGGAAGATTGCCCGCACTCTGGAGAGCGTAGAGCGCCTGACCAGTGGCGTAGGCATCACTCGACAACGTATCCAATTGCGCCCATCCGCCATCTGCCCTCTGATCCGCAATCAACTTCGAGGCAGCCGACCGGATCAGCGGTGCGTTATATCGTGCCCAAACCAATCCCAACAGTCGCATCGCTTTCTCTTCGCTGGTGCGCGCCTGATATTCGGCAAGCCAATTCGCCCCACGCCGGACGCGAGTTTCGAACTCCGTCTTCCGCCCTGGAATTGGATATTCCCGTAGAGCCCGAATCGCAATGGCAGTGGGTGTGACTCTACCGGACTCAATGGGTGGGCGATCGCCATGCACCCGCCACCCCCCGTCCAGCGACTGCGAAGCCGCCAGTTGATTCACCAGGGCATCGGTGCCCCGGTCCCGCCCGTACCCATCCGCTCTCAGGGCCCACAACAGGTAAGCTGCGGTGATCTCGCCGCCGGGTAAATCAATGTCCTGAAAAAGGCCTTCCCGATTTCCCTTCAGCCACGCCTCCAACTGGAGGTAGTTCTGGCGAACTTCGTCACCGGATACCTCAATCCCTTTCGACCGCGCCTCCGAAAATGCGAGCGCCGGCAGGATATTGTGATGACATGACGCACAGCCCGAACGTTTGAAGAACTCGCGGGTGCCAGCGTAGAGTGGCGACAATGCTTTGGCGATCGCATCCCGCGCCGTTGCTGAGCCCAGACGGGCGGCGTCATCGGGCGGTTCACTGCTTGGTTTTTCGCCGGTGAGCGAAGCGAGCAGTCGCGTTACGGGCGTATTCCCTTGGCGGCCTGCCCAATCCAGAGCGGTTTCGGGCTGCTTCCCGTAGCCGTGCCTGATATGCAGGTTGGTAGTTCTCTCTGCTGGATCAGCCCCGAGTTTCACCAACTCACTCACCATCTGGGAGGTGGATGTGTCGCTCGCAGCAGCAGCCATGATGAGAGTTTCGCCCGAGAAGCCCACGTGACTGGGACGGGCGTTCTTGGCAATCAGGCGGCGGAACATGTCTATATCGGCGTACGAAGTCGCATTAGTCAGGATGTCGATCTGACCAAATTTGGGTGCCGGATCCGCGCCGTTGGCGAGCAGCAGTTCGACCATGGCCGCGTGACCGCCGTTCACGGCCTCGGCGAGAGCATTCGTGTAGCCTGCGCGTGCATTGACGTCCACACCCTGCGCAATCAGCATCTTCATCGATTCCGGATCGCCGTCGAAAGCTGCCCGAACCACCGTAGTCGCACCCAGCTTATCCCGGGCCTGGGGATCGGCGCCCTTCTCCAGCAGCAATTTCACAATGCCCGCCGCCCCTGGCCGGCCCGCGGCAATCAGCAGCGCCGTCCGGCGCGTCACACTGGAAACGGCATTGACGTTTGCTCCCCGTGCGACCAGCAGGCGCACCTTGGCTTCATCAGGAATGGACCACATGAGAGCCGTCGCGCCGGCCTGATCGGCGTGATTCGGATCGGCGCCTTTCTCCAGCAGCAGGCGCATAGTAGCAAGATCCGAGTAGATCGCGGCGTACATCAGGGCGCTCGAGCCGGCATCGTCGGCGGCATCCACGGGGGCGCCCCGTTTGATGAGGCGCTGAGCGGTAGTCATGTCGCCAAGGCCGAGGGCAGCCAGCAGTTCTTTGCCGGAAGGCGCGGCCGTTCCGGATCGGAGGCTCGCGGCAACGAGGACGAGAACGCAACGCGTTCGAGTAGAGTTGCAAAAGTGCGCCATACTATTCCTCCGATTCGAAGTCGGCCGATCCAGGGTGGGGATTATATCAGAACCGGCAAAGCTCGTCCTGACGCAAATGAGTCATACAAAGCCGAAATGGGGTAGCCTTATTTCATTGCGGATCACTCCAACAGATCCGGGCAGCTCAACACCAACCGAACTACATCGGTCTGTCGACGGGCGCCGGTCTTTTCGAAAATGTGCTTGAGATGATTTCGCGCGGTGTGGCGGGAAATCCGAAGCAGATCCGCGATCTCATTCAAACTCAGGCCGTGTGCAAGTTCTGCGGCGACGGAGGCCTCGGCACGGGTGAGTCCAAACAGGGTCCGGATGCGTCTCGCGCGCGAAACAGGTTTAAGATCGGGATCGCTCAGCCACACCGCGACCACAGCTTGAGAAGGCAACGGCGATTCGTTACGAGGCGGAATCGGGCTCGCCAGAATGAGCAGGGGTTGACCGCGTTCCCGGAATACCGACATTTCTCCTCCAACCGGAGGCGCGCCGGCCGCCCGTGCAATTAGCTTTTGAAGACGCCCCGTGTCTTCCGCTCGCGAGCCGGCCAGGACGCCTCCCTTGAGAGACACGCCGCTCTCCGTGTTGAGGATATTCCAGGCTGCGCGATTGACAAATACCGCCCGCAACTCACGGTTCAACAGGATACAGGCATGGGGTGACTTTTCGAGCAGATCCAGCGCCTGGCGCCCGGCGTCAAAGACCCCGGCGGCACGCTCCCTTGTTAAGAGGGCATGACGGAAGTGCGGCAGAAGTGATTCGTAGAAGGCGATATCGGCTGCCGCGAACGGACCCTGTGAACCGGAACGGAGGGTGCTGCAGAGGACGATTCGGTCGTCCGAACGCACAATCAACGCTGCGATGCTGTGCTTTAGTTTTTGTGGCCGCAGCCAGCCATTGTAGAACTCTGTCCGCACCAGTTCGTCCGGTTTGACATACATATCGCCGACACCGACGGCCACACGTCCCGCAAGCAGGTCCGCGCTTCCTCTGAAGATCCAAGGATTCAGGCTGCTGTAGTGGTCGTTGTAAAGGCGCAGTTGCTCGGGCTCCGTACGAACGCACGCCAAAGGCCGGTTTTGATTCGACCGGAGATCCGTGGCGATGAGAGCAGTATTCTCGCCGCCAAGGGCGTCGGCAAACCGCTCCAGGAAAGCCGGCCACGCAGTTTCGTCGATTGCGGCCTGGTAAGCCCGCCCGACTACCTCGACAAGCAAGTCACCTTTTGACTGCGAAGGTCGCACTGCCATTGGTGTCTTCCGAAGAGAACCTTCAGGAGGGAAATTGCGGTGGGAGATCCCGAGACTCTACCTCAGTCTACTAGTATATTCCAGATCCGCAGGATCTACCTCAAGGAGTTGAGGTATGTTTATGTGGGGCACGTAAACGATGTAACCCTTTGTTTTCAACGCCCGCCCGGAGAGTAGTATAATCGCGATGCTGGATGGCGGAGACACGTTTTTCAGCGAATGGACTCGGACCGCCCACGGGCAAGGCGGTCCGCGATGCAGTCGACCGGATCGCGGCCAGTCCGCTTTTCGTGGGTTCCGAACGTCTGTCGCGCTTCCTGCGTTACGTGGTGGAAGAAACTCTCGCCAGTCGCAGTCAGGCGATTAAGGAATTTACTATCGCCGTGGAGGTGTACGGTAGGCCCGCAGATTACGATCCCAAAATCGATGCTACGGTCCGAGTCGAAGCTGGGCGGCTGCGGAGCAAGCTTCGGAAGTACTAAGCCGGCGAAGGCGCCGGCGAGACAGTGCGAATCGATCTTCCACGCGGGAGCTACTTCCCAGTATTTTCTTCGAAATGCGAAGAAGGAATACGTCACCGTAATTCCAAACGTGAGCACTCAGCCGGCGCGCATCCAGTCCAGGGTGCGGCGGATGCCTTCGTCGTAGGGCGTCTTCCCGGTGTGGGGGAACTTCGCCAACAGCTTGGAATCGTCGAGAATCACCGGCGTCTCTTCGAGGTACAGCATCTCGATGACTTCCTTGTACAGGGGGTTGAACCAGCCCATGATCTTGAGAAGGGTGCGGCCGACGGTGCGGTATTTGGGCGTCCGCCCCGCGGCACGGTAGACACGGGTGATGAAATCGAGCGAGTTGATTTCACCGGCGCCGGCGAAGTTCCAGGCTGCGTCGTAGCATTCGGCGGTCTGCGCCAGGTCGGCGATCACCGGTCCGGTGTCGGGCACGAATACGAACTCGTGCACGGCATTCACCGGTCCGATCCAGTTGGCGGTTTTGCCGGCGAGCGCGGCACGGAATATGGGGTTAGCCAGGCTGTTGTCGGCGCCGGGTCCGTAAAAGTCGGGGAGGCGAACCACCAGACCATGGATGGGTCCATTCTTGTGGGCCTCGAGGACGATGTCCTCCTGCTCCTTGCGAAACCGGCCTTTGCGCGTCTCGGGCTGTCGCGGGTGGGTTTCGGCCACGTGCGAGGCGCGCGGCACACCATAGGCATAGACGCTCGAGACCAGCACCAGGCGGCGCACCTGCATCGCCAGGGCCGCCTGCAGCGTGGTGCGCATCAACGCGGGGTGCCGGGAGTGGGCGTCGTAGGGCAGGCCGACGGTGTAGACGATGGTGTCCACGCCGCGCGCCGCCGCGCTGGCCGCGCGCAGGTCCGCCAGGTCGGCATCGAAGATCTCGGCATGGGCCAGCTTGCCGAATGCGGATTCCAGGCGCGGCCGCGAACGCCCCACCACGCGGAACGGAATTCCGCGCCGGTCGAACTCCGCCGCGACGTACGGCCCGATGGTGCCGGCCGCCCCGAAAATCGCGGCCTTTCCAATGAGGGAGGCCATTCCGAAGCAAGTATAGCTTTCCCGGTCGCGGATGACTACCGTGCACCGGCGGGGAACGGGCAGGTACGCGGGCCGGCCACTCGACACGCGAACGCTGTGTTACCGTGCAGACATGCCCTCTCACTCGCCGACGCGGCGGGCGCTGCTCTCGTCCGTTCCCGCGTCCCTGGCCGCCGCGGCGTCGGCGCAGACCGCGGCTGGGGCGAACCGCCCCAACCTCGTTCTCATCATTTCCGACCAGTTCCGTTGGGATTGCATCGGCGCCATGGGTCTGAACCCCATGAACCTGACCCCCAACCTCGATCGGATGGCTTCGCGCGGAGTGCTGTTCCGGTCGGCCTTCTCCAACCAGCCGGTGTGCGCGCCGGCGCGCGGCACCATCTTCACCGGGCAGTATCCCAGCAAGCACGGGGTCTGGAAGAACGCCATCGCGCTGCCGGAGAACTCCACTACGCTGGCCACCGCGCTGGGTGCCCGCGGCTACAGCACCAACTATATCGGCAAGTGGCACCTGGGTCCGGGCGGCGGTCCGGAGACCTACGGGCCGGTGGCGCCGAAACATCGCGGCGGATTTCTCGGCCTGTGGGAAGCGTCGAATGTCCTCGAGCACACCTCCCATGCCTATGAGGGCGACCTGTACGACAACGACGGCAAGCCGCTGCATTTCTCGGGCGTGTATCGAACCGATTTCATGACCGGGCGCGCCGAGCGATTCCTGCGATCGGCGAAACCGCCGTTCGTGCTGGTCGTGTCCTATCTGGAAGTGCATCACCAGAACGATACCGACACCTACGATCCGCCCAAGGAGTTCGCCAAACGGTATCCCAACCCCTATATTCCTCCCGACCTGCGGCCGTATCCGGGCTCCTGGCCGAGCCAGTTGGCGGACTACTACCGCTGCGTGGCGCGCATCGATGAAAACGTCGGGCAGATTCGCCAGACCCTGGCCGACACCGGGCTGGCCGGCAACACCATCCTGGCGTTCTTCAGCGATCACGCCAACCACTTCAAGACGCGCAACGCGGAGTACAAGCGCAGCCCGCATGAAGGGTCGATTCACGTTCCGCTGATCGTGGAGGGGCCGGGCTTCAACCGGGCCATCCAGATTCCGGAACTGGTGAGCCTGGTGGACCTGGCGCCGAGCTTTCTGGATGCCGTGGGTACGCCCGTGCCGGCCACCATGCAGGGCCACAGTTTTCTCCCGCTGCTCGACCGGCGCACCGAGGGCTGGCGCAACGAGGTGTATTTCGAGATGGCGGAGTTCACCACCGGCCGGGGGCTGCGCACGCCGCAGTACACGTATGCCGTTTCGGCGCCCAAAGTGCCGGGCTGGCGCGCCGCCAACGGCGCGGAGACGTACACGGACTATGTCCTCTACGACAACTATGCCGACCCCTACCAGCAGGTGAACCTGGCCGGGCGGGCACCGTACCGGGAGGTGGCGGAGGAGATGCGGCGGCGGCTGCTCGAGCGCATCCGGGAGGCCAGCGGAGCCACTCCGACGATCGAACCGAGCTGGTTTCCTTACTCCTGAGGCATGCGCCCGTTTCTCACCGCCGAATGGCGCAACATCGCGATGCTGAACTTCGCGGTGGACCCGGCGTGCCTGGAGGGACTGGTTCCGCGGGGCACCGAACCCGATCCATTCGAAGGCAAGACCTACCTGAGCCTGGTAGGATTCCGTTTTCTGCACACCCGCCTGCGCGGACTCTGGATTCCGTTTCATGCGGATTTCGACGAAGTCAATCTGCGGTTCTATGTGAGGCGCAGCGGGCGCCGCGGGGTGGCGTTCGTCCGCGAGATCGTGCCACGGTACGCGGTGGCGCGGGTGGCGCGCGCGGTGTTCGGCGAAAAGTACATTTCGCTCAAGATGGCACACCGCATCATCGAACCGGTCTCGGAGTTCGGCCGCATGGAGGCCGAATACCGGTGGCGCTATGGCGGCCAGTGGAACCGGCTGCGCATGGAATGTTCGGGTCGTCCGGAGGTTCCGGCGGAGGGCTCGTTCGAGCAGTTTATCGCGGAGCACTACTGGGGCTACGCGGCGCAGGCCGGCGGCGGCACGATGGAGTACCGCGTGGAGCATGACCCATGGCGGGTGTGGAAAGCCTCCGGCGCGAAATTCGAAGGCGATGCGACGGCACTGTATGGAGCGGAGTTCGGGGCATGCCTGTCGGGCCCGGCGGATTCGGCGTTCCTGGCGCAAGGGTCGGCAGTGGCCGTGTACCCGGGCGGGCGGATCGGGTGAGGTGTGGCGAGTCGCGGCGCGGCGGGCCATCCGGCCGGTGCGCCCGCACATCGACGCCGGCCAAGGCTAGCCCGACGATTTCATAGATCGCGAAGACGACGACTGTGGTCACCTCAAAAGACTCCACCGGTCTCGATCAGTGGAGCGCCACGTTAATTGTCAGTTGCGGGCGGCCGGATAGCCCGTCTGAAACAACTGCTGGCCTTCCATGACAGTCAGGTGCGCGTTGGGAGTCGTCGAATCCGGAGAAGTGCTTGCGAGCCCAACAGTTCCTGAAAATATCGCGGTGTACCGCGTTCGCGCCCCGGAGAACGCCTCGGTTGTCGAGATTTCTGCCGGATAGACAGGGTAAACGGGATAAACAGGATACACCGGATACACGGGAGGATAAACGGGGTAGACGGAAAAGAGAGAGTCCCGCCGGGCGTTTCCGTCGGATTGTTCTACCGCGGACCCGGGTCCTCGGAAAATCGTGAATACGCCGTGCAGCCGGGCTGAGGTCAATGGCCGGTATGAGCACGATCCCGAGAAACACTCCTCTTCCGTGGCGCCGAAAATTAATGAGAGCATCGAGATGTCCAGATCGAGGCCGAGCGTGTCGATCCGCTCCATCTTGACGGCCGATCTTGGCGCCATTCCCGATGCAAACGTACAGAGGGTATGACCGAAATTGGAGTCTGGCGAGCATCCCCGCCAGGAGACGAAGTACGCCCTCGCATCTCCGCTATCCGCAGGAGTGATATCGACGAGATTCGGCGGTGATTCCCAATGTGCAGCAACCATGGTTCCTCGTACCCTGTAGCTGAATATCGACTGCGCGGCAATGCCGGCTATTAGAAGCAGCGGCACGCCGAAGACAACTCTTCGCACACTGAACATGCTGGGTGCCCTCCTCGCGATCGGGTTTTCACCCGGTGCGCCCTTTCCGGAGAGAGTATACGCCTGTCAGTCACCGACGGCAAGAGAAATACAACAGAGAAATACAACCAACAGAATCAGCAAGAATCAACGGTCGGGCACCCGCTGATCCTGGAGGTTATCCGCGTGCGCGGCGCATTCCGACGTGCAGCGAGTCACAATTGGTACGGGGTGATCCGGTTCCACTAACCAGAAGGTACGGTCAGAAAAATAGCCGATCAGTTCTCCGTTCCTTTCCCGACCTAAGTCTCGAGCCCAGATAATCCGTGAGCTATCTATGTCGGGGCCGTTGTACACCCACTCCTGCCCCAGCGCGTGCCAAGGGTCGTAGTGGACAAGCACGACGTGACGCCCGGGAGCCGCGGCTATCTTGGCCTCAACGGAACGGCGTAGCGCCGGCCAGTCCGCCTGGGGCGCCAACCTCGCGGTCGCAGCCTCGGAGCCAGTCCACGCAATGGGCGAAGCGATCACCACGATGGCGCCCACGGTTCGCCATCGTTTGCACAGACGCCGGGAGGCGTCCACCAGAATCAGGAGGAAGATCGATGCGCAAGGAGCCGCGTAGTGCTCCTGAAAGGCGACTGTCAACAATATCCCGGTAATGCAGAGCGCCAGCGCGCAAGCGGCCACGCGAAACCGCGGTTCACGTACGAAGTCCGGAATTGCCAATGCCGCCAGTATCCAAAGCGGGCCCCAATAGAACGCGGCCAGTCGGGCGATCTTCATGGTGCTTTTCGCCGCCGCGCCTGCGAGCGTCGAGTACTCCACATAATCGATTCCGAACGACGTGTGCGCGTCGTGAAGTACCCGGTCGCTATACTCGGGCGCTCTTGGCGGGCGCTGCCAGACGAAAGCGGGAGCCGCAGCGTACTGCGCGATATATGCGGTATGCGGCAGAAGATAGGGGCTTCCGGTCACCCTCCAGTTGTAAAAGCATGTGAACGCCGTACCCGACAGCAGGACACAAGCCAGGACGGGAGCGTGTTTCCGCAGCGTCAGCCGGCGCTGCGGCGCCGCGCGCAACGACCAGACCAGGCAAAGCACAACCGGTAAAGCGGTGAGAAAACCCTCGTAAGGACGGCTGTTGGCGAGCACGATCAACCCTAAGCCGAGAATGGCCGCATCACGGCGGCGCCTTCGATCCATCATTCTGGGCAGCGCGCCGACAACCATCGCACCTCCCGTTGCGGCGACGGCGCCGCCCCAGAAACTGTTGCTCCAGTAGCTCATGACGCCGTACCCTGCGCCGGCCAGCACCCCCCCGTACAGCGCCCAATCGCGCGTCACGTACGACCGAAGCATCCAGACCATCGCAATCAGCATGCAACCGATGCTCGCAAGCACGCCTGCCCATGGTTCTCCGAACAGGACTTCTCCGAAGGCCAAGACGGCGCCCTGCGCGGGAGGGTAGACGGAGGCGTACGAGGGATGCTGAAGAACGAACAGCGTTTCAAAATGCCGCCACATCGGATGCGCTGAATTGGCAAACCTGCCCGCTGCCAGTGTGCGGCCGAGAAGCACGTAACTAAACTCGTCCGGAATGATCGGAGTGGGCCGTGGCAGGATGGGCAAACAGCAAAGCCGCACGCCCAAGATCCCCACGGCAATCACCACCGCACTGCCCGCGGGATGATCCCTGGCCACCGTGGCGAATGCCAGGCACAGGCGTCTCCTCTGCTCCCACGGAAGCATCGCGGCGCCCAGAACGGCCAAGGCAACGAGGCTGATCGCCGGAATCACCGCCTGAATGTAAGGCTACAGAAGCTCCCTGTCAACCGCGGGGCGACAAGAACAGTAAGAAGAAGCTGGTTCTGCCGCCATGGACGATGACGCAGTCTGCACCGTGCGCTTCTTTGCACCCAGTTCGACCTCATGCGGAGAAGTATCGTGCTGAGCCTCCTCGCCCGGCTGAAAATCGTAGCGGCCGGTCGCGACTGATCTGCGGCGAAAAGTCTATCGAGCTCGTGCAGTAATCGGAGCCGCGACCCTTACTGGCGCTTTTGGCGAGCAAGGGTTCACCCACCCCGATCCTCCACATGCTCTCCGCGCGAAAGAAAACACCGTTATATCGCGAGCCTCGCGGTGCGCTCAGGCTCGTTCGCTCCAATGGACATGGACATCCACAACATCTTCAGAATTGGCCCTTCGGCACCACCGTGATTGTGTAGGTGATGTTTATCTGGAACCCGGTGTTCTTTGCTGTTCCCCCAAAGCTGATGGTATGGGTACCGGGGGGAAGCGGTTTCAGCATCAACCAATACCCATCTGACGCAGCGCCCGTGACGTATGGTGATGGCCAATCAATAAAGACCCCGTCCGGCCGTGGCACGAATCCGCCGAAGAGCTGGAGCAGGTTATCAGTGGCCGGAACCGTATAACTAAACGGCGCATATCCAGCGCGATAATCCGACAGGTTCTGGACCGCCACTCCGTCGATGTAGGCGTGGAGTTCACTGGCGTCAGAATAATAAGCAGCAATATCCTTGAGTTGCTCTAGGGTAGACGTGAACGGTCCGGAACCCTGATAGCCAGTGTTGTCAGCCCAAGCGTTCAATACCGGGAAGAACAGCATTGTGCCGGTAGGCACCTTGCAACTTCGGTCAGTATTCCCCGGGGAAATCGCTCCTGCGAGGAACCAGACCTGACCAAGCTGTCCATAGCTGCAATCGACCGCGCCTATCGCCAGGAGCGGGTTGAGTGGCACGTTCGCGGGCAAAGAAAAGACCCATTGCCACCATGCCGCGCCCCAACGGGCGTACGACGCGCCGAGAGGGTTGGAATTTGGTGGGGCGATGCCAGGGTTCGTGTTCGCTGCCACTAGCAGGCTGCTGAAAAAGTCCCCGGACTACTTAGAATGGCACTTACCAACAGCCGCAAACTGTTGATTCTACGTTTGACGGAGCGAGACATTGGGTGCTTTCGGGCATCGAAATACCCTTTTTCAGCAACCTGCTAGAGTCGTTGCGACTACGACGGCCACTAATAACAATAGGGAAGACCTTTTGCGAATCGTGCACCGGTTGATTTGCGGGTTCATGAAGAACCTCCTCTTGTAATCGCCGGATCCCCGTCTGGAGGGGCTTGTAGCGGTATTCTCCTCTCGTTTGCGTAGGAATACAAGGATAAACATGCGGCGCCGGAATAAAAGCACTTTCACCGGTTTGGCAGTCGGGGAAAATGACAGCCATTGGCGGGGGCACCGTAAATCTATATACAAGATTCTAGATGCTGCTTGGCTGCACCGAGGCGCCGGCGCGACCATCGAGATTGAGCCAACTGGTCGACTTCTCGCGGACGGAGTATCGGACGTGCGCTGTGTTCTTGATCCAGGACGGCGACAACCAGAGCGTCAATCGTCCGTTCGACTTAGACCAAGGCCCATCCCGCTTGATCAGGCGTCCTGAGCTGCGGGGAACGTCAATGGCACCAGACTCAACCTGGTGATCCAATCGGCCCGGCCGGGCACCAAACACATTCGGGATTGCATTGATCGACTCATGCTGACGACGCAGGAGGGTTGCCTGGAGCCATTGACGCTGCTGTGCCGGCCGCTGAACACGGTCAGCCCTAAAGGCGCGCGAGGGCTTGCGGAGTTCACGCTGGTGGCAAGGGCGAGTTCAACTCCCAAACGCCCGCCGCACCTTCTCCCAGGTAACCGACAGGTCCTCCGGGACGACGCGCGTCTCTCCCACGACCGTCATGAAGTTGCTGTCGCCGGTCCAGCGGGGCAGCGCATGGAGGTGGAGGTGGCCGGCGATGCCGGCGCCCGCGCAGCGTCCCAGGTTCATGCCGAGGTTCAGGCCTTCCGGGCGGTATACCTGGCGCAGCACCTTTTCACAGTCGCGGCCCAGCAGCATCAATTCGGCCAGCGCTTCCTCGGGCAAGGCTTCCAATGTGGCGACGTGCTGGTAGGGCACCACCATCACATGTCCGCTGGTGTACGGAAAACGGTTCAGGATGACGAAATTGTGGAGCGCCCGGTGCACCACCAGGTTCTCTTCATCGCGCTCGGAACGGGCCGCCGCGCAGAACACACATTCGCACGGATCCCCCACGCTGCTGATGTACTGGTAGCGCCAGGGAGTCCAGAGATAGTCCATGCCCGTGGAGTGGCGGTGTTACTGCGGGTTGGGCACTTCCTCGGAAGGCGTGGGGACGTTCCCGGCCGGCATCATGGGGGCGTTGGAGTTGTTGACGACGTCCTTCAGTTCCTTGCTGGGCTTGAAGTAGGGAATCTTCTTGGCGGGCACTTCCACGCGGGCGCCGGTCTTGGGGTTGCGGCCGATGCGGGGCTGGCGCTGGCGAGTGCGGAAACTGCCGAAGCCGCGGATTTCGATTTTGTCGCCGGTGCGCAGGGACCGAACGATGCTGTCGAAAATGGCCTCCACGATGACCTCGGACTCCTTCCGCGTCATCTCCACGACTCGGGAGACTTCTTCAATCAGATCGGCCTTGGTCATCGCGTCCTCCTCAACAATCCCTTACGAAGATGCAGTATCGCGTGATTACAATCGATTTGCAAGCTATTCGAGGTTGCGGTCCTTGAGGCTCATGACCTCTTCGATGGTGGTGGTTGCCGCTGCCGCCTGGCGCTGGTAATCCTCCAGGCGGGTCTTCTCCTCATCGTCGGCGACGGCGCGGAGACTCAACCCGATTTTCTTCTCGGCCTCGCTCATTTTGATGATCTTGAAATCGAATTCCTGCGCCACGGCGAGCGGCGGCTCTTCGGACCCGCGCCGGCCCGAATAGCCCGGCACTTCAGAAAAATGACATAAACCTTCGACCCCCTCCGCCAGTTCGACGAAAGCGCCGAAACTGGCCAGGCGGCAGACACGCCCGTGTACCGCGTCGCCCACCTGGTGGGTCTGGAAGTAGGATTCCCAGGCGTCGGGCTGGAGCTGTTTGATCCCCAGCGAAAGCCGGTGAGAGGCCGAATCGATGTTCAGGATGACGGCCTGCACCATCTGCCCCTTCTTGAGGATCTCCGAGGGATGCTTTACGCGCTTGGTCCAGGAGAGATCGGAAACGTGAACCAAGCCGTCGATGCCTTCCTCGATTTCGATGAAGGCGCCGAAATCGGTCATGTTGCGCACCCGTCCTTCGACGACCGAACCGACGCTGTAGCGGCTGTCGATGGTGGTCCAGGGATTGGGCTCGAGCTGTTTGAGCCCCAGCGAGATACGGCGCTCCTTGGAATGCACTTCGAGGACTACCGCTTCCACCTGGTCGCCGGGCTTGACGACTTTGGAGGGATGCTTCATGCGGCGCGACCAGGTCATCTCGCTGATGTGGATGAGACCTTCGACGCCGGGTTCCAACTCGACGAAAGCGCCATAGTCGGTGACATTCACGACGCGCCCGATGACCCGGCTGTTGGTGGGGTAGCGCTCGGCGACGGTGGCCCAGGGATCGGGCTCCAGTTGCTTGATGCCGAGCGAGACCCGCTCTTTGGGGCGATCGAATTTCAGCACCTTCACCGCGATCTCGTCGCCCACGTGGAGCAGTTCGGAGGGATGGGCTACGCGGCCATAGGACATGTCGGTAACGTGCAACAATCCGTCGATGCCGCCCAGGTCGATGAAGGCGCCGTACTCGGTCAGGTTCTTCACCACGCCGGTGACCACCGCCCCTTCGGAAAGGTGCTCCAGGGTGGCGGATTTCCGGACGTTGATCTCCTCTTCCACGGCGGATTTGCGCGAGACCACGACGTTGCCACGGCGCCGGTTGAGCTTGATGATCTTGACGGGGATGTCCTGACCGACCAGCGAATCCAGGTTATGAACGGGGCGGGGATCGGCCTGGGAGCCGGGCATGAATGCCTTGATTCCGACGTCCACCGCCAATCCGCCCTTCACGCGGCCCAGGACGTGCCCCGAGATTACGAGTTGCTCCTGGTACGCCTTCTCCAGGTTGTCCCAGATGCGCAGGCGGGCGGCGCGGGTGTGCGAGAGGAGCACGTAGCCTTCCGGCTGTTCGCCGTGCTCGATCATGACATCGACCACTTCGCCCACCTGGACCGTCATTTCGCCGGTCCGGGTCTGGAACTGCTCAATGGGGACGATGCCTTCGGATTTGTATCCGAAATCGATGATGACGTCTTTGCCGGTAATTCCCAGGACCGTTCCCTGCAACACTTCGTCGGCCGCGGGCGGGGCAAAGTGGCTGTAATCATCGAGAAGATTCTCGTAATTCTCCGGGATCCCAGGATCCACTTGCCCGCTGTTTTGGTCTACGGCCATGACGCCTCCGCCGATCACTGATCCACCGATGGCTGCGGGGCTTTACCGCGCCCCGGTGCCCTCTCGCAGAGCAGGAGCGCCGACGCTGCTTCATCACCAGTTTGCTTGTGGATTGGGATCATGCGCCAGTTTACCAGCAACCACTGAAAGATCAGTATGTTAGCAAATATACGCGAGTCAAATGAGGTTGTCAACGGTGGGGCGGCGGGAGATCGGGCGCTTTTGCGCTTCGAAAGCCTCGTGCGGGGTATCCCCCGACGCGCGTGCGGGGGCGGCAGCGCGGCGCTTGCGCGGTCCGAATTTCCTAGGAACTGGCCGAAATCAGGCATACAATCGAGCTAGTTAAGGGTATTCATGGACTGGGATCCGTTTTTTATAACGGCCTTTTAGGAGGTTCCCATGTTCGACAGCCTCGCAGATCGGATCCGGGAAGACGAGCACAAAGAAGTCAGCCAGACGGAGCGCATGATCCGCTACGTCGTGATCGCCGTGATTTCGCTCGTGCTATTCGGCGGCCTGTATTATGTTGTGCAACACCTGGAGTAGATCCCTCCGGATCACTCGGAAGGCGAAATCCGCCGCATGACGGATTTCACTTTACCCGCATACTCCTCGTTCGGATTGTAGGTGGCTAACAGCGCGTCCAGGTCCTTATCCCGATAAAGCTCGGAATGGGACAAGCGGTATCCGACTGCGTGGATGCCCGCGGAAGTGCTGGTGAATTGAGTGCGGCCGGAGTTCCAGCCGAAGAGATTATTATTGCGCGCCGCCTTGCCGCCGGTCGATTCCACATAGGAAATGCTCGGGAGCAGTCGCCAGTCGAGTTCGTAATTGTCGGCTGCTTCGAGGAATACGGCGGCATACCGCCATGCCGGGCAGTGGAATTTCTCGAAAAACGTGCGGATCGACGTTAACCTCGGATCGTTTCGGTAATCGGGCGCCGGGTGCAGGTGCGCCAAGCGCGGCGATATGGCTACCGGGAGAGACACCATTCCTGCAAATACCGCCAAACCAGTCGAAAAAACTCTCTTCATGAGAACCTCCTAAGTTTGGTTGGCCTGCGAAAGCAGGCAGCACGGGGAGGCGGGGCCTCCGGCAGGGGGTTAAGGGACGGGCATAAGCGGGAATTGTAGCACCTGCCAGCAGCGAAGGGGTAGTTCGGATACCTTTCCATCCGGCCGCTGGTTCGAAAGCGCACAATCGGCGTTTTTGTACGGAGGAACAAGGGCCTGGATCGGCGCGTCTTGGGCTCTATGGCGTTATCGGGTGAGGACAGAGCGCGGATTCGTGAGGAAGAGTGGGTAAGGCTTCAGGCGCGCGAGGACTATCAACGCGCTACGCGGCGGCTGGAAGAGAAGGCCGTCGCTTTTGGTTCCGCTTTCGTCATGCTGCTGGCTCTGCTGTTCATGGTTCTTCGAACGCGCTGAAGCCGACCGGGACAGGCTGGTTTGGCGCAGAGCGCCGGGCCGGTGCGAGCGGACCGCCACACGGTGGGCGGAACACGGGGATCACCGGCGCAGAAAAATCCCAATGCCTGGTGCGGACCCGTGGGTCGTCACCACAGCTTCGAACGGTCGTGGCGCTTAACTTGCTGTGACGCCGAGGGCCGATGACTTGCGCGTGCGGAATTCGTAGCGTTCGATGCGTACCGCTGCTTTACCCACCTCGGAGCGTACGACGCGGCCCCGGGCCACCATTTTCAGCGGGCAGGTTCCCCCCAGCCGGGCCGGCCAATTGACCGACACCTCTACCATCTTGCCGAGCGGCAGTCTCTCGTCGGTGGTGAACAGGATCCCACCACTTCCGATGTTCAAAGTCTGCCCTGTACCAACTAACGAAGGCGCCTTGTTTTGGAGCAGGCGGTATGTCACATCCTCCCGGAAGGGAAAACGGCTGGTCAGCCGTCGTTCTCGCATTTCGCCCTCTATGCATATGCCTGGACTCATGTCCTTATTATCTTCGGGTACCGTTTAGTTTCGCACAATAGCCTGAAAGGTCTAAAAGTAGTACGACTCCACCTTACGGCGGAGTACGGTTTCCGGGTCCCGCCACCCCCTGATATGCTGACTGCATGGACCAGGAGCAGCTACGGGCGCTATTCGAGCAGGTCCGGCGCGGCGAAGTCGACATCGATGCGGCGGTCGGCCGGATGCGCCATATGCCCTTCGAAGACCTGGGCTTCGCCAAGATCGACCACCACCGCGCTCTGCGTCACGGCATGCCGGAAGTCATTTTTGCCAAAGGCAAAACGCCCGAGCAGGTGGCGGCCATAGCCGAGCGGCTCCTGGAGCATGCCCCGAATGTGCTGGCTACCCGGGTGGACCGGGTCTGTGCGGAACTCCTCACCGGCCGCCTGCCCTGTGCTGAATATTTCCCCCTCTCCGGCGTGGTGCGATTCTGGCGCGACCGTACGAATCGTGGCAAGGGCAGGATCGCGGTCGTTTGCGCCGGTACCAGCGATATGCCGGTGGCCGAGGAAGCGGCGCTGACGGCGGAGGTGATGGGCAACGAAATCGATACCATCCACGATATCGGCGTGGCCGGCATCCATCGCCTCATGAGCAATCGGGAGCGCCTGACCGAGGCCCGCGTGGTGGTGGTGTGCGCCGGCATGGAAGGGGCGCTGCCCAGCGCGGTGGGCGGGTTGGTGTCGTGCCCGGTTATCGCCGTGCCCACCAGCGTCGGCTATGGGGCCAGCTTCAACGGCCTGGCGGCGCTGCTCGGCATGCTGAACAGTTGCGCCAGCAATGTAACAGTTGTAAATATCGACAACGGCTTCGGTGCGGGGTACGTGGCCAGCCTGATCAACCGGCTATAGGAGCTGGAAACTCCTCAGTGGCTCGAGCTCAGGTCTTCCACCGTCATCCAGGCGCGCTTTTGCCAGGACTCGATGCCGCGTTCGGCCAGTTGCACGCCTTTGGCGCCTTCGAGCAGGTTCCAGGGGAACGGTTCGTCTTTCACCACGTGACGCAGGAATAATTCCCACTGGCGCTTGAAGGCGTTGTCGTAGCTGGTCTGCTCGGGCACCCTGGTCCAACCGTCGAAGTAGTTCAGCGGGCTTTCGATATCGGGGTTCCAGACGGGCCTCGGGGTGGCGCCGTAGGGCTGGATCCAGCAGTGGCGGAGGCCGGCCACGGCCGTCCCCCTGGTCCCATCCACCTGAATGGTCAGCAGGTCGTCGCGCCGCACCCGCACGCACCAGGAGGAGTTGAAATGGGCGATGATGCCGCCCTCGAGTTCGAAGGTGGCATAGGCGGAGTCGTCGGCGGTGCACTGGTAGGGCCGGCCCTGCTCGTCCCAGCGCTCGGGAATGTGGGTGGCGCCGGTGCACGACACCGCTTTCACCTTGCCGAACAGGTTGTCGATGACATAGCGCCAGTGGCACAGCATGTCGAGAATGATGCCGCCGCCATCCTCTTTGCGATAGTTCCAGGAAGGACGCTGGGCCGGAACGGGGTCACCTTCAAACACCCAGTATCCAAATTCGCCGCGCACCGAGATGATCCGCCCGAAGAAGCCGAGCGACTGCAGGGTCTGCAGCTTGAGCAGCCCGGGGAGCCACAGCTTGTCCTGGACGACGCCGTGTTTGACGCCCGCCTTCCGTGCGCGGTCGTAGAGATCGAGCGCGGTCGAAAGGCAGCCCGCCACGGGCTTCTCGCAATAGATGTGCTTGCCCGCGGAGATGGCCTGGCGGGCGGCTTCGGCGCGGCGGTCGGTAGTCTGGGCGTCGAAGTAGATGGAGTAGTCGGGATCGTCCAAGGCCTTGGCCAGATCGGTGGTCCAGGGGAGCCCGCCGAACTCCTGCGAGATGGCTTCCAGTTTCGACGGATTGCGGCCTACCAGCAGCGGCCGCGGCAGGATGGTTTCGCTGTCGCTCAGCCGCAGGCCGCCCTGCTGGAGGATGGCGTAAATCGACCGCCGGAGGTGCTGATTGAGGCCCATGCGGCCGGTGACGCCGTTCATGATGATGCCGACGGAGTGAGTGGTCATATTATTCCTTCGGCTTGATGGTGCATTGCGGGCGGGCGCCGGCGGGCAGCGGCGGCACTTCCACGCCGGCGCGGGGCAGGGTGCCGGTGAGTTCCTGGCGCCAATGGGCCACGTCGCCCGCAGGTCCGTAGCAGTAGATCATGCGCATGGGCGTGTCGCCGGTATTGGTCAACTGGTGGAACACCTGGTGCGGGATGTAGACGGCCTGGCCGGCGTGTACGTCCGTGCGTTCTTCGCCCAGGCACATTTCGCCCGAGCCTTCCACAATGAAGTAGATCTCTTCCTGCTCCTGGTTGTGCCACGGCACCTGGCCTCCGTTCGGCTCGAGCGTGACGTGGCCCATGGAAAAGGCCGTGGCCTGGATGGGGCTGAGGCCCCCCACCAGGTTTTGCGTTTTTCGGCGCGCCGGGTAGGTCCGTCCGGCAATTCGGGAAAGGTCAGCGATGATCATGTCGGCGAAATCGCTCCGCGAGAAAATAGGTCAAAACACCTGAAACAATTAATATCGCACCAAACTGCAGGGCGCTGATCGGGCCCACCCGTTCGGCATCGGTGCGCACCACGGTGAGCACCAGCAGGGCCGCCGGAAAAATGCCCAGCGCGATGGCGCCCGCGAGGCCGCCCGGCACGCGATAGGGGCGCGGCAGGCCGGGCTCGCGGATGCGCAACACCACCAGCGCCACGAACTCCAGCAGGATACTCAGGCCGGTGAGGAGCACGTCGAGCACGATCAGCTTGGTGAAGGAGAGCTCCAGCGCCAGCGCCCACGCCGCCGAGCAGACCAGGATGGAGACCCACGGGGCGTTGCTTTTGGGATCGCGGCGGCCGATGATGCGGGGCAGGAAACCATCGGCAGCCATGGCGGCCGGCAGCTGGGAATACGCCATCACCAGCGCGTTATGGGTGCCCAGCGCGGTGATCATCCCGGCCACCGAAACCGCCGCGGCCAGAATCGGTCCCGCGGCCCCAGGCACAATGGCCCTGGTGACATCGGCCCAGCCGCCGGTGGACCACCGGTTGGGGTCGAGCCCGGTAACCGCCACGGCGGTGACGGGCACGAGGTAATTCAGCGCGACCAGGCTGACCGCGCCGGCCATGGCCAGCGGGTAGGTGCGCTGCGGGTGGTGCACTTCGCCGGCGATGGTGGAAGCGTTGTCCCAGCCCATGTAGTTCCACATGGCGATCAGGATGCCGCCGAGGAAGTCCACGTTGCGCAGCGGAATCCCCGCCGCGGCGGGAGCGCCCGGATGAGCGAAGGCGTAGCCGCTCACCGCCAGAAACGGCAGCAGCAGAATCACCGCCATCCAGATGGAACTCTCCCCGATCGTCCTGGCGCCGGGCAGGTTCCACAGGGCCGACACCACCACCACCGCCACACCGATCCAGAAGCCCCGCTGGCCCGCCGTCACCGCCGGCGCCAGGTGTCCCAGGTAGGCCACGAACAGGGTGGGGTAGATGGCCATATCGAAAATGCTGCCGATGAGGGAGAGCCACGACTCCTGAAAGCCCCAGAAATCGCCCATGGCGCGACGGACCCACACGTAGAAGCCGCCATCGTCGGGAAGGGCGCTGGCGAGTTCGCTCACCACCAGCGCGGTCGGCAGGCTCCAGATGACGGGCGTGATCACGAGGATGAGGATGCCGCCCGTGTAGCCGGCGCTGGCGATGATGTCTTCCAGGCCGAACGGGCCCCCCGACACGCAAAAATAGGTGGCGGCGATAAGGGGGAGCACCGTCAGTTTGCGGGTCAAGCCTATAGAGTAGCTGACCGGCCCCGGGGGCCGTTCGTCGCCACCCTCCCGAGCCGCGGGCGCCGGCATGCGCCTGCGGTATAACAGGAGGCGTGAACCTTCCCGTGAATCCGCCGGTGCTGCCCATGCTCGCCAAGCGGGTGGACCACCTGCCGGAGACCGGCGCCTGGATTTTCGAGCCGAAGTGGGACGGATTTCGCGCGCTGATCTTTCGGGACGGCGACGAAATTCTGATCCAGAGCCGCGACGAGAAGCCGCTGAACCGCTACTTTCCCGAACTGGTGGGGCCGCTGCGGGGGCAGTTGCCGGAGCGCTGCGTGCTCGATGGCGAAATCGTCATTGCCAGGGAGAGCGGGCTCGAGTTCGACGCGCTTCAGCTTCGCCTCCATCCGGCGGCGTCCCGGGTGAAGAAACTGTCGCAAGAGATCCCGGCCTCGGTGGTCTTCTTCGACCTGCTTGCGGCGGGCGACCGCGACCTGCGCGGCGAGCCCTTCGAGCGCCGGCGGCAGGAGCTCGAACGCCTGCTCGCCGCGGCCTCGCCGCCCATCCACCTCACGCCGGCGACTCGCGACGCGGCGCTCGCCGCGGACTGGTTTCGGCGCTTCGAAGGGGCCGGCCTCGACGGCGTGATGGCCAAGCCGGTGGCGGTCGCTTACGAGCCCGACAAGCGGGTGATGCTCAAGGTCAAACACGAGCGCGATTGCGACTGCGTGGTGGCCGGTTTCCGCTGGTACAAGCACGGCGAACGGACCGCCGTCGGCTCCCTGCTGCTGGGCCTGTTCGACGATGCCGGCGTGCTCCAGCACGTCGGGGTATGCGCGAGTTTCACGGCCGAAAAACGGCGCGAGCTGATTCCCTTCCTGGAGCCCTACCGGAACGACGCGCTGGCCCAGCACCCCTGGAAGAGCTGGGCGGCGCTGGCCGGGGGCGGGGAAGGCGGGCATCGCATGCCGGGCGGCCAGAGCCGCTGGAGCCAGGGCAAGGACCTGTCATGGGAACCGCTGCGCGCCGAGCTGGTGGTGGAAGTGACCTATGAGCACATGCAGGGCATGCGCTTCCGCCACATGGCGCATTTCCGGCGCTGGCGCCGGGACAAGAAACCGGCCGACTGTACTTATGCGCAGCTCGAAGTGGTGCCGCCGCACGAGCTGGCGGCCATTTTCAGCGCGCCCAGTAAATATTGACGTCTCGCGGCTCGGGCAGGACGATTCGGCCGTGCGTCACGGCGATCTCCCCGCCGCCGGACATGGGACGGAACGTCAGTCCCTCGGCGAGAGGCAGGTCGTCTACTGCCAGCTCGATCGGCCTGGCGCTGCCGGCGCGGTTCAGCACGACCAGCACGCGCTCCCCGGGCGACGTGCGCAGATAGGCGTACTGATCCCGATTCACCAGAAGCTGCACCAGGCTGCCGCGGCGCAGGGCCGGGTGAGCCTGCCGAAAGTGCAGCAGCTCGCGCATCCGGTCGAAGGCGAGCGCGGCATCTCCGTGGCGTCCCTGGGGCTCGAAGGCATTGACGGGATCGCCCGGCCAGCCGCCGGGAAAATCGGCGCGCACGGTACGATCGCTGCGGTCGGTGCCGGCCCCCATGGCGATCTCGTCCCCGTAATAGAGGTGCGGCACGCGGCGCGTGGTCAACAGGAACGCCTGGGCCATCAGCAGCTTCCCTACGTCGCCCCCGGCCACGGTGAGGAAACGCGGCTGGTCGTGGTTGCCCACGAACGCCACGAGCTGCTCGGGGTGTTGATAGAGAAAATCCTCCGCCAGGATATCGGTGAGCCGGGTCATGGGCTGGCCGTCGGCAAAAACCGCGCGGATCGCGGATTCGAGAGGGAAATCGAGCATGCTCTTCAAGTGCGTATCGATGCCGTAGCGGCGCACGCCGCCATCGAAGAAAGAAAGCACGGCGGGGGTGCGCGCGGTGATCTCGCCCACCACCACCAGGTCCGGATACTGGCGGTCGATGGCGACCTGCCACTGCTCCCAGAAGGGGCGGTCCACGTACGGATACGTGTCCTGGCGGATGGCGTCGAGGCCGGTCATCCCGATCCACCAGAGGGCGTTCTCGATCAGGTAGTCGGTGAGCAGCGGGTCGGTCTGGTCGAAATCCGGAAGCTGGCCCACGAACCAGCCGCGCAGCGGGAGGTCGCGGCGTTTGGGGCGTGCGTAAGGATCCGCCAGGGCGGCAATATCGTAGTTGTTCACCAGTTTCGGCGTACGGTCGAGATCGTGGAACCAGGTGGGCGTGGGCGGGTGTTCCAGCCATGGATGGCGCGGCCCGCTGTGGTTCGCAACCTGGTCCTGCACCACTTTGATGCCGAGCCGGTGCGCGGCGTCCACCAGGTCGCGAAACTCCTGCATGGTGCCGAAGCGCGGCTCGACGGCGTAGAAATCGACCGTGTGATAGCCGTGATAAGGACTGGCGCCGGGCGTGGAGTTCTGGTAGACCGGATTGACCCAGATCCCGGTGACGCCGAGTTCCTTCAAATAGGAGAGGTGATCGCGAATGCCGCGCAGATCGCCGCCGTGGAAGGCGCCGGCGGCCTGGCGGTTGGCCGGCGACCGGAACTCGGGCGGGCTGTCGTTGGTGGGGTCTCCGTCGGCGAATCGATCCGGCATGAGCAGGTAGATCACATCGTCCGGAGTGAATCCCTGGAACCGGCCCGCGGGTGCGAGCGGAGCATTCAGCACGAAATCGAAATGCGCGGCTGAGGCGCCCTTGGTGACCTGAAAGGTGTACGTGCCGGGCGGCACCGCGGGATCGATGGTGAGGTAGAAGAACAGGTACCGGCCGTCGGCGGACGTGCGGCGCGGTTCGATGCGGAAGCCCCGGGCGGAGGTCGCGACCGCGGCGCCATCGAGGTCGGCCCCGGTGACCAGCACCTGAATGGGATTGCGGCTGTGATGGACCCACCAGTTGGGCGGCTCGACCTTGGCGACCGACGGCGCCGCAAAGCCGGCGGTGGCCAGCACCAGCCAGAGGAACGGAACGCGTCTGCTCACAAAGGCACTATAACAGGGGCCGGCGGCCATCATGCGCCTTGTTCGAGCGGGCTGCTGGTCCTGGTCGCCGCGACTCTACCGGGCATCGGCGCCAATGATGCGCCGGCGCCGGCCGCGCCCGCCCGCAACGAGAAACCGCTCACCTTCGAGTACGAACTGGCCGGCGGCAAGCTGACCTTCTGGTTCGCCGCGACCAGCCGCTCCGGATCTTTCCGCCGAGGAGCTAGTCTGTCCGTCTTGCGGCGGAACCGGCATCTGCCCCACTTGCGAAGGTTCTGGAATCTTCCCGCCACCGGCGCGAGAAAAGAAGTCCATCGACCGTTGTTTTAGATGGCGGCGACCAGCTTTCGCGCCGCGGCATCCAAGGGCGAATCCGCGGCACTGGTGAACACGATGTCCCAGCGAAGGAATGTCAGTGCAAGGTCACCGGCAAGTTCAACTCTAAAGACTCTGCAAGAACCGCCGATCTAGAGCGTGTAGGTAACGAAAACTCGAGGAACCTGAATGAGACGGCACCTTTTGGCAGCAGTTCTGATCCCCGCTTCCGCGCTCGCGGCCCTGTGGATCGCTCCGGGTGGGCGATGGCTGCCGGCCGCGGCTCTGTTGGTCACCCTGGCGGTCGGCTGGAGGGCTCTGGGCCAGGCCCGCGGCCTCGACCGGAGAATCGTCTTCTTGGAGGGTACCCTCGACGCGGTACCGCAGCCTCTCACCGTGACGGACATGGACATGCGGTGGGTATTCGTGAACAAGACAACGGAAAGCCTGCTGCGCAAGACGCGGCACCAGATTGCCGGACACCACTGCTCGGAATGGCAGGCGCACATCTGCGGGACCGAAAAGTGCGGAATCGCCAGTCTCCGAAGCGGGTGCCCCCGAACCCAGTACCAACAGGATATGGGCGATGGCACGCACCGGTCCATGCAGGTGGATACGTCGTATATTTCGGACCACAAAGGAAGGCGGATCGGCCATATCGAGATCGTCACGGATGTGGAGGCGCAGGCGCAGCTTTCCGGTTTGCACTCGCGGTTGGCCTCCTCGCTCGAGGAGATGTCCGGGACGATTACCGAGATCGATTCACAGACTCGCGCTAACGCCGCCAATGCCGATGAGGCGCGGCGCCTGGCAGGCCAGAGCCGCCAACGGATCCATACCGGTGTGGAGGAAATCGGTCAGCTTAACCAGGCCATGAGCGCAATCACCGATACCAGCAAGGAGATTACGAAGATCAATAAGGCCATCGACGAGATTGCCTTTCAGACCAATATCCTGGCGCTCAATGCGGCGGTCGAAGCCGCCCGCGCAGGGGAATCGGGCCAAGGCTTCGCCGTGGTTGCCGATGAGGTGCGGAACCTCGCCTCCCGATCGGCCGAAGCCGCTAAGCGTGCATCGGAACTGATCGAACGGTCCGGCGAGGCGGTATCGCGGGGCAGCGAGCTCGCTGCCCGGGTCACCACCGCGCTGGCCGCCATGGATACCGAATCCTGTAAGGTGGACGAGGTAATCCAGCAGATCGCGAGTGCCTCTTCCCAGCAGGCACAGGGGATGTCCACTGTGGCGGAGGCCATCACGCAAGTCGGAAAGATGGCTTCCCAATCGGCGTAGTGTGCTCCGGGGCGTGGTGCGTGGCGCCCGTGGCGCTAGGTAATTTAGGGGCCGATGAAAACCTACCGGCCCCCCGGGGCTGGCGTCAGATTGCGCGCCGGCCCACAACAAATGCGATCAGCCAGATCACCAGGAAGATAACGAACAGGATTTTCGCCAGGCCGGCAGCAGCTCCGGCGATGCCGCCAAACCCCAGAATCGCGGCGATGATCGCAATGACGAGAAAAATCAACGACCAATGAAGCATAAGCTTGCTTCTCCTTCCGCCGTGAGAGTGGCAGTTTCCGCGCCAGAGTGAAGGAACGCACGTGGCGGTACCCTATGAGCATGAGCTTTCAGATCGGGGCCACGGTGGGGGATTACGAGGTGATCGGGGTTCTGGGGCGCGGTGGCATGGGAAAGGTTTTCCGCGTCCGCAGCCTGCTCACGCTTCGTGAAGAAGCCATGAAAGTAGTGTCGTCGGATCTGGAAGACCGGCCGGAACTGGCGGATCGGTTCCTGCGCGAAATCCGCGTCCACGCCAGCCTGGAACATCCCAACATCGCTGCTTTGCATGCGGCTTTGCGGGTGAACGACGAAATCGTGATGATCCTCGAACTGGTGGATGGAGTTGGGCTGGACGAAAAGATCCGTAGCGGCCCGCTCGATCCATCGTCGGTCGCGAGCTATGTTACCCAGGTGCTGGCGGCGCTGGCCTTCGCGCATGGCCACGGCGTGGTGCACCGCGATATCAAGCCGGCCAACATCCTGGTGACGGCGGCCGGGCAGGTCAAGCTCACCGATTTCGGGATCGCCATGGCCAGCCGCGAACTGCGGCTGACGCGGGCCGGTTTCACGATGGGTTCGCTGCTGTACATGTCGCCGGAGCAGATCCGCGGCGAGGCGGTGGAAGCGCGGTCGGACCTCTACTCGCTGGGCGTGACGATGTACGAAATGGTGACCGGCCGGCGTCCTTTCGATGGTGAGAACGAGTACGCGGTGATTAACGCCCATTTGACCCGGATACCGCAGCACCCTTCCACGGTCCACGCCGCCGTGCCGCGCGCGCTGGGCGACATCATCATGAAGGCCATGGCCAAAGGTCCGGCCGAACGGTTCGCTTCGGCCCTGGAGTTTCAGGCCGCTCTCTCCCCGCCGCCGCGGACCTTCGCCGCCCCGGCTGCCGCGCAGCCTACCTCCACGCCGATTGCGTCCGAAGACCTGGCGCGGGTGGAATCGGGCCTGGTGCGGGTGGTGGGGCCGATCGCGCGTCACCTGGTGGCCAGCGCGGCGCGCCGCGCCACGGATTTCCACGCACTCTGCCAGGACCTGGCGGCGCAATTGCCGGAACCGCGCGAACGCGAGGCCTTCCTGAAATCGTGCCTGCGCGGCGGAACCGCGCCGCAGGCGATCGTGCCCGGCCCGGCCCTCACGGCTTCCGCGGCCACGGTGTGGGACCCGGCCTGGCTTGGCCGGCTGGAGCAGTCGCTGGCGGAGCAGGTAGGGCCCATCGCGCGCGTGCTGGTGAAGAACGCCGCGCGGCGCTCGCGCACCGCCGACGAACTGGTGCAGTCGCTGGCCGGGGAAATCCCGTCGGAAATTGCGCGCAAACGGTTTCGCGAGGCGGCTACTGGCCTTCGATCATCTTTGAGCGCCCGTTCCAGGCTGCGGCGCATGCGGTTGAAGGACCCGGCCAGCACCGCGATTTCGTCTTTGCCTTTCACCGGCAACTCGGGCATGTCCAGCTTGCCGACGCTGATTTCGTCGGCCATCGCCGATAGCGCGCTGAGCGGTCGAACCACCGACAGCAGCAGCACGACGTCCAGCAGGATCATGCTGGCGACAAACAACCCTCCCAGGTAAAGCAGCAGCCGGTTGAAGCCCGCGTTCGCCAGGCGAATCGGCACCTCCATGGGCACCGAGACAATCTGCGCTCCAATAATCTCTCCCTTCTGCCAGCCGAAGCCGTTGTTCGACCCGTAGCGCCGCACGAGTGCTGCCGGCGCGATCCGCGGCCGGTCGTGGCACTCCAGGCACGGGGGATCGGCGCGGATGGGACGCGCGAGAAAGAGCGACGGGCCGGTGGGCGTGTCGCGCTGTCCGACCAGTTCCTTTTCCGCTTTGTGGTTGCGAAACGAGTTGATGATGTCCGCTTCCCAATCTACGGCCCGGTCGCGAAGGTTGGTGGGGTCCAGGGTGGCTTCTTTGTAGGCGTAATCGGGGTAGGCGCCGCGGAGGTTGTTGAAGCTCTCGGTGGCCGCGAAGGCCGGTACGGTTTGCGGCAGGAACGTGCGCTGATGCTCCTGCTGCACTTCGAGCAGCGGCTTGATCTCCGTGGAGGTGTAAGTGCGCGCGGCCATCATGGCCTGCATCATGAGCCGCGCCTGGCGGAGCACTTCCTCCCGCGCCTCATTCTGCAGGAAGCTGTGGGATAGGTAGGCCGCCACGGCAAATCCGCCGCCCAGGACCAGGCCGAGGATCAGGTTGAACTTGGCGAGTAATTTCATTGCGGGTCGTTCTCAGAGGCAATAACTACTACCAATGCTACAATGAACCTCCCCGAACGAACGGTGCGCGCGCCGGATAATGACCAATCACTACCATTGGCTGGCACGATACTACGATCAGGTCTTCGCCTTTGCGCCGGCTTATGGCGAACCGGCGCGCCGCAAGATCCTGGGCCCGATTCTGCCCGGCGTGAAGGCGGCGTGCGACCTGGCATGCGGCACGGGAACCACCGCCGTCGCCCTGGCGCGAATGGGCATCCGTGTGTTCGGCGTGGATCTCTCGGCCGCCATGTGCCGGGCGGCGCGCGAGAAGGCCCGGGGCGCGGGCGTGAAACTGCGCGTGATCCGCGCGGATATGCGGGAGTTCCGTTTGCCACAGCCCGTTGACCTGGTGACCTGCGAGTTCGATGCCCTGAACCATGTCCCCGAAGAGCGCGATCTGGCGCGTGTCGCGCGCCGCGTGGCGCGGGCGCTGCATTCCGGCGGGCACTTCTACTTCGATGTCAACAACAGCCTCGCCTTCAAAAAACTCTGGCCGAGCGCCTGGTGGATCGAAAAGCGCGGCGTGGTTCTGGTGATGCACGGCGGGCACGATCCGGAGCGCGATCGCGGCTTCAGTGATGTGGAATGGTTCATCCGCGAAGGCGGCCTTTGGCGGCGCCGCCGCGAACGCGTGGAGGAAGTGTGCTGGACGGCCGCCGAGATCCGGCGCACGCTGCGCGCTGCCGGCTTCCGCCGCATCCGCGCGTGGGATGCCGCGCCCCTGCTGAAGCACAGCGACCCGTCGCTGCCTGCGGGTTGCCGTACTTATTACCTGGCGCAAAAAGCATAGCCGGTCTCCCAGCGGAGTATACTCACTCGAAGGGGAGGGACTCCGCAATGAAAAGGCGCACGTTTCTGCAAGCCACAGGCGCGCTGGCTCCGGCGATTCTGGGTGCCGACGACAAGGCCGGCACCAGGCTGCCAATCTTCGGGTCGGGCGATCACACCTACGAGGTCCACCACGATTGGGGCGAACTGCCGGCCGATATTCGCTACGGGAACACCCACGGCGTGGTGCAGGATTCGCAGGGGCACATCTACGTGCATCACACCGTTCACGCCACCAGCGAAAGCTCCGATTCCATGGTGGTGTTCGACGAAAAGGGCAAGTTCGTCAAGTCCTGGGGGAAGGAGTTCAAAGGCGGCGCCCACGGCCTGCACATTCAAAAAGAGGGAAGCACGGAGTTCCTGTACCTCTGCGACACGAAGCGCGCGGTGGTGGTGAAGGCCACGCTCGATGGTGAGGAAGTTTTCAGCCTGGGCTATCCGGATCAGTCCGAGGCGTACCAGCCCGATGCCGGCGGAAAGAAGCAGAAATACAGCCCCACCAACCTGGCGATTGCGCCGAACGGCGATTTCTACGTGGGCGACGGCTACGGCTCGAGCTACATCAATCAGTACAACCACAAGGGCGAATTTCTGCGCACCTTCGGCGGCAAAGGCAAGGAGCCGGGAAAGGTGGATTGTCCGCACGGAATCGCCGTGGATATGCGCGGGCCATCGCCTATCCTGACCGTGGCCGACCGCGCCAACAATCGCATCCAGCGATTCACGCTGGACGGTAAGCACATCGATTTCATCGGCGGTACGAATCTCCCGTGTCATTTCCACTATTTCAAGAATGGCGACACGGTGGTTCCCGACCTGGGCGCCCGCGTGACCCTGTTCGACCGCGACAACCAGGTCATCGAGCACCTGGGAGACGATTCGGCAAGCAAGTGGAGCGAGACGCGGAAACTGCCCCGCGATCGCTTTACTCCGGGCAAGTTCGTTTGCCCCCACGGCGCCTGTTTCGATCACGACGGCAACATCTTCGTGGTGGAGTGGGTCGAAGTGGGCCGGGTCACCAAGCTGCGAAGGGTGTGATCGCGATGAGGGTCCGAACGATTGTGCTTGCGCTGGCGGCTATGGCGTCTGCCCGCGCCGAAGTCCGCTTCAACCGCGACATCCGCCCCATCATGGCCGATACCTGCTTCCGCTGTCACGGCCCGGACAAGGCCGCGCGCATGGCGGGCATGCGGCTCGATATTCGCGAGGAGGCGCTCAAGCCGGCCGCCGGCGGGGTGGTGCCGATCGTGCCCGGCGATCCCGAACAGAGCGCCATCATCCAGCGCATCTTCGCCGCCGACGCGCGCGTGATGCCGCCCGCCTACATCCACAAAGAGCTGACCGCGGCACAGAAGCAAACCATCCGGCAATGGGTGGCCGAGGGGGCGAAATACGAGGGCCACTGGGCCTATCAGCCCGTCGAGCGCCCCACCCCGCCCGCCGCCGGTAACCCGATCGATGCGTTCATCCGGCAACGGCTGGCGCGCGCGGGATTGCAGCCATCGCCCGAGGCCGATCGCCGCACCCTGATTCGCCGCGTGTCGCTCGACCTGACCGGCCTGCCGCCTACGCCCCAGGGAGTGGCCGCGTTTCTGGCCGACACCTCCGCGAACGCGTATGAAAAGGTGGTGGATCGCCTGCTGGCCTCGCCGCGCTATGCCGAACAGCAGACCATGCACTGGCTGGATGCCATCCGCTACGCCGACACCTGCGGCTTCCACGGCGACAACGCCTTTCCCGCCTGGCCGTTTCGCGACTACGTCCTGCGCGCATTCCGCGACAACAAGCCGTTCGACCAGTTCACCCGCGAACAACTGGCGGGCGACCTGCTGCCGGATGCCACCGTGGAGCAGCGCGTAGCCTCGGCCTACAACCGGCTGAACCGGACCTCGGCCGAGGGCGGCCTGCAACCCAAAGAGTATCTGGCGAAATATGCGGCCGACCGCGTGCGCACGACGGTGGCGGTATGGATGGGCAGCACCCTCGGATGCGCCGAATGCCACGACCACAAATTCGACCCGTTCACGTCCCGCGACTTCTATTCCATGAAGGCCTTCTTCGCCGATCTCAAAGAGACCGGCCTGGTGCCGGACCGCGGCAAGAAGGCCTGGGGCTCGCTGCTCGCGCTGCCCACGCCGGAACAGCGGCAGCGACGCCAGGAACTCACCACCCAACTCGCCGATGCGCGCGAGCGCCTGAAGGCGAAGATGGCGGCCCTGGCCCCGCAGCGTGCCGCCTGGGAGCGGGAACTGCTGCGCCGCTACGAGGCCGGTGAACTGGCGTGGCAGGTCCAACGGCCGGTGAGCGCGAGCACGGCGCATGGCGCGGTGCTCAAAATCTACAACGACGAAATGGTGGACTACACCGACTACGACGGCAGCAATCTGACCGCCTTCCGCGCCCCCGGCAACGGACTGATGATTGCCGGCGGTCCGAATCCGTCCACCGAAACCTACACCGTGACCTTCCGTCCCGGCGCCGGCACCTGGACCGCGCTCGGCATCGAGGTCGTGCAGGACGAGAGCCTGCCCGGCATTCGCGTGGCCCGCGGCGCCGATCGCCTGGTCCTCACCGAAGTGGATGCGCAAGCCGATGGCCGCCGGGCGGCGTTCGTGGCAGGCACCTCGAACCTGAACAATCCCGCCCCCGAACATCCCCCCGATGCGGCTTTCGATGGCGATCCGAAGACCGGCTGGGCGGTCGCCACGTACAACGAAAACCCCAAGATCTTCCTCGCGCTGCGATTCACCCAGCCGGTGCAAACCCAATCCGGCTCGACCATGACCGTGCGCCTGCACCAGGATTCGGACTTCCGCCGCGCCACGCTCGGCCGCTTCCGCCTGGCGTTGTCCTCCGGCGTCTATTCCTGGCCCACGGCGGAGAAGGGCAAAGAGATTCCCGCGGCCGTCCTCAAGGCGCTGCGCATGGATCCGGACGAACGCACCACGCGGCAGACGGCGCCCCTGGACGCCTACTTCCGCTGGGCCTCTCCCGAGGCCAACGCCGAGGTGGCCGAAGTTGCCCGGCTCGAAAAGGAGTCGGCCCTGCTCGAAACGGCCATCCCTCGCGTGATGGTCGCCGAAGCGACCACTCCCACCGAAACCCGCATCCTCGCGCGCGGCAACTGGATGGACGAGTCGGGCGCGGTCGTCCGCCCGGCGATCCCCGCGTTCCTCGGCAAATTGGACACCGGGAACGACCGCGCCAACCGCCTCGACCTGGCCGATTGGCTGGTGTCGAAATCGAATCCGCTCACCGCGCGCGTCTTCGTTAACCGCCTGTGGCGCCAGTTTTTCGGCATCGGCATTTCGAAGGTGCTCGACGACCTCGGCTCGCAAGGCGAATGGCCCACCCATCCGGAGCTGCTCGATTGGCTGGCCGCCGAGTTCATGCGCCCCGCCTGGCAAGCGGACGGCACCCACTCCTGGGATGTGCGACACATCATCCGCACCATCGTCACCAGCGCCACCTACCGCCAGTCGTCCCTGAGCAATCCGCAACTGGACGAGCGCGACCCCGACAACCGCCTGCTGGCGCACCAGAGCCGCTTCCGCGTGGACGCCGAAAACGTCCGCGACATCGCCCTCTCCGTGTCGGGCCTGCTGGCGGTGAAGTTCGGCGGCCCCAGCGCCAAGCCGTATCAGCCGGACGGCTACCTCGCCACGCTGAATTTTCCCAAGCGCGAGTATTCCGCCAGCCACGGCGACGACCTGTATCGCCGCGGCGTCTACACCTTCTGGCAGCGGACCTTTCTGCACCCCAGCCTGCTCACGTTCGATGCCCCCACGCGCGAAGAGTGCACTATTAACCGGGTGAACTCGAATACGCCCCTTCAGGCGCTGGTGCTGCTCAACGATCCTACTTACGTCGAGGCGGCGCGGGTGTTCGCCGCCAGCCTGCTGGCCCGCGGCGGAACCCTGGACCAGCGCATCGGCCGGGCCTTCGAGCGCGCCGTGAGCCGCGAGCCTTCGCAGCCGGAGCGCGCCATTCTCGCCGGTCTCTATGACGAGAGCTACCGCGGTTTCCGGAAATCTCCGGAACAAGCTGCCGCGCTCCTCCGCGTGGGCGAGGCCTCCGTGCCCGCCGGCCTGAACCCGGCCGAGCTGGCCGCCATGACTACGGTGGCCCGCGCCATCCTCAACATGCACGAAACCATCACAAGGAACTGACATGGACGATTGCCGATATTGCGCGGAACAGGCGGCCCCAGGGTCGCCGCGCGACATGCTGCGCCGCACGTTTCTCGGCCGCGGCGTGGCCGGGCTGGGACTACTCGGCCTCAACGCGCTGCTGAACCCGCGGCTGTTCGCCGCCGATGGCTCCCACGGCGTGGTCAACCCGCTGCATCATCCCGCCAAGGCCAAGCGGGTGATCTTCCTCTACCAGGCCGGCGGCCCGTCGCACCTGGAGACGTTCGACTACAAACCCAAGCTCGCCCAAATGAACGGCAAGCCCATGCCGGAGTCGTTCACCAAGGGTCAGCAGATCGCCCAGCTTCAGGGCCGCCCGCTGGTCTGTTTCGGCCCGCAGCACGGATTCCGCAAGTTCGGCAAATCGCAGCAGGAGATCTGCGAGCTGTTCCCGCGCATCGGCAGCGTCGCCGACGATGTCTGTATCATCCGCTCCATGTGGACCGAGCAGATCAACCACGATCCCGCCCACACCATCATGAACACCGGCTCCATCATCGCGGGAAGGCCGAGCATGGGCTCCTGGGTCTTCTACGGCCTGGGCGCCGATACCGAAGACCTGCCCGGGTTCGTGGTGCTGCTTTCGGCCGGACGCGGCGGCCAGATGCAGCCCATCGCCGCGCGCCAATGGTCGGCCGGCCTGCTGCCCAGCCGGTTCCAGGGCGTCAAACTCAACTCCGTCGGCGATCCCGTGCTCTATATCGAGAACCCCGCGGGCGTGAGCGCCAGGCTGCAGCGCGCCTCCATCGACGCTGTCCACAAGCTCGACCAGGCCGAGTACACGACCTTGAAGGACCCCGAAATCGAAACCCGCATTGCCCAGTACGAGATGGCCTTCAAGATGCAATCCAGCGTTCCCGACCTGGTGGACATGAGCAAAGAACCGAAGCAGGTGCTCGAAATGTACGGTGCGCAGCCGGGCGACGGCTCCTTCGCTTCGAACTGCCTGCTGGCGCGGCGCCTGGCCGAGCGCGGCGTGCGATTCATTCAGCTTTACCATCGCGACTGGGATCACCACAGCGGCGTCAAGGCCAATATCGCCCTGAAGGCCGAGGAGGTGGACAAGCCCACCGCCGCCCTCATTACCGATCTGAAGCAGCGCGGCATGCTCGATGACACGCTCGTGATCTGGGGCGGCGAGTTCGGGCGCACCCCCATGTCTCAGGGCGGCGATGGACGCGACCATCACATCAAGGGCTTCTCCTTCCTGGTGGCCGGCGGCGGTATGAAGGGCGGCATCACCCACGGCACCACCGACGACCTGGGCTACGCGGCCCAGGAAAATCCCGTCAGCGTGCACGATTTTCACGCCACCATGCTGCACCTGCTCGGTGTCGATCATAAGCGGCTCACCGTGAAGTTCCAGGGCCTGGATGTGCGGCTCACCGGTATCTCGGGCGACGTGGTAAAAGAGATTCTTGTCTGAATCCATGAACCGCGCCGCGATGTACCGCCGCCTGCGGCAGCACCAGGGCCCTTGGGACATGATCGTGGTAGGCGGCGGCGCCACCGGCGCCGGCGTTGCCATCGATGCCGCCTCCCGCGGCTACAGCGTCCTCCTGCTCGAGCAGAGCGATTTCGGCAAGGGCACCTCCAGCCGCAGCACCAAGCTGGTCCACGGCGGCGTGCGCTACCTGGAACAGGGCAACCTGTCGCTGGTCATGGAAGCGCTCAAAGAGCGCGGGCTTCTGCTCCAGAATGCGCCGCACCTGGTGCGCAACCTGGCCTTCGTCGTCCCCACCTACGATTGGTGGGAGTCGCCGTTCTACGGCGTGGGGCTGAAACTCTACAACCTGCTGGCCGGCAAATACGGCTTCGGATCGTCGCGCATTCTCTCGCGCGAAGAGACGCTCGCACACCTGCCCACCATCAAGACCGAAGGCCTGCGCGGCGGTGTGGTGTACTACGACGGCCAGTTCGACGATGCCCGCCTGCTCATCAACCTGGTCGCCACCGCGTTCGCGCACGGCGCCGCGCTGCTGAATTACGCGCCCGTCACCACGCTGACCAAAGACGCGGAAGGCTTCGTGGATGGCGTGGCCTTCCGCGACGTCGAAACCGGAGAGGACTTCACCGCGCGGGCGCAGGTCGTGGTGAACGCCACCGGCCCGTTCACCGACGAAGTGCGGCGCATGGCCGACCCCTCCGCGCAGCCCATGATCGCGCCCAGCCAAGGCATCCACCTGGTGTTCGACCATTCGTTCCTGGCCGCCGACAATGCCATCATGGTGCCCCACACCAGCGACGGGCGGGTGCTTTTCGCCATTCCCTGGCACGGCCACACCCTGGTCGGCACCACCGATACCCCCATCTCTTCGATACCCCTGGAGCCCGTCGCGCTCGAGCGCGAGATCGGCTTCATTCTCGAAACCGCGTCGCTGTACCTTTCGCGCACGCCCTCGCGATCCGACGTGCTGAGCGTCTTTGCCGGGGTCCGGCCCCTGGTTCGCGCGGGGGGCGCGGGCAACACGGCGGCGCTCTCGCGCGACCACACCATCCGTATCGAGGAGTCGGGACTGGTCACGGTATGCGGCGGCAAATGGACCACCTACCGGCGCATGGCGGAAGATTGCGTCAACCAGGCCGCCACGCTGGCGCGTCTCGCCGAGAAACCCTGCGTCACCTACGACCTCAAGATCCACGGCTACTACGCCGCGCCTGCGTCGCTCGGCAATCTGCGCGTCTATGGGTCGGATGCGGACGGCATTCGAGCGATCGGCCGCGGCGAACAGTTGCATCCATCGCTGCCCTACACCGTGGCGGAAGTCGTCTGGGCCATGCGCGAGGAGATGGCGCGGACCGTCGAAGACGTTCTCGCACGGCGCACACGGGCGTTGTTTCTCAACGCGCAAGCGGCGCTCGAGATGGCGCCGCGGGTGGCCGCCCTGGCAGCCCGCGAGTTGGATCGCGACGAGCGCTGGGTGGCGCAAAATCTCGCGTCCTTCCGCGAGGTCGCGGGAAATTTTCGATTGCCGGAAGCGGCAGGCCGGCAGGCGGAAGCCGTTCCACCTGCCGGTTGAGCGTTCTTCTTACTGTAGGTCGATACTTTCGACTTTGATGGTGTCGTCACCTTCCATCGTGCCGGTCACTTTCGCCGTGACCTCCGCACTGGCGGGACTGTTTGGATTGGCGGAACGGTCGGCCCGGCTCTTCAGGGCCGCGGCTGCCTTCTCATTGCCGGCGCTGTCGAACTTCATGACTTTGCCGGAAACCAGGATGCCGAAGCTGCTCGTGGAGGCTGTGGGATCGCAGGTCGCAGCACTCTTGTGTTGGTTGTAGCAGGAGGCGTCTATCAGCCTTCCGCTGTAATCTTCGGCTAAAGCCAACGCGGCGAAAACCGCGACGCAAGCAAACAAGGTAAGGAGTCTTCGCATATTTCTCGTCCTTTCAACAGGTCCGAAATTCGATCGAAGTGGGCGCGGTGTCCGATCGGACTCTGCACGGCAAGTTCCAGACGCGTGTTTGCAGCATGTTGAAGCACGCCGGAATTCCGCTTCCCGGCGCCATATGGAAGAATTTCCCTGGTCTACCGGTAAGACTGGGACAGCACCCTCTCTTTTTAGGGTCCGGCACTCCTGTCCCGATCAGCCGGTCCGGCCTTGCTTGCGGAGTAGATCGTGGGAAAGTCGGTGTATCCTGACCTTACCCTGAGTGAATCGTGCCGGCCGCCCGTGCCCCGCTATGCCGAATCGTGACAAAGCTCACAACTCACGGGCGCCCCAGCGCATACCAGACTACGTAGTCCGTCATCGGCGGCGTTGTTCCCAACGCCCGCATCCGCGACGCGTTCTGCGCCCGGTGATGCTGGCTGTGCAGCACGATCTGCAGCAACAGGACGCCGGCCGGCGCTTCGAACGGACCCTTCGGACCCCGCGGCAGCGCGATCGTCTGTTCGAGGTCCGACCCCAGCGCGGCGGTCAGTCCCTCCTGCGCCTGGGTCATCGCCGTCTCGATCTCCTCGATCGATGCCGCCTCTTTCATTTGGGAGCGATCCGGCGTCTCGCCCCGCGTCAGCCCGGCCAGCCACCGCGATGCCGTCGCCATGTGGTTCAGCCTCTGGCGGATTTCCGGATCTTCCAGCAATGCGGCATTGGCACGCAGCGTCTTCCAGTGCTCCGCGTCCGCCCAGATCTGGTGCCGCACCATGTCCCGCAACATTTCTACATCCATTGCTTTCCTCCGTGATCCATATCTATACGACAGGCAAGCCCCGCAATACAAGCTGCGCGGCAACCCGCCGGGCCCCTCCGCCGCGAACAGTCAACCTGCCGGGCTATGCTAGCATGGAGTTTCCCATTACTTTGATCAAAGCCGTTAAAGGAACCAGAGACTTACTGCCTCCATCCACCGAGACCTGGAATCGGGTGGAGTCGGCTGCGCGCGAGGTCTTCCGCACCTTCAACTACCACGAGATTCGCACGCCCATCCTCGAAGAGACGCAGTTGTTCGCCCGCGGCGTGGGCGAAGAGACCGACATCGTCACCAAGGAGATGTACACCTTCACCGACCGTGACGAAACTTCGCTCACCTTGCGCCCGGAAAACACCGCCTCGGTCATCCGCGCCTATATCGAACACCGCCTCGATCAGCGCCCGGGCGTGCAGAAGCTCTACTATATCGGGCCCATGTTTCGCCGGGAACGTCCCCAGAAAGGCCGCTACCGCCAGTTCTACCAGATCGGCGCCGAGGCCATCGGATCGGAATCGCCGGCCGTGGATGCCGAAGTGATCGAGATGGTCATCGAGGTCCTCGCGCGGTCCGGCCTGAAGGAATTTCAGCTCCTGTTGAATTCGGTGGGCGACCACAATTGCCGTCCGCAGTACGTCGAACGATTGCGGGAAGCGCTCCAACCGGTGGCCCCGGGGATGTGCGGCGATTGCCAGCGGCGCGCCCGAACCAACCCGCTGCGCGTGCTCGACTGTAAGGTGGAAGCCGACCAGCCGATCATCGAGAAGCTGCCCATGATCGTGGATTGCCTGTGTCCCGCGTGCCGCGCGCACCTGGACGCGGTGAAACTCCATCTCGCCGACCGCGCAATCGATTACGAGATTCGCCCGCGGCTGGTGCGCGGCCTGGATTACTACATGCGCACCACTTTCGAGGTGGTCCATGGCGCCCTCGGTGCGCAGAATTCGGTCCTGGGCGGCGGGCGCTACGACGGCCTCGCCGAGGCGCTCGGCTCCAAGGTGCACTCGCCGGGCATCGGTTTCTCGATCGGCGAGGACCGCCTGGTGATGAGCGTCGAAGAAAACCACCGCGCCGTTCCGCTCGATCTGTTCATCGCCGCTCTCGGCGAACCGGCCCTGCGCTATGCCGGCGTGCTGGCCCGCGACTATCGCCGCGCCGGATTTTCGGTGGAGACCGCCGAAAGCAAACTCAAGCGCGCCATGGAGCTGGCCAACAAGTTAGGCGCGCGATTTACCCTCATCATCGGTGACAATGAGATGAGCGCCGGCCGTTACGCCTTGAAAAACATGGCCAGCGGCCAGCAGGAAGACCTGCCGCGCGAGGAGATCCCCTCGCGGCTCCGGCCGGTATCGAACGGTTAACATTCAATATGGAAACCTCCGTTGCACTGGACTTTCTGGGCGACCTTCGCCGCACTCACACCTGCGGACAACTGCGCGCCGCCGACGAGGGCCGGAACGCCGTTCTCATGGGCTGGGTTCACCGCCGCCGCGACCATGGCGGCGTGATCTTCGTGGACCTCCGCGACCGCGACGGCATCACCCAGGCCGTCTTCCACGAAGATGTCGCGCCGGATGTCCATCAGCGCGCCGAAGCCTTGCGCCCCGAGTACGTCGTCGCCGTGGAAGGAAAGGTGGCGCCGCGCGGTCCGGCCGCCGTGAATCCCAATCTCGCCACCGGCGAAATCGAAGTCGTCGCCTCGCGCGTGTGGATCCTCAACGAATCCCGCACTCCGCCCTTCCCCATGGAAGAACAGGTGGACGTCGCCGAGGATGTGCGCCTCAAGTATCGCTACGTGGACCTGCGCCGCCCCCACATGCAGCGCAACATCATCCTGCGGTCGAAAATCTCCTTCGCCGTCCGCGACTACCTTTACTCGCAGGGATTTCTCGAAATCGAAACGCCCTTCATGACCCGCTCCACACCCGAAGGCGCGCGCGACTACCTCGTCCCCAGCCGCGTCTATCCGGGAACGTTCTACGCCCTGCCGCAGTCGCCGCAGATCTTCAAGCAGATCCTGATGATCAGCGGCTTCGACAAGTATTTCCAGATCGTGCGCTGCTTCCGCGACGAGGATTTCCGTGCCGACCGCCAGGCGGAGTTCACTCAGATCGACCTGGAGATGTCCTTCCCCCAGCAGGAGCGCGTCTTCGAAGTCGTCGAACCGTTGGTCCAGCGGGTGTGCGAAGTGGCCGGCCACCGCGTCGATACCCCCTTCCCGCGGCTTACGTATGCCGATGCCATGCGGCATTACGGCATCGATAAGCCCGACCGCCGGATTCCGCCCATGCATCCGGTCGAAGACCTCGCGCCCGAACTCGCCCATGCCGGCCTGCCGCTGGTGGCCATCACCATTCCGAACATCGGCGCGGCCACCCGCAAGGAACGCGACGAGCTGAAAGCCTTCGGCCAGGAGCGCGGATTGCGCGTCTACGACGACGCCAAACGTCTCGATCGCGATTTTCCCGAAGCCATGGCCCGCATTCGCCAGCGCGCCGGCGCCTGCGAGAACGATCTCCTGGTGCTCGCCGCCTGGGCTGGCGAGCCGAAGGGACACCGTCCCGAAGAGTCCGTCTACCAGGCCTGCGGCCAGTTGCGCCTGCACTGCGCCCAGAAATTCAACGACCGTCACAAGCTGCTCGACCCGCAGAAATTCGAGTTCCTCTGGGTAACCGACTTTCCCATGTTCGAGTGGGACGAGGAAGACAACCGCTGGAATGCCGCCCACCACCCCTTTACCTCGGTGCACGACGACGACCTGGAAAAGCTCACCGCCGATCCCGCGCGCTGCCGCGCCAAATCCTACGACCTCGTGCTGAATGGCGTGGAACTGGGCTCCGGCTCGATTCGTATTCACCGGCGCGACGTGCAGACCAAGGTGTTTCAGGCCCTCGGCATGTCCGAGGAAGAGGCGCGCAACCGCTTCGGATTTCTGCTCGACGCCCTCGAGTACGGCGCGCCGCCGCACGGCGGCATCGCGCTCGGCCTCGATCGGCTGGTCATGATCATGGCCGGTGAGAGCTCCATCCGCGACGTCATTCCGTTCCCCAAGACCGCGCGCGGCGCCGACCTGATGTGCGACGCGCCTTCGCCCATACCCGAACGGCAGTTGCGTGAATTGGGCCTCACGGTCCGCGCGCCGGCGCGGTAGTCCTCCTACGGCATATTCACCACGCCCGGCGTGGTGGCGTACAGCTTGCTTCCGTCGCTGACGAACGTCTGCGCCGAACACGACCGCGCGGCGGTGCCCACGTCCATTCCGCCCAGCACATTCGTCGGCCAGCTGAACGCGTGCCCGCCGGTCTCGTCCTGGCAGATCAGGAATGTCACGTTCTGGCCGTCCAGCAGGTTCATCGCGGTGGATGACGTGACGTCGTCCGTCAACGTCATGCTCAGGGTGGCGGCCAGCGACACGTCGAACGTCGGCGTGGCCGAAAACGCCACGTTGAACCGGTTGGAGGCGTTCGGGTCGTTGGCCAGGCCGCTGTTGGGGTTCACCTGGAGCGACGACACGTCCACCGCTTCCAGGTCCGATCCCTTGATCCGCTTGAGCTGCCCCATGATCTCGTCGTCCCACCGCGGGTCCGGCGCGCCTGTGATAAACCACGAGGAGCCGTTGTCGGCCAGCATCATCCCATACGTCTTCAGCGCCTGAAGCACCACCTGGACCATGGGATGAAAGCTCGATATGTCGTAGTCCGCGCGCAGCCGGAACCGCTGTCCCATGGGCGGGTACTTGTCTCCGTCGAGTCGCGATGCGTAATGCCGTGCCGGCCAGACGTAGGCCCTTCGCGTCTGCGGCACGGTAAGGCGGATGGCGTGGCGGATGGCGCCCGCCGCCACTTCTTCGTACCGCACCAGGCCGGGCAGGATCGGCAGGCCCGCCGCATCGGCCGACGTCCATCCATCCGGCCGGAGCGCGTTCGACCGGAAATCGAAAATCGCGCCCGATTCCGCCGTCCAGTTTCCGTCGTCGCCTTTCTTGGCGGCGTAGAGTTCGTACAGTTTGCACTCCTGCAGTTGCAGCACCAGCACGTGAGAATCACCCACTTCAATCGGCGCATCGGGCGGAATCGGATACGGACCGGGTTCCGAGTTGTCCGCGCCGGCCGTGAAGGTGATCGGGACTTTGGACTGATCGCCGGGCACCGTCACAAACGGAATGCCGCCTCCGGAGCCGAAATCCGGGTGCAGCGGACGGTCCGCGCCTTCCGTGGCGATCCATTGCGAGGAGAACGGATGAACGGGCAGCTTATCGACGGCGGTGTTCCAGATGTTACGCGATGGAAAGACGGGACAGTTGGCGATTTGAGGCTGGCCGGCCAGAGGCAATGGCGCCAGCAGGGCGAAGAGGCACACGAGGCGAAACATCCCTACAGCGTAGCCGAAAACAAGCGCTGCCGAATGTGATACGCCTTACGGGAATGGTGAATTGTTTACCGCCGGCTCGCGGCCGGTCTCCGCCTCGCCGGCGTGATCGCGTCCCACGCCGGGTCGCCGGTCTGCGTGTAGTTAGCCGGCAGGGTGGTCCACTCGGGGCGCGTAATCCCGTTCAGGTCGTACACCACCTTGCCGTCGCGCAGCGTCAGCTCGGCGATCAGCTTCTCGGTGCCGTTCATCCGCGCGCCGTACATGTCGGTGAAGCCGAAATTGCCCCTCTCCACCCGCAGCACGGTCACGTCGGCGGGTGCGCCCACCGACAGGTTGCCCAGCTCCTCGTGCTTGATCTCGCGGGCCGGGTTCCAGGTGGAGCGCAGGATGACTTCATCGAGCGAAAGCCCCATCGCCAGGAACTTGTCCATCACGTTCAGCATGTCCTTCATGCCCGAGTTCATGCTGCCGATGTGCAGGTCGGTCGAGATCGAATCGGGCAGGAAATGCTGCTTGATTGCCGGCACCGCCACCCGCCAGGCGAAGCTGCCCCCGCCGTGTCCCACGTCGAAGATCACGCCGCGCTTGCGGCCTTCGATCATGCCCGGGTTCACCACTCCATCCACCAGTTCGTGCCGCAGCCCGGAATAACAGTGCGTGTAGATGTCGCCCGGCCGCAGCTTCTTGGTCAGCAGTTCGGAAATCGGCCGCTCCGGACGATCGTTGCCGAAATCCACCATCACCGGAATATCGGCCTCCGTGCCGGCCTTCACCGCATTCTCCACCGGAGTCCATTCCGGCCCGGCGTAGTGCGCGGTCTTGATGCCCACGATCAGTCCCTTGTGTTTCTTGGCCATTTCCGCCGCCGGGCCAGGCTCCATGTCCGCCAGGTTCTGCTCGAATTTCCCGCCCCGCATTCCCGCGCCCACGATGTTCAGGAATGCCAATACGCGGGTCTTGGAACGGTCGATGACGTGTTCTTTGAACTCCTCGAAATTGCGCCATCCGGAGCATCCCGCATCGGCCACCGTCGTCACGCCCACGCGGAACGTGAAGCCGTCCGGGTACACGCTGTTGTCCCCGGCATAGGAATTGCGCTCGCCGGTGCCGGCGAATACGTGGACGTGAATGTCCACGATGCCCGGGCGTCACATACAACCCCGCCGCGTTGACCACCTTCAGCGCGTCGGCCGCGTTGAGGCGTTGGGCGACGGCCGCGATCGTGCCGTTCTTGATGGCCACGTCGCGCACCGCGCTGATGCCGTTCTTCGGGTCAATGACATGCCCGCCCTGGAGCAGCAGATCGTAGCGGGTCTGCCCCGCCAGCGAGAGCGAAAAGAGTAATGATGCCGCCATTCGGAAAGATCTCATAGTCGAATCACCGCGAAACATCAATTACAGCGTACGTCTTCAGCTCGGGCAATGTGAACTCGGTCGTATCCGGCAGCACGGAATAGTCCAGCAATTCCGCGCCGGGGCTGCCGGCCGCGGCCACCTGGTGTTTCGGGTACTGTCCCGCGATCCGCACCCGCATTCCGTTGACATTGCGGCTGCCGCCGTCATAGTTCAACAGGTGCACTCGCATCCGGTTGCCCTCCGCCGTGAGCCGCCCCACCACCACCACCGTGCCGTAGATGCGCAGCGAGCGCCGGGCGTCGGTGAGATTTCCGCGCACGATCTGCGCCATGGCGCCCGGGTTCCGGGCGTCTTCCATCGGGTACTCTTTCGTGCCCAGCTTCACCGTCATCTTGAGATGGGGGTCGGGGGCGCGCACCAGCTTGAACAGCAGATTGTGGCGGACCAGCAGGTTCATCACTTCTCCCGATAGCGCGGAGCCGTCGTCGATATAGCCGAAATCCGCCACCGCCGGCTGGTCCGCCGCTTCGATCCCGCCCAGGAACCCCAGCATCTCCCCCAGCGGCTTCAGTCCGGCCTCGTCGGTCTTGATCATCGCGTTCACCCCCCAGGCGAACGCCTCCGCCGCCGCCAGCGCCGCCTGCGGACCGCTGGTTTCGTAGTAGAACCGGCCCTGCGGCTGCCGCAGAAACCGCCAGCCGTTCGAATCGATCCAGGGCACCCGCGATGCCGAAGCCTGTTCGAACCGGTAGTTGACGCGCGGCGGTTTGACACTGACCGCCTGCTTCGGGTCCGCCGCCTCCACCGTAATGCCATCGACACCCTTCCAGGAACCGGCCTGGGCCGCGGCGACATAAATGTGGTGAATCCCGGCCTCGCGCAGCGCCGGAGCCGTATCGGCTCCGCCCTCCCAGAACAGCCCGGGCAGTGCAGCCAGCAGCAGGAGCATCAGAGTTCCACCGCCTTCACGTGGATCTTCGCCTCGTCGTATACGCCCAGCCCCAGCTTCGCGGCATACTCCACGTGCCCCGGCTCGCGAATGTAAGCGTTCTTGTTCGGATCGCGGTTATTGCCCAGATGTTCGCGCGAGCGGTCCCAGATGGTGACTGCGCCCTCGGCCTTTCGCTTGGTCTCGATGATGTCGATCAGCTTGTGGTCCATGGCCACCGGATCGGTTCCGATCATCAGCTCCTTGGGGTAGAAGCGGAACCGCGGATCGTTGCTGAACGGTCCGGCGTGCCACACCCCGTGCAGTCCGTCCATCACGTTCAGCACCGTGCGCGAGCGCAGCGGCTCGGTCGCCGCCAGCGTCCCGATGAAGGTGAGCGTATTGGTCTTCTCGGAGCGGTGCGAGCGCGCGACGTTGGAGAAATCGCCGTACGCGATGTTCTTCAGGCATCCCGTGACGCCCGCCGCCTGGTGCTCCTTCATCACCGGCACGTTCACGATCTTGGTCAGCGTCTCCGAGACCAGCCGGATCAGGTTCGAACGGGTGTCTTCCTCCCCGAAAAAATCCGTCTCCACGTAGACCTTCGGATCGTAGCTCAGGATCGATCCGCGGTTGGTCTCGGCGGCAAACAGGTGCGCTCCCTCAGGGAGAAACTTGCTGTACGGAACGGTGCGGAGCTGATTCTCGAAACGCTCGTAAACCCAGATGTTCCCGGGCGCCACCCCTACCGCCACCAGGCGGTCGGCGATCGCCCCCACCAGCTCCGGGGTGGAGCAGATGCGCGGCGCGCCCGAGCAGTTCACCTTGATTCCCACCACGTCCTTCGGGGAGATGAAGCGTGCCCAGGCATCTTCGTCGCGGGCGTCACCGGTCAACGACTTGACTCCCGCCGATACCATGTGCCGGACCAGGTCCCGATTGACTTCTCCCGACTGCACATCAACCGATTTGTCGGCGTGTACTCGTACTACCTCACCCGGATACGGTCCTGGCATTCCCGGTACCGCGGCCGGCTGATACGGTGTAACCGTGCGATAAGAAGGCACATCCGCAGGGCCACCGGCCAGGGGCGCGGCCGCGGCCAAATAGAGAAAAGCGCGTCTGTCCACGGGGACGAGTCTATAACACCCGGTCGGCGTCCGGCAAACCGGGCCGTTTTCGTTTCGGATCTTGGGACCGGGTTTGGTATATTTGGCGCTGTTGCTATATAATTACACCAATCAAAAGATGTGCCTCGCTTCGCAACGCGACAGGGGTACGACATACGAGGCACTGAGGGAGTCGAAATATGAAAACCAAACGGTGGTTAACGGTTGCCGGGCTTTTGTGTCTGAGCGCCTGGGCCGCCAGCGCGCAAGAGGTTAGCGCAGGCATTACAGGACGCGTTTCCGATCCCTCCGGATCGGCGATCGTGGGCGCCACGGTCACCGCCAAGGATCAGGACCGCGGTACCGAATGGCCCACAACGACGAATGAAGACGGCATTTACGCATTTCCGCGAATTCCGATCGGCCACTACTCGCTGCGAGTGGAGGCCAAGGGATTCAAGACAGTCGTGCAGAGCGATATCACCCTGGAAGTCAATCAGCGCGCCCGGCTCGATATCAGCATGCAGATCGGCGCCCTGACCGAAACAGTCACGGTTACCGGAGAAGCCGCGCTGCTGCAAACCGATACCACCCAGGTGGGCTCGGTGATTTCCTCCGAGACGATCGTTAACACTCCACTGGTCAGCCGCAACCCGATTTCCCTGACCCTGCTGGCGCCGGGCGTCACCACGCCGAACCCATCCGGGTTCAACAGCGGCCAGCGCACCACGGGCGGCGGCCGTCCTTATGTGAACGGCAACCGCGAGGAATCCAACAACTTCCTGCTGGATGGCGTGGATAACAACCAGACTTCGGACAACCTGACGTCCTATCAGCCCAACCTGGATGCCATCGCCGAATTCAAAATGATCACCAACAATGCTTCCGCCGAGTTCGGTAACTTCCAGGGCGGCATCATCAACGTGGTGATCAAGTCGGGCACCAATCAGTTCCATGGGAATGTCTTCGAATATTTCCGCAACGACAAACTGAATGCCAACAACTGGGGACGGAACTGGACCGTCGGACAGAACTTCCGTTCGCCGATCCGCTGGAACCAGTTCGGCGGCACTTTCGGCGGGCCGATCAAGAAGGACAAGCTCTTCTTCTTCGCCGACTATCAGGGTCTCCGCCGCGCTACGCCTCCCAGCGTCTCCGCTACCCGGGTGTTCCCGGCGGCCTGGCGCCAGGGCGATTTCTCCAATCTGCTGAACTCCACCTATTCCGGAGTCAGTGGCGGCGTTCAACTCTACAACCCGTACTCGGTGAATGGGCAGGGTATCCGGGCGCCGTTCCCGAATAACCAGATCCCCGTCAGCCTGTTCAATCCGGTCGTGCAAAAGCTCTTTGCGGACCAGAGCCTCTACCCGCTGCCGTCGCTCGCCACTCAGGCGACCGCATTGGACACCAATTATTTCTACAGCAGTTCCAGCTACCTGAAATCCGACCAGGGCGATTTCAAGCTGGACTTCAAGGCCTCGGATAAAGACGATCTCACGGCGCGTTATTCCAATGGCCGTCAGGATACGCCGGGCGTCAACACCGCGCCGTACCTCTACAACAGCTTCAACATCGCTCCGTTCCAGAACGGCGTCATCAACTGGACCCGCACCATCAGCCCTTCGCTGGTGAATGAAGCCCGTGTCGGCGTGAACAACCTCATGCTGGACAACGGCGGCGAGGACAAGGGATTGGGCGATGTCGCCAGCAAACTGGGCATTCAGAACGCGGGCCAGGGCCTGCTATCGCTTCAAGGCTTTGCCTTCATCGGCGGTCTGGGCAATGCCAACATCGGCACCCAGCAGTTGTTCGCCACCACCACGTATCATTATGCCGACAACGTCACCGTCATCCGCGGGCGTCACATGATGAAGATGGGCGGCAACATTCTGCGCCAGCAGATGAACGTGTTTTACGCCGGCAACAACGGCCGCAGCGGTTACATCAATTTCGGCGGCCGGTTTACCGCCGCCGACGCCGTCAACCCGACGGGCAAGTTCGTGGGCGAGGCCGACTTCGTATTGGGCCTGCCGACGGATTTGGGCAAAGGCCTCAGCACCGGAACCTGGGGGCATCGCAAGACCATCTACGGCTTCTACTTCCAGGACGACTGGCGGATCACCGACAGCCTCACGCTGAACCTGGGCCTGCGTTGGGAGTACCACACGCCGCTGGTCGAGGTGAAGGATCGCCAGGCCAACTTCGGCATGTACAGCGGCGAACTCGAACTCGCCGGCCAGAACGGCAACAGCCGGGCGCTGTACAACCCGTACAAGAAGGACTTTCAACCTCGCATCGGCTTTGCCTATACGCCGAATATTTGGAGCCGGAAGATGGTGCTCCGCGGAGCGTACACCATCTCCTCGTTTATGGAAGGAACCGGCACCAACCTGCGCCTTCCCTTGAACCCGCCGCTCAACTCGGAATTCCAGGCGCTGTACAACACGCCGGCCGACACCCTCCCGAAGACCACCCTCGACCAGGGGCTCTCCGGGCTCAATCCCAAGGATCCCTATACCGGCGCCAACATCCGCCTGTGGGATCCCAACGTCCGGCCCTCCAACGTACAGCAGTGGAACTTCACCCTCGAGTACCAATTGCCGGGCCAGAATGTGCTGACGACGGGGTACGTCGGCCAGCACGGCACGCACCTCGTGGTGGCGATGCCCTTCTTCCAGAAGCAGATCATCAATGGTAAGGTGGTGCCAAGTCCGTTCCTCTCCGGCAATCCGGGCCTCACCAGCAAGATCACCCAGATCTCCGGCACGGCTTCGCTGGCCAATCAGCAATACCATGCCTGGCAGACCACGGTCCGCAAGCGCTTCAGCATGGGGCTGGAATACCAGGTGGCATACACCTGGGCGAAGGGCATGTCCGATTCCATCGGCTATTACGGTGAAGGCGGCCAGGCCGGCAGCCAGTCGGCATACTGGCAGAACCTCTATGACCAGAGGTCCGAATGGGGCCCCACGTACTTCGACAACAAGCACAGCCTGGTGGCGTCGTTTGTGTACCAGGCGCCGCTTGGCCGCGGCAAGAAGTTCGGTGCCAACTGGAACCGGGTTGTTGACGCGGTCGCGGGCGGCTGGCAGTTCGGCGGCATCTTTACCGCCCACACGGGTTTCCCGCTGACCATTAAGGACGGCTCGGACCGTTCCGGCACGATCGCGCGCAGTTTCCGCGCGAACGTCATCGGCACGCCCCACGACCCACACATCATCGGGCCCGGCGCGTTGTTCCTCGATCCGTCGGCCTACGCCATCCCCGCTGCCGGCACGTTCGGCAACGCCGGTGTCGGCATCGTCCGCGGTCCCGGGATGAAGCGCTTCGACCTGTCGCTCAGTAAGCAGTTCCACATGGCCGAGAGGCGCTGGTTCGAGATCCGGGCGGAGTCCTTCAACCTGACCAATACCCCGATCTTCAGCAGCCCGGCTTCGCAGACCATCACTTCGTCGCTGTTCGGTCAAATCCGCGGCTCGCAAGGCGAGCGGAACGTCGAACTGGCCGCGAAGTTCTACTTCTAAATCAAACGGGGCAGGTCTTCCCGGCCTGCCCCCAAACAGGCACACTGTGCCCGCCCGAAAAATGCAAGTAGCTGAAAATTCAGGTACTTGTTAACTCCAAAACGGGCACAGTGCGTTCATTTCTCAGTGATCTGCCGGAACACCCGCAATAAATTTCCCCCCAGGAATTTCTGAATCCGCGCCTCCGCATATCCCCGGCGCAGCATGGCATCCGTGATCATCGCCAGATCGCGCACATCGCGCATGCCGCGGGGCAGGGGAGGCCCCCCATCGAAATCGCTGCCCAGCGATACGTGGTCTTCGCCGATCATCTGAATGGCGCGGTCCACCACCCCCACCCAATCGTCCACCGTCATGCGGAGGTCGTCCGGAATATCGGCGGGCACCATCGGGAACTGCGGCGCCACGATGCGGTCCAGTTCGAAAATGCTCAGTTTGGTGCCGCGCTCGACAATCGCCGTGGTGTCCCAAAACGGCTTGCCGGCATGGGCGGTCCGCCAGTCGAACGCTTTGCGATTGTGAAACTCGTTGCCGATCTGGAAACCGAACAGGCCGCCCTTGGCCGCCAGCTTCTTCATCAGCCAGTCCGGCATGTTGCGCGGAATGTCCACCACCGAACGCAAGCCGTGGTGCGTGGCGATCACCGGGTCGGTGCTGATGTCGATGGCCTGCGAGATGGCTTCGTCGGAGGCGTGCGACACGTTCACCACCATGCCCAGGCGGTTCATCTCACGGATCACCGCGCGCCCGCGATCGTTCAATCCGTGCCACTTCGCCGGCGAGCAGCAGGAGTCGGCGTAGTTGCTGGTCCAGTTGTGCGCCGAAAGCTGCACCGAGCGCAGCCCCAGGCGGTACATCTCGCGCAGAATCCCCGGATCGCCGTCGAGATCGAAGCTGCCTTCGATATCGAGCACCGCGGCGATCTTTCCGCTGCGCCGGATCCGTTCGAGGTCGGACGCGTTGCGCGCCATTTCGATGAGCTTGCCGTTGCGCTGGATCTGCTCCACCGCGCAATCGAACATGCGCAGCGCCTGGCGGGTCTCCATGCGCGCCGGATAATAGTCTTCGGTGACGAACACGGAAAAGAACAGCGCGCCCAGCCCGCCCTCGATGGCCCGCGGCAGGTCGAACTGCCCGTCGGATTTTCGCTGGCCGATATCGCCGCCGTGATAGAATTCGCGGTCCACGGCGTGAATGTGGCCGTCGAAAACCAGCGACCGTTTGTGGAGCGACTGCGCCTCCGGCGATACCGCCGGCTGGGCGAACAGGCCCGAAGCCGCGGCGAGCCAAAGCAAAACGCACGCGAACGTCTTATAATCTTGAGTACCTGGACTCTTAGTCATGGATCAACCAACTCGTCCAAAAATTGCCGCTGTAGTGACCACTTATTTCAAGTACTCGCACGCGCAGCACATCGTGGATCGCTTCCTCGACGGGTACGGCTGGAACGGCACCCACCATTATCCTCCGATGGACCTGGTCTCGCTTTACGTGGACCAGGTGGGTTCCACCGATCTCAGCCGCGAGCGCGCCTCGCGCCATCCCACCATGAAGCTCTGTGCGTCCATCCCCGAAGCTCTCACCCTGGGCGGCAGCAAACTCGCCGTGGATGGCGTGGTGCTGGTGGGCGAGCACGGCAGGTACCCGCGCAACGAAAAGGGGCAGACCGAGTATCCGCGCTACGAGTTCTTCAAACAGATCGTCGGCGTGTTCCGCTCGAGCGGCCGCAGCGTGCCCGTCTTCAGCGACAAGCACCTTTCCTGGAACTGGGAATGGGCCCGGGAAATGTACGACACCGCGCGCCAGCTCGAGTTCCCGTTCATGGCCGGTTCCAGCCTGCCCGTCACCTGGCGCACGCCCTCGGTCGAAATGCCCGCCGGAGCGCGCATCAGCGAGGCGCTGTGTGTGTGCTACGGCGGTGTGGACAGCTACGATTTCCACGGCCTGGAGACGATCCAGTGCATGGTGGAGCGGCGGCGCGGCGGCGAGACGGGGGTGAAGTGGATTCAGGCCTATCGCGGCGACAAGTTCTGGGAGGCCCTCCGCGAGGGCGTCTGGCCGCGCGCGCTGATGGAATCGGCCCTGTGCCGCAGCCACACGCTGACCCCCGCGCGGCCCAACTTCACCAACGTTTTTCCCTCGACCGACGATATGCGCCGCCTGGTCCGCAACCCGGTCGCCTACCGGTATGAGCACGCCGATGGCGTGAAGGGCACCATGCTGCTGATGGGCGGCCTGGTGCGCGACTTCAACTTCGCGGCCTACGTGAACGGCGCGCGCGAGCCGTGGTCCACGCAGATGTACCTGCCCATGCCCGACGGGCGCACCACCCTGGCCAACTTCTTCAGCCCGCTGGTGAACCACATGGAGCAGATGTTCCTGACCGGCAAATCCGGCTACCCGGTGGAGCGGACGCTGCTCACCACCGGCCTCACGGCGTTCGGCGTGGACAGCCTGTTTCGCGGCCAGGTGCGGGTGGAGACGCCGCAACTCGCCATCCGCTATCAACCCACCAAAGAGTCCACCTTCTGGAGAACCTGACCATGCTCACCCGGCGCACTTTTCTGCAAACCACGGCCGCGGCGGCCGCTGCCGCCGCCCCGCAGAGCGGGCCCAAGCGGCTGGCCGTCATCGCCACCGTCTACCGCCTGCAATCCCACGCCCAGCACATGGGGGATCGTTTTCTGGTGGGCTACCCCTTGGGCGGCGCCTGGCACAAGCCCGACATGCGGGTGGTCTCGCTCTACGTGGACCAGAAGCCCGAGGGCGACCTGAGCGGCGAACGTGCCCGCGAATTCGGCTTCCCGATCTATGCCACCATCGCCGAGGCCCTGCGCTGCGGAGGCAAGCAACTGGCCGTGGACGCGGTGCTGATCATCGCCGAGCACGGCAACTATCCGCGCAATGAAAAGGGCCAGATCCTCTATCCGCGCTACGAGTTCTTCGAGCAGTGCGTCAAAGTCTTCGAGCAGGACGGCCGCTCCGTCCCGGTCTACAACGACAAGCATCTTTCCTACAGCTTCGAAAAGGCCAAGGCCATGGTGGAAGCATCGCGGCGGCTGCGCTTCCCGATGCTGGCCGGGTCGTCCATCCCGGTCACCTGGCGGCTGCCGGCCATCGACCTGCCGCTGGGCTGCGAGATCGAATCCGCGGTCATGGTGGGCGAGGGCGGGTCCGACGCCATGGACTTCCACGCGCTTGAAGGCCTGGCCTGCATGGTGGAGCGCCGCCGCGGCGGCGAGAGCGGCGTCAAAGCCGTACAACTGCTCGAAGGCGAAGCGGCGTGGAAGGCCGGGTACCCGAAAGACCTGCTCGTCGCGGCGCTGTCCCGCAGCGATACGCCGCTCGGGCTGACCGTGACCGATGGCCGCACGCAGGACCTGGTGGGCTCGGGCGAGTTGCAGAAGCTGGTGAAGAACCCGGCCGCCTACGTGATCGAGTATGCCGACGGCCTCAAGGCGACGATGTTGATGCTCGATGGCGCCATCAAGGATTTCAACTTCGCCGCGCGGCTGAAGGGCGGCCAGGTCTGGTCCACGCAGTTCCTGCTGACCCCCGACCCCAACGTCACCTACTCCGCCTGCCTGATGCACAAGGCCGAGCAGATGTTCGCCACCGGCGTCGCGCCCTATCCGGTGGAGCGGACGCTGCTGGTGAGCGGCATGCTCGAGAGCTGCCTGACGTCCAAAATCGAAGCGCACAAGCGGCTCGAGACGCCGCACCTGAACGTGAAGTATCAGCCGCCGCGCGAATCGCAGTTTCCGCGCGCCTGACGCCGGTTACGGGGCGCGGAGGTTGTCCTGACGCGCCTCGCCGCGCTCAAAACTGCAGTTTCCCGCCGAACTGCACGTTGCGATTCCCCGACGCGCTGGTGATGTTGCCGAACGTGTTCTGCGTGCTGAAATTGCCGGCCGGGTTGGCGAAATCGGGATGGTTCAGCGCGCTGAACATCTCGAAGCGGAACTGGAACTTCAACCGTTCCCGAATCGGAAAATTCTTGAAGAACGAGATGTCCAGCACCTCCGAACCTGGGCCGTGCAGCAGGTTGCGTCCCGCGTTTCCGAAGGCGTACGTGCCTGGCGGCACCAGCGCGAAGGCCGCCGTCGAAATGCAGCCCACCAGGTGATCGTGGCCGCAGTCCGCGGTGGGCGTGCCCACCAGGTTGGGCCGGTTGGTGCCGCTCGAAGCGACGTTGGCGCTGTCCACGGAAGTCGAAATGTTGTACGGAAAGCCGGTTTGCAGGGTAGCGATCCCGTTCGCCTGCCAGTGCGCGAACGCGCCGTTCAACAGCGGATTCGAAACGCGGAAGAACGGGATGTCGTATACGAAGCTCATCACGAAGCGATGGCGGATGTCCCAGTTGGAGTTGCCGTAGTCCTGCCGCCAGTTGTAGGGGTTCATCGGCGTGCCGCCGCCGTTGGAATCGGTGGAAGCGTCGAGGGTATGCGACCAGGTGTAGCTGGCCAGCATTTGCAGGCCGTGTCTCATCCGTTCCCGGAACACCACGCTCAGCCCGTGATAGTTGGCAATCTCGTCGTTCTGGATGGTGCGGATCACGCCCCACAGCGGGTTCGGCCGGCGCGAATTCACCGGGCCCGGACCGGGCAGCAGCGGCGTGTTGTTGTAGTAGCTGCGGTCGAGGTGCAGCATGTGCGAGCCCAGGTATTGCAGCGACAGGCCTCCGCCCGACCACAGTTGCCGCTCCACATCGGCGCTCCACTGGTTCATGTAGGCGGTCGGAAAATACCAGTTATCGGTGGTGATGTTCGGAATGCCGCGAGGCGGGCACGCCGAAGGCACTCCCAGCGGGTCGCCGAGAGTCAGCGGGGTCAATCCCGAAGACCACGTGCAGGTGTACACCGGGCTGAACGGCGGATTGGTGCTCAAGAACGTGAAGCTGTTGGTTTGGTTTGGATTGTAATAGATGCCATAGCCGCCGCGGAACACCAGTTTGTCGGTGAAGCGGTACGCCACGCCGATCCGCGGCGCGAAGTTCTTGTGGTTGGGGTTGTAGAAGTGGAACCCCGGCTGCGGCGGATTCGCCGGCACCAGCGCCGTCTGGTCCGCATTCAACTCGCTGGCGTTGCCGTTCACCGTGTAAGCCACCGTCGGCAACTCATAGCGCAGCCCGTAGTTCAAGGTGAGCTTACGCGAGGCCTGCCACTTATCGAGGATGAAAAAGCCGTCGCGCCACTCGGCCACAGAGTTGTTGACCTCCGGGCCCGGCGTGGTGAGCGACTGCGGCAGCCCCAGCACGAAATCGCCCGGGGCATACCCGGTGAGCTGTCCGTTGAAGGTGAAGGTCCCGCGCGGGCTGTTGATGGCGGCCCGGCCCGTAATCAGCTTGCGGAACTCGGCGCCGGCCATGATGTTGTGGGTTCCGTGGGACCAGCTAATCTGTTCGGTGCCCTGCCACGTGGTATCGTCCTGAAACCAGTTGGCGCCCGCGTTGCCCCAGCCCGAAAAGCCGCTGACGTTGAAGTCCGGAATGCCGGGGTTATCGAAGGTCGAGTCGCCGTTGAAGCCGGGGATGCCGAGATCGGTTCCCGCCGTGGCCAGCTGGTTCACGTAAAAATACGTGAGCGTCGAAGTGGAGAAGTGCTGCCGGCCGAACCGCAGGTCGTTCACCAGCGTCGGCGTGAGGGTGTGGGTGTACCCGATGGTGTAGTTGGTCATGTCCACCGGGGTGGTGCTGGAATTCGTCGGAATGGAAGAGCCGGCGAAGATGCTCGTAGTCTGATACTGATACCGGAAGTACAGCCGGACCTTGTCGCCCAGGTTCTGGTCGATGCGGTCCACCGTCTGATCGGTGTAATTCCGGTTCGGAACCGTGGTGGAGTAATTGGTGGCCAGGCCCGGCAGGTTGGGGGTCACGTAATACTGGGCGAGCTTCGCCGCCACCGGCGAAATGCGCGCGGCGGGAACCATGTTGCCGGGGAACGGAGCGTTGCCGTTGAGCGGATCCTTCACGATGGTGGACGAGGACGAGAAATCGCCGCGGAAGAATGCCGGCGGCATCACCGTTGAAAGCGACGCGTTCCGGCTCAACTGCCGCAGCCCTTCGTACGACCCCATGAAGAAGGTCTTGTCGCGGCCGTTGTAGAGCTTGGGAAGCACCACCGGGCCGTCGAGTTCGAAGCCGAACTGGTTCTGGCGCAGGGGCGGCTTGGCGCCGGTCGGATTGGCCGCGGTCGGCAGCAGGAAGAAGTTGCGCGCATCGAACACCTGGTTGCGCACGAACTCCACCGCGCTGCCGTGCACCGTGTTGGTGCCGCTCTTGGTGATCATGTTGATGTGAACGCCCAGGTACGCGCCGTACTGCGCCGAATAGGTCCCGGTCTGCACCTCCACTTCCTGCACCGCTTCCACCATGGGCCGGGTGGGCGTGGTGGTGATCAGGTTGTTGAGGATGCTGATGCCGTCGAGCGAGAGACTGTTCTGGATTTCGCGCGTGCCGGCTCCGATAAAGCCCTCTCCGGGAGGCACGCCGTTGGTGGCCTTCATGCCGTTGATGACGCCGGGCGTGGTCCGCGCCAGTTGCATCGGGTCGCGTCCGTTCAACGGCAACTCGGCCACGCTGCGCGAAGAGATCACTTCCGAGACGGACGCATCGTCGGTCTTGATGGCCATCACCGCCGCCTCGACGGTGACTGATTGCGACACCGCGCCGACCGCCAGCGTGATATCGGTGCGCACCGTCTGGTTGACGTTCACCGGGATGCCCGTCTTGGTGACTTTCTGGAAGCCGGGCCGCTCGGCCGTGATGCGGTAGGTGCCCACGCGCACGAAGTCGAAGCTGTAATAGCCCTGGTCGTTGGTGAGGCCGGTGTAGGTGTCGAGCGTGCCCGTCTCGATGGCGGTGACCTTGGTATTGGGAACGACCTTGCCGCTGGTATCGGTGACGGTTCCCACCAGGGACGTGGTAGTGGCGAGCTGGGCGTAGAGGCCGGAGACAAAAAACGTAAAGACGAAAAGGCGCTTTTTCATGTAGAAACCCCCCTTGTGGATTGTGTCTACTATACAGCAACCGGGCCAGCGGAGAAAACACCCCGGGAGAACCCCTCGCGGCGGGATTTTTTCACGCGTTATAATCGCAGCCGGAGTGCATCTATGGCAAATACGGATCGACGGAAGTTTATTGCTCGCGGCATGGCGGCGGCGGCTGCCGGCGTGGCAGCGAAAAGCGCCAAGGCACAGGACAAGCCCGCCAAGCGCGTGATCTATCGCAACGGACGGAAACCCGAGAAGCCGCCGCTGTTCAGCGGCACGGTGGCCTATGGGAACCTGATCTTCATCTCCGGGGTAGGCTATCACCAGGAAGGCGATATCAAGGTCCACACGCGCCACGTTCTCGACTCCATCAAAGCGCAGCTGGAGAGCGTGGGCTCCTCCATGGACAAGGTGCTGAAGTGCAACGTGTACCTGAACGACCTCAAGGATTACGCGGCCATGAACGAAGTTTTCCAGGGCAGCTTCGGTCCCGAGCCGCCGGTACGCACCACTATCGCCGCCGCGGGAGGAATTCCCGGCAATTCGCTGGTGGAAATCGACGTCATCGCGTGCGTGTAGCCGGAAAGGGACAGAGGGCCGCCGGCCGTCTGTCCCGGACCGCCGGGGGGCCGGCCGAAGGCTGGATCGCGCATCGTCGCGGATCCGCCGCCGTTTCAAAGTTTAGGCATGGCGCCGAACTGCGGTTTTCAGGCTGCTAAAGTGATTGCTACAGTTCGCAATGTCGACGAATCGCTCAGGTCTGCTTTTTGACTGGATCTGCGAGTGGGCGGCTTTCGCGCTACCTGGCCAGCACAGTTCGCGAGCCGAACTGCCATTTTAGTATTCAGGGATGACGCCGCCAGCGGGTCGTCAGCCTACTGACGGCGTTTCCATAAGTCGGTCACCCGACCTTTGCATCACAGGACCTACCGCACACGCCGAATCGCCTGGGGTTGCACCTGAAACGGCGCATCCTTCTCTTGTGTGGCTACCGTCATCGAGGAATCCAGGCCACAGATGGTTCCTTGGCGTGAGCCAAGCCAGAGGAAATTGACCTGATCGCCCCACATAAAACCGAATGTGCCGGGAGCATAAAAAACGCCAATGATGTTGGCGAACTTACCGGTACCATTTCCGATCGTCCCGGTTTCGGTCACTTCCCCGATACCCGTTGAGTTGTGATGCGCGAGCCAGCGAGTAGTAAGTTGGAAAGTGTTGCCGCTTCCGAAGTCAACCGTAGTCTTCTCGGTCCCGTACCAAACGTCACCATCCGACTTCTCATAAACCGTGCTGCCGGTGGTTTCCTTGGCGTGAATGGGCGCGGCGTTCCCGAAGGCCCACCACCCTTCACCAAGCCAGATATCGACCGGAGCGGTCGCATGGTTCACTGCCGAGAGTGCCACACAACTGCTTTGCCCGCGCGCCTCACTAGCGGATCCCAATAGTACTCCGACGGCTAGGACGGCCGACAGAGGAGAACCTAGTAGTCTCGAGTTTTGCATTGCCGTAACCTCCTTGAGGGACTTCCTGACCGGACGTTCTGTCCGGCCATCCGACTCAACCAATAGCAGGATCCTCCCGGCGGTTCGATGCACTCGGTGTTATATTGACATCACACGCCAACCCCTTGAATATCCAGGATATTCATCTCCTAATCACTTTGTTGTATGCTTGATTCAGAAAATGGCCATGCTAAGCGGGGCGACTTTCGGGCCTTTCGAGATGGACACTGGGGAGCGCGTACTCCGCAGGCACGGCATCCGACTGAGACTGCCGGATCAGTCCTTCGAGATCCTGAGGATGTTGACCGAGCGACCCGGTGAGATCATCACCCGGGAGGCCATCCGCGAACGGTTGTGGCCCAACGGCACCATCGTCGAGTTCGAACACAGCATGAACTCGGCGATGAAACGACTCCGCGACGCACTCGGTGACTCGGCCACGACGCCCCGGTTTATTGAAACGCTTCCCCGCCGGGGATATGTGTTTGTCGTCCCTGTACTGCGGGTGGGGTCTGACGCTTCCGCCGTGCGGTATCGTCTGCTGGAGGAGGCTGGCCGAGGCGCGATGGGCGTCGTATACCGCGCAGAGGACCTGAGACTTGGCCGCATAGTCGCCCTGAAGTTCTTGCCCGAGGAATTGGCCGGCCATCCGCCCGCACTCGAACAACTGCGCCTGGAAGCGCGCACTACAGCCGCCCTCAACCATCCGAATATTTGTACCTTGCATGGGATCGAGACGCATGAGGGACGGCCCTGCATCGTAATGGAATATCTGCAAGGCCGCCCGCTGAGTCGTGTGATCGAAGCAGGGCCCCTGCCACCCGGCCAAGCGATTGATTTCGCCGTCCAGGCGTGCAACGCGCTGGAGGCCGCCCACGCAAGAGGAATCATCCACCGCGACCTGAAACCCGCCAACCTCTTCCTGACCGGAAGCGGCCAGATCAAGCTCATGGATTTCGGGATTGCCGTGTTGGCGGGTGAAACGGGTGCGGTACAGGCCGGAACGCCATCGTATATGTCGCCGGAACAGGTCCGAGGCGAGGCTCTGGACAGCCGCTCCGACATCTTCTCACTGGGCATGGTCCTGCTGGAAATGATTACTGGCCGCCGTGTGCTGGGGCGAAGCGACACTGAACAGACAACGGCTAATGTGCCTCAAGAGCTACGGAAGCTCATCGCGCGATGCCTGGAGGAAGATCCGGCCAATCGGTTTCAAACCGCTACGGAGTTGAGGTCCGCGCTCGAGCCTCTGAAGTTGCCAATCGAGCCGGAAAGGGGACGCGTCCGAAACCGTTGGCGCTGGACGGCCGCTGCGATTGTCGTCGCGGTGATTTTGGCCTTGGCCACTGCCTGGAAATTTGCTGCTGCTTGGCGGGAAGAACCCATCCGGTCTATCGCCGTGTTGCCCCTTGTGAACCTGTCGGGCGATGTCGGTCAAGAGTACTTCGCCGACGGCATGACCGACGCTCTGACGTCGGATCTGGCCGAACTTGGTGGTCTGCGGGTGACTTCGCGCACCTCTGCGATGACTTTCAAAGGAAGCCGAAAACCGGTGCGGGCGATTGCCGATGAACTGAAAGTGGACGCGGTGGTCGAGGGTTCGGTTTCGCGCTCCGGCACACGAGTGCGGATTGTTGCGCAGCTGATCCGCGCATCCACAGACACTCACCTGTGGAGTAAGACGTACGAGAGTGACTTCGAGGATGTGCTCCGCTTGCAGGCCAAAGTGGCTGATGCGATCGCAAACGCAGTCAAGTTCGCTGTGACTCCAGCGGGAAAGGCGCGCTTAGCTGCTAAACCCAGCGTCAAGCCGGAGGCTTACGTGGCCTATCTCAAGGGCATGTACAACATCAACAAGTTCACTCCGGAAGGTTTCCAACAAGGTATGGCCTACCTCCAGCAGGCAGTCGACAAGAATCCCTCCGATCCGTTTGCTTATGCCGGCCTGGCGCTTGGCTACAGCATCATGGGTCACGACCGGTTCCCAGACGCGTTCTTGCGAGCCAAGGCCGCAGCGCTCAGGTCTCTCGAATTGGGCGGACCACTCGCTGAGGCCTACGCGGCATTAGGAATGGAAGAGCTCTACTCCGCCTGGGACCTGGCGAGCGGCGAGCGGGACCTGCGGCGAGCTCTGGATATCAACCCCAATTTCGCCGAGGCCCGCCGGCACTACTCCTGGTATTTGCATCTGATGGGTCGTTACGGGGAAGGGTTGGCGGAAATGAAGCGGGCTGAAGAACTTGAGCCGCTTGCGCCGCTGTTTCCCGCGGATTTCGCGTGGCAGCTTCTAAATGTCGGGCGCCTTGATGCGGCGATGGCCGAAGTACGTAAGTCACTTGAACTGAATCCTCAATTCGCCCAGGCCTTGGCCGTGATGGGATGGATCGTTGCGGAGAAGCAGATGTACCCGGAGGCCCTCGCGTCACACCAAAAGGCCGCCCTCGCGGACCGCGCGTGGAAATGGCCGTTGGGCCGTACCTCTGCGCTCGCTGGCAACAAAGACCAGGCGAGGTTGATCGCGCTGGACATGCAGAAGGATCCTGGGCCGATGGATGAGTGGGGCTTGGCGGTGATCTACGCCGCCCTTGGAGAAAAGGACGAGGCCTTTCGCTGGCTCGATGCGGCTTACCGTTCGCGCTTTAGCTGGATGCCTTACAATCGCGATTTCGTCCGGCCGGATTTCTTCGCCTCTCTGCGCGATGACCCGCGATTCGATGGCCTCATGCGGCGGGTCTTGGTCCGTTCCGGCGGGGTGCTCCCGCAGCTATCGCGCTAACAGACCGATAAACCTTAACCGCCCCTAGGTCCTAACCTCGCCCGCCACATAAGTCGAGATGCATCAATGTGTTTCCGCGAAAACTGTAGCAGCTACTGTAGCAGTGGCGAAGATACGCCGAAAACACTGACCTCGACATATCTCTAAACTGTTGGAAGGAATGGCGGGGACGACGGGGCTCGAACCCGCGACCTCCGACGTGACA
>CAVSMH010000014.1:0-69655 GCA_963728965.1 Bryobacterales bacterium
CTTACTTTCAATCGACCGGATTTCCGACCCCATCTGGATCACTCCGGCCGACATGAATTTGCCTTTAACTTTTTGCGCGCCCATGGGGCTTCTCCTTCCGAGATTTGGTTTGGGGATTCGCGGGAAGTTCGACCATCGTGATCCTCCGCAGATCGAACAACTGCCGCAGTTGCCGCGAGTACAACCGGCGCGGGCCCGGATCGTCCGGAAGAGGCGGCATCACCTCTCCCGGCATCATCCGGATCCCATTAAAGACCGGCAGACGAGCGGTAACGATGAATTGCGCCGAAGGGTCGAACCTCGGCAGAGCATGGTAAGCCATTGGTGCCTCCCGTTCTACGCGATTGCGCCGGAGAAGAAGTAGCCCAACTCCGAGGCAATCAGTTTGACGTCCATCGCCAACTCAATCTCGACGATGTCGGACGAAATGATCTCCCAGCGGTACCGCTTCACGCGGTTGCCTTCGTTGCCCGCGCCCAGATAGCCTGTCCAAGCGAACGTGTACGCAGCCGAAGGGGTGAGCAGACCGGGACTGGGAGCCACGTTGCACAGCAGCACGTTCTTGCCGCCGATGAACGAGTGAGCAGCGTTCTGGCCTTCAGCCGCCGTGTTCTCGATGGCGCCCATCACGAGGATGCGATCCAATTCGAGGATGGCGGCGAGCGCCTCGCGGGTGATTCTGGCCGGCCCGCCATTGGTCTGGCCGTACTTCACGCGGTCGACCAGGTCGGGATGATCGACGAGCTTCAACCACACTGGCTCCGAGATAACGAGCGTGTTGGCCGGGTATCCGGTGGCCTGCTTGATGGCGAGCTTACCGCCGCGGACATCTTCGATGGGGTTCGAAGCCGGATCGTTCCATTGCAGGAACTGGCCGGCGGCGGGACCGGCGGCGACACCGGTGAGGTCGGTGCCCCATTTGCCAGCGGAAAACAGGTTGGCGGCGAAGATCTTCTCGCGCCGGATGAGCGCCTGCTGCGTCAGGAATTCGGTAGCGTCGCGGTCGATGTTGAGGACCGCATCTGCGTTGCCGCGCAACTGGTCGGGAATCGGCTTGTTCTCGGCCCACACGTCGGCGAAATAGGTCGGCGTGTTGTCGAGCCGGTAGCCGGAGCTTGCGGCCGGAGTGCCAGGCGCGCGCTTCTGCATCTGGTCGCGGAAAAAATCGCCGCGATTGTAGACGTAGTAGCGGTCGCTCTGCTTCTCGACAGGAATGACCGGGCAAACCTGCGCAGCCACGAATTGATCCTGCGCTTGCAGGTACGCGATGCTGATCTGCGTCAGCGGTGTATTGACGTGAACATCACCGGGAGTCGGGGTAAACATGTTGTTTCATTTCTCCTTTCGAATGGGATCACCCGCTACCGCTGGAGGATCAGCAAGGCCGGGATGATGTCGTTTGCGTTGCCCGCCGCGAGCGCCCTCGCGACGATCTTGCCGGCCGCTTGGGTCTTCGCCAGCCCGTTGGCGTCGGCCTCCAGCAGTGCGCCGTTAGCGACCGCCACCGCGCCCACCAGCACGCGTACGATTTGTCCCGGCATGGTCTGAAAAGCGCAGGGGCGTCCTTGCGCCGCCGGTTTGTCCGCGATCACGCCGTCCGCGGCCAAGCCCGCGCCAACGACGGCCACCTGCCCGCTCGCGTTGATCGCACCGAAATAGAACTGCTTCGTCGAGAGGTCACCGCTCGCAGGCACCGATACGAATTGCGTTCCGACTTCGTAAGCCATTGTTTGTTAACTCCTTCCGTGTTTGGTGTGGGCTCGCTTTAGACCGGCCTCGGTGCCGACTTTTCAGCGAGGTACTGCTGATAGAGCTTCGGGTTCTGATTGAGCGCCTGCACATAAGCCTGTGCGAACGTGACGTTCCTGCTGGCTGCGATCTGGGTGGCGGCCGCATTCAACTGCGCCTCCGCGCCCACCGGACCCGCCTGCGTGTGGGACTGGATCGCCGTGTGCTGCGACTCCTGGGACGCGAGAGTGTTGAGATGCTCGATCAGTTGCGCCTGCGTCATCGTTAGCCAACGAATCGCGGCGACACCAGCTCAGAGTGCGGACGGACGAGGGCGAGATGCTGGTTAACAAAGGCCCGCGCCGTCTTAAGAGTCGGATCTATCGGGGAGGTGGCGCCGGACCTGCTCAGCCGGATTCTGGGCCGAATTCCGGATCAGGCTGTACAGAGGAATCCAGCCCTCCAATTCCCGCCGAGCCGTTTTGAGCAACAGTTCCTGCCGCTTGCGCCGCTGCTGACAATGCTCAAAGAAGCGGTGGAAGCGCCAGACTGGGATCAGAATCAACTTGCCGTCCGGATTTTTATGTGGGTCGCCAACATGTATAAAGCAGTGGTCGAAGATGAGGCTGGCTAAATGAGCACCAATCCACAAGTGCCGGACTTGTACGTGCCACCGGCATCACGCGAGGAAAGGGTGCGGGAAATGTCCCTCTCGCCGGAGCAATTCGCGCTCGAGACGGGCGCTTCGGTTGGCTTCAGCACGGCACACCCCAAGGAATGGGCCATGTTCTGGAAACAGGACATCTGCGAGAAGCACGAGTTCCACACCGTGTACCCCGCTCTAGCAGGTTGCTGAAAAAGGGTATTTCGATGCCCGAAAGCACCCAATGTCTCGCTCCGTCAAACGTAGAATCAACAGTTTGCGGCTGTTGGTAAGTGCCATTCTAAGTAGTCCGGGGACTTTTTCAGCAGCCTGCTAGGACTCGCGGCGGCAAGGGCAGCCTGGCTCGCCATGGAGAGGCACTTCTTCGCCAAATACGATTATTTCCTTCGCGTTTGGCCCGAGTGGTGCAGCAGTGGAATTTGGGCGCCGCCGTATCCCGGCTCCCGAACGTCGGGCGGCATGGTCGATTACCAATACCTCCCCGTGACAGCGGACTTGGTGGATCGTTTCAAAGCATGGCAGTCCGAATTCGATGAAGGGCACCCAGGCGAACCGGTGGCCGAACCGGAGGGCTTCACCACGAGGGCCGAGGGATTGGCGCGCGATCTGAAACGTTGTGTTGGTCCCGGCATTTATGTGGAGTTCCATGAGTTGGTCGAGGTGCTGCCGGACGGTACGACACGCTCGTGCCGTCCGCTTTTGGGCCTGTCCGATCCCGAGTAACCTCTGTGCCGGATTATGAGGAGAGTTAATATCGGGTCGATGCCCGATATTCCTCCTCAGCTCTCCGAAATCGCGTACTTTGCCCAGCACCTTAACACCATCGAATTCGTCTGGTTCCTCGCCTGGAACATCGCCGATGGCCGATGGACTGAGATAGGACTCGACAACACCGCTGGGCGCAGCCAGCTCCTGTACCATTTCAGCCAGCTCCACGATGACGGGGAGTTGTTGGACGTGGTGAAGAAATCGAGCGGCCGGTTGCAGCGGCGTCTAATGGCCCTGCAGCAGGGCACATTTGAGGAGATTCAGCGGGAGGCCCCGTTCAGCCGCCATGCACAGCGCAACATGGAAACCCTGCTCTGGGCATGGAAAGAGGAGGGCGAAGCGGGGTTCGCGCAGGCTTGGGAAAAGACGTTTCCGGTGGGATGGGAGGGTGCGCGGGAGCCGGAGGAACCGATTCGGATCGTCGGTGATGGAGGCGACTCCCAGGAGCGTGCTTTGGACGTAGTGGGCGCCCCAGACCAGGAAACCCGCGTGGCCGCGGAGTGGTGGTACAAGGACTACACGTTCGGGCAAAAGTGGCGGTCGGGGTTGCATCTCACGACGCGCCCCGACGAAAACGGCACCCGTTACAGCGCTCACGAGATCGAGATGCCACCGGACGGCAAAAAGTGGATCTACTTCCGGTTGCCCTGGTAAACACGAGGATCCAATGCCCGAAACGATGACACCCGAGATTATCACGGTCAGGCGCGATATAACCCTGCGCCTGCCGTGCCGCGGCGGCGATTTCCTCATGTGGTTCGGCTTCAGCGACGTCCTCTCCGGGCCGGAAGCGATTCAGTGCCACGACCTCTGGGAAATGCGTGACGGCTCCCACCTCACCATTACAAATCGCCTCGAAGATTTGCCACCGTGGTTCCGTCTACACCCCACGGAAGTCTGCGGCAGTTTCGTTTACAAGTTGCTGCCGAAGGTCGAAAAGGGCGATTACCCCAGCGAGCCGATGGACGGCCCAAACCTGTGGCGGCTCAAATCGGGCGACCGCGTAGCGTGGGTCGGTGCTGAACGTCCGGATCGTCGTTCGGTGAATGGCATCCTCGCCATCCTCGATTGCCGCGAATCAGCATTGGCTGTGGGTGCAGCGGACTGGGAGACGGTGCAAGAGTTTGCCGGGTTTGGTGCTCCCACAACCGCGGAGATGAAACCCGATGACGTTGCGCGGTGCCAGGCTGCCGTTAGCGCCGTCAAGAAACTCGGAGTTCCGCGCGAGTGGGCACCGGAGTGGGGGCTGGGCTGATTTCGAGGCTTCGACCGCGCGGCCGGTACGGTCAATGCCTTTCCGCTCGAAGGTGAGCCACGATCACGTTTGGGGACAACGTGATCCGTCCGCCACCATTAGTTGCGGCCCGCAAGACGGCGCAGTTCGGCACCGATATGCTTCTTCTTAGACGGTCGAAATCCTGCATGGACACACGGTCCGTCTTTCCGGATGAGTGTCGCTGCAGCCAGAGAAGAGCCTGCATCATCAAACCGTGCGTGAATACCACGACGGTCTCATCCGTTTTTCGAATGCTCAGAGCGTGCTCGAAGTCGCGGACCCTACCAATGAAATCTCTGAAAGACTCGCAGCCAGGGCCGTCAGCCCAACGTGGGTCGCACCGGCTCCAGTAAGCATCCCGAAGGCCTTCGCGCTCAGCATACGTCGTTCCGGCACACGCTGCGACGTCGAGGTACGTGAACTCTTCGACTGGCCAACGTTCCACGGGCACGCCGGGATACCGCTTCAAAAGAGCGGTCGCCGTCTGAATTGTTCTGGAGTAGCGGGAGACAACGATCACTGCAGGCCTGGTCGAAATCAGGCTGGCCGCGCACTCCGCCTGCCGGGCGCCGATCTCCGTGATTGGAATGGTCGCCGGATCCCCGGTTCTACCGCCGGCATTTGCCGCGCTCTCAGCGTGCCGAACAATGAAAATCCGGCCGTCCTCTTCGACGCCGCCTAAAATGCCGGCGTCACTCATTGCAGGCATTGCCCGATCTGTGTTTTTAGGGGATTCCTGCTGGCGCCGCGCGCGTTGTCACTTGTTGTCACTCGGCGGCCGTAACTCTATGAAAACTTGGTAGCGCTAACGGGAATCGAATGAGTTACGTCCTGTCCCTTGGAGTCCCTCTCTATCCTGACTGGTTTATTTAAGGATCAACTCATCCATCCCGCGGACGGGCTCTAACCCCGGAAAGCGGAACGTCCTAGCGCGATCCTAGCGCGGTTCCTTTCCCTCCTCCCCAAAGATTCCTCCAAGTAGCAAACGGTGGCCGTGTGGTCGAATATATGGGCATGGATATCAATTTCGTACCCATGTGTCCCGAGAACGGTCCTTGCCCACGGTGCGGCGAGCCGGCCACCTTCAGGCAAATCGATTTCGACAGCCGAACCATTGGAGTGGAGTGCACCGGGAAGTGCGGGTATTTCGCCGTGCCCAAAACCCAACTTGACGATGCGCTTGGGAAGCGGCAGTAGGAATAAGCAGCCTCGTTGGGGTCAACGTGGGCGACCCTTCACGACGGTCCAGCCGGCGATCCCATACTTTTTTGCGAGATCAGAGGCCCAATGTGCCAACAGGTAGGCGATAAATTGCCGCGCTTCGAACTCGCTCATCGGATTCGGCGGCACATCCGAATACCTCTTCGAGTGGCGCGCATAGACGCCGGAAATCTCAGGGTCATTGGCCGCTCGGGTAAAGCGCTCGCACGCATTTGTGGGCACGCCTAGCTTTTGTATCCCGTCGAGGCCGATTGTCTGCTCCACGACCTCGTACGCTTTAAACAGAGCAAAAAACGGTTCGGTTCGGCGGCCGAAGTACAGGAGCGCTTCAGAAAACGCCGCATCAACGCGTGCGAGCCGGTAGATTGGCCCAACGGTGGGGCCGCCAGATTCTACGTAGTGCTGTGCGTCCTCGTAGGCATCTTGAGGCACAATCTCCACGTCATCCCAAACCAGTTGAAACGCCCCACCGTTATCTCGGGTGCCAGTAATCCCACGCATCGTGAGTTCCCGGAAGCCTGCAAATTGCATTCGAAGCATCCCGTTCAGCATCGGGAGGAATCGTTCAGCCATGTTGACGGCGACACCGAATTCCATTCGCGGGCGTAGTTGCTCCCAATCGACTTGCGCCACATCTCCGGACGATGAACTCTTCAGTTCTGGATCTTGAACGGCTTTCAGAAGCAATGGGATATCCAGAGGGTGCTTGGATTTCACATCCAACAACCAATTGCTTCCGTGAGTCTCCTCTTTCGGTATGGCTCCAGGCGCCGCCAAGACGCGAACCGTCGTACCTGGAGGGTTCGCCGCTTTCGGATGGACACCGCTCGTGGCCGACTCCGTTTTCCCGAATACGTTGAGGCGTTCCGCCCTTGGCGTGATGTAGCAGCAATTCTTGTACTTCTTTCCACTGCCGCACGGGCACCGTTTATTACGAGGGACCTTCACAAATCCCCCCTAACCGCGGTCAACCGTCGGTTTTTGGCTCAATGCCCAATCCAGTAACCACTTTATCGCGGCGGCGCGCGACTCAAAGCGGTGCTTGAAGCGAAAGTCATCAATGCGCTTCAGGAACTCCGGCTCAATGACGAAACTTAAGAACGGCTTCTCAGATCCCATATACCTGAAAACCATTATAACCGCGATAATTTATGTTGACACTATCGGTATAACGGCATTATAACCGTTATAGGAGATAACGAAGTGGTTCTACAGGAACTTTCGAAGACGGAGATTGCGAGCCTGATAACCGGCGCCAAGGCCGCCAGTGCCATAGTCGCCAGAATCGCCGAGGAACACCCGGACGACATGCCAAAAGACGAAATCCGCCAATGGGAAATCGCCGCGCTCTACCACCAGGAGGCGGTAGTTGACACGTTGGCTTTATCGTTTAAACGTCGGCTGTCTGCCGGAGCTTCGATTCAACCAGGCCCGTATTTCCTTGAACCCGATAACGAAACGGTGGAAGAAATCGAAGAACGTCTCCCTGATGGTCCGGGAGGGTTCAACTGTAATGGGTTTAATGATGTCGGATGGAATGATCCGGACGAAATCGAGACTAAACCCGAGGTCAAGGCACAGAAGGCAGCAAAGCGGCCTAGAGCCAAGACATCGAAGCGCGGGGGCCGCCAGCAGGCGAAGGGCAACGCGGCAAGACGGATCAAGGCACACGCGCCGGAGGCTCGCCAATGAGCCAAACATGGGATGAACAGCGCGCGAATCAAGGGCCAATCCTGGAATACGTCGCTCGGGAGGCTCGCGCGCCTTCAACGCTGGCTGCGCCAGTTCGCGAGAAACGGATGAGCCGGCGAACGTGGCGGCGCCTCACGAACCAGGTGATTGACGAGCAGGGCGGCCAGTGTCTCATCTGCGGGAAGCGGGCCGCCCTGACGTGTCACCACGTAATGTCCCGGCGCGACGGAGGGGCGGACGTTCGCGAGAATCTGATTGGACTATGCGCCTCGGACCATACGGCGCTCCACCTGGTTGACCGGGATTTGCCGCTCGTGTCTCGGCTTCTCATTGCGGTAATGGTGGTGTTCGGGCCGTCCCCCGCGGTGTGCCGCTTCCTGCGGTTGGTGTTTCCCGTACTGGTTCGCCGCGGGGTGGGCTTCCATCCCGCCGAACTGACACGGCTACGGCCGCGGCGGACGGCAACCGCGCCAGAAATAGCGCAAGGAGAGGCCGCGTGATGCGCAAGCCGGCGAGCGGCGGTGCTCGAATGGTCGATGGTCCGCGTTTGACGGTCCGGGAAATGAAGCGGCGCGATTGGCGGTTGCTTGCTGATGCCCTTCCCGAGATGGAGCAATGCGACCAGCTCCAGCAAAACCTAAAGTGGTTGGCGTGGGGTAACGGTTGGCTCACAAAGGACGGGCGCAATTACGGCGAGTACCTCAGGCGGGTTTGGCGCGGGCTTGCGTGCGGACCGCGCCGGGTCGGGCCGTTCCGCGTCGAGCGGTCCGGCCGGTGGGGGATTATCTTTGCCGTTGACCTGATGTACGCCGTACAACGCAAGACCAGGCGTCGGCGACGCACAGTCAACGCGCGATGGCTCGATGCATACGAGATGCCGATACGCCACAGGCGCCCGGTGGAGGATGGCGCGATAAGCCCGGCGTTCTTGACCGCCGTATAAACGAGCGACTCACGGGACATACGAAGCGCTCCAGGATCGGGAGACGGAATCCGGTCCTGGGGCGCTTTGCTTTTATGGGGTGGGCGGCGTTCCGGGGCGCGTGGCGGCGATGTGGCTCGCGTGGGACGGGTAGGCATCGGCTAAGCTGTACGGAGCGTACTGAGGGGATCTTTGCGCCGTCTATGGCCGGCGAGACGCAAGACGGACATTCGCCTCGGAGATGGGAACGGGCTTCCGGTTTCGTGGATCGGTTGCGCCAATCAGTTTCCATCGGTAGGGCGGCGGCTGCCCGACTTTGGCATCCGGTACGAACAGGAACCGCACATGCTCTTTCCTGTAGGTGATCCAGCGCGACGGAATAACCGGCCGCGGCACGTCGTATGCCGTTGAATCGTCCGCATCCGGCCGGCCGAACTTCGCGACAATCGAGCCGTAATCGTCTGAGGGCGGCGCCGGCTGCTCGGCAGTGCTGGCAACGGCACTGCTCGCCTGTGTAGTGGTGGGTTTAGGAGTCTTGGTATCCAGAGAGTAAAAGACTCCGGCGAGGATCAGGGCGGCTACAATGGCGATGAGCAGGTTTCTCGCACCGAATCCCGTTTTACGCGAGTCTCCGGGCGGCTCGATTGCGCCGAAGTTTGGAGCCTCAACCGCGGGGGGCGCCGCGGGAGGATCTTCCGGCCGCGGCGCCGATTCCTCCGGTGCTTGCGCCTCAGGGAAGGTGTACCCGCAGAATCGGCACTTGCGGGCTTCAACGCGGATATCCTCGGCACAATCCGGGCATTTCTTTGTCGCCGAGGCGGTGGGCTGAGCTGGAGCCTCTGCGGGTTGCGCTCCCAATTCCGCCTGGCACTTGGGACACCTGCTCGCATCACCGCGGATTGTACTACGGCAGTGTGGGCATTCGGTCGTAGATCCCGCGGCGAAAGACAACGCCAACCCGAGCGGCCCAAGCAGGACGCCCAAGCCGAACCATAAGCAACCATTCGCGCCGCGGCTCTGCGCGATGAAGGTCGCGGCGATGCCGCATACGACCCACAGCAAAAGTGCTATTTCCATGATGTAGCCGGGGGTCATTTTAGCTCTATTCAGGACTGAAAATCCGAAAGTGCGTCACGGAACTTATTTCTTTATTTGCGCTGGTATTTCAGCACCTTACGCGGAAAGTGTCTGAGTAAGTGCGAAAACAACGGATAGCGTGAGGTTAAGGAGGCTTGCAAAAGGAAATGGCTTTTATGACGGTTGACGAGTTTGCTCTCAAATTCAAAATGAAAAAACAAACGGTCCGTGCATGTGCAAAGTCCGGAAAGATTCCCGGCGCGCGGCGAATCGGCGGCCGATGGTACTTCCACGAAGAGGCGATCTTGAAGTATTTCGAGAGCGCCGCGGGGCCACAAGACGAGGGCGGGCAGTAGTGAACGGGATATGGCTAAAGAAAGAGCGCCACACATGCCTTGGTACGGGCGAGAGTTCTACTCAGACGAAAACGTCCTCGTGTTGAGCTTGGAGCAGGAAGGATCTTATTTCCGGTTGCTCTGGAACTGCTGGCAGGAGGGTTCTCTACCGGCTGACACAGCCAAACTGGCGGCCATCTGCAAAAACACGCCCGTTCGGAGATTCGAGGGGGAAATTTGGCCAGCGCTACGCAACTTGTTTGTGGTCCACGATGATGGCCGGCTGATACACCCGAAAGTGGAAGCGCTTCGCACAGCGAAGGAACAGCTACGCGCTAAGTGGTGCGAGGGTGCGCGGTTAGCGAATGGAAAACGGTGGGGCAGAGATCGGGTAGAGATCAGAGGGCGATCAGACGGCGATCTCACGGAGATCCCTGCCGAATACCGAATACCGAATACCGATTACCAAGAACTAAAACCATGTGCATCTGACGATGCACGGGTGCCGGATTCACTGCCTCCGATTGACGATCCGCCGTTCGGGACCATCGAGCCGGCCGCCCTGTTCCCTTCTCAGGGACGGACGCGTCCGGCGAGGGCGGACGGGCTCACGCTTGAACAGGAAACGTGGTTCGGTGTGTGGTGGCCGGCATACTGGCTCCACAAGGCAAAGAAGGTGGCGCGCCGCGCGTTCGCGAAGCACGTCAAGACCGCGGCGCGGTTCGAACAGGTGATGGCGGCCACACGCAGCCAAGCACCCGAGATGCTCACGCGCGAGCCGCAACATCGGCCACATGGGGCTACCTGGCTGAACGGGGAGCGGTGGGCCGATGAAGCCGCGGCGCCGGTGCAGTGTTCTGACGAGGCGAAGCGGGATTTCATGAGCAATTCGATTGACCGGGCGCTAGCAATTATCGACCAGAAGGGTAAGGGGGAGCGCAAATGATTTCACAACAGAAGACTTCGGAAGTGTTGGGACGCCTTGCGTTGCTTAAGCGGTTTCCGGGAAACCCGAACGCGCTGGCGGCTCTTGGGGAGATGTTCGGTGAGCTATGCCGAAACGACCATGAGGCAAGTCTGCTAGTGGACGCACTTCTGAAGCAATACTCTGAGTGGCCGGGGCCGGGCGCGGTACGCCAGATTCACAACGAGCGAATCATTCCGCGGCGGCTTCCGGAAGACCGGCCAGACGATTGCGGGCTCTGCCGCAGTGGGCTTCGCGAGTCGTTCGAGATATTCGAGCGACAACCCGGTGGCGGATCAACGAGGCGTCTACTCGTCTCGGACACGGCTAGTGCGTTCGCGACAGAGCAAGAGTTGTATAAACAGTACGGGGATTCAACTGCCGTCAAGTTCTACGGGTGCGTGACACCGTGCACCTGTCCACTTGGCAGGACGCGTCGGGACGAAATGCGGCGACGGGAGGCGGAAAAAGGCAATGGCAAGGGCCAATAGCCGGCGCGCTCCGGCCGGCCATCCCGCCGTGTGCACGCAACCATCGCGCGACGAACTGATTCTCCGCTTTTTACCGATGGCTCAACGAATCGCGGCTCGGGAGTTCCATCGGGAGCGGCGCCGCGGCGCCCGGTTCCTTTCGCTTGGCGACATTGAACAGGAGTTGACCTGCACTCTCATTGCGCTAATCGACGGGTACCGGCCTGAGCGGTCCGACAGTTTGGAGGCGTATCTCGCGCAACACCTCAAGTGGCGGGCGCCGCGAGCTACCGGGCGCTCACGGACGCTCCGCGATTCATGCGACCCGTTCATCGGAGAGGGCGGACATGAGGTAATCTCGGCGGTGGATTTGCCGCCGAGCCTCGGCACGGAGTGCTCAGCGCGCGGCCGGCGGACAGGAGTAGACGGAACCTCGACCACAATCCCGCTTCACAGGCCAATGTACGAGCCGAAGCCTGTAGACGTGGAGCAGCGGCTATGGGCCGCTCTCGATCCAGCCGAGCGCCAGATTCTTGACCTCTATTTGCGCCGCGCGGGGGACGCAGAGGCGGCGGCAAGCGAAGCGGCGGATTCGCTTGCGCCGTTCGAGACGCGCGAACTCGACCGTCCCATAGTGACAAAGATTCCCAGTCAGGCGGAAATTGCTGGCGAACTTGGCATCGATCAATCGACCGTGAGTCGCGCCCTGAAAAAAATTCAGGGGCTCGTGCATAATTTGGCATCTTCCGTGTGATTCAACAAGTAGAGAGGGACTACGCAGAGAGTGACCGGGCGGCCGTAGCTCCAGTTGCTTTTCCTCTCTCAGGGTATTCTTTCGTCCTCGCAACCGCCCGCGGCCTGCGGTTGCGTCCCTGGCACGCTATCGACCTGCTAGTGTGCTGAGGGGTTCGGTGGGTCGCTACTCCTGCGGTTAGGGCGGGTAGCCTGATTCCGGGTTTCGGCCCGGTCTTGGGCTATCCGCTCGCTCCGTAAATCTTTATCAATCGAGGCTTAAATTCCAGATGGGGCGAATCCGCGGAAAAATGGTGCCTATTCTCCGCGCCGAAGTCGAGAACATCTTGATGGTTCCGAATCAATCCGCGTTGTCTGACCGGTCCGTGGCCGCGCGTGTCGGAACTTCGCACAATTTTGTGCGTGCGCAGCGGCGGCGACTGGAGGCGGTCCGGATCATTCCCTGCACCGATGTTCGTATTTGTCGTAATGGGCGCAAGCTCGATATCTCCCGGTTTGGCCACCGGCCGGAGGCCGCGTCGGAGAAATCACAAAATTCCAATTGATGAAAGGGGACGCTTTATGCATCGGGCGGTACTGTACGCGTCTACGCGAAATGCCGAGGAACTACAACTGAACGTTAAACGGATCGGCGAGTTACGCCGGGAGCGCCGGAGCGCTACTCCCGGCCGCGCCGCGGTTGTTGACACCGAAATCCGGCGTTTAAACGAGGTGTGCGACAGACTCATTGATCGGGATTAATCGGTGATTGTTCCGCACGTCAAAACGCTCTCGCTGTCGAAGTATGGCGGGTGCCGTCTCTCCGATGTTCCGGAGGAAGATTTGCGTTGGATGGCACGCTTGAGGGGTTGCGGTGAGAACCTCTGTGCTGCCATTGGGACCGAGCTGCGGGCGCGCGGACGCGCCGCGGCCGGTGGTGGCCGGCGATACGCACGGCCGAGCAAGCCGAGCGGGAGGTAGTTCCCAACGGGCAACTTGCCCACAAGAAGGAACAGACGATGAAGTTTACAAAAGACAAGCAAAGTGCGGCGCCGCCTACGACCGAAGAGAAAACGGCGGATGTCGAGCGGTTGCGCGGAGAACTGGCGGCCTGTGAGCGGGTGATTGCCACCTTCCAGCCGGAGGAGTGCGCACTACTGGGGCGCGTGGACAACCTTCGGCAAGGTCAGGACACGCTGGCACGCCGGCTTAACGAGGCGCAGGTGTGCGACAGGCCGACTCGCGATATAGCCCTGCGCCTCAGAGCGGCGACCGAAGAACTTCCGAGGCTTCAGAATCGGCTCGACGAGATAACTCCGCAACTGAACGCGGCGAAAGAACGGGCAGGCGAAATTAACACTGCTCTCCAGGCCGCAATGCGCGGGAATGTCGAGCGAGCACTCCGCATGGCGGCCCCCGGTTGCCAGTCGCGGGAGGCATGTGCTAGCGCGGTCGGAAAACTCGCGGAACTGCAAATTAAACTGCAATCCGCAGAGAGCGAGGTGGAACGCATCCGCGAATCTGCGGTACAGCGTTCCGAATGCGAGGGCAAAGCCCTGGCGCTTCTGAAGACCGGGAGTATACCGCCACGAGACGAATCGCCGAGGGTGTCCGAGGCAATGCGGACGGCCACAGAAAACGTGGAGGTGGTCAAAAAAGCCGTACAGCTTCAGAAATCAATTCTCGACCAACTGTCCGCCGATTATGCCAATGAGTTGACTGCGGCACTCTCGGCGGAACGTACGTCCTTGGTTCAGCGAATTGCGAAGGGGCTCACCGAAGCCACTAGCGCAACGCTGGAAGCCGCGATGCTTCGGGATGCGTTTTCGCGGGAGATCCCCATGCGGAGCCTGCCCCCATTCACTTTCCATGGCATCCAGGCACAGTATCCGGAGCAAGGGCAAAACGACCCGTTTTCTGTGTGGTTAACGCAAATGCGGAGGGACGGACACGAGGTTTAGGTACATCGCCGGCTCTCACGCTCACAACCGTACTGCGGTACACGCAAACGTCTGGCCGGGGTGCGCCCCGGTTGCGCGCGTCCGCGCCACAAAGGGCGCGCGGCAAGGGCGCGCGGCAAGGTCTCCCTCTGCTTTCGGGGATGCCAGTGTATCGGCATCCCCGTTCTTTTCGTTGAGCACAAGGACAACATGAACATCATTTCGCAATTGAAAGTCTTGATCGGCGCCGAGAGCGACGGGCTTAACCAGGCGCTCGCGCAAACGGAACAGCGGGTATCCGCGTGGAGCGGGAAAGTCTCCGGCCTGCTCTCGGGCGTTTCGTTTGGCGTCGTCAGTATAAGCGCGCTCGCCGCGGCTGACAAGTTCGAGGAAGCCGCGGTGCGTATTCAGCGTTCGACGGGCGCCACGGGGGAGAAACTCGAAGGGCTGGAACGCTCGTTTGAGAACGTCTACAAGAAAACGGCCGCATCGAGCGAGCAGGTATCTCAGACGCTCGCGCTCCTGTCCACGCGCTCTCAGGCCACAGGAAAAGACCTCGAAAACCTCACGCTGAAGACGATTCAGCTTTCGAAGACGCAACAGGAGGACGTAGGCGCAATCGTTCCGCTCGTGACGCGGGCTTTCGGCGATTGGTCGATTGCCTCCGCAGACCAGGCGCGCATCATGGACTACTTGCGCGTCACGTCTCAGCAGACCGGAACGCAGGTTACCCGGCTCGCCGAGCAGGTTGTCTACGCGGGCGCTCCGCTCCGGCAATTGGGATTCAGTTTCGAGCAGGCTACGGCGCTCATCGGCAAGTTCGAGAAAGAGGGCGTCAACACCGAACTCGTACTCGGCGGTATGAAAACCGCTCTCCAGAAGTTCATGAAGGACGGCATTACCGACACGGCCGCGGCGTGGAAAGAATTCGTGGCCGGCGTGAAAAGCGGGGCTATCTCGGCGCAACAGGTAATGCAAGAGGTTGGCGTAAAGCGCGGCGTTGATCTCTACAAGGCAATCACTGAGGGCCGTTTCGAAATTGACGAGATGGTCAATTCCCTCAAGAAACTGGAGGATCAGGGCGGCCAGAATCTTGAGACGATGCGCTCGAAAACTACCAAGTGGACGCACGAGATAGAGGCACTCATAGCCCGGTGGAAGGATTTTCTTATCGCCCTTGGGGTAGGGCTTCCGATAATTACGAACCTCGGTGGCGTATTTCTTAAAGTAGGTGGGGCTGCGCTGTCAGTGATCGGCAGCATATCTACCGCTCTCCGGTTCGGGCTCGTGGGCGCGCTCTCGACCGTCGAGACGGCCATACTGGCGAGTGGCATTGTGGCGTTCATCGCGGCGCTCACGGCCGGCGCGTACAAACTCGGCGATGTCATCCAAAAAAAGTTCGCGCCGGGCGGGAATGCCGCTCCGAACCACATTCCGTACCAGGTGTACGGCCACAGCGTTGTACCGGAAGGGCCTAAGCCGGGCATCCCGGATTCGGTTGTCAGTTACATTGACAGCCTACCGGCGAAGCCGTCCACTCCGGCGCTTGCGGGCAACGGCAAGGGGGAACAGGACGCGGCCGAAGCTCGGGAGAAGTACCTTAAAGACCTGGCGGCGGCCGAGAGCCTGTTAGGCGTTAATATCGCCAAGCTCCGCGACTCCGGCGCCGCGCTGGAGATGGTTCGGCAATCGTACCTCAACGGGACGAATGGAATTCTCGTGTATGCGGAGGCGCTCAAGGGCTACAACGCGATTCTGAAGAATACGAGCGTCACGCTTGGCGAGTTGTGGGACGCCAAGATGAAGGCCGGGGTTTTGACCGGTCCGACTCCGTTCCAGTTGACGGCGCCGCAAGCGGAGTTCATGCATCCGGGGCCGAGCCTCGATCAACTGAAGCAACTCCCGCAAACCTTCGATTGGCTGAAAGAGTCCATCGTCCAGACGTACGTACCTATCGGAGAGTTTCTCAGCCAACAAGCGCTCCTGAACAGCAACGCGGAGATTACCGCGGAGGCGTTCCGCTATTTCGGCGAATCGACCTCAGAGGAGTTGCAAAAGGCGGCCGATACCGCGACCGAGAAATATCAGCTCATGGAGGAGAGCGGGATTGCGAGCGCCGAAGCTCTGGAGCGGGCATGGATCAAGGCCGAGCGCGCCATCAACGAGGCGGACTACGCGAACAACCGGATTTCGAAAGCGGAACACGACGCGCGAGTCAAAAACCTAGATTCCAACGAAGAGGACATGAAGGCCGATACCAAGGCCACGAAGACCAAAATTCAGAACCGCTACGACCTGGCACGAGAAACTGAGTCCATGGCGCATCACACGTTCGATTCCATCGAGCGGGGTTTGGCGCAAAACGTCGTGCAGTGGAAGGGATGGAGCGAAACCATCAAGAACGTTGGCGGCAATCTCGCCACGGACTTTTTGAGCATCTTGCTTAAAGGTCTGTTTAAGCCGCTTGAGGATCAGTTCGCGAAGCTCGCCGGCAAGGTGGGCGGATGGCTCAGTAAGTTGTGGGGCGGCGGTGGCGGCGGTGGTGCGGCGGATGCAGTAGGAGGGGCCGCCAGCTCGGCGGGAGGGCTCGGGGGTGGCATCGCGTCCGCCGCATCGAGCAGTCTGTCCGGTTGGGTGCAGGTTGGCGTTTCGGCGCTCTCCGGCATCGTGTCCGGGATTCAGCAGTCCCACGCCAACAACAAGCTCGGCGAAATCGAAATCAACACGCGGAGCGCGTTCAACGAAATTTTCAACCTTCGCCGGGATCAGTGGGACCAATTCGGCGGGATTCTCTCTAAGTTCGACATGCTCTACACGCGGCTCGGGGATATGTGGGGCGCAATCCGCAACGTGGGCGGCTCCGCGTCTGCGCCGGCCGTTGGGACTACCCAACTGGAAACTATCGCGTACAACACCACGCTCATTCTGAGCAAGTTCGATCAGTTCATTTTGCCGTGGTGGCAATCGGACATCACGCCATTGAAAACCGCGTTTGCGACCAGTGGGGCGGCCGGGGGCGCTGGGGTATTCAACTTCAACAATTGCTCATTCGGGCAGGGAACGACACAGGGCATGATCCACGATTTCATGAACCAAACGGTACGGATGCTTCGCCTCAGTGGTGCTCGGATCTGACGCCATGGGGATACACCTCAAGTACAGACGCTTCCTCGTTGGTGCTGCTCATCGGTAACGTGGGCGGCGCCAACATGGCGGGGCGGCGCTACCCGGCTCGGCCGGGCAGTGGCGGTGGCGTGGGCGCAATTGCGCTCTACGCCGTGGGCACGGTGGGGATTCAGGCGGACGCGGCGGATGCCGGCCGGGAGCACGTCGGTTACGGCTTCGCCGTCCTAGTTGAGCGGGCCTACGGCGATTTCCTCGGGGACGCCGATTCAGCTTGCGGTAACAGCAGCGGGGAGCACATTCCCCGGTTCCGGCCTGGCGGTATTCATCTAACCTCTGAGCAGAGCCAAAAGGCGGCTTGGGGTGCTACTGGAAGCCGCACGCTCGCCGGTCCCAGGACAACCTCGAAGAACAAACCATGAAAGATATATTTCGCGTTTTCAGGAAAGCGCGCCGCAACCGCTCAATGGAACTCGGCGCTAAGGCGATCCAACTTTGTCAAAACCCGGTGCAGACGTTGATAAACGCGTACCGGGCGGAATGTGGGTTCGACCCATTCCCCAACGAGTTGTTGCAGGATTACGCCGCCCGTGCGGCCGGCACGTCGCGCGAGGTGTTCGACCGGTACGGCTCGATCATACGCAACGGAGCGAAGGTTCCGGCCGAGATGGCCGAGTTGCACGCGTGGTCCGAACGTGTTGGAAAGCGGGCAGTGCTTCTCATCATTCAAGAGCGCCTCGGCATAACGGGAGACGCGGTCCAGGAAAGGAAAGTCAATGTTGGTCGGGCTGGAAAACGGTAGCGGTCCCATATCCCACGGTACGCACCCCGTGACACCGGCTGACGACGCCGCGGGCAGTGCAGCGATTGACACGAGGTTAACGAGCATCACGGCTGTGATTGCTCAGGTTCTCAGGGGCGGCCGGTGTTGCCTACCGGCCGATGCGGCGATGTCGTGGAGCGGCGGGACGCTCACAGTAGGCGACGGCGCCGTTTACGTTTTGACGGCTGGCGATGTGGTCAAACTGGATTGCCATCGGGCAGTAGAGGGGTACGCACGTCGGAGCCAGTCAACGCGTGGCGTCCGCGGTGTGGGGGTCCAGGGAAGAACGCGCGGTTCACACCGGCGGAACGGGTTTCAATTACGCCGATTGGAAGGCGAGCGGACAGGACGTTAACTCAACGCCGGAGGCTCACCAATCAAATCAATAGGATACGGGGTGGGGGTGTCCAAATCTCTGGCACCTCCAAACATAGACCGTGATGGCCGTCGTTTACGCGTGCGGACAGGTTTTGAAACTATTGACAGGTTTCTGGCACGTCATAGCACCCGGTTGAGGTGTGCTGCTGATTCGTGCGTGAATCTTGGGATTTTCTGAGCCACGCCTGTTAGGTGCTCAATCTCGCTGTTGGGTGGGAGAGCCTAAATAATCTGGTAAACCTGGCAAAACCTGTCACGGCGGGTTCATTTACGGGCAGAGGAGGAGACTTGAAAACGAATTTTGCAGCGGAGGTGAAACGGCCGGCGATAGCGGGGTTTCTCTCGCAATTGGCGCCCGGCGAGGTGCCAACTGACCGAGCGGAGCTTGAGGGATTGGCGGTAACGATGGTCCGCTCCGAATTGGCGAGCCGAGCGTTGAACGCCGGTAATGTGGCACGGAGAGGCGAGGTTCAGAATTTGCTCAAGCGCGGCAAGGGCAACCAGGTGGCCTTGCGCTCCGAACTTGCCGAACTTGACCGGGTGATAGGACGGTTCAACGCGGCACTCCGGTTCCTGGACGCGATGCGGGGGGCGGTATCCGGCGCTCAGCCGTTGATGGAGAGGGGTGCAAATGGCAAATCTGTGCCTCTCTGAGCACGGAGTGAGCGACCGTGTGCCGGTGAACGGCCGGATGCCAGTCTGCGACATCGCGAGACGCCTTGCAATCGGGAAAATGGCTGTCTACGAGATGCTCGAACGCGGCATCCTGCCGGGTATTCGCCTCGGGCGGCGATGGATCGTAACCCGCCAAGCGTACGAACAGTGGGAGCGTTCGTGCGGTCTTCAGGACGCTATTCCTATTGACACAAAACAACATGTTGTTTTATGATTGAGGCATGAAATGCCTGATGGTTCTGCTCGGTATCGCGGTGGCGGCCATCGCCCAACAACACGCCTTGCCGAATCCGGAAGTTCTAAAATGGCAGTTTGAAGCCCAAGAACGAGAACGCGCGGTCAGCCGGCGAATCGACTTCCAGCAAACACGGCAAGGAGACAAGCGAGCCCCACAAGGTAAACCGGCCAAAACCGGCCGAAAGGTGGTCAATGTCCATCGATCCGCGAACCATTCCCGATAGCGTGCTAAAGAGCGAGTGGGCGCGGCGTACGTCCCTCAAGCGGACCCGTTTCGGCGCGGGTACCGGGCGGCCAAGGGTGCAGAAGGTCTGCGATATTTGCGGCGCCGAAGTATCGGGTGCTCGCGAATTCCGTAAGCATAGGGCCGGTCATGCCAGTTTATAAGCGCAAGTACAAGTCGGGAGATGTGGTATGGTCGTACCTCTTCTCCGGTCCCGGCGCTACGCGGGAGGATAGGCGTCAATGTACGGCATCCGGGTTCAACAGCAAGAAAGAGGCACAGGACGCGGAGGCCGCACGCCGCGTAGAGGAGCAACAGAAATTCGATTTGGCGAAAGCCGGCGCGGTCGTTACCGTCTCGGCGGAACTCCCTAAAACGCTGTCCATGCTGCTCGATGAGTTCTTTAAACAACACGCGGAGGAGAGCCTTGCGCCAAAAACCATCGAGCGATACCGCGAGTGTGCCGCGTACCTGGCTCCTGAATTGGCGGCGATGCCCTTGGCGGATATCACCCCGCTTCATCTCAACCGTGAGTGGAAGCGGCTATTAAACTCGGGAGGGCATTCCCGCCGAACCAAGGCACCGCGGCCGATGACTGCAAAAACCGTCCGCAATATCGCGGGGGTAGTATCTTCGGCGTTCGGACGCGCAGTGAAATGGGGCTTGCTCCCAGTCAATCCGTGTACCGCCAGTGAACCGCCTAGCAGGTTGCTGAAAAAGGGTATTTCGATGCCCGAAAGCACCCAATGTCTCGCTCCGTCAAACGTAGAATCAACAGTTTGCGGCTGTTGGTAAGTGCCATTCTAAGTAGTCCGGGGACTTTTTCAGCAGCCTGCTAGAGTTCCAAAGCGCCGAGGCGTTGCTCTCACCACTGCTCAACAGGATCTCTTAATCGAGGCGGCGAGCGGTCCATGGTGCCTCGCAATGTTCCTTGAAATGGATGCTGCGCTCGGTGCGCGCCGCGGCGAAGTGTTGGCGCTCCGCTGGGCTGACATCGAGAACGGGCGGACCGTAATCGGGCGCTCGCTCTGCCAAACGAAAAGCGGAGTGCAATTCAAGAGCACCAAGACAGACGAAATTCGCGTGCTCGGTTTGCCTGCCTCCACGCTCACGGCCCTGGAAACTCACCGCAAGCGGCAAGCGGAGTTCCGCCAGCAGTTCGGCGGCGACTATCGGGCCGATCTGGATCTAATCTTCGCAAATCCCGATGGTTCCCCACTCAAACCGGACTCCATTTCATCCGCCGTCTCTGCCCTGTTCAAGCGCCTTAAGATCCCCAAGCCGAAAGGCGCGGCTCTACACCTCCTCCGGCACAGCCACGGTTCACACATGCTCGCCAATGGCGTTCCTCTACCGGCCGTGTCTGCTCGTTTTGGGGCACTCCTCCGTCCGTGTGACCGCAGACGTGTACGCTCATGCGATCCATGGGCAAGACGATGAGGCGGTTCGGCGATGGGAGGAGTTCCAGCAACGTAGTCGCGCTTCAGACGCCTCTACTCCATCGGGGAAGGTGCAGTGAGGAGTCTCCGGGGACGTGCGGCAAAAGATCCTAGCGCGTCCTAGCGCGTTCCTTGCAACTCTATGGAAATATGGTAGCGCTAACGGGAATCGAACCCGTATTTAAGCCTTGAGAGGGCTCCGTCCTAACCGTTAGACGATAGCGCCGTAGACTGTTTCATTCTACCAGAGCGCTCGCCAGCGGTGAGCGCAATTCTTGCCGCCGCGGGATAATGGAGGAGAATGCGATGCCTCGCCATCTTAGGCCTGCTGCCCTGTCTACTCGCGGCCGACGATCATTGGATCAAATTCATCTCTGGACCGTATGAGTTGATGACCGATGCCGGCGGTCGACCGGCGCGCGAGACACTCGTGCAACTCGAGGAATTCCGGCATGCGCTGGGTCAACTCGTCGGCGAGCAAGACCTCCAGACACCTCAGCCCGTGCGCGTCCTTCTCTTCAAAAATGCCAAAGGGTGGACTTCCAACGCGCCCCTCGCGGAAGGGCGCGACCGGTACAATCTCGTATTGCAGGAAAAGGGCGCCATCTCGCCCGATGTGTATCGCGCGCTTACGCGCCTCTTTCTGAAATCCAATACCACGCAGATGCCGCCGCCGTTCGAGCATGGACTCGTCGAGTTCCTCTCCACCATTCAGGTCACCGGGATTCACATCACCGTTGGGACACCGCCTGCGCAACCCGACCTCGATTGGGCGCGGATCCATCTGCTGGTCGTCGATCCCGAGTATTTCGGCAAGATCCGCGTCCTCTTGTACAATCTGCGCAAGGGCGCGGATGCCGAGTCGGCATTTCGCAACGCGTTCGGCAAGCCGCGGGCCGATGTGGAGGCCCGGGTGAAGCAGCATTTCGCCGCCGGCAATTTCCAGACCACAAGCCTCTCGAGCCGTCCCCTGTCGCCCAACGACTTCATCGAGAGACAGGTGTCCGACGCGGATGCGCGACTGGCTCGCGCGGACCTGCTGGCGGGCAGTCGCTCGGCCGCGGAATACCAGGCGCTCCTGCACGACCAGGTAAAGGTCGCCGAGGCGGAGGAAGGGCTGGGCCTGCTGGCACTGCGCGACCGACAGCCCGAGGAAGCCAAACGGCACTTTTCCCTAGCCATGCAGGCCGGCAGCCCGAGCCCGCGCTGCTATATCGAATACGCCAAGCTCGAAACGGACAACGAGAAGGCCACCCAGGCGCTCCTGCGCGCCGCCGGCATCAACCCCAAGCTCGAAGAGCCATTCGTGCTGATGGCTCAGCGCGATACCGATCCGCACAAACGCCTGGCCCATTGGAAGGCTGCCACGGAGCGCAACCCGCGCAATCCCTCCTACTGGCAGGCGCTGGCCGATTGCTACCTCGCGGACCACAACTACGGCGATGCGGCCAAAGCCTGGACGCAGGGCGAACAGGCCGCCACAGACCCCGTCGAAAAGCAACGTATGCACCAGGCACGGATGGCAATCGAGCAGCAGCGACTGGACTACGAGGCTGCCGAAAGAAGGCGAAAGGCCGAGGAGGAGGCGCGCGATATCGAGCGGCTCAAGGCTGAAGCCCGCGCCGAAGTGCATGCGCTCGAAAAGAAGTACAACAGCGGGGCGGCGCCCGCGACCAACCCGAATGCGGTGCCGTGGTGGGATGGACCTCGGCCCGGCGGCAAGGTACGCGGCAGTCTCAAGCAGGTGGATTGCCTCGGCAAGCAGGCCCGGCTGGTGGTGGAAGGGGAAGACCGCAGGGTCGTGCGCCTGCTGGTGACCGACCCTCGCCAGATCGCGATTTCGGGCACCGGCGAACTGTCGCTGGGCTGCGGCTCACAGAAGGCGCGGCACGTCGTGATCGAGTACTTCCCCAAACCGAATGCCCGCCTGTCAACCGTGGGCGAAGTGGCCACCATCGAGTTCCAGTGATCGATCCCCGCCACGCCGCACGCTTCCGCTGGCTGGTGCTGGCAGTATTCGTGCTCTCTTCAGCCATCAACTACCTGGACCGCCAGGCGCTGGCCGCGCTGGCACCGGTAGTGTGCTCCGAGTATCACCTGTCCAACACGCAATACGGTTTCATCCAGACGGCGTTCAACCTCACCTATGCCGTGAGCGCGCCTCTGTCGGGCCTGCTCATCGACCGCTTCGGCCTGAACCGGACGATTTCGCTGGCCGTGGGCCTGTGGTCGTGCGCCGGCATCGCCACCGGGTTGACCCGCGGATTGGGCGGCCTGCTGCGCTGCCGAGCGGTACTGGGAGTGGCGGAGGCAGCCGGAATTCCGGCGGCGGGAAAAGCCATTCACCAACATCTCGCGCCCGCCGAGCGGGCCATGGGCAACGCCGTGAACCAGGCAGGCGTTAGCCTGGGTGCGATCGCCGCTCCGCCGCTGGCCACCTGGGTCGCGCTGCGCTGGGGATGGCGTGAAGCGTTTGTCGTCACCGGGATTCTGGGGCTGCTCTGGATTCCCTTGTGGTTGTGGATCTCGCGGCGATCGCCCGCAACTCCCGCCCCGAAGCCGGCCGGCGCGTCCGGCCGGGAACTGCTGCGCGATCGAAGGTTGTGGCGCTTTATGGCGGCGAACGCGCTCAGCATGATCGGCTACGCGTTGTGGATGGGGTGGACGACCAAGTACCTGGTGGACGCGCGCGGGCTTACGCTGGTGGAATCCGCGTGGATCGCATGGCTGCCGCCGCTCTTCGCCACGGTGGGAGGGTTCGCTGGCGGATGGCTTTCGCTGCGCATCGTGCGGCGCGGGAGGCCGCCGCTGGAGGCGCGGTTCCGCGTCTGCCTGGCAGCTTCGGCGGTGGCTCTTTTCGGAGGCGCAGTGCCCGCGGCGCCCACTGCAGGGCTAGCCGCAGCGGCGATTTCGCTCAGCATCTGCGCGGTGGCGGCGTTCAGCGTAAACATGTACACCATGCCTCTCGATGCATTCGGCGGGGCACGGGCGGCATTTGCGGTTTCGATGTTGACCGGATCGTACGGCGCCGTCAGCGCGCTGATCTCCCCGGTATTCGGATGGCTGATCGACCATCACGGCTACACCCCGGTGACGACCATGGCGGCACTCGCTCCGGCAGCCGCCTGCGCGGTGCTGTGGAGCGCGAGGCCGGCGCGGTGAAGCAGCGGCTGAAGCGCTGGCTCTTCGCGCTGCTGCGCAAAGATCCCGAGGCGGTGGTGGCGGTATTCGCCACCGGCGACGCCGAACGGTGCCGGCGCATGGCCGAAGAGGTTCGGAACCTCGAACCAGGCCGACGCCATTTTCTGATTACCAACGAGAACTGGCCGGAAATGCGCCGCGTGCTGAAGCGGCATCGCATCGGACTGGCGCCAGTGATGTTGGCGCGTGAGGGCAATGCGCTGCGACGCGCCGCGTACCGCATGGCGCCGCGCAAGATTCTGGCCTATAACTCGCGGCTGGAACGGCATCACCTGCGGCTGGACTTGTCGTCGTTCCTCTTCTGGCGGGGCGTTCCGCTCGACCGGATTCACCTGCGTCCCGGGTGGTGGCCGTTGCCCACGCGCGAACGCTCCTCCGCGCCGACGTCCTGCCGCAGGGTGGAAGGCCGGCCGTGTTCGCCGGAACGGCGGCGCGTGGCCATGCTCACGCCCTACTTTCCATATCCGCTGGCGCATGGCGGAGCGGTACGAATCTACCATCTGCTGCGCGAAGCGGCACGCGAGTTCGATATCGAGCTGCTGTCATTCACCGATGAAGGTCCCCCGCCGATGGGGCCGCTACTCGAGTTCTGCGCGCGGGTGGTGCTGGTGCAGAAGCCCCGCTATCGCGAGCCGCGCTGGTCCACGCTCCGGCCGCCCGAAGTTCACGAATTCCGTTCTGCCGCCATGGCCCAGGCGCTGGCCGAAGAACGGTGCGGGTTCGGGTTCGAACTGCTGCAGGTGGAATACACGCAGCTTGCCGAATATGCCGGCGATGTGCTGGTGGAGCACGACGTCACCTTCGATCTGTTTGGGCAGGTCGCGCGGAGCGAGCGGACCCTGTCTGCGTGGTGGGATTACTTCCGGTGGCGGCGTTTCGAGACGCGCGCTACGCGGCGTTGTCCGCGCGTGGTGGTGATGTCCCAAAAAGACGCCGAACTGCTCGGGCCCGGCGTGCGAACCGCGGTGATCGAGAACGGCGTGGACCTGGCGCGGTTCCAGCCGCAGCCGGAGACGGCGGGCGAGCGGGTGCTGTTCATCGGCTCCTTCCGGCACTTTCCCAATGTGCAGGCTTTCCGGTTTTTCCGCGAGAGGGTGTGGCCGCTGCTGCACGAAAAATTCCCGCGGATGACGCTGACCGTCGTTTGCGGTGCCGACCCTCTTACCTACTGGCGCGCCTTTACCGACTCACCGGAGCCGGAGGCGGACGAACGCATCCGCCTGCTGGGATTCGTGGCGGACGTGCGGCCGCTCTATGTGGAAACCAACCTGGTGATCGTGCCTACGACGGTTTCGGCGGGTACGAACGTAAAGGTCCTGGAGGCGATGGCGATGCAGCGCGCCGTCGTCTCGACCACGTCGGGCTGCGCCGGACTAGGTCTGCTTCACAACCACAGCGTGTGGGTGGCGGACGCGCCCGAAGCATTCGCTGCGGGAGTGGCCACGCTGATCAGCGACCCGGAGCGACGCGAAGCGATGGCGCTGGCCGCGCGCGGGCACGCCCTGCGCCACTTCGACTGGGCCGCCATCGGAGAGAAACAGCGCGAGCTATTTCGCGCTCAGCAGGTTGGCAAATAAGCGATACGCTCCAGGCACACCGGCGGGCAGTTCGCGGAACCACGAATACGCGGTGAAGATGTAGACGCCTTTGCCATAGCGGGCCCACAGCTCGCCGCCTTCAAGCGGCTTCTCACCTGGATCGGCGGAGGCGAGCACGGTTTGGTAGTGCGGGTCCCAGCTGGTGGCGAAATTGAGGCCTCGCTCCTGGATCCAGCCGGCGAAGTCCCTGGCAGTGATTTCGTTGGGAGTGTGGAGCAAGGGACTGTCGGGATGCGGAAACGTCACCGGCGCCTCCTCGACGGTGACGCGGTATTGATTGCCGGCGGGCACGTGGAGGGGATACGGTCCGAAGCCGGACCGGGCTTGCGCGGGCAGTTGCGATTGCAGCCCGCGGGCGCCAGCGGGAAGGCCGGAACCCTCGCCTGCCTGGTATTGCACGACATAAGTGCCACCGTTCTCAACATAGCGCATCAGCCTCTGCTGGTTGGCCCGCAGATCCGGACGCACGCTATACGCACGCACGCCCGCCACAATGGCATCGAACCGCGAAAGGTCTCCCTGCTCCAGGTCGGATTGCGCCAGCAGGGTCACCTCCACACCGAGCTGCCGCAATGCCGCAGGCATGTCGTCACCGGCCCCCATGATATAGGCGATGCGATGCGCGGTGATCTTGATGTCGCTGCGCACAGCCTTGACCACCGAAGGCGGGAACAACGCCTGGGTGGGAATGTGGGGATATGCAATGACGGTCATGCCGTTGGCGATCTCTCGCCCGCCGAGCGTGGCCACGGCCTTGATGCCGGCGGTGGTTTCGGCGGCGGGTGGTGTCACGGTGAATGCCAGTTCCTGCTGCTCGCCCGCTGCCGCGATGTGAAATTGCTGCCAGGCGGGCTCCACCCTCCAACCCGCGGGCACATCGAGGCGCAGTTCGCCTCGGGCATTGGGGAGATTGGCCTTCACGGCGACATGCACGGAACGCGGCGTTTCGGCGGGGAAGATGGTCACGGGGTCGGGCAGATTCACGGCGGCCGCCGGCACGATGGCCAGTGGGCGCACGCGCTCCCCTTCGGCACGATCGGCATAGCGATGGTGGACGGCGCGCACCAGTTCTACGGACGTTCCGCCGATGGTGAGTCGCAGGCGCACCTGGAGTACGGGCGGCGTATCGGGGAGTCCGATGAGCGCCTGATCGTCCACCGTGTAGACGTCCCCGGTGGGCGGCTTTACGAGCCAGTACGGCTGCGAGTAGGGCTGGCCCGGCGGGACCTGGCGCGAGATGGACACGCTGAGCGGCTGGTTGTATTCGAGCTTGCCGGCTTCCTTCGGCAGCGCTTCGTTCCACATGCCTTCAAAGCGGGCGCTCTCGAAAGCAACCGGGATGTGGGACCGATTCACCAGAGTAGTGGTCACGGTCAACTCCGCGCCCGGGGTTGCGTCTGGCTGCTGAGCCTGGGCTTCGGCCCAAAGACCGGCGCAGGCGGCCATGGTTTCATCCAGCTCGGCGAGCTTGAGTTTCGCCAGGGGATCGGAGATCGCGGCCATCAACGGGCGCGCCTTGGCCAGGTAAGGGACGGCATTTTCGGGATGGGCCGGCTGGTAGGCGCGGATGGCACTCTCGATCAGGGAAGCGACGGCAGCGCCGCCGGGCAGCCGGTTCCAGGAGGTGTCGACGCCGTCGAAAGGGTCGCTCTTCGCAGGCGGGCCTTCGAGGAGATCGAAACCGGAGACGGAATCGCCGGCCCGTCGCATGGCTCCCGTGCCCTGGCTGTGGTGCATGCTGCGGCTCAGCACCGCAAGCTCGTCGTAAGAATAGCCGAGCACGGGATTGAATGCGCCGGTTTCCACCGCGCCGGCCTGGGGCGCCGCCCCAGACTCATCGGAGCCCGCGCGGCCCACATTGAAGCCGAAGCCGCTGAAGCCTGCCGCGCGCACCAGTCGCTTGGCGCGCCAGGGCTGTACGAATTTCAATTGCTCCGGGAAGCGCTGCGGATCGCCCGCCGCTTCGTAGGCCTCCTTGCCGAGAATGGCCGAGGTCTGATGCTGGCCGTGGCCGTCGCGGGGCGTGCCGCTAAAACCGAGAATGACGACATCGGGCCGATAGCGGCGCATCACCCAGACGATGTCGGAGAGGATGCGGTCGTGCCCCCATTTGGCAAGGGTCTCGGCGGCGGTTTTGGTGAATCCGAAATCGATGGCGCGAGAGAAGAACTGCTCGGCGCCATCGATCTGGCGGGCATCCAGCAATTCCTGCGTGCGGATAATACCGAGCTGCGCGCCCTGTTCCGGGCCGATAAGGTTCTGGCCGCCTTCACCGCGGGTAAGGGACAGATAGGCGGCGCGCATGTGGCGGCCGCGGGCGAAATAAGCCAACAGCGCGGTCCGCTCGTCATCGGGATGCGCGGCGATCATGAGGAGCGTGCCGAGTTCGTTCAGCTTGTGCAGCCGCTGCTCGACCTCATCGGCGCCGGAAAAGGGCCGTTGGGCGCGGGCAGTGGCGGACAGAAGCAGGAGAAACGCAAGCAAGGAGCGGCCAAACAGTCTGCTCGAAGGCATTAAGGATTCATTTTACGACGGCCTGAGGGATTGTCTGTGGCAGATGATTCGCGAGGACGCGGCCGGCCGTCAGAAGCCCGGGCGGTGTTCCAGGGCCTCGCTACTCCACCACCTCGACACGCGTCGCGATTTCCTCGCGCGGAATGAGCGCGGACCAGTAGGCGACGATCTCGCGGACCGGCGGGCGGCCCTCGCCAAATCCGGTCGCGCCGGGAGGGCCGTTCAGCACCAGCGGGATCAGTTCGCGCGTAAAGCGGTCGACGGCCTGACGCTCGCGGCCGCGCACACTGATGCGCAACTGTACCTCGGGCGGATCGGCATTGGGCGGCGCGGCAGGGCCATGGCAGGCGTTGACACCGAAGAATTCGGTGTGGACCTCGTCGAACCGGAGTCCTAGCCGCTGCAGGCGCTCGCGTACGATGCCGTCGGCGGCGCGCGCCTTTTCGAGGGCCTCGGGCCAGGAGTAGACCAGCGTGCCAATGGCTTTCCATCCGTCGGCGAAACTGATCGAGAGCTTCAGGAAAGGCGTCCGCGGTGCGCCGCGAATGCCGGTCACCTCGACGCAGTCGGGGCCGGTGTCCGCCAACCGGATGCTGGTGAAATCGGCGATGCAATCGGGCGTGATGTAGCCGGCAGGGTCGCCCAATTCGTAAAGCAACTGTTCCTTCACGGTGTGGGTATCGATCCGGCCCCCCGTGCCGGGGTGCTTGGTGATGCGGAAGGTGCCATCGGCTTCGGCCTCCACGATGGGGTAGCCGATATCGGCCATGTCGTGCAGTTCCTTCCAGTCCACCTGACAGTTGCCGCCCGAACATTGCGCGCCACACTCGATGATGTGGCCGGCGATGGTGCCGGCCGCGAGCCTGTCGTAGTCGCCGGCACCCCAGCCGAACGTGTGAATCATGGGGCCCAAGGTGAGCGCCGTATCGGTGGACCGGCCGGCGATGACGATATCGGCGCCGGTCGAAAGGGCCTCCGCCAACGGGAACGCGCCGATATAGGCATTGGCGCTGAGGATGCGATCGCGGATCGTCGACATCGGCTCGCCGGTATCCATATCGCGCAGGGCATAGCCTTTTGCTAGAAACTCATCCAGCCGGCCGGCGACATCGTCGCCGAGCACCACCGCCACCTTGAGCCCGGGCGCGAGACGGACCACTTCGCGCGCGCAGGCCACCGGATTCACGCCTCCGGCATTGGCGACCACTCTGATATGGCGCTCGCGAATGCGCGGTGCGATGCGCGCCACCAGCGGCGGAAAGTCGCGCGCGTAGCCGAGCTTCGGGTCGGCATGCTTCTGCTTTTGCAGAATCGACATGGTGATCTCCGCCAGGTAGTCGAGCGCCAGAAAATCGATGGGCCCCTGCTCCACCAGCCGTACGGGGGCTTCCAGCCAGTCGCCCCAGAAGCCCTGGCCGTTGGCGATGCGGATCATGCGAGAGGCGCTCCCGGTATGGGTGGCTGGACCCCTTGCGATCTCGGATGGTACATGCAAGCCTCCAGCGCCTGGGTCAGGACCCGGCGCGTGTCGAGCGGATCGATAATGGCATCGCAGTGACCGCGCGCCGCCGCGTACCGGGCGTCCAGCCAGCGCTCGTAATCCGCGCGCGTGCGCTCGACGGCTTCCTTGAGGTGTTCGGGCAGGGGCGCGCCCCTGTGTCTTTCGAGTTCGGCGGAGTAGAGGGCCACCACCGCGGAGTCGCCTTCCATCACGCCGATTCGCGCGGTAGGCCAACTGAAGGTGAAGTCGGGGTCAAATCCCTGACCGGCCATGGCATAATAGCCGGCCCCACTGGCGTGGTTGAGGGTTACCACAATGCGGGGCACGGAGGCGCACGACATGGTCTCCACCATGTCGGCGCCGGCGCGAATGATGCCTTCGCGTTCGGCTTCCGGACCCACCATGAAGCCCGACACGTCTTGCAGGTAGACGAGCGGCGTGCCGGCACGCTCGGCGGCCTCCACGAAGTACGCCACCTTGCGCGCCGATTCGGTGTAGATGATGCCGCCGATGCGGGGACGGCCACCAGTCTTCAGAAAGCCGCGGCGGTTGGCGATGATGGCCACCGGGCGGCCCTCCAGCCGCGCATTGGCGCACAGCATTTCCGGGGCGTACTCCGGCTGGAATTCGTCGTAATCGCCGGCATCGAAAATGCGGAAAAGAATCTCCTCGATATCGTACGGCAGGCGATGGTCGGCGGGCAGGACCGCATAAAGCTCCGCGGCATCGCGTTCGGGAAGCTTGGCAGCAGGCGGCGCCGGTGTCTCCGGCCCCGGCAACTGGCGAACCCGCCGGCGGATATGGGCCAGGCAATCGGCATCGTCGCGGGCCATGTAATGCGCTACCCCGCTGACCGCGGTATGCAGCCGCGCGCCGCCCAGCGGTTCGGAATCGATCACCTGCCCGGTGGCGCCCTTCACCAGGTTGGGACCTCCCAGACCCATGAAGCTGGTGCCCTCCACCATGATGATGACGTCGCTCAGGGCGGGCAGGTAGGCCCCGCCGGCGATGCACGGACCCATCACGGCGGCAATTTGCGGCACGCGGAGCTTCCGCCGCATCAGCGAGTTGTAATAGAAGATGCGTCCGGCGCCGTACTGGCCAGGAAAGATGCCGTCCTGGTAGGGCAGGTTCACGCCCGCGGAATCGACCAGGTATACGATCGGCAAGCGGCTGCGCATGGCGATTTCCTGGGCGCGCAGGATCTTGGTAATGGTTTCGGGCCACCAGGACCCGGCTTTCACGGTGGCGTCATTGGCGACGACTACGGCGGGACGGCCTTCGATTCTTCCCAGACCGGTGACCACGCCCGCGCCCGGCGCCTGGCCGTCGTAGCGATCGTACGCGATCAACAGGCCGACCTCGAGGAACGAGGACGCGGGATCGGTCAACGCGGCGATGCGCTCGCGGGCCGTCATTTTCCCGGCGCGATGCTGCCGTTCGATGCGCATCGGGCCGCCGCCCTCCCGAAGGCGTTCTTCGAGCTTGCGGAGCTGCTCCACGAGAAGACGCAAGTGCGCCTGGCGGGCGACGTCCACGTTATTTCAGCTTCGAGAAGTCGGTCGGGTCCATAAACACCGATTCGACCTTCTGCACGATCTTTCCGCTGGCTTCGGACTCCGCGGCCACCTTCTTCCACTCCGGATCGTCCCGGAAGGCTTTCCAGCTTTTTTCGGCGGCGGCGCGGCTGGGGTGGGCCAGGATGTAGATGAGGGTCGTCTTGGATTTCTCGGGATCCTCGGGTACCCAGTAGCCGATGCTTTCCATGCCGTGGCGATTGAAGATGGCGATGGTGTGATCGCGGAAGCGGGCCTTGAGCGCCTCCAGCTTACCCTCGAAACAGGTGTAGGTGCGTAGTTCGTAGACATGGTTCTGGGCGAACGCGAAGCCGGCGAACAGCAAGGCCGAGAGCAGCAGTTTACGGGTCATGCGTTTGATTCTAGCGCGGCTTTGGCCAGGATGGGCGCGACATACGCCTGATTCTCCAATGCCTCCAGGACGATGTCGAAGGTGTCTTTGATGCGCAGGCGGCAAGTCATGGTTTCCGCGGAATCGAAGCTGGCGTTCTCGCGGAGTTTGTTGACCGGCATGCCGCCGCCGCAGACCTCAAAATATTCGCAGCTCGCGGCACAGCGCTCCACCCCCGCGCGCACTTCGTCGCAAACGGCCTGAAACGCAGTGGCGGATTCGGCGCCGCCGGGATTCGGAGTATGGACGTTGTCGAACACGAAATCGCCCCGGCTGGCATGGTGAGATCCGAGCAGTTCCGGAGAAAAAGTGCCGACGTTGCCCTCGCAGTCGAACGAGAGAATGGCGAATGGCTCCGATTCCATCGAACAGATCGGCATTCCGCCGTCCCGGATGTACTGGCAGGCCTGATCGAGCTCCCGAACCCGTATTTCCGGCGTCGCGGCCCGGAGCGCGACGAGTTTGCGCAGGAAACTCCGGTAGCGCTGCGTCACGGCCCGCGGATCGGGTCCCAGCAGGCTCGACCCGTGCAGCCCGCTGGGCTCCTCGGTGAGGAGAACGACGTTCCGGATTCCCTGCTCGAGGTAAAACTGCCACACCGGCTCGACATGCTCCATCACTCGCGCGGTTAGCACCGTGGTCACGCTGAAGGGAACGGCCCGCGCGCGCAATTTCGCGACGCCCGCCATGGTCCGGTCGAAGCTGCCCGCGCCGTTCCGATCGGATCGCTGGGCATCGTGCAAAGCGCGGCTGCCATCGATGCTGACGCCCACCTGAACCCGGTGCCGCAGGAAGAGATCGCACCAGGCATCGTCGATCAGGGTGCCGTTGGTTTGAATCCAGTGGACGATGTCATGCCCGCGTGGTTTCGCCGCGTCAATTATGCCGATCGCACGTTCGTAGAATGCGGTCCCGACGGCGAGAGGCTCGCCCGACTGCCACACGACGTCCAGCGGGTCCGCAACCGGACGGGCGAAGACGTAGCGTGCAATCGCCGTCACCGTATCGGGCGTCATGCTCTTATTGACATCGCGATCGGGCAGATAACAATAGGCGCAATCCAGGTTGCACCAGGTGGTGGGCTGGAGGACCACCATGCGAGTAGCGTCGCGATCGCCTGGAGTCGCGGCGGTTGCGACCGGAAAGGAATGCGAGGGCTTCCGCGCCCACCGGGCCGGTGCCGTGGCATGGAACGTACTGACAGACGCTTCCGGACGCCGGGCCCGATACTTTTCGAGCCGTTCCCCGAATCCCGGCTCCGTCGCCGGGAGGATTTCAGGAGGACCTGGAATTCGGTATTCGATCATGGCACTTACCACTCCCATTGCAGAATATAGTCGCCGCCGAGTTCGGGCTTCTCGACCGCCGTGACCCGGCGGCCGCCCTCCGCCACCGGGCAGTCTCGGATCTTGCGCGTCACTCCGCCTTGCCGGACCAGCAACTCCGCCACCCGGCAGGGGCGCTCCGAATGGAATTCCACCTCCAGTGTGAGCGACTCGGTGGTCTGCTCCACCAGGTGGCTGAATGATTCCGTATTTGCCGTAAAGGAGTCGAGCAGCTCGTACCCCCAAGTCACCGAGAATCGTCCTCCCGCCGGAATGGGCGCCGCGAAGCGTTTGCCGATCTCGACGATGCCGGCGAAGGCGGAGCGGATCTCAGGAGCTGCTCCATCGAGAATGATGTTTCGGACCGTGCCATCCGCCCCCATAAGCGCAATCCGGTATTCTGCCGTCTCCTGGGTGACCTGTACGGATTCGGTCCCGCGAAGCTGTGCCACATGGGCGGCGGCGTCAGTGAAGGCCAGCGCTTTGTGAAGATCGTGCACCACAAATCGGGGAAGGTCCTGCGAGACGGGACGAGGAACCAGCCGTCTCGCCTGCCTGGCGCGGCGGATGAGCACTCGTTGCAGGTTCTGATAGCCGGACGCCTCAAAAACATCGACCCGGTGCCGATGCTGGAGCGAGTCGGGAACCTTACAGGCATCGAGACATGCCGGGATCAGAAAAATCCGGTCCGCGGGCATGGTCTCCGCGACCTTGAGCCCGAATCGAATTTCGCGATTCAGATAGCCCTGTCGGTTCACCGCGATCTTGGAGAGGCAGATCAGCATGACATCGCTGGCCTTAATGGCCTTCTCAACCGCGGGCTCCCATTCCTCGCCCGGCAGCAGATCTTGCTCATCCATCCACGGTTTGACGCCATCTTTTTCGAGTTGCGAACGAAGCTGCCGGACCCGTGGCTTGTCGCGGGAAGAGTGGCTCAAGAATACCTGAAGCGGCCGCCTGCGCCGGGAGGGTGTTTCCATGGCAGGACAATATTATATTGAATTATATTGACGCCGAGGACAATTTGCACGCCCGGATTTTGCGAATTTCCGCTGCGCACCGTGTTAGCATGGCGCTCGCGGTAGCCCCTTGATCGACATCCACAGTCACATCCTTTGGGACCTCGACGACGGCGCAGCCAGCATGGAAGAGAGCCTCGCCATGCTGGAGGCGGCGGCCGCCGACGGCACCACCGACATCGTGGCCACGCCGCATTCCAATGCCGAGTATCGGTACGATCCCGGGCTGGTGGCGCGGCGCATCGAAACGCTTTCGGCGCGCCGTTCCGGGCAGCCGAAGATCCACTACGGCTGTGAGTTCTTTCTGAACTTCGACAACCTCGATCACCTGCTGCGCGGGCATGCCGATTACACCATTAACGGGGGGCGGTACCTGCTGCTCGAGTGTCCCGATTTCCAGGTCATCAGGCAGACCGAATCGGTGCTGGAGCGCCTCATGGACGCGGGCCTGGTGCCGATCCTCGCGCATCCGGAGCGCAATCCGATGCTGCAGAAATCCATCGACCAACTGGATCGATGGGTGGAGCTCGGCTGCCTCACGCAGGTCACGTCGCTGTCGATTACGGGTGGCTTCGGATCGCCTCCCCGCGCGGCGGCGATGCGCTTCCTCGAGCGCGGTCTGGTGCACCTGGTGGCCAGCGACGCGCATGACCCCAAGCACCGTCACCCCTGCATGTCCCAAGCCCGTGAAATCGTGAAGCGCCGGTCCGGCGAGGAGGCCGCCGAACTGCTGCTGACGGAAAACCCGCGCGCGGTAATCGAGGACCGCGCGGTTGCCGCCGGCAAAACCGTGGTGACAAATTCACGCCGCTGGTGGCCGTTTTGATCCGGCGAAATCAATTATAATAAGGCCTGGAATTCTAATCGTGTTTTGTCCGAAATGTAAGGCCGATGCCGGCCACCGTTCCCACCGGCGCAATGTTCGGGATTTCCTGCTCAGCCTGTTCGGTTGGTACCCCTATCGATGCAAGTGCGGGCATCGCTTTTCCCAACGGCGGGATTTCGTGCTTCCGGCGGGCACCTCCGTCAAAATGGTCGAGAGCGAGATCCGCACCACTCGCGCCGCCGCCCTCCGCTCCATCCGGCGCCGCGAATTGCTGCTGTTCGGCGGTGCTCTCCTGCTCTTTGCGGCGTTCCTGTATTACCTTACCCGCGAACGCGCTCCTACATCGGACGGCAACTGAGCGGCGGCCCGGATTTCGACTTCCTGCAGCACCACGTAGCCGTTGATACGCGTCATTCCGGGCGGCCGGTGGTAGGACAGAGACAGCCGCACGAGCCGGCATTCCGCAGGGGTCCGAAAGTGGGTGTCGCTTCGCCTCCCTTCCTCGGCGGCCAGATCCTCGCTCGCCGCCAGTTCGCGGCTCCCGCCGACGTCCACGATGCGCCAGGTCACTCCCGACGCTGAGGGAATATCGGCCGTCCGGAATCCGGATGCCAGGGTGTAATCCGTGTTCTCTTCCACCGGCACCCACTCGGTGAGCACGTCGCAGTTCTCCGGCTGTTCCCCCGAAAAAGTGAGCCGGAGCCCACCCGATCGATCTTCCCGGGCTGCGCTCACGCCCTCCACCACCGGCAGTCTCCAGTCGAACCCGGCTCCCGAAGGAGCCGTCGTAAACCGGCCGTTCGTCACCAACGCTCCCCGTTCCGGCGCCAGCGGAGCCAACCGGATGCGGTGAGCCGCCGCCAGCGAGTTCCATACCTCCACGGCATCCCGCGCACGCCCCGTTTCCAACAACCGGCCGCAGGCGGTCAACAGCAGCGGCGTATCGGCCTCGCGCCCGGACTCCAGCACTCTCCGCACGGCCAGCACAAGTGCGTCCAGCCTCCCATCCTGAAGCAGATACTGGACGTATCCCGCGCGCACGTCGGGCCGCCGGAGCGCCAGCCGATCCATCACGTCCCCGCCGTTCCCTACCCGGCCGCACAGCCGGAACAGCGGTACCCCGCCATCGTAGACCATCTCCGCCGCCGAATTCGCCCACTCCCAAAAATGCAGCCAGTCATCCCGGCGGAAATAGAAATTTGCCAGCGTCCAGCGCGGCAGATACCCGCGGTCCTCGGCGGCCGCCCGCCGGAGGCATCGCTCCGCCTCGGTCAGGTCGCCCGCATCTTCCCGTGCGAGCCCCAGCGCGATCCACGAACGCGCATCGGCGGGGTTGCGCTCCACCGCGCCCCGCAGCGCCGCGAGCGACCTCTCCGGCTCCGTCTCCGCGGTGAGCAGGGCCAGTCGGTACTCGTACTCGGCATTTCCGGGAAGCCAGTGCAGCGCTTCTTCCGTCCCCGCGATCGTCTCTTTCCGGACCTGGTCGTCTGCCCACCCCATACGCGCCGACCATGCCCCGGCCGCTGCCAGCCCCACCAGAACGCATACTGCGCCCGCGAGCCGTACTGTACCCATTAACGCGTTACTTCCCGTATCAGCACCCCCTCGCCTGAACTCAACATCGGCCGCCGCCCCGCGCTGGTGGTCCACCACGCCACACTCATCGAATCGGGCGATCGCAGCGTCAGTTCGATTGCTCCTTGGGCGCCGTCGCTCGCCGTCCATACGACGCGCCCAGAGTCGCCCGCCGGGGTCGCGCCTCGAACCTGGAATTTCACCTCCGGGGAGATGGCTTGGTCGGGTACCCGGTATTTCGCTTGGTACGTCCCCACGATCTGGCCGCCTTCCTCCCTCAACAGGCACTCAACGTAAATCGCCCGATATCGCCCCGGGACCGCCCGCTCCCTTCCCGGCGGCGTGTACAACCAGTTTCCCGCAAACCGCGGCGCCGCCGGGCTCGCCGGCTGCCTCGTCGCCGCCGGCTCCGCCGGTCTTGTGGCACTCTCGGCGACCGGCTCCGCCGCCGGCAGCGTCGTGCGCGGATGCGTCGGCGCGGCAAAATGCGGCGCCATTGCCGGCTCGGGCGCCGAGAGCCGCCTTACGGACTTGCGTCTGGAAGCCGAGGACTGGTTCACCGGGCGCGGAATCGGCCCGGTTCGCCGATCCGTGACGATCGGCGCGCTGGCGTCTACCGTCCCGGCCACCGCTTCCGCCGGCAGAGTCGGCACCGCTTCCGCCGTCGCGGAGCGCGGAACCCCGTACCACGCAATCCCAGTCACCAGACACGTCCCGGCGATCAGAATACAAAACCAGTGGCGGACGGCCACCGGCCTCCAGGCCGGCTGTTCGATGGGGAGGATCACCATCGGCCTCCGACCCTCGGCCATCAAACCCGGCCGGCGCATCGCGCCTCGCCCCATACTCGGGAGCTTGGCGGAAATCCTCAGCGTTTCGTCGTACGCGCGACGCTTCTGAGGGTCGGTCAAGGTGGCGAAGATGTCGTTAAGACGCATCATCTGTCGCTCCGCGACCACCCGCAACTGCGGATCCGGCTGCGCATCCGGGTGCAGCACCCGCACCAGCATGCGATACACCTGCCGGACTTCTTCGGTGGAAGCCCCCGGCTCCAGTCCGAATTCCTCGTAATAATTCATGTCAATGAGCCGGCCAGCCGCTGTGCTGCCGGCCCTCTCCTCAGCCCGTTTTCCCGCCGTCGCGCGGCTCCCGTTCCGGCCCGTCGGAAACGCGTGTATTTCATTTGTGCATGAGCGCGTAATTCAAATGTAAAACAATAGTTTACGACGCCAAATACTTGTTAAATTCTGCTCTAAAGTATACTCTAATTCCAGACGATTCTATTCGGTGAAATGATGTTCAAATCGGTCCTTTCTCTGATTTCCAGCGGCTGCTTCCTCGTTCTGGCGGCGGCTTCCCCCTCCATCGGTACGGTCAGGTCGAGTGGAGAGTTTCGCGTGGACGGCGCGGCCATCCGGGGCAACAGCACCCTCTTTGACGGCGATATCGTCGAGACTGCGGTCGCTCGCTCCGTGGTGCAGCTTGCCGGCAGCCAGCTTACGCTGCTGCCCGCCTCGCGCGCCCAGGTGTATCGCGATCGCACGATTCTCGAAAAGGGCTCCGGCCTTTTCACCGGGGCTCAGCAACAGATCGAGGCGGCCTCGCTGCGCATCGCGCCCGCCGCGGCTGGCGCAGTCCTTCAGGTAGACGTCTCCGCACCCGGCCGCATCGCGGTCACCGCACGCACTGGTTTCGCGGAAGTACGCAACGCCTCCGGCGTTCTCGTGGCCAGCCTTCGGCCCGGAATCGCACTGGCCTTCGAACCGCAGACCGCCGCCTCCCAGGTCAGACTGGCTGGGGTCGTGACTTCCCGTGATGGCAAGTTCTTCCTCACCGACACCACCGCCAATGTCACGGCGGAAGTCCAGGGCGCCGACCTGAAAAAATATGTGGGCAAGAAGGTGGAGATCACCGGTTCACCCATTCCCAACGCGACTCCCGCCCCCGGCGCATCGCAGGTCGTGCAGGTCCTCTCGGTCAGCGTCGTCGCCATCGCCGCCGTGGCCGGCAGCGCGGGCGCTGCCGGAGCGGCCGCCGCCGGAGCCGGTGGCGCTGCGGCCGGTGGTATTTCCGCCGCCGCGACCGCTGCCATCATCGGCGGCGTCGCAGTCGGTGGAACCCTCGGAGGCATGGCTGCTGCCAATGCCGGTCCGTTCAGCGACAATCCCTCGGCCAGCCGCCAGTAGTATTCTTGTTCTGGAGGACCGGCGGGCAGCGTCTGATGCACTTCGCCTTGGCGGCGCTATTCTTCTTCGCCATCCTGACGTTGTGGGTGCCAGCCGCTTGGCCCGTCACGGTTTTCCAGGTCGGGATCTTCCTTCTCGCGGGCATCGCGGTGCTTCGGGCACTGCGACGCCCGCTGCTGTTCTCCTGGCCCGTGGTACCGCTCGCCTTCGCGGTGTTCTGGGGTCTGCTCCAGTGGCTCACCGGCCGCACCTACTACGCCTTCGACACAGTCACCGCCATCGTCCGCTGGACCACCTTCCTTGCCGTCCTGGTGATTGGCATCGTCGTGTTCGCCAATCGCGAGCAGCGTCACTGGTTCCGCGCGGCAATGCTGTGGTTTGCCTTCTCGGTGGCCGTCCTCGCCACCCTGCAAACCTACACCGCAGGCGGGCGTGTCTTCTGGATTTTTCCGACCCCTTACACCACCGACTTCATGCCCCCGGTGCCCTACCGCAATCACTACGCGGCCTTCGTTGAAGTGGTGCTCCCCTTCGCCTTATACGAGGCGCTTCGCCGCGACCGAGGTGTCCTCCTTTACGCCGGCATGAGTGCCGCCCTGTACGCTTCGGTGATCGCCTCCGCCTCGCGGACAGGTACGCTGCTTGCCACCGCCGAGATCCTCGTCATGATGACCGCGATGTGGCGCCGAGGCCGCGCCTCCGGCCGTTCCGTGGGTCTGTCCCTTGCGGGTATCGTTCTGCTGTGCGCCGCCTTCGTTGCCGTCGTGGGCCCCGAAACCGTGTGGGCGCGATTCCAGGTTCCCGAACCGATGCGGCCCCAATTTGCCGTTGCTTCGCTGCACATGATCGCCGCCCATCCCTGGTTCGGCGAGGGAATGGGGACATGGCCTACCGTCTATCCGCACTATGCCGTGGTGGATTTCGGTTATTTCGTCAACCAGGCGCACAGTGACTGGCTGCAATGGGCCGCGGAGGGCGGGCTTCCCTTCGCGCTCGTGATGGCATCGCTCTTCGTGTGGACACTGCGGCACGCGGTCCGCTCGCTATGGGCTTTAGGTGTCGTGTCGGTATTCCTACACGCCCTCGTGGACTACCCGTTTTCCCGCCCTGCCCTGGGCGCGTGGCCAATCCTGGTCCTGGCCATGCTCGCAGCGCAATCGCAGGCCGACCGGCCGAATTCACCCAATCCCAACCCTTGATTGCGCGCCGGCGCAAAAACGCTCAGTGGATTGCGCCGCGTCGAAACCCCGCTGGCCACGAACCGTCCCGTGCTCGCTCCTGCGCTTGCGGTCACACCAAACTAAGTGGCGACCGTCGTGACCCCCCGGCGGCGTCGTTCGCAGACGGCTACCAATGCCTCCGCCAGCGGGCTCGGCGAACGCAGTTCCGGCTGGAACAGGGTGGCGACGAAGAATGGATGCCGATCGAGTTCCACGGCGCGGACTTCATCATCGTCATCCACCGCCGTCACCAGCAGTCCGGCGCCCTCCATCAGGCGTCGGTACCGCGGGTTCAGGCCACAACTGCAGTGGTATTCCTCCACCGACTCGCGGGTGCGGTAGGCCTGGTGCAGCCGGGAACCTCCCGTGAAGTGTACCCGCGCCTTCACTCCGGCCAGTGCGGCATCCAGGTGCGAGATGAGCGGCAGGGCCGCTTTAGGGTTCGTCCTCTGATGGTCCGCCTCGGACAAACCAAGCACGTGTCGTGCGTATTCGAGAATCGTGTATTGGAAGCCGGCCGACGTGCCCAGGAACGGCTTGTCGGACATGCGCGCATACTGGATGGCACGCAGAACCCCCTCCGCGCTGCGGTAGGGCATGCCGGGCACACACCAGAGGCCGTCGTACTCCGCCAGGGCGTCCCCCGAGCCGACGGAGTCGGTGGGAACCCAGGCTGACTGCGCCCCTCCCGAAGCAGCCAGCAGCTTCGGAATCGCGGAGTGGGCCTTGTGTTGGTCCTGAAAATCGCCGATGAGACCAATGCGGATCGCTGAGTGCATTGGGCTATTCTACGCCAACCGGCCCGAAGTGTGGCGCTTCGCCTGCCAGCGCTGCCAGCGCCAAGGCCAGCAATGGGAAGTAGTCGCGGTACATTCCATAGGTCAGGTAGAACACGTTGGGAAAGCCGGTTCCGGTGGTGGCCTGTTCCGGCCAGGTTCCGTCGGCCCGCTGGTGCGACAGCAGGAACTCCATCCCGCGACGGACCGCGCCCGACTCCCGCTCACCTGCCGCCAACAGGCCCAGCAATGCCCACGCCGTCTGGGAAGCGCAACTCGGCGCCGCGACAAACCGGTCGCGGGCGTAGCTTTCACAGGATTCGCCCCAGCCGCCATCGTGATTCTGGATCGCCCGCAGCCAGCCGGCGGCTCGGGCGATGGCCTCCGCCACCGCGCCGGACGGTCCAGACGCGCCCAGGCCACGCATGGCCAGAAACGACCCGTAAATGTAATTCACGCCCCACCTGCCATACCAACTCCCGTCCTTTTCCTGGGCGCGCAGCAGGTACGCCACGCCGCGGCGCACGGCCTCCTGTTCGCGCAATCCGCGACGGCAGAGCGATTCCACCACGCGGCCCGTAATGTCCGGGCACGTGGGATCGAGCATGGCGTTATGGTCCGCGAACGGCACCTCGTTGAGTACCGCCCAGTTGTTGTCGACATCGAAGGCCGCCCAGCCTCCGTCGGCCGACTGCATGGCCAGCAGCCAGTTCACCGCTCGCCGCTCGGCGGCGGCCTGCGCCTTGCGATTGGAACTCCGCGCATGCAGCAGCGCCAGCAGCACCATGGCGGTATCGTCGATATCGGGATAGAACTCGTTGGCAAACTCGAAGGCCCAGCCTGAAGGTTCCACATCGGGGCGTTTCACGGACCAGTCGCCTTTGCGCCGAACCTCCTTGCTAATGAGCCAGTCGGCCGCATGGGTCATGCGGGGGTCGCTGCCGCAGCCCGCCTCTCCCAGCGCAAAAGCGCAGATCGCCGTGTCCCAGATGGGCGACACGCAAGGCTGGAAAAGGAACCGGTCGCCACTCTCCAGGAGCAGCGATTCGAAATGGCGGATGGCTTCCACCCGGTCGGGATGGTCCTCAGGGTAGCCGAGCGCGTCCAGGGCCATGATGAAGTACATCATGGCGGGGTAAATAGCGCCCAGGCCCTCGGTGTGGCGCGTACGGTCCAGAATCCAGTGCTCGGCCTCACGGATGGCCGCGCCGCGGATCCGCTCGGAACCGCGTTTTTCCCATACTTTGAAAACCCGATCGAGATGATGAAAGAGAATCGAGAGGCCATTGCGCTTGGGCAACGCCAGGCTCACGTTGGGCAGCAGCAATTCATCCAGCGTGAAGCCGTCCGGCGCCCGGCGACTCCCTCCGCGCGCCTGCACGATCGACAACGGCACCAGGATGGAGCGTGTCCAGGACGACATCTCGTATAGCACGTTGCCCGGCAGCATTACGATTTCGGGAGGCACCGAGGGAACGTGCCTGCGCGGGTAAAGGCCAAAGAGGCTCAGGTTGATTTTGACGTAGCTGTTGGCGGATTGCAGTCCGCCCAGCGCCAGAATGCGCTCGCGGGCGCGGCGCAGCGGTTCGCCATCGGCGGGAAAGCCGGCCAGTTTCAACGCGCAGTAAGCCTTGACGGTGGCACTGACATCGGCGGGGCCGCCGTGATACGTATTGAAACCGCCATCCTCCAGTTGCCGCTCCAAAATGGAGCGGGCGGCTTTCTCGATCCGCGCCCCGCTGGGTGGATTCCACCGTCCCTCCCCGGGCTGGTGCAGCCACAGTTGCAGCAGGATGTAGTCGGATTCGAGGGTGGTATCGGCGGTCAGTTCGCCGCACCAGAATCCTTCGGGCGATTGCTGGCGAAACAGCGCTTCCACGGAGCGCGCCGCCGCGGCTTCGTCCCCGCGCAGTGAAAGGGCCGGGCGTCCAACCGGGCGTGGCGCCGGCTGCCCGGCGGGGATCAACCATTCGGAAGACATGGGCCGACTTTCCATGGTAACCGCAAACCCTCGCCGTCGCGCCGGCGGACGCCCGCGCATGCCGCCGCGCGCCCCGTTTTTGCCAAACTGGAGTGATGGAACCGCAACTGGATAGTGTCGAGGTGCGCGTCCTCGGCTCGCTGATGGAAAAAGAGGTGGCCACCCCCGAATACTATCCGATGTCGCTCAATGCCCTGGTCAACGCGTGCAATCAGAAATCCAACCGCGAACCGGTGGTCGCCTACGACGACGATACGGTGGAGGCGGCGCTCGCCGGACTGCGCGAAAAGGGACTGGCCCAGCGTATCACTGGCCGCGACAGCCGCGTCCCCAAACACGCACAGCGCTTTACCGAGAGATTCAATATGGGCCGGCGGGAGGGCGCCATCCTGTGCGTGCTCATGCTGCGCGGCCCGCAGACCGTGGGCGAACTGCGCGGCCGCACCGAACGCCTCTACACGTTCGACGATCTCGAGGCCGTGGAGAGCACCCTGCGCCGGCTGGACGAGTTAGGGTTTGTCAAAGAACTCCCCCGCCAGGCCGGTTTCAAAGAGCCGCGGTTCGTCAATTTGCTCTCGGGCGACGTCGCGCCGTTACCCGTGTCGGCCGAACCGGCAGCGCCCCGCGCCGCGGCCGAGCGCGACCGTCTCACGGCGCTCGAAATCGCCTTGGCCGATCTGCGGCGCGAATTCGAGGACTTCAAGAGACGGTTCGAGTAGCCTGTCCACCGGGCGGCATCCCGGGCATCCGGCTCTCCGGACCGGGCAGCCTCACACCAACTGTTCCATCAGCGAGACCAGGTAATCCTGATCGAAGGGCCCGGACCGGTAGGTACGCGCGTCGAAATAACGCCACAAGTAGTGGGGTTTCTCGAGCGTATAGAAGAGGAGTTGCTCTTCGATCAGGTCTTTGTCGAGCAGTTCCTGGTTGAAGGCCCGCACTCGGCCCACCAGGGTATACGGGATGCGGAAGTCTTCCGTCGAGACCAGTTCCGGCGTGGCCTCGAACTCAACCTGTAGAATGCGCCCGCGGATGTGCATCTGGATCAGATTGGCCGACTCCTCGCGGAAATCGCCATCGGTGTACCGCGGCGGGTCGATGATCAACTCCCCACGCGAGAGCAGCCGGTTCACGGCCGCCACGAATTCCGCGCATACGCCATAGATTTCCGCGGCGGCGGCGCGGCGCAAAGCCGAAATATCGGCAGCACGGCGGAGGACGGCATCATCTTTATCGGCGAGCGCGTCGATGCTGGCTGCCAGTCGTTGCAGCCGGGTGGGGCGTAGCGGGTTCTGCTTATCGGAGCGGTTCCAGATCACGGAATGTCTCAGCTCTCTATTGCAGCACACCGCCGGGACACCCAAACAATACTGCCCCGCCGCCTCACTCCCGCCGCCGCCACACCATCAGATCTTCCGGCCGGATGAGATCGAGGAGGTCGATGCGAAGCTGCTGGAGGACTTCATCGGCCGTATCGGCGGATAGCACGCGCTTTCCTTTCAATACGTTATGGATGTGAGGCTGGGAGACACCGGTCATTCGGGCAATCCCGCGCTCGGTCAGTCCGCCACAGCGAACGCGCTCGCGGATCTCCGCAACGAGCCGATCATGCAGCTCGCGAAAAGTCATGTTACTTTGGACCTATTTCTCCGGGAAATAGAGGGTTACGGCAAAACCCTACACTCATTGGGAGGCACATAATTAAAACAGGAAATTTTGATCCCGATTAATAATACCTAAATACCTGGAAATAAAAACGGAAGGAGGTAGGGGAATAGTACTGGAACGATTAGTATTCGTAAGAATTCTCATTAGAATTCTTGACTTTATTCCTCCTAATGTTAGATTCAGTACAGTCTCAACGCCAGGTGGCGCCCTTTATATCGCCAACCTTGGAGGACATTCTCACAAATGCAATGGAATCGGTCGAACACACTTGGAATCGCCAAAAATAAGTGCACGTACTGCTCGGGTAACGGCACGCGACTTGTCCGCAACGGCAAGGAGGTACCCTGCAATTGCGTTTTTCGGGCCATTTTTAGGGCCTGCCTGAACCATTTTCGAACCTGCGCCGTGAAAGGGGCGCACACGAGTTCGGTGACGCTGGAATTGTGTCACGGCCGCGAAGGGCGGCGGACCTACTCGCGGAAAAGAGAAGAATTCATGGCCGACTTCTGTCTCGTAAGCCGGCGCGCCCTCGATGATTTCGAGCATCGTCTTTTCCGATTTCATTTCCTTCTCGGCGCAGACTGGAAGCTCTGCTGCCGGCAAATGGGGATCGATCGCGGCACGTTCTTTCATGCGGTCTACCGGATCGAACAGACCCTGGGTCGCACGTTTGCCGAGACCCGCCCCTACCCCCTGTTTCCGTTGGACGAATACTTCAGCGGCACGATCCGCCACGATGACGATGGGCCATCCGAAAAACAGTCGGCCCTGCGCCGGTCCTTCACTCCGCCCCTGCGTTTGTCTGCCTGATGCTGCAAAATGGGGGACTCGGCCCGGGTAGCCGAGTCCTCCATTCCATTTTTCGACGCCGGACTCCCTGCATTCTCTACAATGGTTACTCCGGCGAATCCATGGACCCTCTCACCCACACGGCCACCGGCCTTTTCCTCAGCCGGGCCGGCTTACGGCACTGGACTCCGCTATCCACGCCGATTCTCCTGTTGGCCGCGAACGCTCCCGATGTCGATGTGGTTTCGGCGTTTGGGGGATCGCTGAACTACCTACACTACCACCGTCACATCACTCACTCCCTGGCCGCACTGCCGGTGATGGCCTTCCTGGCGGTGCTGGTCGTTCGGTTGGCCGCACGAAAACCAATTCGCTGGATGGGCGCGCTTCTGGCGGCATCGATCGGGGTGGCATCCCACCTCGCGCTCGACCTGACCAACATGTACGGCATTCGCTTGTGGCTTCCCTTTTCCGCGGAATGGCTGCACCTGGATTTGACCAGTGTTGTGGACGTCTGGATTTGGGCAGTTTTGCTGCTGGGCATGGCGGGGCCCTTCATCGGCCGACTGGTAGGTTCGGAGATCACCTCGGGCACCGGACGCGACCGGCATCACGGCCGCGGCTTCGCCTTCTTTGCCCTGGCGTTCGTGCTGCTTTACAACATCGGTCGGGTGGCTCTCCACGGGCGGGCGGCAGCCACGCTCGATGCGCGCATCTACCAGGGCGTCGCGCCGCAGCGTGTGGCGGCTCTGCCCGATGCGGTGAACCCGCTGCGCTGGATGGGGCTGGTGGAGACCGACGATTTTTGTGCGGCGGCCGAGGTGAACCTGGCGGGCGAGTTCGATCCCGCCCGGGCGCAGGTATTCCACAAACCCGAATACGACCCGGCCCTGGACGCCGCCCGTGGGACCCACACGTTCCAGGAGTTCCTCCGCTTCGCCCAATGGCCGCTCTGGCGCGTCTCGCCGGCGGCAGACCGGGAAAACGCTAAGCTCGTACAGGTGTTAGACCTGCGATTCGGCACGCCGCTGGCCCCCGGCTTCATGGCGAGCGCGGTGGTGACCTCCCGCCAACAGGTCGTGGAGACGCGCTTTCAGTGGGGACCGCTTCGTCCCCGATAAGGCCGGGATCAGTAAGTTTCGCTTCCAATCTAAGGTGTTCGGCGAATTTGCGCCACGCCCAAGGGGTGCCACACTCGAGGCGTGCACTCTACTGAAACTGCTGTTCTCGACCGCGATCAACTCCGCGAGATCACCTTAAACGACGAGGAACTCATGCGGGAGATTCTGTCCGCGTTGATCGACGATACCACGCGCCAGATCGAGTTGCTCGGTTCCGCCATCCGGGCCGAAGACTCCCAGAAATGCATGCGGCTGGCGCACTATTCCAAGGGAGCCTGCGCCAACGTGGGGGCCAATTCCGCCGCGGCCTTGCTTAAGCAGATCGAGCGAAAGGCCGCCGATCGCCGGTTTGAAGACTGCACGAGCTCGCTGGGCGCACTGGTGGCGGAGATCGAGCGGCTGCGAACCGAAGCCGTGAGCCTCTAACCCAGGCGCTTCCTGAGCGCGCGCAAAGCGTCGGCGCATAGGGCCGCCGCGTGTTTGGATTCCGCCGGCAATCCTCCGAGGGCTCCGTCCACCACCGACGCCTGAAAGTCTGCCAGCTCCGCCGCCGTCTTTCCGGTGATCCATTCGGTCAGCGCCGAACCTGCCGCAATGGAGGCCGTACACCCGCGTACCTTGTACCGCGCTTCCACCACGACGCCCCGTTCCACCCGCGCCGATAAGCGGAGGATGTCGCCACACGCCGGGTTGGACACTTCCACCACCCACGCCGGAGACGGCAGTTCCCCCACATTACGCGGGTTCCGGAAATGCTCGATCAGGAGCTCCGGATACATGGTCCAATATTGGCATGATTCAGGTGGTCGCGGCGATCCTCGAGCGTAACGGACGGGTGTTGATCTGCCAGCGGACACCGGCGCAGTCCCATCCGCTCGAATGGGAGTTTCCGGGAGGCAAAGTCGAGCCCGGAGAAACGCCGCCGGAAGCGCTACGCCGCGAACTCGAAGAGGAACTCGGCGTCCGGGAGGCCCGTGGCGACGAGATCGCCCGCTATGAATTCACCTACCCCGGCAAAAAGCCGATTCTGCTGATCTTCTTCCGCCTGACGAGTTTCCGCGACGAGCCGCACAACCGGATTTTTCAGGACATGCGCTGGGAACGGCCGGCCGACCTTCCCCGCTTCGATTTCGTACAAGGCGACCGCGATTTCCTCCGCTGGTATGCCGCTCTCCCCGGCAGCGCCACTATACTGGGTCGTATGGCCACAGCGATCAAGATGGCGGACCCGGCCGGCAACGAGTTTCTGGCCAGCCTGGAAGCGAAAAGCAAACGTGCCAACTACTTCTACCGCACCATGGCGCGCCGGCCCGAGGTACTCAAGACCTTTGTGCCGCTCTATGGAGCGATCATGGGTCCCGGATCGGTAGACCGGCGCCTCAAAGAGCTGGCCTATCTCACCTGCGCTTATGCCAACGAATGCGCCTATTGCACCGCGGCTCACGTGGCCGGCGGACGCAAGGCGGGAATTACCGAGGAGGAGTTGGAGGCGCTCCAGACCGAGCAGGATCACAATTTCTCAGAGCTCGAACGCGCCGTCATCCGCTATGCGCGCGAGCTGACGCGCGACGCCGATGCGGAGGCCGAAACCCGGGAGGCGCTGTTCCAGCACTTCAACGACGAGCAAGTGGTGGAGATTACCCTGGTGGCGTCCATGGCCAATTTCACCAACCGCTTCAACAACGGCCTGGGAGTCATGCCGGAGGAGTAAGGTCCGAGGCGCCACCCATCATGCCGATCCTGAGCGGCATCCATCCGGTCGCCGAGGCTCTGCGAGCGCGGCATCCCCTGGACCGCGTCCTGGTCGCCCAAGGCGCCGGCGGCGCGCGTTTACAGGAGATTATCGACCTGGCCCGCCAGGCCCACGTCCCGGTGCGCTTCGAGCCGCGTGCGGCGATCGACCGCCTGGCCGGGACGTCCGCTCACCAGGGCGTGGTCGCCCTGGGTGCCGCACGAAAGTATGCCGATATCGACGCCGCCAGCGCTACGGCCATGGTGGTGGTGCTGGACGGGGTGGAAGATCCGCACAACCTGGGCGCGATCATCCGAACCGCGCACGCGGCGGGTGCCGGCTCGGTGGTGATTCCCGAACGGCGCGCAGCAGGCTTGACCGACGTCGTCGCCAAGGCCGCGGCAGGCGCGCTCGAACATCTGCCGGTGGCGCGGGTCACCAACATCAACCGCACCCTGGAAGACCTGAAGCAGCGCGGTTTTTGGATCTACGGACTGGACGAGCGGGGCACGGAAGACTACGACCGCGTGGAGTACGCCACGCCCGCCGCGTTCGTGCTGGGTGGTGAAGGCAAGGGCCTGCACGAACAGGCGCGCAGGCATTGCGACGTGCTGGTGCGCATTCCCCTGGAGGGCCGGATCTCGTCCCTCAATGTTTCGGTCGCCGCCGGTATCGTTCTTTTCGAGTGGAAAAGACGCCGTCCACGGTAATTTCCGGGGGAAACCTCATAGTAGAATCGAGGGTATGCGTCGCACGCTGGCCCCCCTGCTGATGGCAGCCGCCATACCCATGTGGGCCGCGCAGCCGGTCCGCGCGCGACATGGCATGGTGGTCACCCGCGAACGTCATGCCACCGCCATCGGGCTCCAGGTGCTGGCATCCGGAGGCAACGCAGTGGATGCCGCCGTGGCGGTGGGGTTTGCGCTGGCCGTTACCCACCCGTCCGCTGGAAACATCGGGGGCGGCGGATTCATGCTGGTGCGCATGGCCGATGGACGCTCGACGTTTATCGACTTCCGGGAACGCGCCCCGCTCGCGGCTTCGCGCAACATGTACCTGGATGCGTCCGGCAAGGCCACCGAGGACAGCATGGTCGGCTACCGCGCATCCGGTGTTCCGGGCACGGTGCGCGGACTCGAATATGCTGCGCAGAAGTTCGGAAAAAAACCATGGGCGGAGCTGGTGCGCCCGGCCGCCGAACTGGCCGCCAGGGGCTTTCCGCTCTCCTATGGGCAGGCCCGCGGGCTGCGGGCGAGCGCGCGGGGATTGAGCCGCTTCCCGGAATCGAATCGCATCTTCATAAGGGGCGGTAAATTCTACGGGCCCGGCGAGACCCTGGTTCAACCCGAACTGGGCCGGACGCTGGAGCGGATTGCGCGCCTGGGCGCCAATGACTTTTACCAGGGCGAGACCGCGCGCCTCCTGGCCGCGGACATGCAGGCCCACGGCGGGCTGATTACCCTCGAGGATCTCCGGGACTACAAAGCCATCGAGCGCGAACCCCTGAAGGGCGCCTATCGCGGATACACCATTCTGAGTGCTCCGCCGCCGAGTTCGGGCGGCCCCGGCATCCTCCAGATCCTGGGAGTGCTGGAGGGCACCGGCTTCGAGAAGGCCGGCGCCGGCTCGGCCGTGGCGGTGCACTACATGGCCGAAGCGATGCGCCGCTATTTCGCGGATCGTTCCGAGCACTTGGGCGACCCCGATTTCGTGAAGGTGCCGCTTCGCTCGCTGCTGAACCCGGAGTACCTCCGGAAGCTGCGCGACTCTATCGACCCGGAGCGCGCCACGCCCAGCAGCCAGGTTCACGCCGCAAAGTTCAGCAGCCGCGAGTCCAATGAGACAACCCACTTCTCGGTAGCGGACGGCGACGGAAATATTGCCATCGTTACCTATACCTTGAACGGCGGCTACGGCAGTAAGGTGACCGCCACCGGCCTGGGTTTCCTGCTCAACAACGAAATGGACGACTTCGCGCCCAAGCCCGGCGAAGCCAACATGTACGGCCTGATCCAGGGCGAAGCGAATGCGATCGCCCCCCGCAAGACGCCGCTCTCCTCCATGACGCCGACCATCGTGCTGCGCGATCGCAAACCGTTCCTGGCGCTCGGTTCCCCCGGAGGCCCGACCATCATCAACACCGTTCTGGAGGTGATGGTGAATGTGATCGACTTCGGGATGAACGTCCAGGACGCGGTGAACTGGCCCCGTTTCCACCATCAGTGGCTGCCCGACGAACTCCGCATGGAAGCGGGTTACTCGCCGGATACGGTCGCCCTGCTCGAAAAGTGGGGGTACCACGTGAAACGCGCCGACAACCAGGGACGCGCCTATACCCAGGGGGAGGTCGCGGCAATCGCGTTTCAGGACGGCTGGCTGGAAGGCGCGGCCGATCCGCGCACCGACGGCACGGCGGAAGGACACTGACCACATCGATGACTCACGCACTGTCGACGCACCTGTTCGTCAACCACCGGTTGACTACCGCCCTTCTCACCCGCATCCAGCAGGCGGGGATCCCCGAAGTAGAGATCTTCTGCGCGCGGCAGCATCTGGATTACCGCGATAAGGCCCAAATCGCCGAGCTGGGCCACTGGTTTCGCGACTCCGATTTGAAGCTGCATTCCCTCCACGCACCCATGTACCGCGACGAGATCTGGGGCCGCTCCGGTCCGCACGCCGTCATCACCATAACAGAGCCGGTCAAATCGCTGCGCCTGCACCAGGTGGATGAAATCAAGCGTGCGCTCGAGATTGCCGAAACGATTCCGTACCGCTACCTGATCCAGCACATCGGCGTGAGCGGGGAGGAATTCGAGATGCGCAAAGTGGACGCGGCCTTTTCCGCGCTCGAGGAACTGACCATTTTCGCCCGCCAGCGGGGCGTCGAAATCCTGCTGGAGAACATCCCCAACGGCCTCGCGAGCGCCGAGCGCCTGTTGCAGTTCGAGGAACTGACCCATATGCGGTTGAACTACGCATTCGACACCGGGCACGCCAACATGAACGAGGGTGTCGAAGCGGCATTCAACCTGATGAAAGAGCGCATCCGGTCGACCCATCTCCACGACAACGACGGCACCAACGATGCGCACCTGTTCCCATTCGCGCCCAGCGGCGGAACCGTCAACTGGTCCGACACGATGCGGCTGTTGCGCAGCCGCCCGGACCAGTACCCACTCTTACTGGAGTTGAAAGAACGCCCCGAGATGACGAACCCGCTCGAAACCGTCAGGCAGGTATTCGACCGCCTGGAGGAACTCTAGCGCCGGCGCCTCCAGGGCACCGTATCTATGCCCCCCCAAACTACTATCGCCGAGGCCGGCCGCCACACCGGCGAAACCGTGCGAATCGCGGGCTGGCTCTACAACCTGCGCCGCTCCGGGAAGATCGCGTTTCCGATCCTTCGCGACGGCACCGGCCTGATGCAGTGCGTCGCCGTGAAGAGCAGTCTGCCCGAAGAGTTGTTCGAGACCATCCGCAACCTGACACAGGAATCGTCGATCCTCGTCACCGGCAAGGTCCGCGCCGAACAGCGCGCTCCCGGCGGTTACGAAATGGACGTGGAGGCGCTCGAAATCATCCAGCGCGTACCGGAATCCGATCCCTATCCCATCACTCCCAAAGAGCACGGCACCGAGTTCCTGATGGACCACCGGCACCTCTGGCTGCGCAGCCAGCGCCAGCATGCGGTAATTCGCGTCCGCCACGAAATCATCAAGGCGGTGCGCGACTATTTCGATTCCCACGGCTTTACGCTGGTAGACACGCCGATCTTCACGCCGGCGGCCTGCGAGGGAACCACGACGTTGTTTGAGGTGCCCTATTTCGAAGACAGCAAGGCATACCTCACACAGTCCGGCCAGCTCTACAACGAAGCCACCGCCATGGCGTTCGGCAAAGTGTATTGCTTCGGGCCCACCTTCCGCGCCGAAAAATCCAAGACACGCCGCCACCTCACCGAATTCTGGATGGTGGAGCCGGAAATGGCCTTCGCCACGCTGGAAGACGTCAAACGTGTGGCCGAGGAACTCGTGGTCTTCATTGTCGGGCGCGTGCTGGAGAATCGCCGCGAAGAACTCAAACGCCTGGAGCGCGATGTGTCGAAGCTCGAAGCCATCCAGGCGCCGTTCACGCGCATGAGCTACGACGACGCGGTGAAAATTCTCCAGGCGAAAGGGAGCGAGATTCAGTGGGGCGGCGATTTCGGCGGCACCGACGAGACTATCCTCACTCAGGATGCCGAGCGTCCGATCATGGTGGACCGCTTCCCGACTTCGATCAAGGCGTTCTACTTCCAGCCCGATGCCGAGCGGCCCGAAGTGGTCATGGGTGTGGACGTCCTGGCCCCGGAAGGTTACGGCGAGGTCATCGGCGGCGGCCAGCGCATTCACGATCCGGAATTGCTGCTGAGGCGCATCGAGGAGCACCATCTGCCCAAGGAAGCCTTCGACTGGTACATCGACCTGCGCAAGTACGGTACCGTGCCCCACGGCGGTTTCGGTATGGGAATCGAGCGGACCGTGGCGTGGCTCTGCGGGCTCGAACACATTCGCGAGACCATCGCCTTCCCACGCATGCTCTACCGGCTGCGGCCGTAGCCGGCTATGCGCCAATCCCACATCGCCATCATCGGCGCTCCGCTCGACCTCGGGCAGGGCCGCCGCGGCGTGGATATGGGGCCGTCCGCGGTGCGCGTCGCCAACCTCAACACGCGCCTCGCCATGCTGGGGTACGTGGTGGAAGACCTCGGCAACGTTCCCGTCGAACAGGCCGAAGCCTCCCCCGAAGGCCATCCCCACGCCAAGTATCTGCCGCAGATCGCCGCCTCGTGCGAGCGCCTCGGCACTCTCGTTGGCCAAACCCTCGAACGCGGCAGCGTACCGGTCGTGTTGGGCGGCGATCACTCGGTCGCAATCGGCACGGTCGGCGGGGTCGCCCGCCATTTTCGCAATCAGGATCAGACCATCGGCCTGATCTGGCTCGATGCCCACGCGGACATGAACACTCCGGAAAGCAGCCCCAGCGGCAACATCCATGGCATGCCGCTGGCCTGCATCCTGGCCATGGGTCCGCCGGAGCTCACCGGCATGTTCGGCTTCCAACCCAAAGTGCCTCCCTCGCATGCGGTGATCGTGGGCCTGCGCGACGTGGACCAGATGGAGAAACCGCACGTGCGCGAATCGGGCGTCCGCGCTTTCACCATGCGCGATATCGACGAGCGCGGCCTGCGCTCCGTGATGGACGAGGCCATCCGCCTGGCCTGCGACGGCACCGCCGGTTTTCATCTCTCGCTCGACATGGACTTCGTCGATCCGCAGGACGCGCCAGGCGTGGGGACCCCGGTCCGCGGCGGCGCCACCTACCGCGAAGCCCATTTGGCAATGGAAATGATCTGCGATTCCGGGCACATGCTCTCGATGGAAGTGGTGGAGGTAAACCCTGTCATTGACGAAGTGAACCGTACCGCCGATCTGGCCGTCGAGCTCATCATGTCCGGATTGGGAAAGCGCATTCTATGAAGCTACGAGTAGCCGTCCTCTATGGCGGCCGCAGCGGCGAACACGAAGTGTCGGTGCGATCCGCCCGATCCGTCCTGGCCGCGATGGACCCCGACAAGTACGAGAAAATCGAATACTTTATCGACCAGCAGGGGAAGTGGCTGCCGCGCCCGATCCTGCCCGAACCCGGAGCGCAGCCGGACATCGATGTGGTCTTCCCCGTGCTGCACGGCACCTTCGGCGAGGATGGCACCGTCCAAGGCCTGCTTGAGCTCGCCGACCTGCCCTACGTGGGCGCCGGCGTTCTGGCCTCGTCCGTCTCCATGGACAAGGAGATGCAGAAACGTGTCTGTAGCGAACGGATGTTGCCGGTGGTAGACTACGTCACCGTCACGCGCGACCACCTGTGTGCCGACGCCGTGCTCGCCTCGCTTCCGTTCCCGGTGTTCGTGAAGCCGGCAAACCTGGGGTCGTCTGTCGGGATCTCCAAAGCGCGCGACGAAGCGGAGCTCAAGGCCGCCCTGGAGTTCGCCGCACAGTACGACTGCAAGATCATTGTCGAGCGCGGAATCGAAGGCCGCGAGTTGGAGTGCTCCGTATTGGGCAACGAATCGCCGCTGGCTTCCCTGCCCTGCGAGATTCTGCCCTCGCAGGAGTTCTACGATTACGAGGACAAATACCTCCTCGACAAGGCCCGCACGCAGGTGCCGGCGGACCTGCCGGCGGACCGCACCGACGAACTACGCCGCCTGGCCGTGGAGTGCTTTCGCGCGGTGGATTGCGAAGGAATGGCGCGCGTCGATTTCTTCCTCGAACGCGCCACCGGCAAGCTGTACATCAACGAGATCAATACCATCCCGGGATTCACCTCGATCAGCATGTACCCCAAGATGTGGGAGCACAGCGGCATCCCATTCGGGGCGTTGATCGACCAGTTGATCGAACTGGCGCTTGACCGGCACAAGCGCAAAAAGGCCACCCGCTTTACGCGATAAAATAGAAGAAAGAATGGCCAGCCTGCCGAACCCGAAGACCGTGACCTATGAAGAATGGCTGCGGATGCCGGAGGTCGCAAACACCATCCTCTTGCCGGCGAACGCACGACGCGAACGCGCCGAGAAATTGCGGCGCCAGTCCATTCTCGCCGAGAGTCGCCTCAAGCCCCGCCTCTTCCCTGTCGTCGCAATTCCGATCGCAGAAATCTGGCCCGATTGATGTTCCGCTTCGCCGCAGCCCTGCTTTGCGCCGCCGCCACACTCGGCGCCGCCGACGAGATCGACGCGCAATTGAAGAGCGTCATCGAGGCCTACGCCATCGTCGCGCAAAATGCCGCCGACCCGGTCTCCTCCGAACAGGCCTTTTACCAGGGAGCCATCCCCGGGCTCCTGCGCAAACTCGACCCCCATTCGGTGTTCTTCGATCCCGGCCAGTTCGAACAGCTCCGGAAAATGGAGACATCCACGCAAAAGGGCTTTGGCAGCGTGGTCTCCCTGCTTCCGGGCCGCGTAATCGTGCTGCAAACTTTGCCCGGGACGCCATCCGCCAAAGCCGGTCTGGCCCCCGGAGATGAGATTCTCGCCATCAACGGCTATGACATCAGCCGGCTCAATTTGGAGCAACTCACCGAACTCCTCACGCAATCGCGGCAACAGCAGGCACACCTGGATGTGCGGCGGTCCGGCTCGGGCCGGATCGAGCGCATTGTCATGATTCCCGAAGAAATGCAGTCTCCCAGCGTGGAGCGGGCGTTTTTCGTGGGAGCGGGCATCGGTTACGTGCGGGTTTCGAGCTTCGACGCCAATACCGCCGCCGAAATCCGGAAAGCCATCGAAAAGCTGGGCGGCGACGGCCTGGCCGCGCTGGTGCTCGACCTGCGCAATAACCCCGGCGGCATGGTCGCCTCGGCGCTCGAGACGGCATCGCTGTTTCTCAGTCCCGGCACCCGGATCGTCACCGTGCGCGGGCGGCACGTCCCCGAGAGTTCCGAATCGGTGCCGTCGATCGCCAAACCGTACGGATTTAAGCTGGCCATCCTGATCAACGAAAAAAGCGCTAGTGCGTCGGAGATCGTCACCGGTGCGATGCAGGATCACGACCGCGCTACCGTCATCGGTCAGCCCAGCTACGGCAAAGGCCTGGTCCAGAGCGTCTTCCCGTTGAGCCAGGGCGCAGGACTCGCGCTCACGACGGCACTCTACTACACCCCCAGCGGACGCTCCATTCAAAAACCGCTCGACGCCAACCGCTTCGAATTGGGCACGGCCACCGCCCAAACCGACACGAAAACGCAATACCACACCGACAAGGGGCGTATCGTTACCGGCGGCGGCGGCATCCGGCCGGATATCGTGGTTTACCCGCCGCCGGTGAACCGCCTCCGCGCAGTTCTGGACGCAAGCGGATCGTTCACCAACTTCGCCACCGAATATCTGGGGGGCCACAAGATCAACCCCGAATTTGAAGTCACGCCGCAACTCCTCAATGAGTTCCAGGTGTTTCTGTCGGCGCGCGGCATTCAGCCCGGCGTGGCGGAGTGGGCCACCGAGCGGGATTTCGTCAGCAATCGCCTGAAAACCGAGATCTTCAACCAGGCGTTCGGCGTCGATAAAGGCGACGAAGTGGAAGCGCAGCGCGATCCCCTGATCCAGAAGGCCCTCGAAGTTCTCGGATCGTGATCGAGACCCTGCAAACTGGCATAATGTAGGCGGAGGCACACCGTTGGCCACTTTGATTTCGCCCGCTGGCGGCGTTTCGATCTCGCACCAGAATGAAAGGAACCCCTGGCTCGCAGCAGCGGCCCGGTTCGATGAGGCTGCGACGCGGCTCAAGCTCGATGACGGCATGCGCAAGGTCCTGGGCACGCCCACCAAAGAGCTCACCGTCCATATCCCGGTGCAGCTCGACGATGGCCGCCTGGAGGTGTTCACCGGATACCGCGTGCAGCATTCGTTGGCGCGTGGGCCGGCCAAGGGCGGAATCCGCTTCGCTCCGGATGTAACACTGGACGAAGTGCGCGCACTGGCATCCTGGATGACCTGGAAATGCGCCGTGGTCAACATTCCGTTCGGCGGTGGAAAGGGCGGCGTGATCTGCGATCCGAATCTGCTTTCCGATACGGAACTGGAGAAGATTACGCGACGCTACACGGCCGAGATCATCGACTTCATCGGGCCCGAACGCGACGTGCCCGCCCCGGATGTCAATACCAACGAGAAAGTGATGGCATGGATCATGGACACCTACTCCATGCATGCCCGCCACACGGTAACCGCGGTTGTGACCGGAAAGCCGCGATCGCTCGGCGGTTCGCGGGGCCGCCCGGAAGCCACCGGCCGGGGCTGCATGATGGTCACCCTGAGAGCCCTGGAACGGATCGGCGTGCCGCCGGAGAGTTCTACCGTTGTAATCCAGGGATTCGGCAACGTCGGCGGGATGGCGGCACGCTTGATGCGATCCCGCGGTTTCCGGATCGTTTGCGTGATCGAATACGACGGCGCGGTGTACAACCCCAAAGGCTTGGACGTCGCTGCGTTGGACGCGCACCGCAAAGAGACCGGCTCCATCACCGGGTTCCCGGGCGGCGAAGACATGGATAAGGATGACGCCCTGTTCCTCAACTGCGATGTCCTGATTCCCGCCGCCACCGAGAACGTGATTCATTCCGGGAATGCGGATCGGCTGCGCTGCAAAGTTCTGTGCGAGGGAGCCAACGGCCCCACCACACCATTGGCCGATCGCATCCTGGCGGAGAAGAGAGTCTTCGTTATTCCCGACATCCTCGCCAACGCGGGTGGCGTCACGGTGTCGTACTTTGAGTGGGTGCAGGACCGGCAGGGCTTCTTCTGGAACGAGACGCTGGTCAACAAGCGGCTGGAAGAAATCATGCACGAGAGCTTCGACGCGGTGGTGCAGTATGCCGGGACGCACCAGGTGGACAACCGCATCGCCGCTTACATGCTGGCACTGGACCGCGTGGCGGACGCCATCCGGTTGAGAGGGATCTACGCCTAGGCCGAACCTCCGGGCTGGCCACTAGCCCAATGTCCGAGGCCACCACGCCGCTGATGCGGCAGTATAACAGCATCAAACAGCAGGTCCCCGGCACGCTGCTGATGTTCCGCCTCGGTGACTTCTACGAGTTGTTCTTCGAAGACGCCGTGGTGGCCGCCCGGGAACTCGAGATCACGCTCACCAGCCGCAGCAAGGAAAAGGGCGCCGCCATTCCCATGTGCGGCGTGCCTTACCATGCCGCGGAAGGCTACATCTCCCGCCTGATCCAGAAAGGCTTTCGCGTCGCCGTGTGCGACCAGGTGGAGGACCCCCGCTTCGCCAAGAAGCTGGTGAAGCGCGAGCTGACCCGCATCGTGACGCCCGGGACCGCCATGGACGCCAACCTGGTGCGCTCTCGGGAGAACAACTACCTGGCCGCGGTGGCGAGCGTCGAGAAGATTTCCGCGGTGGCGCATGTGGACCTTTCGACGGGCGAGTTTCGGGTAACGGAGATGGCGGCGGACGAGGTGTCCGCCGCGCTCGAACAGTTGGGCGCACGCGAGGTGCTCTTCCCCGGCGATCTCCCCCTGCTGGCCGGTGAGGGCCGGGCCGGACCGCGATTCGTGCGCACCGAGCTCGAGCCCTGGATCTTCACTTCCGAATACGCCGGCCGTACCCTCCGCGAACATTTCAAGCTGCTGTCGCTCGATGGCTGCGGGCTGGCGAACCGTCCCTCCGCGGTGGCCGCGGCGGGCGCGGTCCTGCATTACCTGCGGGAGACGCAGCGGGTCGCGCTAGACCACCTCGACCGGCCCACGTTCTACGACTGCGCGGATTCCATGGTGCTGGACACCGTAACCGTGCGCAATCTCGAACTGATCGAGCCGCTGTTTTCGGCCGACACGGCAGCGACCGGCAGTACGCCCCAAACGGTACTCGGCGTTCTCGATCGGACGTTGACCGGCATGGGCGGCCGCCTGCTACGCCAGCGCCTGCTGCGGCCCTCGCTCGAGCGCGCCGAAATCGAACAGCGCCTGGATGCGGTGGGCGAACTGTTTCAGGAGACCATCCTGCGCGCCGAACTCCGCAAACAGCTTGCCGGCGTGCTGGACATGGAACGTCTGCTGGCGAGGGTCACACTGGGGTCGGCCGGCCCGCGAGATGTCCTGGCGCTCGGAAAATCGCTCGAGAAGATCCCCTCCATCAAACGCTGCTTCGATACACGTCAGGCCGCGCGCCTGCGCTCGATTCACGAACGTCTGGATGAATTGCCGGACGTTGCCAACCTGATCCTCGAAGCTATCGCCGACGAGCCGCCGGTGAACCTCGGTGACGGCGGCGCGATTCGCGCGGGCTACCACGCCGAGCTGGACGAGCTCCGCGATCTCAGCCTCAACGGACGCCAATACATTGCTCAGATCGAAGCCCGCGAGCGGCAGCGCACCGGCATTCAGTCGTTGAAAGTGCGCTTCAACAACGTCTTCGGCTATTACATCGAGATCACCCGCGCCAACCTGCACATGGCCCCCGCCGACTACGAGCGGAAGCAAACGCTGGCTAATGCCGAGCGCTTCACCACGCCCGAGCTGAAAGAGTATGAGCGCAAGGTGCTGGATGCCGAGGACAAGATCCTCACCCTCGAAAAGGAGCTGTTCGCGGAGGTGCGCCGCCGCACCGCGGCTCAGGCACAGCGGATTCGTGCCACCGCTGCCGCGGTGGCGGAGCTCGACGTAACCGCGTCGCTGGCCCAGGTGGCCGCGGAGAACCGCTACCACCGCCCGACGTTTTCCGACAACGGCGAGATGCGCATCCTGGCGGGGCGTCATCCGGTGATCGAACAATTCGCCGAACAGGACGCCGGACGTTTCATCCCCAACGACCTCTACCTGAACGATTCCACCGACCTGATCGCCATCATCACCGGCCCGAACATGGGTGGCAAATCCACCTACCTCCGCCAGGCGGCCCTCATTGCGCTGCTGGCGCAGGCGGGCTCGTTCGTCCCGGCGGAATCGGCCAGCCTGCCGCTGATCGACCGCATCTTCACCCGCATCGGCGCCTCCGATAATCTCTCGCGCGGACGTTCCACCTTCATGGTCGAGATGACTGAAACGGCCGTCATCCTCAACACCGCCACCGCGCGCAGCTTCATCGTGCTGGATGAAATCGGCCGCGGCACTGCCACCTTCGACGGGCTGGCCCTGGCATGGTCCGTGGTAGAGCACATACACGACCGCACCCGCGCCAAGACATTGTTTGCGACCCACTACCACGAGTTGACCGAACTGGCCGAGCGGCTCGAAGGCGTCCGCAACCTCAAGGTCTCCGTGAAAGAGGCGGGCGACCACATCATCTTCTTGCGCAAAGTGGAACCGGGCCGTGCCGATCGCAGCTACGGGATCGAAGTAGCGCGCCTGGCGGGGCTGCCACCCGGGGTCATCGAGCGCGCACGCGAGGTCCTGAAGCGGCACGAAGGCGCCGAACATGTGATCACCGGGGAACTCGCGAAATCGGAAGAACAGGGGCCCGTGCAGATCTCGCTGTTCGAACCTGTGGGCTACGGCATCGCGGGGCGCATCCGCGGCCTGAACCTGGATGAGTTGCGGCCCATCGAGGCGCTGCAACTGCTGGCCGAACTGCAGCGGGAGTTAAAGCACTCATGAGAGTCGCCGGCGTCATGAGCGGGACGTCGCTCGACGGAATCGATGTGGCTATTGTCGAGATCGCCGGCAAACGCGTGGCGACCGTCGGCTTTGAGTCCACGCCGTATGCGGACGAATTGCGCCGGCGCATCCTGGGCGTATCGAATGCCGTCACTCACACGGCCGAAATCTCGCGTCTGAATTTCGAGATCGCGGAGCTCTATGCGCGCGCGGTAAGCCGGGCCATGAAGAAGTACGGACCGGTCAAGCTGATCGGCTGCCATGGCCAGACCATCTATCACGAAGGCCAATCCAACACCTTGCAGATCGGCGAGCCGGCGGTGTTGGCGGAGCGCACCGGCATTCCAGTGGTGGCCAACTTTCGCGCGCGCGATATCGCCGCCGGCGGGCAGGGCGCCCCGCTCGTACCGTACGTGGATTACCTGCTGTTCCGCCACCCCACCGAGTGGCGCATCGCCCTGAACATCGGCGGCATCGCCAACCTCACCGCGATTCCCCCCAGGGCGCAGCCGCAACAGGTGTTCGCGTTCGACACCGGCCCCGGCAACATGGTGATCGACGCACTCGCCCGTGAGTACACGCGAGGCAGGCTGACGTATGACCGGGATGGAAAGATCGCGGCTTCCGGAAAGGTCGACTCCCGTCTGCTGGATGAACTTCTGGACGATGCCTACTACCGGCGCAAGCCGCCCAAAAGCGCCGGCAGGGAGCAATACGGCGTGGAGTTTCTCGAGCGCCTGAAAAAGTCACAGCGGCCGCTCGCGGATCTCGTCGCGACAGCCGCGGCGCTGACCGCGGCAACCATCGCCAACGGCGTGAGGCAGACGGGGGCCGTATCACCTCGAGTCCTGGTTTCGGGCGGCGGCGTGCATAATCCGGGCCTCATGGCCTATCTCACCGCCTTCCTGCCCGAAGCAACCATCGCCACCTCGGCGGATTTCGGAATCGATCCCGATGCCAAGGAGGCCATCGCGTTTGCGATCCTGGCATACGCGACATGGCGGCGAAAGCCGTCCAACCTGCCCTCCGCCACCGGGGCCAGGGCCGCGGTTGTACTCGGCAGCATCACTCCATAGACCAGGCAGCCGCGAGATCCTCGCCGTTGTACTCAGCTCCAGAGTCTGTCGTTGGAACGGTCGGTGTTCCACTGGGGCGTCGGCTCGAAATAGCCGGGCTCGAGCAGGTGCTGCTTCACCGCGGCTTCATTCAGCGTCACGCCGAGGCCGGGCTTGTCTGGGACGGTAATGAATCCCTTGTTGACAATGGGTTTCTCGACGCCGTCCACCAGCTCGTTCCACCACGGCACATCCACCGAGTGGTTCTCCATCACCAGGAAGTTTTCGGTGGCGGCGGCGCAATGGACGTTTGCCATGCACGATACCGGAGACCCGGCGAAGTGCATCGCCATAGGGACCCCGTACTCCTGGGCGCCATCGCCGATCTTCTTGGTCTCCAGGATGCCGCCCGAAGTGGCAAGATCGGGGTGAATGATATCCACCGCATGATTGCGGCATAGCTCCATAAACGGCTCCTTTAAGAAGATGTCCTCCCCGGTGAGAATCGGGATATCGACGGAGTCGGTGATCTTCTTTAACAGGTCGGTGTACTGCCACGGGATCATGTCCTCGAGCCAAGCCATGTTGTACTTCTCGAGGGCCTTGCCGAGGCGGATGCAACTGTTGACGCCGATGTGGCCGAAGTGATCGGCCGAGAGCGGCACATCCATGCCGACCTGCTCCCGCACCGCCGCCACGAAATCGGCCATTCCGGCCACGCCCTTGTCGGTCAGCTCGATTCCGGTGAACATGTGCTGCACGCGCCCGCCTCCCCCCAGCGACACACCCGCCGGCCGGGTCACGGCTCCCGGCACCTCCCCGACAAGGTCTACGCCCAGATCCATCTTGAGCCACGTGAAGCCCTGTTCGTGTCGCGCCTTCAGGCGCTGCCCATAGACCTTCGGGTCGTTGGACTCGGTCGTGTCGGCGTAGCACCGGATGCGGTCGCGGAACTTGCCGCCCACCATCTGATACACCGGTACGTTATAGGCTTTGCCGGCGAGATCCCAGAGCGCCATCTCCACTCCGCACACGCCACCACCCTGGCGGGCCGGCCCGCCAAACTGTTTGATCTTGCGAAACACTTTGTCCACGTTACAGGGATTCTCGTTGAGAATACGGCTCTTCAACATCAGGGCGTAATTCTTGCTGGCTCCGTCGCGCACCTCGCCCAAGCCATAAATGCCCTGGTTGGTATCCAGGCGGATGATAGGACAGGTCATAGGCGCGCGCGCGATGATCAGCACCCGCATGTCCGTGATCTTGAGGTCCGATGGTTTCGAATTGGTATTCACATTCTGCGGCAGGGCATCCAGCATTTCGTCTGCCCAGAAACCGCCCGCCAGAGTTGCTCCCATGCCCTTGAGGAAGGAGCGGCGGCCACGCTTGCGATCAAAGATGGAGTGCATGGGCGGAATACTATCACACTCGGGCGCGGCTGCGGCGAGCCTATCGTAGGCGGGCCAGCACCTCGGGCGACACGTTCCTTCCACACAGCACGATCTCCACCCTCTTTCCTCGATAGCGTTCCGCCTCTTTCCGATACGCCGCCACGGCCACTCCGGCGGCGCCTTCCACGAGCCAATGCTCGGACGCGAGCATCCGATGCAGCGCCTCGTGAATCTCGTTTTCGGATACCAGCACGGCGCGATCGATCACGCCGCGGCAAATGTCGAGAGTGATCGAGCCCGGTTCGAGACCCCCGGCAGTACTCTCCGAAAGCGTAGGCTGTTCGGGAACCTCGATCATGCGTCCTGCTTCAAGGCAGCGCAGCAGCACCGGCGATGTTTCCGGCCAGCATCCGACGATCTCTGTGCGTGGTGAGACCGCCTTGAGGTAGGTTCCGATTCCACCGATCAGGCCGCCGCCTCCCACCGCCGCGAACACAGCATCGATCGCGGCCAACTGCCGATGCAGTTCAACGGCGAGGGTGCCCTGCCCGGCGATCACGTCGAGATCGTTGTAAGGCGACAGGAACGGGACGCCGCGTCGCTCGGCATCCCGACGCGCGGCGAGTTCGGCGGTCAGCGGGTCGTCTCCCACTTCGCGCACTTGTGCGCCGAGGGCCCGGATGCGCGCAGCCTTCACCGGAGAGACTTGCGAAGAAACATACACCTCGGCCGGGATGCCGCAGTCAGCGGCGGCCGCCGCAACCCCCAACCCGTGGTTGCCGTTCGACGCGGCAATCACGCCGTGAGCGGTCTGATCCGCGCCCAGACGTGCGATCTTGTTAGAAGCGCCGCGGAATTTGAACGATCCGGTGTGCTGAAGGTGCTCCAGTTTCAGCCAGACACCTCCGCCGAGAGAGACGGCCGGCTCGATCGGCGTCTCTCGCACGAGGGGCGCGATCCGCTCCCAGGCCGCCCGGATTTCGTTCCAATCCATCGGCATACCAGTGTAACGGACTGGGCGGCCGACTCCGGAGCGGCCTCGCCGGAGCGGCCGGTGCCTTTTCACACCCTGGACTGTGCGGTGCACCGGATGATACCCGGGAGGTAACCATGAAAACCAGAATCCTGGTTGTCCTCGCAGGCGTCAGCCTGTGCTTCGTTTCAGTGGGTAGCGCCGCGGAGCGCAATCGAAAAGACTCTTCGATGAGCCGCGATATGCGGCGAGCCATTGCGTTCGAGAGAGGTAAGGATAGAGCCGATGCCCGGCAGGCCAGGATCGAAGCCCGGCACCCGAGTGTGACCTACACCACGAATAGCGCGAACCGTAGTGTAGAAGCGTCCGACGAAGGACGCCGTAAGGTCAAGGATCCGGGCGAGAGACAATACCGCCGGTACGAGAAGAAGAAGTAATCACGCCCGCGGCAATCCCCGGGCAAAACGCTCGGTTAGTATTGCTTCTCGGTAATCGTTACCGGATTCCGCAGGCGAAAACTCAGGCGCGTTTCCGAGGGAAGCGCAGCTGGCTTGCCGCGCGTGAGCAGTACGTCTCCTGCGCCCGCGCCCCCTCCAACGCCGGCACCGATAGCGGCACCTTTGCCGCCGCCGGCGATGGCGCCGATGATGGCGCCCACGGCGGCGCCGGCAGCCACCTTGGTGGTGTCCTCTTTGTGCGTGTCTTCGGACTGCTTATCGAATCGTTCGGTCTGAATCGCGACGCGCTGGCCGTCGGAAGTATGCACGGCGGTGAGTTCAATGCCGAGCGCGGCCACGCCCCGCACCTTACCGGCACGATCGGCGGTGACCACCCGCCCGTCCACCCGCGCGCCGCGCTCGGCGATCACGAAACTGTCCACCACTAGCTCTTTGTCCAGCGTCGCGATGAACGTGTCGCCCGGCGTGTTCCGCTCCGAAGACAGACCGTCGACAAGGCGCACCGGGATCGTCATCCCGGCGTTCAGCGTTACCCTGTGAGGCTCGGGGCGCGGAGGCGGCGCGGGTTCGGGCGGAGTCACTTGCTCCGGCTCGGTACGCGCGGGTGGATTCGAAACAGCAGGGAAAGCAGGGGCGGGTGGCGCCGGATCAGGTGCGGCCGCGGGAGCGGGGAGCGGGGGAGCGGCGTCCGCCACGGCGGCTGGATGGGTGCGGACCGGCTGCTTGCTCACGGGTTTCGCCGGACGGGCTACAACTTTCGCGGGCGCCGCGGCGGCCGGCAGCGGCTCGACGGCCGGCGGTGGCAACTCCGGCGCGGGAGCGGGCGCCGGCACTTGCGCCACGGCGGGCGCAGGAACCGTCACGGGCCGGGGACGTTGCCAGACCCGCATCACCGCGGCTCCACCCAAGGCGGCGACCGCGACCAGGATGGCGACGTGGAGCGGCTTCATCTGTGTCATTCTCCTCAAATGCAAGTGACGGGCGGTGGGGGAGTTGCGTTGCAGGCGGCGGATGCGCCGAATGCGGTGTCCGGAGCGTCAGGCATCGTCCTGCGGCGCACTGGTAAAATCGAAGAATCACGCATGTCATTGTTTCCCAACCACCTCGATATCGGAAAGGTGCGGATTGCGCCGGCCACCGTGCTCGCCCCCATGGCTGGCGTCACCGATACCGTATTTCGCCGCTTCATCCGCGATCTCGGCGGGTGCGGGCTCCTCATGACCGAGTTCACCAGTTCCCACGGCGTGAGCGCGTCGCTACGCACCCGCAAGCCCACCCGCACGCTGCACTACCTGGCGTTCGATCGCGAAGAGCACCCGATTTCGGCGCAGCTTTTCGGCGCCGATCCGGCGGTCATGGCGGATGCCGCCCGCGTGTGCCAAGACCTGGGATTCGACATCCTCGACATCAACTTCGGCTGCCCGGTCAATAAGGTCGTAAAGTGCAACGGCGGATCGGGGCTGCTCCGCGACCTGCCGCTGGTGGAAAAGCTGCTGCGCGCGGTGCGTGCGGCTATCACGATTCCGTTCACTATGAAATTTCGCGCCGGGTGGAACGACGCCGAACTGGTGGCTGTCCGCATGGCGCAACTGGCGGAGGCCTGTGGGCTCCAGGCCGTGGCGCTCCACCCCCGCACCCGCGAGCAGGGATACAGCGGGCGCGCCGACTGGAGCCGCATCGCGGAAGTGAAGGCCGCCGTGAAAATTCCGGTAATCGGCAACGGCGATGTGGTGACGCCGGAGGACGCCGTCCGCATGGTCCGTGAAACGGGCTGCGACGCAGTGATGATCGGCCGCGCCGCCAGCGCCAATCCGTGGATCTTCCGCCAGATTCGCCAATATCTGGAACGTGGTGCTTACGACCAGCCGACCCAGCAGGATCGTTATGAGATCATGCGGCGCTATTATGCGATGCTGATGCGCCGCGGCGAAAAGGACACGGTCGGCAAGATGAAGCAGTTCGCCACCTACTTCACCCACGGTGTTCGTCATGGCGGGCAATTGCGGGCATCCATTTACCAGGCGAAGGAAGCCGCCGCCATTCTCGACCTGGTGGATACGTTCTTCCAGGGAGATCCGGTTTTCGCGCCGTGAAAAAAATCAGGCTGATCACCGATGGAGCCTGCCTGGGCAATCCCGGACCGGGCGGCTGGGCGGCCATTCTGCGATATAACGAGCACAAGAAGGAACTCTGGGGCTGTGAACCGCACACCACCAACAACCGCATGGAGCTGCGCGCGGCAATCGAAGGCCTGGCGGCACTCAAAGAGGGCTGCGAGGTGGAAGTGATCACGGATTCGGAGTATTTGAAGAACGGGATGACCGCCTGGATTCACGCGTGGAAACGCAAGGGCTGGCTGACGGCAGGCAAAAAGCCGGTAGTGAACCGCGACCTTTGGATCGCGCTGGACGAGCAGGCCGGGAGGCACCGGACGACCTGGTCGTGGACCAAGGGCCACGCCAGCCACGCCGACAACAACCGCTGCGACGAATTGGCATCGCAGGCGGCGCGCGATCAGAAGTGCGCCGCCGGTATCGACCCGGAAGGCCGCGCCTGGCGACGCGACCCACCCGTAGCAACAGCTCCCGCCGAGATGTTCGAAGAGGAATAGCGGCGCGAGCCTACGTTCCGGGTTGGATTCCCACAAGAGAATGGCACAGCGGCTGGGCCATAAGGGCCATACCAAATCATTGACGCCCCGCAATTGTTCGGGTACTATGATTCTGACGTCGAAGTCTGAAATGGAGCCCGCTCGGCTGTATGAGGCTCGCGGCAGGATTGCGAATCACGTGGATTGCGGGGGCGCTGGCCGCTTTTGCGATCGCCCCGTTCGGCCTCGGAGCGGCTTCGCTGGTTCATCTTCGATGGGATGCTCTCTCGACGGTAGTCGGCAAGACCGTCTCCATCGCGATGCCGGGAGGGCCGGTCATCACCGGCGTGGCGACCGGCGTCGAGCCGGATGCTTTGCTGATCGACGTGAAGCGCACGACCAACGCGAAGGCCTATCCCAGGGGCGCGACACGTGTGCCGCGGGCAACATTGCGCCGGTTCGATATACGGACCAAGGGTGTAGCCTTTCGCATTGTGGGCACGGTCCTCGGCTCGGGTGTGGGGCTGGTAGGAGGCGTCGCTGCCGGGTGGGGCATTCAGGGCGGCATTCTGAATAACAGGCGCAATGCCCAGGCCGCAGGGGCGTTCGTCGGGATCTGGGCTGGTGGAACCGTCGCCGGCTACTTTGCCGGGAACGCCGTCGACACTCATTGGACCCCGGTAGAAATCCTCCCCTGACACGGCGCGGACCTCGGCCGAGGGCATAAAATAGCCGCTATGCGAATCGGTTCGGTGCCGTTGTTCCTGGTTTCGTGCGGATTGTGGGCGGCCGGTCCCCTGGTGATTCCCGGGGATTCCACCCGCGGCGCCCGGCTGTTCGAAGCGGAGCAATGCATCCGCTGTCACGCCATCAACGGCCGTGGCGGAAGAATGGGTATCGATTTCGGCCGGGCCGTCAATCGCGACTATACTCCCGCAAAACTGGCCAGCACCATGTGGAATCACGCCCCTGTCATGTGGGGCGCCATGGAAGCGGCCGATATCGAATTGCCCAAGCTGAGTCCCACCGGCGCCGCCGACCTCTTCGCGTTCTTCTACTCCTCCCGTTTCTTTGACAAGCCCGGCGATCCGGCGCGCGGCAAGTCGGCCTTCGAAGCGCACCATTGCGCCCGCTGCCACGGCATCTCCGACTCGCGCGCGGAGGGCGCCACCCCGGTCTCGCGGTGGGACTCGCTGGCCGATCCCATCCTGCTGGTGCAGCAGATGTGGAATCACAGTTTCCGCATGCGTCAAGCCTTCGCGCGCCGCGGGCTCGCGTGGCAGGCTCTCACCAGCTCCGAATTGAACGACATTCTGGCCTATTTGCGTTCCCTGCCCGAGACCCGCCACCTCGAGTCCCGCTTCTCGAATACCTCCGGCGAGAGCGGCGAGCGCATCTTCACCCGGAAGGGCTGCATCAACTGCCACACCGGCACGCTCGCTCTGGAGGACCGCCTCCGCAATATGACCCTTACCGATATTGCCGTCGACATGTGGAACCACGCGCCGCGTATGCTGAATCCGCCGCCCACGCTCAATGCCGGCGAGATGCGCCAGTTGCTGAGCTACCTGTGGATGCGACAGTTCGTCCACGTCAGCGGCAACGTCGCGGCCGGCAAGGAGGTGTTTGCGCGCCGGCGCTGCAACGAGTGTCACTACGGCGGCTCTCACGGCGCGCCGCAGTTACCCGGGCAGGCGCGCCCCTACTCCGAGGTCACCATCATTTCCGCCATCTGGCATCACGGACCGCAAATGTGGAATCGCATGAAGCAGGCTGGTATCCCGTGGCCGCAGTTCGCCAACCCGCAGGAGTTGGCCGATCTCATCGCCTACCTGAATTCCGTGCAATGAGCCTCGGCGCCTGCACCCTGGCTCCCAGACGAGGTGAGGAGGCGGCGCTACGGCCGCTCGATCGCCTCGATGGCGCGGGCCAGGTCGGCCGGCGAGTGCACGATCACCGTCCGTCCCTTCAACGCCGATACCGCCCGGTGGATGCTGTCGCCCACAACTTCTTCCTGCCGCATTAAGAACGGCCGGTACTGGAAATAGAAGAACCGGGGCGAGCCGCCTTCCGGACGTTCCAGTTCGGCCGCGGGTATCTTCTCGGTGAACCGCGCCATCGGCCCAAGGAACAGCACCACGTCCGCACGCGTCTGCGCTCTCAGTTCCTGGTTCACCAGGTCGGCGATCAGATCCAAATGGCCGGTGCGATTCTGAAGCACGTGGTAGTCGACCGTATCCAGTTGCAGTCCGGCGAGCGACTGCGCCACCTCGCCCAGCGACTGCGGCACGAAATCCTCCTGCCGGTAAAGCTCCCTCTGCTGGTCCAGAGTGAACGCCACCAGGCGCATGCCGCGGACCGGAACGCGTTCCAGCACGGCCGAGAGCGTGCCGAGCAGCATCATCCGGTCGCGCGGGCCCATGTGCGTGCGGCGCGGCGTAATCGGAGCGGCGTGCAGAAACACCGTGAGCCGGATCGGCCGCGCGTCGTCCCTGGTACGATTGCGCGGCGCGCCGCGCAGCGAGATATCGGCAACCGTGCCGGGCGGTATCGCCATTTTGACCAGACGCTCGCCGCGGCCCAACCGCGCTACGATATCCCACTCTTTCCGGCAGACGCGGCCCGAATCGTCGAACATTTTCCAGGAGACATGGTAGCGGCCCTCGCCCATCAGCCAGGCGCCTCCGGTCTCCCACACCACTTTATTGCGCGGCACGTTCGGCAGCCGGAATCGTCCGGCGAGGTAGACTGGGCGTCGGCCGCCTCCCGCCGGTGTGATGCGGGTCAGAAATCCCCAGCCGTGCCCCGGCCCGGTGTACTGATTCATGGGGATTCGCACCATGTAGCCGGCCCCAAAGCGAAAACTGAAGTTCAGCAGCGGTTTGAAGGGAACCACGTCGCATCGCAAGCGGGTCTCCCCGGGTTGGGGCTCGAAGTTCCTCAGCGGGGGTGAAATGCGGGACTCGTCCAGCAGCATCTGGCCCGATGCGGCAGACACCCCGGCAGCGGCGATCATCGAGAGAACCAGCAGGGGACGCACTTCCACCATCTTACAGCCGCCGGCACGTTCGTCGTGCGGCCTGAGTCGCGAAGGGATTCGGCGGGCGGAAATGGGGGCCGCCAGTGGGAGGCGGAACGAGGCCAAACAAATCAAAAGAGCCCGACCTTGTCGGTCGGGCTCTTTGGTTTAAACCGGGCAACTTCCTACTCTCCCACATAGTTGCCTATGCAGTACCATCGGGGCTGAGAGGCTTAACTGCCGTGTTCGGGATGGGAACGGGTGGGTCCCTCTCGCTACGGTCACCCAGAAACTGGTGACTCGGAACCCTGGCAGGGTTCCTTGCACT
>CAVSMH010000015.1:0-37581 GCA_963728965.1 Bryobacterales bacterium
AATTGGGCCGTGACTGGACTGGACGTTTGCCTCGTGCCTCTGACTCGTACCCGGGCCGTGGCTGGGCGCGGTAAGTCGCGCCGACAGTTGTCGCCCGGGAGAACGGCTGGCCGCATTATGATACGTTGCTAGCTCGGAGTCATATATGAGAACAGGTCTTCTACTACTCCTTTTCGCCGTGCCCGCACTGTATGGCGCTGCCGGCGTGCGCCCGCAGCAACTGCGGGTGGAGTACCGCGTCAACCCGCAGGGGATCGATGTTACGGATCCACGATTGAGCTGGGTGCTCGAACCCGTCAATCCTGAGGCACGAAGATTGCGCCAGCAGGCCTACCGGGTGCTGGTGGCGGCCAGCGAGCGTGCGCTGAACGCCAACAGCGGGGACCTGTGGGATTCCGGGAAAGTGGCATCCGACCAGTCCATTCAGGTTGTGTATCGAGGCAAGCCGCTGACATCGGGTATGGCCGCGTTCTGGAAAGTGCAGGTGTGGGACCAGGATGGCCAGGCCAGCGCGTGGAGCCCGGCGGCCCAGTGGACCATGGGCCTGCTCCAGGCCTCCGACTGGCACGGCAAGTGGATCGGCCTTGAGCAACCGGGGATCGTCAAAGACCCGGACAGCTCGTACGTTCTGCTGGAAGGCGCCCGCTGGATCTGGGACATGCCGGATGCCGAGGCCAAGGCACCCGCGGGCAATCGTTTCTTCCGCGCCTCGTTCACTCTTCCGGCCGACCGCAAAATCTCGCGGGGCATCTGCATTGCCGGTGCGGAGAATGCGGCGGACGTGTTTGTAAACGGCGTGCCGGTGAGCGCCGGGTCGGGGGCCGCGCTGCCCGCGATTGCCGATATTACGGGATCGATCCACAGCGGCGACAATCTGGTCGCGGTGCGCGCCGTGCATGGCCGCGCCGACCGGCCGGCGGGGCTGATCGCGGCGATTCGGGTGGAGTTTGCCACGGGCGAGCCGGTCCTTTTCCAGAGCGGCAACCACTGGCGCACGGCCCCGAAGATCGAACCCGGCTGGAACCTGCCGGATTACCTGGACGCCGCCTGGCCCGCCGCCAAAGAGCTGGGCCCGTATGGGATGGCTCCCTGGGGCGCGGCGGGTTTCGCCGCCGAACACCGCTTGCCGGCGCGCCTGCTGCGCAAGGAATTTGCGGTCGATAAGGACGTGCGCCGCGCCACGGCCTACTATTCCGGGCTGGGTCTTTCCGAGTTGTACCTGAATGGCGCCCGCGTCGGCGACCACGTTCTTTCACCCGGGCTGACCGACTATGACAAGCACGTCCTGTACGTGACCTTCGATGTGACGGCGCAGCTTGCGAGGGGGCGCAACGCCATCGGGCTGATGCTCGGCAACGGCCGCTACTACGCGCCGCGCCTTCAAGCAGGAACACGCAACTTCGGTTTTCCGAAGGCCCTGGTCGAACTCGATATCGAATACGCCGACGGCAGCCGCGCGAACGTGGTTTCCGACGAGACCTGGAGACTCACCACCAACGGCCCCATTCGCGCCAACAACGAGTATGACGGCGAAGAGTACGACGCCCGCCGCGAGCTCCCCGGCTGGAGCCGCGCCGGCTTTGACGATTCCGGTTGGGAACCGGCCGAATTGGTGCGGGGGCCAGCCGGTGTGCTGACCGCGGAGATGGCCGAGCCGCTGCGCGTCACCGAGACGGTCCATCCCGTTGCGGTGAAGCGGCTCAAGCCAGGCGTGTACATCTTCGATATGGGACAGAATCTGGTGGGCTGGTGCCGGGTCCATGTCAGCGGTCCGCGGGGTGCGCAGGTGACGCTGCGGCACGCCGAGACGCTCAACCCGGATGGATCGCTCTACACCGCCAACCTGCGCACCGCGCGCGCCGCCGATGTGTACACGCTGAAGGGCGAGGGCGCCGAGAGTTACGAGCCGCATTTCACCTACCACGGGTTCCGCTACGTCGAGGTCACCGGCTTGCCGGGCGAACCCACCGCGGGCGCGCTCGAAGGCCGGGTGGTGCACGACGACATGACGCGCATCGCCGATTTCACCAGCTCCAACGATTTGCTGAACCGCATTCACCGCGCCATGTTCTGGGGCATTCGCGGCAACTACCGCAGCATTCCCACCGATTGCCCGCAGCGCGACGAGCGGCAGGGCTGGCTGGGCGACCGCTCGCAGGTGAGCCGCAGCGAAAGCTACATGTTCGATGTGGCCGCCTTCTACACCAAGTGGAGCACCGACCTGGCGGATTCGCAGCGCGACAACGGCAGCATCCCGGATGTCTCGCCCAACTATTGGCCGCTCTACAACGACGACCTCACCTGGCCCAGCACATTCCTTTTCGTGCCCGGCATGCTCTACGACCAGTATGGCGACCGCCGCGTGCTGGAACGCTACTATCCGGCCATGAAGAAGTGGATCGCGCACATTCGCACATTCGTGACGGCGGACGGCCTGATCTCAAAAGACATGTACGCGGACTGGTGCGTTCCGCCGGAAGATCCCAAGCTGATTCACTCGCAGGACCCGGCGCGGGTCACTGACAAGACGCTGATCGCGAGCTCGTATTATTACCACCTCCTGAACCTGCTGGCGCGCTACGCGCGGCTACTCGATAAACCAACGGAAGCCGCGGACTTCGAACTGGCTGCGGCGCGCGTGGACGCGGCGTTTCAAAAGCGCTTCTTCAACCCGCTTACCAACGTGTACGACAACGGCACGCAGACTTCCAGCATCCTGCCGCTGTATTTCCAGATGACGCCGCTCGAAAACCGGGCTTCCGTGATCGCCGGGCTGACGCGCAAGATCGACCAGGAAAGTCACGGTCACGTGGGCACCGGCCTGGTGGGCGCGCAGTGGCTCATGCGAACGCTTTCCGATAACGGCCACGCCGATATCGCCTACGAAATCGCGACGCAGAAAACGTATCCGGGCTGGGGCTACATGATCGAGCAGGGCGCGACCACCATCTGGGAGCTGTGGAACGGCGATACCGCCGATCCGGCGATGAACTCAGGCAATCACGTGATGCAGATCGGCGATCTTGCCGTCTGGATGTACGAGTACCTGGCGGGCATCCGTTCGGACCCGGACAGGCCGGGCTTCCATCACATTCTGATCCACCCGTATGCGGCGGGCGACCTGACGTTCGTCAAGGCCTCGCACCCGTCGATGTACGGCACGATTGCGAGTTCGTGGAAACGCTCGGGCAGCGGGTTCGCCCTGGATGTAACGGTGCCGGCGAACACGACCGCCACGGTGTGGGTGCCGGCGAAGGACACCGCGGCCGTCAGCGAATCGGGCCGGGCCGCGAATACCGCACCGGGAGTGAAGTTCCTGCGCACGGAGGACGGAGCCGCGGTGTACGAGGTGGAATCGGGGAGGTATTCGTTTCTCGCGCGGTGAGCGGGGCGCCGGGCTTCGCCTCACGGGTGGCTCAAAAGGGTTTGGAAGCGGGGGTCGATTTCGACCTGATAGCCGCTCGACAGGCGGTTGGTTTCGTTTGCCATGCCTACGACCGCCATCAGCTCCGCGAACATCGCGTTCGTCATGCCGGCTTTGCGCGCCGAAACGGTGTGCGATGCGATGCAGTACGGACATTGATTGGTGGCGCTCACGGCCAGGTATACGAGTTCCTTGGTGAGCGGGTCCAGGGTGCCGGGCGCCATGATCTGTTTGATGCTCTCCCAGGTGCGGCGCAGGGTGGCGGGGTCGTGCGCCAGGGCCTTCCAGAAATTATTGATCCAATCCGTCTTGCGGGTGGCCATGATGTCGTCGTAGACCGCCCGCACTTCCGGCGGCGCATCCTCATATTCGATGAATCCGAGAGTTGCCATGGAGGGATTATCGCGCAGGTGGGCGTGGAGAGGCTGCTAATCTACATCCATGGTTCTTGCTCTCGAATCGAAGACAGCCCTGGTGACGGGCGCCAGCAAGGGGGTCGGCAAGGGCATCGCTGTCGAGCTCGCACGCAACGGCTGCGATGTCGCTGTGAATTACCACTCGGATCCTCAGGGGGCAGAGGCGACGGTGGCGGAAATCACCTCGCTGGGGCGCACCGGGTTCGCCGTGGCAGCCAATGTCGCCGAAGCGGCCGAGGTGGATGCCCTTTTCGCGGCGGTCGGGGAGCGCTTCCCGCGGCTGGATATTCTGGTGAACAATGCCGGAACGCAAGTGTGGAAGCCGCTGCTCGAGCTGGAGGAACGCGAATGGGACCGCGTGATCGACACCAATCTGAAAGGCTGCTTTTTGTGCAGCCAGCGAGCGGCGTGGCGCATGAAGGAAACCGGCGGGGGACGCATTATCAATATCGGCTCCGGGTGCAATAAGGTTCCGTTTCCGAACCTGGTCAGCTACACCGCGAGTAAGGGTGGAATTGAAATGCTCACCAGGGTGGCGGCGATGGAGTTGGGCAAACACGGAATTACGGTGAACTGCGTGGCGCCGGGCGCCATCGAAATCGAGCGGACCAAACAGGAAGCCAACGACTATGCGGGAACGTGGGCCGCGCTCACCCCGCTGGGACGGGTGGGGCTGCCGCTCGATGTGGCGCGGGCTGTGGTATTTTTCGCGAGCGAAGGCGGCGCGTTCGTTACGGGGCAGACGCTATGGGTGGACGGCGGCCTGTTCACGCACCCAAGTTGGCCGTATCCGGTGGGTTCGTGAGCGGATCGTCAATGCCGCGGCTGCTGCTGCGGGGGCGGCGATCATAAAACTGAATTCGGCAAAAACAGCAGGAATACAACGCGCCGCCGGCCTTTTTTTCCAGCCAATTGAGAAATCCGCCCTGCATTTTGTCGATTTTGTCGGGCTTTTCCAGCTTCACGACCCGGTAGGTCCCGCATTTGGGGCAGCGACAGGCCACGCCGATGTGCAGGCGATAAGGGCGGGGCAGAAATTCTTCGCGTTCGCACTGGCTACACTGGTAGATCGCCATGAAGCGCAATCGTTCGGGGAATGTGCGGTGTACGCGCCTCAGCCGGCCTCCGCAGTTCGAACACTTTCGCATCTGGGGATCGGTTATTTATATCACCGATTGCGGAGGCGCTACAAGCCGCGTAAGAATAAAGATTCACCGTAAATTCCGTTAGCCTTTATGCTGGACCGGATCACCGTGCATGGCGCGCGCCAGCACAACCTCAAGAATATCGATGTGGAGATTCCTCGGAACAAGCTGACGGTGATCACCGGGCTCAGCGGTTCCGGGAAATCCTCGCTGGCATTCGACACCATCTATGCCGAAGGGCAGAGGCGTTATGTAGAGACACTTTCGACCTACGCGCGGCAATTCCTGGACCAGATGGAGCGGCCCGACGTGGATTCGATCGACGGGCTCAGTCCGGCGATTTCGATCGAACAGAAGACCACCAGCCGCAGCCCGCGATCGACGGTCGGGACGATCACGGAAGTGTACGACTATCTGCGGCTGTTGTACTCGTCCATCGGCGTGCCGTATTGCCCACTGTGCGGCAACGAGATCTCGCGGCAGACCACCGAGCAGATCCTGCACCACGTGCTGGCGCTCAAGCCGGAGGACCGCATCATGGTGATGGCGCCGGTGGTGCGCGGCCGTAAGGGCGAGTATAAGAAAGACCTGGAAAAGCTGGCGCGGCAGGGTTTCTTGCGGGCGCGGGTGGACGGAGTGTTGCGTTCGCTCGACGAAGACATTCCCCTCGACAAGCGGAAAAACCATACCATCGAAGTAGTCGTAGACCGGCTGTTGGTGAAGCGGGGGATCGAAAAGCGGCTGGAAGCTTCCATCGAAACCGCCACCAAGCTGGCGAACGGGTTAGTGCTGATTGCGGTGGTGAACGGAGAGGAGCGGCTGTACTCACAGAAGCTGGCCTGCATGGAATGCGGAACCAGTGTGCCGCAGCTCGAGCCGCGGTCGTTTTCGTTCAACAGCCCCTACGGCGCCTGCCCGGAATGCCACGGGCTGGGCAGCAAGTGGAGCTTCGATCCGGCCAAGGTGATCGCGGAGGGGACCAAGCCGCTGCTGGATGGCGGACTCGGGCCGGGAGCCGGCTCCTGGCAGATGCAGCAGCACCTGGAGTCGCTTGCGCGCAAACACCGCATCGACCTGAAGAAGCCCTTTGAAGAGCTGTCGAAGAAGGCGCGCAATCTGCTGCTCGAGGGCACCAACGGCGATTCCGGCATTCTGAAGTTGCTCGAACAGACCTACGAATCGTCCTCGGAGGGCTACCGCGAGTGGCTGACGGAGTACATGTCGCCGGTGGAATGCCCGACGTGCCACGGCAGGCGGCTGAGGCCGGAGAGCCTGGCGGTTCGGGTGAAGAATTTTTCGATTGCGGATTTCACCGCGCTGTCGCTGGCGCGGGCGCTGATGACGGTGCGCAACTGGGAGTTCGCCGATCGCGAGATGCAGATTGCGGGGCGCGTGCTGGATGAAATCCGCCGGCGGCTGGAGTTTCTCTCGGCGGTGGGGCTCGACTACCTGAGCCTCGAGCGTTCCGCCGCGACGCTGTCCGGGGGGGAAGCGCAGCGCATCCGGCTGGCCACGCAGATCGGCTCGAAGTTGCGGGGCGTGTTGTATGTGCTCGATGAGCCTTCGATCGGGTTGCACCCGCGCGACAACGGCCGGCTGCTGGAAACCCTGGCGCACCTGCGCGATATGGGGAACACGGTGCTGGTGGTGGAACACGATGCGGAAACCATCGAGCGCGCCGACTACGTGATCGACCTTGGGCCGGGCGCGGGGAGGTTGGGCGGCGGCATGGTAGCGGCGGGCGCTCCCGCCGAGATCGCCCGCAATCCCGAATCGCTCACCGGCCGGTATCTATCGGGGAACCTGGAGATCCCGGTTCCGCGCGAGCGCCGCAAGCCGGGCGACAAGAAACTGGCGATCCGCGGCGCCCGCGAGCACAACCTGAAGCAGATCGATGTGGAAATCCCGATCGGCCTGCTGACCGTGGTGACCGGTGTTTCGGGTAGCGGCAAATCGACCCTGGTCAACGAGATTCTGTACCGCTCGCTGGCGCGGGAGATCTACGGCTCGCACGACGAGCCGGGGGCGCACGATCGCATCGAGGGCATCGCCCATATCGACAAGGTGATCCGCATCGACCAGGCGCCGATCGGACGTACGCCGCGGTCGAACCCGGCCACCTACAGCGGACTTTTTACGCCGATCCGCGATCTGTACGCGATGCTGCCGGAATCGCGCGAGCGCGGCTACAAGCCCGGCCGGTTCAGCTTCAATGTGAAGGGCGGGCGCTGCGAGGCCTGCCAGGGGGACGGGCTGAAGCGCATCGAGATGAACTTCCTGCCGGACGTATACGTCACCTGCGACGTGTGCCGCGGGCGGCGCTACAACCGCGAAACGCTCCAGGTGAAATTCAAAGGCTACTCCATTGCCGACCTGCTGGACGCCACCGTGGAGGAAGCGCTGCCGCTGATGGAAAACCTGCCGCAGATCCGCGCCAAGTTGCAGACCCTTTCCGATGTAGGATTGGGCTACATTCACCTGGGGCAGTCGGCCACCACGCTTTCGGGCGGCGAAGCCCAGCGCATCAAGCTGGCCAAGGAATTGAGCAAGCGGCAGACGGGCCGCACGTTTTACCTGCTGGACGAGCCCACCACCGGGCTGCATTTCGACGACGTACGCAAGCTGCTGGACGTGCTGCAGCAACTGGTCGGGTTGGGCAACACCGTAGTGGTGATCGAGCACAACCTGGACGTAATCAAGACCGCCGACTGGCTGGTGGATCTCGGTCCCGATGGGGGCGAATACGGCGGGCGGGTGGTGGCTGCGGGCACTCCCGAACAGGTGAGCCGCTCGAAGAAGGGCTATACGGCCGAAGCGCTGCGCAAGGTTCTCGGCAACGGACGAGCGGCATGAGCCGGTACGCCAGGCGGCCGCTCGATTTCGACGGGCTTCACACGGTCGCGTTGCGGGAGCGCGGCGGCAAAGTGAAGGCCGCGGATTTCGCGCGGCCGTGGACGAAAGGGGCGGGCCTGGCCGGATGGCTCGATTCGCTGCCGCGCATTCTGGCCGGCAATGCGTTTCGGGCGGTGGCGGACGCCATCGTGGAGGCGCGCGCACGCCGGCGCGCCATCATCTGGGGCTTGGGCGGACACGTGATCAAGTGCGGGCTGGCGCCAGTGCTGATCGACCTGATGGAGCGCGGCTACGTGACGGCGTTGGCAATGAACGGAGCGGCGGCGATCCACGATTTCGAAATCGCCCTGGCCGGACAGACCAGCGAGGATGTGGAGGCGGTGCTGCCCGACGGGCGCTTCGGCGTTGCCGAAGAGACCGGCCGGGAGATGAACCGGGCCATTGCGGGAGGCGACCGCGAAGGTCTCGGCATGGGCGAATCGCTTGGACGATGGCTGGAGTTGACCGCCGACCGGCGTTTTGCCGACCTCAGCCTGCTGCTCCAGGCGTACCGGCGCGAGACGCCGGTCACGGTCCACGTGGCGATGGGCACGGACACTCCGCACACGCACCCGGCCGCCGACCCTGCCGCCATCGGCAGTGCCAGCCATCGCGATTTCCGCCTGTTTTGCGCGTATGCGGCCGAATTGAACGACGGCGGTGTCTATCTGAATGTGGGCTCGGCGGTGCTGCTTCCGGAGGTGTTCCTGAAGGCGGTATCCGCGGTGCGCAACCTGGGGCGCCCCCTGGCCGGCTTCACCACCGCGAATTTCGATTTTCTGCAACACTACCGCCCGCGAGTGAATGTGGTGGAACGGCCGCATGCCGCGGCGGGCGGCGCCGGATACGCGATCACGGGGCATCATGAGCTGATGCTGCCCTTGCTGGCCGCGGCCCTGGTGGTGAGAGACGATGGCTGAAGAACCGGAGTTGCCAGGGAACGTCTCGCCGGCGGAAAACGCGGCGCCGGCAGTCGTGCCTCCGCCCGAGTACCGGCTGGAATGCGCGCCGCCACCACCCGAACGCTATCCGTTCTGGGGCTACGCCGACCTGCTGCTGTTCGCCGGCCTGGCGGTGCCCTGCATGCTGCTGGGCTGGGCCGTGGTGCGGGCTGTGTTTGCCATCTTTCGATACCACAGCAGGCTTTCGGTGGCGGAACTGCTGCCGCAGCAGTTGTTGGGCTACGGCCTGCTCTTCGGCGCGCTGGCCCTGATCTTCCGGATGCAATACGACCGGCCCTTCTGGAAGTCGCTGGCGTGGTGCCGCACCCGCATGCCGTTTCTGTGGACGGTGATTTTCGGCTTCAGCACGGCCATTGCAGTGGCCATGCTGGGTGCGCTGATCCGGACTCCCACCACCAGCAACCAGATGACGCAACTCATGGAAGACCGCGTTTCCATGATTCTCATGGCGGCGTTCGGTACCACGGTGGCGCCGCTTTCCGAAGAACTGATCTTTCGCGGGTTCCTGCAACCGCTGCTGGTGCGCAGCCTGGGGGCGGTGGCCGGGATCGCCATCGCCGCGCTGCCGTTCGGGCTGCTGCACTACCACGAGTACGGCAACTCGTGGCGGCACGCCGTGCTGATCGCCCTGGCCGGAGCCTCGTTTGGCGTGATGCGGCACGTGACGGGCTCCACACGGGCGGCGGCCATCATGCACGCGGCGTACAACACCATGATTTTCATCGCGGTGCTGGGGCAGGGAAGATTGATCCATCATCCGTAGATGCGCGCTTGGTAGGATGAAGGCGGAATGACGACTCTCGACGAACGGATTGAGGCGCTCGTGCAATCGGCAGCGCAACCTGCCGCCGCGCATCTCGACAGCAGGCGCGCGGCACGGAACGCTCGCCGCCATGCATCCCGTTAGACCATGGTAGAAACCATTCAATGGACCGGCGACACGGTGGTCATGATCGACCAGACGCGTCTGCCCGCCGAAGAAAAGTACGTCACCTGCCGGAGTTATGAAGAAGTCGCCACGGCCATCCGCGACATGATCATTCGCGGCGCGCCGGCCATCGGGGTAGCGGCGGCGATGGGAGTGGCGTTGGGCGTGCTGCACGCCGATGAATCCGGGCTCGACCAGGAATTCGAGATTATTTGCGACACGCTGGCCCGCACGCGGCCCACGGCGGTGAACCTGTTCTGGGCCATCGACCGCATGAAGCGTCTTTACACTGCGCTGCGGGGCAGGCCGATCGAGGAGATCCGCCGCCGGCTGGTGGAGGAGGCGCAACGGGTTCGGGAGGAGGATATCGCCATCAACCGCGCCATCGGCCGGCACGGTGCGGCGCTGGTGCCCGACGGCCGGACGGTGCTCACCCACTGCAATGCCGGCGCGCTGGCCACGGCGGGGTACGGGACGGCGCTGGGGGTGATCCGCGCGGCCCGCGAGTCCGGGAAGAAGGTGGATGTGTTCGCCGACGAAACGCGCCCGTTTCTCCAGGGAGCGCGGCTCACCGTGTGGGAGTTGCAGCAGGACGGCATCCCCACGACGCTCATCACCGACAACATGGCCGGCCATTTCATGAAATCGGGACGCATCGGGTGCGTGGTGGTGGGCGCGGACCGCGTGGCTGCCAATGGCGACGTAGCCAACAAGGTCGGGACGTATTCGGTGGCGGTGTTGGCCAAGGAAAACGGCGTGCCGTTCTTCGTTGCGGCGCCGGTCTCCACGCTGGACCTGACGCTGGCCTCCGGCGAGCAGATCCCGATCGAGCAGCGGGCGGCGGCGGAGGTGACCCACGTGTTCGGACATGCGGTTGCGCCGGCCGGCACGACCGTCGAGAATCCGGCGTTCGACGTCACGCCGGCTCGTTACATCACCGCCATCATTACCGAGCGGGGGGTGGCGCGCGCGCCTTACGAGGAATCGCTTCGGCGCCTCACCGCCTGAGACGATCCCACAATCCGCCGCGCTTGTGCCAACATGGAGGGAAATCCCATGCGATTCATCGCCACGTTGCTGTGCACCTTTGTGCTGTCTGCCGCCGACCTGCCGCGGCGCGCCCCCGGGTTCGCGCTGCCCGATTCGAAGATCCGTCTTTTCGATCTCGCCGACTATCGCGGCAAACCGGTGATAGTGGAGTTCATGCAGACGACGTGTCCGCACTGCGCCGAATTCACCGCGGCGCTCGCCCGGGTCCAGCAGAAGTACGGGGAGCGGGTGACGATTCTGGCCATCGCCAACCCGCCCGACAATCAGGACACCGTGCGTGAGTTTGTGGCCGGACACAAGATTGCCTACCCGGTGCTGTTCGACTGCGGGCAGGTGGCGTACTCCTACCTGCTGCGGCAGCGGTTCGATTTGCCGCAGGTTTTTCTGATCGACGCGAACGGTACGATCCAGCGGGAGTGGGAATGGGGCCCGTTGACCCGCGATATTTTCCAGGGTAACGGGCTGATTGGTGAACTCGACCGTCTGCTGGCAGCCGGCGGCATCCCGCGGAAGGAGTGACCATGCGCACGCTCGGCCCGCTCGAGATCGCCATCATGGAATTGCTGTGGGCCGTCGGCGAGGGCAGCGTGCACGAGGTGACCGAGCGGCTCGCGCGCCCGCTGGCCTACACCACGGTGATGACGACGCTCGACCGGCTTTACAAGAAGGGCCTGTTGCGGCGTCGCAAGGCGGATCGGGCGTATCTTTATGCGCCGCGGCTGACGCGGACGGAGTGGGAGCAGCAGCGCGCTGGGGAGTTGCTGGCGGGCTTTTTGAGCGGCCCGCGGCCAGCCGGCGAACTGCTGATCTCGTGCCTGGTGGATGCCGTAGGCCGGCACGATGAGGCTCTGCTGGATGAGCTCGAGCGGAAGATCCAGAGCAAGCGCCGGGAACTGGCGGGGGGCGATCCCGCATGATCCTTCCCTATGCCGCGAGGCTGGCATGCGTCTGCCTGGCCGCGTTTTTTCTGGTTCACCTGGCGCTGGGGCTGCTGGTTTCGACCGTGACTGGGGCGGCCCTGCGGCGCGCGCGGCGCGCCAGCCCGGCTACAGCGGCGCGGGGCTTACTGGCGCTGCGTCTGGCGCCCGCGACGACGGCCCTGTTCGTGGTGCTGGGCCTCTGTGTTCCGAGTTATCTGCGGCTCGAAGTGGAAGCGGGAGCGGAACGCGTCGGGCTGCCCTGCCTGGTCGTGGCGGTGCTGGCGGTGGCGCTGTGGGCGACATCGCTGGGGCGCGCGCTTGAATTGGTGGTTCGGTCGGTGCGGCAGGCGCGAGCCTGGGCTGACACATCACGGGACGGCGCTCTAGGGCTGCGGCTCGTGGAGCATCCTGCCGTGGTCCTCGCGCTGGCCGGCGTTTTGCGGCCGCGAATCTACGTGTCGCTTCGCGTGTTTGAAACCCTCACGCAGGAACAACTGGACACCGCCCTGCGGCATGAAGCCGCGCATCGGGCGTCGCACGACAACCTGAAACGGCTGTTGCTCCTGCTGGCTCCCGGCCTGGTGCCGTTTTGGCACGGATTCGAAGCGCTTGAGCGCGCCTGGGCGCGCTCTGCGGAATGGGCTGCGGACGATTCCGCCACCGGCGGCGAAACCGCGCGATCGCTCGCGCTGGCCTCGGCGCTGGTACGTGTGGCGCGCATGGAGATGGCATCGCCCCTGATGTCGTCATTCGGTGGCGACGAGGAGTTGTCGGCACGGGTCGAGCGGCTGCTGCGGCCGGAGGCTTCCCCCGGGCGCCATCGGCCGCGGCTGGCGTGGTTGGCGGCGAGCGCCTTTGCGGCACTGGTGGTGGCCGTCCTGCCGCAGCCGGCGACACTGGCCGCCGTACACCGCTGGCTGGAACGCCTGATCCATTGATGGCCAGGCAACTACCGGTGGTAGTAGCAGCCGGTATCCTGTACCCTGTCAGACACTCATGTCTCGACGTCCCACGTTTTTGCTGGTTTGGGGGCTCGCCTGGGCGCTATCGGCACAGACACCGGATACGGCCACCATTCATGGTCAGGTTTGGGATGCGAGCCACGGCGCCATACCGGGCGTCACGGTGGCCCTACGGAATACCAGGACCGGTCTCCAGCGCCGCACCGTGACCGACGCCGCCGGCGTCTTCTCGATGGCCGGATTGCCGGTAGCGGGCGCCTACAACATCACCGCTTCCGGCCAGGGATTCGCCGACGCCCATGTGGACAACCTGACCCTGGAGGGCGGCACCACGGCGGATCTCAAGCTGGAGCTGAATGTGGCCGGCGGAGCCAACCAGGTCACCGTGACGGGTGTAGCGGGCGAGGTCCGCGCCGACGCTCCACAGTTGGGTACGCACTTGGAGGCGACGCAGATCGAGGAGACCCCGGTACTCAACCGCAAGATCACCTGGCTGCCGCTGTTGAACGCCGCCAACCGCCCGGCCATTAATCAGGGAGACGTTTTCCTGAACCAGTTTCTGTTCACCACGAACGGGGCGGGGCGGCGGCAGACAACGTTTGCCGTGGACGGCGCAACCGGCAACGACAGTTGGGGGCGGCAGACGATCTTCAGCGCCCCGCCGCTCCAGTCGGCACAGGAGATGACGGTGCTGACGAACGCGTTCTCGGCCGAGTACGGCGGCAGCACGGGGAGCGTGGTGAATATCGTGACGAAAAGCGGCGGCAGCGAATGGCATGGGGAAGTGCTGGAAGTATGGCGGCCGGCGGACACCCAGGCGGCGCTCTCCGGGTTTACGGCTGCCACGGCCACTAGCGGCAATAATCTTTTGGACGATACGCTGGGGCAGACCGCGTTGACCGTCGCGGGGCCGATCGGCGCCGGGGGCCGCACGCATTTCAATGTGGCCGGGGAATTCAGCCGCCAGAACCGCACCTCGCCGATCATTTCGCCGGTCGCTCCCGGTACGTTTGTGGGGCACTATCGCGGCTGGCTCGGACTCGTCCGGATCGACCGGCAGTGGGGCGAGCGCCACACGCTCTTCTTTCGGGGCAACCTCGACGGCTTCCACGATACCAATCCGAATGGCGCGGTGGGCGGGAACAACCTGCCCAGCGTGGACCGAGTGTTTCGCCGGCGCACCTACACCACGGAGCTGGGCGAAACCGCGGTCGTGAGCCCCACGCTGATCAACAACCTGCGGCTCCAGTTCCAACTGGGCTCGCCCATTACGCAATTCGACCCGGTAATTTACGGGACGCAATTCCAGGTGCCGATCTCGACCGGGGGCACCTTCACCAGCGGGACGTCGCAATCGGCGCTGCTGATCAACCGGCAATACGAGGTGGCCGATACGCTTTCGGCGATGCGCGGCCGGCACCAGTGGAAGTTCGGGGCCGACGTGATCGTGGCTCATTCCGGCGGCAACAGCAAAGAGTTCGGGGGACCGATTTACCTGGGCCAATTCGTGTTCAATACCTGCACCCAGCCGCTGGCGGTTTGCGAGAGTCCGGCCTATCTGAACAACCTGGCCAACGTGCGCAACTACACGCAGAGCTACGGCAACGCCAACTACGTGGTGACCGACACCCTGTGGTCGCTGTTCGCGCAGGACGACTACCGCATTCGGCGCAATCTGACTCTGAATCTGGGAATGCGCTACGAGCAGCAGACGTTTACCGATTCGCGGGCCGATTTCGCGCCGCGGCTGGGCTTCGCCTACAACTGGCGTGGCGACGGGAAGACGGTGATCCGCGGCGGGTTCGGCGTCTACTACTCGCAGATTGTCGATAATGCCGCCGCCAACTGGGCGCTCACCGGGCCCACCGGAGTGTTCAACTACACCGCCGCGCCGGGCCAGGTGGGCTTCCCCACGAGCGTGGCCGCGGTGCCGCTCCCGGCTTTTCCGGCGGGAGCGCAGGCTCCGCTGCGCACGCTGTACGTGCGCCCGGGCGACAGCGCCTATCTCGACCAATACCTTCCCACCAGCGTGCTCATCGGGTATCCCGATAAGTTGCGCAATCCGTATTCGGGGCAGTGGACCTTCGGCATCGAGCACAGTCTGGGATCGGGCTGGGTGCTGAGCGCGGACTACGTAGGGTCGCACACTTCCCACATCAACCGGGCGCGCGACGTGGATCCGCCGGCCCCGTTCCTCCGCACGGCTCCGGGGCAGATGCGCACGGCCCAGGCGGCCAATTGCACCCGGCCTTATTGGATGCGCTGGTATGCCGACCACGGGACCGCCTGCAACCCGGCGGCGCCTACCAATCCGCAACCGCCCTACGCCGTGATCCAGACGGATGTCAACGACGGCTACCTCAACTATCACGCCCTGGATGTAAACCTGAGCCACCGTTTCAGCCGTCGGCTGTCGCTGCTGGCCAGCTACACGTGGTCGCACGCGCTGGACAATGTGGATCCCGACGTTCCCGGCGGCAACCCCAACGACCCGAACTTCACCGGGCACGTGGAGTACGGGAACGCCATCTTCGACCAGCGCCATCGTTTTGTTCTGAGCGGATCCTACACCGCGCCGCTACGCATTACCGTCAGCATGGTGGCGACCGTGGCCACCGGGCTGCCGTTCAACTACATCACCGGGACGAACAACAGCGGCGACACCGGCGCGAGCACGGACCGTCCGGTGATTGGAGGAGTGGTGGTAGGCCGCAACGCGGGGCGAGGTATGCCCATTTACGAGGTGTCGCCGGCACTGGAGCGCGTGTTCGTGCTATGGCGAGAGCACGTCCGGCTGGTTCCGCGGGTGGAAGCGTTCAACGTCTTTAACCATGCGAATTTCGTGGGTTATAGCGGCACGTACGGCAACGGCGCCGCGCCGGGGCCGGGCTTCGGCGCGCCGTTGGTGGGGATCACCAACCAGCTTCCGGCCCGATCGCTACAGTTTTGTATTCGTCTGACCTGGTAGGGGCGAAGCGGGGACTTCGCACAAAGTCGATCTCTGCCCAAAAAAAGCGCCGGTTCAGCCGATAAGGAGAACGGCGCCATTTTATGTCCTCCGCACTCCCGCACACCGAACTGAACCTGCTCGTGCCGGCCGACTCGCCGTTTGCCGACCACTGCCGCCGGGTGGCGGCGCTCTCCGCCGAGATCGCCACGCGACTCTCGGTGCCCGCTCACTGGAGGGTCGCCCTGGAACAGGCGGCCTTGCTGCATCACACCCTCGGAACTCCGGCTCAACTTTCGCTGCCCGACGACCTGAGCAGCATTCTGAGCCTCTCGCGCAACGACCTGGGCGGCCATCCCGACCGGACGGTGCGGCTGATGAGCGAAATCCTCATCCTGAGCAACCTGTTGGACGAGCAGATGGAGTACCTGTCCATCGAAGCGCGGCCCATGTGCAACGTGTGGGCGGAATTGCAGCAACTGCGCGGGCTGTTCGAGTTTCCAGTGCTGGAAGCTGCCCGCAATGCGCTGATCGTGCCGTTCCACTGCTATGGAGACCGCGGCTGGGGCCTCCCCGTACAGGCCATGGTAGCCCGGGACGTGCTTGCGCTGCTCTCCGGTAAGAAGGATATTGAAATCAACGTGCTAGCCGATGTGGCGGCGCGCGACCCGGTGCTGGCGGGCAACCTGGTGCAGGCCGCCAACTCCGCCCTGCATGCGCGGCACAACCCCGCCCGCAGCGTGATCGAAGCCATTTCGTTTCTGGGCACGGACGATGCGCGCAAGATCATCATGGCGCTTGCGCTGCGCCCGGTCTTCGCCTCGGCCCAGCTGTTCGATTTGTGGAAGCACTCCATCTGGATGGCGCAATTCTGCGAGGGGCTGGCGCGCGCCACCGGGCTTATGGAACCGGAGGAGGGGCTGCTTCTCGGCCTGGTGCACGACATCGGCCGGATCGCGCTGCAGAACCAGCATCGCGAGGGTTTAACGGTGTACAGCCGGATGGCCGACCAGGGCTGTCCGGCGGTCTACATCGAACGGCTGCTGTTCGGCCGCGATCATGCCGGGATCGGCTCGGCGGTCCTGCATGCCTGGCAGTTTCCGGACGACCTCGTGGATGCGGTGCAGTTCCATCATCAACCGGCGGACGCAGATTCGCTGAGGGCAGCGGCTCTGTTCGCCGCCGAATTTTGGGCTGAAAGCGACGAAGACTTGTGCCCCATCCGGCACTTGAGCATGGCCTTGTCGCGGATCGGATGGTCGCGCGAGATGCTTGCCGCGGGGCAAGCGTTTCAGGGCCCGCTGGCAACCCTGCTGGTGGCCTAGTCCGCCCCTCTCCGGAACGACAGGCCGCCAGACCGGGTTGAAAACTCCGCTGGGCGCGGCCTATGCTTGAGTCTGCATGAGGAAATTGTTGGGCGTGGGCGTGCTGCTCGCAGCGGCGGGTGTGCTATTTCTGTGCGGACCGCCGGGGGCGGCTCAAAACAATGAAGCCGAACTGTGGAGGCATCGGAACCTCGGAAAGGCGCTCTACGAGATGCCCACCAGTGTCACCGAAGCTCCCGCGGAGCTGAAGAAAGCCCTGGAGCTGGCGCCCGATTCGGTGCGCGACCGCCTCAACTACGGGCTGTCGCTGCTGCGCGCCGGAGAGCCCGAGGCCGGCATTGCCGAGCTCCAGAAGGTGCAGAAGCAGGACCCCGCCCTGCCCCACACCTGGTTCAACCTGGGGATTGCGTACAAACACGACGGGCGATACCCGGAAGCCATCCGCCAGTTTCAGGGCATGCTCAAGCTGGTGCCGGATGAACCCGCAGCGCACTATAACCTCGGACTCTTGTACAACCTGACCGATCGGCCCAACGACGCCATCCAGGAGTTCCGCACGGCGGCGAAGCTCGACCCGCGCATGGTCGCGCCGCTGTTCCAGATCTACAACTACCACCGGCTGCATGGCGAACAGGCGGAGGCTACCAAGGCTCTGGCGGCATTTCAGGCGGCCAAGGAGCGCCAGCAGGCCAACAGCGAATCGGAAGATGTGGAGTGGTGCGTGTACGCCGAGCTGTACGACCCGATTCAGGCCCGTCCGGCGGGGCGCACTACCGGCGCGGCCGCAAAACTCCAGTTCGAGGACCACAAGCTCGCCGGCACGCTCGATCCCGCGACCGCGGGCCTGCTGGTGGTGGATGCGAATGGGGACGGGAATCCCGACCTGCTGGCCTGGTCGAAGACCGGGATGCTGCTCTACCACAATGCCAGGGATGCGGTGGCCAATAGCGGGCTGGGCGGCGTGCAGGGCGTGGTGTCGGTGGCCGCGGGCGATTTCGACAATGACGGCCTGGCGGACCTGTGCGTGGTGACCGAAGCGGGCCCCCGGCTGTTTCATAATGCCAAGGGGCATTTCGAGGAGAGCAGCGCCAAGCTGGCTTCGGGCAGCTACCGTGCCGCCGTGTGGCTCGACTTCGACCACGATTACGACGAGGACCTGTTTTTGCTGGGCGCGAAATCGGTGCTGATGCGGAATCGTGGCGATGGCACTTTCGAGGACTACACCGCGCATTTCCCGTTCGTTTCGGGGGAGGCTCTGAACGGCGTGGCGTTTCGCGTCGTGCCCGATACGAAGGGCACGGACCTGGCGGTCGCGTACGCCAACCGGGTGGGAGTGCTGTACCGCGATCAACTGCGCGGCGTATTCGAGGCAGCGCCGCTCGACGCGGTGCCGGCCGGCGCCAGAGGGCTGCGCGCCATCGACATCGATAACGACAGCTGGAACGACCTGGCGTTCACCGCCGGAGACGCGGTGACCCTGGCGCGGAACCACGACGGGAAGTTCGAACGGGAGGCCACCGGCGGCACCGGCGCGTTCGTGTTCGCCGACCTGGAAGACCGCGGGTTCGCCGACCTGGCGGCCGCCAACGGAGTCCTGCGGAACGACGGCCTGGCCCATTTCGCCAAGCCGGTGGCGCCGGGCGGTCTGCCCGCGGGGACGGCCTGGGCGGCGGCGGGTTTCCTGGCGGCGGTGGCGCCCGATGGCAGCATCCACGTGCTGGCCAACCGTACGGCCACGAAGAACGAGTGGATCCGGGCGGCCCTCACCGGCGTCAAGAACCTGAAGCTTGCGCCGGGCACCGAGGTGGAAGTCAAAGCCGGCGACCTCTACCGCAAGCGCATCTACCGCGGCGTCCCGCTACGCTTCGGGCTCGGCCCCTACAAGCAGGTGGACACCATCCGCATCAGTTGGGCCAACGGATTGATTCAGAACGAACCCAACAAGCCCGCCGGCAACACGGTGACGGTGAAAGAGGCGCCGCGCCTTTCCGGCTCGTGCCCTATGATCTTTACGTGGAACGGCAAGGGGTTCGAGTTCATCAGCGATGTGCTGGGGGTGGCGCCCCTGGGCGCGAGCTCGGGCGACGGCAACTACTTTCCGGTGGATCACGACGAGTACGTGCAGATTCCGGGCGACGCGCTGGCGCCGAAGGAGGGGGCCTACGAAGTGCGGGTGACCGAAGAACTGCATGAGGTGTCCTATCTGGACCAGGTGCAGCTCATCGCCGTGGATCATCCGCGAGCAGTCGAGGTTTTCACCAACGACAAGTTCAAGTCGCCGCCGTTCCCCGAATTCCGGCTGTTCGGCGTCCGGCAGCGGATCTATCCGGCGGCGGCCCGCGACGACGGCGGCCGGGACGTGTTGCCCGAGCTCTTGCGGCGCGACGGCGTTTACGCCGCCGGATTCCGGCACGACTACGCGGGGGTGGCCGACCGGCACACGCTGACGCTCGATTTCGGCCCGCGGGCAGCGCGCGACAATCGGGCCGTGTTGCTGCTTGAAGGGTGGGTAGACTGGGCTGACGGCAGCACGTTCCTGGGCGCTTCGCAAACCCGCGGCGGCGGACTGGTGTTTCCGTATCTCCAGGTAAAGGACGCGGCGGGGAAGTGGCAGACCGTGGTCGAAGACATGGGGATCCCTTCTGGCAAACCGAAGACCATCGCGGTGGACCTGAGCGGCAAGTTCCTATCGGCCTCGCGCGAGGTTCGCATCGTGACCAACCTGTGCGTGTACTGGGACGAGATTTTCCTGAGTGACAACGCCGCGCCGCCGCCGGTGCGGCTGACCCGGCTGGATGCACAATCGGCAGCGCTGCGGCTGCGCGGGTTCTCGCGCACGGTGATCCATCCGCGTCGCGAGCAGCCGGAGGTGTTCGAGTATGCGAAATGGACGCCCTACACCATGTGGAATCAGACCGCCGGCCGGTATACCCGCTACGGCGACGTGCGCGAACTGGTGACGGCGGTGGACGACAAGCTCGCCATTCTGGGCTCTGGCGATGAGCTCCGGCTGTTCTTTCCGGCGGACGGCCTGGCGGCGCTGCCCGGGGGCTGGCGGCGGGATTTCCTGCTGCTGGTGGACGGTTGGGCCAAGGACTCCGATGCCAACACGGCGTACTCGCAGACCGTGGAGCCACTGCCATTTCACGGCATGAGCCGGTATCCCTACCCGGCCGGGGAACATTTCCCGGATGATGCGGCGCACCGGGAGTACCGGAAGAACTACAACACGCGGCCGGCGATCCGCTTTATCGAGCCGCTGGTGGCGGGCACGCGGTAGGGCTCCTGCGGGTTTCAGAGATCGTGGTGCCGGTTTCGGTGGTGTCGTAGCCGGCCAGCAACTCGAGCTTGCGTCGGAGCGTGGCTCGCTGGAGGACATCCAGAAAGGCCTGGACGGCTGGGAGCGCGGCCGTTCGCTTGTGCATCACCAGATCGTATCGCTCGCTGTGTAACGGGATGAAGTCCAGGCCGAACGTGCGGGCGGCGGAGCCCGTGGCCAGGCACACGTCCGCCTCTCCCGAGACCACGCAATAGGCGGCCGCCAGGTGACCGTATGCGACCCGGTCGTAGCCGTGCACTCTCTGGCGGTCCACCCCTTTCGCCGCCAGGAGCTTGTCGAGCAGGGCGCGGCTTCCCGAGCCAGACTCGCGATTCACGAAGCGCACGTTCTTACGGGTAAGATCCTCCAGCTTTCGAATGCTCTTCGGGTTTTCGGATGGGACCACCAGGCCTTCCTCCCAGCGCGCGAAGGTGACCACCGTCAGCTCCTCGTCCGGGAATTCCCTGCGCAGGAAGGGCAGGTTGAATTCTCCGGTCCTGGGGTCCTCCAGATGGGATCCGGCGATGTGGACTTTGCCTTCCTTCAGCCAATTCAGAGCGAGCCGGCTCGAACCGGCGGCGGAGACAACCTCCACGCCGCTGATCTTCTCCACCATGCGGGCGAGAAGACCGGTCGCCGGATCGCACCCGGCGAGCACGAGCCGCTTCTGTGCGGCCTCCTCCTTTGCGAAGATGAGCAAGTCCACCCGGCGGTTGCCGGGCCTGGTTCGCTTGACGATGCCATCGGCCTCGGGCATGTAGTAAGGCCACGCCGTGACCGGCATGCTCACCCAGCGCGAACCCATCTGGCAGACTCGAACCGGCTGGCCCGGTTCGGGCGGAGCCGCGCTCAAGACTTCCGCGGCCACCGATTCGGGCGAGGACGGGGCCGCGGCCGGAAGCGAGAACAGCTCATCCACCGTTACCTCGAGTTCGCGCGCGAGGTGAAGCGCCACTTCGGTGTTGGGAATGTACGTGCCGGCCTCGATGGCGTAAATGGTCTGGCGGCTTACGCGTACCCGGCGTGCCAGCTCGGAGGCGGCCACTCCCCGGCTCTTGCGGATCTGGGAGAGGCGGTTTTCGATCGGTGGCTTCATGTCCTTACCATAGGCGAGACAGGCTCAGAAATGCAGTTTGGCGGCAAATTCGAAGACTCGCGGATTGCCGGCGCTCGTAATCGAGCCGAACGACGGGCTGCCGAAGCTGCCGTTGGGATCGCGCAGGGGGGGCGTGTTTGACACGTTGAAGGCTTCCGCACGAAACTCGAGGCGGGCGCGTTCGGCGATCCGGACCGTCTTGCTGATCATCAGGTCGGCATTCTGGAGCCCGGGGCCGCGGACCGGGTTCCGCGAACTGCTGCCGATTACAAATTGCGGCGCCGCAAGAAAGGCCGCGGTGTCGAAGTATCGGGCCACGCTGCGGCCCTGGAGGTCGTTGGGATTGCCGATCCGGTTCGGCCGTTGCACGGCGAAGCCGAGACTCGAATTGTTGTTGGTGGCCTGGGTGACCGCTACCGCATCGCCCGCTTGCACGCGCACCAGACCGCCGATCTGCCAGCCTGAGATTCTCCAGAGGCGCGGAATGGCGTACACCCAGCCGAGGGCGAAAACGCGCGGAATGTCGCCGCTCGAAACATCCTTTTCGAGGTGGCGGTTGTAGGCATCCGCGGCGCCGCTGTTGTTGAGCACCGGACCCGTGAAGATGGTTTGTGAGAAGACGCTCGACGCGTCGTCAATCAACTTGGAAAACGTATAAGAGGCGTTGACGGTGAAGCCGTGCGAGAGGCGTTTTTCCAATTTCAGCGCCAGCGCGTGATAGCTGGAGTTCCCCACGTTGTCGCGAAACAGGGCCACCGTGGTAAAGCGGGGGAAAGGGCGCAATAACTGCTGCCGCGCGAGGGTGGCGCCTCCCAGCGAGGAGGACGCCGGAATCTGGCCCAGGTAAGGGTTGGGTACGCGCCCCAACAGCGCCGAACCCAGGGCCAGACCGGGCGCCGGGAGTTGATTGAGGTTGGCGTCGGGAATACCGAGTCGCGTGTTCTTCGAGCCGAGGTAGCCCGCCTCCAGGTTCCAGTGGCGGCCGAGTGTCTTTTGAAGGGCGAGGTTCCACTGTTGCGAATAGCCGGAGCCGTTGTGGCGATCGACGCCGAACACACCCTGCCCCAGCCCGGAGTCCGGGTTGGGCGCCATCGGCTGGACCGACGGTCCGCTCGCCAGGTCGAAGGCGGCATTCACATTGTCTGGCGACTGTTGGCCGACGGTCTGTACGAACGGAAACTGGGGGATCGTGAACGGCGTGGTGATGCCCGATTGCTCGAAGAAGATCATGCCGTAGCCGGAACGCACGACCCAACTGTCGCCCATGCGGTACGCCAGCCCCACGCGCGGTCCGAAATCGCAGCACTCCCGTGCGCGCGCGGTGTGCGGAAACTCCAGAGTCTGGCTTTTCAAGTTGAAAATCGCGCCCTGGTCATGCCGCTCCGTGGAAGGGAAGTTCAAGGTGTAGCGCGTGCCGATGTTCAGGGTCAGATGCGACGATACCCTCCAATCGTCGCCGATGAAGAACTCGGCGATGTGGGCGCGGGGTTGGATCACGTTCTTCTGGATGTCGATGGTGAACGCGTTGACCTGCCCAATCAGGAGCGACGCCAGGGCATTGCCGCTTCCCGAAACCATCGGCTGGTTGGTGCCGGTGGTGGTGAAGCCGAACGATCCCGTGGGATTAGGCGGGTTGAGAACGTCCAGCGCTTCACGGCGAATGTCGGCGCCGACTTTGATGGTGTGCCGGCGCCGCACGAGGGTAAACGTATCCAGGAATTCGGTGATGGACGTGGTGAAGCGAGAGTTCGCGGCGGTCGTCGGGCCAACCTGCTGGAAGCCGGCGACAGCAAAGACCGGCAGCACGGATGCGAACGAGTTCGCGGGCAGGCCGGGGATGGTGATGCCGCCGTTTTGCAGCGAGGTCTGATGGAGGTCCCGTCGGGAGTAGCCGAAGCGAAGTTGGTTCAGCGCGGAGGGCGAGAGCGTCCGGTCGTAGTCGCCGGCGAAGGCGTCGCCTCGCGTGATGGCATGGCCGATTACTCCGGAGGTGAGGCTCCCGCTGCCGTCGGGCAAGGGGGTGACGGGGGCGTCGTCATCCCGGAAGAAGGTGTACCGCCCGAAGACGCGGTGCCGCTCTCCGAAGTAGCGATCCACCCGGAAGTCGGCCTGGTTCTGATTGTCGGGTTCGGTGGCGGTGCGGACGAAGTTGTTGGCGCCGGAAACGTTGGGTAGCGGATAATGCTGTAGAACCTGGGCGCCAATCGAATCGAAACGGATGGCGGGGATCGTGTTTCCGGGAAACCGGGTTCGGGGCGAGGTGGCGGGGTCGAAGATCGGTTGCGTGAAGATGCCCTGCCGCTCGGCCAGCGTGGGCACGACGCTGAAGCGCGTGATACCGGTGCGCAGCCGGGTGCCCTGCCAATCCGTGAAGAAGAACGTCCGGTTGGTTTGGATCGGGCCGCCGACGGCGAAGCCGTACTGATTGCGGCGAAATTCCGGCTTGCGGCCGGACGGGGCGAACAGATTGCGAGCATTCAGCGCTTCGTTGCGGAAGAACTCGAACAGGCTGCCGTGGAACTCATTGCTTCCCGACTTTCCGATCACCATCACGGTGCCGCCGTTCGAACGTCCGTACTCGGGGGAGTACGCGTTGATATTCAGCTTGAACTCCTCCATGCCGTCAATGATGGGATAGTAGACCACCTGTCCCGGCTCGGGTTGCAAGACGCTGATTCCGTCATAAATATACTCATTGGTGCGCGGGCGGCTGCCGTTGATGCGGGGAAGGAACTGCCCGTTCGGCAGCGCCACGCCCGGAGAGAGCGTCACCAGGGGAATAAAGTTCCGCCCGTCGAGCGGCAGGGTCGCGATCTTCGTCTGGTCGACGTTGAGGCTCACTTCCGCGCTGGCCGTCTGCAGGAGCGGGGCGGCCGCGCGGACTTCCACGGACTGGGAGGGTTGTCCGACCTGGAGTTTCACATCGAGCGCGGTCCGATCGCCCAGGCGAAGGACGATTCCCGAGCGGCGGTACGCCTGGAACCCCGGCAGTTCGATTCTGAGAACGTACTTGCCGGCAGGGAGGCCCAGGAGGTGATATTCACCGCGGAGGTCCGACAAGGAGGAATAGCGGGCCACGGTGGCCTGGTCCTCGGCCTCTACTTTGGCACCGGGAACCGCCAGGCCGGACTGGTCTTTGACTGTGCCGAAAAGTTCCGCGCGGCCTGCCTGTCCGTAAGCGAGCGTCGCCGCGAAAATCAGCCCCGTCAAAGGGATCGCCGGTTTTGCGGTCAGATAGCGCATGTTGCCCAAAGACGACCGTGTCCTGCCAGCATAACAAAACCCGATGTCATTTATTAAAGACATGCAATTGTTAACAGAACACTAGTGAGTTCGAACCCGCTTCGGGCGAGCCCTTTTCCGAAAGCCGGAGAGGCCGTGAGGGGTCGCCCGCTTGGCGGGCGCGGCGGCGGCAGCTATACTTGAGCCAGAACGATGAGCCGGCTGGCGCGCCGTTTCTCCTATCTCGTGATGGCGATCGCGGCAACGCTGCTGATCGGTACGCTGGGGTTCACATTCATCGCGCATTACCCGCCGTTCGACGCGTTTTACATGACGCTGACCACGATGACCACCGTGGGGTACGGCGAAATCCACCCCATGACGCGGGGGGCGCGGATCTTTAATTCGTTCCTGATCTTCTTCGGGGTCACCACGATTTTCATCGCGATCGGCGCCATGACCCAGACCATCATCGAGATGGAGTTAGGCGACGCAAGCGGCAGGCGGCGGAACAAACGCATGATCGATCAACTCAAGAACCACTACATCATCTGCGGGTACGGGCGCGTGGGGCGGGGCGCGGCCGAGGAACTGCAACATGCAGGCGCGCCGTTCGTGGTGGTGGACAACGCGCCGGAGCGGGTGGAAGGGGCTTTGGCGGCGGGAATGCTGGCGGCGGTGGCGGATGCCACGCGCGACGAGACGCTGCATCAGGTGGGGATCGAGCGCGCGCTGGGGCTGGTGGCCGCGCTGGCGACGGACGCCGACAACCTGTTCGTGCTGCTATCGGCGAAGGGACTGAATGCGCGGATCTACGTGGCCGTGCGGGCGGCCGAGGAAGGGGCCGAGGAGAAGATGCGGCGGGCCGGGGCGGACGCGGTGTTTGCGCCCTATTCCATCACCGGGCACCGCCTGGCCCAGTCGCTGCTGCGGCCGCACGTGGTGCAATTCCTCGACTTCACCACCAACGACATCGGAATGGATGTGGCCATCGAGCAGGTCCGCGTGGCGGAGACCAGCGCAATGGTCTCGAAGACCATCCGTGATATGCAGCTGGGCCGCGATTTCGGGGTGATCGTGCTGGCCATCCGCAAGCGTGACGGCCACATGATGTTCAATCCGCCGGCGGATACGGCCGTCGAAGGTGGAGACTACCTGATCGTGATGGGACGTCAGGAAAACCTGATGACGCTCGAAGGCTTGCTGGCGGCGGCGCGCACCTCGCGCCGGTGAGGAAGCAAGCACCGGCGGCAATGGGCCGCCGGTGCCGGAAGTTACTTCCCAGTCATGTCCTTGGCGGTTTTTTCTGCCAGTTGCAGGTGCTGCTGCAAGGTGGAGAGCGTGTTTCCCGCGAACGTTTTCAATTGGGGATTGGTGCCGTGGTTGGCTTCGCGCTGGAATTCAGCCACGTCGGCGCGGTGGTCGCTCACCATGTCCTTCATGTAAGCTTTGTCGAAACTGGCACCGTTCAGCTTGGCAAGGCGGTCGTAAGTGGTCTGGTCCTTGGCGCTGAGGCCGGTGGGAAGGTTGATGTTCTCTTTGGCGGCGATGCTTTTGAGTTCATCGTTGGCCTTGGTATGGTCATCGATCATCCGTTGAGCGAACTGCTTCACTTCGGAACTGGAAGCGTGGTCCTTGGCGAGTTCGCCGAGCTTCACCTCGGCCATGCCGCCCTGCGCGGCTTTGCTGGCGAAAGTGGAGTCACCGGTGAGGCGATTCGCCGACTGTGTGGAATTGGGTACCTTGGTCTGAGCGGCCCCAGTGAAGGCCATCAATCCGAGCGCGAACGCCGGCGCCAGATATTTCCAGTAACCTCTCATATGTGTGTTTCTCCTTTTTCCCAGGCGCGGGCTTGGCGTTTCCTGGGAGGCTTCGCAGACGATGCAGCATCCGGTATACCCTTGTTGGAGATTGCCCAGTTGCCGTAGCTCACTGTATGGAAACTCACGTTATAATGGCCTAAAAGATCTTTTTATAGGGGGAAGCATCTAGATGGGACGAAGCATCCGTGAGCTGGTCGAATCCATTGTGTTCGCGGGGTTGAAGCCCGGGGCGCCCAGCACGGAGTCGAAGCACATGCGCTGGCTGGGTCCGCTGCGGAAGCCGGTGGAGGGGTTTCTCTCCGGCGGGCCGGCACCCTCCGATCCGCTCTACCTGAGTAAACGTACTCCCCGACAAAAGATCCTGTTTGCCCTGAAAGTGGCTGCACCGTTGGTGGTGCTGGGCGGAATGGCACTGTTTGCCTTCCGCAGCAGCGTCGTCCGCCGGAACGAGCCGAAGCTCGATCTGAGTCCGGCGGAAGTGGCCGCGAAGTTCATGCCGGACGTGGACAGAATCAAGATCGTCACAAACCACGATGTGGAGATTTCGTCCGTAGGCGTGGACCCTCGCGGTCCCGCGCTGACCGGGAGCGTGAAGAACAACACCGCCCGGACTCTACGCTCGGTAGAAGTGATTTTCGACGTGACGGACGCCAACGGCTCCAAGCTGGGTGGGGTGAAGGCAGATTTCGAGAGTTTGGCGCCGCATTCGCAATCGGACTTCCGCGTGCCCATTCAGCCGACGAACGCGGCCATCGCCGTGGTGCGGGACATCCAGATTCACTAAGTCCATCGTCGCCAGCCACAGCCTCGGTGTGGTAAAGGGAGGCATCAGAAATGCGGCGCATCAAACAGCGACTGGGGTTGGAGTGAGACCACAACCCATTTCTTGCCTCGCTTCTCCATCTTGCAGGTGAGATGCTCGTGGCGCCGGATGGAAGGGCTGATGCTGTTCTTCTGTTTCAACAGCATCAGCCAGTCGGTCGTCACCGTGCGGATCTGGCTGTCGCCTTCGTTTTCGACCGCATCGATGGCGGTTTGGATATCGGCGGCGCCCACCAGGGCCGTGACGTTGGCGCGCAGGCGCGGAAATCCGGGCAGGGCGGGGTCGATCGCGGAGAGGAACTCGGCCGCATCGCTGGCGGTGAGCGCGGCGGCCATGGTCGCGATCACTTCCCAGGCCTCGTCCGCGATATCGGCGCGGAGTCCCGGGGACAGGGCGAGCAGCAGGAACGCGCGCCGGGTCATGTCAGGTCCGGTAGCTGGCGTTGATGCGGATGTAGTCTTCGGTGAGATCGCAGGTCCAGAAGCGCGCCGCGCCTTTGCCTTTGCCCTGGAGGGCGAAGCGGATCTCGCATGCGGGCGCCGCGAGCTTCTGTTTGAGATCGGGCTCGGAAAACGGCGCTGCGATGCCGTTGCGGCATACCAGGACGTTCTGCATATGGATGGTGGTGCGGCGGGGTTCGAAGGGGACGCCCGCGTTGCCGGCGGCGGAGAGGATGCGGCCCCAGTTCGGGTCGGAGCCGGCGATGGCGGTCTTGACGAGGGGTGAATTGGCGATGGCGCGGGCGAGGCGGGCGGCGGCATCGTTCGACGGCGCGCCGGAGATCTGGATGGTGACGAGCTTGCGGGCGCCTTCGCCATCGCGGGCAATGGCCCGGGCGAGGGATTCCATCACGCCGGCAATGGCCTCCTCGACACGCGCGAACTCGGCACGATCGGGCCGCACGCCGGAGGCGCCGTTGGCGAGGAGCAGAACGGTGTCGTTGGTGGAAGTGTCGCCATCAACGGAGATGCGATGATAGCTGCGCTCGACGGAGCGTTTGAGCATGGCGCGCAGGGCGGGGACGGGTATATCGGCATCGCAGAGGACGAAGGCGAGGGTTGTGGCCATGCGCGGCTGGATCATGCCCGAGCCCTTGGTCATGCCGGCGATGCGAATGGAGCCGCGGCGGATCTTGACTTGGGCGGAGGCGGTCTTGGGGACGAGATCGGTGGTGAGGATGGCGTTGGCAACGTCGGCGAAGCGCTCGCCGCTGAGGCCCTGGATGAGGCGCGGGAGGGCGTCGACAATTTTGGAACGGTCGAGCTCCACGCCGATGACTCCGGTGGAGGCGGGAAGGACTTGGGCGACGGGGAGACGCAGGAGGCGGGCAGCGGCCTTGCAGGTGGCGAGCGCGACGGCATCGCCGGTGCGGGTGGCGCAGTTGGCGTTGCCGGCGTTGACGATCACGGCGCCCACGGCGCCTTTCGAGAGCTTGAGGTGGCGGCGGCCGAGGCGCACGGGGGCGGCCTGGACGCGGTTTTCGGTGAAGACGGCGGCGGCATTGGCGGGGAGGCCGCTGACGATCAGAGCGAGGTCGTCCTTCTCGACCTGACGGATGCCGGCGTAGGTGGCCGAATAGGCGTAACCGAGTGGAAGATTCAAGCGGGTGGCTCTCCTAAAATCTCATTGTCAGTTAAACGCTGTCCGTTGGCGAAATCGAGGCCGGAGACGCGTTTGCGGCCTTCCATCTGGACTTCGAGCAACTCCAGCGCCCCGCCGCCGCAGCCGATGGTCGGAGGCCGGAGGCGAACCAGGCGGCCGGGTTCACCGGCAAGGACGGGATCGGCGAGGCGGGTGCGCCACAGGTGGAGCGTGCCGCCGCGGAAGCCGGAGTAGGCGCCCGGCCACGGCTGCAGCCCGCGCACCCGGTTGTGCACGGCTTGGGCCGGGAGCGTCCAATCGATCAGCCCATCCTCTTTCTTCAGCAGGGGCGCGTAGGTGGCCTTGGAGGAGTCCTGCTTTTCGGGCATGATGGTTCCGGCCTGGAGCGCTGCCAGCGTTGCAACGAGCAGCTCGGCGCCCATCACCGCCAGGCGGGCACCCAGCTCGATGGCGGTTTCGTCGGCGCCGATGGCGGTTTCCCGTTTGAGCAGCAGGTCGCCGGTATCGAGCCCGGCGTCGATGCGCATGGTGGTGACGCCAGTGCGGGTTTCGCCGTTGAGAATGGCCCACTGGATCGGCCCGGCGCCGCGATACCTGGGGAGCAGCGAGGCATGGACATTGATGATGCCGAGCGGGGCGAGATCGATCACGTTCTGGGGGATGATCTGGCCGTAGCCGACAATCACCATGGCCTCGGCACCGAGCGAGCGGAGATGCTCGACGGCATCGGAACGGCGGATCCGCTCCGGCTGGTACACGGGGAGACCGAGGCGCAGCGCCGCCTCCTTCACCGGCGGTGGCGCGGGCTGCTGACCGCGGCCGCGCGGACGGTCAGGCTGGGTGACGGCCGCCAACACCCGGTGGCCGGCCTGAACTAGATGTTCCAGGGTAGGGACCGCGAAGACCGGCGTGCCGAGAAAGATGAGGCGCATGGCCGACGGCTCAGGGCCAATCCCCGGCGCGCTGCATTTTCTTGATCTTGCGCTTCATCAGGTCGCGCTTGAGGGCGCTGATGTGCGCGATGTACAGCTTGCCGAAGAGGTGGTCGGTCTCATGGAGAAACGCGCGGGCCAGGAGATCCTCTCCCGTCATTTCGAACCCCTCGCCTTTGATGTTCTGGGCGTGAACGGTGACGCGCTTGCCGCGGCGCACCTGCTCGCGAAAGCCGGGGATGCTGAGGCAGCCCTCCTCGCCCTGCTGTTTGCCCTCCACCTTGACGATTCTGGGATTGATGAGCACCAGCTTGTCCTGAGGGTTCTCGCCATTGGAGACGTCGATCACGGCGATCTTCCTGGACACGCCGATCTGCGGCGCGGCCAACCCCACACCTTTAGCGGCATACATCGATTCGAACATGTCGTCAAGGAACTGGCGCAGTTCCGCAGTATCGAACTCGCGAACCGTTTCGGCTTCCCGTTCCAGCACGGGATCGCCGAACTTCACAATGGGATAGACCATATTTCTAAAAAAGTCTCATCTGCTCCAAATAGCCCTGGTAGTTGCGGGTGGTTTCGGCCAGCGAGTCGCCGCCGAACTTCTCCAGAAAAGCCTGGGCCAGCACGATCGCCACCATGGCTTCGGCAATCACGCCGGCTGCGGGGACGACGCAGACATCGGAGCGTTCGTAGGCGGCGAGGGCGGGCTCGCGAGTGGCGAGATCGACCGATTCCAGCGGCCGGCGCAGGGTGGAAATCGGTTTGAGGAAGCCGCGCGCCAAAATGTCCTGGCCATTGGTAATCCCGCCTTCGAGGCCGCCGGCGCGATTGGCGCCGCGGGTGAATCGCCGGCGCTCGCGCTCATAGTGGATGGTGTCCTGCACGCGGGATCCGAAGCTGGCCGCGCCCTCGGTGGCATAGCCGATTTCGACCCCCTTGACGGCCTGCATGGAGACGATGGCCTGGGCGAGGCGGCCGTCGAGGCGGGAATCCCAGGTGACGTGGGAGCCGAGGCCGGCCGGCACCCCGCGAGCCACGACCTCGAAGAGGCCGCCCACGGTGTCACCGGTGCGATAGGCATCGTCCACCACGGCTTTCATGCGGATTTCGGTTTCGGGATCGGCGCAGCCCAGAAGCACCTCGGCGCGTTCGCTGAGGGCGACCAGTTCGGACCACTCCACAGCTCGTTCGAGGCGCACCGGGCCGACGGCAATCACATGGCTGAGCACGCGGATGTCGAAGCGGCCGAGGAAGGCCTTGGCGAACGCGCCCACGGCCACGCGCGCGGCGGTCTCGCGGGCACTGGCGCGTTCCAAAATGTACCGCGCGTCGTGAAAATTGTACTTGATCATGCCGGCAAGATCGGCGTGTCCCGGACGAGGGCGGGTGACCGGACGGCGCTTGTCCTCACCTCCAGCGACGTCCTCCACGGGAAGGGCTTCGGTCCAGTTGGACCAGTCGCGGTTACGGATGACGATGGCGACAGGCGAGCCGATGGTGTGGGAATGGCGCACACCGGCGACGATTTCGGCGCAATCCGTTTCGATCTTCATCCGGCCGCCGCGTCCATAACCCTGCTGCCGCCGCCATAACTCGCGATTGACGGTTTCCAGGGAAACAGGCACGCCAGCGGGCAGTCCCGTCAGAGTGGCAACGAGGCATTCGCCGTGCGACTCTCCGGCAGTCTCAAATCGCAACATTGAACAAGAAGAACAAGAGTTTTATGGTAGCAAAGTCGAACAATTGGCTGTTTCACAACGTATGAAAGGTTGAGAAGGCAGGCGCGCGAGCGCGCGCCGCCGGAGGTCAACGCGTGCTGAAATTTCTCTTGTTCTGCATACTGCTCATTCTGTGCTGGCCGCTGGCACTGGCCGCGCTGGTGTTATATCCCTTGGTGTGGCTGCTGCTGCTGCCGTTCCGCATCGTCGGCATCGCGGTAGGAGGTGTACTGGAGCTGGTCTGGGCGATCGTCACCCTGCCGGCGCGGTTGCTACGGGGACTGGCCTGAAACGGTGGCGGCGGTCGCATCGGGCCCCCGCCGCCTGACGTTAAACTGCCCGCCGGCCTGTGATGAGCTGGATCAACAGCACGGCGACCGCAATCACCAGCAGGATGTGGATAAACCCGCCCAACGTGTAGGAGGTCACCAAACCCAACAGCCACAGCACCAGCAGAATGACGAAAATGGTCCAAAGCATTTCGTTCTCCTCTCGCTGCGCGCCGCCGATTCAAAACGGTTCGACGGGGCGGCCCGCATGCCGCATGGATATGCAGTTGGGGGGCCAGGGCGCCGCCGGCGGCGGATGCCACTGTGACTTTGGGCACGCGGTCCGGGGCGTGAAGAGAGCCGCGGGTGCGACGGATGGGCTAACCGGGCAGGCGCAACTCGACCGGCTGCGGGTTGCCGGGCTGTTGGAAGGTTCGTGACCCCTGGGTGCGGAACTCGTACCGCTCGATGGTCACGGCGGCGCCGCGGTCGGTGCTCCGAACGACGCACCCGTACACCATGAGTTTCATGGGGCAGGAGTCGTTCAACAGCACGGGCCAGTTCATGGAGAGTTCCACGGGCATACCGGGGGTGAGGATGTTCTCGGTGGAGAACCAGATCCCGCCGCTGGAGATGTTCTGGGTGCGGCCGCTGCCTGTTTCGGCGATGCGCTGGCCATAGAGCATCTTATAGCGGACGTCCTGCGAAATATCGAACCGGCGCTTGGTTCGACGGTCGCGATCGCCGTTTCTGGGCATTTTGGGCTCGGGAATTCCGGTTGTAAAGGTCACTCGGCACCACCTTCTTTCCCGAAAATGGCACAGGCGTTCGGGTGCACTCAATATGTCTTTGGTTATTCGGAAACGTTAACCGCGCCGGGAACAGGTCAACTCCTTTGATTTCAATAAAGGCTGCGGGGGTGGCGGGGCTGGCCCAAGGTACGGAACGGTCACTGAAAAAAAGTTTAAAAAACTTCTTCCAAATACTGGACAACAAGGTCTGAAACTGTTAATCTGAATTCAACACAGACAGCATCCCTGGCGGTGAGTCCCCTCCCACCGCCAACCCCTCTGAGTGCAGGCCCCGAGATACCCAGCTCGGGGCCTTTAATTTTTTAATCCCGAGAAACAGCCCTGTGGCAAAACCCTGCAGTTGTCCCGCCGGCGGAGCTCAGCCGGCATTCCCCCTCACTTTCAAGACAGCCGCATTTTGACCGATATGTTCCAACGTGCTGGCACACTCCCGGTCCACGGCGGCCCGTCTTGCCGCCCTTGCCGCCATGGTTGTATCCGGCGGAACGATCTTTGCGCAATCTCCCACGAACTCGGTTCGCGGTCGCCCCGCCAATCGCATCCGCACGGTAATTGACGAACGGGCCCGCGTCCCGCGCCCTGGCAACCGGCATCCGCTTGCCGGCCTCGAAAACGATGCCGGCGCCGTGCCGCCGGAGACCCGTCTGGAACGGATGATCCTGGTCCTGGACGCCGACCCGGCGCAGCAGCACGCCCTCGACGAGTTCCTGGCGGCGCAGCAGGATCCGGACTCCGCCGAGTACCACCACTGGCTGACGCCCCAGGAATTCGGCGACTGGTTCGGCGTCTCCCAGGACGATTCCGACCAGGTGGTGGCGTGGCTCCAACAGCACGGGCTGGAGATCGAGTCGGTTTCGGCGGCACGTCGAGAAATCATCTTCAGCGGCACGGCGGAACAGGTAGCGGCGGCGTTCCATACCGAGATCCACACCTACATCGTGGACGGCGAAACGCACTACGCCAACGCCTCGGACCCGGAGATCCCTCTGGCGCTCGCGCCGGTGGTAAGCGGCGTCCTTTCGTTGCATGACTTCCATGGCAGGGCTTTGCACCGGGGGGCGCGGCCGCTCTACACGTCGGGCAGTTCCCACTACCTGGCTCCCGCCGATCTGGCGGCGATCTACAATGTCGCGGGCGCGTATGCCAAAGGTTACGACGGCGCCGGCCAGAACATCGCAGTTGTGGGACGAACCAATCTGCACCTGGCCGATGTGCAGGCTTTCCGGAGCGCCTTCGGACTGCCGGCGAGACAACCGGTGGTGGTGCTGAACGGGACGGACCCGGGGGTGGTCTCGATCGACGAGGAGATCGAAGCCGCGCTCGACGTGGAATGGGCCGGAGCGGTGGCCCGGAACGCTACCATCCAATTCGTGGTCTCGCGTTCGACCAATACCAGCGACGGCGTGGCGCTGTCGGCGCAATACGTGGTGAATCGCAATCTCGCGCCGGTGGTGACGGTGAGCTTCGGCAACTGCGAAGCGGCGATGGGCTCGTCCGGCAACCAGTTCTGGAACGGGCTGTGGCAGCAGGCGGCGGCCCAGGGGATGACGGTGCTGGTGTCTTCGGGCGACAGCGGTGCGGCGGGATGTGACGCGGCTTCGGCGCGCAGCGCCACTCACGCCCCCGGCGTCAATGGGCTGTGCTCGTCTCCATTCAGCACGTGCGTGGGCGGGACCGAGTTCACCGATAGCAGCGTTTCCTCATACTGGTCGCCGGGCAACACCCCGGGCACCTACGGTTCGGCGCTGGGCTACATACCGGAAGCGGCCTGGAACGAAAGTGGCGCGGTTAACGGCTCCGGCCTATGGGCCAGTGGAGGCGGCGCCAGCATCCTGTACACCAAGCCTTCCTGGCAGACCGGTCCGGGCGTGCCCGCCGACGGCCGCCGCTATGTGCCGGACGTGTCTCTGAGCGGAGCGGGACACGACGGTTACCTGGTACGGGCCGAGAACCAGCTTTACGTGGTCGCCGGCACTTCCGCGGCCGCGCCGGCGTTTGCCGGGATGATGGGCCTGGTGCTGCAGAAGAGCGGCGCGCGCCAGGGCAACGTCAATCCCACCTTGTACGCTCTCGCGGTGAAGCAGTCGGGCGGCGGGGCGGCGGTGTTCCACGACATCACAGCCGGCAGCAACACGGTACCGGGGGTCTCTGGTTTTGCGGCGACTGCCGGGTACGATGCCGCGACCGGCCTGGGTTCTGTGGATGCCAATACCATGGTGACGCGCTGGAGCGATGGCTCGACCACCGCGCCGGCGTTGCAGTTGAGCGTCAATCCCACCCCGGCCACCGTTACGATCGGCTCGAGCGTGACGTTCACGGCGCAGGTATCGGTGAGCGGCGGTTTCAATGCGCCGGTACTGTTGTCGACCGGTACAACACCCGTCGGGCTTACCGCATTGTTCTCGTCGGCCGCCCTGGCGGCGCCGGGCAGTGGCTCGGTGACCCTGAAACTCGCCGCCGGCACGCAAATGGCGCTCGGGACCTACAACGTGACGGTCTCCGCTGCTGGTGGCGGCCTCAGCCAGAGCGTGGCGCTCGGGGTCACGGTGGCTCCGGTGTGCAGCTATTCCATCAACCCGACCAGCGCCACCGTGGCGGCGAGCAGCGGGAATTATTCCCTCAACGTCACCGCCCCTTCGGGCTGCGCCTGGACCGCCGCTTCCACAGTGCCGTGGATCACGGTGACCAAGAGCGCATCCGGCAGCGGCAGCGGCAGCGTGGGCTACTCGATTGCGGCGAACGCGGGGACCGCCTCGCGGAGCGGCTCGCTAACCGTGGCAGGGAAGTCCTTCGTGGTGACCCAGGCGCCGGCCACTGCGTTCTACACGCTCAGCCCCACGTTGGCGGGCATAGGTCCGGCCGGCGGGACCGGCAGCGTCGCAGTGACGGTGACGCCGGCGGCCACGACTTGGACAGCCAACAGCAATGCGTCCTGGCTGACGATCCTTTCGGGCGGGAGCGGGACGGGTTCCAAGACTCTGACCTGGTCCGCGGCGGCCAATTCGACGGGGGTGGCGCGCACCGGGACGATCACCGCCGGCAACGCCACCTTCACGGTGACCCAGGCGGCCCAGTGCACGTACACGGTCAGAGTGGGCGCCATCACCCGAACCAGCAACGGCTACGCCGGATCGGTGGCGATCGCGACGGCGAGCGGGTGCCCGTGGAGCTCATCGAGCAACGCACCCTGGCTGACGGTGACCTCCGCCGCCAGCGGCAGCGGCAACGGCACGGTGGGTTTTCTGGCCGCCCTCAACGCCACGAAGAGTTCGCGCAGCGCAGTGCTGACGGTGGCGGGCTACGCCATCACGATTACCGAATCGGCCTCGGTTTCCGGAGCCGTGAAGGCCGAGCCGCTGCCGACCGACGACGAATAACTGCCGGAATCGAGCGGGACAGTGTGCAGGACAGCCCTAGCCTTCCGGTGCGACGCAGATGCCGGCGCCGTCGAAAGAGAACAGCGCCCCGAAGCTCACCGTCAGGTTCGATTGCACTTCGTTGGTGCCGGGCGGCAGGGTCGCCGTATCGACACAGGGTGGGACAACCGAGACCGGCGGCCGCGGAATCGCAAATTGAATCTGGTACAGGCCGACGAACCCCGGCGCCGCTCCGGCATAGGCCGGCACAAGGGCGGGCGCCGAGCCGTCGGGAACCGTGCCAGGCGGCCGTCGGGGCGGGGCATTGGGAGCATAGCTGAAGTCGATTGCTACTAAAGATACCGGAGCGGGCCCCGCGGCGGGATGCCCGGTGATGGAGGGTGGATTCGTCTGCCCGAGGCCGGTCGCATAGGCGATCAGCATCTCTCCGCCGCGGGCCGGATTGGCAGCGCTCACGGCTTTGCCGTCGACGTGGGTCACCAGCGGGGCACATGGCATGCCGCGGCGCGGATACAAACGAAGGGGCAGGCCGGGTCGAGTTCGAACGGAATCTGCACGGTAATCGCCGCGACCGTCCCTGAACGCCGCACTTCCAGGATCGGTACCGCGGTATCTTCGGCCGGGGAGGACGGCAGGAAACGCTGTCGCAAGATGATCGAAATGCCCGCCAGCGTCGTGGGCCAGACGTTCCCCGTAGCGCGCACGGGCTTGGCTAACTCACCGGCGATGTCCTGCGCGAACAGGGTGAGCACCTGTCCGGGCGCAACGGTGAGCGGCGTGGGCGGCAGGTAAGCCGCTCCGACGACGGACTGTGCCGGGGCCGTGCCGCGCGATAGAATTGACCGCATGGTGCTCGGCGCAGTGACCTACAACGTCTTGAAGGACATGGACCTCGAGACGATCATCCAAATCCTGGAGGCGACCGGCTTCGAAGCCGTCGAGCTGCGGACGCAACATAAGCACGGAGTTGAGCCCGGCATCTCCGCGGCCGAGCGCGATCGCGTCATGAAACGATTTCAGCGTAGCAAGGTGAGGCTCCTCAGCTACGGCACTACATGCGAATTCCAGTCGCCCGAACCGGCCGAGCGCGCCCGGCAGGTGGAGACGGCCCGGCAGTTCATTACCCTGGCGCATGACACCGGTGCCACGGGTGTCAAGGTGCGGCCGAACGGATTGCCTAACGGGGTGCCGAAGGAGACCACGATAGCGAACATTGCGGCGGCGCTGCGCGAGATCGGCGAGTACGGCTACGTGCGCGGCGTGGAGGTGTGGCTGGAGGTGCACGGAGGGCCGACGCAGGTTCCGGAAGTCGCCGCTGCGATTATGCGCGCGACCCGGCACCCGAATGTTGGACTGTGTTGGAACTCGAATCCCACCGACGTGGTGAATGGATCGGTGAAGGCCAGCTTCGAGTTGCTGCGGCCGTGGCTGAAGAGCTGCCACATCAACGAGCTGACCAGCGGGTATCCGTACCGCGAGTTGTTCGCGCTGATGAAGAAGACCGGTTACAACCGCTGGACGCTCTGCGAGGCGGCCGAAAGCAAGGAGCCGGAACGTTTTCTGCGCTATTATCGTGCCCTGTGGACGGAGCTGAACCGCGGCTAGCTTAGCTAT
>CAVSMH010000016.1:0-72274 GCA_963728965.1 Bryobacterales bacterium
AAATCTTTGGGGGGTCGGTTCTACTTTGGGTTTCAGGCTTAAAGACTCCACTGCCTGACGTTTCGCATTCATTCGGATATGGCTGTACCGTTCCAGCATCGCGCGGGACAGGTGCCCGGCCAGCGCCATGATGGTTGAATCGGATGCGCCACTCTCAGCCAGCTTGGTCAGCGACGTGTGCCGCAGGTCATGAATCCGGCATTGGACCTTGGCTTTCTTCCGCAGGTTTCCCCATGCAGTCTTGAAGCGCTTGGATGGTTGCGTGGGGTCATTGGGCCAGCACTCGCCAGCGGGAAACAGGAAGTGTTCAGGCAAGGTTTGGCCAAAGCGTTCAGTGAACCACTTGGCGTGGTCCGTCATCACGTCGAATAGTTCCTGATTCATCGATATCTGACGCCCAGTGCCCGCTTCCGTCTTGGCCTTCCCCACCGTCAAAACGCGGTTCTCAAAATCGACCTGCGCCCAGCGCATATTGCTTAACTCGCCACAGCGCATGCAGGTCAGCAGCAGCGACTTGACCCACGCGCCCAGCACAGGGGAACGCGCTTCCTCAAGTTCCTTCAGCAGCCGGGTTTCCTCTTCCGGGGACAGCGCGCGGCCCGTGTCCGTGGGTTCCTCATAGTGCTTCACCTTGGGCCACAGGATGGACCACTTCTTACCGATGGCCCGCGCCAGCATGGACACTTCCATGTTGATGGTGCGGCCCCCAACGCCTTCAGCCTTGCGCCCCTTCATGTACTCACGGATGCGTTCTTCCGTCAGTTCAGGAAGCAGCACGTTGCCCAGCGCCTTTTCCACGTGGGGCAGGCGTTCAGCAACCCACGTCAGCGACTTCTGACGGTGGCCCTGTTCGTATGCCTTGCGGTACGCCTTGGTGCAGTCCAGAACCGTGCTGATGCGCATGGCAGCGGCTTCCACGGGAAGACCTGCATACGCGCGTTCCAGTTCCAGACGCTTGCGTTTCTCTGCTTCGGTGGCAATGGACTTCCGGCTGGTCTTGGCAGACTCCCGGATGCGCTTGCCCCCGAAAATAAACTCGAACCAATAGACGTTGGACACCACCAGCGTGCCGTCCTTGTCCCGGTACTTCGGCTTGAATACACTCATCTGCTTTTTGTTCTCCCTTCTCTCGTTGCTATCGGGGCCGTGCGGCCCGATTTACCGGCTTCATGCTTCATCCACTTCACCCAGTTTTGGAAGTCTGGGCTATCGGGGCCAATCTCAGCAGTGGCGTCACCGATTGTGCCGTCTTCCCCTTCAAGGCGCACAGGCACCAGAAGGTTACCGTTCGGCAGCACGCGGACAATCATTTGCTTGTCCTCCCTTCATTCGTTGCTGTCTTGGGCAGCGCGTGACGGATGACCCGGTACGCTTGCCTCTTGTTCAGCGTCTGGCGCACCACCAGCGTGCTGGCCAGCGCTTCCACTGCGGCCCACACGCTGGCAGCAGCCAGCCTGTTGCGCGCGGCCACATACGCTGCGGCCAGCAGTGCGTCCGCATCGCTGCGGGCTTCATCGGCCAGTTCATCAGCGATGCATGCAGCAAGGTTCAGGTCATGGCCGCAACCGCGCGTCACCGGCCTGCCCGTGTGGAACTCTTCCGCCACCTTGCCAGCCATCAGAATGCGCATTGTCTTGGGCCGTTGCCGGTCCCACAGGGACAGGGAAGCAAGGCGCGGGTGGACGGCCCCATCACTTCCGGTCACGGCATCAGCGCGGACGGTGACCGATTCAAAGGGCACGCGTTCCAAGTAGTGCATGACCGCGTGGCCCGCTTCATGAATGGCCGTGCGCTTCAGTTGGCCCGTCATTTCTTGGCCCCCGTGCCCGCGTCCTTCAAGATCCGGCCCACCACTGCGTCACGCCATGCCCCACCGTTGCGCGTGGGCACGCCTTCCGCGTCCAGCTTGGCAGCAATCGCGCGGATGCTCATACCGGCTGCGGCCAGCGCCTGCATACGCTGGATTGCAGCTTGTTCCCCTTCACGGTGGCCAAATGGCTTTCGCCCTTCACACCGGCCATCCTTGGCGCGCTTGCGCATGCGCGCGGCCTTCAGCTTCAGGACAATCTGGCTTTTGTCGTACTGGGCAAAGACGCCCATCATCTGGCGAAACGCGATACGGGCCGGGTCAGATGACATCAGGTCCGGTTCCTGAACAGACACCAGCGTGAAGCCATCCTGCTGCAAGTCAGCGATGGTTTTTTCTTGCACCATCAGTTCACGTGCCAGCCGGTCCAGCCGTTCGATGATGATGGTCTTGACGCCATTGCTGTGCAAGGCCAGCATCATTTCTGCCCACGCTGGCCGGTCCATCGCGTCCTTGGTTCCCGTAACGCCTTCCTCACGGAACACCTTCACGATGCGGACGCCATGCTGCTTGGCATACGCCTTGATAGCGGCCACCTGACGCGGGAAGCCATCCCCGTCAATCTGGGAGTCACCCGAAACCCTGACGTATCCGAAAGCCTTGGTCATCATGCCCGGCCCCCAGCCTTGGACCAGCCACGCTTTGGGGAACCCGTGTAAGCCACCAGATGCTTGCCTGACTTGGACATGACGGTGATGTTGTAGGCATTCACCCGCAGGCTGGCACCCGGAACCGTTGCGGCAACAGCAGCGGCCCGCGTCTTGGCTTGTTCTTTCGTCATGCGGTTGGCTTCCATGTCCTTCATTATCGAAAACTGCGCTGCCTGAATGCAACTAATTCTGAAGAAATTGTTGCAATGATCCGTGTCTGCGACGAGAAGAGCGACCTGGAGCTAAAGGCGTTTTTGGTGCTTGCGCCCACCACCGGGATGCGGAAGGGCGAGATCCTGAGCCGCAAATGGAGCGACATCGATCTCGATTCCGGGAATCCCTGCATCTACGTCCGGCAGACGAAGAACGACGAACCCAAGCGAATTCAACTCCCCGACATGGCCGTCGCAGCCCTCCGTGTTCTGCCGAGCTACGGCCACCACGAATACGTCTTTCCGGCCAAGCCCAACCCGCGGTTTAAAGGCAACTTCAAAAGACCGCATGCATGGGACTTCGGAAAGCGGTTTCGGCGGGTGGCGAAGCTGGCAGGCATCGATGCTCTGCGCATCCATGATCTCCGACACTTCGCAGCCTCGACCCTAACCGCCGAGGGCATCGAGGACAACATCATCGGGCTGTTGACCGGGCACAAGAGCCGTGAATTGCGACGGTACCAGCATCTCCGGGAAGAGCTGAAGCGCAAAACGGTCGATCTGATAGCGCGGGTGCTGAAGGAAGCCGGCGAAGGCGGAAACGGTGCATCTAGTTCACGCCTACTTCACGGTGGCCCAAAAACGCCAAAACCGAAGTAGCCGAAATACCTCTAAGTGATTGAAAGGAATGGCGGGGACGACGGGGCTCGAACCCGCGACCTCCGACGTGACAGGCCGGCGTTCTAACCAACTGAACTACGTCCCCGCGATGTCACGCAGATAACCTGATGCTAACACGACCTTCGGCCACTCTCCAAGCGCCGGTGTTATCTCCCAGCCATTCGGCTTGGACCACCGTGCCATCGCGCTTGTGTTGGTGGTAGCGCAGCACGCGCACGGTGGGCCAGTGGAGGGTTTCCCAAGGGGCGAAGTCATCAGCGTCCCAGACCTCGACTCGGTCATTGCCCTCCTGGAACACGGCTTGGGGCGGCTGACCATCAAAGCGAGCGCGTACGTCGGCGGCCAACAGGGGCAGGTTCTCCTTCAGGCGCGCCACCACGGGTAGTCCGACATCCTCGGTGGTGTGCAAGAAAGGAGCTGTGGCGTAAGCGCCGTCTCCTACCACGTAGTCGGCGAAGCGTGGTCCCAGGTGCTCTACGGCGCGCCGCAGCAATCGCTGTGCGGCGGCATACTCGCTGTCGCCTGGCCCATAGGGCTCCACATCGATCGGCAGCGTTAAACCAGCGCCCACCACACTGACCAGCACAAAATGATGCAGGCAACCGTGCACTTCGCCTTTGGCGTCCTTGATGGGATCACACAACGAGCAGGGTTCCCTATAGGTGCGGCCTGCGCCGGTGCCGTCCAGAGCCAGACCGATAAAGCGGCTATTCTCGAAGGCCTTGTTCCGTTTGGCCTGGTGCAGTGCTGCCGCTAGAGCCAGTCGCGTCGACTCGGGGTTCATACGTTCGGTGCAGTAGGCCAAGGCATCATCGCCGAAGGCCGCTCTCACGCCTAACCCAATTCGTGCTGCGGAGTGGACTAACCACTCCAGGCGCAAAAAGCTGGTGATTCGCAGGATCCGGCTCATCACCACGGCCCACACGATGTCCGTCGCGGGAATGTGTGGCTGGGTACGACCATCGCCGGGTTGCTGGAAATAGTTCTTCAAAGCCAGACCATGGCAGGCATAGTTTTGAATCTGTCGAGAATGCGGCCCCTTCAGCGGGGTGGCTGCTGTTTGCGCCAGAGGACCAACAACTCGGCATTGGCCGTGAGGACCTCGCGCAGAGCGTCCTGAAAGGCGCGGCCAGCTTCAACGCGCCGGCGGACGTCGTCTACCCACTTGATAGGAATTCGTTCCACACGACGCTTTCCCTGCGACATGAAAGTGAGAAACCAAATCGGATGGCCCTCGCCAGACGCGCAATGACAAGTGGGTTTGCCACAGCGGCGGTGAGTGAGGGAGAGCGAACCAGGCAGCAGGTCATCGGGGAAGGGGAACTGACGGAGACAACTGAACTTGCGTTGCCGGAGGCGGGCGGCTTCGGGACCTTTTGGGCTAACGTCCATCTGAAAGCAATTATACATTCAGAATTGAACGTCAGTCAAGCCTTTCTGCGAACGCGAAAATAGAAACGATTCAAGTGGCTATTCGGCTGAACGATTCACCCGTGCCTTTTCATCGCCCTGGCGTCTTCTGTGGAAATGATGTTGCGAGACGGCTGGTTATCTCCTTCCAGTCCCATGCGAGATGAGCCCGGAAAGAAGGTAAGACATCTGAGTTATTCTGTCAAGGGTCGGCCGCGGAGATCCTTTGAAATCCAACTCTTTCCACTCAACATCCACAACTGGATTCGCCACCTCGGTCTAAAAGTGATCGTCTCATCGCCTCTTGATGCCGGGTCTCGTCGTAGGGAACCTGTCCTTCCAGCAGCGGAACAGAATCGAATCCATTTGAACGCCGCTCTCACGGCGGCGTGATGTTTATTGCCTCTCTCCGGTTGCCGCTCGTAATATGCCCGGGCCCGTACCGTTTCATAATGGAGTGGGCGGTCCATTCGTCGAACGTCCGCCGCAAAATGGGACGCCTGACCGCAATGCGTTGACCGATGTTGCCGCCTTGCCGGATTCTCGATGGCAACACGACTAAACCGTTGACCGTTCGCGAGAAAGTTGCTTAAGATGCTGTTACCGCAAGTTGGAAACATGGAACTCCGCTTCGCTCCCTTGCTCCTCCTCGCCATCCCCCTGCTCGTGACAGCGGCTGACCGGAAACCGACCCCAGAAGACGCCCGGAAGTTCATCGATGACGCCGAACAGAAACTCCTGGTCCTCGGGGTCGATGCCGCGCGCGCCGATTGGATCAAATCCACCTATATCACCGACGACACCGAAACTATCGCCGCCAAGCTGGATGAGCGCTCCATTGCCGCTACGGTCGCGTATGCCAAGCAGTCCACCCAATTCGATGGCCTCAAGCTCGCCCCGGTGACCGCCCGCAAACTGCGCCTCCTGAAGCTCTCCCTCACGATCGCCACGCCCAGCGATCCCAAGGAAGCCGAAGAGCTCACCCGCATTGTGGCCGGCATGGAAGGCGCTTACGGCAAGGGCAAATGGTGTCCGTCCGGGCCTGGTTCCTGCAAGGATCTCGAAGACCTCACCAAGCTGATGGCCGAGAGCCGCGATCCGAAACAGCTCCGTGATGCGTGGAACGGGTGGCACGCCATCGCCCGCCCCATGCGGCAGGATTTCATTCGCTATGTCGAACTCGCCAACCAGGGCGCGCGCCAACTCGGCTTCAAGGACAACGGAGCGATGTGGCGCTCCAAATACGACATGGATCCGGACGCGGTCGCCGCGGAGCTGGACCGCCTCTGGCAGCAGGTCCGGCCGCTTTACCTTTCGTTGCATGCTTACGTGCGCAGCCGCCTGCGCGCAAAATACGGCGATCTGGTTCCGTCGAACGGCCCCATCCCTGCGTACCTGCTTGGCAACATGTGGTCCCAGGAGTGGGAGAACATTTATCCCCTCGTCGCCCCTCCGAACGCCGACCCGGGCTTCGATCTGACCGCCATGTTGAAGCAGCACAACACCGACTGGAAACAGATGGTGAAGTACGGTGAAAACTTCTTCGTCTCGCTCGGCTTTGCCCCGCTCCCGCAGACCTTCTGGGAGCGGTCGCTGTTCCTCAAGCCCCGCGACCGCGACGTGGTGTGCCACGCCAGCGCCTGGGACATCAATTCGCTGGACGATCTGCGACTCAAGATGTGCATCCAGATTACCGGCGAAGACTTCCTGACGGTGCATCACGAACTGGGCCACAACTTCTACCAGCGCGCTTACAGCCACCAGCCGCCTGCATTCCGCGACAGCGCCAATGACGGTTTCCACGAGGCCGTGGGCGATACCATTGCTCTTTCCATCACACCCGAGTACCTGGTCAGGCTCGGCCTGCTCGACCATGCGCCCGACACATCCAAAGATGTCGGACTCCTGCTCCAGCGTGCGCTCGAGAAGATCGCGTTTCTGCCTTTCGGTTTGGTGATCGACCAGTGGCGTTGGAAGGTATTCTCCGGGGAGATTCCGCCGGAACAGTACAACCAGGCGTGGTGGGATCTGCGGCTCAAATACCAGGGCATCGCACCGCCCGGCACGCGCACGGAACAGGATTTCGACCCGGGCGCTAAGTACCATGTGGCCGCCAATGTCCCCTACATGCGTTACTTCCTGGCCGACATCCTCCAGTTCCAGTTCCATCGCGCGCTGGCGCAGGCAGCCGGGTGCAGCGGGCCGCTCAACCGGTGCTCGATCTTCGGCAATAAGGCCGCGGGTTCCCGTCTGATGAGCATGCTCGAAATGGGCCAGAGCCGCCCCTGGCAGGAAGCGCTGGAAAAGATCGCCGGCACGCGCGAGATGGACGCCTCCGCGATCCGCGACTACTTCGGGCCGCTCCAAAGATGGCTGGATGAGCAGAACCGCGGAAAGCCGGTCGGCTGGTAGACCCTAACCGTAGATCTTCTCGTGGGTCGCTTCGGGGCAGTCCAGGGCGGCCTGCATCTGCATTTCGTGGCGCAGGCGCTCGAGGGAATCGACGGCCCTGGTGAATGTGAATGCGGCCCGGCTCTCGGGCCCGTAAACGCCGGTCACCAGCGTGCAAAGCTCGCGAAGACGTGCGCTTGCCAGCCGCAGCTCACGTGCCAGTTCCCGATGTTCTTCCAATTCCAAAGGCGCAGGCGCTCGATCCATGTTCCGCGAGTTCAACAGTGCCGGCAACTACAACCGAAGTCTAACATACCGACGCATCGTCACTTGCTACAATCGCAGTCATGCCCAACGAGATGTACGCGCTGTTCGACACCAGCGAAGGCACGTTCAAGGTGCGGCTGTTCGCGGACAAGGCCCCTCGCACTGTTGAGAACTTCGTGAGCCTTGCCGAGGGAACCAAGACCGGCAAGCCGTTCTACGACGGCACGGTCTTCCACCGCGTGATTCCGAATTTCATGATTCAGGGCGGCGATCCCGAAGGCACCGGACGCGGCGGGCCGGGATATCGCTTCGCCGACGAGTTCCACCCCGAACTGAAACATTCCAAACCGGGCCTCCTGTCGATGGCCAATGCCGGTCCCAATACGAACGGCAGCCAATTCTTTGTGACGGTTGCCGCCACGCCATGGCTCGATAACAAGCACAGCATCTTCGGCGAAGTTTCGGAAGGTTACGATGTGGTGAAGAAGATCTCCGAGGCACCGCGCAACGCGCAGGACCGGCCCCTCAAGGAAGTGCAGGTGCGGTCCGTCAAGATCGAACGCTCGTAGTATGGCTGCGGCGGTGATTCCGATCCACAATGCGGCTGGCACTTTTCGGCGGCACGTTCGACCCGATTCATAACGGCCACCTCGCCGTTGCGCGGCATGCCGCCGATTCCCTGCAACTCGACCGGGTGCTCTTCGTGCCGGCCGCACATCCGCCCCATAAGGCCGGGATAACCAGTGCGCCGTACGCCGATCGCGTCAAGATGGCCGACCTGGCATGCCGTGGCATGCCGCGGTTTGAAGTGTCGCGGCTCGAAGAGAACACGGTGCGGAGCTATTCCATCGACACCATCGAGAAGGTGGGCGCCGGTATGGCTCCCACAGACGAGCTGTACTTCATCATCGGCGCCGATGCGTTCGCCGAGATTACGACATGGCGACGCTGGCGGGACGTGGCGCGCGCGGTGCGCTTCATCGTCACCAGCCGTCCCGGCCATCCTTACGACTTGCCGGAGGGCGTAAGAGTCGATCGGCTCGACACCATCGACATTCCCATTTCTTCCTCGGGGATTCGCCGCACGCTCGCATCCGGGAAAATCCCTTCCGGGCTGCCCGACGGTGTGCTCGCGTACATACTGGAGCATCGACTCTATCGGGTGCGGGTTAATGCCTGATCGCGTGGAATCGAGATACACCGCTGTGTCGTCGTGGCGCAGGATCGGCGTTTAGAAAACCCCCGGGGTGCTTCTCGCACTTGCCTCTCGCGTTTTGGCACGACTCGTGCACTTGCTGCGGAGCACTGAGGCGTCCCCCCGCGTCCGGACTGCCTGGAGGTCATACGTTGAGTCAAATCATCCGGAAAGCCATACTCTCCATTCTTGTCTGCTTCGGCGCGGCAGCGGCATTGTCTGCGCAGGCCGTGAACGTCGATAAAACCACACTGAACTTCTCTTCGCAGGTCGGCGGCGCAGCTCAATCGCAGACCCTGCAGGTAAGCGTCACCGGCAACACGACGGGCAACCCGGTGTTGTTTCAAGCCGCATCGTTGGCGGGATGGGTCACGGTGAATCCTGCGATTGCGACGGCGCCATCGGCGGTCACCGTAAAGGTCGATCCGACCGGCTTCGCCGCTTCGGCAACTCCTTACCAGGGGACGGTCATTGTTACCGGCCCCACGAATAGCGTCCTGGTGCAGGTTTCCCTCACCATCAGCAATGTCTCGGTCAGCCCCGCATCGTTGCAGTTCGCGTATCAGATCGGCAGCGGCACACCCGCGTCGCAGACGTTGACCCTGGCGGGGCAGAGCACGCCCTTCACAGCGGTGGCGGGCACGGCTTCGGGCGGAAGCTGGCTGCAGGTTTCACCGTCCAGCGGCAACGTACCCGGAACGCTGACGGGGGCGCTCGTTCCCGCCGTGCTCAATGGCCTTGCGGCAGGCACCTACAACGGTTCGATCACGATTACCACCGGCGCAGGCGCGCCCATATCGGTTCCGGTCGAACTGCAGGTCAGCGCTGCGCCTCCTATCACGGTCAGCCCGAATTCGGTGAACCTCTATTATCAAACCGGCGGCAGCAATAACTCCCCCTCCCAGACAGTCACTCTTTCGACGACCTCCGGTATCCAGGCCGTGCCATTCAATTTCGTCAACTCCGTGGATAACAATCCATCCGGGCGAATCTGGTTTACCGAATCGCCCAGTTCGGGCGGTTCGATTCCCGTCAACGGAAGCACGACGGTCACTTTCACGTATGACGCCAGCGCCGGGCTTCCGTCCGGCACGTACACCGGAAAAGCAACGTTGCTCACGCCTGGCGGAACGCCCACCCAGCAGGATATCCCCGTCAAGCTGACGGTCTCCTCGCTGCCCCTGTTGAACCCCTCGGCGGGAACGCTGAATTTCACCTATCAACTCGGAACCGCCAACCCGGCAGCGCAAAACCTCACGGTGAACAGCACCGGCGGAGCCACGCCGTTAACACTGTTGGGCACCACCGCTAAGGGCGGCAACTGGCTTTCGGTTCCGGCGACGGCAACCGCGGGTACGGCCTTCGCGGTAAACGTGAATCCGGCGGGATTGTCGACGGGCGATTACACCGGGACGGTGACCGTCACCGCGCCGACCGCGGCCAACAGCCCGCTGGCGATTACGGTCAACCTGAAAGTGGCGAACGATGCGCTGATTGTGGCGACGAGCAGCGGCTGCTCAACGGCGAACCTGACGTGCCCGTTGCTGTTTGCGGCGCAGACCGGCCAATCCCCGGCACCGTCGCAGACCATCAACGTCACGAGCAGCGCCAGCACGGCGCTCAGCTATACCGCCACCGCCACCTCGTCGGAATGCGGCGGCAACTGGCTCGCGGTGAGCGGCGGTACGACCGGCAACACGCCCGGCACCTTCAGCGTGGCGGTGAATCCCGCGGGTGTCGCCGACGGCAAGTGCAACGGGAGCGTAGTGATTAACGCAACCAATCCGACCACACAGGCGGCCGCTCCCAATAGCCCGCTGACGATCCCTGTCGCGATGTACGTGAGCGCCAACGCGTTGCTCGTCACCACACCCAACGCGTTGACATTCAATGCGCAGGTCAATGGGCAATCGCCGGCGCTACAGAACCTCGCGGTCGCCAGCACGAGCTCGACAGACCAGTTGACTTACACTGTGACGCTCAACACCGTCACCGGCAGCAACTGGCTCTCGGTGAATTCGGTGGGCGGGACGACCAGCCCACTCGGCTCGAACGTCGGTGTATCCGTGAATCCCGGCTTGCTTTCGCCGGGCACGTACACCGGCACGGTGACTATCGCCGCGACCGGCCCGGGCGGAGCCGCGGTGGCCGACAGCCCGATCAGCATTCCGGTGATCTTCAACGTCAACGCGGGCACGATCGCGGCCGACAAGACGTCGTTGCAGTTCCAGCAGCTTGCAGGCGGCAGTGCGCCGGCGGCGCAGACGGTGAACGTCAGCGGCACGCCGGGAGCCATCGCCTTTACGGTGGCAGCGACCACCGAGAATGGCGGCTCGTGGCTGACAGTCAAGACGAGCGCGACCTCCACTCCGGGCGCCGTTCAGGTTTCGGCCGACGCGGGCACGCTGGCCGCGGGCACGTACAAAGGCAGCGTGGTGATCACCGCCGCAACGCCGCCCGGCGCCACCGGCAGCCCCATCACCATTCCGGTTGCGCTTACGGTGGTGGCGCCCCAAAGCATCACCGCCACGCCGGGCACGCTGAACTTCACTTATACACTGGCCGGCACGGTCCCGGAAAAGCAGACCGTCGCCATCGCATCCACGGGTTCGTCCGCGCCGTTCACAGTGAGTATTCCCAGTAGCGCCCCGTGGCTGACGGTGACGCCCACCAGTGGCACCGCCAGCACGACGCCCACGAACCTGACCTTCACGGTGAACCCGCAGCGCCTGGCCGTCGGCAAGCAGACCGCCATGGTTACTGTAAGCTCCACCTCCTCGCTTAACCCCGCGACGATTACGGTGAATCTCACCGTGAATGCCGCAGCGGTTCCAGGGTTCACGTCCATCACCAACGCGGCTAGTTACGCGCCCGGCGCCGTGTCGCCCGGCGAAAACGTGACGATCTTCGGGACCAACCTCGGCCCGGATACACTCGCGGGAGCGCAACTGACTCCTTCCGGGATGTTGGCCACGATGGTTGCCGACACACAAGTGACCTTCGACAATGTTCCGGCGCCAATCATCTATGCATCGGCCAAGCAGACCAGCGTCATGGTGCCCTACGAAGTAACCGGCCGGCCCACCACGCAGGTACGGGTCACTTACAAAGGCGTAACTTCCGACCCCGTCACTTACAACGTAACCGGCACCGTGCCGGGTATCTACACGCAGAACTCGCAAGGCAACGGTCCTGGCTCGATTCTCAACCAGGATCTGACCGTCAACGGGCCCGGCAATCCGGCTGCCAAGGGCAGCGTCGTGGCGGTCTACATGACCGGGGAAGGCGCCACGCAACCGCCGGGCACCACCGGCGCGGTGGCCGGCACCAGCGGCAACCCGTTGAACAAAACGCCGCTCACGGTAACGGCCACCGTCGGCGGTCAACCGGCTACGGTGGAATATTACAGCGAAGCACCCGGCATCGTATACGGCGTCATGCAGGTGAACGTGCGGATTCCGGCCAACACAAGCTCGGGGGCGCAGGCCATCGTGATTACGGTAGGGTCGAATTCGACTCAGCCCAACGTCACGGTGTCTGTGCAGTAGAGCGGCAGCGGTTCCACGGGACTCCCTCACGTTTTCGTGGAACCGCACCGCTCGCTGAAGAAGGGTCGGGTCCGGCAGAAGACCATACACAGCCAGCTACGCTAGACTTCTAGTTTGGCCCGACCTATCATTCACGGGAACCACCGCACGCGCCGGTGGTGCGCAGGCGGGGCGCTGCTGCTGGCGGCGCTCTCGATGCCCCTGCTGTCGAAGCCCGAGGCGGACGATCTGACCGCGGGCTTTGCCAATCCGCCCGCGGAAGCGCGGTTGCGCTGTTACTGGTGGTGGCTGAACGGCAATACCACTGCCGCGGCGATCACCCGCGATCTGGAGGAGATGAAGGCCAAAGGATTCGGTGGCGCTCTCCTGGTGGATGCCGATGGTTCGGGCCAGCGCGAGAACCGCGAGGTGCCGCGCGGTCCGATGTTCGGCTCGCCTGCATGGCGCGCCCTCTATCGTCACGCTCTGAAGGAAGCCGCGCGGCTGGGCGTAGAGATCACGCTGAGTATTCAGAGCGGCTGGAACCTGGGGGGTCCCGGCGTCAAGCCGGAACAGGCCGCGAAGCTGCTGACCTGGTCGCGCACGGTGGTTCGGGGTCCAGCCGAATTTCGCGGACCGCTGGCGGCTCCCCCTTCCCGCAACGGCTTCTATCGAGACGTGGCAGTGCTGGCCTATCCGCTGCGCCACGGGGAGGCCCTGCCGGGGGCCAAGGACGCGCTCGAGCCGCGACGGGCGATTCGCTCGTTGGCGGTCAAGACCGCCTCCGAGGAGGCGGGATTCTCGGTGCCCGTGACCGCGCCGCTGCTTGACGACGTCGTTCCCGAACCCGGGGAGCAGGACACCGATCCGGCCGGTGTGCTGACGCTCGGTGTCTCGCCCGCGAAGACGTTCACCTGGCGGGTACCGGAAGGCACCTGGGAGATCCTGCGGATCGGCTACTCCGATTCCGGGGCGCGGGTCTCGACCTCCAGCGGCGGCTGGCAGGGGCTCGCTATCGACTACATGGACCGTGCGGCGTTCGAGCAGTACTGGCACGAAAGCGTGGATCCGCTGCTGGCGGATGCACGCCCCTACGTGGGGCGGACGCTGCGCTATCTCGCCACCGACAGTTTGGAACTCGGCGGCACCAACTGGACCGCGAGCTTTCGGGAAGAATTCCGGCGCCGGCGAGGCTACGACCCACTGCCGTACCTTCCGATCGTGGCCGGGCGCATTGTGGGCAGCCGGGAAAGTAGCAATCGTTTTCTGAACGATCTCCGCCGCACTGTGGGCGACCTGATCCTGGCGCATCATTATGTGCCCTTCGCGGAAATGGCGGCGCGATATGGCCTGGGCATTCATCCCGAATCCGGCGGCCCGCACGGGGCGCCCATCGACGCGCTAGAGACGCTGGGGGCCAGCGCATTCCCGCAGACCGAGTTCTGGGCCCGCTCCGCCACCCACCGCACCCGCGACGAAGAGCGCTTCTTCGTCAAGCAGGCGGCCAGCGCCGCGCATATTTACGGCAAGACCCTGGTGGCGGCCGAGGGCATGACGAGCATCGGCCCGCAGTGGGACGAATCGATCGGGAGCAATCTGAAGCCCTCCTTCGACCAGGCCGCGTGCGAAGGGCTGAATCGGCTGATCTGGCATACGTTCACTTCGTCGCCCGAGGAGGCGGGCCTGCCCGGTCAGGAATATTTCGCCGGCACGCACCTCAATCCGAACGTAACCTGGTGGCACGAGGCGGCAGGCTTCCTCAGCTATATCAACCGATCACAGTTCCTGCTGCAACAGGGGCAACCGGTGGCCGATGTCGCCTATTATTACGGCGATCACGTTCCCAACTTCGTGCGCGTGAAGAGCGACGATCCCGCCAAGGTCATGCCCGGCTACGATTACGACGTGGTGGACGAAGAGGTTCTCGCGAAACGAATGAGCGTGCGCGACGGCCGGATCGTGCTGCCCGATGGCATCAGCTATCGCGTGCTCGTGCTGCCGAATCGCGAGAACATCTCGGTGGGCGCCATCCGTGCGCTGCGCCGGCTGGTGAATGGCGGCGCCATCGTAGTGGGACCGAAACCGGTTCGCGCCACCGGCCTGGATGGCGATGGCGAGGTGCGCGCCATCGCGGACGAGATCTGGCCGCGCGTTCGCACCGGGAAGAGCGCGCGCGAGGTGCTGGACGTGCCTGCCGATTTCGAAACCTCCGCGCCGCTGGATTACATTCACCGGCGGACGAGCGACGCGGAAATCTACTTTGTGCGCAACACGCGCCCGCAGGCTCTCCAGGCGGACGTCACGCTGCGGGTGACCGGCAAGGCGCCCGAGCTGTGGCACCCCGATACGGGCGAAATCGAGGTCGCGCCGTCGTATGATTTCACGGCGGATGGCCGCACTCGCATGCCGCTCGCCTTCGAGCCGGACGGGTCGATCTTCGTGATCTTCCGGCGCGCGGCGACGGCGGCGCACCACACCGCAGCGGCCCTCCGCGAGCGCGCCGCGGTCCCCATCGGCGGCCCATGGGAGGTGGAATTCGCGCCGCACCGCGGTGCGCCGGCCGGTGCGACGTTCGACCGGCTGCAATCGTGGACGGAACAGGTTGACCCCGGCATCCGATACTTCTCCGGCACGGCCACCTACCGGACGCGTTTCCGGCTGGCTGCGGTTGCACCGGGCAGCGTCCTCTATCTCGAACTCGGCGATGTCCGCGAGCTGGCCCACGTGCGCCTGAACGGCAACGACCTGGGCGTCCTCTGGAAGAAGCCGTTCCGGGTGAAGATCGGCGGGGCGGCGCGCGCCGGGGAGAACCGCCTCGCGATCGACATCACCAATTTGTGGCCCAACCGGCTGATCGGAGACCAGTTGCTCCCGCCCGGGCAGCGCATCACCCGCACCAACATCACGCGGTACCGCGCCGATTCGCCACTGCTTCCTTCGGGTCTGCTGGGGCCGGTAGTGCTGCGTGAAATGACGGTTAGGTAACAGCCGCGCTCCCGGATTAGAATTTGGGGGTGCCGGTTTCACGTCGCAGTCTGATTGCGTCCATCACAGCTCTGCCGCTGCTCGCGGAAACGTCCGCAGCGGCCCTCAAAATCGTCGTCGCCGGCGGACATCCCGGCGACCCCGAATCCGGGTGCGCGGGAACGATCGTCCGTTACGTCGATCTGGGCCACAAAGTAGTTCTGCTGTACCTCAATCGCGGGGAGGGATTCTGCGGCGGAGCGAGCCCGGACCGCTGTGCGGGCATCCGCACCGCTGAAGCGCAACACGCGTGCCGGATCCTCAAGGCCACCGCCGTCTTCGCGGGGCAGTATGACGGACGCGCGGTGATCGACGCCTCCCACTACGACGCATTCGCCCGGACACTCGTGGGCGAGAATCCGGACGTGGTGTTCACTCAGTGGCCCATCGATCGTCACCGCGACCATCGCGCCATTTCGATGCTGACGCTGGATGCGTGGTTAAAAGCCCGCAGGAAGTTTGCGCTCTACTATTACGAAGTCGCCGAAGACACGATGATGTTCTCGCCCAACGACTACGTGGACATCTCGGCCGTCGAATCGCGCCGCCGCGCGGCCTGTTATGCGCACGCCTCCGAGCGGCCGGATCAATGGTATCCGAAGCAGGTAGAGCTTACGCGCAGGCGCGGTGTGGAGAGCGGTTTCGCGCAAGCCGAGGGCTTTTTGCGCCACCCCGAGAGCAAGCGTGCTCCGCTGCCGTGACGCTTCACCAAACCGCGCGAAAGCGCACGTTTTCACCTCAGTACGTCTTGCATAATACAAACACACATAGTAGGATAACAAACTAGATTAGTAGAGAGCCTATGTCGCTACCGAAACTGACCCGGTTGGAGCTCCAGATCATGGAAGCGCTATGGACGCGGGGTGCGATATCGATTCGAGAGATCCAGGAAGCCTTTCCAAAAGAAGACCAGCCGGCCTACACGACGGTGCAGACCACGGTCTATCGCCTGGAAGCCAAGAAGGTGCTGCGCCGGTCGCGAAAGATCGGCAACGCCCATATTTTCGAGGCGGTAGTTTCGCGCGGGGCCGCGCAGAGACGCCTGATCGATGAACTGCTCAGCCTCTTCGGAGGACGGACGCAGCCGGTGATGGCGCACCTGATCGAGTCCGGCAAGCTGACGCTCGATGACGTGCACGAGGCGGAGAAGTCACTCCGCAAACTGGCGAGAAAGGAGGGGTCGCAATGATCCCGAGCCTGACGAATCATCTCTGGCAAACGACGCTGTTCGCGGGCTTAGCGGCCCTGCTGACACTTGCTCTCCGCAAGAACCGGGCGCAGGCGCGCTGGTGGGTCTGGCAAGCGGCCTCGGTGAAGTTTTTGTTTCCCTTCTCGCTGCTGGTAACGATCGGCGGACGGGTAGGATGGCGCACCGCGCCGCTCGCACCGCCGCCGCCGGTGACGGTGGTGATGGAGGCACTGGCGCGGCCGTTCGCGGCTTCCGCCAGCGTGGCAGCGGCAGCGAAACCGACCATGGATCCGGTGCCGATTCTCTTCGCCCTCTGGATGACCGGCTTTGCTGTATTCATGGTCCGCTGGCTGGTGCGGTGGCAACGGATCCGGGCGGCGATGCGCGAGGCACGGCCGGCGGCGATCACGGCACCAATCCCGGTAGAGCTTTCGCGGGCCCCGCTGGAACCAGGGGTGTTCGGGATCTTTCGGCCGGTGCTGCTGCTGCCCGAGGGCATCGCCGAACGGCTCTCCGCGGGACAGCTTCGTTCCATTCTGGCGCACGAACTCTGCCACGTACGGCGGCGCGACAATTTCTGGGCTGCGCTTCACATGGTGGTGGAGGCCGTGTTCTGGTTCCATCCGCTGGTCTGGTGGATTGGCCGGCGGCTGCTGGAAGAGCGGGAGCGCGCCTGCGACGAAGAAGTGTGTTCCGGCTGTGAACCGGAGGTGTATGCCGAGGCCATTCTCCACGTCTGCAAATACTACGCCGAATCGCCGTTGGCGTGCACGGCCGGGGTGACGGGGGCGAATCTCAAACGGCGCATCGAAGAGATCATGACGCGTCGCTCGGCGCACCGTCTGGATGCCGGAAAGAGGCTGATGCTGGCCGCCGCCGCAGCGGCGGCGATCGCGCTGCCCGTCGCGATCGGGATCTGGAATGCGCCGCCGATCCGGGCGCAGACTACGGAGCGCCGCAATTTCGCGGTGGCAGCCATCAAGCCTTCCGAAGAACGGCGGTTCATGACGGTGATGCCGCATGCCGGCGGCAGGCTCACTGCCAACGCCCCGGTGCGGCTGCTGATGCAGAACGCTTACGGACTGCAGGCGTTTCAGATTGTGGGCGGGCCGGGCTGGATCGATACCGACTACTACAAGATCGAGGCCAAAGCGGAGGGGGACGCCACGCGCAGCCAGACGTTTGCCATGCTGCAAGGGTTGCTCGCGGATCGCTTCCAACTGAAGGTTCACAAAGAGGCGAAAGAAATGCCGGTGTACCTGCTGGAGCCGGCGCGAGGCGGTGCGAAACTGCCGGCGCCCGCGGAAGGAGTTTGTACCGAGGCCGAACCGAATGGGCCGCCGCCACCGCCACCACCGCCCGGGCAGCGGTTCTCCCCTCCATGTGGGCATCTGGGTATCATGGCGTCACCCACGGGAATCCGTATGCAGGGCGGCAAGATCCCGATGCCCGAGCTGACGAGGATGCTCGCGGTCGTGCTCGGCAAGGCCGTGGTGGATAAGACCGGGCACACGGGCGCGTTCGACGTGAACCTGGAGTTCACCCCGGATCAGTCCCTGGCCGGGTTCCCTTCGACCGGCTGGAAGCCCGTCGAGGCGGCCGGGACACCGTCCGCGGCCGAGCCCACGGGCCCGACGGTCTTCGCCGCGCTTCAGGAACGGCTTGGGCTCAAGCTGGCCTCCAGCCGAGGACCGGTAGAGATTCTGGTGATCGACCACATCGAAAGGCCGAGCGGAAACTAAAAGCGGTGCCGGTGGACCGCCGGGTCAGCCGACCAGTTCGAGGAAGGCGCGGGCGGAGTGGCTGAGGGCGCGGCGAGTGGGGTACACCAGGCGGATCTTACGCTCTACGTGCAGTTCCTTTACGCGCACTTCGCAGAGGATCTTCTGCTCGATTTCCTGCTCGACGCACATGCGCGGGAGGAATGCCACGCCGAGATTGTTCTGCACCAGCTTGCGGATGGTCTCGATGGTCGGCATCTCGACCTCCATCCGCAATGGCACTTTGTGCGCCTGAAACTCGCGCAGCACCACCTCGCGATAGGGCGAGATCACGTTGTGGGCGATGAAGGTCTCCATGCCCAGCTCGGCAATGGAAACGGTTCTGTGGTGCGCCAGGCGATGCTTTGGGGAAACCACGAAGGCCAGCGCGTCGGTGTACAGCACCTTGGATTTCAAGCGCTCGTCGCCCGGGTCGTAGCTGATCACGCCCAGTTCCAGGTTGCCGTCGAGCAGTTCGTTGGGCACGCGGCTGGAGAGGCTGCGGCGGATCTGCACTTTCACCTTCGGGTATAGCTCGCGATAGCGCTCGATGTGGCGCAGCAGATACAGCGCCGTAGATTCATTGGCGCCGATGGCGAGCCTGCCTGCGGCATTGTCGCGAAGCTCCGCCAGGGTGTTCTCCATTTCCTGGCGCAGGCTCTCGAACCGGCGCGCGTAGTCCAGCACCGCTCGGCCGGCGTCGGTGAGGATCAACTCCTTGCCGGAACGGTCGATCAGCTTTTCACCCAGCTCCTGCTCGAGGCGCTGGAGCGCCAGCGACACCGCCGGCTGGGTGCGCAGCAGTTTTTCGGCCGCCCGGGAGAAACTCCTCTCGGTGGCAATGGTCAAGAATACCTGTAGCGAATAAAACTCCATCAGCAGCCCATCCTCACTCCACACTCCCCCAGCGGGCCTGTTGTGCACTCATCATAACATCTGTTTATGCCAGCCTCCAATATTATAAATTTGCCAAATCCAACATCCAGACCGCATAATGCTCGTATTGGTGAACGGATGAGCGATCGCGTATACATCTTCGATACAACTCTTCGCGACGGCGAACAGTCGCCCGGATGCAGCATGAACGTCGCCGAGAAGCTGCGTATGGCCCGCAAGCTGGTGGAACTCGGGGTGGACATTCTCGAGGCGGGATTCCCCATCGCGTCGGAAGGGGATTTCGAAGCGGTGGACGCCGTCAGCCGCGAGTTCACCTGGGCGAACGTAGCCGCGCTGGCCCGCGCCTGCACGCTGGACGTGCAGCGCGCCGCCCAATCGCTGACCCACGCGCGGCGCCCGCGGATTCATACGTTTATCGCTACCAGCGATATTCATCTCAAACACAAGTTGAAGAAGTCGCGCGAGCAGGTGCTGGAAGAGGCCGTAGCCGCGGTGGAGTTGGCGCGGCGGTACGTGGACGACGTAGAGTTTTCGGCCGAAGATGGCGCCCGGACCGAGCCCGAGTACCTGGAGAAGATCTCGCGGGCGGTGGTGGCGGCCGGGGCGCGCACGGTCAATATACCCGATACGGTCGGTTACTCGACGCCCAAGGAGTTCTCCGTCCTGATCGGCAGGATTGTGAAAGCGCTGGGCGATTGCGCGATTGTCAGCGTGCATTGTCACGACGACCTGGGACTGGCGGTGGCCAATTCGCTCGCCGCCCTGGATGCGGGCGCACGGCAGATCGAGTGCACCATCAACGGCATCGGCGAACGCGCCGGCAATTGCTCGCTCGAAGAAGTAGTGATGATCCTGAAGACCCGCGTGGACGCCTACCCGTACCATACCGGAATCCAGACCGAGCACCTGTACTCGGCGAGCCAGTTATTGAGCTCGGTGATCACCTTCGGCCCGCAGCCCAACAAGGCCATTGTCGGCCGGAACGCGTTCGCGCATGAAGCCGGGATTCACCAGGACGGATACCTGAAAGAGAAGACCACCTACGAGATTATCGATCCCCGATCGGTGGGAGTGCCCGAAGGCAGCCTGGTGCTGGGCAAGCACAGCGGGCGCCACGCGCTGAACCAACGGGCGAAGGATTTGGGATTTCAGCTGACACGGGAAGAGGTGGACGATTTGTATCATCGCTTCACGGCGGTTGCCGACCACCGCAAGAAAGGCCTGATGGACGAGGAGATCGTGGCGTTGATCCACGAAGTCGCCAAACTCCAGGAGGCGGCGGCCGATTAATGAACCTGAACGTTCTGGTTCTGCCGGGCGATGGCATCGGCACGGAGGTGACGGCTGAAGCGGTGCGGGTGTTACGGCACGTCGCGCGCAAATGGAATCACGGGCTGGAACTGAAGGAAGGGCTGTTGGGCGGCATCGCCATTCACCGGACAGGGTCGCCGCTGCCCGAAGAAACGGCGCGCCTGGCGGCGCAGGCGGATGCCACCCTGATGGGTGCCGTGGGGCTGCCGGAGTTCGACAACGCGCCGCCCGAGCAGCGGCCGGAAAAAGGATTGCTAGGTCTTCGCAAGGCGCTGGGGGTATTTGCCAACCTGCGCCCGGTGCGAGCGTACGCGTCACAGCTGGATTCTTCGCCATTGAAGAATCACCTGGTGGAAGGCACCGACATGATTATCGTCCGCGAACTGACGGGCGGTATCTATTACGGCACGCCGCGCGGAATTTCGGGTCACGGCGCGGATATGCGGGCGGTCAATACCATGACCTACACGCGTTCGGAAATCGAACGCGTTTCCCGCATGGCCTTCCACCTGGCGCGTACGCGGCGCAAGAGAGTGACTTCCGTCGATAAGTCCAACGTGCTTGAGAACTCGCAGCTCTGGCGCAAGGTCGTCGTGGAGATCGCAGAGGAGTTTCCCGATGTATCGCTCGATCACCTGCTGGTGGACAACTGCGCCATGCAACTGGTCCTCAACCCGCGGCGCTTCGATGTGGTGCTGACGGAAAACATGTTCGGCGACATTCTGAGCGACGAGGGCGCGGTGCTGGCGGGATCGATCGGGATGCTGCCCTCGGCCTCGATCGGCGACCGGCGGCCTTCAGGCGCGTGGGTGGGGCTGTACGAGCCGGTGCACGGTTCCGCCCCCGATATCGCCGGGCAGAACAAGGCCAACCCGCTGGGGGCCATAGGCTCGGTGGCGGCCCTGCTCGAATACAGTTTCGGATTGAAGGAAGAAGCGTCCGCCGTGTATGCCGCGATCGAAGCCGTTCTCCGCGGCGGGACCCTGACCGCAGACCTACGACCTTCGGGCGCACCTGCCACCACCGAACAGGTGGGACAGGCGGTGTGCGCCGCGATCGGCTGAGCGGGGACTTACCGGTCTCCGCTCAGTCATAATAGTAAGAGCTCCCATTGATGACCCATGCCCCGTACAATCGTTGAAAAACTGTGGGATTCCCACATCGTTCATGAACAGCCCGGCACGCCGGCTTTGCTGTTCATCGACCTTCACCTGGTGCACGAAGTGACGTCGCCACAGGCGTTCGACGGATTGCGGCAACGCCGCCTCAAGGTGCGCCGTCCGGACCTGACCATCGCCACCGCGGATCACAGCATCCCTACCACCGACCGCTCGCTGCCCATCGTGGACGAAATCGCCGCCAAACAACTGGCGCAGCTCGAGACCAACTGCGCCGATTTCGGCATCCGCTGTCTCGGCATCCACAGCGACCGGCAGGGCATCGTGCACGTTATCGGACCGGAACTCGGCCTCACCCAGCCGGGCATGACAGTGGTTTGCGGCGACAGCCATACGGCGACGCACGGCGCGTTCGGTGCGCTGGCCTTCGGCATCGGCACCAGCGAGGTGGAGCACGTGCTCGCCACGCAGTGCCTGCTGCAACGGAAGTCGAAAACTTTCGGCATCCATGTCGATGGCGCACTGGGAACGGGCGTCTCGGCGAAGGACATCATCCTGGCGCTGATCGCGAAGATCGGCATCGGCGGCGGCACCGGCGCCATTTTCGAATACACGGGCAGCGCCATTCGCGCGCTCTCGATGGAAGAGCGGATGACGGTGTGCAACATGTCGATTGAAGGCGGCGCGCGCGCCGGACTGATAGCGCCCGACGACACCACGTTCGAGTACCTCTGCGGCCGTCCGCACGCGCCCAAGGGGGTGGCGTGGGAGGCGGCGGTGGCGCGCTGGCGGCAGCTTCCGACCGACCCAGGCGCCGAATACCATCACTCCATGACGATCGATGCCGGGAAGCTGGAGCCGATGATCACCTACGGCACGAACCCGGGGATGGGCCTGCCAGTGACGGCGCCGCTGCCTGATCCGTCGCAGGTGGCCGACCCGATGGCCCGCGATTCGATCACCAAGGCGCTCGACTACATGGGGCTCGAAGGCGGCAAGCCGCTGCTGGGCCACCCCATTGACGTGGTCTTCATCGGAAGTTGTACGAATTCCCGCATTTCCGACCTGCGCACGGCGGCGGCGGTTCTCAAGGGCCGCAAAGTGGATCCCAACGTGCGTGTGCTGGTGGTTCCTGGCTCGCAGGAAGTGAAGCGGCTGGCCATCGCCGAGGGGCTGCCGGAACTCTTCCGCCAGGCCGGCTGTGAATGGCGGGAGCCGGGCTGCTCGATGTGCATCGCCATGAACGGCGACCAACTCGCTCCCGGCCAGTACAGCGTGTCCACCAGCAACCGCAATTTCGAAGGGCGCCAGGGCAAAGGCGGGCGTACCTTCCTGGCCAGCCCGCTGACCGCGGCGGCCGCCGCGCTGACCGGCAAGATCACCGATGTGAGGACACTGCTATGAAGCCATTCACCAATTTCGAAAGCCGGCTGGTGCCGCTCCCCATCAACAATATCGATACCGACCAGATTATTCCAGCGCGCTTCTTGAAGACAACTTCCAAGCAGGGTCTGGGTCGCCAGCTCTTCAACGACTGGCGCTACGACGCCGAGGGCCGGCCCATTGCCGATTTCATCCTGAACCGGCGCGAAGCCCACGGTGCGCAGGTGCTTTTGGCCGGCGACAACTTCGGCTGCGGCAGTTCGCGCGAGCACGCTCCCTGGGCGCTGGCGCAGTTCGGATTCCGCGCGGTAATCAGCACGTCGTTTGCGGACATCTTCAAGCAGAACAGCCTGAAGAACTCGCTGCTGCCGATCGTGGTTCCTGCCGATGTGCATGCGGAGTTGTTTGCCGCCCCGGCCGAAGCCACAGTGAAGATCGATTTGGCCAACCAGGCGCTGACGACGCCTTCGGGCCGCGCGGTGAAATTTCCGATCGACAGCTTCGCGAAGCAGTGCCTTCTGGAAGGGGTGGATGAGCTGGGGTACATCCTCCAGCACGAGGCCGATATCGCAGCGTACGAGTCGACGCACGCACCGGGGATTAACGCGCTCGACGCTTAGGGAAAAGCGCGTATTCCCGCGGCGGACAGCGGTCAAATTTGAAAGCAAGCGACGGGTGGAATGGCTCCAGGGAGTTCGGGCAAGCTGGAGGCATGAGCAACGAACAAAAGTACTGGGACGCAATCGAGCGAAGGGATGCGGAATGGGACGGAACCTTCTTCTTCGGCGTCGCCACCACCGGGGTGTTTTGCCGACCTTCGTGTCCGGCGCGCCGCCCGCTGCGGCGCAACGTCCGCTTTTACGAAACAGCCGAAGCCGCGGAACGTGACGGGCTGCGGCCCTGCCTGCGGTGCCGTCCGCTCGAAAACCGCAGCGGCGCGCGCATGGAAGACTTGTGCCGGTACTTGGAAGCGCACGTGGAGGAGCCGCCCGACCTGGCGGAGCTGGCGGCGCGAGCCGGCCTCAGCCGGTTTCACCTCCAGCGGAGCTTCAAGGCCGCGGTGGGCTTGACGCCGCGCCAGTACCTGGAAGCTGATCGCCTGCGCAAGCTCAAGCGAAGCCTGAGAGAATCGCGGGACGTGGCCGAAGCGGTGTACGATGCCGGTTTCGGATCGTCCAGCCGGGTGTATGAGCGGGTCGATACGCGCCTGGGAATGACGCCGGGCGAATACCGGCGCGGCGGGCGCGGGGTCTCGATTACGTATGCGACGGTCGAGTCGCCCCTGGGACTCATGCTGATCGGCGCCACCGATCGGGGCATCTGCTCGCTGCAATTTGGCGACAGCCGGGAGGCGCTCGTGGAGGGACTGCGGAAAGAATATCCGGCGGCCGAGTTGCGGCCCATAGAAGAGCCCCGTCCGGCGGAGTTTGAAGCCTGGATTGAAGCCTTACGCGCACATCTGGAAGGCAGCCGGCCGAAGCTCGACCTGCCGCTGGATATTCGCGCCTCGGCCTTTCAGATGCGGGTTTGGAACTACCTCCAATCGATTCCCTACGGGGAGGTTCAGTCCTACAGCGAGGTCGCGGCGGGGACGGGGCAACCGTCCGCGACGCGCGCGGTGGCTCAGGCATGCGCTCGCAATCACGTGGCGATTCTCATCCCGTGCCACCGCGTGATTCGCGGGACCGGGGAACTGGGCGGGTACCGTTGGGGCGTCCAAAGGAAGCGGGCCTTGATCGACGCCGAAAGGGGCCGGACTGCGCGCTAGCTGAAAGTCCGGCCCCGGTGTGTCAAAAATGCAGCTTCATGGCGAACTGCAAAATGCGCGGATCGCCGGCGCTGTTGATCACACCGAAATTGGAACTGTTTAGCCCGGTAGTAGGGCCGTTGAAATTGGTGTGGTTGATGACGTTGAACGCTTCGGCGCGGCTTTCGAGCTGCCAGCGTTCGGTCATATGGAAAGTGCGGCTCAAGGCGAGGTCGAAGTTCACTGTTCCGGGCGCCGTGAACGCGTCCCTTCCCAAATTGCCGAAAGTGCCGGGAGCCTGCGTCTGGAAGGCGCCTCGGGCCAGATAAGACCGCGGATCGGATGCGTGCACGTACGCGGCGGTGGAGACCAGGTTGGGCCGGTCCAGCCCAATGCCGGTCTGGGAGATGTCCTGCCCATCGGTGATGTTGATGGGCAGACCGGTATGGACAGTGACGATGGGGGCGATCTGCCAGTTCCCCAGAACGCGGCCCGCGATGCCATTGCCCTTAACCGGGCTGACCGCAATCAGCGAGGTGTTGGACTGATGACGTACGTCGAAGTTGCAGTTGCCCCGATCCTGAGAGCGGTTGTAGGGGTTCTCGTATTGGGAGCCGGCCAGTTCGCCGGTGAAGTCCACCTCGCTGATGCAGTGTGACCAGGTGTAGTTGGTCAGTAGCGTGAACCCGTTCGCGAAGCGATGCTGGAGCGAGAGCAGCAGGCCGCTGTAGTGCGAGTTGCCGCCCTGGTCGGAAGTTGTGATGCTGGAGTAGGCTGCTCCCAGCGCCGGGTTTTCCAGATACAGCGGACGGCGCAGGTTGGTGCTGGCGGAACTTCCGGGAATATAGATGGCGGGATTGATATCTTCGCCCACCCACACGTGCGTGGTTTTATTGCCCAGGTAGCTGACCGAAGCCAGCCAGTTGGGTGAGAACTGCCGCTGGTAGCTGATGTTCCACTGGAGCATGTAGGTGGGCAGCAGGTTCAGGGGCAGGTCCACATAGACGCCCGCGGTGGGAAACTGGAACGTCCTGGGAAGCGGGGAAGGCAGTGGGAAGGGCACGCCGCCGGGATAGCCGGCCCAGGGGTTGGTGAGCCCCCCGGCGGGGAAGGGCACGTCGATCGAGTTGGCGTAGGGCGGGTTGGTGGTCTGGCGCTCGTTATAGAACATCTCTTCGGTATCGCGCAGGATGGCGCTCGACACGCGGAGGGTCTGCTTGCCACTTCCGCTGGGGTCCCAGACCAGGCCGAGGCGGGGAGAGAGATTCAGCAAGTGCGAGTGCTGGAAGCCACGCGGGATGCCGGGATCGCCGTAGAACAAGAGGCCCGCCGGCGCATTGGTATAGACGCTGCTTCGCTGGCCGGCGCGAAACCCCTCGGGAGAGAAATACTCGCCGCGATCGAAGTAGTCGTAGGGCACCAGCGTCGGATCCCACCGCAGGCCGGCGTTGAGGGTCAGGCGAGGCGCGAGGTGGACGCTGTCCTGCACGTACAGCGCGAAAATCGTTCCGCGTGTGGCGTTCTGCAGGTTGGCGCTCTGGGTGAAGGAATTCATGGTGCCGAGCATGAACGCGGCCAGGGCGTCACCCATGTTCTTACCGCTGGCGTATTGGCCGTTGAAGGAGAAGTTGCCGTTGGAGTTCCAGATGTTGATGGAGTTGAACTGGTCGCGAATGTAGTCCACGCCGAAGGCGATCTGGTGCTTGCCGTGAATCCAATCCACGTCGTCCGCCAAGTGGATGGAATTGACGTTGAAGTGGGCGTTGGCGCAGGTGCCGCAGCCGACGCTGAAGTAGCCGCTCACCGAAGCCTGGATGAAATTCGGCACGGGCGTGGGCACCTGAATGCCGAGCTTGGAGGGGTTGATGTCGTTGGGCGGTGCGCCGCGGTCGTCGCGGCGACGGGTGCCGGTGATGTGTAACGCGTTAACCAGGTTGCCGCTGAAGGTATAGGTGTCGCCGAGGGTGAGTGACTGGGCACGTTCCAGGTTGCCGGCGGAGGTGGTGGTGAGCAGGTTGTTGCCGTCGAAGAAGGCCGGATTGCGGTAGTCGTCGAGGAAATAACGGCCGTAGATCGTGTGCTTGGAGCTTTGCACCCAGTCGATGCGGCCGATGACCTGGTCTTCGTCGCCGGTGGTGGGAATGCCGTAGGTCACCTTGCCGCACTCATTCTGGGCGGCGGGCAGGAACTTGGTGAGGGCCAAGGCCTGCGCATTGAAGCGACTCACCGGAATCTGATTGCCGGGAAAGGGCGATCCGTTGGTTGGATCGATGAGGGTCTTGCCGGCTCCTCCGGAGATGCAGCCGCCGCCATCGATGGCGCTGAAATCGCCGGCCAGCACGGCCGGCGTGGGAACGTAGCTGATGCTGGAGGGAGGATCCTGCCGATTGAACTGTCCCTGGAAACCGCCGAAGAAGAACAGCTTGTCGCGAATGATGTGGCTGCCGAAAGTGCCGCCGAACTGGTTGCGTTTCAGGCTGTCGTGGCGCGGGGCGAAGTAATTGCGGGCGTTCACGTCCCCATTGCGGAGGAACTCGAACAGGCTGCCGTGCCAGTCGTTGGTACCCGACTTGGTGACTGCGTTGACCACCGCGCCCGGATGCAGGCCAAAGCGCGCCGGCAGGCTGCTGGTCTGGACACTGAACTCCTGTAAAGCATCCGGGAAGGGGATCGGGAGGTTCACATTGGTGAACGAATCGTTGTTGTCGCCGCCGTCCAGAAGGTAGTTCACGGCATTGGCCTGCCCGCCGGCGACCGAAATCGTCGTGGAGCTGTAGAAATTCTTGCTGCCCCGCAGATCACCCGAAGGCGTGGTCATGGCGGCGCCCGATAGCAGGATGAGCTGGGTGGGCTGTCTGCCGTTCAGCGGAAGGTCCACGATGCGGCGCTCGTCAATCACCTGGGAGACGGTGTTCTCCGTTGTTTCCACCATGCCGGCTTCGGCCGAAACCTCGACGTGCTCGGAGAGCGCGCCCAGTTGCATGGGAACGTTAATCTGTACATTGTTGCCGACTTGCAGGACAATGCCGGACTGGGCGTAGCTCTTGAAACCGTTGGCGGACACATCGAGACGATAGGGACCTACCGGCAGGTTTGGAAATGTGTAACGCCCATCGGGGCCGGAGGTCGTGCCCCGGACCAGACCTTTCTCGGTCTCGACAATCTTTACCTGGGCGCCGGGCAACGGGCTGCCGCTGGGATCGCTGATGGTGCCGCTCACCTGGGCGATCGCCACCGCTTGGGCGAAACACCGGGGAACGAAAACACCTCCGGCACAGGCCGCGAGGAGCGTAAAAACAAGCGCGAGTCTGACTTGGACCCTTGACAGCATACCAACCCCTTTCTGTTGTGGGAGATTCTAAATCAGGGAGGTCCCGGGTGGGAATACAACAGATTCCTTAGAACCTCAACCCTCGGTGTATCCCGGACCTCCAGCTTTATGTGATTATCCCCCCACGTTGGGGTATGTCCCCATTCCCCGCAAAGTTTTCGTTGAATTCCGCCACAAAAACGGTTAATTTTTTTTACAAATGACTCAGAAGCCTGTCTGTATCACGTGTAAAAACCGAGGATGCGTGGCCCAGTGCCGCTTTTCGCGGCCGGAGCCAAAACCGCGGCCGCGCACTCAGAAGGAAGGCTGAAAGTGATCAAACTGTATCGCAGCGCGGCCCATCCGCGCCATTGGGTTGCTTACGTGCCGGAAACCGGCTGGATTGCGTTTCCGAATAAAGAAGGTGGTTGGGAAGAGCGGCACCCCGCCCGCGGCCTGGACCCGCTGCATCTCCGTGCGGTGCCTCTGCACCTGGCGGCCAACACGGGTATCCCGTTGGGCGAGCCGGAATTCGCCGAGGTCGCCTAGCCCGCTTCAGCGGCCAGACTCCGGCAGGGTAGGCGGTTCAGTTCCCGTCAGGTGCTGGTCGGCTCCGGTGGGATCGTAGTTCGGATTGGGTGCGGGCATTGCCGCACTCACCGAACGCCGCCAGGCGGTAAGGCGGGCGTGCAGCCTCTGACGGATGTTGGGTTCGCGCAGGGCGAGGTTGTGGGCCTCGCCGATATCGTTTTTCAGATTGTAAAGTTCCAGTCGGCCGTCCTCGAAGAACTCGATCAGCTTCCAATCGCCCATCCGGACGGCGCTGGCAGGAGTGCCTCCCTGGTTGCTGTAGTGCGGGTAGTGCCAGTAGAGCGCGTCGCGCCGGAGGGTGGCGGCCCCGCGCAGCAGCGGCAACAGGCTTACGCCGTCCACCGTTGCGCCGCCCTTTCCGCCGGCCATCTCGCGAATCGTCGGGAAGAAGTCGATGCTACACACCGGAGTCTCTGAGACGCGGCCCGGCCGGGTAACGCCCGGCCAGAAGACCAGCAGCGGCTCGCGAATGCCGCCCTCGAAGAGATGCCCTTTGCCCGCGCGCAGGGGATGATTGTCGGTGACCGGGTCTTTGCGGGAACCTTCGTAGCGCAGCCCCCCGTTATCGGAGAAAACGAAGATGGCGGTATTGTCCGCGATGCGCAGGTGTTCGAGCCGGGTGCGAATGCGCCCGAGCGCTTCATCCACACTCGAAACCATGGCAGCGTAGACCGGGTTGGGGAAATCCTTGCCGGCATTCCTGGAGCGATATCGGGCGACGGCTTCCTGGCGCGCCTGCAGCGGAAGGTGGACCGCGAACTCGGGCAGGTACAGAAAGAACGGCGTTTTGCCGGCGCATTCTTCGATGAACCGGTCGGCGGCGTCGCTCAGTTTTTCGGTTAGGTAATCGTCGCGGGTGCCGCCCTCGAGCCCCGGCAGGCTGAAGGGTCCGAAATAGGACGCCGGGCTGCCACGCTCGTTGCCGGCGACATTCAGCTCGAACCCCTGGTCGGTGGGCAGGAACCCACTGCCACCGAGGTGCCACTTGCCGATGCTCGCGGTGCGGTAGCCCAACGGCGCGAGCGCTTCGGCAAGGGTCGTCTCGCGCAGCGGAAGCTGCTGCTCGAATGCCGGGGTAAGGAGCCGGGCGGCTGGCCACTGCTTCCGGCCGGGGATCCAATCGGTCAGGTGGAGGCGGGCGGGATACTTGCCGGTGAGGATACTGGCGCGGGTCGGCGAACAGACTGGGCAGGCCGCATAGGCATTGGTGAACCGCACACCCTCGGCGGCGAGCCGGTCGAGGTTGGGCGTCTCGTAGAACGTGTTGCCATAACAGCCGAAGTCGCGCCAGCCCAAATCGTCCACCAGTAAGAAGACGATATTCGGCTTCGGCGGAGCAGCGGCCGCCGCAGCGCATCCTCCCGCGACGCTGGCCAGAAAGCCCCGCCGCGTAGTTGGGAGAGTAGAAATGGCCCCCATCGTGAATCCACTCCACCTTAGCGCAATCGCGCGCGGCGGAGGTGGCCCGGCCGAGCGTAATATAATAGCCGCACAATGCCAAAAGTTCGTCTGGCTCTCCTGACGGCGGGCGCCGCGGCGTTGTGCATGGCGGCGGCCTACGATCCGAAGATCTTCGCCTCGCTCGAGTGGCGGTCGATCGGTCCGCTGCGCGGCGGTCGCTCCATCACGTGCGCGGGAAGCCCAAGCCGGCCGAACGAATATTACTTCGGCGCGACCGGAGGCGGCTTGTGGAAGACTACGGATGGGGGCCTGACCTGGCGGCCCGTCACGGATCACCAGATTCACAGCTCCTCAGTGGGCGCGGTCGCGGTTTCGGCATCCAACCCGGACGTGGTCTACCTCGGAATGGGCGAGACGCAACTGCGCGGCAACATCATGCAGGGCGACGGCGTTTACAAATCCACCGACGCCGGCAAGACCTGGAAGCACATTGGGCTAGCGGACACGCAGTCCATCGCACGCATTCGCATCCATCCCACCAACCCGGACCTGGTCTATGTAGCGGCATTGGGGCACCCCTACGGCCGCAACGCGGAACGCGGGGTATTTCGCTCGAAGGATGGCGGCCAGAGCTGGCAGAAGGTGTTGTACCGCGACGATCGTTCGGGTGCCGTGGACCTGGTGTTGGACCCGCGGCATCCGGAGGTGATGTTCGCGGCCCTGTGGGACGCCAACCGCACTCCATGGAGCCTCACCAGCGGCGGTCCGGGCAGCGGGCTGTTCAAGTCCAGCGATGGCGGGGATCACTGGACGGAGATCACCCGCAATCCCGGGCTGCCGGCGGGGGTGGTGGGGAAGATCGGCGTAGCCGTTTCGGGCGCCGACTCGAATCGCGTCTACGCGATCGTGGAGAACGAGAACGGCGGCGTGTTCGTCTCCGACGATGCCGGCGCGACGTGGAAGCGCAGCAGCGAGGACCGCAGCCTGCGCCAGCGTGCCTTCTACTACACGCGCATCTATGCCGATCCGCAGGCGAAAGACACCGTGTACGTGCTCAACACCGGGTTCTACAAATCCACTGACGGCGGCAAGACCTACCGCCAGCTTCGGCCGCCGCACGGCGATAATCACGATCTGTGGATCGACCCCGCGAACCCGCAGCGGATGATCAATAGCAACGACGGCGGCGCCAACGTTTCGCTCAACGGCGGCCAGAGCTGGACCGGCCAGCAGTACGCGACGGCGCAGCTTTACCACGTAGCGGCGACCCGCGATGTCCCCTACCACGTGTGCGGGGCGCAGCAGGACAGCTCGACGATTTGTGTTTCCAGTGCGGCCGTCGGCGGACGCGGGGGCGCCGCCCGCGGAGGCGCAACCAGCTACTCCGTGGGAGGCGGGGAGAGCGGCTACATCGCGCCGCACCCCACCAACGCGAATCTGTTCTACGCCGGCAGCCAGGGCGCGCTGCTTACGCGGTTCGACCGCCGTACGAGCCAGGCGCGCGACATCCAGGTGTACCCGCTGTTCTTCTCCGGCGAATCGGCCGGGTCGCTGCCGGAACGATGGCAGTGGACGTTTCCGATCGTGTTTTCGCCGCTCAATCCGGAGGTGCTGTATACCTCCTCGCAACATTTGTGGAAGACCACCGACGACGGTCATAGTTGGCAGAAAATCAGTCCCGATCTGACGCGTCACGATCTCAAGACCCTGGGCGATTCGGGCGGTCCGATCACCCATGACCAGAACGGGCCGGAGATCTACGGCACGATTTTCACCATCGCGCCTTCGCGCAAAGAGGCGGACACGATTTGGACGGGCTCCGACGATGGGCTGGTGTACCTCACGCGCGATGGCGGCAAAAATTGGGCCAATGTGACGCCGCCGGGCATGCCGGATTTCGGCCGGGTGAGCCTGATCGAAGCGTCGCCGCACAATCCCGGGGGCGCCTACGTGGCGGTGAAGAATTACCAGAACGACGACCGGCGGCCGTACCTCTTCAAGACCGCCGATTATGGCAAGACCTGGTCGAAGATCGTGGACGGAATTCCCGAGTACGACTTTGTTCACGCGGTGAGGGAGGACCCGGTGCGGCAAGGGCTGCTGTTCGCGGGCACCGAGCATGGGATTTATGTTTCGTTCGATGACGGCACCGGGTGGCAATCGCTCGCGATGAATCTGCCCGACACGCAGGTACCGGACCTGGTGGTGGAAGGCAGGGACCTGGTGATCGCAACGCACGGGCGGTCGTTCTATGTGCTGGACGACATTACGCCACTGCGGCAGCTCACGCCGGAGGTGGTGACCGAAGATGCGCACCTGTTCCGTCCGCCGGCGGCGCAGCGCAACGTAGGGCCCGCGCGCATCGACTACTTCCTCGCCAAGCCGGTGGACCAGATCACCATTGATATTCTGGATGCCAAGGGAGAACTGGTGCGGTCGTTCGCCGGAAGCGAGGAAGAAAACAAGAAGCGTGCCTCGGCGCGCGGCGGTCGCGGAGGTCGCGCCGGCACCGCCCCGGCCGATGCGGAAGGCGCGGAAGAAGGCGGCCGCGGCGGCGGGCGCGGCGGCGCTCCCCCGCCGGTGCCCCGCAACGCGGGACTCAACCACTTTCAATGGGACCAGCGCTACACGGGCGCCAAGACCTTCACGGGGATGATCCTGTGGGGTGGGAACACGCAAGGTCCGCTGGCGGTGCCGGGCACGTACCAGGTGCGGCTCGCCCTCGGTGGTAAGACCCTTACCGAACGCCTCGAGTTGGTGAAGGATCCCCGCCTGGACAGCGTCACCGTGGCCGATCTTGCCGAACAGTTCGCCCTGGCGATCCAGGTGCGCGACCAATTAAGCGAGGCGAACGAAATGGTGATCGTGATTCGCGAACTCAAGAGACAGATGGACGACCGTCTCAAGAAGAACCAGGAGGCGGCCCTGAAAAGCGCCTGCGACGAACTGCGGGGAAAGCTCACGGCGGTGGAAGCAGCGGTGTACCAGGTGCGGAACCGCAGTGGACAGGACCCGCTGAATTTTCCCATCAAGCTGAACAATAAGCTGGCGGCATTGGGCAGCAGCATCGAGCGGGGCGACGGCAAACCGACGGCGGCTTCGTACGAGGTGTTTCGACTGCTCGCGGAAAAACTGGGCGAGCAGAAGAACCGCCTGGACGCGGTGTTGAACTCGGATTTACCCGCGGTCAACCGGCTGCTGACCGAACGCAAACTGGACGCTCTGACGGTGACTACCACGGAGACAAAAGCGAAATGAATCGACGCGGATTTCTACAAACTATGGCGGTCGGAGCGATGGCAGCGGCCCCGGCCACGAACAAGATGATCGGCATTCAGGTAGGCGCTGTCTCGTTTGTGGACGAGGGCGTCGAGAAGGTCCTGGATGAATTCCAGCAGGACGCGTATGTGAATACGCTGTTCGTCGCCACCTTCACGTACGGGCGGGGAATCGCGGGGCGGCAGGTGCCCGGGCAACCGCTCCCCGATCACGGCAAGCAGCAGTATGACAACAGCAGCGGCACCGGGACCTTCCACGGCGGCAGCTACACCAAAATCCATCCGCAGTACTACAAAGACACCTCCATTCACGACTTCCGCGCGCCCGATTTCGGCGACGATTACGACGTGTTGGAGGCGGTGCTGCCGTCGGCCCGCAAGCGCGGCATGAAGACCATCTGCTGGTTCGAAGACGTCTGGAACAACTCCGTGCCCGGCGTGCGCGAGGCGCAGGAGAAACACCTGGATGGGTCGAGCGCCAACACGCTGTGCTTCAACAATCCCAACTACCGCAACTGGTTGCTGGGCATGGTGGAGGACTATTCGCGCTCGTATGAAATCGACGGCATCATGTGGGGCTCGGAACGCCAGGGCGCGTTTGCCAATGCCCTGGGATCGAGCCATGGGGGCAACCCAGGGGTGAACCGGGTAACCTGCTTCTGCGAGTTCTGCGAACGGAAAGCGCAGGAGCGTGGCATCAACACCAAGCGCGCGCGGGAAGGGTTTCAGGCGCTTGGCAATTTCATTCAGTCCACGCGCGGAAACCGGCGGCCGGTGGATGGCTACTACGTCACCGTGTGGCGGCTGATGCTTCGCTACCCCGAAATGCTGGCCTGGGAGATGCTTTGGACCGACAGCCTGCGCGAAACGTACGCCGCCATGTACAACAAGGTGAAATCGGTGAAGCCCACGGTGGGAGTGGGCTGGCACATCTGGCACAACAACAGCTTCAGCCCGATCTACCGCGCCGAGCAGGATCTTTCGGAGATCTCCAAACACGCCGATTTTCTGAAAATGGTGATGTATCACAACTGCGGCGGACCGCGCATGGCGTCGTACATCCGCGCAACTGGCTCCACCATCTATGGCGACGTGCCGCAGCAGGAACTGCTCGATTTCCATTACCGGGTGATGGGGTACCAACATGAGAAGAGCCTGGCCGAGATACCGCAGACGGGCCTTTCCGCCGACTACGTGTTCGAGGAAGCGAAGCGGGCGCGAGACGCATTGAACGGTACTAAGACCCAGTTATGGCCGGGGATCGATATCGACATCCCGACCGGGGCCAACCAGAGCAAATCCTCGCCCGACGGGACGCACCAGGCGGTGCTGGCCGCGTTCCGGGCGGGAGCGGACGGGGTGCTGCTTTCGCGGAAGTACTCGGAGATGAAGTTGGCGAACCTGCGCGGCGCCGGTGCGGCGATCCGCGAACTGGGCATGGCGTGAGACCGGGCGCGGCGGACCGCCTATAAACGAGACGGCGGCTGTAGACCAGGGAGATACCCTGCCCTACAGCCGCCAAGATGATGGTTGGAACTTGTCCGTAGCGTCAGCGCGTGCGCCTGCGCGGCTCCAAGTGCCGTGCCGGCTTCGTCTTCACTACCTGTTCGAACTGATCTTCCGGCAGGCTCGCCGAAACGTTCAGGATGTTTCCCTGCGCGTTGATTTGCACCGATTGGATCAGCGTCGTCACCACGGGTTGATTGGCTGCCTGCATCTGCGCCAGGTTGACAAGCAGCTTCAGGGCATCAGCCATGGCTTGGGCATTTTGCCCCGTATCGGCGGTGGCCTGTCCGGTCACGACCACCTGGTTGCCGAACTTGACGCCGCCGGCTGCCTGCTGGATGGCCTGGAACGCGCCCTGCCCGTTCAACCCGGGTACGTTGGGGGCGTTCGGCGCTGGATGCAGCGAGCTGAGCGGCACCATCGAAACGGCCCAGGCATCCTGGGCGGTGCTCCACTGGTCGATCTGCACGCCCAGCAACGCGGAAATCGAAGTGGGCGTTTTCTGCCGGTCGATGGCGCCTTTCACGTTGGCGAGGTCACCCGCCGCCACCATCGTCGTGCTTAAGAATGCGACGCCCATGGTCTTCTTGGGGTCTTCGATGATGGTCACCCCGCCGTAGGTTTCGCTGAGCGCGCCCTTTTCGGCAGCGGCGGCAGCGATGCGCCCCGGCTCGAAATTACCCCGCGCCAGGAACAGCCCCGTATGGTTCTGCGGTTTGCCATTCGAACCCACCAGGACTTCGCTGACATCCCGCGTCGGGTCGAAACCCGTCAGGGTGATGAGCTCCTGGAATTTGGGATCGGTCGTTTTGACCTGCGAAAGCACGTACTGGCCAAACAGCGTGGCCTTGGCCTGATCCACGTTCACGCCCGCCACCACTTGGGCGTCGGGCATCAACAGGCCCACAAGCCGAGGATCGGCGGCTTTAGCAGGAAGAGCTGCGGAGAATGCAAATGCGAGCGTTGCGGTTGTCAGGATTCGTGCGTTCATACCATGAAGGACGTAAGGCCTGCATTCATATTAGCGCGGGTATGGCGGAGCGCGGACTCAGCCGGCGGCGACTGGGATCTGGTCCACTACTTCGATGCCAAACCCTTCCAGGGCAACGATTTTGCGAGGATGATTGGTGAGCAGGCGGATGGTGTGCAGGCCCAGGTCGGACAGGACCTGCGCGCCGATGCCGTGCTCGTGTTGGAGCAGGCGCTGCCCCGCCTCGCCCTGGTAGTGCATGAATTCTCGGCCATGGGACACCATCCGGGCCAGCCCATAGCCGTCGCGCTCGACCCGGAATCCCGGTCCCGTTTCGTGTAGGTAGACCAGCACCCCCAAGCCCGCCTCCGCGATAGTGCGAAGGGAATTCCGCACCAGGCCCGCGCAGGCGCAGCCGGTGGACCCGAACACGTCGCCATAGAGGCAGCGCGAATGCACCCGCACCAGCACTCTCTCTTTGCGGGCCACGTCTCCGCGGACCAGCGCCAGATGGTATTCGGGATTCAAATCGCTGCCATAGGCGATGGTGCGAAATTCCCCAAACTCGGTCTCCACGCACCCTTCCGCCACGCGCCGGACGAACCTTTCGTGTTTCATGCGGTAGCGGATCAGGTCGGCCACGGAAATCATCTGGAGGCCGTGGCGGACGCAGAACTCCTGCAATTGGGGCACGCGGGCCATGGTGCCGTCCGCGTTCATAATCTCGCAGATGACGCCCGCCGGTGCCAGGCCCGCCAGCCGCGCCAAATCCACGGACGCCTCGGTCTGTCCGGCACGCACCAGCACGCCGCCGCCGCGGGCGCGCAGGGGAAAGACGTGTCCTGGGCGCGCCAGGTCCCCCGGGCGGCAATCGGGGTCGATGGCTTTCAGGATGGTGCGGGTGCGGTCGGCGGCCGAGATTCCGGTAGTGACCCCCTCCCGCGCATCGATCGACTCGCAGAAGGCCGTCCCGAAATTGGAGGTATTGTGGGGGCTCATAAGGGGCAGCCGCAGATAGTCGCAGCGCTCGGCGGTGAGGGCGAGGCAGATCAACCCTCGCCCGTGCGTGGCCATGAAGTTGATGATCTCGGGCGTTACTTTTTCCGCCGCAATGGTGAGATCGCCTTCATTCTCGCGGTCTTCGTCGTCCACTACCACGAGCATTCTTCCCGCCCGGATCTCCTCGATCCCGTCGGGAATCGGCGCAAAACCCATACCTCAATTATTCCCTATCGCCCCACCACATTCCTAATTCATCGCTGGGTTGGGACTCCGCGGGCCGATGCGGAATCGGCCCGCAGGCGGGAGATGCGTGTGCGCCACCACCGGGAGTGGTTACATTTTACCTGAATTATGCACACGAGAAGCATTCCGAACGCCCGCGGCGCTCGGTTGATGTCATTCAGAGTTGGGTAGGTCAGTTCGAGTTTCGCTGCTTGATCGTCCTCCCGAGAGTCCGGTCCCGCCGAGTCCCCCGCCGAAGTCACTTGCTTCGTTGCATTTGGCATCAGCGCATGAATTTCTATGCGCGGAGATCGAAAGGACCAGCGGGAACTTCTGTCAGCGCAGGGCCGGCAGCATCACGGGTGCATAACCGTTGGCGCGCGGTGCAATCCGGCGCAACCGGTCCATCAACCGCTCGAACATACCCTTCTCCTCGTAGTGGTCGCTGTAGCTTACCCCAGTGCGGCCGGCGTGCCGCCAGATCTTGGCTGCTACGAACAGGAAGCGGAGCCGCGAAGTCGCCAGAGTCGTGTGCCGGAGTGCGGTGGCGTCGGCCTGCGGCTCGCGGTTGAACAGCATCAGCCAGCAGTTCAGGTTGTACGCCAGCATAGCCAACTGGAAGTGATTGCCGTTCACGTCAAAGCGGCCTGACGGATGCGCCGCCAGTCCGGCATCATTGTTCGCCTCTTTGATCAGGTTTTCGGCACCGCCGCGCTGGCCGTAAAACCAGACCACGAAGTAGATCGGATCGCTCATGTCGGTCACGAAGACCCGGTACTTGAACTGACTGGTTTCGAACAACTGGTATTGCTCGATTTCCTCGGCTTCCAGTTCCTCGCGTGGCTTTTCTTTGCGCAGAGCCACGAACCGGTATGGCTTGCTCCATCCCTCCGGCTGGTAACGGAATTCGCATTCCGCGTCGGCATCCGTCTTGGGTGACGACTTCCACTGGGCTTGGCGTAGTTCCTCAACCAACCGGGACGTCTTGCGCGCACAGATCACGAATCGAGCGTCGAATTCTTCATACGCTTCGACGGCGTCCTGGCAGTAGAACCCCGAATCGGCCCGACCGTAGATCTGCTTCACACCAGGCGGCAAGGCCTTTTGGACATTCCGCAGATGATCGCGGATCTGCTTGCCGCTGGGCCGGTCGCCATTGCGCAATTCGCCCCACACGTATTCTCGCGTCTCGGCGATGAACGTCAGCATCGGTTGATAGCTCTTCTTGCCTTTGTTTTTCGGGTTGTAGCCCTTGCGTCCGCCCATCTGTTGTCCGTAGAGCGTGTGCACGGTGGTGTCGGTGTCGATGGTGACGACCTCCAACTTCACGTTGGCCGCCTCCCAAACCCGTTCCCGCAGGGTCCGCATAATGGTTAGCATCTGGCGGGCGACATTGCGATGCAGCGCGTTCACGAATCGCCAGAAGGTGGATTGGACCGGCAGCTTGGTGACTTTAAGGATGCCCGTCAGGATGGGATCGCGCGCGACGAAGCGCAACTGGTTCAGCCGCGGAAAGCCGATGTAGAGGCCGAGCACGATGCCCAGCACGAATCGGTACAGGTCCATGGCTCGGGGAATCCGCTTCGAGGTCAGGGTCTGCTCCACCAGGGGCTGGAACCCCACTTTCTCCAGCATGGTGATGATCGGCAGCAGTCCGCCGTAGGGAGTCAGATTCCTACCATTGAAGTCATAGGGCGTAAAGGCATTGATTTTATTGGGTTCCGGAATAACATCACGAACCCCTTGATTGGCGGGCCTTCGGCCGCTATCCGGTTCTTGTTCCTTCACCATTTGGGTGGCTTCTGAGAATCGGCTCGCGAAGCTGTGAACTCCGCGGACCTACTGTTTTAACGCAGGATTCTCAGAATCCCAAATGGCGTCAGGCCTCAGCCGGCCGCTGTTCGCGTCGGGCACCGTGCATAATCCAGGTCCAATGAATATGTCCGGAACGGGTACGAGGCCTCCTTCGGCAGCTACGACATAAACGAGGCGACGCACACCGTGACCCATCACGTGCAGGGGTCGAACACCGCCGACCTCCTGATCGGCAAGGATTTGCCGCGCATCTTCCAGTTCAGCGCGGACGGACGCCTCGTGATCAGGTCGGCTCGGCCGGATGAACACTGGTCGGTCACATGGGAGCATTACTGACTGCTGGTCGTAGTAAAGGATTTCCAGGAAAGGGAGAGAAAGCATGAATTCGAATCCACCTCGGTCCGCACTGACACTTGAGGAAATCCACATGGTTTCGCCCGCGCTTGAAAAATACACACAGAGCGCGATCAGTGACGACTTATGGAAGCGCCCGGAGTTGTCGGCGCGAGACCGCGACATCGTGACCGTCGCGGCCTTGATCGCCCGGAATCAGACCATCGGCATGCTGCACTATTTCAACCTTGCCCTTGATCATGGCGTGAAACCAGGCGAGCTCTCAGAGATCATTACGCATCTCGCCTTCTACTCCGGTTGGCCGAACGCCCTTGCCGCGGTTGCGATTCTGAAAGATATCTTTGGGCAGCGAGGGGTCGGACCTGACCAGCTTCCTGCAGCATCGCCTAAGCTTCTTCCCATCGATGAAGCCGCCGAGGCCCAGCGCGCGGCACGCGTGCAGGAGGATTTCGGCCTCGTGTCTCCCGGTGTCGTGCAGGATACCCGCGATCTGCTATTTCGTGACCTGTGGCTGCGTCCGGCCCTAGCGCCGCGAGACCGCAGTCTCGTCACGGTCAGTGCGCTGATCGCCTCCGGCCAAGTCGCGCAGATTACCTATCATTTTAAGGCTCCTCTCCGAAAAGTGTAGTGGGAGTTCAACCCCTGTGAACGCTTGGGGGTATGGCCTGGCGGGGATTGAAAGGCACCCCGCCATCGGTTTAATTTCGTGTTTCCGGCCAAGGAATACGAAAGGACCGAACCGAGGTGCTCATTGAGACCTTTGTCAGAAAACAGTTGCGTTTGAAAGCCCATACCGTGACCAGGGTGGAAGAGACAGACGAGTGCATGCTGGTGTGGATCGACCGGCTCGGGCAGCGTTTGTTGCGCTGCGGGGTTTGCCGGCAGCGATGCCTGGAGGTTCACGACATTCGCAAAGAACGAGAGTGGCGCGATCTCTCCATGCGAAAGCTGGCTTTGAAACTGCGCTACCGTCCACGGCGGGTGGAATGTCCACGATGCGGGGTTCGGGTGGAAGACTTCCCTTGGGCCGAGCCTTGGGCTCGAGTGACCACTACGCTTGCCACCGCGGTGGCGGTGCTGGCGCGGGAGTTGAGTTGGAAGGGAACGGCGCGCCAATACGGACTGAACTGGAAGAGCGTGGCCACGATTGTGAAACGGGCGGTGGCCTATGGTCTGCGCCATCGCGCGCGGCCTCCCGTCCATGTCATCGGTATTGATGAGGTGAGCCGACGCAAAGGCCAGGTCTACCTGACGGTGGTTTACGATCTGGAACGGCGGGTCCTGCTGTGGGTCGGAGAAGAGCGCACCGAAGAGGCAGTGCGGAAGTTTTTCACCGAAGAGATGGGGCGGCGGCGCTGTGGAACGCTGCGGGTGGTTTGCATGGACATGTGGGCGCCATACGCCAGCCTGGTGCGGGAACACGCGCCGAACGCCCGGATTTTGTTTGACCGGTTTCACATCGTCAAGCATCTCAACGAGGCCGTAGACGCGGTTCGCCGCCAACTGTGGCGCCAAGTCACATCCGAAGAGAGAGTGACCGTCAAAGGAACTCGCTGGCTGCTGTTGAAGAATCCGTGGAATCTGAACCCGGATCAGAAGGAGCGGCTTTCGACGTTGGTCCGCTGGAATACGCCGCTGGTGCGTGCCTGGTACTTGAAGGAAGCATTCCAACTGTTCTGGTCCTTCCAGCAGCCTTGGCGCGCCGAGCGGCATCTGCGCAAGTGGATGAACTCCGCCGTGCGCTCGAAACTGGAACCATTCAAGAAATTCGCAAAGATGCTGCGCTCCCACCTGGATGGGATTCTCCCCTGGACGACGATCCGCTTGTCCAACGGCGCCGTCGAGGGAATGAACAACAAGATCAAGTCCATCAGCCACCGATCCTTCGGCTTCCGTACGGCGAGCAACTTCATTGCCGCCATCTATCATTGCTGTGCCCGGCTGCCACTGCCGGTCGAACGCTAATTACACTTTTGGGACACGAGCCCAATATTTTGCGGAAGTCCGGCACGGGTGAAATCGCGCTGCGCGGCGGGAAGCTACTCGGAGCAAGCCGCCAACTGGCCATTTGAAAGAGCCACGGCGAAGATGCGGCCCGTGCGCGTTATTCCCTTGCCTTCCACCACCACCGGAGTGATGTATGTGTTCGATGCGACGCACCGCCAAAACCACCAAGCAAACCGCAGCCGCTTGCTACGCGGAACGCCACGCCGAGTGCCAGGACCTGCTGAAGCGCATCGCCAGCCGCCTGGATCAGCACCAGAGGGACCAGGCAGAGGAACCTGCCAACTGGGGGTACGCCGGCGACCTGGGCCGAGTCGCCGAGGAACTCGCCTACGTCCTCGCCAGCCTTGGCGACAAGAGCGCGGTGGATGCCAAAGGCTGGAGTACTAACCATGCAAAAGCAGTACGTCAAGGTCGGAACGACCTACATCGTCAAGGCCAACGGCACGCTGGCCAAAGTCCGTCCCACCCGCGAACACCCGCGCGGCGGCTGGTACGGCACCAACCTCGTCACCGGCCGCGAGATCCGCATCCGGTCAGCCGCGCGCCTCCGCTCGGAGGCGAAGCCTGCTGGGGAGAAGTGTCCCGCGCAAGCCCGGAACCCGCGCTTGCCGGACTTTAGCGCCGACGAGTTGCACCGGGTTGTGGAACGAGCCAAAAAAGAAATCCTCGCGGACGTCGCCGCCGGAACCGTCCCCCGCACCTGCGCTTCTTTCAGCGAACTGCATGACTACACGGACGCCAACGGCTACGGCGGGGCGTTCGAACGCCCCTTCGACAACAACGAGACGGACTTCTGGAACGCTGTCCAGATTGCCGTTGACGGATGGATCAAACAGGGAGGCCTAAAGCCGTCCCTCACAGACGCGGAAGCGCGCCGGATCGTCGACGAAATCGAATTCTGAAACGGGAGACCAAACCAACCATGACGACGTTTACCATAGACACCGACAACAACATCACTGCCCACGACGCGACGCCCGCCGCGCAGGACAACGTGGCCGCGTTCGCGACCGAGAAGGAACTGACCAAGCTCTCCGCCGACTGGCCCATCACGCGGTTCGTCGAAGTCTGGAACGCCTTCGCGGCGCGCCGCCCTTCGGCGACCTCAAGCCGGTCAAGAAGTTCACCGACCGCAAGACGGCGGTCACCCGGATCTGGAAGGCCCTCCAAGCGCTCGGAGTGGAATTGCTGCGCGCCAGCACCCGCGACGCGGAAGCCAAGCTGAAGGCTGCCCGGACGGCGCCCAACCCTGCGCAACCCGCGGCCCCCGTCGCGCCAAAGCAGACCAAGGCGGCCAAGGGCGCCACGGCGAAGGACATGACGCCCACGACGCGCGAGGGCAGCAAGAAGGCTATCGTGCTGGAACTGATCCGCCGCGCGGACGGTGCCAGCCTCAAGGAGATCGCTGATGCCACTCAGTGGCAGGCTCACAGCGTCCGCGGCTTCATCTCCGGCAGCCTTGGCAAGAAGATGGGACTCACCGTCGAGTCCTTCAAACGAGGCGATGGCGAACGCGCCTATCGCACGTCCGCCAAGTAGAACCCCTCAGGCACTCTCCACGCCGCCGGCCCCTGGGCTTGGCGGCTTCTTTCATTCAGCTCGCTCTGCGGAGGGCATCCTCAACGGCTTCGGGATGGCGCGCGATGACGGCGAGCAGCACTCGCGCCGGACCGTCTGGTCGCGTTCGGCCCTGCTCCCAATTCCTCAGGGTTGCCGGCAGGAAGCCGAACTTCGCAGCAAACGCCGCCTGACTCAACCCCAGCCGTTTCCGGGTGGCGCGAACGTCGACCGTGGGGACCTCCACCGTGGTGACACGAACCGGCACATCCTTTCCTTCCACCCAGTCCACCGCTTCCCGCAGGCTGGCAACGATACGACTGCCGGCGCTCGGCTTCCGCTGCTTGGTTGTACGAGTGTTCTTCATTTCGCCATCCTCTTCCGATAGCCCGCAACCAGGCGGGGCAACAGGGCCTTCATCTCGTTCCGTTCAGCCTTGGTCAAATTGGCCTTCTCGTTCTTTGCAAAGACGTTGAGCAGAAACAGCGGAATCGACTCGTTGTGGTAATAGTAGATCATCCGAAATCCTCCCCGCTTGCCACGCCCCGGCGCTCTCCATCGCAGTTTCCTGGCGCCTCCTGTATCCGGCATGACGTCACCGGCGTCCGGGTTTGCAGCCAGGAAAGAGACCACTTCATCCCGTTCACTTTCGGCCATGGCCGTGGCGGCATCCCTGAGGAAACCAGGGGTTTCGACCAACCGTCATGGGAACAGAAGCCACCTCCAATACTATACGCTTTTAGCGTAGATCGCACAATGGCGGCTCATCGGTCCGTACTCGCGCGTACTCGCGGGAATCGGACCGGTCGGATTTCGCAACATGAAAACTGTTGGGGGCCGCGCGGTGGGGCGCAAGCCTCTATCCACTTGCGAGCATAACAGGCGGGCGGCGGAATAGAACCGGCGAGGCCGCGCAAGTGATTGATTACGGGACGCACAAAAGTTGCACCTTTCGTGACTTGGTGAAACCGTACAGGCAGTACCGCCAGCCTGAGCCGCGTTACGAGGCATCGTCCGGTTTCTTGATGCTTCCGATTTCGATTACGGGCTGTGCCGCTGCTGACGCTGTTTCTGCTGTCCCCAGCACCGGGCCGATCCGACCGCTCCAGGCAGAGGACGGCCATTTCGATGTCTTCTCGGACGTTCTATGAAGCACATTTGGGACCAGAGCAGAATGAGGCAGGCACAAGCGGGACAATCGCGGCAAGCATTGCACCGCGCCAGGAGAATGCCCAATCGAGATCCAAACGTCTGGCTTGTGAGGTGAACGCGCAGTGGGCGCGGGCGGCAGCATGAAACTTGCAGCGAGGCTGTGGCGCTTAGGGCTGCCAGTAGATGCAAGTTTGGCCACGGAAGGCACAGAATTTGCACTTGCGGCATTCCGCCAACTTACGTGCCGGGCGATCGCAGGATCTGGTCAGTCGGCCGGACTCAGGGTGAAATCGATTGTCGATCCCGCCCCGGGCGTCGACTCCATCCACATTCGACCGCCATGCCATTCGATGGCCTTCTTGCAGAATGCCAGGCCCAGTCCGCTACCGGGGTACTCTTTTCCGTGCAGGCGCTTGAACACCTCGAATATGCGGCCTTGGAACGCCGGATCTATGCCAGGACCGTTGTCCTGCACGGAGAACACCCAATCGAGATTCACGCGTTTGGACGAAATGTGCACTCGCGGAGAGGGTTTGCCGGAGTATTGGATGGCGTTTCTAATCAGATGGTGCAAAACCTTGGCCAGTATTTCGAAGTCACCGCACACCAGCGGCAGTGGGTCATGGGAAATGACTGCGCTCCGTTCCGTTATCTGTTTGTCGGTCGAGAGGAGCGCCTGGCGAAGGACAGCTTCCATGTCCGTACGGGAGGACTGTCGCTCGCCGGTACCGGTGGCCCAGTAGTCTACTACGTCGGCGAGCAGTGACTGCATTCGTGCCGCACCCTCTTGGATGCGCTCGAGGAATACGCCGGCATCGGAATCCAGGCGGCCGATATAGGTCTCGGTCATCAGTTGACTGTATGAGGCCACGTCCCGGAGTGACTCGCGGAGGTTGTGAGCCGCCATCGAGACAAACTCTTCAAATCCCGCGTTCGCCCGGTCCAGTTGCCTCTGGACCTCGTCGCATCTCCGCGTTTCCGCGTCGAGCGCCTTCCGTAAGCGCTCGATTTCGTCTTCCGTGCGGTTTTGGCCAGCGTTGCCCATTTCTCAGTCCGTGCGCCGCGGTGCGGCCTTTGGGTGCCGGGCGGAAATTGTGAACTTGAAAGTAGCGCCCCGCCCGCTTTCCGATTCCACCCAGATCCGTCCACCCTGACGCTCGACAATCTTCTTGCATAGCGCCAGACCAATGCCCGTACCGGGGATTTCGCTTCCATGCAAGCGTTTGAACATGCCGAACACCCGGTCGGTGTCTTGTGGATCGATACCGATTCCGTTGTCGCGCACCGCAATCAGCCACTCATTACTGTCTCTCTCCGCCGAGACATGGATTCTCGGTGTTTCCGCGCCCCTGTACTTGATCGAATTGGAAATGAGGTTCTGGAAAAGCTGCAGCAGCATAATCTCTTCGGCTACCACGGTTGGCAATGGATCGGAACTTACTATGGCGCCGCTTTCCGCGATGGCCGCGTGGAGGTTCAATAGCGCTTTAGCGAGAACCGCGCAGCAATCGACCGAAGCGAAGCTGTTCTGTTCCCGCTCGGTAATCTCCCAATAGGCAAGGAGCGCCTTGAGCAGGGCCTCGATCCTCAGTGCCCCCTCCACGGAATAAGAGATGAACTTGTCCGCCTCTCCGCCCAGCTTCCCTGCATATTCGCGCCCCAGAAGCTCGGTAAAGTTGACGACCATCCGCAGAGGCTCCTGCAAGTCATGCGTGAGTGCAAAGGCGAAATCCTGCAGTTCGGCATTGATCGTCCGGAGCGCATCCTCAGCCTGCTTGCGGTCCGTTGCGTCCTCGATCGCCAGAAGTATCGTCCGCGCCTGCGCATTCGGATTGAAGATTTCGCTCGCGTTGAGCAGCATTACTTTCCGGCCGACATGTTCAAAATCGTGTGTCACCTCAAAGTCCCGGAATGTTGAGTGCTCGGGGATAATGTTCTCCAGCAGCTCGCGCAGTTTCGGGATATTCCATTGTCCGTTCCCGAGGTCGTAGATAAGGCTCTCCTCCGTCTCCTCCCGCGCAGCTTGGAAAGTTTCGTAGAACGCCTTGTTCGCTTTGAGGACCTGCAGGTTCTGGTTCAGGATCACCAGAGGCTCCCGCACGGTTTCTACAATCGCTTCGGCGAAGTCAAGGCCGCGCTTCGCGGCATCCACGTCGATCAACATCAGCACGGCGCCGTCGGTTTTGCCATCCGGCCCTACGGATGGGAGGATGCGAAGTGAATACCAGCGGCCGTGCGCGTCGCGGAGATCACGCGGTTGCCGGTTGCCTCCCTCCATCGCGTCCAACAGCAAACGCCGCAAGTCGGGTAGCTCCATTTGGGGCTGAAGATCGGTTAACGACCGCCCGACATCGGAGGCGATCAGATTCAACATAGGTTCAATGGCACGGGTAAAGCGACGAATGCGCAGATCTCGCCCGACCATCACCAGGGGTATACTGATACTCTCGAGAAGGTTGGTCAGATCCCGATTGACTTTGCTGAATTCCACGTTGCTGATCTTAAGCTCGTCGTTCAGCGTGTTCAATTCTTCGTTGGCCGATTCCAGCTCTTCCTGCGCGGTTTCCAGCTCCTCATTGCCCGCCTGCGCCTCTTCGTTCGCTGCCCTAAGCTCTTCCAGGGTGCTCGCATTATCTTGGACGATCGATTGCAGATACTCTTTGGTCGCCAAAAGCTCGCGCCGCAGCCGGGTGCTCCCTCCGTTGTCCTGTATCGCGGGCTTGTGCATCGCTTTCGGGCCGCCGTTCGGCTTGGCGTCTTCGAACAGTACCAGGAAATAGCGTTGCTTCGAGGACGAGCCCGTGAACGGGATGACCTTGATGGTGACGTCCACTAGCTGGCCATCGTCCTCAATCCGGAAGCCGTCTTCTTTGGCTGCGGCGTTCTTTCGTCTGGCAGTTCGGATCGCCTTACCCAGACCAGCGATTAAGCCGTCGCACGCCATTCTCAAAAGGTTCTGAGTCGGCTCGCCCGGCGAAAGCTCGAGGTAGGGAGCTGTGCGGCCCCGCACCTGAACTATGTTCATCGCATCGTCAGTGATGGCGCCGGGCGGGCCATATTCGGCCAGCACCAACCGGTCGGCTTCTCTCAGTACGTCCGGCCCCGCCCGGCCCTCGGCAATTCTCTCCCGGAGATCCACCCGGCCTTCGGTGCGGCGGCCTTCGCTTAGGGGTAGCGCCGGCGTACTCGCGGTTGGCCGCATGCAGTAGATCCTATGGGTCTTGTCCACCTGGTGAAACGACCCGGAATGCGTGCCGACACTTTCCGATGGACCGAGTACCAGGAAGCCCGTTGGTTTGAGGGCGTATTGCAGGATCGACCACGCCTTGCGTTGTAATACGTCTCCCAGGTAGATCAGTACGTTACAGCAACTGATGAGGTCCAGCTTGGAGAAAGGCGGGTCCTGTGCCAGATTGTGCCTGGCAAAAACACATACGTCACGGACGACCTTCGCAACCTGGTACCCGCGCTGCGTTCGGGTGAAGAATCGTGCCAATCGCTGCGGCGAGACGTGGGCTAACGCTCCGCCCGTGTACGTGCCGGACCGGGCTTTTTCGATGGCCGTTTCGCTGATATCGGTGGCGAAAATCTCGAACGGAAGGCTCACTTTCGTGTCATCCAGGAATTCCATCAGGCAGATCGCGATCGAATAGGCCTCCTCACCCGTGGCGCACCCAGGCACCCAGATCCGGATCGGATCCTCGAAGCGTCGATTCTCCGCCAGAGCGGGAAACACCTTCTTCTTCAGTTCCTCGAAGACCGTTGGTTCCCGGAAGAATGCGGTGACGGTGATCAAACAGTTCTCGCACAACGCGTTTGCTTCCTCCCGATTGTGCTCGAGATCCCGGCTGTAGTCTTCCAACGTTTCGAACCCGCGGAGCGACATGCGCCGCTTGATGCGTCGCGCGAGGGTGGCGTGCTTGTAGTTCGCGAAGTCCACTCCGCTGGCGATCCGCACCAGGCGGAGTATCCTGGCCAGTTCCCCTTCTCCCTGCGGCTCAGTTGCCTCCCGAGGCTCGAGTGGAATCTGAGAATCTCGCGCGATGGCCACCAGTCGGCGCGCGATTCCGGCCGGCGGCAACACGAAATCCGCCACGCCGGCGGCGATGGCACTTCTCGGCATGCCGTCATACTTCGCGGTGTGCATTTCCTGAGCGAAGGTGGTGCCGCCCGCGGCCTTAATCGCCTGGAGGCCCAGCGTCCCATCTGACGCGGTTCCCGACAGAACGACGCCGAAAGCTTTGCTACCACGGTCTGCTGCCAGGGCGCGGAGAAAAAAGTCGATCGGCATGTTGCGGCCACTCTCTGGCCGGGCAGGGGTCTGAAGGATTCCATCGGAAATGCCCAGATTGCATCGCGGCGGAATCACGTAAACATGATTCGCCTCAGCGCGAGTCTCGCCTGTCACTTCAGCGACGGGCATTTCGCTTGCTTTGGAAAGCAACTCCGTCAGATGACTTTCGTGACTCGGATCGAGGTGCTGAATCATCACGAATGCCAAGCCGGTATCGGCCGGCAGATGGCTGAGCAGTTCCGTGAATGCCTCCAGTCCGCCGGCGGAAGCCCCTACGCCGACAATGAGGGGGGACTTACCCCCGGCGCGTTCCTCGGCGACTGGCGCTATTGCGAACGCGTGTGCCTCAGAGGTCGTCCTAACCGGGGTCGTTCGCCTCTTTACCCAGGCCGAGTCACCTGTCCGACGATTGCCGGCCTTCTTTGCCACACACCACCATTGCCTTTCTCAGCCGGAACCAACCGGCGTTATGACTGGAACGCGAGCACGCAGCGGCTGGAGCCGGCCAACTGACTGAATTGTAGCGCCGTCTCGATCCATCCGCCGTCAGCGGGATTTAGAAGCTGCGAGCAGAGTCTTGATGATGGTTCCGACCTCCATGAATTGATCCAGACCCGTCGGCTTGGTGATGAATTGAGAAATTCCGAGATCCTTGAGCAAAGCCTCATCTCGATGGGACCGGGAGGAACTCCATACGCACACTGGAACGTCGCCGAGGTGTCTGGCGCTTCGGATCTCGCGCAAGATGTCTTGGCCGGTGTACTTGGACAGGTTCAAGTCCACCAGGATCAGGTTTGGAATTGGCGCATCCGCATAGGCCCCCTGCCTGCAGATAAACGCAAGGGCCTCGCCCCCGTTCAGCAGGTGAACCAGTTCAAACCGAAGCTCCTGCTTTTTCAGCGCCCGATCGAGAAGAAAGACATCGGAGCGGTTGTCTTCAATGACAAGAATCCGGGCGGCCGGAACAACCGAAGCGTGTCTCAATTTCCCTTGCTCCATTGTCGCTCGCCTTCATCATTCCACGGTTGACCCTGCCGGCGTCTGCGGCGGCGCCTGCCTGGCTCTTACGACGAACCGCTTGGGCGCCGGCCCGATATAGTAGAAAGGATAACAGGTCACCAGCGTCAGCACGTTCTCGCCTGACGGAGCGAGTACCCCTACATCGTTCGGCTCCACCACCCTTAGCGACTCGACTTCGTACTTGAAATTGCCTTTCAGCGTCGAGAATTGAATCTCGTCCTTGATCCTCAGATCCTTCAGCGGGCGAAAGAATGTGTCCCGGTGCCCGGCGAGGCCCACGTTGCCGGGCTGCCCCGGCAGCGCCGTTCCGGGAATATGTTCTACCGCGCGCCGAAGAGCGGTCTTGTCGATCCCTTCGACGACGATTGCGGATAGAAGGAGACGCGGGATCTCAATGCGGCCGATCATACCGTCCATCGCGGCGGCAGGTGCGACCTTGAAGAAAGTGGAGGACGCCGTTTGAGGCCCGCTCACGCTTGCCGGGGACTCGACGTGCAGCAGGCGGTCGAGATCGCGGCTCTCACTTCTCTGGAAATTCCAGGCGTCCGCCAGAGCAAATCCGCAGTAGCCCAGCAACACGACGGCGCACGCGAAGAGCGCACGCCGGACCCACGTCAGCATTTGCCAGAGTGGTTCTCTCGCAACTACAAGCCTCATTTGGCACCCTTCTCGCTAAGCCTTGGTTCACCGGCAGCTATGTAGCCGGTGCGCGTACGGACGGACAGTCTGCCATGGCCCTTGGCCCGGGCAAGTACCCGAATGGTGCGATAAGAACTGTCACGAGCCGGGTTGCTTGGGACATATCCGATGGTGTATTGATGGCGAATGTCCCGGGCGATGCGCTCGCAGATGGACACTACCTGGCTGAGCTGGTCAGGGAAAAAGGCTTCGCCGCCCGTCTCCCCTGCCAGATGCTTGAGCACCCTCGGGTTCCGGTCCGGATCGTTTCCGTCGAATATACCTATGGTGTAGATGACGGCGCTGGATTGCCGGGCCAGTTTCATCACTTGGTCCAGGCTGTGCGTGCTCGCATTGTCACCGCCATCACTAATGACAATCAGTACTTTCTTATACCGGCTGCCGGCCTGCAATTCCTCTAACGGCCTGGCGATCGCGTCGTAAAGAGCCGTCATGCCTCCGGTAGGTGCGGCCGCGATCGCGTCTCCCAGTTCGGCGGTGCTATCGGTGAATCTGATCGCGCCTGGCTGGCCCAACGACACCCTCTCGTTGAAGTTGACGACGAACATTTGGTCTTCCCGATTGCTAGACCGCGCGAAGGCCTTGGCTGCGGCGATCACCTCCACCATTTTCGGCCGCATGCTTGTGCTGTGGTCGACTACCAGTCCCACCGTGACCGGAATGTCCTCGTTTCTGAAGAGCCGGATGCGTTGTGGCGCGCCGTCCTCATAGACCTCAAAACCCTGTTCGCCCAGATTGGAGACAGAGCTGCCTTCCCGGTCGGTCACGGTAGCGTGCAACACCACCAGGTCAACGTCCACCTTGATTCGGAAAGGTCCCGCGTCGTGATCTTGCCATTTCGGTGACACCTGCGGTCCGGCACGCGCAATCAGACCAATCAGGAGAACGGCCGGGACAGCGATGATGGCTCTCGCCGCGCCGCGCTGTCCCGCCCGCGATAGCCTCCTCATATTCGCTCTCCTTCTGACCTCGCCCAGTACAGACCGCGACGAGCCAGACCCGCACCGCCAACCGCGCCACACAGCTAGCTCTTCGTCTTTCCGGCGAACATCATGCCAACCCCACCCAAAATGATCACCGCACTCACAAAGGGTGACACCTTTTCCGCATGCCTGGTTTCAACGCCGACGGACAGGCTACCGGCCTTGAAGCCTTCCCGCTCGTTGCGAGGAATCGGCACAATCAGCGAAACGATGCCCAGAACCAGCGCCGCGATGCCAATCCAAAACAGAAATCTCATATGCTCTCCTCGCGAGCTTGCCGGATCTTCCTTGGCGATCCGGCCGGCCAGCTTGTGTCGATGGCGACACCACCCCGGCCGCCGGCGCGCCTGAAAGGAGACGCGCCGGGTGGTGGACCAAGCCCCTTACAGGACGCGCCTTTGAACCAGTCGGAGGGTCCAGGCTCCGCCCAAAGCCAGGAATCCGAGCAGCGCGATCAGCGGCAGCGGACTTGCCGTTTTCGGCAACTCGTTGGCCGCCATCTGGGTTGGTTCCTGCGCCGGCGGTGGAGTGACCACCTGGGCGAGTTCCACCTCTTCGCCCGTGGGTTGAATCGCCATGACGGGCACCTGCTTCAGTTCCACGACCACCGGCTCGTTTGCCGACTTGATCGGCTCCGCGACTTCCACCGGGATGTCGGCCGGCATGAAGAGAACGGGCGTGTTGGTCGCCTTGGCCAGTTCCACCGCTTTTGCTTTCGGATAGACGAACTCGTCGCCCCAGTTTTTTCCGGGATAGAACCATGCCCGAAGCGCCTCCGGCTGACCTGCCGGCCGCTCCCGGAAAGTAACTACGGTCTTGTCAGTTGCCCTGAGGCGATAGTTCGGGATGGCCAGGATGGTGGCGTAGCACTGCGTTTCATCCGCGTTGAAGATCTGGACAATGTGGCGGTCGGACTGCGAGTCCAGGATCTTGAACACATAGGTGCCGGCAGGCAGCACCCCCCACCCCTTGAGGTGGACTCCCGGAATCTCCACAGGCCCGCTGAAAGTCATTGTGGTCTTTCTGTTCCATTCGTCCGCGTTCGCCGCTGGTGAAAAGGCCGCGCCCATCAGCGCCATACCAAAGACGGTTGTCGTTACCGCTTTCAAGATACTCATTTACGTTTTTCTCCTCTGTTTTTGAACCCGCGTAAACGGCCCTGCGCTACGCCGGACAATATCGGCCCGATCCTCGTTGGCAGGCCGCACACGGCAGGCAAGAAGCACTTCGAGGTCCGTCGGCGCGCCACGGCGCGAAGAGCGCACTTACTATGCCGCTCCAGGACTGTAGTTATGGCGTTTTGGGCGCCACGCGATGCAACGCCGGAGGCCGCCTCTCATGGCTGCCCTTGCTGCCTGAGTCATCGGCTGATGCAGTTGTTGCCGCGCAAACTGCAGGAATTACCACGAAAGACTTCGCCACTTCAGCTAACGCCTGGAAACCCGAGGGCCACGCGTCACTCGTTGTCCGGATTCTTCTCTGCGGCCGGCTTCTTAGCCGTCAGCGCGGCGCCGAGCAATACCGCGGCTGGAACTGCCACCCCGAGCGCATACGCCAGCTTGGTCTTGCGAGCCTTGGGCATACCGGGAGGGATCACGCAAGCATCATGGGAGTGGGCGATGGCCTTTCCGATGCGCATCCCTTTTAAATCGTATGCGAACTGTTTTGTGCAGTCGAGACACACAACGTATGTCTCGCCATGTGGAGCGCCTTGATCGCCCACGGGAGTAAAGGGCCGCGTGAGATGCCGGTGGGCGCACCGACATAGCAGATTCCAGACCGTGTCGATCACGATACCCTCCACTGCCGATGAGGCGCTCCGCGGGGCTTCGGCGGTTCCCGCCTGCGGTGGCTCATTCCGGTTCGGTTTCGCCGGTAAACCCGATCCTTCGAGCTTCCTGACGGATCGCAGGGGAAAACTGCTCCGCAACCACTATGGTCAGAACTTCGCTCCACGGCACAAGGAGGCTAAACCGCCCCCCGGCGGAATCCTGTTTCCGCTTATTCGCAGTCAATTCGATCCATATGCCCCTGGCGTCGTCGGAATCGAGGACCGTGGCGAAGAGTATGTGACTTTCGTCAACACCGCGAATCTCCGCCTGCGGATTCTCCTGACGAAGAAACATCTTTAGGCCATGCAGGTTTGCCCACGTTCGCTTGACCACCACCGCTGTGCTGGCATTCTTGTCTATTTGCATCGGAGTCACCTGACATTTCGATTTCCCATCGTAACGATGACCTGACGACCATTCGATGCCGCCTTTTGGGCGAGCCTGCTACATGGCTACCCTCCGATGATGATCTCGAGCGCCCCGCTGCGCCGGAGCCCGCTCGCAGGCGTCATAGGCCTCCAGGATGCCGTCGAGCTTGAGGCGGTGCGTGATCAATAGCTTGGGGTCGGCCAGTGCCACGACCGGCGGCATGGCGGCCAGGGGCTGTTCCCAGCACACCGGACGGCGCCGCCCGCATGTCCGGCACTCGTACTGGCCGTGTGAAGGCCACATCGGCGCTGCGTGCATCAACCTGCACCACAGATCCGCGATTTGCACTCGGGTCGGTTTCATCCATTCGCCTTCCTCGCCCGGGCGGGCGATTTCCAGTCGCGTGGCGGCGTGGCGTTCGCGCCTGGATTCCTTCAACGCGCGCGCGCTTCTCGGCTTCCGTCTTCGCCACACCATACCGCTCCTGAATTCGCCCGACCAGCTGATCCTGCTGCCGCCGAGCGGTTCCCAGTATCTTCCGGTGTCGCAACGTAACCGACGTATGGCACGTTTGCCACCGTTTGATTTCGGGAAGTCTATGGGACGAGGCCGCTGTGAACCGGTTGGTCCAGCCTCCTCGTTCGGCTAAAGCTGCACTCTGAAATGCAGGTTCTACACCTGCGCGGACTGTCCTACCCTGTATTTTCCGTACTGCGGCGGTTTCCCGCGCCTGGCCCATTTCACCGCTGGAGAGGTTAGCGGCTCGAGGGATCATCGTAGGATGCCGCTAAACTAGCCTGGAGGTTCACGTGCATACTCATAAACGACCCTGACGGAGGTGATTCTCGTGCAATTCGTTCGAAGTGCCGGCGCCGCTGCCCTGCTTCTGCTGTTCGGGACAACTGTCCCCGCGTACGCACAGCAAGACCAGCAGAATCAGAAACGGGGCAAGCCTGATAAGCGGCAGGACAATCAACAGCGACAGGGGCGGCCGCAGGCGCGAGAGCAACAGCGGGGCCCATCACAGGAGCGCCGCCGACAAGCCGCTCAACCGCCACAGCAACAGCGGGTACAACAGACGCAGCGGCAGCGGCCGGAACAGCAGCAGAAATCACGCGTCCAACAATCAGGGCCGCAACAACGACAACAACCGCAACTGCAGCGGCAGGCGCAGCGGCAACGGGCCCAACAGAACCAGCGGCAACGGCCGCAACCGCGCGAGGAACAACGCACTCAGCAGGCGCGGCAACAACCGCAACGTACCAGGCAGCAGGCAGTTGCGTGGCAACAGAAGCGGGGATGGGTACAGGAGGGTGCCTGGCGCGAACATAGTACGTGGCAGCAGGGCCGCGCTCGACAGTGGGAAAGGGAGCATCGCTCCTGGGCGCAGCGTGGCGGCTATGGCGGTTACTACATTCCTCAAGACCGCTTCAGCATCTCTTTCGGAAATCAACACTGGTTCCGGATGCGCAGCCGACCCACCATGTACATGGGGTATCCGCGCTTCTCGTATGGCGGCTTTTCGTTCCTGCTGGTGGACCCCTGGCCTGAATACTGGGCGCAGAACTGGTACGCGACCGATGACTCGTACATCGATTATGACGACGGGTACTACCTCTACAGCCGCAGGTATCCGAGCGTCAGACTTGCGATCACGGTCGTACTGTAACCGGTGCCCCGCCACATCTTCCTGGCGATCGTATACGCGGTTAGCGCCGGAGCTGTGCCGCATTCAATACGTCCCAAGTCTTCGGACCCACTGACCTCTCAAACGGAAGATTCCGGTTGCGCGATCTCACACTATCGTGGTGTGAAGGGGCGTTTGAGCAGACGCCGCCTGCCGGAAGGTTGACCTGCAGGAACTGCCGAGTTCGCTGCAGATTGTGCACCCTGCGCGAGTGAAGATCCCCGGTCCGGCAGTACGCGGCTGTTCAAAGTGCCCATATAGCTCAACTCGCCGGTTTGGACCCACCCCTGCAATCATACATCGGGAAGGAGACAAACAATGCTTTGGACAATCGTCGTAATCCTGCTGGTCCTGTGGGCCTTGGGAATGGCCACCTCCTACACCGCCGGCGGGCTGATTCACGTCCTGTTAGTCATTGGCTTGGTTGTACTGGTAATCCGGCTGATTCAGGGACGCAGGATTCTTGGTTAGTACAGTCTGTAAAAGCGGCCGCCAATTGGGCAGCGCATTGCTAACAAGCCCTTTAGGAGAATAAAAGAAAATGCCTTTGATAAACATAGTCGTTGCGCTGATCGTGGTCGGCGTCGCGTTGTGGATGATTAACAACTTTATCCCCATGGCTTCCAGCATCAAGACTATCCTGAATCTGGTAGTCGTGGTTGCGGTCGGCATTTGGGTTTTGCAGGCGTTCGGATTGTGGGGACGCGTAACCAGTTATCGGTTTACGCATTGAGCCGGTGCGAGTTACCTGGCGCAACGATCCAAAAAGCGGCGGCACGGTTCTCACGCGCACGGACCAGGGAACCGAAACACTGTCCATTTCCCTCCAACTCGGGTTCGATCTGGCCAGGAACCTGGCATCGGAGTTCTGGCCGGATCTGAAACAGAAGATACTGCGGCGAAAACCATGATGCCTGCCCAGAACTGTCAGAAAGGGCTAATTATGAACCTCCACATCGAGCAGCGGGAAAGCGAAGGCATCGTGATTCTCGACTTGAAAGGTCCGCTCACTTTAGGTCATGGAGATCTGGAACTGCGGGACAGACTACCTGCACTGCATCAATCCGGCAAGGTCAATATCATATTGAACCTACGAGAGGTTAGCGAGATTGACAGCACGGGACTGGGGACGCTGGTATTTGGACTCGCCAGGCTGCGCAAGGTCGGCGGAAGGCTGGCGCTGGTAAACCTCAATCGGTCACACCTGGAACTGTTCTTGTTGACGAGGCTGGCCATTGCCTTTGAGTTCTTCGACGATGAGCAGGATGCGGTGAACAGTTTCTTCCCCGATCGCGCGCTGAAGCGCTTCGACATCCTCACCTTCGTCCAGGACGAGAACGATCGCAACTCGGGTCGCCGCCTTCGTTCTCCCGCGGCTTGTTAGAATAGAAGCCGATGTCTCAATTGCCTGTGGTGCCGGGCCGGATCCTGATCGTCGATGATGACGAACGCCAGTGTACCGCCTTGGCGGCCATGCTTTCCGATGGCGACTTCGATACGCAGGTCGCGGCCGACGGGCAGGAAGCGCTGGAACGGCTCGCTGCCTTCAACGCAGAGGTCATCGTTGCGGATCTGGTCATGCCGCGCATGGACGGCTTTGAACTGCTCCGCCATCTGAAAGAACAGGGCAACCTCACTCCGGCGATTGTGCTCACCGGCTTTGGAAGCATGGAAAAGGCGCTTTCTGCCGTTCATGACCTCAAGGCATTCTGGTTTCTGGAAAAGCCGGTGGAACCGCGCGCCTTCAAGGCCCTTCTGGAACGAGCGATCCGTTACAAGAGAAGCCTGCAGAAAGCCGACGAGCTTACGCGCGACCTGAGCCTTCGTGGCGTACTCGGAGATTTGGTGGGAACGTCCCCGGCGATGCAGCAGATTTTCTCGATCATCAGGCAGGTGGCACCCACTTCAGCGCCTGTATTGATCTGTGGAGAGAGCGGCACCGGAAAGGAGTTGGTCGCGCGGGAGATCCATAAGTACAGTCCTCGTTGTAATGGTCCTTTCGTCGCGATCAATACCGCCGCCTTACCGGAGGCGTTGATTGAAAGCGAGCTGTTCGGCCACGAAAAAGGAGCGTTTACTGGAGCTATGGAGCGCTCGGCCGGTTGCTTCGAGCAGGCTCACGGGGGCACTTTGCTTCTTGACGAGATCGGCGAGATGCCGCCCTCTATGCAGCCGAAGCTGCTGCGCGTTCTCGAGGACCTGCGAGTGCGGCGGCTTGGCGGTAAGCACGAAATCGCAGTAGACGCTCGAGTGCTTGCCGCGACCAGCCACGAGCTCGGAACGCATCTGCGCGAAGAGCTCTACTATCGGTTGAGTGTATTTCAGATCGTAGTTCCGCCGCTGCGTGATCACAAAGTAGATATCCCCCAGATCGGCGACGTCATACTGCACAATCTGAACAAGAAACACGGCACGCGCGTTGCAGGTATCGATCCCGAAGTACTGGATCTGTTTGATCGGTACGATTGGCCTGGTAATGTGCGCGAGCTACGCAATGTTCTAGAGCGAGCTACGATCACGGCAGGCGAGGGTTTGATCCGACTGGCGGACGTTTCTTCCCCGGCGTTCGGAATAGGCCCCAGCCCGTATGCCCGGCCATCCCCGGACTCCGAGGGCCCAACAGTCCTTAAGCCCGGCCAGCCACTCGTGAAACTCGAGGAGGCTTATATCAAACTCACCCTTGAGCACGTGCACGGCAATCGCAAACGCGCTGCTGAGATGTTGGGGATTAGTTTGCGGACGTTGCAGAACCGGATCGCCGCACTGCGCGAAGATGCTAAGGTGACAGCACCCGGCTCATGAAGGGATTGCCTCGGCGCTGCATGCCATCACTGGTGGCGACCTGACTTGAGTCTGAGCAGATCGCTGCGGCTCCCGCTCAACACGGCGGCGCGAATGCTCAGGCCGGCCTCGGTCGAATGCAGGCCACGGCGATTCCCTCCGGACCTGCTGGGCCGCAGCAGATGCAGCTTCTGCCGCGGAAAGTGCATATTTTGCCAGCGACGCTCGCCATACTGCCGCGGAGCCAGGCGAAATGTCGTCCAGAAGCACTTGGCCCATGCCGTGCACCGTTGAGATGAAGCAGAGCAAAAGGTAATAATATGCCAACTACAAAAGCCGCAACACTCACGTTTCCAACTCACATGGACATGCCTGAAGGCGATCGTCAGCCTCTCATCGAACTGCTCAACGGGCGCTTGGCCGACACGGCAGACCTATATTCGCAAATCAAGCAGGCGCACTGGAATGTGAAGGGGCCGAACTTCTTCCAGCTTCACCAGTTGTTTGACCAACTGGCGGCAGAGCTGTTCCCCTACATGGACCTCATCGCGGAGAGGGCGACTGCACTGGGCGGCGTGGCGATGGGAACCGCGCGAATGGCGGCGGCCACTTCGACCCTGCCCGAGTATCCCGTTGAAGCCACGGAGGGGCAAAGGCACCTGAAAGCCCTCACCGACCGCTATGCCCTATTTACTGCGAACATTCGGAAGGCGATTGACGTCGCGGACGAGCGCCACGACAGGGCTACGGCGGATCTATTTACCGAGATCTCTCGAACCGCAGACAAGCAGTTGTGGTTCCTGGAAGCGCACGTCCAGCACTAGCATGGGGAGCCTTGGGAGCGTCCGACGCGAAGCTGAACTTCCGTAAGGACCTAAACCGCGTCCACGTGTCCACGCCGGGGATCTGGAGGCCGACGAGTTCACGAAGAAATCTGCAAAGCTCCCACCGATTCATCCGGGCGAAGCGTTGCGCGAGGACTTCTTGAAGCCTCTCGGACTCAGCGCGAATCGTCTTGCGATAGAGCTCCATGTCCCGGTGACCAGGGGAGCGCGGTCCCGTTCACGAGGTTCCCGCAGCCGCCATCGATATTCGCTCCCTTGCCGTACCCGTCCTCCGAGCTCGAGTCAAGCACCGATTCACCTCGCGCGGCTCGCATGCGAGGGCCTGCGCCAGTTGCGCGGCCTTCTGCCCTGGTTTACGCCTCAGCTCATCTAGCGACAGCTAGCTATAGCTAAGCTAGCCGCGGTTCAGCTCCGTCCACAGGGCACGATAATAGCGCAGAAAACGTTCCGGCTCCTTGCTTTCGGCCGCCTCGCAGAGCGTCCAGCGGTTGTAACCGGTCTTCTTCATCAGCGCGAACAACTCGCGGTACGGATACCCGCTGGTCAGCTCGTTGATGTGGCAGCTCTTCAGCCACGGCCGCAGCAACTCGAAGCTGGCCTTCACCGATCCATTCACCACGTCGGTGGGATTCGAGTTCCAACACAGTCCAACATTCGGGTGCCGGGTCGCGCGCATAATCGCAGCGGCGACTTCCGGAACCTGCGTCGGCCCTCCGTGCACCTCCAGCCACACCTCCACGCCGCGCACGTAGCCGTACTCGCCGATCTCGCGCAGCGCCGCCGCAATGTTCGCTATCGTGGTCTCCTTCGGCACCCCGTTAGGCAATCCGTTCGGCCGCACCTTGACACCCGTGGCACCGGTGTCATGCGCCAGGGTAATGAACTGCCGGGCCGTCTCCACCTGCCGGGCGCGCTCGGCCGGTTCGGGCGACTGGAATTCGCATGTAGTGCCGTAGCTGAGGAGCCTCACCTTGCTACGCTGAAATCGTTTCATGACGCGATCGCGCTCGGCCGCGGAGATGCCGGGCTCAACTCCGTGCTTATGTTGCGTCCGCAGCTCGACGGCTTCGAAGCCGGTCGCCTCCAGGATTTGGATGATCGTCTCGAGGTCCATGTCCTTCAAGACGTTGTAGGTCACTGCGCCGAGCACCATGCGGTCAATTCTATCGCGCGGCACGGCCCCGGCACAGTCCGTCGTCGGAGCGGCTTACCTGCCGCCCACGCCGCTCACCGTTGCGCCCGGACAGGTGCTCACCCTGTTCGCGCAGGACATCGCCGCTGAGTTAGCCAAGCCCGTGCGCGCTACGGGGAACGTCTGGCCCACGACGCTGGCGGGCATTTCGATCATCTTGCGACAGCGTTTCCTGCCGTCCTCCCCGGCCGAAGATACCGCGGTACCGATCCTGGAAGTGCGGCGTTCAGGGACGGTCGCGGCGATTACCGTGCAGATTCCGTTCGAACTCGACCCGGCCTGCCCCTTCGTTTGTATCCGCGCCGCGGCATGCCATGTGCCCCGCTGGTGACCCACGTCGACGGCAAAGCCGTGAGCGCTGCCAATCCGGCCCGCGGCGGAGAGATGCTGATCGCCTATGCGACCGGCCTCGGGCAGACGAATCCACCCTCCATCACCGGGCATCCCGCCGCGGGGCCCGCTCCGGTATCTTTAGTAGCAATCGACTTCAGCTATGCTCCCAATGCCCTGCCCCGACGGCCGCCTGGCACGGTTCCCGACGGCTCGGCGCCCGCCCTTGTGCCGGCCTATGCCGGAGCGGCGCCGGGGTTCGTCGGCCTGTACCAGATTCAATTTGCGATTCCGCGGCCGCCGGTCTCGGTTGTCCCACCCTGTGTCGATACGGCGACCCTGCCGCCCGGCACCAACGAAGTGCAATCGAACCTGATGGTGAGCTTCGGGGCGCTGTTCTCTTTCGACGGCGCCGGCATCTGCGTCGCACCGGAAGGCTAGGGCTGTCCTGCACACTGTCCCGCTCGATTCCGGCAGTTATTCGTCGTCGGTCGGCAGCGGCTCGGCCTTCACGGCTCCGGAAACCGAGGCCGATTCGGTAATCGTGATGGCGTAGCCCGCCACCGTCAGCACTGCGCTGCGCGAACTCTTCGTGGCGTTGAGGGCGGCCAGAAAACCCACCGTGCCGTTGCCGCTGCCGCTGGCGGCGGAGGTCACCGTCAGCCAGGGTGCGTTGCTCGATGAGCTCCACGGGCACCCGCTCGCCGTCGCGATCGCCACCGATCCGGCGTAGCCGTTGCTGGTTCGGGTGATGGCGCCCACTCTGACCGTGTACGTGCACTGGGCCGCCTGGGTCACCGTGAAGGTGGCGTTGCCGGCGGTGATCGTCCCGGTGCGCGCCACCCCCGTCGAATTGGCCGCCGCGGACCAGGTCAGAGTCTTGGAACCCGTCCCGCTCCCGCCCGAAAGGATCGTCAGCCAGGACGCATTGCTGTTGGCTGTCCAGGTCGTGGCCGCAGGCGTCACCGTCACTGCGACGCTGCCGGTCCCGCCGGCCGGACCTATGCCCGCCAACGTGGGGCTGAGCGTGTAGAACGCAGTGGCCGGCGCCTGGGTCACCACGAAGGACTTCCCTGCCACGGTTAGCGAGCCGCTCCGCGAGGCGGTCCCCGCGTTCGCCGCAATCGAGTAGCCCACGCTGCCGCTGCCGCTGCCGGATGCGCTCTTGGTCACCGTGATCCATGGCACTGTGGAAGCGGCGGTCCAGGCGCAGCCCGAAGGGGCGGTGACGTTGAGGGAATAATTCCCGCTGCTCGCCGCCACGGTGGCGCTGGTCGGGTTGATGGAATAGCTGCACACCGGTGCCACCGTGACCGCGAGCGCCACGCTCTGGCTGAGGCCGCCACCAGCAGCGGAGACCGTCACGTTGTAGGTCCCGAGCGCCATTTGCGTGCCGGCGGCGAGTTTCAGGGTCACCGAGCCACTGCCCGGCGCCGCCAGGGCGGCCGACGAGAACAATGCGGTCAGCCCGACGGGTGTTGTACCGGTCGACAACAGTACCGGCGCATTGAAACCGCCGCTCACCGATACCTGCGCCGTGAACGTCACGCTCGAGCCGATCGTAACGGTGGCCGGGGTGGGATTGACGCTCAACTGCAACGCCGGCGCGGTGGTCGAGCCATCGCTCCAGCGCGTCACCATGGTATTGGCATCCACAGAACCCAGGCCGGTCGCGGCATCGTACCCCGCAGTCGCCGCAAAACCAGAGACCCCCGGTACCGTGTTGCTGCCGGCTGTGATGTCGTGGAACACCGCCGCCCCGCCGCACGACTGCTTCACCGCGAGAGCGTACAAGGTGGGATTGACGTTGCCCTGGCGCGCGCCGCTCTTCTGCAGCACCAGGCCCATCATCCCGGCAAACGCCGGCGCGGCCGCGGAAGTGCCGGCGACCACGTAAAGCTGGTTCTCGGCCCGTACCAGGTAACCGTCGTGTCCCGCTCCGCTCAGAGACACGTCCGGCACATAGCGGCGGCCGTCGGCGGGCACGCCCGGACCGGTCTGCCAGGAAGGCTTGGTGTACAGGATGCTGGCGCCGCCTCCACTGGCCCATAGGCCGGAGCCGTTAACCGCGCCACTTTCGTTCCAGGCCGCTTCCGGTATGTAGCCCAGCGCCGAACCGTAGGTGCCCGGGGTGTTGCCCGGCGACCAGTATGAGGAAACGCTGCTATCGGTGAACTCGGTCCCGCCCACGCACGTGCTGAATGGAGACGAGCACAGCCCATTGACGCCGGGGGCGTGAGTGGCGCTGCGCGCCGAAGCCGCGTCACATCCCGCCGCACCGCTGTCGCCCGAAGACACCAGCACCGTCATCCCCTGGGCCGCCGCCTGCTGCCACAGCCCGTTCCAGAACTGGTTGCCGGACGAGCCCATCGCCGCTTCGCAGTTGCCGAAGCTCACCGTCACCACCGGCGCGAGATTGCGATTCACCACGTATTGCGCCGACAGCGCCACGCCGTCGCTGGTATTGGTCGAACGCGAGACCACGAATTGGATGGTAGCGTTCCGGGCCACCGCTCCGGCCCATTCCACGTCGAGCGCGGCTTCGATCTCCTCGTCGATCGAGACCACCCCCGGGTCCGTCCCGTTCAGCACCACCACCGGTTGTCTCGCCGGCAGTCCGAAGGCGCTCCGGAAAGCCTGCACATCGGCCAGGTGCAGATTGGTTCGTCCCACAACTGCGATGTTCTGGCCGGCGCCGTCGTAACCTTTGGCATACGCGCCCGCGACATTGTAGATCGCCGCCAGATCGGCGGGAGCCAGGTAGTGGGAACTGCCCGACGTGTAGAGCGGCCGCGCCCCCCGGTGCAAAGCCCTGCCATGGAAGTCATGCAACGAAAGGACGCCGCTTACCACCGGCGCGAGCGCCAGAGGGATCTCCGGGTCCGAGGCGTTGGCGTAGTGCGTTTCGCCGTCCACGATGTAGGTGTGGATCTCGGTATGGAACGCCGCCGCTACCTGTTCCGCCGTGCCGCTGAAGATGATTTCTCGACGTGCCGCCGAAACCGACTCGATCTCCAGCCCGTGCTCTTGGAGCCACGCCACCACCTGGTCGGAATCGTCCTGGGAGACGCCGAACCGGTCGCCGAATTCCTGGGGCGTCAGCCAGTGGTGGTACTCGGCGGAGTCCGGATCCTGCTGCGCCGCCAGGAACTCGTCGAGGGCGTGCTGCTGCGCCGGGTCGGCGTCCAGGACCAGGATCATCCGTTCCAGACGGGTCTCCGGCGGCACGGCGCCGGCATCGTTTTCGAGGCCGGCAAGCGGATGCCGGTTGCCAGGGCGCGGGACGCGGGCCCGTTCGTCAATTACCGTGCGGATGCGATTGGCGGGGCGACCGCGAACCGAGTTCGTGGGAGATTGCGCAAAGATCGTTCCGCCGGATACAACCATGGCGGCAAGGGCGGCAAGACGGGCCGCCGTGGACCGGGAGTGTGCCAGCACGTTGGAACATATCGGTCAAAATGCGGCTGTCTTGAAAGTGAGGGGGAATGCCGGCTGAGCTCCGCCGGCGGGACAACTGCAGGGTTTTGCCACAGGGCTGTTTCTCGGGATTAAAAAATTAAAGGCCCCGAGCTGGGTATCTCGGGGCCTGCACTCAGAGGGGTTGGCGGTGGGAGGGGACTCACCGCCAGGGATGCTGTCTGTGTTGAATTCAGATTAACAGTTTCAGACCTTGTTGTCCAGTATTTGGAAGAAGTTTTTTAAACTTTTTTTCAGTGACCGTTCCGTACCTTGGGCCAGCCCCGCCACCCCCGCAGCCTTTATTGAAATCAAAGGAGTTGACCTGTTCCCGGCGCGGTTAACGTTTCCGAATAACCAAAGACATATTGAGTGCACCCGAACGCCTGTGCCATTTTCGGGAAAGAAGGTGGTGCCGAGTGACCTTTACAACCGGAATTCCCGAGCCCAAAATGCCCAGAAACGGCGATCGCGACCGTCGAACCAAGCGCCGGTTCGATATTTCGCAGGACGTCCGCTATAAGATGCTCTATGGCCAGCGCATCGCCGAAACAGGCAGCGGCCGCACCCAGAACATCTCCAGCGGCGGGATCTGGTTCTCCACCGAGAACATCCTCACCCCCGGTATGCCCGTGGAACTCTCCATGAACTGGCCCGTGCTGTTGAACGACTCCTGCCCCATGAAACTCATGGTGTACGGGTGCGTCGTTCGGAGCACCGACCGCGGCGCCGCCGTGACCATCGAGCGGTACGAGTTCCGCACCCAGGGGTCACGAACCTTCCAACAGCCCGGCAACCCGCAGCCGGTCGAGTTGCGCCTGCCCGGTTAGCCCATCCGTCGCACCCGCGGCTCTCTTCACGCCCCGGACCGCGTGCCCAAAGTCACAGTGGCATCCGCCGCCGGCGGCGCCCTGGCCCCCCAACTGCATATCCATGCGGCATGCGGGCCGCCCCGTCGAACCGTTTTGAATCGGCGGCGCGCAGCGAGAGGAGAACGAAATGCTTTGGACCATTTTCGTCATTCTGCTGGTGCTGTGGCTGTTGGGTTTGGTGACCTCCTACACGTTGGGCGGGTTTATCCACATCCTGCTGGTGATTGCGGTCGCCGTGCTGTTGATCCAGCTCATCACAGGCCGGCGGGCAGTTTAACGTCAGGCGGCGGGGGCCCGATGCGACCGCCGCCACCGTTTCAGGCCAGTCCCCGTAGCAACCGCGCCGGCAGGGTGACGATCGCCCAGACCAGCTCCAGTACACCTCCTACCGCGATGCCGACGATGCGGAACGGCAGCAGCAGCAGCCACACCAAGGGATATAACACCAGCGCGGCCAGTGCCAGCGGCCAGCACAGAATGAGCAGTATGCAGAACAAGAGAAATTTCAGCACGCGTTGACCTCCGGCGGCGCGCGCTCGCGCGCCTGCCTTCTCAACCTTTCATACGTTGTGAAACAGCCAATTGTTCGACTTTGCTACCATAAAACTCTTGTTCTTCTTGTTCAATGTTGCGATTTGAGACTGCCGGAGAGTCGCACGGCGAATGCCTCGTTGCCACTCTGACGGGACTGCCCGCTGGCGTGCCTGTTTCCCTGGAAACCGTCAATCGCGAGTTGTGGCGGCGGCAGCAGGGTTATGGACGCGGCGGCCGGATGAAGATCGAAACGGATTGCGCCGAAATCGTCGCCGGTGTGCGCCATTCCCACACCATCGGCTCGCCTGTCGCCATCGTCATCCGTAACCGCGACTGGTCCAACTGGACCGAAGCCCTTCCCGTGGAGGACGTCGCTGGAGGTGAGGACAAGCGCCGTCCGGTCACCCGCCCTCGTCCGGGACACGCCGATCTTGCCGGCATGATCAAGTACAATTTTCACGACGCGCGGTACATTTTGGAACGCGCCAGTGCCCGCGAGACCGCCGCGCGCGTGGCCGTGGGCGCGTTCGCCAAGGCCTTCCTCGGCCGCTTCGACATCCGCGTGCTCAGCCATGTGATTGCCGTCGGCCCGGTGCGCCTCGAACGAGCTGTGGAGTGGTCCGAACTGGTCGCCCTCAGCGAACGCGCCGAGGTGCTTCTGGGCTGCGCCGATCCCGAAACCGAAATCCGCATGAAAGCCGTGGTGGACGATGCCTATCGCACCGGTGACACCGTGGGCGGCCTCTTCGAGGTCGTGGCTCGCGGGGTGCCGGCCGGCCTCGGCTCCCACGTCACCTGGGATTCCCGCCTCGACGGCCGCCTCGCCCAGGCCATCGTCTCCATGCAGGCCGTCAAGGGGGTCGAAATCGGCTATGCCACCGAGGGCGCGGCCAGCTTCGGATCCCGCGTGCAGGACACCATCCACTATGAGCGCGAGCGCCGGCGATTCACCCGCGGCGCCAATCGCGCCGGCGGCCTCGAAGGCGGGATTACCAATGGCCAGGACATTTTGGCGCGCGGCTTCCTCAAACCGATTTCCACCCTGCGCCGGCCGCTGGAATCGGTCGATCTCGCCACTCGCGAGCCCGCCCTCGCCGCCTACGAACGCTCCGATGTCTGCGTCGTCCCCGCAGCCGGCGTGATTGCCGAAGCCATGGTGGCGATCGTGCTGGCCCAGGCTTTTCTGGAGAAGTTCGGCGGCGACTCGCTGGCCGAAACCACCCGCAACTACCAGGGCTATTTGGAGCAGATGAGACTTTTTTAGAAATATGGTCTATCCCATTGTGAAGTTCGGCGATCCCGTGCTGGAACGGGAAGCCGAAACGGTTCGCGAGTTCGATACTGCGGAACTGCGCCAGTTCCTTGACGACATGTTCGAATCGATGTATGCCGCTAAAGGTGTGGGGTTGGCCGCGCCGCAGATCGGCGTGTCCAGGAAGATCGCCGTGATCGACGTCTCCAATGGCGAGAACCCTCAGGACAAGCTGGTGCTCATCAATCCCAGAATCGTCAAGGTGGAGGGCAAACAGCAGGGCGAGGAGGGCTGCCTCAGCATCCCCGGCTTTCGCGAGCAGGTGCGCCGCGGCAAGCGCGTCACCGTTCACGCCCAGAACATCAAAGGCGAGGGGTTCGAAATGACGGGAGAGGATCTCCTGGCCCGCGCGTTTCTCCATGAGACCGACCACCTCTTCGGCAAGCTGTACATCGCGCACATCAGCGCCCTCAAGCGCGACCTGATGAAGCGCAAGATCAAGAAAATGCAGCGCGCCGGGGATTGGCCCTGAGCCGTCGGCCATGCGCCTCATCTTTCTCGGCACGCCGGTCTTCGCGGTCCCTACCCTGGAACATCTAGTTCAGGCCGGCCACCGGGTGTTGGCGGCCGTCACCCAGCCTGACCGTCCGCGCGGCCGCGGTCAGCAGCCCGCGCCACCGCCGGTGAAGGAGGCGGCGCTGCGCCTCGGTCTCCCCGTGTACCAGCCGGAGCGGATCCGCCGTTCCGATGCCGTCGAGCATCTCCGCTCGCTCGGTGCCGAGGCCATGGTGATTGTCGGCTACGGCCAGATCATCCCCCAGAACGTGATCGATCTCGCCCCGCTCGGCATCATCAATGTCCATGCCTCGCTGCTCCCCAGGTATCGCGGCGCCGGGCCGATCCAGTGGGCCATTCTCAACGGCGAAACCCGCACTGGCGTCACCACCATGCGCATCGACGCCGGGCTCGATACCGGCGACCTGCTGCTCAAACGGGAAACCGCCATCGGCGCCGACGAAACCGCCATCGAGCTGGGTGCCCGCCTGGCGGTGATGGGCGCCGAGCTGCTCGTTGCAACGCTGGCAGCGCTCCAGGCCGGAACCATCATGCCCGAAAAGCAGGACTCCTCCAAGGCCACCTACGCGCCCCTGCTGAAGAAAGAGGATGGGCTGATCGATTGGACGCTCCCGGCCCAAGCCGTGCACAACCGGGTGCGCGGGCTGCAGCCGTGGCCGGGCGCCTACTCCGGCTTCCGCGGCGGCACGCTCCACCTGTGGCGCACCCGCCTCGCCGATCCCGTCCTTGCCGGTGAACCCGGCCGCCTGGTTCGCCTCCGGCCTCCGACCATCGGCTGCGGCGGCGGGGCGCTGGAGTTGCTCGAAGTCCAGATGGAAGGCCGCAAACGCGTCTCCGGCCTCGATTTCGCCAACGGACAGCGTTTAACTGACAATGAGATTTTAGGAGAGCCACCCGCTTGAATCTTCCACTCGGTTACGCCTATTCGGCCACCTACGCCGGCATCCGTCAGGTCGAGAAGGACGACCTCGCTCTGATCGTCAGCGGCCTCCCCGCCAATGCCGCCGCCGTCTTCACCGAAAACCGCGTCCAGGCCGCCCCCGTGCGCCTCGGCCGCCGCCACCTCAAGCTCTCGAAAGGCGCCGTGGGCGCCGTGATCGTCAACGCCGGCAACGCCAACTGCGCCACCCGCACCGGCGATGCCGTCGCGCTCGCCACCTGCAAGGCCGCTGCCCGCCTCCTGCGTCTCCCCGTCGCCCAAGTCCTTCCCGCCTCCACCGGAGTCATCGGCGTGGAACTCGACCGTTCCAAAATTGTCGACGCCCTCCCGCGCCTCATCCAGGGCCTCAGCGGCGAGCGCTTCGCCGACGTTGCCAACGCCATCCTCACCACCGATCTCGTCCCCAAGACCGCCTCCGCCCAAGTCAAGATCCGCCGCGGCTCCATTCGCATCGCCGGCATGACCAAGGGCTCGGGCATGATCCAGCCGCGCATGGCCACAACCCTCGCCTTCGTCCTCTGCGATGCCGATATACCCGTCCCCGCCCTGCGCGCCATGCTCAAACGCTCCGTCGAGCGCAGCTATCATCGCATCTCCGTTGATGGCGACACTTCCACCAACGACACCGTTCTGCTCCTCGCCAACGGCGCCTCCGGCGTGCGGCCCGATCGTGCCGAGTTCGCGCGTGTCGAGGAGGCCATTGCCGGCGTGATGGAATCCCTCGCCCGGGCCATTGCCCGCGATGGCGAAGGCGCCCGCAAGCTCGTCACCATCCAGATCTCCGGCGCGCCGTCGAACGATGCCGCCGCCCGCCTCGCCCGCGCCATCGCCAATTCACCCCTCGTCAAGACCGCCATCGCCGGCTCCGACCCGAACTGGGGCCGCATCCTCTCCGCCGCCGGCAACGCGGCGTCCCCTTCGAACCCCGCCGCACCACCATCCATATGCAGAACGTCCTGGTATGCCGCAACGGCATCGCAGCGCCGTTTTCCGAGCCCGATCTCAAACAGAAGCTCGCGGCGCCCGCATGCGAGATCCGCTTCGCCCTCCAGGGCAAAGGCAAAGGCGCGGCGCGCTTCTGGACCTGCGATCTCACCGAAGACTACATCCGCATCAACGCCAGCTACCGGACCTGACATGACCCGGCGCGCGTTCCTGCTGCTCGCCCTGTCCCCGGGACTCCGCGCCGATATCGCGGACGAGGCCTGGGAAGTGATCGCGACCATGGCCGCCGCGCTCACCGCCAGCGATGCGGCCGAGTTCCTCTCCGCGATCGACCCCGCCCTGCCCGGATTTCCGCGCCTGCGCGCCAACGTCACGGCCCTGGTGGGCGCCGCCGATATCCAAACCGCCATCGATGCGGTCGAAAACGAAGGCGACAGCCAGATCCGCACGGTGACGACCGACTGGCTGATGCTGTTGAAACAGAAGAACAGCATCAGCCCTTCCATCCGGCGCCACGAGCATCTCACCTGCAAGATGGAGAAGCGAGGCAAGAAATGGGTTGTGGTCTCACTCCAACCCCAGTCGCTGTTTGATGCGCCGCATTTCTGATGCCTCCCTTTACCACACCGAGGCTGTGGCTGGCGACGATGGACTTAGTGAATCTGGATGTCCCGCACCACGGCGATGGCCGCGTTCGTCGGCTGAATGGGCACGCGGAAGTCCGATTGCGAATGCGGCGCCAAACTCTCGAAATCTGCCTTCACCCCACCCAGCTTGGAGCCGTTGGCGTCCGTCACGTCGAAAATCACTTCTACCGAGCGTAGAGTCCGGGCGGTGTTGTTCTTCACGCTCCCGGTCAGCGCGGGACCGCGAGGGTCCACGCCTACGGACGAAATCTCCACATCGTGGTTTGTGACGATCTTGATTCTGTCCACGTCCGGCATGAACTTCGCGGCCACTTCCGCCGGACTCAGATCGAGCTTCGGCTCGTTCCGGCGGACGACGCTGCTGCGGAAGGCAAACAGTGCCATTCCGCCCAGCACCACCAACGGTGCAGCCACTTTCAGGGCAAACAGGATCTTTTGTCGGGGAGTACGTTTACTCAGGTAGAGCGGATCGGAGGGTGCCGGCCCGCCGGAGAGAAACCCCTCCACCGGCTTCCGCAGCGGACCCAGCCAGCGCATGTGCTTCGACTCCGTGCTGGGCGCCCCGGGCTTCAACCCCGCGAACACAATGGATTCGACCAGCTCACGGATGCTTCGTCCCATCTAGATGCTTCCCCCTATAAAAAGATCTTTTAGGCCATTATAACGTGAGTTTCCATACAGTGAGCTACGGCAACTGGGCAATCTCCAACAAGGGTATACCGGATGCTGCATCGTCTGCGAAGCCTCCCAGGAAACGCCAAGCCCGCGCCTGGGAAAAAGGAGAAACACACATATGAGAGGTTACTGGAAATATCTGGCGCCGGCGTTCGCGCTCGGATTGATGGCCTTCACTGGGGCCGCTCAGACCAAGGTACCCAATTCCACACAGTCGGCGAATCGCCTCACCGGTGACTCCACTTTCGCCAGCAAAGCCGCGCAGGGCGGCATGGCCGAGGTGAAGCTCGGCGAACTCGCCAAGGACCACGCTTCCAGTTCCGAAGTGAAGCAGTTCGCTCAACGGATGATCGATGACCATACCAAGGCCAACGATGAACTCAAAAGCATCGCCGCCAAAGAGAACATCAACCTTCCCACCGGCCTCAGCGCCAAGGACCAGACCACTTACGACCGCCTTGCCAAGCTGAACGGTGCCAGTTTCGACAAAGCTTACATGAAGGACATGGTGAGCGACCACCGCGCCGACGTGGCTGAATTCCAGCGCGAAGCCAACCACGGCACCAATCCCCAATTGAAAACGTTCGCGGGAAACACGCTCTCCACCTTGCAGCAGCACCTGCAACTGGCAGAAAAAACCGCCAAGGACATGACTGGGAAGTAACTTCCGGCACCGGCGGCCCATTGCCGCCGGTGCTTGCTTCCTCACCGGCGCGAGGTGCGCGCCGCCGCCAGCAAGCCTTCGAGCGTCATCAGGTTTTCCTGACGTCCCATCACGATCAGGTAGTCTCCACCTTCGACGGCCGTATCCGCCGGCGGATTGAACATCATGTGGCCGTCACGCTGCGGATGGCCAGCACGATCACCCCGAAATCGCGGCCCAGCTGCATATCACGGATGGTCTTCGAGACCATTGCGCTGGTCTCCGCCACGCGGACCTGCTCGATGGCCACATCCATTCCGATGTCGTTGGTGGTGAAGTCGAGGAAATGCACCACGTGCGGCCGCAGCAGCGACTGGGCCAGGCGGTGCCCGGTGATGGAATAGGGCGAAACACCGCGTCCGCCCCGGCCCGCCGCATCTTCTCCTCGGCCCCTTCCTCGGCCGCCCGCACGGCCACGTAGATCCGCGATTCAGTCCCTTCGCCGATAGCAGCACGAACAGGTTGTCGGCGTCCGTCGCCAGCGCGGCCACCAGCCCCAGCGCGCGCTCGATCCCCACCTGATGCAGCGTCTCGTCGCGCGTGGCATCCGCCACCGCCGCCAGCATTCCCGCCGAAAGCCCCTTCCACCCGCTCCGGCGCGTTGTCCACCACCACAAACGGCGCGCCTGCATGTTGCAGTTCCTCGGCCGCGCCCCGCCCCACGCGCCCGTACCCGCAAATGATGTAGTGGTTTGGTTGATCGATCATGCGTTTGTTCCGCCGCCTGCCGCTCGCGTCGCCTAACTCCATCTCGATGATGGTCTGGGTCATGGCGCCGATCGCGATGAAAATCGTGGTGACCCCGAAGAAGATCAGGAACGAATTAAAGATCCGCGCCCCCCGCGTCATGGGGTGGATTTCGCCGTACCCCACGGTGGTCATCGTGGTCAGCGTCATGTAAAACGCGTCGAACGGCGGGTAATGCGCGATGAATGTGAACCCCAGCGTACCGATCAGCAGCGTTGCCGCGATCGCCATCACGAGATAGGAGAAACGGCGCGCCAGCCGGCTCATCGTTCTGGCTCAAGTATAGCTGCCGCCGCCGCGCCCGCCAAGCGGGCGACCCCTCACGGCCTCTCCGGCTTTCCGAAAAGGGCTCGCCCGAAGCGGGTTCGAACTCTAGTGTTCTGTTAACAATTGCATGTCTTGAATAAATGACATCGGGTTTTGTTATGCTGGCAGGACACGGTCGTCTTTGGGCAACATGCGCTATCTGACCGCAAAACCGGCGATCCCTTTGACAGGGCTGATTTTCGCGGCGACGCTCGCTTACGGACAGGCAGGCCGCGCGGAACTTTTCGGCACAGTCAAAGACCAGTCCGGCCTGGCGGTTCCCGGTGCCAAAGTAGAGGCCGAGGACCAGGCCACCGTGGCCCGCTATCCTCCTTGTCGGACCTCCGCGGTGAATATCACCTCCTGGGCCTCCCTGCCGGCAAGTACGTTCTCAGAATCGAACTGCCGGGGTTCCAGGCGTACCGCCGCTCGGGAATCGTCCTTCGCCTGGGCGATCGGACCGCGCTCGATGTGAAACTCCAGGTCGGACAACCCTCCCAGTCCGTGGAAGTCCGCGCGGCCGGGCCGGGCCTGCAGACGGCCAGCGCGGAAGTGAGCCTCAACGTCGACCAGACGAAGATCGCGACCCTGCCGCTCGACGGGCGGAACTTTATTCCCCTGGTGACACTCTCTCCGGGCGTGGCGCTGCCGAACGGGCAGTTCCTTCCCCGCATCAACGGCAGCCGCCCGCGCACCAATGAGTATATTTATGACGGAATCAGCGTCTTGCAACCCGAGCCGGGACAGGTGGTCTACTGACCATCATTGACGGCATGGAGGAGTTCAAGCTGAATATCAACGCGTACTCCCCCGAGTACGGACGTTCGAACGGCGGCACCGTGATGGTGATCGGAA